>NZ_SLWK01000001.1 GCF_004345615.1 Natronoflexus pectinivorans
CTAGCGTTCATCCTGAGCCAGGATCAAACTCTTCGTTGTATAAAAAAGTTGGTGGCTACTTTCATAGCCTAATTTCCTGACATATCTCAAAAAAAATTGACTCAAGGATCTTGCTAAATTAAATTTTTGTCTAACCTTAGATCTTTTGGTATTGCATCAATATTGTCAAAGAACGTTTTCTTTTCAAAACAAATTCGCCAAACATTTTTTGGCGAAAGAGGTTGCAAAGATAACAAATTTTTCACTTAATCTCCAAATTAATTTTCAAAATAATTTTTCAAATAAATCGGGACTGTGTTTTTCAATAATCATCTTTTCACAACCTCATTTGGTTTGTGGCTTTCGTTATTATCAAAAGCGGGTGCAAAAGTAGAAGAAGAAAGGTTATATTCCAAACCTTTTCGCAATCATTTTATATTAAAAAATGTAAAACACCTGACTTCCAACACTAATCATGAATAGGAAATGGTGAACTTTCTTGGAAATTGCATAAAATAACGGGTAATTATAGTAACTTTGTGGCCTCAAAATTTAATATGAACGGAGAAAAATTATGGCACATAAATCCGGCTTTGTTAGTATTGTAGGGAATCCAAATGTAGGTAAATCAACACTGATGAACCTCATGGTGGGAGAACGTCTGAGTATTATTACTTCCAAAGCACAAACAACACGACACAAAATAATAGGTATAGTTAATAAAGAGGAGTACCAGGTGGTATTTTCCGATACACCGGGTGTGCTGGAGCCAAATTATAAGTTACAGGAGTCCATGCTGAAATTCAGCAAATCGGCTCTGGTTGATGCCGATGTGATATTATACATTACCGATACCGTTGAGACAGCGGGGAAAAACCAGAATTTTATTGATGAAGTAAACAAGAGTAAGGTTCCTGTTTTGTTGGCGATCAACAAAATTGATCTTGCAGACCAGGGAAAACTGGAAGCCCTTGCCGATAAGTGGAAAGAACTTTTGCCAAAGGCGGAGATATTCCCAATATCTGCGCTTCATAAATTCAATGCAGATAATCTCTTTAAAAGGATTTTGGATTTGATGCCTGAATGTCCCCCATTTTTTGACAAGGATGCATTGACGGACAAACCGGAACGGTTTTTCGTATCTGAAATTATACGAGAAAAAATATTGCTTTATTATCAAAAAGAGATTCCTTACTCTGTTGAGGTAAGCATTGAGTCATTTAAAGAACGTGAAAAACAGACCGAAATAAGCGCTAATATTCATGTTGCCCGGGATTCGCAAAAAGGAATCATCATTGGACATCAGGGTAAAGCTCTGAAAAAACTAGGTACAGAAGCAAGAAAGGATATCGAAACATTTCTGGATAAGAAGGTATATCTGCAACTTTATGTAAAAGTTGCAAAAAACTGGCGGGATCAGGACAATATGCTTAAGCAGTTTGGATACGATGGTTAATCCATCGTATTTCATCCAAAACATTTGAGATCCGTGCTCCTGTTGCACCCGGATTTCAAAAACATCATTTCGCGACAGATTAACAATAGAACGTTAGACTTTTAGATTCTTAGATATTAGCTGCAGTAAGCTCCTTATTATTAACTGATTGAATAATACGGCTGCAAACTTACAAGCAGCTGATAATTAAGCAATTAAAGAATGATTAACGAACTATTAAGATTAATTTATATAGAATTATAAAAAATGGGAAATATAGTTGCCATAGTAGGACGTCCAAACGTTGGGAAGTCGACACTTTTTAATCGTCTGACCGGCCAGAGACATGCCATCGTAGATGAAATAAGCGGAGTGACCCGCGACAGGATATATGGGAAATCACATTGGAATGGCGCTGAGTTTTCCATTGTTGATACAGGTGGGTTCGCCATCAATTCAGAAGATCAGTTTGAGCAAGCCATTCGTGAGCAGGTTTTGATTGCCATTGAAGAGGCTGATATTCTTCTCTTTTTGGTGGATGTCAGCACCGGAATCACCGATTATGATGAGGCTGTGGCCGAAATTATTCGAAAATCGGGTAAAAAAGCTTTCGTAGTAGTGAACAAGGTGGACACCCATGAGAGAATTCCTGAATCGTCATATTTTTACGCTTTAGGAGTTGATCAGCTATACCCTGTATCCGCAATAAACGGCTCCGGAACAGGAGATTTGCTGGATGCACTGGTAGAAGCCCTGCCAAATAAAACAGACCTTAGTGAAGAAGAGGAAGATTTGCCGAAATTTGCCATAGTTGGCAGACCAAATGCAGGGAAATCCTCAATTATTAATGCTTTCATCGGGGTTGACAGAAACATTGTCACCCCCATATCAGGGACCACGCGTGACAGCATCCATACACGATACAACAAATTTGGTCACGATTTTTTACTGGTGGACACAGCCGGAATCAGAAAAAAGAACAAGGTGCACGAGAACCTTGAGTTCTACTCGGTGATGAGAGCCGTGCGTGCCATTGAAAATTCCGATGTATGTATATTATTGGTAGATGCCACACGAGGCTTTGAAGGACAGGACCAGAAGATATTTAACCTGATTGAGCGTAACCGAAAAGGAGTGGTGGTAGTGGTTAATAAATGGGACTTAATAGAAAAAGACACGCATTCGACCAAACATTTTGAAGCTGAAATAAGGGAAAAAACAGCTCCTTACGTAGATTACCCCATCATATTTACATCGGCGTTAACAAAACAACGAATCTTTAAGGTGCTGGAAGATGCAGTAGCTGTTTATGAGAATAAAAAAATGCGGATCTCAACATCGCAGCTAAACGATTACATGCTGCCGGTGATTGAACACAACCCTCCCCCGTCTCACAAAGGAAAATATATTAAGATTAAATTTATAACACAACTACCATCAACAACTCCATCGTTTGCCTTTTTCTGTAATTTACCTCAATATGTTAAGGATCCGTACAAGCGGTTCCTTGAGAATAAAATCAGAAAGAAATGGAACTTAACAGGAGTTCCGGTAAATATCTTTTTAAGGAAAAAATAAAGAGACACAGAATGAAAAACTGACCTACGTCAGTTTTTCTGGTTAAAAGCGGTATCATAAAAATTGAAATAAGTACTTTTGTAATTGCAACAAAAAAAGGAGTAACAGTTTCAATTAATCTAGACCACCCTTTCCAGCCATAACGAGTCAGGAAATAGGTTTGGCTATAATGAAAAGCTAAACGAAGCATTCAAGAAAGTTAGAAAATATTGAAATCATTATTATAATAAAGTTTGATCAGTAAAAAATGAGTACAAATCACAGTGCCACCGCAATCATCAGAATACACTGTCCGGATCAGCGGGGGATCGTAGCGCGGGTAACGGACTTCATTCATCGCAACAATGGGAACATTGTGGCGCTGGATCAGCATACCGACCGCGACGAAAAACGTTTCTTTATGCGTGTAGAATGGGAGCTGGAAGGATTCGAGCTTAACAGGGAACAAATTGAACCTGCCTTTGAGTTTGCCATTGCCACCCCCTGCAAAATGAAGTGGAAACTTCATTTCAGTGACAAAACACCCCGTATGGGGCTGTTTGTTTCAAAAATGTCGCACTGTTTATACGATATTTTGGCTCGCTATCAGAGTGGTGAAATGAAAGTTGAAATTCCCGTGATTATCAGTAACCACAAAGATTTGGAAGAGGTGGTTGGCAAGTTTGGAATTCCGTTTGTTCACGTGCCGGTTACATCTGATACCAAAACACAACAGGAACAAAAAGCGCTGGATGTACTGAAAGAACATGAAGTGGATTTTTTGGTATTGGCCAGGTATATGCAAATTTTATCGCCAAAATTTGTGGATCACTACCCTGAAAGAATCATCAACATCCATCACTCATTTTTGCCGGCTTTTATTGGTGCAAAACCTTATCACGCAGCACATGCACGGGGAGTTAAAATCATCGGAGCCACCAGCCATTATGTGACATCCGATTTGGATGCCGGCCCCATTATCGAGCAGGATGTGAGCCGCATCAGTCACCACGACACGGTTGAAAGACTCATTCAAAAAGGGCGAGATATAGAGAAGATTGTGCTATCGCGTGCGGTGATGGCTCACATTGAACGGAAAACACTGGTTTACAAAAACAGAACGGTGGTATTCCAGTAATAGAAAACAACACTTCCATGACCAAACAGAATATTGTAATAATAAAATACAACGCCGGAAACATCCGCTCGGTTAACAACGCACTGCTGCGATTGGAACAGGAGGGAGAAATTACAGCGGATCCGGAAAAGATCATTAAAGCGGATAAAGTTATATTTCCGGGTGTGGGGGAAGCCAGTACAACCATGAAACATTTGAATGAAACCGGGCTGGCCGATCTCATAAAAACTTTAACACAACCGGTTTTGGGCATTTGTCTTGGAATGCAGCTGATGGGCAGCCACAGCGAAGAAGGTGATGTAAATTGTCTGGGCATTTTTGATGAGAAAGTAAAGAAATTTCAGCTTCCGGATCCCAATTCACAAAACCTGAAAATCCCGCAAATGGGATGGAATCAGATCACAGATTTAAAAAGCGACCTGTTTGATGTTTCACTTGAAGGAAAGTATGTCTATTTTGTTCACAGCTATTACGTTGCTCTGGGCAGCGACACAGCAGCCACCACAAATTATATACATCCTTACAGCTCGGCATTGCAACGCGACAATTTTTTTGCTACACAGTTTCACCCCGAAAAAAGCGGGCCTGTTGGCGAGAAAATTCTGAAAAACTTCCTGAAACTATGAAGAAAATTGAACTGATACCGGCCATTGATATCATTGACGGGAAATGTGTGCGCCTGAGCAAAGGCGATTACGACACAAAAAAAGTATATAACGAACATCCTCTGGAAGTTGCCAAAGAGTTTGAAGCGCATGGAATATCTCGCCTTCATCTGGTAGATTTAGATGGGGCAAAAGCCGGTCGCATCATTAATTACAAAGTTTTGGAAACCATTGCATCCAAAACCAACCTGGAGATTGATTTTGGAGGAGGATTAAAATCAAACGCTGATTTAAAAATCGCCTTTGATAGCGGGGCGCAAATGGTAACCGGGGGTAGCATCGCCGTAAAAAACCCGCAGGAGTTTGAAAGTTGGATTTCAATTTACGGAGCAGAGAAAATCATACTGGGGTCGGATGTAAAGGAGAGGAAAATTGCTGTTTCGGGCTGGTTGGAAACTTCCGAACTTGAACTGATGGATTTTCTTAGAGATTACACATCAAAAGGAATCACCAAAACCATTTGTACCGACATCAGCAAAGACGGAATGCTTCAGGGGCCTGCCATTGGACTATATCGAGAGGTGCTAAATCAGTTCCCCGACTTATACCTCATTGCCAGTGGTGGTGTTAGCTGTATGAAAGATATAGAGGACTTGCAAGAGGCCGGCTTACCTGCCGTAATTTTTGGCAAGGCAATATACGAGGGCAAAATCAGTTTAAAAGAACTGGAGCAATTTATTTCATAAATTACTCATCCCCAATAACCTTAAAACAGAATCAAAATGTTAGCAAAAAGAATCATCCCCTGCCTGGACATAAAAGACGGAATGACCGTTAAAGGCATTAAGTTTGTGGAGTTAAAAACAGTAGGCGACCCTGTAGAACTGGCCGCCGCTTATGCCGATCAAGGTGCCGACGAACTGGTATTTCTGGATATCACAGCATCTCACGAGGGTCGTAAGACCTTTGTTGATTTGGTGCATCGAATTGCACGCCACATCAACATCCCCTTTACAGTTGGCGGAGGAATCTCAGAACTGTCAGATGCGGAAGCCCTGCTGAATGCAGGAGCCGATAAAATCAGCATCAACTCATCGGCCGTTAGAAATCCACAATTGATTGACGATATGGCAAAAAACTTTGGCAGCCAGTTTGTTGTTGTTGCCATTGACGCCAAAAAAGAAGAAACCGGCAACGAATGGGCTGTAACGGTTAACGGGGGACGCATTTTCACAGAGAAGAGGCTTTTCTCATGGGCACGAGAGGCAGAGCAAAGAGGCGCCGGTGAAATTCTTTTCACAAGCATGGATCACGATGGCGTAAAACAAGGATTTGCCAACGAAGCCCTTGCCCAGTTAAGCGATGATCTTTCCATACCAATTATCGCATCGGGAGGAGCCGGAAATATGCAACATTTTAAAGATGCTTTTGAATTAGGGAAAGCTGATGCAGCATTGGCTGCCAGCGTCTTTCATTACAATGAAATTTCGGTACCACAACTTAAGGAGTATCTTAGAAAAGAGGGAATAACGGTACGGTAGGGGGTTTAGGGTTGATAGTTTATAGTTGGGGGTTGATGGTTGAAGCAACGGAGGACATAATATTAAAAATAAAAACATAGAATAATGAAGGTTGATTTTAGTAAAACACCTGATGGTTTGGTTCCGGCAATTATTCAGGACAGCAATACCAATAAAGTATTAATGTTGGGCTATATGAATGAGGAAGCGCTGGAAAAAACAAAAAAAGAGGGCAAAGCAACTTTTTTTAGCAGGTCGAAACAACGCCTCTGGACAAAAGGTGAAGAGTCGGGCAATTTTTTAAATGTGGTTTCCATAGCTGTTGATTGCGATAACGACACATTATTGATTAAGTGTAATCCTGTAGGCCCAACCTGTCATACCGGCACGGACACTTGCTGGAGTGAGACCAATGAGGTTAGTGACCTGGATTTCCTTAAGCATCTTCAGGATTTTATTGACAAACGAAAGGCAGAGATGCCTGAAGGCTCATACACCACCTCATTGTTCACAAAGGGAACCCGCAAAATAACTCAAAAAGTAGGAGAAGAAGCTGTTGAGACCATCATTGGCGCCATGGCCAATGATGATGAAAATTTCCTCTACGAAGGGGCAGATTTGCTATATCATTTAGTCGTTTTATTAACACACAAGGGGTACAGAATTGAAGATTTAATAAAAGAACTAAAGAAACGCCATAAATAATGGGAATAATTTAAGGCACACCCCGTCACATCACAAAAAAGCGCCAAAACACTTCTATTTCAGTGTTTTGGCGCTTTTTTCATCATCCGGTTTATCATTAAAACAAGCTTCCAATATTATTCCATATTTCTGAAAAAAAGTAAAAAATACGATTTCGCTTCCTCAAAAGTGGAAATTTCTGTGATTATAGAGTAAATAATTACAAAAGCCGTTAATTATTGTTTCAATCATATTAAATTTGACATACCATAACAGAACGGTATTGCATTTATTGGAAATAAAAATAGTCACTAACGAATCTTAATTATTAAATTTTATGAGTTCCGCAACTGAGAAGATCTCTGTAAAGGAGAAAATTGGTTATAGTCTTGGAGACTTTGCAGCCAATCTTATTTTTCAAACTCTAATGACCTTCCTGGCATATTTCTACACCGATGTATTTAAAATACAAGGTGACATTGCAGCAGTCATCATATTTGTAGGGGGTATGACAGGGGCTTTCTTTACTCCAATTATGGGAGTTATCGCTGACCGAACCAATACGCGTTGGGGAAAGTTCCGTCCTTGGATTTTGTGGACTTCTGTTCCATTTGGTGTGATCGCATTATTGGCATTTACAACACCAAACTTCAGTCCATCCGGAAGAATTGCTTATGCTTTAATTACCTATATTTTATTGGTAATAGTGTATACCGCAAATAACCTACCTTATGCAACTTTAAGTGGAGTGCTAACCGGAAACATGTCCGAGCGTAACAGTATATCCTCTTATCGTTTTACCGCGGTAACCGTTGCTCAGTTCATTATCCAGGTAATCTTATTGCCATTAGTTCTTATCGTTGGTGATGGGGACCGCGCTGTTGGTTTTGAATATGTAATGGGAATATTTGCCTTTATAGGCGTTGTTTGCTTTATCATTACGTTTCTTACAACCAAGGAAAGAATTGCTCCTCCCGCTGAGCAAAAAACAAGTGTTAAGCAGGATTTGATAGACCTTTCGAAGAACAGGCCCTGGGTAATTATGTTGATTGTTACTATTTTTATCTTTATTACGCTAGCGTTAAAAGGTGGTAACTACATATACTACTTCGAGAATTATTTAAGTCAAAACGACTTAAATGAATTCCTTCAATTTATTGGTTTCTTTGGAGTGGTAGAAGGATTCAACAGTTTTCTGATTGGAATGGGATTAACTCCTGTAACCCTTCCTGAAGATCCGGCCTCTATAGGGTTTGGAATATTTAACGGATCGGGAATTATTCTAATGATCATTGCCATTGCCTTATCAAAACCCATTGCCGATAAATACGGAAAAAGAGACTTGTTTATTGTTGCACTTTCTGTTGCCACTTTGTCTCAGTTCCTGTTCTTATTCATCCCGGCTCAGAACGTTGGATGGGTATTTATCTGTCAAATTGTTCACGGTTTCTCATATGGTCTTACCATTCCACTTTTATGGGCTATGATTGCTGATGTTGCTGACTGGTCGGAATGGAAAAATAACCGACGCGCCACAGCCATCATTTTCTCTGCCATGCTGTTTGGATTAAAAGCCGGATTGGCGATTGGTGGTTCATTGGTTGCAGCCATCCTTTCTTTCTACGGATACCAACCTCCGGCAGAAGGGACTGTTATCGTTCAATCAGAGCAGGCCATTAATGGTATTTTGATGACCATGAGTGTTTATCCTGCCATTACCTTCCTCGTGGCTCTTGTTGCCTTGTTCTTCTATGAAATTAATAAATCAACAGAAGTATTGCTTGAAGGAGAACTTGGAAAAAGAAGACAAGAAGGATTAGAGACTCTGGAACAGGAGAATCTTAAATAGAGGGATAGTTAGCTTATTTAAAAAAGTTTTTATCATAGAACGAGTCCCGAAACTTCGGGACTCGTTTTACCGAAACATCAGGAGTAAATTAAAATCAAATAATAGACACATGAAAACATTAAGGAAACTAGCAACAATTGCTTTCGCAATTATCCTAATGGGTAGCTGCACAGCGCAAGAAGAGGCAACAACATTAAAAGATGCATTAAAGGATTACTTTTACATAGGGACAGCCTTAAATGTACCTCAGGTTGCAGGACAAGATCCTCAAGCCATCGAAATAGTAAAAACACATTTCAATTCCGTTGTAGCAGAGAACTGCATGAAAATGATGTACCTTCAACCTGAAGAAGGAGTCTTCTTTTGGGATGAAGCCGATGCTTTTATTGAGTTTGCAGAAGCTAACGATATGCAAATTATTGGACACACCCTGGTTTGGCACTCTCAAGCTCCAAGATGGATGTTTGTTGACGAAAACGGGGATGAAGTATCACGCGAGCGTCTTATTGAGAGGATGAAAACCCATGTACAAACAGTTGTAGAGCGCTACAAAGGACGTGTTCACGGCTGGGATGTTGTTAATGAAACCATTCTCGACGATGGATCATGGAGACAAAGTCCATGGGTAAGAATCATTGGTCCTGAATTTGTTCAAATGGCATTTGAATTTGCACATGAAATCGATCCCGATGTAGAGCTGTATTATAACGATTATTCAGTATCTCGTCCGGAGAAAAGAGATGGAATTTACAACATGGTAAAAGACCTGATTGACAATGGCGTAAAAATTGATGCAGTAGGACTGCAAGGTCATTTATCTATGGATTTTCCAACTGTAGAGATGAAAGAAGAGGCTTTACAAAAATTAGCAAGCCTGGGTGTTAAAGTAATGGTTACAGAATTGGACATAACCGTTTTACCATGGCCATCAAGAAGGCATAGTGCAGAAGTTTCTTTAAATTATGAAATCTCTGATGAATACAACCCATATCCTAATGGGCTTACTGAGGAAGCATATACCGCACTGATGGACAAATATGTTGACTTTTTTGAAATGTTCATGAGAAATAAGGATATCATCTCCCGTGTAACAGTATGGGGAGTTGACGACAACCAGTCGTGGAGAAACAACTGGCCAATTCGCGGTAGAACTGATTATCCATTGTTATTCGACAGAGATTATCAGCCTAAATCAGCTGTTACCAGAATTATTGAACTGGCAAACGCAAAAAAACAATAATTTTTTCTGACTCGTTTATTTTGGGATCGAACCATCCGGATTGAGCCGGGTGGTTCTTTTTAACAAGTAGGAATTTTAAAACTATATAATTATGGTAAGAAAGCATTTTTTAAAGGACATGTACATTGCTGACCCTCATGCACATGTATTTAATGGAAAATTATACATCTACCCTTCGCATGACTACGAAGCAGGGATTCCTGAAGATGATCTTGGATCGCATTTCGCCATGAAAGATTATCATGTATTTTCTCTTGAAAACATCGATGATGAGATCACCGACCATGGAAAAGCTCTGGATGTAGATGATATTCAATGGGCAGGTCGCCAATTATGGGATTGTGATGTTGCCGAAAAAGATGGAAAATACTATATGTATTTCCCATTAAAGGATAAAACCGACATATTCCGATTGGGTATTGCCATCAGCGACAAACCTGAAGGTCCATTTAAGCCACTGCCAACCCCAATGGACGGAAGTTACTCCATTGATCCCGCAGTATTTAAAGATGATGATGGAAAGCACTACATGTACTTTGGTGGTATTTGGGGTGGTCAGTTACAACGTTACCGTAACAACAAAGCCATAGAATGTGGCCACCAGCCTGCCGATAATGAGCCTGCTTTGTGTGCAAAAGTGGCCGTTATGAGCGATGACATGCTCAATTTTGGCGAAGAACCAAAAGATCTTGTAATCCTTGATGAAAACGGAAAACCTTTATTGGCCGGAGACAACGATCGCCGCTTCTTTGAAGCATCATGGATGCACAAATATAAAGGGAAATACTATTTCTCATATTCCACCGGTGACACTCACAAAATTTGCTATGCAACAGGTGACAATCCTTATGGACCATTTACCTATCAGGGAGTGATCTTAAATCCTGTTGTTGGATGGACAACTCACCATTCAATTGTTGAATATAAAGGGAAATGGTATCTGTTCTTCCACGATTCGGAAATTTCCGGAAAAACCTGGTTGAGAAGTGCCAGAGTTGCTGATCTTAACCATTTACCTGATGGCAGCATAGAAACCATCACGGTTGAATACGATAAATAATTCATTATTTTGATTTAGTTAATTTTTCAGGCCGTTCCTTTTAGGAACGGCCTGATTCTTTATAGAAGCATTCTTAATTAAACAAATATCCTTTCAACGGGTTAAACTGATAAAGACAAAGAATTAATTCTACAAAAGAAGCAGCTAGTCTTCCCATTCCAGCAGAATCCCTTTAGCAGAAATATTCTTCAAAAAAACAGAACCATGCAAAAAAACATCATCATTGTACTTTTATCGATTCTGGTAATCTTTTTAATTGTCAAGTTAACACTCCAAACTTCTGAAAACAGGCATGACCACAAGCCTATTCCGCAACCGGAAAAACTCTATCAGCTTCCGGATGGTACATACCGCGGAGGTTTTTACGACCTTGGGGCCATTCAGATGAACATTCAGTTTATTTTGGAAGATGGCATTGTAAAAGAGGCTGAATTCAGGCATATGTGGCGAGATGAGAACTACTATATGGAAACAGAAACAGAGCCTTACAAATCGGTGATTGCTCAATATGAAGAAGCCTTACAATATTTGGTCGGAAAAAAGCTAAGCGATCACCTGGAAGATCTGCACGAGCCCGGGAACGTTGTTTCCCTAGAAGTTGACGGCTATTCAGCCGCAACGTTGCGCACCCAGAAAATCATAGCATCCATTCGAGAAGCTGTTATAAAAGGTGTTTATCGCTTTGAAGAACCGGAAGAATCTCTTACAAGAAGTGAATAACTTTAGATTGCCCCTTTCTAAACCTATTGCATAAAAGATTCGCTATAAGTGTGAGGTAACCCCTTTTAGTTTGGCGGGGAGAATATTCCACCGGTCATCAACAATTACTTTCCTGACAATTTCATTGCTTTTGTCTATATTTGTTCAAACAGAACAAATAAATTAAATAACATGTCGCTAAAAGAACTCAAAACACGGGTAAAAATTAAAGCCGAAGCGGAAGATGTATATGCAGCATTCACCAATTCGTTTACCATTGAGCTTTGGTCGGGATATCCGGCTGTGATGCCTACCGAAACCGGACAGGAATTTTCCATGTGGGAAGGCGACATCCAAGGACGCCTTTTAGAGCTGGTGCCGGAAAGCAAAATTGTACAAGAGTGGTATTTTGGCGACCAGGATGAACCATCTATAGCCACCATAAAACTATTCCCGGCAGGTTCAAAAGTGCAGGTAGATGTGGTTCACACCAACATCCCTGAAGAAGCTTTTGACGATATAGTCGAAGGATGGACAGAATATATGCTTGGAGCCATTAAGGAGTTTTTGGAGGTGGAGTGAGGAGGGATTGATTCCTCTCGCAGCCTTATAGGCTGATACTATTGGGCGATACCTCTGCTATGGCTCATGGCTTACGCTTCGGAGCCTTGATACCCTCTTCTACGGGCGATGCCCTCTTTCTACGGGCGATGCCCGTAGTTATGAACTCTCAGACCGATGGTCTGAATAGATATGATGTAAATAAATTCTAAAGAGAGCATTATGGGACAATCGCTATCACAGATGTACATCCATCTGGTTTTTAGCACAAAAGGAAGGAAGGCATATATAACTCCCCGTATAGAGAAAAGGGTGCACGATTATATGGCGGCCACTCTTATAGAATATCAAAGCCCGGCATTGGTCATTAATTCAGTCCCTGATCACATACACATCCTATTTCGATTATCTAAAAATTATGCCTTAGCCAAAATTGTTGAAGAGGTCAAAAAACAGTCGTCCAAATGGATAAAAACCATTGAGGGCGGAACTTCTGAATTCAAATGGCAAATTGGTTATGGTGCTTTTTCGGTAAGCACCTCTAAGATCGACGTCGTTAAAAGATACATTAATAACCAAAAAGAACACCACGGCTATCATACCTTTCAGCAGGAGGTAGAAGAATTTGTAAAAGAATATGACATCATAGAATACGATCCGGAATTTTTCTGGGAATGATCCATCTTCAGGCTGAAGGCCTGAGAGTAGATAACTATGGGCACCGTCCATAGAGAATAGCCCGCAGAGCGGGACATCGTCCGAAACTCAGGACACCAGACCGAAGAGTATGCACCATCCATAGGGTAAGACTCCCTCATCCGCGCAGGGGAATATCCAAAGAGTAAGATACTTCATAGAACAAAACATCGATCATATACCAGGACTTAGTCCACAATATGTAAAATAAACCGGGTTTCTCTTAAAGAGAAACCCGGTTCTATATTATGAAATCAAACCTTTAAACTGAAATTGGGAATTTGGATAAAATTGTTAAATTGCAAAATAACAAAAGCGAGACAAATTGCTTTGCCCCGCCTTAAATGTTTTCACAACGGAATAATCCTTATTGTGAATTGCTTCAAATTGTATAACAATATTACAAAATCAAAATATAAATTCAAAAAATAAATTCCTCCAATGGCTTTAAGTTGTTTGGAGAATACCATAAAATTGTTTGTTATGAAAAAAGTTTTAGGTCTTGATTTAGGAACAAATTCTATTGGCTGGGCATTGATTGAAGGAAGTTTTGAAGAAAAAAAAGGTAAAATACTGGGATTAGGAAGCAGAATAATACCAATGAGCCAGGATATTATTGGAGACTTTGGAAAAGGGAACTCTGTTTCCCAAACAGCAGAAAGAACAGCCTACAGAAGCGTTAGAAGACTAAGGGAACGACACTTGCTTCGTAGAGAAAGAATACACCGTGTATTAAATATTTTGAAGTTTTTACCTGAACATTACGCAAAACAAATTGATTTTAAAGAAAAACTAGGACAGTTTATCCCTGGTACGGAACCAAAATTAGCCTTCAACATAAATCGTTTCATCTTTATTGATTCCTTTAATGAAATGGTAGAAGACTTTCGTAATAAACAACCAGACTTGCTAATAAACGAAAATGGAAAGCCAAGATTAATTCCCTACGACTGGACGATCTACTATTTAAGAAAAAAAGCACTCACGCAAAAAATTAAAAAAGAAGAACTTGCCTGGATAATATTGAATTTTAACCAAAAAAGAGGGTATTATCAATTGAGGGGTGAAGAAGAGGAAGAAAATAAAAATAAGTTGGTTGAATTCTATTCGCTAAAAGTGGTTGATGTTGTAGCTGATGAAAAGCCGAATAGCAAAGGTGAAGTTTGGTATTCATTGCATCTTAATAACGGCTGGATTTATCGTCGTTCAAGTAAGACACCTCTATATGACTGGAAGAATAAAACTCGTGATTTTATTGTAACCACAGACTTAAATGATGATGGTAGTGTTAAAACCGATAAAGAAGGTGCAGAGAAGCGTAGCTTTCGGGCTCCGAAAGAAGATGACTGGACTCTTTTGAAAAAGAAAACGGAAAAAGAAATCAATAATTCATCTGAAACTGTTGGTTCCTATATCTACGAAAACTTACTAATCGACCCATCCCAAAAAATTAAAGGAGATTTAGTTAAAACCATTGAGCGCAAGTTTTACAAAGATGAATTAGAACAGATTCTAAATAAGCAAAAAGATTTCCACCCGGAACTAAAAAACGAAAACCTATACTACGATTCAATCAGAGAACTTTACCGAAACAATGAAGGTCACCAGCTTAATTTGAAAACAAAGGATTTTGTTCATCTTATTGTAGAAGATATTATTTTTTACCAACGACCATTGCGAAGCCAAAAATCAACCATTAGCAATTGTCCTTTAGAATATAGAACATACAAACATAACGGAGAAACCAAAAAGAAACACCTCAAAGCCATTCCTAAATCCCACCCCCTTTATCAGGAATTCAGGGTTTGGCAATGGATGTATAATTTAAAAATATACCGAAAAGATGATGATTTTGAGGTGACAAATCTATTTATAAAATCAACAGAGGACTATGAAAACCTGTTTGATTTTCTGATGCAACAAAAAGAAGCAGACCATAAAACAATTCTAAAATACTTTTTAAGTGCCGAAGGTTTGAAAGGCAAAGCATTGAATTCTGAAATTGCGAAATACAGGTGGAACTATGTTTACGACTCTGTTAAGGATGAATCAAAAAAGTATCCCTGCAACGAAACTGGATACGATATAAGAAGCCGATTAAAAAAAGTTGATGACATTACCCCTGAATTTCTCACCAAAGAGAAAGAAATTAGTTTATGGCACATCATATATTCAGTCACCGATAAAAAGGATTATGAAAAAGCATTAAAATCTTATGCAACTAAAAATGAACTGGAAATTGAATCTTTTGTAGAAGCATTTTTAAAATTCCCTCCATTTAAAAGTGATTATGGAAGTTACTCTGAAAAGGCAATAAAAAGACTTCTGCCATTAATGCGGATAGGAAAATATTGGGAATGGGATAATATTGACATAAGAACCCGCGAACGCATCAATAAATTTATTACCGGAGAGTATGACGAAAATATAAAAGACAAAGTACGAGAAAAAGCAATAAAACTGGAAAAAGAAGATGATTTCCAAGGCCTACAACTTTGGCTTGCAGGCTACGTTGTTTATGATCGGCATTCTGAAGCCGGTGATGTAGCAAAATGGAATTCGGTGGATGAAATGGATAAATTTATCAGTCAATTTAAACAACACTCATTACGCAATCCAATTGTTGAACAAGTAGTTACTGAAACGCTAAGAGTAGTGAGAGATATTTGGCAACATTATGGTAACGGAGAAAAGAATTTCTTTAATGAGATTCATGTTGAATTGGGTCGTGATTTGAAAAACAATGCAGAAGAACGAAAAAGACTAACGACAATTGTTTCTGAGAACGAAAACACCAATCAAAGGATTAAAGCCTTACTGATTGAAATGATGAACGACAGCTCCGTTGAGAATGTGCGTCCATACTCTCCCGTGCAACAGGAAATTTTAAAAATTTATGAGGATGGCGTATTAAACTCTGATATTGAAATTGAAGACGACATCCAGAAAATAAGCAAGAAAGCAGAACCAACAAAATCAGAATTACAACGCTACAAACTCTGGCTCGAACAGAAGTACCGGTCGCCGTACACCGGACAAATCATTCCTTTGAACAAATTATTTACTCCGGAATATGAGATTGAACATGTCATTCCACAAAGTCGGTACTTTGACGATGGTTTTACGAACAAAGTTATTTGCGAAGCAGCGGTAAATAAACTTAAGGACAATCAACTGGGGTTAGAATTTATTAAAAATCATTATGGACAGAAGGTTTCAATAGGCTTTGGAAAAGAAGTTGAAGTTTTCACGGAATCGCAATATAAAGAATTTGTAGATAAGCACTATGCAAAAAGCCCGGGCAAACGGAACAAATTGCTTCTGGAAGAAATTCCGGAAAAGATGATTCTAAGGCAGCTGAATGACTCCCGCTATATAAGCAAATACATCTGTTCAATTTTATCTAATATTGTGCGTGAAGAAAACAACGATGATGGCATAAATTCCAAGAATCTACTTCCCGGTAACGGGAAAGTTACGAATCAATTAAAACAGGACTGGGGTTTAAACGATGTTTGGAATGAGTTGATTTTACCCCGCTTCGAAAGAATGAACGCCATTACCAAGAGCGAACTTTTCACTACCTATAGTAAAAATCATCAAAAAAAGTTGCCTTCTGTACCACACGAATATAGCAAGGGTTTCAACAAAAAACGTATAGATCACAGACATCATGCTGTTGACGCATTAATCATTGCATGTGCAACCAGAGACCACATAAACCTATTAAGTAATAAGCATGCAAAATCAAAAGAACGATTTGATTTAAACAGAAAACTAAGGAATTACGAAAAAAGAGTTTTTATAAGAGACGGTGAACGTGTAGAAAAAGAAGTCCCCGTCAACTTCATAAAGCCCTGGTCAAATTTTACCGTTGACGCGAAAACTTCATTAGAAAAAATGGTGGTTAGCTTTAAGCTTAATCAACGTATAATAAATAAAGCAACCAACCGCTATCAGAAATGGGTAGTTAAGAACGGTAAAAAGACCAAAGAATTGGTTGAGCAGGAAGGTCAAAATTGGGCCGTAAGAAAACCCATGCACAAAGAAACCGTATCCGGGAAGGTTCATTTAAACAATGTAAAAGTACCAAAAGATAAGATACTAACTGCAACACGTAAAAACATTGATCCTTCATTTAATCATAAAACGATAAAATCAATTACCGATAAAGGGATACAAGCGATTTTAGATAATTACCTCACCAGCAGAGGCAATAATTCTGAACTGGCCTTTTCACCTGAAGGACTTGAAGAATTAAATAATAATATACGGCACTTTAATAATGGAAAAAATCACCACCCGATTTATAAAGTTCGGGTATATGAAGTGGGTAGTAAATTCAAGCTGGGCGAAAACGGAAATAAAAAGGACAAATATGTGGAAGCTGCAAAAGGAACCAACCTCTTCTTTACTGTTTACGAAGACGAAAACGGAAAAAGAAATTATGAAACCATCCCCTTAAACGAAGTCATTGAACATCAAAAATGGAGAGCCACGCTTTCAAAAGAGGAACAAGCTGAAACACCAATGATACCGGTAAAAAACGACAGGGGGAAATTTCTATTCAGCCTGTCGCCAAACGATCTGGTATATGTACCCGACGAAGATGAAGATATCAGCACAATAGATCTTAAAAATCCATCGAAAGAACAGGCTGAAAGGATTTATAAGATGGTTAGCTCTTCAGGAAGCCAATGTTTCTTCATAAAACATGAGGTTGCTAATTCGATTGTGAATAAAATTGAGTATTCAACGTTAAACAAAATGGAAAGAGACATAAATGGAATAATGATAAAAGATAAATGTATAAAACTAAATGTGGATAGGTTAGGCAATATCCAGTAAAAACCTTACTTTCAAGACAGCTAATTTTATACTGAGTGCTTCACTTGCAGTGAAGCACTCAGTTCAAAATAAACGACCAACCTCATCAATATAACCCCCTTGATTTTTTTATAGAAAGCCAGAACTATAATCTCTGAAATTAAGGGAAAAAATCGCAACAAAACTTTAGCAAAGACAACTACCCCTTCTATCTAAACAATCCTATATCAACACATTATCATTACGCGGATAATTTTATCTGATGCCTTATTTCAAATCACTTTCGTTTGATTTCAAGGGCGAATCGGAGCCTTCGAATAAAATATATTCCATTGTCTGTAATTGTGTTTAAAAGCATCTTTTATAACCCTTTGCCGAATTCCTGCGTATCAGAAATTACAGCATAAGAACATATAACTTCTTATGGTTATTTGAACGCAGTAACTTAAAAATGGTATATAAAACCATTGACGACTGATTTTGAGTTTTTCCGTGCAAATTGATCATCGGATAACTTGAAATCATCCGATGAACAATAAACGCCATGATAAAAAAAACTCTCTACTTTGGAAATCCCGTCTATTTAAGCACCCGCAACGAGCAGCTGGTTATCAACTTTCCCGATGCCAAGGGACTTGATAATGAATCAGGGAAAAACACCATCCCCATTGAAGACATTGGAATGGTTATAACGGATCACAAACAGATTACCATTACCCACGCTCTGATTCAGAAGCTTTTGGCCAACAATTGTGCCGTTGTAACCTGCGATAACTCACACATGCCACATGGACTTTTGTTAACGCTTAGCGGAAATTCAGTTCAGACTGAAAGATATGAGCAACAGATCAAAGCATCCATTCCGTTAAAGAAACAGTTGTGGCAACAAACCATTAAATGTAAAATCAGTAACCAAAGCACCCTATTGTCCCGGTTAAGAGGAATCAGAACAGATAACATGCAACACTGGGCATCCAGCGTGACATCCGGCGACAGTGAAAACCATGAGGCGAGAGCAGCAGCGTTCTACTGGGCAAATTTCTTTCCCATTGATGGTTTCAAAAGAGGACGCGAAGAGGAGCCACCTAACAATCTTCTGAATTACGGTTATGCCATTTTGCGGGCAATTATTGCACGTTCGCTTGTTTCCAGCGGACTGATGCCAACTTTAGGCATTCATCATCATAACCGATACAATGCCTATTGCCTGGCAGATGACATCATGGAGCCGTACCGACCGTTTGTGGATAAAATAGTTTATAACATTGTGGATTCCGGCATTGATTATACGCAACTATCCAAAGAGGTGAAGTGGCAACTGCTGAGCATACCACAAACCGATGTGATGATTAATGACAAACGAAGCCCTTTGATGATTGCTGCTTCTCAAACCACGGCATCGCTCTTTAATTGTTTCGAAGGCAGCGCCAGAAGAATTGCTTATCCAAAATTTACCGAAACATGAACCGATTAAATGAATTCAGAGTTATGTGGGTAATGGTACTGTTTGATTTGCCAACAGAGACAAAAAAAGACCGGAAAATATCCGGCGATTTCAGAAAAAAAATGTTGAAAGATGGATTCGTGATGTTTCAATTCTCCATCTACTTGAGGCACTGCCCCAGCCGCGAAAATGCAGAAGTACATATTAAACGGGTAAAAAAAATGCTGCCGCCCAAGGGACATGTTGGCATTTTAAGAATTACCGACAAACAGTTTGGCGACATGGAACTGTTTATGGGAAAAGAGCCGGATAAAAAAGAGACGCCATATCTGCAACTGGAGCTTTTTTAACGTAGCTCTTAAATTTAAGGTCGCTCAATTTGTCATCGACTCAACAAATCATGCAACAAAAAAAGTCCGGTGGCCGGACTTTTTTTGCATTTCGCAACAGCTCATTTTTTTATCCTAAATATTGGCACAAACAACTCAATGACAACCCTTTGAATAGAGGTCTGCTGTTACCAATATGTCAAAGATACAATTTGAAAGCAATTCACAACTGCCAAAAGAAGTTTCCAGTACCTCTGTTAGCTGTTACCAATATGTCAAAGATACAATTTGAAAGCAATTCACAACGCTGAAATATGCAGTCCGTCCCCAGTAGTCGCTGTTACCAATATGTCAAAGATACAATTTGAAAGCAATTCACAACTCGCCCTGCCGTTCTGCGAAAATTGAAGGGGCTGTTACCAATATGTCAAAGATACAATTTGAAAGCAATTCACAACTCAAATCGCTTTTCCCATAATCCGTAGTTTGCTGTTACCAATATGTCAAAGATACAATTTGAAAGCAATTCACAACTACGGCAACGAGAGTTTACCGTCAAACGTTGCTGTTACCAATATGTCAAAGATACAATTTGAAAGCAATTCACAACGCCTACTCGCAAATCGGTTATATTGCTGCGCTGTTACCAATATGTCAAAGATACAATTTGAAAGCAATTCACAACTGTTTTAAATTCACTGATTTCTTCTTTAAGGCTGTTACCAATATGTCAAAGATACAATTTGAAAGCAATTCACAACAGATTTTGATAAGAACTATTTTTCTGTGACGCTGTTACCAATATGTCAAAGATACAATTTGAAAGCAATTCACAACAGGGAGGTGTTTTATACACAGAAAACTATGCTGTTACCAATATGTCAAAGATACAATTTGAAAGCAATTCACAACCTCCTGCTGATACTGTATCAGCAGAGCAGAGCTGTTACCAATATGTCAAAGATACAATTTGAAAGCAATTCACAACGCGCTCTAAAAACAAAATATCAATTTAAAGCTGTTACCAATATGTCAAAGATACAATTTGAAAGCAATTCACAACGCCATAATTAAAGCATTTAAACGGTTTAATGCTGTTACCAATATGTCAAAGATACAATTTGAAAGCAATTCACAACATTAGACGCTCAGAACCCGAATAAAGTCAGCTGTTACCAATATGTCAAAGATACAATTTGAAAGCAATTCACAACCCGGCTTAGAATCTGTTACTAATTGGGATAGCTGTTACCAATATGTCAAAGATACAATTTGAAAGCAATTCACAACACAATCCCGGCAAATGACAAGTCTGAAATAGCTGTTACCAATATGTCAAAGATACAATTTGAAAGCAATTCACAACAGGTAAATGGACTTGAAGAAAGTATCGAAGGCTGTTACCAATATGTCAAAGATACAATTTGAAAGCAATTCACAACACCGGTAATGAGGTAGATTTATTCATGTTGGCTGTTACCAATATGTCAAAGATACAATTTGAATTGGAGCGAAGCGGAAATCGGTGGAGCCAAAGCAATTCACAACTGCCTAATAGGTAATATAGCAAAGACATAGTTTCCTGCTAAACTGACTTTAATAATTTATTTGTATATATTTGAAGTGTTACTGGGGATGCGTCCCCGGGAAGCCGTAAAACGGTAATTATAAATATAATTACCGTTTTGCCTTTCTAATTAAAGACTGTTAATCAAGACTTCCCTGTTTCCTTGAATACCACTAATTTGAGAATACCAGCAAATTATAAATATAATCAAAGTTTCCCTTTAAAACACATTAATCATCTTGAGACTGTTTCAAAATATATTGAATTAATCATCAAAGCTGAATTTAACAGATACATCATTTTTTGCAATTTTGGTCTGTATTCGATGTGCAGCTGGTGAATTCAAATTGAATTTTCGGCTCGTGTTACAAATAAATATCAGCCATTAATCAAAGGATTTGAGCAGTTCATCATTTTAAAATTGATTCAAACATCTAAATTGTAGTAACTTGCAATAACAACAACACCCCCATTGATCGCATGATCATTTTTTTTTACTCTTTTTCGGTATTTCGGTACTGTTTTGAATTTTATATTAACTTAAAACATCAGTTATGAAAACAATTTTTACTCTTCTATTGCTATTTATTATAGCTTCAAGTTCCCTGGCGGGAGGTATAATTCTAGAACAGGCCAATGTTCGGGAAACTTCTCTCGATGTGAGTAGCGAACAGATAGTAGCTGAAATTCCTATGGAATTTGATGAACCCGGGAAAGTTGTGGTTCGTTTTGACGGGGTAGCTAACACATCAGAAGGTGACCGAATAATACTTGCTGCAAGCAATACCGGTGTGTTTGGAATCAATAACGGACATGTATCGGTACAGGCAACAGATGCAAACAACAACCGGAATAGTTTTTCGCATACCATGGTATATGATGTGGGTGAAGGTAGCTACACATTTTACGCCTCGGTGATGCAAAGTGTTGTGCAGAATGCAGGAAGCGGCATTGTTTCTGTTTACGGAAGTCTGACTGCAAAATACATTCCATCATCATCTCCCGTAATTTTGCATAATAGGGAAATAGCCGAAACGCTGATTGATGTAAGTGAGACAGTTGCATTTGCCGAAGTTACGCTAAACGCTTCTGAATCCGGACGGGTTAAAGTCCGATTTGATGGAACTGCTATTTCATCACATGGTGATGAAATTTTGCTGGCAGCTAATGACAGAATTGACTGGGAAGTAAATAATGGACATGTAGCGGCTCACGCTACCAGTGAAAGTGTAACACGGAGCAGTTTTTCTCATACAAGGGTGTTTGATGTCGACCCAGGGGAGCACACATTTTATGCAACAGGGACACAAAGCATAGTTTTTAATGATGGAGACGGAATTGCAACTATTTACGGAGCATTAACAGTCGAATTCATCCCAAATAGTTATGCGCATCAGATTATTTATCATGAAGACATTAATCTAACCCATGCAGACGTAAGTGAAGCATTGCTTATTGCATCGCAAATTGATATGGATGCCATTGCAGATGGCAAATTGCTGGCCAACTTTGATGGATTCGCAGTAATATCGCCGGGAGACCGAATCATTCTTGCAGCCAGCGACCGTCCTGACTGGGACACTAATGAAGGTAATATTTCATTAAGAGTTGCTGCCGGAACACTTAACACTCATTCCTTCTCCCATTCCAGGCTCTACAACATTCAAGGAGGAGACAATTCCTTTTATGCTGTAGCAGAAAGGTTTATTGGTGAAGCGAATGGTTCCGGACTGGTATCCATTTATGGAAGGCTAACTCTGACCTATATTCCTGAAATCATCGAAGAGTGTGTGGAACCAGATCAAAGTCAAAACAACCCTGTAGGAGGAATTATGCTATCCCATAACATACCCAGATGGCAGGAATTCATACCAACGTTGAATAAACTACGCCGTGTTGACTTATATATTGATCCTGCCGGAAGTGCAGGAGGTCTGGAGCTTCAGATTACAAACATTAACAATGAAGTATTGGGAACAGCATCAATTAGTGAAGAGCATCTCGTATATGGATGGAACGAATTCCATTTAGCAGAGGAAGTCATACTCATTCCGGGTAATGCGTACAGAATAAACTTAACCACAACCATTGCCGTTACGGGGCCCTCCGACAGACACTTTTGGTATGGATCCAACACAGGTGATTACCCGGATGGACTGGCAGATCCAAATGATCAAATGCCAAATTTTTCTTATTCGTTTAGAACTTTTGGATGCATGATTGACGTCCCCAACTTCATCCCTCAAACAAAAGAAAGCACCATTACAATTTACCCAAATCCAGCATCAGAAAACATTGTTGTGTCTAACATAACTAAACCTTCTACAGTAAGTATTTACTCAATTGCCGGTGAACTTATACACTCAGGGTTCGCAGATTCTATTTCAGTAACTTTGAATGTTTCGTCCTACCCCGATGGAATATATATTCTTACAATTCAAAACAATAACACCATCGTCAATAAGAAATTTTTAATTAAGAATCGATAATCACAATCAAAGTAAATCATTAATTGAAATCAGCAAGCTGTTTCCATATGAATGGAAACAGCTTGCTACATTTGTACCAAAAAATTACTAAATTGACATCCAATAATGTTTCAAATATAATTATAGCATATCAAAACCTAAATTATGAAACCAACCATCATCTATCTAAAACTAGAAAAGGGAGAATTAATCTATCGTGATTCACAAAATAATTCAGGTAGAACAATAACTACTCATCTTGCTCCCGGCAGCAGAGTTATATGGAAACTAGACAAATGTCCGGACATTTCTGAAATCAACCAGATAACTATTGAAGGGGATACTAGCATATTAAAAACAAAACCTCACAAAATTGATTTTGACTTATGGGAAGCTGAAGGTGCTGATAGAGGGGACGGAGAAATTTCGTACAAAGTAGAGGTAACAAAATGTGCAGAAGAAACGGCATTTAATGAAATAATAAGAAGCGAACCAAAACCACCAACCCTGAGAATGCCGTAATAATATTACAAGTTTCCTTGAGGTTGCATCAAACAACCTTTGCCCAACTCATGTCAAACACAATAACAGGCTATCATGTTTAGACAACCCATAATTCTTGCGATGTTTCTCAGCCTTACTTTTATATGTTATGGCAGAAATCGGGTTGCTGTAGATAGTTGTCTGCAAATTCTCAACAGTCAAACAAATCTGTCTATTGATGAACAAAGTCGGCTAATACTGAAGATCATCCAAAATTCAGATTATGAAGATCCGTTTTTTGATTATACATCACAGCTTCGGGAAATAGCAGAAAAATCAGGTGATACTTATTACTTATTTTATTCCTGGTACGAAGAAGGTCAGGCTCTCATAAACAAGGGAAGTTACGAAGATGCCACATCGCATTTAATCAAAAGTCTTGAAATAGCCAGAGAGAATAACTTAATTGAAGAAACCGGACTAGCCAAATATGCTTTGAGTGTAGTTTTCTATACAACGAATAATCATGAGGCTGCCATCAGGTATATTAAAGATGCCATAAACATATACTCAAAACTGGATCAGAGCCATCATTTCCTTGGAGGGAGCTACTATCAATTAGGGAATATCTACCTTGTTTTAAAAGAGCCCGATTCTGCGCTCTACAACTATCATCTTGCCAGTCAACATTTCGATCCTGATATTGCTCCACATGCATTTGCGTATATCCAGGGCAATATTGGAACAATTCATTTTCAACAGAATAGAACAGATTCAGCCAGAGCAAACCTCAATAAAGCGATCAGTATCCTCTCTGAGTTGAATGATTATTTAGCGCTTGTTCCGTTGCTAATTTATAACAGTCAAAATGAGATTATATCCGGAAATAATCAGAAGGCCTTAAAACTAGCAAATGATGCCATGAAGCATGCCAGAGTTGCAAAAAGTGCAGAGAGAAAAAGAGATGCATATAAAAATATGGCTAAGATATATTTTGAAAATCATGATTTTCAAAATGCCTACATGAATCTTATTCGTTATATGCACCTAAGCGATAGCATCATTAATCTTGAAACAATAACAGAAATGGCCAACCTACGTACCGATTATGAAATCGGCCTAAAACAGGCAGAAGTTGACCAACTGATTGTTACAAACCGCTATGCAAGCCGCATTATTTTGCTGGTTACATTCACTCTTATTCTGGTAACATTTTTCCTGTTTGTAATTTGGCGACAAAATCGTCAGAAAAACTTGCTTAATCTGGAACTGCGCCAGAAGGCCGATGAACTGATCATAAACAAACGGGAGTTGGAAATTTCAAACCAATCCAAAGACAAACTTTTTTCTATTCTTGCACATGATTTGAGAGGACCTGTAGGTGCCATCACTTCTCTCTCCCGATATTTGCTTGAGGCATTAAACAATAACAACATGAAAGATGCTAAAGAAATAGCCTTCTCCATGTCAGACGCTTCAAAACAAGTTACATTTCTTCTTAATAATCTGCTTCACTGGAGTATTAGTCAACAAAATATATATCTGCCAGTAAAGAAGCCATTAAACATGACCGACCTTGTTACACATATCATCCAGTTGTATAAACCAACAGCCATAGAGAAAGATATAGAGATTACTTACTCAAGCCCCTACTTTGAAATAATTGCAGAAACCGACACCAATTGTTGGGCTACAATAATCAGGAACCTGTTGAACAACGCAATTAAATTTACCGAAAAAGGGGGCACCATCAACATCAGTCTTAATCATCACTCAGGAAAGCTATGGCTGGAAGTAAAGGATAGTGGCATTGGGATGACCAAAAGTCAGATTGACTCATTATTTAAACCAGACAGCATAAAAAGTTCATGGGGTACAATGAACGAAAAAGGTCAGGGATTGGGTTTGATTCTTGTTCATGATTTTGTGACCATTAATAAGGGCACGATAGAAGTAGATAGTAAACCAAATCATGGAACTGTTTTTGTAGTAGCCATCCCCGCAGACCTACTGAAAAAAGGGGAAAACTCTGAAATAATCACCAACGTAAAAAAATAAATGCAATTGTTCATGGAAATCACTCTGATCATCATTCTACTTTTCATCCTGATCATTTTTCAAATCATCATTCTCATCCGCAAGCCAAATAAAACCGATGCTGTTCTTGACCCGTTTCAGGATCTGCTTAAAAAACTACAAAATGAGAGCCGATCGGAGTTGGCCACCTCTCTTTTACAGAACCGGGAAGAACTGGCCAACAATCTGGAAAGGCTCTCGCTGAGGCTGGAGCAGCGTCTTTCAAAAATGCAGGAGAGTAACGACAAATCAGCCTGGCTGGCAAGAGAGGAGATGACAAGAGGATTCAATGTTTTTCGGGAATCATTTACTGCCAGCGTTAATGAATTTAACACTCTTCAAAAACAAAAATTTGAGGAGATGACTAAAAGACAGGACGCACTGGTTCAATCCACAGAGAAGAAACTGGAGGAGATGCGCATCACTGTTGACGAAAAGCTGCATAAAACCCTTGAAGAAAGACTGTCTCAGTCGTTCAAGCAGGTGAGTGAACGTCTGGAAGCTGTGCAAAAAGGATTGGGAGAGATGCAAACCCTGGCCAGTGGAGTTGGCGACTTGAAAAAAGTACTGACCAATGTAAAAACACGAGGTGTTCTGGGTGAAATACAATTGGGAAACATTCTGGAACAAATTATGGCTCCGGAACAATACGAATCCAATGTAAGAATCGTGCCCAACTCGGCCGACCATGTGGAGTATGCCATAAAACTTCCGGGCAAGGATCATTCCGGCACGCCGGTTTATTTACCCATAGATGCCAAGTTCCCGCAGGAAGATTACCTGCGACTTTACGAAGCCTATGAACAGGCAGATAAAAACATCATTGAGGCTGAAACCCGCAACCTGGTTGCGGCTATTAAGAAGAGTGCAAAGGATATACGTGATAAATACATTCACCCGCCTTACACCACCGATTTTGCAATTATGTTTTTACCTGTGGAGGGATTGTATGCAGAAATAGTGCGACAACCTGCGCTCATAACTCAATTGCAAAGCGAGTACAAAGTCATCATAACCGGCCCCACCACCCTGGCAGCCATGCTCAACAGTCTGCAAATGGGATTTAAAACCCTTGCCATTCAAAAACGAAGCAGTGAAGTGTGGGAAGTACTGGCATCGGTGAAGAAGCAGTTCGGAGAGTTTGGGAAGGTTCTGAAAAAGGCCCAGGATCGTATTCGTCAGGCCAATGATGAAATAGAGACACTGGTTACCACCCGCACCAATGTGATGATGAGTAAGCTAAAAAACATAGATGCACTCCCGCAGGAAACCAAAACAGAAACTGAGGAGGGAACTACAGATGAGATAAATATTTAAAAGCCACTACGTGGCTTTTAAACTTAAATCGAGACTACTGATTTGGTGCGTCAACGCTCCAACAGAGACAAAGTCCACTCCTGTTTCAGCATAATCCCGTATGGTGTCAAGTGTTATGTTTCCGGAAGATTCAATTTCATAAGCCCCATCAATGATGGCAACAGCTTCCTTTGTATCTTCTACAGTAAAATTATCCAGCATGATTCGATCAACACCTCCTACCCTTAAAACCTCTTTCAGCTCATCGAAATTTCTTACTTCAACTTCAATTTTAAGCTCTTTGTTGTGTTCTTTTAAGTAGGATTTTGTTCGGGTAATGGCATTTTCAATACCACCAGCAAAATCAATATGATTATCCTTGAGCATGATCATATCATACAACCCGATGCGATGATTGGTTCCACCTCCTATCAAAACGGCCTGCTTTTCAAGCAGTCTCATGCCCGGTGTGGTTTTGCGGGTATCCAAAACTTTTGTATTAAGACCCTTCAAACGCCTTACATATTGATTGGTTTTTGTTGCAACACCGCTCAATCGTTGCATGATGTTAAGAACCAACCTTTCTGCCTTAAGCAGCGTATGAACGCTTGCTTCAACCTCAAACACCTTGTCCCCCGGGCGCACAACTGTACCATCCTTAATGAAAACATCGATTTTCGAAGCCGGTTCTACATATTTAAAGATGGTCTCCGCAATTTCAACACCCGCGATGATGCCTGCCTCTTTAGCTAAAAGGACTGCTTTACCTTTTGCATTTTGTGGAATACAGGCCAATGAAGAGTGGTCTCCATCTCCGATATCCTCTTGTAGTGCTGATTTTATGAAATTTTTTAACCAATCGTTAGTCATCCTGCCGCTCTACTCTAATTTGGTGAATTAATGTTTTATCGCCTGCTCTTTTGGTCAGAAACAATATTCTGAATTGCCCAGTGTTAAAATGATATCTGCCAATGGCGAATGTTGCATTCTCTCTAACTCCTTGGTGTATCACCTGAAAGGATACGGGAGGATGCGAGTCAAAAAAATCTTTAACTAAAAAACGAGCCTGCTCACGACTATAAACGCCGGACTGACCCGGCAATACCAGTTCAATCCTGTCGTTGAAGTATTGTGAAAGTTGACCAGAATCACCATTTCTGGTGGCCACAACTATTTCATCCTGCAATTTGCCCTCTGTTTGTCCATGTATCAAAACTGAGACTGAGCAAAACAGAAAAGTAAAAAGAATCAATTTTTTAAGTTTCATAATGAGTATTTTTTAGGAGTTAAGTTCATGATTTATTCGAATATAGAATTCATCCTTCTGTCACTATTGCATCATTTGGTTTTGCTTTCAAAAAAGCAAAACACCCATCTTCAAACAAGTGGCGATCAGAATACATCTATCTAACTATCAATGTCTACAATAAGCTCACGAACCAATTCCGCCACTCAAATCTACAAAAACCAAACCATATATTTGGAAACCGTGTTCAAAATTCGTTTTTTGGCACATTAAATCGTTATACGTAATGAAAACAAATTTGGTTATGGTTGGACGCACCTCCGACCCCTGGTTGAACACCGGTATTTCCGATTACTATAAAAGAATCTCAAGGTACATCCCCTTTCAGGACATTGTTATTCCCGACATAAAAAAGGCTAAAAATTTATCAGAGAATCTTCTGAAAGAGAAAGAAGGAGAGTTGATTCTTAAGAACATTTTACCGGGCGATGTTCTTGTTTTATTGGATGAGAAAGGACGTGAATTCACATCCCGGCAATTTGCACAATGGATGGAGAAACAAATGGCTTCAGGAATTAAAAACCTATGGTTTGTTATTGGCGGCGCATATGGATTCTCACCAGAAGTGTATAAAAGAGCTGATTTCAAAATCAGTTTGTCGCAAATGACCTTTTCCCACCAAATGGTTCGTCTTTTTTTTGCAGAGCAGCTTTATCGCTCACTAACAATACTCAACAACGAGCCCTATCATCACGATTAATGATGATTGAGTGTTTTTTTAAGATATATATTCACTATTTTGCACAATAATTGTAAATAGAGAGACAAAAAACAGGCATGTACAAGAATTACCCAAAATTCCTTCCTCAAATATTGCTATTTCTATTCTTTCTAATTTTGGGAGAAGGATTAAGGTATCTGTCTGAACTGCGGCCTGAAAGACCATTCGCTTCTCAGCGGATAGAAAAAACAGTGAATTCTATCCGCCAAAAAATGTCTGATCAGTTGGATCAGATACCAATTGAATCCTATACCACGCACGAAGAGTTATGGCGGGGACTTGATTCTCTTCAAAAAAGAGATTTTGATTACCTGATTTTTCAGGGCCATGAGTTGGTTGCCTGGAACAACCACATACTTCCTGTTGAAGGTATAAACCCTCAGTATTTCAGGAATCCATTGGTAAGATTAGATAATGGCTGGTATTTAACATCGTATCGTCAACACGGTTCTATACTCGCCGTTGGCTTTACCCTCTTTAAACAGGAATATCCTTACGAAAACCAGTTTTTGAGAAATGGATTTTCAACAAAATTTGACCTCGAACCTACTGTTCTCATCTCACGTGAACAATCATCTACTCATGTTGGCATTCATGATTCAAACGGGGAGTTTCTGTTCAGCCTCATCCCCAATGGTGCCGAAAAGGATCAATCTGCCATTATGCAAATGAGCAGAATCTCATTTTTAATTTCTATTCTGTTTCTTTGGCTTTTAGTACACAGAATCCAGTTCCGGTTTTCAAACACTGGTGCGACAAACAGATTATTTTTTCTGGCTTCAGGACTATTTGCACTGGTATACTATCTCGTTATATGGCAAAAGAATGCCATCATACCGGACAATTCTGCACTTTTTTCGCCCAGGTATTTTGCCATGTCGGAGTTTCTTCCGTCACTGGGTCATTTTTTATTATATTCCATTCTGATATTCTCGGTTTCGTTCTGGTTTTTTAAGTTTTTCAGGCTACCGGATAATATTGGATACGGAAAAAGAAGACACTTAAAAACCTATGTCGCATTGGGGTTATTCCTGGCAATAAGCGCCCTATTCATTATATATATCAACCAGTTGTTTTATTTGCTTGCTAAACATTCTGCAGGATCTCTAATTATTACTAAGGTTATTGATTTCGATCTGGTTGCATTTACCAAAATGCTCATTGTGGCGCTACTGTTGCTCTCTTTTCTTATGGTTTTAGAGCGCATCGTAGTGATGTTTCTGTTGCATCTCACGCGCTGGCAAATATTCACCGGTTTCTTTATTACGTTTTTCCTGCTCTGCTTGATTTTTAGAGGCATTGGAATTGGTGCCAGTGACTGGGCATTTCTTCTGTTTTTCGCTTGCAGCAGTCTGCTGATTTTTTCAAAACGCCGGCCTCACCTTACACATTCATATTCAACCTTTTTATGGTTTGCAGGATTGTTTGCCATTTATGCCGGGGTAGTTCTTATGGATTTATCCATTCGCAAAGAGGAATCAGGCAGGGAACTACTCATTGAAAACCTAGCCTTTCAACTAATGCGTGATGAAGACCCGGTGGCCGAAATGTATCTTTCTGAAATTGAAAAACAAATCTCCTCTGATGCCACCCTCTCACGAATACTTGATCAACCCGAACCTGATCCGGAGGCTATACGGAATCATCTTGTGAAGTTCTACTTTTACGGATTCTGGAATCGCTATGACATGCAAATCATTCCATGCTGGCCGCAGGGAGATTTATATATTGAAGAGACAGGCGAAATTTATAACTGCTACCAATATTTCTTCCACATGCTGGATCAGTATGCATACACCATTCCAGGAAGCAACCATTTTCATTATCTTGATAACGTGAATGGACGAGTTTCCTATTTTGGTGTTTTCCGTTTTTTTCCAAACGATCCGAATCGGGAAATATCACTATTTATAGAACTTCATTCCAAAGCCAATTTTGAAGGGTTGGGATACCCCGAACTACTGATAAGCGAACGCGAATACGGAAGATTAAGAATTTTCAGGGACTACAGTTATGCAAAATATCTCAACGGCAGGCTGGTAAGACGTTCCGGAGACTACTTGTTTAAAAATGAATTATCCTGGCTACCACTTGCTACAGGAACAAAGGTATTTATGAAGGAGAGCGACCACTCTCATTTGCTTTATCAGCATTCCGACCAAATGGCCGTTATGTTAAGTCGTCAGGATTTCCCCATTTGGGATGTATTCATGGCCTTCTCCATATTCTTTATCTTCTTCTTTCTCACAGGTGCACTCATTATATTAATCATGCAATGGCGCTCCGCCGGATTCTCATTCAGAATATCCATTCAGAAAAGAATACAGGTAGCATTTGTGATGCTTTTATTGTTGATGCTTGTAATCGTTGCCATTGGAACGGTGTACTACACCGTTCAGCAGTTCGAGAGAAAACATCTCGAACTTTTAGAGAGCAAAATACAATCCATCCTGCTGGAACTGGAATACAAAGTTGGTTTGGAAGGCCCCGAAACCACAAATCCCGGTGAGTATCTTAATTATCAACTCCAAATGATATCCAACGTATTTCATGCAGACATCAATTTATACGGAGTTGATGGTAAATTGACAGGAACATCCAGACCGGAATTGTTCCACAATGGGTTGGCAGGTCACCAGATGAATCCAAACGCATATTTCAACCTGGCATATACTGATGCCGTAAGGTATTTGGCCGAAGAACGTATTGGCAACCTCAATTACATCTCGTTTTATGTGCCGGTGATAACTGCTGACAACAGACTTGCAGGATTCGTAAACCTACCTTATTTTGTGGGCAACAATGAATTACGCGACGAAATTTCTTCAGTTATTGTTACCGTGATTAACTTCTACCTAGTTTTCTCATTTTTGGTAGTTGGATTTGCAGTATTCCTGGCCCGACAAATCACCAGGCCTTTGTTGTTGTTGCAGGAAAGGATATCCAGCTTAAAACTAGATCACCTGAACGAAAAAATTGATTATAAGGGTGAAGATGAAATCGGAAGTCTGGTGAAAGAGTATAATCGCATGGTTGACGAACTGGCCATTAGTGCGGAAAAGCTGGCCAAATCGGAACGCGATTTGGCCTGGAGAGAGATGGCCAAACAGATAGCTCATGAAATCAAAAATCCTCTGACTCCAATGAAATTAAGCATTCAGTATCTTCAACGAGCCTGGAACGATCAAGTTGAGGATTTTGATAGCTACATGAAAAAAGTTACTCAAACGCTAATCGAGCAGATCAATAATCTCTCATCCATTGCGTCGGAGTTTTCAAAATTTGCTCAAATGCCCTCGGCAAAAACTGAGATTGTAAACCTGATTGAAAAGATTGAAAACAGCAGAACCCTGTTTGCCAACTCCACAAAAATCCCCATCGAATTTATCAATCTGGCAGGCGACCCGGTATATGTAAAAGCCGATGGAGAGCAACTTTTGGGGGTGTTTAACAACCTCATCAAAAATGCAATACAGGCCATCCCTTCAAGCAAACTGGGTAAAATTGAAATCATTGTAACCAATGAAGGTCATGGCGTGAGAGTTGCCATTAAGGATAATGGGAAAGGGATTCCGGATGAAATCACAGACAAACTCTTTGTCCCAAGTTTCACTACAAAAACCGGAGGGATGGGTCTTGGTTTAGCCATAGCACGCAGAATCATTGAAAATGCAGGTGGCCACATCTGGTTCGAAACAGAGATTAATAAAGGTTCAGTATTTTATGTGCAACTGCCTTACAAGGAAGAATCTTCACTCTCGGGATTCTCATCTGAGGTATAAATGACTGAAGTTTGAGCCCAATAATCGGCCAACCTGCTGCCCTTGGTAAAAAAATACCAGATATCAACCAGATTTAATCCCGGAATAAGAAGAACCAGTCCTCGGATGACAGACTTTTCGGGATGACGAACCAGACTCCTGTTGTCAGGACGCGTAATGACCTTTATGCGCATTAAATGCTTCCCGAAACTCTGACCTTTTAAAAAAGGCAGTGAATCCTTGGTCAGATGATAAATAATTCCGATCATCCAACCAACACGGGGAAAGAAAAACAGTCCTGTTACTATTACGATGTCTATTACTGCAGCTATAATGCGCTCCATATGAGGCGCATTTAAAACCGCATCGGGTTGTCCGCTTGTTGCCATGGTTCTATAATTCTTAAATTGCAATGATACAAAAAGCAGCCATACAATTTATGAAATATCTTCCATTTTTATCAACCCGTTTATAATGGCATAAACAGTAAGACCAGACACACTCTTGATGTCCAATTTCCGGGTAATGTTTTTTCGATGAGAGATAACCGTATGTGTACTGATATGGAGTTGTGTGGCAATCTCTTTATTGGTGCGCCCGAGAGCCACATTTTTCAGAATCAGCTTTTCTCGTGGTGTCAGTTCTTCTGATTCTTCAGGTTCTTTTACTTTTCCTGCACCCTTTATATATGGGGCAAGCTTTCGTGTGATAGAAATTTTTGAATCAAAAACAGAAAACTGATTTTCTGGAGATTCATATGGCAAAGCCGTTCCAATAACATATATCACGCGGGATGAATCACCCAACAATCCTTTTACCTTTTCATCTGCAATCAGCGATGCAAGAGAAGTGTTAATGATTAATATATCCGGCATGAAATGTTCCAGCACCTCTTCAACCCCAAGATGTGAGCCCAGAATCTCTATCTTAGCAATTTCAGGAAACTGTTTTAGTATATGGATGATTCCTTTTCTTACAAGGTATGATTGTTCAACTATTAATATTTTTACCATTACCTATTGATTGATTTAATAATAGTCGATCATTAAAAAAACGATGGTCGTTGTTTTAATTCAGCCTCCATTTGACGAACTTTGGGAATTAACACATTCTCCTCTAATATGGTATGATCTTTCAAATCCTTGCCTAATCGATAAAACTCAAGAAGTAGGTTTGTAAAATGGCAATTATCGGATGGAGGCGACATATACTTTAATAAAATACTCTGCATATCAAAAATCTTCTCCTCCAAATCGCTGTGATGATCAAGATATTTGTCAATTGAGTACTCTGAATATTTGTTGCGAAACTGCTCCGAAGTCATTTCCCCATTTATGGCTTTTTCCAGATCAAGAACGTAAGGAAAAGTGACCTGCTCTTCATCGTCAAGGTGTTCGGAAAACTCCTTGATGTATTCTTTGAAGAACCGAATCATTAACGCAGCCGTTTGGTCGGGTATTTCGGTCATAGACTCCAACTGCTCTATCTCCTTTTCAATTCTCGGAATCTGGTAATTGATATAGCACTGATGAGTATTATGCAAATAGGTTACCAACCAATGAGGAGGATGATCAATCAGTTGTTGCTGAGGAAAGTTTTCCCTCTCGTTAAACCATTGTGCCAGTTGCAGAAAAAAATCAACATTTATATTACTCTCCCTGCATACTGTTTCAATGGATTTGTCCTTAAAACCAAAAGGGATTTGAAGTCGCTGAATAACGGCAAGTATTTCAAAATTGAATTGCACCAGATCAGCCATCTTCATTTTTGCATGAATCCTCATAGCAATAGATCGTTAGATTATTAGATATTAGATACAAGTATGTTTCTTATTATCAACTGATTGAGCAATACTATAGCGATTTCATAAACGTTTGACAATTAGTTAAATAGAAGAAATTAATAAACTATTGATTTTTTAGAGCCTGTCTAAATTTATCCCCGTATTGTGGGATAAGATTTTAGACCGATAAACAAGACAAGATAGCATGCCAATTGTCTATAACAATCATTTTAAATATTCTATCAGTCTAATCCCGAATGTCTCGGGATAATGATCTATAATCTAAAAAAAATCTTCAAACTAAATTCAATCTGTTACTTTTATCACTCCACAAAAACTAAGCAGTTCACAGAGCCGCTTATTTAGAATCAGTAAAAATAGTGTTTTGTTACCAAAACACAAAATCAGAATCTGCAATTCCTTCATTAATCCTCAATGAGGTAGCGAAGCGTTTTCATGAAAAGTTCAGGTTGATCGGCATGCAACCAATGTCCGGCATCAGGGATGGTAACCATTTGGGTTCCCGGGAAAAACCGATTAAAAACCAGGGTATCCTCATCTGCCACATAAGGAGATTGCTCACCCCTGATTAAAAAAACCGGGAAACTACCCCCTGAATTGACGGACTGAATGTTTGAAAAGCCATCCATTATTTCAGGCATCTCTTCTTTTAACACAGGCAAGTTCAATTGCCACGAATATCCTCCTGTTTTATTGCGTTTCACATTCTTAAGCAAAAACTGTCTCAGTTTTTTTGAAGGCAAATCATTTGACAACGCCCGATCCATCTCTCCCCTATTCGACATTTTGTCGATGGATATCTGAATAAGTGAATCCAAAATTTTGAGGTGATTGGTAGTAGTTTGCGCAAAATTTGAAAAGGTTCCGTAATCCTTGGGAGCTATGTCCAACACCACCAGTTTGCTAACTATTTCAGGATTTTTTAGAGCCAATCGCATAACTGTTTTCCCGCCCATGGAGTGACCAACCAGAATCACCTTTTCATTGGTTTTGCTGCGGATAAGTTCCAGCAAGTCATTGGCCATTGCTTCATAGGTATGGATTTTATTATGTGGACTTTGACCATGATTACGCTGATCAGGAATAATGATCCGGTAATCATTTTCAAACTGCCGTGCCACTGTCAACCAATTATCTGACTCTCCATAAAGTCCATGCACAATCACCATAACCGGCCCCTTGGCACCCAATTCTCTTGCAAACAGCTCCATGTTAGTTCTTTTTCAAAAGCGCCTTATAACTTGCAATGGTTCTCTCAAGCCCCATGTACAAGGCATCGGCAATAAGCGCATGGCCAATTGAAACCTCTTTTAAAAAGGGGATGCATTCATTGAAATATTTAAGGTTTTCGAGGTTGAGATCATGACCGGCATTTACTTTCATTCCAAGTTTATTAGCCAGGTTCGCCGCTACTACAAAAGGCGCTACAGCTTTTTCCCGATCTTTGGCATAACCTGTTGCATAAGGTTCGGTATAAAGCTCAACCCTGTCGGTATCAGTTTCAACAGCTTTGGCAATCATCTCTTCTACCGGATCAATAAAGATAGAAGTTCTGATGCCACTTTCCTTAAATTCGGAAATAACTTCCTGCAGAAACGAGAAATGAGCGATGGTGTCCCAACCTGAACTTGACGTGATGGCTTCCGGAGGATCGGGCACCAGGGTAACCTGGTGCGGTTTAACGCTCTTAACAAGATCTATAAACTCCCGGGAGGGATATCCTTCAATATTAAACTCCGTTTTAATCACAGGCCGGATATTGTGGACATCCTTCCTGGTAATGTGACGTTCATCCGGGCGCGGATGAACAGTAACGCCATCGGCTCCAAACAACTGCACATCCACTGCTGCTTTAACAACATCAGGAATAAATCCTCCGCGTGAATTGCGTAATGTAGCTATTTTATTTATGTTTACACTAAGTTTAGTCATTTTCGGTATTTAATTTGTAGCAACTTTTGTTTAAATTGAAGCCAAAAGTTATTTATCTTTTTTATTTAACAACAGAACTATTTTCTGCATAAAAAGGTTTAACTTTAAATATAAGCTTGCAGAGCACAAAGTTATAAAGTATTTCGTTATTACTGATTTTTATGCTGGCAAAAGATCTCATATCTGACATAATCCCTGCATTAAAAACCTCTGACACAGGTTTGGATGCACTTAACTGGATGGAAGCCTTTAAGGTTTCTCATCTACCCATTGTTAATAACAAAGTGTTCCTGGGGCTAGTTTCAGACACCGACATTTATGAACTGAACACTGCCGGAGAACCGCTGGGAAATCACCGGTTATCATTGATGAAACCTTACATCTTCGCTCATCAACACATATATGATGTGATTGAGATAGCCTCCAGATTGAAACTGAGCATTGTTCCTGTTTTAACCATTGAACAGGAATATACCGGTGTGATTACGCAATACGATTTAATGCAACAGTTTAGTGAATTAATAGCAGCGCACACCCCCGGCGGAATCATACAAATTGAGATTGCACCGCGCGACTATGCTCTCTCCGAACTGGCCAGAATAGTAGAAGACTCTGACAGCAAAATACTAAGTTTATATGTAACACAAGAGCCGCTATCCGGTCAGTTGTTCATTACCATAAAACTAAATCGAACCGATTTACAACCTGTAATTAATGGTTTTGAAAGATACGGTTATAAAATAAGAGCCGAATATGGCTCCGAAAGTCATATGGATGAAACAGCCAAACGAAATTACGAATCGTTGATTCGTTATTTGAGCGTATAGGTCAGGTTTTGATATTCTTGGTGGGATGGGATGGAAATGTGCAGATATATATTTTGGGCTAATCATAGCTATTTTCCTTTACTCAATACCGGCATCAGCCGGAATTGAGGTTCAATCTTCATATGATGAATACCGCCAGGTAAGCAGCATTTACATTTCCGGAAATCACAGCACCCGTGAAATAACCATTTTAACTGAGTTGCCGTTTGAAACCGGCAACCTCATCAAAGAAAAAGATATTCTTGCTCTTGCCAGGCGCGCAGAACAAAACCTGCTGAATACATCCCTTTTTAACTTTGTTGAGATAGATGTGATTTACCCCGACAGAAGAACCGTAAGCTTTCATATTGATGTTGAAGAGAGATGGTACATATGGGCTTTCCCGGTATTTGAACAGGAAGGACGCAACTTCAGTGATTTTCTTCGAATAAACGATGGCTCCCATTTCAATTATGGCGTTTACCTCAAACACGACAATTTCAGAGGGAGAAACGAGACTCTTAAACTGAGAATGGTAACCGGATATCGCTCCCAGGTACTTTTTGAGTTTAAAAAACCCGGATTTAACCAGCAATCCGGTTGGGGCTTTAGCGCAGGATGGCTCTCGTATGACCAAACGGCCTATAACACCATGTACGACAAGCAAGTATTTATAAAAACCTCAGGGTCCAGACTTTTAAGACAATCAACATTTGAGTTCAATTACTTCTACAGACATCAACTTGACCATCACCACCAAATCACCGTCACCTATGAAAATTTAAATGCTGCAGATACTTTGCGAAAAATTAATCCCGATTTTTTGCCATCAAACTCCAACAACAATCAATCCATCGATGCCGAATATAAATATAAGTACGACAGGAGAGATTCAAAAATCTATCCGTTACGGGGAAATAAATATCAATTCTCGTTTGCCAGACGGGGATTCAGCGTCGACAATGGCTATGAAGGTTTTTTTCAGACAACCGCCACAGCATCATTCCAATACCCGTTGACCAATCGAATATTTGCCGGAAGTAAAACACATTTGTCTGCCATCGATAAAGATCAGGTTCCTTATGTTTTCAGAACAGGTCTTGGTTACAGAGAGTATCTGAATGGTTTTGAATACCGGGTAATAGATGGAGCATCTTATGGTTATGTTCAAAACAGATTATTGTATGAGATCATTCCCAGAACAGAGAGAAACATCAACTGGATACCTGTTTCTCAGTTTTCGAGAGTTCACTATGCATTATACTTCAGACTTCACTTTGATGCAGGTTACGTTCTTAATGATAGAGCCATAAGCTATAATCAAATGGCAAACAGTTTACTAATGGGTTATGGATTTGGGTTTGATATGGTAACTTTTTATGATAAAATTTTGAGTCTGAATTATTCTTTTAATAATTTTGGCGAACATGGGATTTTTGTACATTTTAACCTATCCATGTAAGCAAACCTGAAAAAAATGAAAATAGCTATTTATGGCAAACAATTTGGAAAATTGTTTTATGAACGATGCACCAGTCTGTTCAATCACTTGGCTGAACAAAAAATTGACTTCTGTATATACGCTCCATTCTACAATTTCCTGACCCAAACAGCCGGCATTCATCCTAAAACCGACAAACTGTTCAACAATCATCATGATCTGCCGGAATCAGATCTAATGTTCAGCATTGGAGGAGACGGCACTTTTTTGGATGCTGTGACCATGATTCGCAACAAAAAAATCCCTATGGCAGGGATTAACAGTGGCCGATTAGGGTTTCTGGCAGACATTTCGATGGAGGAGTTGCCAAAAGCACTAGATGATATTTTAAACAAACGCTTCAGGGTAAAACAACTGGATTTGCTAAAACTTGTTACAGAAATCCCTGAATTTGGTGAATTCAGATGTGCTTTAAACGAATTAGCCATCCAAAAAAGAGATGGATCATCAATGATAACCATCCATACCTATTTAAACGATGAATTTTTAAACTCCTATTGGGCAGATGGCCTTATTGTGGCCACTCCCACAGGCTCCACTGCATATTCATTAAGCGTTGGTGGCCCTATATTGCATCCCTCGTCTCAGGATTTCGTGATAACCCCAATTGCTCCTCATAATTTAACGGTGCGACCACTTGTGGTGCCAAATGATGTAGAGTTAAAATTAAAAGTTGAAGGACGCGGAGGCACCTACCTGGCATCACTCGACTCAAGAAGCTGTATTTTAGATGAAGAGACTGAATTGATCATAAGAAAAGCCGGTTTTTCAGTTTCAGTAATTGAACCCGAAGGACATACATTTTACTCTACGTTGCGCTCCAAGCTAATGTGGGGAGCCGATAAAAGAAACTGACTTCATTATAGATGTTTCCCCAATGGCAATAAGAGCAATAAATCAAACCTGTTATCGTTTTTATTATTTATAAAAACGGACTTAATAATCAAGGTAATCTTCATAACTCTATCAATGCAAAAACCAGAATCGTATAACAGTCTATACAAACACCTGAAATCAGGCTTATTTTTGGCATTTCTATTCATTGGTTTTTTATCAGCTCCGGTAGAAGCACAAACAAAAATAGAAGGAGGTCCGTTTCTTGGAATTTCCTGGTATAACGGAGATCTGAATCCTGACAGAATGTTTTACAACATCCATCCTTCCATAGGAGGTATTATAAGATATAATGTTAACGACCGAATTGCATTCAGAGGCGGATTGCAACTGGCCGGTCTCAGCGGCTCTTACCCCGAGTTTAATGACGTACATTTGCGCGAATATGATTCTGCCCCATACTCTTTCAAAAGAAATGTGATAGATTTATCTACGCTTTTGGAAATTAATTTTTTCTCATTTGACCATCCACACCGGCCTGAAACCATCTTTACTCCTTATGTTGCTTTAGGTGTGGCATCTACTTTTTACACAAGATATGAAGAAGTAGATGATAATCACTCTGAAAAACCGACTTTTGTATTATCTTTGCCGTTCGGTGCAGGAGTAAAATGGAAAGTTACCGATTGGTTCAAACTTGGAGCAGAATGGACTTTCCGTAAAACTTTCACCGATGATTTAGATGTAGTTGGAACCGATTTTCCTGTCAACCCGGGTGACCCGTTTGGCTTTGGAAGATCGAATTGGACGCATAATAATGACTGGTATTCCATTGTTGGTGTATATGCTACCTTCAATATATTTACCAGAGATGCAAAATGTTATGATGGTTTCCACAACAGAGGAAGAAGATAGTATGCTTTTAAAAGAACAATTGAACCGGGAAAAATTACCACGCCATGTAGCCATTATCATGGACGGCAATGGGCGTTGGGCAAAAAAAAGAGGTAACGTGAGGGTCTTTGGCCATCAAAATGGAGTAAAAGCTGTACGGGAAGTCACAGAAGCCGCAGCAGAACTGGGCATTGAATTTCTAACTCTTTATGCTTTCTCAACAGAGAATTGGACCCGACCGAAGAATGAAGTTGATGCACTGATGTCACTTTTGGTTTCCACCATTGCATCGGAAACCAAAACCCTGATGAAAAACAACGTAAAATTAAAATCCATAGGCTGTAAAAAAAGTTTGCCCGGAAATGTTATTGACAAACTCAATTCCTGCATCGAAAAAACGTCGAACAATACAGGGTTGACTTTGGTTTTAGCGCTGAGTTACAGCTCCAGATGGGAAATAATTCAGGGCATTAAGCAGTTGGCCGAAGATGTTAAAAACAATAAAATTAATTCAGACGAAATAAACGATCATTTGTTTAGCCAATATTTGGAAACGAAAAACATGCCTGATCCTGAGCTTCTTATAAGAACCAGCGGAGAATTAAGAATAAGTAATTTCCTGCTTTGGCAGATTGCTTATTCAGAATTATACTTTTCTGATGTATTATGGCCTGATTTTCGCAAGGAACATTTCCATGAAGCACTTTTAAATTATCAACAAAGAGAAAGACGTTTCGGAAAAACAAGTGATCAGTTAATACTTAAATAAACAATGATGTTGCAACGTTTCAGTACAATTCTTTTCCTTTTTATCATTTCAATTTTAACGCTTAACGGACAAACGTCCACCCCTGAAATATCTTATTCAGGTACTCCCAGAAGCTACACAATTGCCGGAATCGAAGTTGTCGGTGATCTCAACAATGATCCGCAAATTCTTGCGAATTTATCAGGATTAAGAGTTGGTCAACAGATCACAGTTCCCGGAGATGATATTACCAATGCCATCAAAAAGTATTGGGACTACGGACTTTTTTCCGATGTAAAAATTTCTGCAGCCAAAATAGAAGGTCGCCAAATTTGGCTGGAAATTTACCTTCAGGAACGACCACGATTATCTGAAATTAACTATACAGGACTGCGCCGCTCAGAAATTGACGCGGTAAACGACAGAGTCGCCATGATGCGAGGCAGCCAGGTTACTCCATACCTTATTGACAGAGCACAGCGATTCATTAGGAGTCATTTTGTTGAAAGAGGATTCTACAATACGGAAGTCTCGATTGTGCAACGTGACGATACAGCCAGAGTAAACCATGTTATACTGGATGTACACGTAGATAAAAAAGAGAGAGTAAAAGTTAACAGTCTGACTTTTGAAGGAAACGAAGAGTTTACTGATAACCGTTTGAACCGAATTATGAAGAAGACCAATCAACGACGTCGACTTCGTAACTTTTTCAGGACCAAACGTTTTGTTGAAGAAAACTACAGAAACGACCTGCGCGCCATTATAGAAAAATACAATGAAAGAGGTTATCGCGATGCATACATCATAGAAGAATCAGTTACAAGAGCTGACGATAATACAGTTGACATAAATATAAAAATTGAGGAAGGTGACCAATATTACTTTGGAAATATAACCTGGATCGGTAATACCATTTATCCAGGTGAGTATCTTGGCCATGTATTAAGAATCCAAAAAGGGGATATTTTTAATCAGACAAGACTTGATGAAAGACTATTTATAGACGACGATGCGGTTCATAATCTCTATATGAATAACGGATACCTTTTCAGCCGAATCATCCCGGTGGATGTGCGCATTGAAAATGATACCGTTGATTTGGAGATGAGAATTTTTGAAGGAGATCAGGCAACAATTAACAACGTCATTATTCGGGGGAACACCAAAACTCACGAACATGTTGTTCGCAGGGAATTAAGAACCAAACCAGGTGAGTTGTTCAACAAAGCGCTCCTGATACGTACAGTCCGGGAATTAGCCCAATTAGGCCATTTCGACCCGGAAAAAATTCGACCTGTTCCATTGCCTGATCCCGATAAAGGAACGGTTGATCTGGAATATAACCTGGAAGAAAAAGCAAACGACCAGATAGAGCTTTCCGGGGGTTGGGGAGCAGGAATGTTTGTAGGTTCATTGGGATTACGATTCACAAACTTCTCGGTAAGAAACTTTTTTAACGGTGAAGCATGGCGACCACTTCCAACAGGTGATGGGCAAACTTTATCACTCAGAGCACAAACAAACGGCCGATATTACCAGGCATATAGCGTCAGTTTTATGGAACCATGGTTGGGTGGTAGTAAGCCAAACTCACTGAGTGTTTCCTTACACAGATCAATACAAACAGGTGTAAGCAGTAGGTATGGCAGTATGTTCAATATGTATGGAATGCGACAGGATCCTTTTGCCTTAAGAGGAGACGACTCCCGACATTTCAAAACTTTTGGAATGTCAGTGGGATTAGGAAGAAGGCTCACCTGGCCCGATGACTACTTTGTATTATATAATGAATTAAGCTATCAGCATTACGATATGAAAAGGTGGCATTTTCTTATGTCAAACGGTCGTGCCAATAATATAAAATTTAGAACAGTCCTATCACGTCGCTCAATTGATAACCCACTTTATACCAGATCGGGATCTGACTTTAGTTTAGGGCTTGAATTTACCCCACCGTATTCCTGGTTTAGTGATAAAGACTATTCAACCGTAACCAATCAACAAGAATTATATCGCTTCATTGAGTACCATAAGTGGAGTTTTAAAGGAAGTATGTTTAAAACTCTGGATAATGCAAACAAATTGGTTATTATGCCGCGTATAGAAGCTGGTTTTCTCGGGTATTACAATAAACATCGACGCTCACCTTTAGAGCAGTACACTATGGGTGGCGACGGTATGGCTATGAATTTCAGCTACTACGGCAGCGAAAACGTCGGTTTGAGAGGATATGAAAACAACTCTTTAACAGCTTTTAGTATAATTCCCGATGAAACACAGTCTTCTGGCTTCCGACAAGTGGCAAACGCAAACATATATAACAAGATGACTCTGGAAATGAGATATCCTTTAACCCTTCAGCCATCGGCCACGGTTTACGGATTAGTTTTTGCTGAGGCCGGAAACTCATGGGCAGAGTTTAGTGATTACAACCCGTTTCAACTATACAGGTCGGCAGGTGTTGGACTGAGAATCTTCCTTCCAATGTTCGGTCTGTTGGGAATTGACTGGGGTTATGGTTTCGATCAAAACCCATATAATCCCAATGCAAACGGCAGTAACTTCCATTTCGTAATGGGACAGAATTTTTAATATTAAAAAATGGTTTAGTTTTTGTATTACCTGTAAATAATTGCATTAGCTTTAAACCAAGAACGATAAAATTTTTGTCATATGAAGAAGACAATTTTAATTTTGCTGGCAATAATAGGTTTGCAAACCACAACCTATGCACAACGATATGCCTTTGTTGATACTGACTACGTATTACGAAACATTCCGGCCTTTCAGGCAGCTCAGGAACAATTAAACCAATTGTCTACCCGCTGGCAGGCCGAGATAGAAGAAATTTATCAGGAAGTTGCACGTATGTATCAGAACTATCAAACAGAAAGTGTATTTTTATCTGCCGAAATGCGAACAAGCAGAGAAGAGGCCATAATAGCAAAAGAAAGAGAAGCTAAAATGCTTCAGCATAAATATTTTGGGGCTGAAGGAGAAATGGCTAAACGACAGGAGACATTGATACAACCGATTCAAGAGCAAGTATCAAATGCCATACGTGAAATAGCAAGAGAAGAAGATCTGGCCGCAGTATTTGATAAAGCCAACGGAGTATTATATCTTGATCCGAGACACGACAGAAGCGACCAGGTGCTACAAAGACTTGGCCATAGAAGATAAACATAAACCAGATATCAATGAGATTAATTAGAAACAGCGGGCTGATTATTATTGCCTTATTAATGTCCTTTGGAGTTTCGGCACAATCCCCGAAATTCGGACATGTCAGCGTTGCCGACATTATTCTTCAAATGCCTGAATACCAACAAATAGGCAAAACCATGGAAGATGAAACCTCTGTGCTGGAAAGACAATTCACATCCATGAGAGAAGAACTCAACCGTATTGAAATTGAGTATGAAACCAATTTTGACACTTACACTCCAGCTCAACGAACAGCTAAGGAGGAAGAGTATGCTCAGCTTCAACAAAGGGTTCAGGAGTTTTTTACCAATTCTCAGCAAACCCTACAAAGAAGACAGGAAGAATTGCAAATACCTGTTCTCAATAAACTATTCTCTGCCATAGAAGAGGTAGGAAATGAACATGGCTTTTTGTACATCTTCGAGATAAATTCAGGCTTAACTCTTTTTGAGTCGCCAACCAGCGTGGATGTAACCCCGCTTGTAAAACAAAAATTAGGAATTCAGAATTAATGTTGAATAATAATAATGCATCGTAATATGAAACTTTTAAAACTTTCTGTTGTAATCACTCTGTTGTTGATTACTCCTTTGATATCCTCAGCCCAGGAATTGAAGTTTGGACACATCGATATGCAGGAACTAATCATGCATATGCCTGAAAAGCAGGAAGCAGACAGGCGACTCCAACAAGAGGCACAAACTCTTCAGAACAGAATGCGTGTAATGAGCGAGGAGCACGAACGCAAATTCCGTGAATATTTAGCCGAACGCGAAAACATGCCTGAACTCATCAGAGCCACCATGGAAAAAGAGATACAGGAAATTGAACAACGACTACAGAACTTCCAGTCCATGGCACAACAAACGCTTTCCAGAAAAGAGCAGGAATTATATCAGCCCATCCTGGAAAAACTACAAAGAGCCATTGATGCTGTAGGAGAAGAGAATGGATTCATCTACATTTTCGATGTTAGCTCACAGGTGGTGCTGTTTCACTCTGACGACAGTGTTGACTGTGCCCCGCTTGTGAAAGCAAAACTTGGAATTAATTAACGAGGTAAGATATTTTTACTTATTTTAGAGGAGGTTTTTCCTGAATATTTATTGCAAACGTAGTTCGTTTGCAATAAATGTTTAAAGGGAAGCCTCCTTTTTCATTATATCAAAGATATTTCCAGAACATGCATCAACCGGGGCCTATTGCAGTATTTGATTCGGGATATGGAGGACTTACCATCCTTAATGATCTTTTATCCTCTTTTCCTGAATATGACTTTACCTATTTGGGCGACAATGCCAGATCGCCCTATGGAGGCCGATCTTTTGATGTGGTGTATCGTTATACTTTGCAAGCTGTAAAATCGCTTTTCGCAATGGGTTCTCCACTTGTAATTCTCGCCTGCAATACCGCATCGGCAAAAGCGCTAAGAACCATTCAACAAATTGATTTGCCTCACATTGATGCTTCCAGAAGGGTATTAGGAGTTATCCGTCCAAGTGCGGAAAAAATCGGAGAACTAACACAATCAGGATGTGTGGGTGTTTTAGGTACCACTGGCACCGTGCTTTCAGAATCATACCCACTGGAAATAAAAAAATTGTTTCCTCATATCAGGGTAGAACAGGAGGCATGTCCAATGTGGGTTCCATTGGTTGAAAACAATGAGCACCTGTCGGAAGGAGCGCACTTCTTTGTAAAAAAGAATATTGAGAATCTGTTTAAAAAAGCCCCTGAAACGGACACCATAATACTTGGATGCACCCATTATCCTCTGCTCAAACCAGTTATTAAAAAACACGTTCCCGCAGGTGTAAGAATTATTTCGCAGGGGCCAATTGTTGCCGAAAGTCTGAAAGACTATTTTGCACGCCATCCTGAAATGGAGTCAAGAATTTCAAGGAACAATCGTTGCCTATTTTACACCACTGAACATCCCAACAAATTTTCACAAACCGCCTCGATATTTATGGACAGGGAGATAACAGCAATAAGGTTGGAGTACTAATAGAATCAGTTTCCACCATCCTCAGAATACCATCCTGCATACATCAGGTAATTGTTGGCAATTTTATGAATCATATCTTTGGATTGCCCAGGTTCAATCTCTTTAACTTTTTTAGCAGGTACGCCTGCATAAACGCTGTTAGGTTCCACAATGGTTCCGGTGAGCACCAAAGAATTAGCAGCTATGATTGAATTTGAGCCAATCACTGCATGATCCAGAATTGTCGCCCCTATACCTATAAGAACATTGTCCTCAATTTTTGCTCCGTGAATGGTCACATTGTGTCCTACTGAAACATTATCACCAATCTCAACCACCGATTTTTGATATAAAGTATGCAATACAGTGCCATCCTGAATATTTACCCGATTACCGATTCTAATGGAGTTAACATCGCCTCGTAAAACAGCATTATACCAGATGCTGCACTCATCTCCAATGACAACGTCTCCTATGATGGTGGCGTTTTCCGCCAGGAAAACGTCTTTACCTATTTTGGGTGTAAATCCTCTGACTTCTCTTACTAATGCCATGACTTGATTATTTAATTTCCAGACAAAGATAACTAATTATACTCTGCAACCTGCCAACTGGATTTTCTGTTGATAAAAATCATAGAAAAAGCACGACACCAGAGCACTCTCGTCATTGTATTATAACAAATAAATCGGTAAATTGGTTTTAATACATTCAGGCATCAAATACACAAATACATAAACCAGGGTCACGATGCAAAGAAGATCTAAAATAATTGATGCAAACAGGATCGCCGTCAGATTCTCCGGAGATTCCGGAGATGGTATGCAACTCACCGGATCGTTGTTTTCACTAACTACCGCCGCTTTTGGCAATGACATATCCACCTTTCCCGATTTCCCGGCTGATATACGTGCACCACAAGGAACCATCAGCGGAGTTTCCGGTTTTCAGGTACATTTTGGTAAGGGTGTATGTACACCTGCTGATTTAACAGATGTGTTAGTTGCAATGAACCCGGCAGCATTAAAATCCAACGTAAGTTTCATGAGTCCAGGCGGCACCATCATCATGGATGTTGACAACTTCGACAAAAAGAACCTTGTAAAAGCAGGCTATGAGACCGACGACCCAATTATTGAAGACAAACTTCAAGGGTTTAACATCGTAAAGGCACCCATCACCTCTCTCAGCCAGGAATGCACCAAAGATTTAAAACTCGACAGGAAAAGCATTCTGCGAAGCAAAAACATGTTTGCTCTTGGCCTGATCAACTGGATGTTCAACCGACCTATTGACTATACCAGAAAATATATACGCCATAAGTTCAGCCATAAACCTGAGGTTATGGAGGCGAATTTGAGAATTCTGGAAACAGGATTTAATTATGGTAATATCATACAGGCAGGTACGCCCTCTTTTCACATTACTACAACAGAACCTCAAAAGGGACTTTACAGAAATTTAAGCGGTAACAAGGCTGTGGCCTGGGGATTTCTTTTGGCTGCCGAAAAAAGCGGCCTGCAATTGTTCCTCGGCTCGTATCCGATTACACCTGCAACAGAAATATTGCAAGAACTGGCCGGCAGAAAAGATTTAGGAGTAAAGGTTTTTCAGGCCGAAGATGAAATAGCTGCCATTGCATCGGCCATTGGAGCCTCATATGCTGGCGCACTTGGTATTACCAATACATCCGGGCCGGGATTATCTCTAAAAAGTGAGGCTCTGGGATTGGCAGTCATGGCAGAAGTGCCATTGGTGGTGGTCAATGTTCAGCGAGGTGGCCCATCAACAGGGTTGCCAACCAAAACAGAGCAGTCGGATCTTATGCAGGCACTTTATGGCAGAAACGGTGAGAGCCCTCTGGTTGTGATGGCTGCAAGCACACCGGTAAACTGTTTCGATTATGCATTTTACGCCTCTAAAATTGCTCTTGAACATATGATCCCGGTGATACTGCTTACCGACAGCTTTCTGGCAAACGGTTCTCAACAATGGAAGGTTCCGGAAGAGGGAGACTTTCCAAATATTGAGATTCCTGTTAGCAGGCAAAAACCCGGTGAATTTTCACCCTATCTCAGAAATTCCGAAAAATTAAACCGCGATTGGGTTTGCCCAGGAATGGAAGGTTTTGAACATCGCATCGGCAGTCTGGAAAAAGATGCCGAAACCGGAGCTGTATCGCATGATGGACCCAACCATGAAATCATGGTTCATTTAAGAGAGGAAAAACTTAAACGGGTGGCAAATTTTATTCCTCCACTTACAGTGGAGGGAAAAACAGAGGCAGAAGTTCTCGTGGTAGGTTGGGGCAGCACATATGGCCATTTACATACAGCCATTGAGGAGTTAACCAACGAGGGACATCAGATTGCATTCGCACAATTTAATTACATCAATCCGCTTCCAAAAAACACCGGTGAAATTTTGAGTAAATACAAGACCATTATTGTATGTGAATTAAACTTAGGGCAGTTTGCAGCCTGGTTGCGGAACCATTTCCCACAACACCGTTACATTCAATATAATAAAGTACAGGGATTACCATTCACCATTAAAGAACTCAAAGAGTTCTTTAGAAAAAATCTGGAGGAACTGAAATGAATAATCCACATACCATCATTCAAAAAGAGGAATATAAAAGCAGTCAAAACGTAAGATGGTGTCCCGGTTGCGGAGATCATGCCATACTCAACAGTGTGCAAAAAGCCATGGCCGAACTAAACCTAAAACGTGAAGAGGTGGTGGTAGTTTCAGGAATCGGGTGTTCGTCGCGATTTACATACTATATGAACACCTTCGGGTTTCATACCATACATGGAAGGGGTTCAGCCATAGCTTCAGGTGTAAAAATTGCCAACCCAAATCTGAAAGTCTGGCAAATCACCGGAGACGGCGATGCTTTGGCCATTGGAGGGAATCATTTTATTCATACCATCAGGCGAAACATCGATTTAAACATCATCCTGTTCAACAACCAAATATATGGACTGACCAAAGGACAGTTTTCCCCTACTTCCAAGCGGGGTTTCATCTCAAAAACCTCTCCTTTTGGAACCATTGAGCATCCTTTCAGACCCGGAGAACTGGCCATTGGGGCGCGGGGGAATTTCTTTGCCCGCACCATTGACCGCAAACTAAATTTATGCACTGAGGTATTTAAGGAGGCTGCCATGCACAGCGGAACATCCATTGTTGAAGTGCTGCAAAATTGTGTGATTTATAATGATAAAACCCACGAAGAACTGACCGACAAGGAGGAAAAGCATGACCGCACCATTATTCTGAAACATGGTGAACCCATGATATTTGGAAAAAACAGCGACAAAGGGCTTGTTCTTGATGGCATGCAGTTAAAGGTGGTAAAAATTGGAGAGAACGGAATTACAAAGGATCATTTACTGGTGCACGATGCCGAATGTCAGGACTCCTTCCTTCACCTGAAACTGACAAATATGGAGTACCCGGAATTTCCCGTTGCCCTGGGTGTTATCAGAAAAGTAAAAGCCCCGGTTTACGATCAGGAAGTTATCCACCAGATTGAAAGAGTACAATCATCGTCTAACATCAAAACTTTTCGGGATTTGGCAGTTGAGGGTGATGTGTGGGAGGTGGAATAGTGATTCCATTACTCTGACTAAGCAGGAAATTAAACCCTTACTTCTTATATAAATAACGAATGATATTCGTTATTTTTGCAGGTAATCACAACCATTAACAAAACCAACCCTAAACGAATTGCACATTCATACTCCATGGTTGTGGATTTTTCAATATATTTGCCCTGCATGAGAAGTCTCCTGATTCTGATATCGTATATTCTTTTGAGTGTGTTTACACTCAATGCGCAAATTATGCCTGACCGGGAATTAGTTCCTGGTGGCGGGAGAACGCCTGCTCAACAGGAAGGTCATACAGATGACCATCATCACGACCATGACCACAGTCATGACCATGGAGAAGTATCTGAGCCTCGTCAGCAACCTGTAGAACATAAAATAACCAATTGGTTTTTAAAGGATTTAGGCACTCGCCGGGATACCGTTTCCATCGATACACTTTCACAGGGTTTTCAGATACACAACCCGGCAAACAGAGAAGCCATCGCTAGTGTGCAGTTGGGAAATATAGGAGCACCTTGGCAACCTGCCATGGTTTCAAAAATGCCAATCTATTCCCGCTTTATGTTTGCCGATAATCTTCGTTCTTTTTTTAAAGAGCCGGAGGAGTGGCGTTACTACAACACTAAAACCCCCTACACCAATCTATATTACCAGTATGCCGCACCTAAACGAAGGTCAGAAGAGGTTGTCGGGGTGCTTTTTACTCAAAATGTCAATAAAAGATGGAATGTTGGGTTTGATTATCAGCTGATATCATCCATTGGAAGATACGAAGCTCAACAAGTTGAAAACCGCCATTTCCGTTTTTTTTCAAGTTATAACGGACCTAGGTATGAAGTTCACGGATCATACGTGTACAACAAAACCGACCAATTGGAAAATGCCGGAATTGAAGATGATGATTTTGTTCTTAACCCTCAAAGATATGATTACGATGAGAAGGAGAATATTCCTGTTAGATTCTATGATGCCAGCAATCGCATCGACAATCATCAAATCTTTGTCAATCAGGCTTTAAACATTGGTAATATAACCGTGAGCCGGCGTGAAGGCGAACGTGTTGAGCTGCCTGTTGGAACTGCCATTCATACCTTTCATCTTGATAGGAACAGGAGACAACATCGCATTGAAAATTTACGTAACTCCTTCTCTCCTAATGAGCCGTTTTTCTATGACAACATCTATATAGACACAACAAAAACAAGAGATTACCTCTATTATACATCAATAAAAAACACGTTTCAACTAAGGTTTAACGAAGAAGCAAACCCGCTTCTTCAGTTCGGCTTAAGAGCATTCATCACCAACGAAGTTGAACAATTCACCTTCCCGGCCTTGCCGGAAGTTGAAGGCACTTTTACCACTTCACCCGAATACATGTCGGAAGAAGAGCAATTAACGACCACACTGATTGGTGGACAGATTTTTAAAAACCTGGGTGAATCCTTTAGGTGGAATGCCGGGATGAGATTGTATTTTCAGGGTTATCGCACCGGCGACACTGAAATCACGGGAGCCATCAACAGTCAGTTCCGATTAGCCAACGACACAGCGGGAATATTTGCCGATGGTGGATTGTATCTTGTTTCTCCGGGATTTTTCGAATCCCGGTATACATCCAACCACTTCATATGGGACGAAAGGTTTGACCAGGTAAAAACCCTGAGATTGCGCGGGGCGGTTAAAATACCCACCAGGAAGTTTGAACTTTCGGCTGAAACCAGGCTCATTAACGACTACTTCTATTGGGATCAGAATGCCATGCCAACCCAATCAGGATCTTTCCTGAGAGCGGTTGAATTCCGACTGTTTAAGCATTTCAACCTGGGTAATTTCCACAATCACAACACCATCCTTTACCAGTTAACCAGCAACTCAGAATTAATGCCATTGCCTGAATGGTCACTATACAGTTCATTGTATTATCAGAACACTTTATTCGAAGTGCTGTTCGTTCAATTGGGGTTTGATTTAAGATACAACACCCGCTGGTATTCTCCGGCATACATGCCGGCAACCGGACAGTTTCATGCTCAACGACAACGCAAAACCGGCGATTATCCCTATGTAGATCTGTTTCTGAACATGCAGCTGAAGCGTGCACGGATATTTATAAAAATGGATCACATCAATCAGGGTTATCCGAATAATGATTATTTTCATACTCTAAATTATCCTGCAAATCCCCGTGCAATAAGGTTTGGTCTCTCCTGGAATTTCTACGACTGATTTTGGTGTTTGGGGTATCTCAAAATTCTGTGTAACTTTGTGGCCTGCTTTTTGATAGAGCATTTTAGGAATTCGGCATTCTATGCAGAATTCATGGCTTTCCATTGTGATTTCAAAGTATAATGAACAAAGAAATCAGGTTAGCCGGCGCATGTTGAACTTAATAGCGACAGATGAGGCAACTTTTACTGATTTTACTTATTGCAATTATTACAACAGGATGCGGCAGTTCCGGCCCCAAAAAGGAAAGCAGCTACGTTTCCGCAAAAAACATTCCCGATTTACAACAAATACGGGAATCCGGACAAATCCGTGTAGTAACCAATTACAACTCCACCAACTATTTCGTTTATAAGGGTCAACCAATGGGTTACCAGTTTGAACTATTGCAGGAGTTTGCCAATTTTATGAACCTTCGTCTGGAAGTTTCAGTAAACAATAATCTTCAGGAGAACATTGACAGACTTGCAAATGGAGAACTTGACTTAATCGCAAGTAATCTTGCCGTTACCCGCGAAGGTGAACAAAAAGTAGCATTTACAGAACCTCACAGCTACAGCAGACAGGTATTGGTTCAACAGGCATACAGCCCCGAAAGACCCGGAAGAAGCGAACGCATCCACAAAGAATTAATCCGAAATCAGTTGGATCTGGCCGGGAAAACCATATATGTTCAAAAAGGATCTGCATTTGTGCAACGTTTGAGAAGCCTATCCAACGAAATTGGCGACAGCATTCATATTGTAGAAATCCCCGATTACGAGGTGGAACAATTAATTGAACTGGTGGCCGAAGGTGAAATAGAATACACGGTGTCAGATGAAAACCTGGCCAGGGTAAACCTTAATTTTTACCCCAACATTGACATCGAAACTGCCATCAGTTTTCCTCAGAAACAGGCATGGGCAGTAAACAGAAATTCACCAGAATTGCTAAATGCTGTTAACAACTGGATGGTAGGGTTCAAGAAAACAGCCAGATACCAAAGAATTCATAGAAAATATTTTGAGAACCGCCGTTCGGGACACATTGTAAACTCAGGATTTCATTCTATAAAAGGAGGACAGGTGTCTGTATACGATGAGATTATTCGTGCGGAAAGTGAACGCTTTGATTGGGACTGGCGTCTGATTGCTTCAATAATCTACCAGGAATCAAGGTTCATCCCTGACGCTGAAAGCTGGGCAGGTGCCATGGGGCTGATGCAATTGATGCCCCAAACAGCAGAGCGGTTTGGAGTTCATGCCATAACTTCACCACGCGAAAACATCAGAGGTGGGATGCAACTACTGCAATGGCTTGACGAAAGAATGTCATTGAGGATAGAGGATCCGGAAGAGCGCCTGAAGTTTGTTCTGGCATCTTACAATGTTGGCATCGGGCATGTATTGGATGGCATGCGATTGGCTGAGAAGTTTGGAAGATCTCCAATAATCTGGTATGACAATGTGGACTATTATGTGTTAAATAAATCTAATCCTAAATACTACAACGATCCCGTTGTTCAATTTGGTTATTGCCGGGGAGAAGAGCCATATCATTATGTTAGGGAGATTCTTGAGCGCTACGAGCATTACAAGAACGTACTTCGCTGACCCAATCCGATGCATGATTTGTTAAAGCAACTGCAAACTCACTCATGATCATTGCTGTTGCTCCCCAAATCTGGCGCCCCTCAACATCAAAGTAAGGCGCCTCCAAACGGTGCCCGTTAATGTTCTTAATTAATGTATTATTAATTGGTTCGAGAAAAACATTTAAGGGAACAGCAAAAACCTCCTTCACTTCAAACTGATTGGGCTGAAATAGAGGTTCCTCATCAAGGAATCCAACATGTGGATAAACTATGTAGTTGCTGTTCGGGATATAAAGTGACGATAATTCGCCCAGTAAAGTAACATAATCGGGGTCAACACCCAACTCCTCATGGGTTTCTCTAAGAGCGGTGTCGTGATAACAGGCATCAGCCGGTTCACACTTCCCGCCGGGCAAACTAATCTGGCCTCCGTGTACACCGGCATACTCCGGTCGTTGAATAAACGGAATGGCAAGCCCCTTTGAGGACGGATAGAGAAGAATCAGAACACTGCTGAGCCGTGCCACTTTTCGGTCAGGCTCTTTTGTTCCGGTAAACCTAACTGAAGGAGCCATTAATTCGTGAGCCACCTTTCCGGGTAATGGCTTTGCCAGCGCTTGTTTTATGATATCTCTCCAATCGTGCATAAAAATCACCTTGTAATAAAAGCAGAACAAGCTATCAGCAAGGTTGTTTAAACCATCCTCATAACAAGGCAAAATTAACAAAATCAGAACCAATCTACAATAAAAATGAAAAGCCATTTCTTCACGTTTGAAGAAATGACTTTACATTTTTTTATCCTATTACTAACCTAAACCTATTACTTATATTATAAAAAGCATGCCATAAATGATTTTTGGGAATAAAAATCGACCAAAACCCCTCATCATACTGAATATCTAAAACTTAAATCAATCATTTTTTTTTGTAATAAAAACACCTGACTATTTCTGAAAACAAAACCGTTCGTTTTCGAACAGCAAGTGTTCGAAAACGTTTAAGATTTAGTCGAAATGAATGGCTTTAACCGGAGTAATGCTTGTAGCTACATATGATGGGCCAATCATCATTAAGAAAATGGCGATAATTGCACCCGCATTTAAAAGGAGAATATGCGACAAATTAATGTGAATAGGCACCGTATCAAGGAAGTAACTGGCAGGATCCAGACTTACAATGCCAAACCTCATTTGAATGATCGCCAACCCAATCCCTACCAGATTTCCCCAAACCAATCCTCGTATGGCAATACGGACAGCCAATGAAAGAAAAATCTTTCTCAGAGGCCAGTCGCTCATCCCGATGGCTTTGAGAATGCCAATCATATTGGTTCTTTCCAGTATCAAGATTAGCAATCCCGTAATCATATTAAATCCGGCCACTAAAAGAATTAGAACGATGATTACCGCAATATTCATATCCAAAAGGTCCAGCCAACTAAAAATTTGCGGCTGAGTTTGCCTAATGGACTGAGCTCTTAACATGGCTCCGTCCGGAGAAATATAAGAAGCAGTCAAATCGTATATCTCATACCAGAGTTGATCCAAATTATCAAAATCGTTCAAAAGGACTTCATAACCGGCTATCTGGTCAGCATCCCAATTGTTTAATCGTTGAATATGCCTCAAGTCGGCCACCACAAACATCTTATCCAAATCAGGAAGATTACTGTCGTAAATCCCCACAATGGTATATCGGCGCGCTCTAATTTGTTCCTGAAAAAAATACATAAAGACATCTTGCCCCAATTGCAAGTTCAAGATATTAGCAAGCGTAGATGATATTATTATTTCATTTGCCGGCGATTCTCCGGTAAAATCTGGCAAATTGCCCTCTTGCAAAATTGATTCAAGAAAAGTAGTATCATAATCGTCACCAATGCCTTTAAGCACCACCCCTTGCATCTCCTCTTCCGATTTAAGCAATCCGGGTTTAACCGCAAATCTCTGCACATTTCTAACTCCATCCAACTCTCCAATGGCGGTAAACAGATCCTCGTTCAAACGGATGGGGTTGGCTTCGTAGCTTAAGTTAAAATCGTAGTTCACAACCTGAATATGACTGCCAAAACCCACAATTTTCTCTCTGATTTCCCTCTTAAAGCCAGTTCCAATGGCGATTGATAGTATCATCACCACCATACCCAGAATGATGCCTCCAACAGCCACCTTGAGAACAGGTCCTGCCAGTTTTCTTCCTGAAACTCCTCCCGATTGTATTTTGCCGGCTATGAAATATTCTGGTTTCAAAATCTGCTTGTTTTGCAGCAAAGATAATAAACTGAATTAACAATGATACAACACTTCCACATCTTCAAGTGTAATAATACCTCCGGCATCTGCTTTTTCCATGAGGCGGCTGACTATCTGGGCGAAATCAGTTAATCTCTCCCGGTGATCCACCATTTCTATTACCACAGGAGCATCCGTCGCCAGCGAAAAGACTTTAATGCTTTGTACCAAACTACCGGAACCATAGTTTAGAATACCTCTGACAACTGTAGCTCCAGACAACTTATATTTCTTTGCAGCATAAACTATGGCTTCATATAAGGGACGCTGATACACCTGATCACTCTCCCCTACTATAATTTTTAACCTCACTACTTTTCCGGATAGCTCCATGATTATGGGATTAATTTGTATTCAATATGTAATTTAACAATAACATTACATAAATTCAAGTTCTCTTTGATTAATTCCCTCAATTTAAAAACCCAAAAAAAGTCAATTTTTGCCAATCAAGTTTAAGGGATGAAACCTTGCATCTTAACCAAATATTATTAATTTTGAAGTCGTACCCTTATTTATTCCTTTTTTAGAACTCATAATTTATTAACCTTTTTAAATACATTTACCATGAAGGTGTATCAAACCAATCAAATAAAAAACATATCGCTGCTGGGAAGCAGCGGCTCGGGTAAGACCACCCTTGCAGAAGCGATGCTTTACGAGGGCGGGGTCATAAGCCGGAGAGGCGATGTAAATAGCAAGAATACTGTTTCGGATTACAACCGGGTAGAGCATGAATACGGCTACTCGGTTTTTTCGTCCGTTCTGTTCACTGAATGGCTTGAAAAAAAGCTGAACATCATCGACTGTCCGGGTTCAGATGACTTTATAAACGGAGCCATAACTTCCCTAAACGTTACCGACACGGCTTTAATGGTTATCAACGCCACGCAGGGCGTTGAAGTTGGCACCCAGAACTTGTTTCGATATACTGACAATTACAACAAACCTGTAATTTTTGTTGTCAATCAACTGGATCATGAAAAAGCCAATTATGAATCAACAGTTGAAAGCCTTCACGAATCTTTCGGAAAAAAGGCCATCATCGTACAATACCCTGTAAATATAGGCCCCGGCTATGATGCCATGGTAGATGTATTAAAAATGAAATATTACAAATGGGGGCCAGATGGTGGAAAACCTGAGATATCTGAAATTCCAGACAGTGAAAAAGATAAAGCAGAAGAACTTCACAATGCATTGGTTGAGGCAGCAGCCGAGAACGATGAAAACCTGATGGAGCTTTTCTTTGAGCAAGGAACGCTTAATGAGGATGAAATGCGTCAGGGAATGAAAAAAGGGATGATTGCCCGCGATTTATTCCCCATATTCTGTGTCTCTGCTGCAAAAGACATGGGTGTTCGCAGGCTGATGGAATTTCTTGGAAACATAGTTCCTTTTGTTGACGAAATGCCTAAAGCTCTAACTACAAGTGGAACAGAAGTTACGCCTGATGTTAACGGCCCCGCATCCATATTTGTCTTTAAAACCAGCATTGAACCACACCTTGGAGAGGTCAGTTACTTTAAGGTAATGTCAGGAAAAATCACCGAAGGGATGGATCTCATCAATGTGAACCGCGAAGCAAAAGAGCGTCTTTCTCAGCTCTATTGTGTAGCCGGCAGCACGCGTCAGAAAGTAAGCGAACTGGTTGCAGGGGATATTGGTGCTACGGTAAAACTTAAAGAGACCAAAACCAACCATACTCTTAATGTAAAAGGATGTGACTATATTTTTGAACCTATTAAATATCCTGAACCAAAATATCGCGTGGCCATTAAGCCTGCAAATGATGGTGACGAAGAAAAATTAGGTGAAATCTTAAGCCGTATTCATGAAGAAGACCCCACCATATCTGTTGAATATTCAAAAGAACTGAAACAAATCATTGTTTACGGACAGGGTGAGTTTCACCTGAGTACCATGAAGTGGCGTATCGAGAACAACGATAAGCTTCCGATTGAGTTTAAAAATCCAAAAATCCCTTACAGAGAAACCATCACCAAACAGGCAAGAGCCGACTACCGCCATAAGAAACAGTCGGGTGGAGCCGGACAGTTTGGTGAAGTTCACATGATTATAGAGCCATACGACGAAAACGCACCTGTTCCAACCATGTATAAATTTAATGTACAGGAATTTAAGGTAAATGTGCGCGACACGGATGAAATAAAGCTTCCGTGGGGTGGGAAACTGGTATTCCACAACTGTATTGTAGGTGGCAGCATCGACAGCCGCTTTATGCCGGCCATTCTGAAAGGGCTCATGGAAAAGATGGAAGAAGGGCCGCTGACCGGTTCGTATGCGCGCGACATAAGAGTGTGTGTTTACGATGGAAAGATGCACCCGGTTGACTCCAATGAAATTTCCTTTAAATTGGCAGGGCGAAACGCGTTCCGCACAGCATTTAAAGAGGCCGGGCCCAAAATTCTGGAGCCTGTTTATGACGTGGAAGTTCGTGTTCCGGGCGACCGCATGGGAGATGTTATGAGTGACCTACAAGGACGCCGTGCCACCATTGAGGGCATGAGCAGCGAAAAAGGCTTTGAAGTGATTAAAGCCAAAGTGCCTTTGAAGGAGATGAACAAATACTCCACATCCTTAAGTTCCATTACCGGAGGACGTGCATTCTACTCCATGAAGTTTGCCAAATACGACAAAGTTCCGCCTGAAGTGCAGGAGCAACTACTGGCTGCTTATGAAGCTGAACAAAGCGAAGATTAAACTTTTAATATTGCGAAAACAACAAAGGCCACTCTTTCGAGTGGCCTTTGTTGCTAATAATTGAGAGCAAACTCTATGCTTTTAATCATTTCGTGGTTTTAGCGAACAAATAAATCCATCAATATCCTCAGCAATGTTGTTGCTGTTTTCAATCATCCTGATAAATGCACTTCCAACAATTGCACCATTTGCATATTTACATACTTCGCTAAAACTCTCCTGATTGCTGATGCCAAAACCGACCATTTTGGGAGATTTCAGTTCCATATCGCGAATTCGTGTAAAATAGTCTATCTGGAATTGATTTAATCCGGTTTTAGCACCGGTTACGGCAGCCGATGAAACCATGTATAAAAATCCGGTGGTGTTTTCATCCAAAAGCCGCACCCTATCAGGTGGCGTTTGTGGAGTGATTAAAAAAGTGTTGCTGATGCCCCGTTCTTCAAATAGATGACTGTACTGTTCACGGTACATCTCAAAAGGCAAATCGGGAAGAATAACCCCGTCCACGCCCGTTTCCTTGCATTTATCAAGGAATCGTTCCACGCCAAATCTCAACACGGGGTTCAAATATCCCATCAAAACAATGGGCATGGAGACTTCACGACGAACATTCTCCAACTGCTTAAAAAGCACCGTTAAACTCATCCCGTTTTCCAAAGCGGTGGTACTGCTCTTTTGAATAACCGGCCCATCGGCCAATGGGTCTGAAAAAGGCATCCCAATTTCCACGAAATCCACACCCGAAGTTTCCAATGCTTTTAAAATCGGAACAGTATCATCCAACCGAGGAAAACCGGCGGTAAAGTATATGGAGAGCAAATCTTTTTTATTTGCGAAAAGGCTATTTAAACGATTCATTAGAAAATATTGTTTTTGTTAGTTGTATAATTTACTACAGGTTAAAGCGCTCCATATAGGTTTTCATATCCTTGTCGCCACGCCCCGAAACTGTAACCACCACATGATCGGATGTTTTCAGTTTCAGTTTTGGCAATACTGCCAAAGCATGAGCCGATTCCAGTGCAGGAATGATTCCTTCCAAACGGGTTAACTCCATCACGGCATCCAACGCTTCATCATCGGTTATCGGCATATAATCGGCACGCTTGCTGTCCTTTAAAAATGCATGCAAGGGACCAATTCCGGGATAATCAAGTCCTGCCGAAATGGAATAAGGTTCGGTAATTTGGCCATCGTCGCTTTGCATCAGGTAGGTCATGCTTCCGTGGATGATGCCTTTATCGCCGCATGCCATGGAGGCAGCGGTTTCTCCACTATTCACACCCAAACCTGCTGCTTCGGTACCGATTAATTTCACCGATTCATCCTCCAAGAAATGGTAAAAGCTTCCGGCAGCGTTGGAACCTCCACCCACGCATGCAATAACGTAATCGGGAAGATTGGTGCCAATTTTACTCTTTAACTGCTCCTTAATTTCTGAGCTGATAATCGCTTGCAAGCGAGCCACCATATCGGGATATGGATGTGGTCCAACCACTGAGCCTATGAGATAAAAAGTGTCAAGCGGATTGGCAATCCAATCACGCAAAGCTTCATTGGTAGCATCTTTCAGCGTTTTATTGCCCGAAGTTGCTGGCCTCACCTCTGCTCCCAGCATTCGCATGCGAGCCACGTTAGGCGCCTGACGTTCTATATCGGTGGCACCCATATAAACCACGCAATCCAATCCCATGAGAGCGCATACAGTGGCTGTAGCCACACCATGCTGACCGGCACCGGTTTCGGCAATGATGCGTTTACGCCCCATCTCACGTGCCAGCAAAATCTGTCCAATGGTGTTGTTCAATTTGTGCGAACCGGTATGATTCAGGTCTTCGCGTTTAAGCCATATATTAGCGTTATACTTGGCCGATAACCGTTCTGCCTTAAAAAGAGGCGATGGTCGCCCGGCATAATCACACAACAGAAGATGGTACTCCTTGCGGAACGATTCTGAATTGAGAATATCCAGATATTTCGCCCGTAACTCTTCTATATTGGGTATGAGCATTTCGGGGATGTAAGCTCCCCCGTACTCTCCGTAAAAGCCTTTGTTGTTTGGTTCTATCATTGATATTACTATTTTTTGATTTGTTTAATTGGTAAAAAGTTTAGGCTGATAAAATGCTTGCGCCCTTCAGGGTTTGAAATAGAATTACCCTTCCTTGAAAATATCTTCATATAATTCATTCGTATATAATTAAGTTAATTTATTGGACTCATGGAAGTTTCATGAGAAGTTATATACATGCTCTTGTTGTGTGTTTCTCACTCATGAAACTTTCATTTGTCTATAATTTGTTTTCATTAATTCCCGAAGACTCGGGAATCGTTTCATCTCCACTTTCACCCTAAATTCCCGTTCGACTGAGACTTCCGTGTGAGACTTCGGTGTGAGCTCAGTCGAACACTCATGCAGAAGCCCAAAGGGGACTATCCACCATTTTAACATGTTTGATGGGAGGATAGAAATATCATACACATCATCTGATTATATTAATGAATTCTTCTAATACAGCAACATCCTTTAATCCCGGCTCTATCTCAAACTTGCTGTTTATATCCACCCCGTGTGGGTGGATGTTTTTTAGATTAAGTAATGTTTCTGCATCATCAACTCCAATTCCACCACTTAAAAGGTATGGCAACTCTCCATTATATTTTTCGAGCAAATGCCAATCGAACTTTTGCCCGGTTCCTCCATGATTTACCGAAGGGGTATCAAACAACAACAAATCGCATACATCGGTATATTCGTGCGCCAACGATGTCAGGTCGCCATCGGGACGCAAAGCTTTCAGGACTTTCAAACCTTCATTTTTCAAATCCAGGCACAATTGGGGTGATTCATGTCCATGTAACTGAACGGCATCCAAGTGATATAGTTCAGCCAACTTCAATATTTCATTCTTGTCTGCATTTACAAATACCCCGGTTTTAACAATGTGGGCAGGAATCTCTTTAATGGTTTCGGGCAAAAGCGTTCCAACCACGTAACGTGGTGATGGAGGATAGAAGATGAACCCCATAAAATCGGGATTAAGTTCACAAACCTCTTCTATGTTTTTGGCATGTTTCATGCCACAAACCTTTATCAACATAGGCTATTTATGTTATAAATATACATCCAAATTTGCCACCACTCCACCCCTAACCCCCAAGGGGAGACTCAACCCCACGCCATTTCATGGCAGATTTTACTATACAGATTTTGTTGTCCGTTGTTTAACCTCTTGGCTGAACTCCAAACATGCGCCTGCCGGGTCGGATTGCTTCATGAAATATTCACCCATCAAGAATCCCTTAAAGCCGGCATTTTTAAGTTTCAGATAATCGTCCACCGAACCAATACCGCTTTCGGCAATGGGAATCATCTCCTCCGGAAGTTGTGCTGCCAGACGCATGGACTGTTCCAAATCTACCTCAAAAGTTTTCAGATTGCGGTTATTGATGCCAACCATCTGTACGTAACTGTTTAGCAGTTCCAACTCATTTTCATCATGTATTTCGAAAAGTACTTGCATACCTAATGCATTGGCCAAAGCCGCCAGTTCCAATGCCAGCGTTTTATCCAGTATGGCACCAATCAGTAAAATGGCACTTGCTCCAATGGCTTTGGCCTCATAAACCTGGTATGGGTCGATGATGAACTCTTTGCGGATGATGGGCAGTTTACACAATTCCCGACCGCGGGTCAGGTCCTCATTGCAGCCACCGAAAAAATCATGGTCGGTTAAGATGGAGATACCTGAAACGCCTGCTGCGGCATACCCCGGAATGATGTCATCAACAACGGCCTTTCCATTGATATCGCCTTTAGAAGGCGATTTACGCTTGAACTCAGAAATAATCCCTGTGGAATTTTCTGCCAACAGGTGCTCAGTAAAAAGCGGCACCTGCTCATTGTAATGGCGATAGTACTTAAGTTCCTTCACAGAAACCATCTCCTGAGCCGCTGCGACTTCCTCTTTTTTTCTGGCAACAATTTTATCGAGAATGTTCATTTCTTCTGATTTACAAATAAAAAAACTAATTTACCTCCAACAATCTCTTCAACACCTTTTCAGCACTTCCCGACAGGAGTGACTCTTTGGCCATATCCAGGCAAACATCCAGCTCTTTTTCGGGGTACATACAGTGAATGGCCAATCCGGCATTGGCAATAACTACATTGTTTTGCGGTTCGGTGCCTTGTCCTGACAATACTTTGGTAAATATTTTGGCGGCTTCATCCACTTCGTGCCCTCCCGAGATGGATTCGGGTGTGTTGGGTTTCATCTTTAGGTCTGCATGTGTCATCAATCTTTCTCCGTTTTGGGTAATGACTTTAAACGGTGCAGTTAACGACACCTCATCGTAGCCGTCGATGCTGTGAATGATGGCAAAACGCTTATCTCCCTGCTGATAAATATACTGGTAAATGCGAGCCAGCTCCAAATCGAACACCCCAATCAACTGGCTGCCGGGATTAGATGGATTTACCATGGGACCCAGCATGTTGAAGAAAGTTTTTATACCCAACTCCCGCCTAATGGGAGCCACGGCTTTCATGGCCGGGTGAAACAATGGGGCATGCAAAAAACAGATGCCTGCCTCGTCCAACTGCCGCTTGAGTAAATCGTTGTCGGTAGTAAATTTGTAGCCCAGATACTCCAACATATTGGATGACCCACATCCGGAACTTACTCCATAATTACCGTGCTTGGCCACTTTAACGCCTGCACCGGCAGTGACAAACGATGCCAGCGTTGATATGTTAAAGGTATTTTTGCCATCCCCACCTGTACCGCAAAGGTCAATGGTATCAAAACCGGACAGGTCAACAGGCAAACGCAGTTCCAATAGCGCATCCCTGAAACCGGAAAGTTCCTCAACCGTGACGGGGCGCATCATAAATACTGAAAGGAAAGCGACTACTTCAGATTTAGAATAGACCTCGCCGGCAATATTAACAAGTATTTGGCGTGCTTCCTCGCGCGACAGCGTCTGATAGTCGAATAGGGTTTTTAAAGTTGGTTGTAACATAATGATTAGATGTTTGAAATACTATTAACAACAGAAAACGCTTTTTTTCTGAGGCAAAAAGAAAATCCAGGAAAACTATTTCTTAATAAATAGAACATAATTAAAATAACACTCAGAGAACACAACAAAAATTTTCAATTAAAGAGATAAAGTTAAATATCTGTTAAAATTCAGTTGTGTGTATCAATTAATAATTCTAAGATGTCAGGGCTACGCCCCTAAAACCATTAGCAATATCTACTTCTACGAAGATATCAGGGCTACGCCCCTATTTATTTGTATTAAAATCACTAAGGGGCGCTAGCCCTGCAATCTTCGTAGAAAACAATTATTTGGTAAAACATAAGGGGCGTAGCCCTGTCATCTAAATAATTTTAGAATCCCCACGCTTTCCCTTCTGACTACACTCCCCTCTAACTCCCTTAACAAAAGCAGCATGGGCAGAGGTGGAATCGTTGCGTTTAAGACAAAAGCCAGTTTTTTATCATGGCTTTTCCATGTTCTGTGAGGATGGACTCGGGATGAAACTGCACTCCCCGTACATCGTGGGTTTTGTGACGTAAACCCATGATTTGTCCCTCTTCATCCACAGAAGTAATGGTTAAATCGTTGGGTAAATCATCCTTTCTTACAACCCATGAGTGGTAACGCCCTGCCGGGAATGTGTCCGGCAAACCCTTGTAAAGAATCTCTTCCTTATCGGTAACCATAACCGGAGTTGCAATGCCATGATACACCTTTGAAAGATTCAGAATAGAACCTCCGAAAACCTCAGCAATGGCCTGACATCCCAAACAGACACCAAAAATACTGTGCGTGGATCCCAATGCTTTGATAAGAGGTTTAAGAATTCCAGCCTCATCGGGTATTCCGGGACCGGGAGAAAGTACGATTTTATCGTACTTTGCTGCCTCTTCGATGGTTATTTGGTCGTTGCGAAAAACATCCACCGGCGCATCGGTTAACTCTTCGAGGTAATGAACCAGATTGTAGGTGAATGAGTCGTAATTATCTAATACTAGTATTTTCATTCTTTGAGCAATTTTCGTTTTTACTTAATTATGATAAACAATAGATCGTTAGACTTTCAGATATTAGATTTAAGATATAAGTAAGAATCTTATTATCAGATAATTAAATTTTACGCATGCAGGTTCATATATATCTGATAATTAGGCGAATAAAAAAGAATAACGAACTATTAATAAAGAGTTATTGTTAAAAATCACCAACTAAAACTCCTTAGCCAGTTCAATGGCACTTTTTAATGCGCCCAGCTTATTATTTACTTCGTTGAGTTCGCTCACATCGCTGGATTCGGATACAACACCTGCTCCGGCCTGATAGAACAGGATGTTTCCTTTACTCAAAAAGCTACGGATGGCGATGGCCTGATTAAAACTACCATCTAACCCAAGTTTACCAATGCAGCCACCATAAAAACCTCTTTGATGTGGCTCGTATTTGTTAATGAGTTCCATGGCACGAAATTTAGGCGCACCTGAAAGGGTTCCTGCCGGAAAGGTATCGCCCATAACACGGGGAACTGAGGAACCGGGCTTTAGTTTACCATTTACCTCCGACACCAAATGCAACACATGGCTGTAATATTGAATCTCTTTGTAGGTTTTCACCTTTACATCGGTGCAGTTGCGCCCCAAATCGTTGCGAGCCAAATCAACCAACATCACGTGTTCTGCATTCTCTTTAGGATCGGCTGCCAGTTCCTCGGCCAGTTTTAAGTCCTTCATATCGTCGCCTGTACGCCGGAAGGTTCCTGCAATGGGATTGATGGTAGCCACGTTATTCTCCACCACCAACTGACTTTCAGGGGATGAACCGAACAAACGATAGTCGCCATAATCGAAGAAAAACAGATATGGTGAGGGGTTGATGTTGCGAAGCGCCCGATAAACATTGAACTCATCGCCTTTAAACGACTGAGAAAATTGACGTGACAACACAATCTGGAAAACATCACCACGAAAGCAGTGTTCCTTTCCCTTATTTACCATCTGCTTGTATTGGTCGTCGGTTAAAGGTGAGATTTCCGTACCGGTTGGTTCAAATCTGAAAGATGGAACAGTCCGGTTTTTAAGAACATTCAGAAGTTGGTCTTTACGGCTCTCCTCTCCTTCGGCCAAGTGTTCAACCAGATACAACTGGTTTGTAAAATGGTTAAAGGCAATAACTCCGCGATACAAATGGTATCGCATATCGGGAATGGCATGTGCAACTGATGAATCGACATCCAGTTTAACATCTTCAAAATATCGAACGGAGTCATAGGTTGTGTACCCGTATAATCCGGAAGCCTTAACCGGGCATTTTGAATCATCGGCAATAATTCTGTCAGAAAATGCTTTGATAATATCTGCCAAGGGCTCCTTTGCAGGCAATGCGGTTTGCTCCACAGTTCCATCAGGAAACTTGCAGGTGACCACATTACTGCTTACCATAAAATCGGCTATGGGGTCGAAACAGATGAACGACAACGAATTGTTATTACTGTGATAATCGGAACTTTCAAGCAATATGGTGTTTGGGAACATATCGCGCAGTGTAAGGTATATGCTAACCGGTGTCACAACATCCCCAATGTGAGGGGGAATTCGGTTGCAGAGGACATTCATTTTGTAATTCTTCATAATTTTCTATTTCAGGATTCTTTGTATTTTATATTCCTAGCGTTTCAACAATAGATCGTTAGAATTTTAGATATAAGATATCAGACAACAGTAATCTATTGACTTTAAGTATCTTGCACTTATTTTAGGCAAGTTTTTATATGCCTGTAAATCAAGTATATAAAAAACTTAACGAACTATTGGTTTCAATATTCATCTTCCCCTCGCTCACTCCTCAATCCCCTGAAGGGGATGTCAAACGCACAATAAAAAGAGTCAATCTTCAATAAGTAATATGCATAAAAAGCAAAAAGGCTTGTCGGGAGTCCGACAAGCCTTTTCTGTTTATATCATTTGTTTCGCAAATGGTCATAAGGGCATCGTTTCACCTCCCGATGTAGAAAATGAAATGTGCCACCACCAATTGTTATTGCGAAAACTCTGTGTCATGATTTTTGTCATTATTGTACTGCAAGTTTAGGGAATGATTTTTAAAAATACAAGATTTTTGAGATTATTTTTTTGACCAGAGGGGTAGTTTTACCCCAAAATTAAGCATAAAACCGGCATCTTGATTGGGAATTCTTCCCTGATAGTTTTCCGGTTGGTGTTTTCTAATGTTCTCTCTAAAGTTGAGAGATGAGTAGCCAAATGAACCGAAAAATATCCAGTTACGTTTCTTAAGGTGGCTGTTGTCGATTCTATGCTCAAGACCTATACTTATTGCATAAAATGAGATTGGTTCTGTAAACCGTTTTACTGCCGATGGCTCTCCATTGTACTCAAACTCTCCACTCATGTAGCCAACTGCAAATTCTGTCTCCAGGTACAGGAAGAGTCCATCGTAAAAGATATCAAGATCCTGATAAAACTTAGGTACAATTGCTATTTGTGGACAATTAAATCTATACTCAAAAATACTTTTTCCATCATTAGGATAGTAAAACTCTCCAAACTCGTTAGGTCTTGGAGAAGGCCTCCTGTGAAAAGAATAAAATGCATATCTGGCACGAAATTCTAGACCAACCTGCTCAAGCGGTTTATACTCAACTCCCATTAAAAGTCCAACTCCACTCGCTTTGTGTTCCAAAAAAGTGCCATTGTAAGAAATTCCGGGATTCAACAACAATTTTGACTGAGCAAAAATCTTCCCTCCAAAAAATGGCGACAGAATCATTACTAAAAACAAAGAGATCGAGAGTTTCATTTACAATAGATCGTTAGTCCCGACTCACTCGGGATAGATTATTAGATGTAAGATACTGAGCACAGCGTAGTTTGAACGTAGTGAAACGAGCCATGAGGTAATTATTGCACATAATCAAAGCAACCCCACTGCCGACACCCTCAAAATAAACTGTCCTCTTTTACCGGAAACCGTTCGGGGATAATCCTCCAATCCGCTGATTACTTTAAGCGGATTGAGGGTGTTGTATTCAAAATGAATTTGAAGATAATTGGCCCAATTTCCAATAAAGAAGCCTCCACCTATTCCGTATCCCAGATCAGAGGCAGACCTGCCTGTGGCCTTGCGATAATAATAATTAACCTCCACAACAGGGCCAAACGGGAATCGCGGTTCATACCCCGGTATTGGTGGAGCCACAGGTTCTTCCCAAATAACCTCACTCTCAACCCACTGTGCTCTGCGTGGCAAATATGGAAGATAATAAAACCTTAAATCGGGATAAAAACCCCACCTTCGCCGGAGCTCCTCATTGTAGCGAATATTTATGTTGTATTGTATGCCCGCATAGAAACCGGGCTGCAAAACTGTTGTTGTTGACCAACTATCATCTTTCATATTTCGGGACTCGCTTGGGGGAACCACATAGATAAAATCCAAGCCGATACCCGTAAAAAGATGCAAATTATCCTTCAAAATATAGCCAACACCTCCCCCTAAACCCCAAAAAAGCTCTACCTCATCTTCAATAGAGCCTCCTTGCAATCCTACATGATAAGCCAATTGAGACTGCACAGAGATAAATGGAGCAAAGAGAATGAATAGAAATGGGAATTTTCTCATTTGGAATATATTTGCTTTAAGGTTGCTTCTGAGGCCTCTCATCAACGTTTAGCCATTTGTAAGTAACGCGGCTCGGTGTTTGTTCAACTATTTTGACCTTCATTTCACGTTGGCCGTTGGTCACAATTTTACCTTGCCCAGTGACCGGAATGAAAAACAGCACCAATAATGCTGAGAAAAATGTTTTGTACATGTTGTAAGTTTTAATAGAAAGTTTAAAAATTGGCAACGGATAGTTGACAATTCCTCTTTGCTTATTTTTTTTAAGGCAAACATAAGAAATAAGAAAACACATAAAATACTAATCACCTCTCTTCAAACAAATTAAACAGTCACCAACCTGTTTTCATCGTATGCAAAATGCAGAACTCACCCAACCATCAATCTGAGTTGCTTAAAGTATAATATTCAACCGTATATTCATCAGAGTAGTCAGGATAAACCCCTTCTAAAACAATGAATTTATCAATACTGTAGGCTGCAAAAATACCATATCCATTTTCTATATTAGAGAAAACCTGCACCGGCTCGGCAAAGGGGTCGTCATATTTGTGATCGAACTGCCGAAATGACTTCTCATATAAATAATACTCTTTTGAAATAGAATGTAATTCTATTTCGTAAAGATTAAACTCTTTAATATCAATCCAAGGATGTGTATATCTTTTAATATAAACTGAAACGGTAGCATCTGTTCCATTGAACAAATCGTCGCTAAACACAAAAAATCTATTATAGGCAGGTGAGAGAAATGAATCTTCATAATTACTGCCCTGCGGATTAATTGCCACATCATTTGAACCCAATAAACTTATGGCATGGTCAATACGTACCCGATAAAAGGTACCCTCATGACCTCCGTAGCCCCAACTTCCGGTAAAGCCATTGGTTTCTCTAACAACCAAGCGATAATAATTGCGTTCCGAAGTGGGGTCGGAAAACTTGACATGAAAACTAATAACTCTGGCATCGTCATTTCTGACATCTCTGATGGTAATATAAGAGGTGTCAACGGTAGAAATTTGAACCGGGTGCGGGATGGTCACTTCTGCCGAAACCGGTTCAAAACCGGAAGCCTCAACCTCAAGCCGATACAAATTGCCCTCTTTTAAATTTAACCCCGATAAGCTATACACTTCGCCAATTGAGTAGGCCGTATTGCCTATTTCGATTTCTTCGGTGTTTAAAGTTAAAAAACCAATAAACTTTGAGTTTTCGTACAGCCTAACAACCGCATTGGCAACAGTATTGTTGCCATAGGTCGGCTTTTGTATGGGATTGCTTTGTTTAACCTGAGCAACAATTATACTATCGGGAGATATTAAACAGTTGACAACCAGCCTTGGGGTCAATTCTGAACCTTTAAAAACGATCTCTTCTTTACAAGAAACAGTAAACAATAAACTAATAATGAGACCAATCAACAACCTAATCATTTGCATTGCGAATTAAAATTTATAGCTATACGATACCGACGGTATTATTGGGAAAAAAGAGTATTTTGTTAAAACCCTTTTGGGCTCTCTTACCGTTACAAGCATCCCATTATTATCTGTTGTACTATGCACCACATCCTTATCAATCCAACGTAAAAAGAGGGGATTTTTACGGTTAGTGATGTTATAAACCGAAATATTCCATGTGCGCACCCCATATTTCTTTTGTTTTCTAAAGTTTGCGCCAACATCTGCCCGCATATAACCGGGGGCCCTGTAACTATTGCGTCCATTGTAATCAATAATTTTTGAATACTGTGAATCATATTCATAATCAGACTTATAAGGAATTTGAATGGCATCGTACTCAGCAACACCTAAGGTAATTGCATTGCCGGTAGAATAGACCAACGTGGCTCCCCAATCAAAACGTTTACTGCGTTCATGAGTCATGACCAGACTGAAATCATGCCGGCGATCAAATTTATAAGGAAAGGACTTGCCAAAGTTCAAATTTTCGAACTGACGGTCGGTTTTAGATAGTGTGTAACTAACCCAGCCGGTTGTTTTGCCAACGTTCTTTTCCAAAAGCACTTCTCCCCCTATGGAAGTTCCTGTTCCTTGCTCAACCAAATCTTCCCAGCCTTGGCCAACGGAAGCAAACGAAGCTCCATCTTTATATTCAAGCAGATTATGCATTTCCTTATAATATCCCTCAATGGTTAAAACAAGTATGCGATTAAGATTATAGGCCCAGCCAACAGCATACTGATCAGAAGTGGGCGGTGCAAACCTCTCAGTAACCGGCACCCAGATGTCTGTTGGTAAACTGATGTTTGCAGATGTGAGTAAATGAACAAATTGAGCCATTCGAGCATATGAGCCTTTTACAGACATATCGTCCGTAATTTGAAATTTACATGATACGCGAGGCTGCGGTGAGAAATAAGTCTTAGTGTCCACATTATAGAGTGCAAGATTTAGTCCTGCATTTATTCCAATAAAATTGAGCAACTCAAAATCATCCTCTAAATAAAAATTGTACTCATTGGAATATAGAGACTTATTCCCAATACGATTGTTTATTGAGACCTGATTAGTAGCTTCAGAGCTAAACAAGTTCACCCCGGGTTTAAAACGATGGCGTGTATAATTGGCGCCAAATTTCAAGGTGTGACCGGGACTTAAGAAATAATCAAAATCAACCTTAGCCGACAAGTCAGTTATATCGGAAAAATAGTTAAAAGAAGTCGTATGAGTCTGCCACATATCTTTTCTTGCAACATAATCATAGGCAAAGAAACTGTTGGTTTCTTTGTTTTTGGAATAAAAATGATAGTTGCTGTATGTTAAGGTTGTATTGCTAAAAAGTTTATTATTTATCACATAATTCCATCTTAATGCCGAAATTTTATTGCCCCATCCAAAGCGATCTTTCTGCAACGAACGATAATTTGTAGAGGGATCCCAGTCATCTTTAACCCTAAATCCATCATCTCCAAAATAGCCACTCAGATACAATCGGCTCCTATTAGAAAATATATGATTTAACTTTGCATTAAAATCGTAGAAATAATAACCACCGCTAAATTTGGAATCCTTGCCTTTATTGGACATTGCAATAAAAGGTGCAGTTAATACATCTAAGTAGGTTCTGCGGCCTGCAATTAGAAAAGAGGTTTTGTCAGTTTTTATTGGCCCTTCTACGCAAAATGAAGAGGCGATTAGCCCAACTGAGGCCTCTCCCGCCGTTTTTATCATGTTACCCTCTTTCATACTGATATCTACAACCGATGACAGACGACCGGCGTATCGTGCCGGAAATCCGGCCTTATACAGTTTTACAGATTTTATGGAACTTGGGTGAAAAACTGAAAAGAAACCAAACAAATGACTTGCATTGTAAACCGGGACGCCATCCAGCAAAAAAAGATTCTGATCGGCACTGCCTCCGCGTACATGTATGCCGCTACTGGCCTCGGTTCCCGACTGAACACCCGGCAACAACTGCAAAACCTTTAACACATCGGGTTCTCCCATTATTACAGGCACACGCTGAAACTTCTCCATGGGCAAATCAATCATACTCATTTGAGTTGATTTCACTTTGTTGTTTCGGTTTCCGTAAACAGCAACTTCATCTAACTGCTCAACCTGTGGTGTCATCAGCACATTTATAACGGTATCTTTTAATAAAACCAATGATACTAATTGGGTTTCATAACCAAGAAATGATATCATAAGTTCAATCTCACCTGACGGCAATGTCATGCTGAAATAACCAAAGGAATTGCTGTTTATGCCAACAGCCATAGTTGTTTCATATATATTGGCCGAAGGGAGGCTTTCTCCACTATTGGCATCTTTAACAATACCGGAGATGGTGTATCTGTTCCCAAAAACATTTGCAGAAAAAATGATTAGGGAGAAGAGGATTACTATTTTTCTTAACATTTATATTACTTGTGTTCTTTTGAAAGTTTACGATATTTAGAATCTTTACATTTTTGGGAAAAATCGCCCTTTTTAGGAAGCATTAAAAAACAACCCGTAAATGCGGACAGTATGAGGCCATACTTATTAAAATCTAATGTGCTTTTATTAAGGTGCGCTTTTCTTTATAAGCCTTTATAGTATCTTCTATATACAGATTCTATTTCTACAGTAACCCAGCCTGTTCTTGTGTATAATTTTCGGGTCGAAGTAACTTTTATATGATCGTCAAACAATATATCAAGCTTAATGTCAAGTAAAGTATCTTCAACACCAATTATGGTAAAAGTGGCACTTTTTAAATCATCGGCAAAAACACCCCTCAAATCAGAAGGGCGATAATCATAGAAAAAAGAAACGGTCGTATAAGTGGTGTGTGTTGGAACAATTTCAGTCGCAGAGAGCCTACGTTCATTCTCGGTGGGCCACCAATCTCTATAGGTAAACTCATTGTACTTAAAATAAGTATCATTTTGAAACGGAATCATAATTTCAATTTTTGCTGCGAAAGGAATTAAAGAATTCTCTTCGAACAAGTTGCATGACTCAACTCCATCGTTGTTTAAGTCAACTGGAATATTCGAAACACAGGAAACTATTTCATATTTTCCATGAAACTTTTCGCGCAAAACGGGTCTGATGCTCACCTCCTTATCTTGCTTTTGGCAGCCTAACAAAAAAACAATCACTGTAAATAACGGCAAAAACTTTTTCATAAAATATGTATTGATAAAATCGATAATTATATGAATGACAATTGTTAATGATTTTAGTGAATTAGCAGCTCTCTGATTTCAACCCAACTGATATACAACGGCTTGCCACTTCAAAAAGCTGCCAACTTTTGATCGTTGGCTACTTCTTAGAATCATCATCTATTTAAAGTATATCAAGTTACTTAATATTAAAATCAACTCTAAGAAAACCGTTGCCAACTCCTCTTTCCTTTAATTTTCCATTTATATAAACTTCAATAGTAATTAAAACAGTTTCATCATCACAGCGAGCCTTAACATAAGTCTGTCCCCAGTCTGTATGCCAACATTCCTCATAATAATCTTTAATTGTCAACTGTTCTTTTGGAAAGCCTCCCATCAAAATTATTGGCACGTCGGCAGTATTGCTGAATACTTTGAGCGTCACTTCATTTGTCCCATTATCATCTTTTGAACAGGAGAATAGGGTTATGAAAAAAACTACCGATAATAGTAGGGTAGAAATACTATTTGCTTTCATAAATACAATTTTAATTGTTAAAACTAAATTTATTATAATCATCATAAAACCAACCAATATTAATTAACTGGTTTTCATCAATCTACATCAGAGTTACTTCACTGTAACACCAAATTTAAATCCACCTGAACTATATGTTTTGATTTCATACAAATTACTACCAATTATATTTGTAATTACTGGATCATAAAAATATAATTCAAAATCGCCTAAATGATCATCACCTGTTTGGTACTTAACTTCTACTGTTTGTTTTTCTCTGGTTGTATTTTCATAATTATAACCAGCCTCCCAACCAGTTTCTGCTATACCAATATTAACTTTTACGTTGCCTTTAAAATTTGCTTTGTGTACATGAATAGATTCAATTTCCTTAGTTAATTTGGTCTCCATGGTTAAATCTTCTTCATAAACCATAATATGTCTCTTTAAAGACTCCTCCTGTATGTTCCATTTACCCATGGCAACTTCTTGAGGGTTTTCTAAGTTTCTTAAAAAAACCTTCTTAGGTTTCATTTTAGATAGGTCTATAGTATACGTGTGTTTAGGTCTGCGAAACCATGTCTTATGTCGCCGTGTATAAGTTATGTCAAAATCCCATAAATCTTTAGGTTTAATGGTAACACGCTTCCTTATCGGTGTTGAGCTATTTGATTTAATAATTTCAAATCGAAAATTAAAAGCACCTTGTGTCCACATTTTCTTATAGATTTCGTCCGCTGTCATTGGATTCTTCTCTTGAGATACTGTTGGGTTTTCAACATAAGGATCACCATCATTCCCACGTTTGTCATCTGCTATCTCATAGTATAACACTGGATCTACCTCAATGTAACTTATATATTCATCAATCGAGTGATTAAAACTTCCAGACCTTTGATTGGGAGTGATTCCATAATATATGTAATCCCTTTGAAAAGCCTTTTGATGAATGCTTCCATCATTTCGATTGAAAAAATGAGAGGCTGCAATAGCTCTTGTCCCAACGATGCTAGTGTTATCGGTTAATGACTTCAGAGAATAATGTTCAGAAATCACTCTTCGTCCATCATAATTCGGAGATTTAAACTCAATGGTTTTGGCTGCTCCACTTTTAAGATTGTTTTGAGGAATAATCACCTGCCGATTTTCATTAACCACAAAGACATGAAAACCCGGAATCTCCCTATTATCCAAACTAAACTCTTCTTCACCGTTAAAATACAGTATTGTTTTTGTCTCTATGGGTACAGCAACAGGAATTTCATCATCATCCACATCCAATTCTTCCGGAAAAACATCAAAAAAATGAAGTTCAGGAATTAAAATATTCAATAACGGCACATTTCTCTCAACTTGATTAATAACTTCTTTCGAAGAATAAGAAATTAAAATGTCTCTAAAAGACTCATCCCCGATTAATTCATCACTCACCAAATAATACAACACATTGTAGTTACAATCAAACTGCTTTAGAGCTTCATTTTTCAAAAACTCACGAACATCTTTTCTTTCATGCACTGCTTTCGATAATACTTTGGCAAATTCCACCAAATGTTTTTCTGTATCAACTACCTCTTCAAAATTAGGATTCTCTTGATAAAAATTATTATCCAGCTCATTATCACTACACCCAACAAAAATAAACACTCCCAATAAAAACAATAAACTAATATTTTTCATAATTTTACAACGTTAGTGGGGCGGCAACCCCGTTAATAATTATAGTCTGGCGTCCGGTCTCGGCTTCGGGGTCGGACGCTCTTTTCTTTACCCCGCATAAAAAGGCGTACTGTGCTTCGACCTTTTTATAGATGGTAGATATTAGATCTTTAGAAACATGGATTTTCTGATTTTAATGATTGAATGAATAACTTTCACGCAAGCAAAAACTAAATTGTTCTATTTCCTAAAACCTGTTATGTGTTGTCTATAGAAAGGGATCTTGCCGTTAAGATGAAACCTCCAAAGGAGTTGAACAGATGCCCTGCACAAGAGCTATCTATAAACAAGTATAATAAAAAGAAGTTATAATCTAATCAGGAATCGTTGTAGCAAACATAAAATGAAGTAAATCTGCCGAAAGCGAAGATTTGTGGTAAAGCGTTGAAATGCAGAATAATTTGACTGTTAGGATACAGATTAAGGCTCATCATTAATAAATTAAGGTTGAACGTTGTTTTGAACCAGGTGCTTAGCATCCGGTTTCAATTTTTCGTTCTGCAAAGAAAAAAAAAAAAAAAATAAAGCGGCAAATAAAAATTATAGTCAACAACTTGATGGTGCCAGCATCATCCTAAAACCTTAAGGTATAACTTGCCGAAGGAATAATAGGGAAGTATGCACAATTGACAAAAATAACCTCTCTGGTTTTGTTCGTATAATAAATAGCTGCTTGGATAAAGTCATTTGTAGGCATAGTACACACGTAGATAATAAGTTCGGTTTAAAACCGCTTAGTCAATCCAAATGTTTTCTCCGAGACAACCCCGAATCCATATTCAGCAAACAGACCAAAATTGCCAAACAGATAAAAAGCCATACCTGCATATACTCCATAATCTGTAAAGGTTCTAGGTGGGGTAGAAACAACATTACGATCCCCATCTGACACAACCCTGCCCAGTTTAGCTTTGCTATATAAATCAATTCTTGATTGCCGTACGGGAACAATTAGAGGCATCAAGTGCACTTTGTATTGCAAACCAAAGTGATAAGTTGGTGATGTCCCACCCCAAGAACGAAAATTGCTTCCAGTCCAAACTGATTCCCATCGAAACATATTATTATATCCTCCATAAACCCCTCCACTTAAAGTTGGCGTAAACTTATAATCTACAAAAACGCCAATTATATTACTATGATCATCCCTGCTTGAATTAAACGAATACCTTTCCAGGGGACAATCGGAAATATAAGCACCTACACTTAACCTATTAGAGAATGCCAAGTCTTGTGCATTACAGTTAACTACTTTAGTCAATAAAGAAATAAAAAAAAGAAAAAGAACACCTACTCGTTTCATAGTTTTATAAGATAATTGTTAAACTAAATATTTACTAATCGCTCTTCTATCCCCATACCCTAGTCCTCATAAAAGAGCCAATTTCTTACTCTTTTCAGGATAGAGGCTTCGCTGCTGCGTCTTTGAAAACTATTCTGACCAAAGTAAATTTTATAGGATATGGTTGGAATAATTGGAAAATAACTGATGCTGTAAAGCTTGTAGGGTCTATACTCTCCAGTCCAAACAAAGTCCTTGTCATCAAAAAACCTGCTATAACTGTAATAGGCTGGATTGTGTCTGTTATAAAGATTATAAACGCCAAGTCGCCACTCCTGTTTATGCCCTCGTCGGGAAGTATAGCTTGTATGTTTAAATGCTAAATCCATTCTGTGATAGTTGGCCATTCTTGCAGAATTGCGTTTCCCGAAAACAAACCCTTCTTCAATTATAGCATCATCGTAAAAACCGGTGACAGGATCTATGGCAGCTTCTTTTGACGTTACCGGGGTATATGGCAACCCCGAATGGAAAGTCCATGAAGCGCCTACACTCCACTTTTCAGACAACTGGCGATGCAGAAATAACGAGACATTATGTCTGGAATTATACTCATAAGGATAGGAGAAAGATTGATTAACCTCTTCAAACTTTCTGTTGCTGTTACAATACGAGTAACTTAATGAGCCGGTGTAGTTACCCCTGGTTTTATTCAAATAAAACTCAAAGCCCTTAACAACTCCGGCGCCATCATGGTGCAGTAGATCAGCAGAATGAACGCTGTTGAGAAAAGACTCATGCCCATCTTTAAAGGTGACCAGATTACTTAATTGTCTATAGTATATTGAAGCGCCTGCATTGAACATTCCTCCGGAGAAATTCCCGGCCCAACCCAATGAAACCTGATCGGACAAAGCCGGAATCATAATCTCATTGGAAGGCAGCCAAAGTTCATTGCTATAAATCCCGGAACGTGAAGTTACTAAATGATTAAATTGTCTCATTCTCGAATAATCCACACTAAACCGATGATTATTATTAAGAATATACCCAAATGAGAGGCGCGGCTCCCAAGAATTAAAAGTATATGGTGTATTACGATAGTGAACAAATCGTAAATCAGACTGTAAAAACAGATTTAAGGGCAGAGAAAAATAGTTTTCAGCAAAAAGAGCCATCTCTGAAGATTTTAACTCATTGGAGATCGCATCCTGCTCCTGTTTAAACTCTCTGTTAAAAAGATAATATGAGAGGCTGCCTCCTGCCCGAAAATCCCAAAATGGGGTTATGCGCTGCTTATAATCGGTCTGAAACAGATAATTCTCCAACGATGACAGGGCTCTCTCCCTATAACTTAAATCGATTGTTTCCGTATCGGACTCGTCAACCACACGATACCTGGAATAAGCGAGGGAACTTGATATAAAACCACCGGAGTTTAAAACCTGCTGCCACCTAATGCCGGACAAATTATTACCCCAGGCGTAACGTCGATTAAAATCCAAATCGTCGTATCGACTCGTTTTGTCCGATTTAATTTTTATGTAATCGTCGCCCTGGTATGAAAAAAAGGTGATCTTGCTTTTGTCAGACAAATCCCAAGCTACTTTGCCATTGAAATCGTAAAAGCCGTAATACATGGAATACCCCATTTCTGAGGACTTGGTTGCATAAGCCATTAACGGATCAATCATTGTTTTACGGGCGCACAATATAAAACTCAATCTATTCTTCAATATGGGGCCTTCAATCGTAAAGGAGGCATCCGTAATGCCAATATCAAAGCTCCCGCTGTAGTGATTTTTATTTCCTTCGCGTTGGGAAATGCTCACAACCGAAGAGAGTTTGCCGCCATAACGACCGGGAAATGCAGATTTGTAAACCGATACATCGTTGATGATGTCGCTGTTAAACACGGAATAAAACCCGCCTATGTGGTGAACATGGGTAATGGGTACTCCATCCAGCAAATAGAGATTTTCACCAACTCCTCCCCCGCGTACAACCAACTCTGATGAAGCTTCTCTTGGGGCTTCAATTCCAGGCAATATCTGTAGTGCTTTTCCTACATCGGGCTTGCTGCTAATAACAGGAAGTGTATTGATTACATCCATGCTTAAAGTGTGAATGTTTGTCATGGGAGCTTCGCGCGAACTGACGACAACTTCAGAAATCATATTATCTACTGTCATTCGTACCGTTATAACAGTATCACTATTTAATTTAAAATTAACAGTTTGCGAGGAATAACCCACATAAGAGAACGTTAATTCCGAATTCTCCTTCGGCACATCTATGGAAAAAAATCCATTGACATCGGTTACAGATCCTCGCCCGTCGGCCGATTTTATAACATAAGCTCCAATAAGCGGTTCAGAGGACAAAGAGTCTCTCACAAACCCAGATGCTCGATGTTGCGATAATCCTGCCTGATAACAAAAACTAAAAACCAATAACACCAAAAATATAAACTTCATATCTCAACTTCAATCAACATTAAGTAAATCAGAAACTACGGAACTATAAGAGACAACTCGTCCAGAACCACCTTTAACATTGGAGAAAAGATCAGCAGGGCTGTTTTCAAGACCTGGCTCCAGTTCCTCCTGCGAGTTCATGTTAAGATAAAAGCTTCTACGGTAGTGGTAATAATCTTCGGTTACTGATCTTAATTCAACAAAAAAGGGATACGTTTTAATGGCATCACCGGAATGGGAGTTTGTAGTATATGTAATGAAAACCGAAAAACTCTCTTCGCTGACACCCTCATCACTAAACAATGCAAGTGGCAAACCTTCACGAACAATAAAAGGGTCTCTCAGAAAATAGAACTCTGCCGGCCGTAAGTTGTCATAAGTGTCGAGCCAAATAACCACCTCATAGTAGGCATCATTCAACATGCTTCTTTCAAGAACAACCTCTACTCCGGGATATATAGCTCCTTCATCATCAACCCCGCCAAAAGCAATATGTGTAGCCTCTATTAAAACTGGTGGAGAAGGAACACGGAAAGATGCAGACATTGTTTGACCATCTATTGTCACCCTAATTTCATAATCCGTGTCGAACTCAGCTTCAATCTCCGTTTCATACTCGCCTTCATCGCCATTGCGAACGGAATCAATCATGATTCCGTCAGTGAAAACCTCAACCAACCCGTTGTTAACGGCTTTGATTTCGCCACCGCCTATTTTTCCATTTTCAAACAAGTAAACCGTTATGAGCTCCCCGCCTTTAATCACAGCATTCATTGAAGGCTGAGTCACAAAACCGTAATCGGGCATAGGTATTTCCTTGGCACATGAGGCTAAGAAAAAAAATAATAGTATGGTTAAAGGTGGTTTCAAAATTTTAATTCTACCCATCTCTTCTCCGTAATTTTTAAATCTATTGACAGCATAATAAAAGGCTCCTTATATGTATTAATGGTTCTTAATCTTTTTTTAGTTACCTGATCTATAGAATAGATCGTTAGAACTATAGATATTAGACAAGAGTAAACTCTGGATCATAAAAATATTGCCTTCACCACAGGCGCGTCCTTATGCACCTATTAATCAAGATGATAAAAAATTTTAACGAACTATTACTATAAATACAGATCGCAAAACATTCAATATTGATAGAATCAAGGACTTACTTTTGTCTATTCCTGCAAGACGGGCTTTCCCTGTACTCAGCTCTGATATTCTAATCCCAAGGTTTTCTATACAGACAATCAATTCACATAACATTTCATAACTCAATGTAGAGAGTTATCCTTTTTTTTGATTAAAAAAAATCAATTGAGGTCATGTGCTTCTATGCATTACTGTAAATAACGTTCAATACAGTAAAAGGTGGACATGCTATAATTTAGTAGCATGCCCATGGAATATCATCTCTAATTAGACCAATCACTATAACCATTGGTTATACTAGTAAACAGATGGGTATTACAAGACTGCAATCTTGCCGGCTCACTTGAACGCTCAATTAAACTAGAATTAATCGCCCATCCCTCAACTGCAAGAAATTGAATATCATGCGTATTCCAGTGTCCTCCGATAGCAAGTAAATCCTCTTCTACACGCCAAATCCTGTTACCTCTAACCCCGTTAATTTGATATCGACGTTCGACCTGCACGTCGTTTATTGCGCAACGACCTATTAGTCTGGCATCAGCATACGTGGTTCTATTAACTCTTTTCCATACTCCTGACGATCTCCGCCATGAAGAGACCTCAATGCCATACCGAAAATATGTCGCTGGCAAACCGTTAACAAAACTATAAACATTCCCCCCATGAACATTCAATCTGACACGACGTCTTGAATGAGTCTTCCGAGCTCTAAGATCTGTACAAACAAGCGAAGACGACTTTAGGAGATTAATATCCAACGCTTCATAATAATAAAATAATTTATCATTATCTTGAACTATGTTAGACAAATTATCCTCACATACCCGAATTAGCTCATCTCCATTTTTTATATGGGAATAAATAGTTCCATTTTCAAAAACCCTAAAAACTAAACTATCAACAACAAAATAACCATCTTCATTAGCAAAAAATCGATCGGCATTTGAATAGAATCTTGAGTACACACTCAGGCCATCCTCATCCTCTTTTAAGACCAAATAGCGGTCATTCTCGTTAATAAAAGCAACAAACTCTTCCTTGGTTTCAAACGCCTCATCATCAATTCTATCATAAAATTCATCACTAATTCGACCCATAGAGATGAAACCATGTTCATTCTCGAAAGCAATTCTCTCCTCAGCACCAAATTCAGGAACAGCATTTCTCATTTCAACATATTCTTCAAAAGAAGAAAACCGCATCACATTATCAAGATCAATGGATTCTGAAAGTTCGCTCTCTTCTGATACTTTAACAACTTCCAGATCATCACTACAACTAACAAAAAGAAATACTCCCAATAAAATCAATAAATTAAATTTTTTCATAATTTTACAACGTTAGCGGGGCGGTAACCCCGTTAATAGATTGTGTTTGGCGTCCGGTCTCGATTTCGGGGTCGGACGCTCTTTTTACCCCGTACAAAAAGGCGTACTGTGCTTCGACCTTTTTATAGATGGTAGATTTTAGATATTAGATCTTTAGAAACATGGATTTTCTGATTTTAATGATTGAATGAATAACTTTCACGCAAGCAAAAACTAAATTGTTCTATTTCCTAAAACCTGTTATGTGTTGTCTATAGAAAGGGATCTTGCCGTTAAGATGAAACCCCCAAAGGAGTTGAACAGATGCCCTGCGCAAGAGCTATCTATAAACAAGTATAATAAAAAGAAGTTATAATCTAATCAGGAATCGTTGTAGCAAACATAAAATGAAGTAAATCTGCCGAAAGCGAAGATTTGTGGTAAAGCGTTGAAATGCAGAATAATTTGACTGTTAGGATACAGATTAAGGCTCATCATTAATAAATTAAGGTTGAACGTTGTTTTGAACCAGGTGCTTAGCATCCGGTTTCAATTTTTCGTTCTGCAAAGAAAAAAAAAAAGATAAAGCGGCAAATAAAAATTAAGTTAAATCAATAATATTCTTACCTCCACTTAATCTTAACAAATTCCTTGGGTGCTTCGATGTGTTTGGGGAGTGTCTCTCTGATAGATGTTTTTAGTTTTTCGATGAGTAAAGTACGGGAAAAACTTGAATGGGTAACCAGGCTCACTTCGCGAACCGGCTGTGGACTTTTAAACCGGCGCATGTGTTCTTTATCTATTCCGTTAACGGCCAACTCAGGAACCAGTGTGTAACCAATTCCTTTTCGAACCAATCCTTTCAATGTTTCTATGGAGCCGCTCTCGTAATGAAACGGGAAGTGACTTTCGTGCGCACTTTTATTACAGATTTTCAAGGCCTGATTACGGAAACAGTGTCCATCGGATAGCAAAAGCATGCCTGAGACATCCAGTTTCTCAGCCTCTACTTCTTCTGAAGAGAGCAAAGGATGTCCATCCGGAGCATAAAACAGAAATGCTTCATTAAACAACACAGTCTCATTGAAATTTCTCTCGTCGGTGGGTGTGGCCATAATGGCCACATCCAAACGATTCTCGTGAAGTGCCTTTATGATCTGTTCCGATTCCATCTCCTCTATTCGAAGGACGGTTTCGGGATTGTTTTCAACAAAGTGACCTAAAAAAAGCGGCAACAGATGTGGTGCGAGCGTTGGAATAATTCCCAACCGGAACTCCCCTTTAATGCTTGATTTTTCTCCTGCAACAGAGGCATGTAGGTCGTTAATATCCATCAAAATCCTTCGCGCTTTGGCTATAAATACTTCGCCACCGGGAGTTGGTTTTAATGGTTTTTTTGTGCGGTCGAACAACTGGATGCCTAACTCCTCTTCAAGCTTTTTTAACTGCATGGTAAGAGTTGGCTGGGTAACATGGCAATGCTCTGCTGCCGTTACAAAATGCCGGTGCTCATCCAGCGCCACAATGTACTCCAGTTGTTGAATGTTCATAATTAGTTCAATAAAACAAATTGATTCCTAAAAACAACTTCTTTATTTATAAGTGCTCAAGCCGCACGGGCTCTTCCTTTTTGGCTACAGCCCCAAAAAGGAAGCAAAAAATGCCGCCGCTGCATGAAAAAAGCTAAAAATTTAAGTGTTTTTCTAAAAACCGTGAACTCGCTACGCTCAAACAACACGGTTTTCTTAACGAAAAAAACTTAAATTTTTCAAACGCTTTTTTCCTGAGGCGGAAAAACTCCTACTACATGAAAATACCATTAATTTTCAAGACTAAAACATGTTTTTCATTCTGCTGAAAAAACTCTGCTCATCACCCTGACCGGGTAAAAATGCCTCAGACTCCTTAAGCTTTTCAACCATTTTAGCATCCTCCCGGGAAATATCTTTCGGAATAAACACATTGATTCTGACCAATAAATCACCCCTGTGATAGCCGTTTACCTCAGGCAATCCTTTACCCTTCAACCGTAAAATTTTTCCTGGTTGTGTCCCCGGCTCTATTTTTACTTTAACTCGTCCTTCAACAGTAGGGATTTCCACAGGAGCACCTAAAATAGCATCAGGAATGCTCATGGTAAGATTATAAATTAAATCACTTCCATCGCGAATGAGTTCCGGGTGTTGCTCTTCCTGAATAAGAACCAGCAAATCGCCGTTAATGCCGCCTCTTCGAGCGGCATTACCTTTACCTGAAACAGAAAGCTGCATGCCTTCCTCAACTCCTGCAGGAATGTTAATGGTAACAATTTCGTCCTGCCTCAAAAGTCCTTCTCCGTTACATTGCGCACATTTATGGGTAATGATTCGGCCTTCTCCATGACAGGTTGGACAGGTTGACCGAGTTTGCATTTGCCCCAAAATGGTATTTGAAATACGTGTAACCTGTCCGGTTCCACGACAGGTACTACAATCGCTGTAAGCGGATCCTTTATCGGCTCCGGTGCCATTACAATGCTGACAGCTTACATATTTTTTTACTTTGATTTTTTTCTCAACACCATTGGCAATTTCCTGCAAGGTCAGTTTCACCTTCACCCTCAAATTAGAGCCTTTATTAACCCGTTGTGAGCCTGACGAACCAAAGCCGCCAAAACCACCGAAACCACCAAAGCCTCCACCAAAGATGTCTCCAAAGTGAGAGAAGATATCATCCATACTCATGCCGCCGCCACCAAAGCCACCACCGGCAGCTCCACCAACGCCTGCATGTCCAAACTGATCGTACCTTTTGCGCTTTTCCTGATTACTAAGCACTTCGTATGCTTCTGCCGCTTCTTTGAACTTCTCCTCAGCTTCCTTATTACCCGGATTTTTATCCGGGTGAAACTGTATGGCCTTTTTTCTGTAAGCCTTTTTTATCTCTTCAGCCGAAGCATTTTTGCTTACCTCAAGTATTTCGTAGTAATCTCTTTTTGACATGACAGGTTTCCTTTTATAATTATTCGCCAACCACAACTTTTGGGTACCTGATCACTTTGTCATCAAGCATATATCCCTTTTGCACACAATCCACTATTTTCCCCTTCATCTCTTCAGATGGAGCAGGAATTTTAGTTACCGCCTCATGCAAATCGGCATCAAACCCCTGATTTTCCGTTTCAATGACTTTTACTCCCTGACGCGACAGGTAACCGGTAAATTTGTTATAAATAAGATCAATACCATCCTTAACGGCATCCAAATCGCTGGCACTTCCCAAATGTTGAATGGCTCTTTCAAAATCGTCAACCACAGACAGTATATCTACAAATATTTTTTCTCCTGCCTGGCGGGAAAGATCAATTTTCTCTTTTAACGTACGCTTCCTGTAATTATCATACTCAGCGATTAACCGAATGTGCTTGTCGTTGAGATCAGATATTTGCTGCTGCAATTTCTCAATCTTTTCATCCTTCTCATCCACCTCTTCCTGCACCTGATCTTCAGTTTCATTTGTCTGACCATTGCTTTTGGCATCAACCTTCTCCTTTTCAGATTTTGTTGATTGCCCAAGCTCTTCGGTTTCCTTTACAACTTCCTCTTTTTCCTTCTTTGCAGAACTTTTTTTAGTCATATCTGTAGTAACTATTATTTTTTTGTAACTGTTTAAATTTTACGATGATTGAATCATCTAATTCCGCTGCAAAAGTAGTCAATTTTTTTGCCAATTCTACATACCGGGACAAAATGGCATAATTTGATACATTCCCTGTTACAACTTCTGCAATAATGACAAAGACAGCATCAGAAACCTGACACTGCCTTTAAGTTCATATACAATAATTGAAAGCAGACTATCTGCGATAGGCTGCAAAACGGGTTCTGTCAACAGACTCCATTCTGTGTAGCGTGGATTCGATTCGATCCAGATCATTGCTGGTTTCTACAATCCGACCATCTCCATCAATTAGGAAATTGGTCATCTGATTGCTGATTTCAAATTTTCTCGCCAATTTTGATTCTCTTCCTTCAAAATCACAAATGTGATAAAAATCAAAAAGATTATCTCTTTCAATGGTTTTATAAAATGGTGTTTTAAATCGATCTAAAGAGATACTAACAATCACAAACCCTTCACTATTTAGAAACTCACTGTTGGCAAATCGTTCCAACAACATGGTTTTTCTATGGTTATCAATGCGGGAAGGTGCATCATAAGATGCCCAGAAATCCACAAGAACCATTTTACCTTTTAAAGAGTCTGAATCAAAAGAGGTTCCATCAGGAAGAGAAGCAACGATTTTTGGGGCTCTGTCTCCAATCTTTAATCCCATATCCGGTTCGGTGGAACCACTGATGAAGGATATAAAAACCAATCCTGCCACAGCCAACATGATCAATGCTCTAATTCTCATAAACAATTGTTTTGGTGAATAATAACCAGTACAAAGTTCTGTCATTAATTGCTAACTTTTTCATTTTTTACATGAACTGACAATAAACGTTGACCGATGTAAATTATGCTCCAAAATTATGCTTTAAAACATATACAATCCAAACTCAAATGTTTGCGTTTGTTAAATAATATCATTATATTATAATGAAAAATCCTTATACTGCTAATTATCAGCAACATAAGGATTAGTTAAAAAGAAACAAAAATGACTAACAGTCATTTTTTATTTACGAATGATTGATTAAACACGACGAATAGACGCTCCCAGTTGATTAAGCCTCTTTTCTATGTTTTGATATCCGCGATCAATCTGCTCAATATTATGAATAACACTCTTACCCTGAGCAGATAAAGCCGCAATCAGCAAAGCCACTCCTGCACGAATATCAGGTGAAGTCATCACGCTGCCTCTCAGCAAATTCTCATGATTATGGCCGATAACGGTTGCTCTGTGCGGATCACACAGAATAATGCTGGCTCCCATATCGATGAGTTTGTCCACAAAAAACAAACGGCTTTCAAACATTTTCTGATGAATGAGTACGCTCCCTTTGGCTTGTGTGGCAACAACCAGAAAAACACTCAGCAAATCGGGTGTTAATCCGGGCCATGGAGCGTCTGCAATGGTCATAATAGAGCCATCAATGAAGGTTTCAATCGTGTAGTTATCCTGTGATGGGATGTAGATATCGTTACCCCTGATCTCCATCTGAATCCCCATTCGTTTAAAAGCAAGCGGAATAATTCCCAGATGTTCAGGTTCTGCATCTTTTATGGTGATTTCGCTTTTGGTCATGGCTGCCATCCCAATAAAACTTCCCACTTCTATCATATCGGGCAGAATCCGATGATTACAACCACCAAGTTCTTTAACGCCATCGATTGTAAGCAGGTTAGACCCAATGCCGCTGATGGATGCCCCCATTCGGGTGAGCATGATGCAGAGTTGCTGGATATATGGCTCACAGGCCGCATTGTAAATGGTTGTAACACCGGGAGTCAGCACAGCTGCCATAATCACGTTTGCAGTTCCGGTTACAGAGGCTTCATCCAATAAAATATATCGTCCCTTTAAGGATTCAGCATGAACGGTATAAAAAATCTCATTGGGATTAAACTCAAAAGTAGCTCCCAACTTTTCGAATCCATAGAAATGGGTATCCATTCTGCGACGTCCGATTTTATCGCCACCAGGCTTTGGGAAATATGCTTTACCATAACGAGCCAACAGCGGCCCCATAATCATAATAGACCCCCGAAGCGAAGATGCTCTTTTTCGAAAATCGGTAGATTGCAGATACTCCAAATTTACGTTGGCAGCCTTAAATGAACATGAATTGGGAGATTTCCGGTCTATCTCCACCCCCATTTCACCCAACAACTGAATAAGGTTATTAACATCCAGAATATCGGGTATGTTATCAATAAAAACTGTTTCGGAAGTTAAAAGAGTGGCGCATATTACCTGTAACGCCTCGTTTTTTGCTCCCTGTGGCACGATGGATCCCGCCATTCGACAGGGGCCGCTAATCTCAAAACTGTTCATTACAAATGGATCTAATCTCTTCCTTTATTACGTTGAAAATGCTTTTTTCTCTGACCGCGATTCTGATTATCTCTCCCAGTATCAGGTAATCTCATTTGTTGAGGAGTCACCTCCAGTTTTCCGTTGGATAGAATCCTGATGTCATTGATGATTCGATCGTCAGTTGCATGATCCTTATTCCAGTTCATCAGGGATTTACGCATATGATTTGAGAGCAGGCCAATCAGGTGATTTTTCAAATCACCATCTTCCATCTCAATCGCTTTTGCAACCATCTGCTCAATCAATCTTCCGTAATGACGAAACCGCATATTGAAATCGTTATACGGAACATTATCAGGCTTGCTTGAAAAGTTTACCGCTTCGGGAAACTCATAAGGAAAATCGATGTCCAATTGAAAATCGGACATAATTGCCAAATGATCCCAAAGTTTATGTTTAAAATCACTTACATCGCGCAAATGGGGAAACAGGTTTCCCATCACATTAACTATGGCCTGAGCGCAGCGTGTGCGCTCTTCTCTGTCTTCAATGGTTTTTGCATGATCAACCATTTTATGAATGTGCCGACCATATTCGGGCAGCACCAGTGGTTTTCGTGTTGAATTATAATCCATGAATAATTTATCTGTTGGAAAGTACTTTCCTGATATTTAATAATATAAATTGTAATTGGTATGCTAAAGAAAATTATCTATTGATAACATGTCTGAAGAATCTGTTTACCTTATGGGTTACAGCCGAATAAAACAGAATCCTTTGGTAATCATACTCATTCCCAAGCGGGGGAGTTTCTCACGAAGATTGGTTTGGGTTTGCCTGCCTGAATCATTCATTGACAAGCATATCAGACTTCAAAATTAATTTAATATTTTTAGTTTGGCAAACTTTAACAACAATTGTTTCTTTCCGGCGTTTTTAAATTCCACGATGGCCTTAATATTTGGCGCAACCCCTTCCAGTCCAATTACTTTTCCGGTACCAAAACGTTCGTGTTCAACCACCACTCCAACCTGAACCCGGGTAACTGCTCCCAAACCGGATGTTCCGGCATCGTTTTGCATAACAGATTCAGAGCTTTTTTCTGAGCCAATTTTTGAAAACTTCCCTCTGGAATTAAATCTGGATGTTGAAGAGCCGGAAAAATCATATTTTTTTCTTGGCTCACGACGTTCAAACGACGCTGACGACTTAAGAGTACCTGTAACTTGTTGTGAATCCTCTGATATATATTCTGCATCCATCTCCCGCAAAAAACGACTGGGGCTGGCAAATGTTGATTCTCCGTATTTAAAACGGTTGCGCGCAAAACTTAACGTGACCAGTTTTTCAGCACGGGTAACGGCCACGTAAAATAACCGGCGCTCCTCTTCCAAATCGTTTTCAGCCATGGCAGACATTTGCGAAGGAAACAACCCCTCTTCAACTCCAACGATGTATACATATGGAAATTCAAGTCCTTTGGCCGAGTGAATGGTCATTAAAGTAACCTTGGCCACATCCACCTCCGATTCATTATCCTGATCGGTCAACAAAGATACCTCCTCCAGAAAAAACTCCAGAGAATTAGGCTCCCCGGTTTCCCTCCGATTATCGGCAAACTCTTTTACCCCGTTAAGCAATTCATCCATGTTTTCGAGGCGTGTTTGTCCTTCTATGGTCTGATCCTGATGAAACTCTTTTAAAAGGCCACTTTGGGCAACAATTTCGGTTGTTAACTCATAGGCATCCATGCTTTCGCGCTGTCTGAAAAAACTGCTGACCAACGCCACAAAACTGTTGAGTTTCTTTAGTGTTCCGGCATTAAATCCTGCTTTCGGAAGATTTGGGTGAGTCAGAATATCCCAAACGGTAAGGTCATTTGACGCCGCAGCTGCCTCGAGTTTATCGAGCGTGGTTTTCCCAATACCCCGAGCCGGAAAATTAATGACCCGCTTTAACGCCTCTCCGTCACGAGGGTTCACCGCCATGCGCATATAGGCAAGCAAGTCCTTTATCTCCTTACGTTGATAAAACGAGAGTCCCCCATATATTTTGTATGGAATGTTGTTTTTGCGAAGCGCCTCCTCAAAGATACGCGATTGGGCATTGGTTCTGTATAGAATGGCAAAGTCTGAAAAAGCACATCGTGCCGCGTGGCGGCGCGATATGAGGTCATTCACCACAATAAAACCTTCTTCCATATCGGAAACAGCAGAAAAAATCCTGATTTTTTCTCCAGGTTCATTTTCTGAAAAAACCACTTTCTTTATCTGGCCTTTATTTCTGGATATGATGCTGTTGGCAGCATTGACGATGAGTTGTGTGGAACGATAATTTTGCTCGAGTTTAAACAGCTGATAACCGGGGTAATCGTTTCTAAAATTGAGAATATTCTCAATTTTAGCACCCCGGAAACTGTATATACTTTGAGCATCATCACCAACAACACAAACATTTTTGTGCAACTCCGCCAGTTTTTTCACAATTAAATATTGTGACCTGTTGGTATCCTGGTACTCATCAACCAAAATATACTTAAACTGATCCTGATACCTGGCCACCACATCGGGGTTATCCCTGAAAAGAAGATTTGTATTAAGAAGTAAATCATCAAAATCCATGGCACCCGCTTTGTAACAGGCTTTCATGTAGCGTTGGTAAATATCGTAAACCAGAGGAACTTTGGAGGCTCGATCGGCCATGAGACGTTGCTGATCGCGAGAATAAGCACCCGGCAAAACCAAATCATTTTTAGCCGAAGATATGCGCGACAGGATTAATCCGGGCTTATATTCTTTGTTTTTTATCTGCAACTCCTTGAGAATAGATTTAATAAGGCTTTTGGAGTCGGCACTATCATAAATTGTAAAACTGGAAGGAAATTTGATTCGTTCTGCCTCCATTCGTAAAATGCGAGCAAAAATGGAGTGAAAAGTCCCCATCCATAACCGCTGGCTCACGTTGGCTCCAACAATGGTTCCAATTCTCTCCTTCATTTCCCGGGCGGCTTTATTGGTAAAAGTAAGCGCCATGATGTTCCAGGGAGCCACTCCGTTGGCAAGCAAATGGGCAATGCGATATGTAAGTACGCGCGTTTTTCCGGAGCCGGCACCTGCAACTATTAAAGATGGGCCTTCTGTATTTACTACGGCTTCGCGCTGTGAATCATTTAATTGTTCGAGATAGTTCTCCACAAGTCCAGATATTTCAAATTTTAAAGAACAAAGATAGTCCGTTACATGATCAGATCATTGGAATTTTTTATTTTTTCGACAGCCTGATGACATCACAATTATTTTAACATGCCTTCGTTTAATATGTGTAAGATACACAGTTTACAATCAAAACAAAAATTGTATTTTCGCAACAGAGAATTAAATCATAAAGAATTCAGATGATTAACAGATCGACATACATATGGTGTTTTATTTTTGTGTTTTCCTGGCTCCTAAACAGCAACATCAAGGCACAAATTGAAACCGACGCAATTTACACCACACAAACCAGCTATTCGCCATCCGATCCTGTATTTATATTTGAGAATTTACTTCTCAACCCCAATTTAAGATATACAGCTGCGGATCAATCAGAAAGCTACGAATTTGAATGGTACAGGCATAATTCGGACACAAATACGTGGGATCAGCTGCTACAAACCCAAACAGGTGCTTTTACTGTTATAATCGTAAATCAACCGGGGGGATATTTGTTGCGAGTAAACCAAAACGGCAACATGGTAGAGGAATATCGCTGTTGGGTATTTGAAACTGAAATTGCAAACCCTGAAATCGTCATCGATTTCCAGGATTGCTTTTCACTTGAACTTTCAGCAACCAGTGAATCCATTCCGCTGACCTACTATGATCCATCAACAGGAAACCCGGGTACAGTTAGTATTGAGAAAACCTATCAATGGAGTGTAAATCCTTCCATCGAATTCACACAGTTTGGAGCCTCCATTGAAATGAATGCCCCGGTGGAAGATACTCAAATCACAGTGACAATTTCAGATGTTACAGGAAAGAGTGTCTCTGAATACCTGGACTATCATGCCATTGCTGTGAGAGCTCATTATGACTGGGACGTAATGCGTCCCAGGACAAGTGACGATGAAAAAAGCAACGAAATGCACCGGGGAGAGGATACCTCAATTGCCGAAGGTTCTGCACCTATAGAAATTCGGTTTGAAGAAAAAAGCAGTGGACCGGTAAGCCGATGGGCATGGCAAATTGCCGGTCCATCTGACACCATCGCCTTTCGGGATCGTAATCCTTTTTATGTATTTCAGAGGGCAGGGGAATACAAAGTGTACCTGACCGTCTATAATGATCATGTGTTTCTGGAAGGCATATCTGAATGCTGGCACCGCACTCCTGATCCCAATACGGTTAATGTTATGGAATCTCTATTGGAAGTTCCAAACACCTTTACACCAAATGACGACGGAATTAACGACGAGTTCAGAGTTGCATTTCGTTCGATAAGAAAATTCAACATGGTGATATACAACCGTTGGGGGCGCAGGGTTTACAGTTCTTCCAACCCGTCCGAAGGATGGGATGGAACCATTGGAGGCAAACGTGCTGCACCGGGAGTCTATTTCTACCACATTGAAGCTGAAGGCTACAATGCCAATGAAAAATACAAATTATCGGGACCTGTTCACCTCATCAGATGAATCTAGGAACCTTATTCAGCACGAATAAAGTTCTCCTGTTTTATTAATGACTCTCCTTTAAAACGAAGAAAAAGCTGAGCTGTTGCAAACACATCTTTTTCGCAATAAACAGCAATGCGCTCAAGATTATTCTCCTCATAATAGACAGAAGCCACCTGACTTCCGTCAATGTCATCCTTGGGAGTTGGGATGTTCAGTATTTTGGTGAGCAAAGCCAATGAAGTATAATGCTTATAATCTCCGAACTTCCATAAATCCAAGGTATCTATAAACTTAACCTCCCAAGGCTTTTTCCCGGCCACATCAAGCTCCGCCGGCAAACTAACACCGTTAATAATCATTCTACGGGCAATGAATGGAATATCAAATTCCTTGACATTATGACCACAAATATTCCTGTCCTTTTCGGAGGTAAATGCCGTCAGCATTTGACCAAATTCAGTAAGAAGCAGTTTTTCATCGTGGCCGGCAAAGGACTTTGCTTTAAAAAACCGTTCCCCATTTTTACTGAACACAATACCCCCCGAGATGCAGACGATTTTTCCAAACTCGGCATAAATACCGGCTCTTTCATAAACATCGGCAGGCGTTTGATCCTCTTTTCGAAAGTAGGATGATTTTTTCTCCCACAACTGTTGAAAATCGACATCTAGATCTTGAAAACCTGCATGTTGAGGTACGGTTTCAATATCGATAAAAAGGACGTTTTCTACTTTATACTGATCAAGCATTTTTTTGAATATTTATTGCTCTATTCTGGTTAAGTTTCTGAGAATGTATTGCGTTAAAATATCTATGGCCACATGATTGTTGCCACCCTGTGGCACAATCAGATCGGCATATCGTTTTGTTGGTTCAATAAATTGAAGGTGCATTGGTTTAACGGTATCCTCATACCGGGTTAAAACCTTTTGCACAGTTCGTCCCCGCTCCTCAATGTCGCGCTGAATTACACGCATCAACCGATCATCGGGCTCTGCATCCACAAATACCTTTAAATCCATCAATTCCCGCAAGGCAGGATTCGACAGGATTAAAATACCTTCCACAATGATCACTTCACAAGGATTTACCTTTATGGTTTCTTCCTGCCGTGTACAGGTAAGGTAGGAGTAAACAGGCTGCTCCACAGGTTTACCTGCCTTTAAACGAGCAATATGCCTTGTTAAAAGTTCAAATTCGATGGCGTCGGGATGATCGAAATTGATCTTTTGCCGCTCTTCAGGCGGCAAATGGCCACTATCGCGATAATAAGAATCTTGTGGCAATACTGCCACCTCATTGCAAGGTAATTGATTTAGTATTTTTTTTACTACCGTTGTTTTACCCGAACCGGTTCCACCGGCAATCCCGATTATCAGCATAAAAAAATCCGCTTTTTTTTGTAATTTTACTCAAAATTGAACGAGTGTGTAGAATTCCACACCGCAAAATAAGAAATATCAAGCAAAAAATAACGCTTCAATAATATCAAACTCAAACAAATCTATCAATGATTAAACACGTAGTTTTATTTAAATTTAAAAAAGATCTGGAAGAGAGCGCTCGTGCCGAAAAACTGTCTGAGCTTAAACAAGCGCTTGATGACTTAAAAAAACACATTCCGGAGCTCATCTCCATTGAAACCGGCATCAATGCCAACCCACAGGAGAGTTACGACCTTTCGCTCATCAGCGAATTTAAGGGATGGGATGAATTAAAGACCTATGTGATCCACCCGGAGCATCAAAAAGTAGCGGTAATTATCCGTGAGATTTTGGAAGAACGGGCCTGTGTGGATTATGAAGTATAAAAGAAAACCGAACTGTTTCCAGTTCGGTTTCCTATATAATTTTGTTTATCTATAATTGATCGGAATAATAAGCTTTGGGTTCTTCCCTGAGATTATATCTCGAAACCATTACTTCTCCGTAGGCACCTGCTGAACGAATAGCCATCAGATCCCCCCTTGAGGTTTTAGGTAGCTCTATATCTTTTCCAAAACTGTCTGAAGACTCGCAGATGGGACCTACCACATCATATTTCTCCTCAGAACCATTACTGGTGATGTTCTCAATTTTATGATAAGCCTGGTATAGCGCAGGGCGAATAAGATCAGTCATTCCCCCATCGATGATGGCGAAATTGGTTTTTACACCCTCTTTAACATAAAGAACTTTTGAAATGAGGTTACCACATTGTCCCACAACAGAGCGGCCTAACTCAAAATGAATTTGCTGACCTGGGCGCAACTTTATTCCATCATTGAAAATTTTAAAGTAATTCTCAAAATCAGGTATTGGATTTTCAGCCGGTTTTTTGTAATCAATACCCAATCCACCTCCTACGTTAATGGTTTTCAGAGAAATTCCTTTCTCCTCAAACCAATCCTGAATTTCATTTACCCTGTCGCACAATGTGCTGAAGGAAGAAAGATCCATAATTTGAGAACCAATATGAAAGTGAATGCCTTCCAAATTGATGAAATCCATTTTCGCAATGGCATCCACTGTCTTTTCAACATCCATTTGGTGAATCCCAAATTTATTCTCGTCCAGACCAGTGGTAATATACTTATGAGTATTGGCTTTAACGTTTGGATTAATCCGGATGGCCACATTCACTTTTTGGTTCTTACGCGTGGCAATTTCATTGATTACATCTAACTCAGCAGTTGACTCAACATTGAAACAAGCAATGTTTTTATCTATACCCATTTCAATTTCCCAATCGGCTTTTCCAACCCCGGCAAAAACAATTCCCTGAGCGGGGAATCCCATATCCAGAGCCTTCTTAACTTCGTAACCACTAACGCAATCCACCCCCATACCGCATTCACGGATGCGTTCCAATATCCGGTCATTGGCATTGGCTTTAATGGCATAATGAACTACAAAATTATATTTATCGGATTCAGACTTTACTTTTTGAAGGGTTTGCTCAAGCAAACCCATATCATAAAAATAAAAAGGTGTTGGTATCGATTTGAATTTTTCTGCGGGAAAATAATTACTCATTCCTTATGTTTTATTGTTTACAATTAATATTAAAACCGTGCTACTTTAAAAAAGTTTTGCACTTAATGCTCTGAGAGCCTCTTTTTTATTCTCTGAACTAACCAGCACAGAAATATTGTGATCGCTGCCTCCGTATGAAATCATACGTAAAGGAATATCTTTTAATGCATCAAAAATGCGGTTAGCATAACCTTTGTTTTCACGAACCAAATCGCCAACGATGCAAATAATAACCAGATCTGAATCAACTTCCACAGAACCAAAAGTCTTGAGTTCATCCACAATCTCATCCAGATGTTTCAGCTTATCTATGGTTACCGAAACTCCAACTTCAGAAGTTGTAATCATATCAATTGGTGTTTTGTGATTTTCGAAGATCTCAAACACCTTTCTCAGAAATCCATACGCCATAAGCATTCGTCCGGAGTGTATGCGAATGGCTGTAATGCCGTCCTTGGCAGCAACAGCTGTGATTCTGTTTTTGGTATCTTTTCCTGATATGGTAGTTCCGGGAGCTTTGGGCTCCATTGTATTTAACAATCTTACCGGTACATTTGCCACCTTAGCCGGCAAAACGCTGGTTGGATGCAAAATTTTAGCTCCAAAATAGGCCAACTCCGCAGCTTCATCGAAGGATAACTCAGCTATGGATTTTGTATTCTCAACATATCGGGGATCGTTGTTGTGCATTCCGTCAATGTCTGTCCATATCTGAATTTCATCTGCGTTTACTGCTGCACCAATAAGAGACGCTGTGTAATCACTTCCGCCGCGTTGAAGATTGTCAATCTCATCATTAACATTGCGACAAATATACCCCTGGGTAATCAAAATTTTATTGTCCTTATGATTGTCCAGATATTTTTTGATGTTCTCTTTAATAAAGGTAATATCCGGCTCACCATCGCTGTTGGTTTTCATAAATTCAAGCGCAGGTATCAGAACCGAATCTTTACCCTGTTCGTTGAGATAAAAATTAACCATTGCGGTGGACATCAACTCTCCCTGGGCGAGAATCTCCTTCTCCTCCACCTCAGAAAATTCATCTTTCACGAGCGATTTGATGAAGTCAAATCGCGATTTTACCACTTCAATGGCTTCCTCCTTAATTTTAGCGTTTTTATATAATAGATCAATTTCTTCGTGATATTTTTTCTCAAGTTGGTTAATGAGGCGATTAGCTCCATCGTGGTTCTTCTTATGTAAGTAATTGGAGATTTCAACCAGGTTGTTGGTTGTTCCCGACATGGCAGATAGTACAACGATGTTTTTCTCACCATCAGAAACCAGGTTAGCTACTTCTTTCATTCTATCGGCGGAACCTACAGAGGTTCCTCCAAATTTCATAACCTTCATAGTATATATTCTTTTTTGTTTGTGTCTGAAAAAATTACGTTGCAAAATTAAAGCAATCTTCACTATTTTGCATATATATAATCAAAAATATCCGTAATTTAATTATAAATTAAAAGCAATTCGTCACATCAGGGCACGTAAACCTCAAGCAATTCAGAAGTTTCTGAAGGAACAAGGGAAATCTGCCTCAACTCTGCGGGAATCAGAATGGTATCACCTTTTAAGTAGGTCTCATACTTTCCATCTCCATAGGCGATTTTTCCATGGCCTTCCATACAAATCAGAATGACGAAAGAGTCCAAAGCGTAATAATCCCGGCCAAAGGGTTGATCAATACTTAGTTTTGCGGCAACAAAATATGGCGAACGAACCATCTCCGCTGCTCCGTTCAACTTATCTTCGAATTTGGTTCTATAATCTTGTGGAACTTCATAATCAATGGCATCAACAGCCAGATCTGTATGAAGTTCTCTGAAGTTTCCGCTTTCGTCCTTTCGGTTAAAATCATATATTCGGTAGGTAACATCAGAAGTTTGTTGAATTTCGGCTATCATAATGCCTGCACCAATGGCGTGAACCCTTCCGGCAGGCATATAAAACACATCACCTGATTTTACTGGATGCTGTGCTAGCAACTCTTCAAGGGCATTGTTTTTAACCGCTTCCTGATACTGAACCGATGTGATCTTTTTTGAAAACCCACTGATGAGTTCGGCTCCCTCATCTGCCTGCATAACATACCACATTTCGGTTTTGCCAAATGAGTTGTGACGCTTAGCGGCCAAATTATCATCAGGATGAACCTGAATAGAAAGAGCTTCTCTGGCATCAATAAACTTAATCAACAGAGGAAACTCCTCTCCGAATTTTTGAAAAACTTTATCTCCAACCAAATCACCCATATATATCTCAATGAGTTCCGGTAAACTATTCCCTGCCAAAAAACCATTCGAAACAACAGAGACATCTCCTTGTACACCGGATATTTCCCAACTTTCTCCAATTCGGGCTCGGCCATTTAGTGGCTTGTTTAAAACACTACCAAGTTTTCCCCCCCCCCATATTCTCTCTTTTAGGAGTGGTGTAAATTTTATCGGGTATAATTTATTATCCATTTACAAATAAGATTTTAAGAACTAACGTGATTTTAAGCATTCCGGGCCAAAATTGAAGGCAGGCCAATACGACCAATTAAGAATATGAAAAATGATGCGGAATAATAGGCAAAATTAATAAAAGTGCCACAGGAAAGCCAAAAATCCGGGTATCCACTGCTATCCTCATGAAGAAAAATCAACTAAAAAGCAATTGGGAACTTGCACCATTCTTAAATGATTGACAAAGATAATAAAGAAAATTTATCACTTTCTGCCTGCCAATTACTATTTTTGCCAATAAAAAATGTTAATCAAAGAAGCCAGGTTTTTAGTAAGTAATCAAAAGGCTGATAAATGTCCGCCTCCCAAAATGCCTGAATATGCTTTCATTGGAAGGTCAAACGTGGGAAAATCATCATTGATTAACATGTTATGCAATTCAAAAAAGCTGGCTAAAACTTCATCTACACCTGGGAAAACTCAATTAATCAATCATTTCATAATAAACCAGTCTTGGTATCTGGTTGATTTGCCTGGATATGGCTATGCCAAGGTTGCCAAAACCCAAAGGGCGAAGTTTGGTAGGATGATCATGGACTATTTGGCAACACGTGAAAACCTCATGTGCCTATTTATTCTGGTTGACTCGCGGATCGAACCGCAGACAATTGATTTGGAATTCATGAGGAAAATGGGCGAGGCTCAAATACCGTTTTGCCTTATTTTCACCAAAGTGGACAAACTTAAAAAACAAGGTTCTCTTCAGTTAATTGAGAAATATATGCAAAGTTTAACCGAGGACTGGGAAGAGTTGCCACAATATTTCATATCATCAGCAGAGAAAGGCACTGGAAGAGATGAGATTTTGCAATTTATTGAGCAGATAAATTCAACCTGGAACAAATAGCATTGCTGAAATCTAAAGTTGTAAAATAAGCAATAAATTTGTTCTGGATTTCATAATTTAATTTGAGATTTTAAAAACAAACTAAGAATTAATCTTTGGCAATCAACACATTACCCCACTCAAACACTCTTAAACTCTAGCATTCCAAAGTTCTATTTTATAATTAATTGAAAATAAGGACGTGCTGGTTGGATGATTTTTCCTATCTTTGCACACACAAGCAACTTCTTATAGATAACTGATAAACAGCTAATTAAATGCCACCCAAAGCACCTATAAAGATTTTCTCAGGAACTCAGACCCGCTATTTGGCCGAAAAAATAAGCCTTTGCGCAGGAAGGGAATTAGGTAACATCAAGCTGGTTAACTTCAGCGATGGCGAATTCGCAACAGCCTATGAAGAGACTGTTCGTGGTTCCCACGTATTCCTGATTCAGTCAACCTTTCCGCCGTCCGATAACTTTTTTGAGTTATTAATGATGATTGATGCAGCGAAAAGAGCCTCGGCCTATAAAATAGTTGCTGTTATTCCATATTTTGGATTTGCACGTCAGGACAGAAAAGATCAGCCGCGTGTTTCAATAGGGGCAAAACTGGTGGCCGACATGTTAAGCACGGCAGGGGTGGATCGCATAATAACCATGGACTTGCATGCCGATCAAATTCAGGGATTCTTTGACATTCCGGTTGATCATCTTTACGCATCCAGTATCTTTGTCCCACATATCCGCCAGTTGAATCTTGAAAATCTGGTGATAGCATCACCCGATGTGGGAGGTACCAAACGTGCCAATACTTATGCAAAATTTCTGGAAACACCAATGGTTATTTGTCACAAGTACCGATCAAAGGCCAATGTAATAGATGAGATGCGCATCATTGGAGATGTAAAGGATAAGAATGTTATAATTTTGGATGATATGATAGATACGGCCGGCACGATGACCAAGGCTGCCGGAATGATGATGGAAGAAGGTGCCAGAAGCGTTCGGGCTTACGCCACTCACGCTGTTTTGTCGGGTCCGGCTTATGATAGAATTGAAAATTCCGCTTTAACCGAGGTTTATGTTACCGACTCGATTCCTTTAAAAAAGAGTTCAGCCAAAATAAAAACCCTCAGTGTTGCGCAACTCTTCTCTGAGACCATCGACAGAGTATATAATTATCAGTCAATAAGCACACAATTTGTAATTTAATTTATATCTTTGCAACCCCAAAAACGGGGAATCGTGTGATGGGAAATTAAGGTTTACATCATCCGAACTTAATTTTGAGTAGCACAAACTAATTTATTTAACATGCAAACTATTGAAGTAAAAGCAGTAAAGAGAGATAATCTTGGAAAAACTGCAACCAAAGAGCTGCGTCAGAGCGGCCAGGTTCCCGGAGTATTATACGGAGGGAAAGAAGTTGTTCACTTTCAGGCTGAAGCCAATGAGTTCAGAAAATTGCTCTTCACCCCAAAAGTTTACATTGTAAAATTAAACATTGAAGGAACCGTTTACGAAGCAATCATCAAAGATTTACAGTACCATCCTGTAAGCGACGAGCTAATTCACATCGACTTCCTTCAGGTATTTGAAGACAAACCAATTACCATTGAAGTTCCTGTTAAACTTAAAGGTTTGGCAGAAGGTGTTAAGGCGGGTGGTAAATTAACCTTAGAGCAGCGTAAGCTTCGCGTAAAAGGATTGATGAAAAACCTGCCGGATGAGTTGGAAATCAACATTTCAAAACTTGGTCTTGGAAAAGGCATTCAGGTTGGTTCGCTTTCATTTCCTGAACTGGAACTGCTTAACGCTAAAAACTCTGTTGTTGTGGCCGTTAAACTTACCAGAGCTGCACGTGCCGCTGCACAGCAGCAAAAAGGATAAAAAAATTAAGATCTTTAAAAACCTCCATATTCCTGAATATGGAGGTTTTTGTGCTTAAAGATGAACCCTTTTAATAAAAAACAAAACATCTCAACCATGATAAAAAGGTTGTTAATCAATATATTTGGTAAAAAAACCGAAAAAGAAACCACACCTTCTGAAATGAAATATTTAATAGTTGGACTGGGAAACATCGGTTCAGATTATGCAAATACCCGCCACAACATAGGTTTTGATATTTTAGATGCTCTTGCACATGCCGAAAACGTTAGTTTTGACGACAAACGCTATGGGATGTTGACTCAGTTCAAACACAAAGGACGGATTTACATCCTTCTAAAACCATCCACCTATGTCAATTTAAGTGGCAGAGCGGTTAATTACTGGATGAAAAAAGAGAACATACAACCAGAAAATCTATTGGTAGTGGTTGACGATCTAGCTCTTCCTTTTGGTAAACTCAGACTTAAAGCCAAAGGCAGTGATGCCGGTCACAATGGTTTAAGAAACATTCAGGACACTTTTGGTCATAATCAATATGCAAGGCTCAGGTTTGGAATTGGAGACAATTTCAGAAAGGGACATCAGGTTGATTATGTGCTTGGTAAGTGGACTCCAAACGAAGCAGCAGAGTTACCCCAATTCTTTGACTCAGCCATTGAGATAATCAAAAGTTTTGGAACATTGGGCATTACCAGAACCATGAATCTTTATAATAAGAGATAAAAAACAATACATCATGGTACGCATCGACAAATATTTATGGGCTGTAAGGCTATTTAAAACCCGAAGCATTGCTACCGAGGCATGCAAGAAAGGGAAGGTCATGATGGACGGTGTCACGGTTAAATCATCCAGAACATTAAAACCTGGTGACATAGTGGAGATAAAAGACCCTCCAATTATCAGGAAATATAAAGTCCTTGATGTGGCAGAAAAACGGATGGGCGCCAAACTTACTCCCGAATATATCAAAGAGGTAACCTCCAATGAAGAGCTTGAAGTGATGGAACTAACCCGGTTGGCCAACAAAATGAACCGAAATAAAGGGACAGGCCGTCCAACAAAAAAAGAGCGCCGTGACTTAGATTCCTTCTTCGAAGGGGAAGATTGATCTTCAGTTAATCCACACAAAGACAATTAAAATTTTTAAAAACCATGTTTACAGCCAGACAAAAAAAGCGGGACAATATTGCTGAATACATTCTATATATGTGGCAGGTTGAAGATCTCATCAGAGCCAACAAATGCGACATGAACAATGTCCGGGAGAGCATTATAAAGAAATATGATTTGCCATTGGAGCAGCTCAAGGAGGTGGAAGATTGGTGGGATAATCTTACCGAAATGATGAAGATAGAGAAAAAAGAGAGTGCCGGTCATTTACAAATTCTCATTAACACTGTTAATGAGCTAAACACCCTTCATGGCGAAATGCTGAACGATCCAAGACATTTAAACTACAAAATTCAGTTTGAAGGAATCATCCCACTTTTAAAAGAGCTGGAACATAAAACTGAGCCTAAACCATCCAATGACATTGAACTGATGCTGAGCGCACTTTACAACACTTTTCTATTAAAACTTAAGGGTGAAAAAATAAGCGATGCCACTAACAATGCAGTTAAAAGTTTTGCCGCAATATTGGCACACCTTTCAAAAAAATACAGACATGAACAAGACGGAACCTTAAATAACGATAACTGATGAGATCCTCTTTCTTTTCTGGACAATCTGAATAGGGGTCAATCGGGGGTCTCCTTTTGCAGGGGAAGGTAACACGTATCTCTTTTACCAAACCATCCGTACCTGTTTCTAGCCACTACCCGATACCCCCGGTTGACGAGCCATTCAGGCATTATCCGAATCAGACCGGATCCCAATTTATAAAAGCCTCCTGCTTCACGCATTAAAAACAAAACAGCTTTGGCTCCGCGATAGACCTCTTCATCATCAAGCAGAATAATCTCATCAGGGTCACTTTTAACACCCAATTTTCCCATTTCTTCTTTTCCTCTGTCTGATTGCATGGCAATCAGACAGACAGATGCACCAATGCGCTTTAACAATATTGCTGCAAAACGGGTACACAAAACACAATAACCATCAAAAAATACTTTGTATCGATTCATACGGATGTGGTTTTTAAAAAAACAGACATCATGAAGTAAGAGTTCAAACTGTTGTAGCTTAATTTTGAATTTTGTTTTTTTGTAAAAAACAAAAAGCATGATGGCGATGAAATCCTATATTGTTCTGGTTTACATTTTGTGTTTATCCGCAGGTATAAAATCTCAAAATCTTAAGGTAACAGAAATCAACTCAGCAGACTTTTACAAAAACCATGCAAACCTGCTTACGAATGAAAAAGTAAAGATTTTGGATGGCAGAACCGATAGCATGTACCAGATTCAGCATATTTACGGTGCTATAAATATTGATGTGGATTTGTGTAATGCATCAGAACGATTAAAGCAAGAAGCAACAACGCCTGTCGTTGTGGTGTATTGCACAACCAACAGGCGCAGTAGTGATATGGTTAAAATATTATCAACCTTCTATCAGGGTAAAGTTTACTTAATATCAGACGGCTTACGTGGCTGGTCAAATAATGACCTGCCATTATTTCAGAGTTCTTCCACAATGAGTATGCAAGAAGAATAACTTACTCCTCATTTGCCACCACCTGACCAGTGATTCTCCATGTATGTGCGAAATTATTGCGGCAGTTGGAATTTACAGTTACAACACGGTTTATTCTCTGTGGTCGCTGAGCCAGATTAAATGAAACATTGATGCTATCCTTCACCCCTGGTGCAATGGGTTGACGAGGATATCTTTCAACACGGGTTCCGCAACAAGCACGCACATTAGATAAAACCAATGGCTCATCTCCAGTATTAGTGAACACTATGGTAACTTTCCCTCCCGGAATGTTGTCGGTGGTAACAGTACCATAATTCAATCCAGACTCTTCAAATGTAAGCTCCGGACCTTCAGGCTGTGAAGCTTTCGCAATGATTGCAAATGCAACTCCTATTACTGCGATTATAATAACTCTTTTCATCCTGTATGTAATTTGATTCTAATGTATTATATAATTTATATTGATCAACTTCGGCATATAGCACTCAAGTCTGCTATTAATTTCACATTTCCAACTATTAATATTGCATCAACAACCACGCCAAAAAAGTGGACTCGTTCGGAATTAATTAAACAGGATGGTAAAATTATAAAAGGAAATGATAATCCTGAAAGAACTATGTAAATATTTACAAAAAAAACCCGCTATACGTGAAACGTATAGCGGGATGGTACTATGGCGATAAGAAACTTCTTTTATCTCATTCTGAATACAATATCAACCCTTCTGTTTGCCATTTTTCGAATTTCAGGAGAAGAAATCCCCCTCTCGGACAGGTTATCACTGCTTCCTCGGGGTATTATCTCAATGGTTTCAGCATCAGCGCCTAATTGAGTCACCATGAACTCTTTGATTGTTTCGCACTTTTTGAGCGACAATTCTTTATGGTCACCCCGATCTGAAGGATCAACATATCCGTAAAGCTGTACAAAACTTCCTTCGTTCTGCTTTAAAAGAACAACCGTTTCTGCCATAAGAACCAGATCCTCTTCATCAAACTGGATTTCGCCGCCTGCATCAAAGAATATACTTCTCACCTCTACAGTTTCATAAATCCGGGTTAGCGTCTCCATTATGGTAATTGAATCCCGTTTTACAGGTCGGTTTTCTGCATATCTTGCAATATCCTCCTCCAGTCGGCTCAGTTCATCACTAACTGGATCACGAACTGGTCGGCCAAACAGATCAAAGCCATGACCTCGGTAAGTCCAACGCATATGCCTTTTATCTTTTCTTCCAATTTTATAGCTGAGTGTAACACCTGTAAACCAATAACGATCGTTGGTTGAACCGGTTAAGATGTTGTCCAGATTATCAGAATTGGTAAAACGCATGGATGTTTCCATCCCCACATCAAAATTTCGGTTTAAACGATATTGAAAACCAGCGGAAACTGGGATGATTACCTCCATCTGACGATCTGTTTTCTCTTCGGGTTCGTAGGGATCGTAACCATGAACCATAAATCTTGAAGAACCAACACCAAAATCAGCTTCCATTACAATTTCATCATTTTCACGGAAATGAAGTCTGCTGCGGAAAAAGTTAAGTCCGGCACCAGCCTTCAGGTAGAAATTCCACCTGTCATTTACAGGTCCCGGATTTGGTCCTAACTGATTAATAAACAAAACTCCGTTTAAACTTACATCATGAACGTTTCCCGTAAAATAAAACTCTTCATTCTGCCCATACATCTTCCCGGTATAAAACTGCAAATCTAAGGCCACAACCGGAGCCAGCTGTTTACTGAGAATAATCGAAGATCCAAAATCAACCCTGTCGGTTGGTAAAAAGGAGTAATCGATGATGTCGGTGTACATGATTACGGGGCCATAGGCCATGGTTAATGCCCAGGTATTAAATGGTTTCTCAAAGGAATACCGCATATGTTCTTCGATAACCCTTTGATCCGTTTGACGAAACTGTCCAAATAAATTACCTAAAGAGAGCAGGCATACTATCGTTGCTATAATAATTCTCATTTAGTCGCTGTTTTATTCAAAAATCTGAATAATATCTACTCTTCTGTTTACAAGATGAACCCCTCTTGGAGCCAGTCGCCTGGTGTCGGATAGCAGAATCTCTTTCCCTTTTGGCTCTACCACAAATCTGGATTCATCAATTCCGTAGTCCTTAACCAACACATCCACGACAGCTTGACAACGTCTTTCACTTAATCCCAGGTTGTACTCATAACTTCCTCTGTCGTCGGTATATCCTCGAATCAGGATTTTAACATCGGGATTGTCTTTCATGTATCGGGCTACTCCGGCAATGGTACGGTGGCTTCGTTGGGTAATATCGCTTCGATCAAATCCAAAAAAGACTGATGCTGTAAACGTTTCCCGTCTGATAACTTTTTCGGAATGAATGGTAGTGGTATCACTCACCACGCTATCGGATGCCGCTAAATGATCAAGCTGTTGGCGTAACGAATCAAGGCGTGCAATCATTGGATCTCTTGCTCTCTGACGCTGATAATCGAGATTAAAATCTTTATACGTCCATGAAGAGTGGCGTCTGTTTCTTCTTCCAATTTTATATGTAACAGAGAATGATGTATACATATAACTATCATTGTCTGCCCCGGTCATGTCAACATCAAGATTATCGGCTAGCAAATTTCTCATGGAAGTTTCCACCCCTAAATCGAAACTGTTATTCAGGCGATATCGAACCCCTAACCCAATGGGAAGAACAAGCTCCCGTTGTCTGCTTGTTTTTTCAAAAGTTTGCCTGTCGTACCCTTTTACCAAAAGGTCGTTATCCCAATCCCAATCGGCATAGCTGGTAGGATAGCCAGATGGAATGGTATATACATCGGAAACAAATAATGGAAGGTCATCAATTTGACTGAACTGTGCAGAGCGAAAGAAATTCATTCCCAATCCCAATTTTCCATAAATATTCCACTTGTCTCTCATGGGGCCACCCATGATCAACTGATTCAGATAGGCCTTTACGTTCAGTGAAGCCTCTCTGAAGTCCCCTTTAAAATATCGTTGATATTTTTGACCATACATATCGGCCATCAGAAACTGCCCTTCGATTGCCCATGAACGACCAAATTGTCTTGCAACCTGCACTGTAGGTCCAAATTTCAAATTACTTTGCGGGAATATTGTGTGATCTATTACATCAGTGTAATAGATAACCGGGCCATAACCTACTGTAACCGACCATACATTATAAGTACTGTCGGGTCGGTACAACTGATACTCCTCCAAATTGCCAAAGTCAATTTGAGAATATGCACCGGATTTTATTACAACAAGTGTTATGATAAATAGTAAAATTCTTTTCATATCTAAATTTCTAACATCATTATAACAGCAAAACTAAAACATATCGATAACAGATGCTACTATAATGTTGATCATTTTTATAAACTAACGGTTTTTATAGATAAATGAATCCGAATATAAGACTATTTAACCGATCGCAGAACACAGGATACCAGAAAAAAACTAAAAAACATAATAAAAAACCGGCTTGCTCGTACGACGAGCAAGCCGGTTCAAAAAGTTAAACCTGTGAATTCTAATTAGAGAACTGTTCCAATCCTTCTCTCAGCCAGATTATATACTCCTGCACATCTGAATTATATCCTCTTGGCTCTGTTAACGACTCTTCATCATGATTCAATAACACATAATAAGGTTGGCTGTTAATATTATATCTTTCTATCTGAAAATCGCTCCATTTATTACCAACCGTGCGAATTCTACGACCAGTCACCTCCGAAACATACTGTTCGTTTTCCGGTAGCGGCTCTCGTTTATCAACATATAATGAAATGATGATGTAATCATTTGCCAACATATTCCGAACAGTATTATCTGACCATACGAGGCTTTCCATCTTCCTACAGTTGGCACATCCCAAACCTGTAAAATCCAGAAAAACAGGCTTCCCATCCTCTCGTGCAGCTGCTAATCCCTCTTCATAATCGGTATATTTCATTAATCCGTGAGGCCCTTCTACAACGCTCTCTCCGGTTATTTCAATTGCCGATCCTGATTGTGCGGCACCAAACTGAGCCCTTGACAGGTCAAAATCTTGTGTTACAGGCGAGGGCAAAAATGAGCTGACCGCTCTTAACGGAGCTCCCCATAAACCTGGAATAAGATAAATTACAAAAGAAAACGTGGCTATAGCCAAGATCAGCCTTGGAACACTCAGATAGGGCAAATCGCTGTCGTGGGCAAATTTAATCTTACCAATGAGGTAAAGCCCCATTAAAGCAAATATTGAAATCCAAATGGCCAAAAACACTTCGCGGTCAAGTATACCCCACTGACCAACTGCATCGGCAACGGATAAGAATTTTAATGAAAAAGCGACCACTATGAATCCAAGAACAACTTTTACAGAATTCATCCATCCGCCACTCTTTGGAAGCGACTTCATGGCAGTTGGAAATATGGCAAAAAGTGCGAATGGAATGGCCAATGCCAATCCAAAACCAAACATACCAACCGCAGGGGCATACACTCCGCCTCCCAATGCTGCTTCAACCAGAAGTGTTCCAACAATTGGGCCTGTGCATGAGAACGATACCAAGACAAAAACAAGCCCCATCAGGATAACACCCATCAATCCGCCGGTTTGATCAGCTTTCTGATCCAATGCGTTGGACCATTTTGCAGGCATGGTGAGTTCAAATGCGCCAAAAAATGATGCAGCAAAAAAGAGAAGTATTGCAAAAAAGATGACATTAAATGCAGGACTTGTAGCCATAGCATTCAGTGCGTTTGCACCAAAAATAATAGAGATGGCCAAACCCAATACAACGTACGCAAAAATGATGGTTAGACCATAAAAAACGCCATCTCGCAATGCCTTTGCTCTATTGTTTGCATTCCTTAAAAAGAAGCTAACCGTTAAAGGGATCATAGGAAAAACACAAGGTGTCAGCAATGCAGCAAGTCCCCCGAGAAATGAAAGCCAAAATATTCCCCATGAGCCGTCCTTCTCCTTCTCGTCACCTTTAGCCTCTAGCACTTCAACAACCTCAGAAGTTTCTGAATCTTCTGAATCTTCTATCGTTTCCTCATAGGTGTCATCAGAAATGACTACCTCAGCGACTTCCGCTTTAGAAGATATCCCGGGCACTGTTAACTCAAAATCAATCTGGTCGGGTGGTAAACAACGGTGATCGTCACAAACCATAAACTCCACATATCCGCTAATGATTACATCATCAGCAGATTGCAGTTCTATGGTCTGTAAAATTCTTGCACTACCTGCCAGGTAACCAAGTTCCATTTGAAAAGCTTCATCAAAAGTTGGCACCGGTTCAGGCTCCTGACGCAACTCGCCACTCAAACGGTATTGACCTGACTCTTCAATATTTAAAGAGGTTGGAATAGGTCCTCCCTCCGGAATTCTGATGGAATACAAATACCAATTATCTTCGATGGTGGCTTCTGCTATCACTTCCACACGACTATCATCAATTCGGTTTGCAGAAAACTCCCACTTAACAGGTTGCAGAACCTGGGCACTTATATGCAAAGAACCTGCAAGCAAAAGGGAAAATAGAAACAATAACTTTCTCATATAAATAAATTGTTATAATTTAAGAAAATAGATTATTAGATGTAAGATTGTTAGATTAATAGATGCAAGATTACGAAACAGCTAACCTTCTTATTATCAGCTGATTGAATCACACAGCCACAACCACATAAACGTTTAATAATTAAGTAAATGTAAAAAGATTAGCGAACTATTACTCGTTAATAGAAAAAAACAAGCTTTTGATTATTCAACAAATAAATTAAACAGCAAACACATTAAATATTATTCATATATAGATTTTCAAATATATTCTTTTCAATTGAATATTCAAAATGATTCCAAAAGTTAAGGGATTACAAATATAAAACTAACAATTATATTGATTGTTCATTGTATTGATTCACAACAATCAGACCATATGTAAATGACAAAGGTCGCCCTGCGAGGCGACCCTTGTCAGATGTGTATTAAAGTACTATTTATTTCAAACGGGCAATGCTCTCCTTAAGAGCTGCAATTTTTGCTTCAGCATCAGCTTGTTTCTGTCTTTCAACAGCAACTACCTGCTCAGGAGCTCCTGCAACAAACCGTTCGTTACTCAGTTTTTTCATCACCCCGTTTAAGAACCCTTCGGTATATTGTAGTTCCTTTTCCAGCTTTTCCAGTTCCTCCTCAACGTCGATGGCCGACTCCATCGGCACAAAGAATTCCGATGATTTAACGAAGAATGAAACAGCACCCTCCACTTTTTCTTCTACGGAACTAACATCTTCGAGATTTACCAATTTCTGGACAACAGGATTGAAGCGCTCAACATATCCATCATCACCTTTCAGAACTTTTAATTCCAATGTATCGCGCATGGCCACATTTCGTTCCTTACGCACTGTGCGTACATTTACAATGGCTTCTTTAACCAATTCAAATTGTTTAAGCAGAGATTCATCAAATGATTTCAGAGCCGGCATGGGACTCACCATCAAGCTCTCCCCTTCTTTGCGTTCTTTTAAGTGATGCCAAACCTCTTCGGTGATGAATGGCATAAAAGGATGAATCAGATGCATCAAATCATCCAGGAAGCCAATGGCTGCCTGGTAGGTTTTTCCATCCACCGGCTTTTGGTAAGCCGGTTTTACCATCTCCAGGAACCAGCTTGAGAACTCATCCCAAAACAGGGTATAAACCGACATCAAAGCATCAGAAACCCGGTACTTGTCAAAATGGTCTGCAATGACTGCCATCTCCTTCTGCAATCTATCCCCAAACCACTCGATGGCTAGAGCTGCACTTTCGGGTTGCTCAATTGAGTGGTCTATTTCCCAACTTTTCACCAAACGAAATGCATTCCACATTTTGTTGGCAAAATTACGCCCCTGCTCAGGTAAGCTCTCATCGAACCGCAAGTCGCCACCAGCAGGAGAGCAAAGTAACATACCCACACGAACACCATCGGCACCAAAATTCTTGATCAGATCCAAAGGTTCAGGACTATTGCCTAATGATTTGGACATTTTGCGACCAACCTTATCTCGCACCATACCGGTGAAATAGACGTTTTTAAACGGATACGTTCCCTTGAACTCATATCCGGCCATAATCATCCGTGCAACCCAGAAGAAAATAATATCGTGTCCTGTTACCAAATCGTTGGTAGGATAATAGTAATCAATTTCGTTCTTGTCGGGATTAAAGCCATCGAAAACAGTGATTGGCCATAGCCATGATGAAGCCCAGGTATCCAATACATCTTCATCCTGCTTCAGGTCGTTCATGGATAGAGCCTCATTTCCGGAAACTTTACGAGCCTCAGTTAATGCTACCTCATCGGTTTCGGCCACAACAAAAGTGCCATCGGCCAGATAATAAACCGGGATGCGGTGTCCCCACCACAACTGACGCGAAATACACCAATCCTTTACATTCTCCATCCAATGGCGGTAAAGATTTTTGAATTTAGCCGGATGGAATTTCACCTCATCGGTCATTACCGCATCCAGAGCAGGTTTGGCCAACTCACTCATGCGCAAAAACCACTGAGTGCTCAGTTTTGGTTCAATTACCTCATCGGTTCGCTCCGAGTAACCAACCTTATTGGTATAATCCTCAACCTTAGCCAGGTTTCCGGATTCGTCAAGTGATTTTTCGATTTTTTTGCGAACATCAAAACGATCTTCGCCAATAAATATTTCAGCCTTTTCGCTCAGGGTGCCATCGTCATTTAAAATGTCGATGGACTCCAGATTATGACGCATTCCAATTTCGTAGTCGTTGATATCATGAGCCGGAGTAATTTTTAGGCATCCGGTTCCAAACTCCATGTCCACATATTCGTCCTGAATAACCGGTATGGAGCGGTTAATTAACGGAACTAAAACCCTTTTCCCTGCAAGATGTTTAAAGCGGTCATCGTTGGGGTTTACACAAACGGCAGTATCTCCCAATATGGTTTCAGGCCGGGTGGTGGCAATGGTCACGTACTGATCGGGTTCTCCGTCAACCTGGTAACGAATATAATACAGCTTAGATTGTACCTCTTTATAAATCACCTCCTCGTCGGAAACAGCGGTTTTGGCTTTAGGATCCCAGTTCACCATGCGGATGCCACGGTAGATGTGTCCTTTTTTATACAAATCCACAAAGGATTTGATTACGCCCTCGCTGCGAACTTCATCCATGGTAAAACAAGTGCGATCCCAATCGCACGAGGCGCCCAGTTTTTTCAGCTGCTCAAGGATGATGCAACCGTGCTTATCGGTCCACTCCCAGGCGTGCTCCAAAAAGCCATCGCGCGTAAGCGAATGTTTATCAATTCCCCCTTCGCGCAACTTATTAACCACCTTAGCCTCAGTGGCAATGGATGCGTGGTCGGTGCCCGGAACCCAGCAAGCATTTTTTCCAAGCATTCGAGCCCTTCGTACCAGAATGTCCTGAATGGTATTATTGAGCATGTGTCCCATGTGCAAAACACCTGTCACATTGGGCGGTGGAATCACTATTGTATAAGGTTCACGTTCATCGGGAACGGATTTGAAGAATCCGTTCTCCATCCAGTATGCATACCATTTCTCCTCGGTTTTTGAAGGATCGTACTTGCTTGCTATCTCCATTGATTGATTGTTATGCTGTTTCTTAAAATAATTACATCTGACAACTGAAATAAAATGAATCAGTTGTGAATTAAAGTGCAAAAATAGGAAAATTTAAGGAAGTAATGATGTATATATAATTAGAAACAGAAAACAGTAATATCCTACCACCCCGCTATCACCACTCTTACACCCCAGTGCTGGTATTTTCCTTCGGAAAATCCGGCAAAAGCCCCAATGGTGCCTGCCATAAATATGCGGCTGATACTGTAACCAACCTGTGTATAATGAGAAACCGCAGGTGTATGAAGATAACTAAAATGCAGGTTTTCATTCCACATGCGGTTACTTAAAACCGGTAGGTTTTTAAGCATTAACCATGGCGAGGAGTAAGTGGTATTTGCTCTTAAATACCATTCGTTAGTAGATGTGGAGTAATCATCCAATAACAGAAAAGCATTACCCGGTTCACTGAAAATCAGAGGAATTGTTGAGCCTTCAAAATGCTTAAACCTTGAAAAATGCATTCGCTCATTCCTAAAAAACTTCCCGCCTGACAACTCCCAGGAAAATACCGGCATAAATGAAAACTCCGCTTCTTTTCGAATGCTGCTTTCAACCAAAAAGTAATCGGAATGGCTGCCTAAAAGCCCCGATCCGTGCTCCATTCTTAGTTTAAAGGTGGGATAATCGGAATGGGACATAATTTTGCGACCACGTTGAATTCTGTAATAATATCTGGGAGTGTACTCCAACTCGAAAAGTGATATGAAAGCCCTTTGGCTTTCAAAATGGATTTCTCCGGCAGACGAGTTCACCACTTCATTGGGGTTGTAGTCGTCGTTTCGTCTAAAAAAAGAGTAATTGGTATTATTCTCTAACGGGTTATATTCCTGCCAGGCAATACCGGTTGTCATTCTTAATCCGTTGGCCAGGTCAATTTCATTTCGCATCATCAGAAACCTGTTTTCATACAGGCGTAAATAATTTTCCTTGAAAAACAACGACGATGCCATATTCAACAACGGAGCCACTCCGATGTCGCGCTTATAATCATAAGCTCCAACTCCCGAGGCCATGGAAAACAAGCCTCTTCGAAGTGGAGAGTATGTTTGATGTAAGCCCGCTTCACCAAAAAATGCTTCACGATTAAATGCATATCCACCAGTGGCACTTATCTGCATCCTTTTTACCGAATCTTGTTGCCAGTTTATGTTGAGCCGTTGCTGATACTTCCAGCCATCCACAGCATTAAAATCAATATTTCTCAGCCCAATCAACCCTCCATAACGAACCCTAAAATCACCCTCCCGCGGCACAACAGTGCCGCTCAACAATGCTCTACGCACTTTCATGAATGTGCTGCTTTCAGGGATGGAATCGCTTCTGGTGGTATCTGCCAAAGCCTTTAAACTATCGCTCACGGCAAAAGAGCGCGCTTCCGATTGCGTGAGCGGAACAGGACGAATATGATCCCATCTGACGGTATCCCTTCTTGCACTATCACTTTCCACTCTCACATGATAAGTCCTCCTCAATTCCAAAACTTCATCACGTTTTTGTTCCCGACTCTCCCTCTCCACCAGTGATGCCAGGCGCATCATGTCTCGGTTTGACAAATCTTCCTTTTCCATTAAGGCTTCTATCCGCTGCTGATTTCGGGTAAGCTCAACAGGTTCTGACTCTTCAATACTGCTATTCAGACCCTCCAAAACTTCTTGATTATCTCCAGTTTGCCGGGAAGCTAATAATTCAGGCACTGCCAGATGTTGATTTAATTGTACATCAAGATATTTTACAGAACCAACATAGTTCACCTTTGCCTCCACTCCCATCATACCCAAATCCATATCAAAGTGATGGCTGATGGGAAGCCATATCCCGTGTTGAACAGGAGCGTAAACCTGCCGCATCCTAACTTCGCCATAAAACGTTTCAAGGGTTAAGTCCAGAGAATGAATATTCCACAAATCCTCAACCAGATAAAGATAACCTTCCACCAACTGTTGGCTTTTTCTGCGGGGAATTACCCGGATGCGGTTTACGATATGTTCTCCATCGTTGATATAGCCATCGTACCTGAAACGATAATGACGCATTGCCTGAGGCGATAAAGGAGAAACATACATCTCATTTTCGGGATTATAGAAACTCGTATTTATATATCCAATTGGGGTAGATTCTTCTCCTATGGGAAAAGTACTTCGCGAATGTAAAACAGTATGGTGAAACGTATCAGGCGCAGAAAATTTGATTGAATTGAGAGATTCATCAACAAACAGATCATCCGGCTGAACCTGAATATCGTTTATACTCAATCTGTTTCTCAACAATCTTGGAATGCGTTTCATTTCCAATGAACCTCGCAAATAAACTTCAGCCTCATATTCACTTGCCTGTCGCAGATAATAAGGTGCAAGACCAATTGCTCGCCGCATCATCCCGTAGGCCGGGTCTTCGCCCCCGGAATAGATACGAACTTCCTGCAACTGAAACTGCACGGGATAAAAGTCAATATCAAGTTCAAGCCATCGGTCTTCACGGATATTTATCTTAAACTCCTGCCTGGCATAACCCATTGCCTGAAAAACTACAGTGTATGACCCAACGCCCAACCGGAGTTCGTAATCCCCTTCATTATTGGAGGTTACTCCCATATGAGTCTCCTTCACAAACACAGAGGCACCAGGAACAGCATTTCCGTCAAGATCAACAATGCGCCCTTTAAGGCCAGCGGCATAGGAGTAATTACAGTTTAATGTCAGAAAAAAAAGGAAAAAGAGGCTAATTACCCATCTAAAGTAATACATATTTTGAGTTTTTGATAAGGTTGAAGATTTTTGAAACTATATTTAACAAAAATAGTGCCTGATTTTTAAGGAGCCAGAGGGAGCTTGTCGAAGCCACCTTTTTTCTTTAATTTTGCACATTGGGGAACAGAACAGACTAATAAAACAGAAAAACTAAACACACATCCATGCCAAACATTTCGAAACGAGGATTAGAGATGCCCGCATCTCCAATCCGGCGACTGGTTCCTTATTCAGAAGATGCTAAATCAAGAGGCATTACCGTATATCATTTGAACATTGGTCAGCCCGACATTAAAACCCCTGAGGTGGCTATTGAAGCCATGAATAACCTAAAGGTTAAAACCATAGAGTACAGCCACTCTGCCGGCATTGAATCCTATCGCAGAAAACTGGTTGAATATTATAAAAACCTTGGCATCAACATCGACAAAAACCAGATACTGGTTACTACCGGAGGGTCAGAAGCCATCTCGCTAACTTTTTTGAGTTGTATGGATCCCGGAGATGAAGTCATTGTACCTGAGCCATTCTATGCCAACTACTATGGATTTGCCACAGCAGCCAGCATCAAAGTAGTTCCGGTGGCATCCTCCATCGACGATGGGTTTGCTTTGCCCCCCATTTCAGATATAGAGAAGATGATAACCCCGCGCACCCGTGCCATTTTCATCTGCAACCCGAATAATCCTACCGGTTATTTATATTCCCGGGAGGAACTGGAGCAGCTGCGCGATCTAGTAAAAAAACACAACATATATCTCTTCTCCGACGAAGTGTACCGCGATTTTTGTTATACCGACAAGCCGCACATGTCGGTTATGCATTTGGATGGCATAGAACAAAACACCGTGATGATTGACTCAGTTTCGAAAAAATACAGTGAATGTGGTCTTCGCATCGGAATGATGATATCAAAAAACCGGGAAATCATTGAAACGGCGCTAAAATTTGCTCAAGCAAGACTTAGCCCCCCTTCTCTGGGACAAATTGCCGCAGAAGCTTCACTGGATACTCCGCCATCTTACTTTAAAGAAGTGCACGAAGAGTATATCAAACGACGTGATTTTCTTGTTGAAGGTCTTAACAAAATACCAGGTGTATATACACCGGTTCCTAAAGGAGCCTTTTACACCGTTGCAAAACTGCCAGTAGACAATGCCGACAAGTTCTGCCAATGGATTTTAAGTGATTTCTCGTATAAAAATCAAACCGTAATGATGGCGCCTGCTTCAGGCTTTTACACCACACCCGGTAAGGGAATTGATGAAGTACGGATTGCATATGTGCTGAACATTGATAACCTTAAAAACGCCATAGAGACTCTTGAAAAAGCTCTTGAGGCATATCCCGGAAGAAAATAAATCCGAATTTACATCGTTATAGCTGATGAAACGGAAAAGCTATAAAATAGAAAGTTATATTTATGCCGACCTTCATTTAAACAGCGCCGGATGCAGAATAAAAATTGATTGACAATTGGGGTTATGATGAGATTGTTGTGGTGGTTTTTGCTGGTATTACTTCCTTTTTTTTCATTGAAAGCTGAAAAAACAGAGGTTCCCGGATTAATTATTTTTTTGGTTATAGACGAATTAGATAATGAGCAAATTCTCTTACTTCAAAGAGAATTTTCCTCACAGGGAATAAATCGCATATCCCGCACGGGTATGCGATTTATGAATGCATATTCTTCAGACATATCCGGATATCCGGGAACACGTATTGCGTCCCTTTACTCAGGAACTTCGCCATCAACCCATGGACTGATTGGAGAAACCTGGGTAAACCGAAGAAACAACCAGTTCATTCAGCCGGCATCCTACGATTCTGCTCAAATATCGACAGTTTTATCGTACAATCAGTCGAAAACAATTGCCGATTATCTTAAATCAGTTTACGGCTCAGAGGCTAAAAATGCCACCATCTCTGTTAATGCTCCCTGGCTGATCCATGCAAACGGATACAACCCCGATCACATTTTCACCTACGACCAAAATCGCGGAGTTTTTTATGATGCATCAAATCCGGTGAAAAAGGATGACTGGATGAGAGGTTTTAACCAGAGCATTAACAACACCAACCTGTTAAGCAGACAATGGGGACCGGTGAAAGACATCACCAGCTATGTTGAGTTTCGCTATTTGCCTGATGAAAAAAGAAAGGATTTCCGAAGCTTTTTATATAACATGCGAACCGGAACCGAAGCACCATTCTCACGCATTGCCGGATCGCCATACATCAACACGCTTATTCGGGATTTCACCGTCTCTTTTCTAGCCAACACCGGTTTCGGAAAATCAAGCGTTCCCAATCTCCTCACCATTCAATTCACCACGCGTCCTTTCACAAAGACCAATGGAACCATACTTCCTGCGGAAAAAGAAGACATGCTGTTAAGATTGGATCAGGACATCGCATCGCTGCTTGCATATCTGGATTTTGAATTTGGACGGGACAACTATCTGCTGGTACTAACTGCAGGAGCAAACAGCATGCCGGATCAAACCACCACAGGGAAAGCTGGAGTTACAACAGGAACCGTTGAGTTCAGAAGAGTTGTATCGTTATTAAACCTTTACCTGATGGCACAATACGGACAAGGTCAATGGGTAACAGGCATACATGACAACTATCTCTATCTGAATCACCAATTAATTGAGGAAAACCAACTCGAGTTGGAAGTTATACAAGAAAAAACGTGCCGGTTTCTGGTGGAATTCAGTGGAATAAAACACGCCATACCGGTCTGGAACAAAATGTTCGACAGCGAAAGGCAGCCCGTTTTATCTGACAATCTGTTTTCTCGCCGACTTCCTGATATATCCATTGAGTTATTGCCCGGTTGGAGCACGCCTGCAACAAACCTGGGGACCCGACAAACAGGCAAGAGCGGAAATAATTTTGTTCCACTGTTTGTATCAGGAGCAGGCATTCGTTACGGAGCTTGGCTGGCACCATTCAACATCAACAAACTGACTCCCATCTTACTTCAGTTGTATGGAATCAATCACCCGGAATTGATTTATATGGAGCAGGTTAATTTGTTTAAGTAGCGTAACCAGCTGAGAAGGTAATAATAGTCTATCTTTTAGGCATTCGGGACTAACGTTCTATTGAAAATGCTTACGCCCATTCAGGGCTAAATATATCTTACATCCTTTTGCATAGTGCGTTGCCCCATGCTGATAATGACGCCCCCTTGGGGCTTAACAAACTTTCATTTTTAAAGCAACATGTCATAGTGGAACTACGTCCTCTAATGTCTAATATCTAAAAATCAAATCTTTCCTCTAACAATCTATTGCATCCAGAAAAGCTTTTACAAGTTCCGGCTCTTTTTCCAGAGCATTACCAACTACGATGAGATCGGCTCCGGCATCGGTTGCCGATTTCATAATGGCCGGCGTAGTAATTCCTCCTCCCACCATCAACGGAATTTTCAAGTGCTTTTTCACATCGGAGATCATTGAAGGAGATACAGGCCATTTTGCTCCGCTACCTGCATCCATGTAAATCATCTTCATGCCGAGCATTTCACCCGCCATTGCCGTGGCAATGGCGATGTCATTTTTCTCAGCAGGAATGGGTCGCGTCTGGCTCATGTATTCCACCGATGTATAGCTTCCGCCATCAATTAACATATAACCGGTGGAGATAGGCTCTATCTTGTGCCTGTGAATAAATGGCGCTGAAACAACATGATTACCAATTAACAGTTCAGCATTTCGTCCTGATATCATGGAAAGAAAAAGTACGGCATCTACATTGGATGTGAGATGGGTAGGACTACCGGGATACAAAACCACAGGCATATCCAACTCAGTTTTCAGATAATCAACAAGTGGTTCAATTGGATTTGAGATCAGACTGCCTCCAACCAGAAGCATTTGCGGTGTTTGTTGCTTCAATGAAGCAACAAATTGCTCCAGTTTTTCACCATGACATTTATCGGGATCTACCAAAAATGCCATTATTTTTTGCTTTCTGCGAACTCTGTCGGTGATAAAATCAAATATCATGGTGTCTTCAAATCTTATTCAACAAATACAAATGTAACCTAATTACCAATGCCATACAAGATAATATTCATCGGTGATTTTGTAAGAAAGATCATATTCCTGAACGGGAGAATCCTCAAAAAGGATTCTCCCTGAGAGTGTTCCTGATTTTTCCGGTAAAAAGGGATCAATCACCATTTGATCTTTAAAAATGATGCCCTGAATTCCTGCTGTTTTATACAAAGTCTCTTTGGCGCACCATATTACGGCATGGTAAGTGGGCTCATCTCTTCCGGATATGTATTTCTCTTCTGTAGGATTTACAAATCGCTCGCTTAATTTTGATATTCTGGAAGAGGGATATTCCATATCAACACCACATGCTTGACTGGAAATTAACACCGCTGCAAATCCCTTAGTATGTGAAATGGTGACGTTAAGATCTGATTTGTTAAGATTTGGTTTTCCCGAAGAGGTGTGACTAACGCATGGAGGCAAACCGCTTAGTCTTTGAATCAACAATCGTGAAGCCAGCCATTCCAATCGTTTTTCAGAATTGGAAATCAGTTTTAACTGATTTCGCATCAATTCGGTAAACGAAAGCAACTCTGCGAGTTGCTTTTCTGTTTCTTTAATTTTCCAAACTGAGAGGAAAGATTTGTTTTCTTTATTCGTTTCAAATACAACCGGCATAATACAATATCAATCATTCCATTTTATGGTTTCCATCAGATGAATCACATCATCTGTAATGAAATCAATAACCGGGTTGAGGGAGTCTCTGTTTGGCCGAACCTGAAAGTAAAGCGAACCTCTTAGAAAATGCCTGGCACTGTCGGTCACAAGAAACTGAACCGGTGAGGCCGCGTCGCCTTTAATTTCAAACAGCATTCCATACACATTCTTTTCCTCGTCGAAAAAGAGCATCTCTTCAATGGCATCTGCTTTTACCACATGATTATAGGCGAAACGAATGTTATCCTCCAGCAGATCGTACAAATTATCATCAACCTCTTTATAGCTGATGTGTACCCGTGCCTTAAACCGGGGGAAATATAGGTTAATCCAGTGTGGCTCGGCACTTCTGGAGACATCGGTTTCTATTCTTCCATAGACAGGATATTCGAATCCATAAGGCATGGTGGAATCAAGAAAAACATACTCCTTTTCGGGCAAATCAATCCGGAAAAAGCCCCTTGGTTTTGGAGTTCCTCCTTGAGTACACCCGGCCACAAACAGGGCAATCGCACCTGCAACCACAACAAAACGTTTCACCAACTGCATCATCTTCATCCTTTGTTTTCTGGTAAATATCTGATTTTCTTTATCCGACGGTTATCTGCCGCCAAAATCGTAAACTTATAGGGAGGGTACTCCACAACTTCGTGTTTTAGGGGAATTTCTCCTCGAATTTCGAGCAACAACCCTGCCAGGGTTTCAGCTTCTCCTGACACGTCACGAAAAGCATCTTCGGGCAATCCTGTGGCCTTAAAGAAATCTTTCAGCAAAGTTTTCCCTTCAAAGACATAGGAACCGTCCTGCATGATGGTGAAATTAATTTCATCTTCATCCATCTCATCACTGATTTCGCCAACAATTTCTTCCAGAATGTCTTCCAGCGTAACAATCCCCGAAGTACCACCATACTCATCAACAACGATGGCCATGTGTATTTTATGGGTTTTAAATTCCTGAAGCAGATCGTTGATCCGCTTGGTATCGGGGACATAGTAGGCCTGACGAATTAAGTCCTGCCATTTGAACGAATTGTCCTTGCCAAGATGGGGCAGTAAATCCTTAACGTACAAAATTCCTTTGACATCGTCAGGCCCGTCATCGTAAACCGGGATACGTGAGTATCCCGACTCAACAATTACAGAAATCACTTTTGAGAACTCACTCTTCAAATCCAGGTCCACAACATCAACCCTGGCTGTCATAATCTCCTCCACATTTGTATTCCCAAACGAAACTATTCCTTTAAGAATTTCCTTCCCCTCAGTAATGTTATCATCGGTAAGTTCCAGTGCATGAGATATATCGTCCAGGGAAATACCTTTTATCTTTTTTGCCAACCGCCTGTTTACCACGTTGGTTGACTTGACCATTAGTATACTTACCGGTTTAAAAAAACGAGACAGAACCAATAAAGGATATGCCATGAAAGCAGAAAACCTTCGCGAATAGAGTCCTGCATAGAGTTTTGGTAATATTTCACCAAAAAGGAGAATCATGCCGGTGATAAAAACCACCTCAATAACAAACTGCCATGCCCCGGGCGTAGTAAAAACAACCAACTCACCAACAATGTACGCAGTCAGAATGACGATGCTCACGTTGACAAAATTATTGCTGATGAGAATGGTGGCCAACAACAATTCAGGGTTCTCCAAATGCTTAACCGCCCGTTTACCGGCTTTACTTTCTCCCTCTCTCATCTCTGACAGATCGGTTGGTTTAAGAGAAAAATAAGCGACCTCGGATCCTGAAATGAGAGCCGAACTTAACAGTAACAACAGAATAATGATGATAGCCAGCAACAGTCCCGGTGTAAATGCCTGGAACTGCAAAAACATCAGTGCTGATTGAATCTGAATGAGCGAATCTGCTTCCAATACTACCTATTAATATTTAAAATGGTAAATCGTCCTCAGGTCCAGAGTCTCCGGCATTAAAGGAGCCCTGATCTGAACTGTTACTTAAATTGTTTTGTGCCGCAGACTGTTGGTTTAAGGAGGCATGCTGCATAGGTTGATCAGCGCGTGTTGCCTGATCATTATCACCTGAATTGCGACGCCCTAATAAATTAATGGTATCCGCATAAATCTCGGTCATATATTTTTTCACACCATTGGCATCATCATAGGAGCGTGTTCGAATGCGGCCTTCAACATAAAGTTGAGTCCCCTTTTTGATGTAAGATTCGGCAATTTTGGCCAATCCGCGCCATGCAACAATGTTGTGCCATTCGGTGCGATCGGGAACTTCCTGTCCATCGCGGGTTTTAAATCCGCGCTCGGTTGTGGCTAATGGAAAATTAGCAACAGCCTGATCATTGTCGAAATAACGGACTTCGGGATCTTTCCCGACATTTCCTACTAGTATTACTTTGTTTACCATATACAAATATAATATAAGGTTAATGGATTAAGTTTAACAAAGCTAAAATACAAAACTTACTTTGCCAAAACAAATTCTAAAGATTCGCTTACATAGGGTCTGCTGAAAAAGTCAACAGACCAAAATAATAATTCTTTTGTCCTCAAGCCGGACGGGCTCTTACTTTTTTTCAACAGCAAAAAAAAGTAAGCAAAAAATGCCGCCGCTGCTGAAAAATTGCCTAAATAACAATCTGCCAGGCTAAAATCTGCGAACTCGCTACGCTCAAACAACGCATATTTTTACGCCTGTCACATTGTTATTCTTAACGGCATTTTTCAAAGGCGGAAGTTTCCATTATTTCTAGCTTTTTCAATACACGGAAATTCTATAGTTATATTAAAAAAGCTTGCACTTTAATGACTGAAAACAAGGCTATGTCACACATTATTAATTATGTAAAAGTTTTTCAGCAATCCCTTCATAGAGCCTGCGAGAAAACTCGCCTAATCACACGCTCGCCCCTCTAACTCCCCGTTCGACTGAGCTCACGCCGAAGCCTAAAGGGGAGGATTTCAACGCACTCTCTGTTAGGCGTTTCCCCCTTGGGGGATTAAGGGGGGAAGAAGGTTGATTGCTTTTTCTGGGTGTTTTCGCGCAGTCACTACATAACAATCTATTATAATAATAATTCGTTAAGATTTATTTCACCTAATTATCAGACGTTTATGAATTCGCTGTAGTGTTGTACAATCAACTGATAATAAGAAACTTAATCATGTCTAATATCTTATATCTAATAATCTAACGATCTATTGTTATAAAAGATCATTAATTTTGTTTTCGATGAGTTTAGGCACCGGGTAGCTGTTTACCTCCTTTAATGCGACGTTAATTGATTTGCTACCATTGAAAAATTCAGGAAAATCCGCTGCTTTTTTTGCTTTCAGCCAAAAAAATCGGGCGTGAATATTTCTGTGGGTCAAAACATGAACAGCATCTCCAATAATATTTACTTTGTATTCTGCCCCAATCCAAGATTCTGCCAATTTATTCTTAATTTCTTTGGTTGACATAAGCGAGTTAGCTTCAATCAACGGAAAATCATACAAACCCTCCCATATGTCACCTTTGCCTCTTTTATTTAATCGTATTGAACATCCATCCGTAACAATCAGGTAGTTGAAGTAACGCGATTTTCGTGTCAATTTTGAAAGCTTAACAGGAAAACCATCTTGTTGCCTCAAATGAAATGCCTTGCATCCTGAATTTAATGGACACGAGTTACATTCCGGGTTTGATGGTTTACAAACCATAGCACCAAGATCCATCATGGCCTCATTGAAATCTCCTGGTTTTGCCTCATCAAGTAAATTACTTGCCAGTTTTTCAATAATCTTTCGCCCTTTTCCGGTATCAACAGGGACATCCATAGCGAAACAGCGCGACAATAACCGAATAACATTACCATCTACAACAATACACTTCTCGCCAAAAGCAATTGACGCGATAGCGGCAGCCGTATATGGTCCGATGCCTTTAAGTTTCTGCAACTCAGATTTTGATGATGGAATGATTCCATCATATTGATCCACAACAGTTTTTGCAGCCTCGTGAAAATTGCGGGCACGAGAATAGTAACCCAATCCCTGCCACACCTTTAAAACTTCATCGATCGGTGCATTGGCAAGACTTTGAATATCGGGGAATTTCCTTAGAAAGTTTAAATAATAATTTGTACCTTGCGATATCTGAGTTTGTTGTAGGATGATTTCTGAAACCCATATATGATATGGGTTACTGGTTTTTCTCCACGGCAAATCACGTTTATTAATACGATACCATTTAATTAAAGAGCGTTCGAAATCGGTCATTTTTAAAATTTTATCCAAAAATACCGCTTTTAGTTTTTTTTTAAAACCAAAAGGATTTATATTTGCAATCTGAAAAATTAAAACTAGTGTCTAATTTACTGATAATTAAATAATTTTAAAAGCAATGACAAAGGCTGATATTGTAAACGAAGTTTCGAAAAACACTGGAATTGAGAAGGTTACAGTACAGAAGACTGTTGAAGCCTTCATGGAAACCGTAAAAGGCAACCTGGTGAAGGGTAAAAATGTTTATCTGAGAGGTTTCGGAAGTTTCATCATCAAGAAAAGAGCAGAGAAAACTGCCCGTAACATTTCTAAAAACACAACCATTATTATCCCTGAGCACTTCATCCCTTCTTTCAAGCCCTCAAAGAGCTTTGTTACCAAGGTGAAGAATAACGTGAAGTAAAGGAAGAATTTTAATTTAAAACCTATTGCGATGCCAAGTGGTAAAAAGAGAAAAAGGCATAAGATGGCCACTCATAAGAGGAAAAAAAGACTAAGAAAAAACAGACATAAGAAGAAGAAATAGTCTGTTCTGAAAAAAACTTTAAAGAACAAACAGGACAATGTCTGTTTGTTCTTTTCGTTTAAGAATTAACGTTCTTTGAAATTTTATTAATTAATTTATTTTATAGTGAGTGCAGAACTATACGTTGATGTAGCTCCTAAAGAACTTACTATTGCTCTACTTGAGGACCGCAAATTGGCGGAACTAAGAAAAGAGCAAAGTAATGTTCAGTTTGCCGTTGGCGACATTTATCTTGGAAAAGTTAAGAAAATCATGCCAGGATTAAATGCAGCATTTGTTGATGTAGGGTACGAAAAAGATGCCTTTTTACACTATCTTGATCTTGGACCACAATTTCGAACCCTTCAAAAATATGTAAGCCAGCTAAAGACTAAAAAAGGAGCCGCTGCATTGCACAAGCTAAAGCCGGATGAGGACATAAATAAAAACGGAACGATCTCAGAAGTATTAAACCCGGGACAAGAGGTTTTAGTTCAGGTTGCCAAAGAGCCAATTTCGACCAAAGGGCCCCGACTGACCTCCGAAATATCCATCGCAGGCCGTAACCTGATTCTGATACCATTCTCCGACAGGGTTTCGGTAAGCCAAAAAATTCAGCGCCCGGAAGAGCGCAATCGCTTAAAGCGATTACTTTTGAGCATCAAACCAAAGAATTATGGAGTAATAGTTCGTACCGTAGCTGAAGATAAGCGCGTTGCTGAACTTGATAAGGAGTTGCGTACCTTGGTGAAACGTTGGGAAGAGTCCGCTCTCAAACTTAAAGAAACCAAAGCACCAGGATTGGTTGTTGGAGAGATTGGAAGAACTACAGCCTTTTTAAGAGACTTGTTTAACCCGACATTTCATTCCATATATGTTAATAATCAAGATGTATATCGCGAAATCCGCGACTATATAGAATTAATTGCTCCCGGACGTGAAAAAATTGTTAAATTCCACAATGGCAATGTTCCTATTTTTGACCAATATGGAATTGAAAAACAGATAAAAGCGTCCTTTGGGAAAACCGTATCATTTAGAAGCGGTGCATATCTGATTATTGAACATACAGAAGCTCTTCACGTCATTGACGTAAACAGCGGAAATCGTTCCAAATCGGCATCCAACCAGGAGAGCAATGCTCTGGATGTAAACCTGGCCGCTGCCGAAGAGATAGCACGTCAACTCAGACTCCGGGACATGGGCGGAATCATCGTGGTGGATTTTATTGATATGCAGGATAACGAACATCGTCAAAAGGTGTTTGAAAAAATGAAAGAAGCCATGGCTTCTGACAGAACCAAGCATAACATACTACCTCTCAGCAAATTTGGCCTGATGCAAATTACCCGCCAACGCGTCAGACCAGAAATGCATATTGACACCGAGGAGAAATGCCCCTCATGTCTGGGTACCGGATCCATTAGTCCATCGGTGCTGTTTGATGACAAAATAGAGCAAAGTGTCCGGCTAGCTGTGCAACAGCAAAATTTAAAGAAATTGACCCTGTGGGTACACCCATATCTGTTTGCCTATTTAAAAAGAGGTTTTCCTTCAAAAGTATTGAAGTGGAGACTAAAATATGGGTTTGGATTAAAGGTGTTGCCTTCTGATTCTATGGCATTTTTAGAGTTCAAGATCACTGATCATAAAAATCAAAAAGCCGGTCTCAAATGAGACCGGCTTTTTTTTTACATGCCGTTAACATTTCACAGATAAGGCTCTGTCGAAATGATAAATAAGAAATAATACTTCCACCTTCAAGATGTCATATCTTACAATTTTATATAAACTTTATCATCTCTCATTCCTCAATAAACTAAGAAATAAATTATATTTGAGATGAACAAACTGATAAAAATGACGATTTAATAGTCAGGAAACATTTGTAAAAGTCAGCTATGCGGATACTCTCAATACTCCATTCAAATGGGTTAACTTTCCCCCTTGAAAACCCCGTACTGATTTTTTCGGTCATCCTGTTTATTATACTTTTTGCTCCTTTGGTTTTAAACCTTCTGAAGGTTCCCCATCTTATAGGACTGATCATTGCCGGGGCAATTGTTGGCCCCAATGGCATAAATTTACTGATGCGCGACAGCAGCGTGGAACTTTTTGGCACTGTAGGCCTATTGTACATCATGTTCTTGGCCGGAATGGAAATTGACCTGGCCGATTTTCGAAAAAATAGTCGCAAAAGCATCATTTTTGGGATGTACACCTTCATCATCCCCATGGTATTAGGAATCTTTTCTGGTATTTATTTATTGGGGTTTAACCTAACAACATCCATACTACTTGCCAGTATGTTTGCTTCGCATACTCTGGTTGCCTACCCTGTAATAAGCCAGTATGGTATAAGCCGTAACAGGGTGGTTGGTATTACACTTGGCGGAACCATGATTACAGATACCCTTGCCCTACTAGTTTTGGCAGTTATTGTAGGGATGACCAGAGGTGAAATGGGTCCCGGTTTTTGGCTGGAGCTATCCATTTCCATGGCCTTGTTTATTGCAGCTGTCGCGATACTGGTTCCAATATTGGGTCGTTGGTTTTTTAAGCGATATGGGGATAAAGTTTCGCAATACATTTTTGTACTGGGGGTGGTGTTTGTTTCAGCTTATTTGGCTGAATTAGCAGGAGTTGAAGCCATAATCGGAGCGTTTTTGGCTGGGCTGGCACTCAACAGACTGGTGCCAAACACTTCGCCCTTAATGAATCGCATTGAATTTGTGGGTAATGCTCTTTTTATTCCTTTTTTTCTAATTGGGGTTGGAATGCTAATTGATTTTCGCGTTCTTATAAACAATTTCGAAGCCATATTGGTAGCCATTGTGATGACCGTTGCAGCTACCGTATCTAAGTTTATCGCTGCCTACATTACACAAAAAACTTTCAGGTTTACAATTGATGAACGTCGAGTAATTTTTGGCCTTAGCAATGCACAGGCAGCAGCTACGCTTGCTGCTGTTCTGGTAGGTTACAATGTAATTCTTGGGGAAACCGAGGCCGGAGACCCCATCAGACTTCTGAATGAAAACGTACTCAATGGAGCCATATTAATGATTCTGGTTACCTGTACCATCGCCTCATTTGTAGCTCAAAAAGGCGCACAAAACATTGCCCGGCAATCCGCAGGAACAGACGACGATGAAAAGAAAGAGAAACCCGGCAAAGAGAAACTACTCGTTACAATAAGCCACCCCGACACCATAGAAGAGTTGGTAAATCTGGCCATTACCATAAAAAGCAAAAATAATGGAGATCTTTATGGTTTAAATGTTGTTTCCCAAGAGGGCTTCGATCCGGTGAAAGAACGGGAAGCCAGGAAGACATTACAACGGGCCGCAAATGTAGCCGCTGCAACAGATAAACACATGCATGAGTTGCTCAGGTATGATCTTAACGTGGTAAACGGCATCACCAACGTAGTTAAAGAACAAAAAATCACAGATATTTTTATGGGACTGCATCAAAAAAGCAAAATTGCCGGATCAATTTTGGGTAGTATTACCGAAGGGTTGCTTTCAACATGCCACGCCACCATATTTATTTATCGCATTTCACAACCACTCTCGACCATAAAGCGTCATTTGGTAATTGTTCCGCCTGATGCCGAAAAAGAACCTGGCTTTGCATTCTGGATTATGAGAATCTGGAAACTGGCAGACAATACCGGTGTAAAACTAATTTTTTACGGACAAGAATCAACTCTTAAGGTCATCGCCAAACTTCATAAAAAACATCCGGTATCTGCAGACTTTAAAATATTTCACGATTACGATGACATTCTTGTGATACTGGCCGAGGCAGGAGAAGATGATAACGTGGTGGTAGTCATGAGTCGCAAAAATGCCGTTTCTTATCAAGGCATTATGGCAAGAATTCCAAAATACCTGAAGAAATATTTAAAGAGAAATAGTTTCATAATGATTTATCCAAGGCAGCATGGATTTAAAGAAGCCGTGCTGAACGATTTTGGAAATCCTGAAAAACTGGATTTCTTAAGTGAAAACATTGAACGATTGGATACTTTAATTGATAGTATTTCGAAAATGTTGAGAAAGAACTAATCTAAAGAAACATTTCACACATCTCATTAAACCTCTTCAATTGCTGTTCTCCATACCGAGCCATTCCTTTTCGGACTTTATCGAGAGATTTTTCCTTGGTTAAGTTGTTCCCTTTTGAATAAAACTTATCGGCAAAACAGATTATTTTTTCTTCAATGGATTCTGGGAGCATATCAACATGAGGAAGAGGAAGATTTTGCAATTTGATTTCTTCAGCAGATAAACCAGATCCTGTGTGATGCTCACAGATATTTGCCAACCTCAGAAGTCCGTGCCCCCTTAAAATCTGCCCACCAATGACTCCATGACGAATATAGGGATGTTCACCAAAACAATGTATTTCCGGAGCATAAGTCTCCACAATCCCGATATCGTGTAGCATACAACCCTCTCTTAGTAGAATCTCGTCAGCTTCCAGCTCAGGATGCTCAGAAGCGATCTTCAGCGCCCTTTCCATAACCATCAGGCTATGTGTTTCAAGGATATTTCTTGCCTTCTTTTTCCGGGGATAATATTTGTCGATAATCAGTTCTACCATCATTCACAATGATACGAAAAAGAAACGGTTAAAGTTTGTAATGCTTTGATTTTTTTAAAGACTTTTTTGTCTTTTTATATTGCAGTCTTGTCTCAAATAAGTACATTTGCAACATTAAAGACTTTTTTATCCTCAATTAAAACAGAATAGTTATGACAATTTTAGATCAAACAATTGGGAAACTGGTAGCAGACAATTACAAAACAGCGGATGTCTTCCTGAAAAACGGTATCGACTTTTGCTGCGGAGGTAACATCTCCATAGAAGAGGCTGCCAAAAAAAACAATGTAAATACTAATAAACTGGTGAATGAACTTGAAACTGCCATAGCCAGTCGCGATGTGGAATCAGATCTCATAAACAGGCTGAGTCCTGCAGAACTAATTGACCACATCATTGAGCATCACCACACATTTGTGCGCGAAAACCTGGAAACCATCCCTCCCTACCTTGCAAAACTTGCAGATGTACATGGTGCAAATCACCACGAATTAATAGAAATTGAGCATCTGTTTGGGGAGGCAATCACAGCTTTTAAAAAACATTTAAAAGATGAAGAAGAGATCTTATTCCCGTACGTAAAAGAACTGGCAGATGCTTTGAATACAGGTCAGCTTCCGGAAAAGAGCAACTTCAAATCCATCGAAGATGTCATTGAAAACATGCACGATGAACATGATGGGGAAGGAGAAAGATTTCGAACTATTTCGAAACTAACAAATAACTACACCCTTCCTCCGGATGGTTGCAACACGTATCGTGTTGGTTTAGAAAAACTAAAAGCATTCGAAAAAGACCTACACCGGCATGTGCATCTTGAAAACAACATCCTGTTTCCAAAAGCACTAGAAATGGAGAAAAAATTAATAAATTAGAGGCAAAATAATCATCATGTTATCGAAAGCCTCAGAATATGCCATAAGAGCGTTGGTTTACATAGCCATTAAAAACCGGGACGCCATGCGTCCCGGTTATCGTGAAATATCCCGGGAGATTGAAGCTCCCGAACAATTCACGGCAAAAATTCTGCAAACCTGTGTTCGAAAAAAACTTCTACTATCAGTTCGCGGAAGAGGCGGTGGCTTTTTTTTCGATCCAGAAAGCAAGCCTCTCTCCCTAATAGAAATCATTAATGCCATTGAAGGAATGACCCTTTTTACTCGTTGTGGAATCGGGTTAAGCAGATGCTCCGACACTGCACCCTGTCCTATTCATAAAGAATACGCCGTAATAAGAGACCGATATCAACAGCTGACAACCAACACCACCATAGATGATTTGGCTGATAAAATTATATCGGGTGAAGGGGTGTTGAATAGAATTACCATGGAATAAAACAGCTATGCAATTATACAATCGGTCAATTATTTCTTTTTCATTTAAAATTCTAACAACTCTTTTCGTACTTTTGCATAATGTGCAAAAAATAAGGTAATCACCTAATCCTAATATGATGGCATTTTTAGAAGCAAAAGACGTAGTAAAGCAATATGCCGGACATCTGGCATTGGATCATGTATCGGTTTCTGTTCCGGAAAACACAATATTTGGCCTTCTAGGGCCAAATGGAGCTGGCAAAACCACGCTGATTCGCATCATTAATCAAATTACGGGGCCTGACAGTGGCTCCATCCTCATCAACAACAAACCACTTAAAAGCAGCGACATAGCAAGAATAGGTTATCTGCCTGAAGAGAGGGGTTTGTATAAAAAGATGAAGGTTGGAGAACAAGCTCTCTACTTAGCCCAATTAAAAGATCTCTCCCGCCGGGACGCTTTAAAGAAACTCAAATACTGGTTTGAAAAATTTGAGATTCAGGCGTGGTGGGACAAAAAAGTAGAGGAACTATCCAAAGGGATGCAACAAAAGGTTCAATTCATCGTGACCATCCTGCATAACCCCCAACTTCTTATTTTTGATGAGCCATTCAGTGGTTTCGATCCAATCAATGCAAGTCTTTTGAAAGATGAAATTCTGAATCTGAAGAAAGAGGGAGCTACCATTATTTTTTCTACCCACAACATGAGTTCAGTAGAGGCTCTTTGCGACCACATCACACTCATAAACAACGGAAAATCCATTTTGAACGGCGCTGTTCACGATATTCGCTACCAATATCGAGAGAATCTCATAAAACTTGAATACTCCGGAGATACAGAGAAACTTAAGGAGACCATCAACAAATCCTATGAGATCATCGAAAGCGGTCCCTCCAACGGGTTCAGCTCTCTGCTGGTAAAAATGGATGAAGGAAATAACATGAACCAACTGCTGAAACTGGTGATAAACGACTGTGAAATACATAGTTGCAAGGAGGTTTTACCCGGCATGGATGACGTATTTATTAAAGTTGTGAACGAAAACAAATAACCCAACCAAAGCCATGAACAAAACAATACTAATTCTACAAAGAGAATACCTTACCAGGGTAAGAAAAAAGAGCTTCATCATCATGACCATTCTGGGTCCTTTGCTCTTTGCAGCCATGTTTGTCATTCCGGGGTGGATAGCATCCATTGAAGATCGTGATGAACGGCAAATAGCCATCATTGACTACACAGGGCTATACGAAGGTCGCATTGATGATACCGAAAGGTTGAAATTCGAATATCTGCCGGTAAATAAAGAGAGTGAACTTAGAAGCAATTTTTCGACATCAGGATACTATGCCTTTCTTTTAATTGAAGACGATCTCTTGAAAAAGTCAGACGCCATCAGACTTTTTTCTGACGGACAAATCACCATGGATGTAAGAGATCACATAACACGGAATCTCCGAGAGTTTCTCAGAAATGAGAAACTCCGCACATACGAAATGGATGGTCTTCATGAGATCATTGCTGAGGTAAACGATGTACGAGTAAACATTTCCACCCTAAAACTTGGAGAGGACGGCACCGAAAAACATACATCAACAGAAATCGCAATGATTGTAAGTATATTTTTCGCGTTCCTCACCTATTTGTTTGTATTTATTTATGGGACACAGGTGCTTCGTGGGGTGATGGAAGAAAAGAGCAACCGCATTGTTGAAGTCATCATTTCATCGGTTAAGCCATTTCAGCTAATGCTGGGAAAAATTGGTGGAATTGCATTGGTAGCACTAACCCAGTTTCTTTTATGGGTAGCATTAACCGCTATAATTCTTTTTGGTGTAAAAGCTCTGTTCTTTTCAGATTCTCCTATGCCATCCAGAATGGATGGCATAGAGATGACCAGTACAGAGCATCCTGTCGGAGCAGAAATGGAGAACATCGAATCTGCATTTGCATTCGATCAAATCATGGAATCCATCAACACCATCAACCCGGTTAATACCTTGTTGTTGTTTTTGTTTTACTTTATTGGCGGATACTTGCTTTACGCAGCACTTTTTGCTGCCATTGGTGCAGCCATCGATAACGAAACAGATTCACAGCAATTCATGCTGCCCATTACCATCCCCATTATAATTGCTTTATGGGTAGCCATGGCAGGATTCAGAAATCCTCACAGCGACCTGGTTTTTTGGTTTTCGATGATACCGCTTACATCACCCATTGTGATGATGTCAAGGGTTCCATTCGATGTTCCGGGATGGGAAATTGCCTTATCAATGGTGTTACTTGTGGCAGGTTTTCTGTTTGCCACATGGTTTGCAGCACGAATTTATCGCACCGGCATATTGATGTATGGTAAAAAAGTAGATTACAAGGAACTATGGAAATGGTTTAAATATTCTACAAAATAAACATTCCCCCTCTATAAAGGTTAAACTCAAAGTTATTTTTATAACTTTGAGTTTATCAATTTATAAAAGAAGTTCAAAGATCAGCCATAAGAAGGAGGCAGTTAAGTATGGAAAAAACAAGAGTTGCTATAATTGACTTGGGTACCAACACCTTTAATCTTCTTATTACAGAGGTAGATAAAAATTCGTACCGAGTTTTAACAGAGTCCAAATATCCTGTAAAACTTGGAGAAGGGGGGATTCACAAAGCAACCATCACTCCCGAAGCAATGAAAAGAGGAGTTGAAGCATTGACTTCACACCTGATAGCCATCTCGGAATACCAGGTGGAGAGCATTTTTTGTTTTGCAACTTCGGCCATCAGAAGTGCAACCAATGGAGCTGATTTTGTTCGACGCGTTAAGCAGGAGTTGGGACTTACAATTCGCGTAATCCCGGGAGACGAGGAGGCACAAACAATTTTTGACGGAGTAAAGCAAGTTGTACCACTGGCCAATTACTACACACTCATCATGGATATTGGCGGCGGCAGTGTTGAGTTTATTATTGCCAACAAAAACGGGATAGCCTGGAAAGAGAGTTATAATGTTGGTGTGGCCAGGCTTTTAGAGCAATTTACTCCTTCCGATCCAATCACCTCCGACCAAGTTAAAAGCATTGAAAAACATCTGTCGTCAAAACTGGAGTCATTATTAAACGCAGTTAAACAGTTTCCAATATTCAAGGTGGTAGGATCTTCAGGTTCTTTCGACACGTTAGCAGCAATTATAGCTAATCGCGAGTTCCCACTTCTGGATTTGTCAAAAATTACCACCTTCAAAATTCATGAACAATTTTTGAAAGATATCCATCAAACCCTGATAACCACCAACGCCGACGAGCGTAGAATAATACCGGGTATGGATAGAGACAGAGTGGATAACATTGTACCTGCCAGCATCATTGTTCAGTGGGTACTGGGAAAAATAAAACATCAGGAAGTATGGCAATGCTCGTTTGCTTTAAAAGAAGGAGCCATTCTACAAATAATCAACAGTGAGTTGTAAAAATTATATTTCAAATTATACCACATCATTTCTTAAACAGATGTATGCACATCTGTTATTCGAATTCCGCCAGGAATTTCGAATGTAACGATCAATAAAAACATCTTATGTCCAAAATATTAGTAATTGATGATCAGAAGAGTATCAGAAACACGTTAAAAGAGATACTGGAATACGAAAACAACGAAGTTGATTTGGCAGAAAATGGGCCACAGGGGTTGGAACTGTTTGACAACAACAAATACGACATCATACTATGCGATATAAAAATGCCGGAAATGGATGGCATTGAAGTATTGCAAAAAGTCATGGAAAAAAGTCAGGAAACTCCCATGATAATGATTTCAGGACATGGGAACATTGATACGGCCGTGGATGCCATCAAAAAAGGAGCTTACGATTTTATTGAAAAACCCCTCGATTTAAACCGATTGCTTGTAACCATAAGAAATGCAGTTGAAAGAAAAGATCTGGTAACAGAAACCAAAGTTTTACGAAGAAAGGTTAGTAAAACCTTCGAAATGGTTGGTGAGTCAGAACCCATCAGACAGGTAAAGGAGATGATCGACAAAGTGGCGCCAACCGATGCCAGGGTGCTCATAACAGGCAGCAACGGAACCGGAAAAGAATTGGTGGCAAGATGGCTTCACGAGAAAAGCAATCGTGCACAGGAGCCCTTTGTAGAGGTAAACTGCGCAGCAATTCCATCTGAACTCATCGAAAGTGAACTTTTTGGTCACGAAAAAGGAGCATTTACCTCAGCAGTAAAACAGCGTAAAGGAAAATTTGAACAGGCACATGGTGGCACCATCTTTTTGGATGAAATCGGAGACATGAGTCTGGCTGCTCAGGCAAAAGTATTAAGAGCATTACAGGAGAATGTGATCTCGAGAGTAGGAAGTGATAAAGATATAAAGGTAGATGTTAGAGTTTTGGCAGCTACCAATAAAAATCTACAGGAAGAGATCAGGCAGGGAAATTTCAGGGAAGATCTTTTTCATCGATTAAGCGTTATCATTATTCATGTTCCGGCGCTAAATGAACGAAAAGAAGACATCCCGCTGCTTACTGAACACTTTAACACACTCATTTCAGAAGAGTTGGGAGTTGCCAAAAGGGAGTTTGATCAATCGGCTCTGGATGCATTACAGGAAATCTCCTGGACAGGAAACATACGTGAATTCAGAAATGTAATTGAACGACTCATCATTCTTTGTAACAACACCATCACAAGCAAAGAGGTGAAGGCTTATGCTACGCCGGTTTGGTAACAAATCGGATTGGCAGTCTCACTGAAACACCTGAAAAGTTGCTCAGTATTTCATCCTAAAGGACTGGATAAATCCATTGGCAAAAACCTTACTCATCATCAGGTTTCTCTTTCGTCGCATCCGGATCAAAAAGGTAAGCACCAATCATGTATATATCATTTAACCCATTTCCGGGCCCAAGGCCTGTGCGCTTAAAATAAGAGTAATTCATTTGCCGCGAAGTACGTACATGAGGTACCCGGCGATTACTTGAAAAAAACAAGAAGCGTCCATCGGGCGAAATAGAAGGGAAATGCTCATTATCTGAACCATTGATTACCTCACCCATATTATGAGCCGGACCCCAGGTTCCGTCATCATTCCGAAATGTAATGTAAAGATCGAATCCGCCATTTCCACCGGGTCGATTTGAGGCGAAGATCATATATCGGCCATCTGGAGAAACCACCGGAGAGAAATCAGCAAAATCGCTAAGTAAATGGCTTGCAACTTTTGATGGTTGGCCAAAACCACTACCATCAAAAGATGAAACATAAATATTAGTGGCCATCAAATCATAGGTGACAAGAGAACTTCCATAATCGGCATGAAAATATAACTCTCCGGTATTGGTTTTGGAAGGATGACGTTCATGACGATCCAAATTAAAAACAACCGGAATGGCTTCACCCCAATCATTTCCATCTTTTTCTACATACCAGATATTCCAAACATCGGATCTCCCGCCCTCTTCAACCGGACGGGTTGAAGAGAAATACAAACGTGTTCCGCACGCCGTAATAAAAGGATCTGTATCATTATATAATCCTGAAAATGTCACCACCTCCGGGTATCGCCAAACACTCGACTCAAAACGGATATATACAATGGCAAAAGTTTCGTTTCGATGGTTGATGGTAAAATAGAATTGATGATAATCGGGAGTAAAAACACCTCCGGTTTCATCCAAACCAGTGGAGATCAAACCAGATGCCAATAATCTGGGGATTTCCGGTGCCTCGTCAGGCAACAAAAAAGCCGAAGGATCACCATCGTAACGAATCTGCCCCTTACTTTCATTAATAAACGAGAAGAAAAACAGACAACCAGCTATAAGAAAAAACCTAATCATAATTACAAATTTCGCCCCACAAAACTTGCGAACTCAGCCATCCGGGCACATCCAAAATCAATAGTAAAGATAATAATATTTTACGACAACAAACATTCATCAAACAAAAACAGACACGATATCATCAACAAAAAATCAGCCATAATGCTGAAAAACATTAAAAAAGAGATCGTTTACAAATATTTTTTTTATACTTTCATCCCTAAATTTTAGAGATTTGGATGTTAAGCATTTCCCGTAAACGGAAATGCTGTATGGATCATAAATGAAATATATTCCTGCATCTTAAATCTCTTCTCGATCAAATCAAAGTAACCAATTAGAGTCGATAGATCATTAATGAAAAACACAATTACTTTCAAATACGATCTGATAGAGACCGGCAAAGCAGGAGGTTACTTCATTTACAAAAAGAAGAAACTCCAGTTTGAAGCCTTAAATGCCAGCAATCCGTTAGGCGACTTGCTCAAATCCATGGTCGATTTGGTTCAAACTCCGGCTCATTTATGGGGAGAGGAAAACAGCGCCGGTGTTGAATGGTATTGCGACAACTGTGTATTTACCATGGAGTTCTCATCGCTTGATGGAGAAACCATAGATTTTTCTTTAATCAGAAACACCAATGCCTTTGAAGAGAACAATCAACCCGAAGAGGTTATTGAGGGATCGATTCCATTAAAATCATTTTATCATACCATCATCAAAGAACTTGATGGGCTCATCAAACGCAAAGGTCTTCTGAACTATGCCCAGTTGTGGCAAAAAGATGAATTCCCTCTTACCTACTTTCTTATTTTGAAAAAATATCTCATAACCTGGAAAATCTGGACTGCCTCCATGGAGGAATCTGATATTCTGGAGAGTGAATTTATGATGGTGCTTAGCTAAAAAACTCATTATGGCCAGAGACAGAAAACCTCATATTGCCTTTTTCGGACGACGAAACAATGGCAAGAGCACGCTGATAAACTGTCTCACTCAACAAGACATAGCCATTGTCTCTCCCATTGCAGGTACAACCACCGACCCGGTTAAAAAATCAATGGAAATTGCAGGCGTAGGACCTGCCATTTTAATCGATACTGCCGGAATTGACGATACCGGAGAACTTGGCGAAAAACGTGTAACAAAAAGCCTGCGAATACTCGATCAAATAGATTTAGCCATCCTGATTGTAACAAATAACCAACTGGAGAACTGGGAATTTGATCTAGCTGAAAAATTCACACAAAGAGGTGTGCCGTTCATCGTGGTGCATAATAAAAAAGATATTGAGCCGGCCAGCCAAAAGACAAAAAACTCATACAAGGAAATCGGCGCCAAATTTTTTCTGGAATTTTCAGCTGGCGAAGACACTGTAGAAATCAATAATTGCATAAGAAACGCCATTCCCGAAACAGCCTGGTCTAATCCGACCCTTTTGGGCGACATCATCGCACCAAAAGATATAGTAATGCTCATTACACCCATAGATACTGAAGCACCAGAGGGGCGAATGATTTTACCCCAGGTTCAGACCATCAGGGATGTTTTGGACAATCATGCCATCAATATTGTTTTAAAAGAGAGTGAAGTTGAACATTTCCTCAGAACTACCGGCGTCAAACCAAAACTGGCTGTCACAGACAGCCAGTTGTTCGGGAAAATAGATAAAATCATTCCGAATGAAATCCTTCTAACGGGTTTTAGCATTTTACTGGCTCGTTTCAGAGGCGATTTTGAAGCTTATAAAAAAGGGACACCTTATCTTGATAAACTTCGAGATGGCGACAAAGTTCTCATTCTGGAGTCGTGCACGCATCACTCAACCTGCGATGACATTGGACGGGTGAAAATCCCCCGGTGGCTAAAAAACCACATAAAAGGGGAAATTCATTTCGATATAGTAGCCGGGTTGGACAACATTCCACAACCTATTAATCAATATGCCATCGTCATCCAATGCGGTGGCTGCATGATTACCCGTCGTCAACTGCAAAACCGACTGCGACCGGCCATCGAAGCCGACATTCCGGTCACCAATTACGGCATGGCCATTGCCTGGATGAAGGGAATTTATAATAGAGCCATGCAACCATTTAATCTTTGACGCAACCTTTTTTTGCCATTTGCATCTATATCTCAATAGATCGTTAGTCCCGAATATCTCGGGATTAGATTATTAGATATAAGTAAGCTTTTTATTTTCAACTGATTGGGCAGCACCACGGCGGATTCGTAAAGGCCTGGTAATTAGGGAAATAAAAAAGATTAACGAACTGCTATATATCTTGTAATCCATTTAAGTAAAGCCATGAGAGGAGTCCCAGGTATCGAGTCAAACCTGATGAGTCTCCCTCGCTCACCCCTAACCCCGTTGGGCTGAAGTATCGGAAGTCATTAAAAATTTAAATCATAACCATATGAAACGAGCCATGAGAACCAATTCTCACACAGGGGTATGACTACTATGGCGAGTTCCATGTGGCAACTTAAAAACAAATTATAGACACATGAAAACCCATTTTGCAATTATCTTATTAGCAGCAACATTTACATTCATCAGTTGCTCCAAAGACGAAGAAAAAGAGACTACGTCTGATGAAAAAATCTCTTTAACTACTGTTAAAAGCAGCAACAGCGATTTTTTTAATATTAAAAACAACTCTTCAGGAGCCACAAGCGACCCATTTGAAATACTTGAAGTTAGTTTTGAGGACGGTTTAATAAAAATCACTGTTGGTTACTCCGGGGGATGCGAAACTCATCATTTCACCCTAACCTGGGACGAAATGATGCGCAGCAGTAACCCCCCAATTATGCACCTGATACTTACCCACGACGCCAACAACGACTTCTGCGATGCATATATAACGGAAACTCTATACTTTCCCTTGGAAAACATTCTGGACTCCATAATGATCACCAATGTTTCGATCAACGCGTATAGTGGATACAATCCTTCCGATTCAGTAATTTGGACAGGAGACGGGTATGATTTTGATTTTGAAGAGAGCTACAACTGCAACTTTGTTGTAACGGCACAATCTGTAATTTGCGGAAACGGACTATACGACAATTTGTGGTTTGCAGTTGATGACAGCGTTTATGCAGGTTACGGAAACTATCATTTTCACAAATACCTACAACCTGTTGCCATTGATGATGCAATTTCTGAATTCATTCCTGTTGAAGGAAAACAATACATTATTGGAGTAATAGTAAAGGAGGAGCATAAATATCTATATGAACCGGTTTGCCTGGCCTATGTAGGCCCTTCTGTTCCGGTGAAGATTTTATGTATTGAAGAGTATTGAATTAATCGAAATGTCACACTTATGCTTGCCTTTCCTGAAAAACACGGTTAAACATCCTCCTATATAAGAATATCAGAAAGCTTTTTGGGAACAAAAAGTTTTCTGATACTTCATCAAGCACTGTTAAATTAACAATAGGGTCTGCTGAAAAAGTCTGCAGACCAATATTATATTTCTTTTGTCCTCAAGCCGGACGGGCTCTTACTTTTTTTACTCATTTTGTGTTTTCCTTTTAAGGTATTGCGTGATCCGCTTCGCTCCGCACCAGCAAAAAAAAGTAAGCAAAAAATGCCGCCGCTGCTGAAAAATTGCCTAAATATCAATCTGCCAGGCTAAAATCTGCGAACTCGCTACGCTCAAACAACGCATATTTTTACGCCTGTCACATTGATATTCTTAACGGCATTTTTCAAAGGCGGAAGATTCCATTATTTCAAGCTTTTTCAATGCACGTAAATTCTATAGTTATATTAAAAAAACTTGCACTTTAATGACTGGAAATAAGGCTATATTGCACATTATTAATCATGTAGGAATTTTTCACAACCCCTATCTTAAATCTAACATTCGAGTCTATAACATGTTCTATAAATTAAATTTAAACAGTCACTCGGTATCATCTGCGAAATTTAAGACAATCTTCTAACCAGCTTCAATTCAGGTATTTCATAAACAGATTTTTTAAATCGTTGTTACTAATTCCAAATTGAACTTTTGGATTTACAACTTCACCGTTTTTATCGACCAAAACATAATGTGGAATACCCGTAATATCAAATCTGTTTCTAAATACCTCCCATTCTTCGTTGGATACTCGGTAATGGTCTCCTTTGATTTCAGCAATCATATTTTTCCAGGCATTCTTAGGAGAAGAAGGATTGGTTATATATACAAACACAATATCCTCGTCCGAAAGTTCTTCTTTTAAGGGTATTATCCTCGTCATACCACTACGACATGGGCCACACCAGGTAGCCCAAAAATCAACATAAACCACTTTGCCTTTGTATTTTGAGATAATTGCATCAAAAACATTCTCTAGATCGGTATCCGGAACCTCTTGAATATTATGGACTGAAGTCAACTTGTTCAATTCAATTTTATCAATGACCGACTGATTTGATACTGCAAGATACTCTTTAATAAAAGGGTCAGAAATATTAGCCTGTATCCGCTCAACATCGGAATCAGTCAAAGGCGTCATCTGTGATACAATTCTTCGTAAGATATCTTGTGAATACATAATATCCGTAACAAGCCCAAGCTCTATACCAAAAAAGGAGTTTAAATGTGTCAGTCTCCTAGAATATTGATGGTAAGTAATTGCCATATCCGTTAGATGAGCATACCCGGAATAAAAATTATTGACCTGTTCCCAGGTATCATTCATTTCATTATACTTATCGCTGTTTTGGAATTCTTCAACTTGCGCCACCAGAATCTTTTCTTCCGGAGAAACAGGAATACCCTGTTCTAATAAATAACTACAAAAGTCCGGAAGATTAAAAATACCAGAATATTCATTTTGAGCTAAAAAACCCTCTATATACTCCTCGTTTTTGTTCACAAAATTCTGAACATCCTCTACAGAATAAGGCAACATGTCAGCCAGAAATGATTCATCTTCTAACTTTTTCATAAGATCAATCATGCTCAACTCTTCCTCAGTAAATTCAAATCCGGATTCCAGAAGCAACTGCATAATTCTTGCCTGCGAATAACAATCAGCACCCTCATTTTGAGTTAAAATTCTGTTATGCTTTATTCTGTTAACAAATGAATTATAACCATCACTTAATAACGCTAAAGGGTTATGTATTATCTCATCGGTCATAAAATCATAAAAATCAATTTCGGCCACGGGAATCTTCACAGGCAATTCTCTTTGTGTACGCGGGATGTTATGCTTCTGCCTGTATGCATTTTCAAAAGTCCAATGATATTCAAGTGCGATGGAAAGAAATTGATATATAAAATCCAATTCTCTAACTTGAATTGCTTTGGCACTCAGATTATTGACTCTTGCATATTCTTCAAAAAATTGTTGAGTTACTTTCTTAACACTGTCACAATAGGCCTTGAAATCCATGTGACTCATACCCAAAATTTTACTCTCCACCTCTCTATAATTGAAATTCTGATGAACATTGAAACCAGATAATTCCCTAATAAGCCTTGCATTTTCACCCATGTATAGAACACTTTCATACCTGCTACTCAAATCAAACATGACCAAAACATCCTTCCCGGGTTCAAGAAATAAACTGGCACTATAGAACTCTGACCGTACATATACTTCATGGGGATAATAGAGGGGGATCATGATTTCAAAAGTTCCATCAGGTAAAACAGATGAAGTATATGATTCCTGATCACCAGTTAAAATATTATTCACATAAATTGTAAACACGAAAGATCCAACCCTGGGGGTATAATCCTTCAAAAGACCAGTAAATTTTACACTATCCAAATTAAATATTGGTAGCTCAAATAATGCATCATCTTTCTCTAGTTCTGCAGCTGCCAATTTCTCAATTCTAACATACTCTTGCAAGGCAGATCTCGAAAAACCTGCCAAGATATTGTCATCTTCATTTATATGCGCAAAAATTGTCTTTATATCTCCCTCGGAATCCACATTAAACTGAAAAAAACCATCGCTTAACTCAACATCATTAAGTATCCATATTTTTTGTTGATATATTATCTGACCATTATAAACTCCTAATTCCCAATTACCTGATGCAGGCCTAAACCAGTTACCTCCGAACATCTGCATCCACTCCGGCTGACTCTGTGGGTTTAATTCAATATCAAAAATAGTCCATGCCCTATCAAGGTCTTCAGCCGTGAAATCAATTCTCTCTACTCCACTGCCAATAGGTGGAAAATAAGCTTTAAAGCTTACCTCTCCTGACTCAGGCATCGTAAATCGTTCATTAAATGGAATGCCATCGGATGCCTTCACAAATAGTTTCTCATCACTTTCGACATCGCTTATGTAATATTTTTCATTCAGATTTATCCACCACCCTGGAGTATAGATTGCATGAAAATGCAAAATGGTTGTTGTATCCAGAATCTCAATACCAGTCAATTGTAATATCTGAGAATTCGAAAATCCGTGTTTGGGGTTTTTGATAATTGTATGAGAAGTGAGGCTTAAACCTGCTACTACAATCAAAATAGTTTGAAGAAAGCATTTAATCATAATAAATTGGATTAGAGTTAATAAATTAAAAAGCACAAATAGAATTTGTATTACACCAAATTCTATTTACAAATGTAAATAATTATAAAAATAACTCCAATAATTTTTCTTGTTCACTAAATCCGGCATCTAACCTACATGATTAAATAAAAACTAACAAATGCTATGCAAATCAGACCAGATTTCCTCCTCACGGAAATCAATTATGATGCACAATGCAAACAAGAATAATTCAGATGAACTCACCTATTTCCATTACATACAAAAATAATATTGTAATGCAGTAAAACCTATCAACGATTTTTCGGCCAAAGCAAACCGGATTCTATTTGCGAATCCGGTTCAGCCAAATCACAACCCCGGAAAACGGAAGAGCGGTGGCAATAAGAGCCGACAGAAAATAGAGTATTTTGGTGAACATTCCGAATATTTCACCGGTATGCAGTGCTTTTATAGACTGTGCAAGTTGTTCGTTGAGTCGTTTGTCAGAAAACCTATCTATGTCTGTTATCTCTCCAGTGATCATATCCATTGATATTCGGTCGCTACCCGAGGAAGCAAAAAATCCGGTTCGTCCTTTCGTTACTGTAACAATGGAACTTTCTTCGCGCGGTGGAGCAATGCGGTAAGTTCCCTTGTAAGGAAATTCTGAGTCAGTAACAGATAAAACATGGCTGTATGTGTAAAATTGAGGCTTATCAACAAGCTCATTTTCTATCTCTTCAATGGCCTCTGAACCTCTGTCGCGACTGTTTTGTGCCTGAAGCGCACCCCTGCGAGGCGCTTCAACTCCCAACACATTATAAATGCCTTGTCTGTACCACTGGAATGACCAGTGAGGACCTGTAAGCGACATGATAAGAATGAAAATGGCTGCATAAAAACCAAGAGAACGATGTATGACATAATTATTCCGCTTCCATTTACCGGAAAACTTTGCCTGCAAACCTTTATACCAATATTTGGCATTACGGGGCACCCAAACCACCAGACCACTGATAATTAAAAAAGTACAAATAATGGTAGCCCATCCCACAATGGGTTTTCCTATATTCCGGTCGAGCAAAAGCCAGCGGTGTAAATGCAAAACAGTACGAAAAAAAGCCTGACCTTTGAGATTTTCCTGGAGAGAAACTTCCAGAGTATATGGGTTCACAAGGTAAACACTCCCTCTCCCACGCTCGCCTTCACGGCGCACCCATGCAGTCCACACCTCATTTTCAGATGCCGGTACGGAAAGTGAAAAAACGTCCCCTTCTGAATAGAATCTTACTTCTTCAAAAATCTCTTCTAAAGGTCGCAACTCAGCGTTCTTCGCGACTTCAAATTTAAAAACATCGCGGTTCAACAATCCGATGATTTCACTTTGAAAAACATAAATGGTGCCTGTGGCACATACAATAGTTAAAACTAAAGCACTGGCAACGCCCAGCCATAAATGGATTTGCCGGAATATATTTCTGATGTTTTTCCAAATACTGTTTTTTGCTCTCATTTTTGATTTTTATAAAATTAATCAGCCAGGTGATTCATTTTCAAGGTTGAAATGTTTAACCACAATGGGCACAAAGGTATCCACAGAGCACTCGAAGGAAGCTTTATCAATAATTACCTTTCTGAACTCCGAGATTTGATTATTTACTTCATCCACCAAACGCCTTTGGAGGTAATATCAGTAATTCCCATCTTTTCCACTTCACGCCCATTGCTTTGCACTTCACTTTCGGGATACATCAGGCGCAATGGTCTTGCCTGAGCAGAAGGAGCAGACAAGGAATTTGGAATAGCCGGCATGTTAAGGCGCCGGAAATCGCTCCACGCTTCAAAACTGCTGATGCTGTTTAACGCCAACCATTTTTGAAGTATAATCTGCTCCAGACTGCTATTAAAAACCACTTCCGGCTGTTGCAGGTAAGCTTCGATTAAATCTGAATCAATAACTTCCATATAATGCATGGAAGCCGTTACAGCCTGCCTGTAAAGCGTTGCAGCATCACCTGCAATCCAACCGCGATAAGCGGCTTCTGCCTGAAGAAAAAGACTTTCAAAATCACCCATTAATACAGATGCCTGAGTCGCACTTTTAAACAATGCTGCGGGTTGTCCATTGTTTTCAACCGGCCCCATAAACGCTGAAACATTCTCACGTCGATGCTCCTGTCCGGGACTTGCATCGCCAAACAAAACCCCAACGGGAACATCTGCATTATCGGGAATGGTATATAACAACGACAAACGTGGGTCATTTAACGCCGCGTAGGCATCAATCGCGAACTGTGTTGGTGCCAAATCTACAAGGTTGTTGGTGCTGACTCCCTGAACGCTCCTATAATAATTGCTCCAGAACGGGTTCATTTTGCCGGTGATGTTTTGATAACCCGGTTGAACAACAGCCATCTCTCCTACGTGCAAGAATCCACTTCCCTCACTTTCAATAATGGCCAACTGCTGGTTGATATATGATTGATTTCCTGCTTCGCTCTGGCGGATTAGCCCCCGAAGCTTAATGGTATTTCCAAATTTAGCCCATAGTTGTGCATTGCCGCTGAAAACAACATCATCGTTACCAGGCGCCGCGTAAGCTGGCGCCGACTTAATGCTTTGGATTCCCTCAGTAATGAGATTGATGGCCTTGCGGTAAACATCTTCTCCGGGTTCGTAGACAGGCTCTGCGTAACGGGTACCCTGCAACGCCTCATCAAAAGGGACATCTCCATAAACATCAACCAGGCGCATAAAATGCCACCCCTTCATTATTTGTGCTATTCCGGCATAAAACAGCTCATTCTTATTCAACGCCTCATCTTCAATTAAATGGTAGTAAAGAAGCGCCTGATAGTTGTTTTCCCATACATGGATGCCATCCCTCACAGCGGCAATGGCCGTTCCGTTGTAGGTACGCTCTTTTACAAATCGGTTAACCGCTTCGGCAGTATTTCCCCAATATCCGCCCCAAAAAGCACCCAACTGATTTAACTGCCCGGTTTCCTGAATGGAGGTATATACCAGTGCCGCAGGAAGCTTGGCCGACAATTCCAAATTCTCCGATACGGGAGAATTTGGATTATCATTCACGTCAAGAAAATCGTCGCAGGAAGCCAAAAGCAACAGTCCTGCAAATAACAAAGCAAAATTGATTCTATATTTATACATCTTCCAAATCTTTAAAATGCAACATTAACATTAAATCCAAACGTGCGGAATGGCGGAACTTGTCGCCAACTGTAGTATCCGGCGGTGTTGTTATATAAATATTCAGGGTCGCCCATGTCATTGTCCTTGTGGGTAATCAGGAACACGTTGGTAGCAATCAGCCCCACGGTGGCCTCGCGAACAACATTTTGTCCTGACAGGATTGAAGCCGGAACCTGGTAACTCAGGCTAATTTCTCTCAGTTTCAGAAAATCTCCCGGCGCAGCGTAATTAATCTGATATGGAGCTACATGGTCGGTCCAGTAAGAAGCATCACCGCCATTTTGGATGTAAACCGAATTATTGGATTCAAAAACTCCGGGAGACGTTTCAATCACCGAATTGGGATAGATAAATGGTTGACGGTCGAATTCGGCTGTCATTTTATGTGTACCGGCCGTAATCATGCGGTTGGCCACTTCGGAATACATCCATCCGCCCAGACGGCAGTCAAACAGCATGGCAAGGCTTAAATTTTTGTATGAAAAGGTTGTGTTTAACCCCATCATGTATGGAGGAACCATAGGCCCGAGGTGAGTCAGCTCCGATGCCGGAGAAGGAAGTCCTGTTTCGACATCCACAATTACGCGCCCTTGCGGGTCGCGCGCGTAATCCAGCACATGCAGAGCCGGAAAACGCTCCCCAATGGTGGCATACGACTGGCGGAAAATGGTAAATCTCTCCAGTCCTTCGAACAGCTCTTTCACCTCGTTGTGGGTATAACTGAAATTAAAGTTCATATTCCAGGTAAAATCACCGGCTCTTACCACATCACCTCCCACAGTCAACTCAATAATGTTATTGGTAAGCCTTCCGGCATTTACCACTGCAGTACTGTACCCTGTTGCACGCGATGTGGTAGCAGGAAATATCTGACCTTCTGAATCGGAATAGATATAGGCAGCTTCAATATTGAGGCGATTGTTGAAAAGTGCCAATTGAGTTCCTATTTCCCATGAAGTGACAAACTCCGGTTCAATATCTGGATTTGGGTAGGTATTAGAAGGAGTGAATCCTACCAGGTTGTCAAACGGGAAGCCGTTTGACTGGCTGTAAGCATTATTTAATGCATAAGGAGAAAGATTTACATTTCCTGTTCTATTGTATGACAAAAATATCTTTCCAAAATTCAACCAGTCCAGATTTTGCAATCCCTCAATGGCTTCGTTAAATACAAAAGAGGTACTGATACCAGGATAAAAATAGGCTCTGTTCTCTTTGCTCAACACCGATACCCACTCATTTCTCCCGGTAAAATTAAGAAACAGATACTGATTGTAGTTCACCGAATATTCGCCATAAACGGCAGCCTGCCGATACTCGCTGATGGAAACACTTCCGTTAAGGTCGCCTACGCGGCTACCGGGGTTATAGAGACTGGGAAGCAATAGATTTGATGCGCCAATGCTGGTGCTTTTTGAATAATCGCTGCGAACATTGCTTCCGAGCAACAAACGATGATTAAAATCGCCGGTTTTCCTGGTGAAAGTAATCATCAGGTCGCTGTTGAGACGTCTTACATTGCTGTTCCCGTCTGAAACACTTCCGTTCACATTTCTTCTTCCGTCAGCTTCAAATTTGCCAACAGTGTTTCGGATTTCCTGAACAGAACTATATAATCCGGCACGGTATGTGGCATTAATCCATGGTGCAATTCGATAATCAAAAGTAATATGGCCGTTAAATAGTTGTTGAGTCAATTCATTTCTGCGATTATCAATCTGAAAATATGGGTTTTGGTGTCTGTCCGTAAAGAAATTATTTGGATTACCCGGAGAATTGGGATGTTCCCAGTCGCTCATCAAATCATGGGGAAAATTGGCAGGCATCTGATACATGGTTACCCATGGACCATCCGGTGTGGTATTGTTCTGGGTAAAAACATAATTGATACCAAATGAAGAGGTTAACCTGTTGAATCTACGTGAACTGTTCAGTCTGATTCCGGTTCTGCGGCTCTCATCATCAGGTATAATCCCTTTCACCGTTACATCACTTAACGAAAGGTAGTATGAAGAAAAATCATCGCCACCTGCAACTGACAAATCGTGTCTTATATTTATCCCGGTATCGAACATATCCTTTCGAACATCTCTATCCGGCGCTGCATATATCGCGGTGGGTTGAGTTCCATCAGCAAGCGGTAATCCAATGGGACGTTCAGAACCATCGAATGCCGGGCCCCAAGATTGAAACTGAGTGGGGTCATACACACCGTTCACACCCTGTCCAAACTGATTTTGAGCAGCAGGCAACTGATAGACCCGCGAAAATGTGGTTGCATTGTTATACAAAACGGTTGCTCCACCTTTGGTTCCCTGATGGGTGGTAATCATGATAACCCCATTCACCCCTTCCGAACCATAAAGCGCAGCAGCATTAGCTCCCTTAAGTACAGTGATTTCGGCAATATCTCCGGGATTAATTCTGTTGATTTCGGGAACCGGAACACCATCCACCACGTAAAGCGGTGCATTGTTTCCCCGTAAAGAGCGGGTTCCCCGCATAACCACCTGAAACTGGGGGTCAACTTTACTGTCGAACATATTGACGCGCAAACCGCTAACACGTCCGGACAAACCCGCTAAAGGGTTGTGCGATTGTCCCTGGTTCATCTCCTCATGAGACACCACTTGCGCACCTCCACCTATTTCACGGGAAGCACGCCTAATTCCCAGCGCTCCGGTTATCAACACCTCATCAATTTGTTGAGCCACTGGTTGCAAATCCACATTCAAATACCGGGTATCTTCGGTAATTTCTACCTCTTGAGGTTCATATCCCAAAAAAGAGAATACCAAAACCTGGTTAATTTGAGGATGCAAATGGTAACGTCCATCACCATCGGTGATGGCTGCTCTGTGGGTTCCCTTAATATGAACCGTTGCTCCAATAATTGGCTCACCGGTTTGGGTATCCGTTACCCTCCCCCTTACAGTGAATCTTTGCCCTGATACGTCAAACGATATCAGGAAAATAAAAAATAAAAAGAGTCCTATTTTGTGCATAATTGAATTATTAAAAATTTGATAACACAAAAGTAGGATGCTCCAAATTCTCATAAAATCCCTATCTGTAGGGGTTTTTCAGCAACATACTTCAAGCTTTTTTTGAACGAAAAAACAAAAAATTCTATCCCTAAAAAAGATGCCAATCAATCATTTAAATACACATCAGATAAAAATCATTTATGGCATATTGTTAAATTTTATACAAAATTTAATCACCAATAATAATGAGTAGGTTCTGATAGCATTAAATAAAAAATTGCCATAATTAAGGAATTTGATAAGATTCAAAAAATAACACCGTGCTTATGGCGTCCTAAAAAAATTACTTATCTTTTGTAATTGAACAACAGAAAAAATCAACCCGACAGGGAAACTTAATAGTTAGCAAAAGTTAACACCTACCTTGCGGCAAGCGTTAACTAAAACGGAAAAGTTAAAAATTTATCAAATGAAGTATTCTGCAAAAAACGGAGCCAAATGGTTAGCCATTTACGTTTTACTTGTAATGATCCCGTTTTTATGCGCAATTTCAGGTTCACTTCCTGAATATCGTGGACCTGTTATCGAATTTGGTGTTGCACTTGGATTCGTTGGTATGGGAATGCTGGCGGTTCAATTCCTCTTTTCGGGTCGGATAAGAGAGGTAGCACCCAAGTTCGGGATGGATAATATTCTTCAATACCATCGGGAAATGGGAATTCTTGCACTACTCTTCTTACTCATGCATCCTGCTATTCTCATCTTTGTGCAACCTGAGTTCGGAGAATACTTCAATCCACAAGTTAATCTTCCCAGAGCCATTGCTTTAAGTTCTGCAACCATTGGTTTAGTTATTTTGGCGTTTTCAAGTTTGTACAGAGCAATAATTGGATTAAGTTACGAACTATGGAGACTGATTCATGGCACTCTTTCAGCTTTAATCCTTATCGTTGGGATTGCACACAGCATTCAGGTAGGTCACTACCTGAATGCGACCTGGCAGAAAATGGCCATCATAACAACAATGGGATTGGCTATCTATTTTGTAATTCATACAAGAATTGTACGACCATGGGTCAACCGCAAAAGGCCTTATGTTATTCGCAATATTATTGCTGAAAGAGATGATTGCTGGACCATTGAACTAACTCCTCAAGGTCATCAGGGAATGAAATATAAGTGTGGCCAATTTGTATGGATAACCATTGGCAGCACCCCATTTAAAATGCAACAACATCCCTTTTCAATAGCATCGGCCTGCACAGGTTCTACTATAAAACTGACAGCGAAAAACTCCGGTGATTTTACATCAACATGGAAAAACCTTAAGCCGGAAACTACAGCTTATCTTGAAGGTCCATTTGGTTCTTTCACCCCTGAGCCGGAAAAACATATGTTCATGGTGATGGGCGGAATTGGAATAACCCCCGGAATTGGTATGTTAAGAACATTGGAACAACAGAACAGTTCAAAAGAAGTCATTTTGCTATATGCAAATCCCGACTGGGAAAACATCACTTTCAGAGAAGAGTTGGAGAGATTAAGAACTGTTGTTAACCTTCAACTCATACATGTGCTTCAAGAGCTTCCGCAAAACCCCCAATCCAATATAGAGAAAGGACTCATCGATTATGAGATAATAAAAAAACATGCACCGGCTAATTTAAATGACTTTGCATTTTACATATGCGGACCAAAACCGATGATGGATGCAGCAGAGCTTGCGGTTCGAGATTTGGGTGCTGATTGGCGTTATGTATATTCAGAACGATTCAATATTATATAGATGAAAGAACATAAAAAACTATTTTTCAAAACCATTCGTCGGGCCGGTAATATTGTTGCTCTGCTTCTGTTGGTAATTGCGATAATATTCGCAATTTTACGTTCCTGAAATAAAAACTCCACAATTCATGTCCTGGAATAGAACACAAAAAAGCGCACTGGCCATTGTTACCACCACATCCTTTCTGGGAACTTTCCTTATTTCGTCGGTCAACATAGCGCTCCCTGCCATAGAAGAGGTTTTTGAAATGAATGCACTGACTTTGAGTTGGATTATCACCGGCTTTTTGCTCTCATCTGCTATTCTGTTGCTGCCTCTTGGCCGGTGGGCTGACCTGACCGGGATAAAAAGAATCTACAAAACAGGTGCAACCATATTCGCCATATCCACGGTGTTGTGTGCGTTTGCCACATCCGGCGAAATGCTGATTTTATTAAGAGTACTAAAAGGAGTGGGAGGTGCCATGGTGATGACCACCGGCGCAGCTATTCTTGTGTCTGTTTTTCCCGCATCAGAAAGGGGGAAAGCTTTAGGTATTACAGTTGCTGCAGTTTACATGGGTCTTGCCATGGGGCCTTTTGCGGGAGGTTTTTTAACCCAACAACTGGGTTGGCGTTCAATTTTCCTGATTTCTGGAATATTGGGCCTGATTTCGGTAACCATAACCTGGCTTTATCTGGGGAAAGATGCACCAGTTAAAGAACCACGAAAAATAAACCTGAAAGGTTCATTTATTTACGCCATGTCACTTTCAACCCTGGTAATTGGTTCATCGGCCATTCCAACAATCAAAGGTTGGATGCTGTTAGGTGTTGGCTTAGTTCTTATGGCTCTGTTTATAATGATAGAAAAAAAAGTCGAATTCCCGGTTATTAACATCGAAATGTTTACTCGGAATCGCCTCTTCGCCTTTTCGAATCTGGCTGCACTTATCAACTACAGTGCCACATTTGCCATCGTATTCTTATTGAGCCTTTATCTGCAAAAGATTAAAGAACTTTCACCCCAGGAAGCGGGCAGCATATTGCTGGCGCAACCGCTGGTAATGGCGATATTGTCACCGCTTAGCGGACGCTTGTCTGACAAAATAGAACCACGTTATCTGGCCACTTCCGGAATGGGTTTGTGCACTCTGGGGCTGGCATTGTTCGCCTTCGTAGGCGAACAAACATCTGCTGGTTTAATTATTTTTTACCTGATAATTATGGGAACTGGTTTCGCGCTTTTCTCATCGCCAAACTTAAATACCATCATGAGCTCAGTAGAAAAACATCAATATGCCATTGCATCAGGTGTTTCAGCCACCATGCGTGTAGTGGGACAAATGGTGAGCATGACACTGGTCACGCTATTTTTTGCCATATACATCGGACAAGCAAGAATTTCAGAAGTCCCCAGCGAACAGTTTATAAATGGCATGTCGGCAGCATTTATGGCTTTTGCCATCATCTGTTTTATTGGAATGTGGTTTTCATTTTACAGAGGAAAAATGAGAAATTAACAAGACTAATTCCCCCTTCTTCTTATCAATCGGATGCCATATTCCTTTTCAATAAACTGGAAATAGTAGTATAGCCGGTAATTTAATTCCAGTCCATATTCATTTCTGTCGGGATGATATTCAATTCTGGTCTGATAGAAATCCCCATACCGCAGAGGATTGGAATGACGTATGTTCCATTCAGTAACATAACGCTTGTTCCAGCCTTCGTAATAAGATTGAGTATGAAATGCAGCAGAAGGCTGCGTGGCTAGAAAAGTTTCAAATCGGCTGTCGAGAATAATGAGTTCATACTCAATAGAGTCTTCCACAGCAACCTCTTTCTCAAGCTTAACAGTCTGGTCGGGAGCATCTATGTTCTTTTGGGTTCCGCAGGATGCCAAAAGAAATCCAATCACGAAAATACTGATTATCAGGTAACGCATAACGACCTCCTTTTTAAGTGCAAATTACAACATATTACACTGAATATCAATGCAAATATCATACCACATTAAAAATCCCATCCCATTCTAAAATCCAAATTGGTGGCTACATGACCGTGGGATTTTAAAGAAAACCCCATCCTCAAACCTGAATAAATGTTATAGGTTAAAACATAGCGCTGATAGAACTTATGAGAGGACAATTGCTCCGGCCTATAGGCATACCATGACATGCGCTGGCTGAAATCAAACTTTCCAAAAATAAAATGGTGCGATATAAATGGAGCCAACAAATGTTTGCCATAATCCCCTGATTCATCAACCATTGAAAAATCATGGTTATACTCCGCTCCAAAACCCAATCCGTTAAATGCCGAAAAGGCTCTTTTTACACCTCCTACCAGAGAGATTGAAGGTTTGCGATTGTTCTCATCGTCTACCTTTCGGGTAGTAAATCCGCTCTCCATCCAAACCAGATATTCATTTCCCGGATGCTGTCGCTCATAAACCGGAAGAGGTTCCCTGTTTAAATAATAATTCAACCCCACCCCCACCTGAGGATAGTTCATTCCCCTGTTGGGTTGTTTTCTTCCACCGTTGGAAATGTGGTTGTAATTAGCTGACAACCGGCCACTCCATTTCTCAGAAAAGCGATATTCTATGGCGGGTGCTACATACAAGAGAAAACTGAAACGTGAACTGAAAAAATTATTCAACGGATTATTTTCAGGGTGATGCACTTTGGTTAACCATGTGGCTCCAATACCGGAATTCAAAGTAAGAGACCATTGATTTTGTCTCCACAAAACGGGTTCAAATGTTCCTGCCAATGTATAAGCGTCTCCCAGAATATCGCGGTCACCAAAGCTCAACCACGAAAACTGGGCTCCTATGTAATAGAAACAGTTACATATTTCCCAATGATTCTGTCCCAACCCCATCCGTTGCCATGAAACGTGAAACCCGGTCGGACGGTTGTCCGAAACCGGCTTTAAATCGCTGGCATGAGATATGATGAAACCATGCTGAATTTCAGCTCTCAAACGCTGAATGTTCTGCGCAATTGAAAGCTGCGCATAAATCAACAATGGTATTATTATGATGTATGGTTTCATGTGTCTAAAAATTTGTTTTTCAATGGCCACATTGAACTCGCCTCTTAGTCATTGCCCTGTGTGTCGAAGCGTTCGACATGGCTCGTTTCATGTGTTTAATATTTGACGAATCATAAAGACAATAGATCGTTAGACTACTAGATTATTAGATGTAAGATACTGAGCATAGCGAAGTCCCGCTCAGCGGGATTAGACACAAGTAAGTTTCATATTATCAACTGATGGTACAACACTATAGTAAATTAGTGAACGCTTGATAATTAGGTCAATAAAAAAGATTAACGAACAATTATAAAGATGATTGCAATATTATAAGCATCCTTTACTCCTGCTATAATTCGTAAAAAACGTATTCCACGGCAAAATATAAAAACGAGCGCATACATCAAAACCAAAACAGAAATCATTTTAAAACCTTGCAAAGCAAGACATTATTAACAGCTCGTTACTTTTTTATTAAAAAAAAGTGAAATAAAGTACGTGTATTGAGCTTTTCATTTGTCATATATTTGAATGACATACAAAAGATACTTTAATATAGCCGATAAGGGTGCATAGCACCCTTATCTGGCTATCTGTGTATAACTAAATTAAAAGAATGGAGCAATTGATTTCACCACGTGCGGAGATACATCCCGAAGCAGTTATTGGGAAGAATGTTGTAGTTGAAGCGTTCGCGAAAATTGATAAAGATGTAATTATTGGTGATGGAACCTGGATTGGAGCCAATGCCACCATCTATCCGGGTGCAAGAATAGGTAAAGAGTGTAAGATATTCCCCGGGGCAGTTATCGCAGCAGTGCCTCAAGATTTAAAATTTAAAGGCGAATACTCTACAGTTGAGATAGGCGACCACACCACCATCAGAGAATATGTTACCGTTAACAGAGGAACAGCATCCAAGGGATATACCAAAGTAGGAAGTCACACTCTCCTTATGGCATATACTCACCTTGGACACGACACTGAAGTTGGTAATCACTGCGTGATAGCCAATAGCGTTCAGATTGCCGGAGAGGTTGTTGTTGAAGATTGGGCTGTGGTTGGAGGAATGAGTGCCATCCATCAATTTTGTCGTGTAGGTGCACACGCTATGGTTTCAGGAATGTCCGGTGTTTTATCCGATGTTCCTCCATACACCAAAGTTTTTGGTGTTCCGGCCAACTACATGGGCATAAACTACGTTGGTGTGAAGCGCAGAGGTTTTGAAAAATCACAGGTAGATACCATTCATAATATTTTCAGAACCATCTACCAAAGTGGAATGAATACCTCCCAAGCCATTGAACACATCAATATGTGCATGGAGAGTTCAGCTGAAAAAGAGCAGATTGTTGAATTTATTAAGCAATCGAAACGAGGTATTATAAAAAGTGCCACTCGTGCAGCCAATGTGACACAAGAGGCTTAGGAAGTATATTAGCAGAACATTAGAGTTTTAGACATAATAGAAAAAACGTGGTAGTTAAACTACCACGTTTTTTATTATACAGTTACCCAGAATTTACTTAATAACCAATTTATGTGATTCATATTCATTATATGATTCAACATTCAAGATATATACACCTGTTTTTAAGGGAGTATCTATTGAGTTTGAGCCTTTGTGACCAACAGTTTCAAAGAGGGTTTGTCCTAAATAATTGGAAATTCTAATTCTCAAATTATCCTGTTCTAGTATTACATTAAAACTCCCATTTGAAGGATTTGGTGTTACGGAACTTTTAGGCAATTGTTCTTCCTCTATGTTAGTTCCTTGTAAATCAACCAATCTAAAAGTTTGTTGGGGTGCATTCCCACCAAAACATCCCCATTGCAAAATATTGGTTCCATCGGCATGTGAAGCATTCTGGACATCAAAACACCTGTTACTGTTGCGATTGATTATTCGATACCCGTTCCCATCGACCTGAAAGGCAAATTGTTGTCCGACATGCCCCAAACTCTCCCACAGGTTTATATTAGCACCATATTCCGTTGATATTTCGAACACATCTATAGCAAAAAACTCATTAACAGCGGGCTTAATTGAATGCCATATACCATCTTCGTTGGTGATGATAAATTTCTGAGAATCTCCCCCATTGTATGTATATTGAGCAATGTTTGTTCCAAAATCCGGGATTGCATCTTCAATTGTAACAGCCTTATTGCTGTGATTAGCCACCAGAGCAAAAACTCCATTAATCTCTCCCATTTCCACTCCGGATGGTCCGGCAACTGGCCAGCCATTAACAAAATCAAGGGTAGTTGTAAGAAGCCTGGGGTATCCATTGGAAAACCCATCATAGTAATGATAGGATAAGACTCCTTCTGCAAATCCAATGTGTCCTGGGCCAACAATAACACCATGTTGAACTGGCAGAAACTCCCTCGTACCAGTGTAGGGGCCTGTGATGCTGGTTGACCTTGCCACTTCTACATAGTAAGTACTTTCCAATAGCCGGCAACAACTTCCGCGATTAACAAACAAGTAGTAATAAGGACCATTCTTCAAAATGTAAGGAGCTTCAATATCCTGATGATTCCCTCCATAAATATGAGTTAAACTGCCCATTGTTTTACCTGTTTCAGGATTGATTTCGATCACACCAATTCCTCCAAAATATGAACCATAAGACATCCAAACCCGTCCGTCATCATCCTTAAACATGGCCGGATCAATTGCATTGATGGCATTTCGAGTACCGTCTGAAGAGACAACCAGACCGAGATCTTCCCAAGTGGGGTTTGCAAGAGAAGGTGTTCTGGTTACGCCAATTATCGAGTTTGAAGTCCCAAAATTTGAGGCTGAATAGTATAAATAATAATATCCCTCCATATAGATGATGCAGGGTGCCCAGAAATGACCGTTAAACCCCGGCACATAAGTATTAATCCAGTCAGGAAAATTAATGTGATCAACCGGGGATGGTTCTTCACGCCAATTAGTGAAATTTAAATTTGAAGAAGAGATCCCATATATCCCAACTGTTGCATTGCCATTATCATCATTTAACCCTGTTGCAAAAACATAGTAGCGATCATCATCCCCCTTTATAATATGTGACGGATCATGTATAGGCCCTTGCGCCATCACTTTAACTCCCAGAAAGCAAAACAGGAAAAAAGATAAAAAGTAATTTTTTTTCATGTGTCTATAATTTGTTTTTCAGTTACTACATGGAACTCGCCATAATAGTCATTGACTACGCCGATCTTCGATTCTCCTGTGTGAGAATTGGTTCTCATGGCTCGTTTCATAACACAATATTTAAATTAATTGGATCATAGTACAAAGATGTTTGTTTCGAGTTCAATTCAAGAGGATATTCTAACAAAATTGGAGGATTTAGGTGGAACATATCGTAACTGCCTGATTTCTTTAATCTATTCAATTACTTTTTCCGGAGACAGATGGATTTGGTGCACAAAACAGGATCCAGCCAAACAGTTGCTGTTTCTGTTGTCTTGCATATAAGCCATGACCCGAAACTGTGGGAAAAGAAACAACGCCCCAGTTGTCCAGCTTAGTTTAAAAATTTATAACGCAATCTTATATCACAATCCTATTTCGCCTCCCAGTTATGCAGCTTGGTCTAACATAAATCGAAAATCGAAGGAGTCAATTGGAAAGAAGCAGGAAATCGACGGAGTCAATGGCAGCTCTTTGTAAACCAAGCGGCATAGCTGAGCGAAAAACTGCCGGTTAAGATTCGACGAAGTTGCCGCTTGGCTATGCCGCTTTGCTTGCAAAGAAACATTCACCGAGCAAAACGTTAACTAAGGCTAGATGTGGAGGCACGAGTTGCAAATCGGCGCGAACAGGCAAACTACAGGCAGCTGGAGGGATTTTTTAGCCTTGCCAGTCGTTCCTTTGTGGCAAAGCTAAAAAAGACCGGGATCTGCAGTGAGGAAGAGTAAGGAAGGCAAAAAAAAATGACAAACTACGAGGAACGAGTACCCGAAGGGCGGACGGCGCTTGTTTTCACCTTATAGAACTTTCTTTTTAAAAACAAGTGCCGGACGGTTTGGCGTGATTTTTTGCTGACTGACGAGGACGAACACCGCTTTACCGGGTCTTGTGCGGTGGGGATTAATATTTGAGTTTCTTGGGATTTTGTCGATTGTCCCAAAATGTATAGAGTTCTATAATCTTATCAGCTTCATTCACAAAATAGAACAAGCTGTTATGTTTTGTGATAACAGCCTTACGTATTTCTTGGAACCGAGAAGCTTTGAACTGATAAGGATTATTCTCGATTTGACCTATAACTTTATTGGACTTTCGAACAAAATCTTTTATTTCTTTTTCCGTCCAGTTATCCTCTAAATAATCTATTATCCCATCAAAAGTATCTTCAGCCTCTTTAGACCACCGAGCAACTAAAGCCATTTCTGATATTTTTTCATTACTTCAGAATGGGCTCTTGTCTCACCCCTTTTGGCTTGCTCCATGCCCTTTTTCACAGACTCTTGAACACTAAATGGCAATTCATCCCACCAGTCAGCTTCATTCTCCTGTTTGAGTATTTGACTGACCTTTTCCAATAAATTTGGTCGGTCAGTATTCAATATCATCTGAACCAACTCTAGTTTCTTTGCTTGAACATCCATCGTATTCTTTATTTTATCTTCTACAAATTTAAAGATTTAAATCACTATTGTCACCTTTTATGGATGAAGTTTTTCCAGTTTCTCTTGAAGGTTCTCCAGATTGTATTTCCGTTGGAGCGAATTCGACTACGTCGATTTTCAATTCTTTACGCTCCCGAAACCGGGATTTCGTAAACTCAAAAAGCGGCAGAGCCGAGCGGCAACTCATGTCATTTTCAACTTAAATCCGCTCCAACTTTCCCGATTCTTTTTACAATTTCCAGATAACTACCAAGATGTCTCGATTGCAAATCGGAGCGAACGGGAAACCAACCTTTTTAAAGACCCCAACCTGTTAAAGCGGTTTAACGAGATTAACAGCTTAGACGAAAAAGAAAAGGAATGCGTATATTCCTTAATGGATGCATTCCTGGCTAAAAGCAAATTGCAAAGTATTTTAAAATAAAAATGCCCGGAACTTATCAGGCTTTTTTTATTCAATGTAAAACCAAGACGCCCCGATTGCAAATCGGCGCGAACGGGGAAATTACGCCGAGCTAGAGCAAGGCTATAACATTCTGACAAGAACAATTATTGTTTGAATGAAAAAGTTAGCTGTTAAAACAACGACCAACGTGGACAATCTCTTTAATTGTTTTTGTTTTTGTTTTTGTATATCAGTCGCAGATTGAATTCTTTCCTGATATTGTGAAATGTCGCGTAGCTTAATTAAGCTGTAAAAACTAGCATCTGGGAACGCTTTTTTATTCAGAATAATAATAAAAATAAACCAAATTGTACCCGAAACCATTAAAATAGGACTAAAATACTCCATATCAATCAATTTGAAACTGTTCAACACAATTTATAGTCACTCATTACAACTTATTAAATACTTATACTCCTTATTGTTAATCATTAATATTAAGGTGTCTGAACCAGCATTCTTCATTAAAAAAGACCCTTGTTTGACAATATCCCCAAAATATATCTCCCGATCAGTTAGATTTCTTCTAATCCAAATCGTAAAGTTCTCGCCACTTTCAAGTTTAATATGCTGTATATCACTAGCACCTCTCCAACCTTGCGGATAATATGTTGATATAACCTGACTGTTGATATGATTTTGTTTAGTTAATCTTGGATAGATTCGATTCAATTCTTCTTCTAATTTGTCTTTTTCTATGAAATCTATTATGAATTTAGTTGCTGCAAAAGATAATACAATTATGGGAAGAAGAAAATAAACCCAAATTGGCGTTTTGCTTTTTTTCATTTTGCTGAAATTTGTTATTAATATTGCCTATGAAACCTACGATTCAGTCAAATCACTTTGTGTTGGAGCTATAGTAATGTCTTGTTTCATTTTTCTATTAATTATTAACTCTGTGATTTAGTCAAATCATTAACACAACTATTTGGGTAAAAACAGGAAGCTATTTTTTCTTTATAGTACCACGATTTAAACCCGGAGACACAACAAAAGGGTTTGCACTACCTCCAGCTGATATTCCTGTGGAAATAGTATGACCTCCACGTACCTTAGACAATGCTCCTTCTATGCCTGCTCCAACCGGTATTTTTCCAAGGCTTAAACCGACCCATGCTTTAGTTCTGTCTCCAAAAAGCATACTCGCTTTAAAATCAGACGAATTACCTGTGTAATCAACCCTCCCATATCCAAATGTAAGACTAATTTCCCCAGAGCCACCAGCTGCATTTTCAGAAAAAGGTATCATTTGTCCAATATCATCACCTGTCAATACGAAGAAATATCCTCTAGCATATTCAGCTGCAATATATACACCTCCAACATCAAAATATATCGCATCAGCCCCATAAAAAGGATTGAAAATACCGAGAGGTCCAACACCTGTGCCTGGAAGTACTTCGAAAACACTATTTCTTATTCTGTTTGCGGCAGCGGCACCTCTCCCGTTTGCGGCATCTCCATTAAGAAATTCATCAACAACTTTTATATCATCATTATTTCTTACATTATACCCAAGATTTTGGTAATATTCTTGCAACCTTTGATTAGTTGCTTTCTCCTCTTCATCTTCATCATCTGAATTATTTGGATCATGTGCATTCATCCCCATAAAGTCGATGAACCGAACCGGGTTGTTGTCGGCGTAGGCGAAAGGGGTTTGTTGCTGAAACTTCTCTGCCAACGGATCAATCGTATGAAAACGTCCCAAAGCAGGGTCATACATCCTTGCCCCGTAATCCAACCAATTTACGCAACTTTTTTACGTTTCCCCTGGCTCCTTACCTGCTCCAAAACCGGTGTTCAAAGAACGTCTACTTCCTCAAAAATAGCATCTTTTTTCTTTTAATTGAACCTTTTTAATTGAAAATCATTTTTTCAGATATTTCAGTTAAAAGAAAAAGATTCATTAACTTTATCCTATTGTTAACAACAGACTTATCTATAATTCTTGTAGTCTGGGGTGGGAGCACAAAAGCCCAAGGGACTGGGCGCAACACTTGGATAATATGATTATCAAGTATGGTAAATTAGAGATTAAAATTTCTCTAATCCAGGTTGCAAAAATGCTCATGTTGTTATTGTAAAAAAAATCAAAAGAGGTTGTCTTAAATGCTAAGGCAGCCTCTTTTTTTCTTCACCTCCCATTAAATCAATCTATTTCAGTTAAAAGAAAAAAGCACGCTCGGTATTGGATGGGTTTAGCTCGATTTTTATGATTAAAGCTTTGGCCGTGGGTGGGATTTTGTGCGGATTTAATTATAAAAATGAGCATCCAACCGAACTGCAAAAGTTGATTAAATGTGCTACTGCTGATTGAGGGCGGAAGGATGCAGGAGTTTTGCTTTGTTTTCTTCTTTGCTTAGAACCTGCTGATAATAATGGATTGTGCGTGGAAAAACAGCCTTGAGCAAGCGTCGGGATAGTGGCTGCAAATAGCGAAGAGAGGAACGAACGGAGCGGTTTGCAGACGCTGTGGGCGCGAGCCGACTGCGAGTGCGACCGAGGCCTGACGGCGAGAGCTGATCCCGATTTATCGGGAAGGAAGCGAAGCCGGCAGTGGCGTTTACGCTGAGGTTTTGACTTTCGGGATGGGTTTTTCGTGCGGTGGCTCAAAAACTGTGACAAAGAAGAACCGAGGGAGTTAGCAGGCGAGCCTAACACAGCAGCGGAGGGATTTTTTAGCTTTGCCACAAAGGAACGACTGGCAAGGCTAAAAAAGACCGGGAGCTGCAGTGAGGAAGAGGAAGGAAGGCAAAAAACATGACAAACTGGAGCGTAGCGTAACCCGGAGGGAACCGAAGGGCGGACGGCGCTTGTTTTTACCTTATAGAGCTTGCTTTTTAAAAACAAGTGCCGGGCGGTTTGGCGTGATTTTTTGCTGACTGACGATGACGAACACCGCTTTTCCTGATTGTGCGTTGGCCTTTTAATGGCATCAGGGATTTACGCTTCGCTCCAATTCCGGGTCTTGTGCGGTGGGGATTAATATTTGAGTTTCTTGGGATTTTGGCGATTGTCCCAAAATGTAAGTAAGATTATTTCCTTCTTGTAAGGTTTAACTTTATAAAACAAGCTATTGTGCTTAGTAACAAAGCCTTTTCGAACATTTCTTTTTCGAGGGGATTCAACAAAAGTTTTAGGATATTTTTTAATAACCCCGAGAACTTCCTCTGTCTTATCCACAAAGCTTTTCACTTCATTTAGCCCCCAGTTTTCATGAAGATAGTCCAGTACTCTATAGTAATCTTTTCGTGCTTGATTTGACCAGGCTATTTCCATCTCAAATGCCATATCTTAAGCGAACTTCTTTCATAACTTCTTCATGAGGAGTAGTCTCTCCTTTGTCAGCTTCCTTAATCCCTACTTCAATGGCTTGCTGAACAGATATAGGTAATTCATCCCACCAGTCAGTTTCTTTCTCCGTTGTGAGTAATTGACTGACCTTCTCCAACAAATTGGGTCGGTCAGTATTCAATATCATCTGAACCAACTCTAGTTTCTTTGCTTGAATATCCATCGTATTCTTTGTTTTATCTTCTACAAATTTAAAGATTTAAATCACTATTGTCACCATTTATGGATGAAGTTTTTCCAGTTTCTCTTGAAGGTTCTCCAGATTGTATTTCCGTTGGCGCGAATTCGACTACGTCGATTTTCAATTCTTTGCGCTCCCGAAACCGGGATTTCGTAAACTCAAAAAGCGACAGAGCCGAGCGGCAACTCGTGTCATTTTCAACTTAAATCCGCTCCAACTTCACCGATTCTTTTACAATTTCCAGATAACTACCAAGATGTCGCGATTGCAAATCGGAGCGAACGGGGACCCAACCTTTTTAAAGACCCCAACCTGTTAAAGCGGTTTAACGAGATTAACAGCTTAGACGAAAAAGAAAAGGAATGCGTATATTCCTTAATGGATGCATTCCTGGCTAAAAGCAAATTGCAAAGTATTTTAAAATAAAAATGCCCGGAACTTATCAGGCTTTTTTTATTCAATGTAAAACCAAGACGCCCCGATTGCAAATCGGCGCGAACGGATTGCAAATCGGCGCGAACGGAGCTTTTTCCCAAAGCTCGATAAACTGCACATTTCTATGAACGACAAAGCAGCCCTTGAACAATTACAGCATATTAACGAGCTGAATGAAGAAGAAAAAGGCATTCTGCTCAAACTTATTGAGACTTTTGTCTCCAAGAAACGCTTTAAAGATTATCTCCAAAAAAACATTGCTGCTCTATAAAGCAAAAAGCCTGGACTTGCCGGGCTTTGTTACTACATTGATAACGTAATCTTAAATTAAATCTTATTTTGCCTAATGGCAGTTACAAACTGCCGGCTAAGATTCGACGTAGTTACCCAACGCATATTCTAACACACAAGACTACGCCGAGCGGAGCTAACAGCGTTAATCAATGAACAAAGTCTTACCGTGTTTAATAATAATCTCTCCAACAGTCATTTGAACATCAAGCTCAATAGACTGGACTATCTTTGCATTAACTTTTAAATTAATAATATGTTTATGAAAAACCAAAGTGTCCAAGCAGTTTTCGTTTTCATCATATAAAAATGCATGAGCCAGAACGCAACTTCCAGGAAGATGAGGAATATAAATCGGTATATATAAACTATCATTCTCCAAAATCATTTCATCATATTCAACAATTATTAAAACTCCCTCTTCTTCCTTTACCTCCCCATGTTCATAATAGAGTCTCTTATATCTCAGAAGACCTGACTTGTCAAAGAAACCATAAAAAGCAAGGCCTCCAGATTCATAATATGAATATGCCGACCCTATCATTAAACTATCACAATAACTATAAACCAGATCTATCATTCCGTTTGAAAAAAAGCGATAAACAGTCTCATTGCAATCATCTATGTAGATAATTAAAGAACTTAAATCTCCTTTGTCGCAAAAGTTTATTTCATATTTATTCTCTATCTTAAGATTAGAGGCATCTATGTTTTCTTTGTTTTTACATGAAAACAGAAATCCAGTAAGAGCAATACTTATCAAAAACATTTTCATAACAATCATTTTTTTAATAAAAAAGCTGAAACGCTTTCTTAGTTTATATCCCTAATGCTATTACATTAATCATTTAAAAGGTATTCAACATCCCGCTGGCTATGGCGATAGACTCTCAACGTATCCCCAGTTTTGTCATTTATTTGTACAGGAATTCTCGCTCCTCTTTGATGTGGTAAGTATGTAACATCTATTGAATCAGGCCTCCACATAAGTCTTCGTTCGCTTTCGGTATTTTTACGTGTGTCGTTCGCCTCCCTCTCCTTCGCTTTCTCAATATTCGCTCTTCTTCCATCTTTATCCAATTCTTCACCTTTGCCTGTTGAGCTTCGCTTAATTTCAGAATCTGGAGTAACCCCAATTTCAGATGCTTTGCCAATGCCTTTCGATATACCATCATTAAATCGAGAACTCCTATTAACTCCTCTTGCTCGGCCAAAGCCCAGATTAAAAAGCCTCAAAGCATTGGGCATAAACTCAGTGTGTCGTGCAGTATAAGGATTGTTATAATTTGGATTGCCATTAGGATCTGAAAAATGCACTCCTCCTGCTTGACTATAATTAAAAAATTGCCAAAGCCATGAAACATTATTTGTTGGTGCAGGCGCTGTCACTGTCACCTCGTCTAAATCTATGTGGTAATCAACTTCCGGTTCTTCTTCCTTTAATCCTGTAGGGTCGATAAATCTCAAAGGGTTGTTCATCACATAATGATACGGTGTCATATTGTACCGGTATTCGGTTAATGGGTCGGGACTATACCACCTTGCAATCTGGGGGTCATAAAACCTCGCCCCATAATCGTACCAACCAAAAAAACTATGCAACCAGCAACCTTAATACTAACCCACCACCGCTTCTTTATATTTCTCAATCAATCCAATAAACTCATCAAAAAGGAATTCCGTATCAGTTGGTCCGCTTGATGCTTCGGGGTGAAACTGGGTGGAGAAGAATGGCTTGGTTTTATGGCGGATTCCTTCGTTTGTATCGTCATTTAAATTAACAAACAAGGGCTCCCAATCTTTTTCAAGACTTTTGGTGTCCAACACAAAACCATGGTTCTGACTGGTAATGTAACAGGTGTCGGTTCCAACTTTTTTAACCGGATGGTTATGCGCCCTGTGACCATATTTCAATTTGCGAGTGGAACCACCGGCCGCAATACCCATTAACTGGTTGCCAAGGCAAATTCCAAAAATGGGCTTGTCACCTTTAAGTGCTTTCTGAATATTGGCGACTGTTTCTTTGTAAACCTCGGGGTTTCCGGGTCCGTTTGACAACATGATGCCATCATAATCCTCTTGTGTGAAATCGTAATTCCACGGCACCCGAATAACCGTTGTATCGCGCTTTAGCAAACAACGCAGAATATTATACTTAGCGCCTGTGTCAACCAAAACAATCCGGTGCTTTCCATTGCCATAAATCAACTTTTCAGTTGCGCAAACCTGAGCAGCAAGGTTATCATTATCCGGATTGTAAAATGGAACATCCTCATCATCTATAATAATCTTCCCAAGCATTGGACCCTTTTCCCTCAGAATTTTGGTTAATTCGCGTGTGTCTATATCAAAAATTCCGGGAACCTCATTCTGAATCAACCAATCACTTAAACTGTGGCCTGCGTTCCAATGGCTGAATTCAAATGAGTAATCAGACACCACCAACCCTGAGATATGAATCCGGTCGGATTCATAAAATTTAGGAATACCAAATTCTTCCTCTTTTGATGGAACTCCATAATTTCCAACCAAAGGATAAGTTGATACCAAAATCTGTCCCTTATAGGATGGGTCGGTTAAACTTTCGGGGTATCCGGTCATGGCCGTGTTAAATACCACTTCTCCCGAAACCGATTTAGGAAAGCCAAAAGATTTTCCTTTGAACACAGTACCATCATCCAGCACCAGCTTTACTTCTTTTAATCCAGATATCATACAACAGGTTTAATTAGGTTTATTTTGTTGTTGCAAATTTACAAATAATAGAGTTGAGATAACAGAAAAATAATCACTTTTGCATATTTATTTATAAAAAACAATCCATTATGTATATAAATACAAAAACGGCATCAATTTAAAATTGATGCCGTTTGAGATTATCTTTTGTTGATGGCGACATAATCTCGCCTGGTTGACACATTTTTGTATGCCGGACGAATAATCCTGGCACTTGATGATGTAACCTCTTCAATTCGGTGAGCGGCCCATCCTGCAACCCTTGCAATTGCAAAAATTGGAGTGTATAATTCTTCAGGAATTCCAAGACACTGATAAACAAACCCTGAATAGAAATCCACATTGGGAGAAATCACCTTTGAGTTAGAGCCTTTAAAACGATAAAAAGCTTCAGGCCCAAGACGCTCAATACTTTCATATAGGTTGTACTCATCTTCACGGCCTTTCTCCTTGGCCAATTCCCGTGCTTTCTCCTTCAGCAACACACAGCGTGGGTCTGATAGGGTATAAATGGCATGACCGATACCGTATATCTTTCCGGAACCATCATAGGCCTTTTTATTCAGAATTTTTGTAAGATATTCATCCACCTCTTTTTCATCGGCCCAATTCTTTACATTTTTCTTGATGTCCTCCATCATTTCAATCACCTTGATATTGGCGCCACCATGCAATCCCCCTTTAAGAGACCCCAACGCTGCCGCGATGGCCGAATAAGTATCGGTTTGTGCCGAACTCACCACTCTTGTTGTAAAAGATGAGTTGTTACCTCCTCCATGCTCAGCATGAAGTACCAGAGCCAAATCAAGCAAATCAGCTTCTAAACGGGTATAGTCATCACCCTTTAACATATAAAGGAAATTCTCAGCCAAGCTCAAATCAGGGTTTGGGTGACGGATTATCATCGACTTGTGCTGAAAAGAGTGACGCATTCCAAAGTACGCATATGCCACAATAACGGGAAAACGAGCCAAAAGACTGATGGACTGTCTGATTAAGTTCTCTGGAGTATAATCCTCCGCGTTATCATCATCGGTATATAATCCCAGCACGGTGCGAGCCAGCATATTCATAATGTTCTTACCACGAAGCGATAAAATCAAATTCTTGGAAAGTGAAAATGGCAGTTCCTGCTCCAGTTTAATCAGGTCGGTAAACTCCTTTAAATCCTTGTTGTCGGGAAGTTGTCCGGCAATTAACAGAAAAGCTGTTTCCTCGAAACCGTGACGACCATCAGCCTGAAAGCCCCTTGTCAGTTTGGTTATTTCGTATCCTCTGTAATATAGTTCTCCATGTTGCGGGATGTTTTTTCCATCTTCACCCTTTGTATAACCCACCACATCACCGATGTTGGTTAATCCCACCAAAACTCCTGTAAAATCAGCGTTCCTAAGTCCGCGTTTTACGTTATAAACATTGTAAAGCTCTTTGTCAACTTCGCAGCACTTAACTGCCGACCTGGCTAATCTTTCCAATAATGCCATTTTTCGTAATTTATATGGTTAAGTGATTATTTTTCCTATTGCTTCATTCATTTTATCGAAAGAAAATGCTGACACCACCGCATCCATCTTCGATTTTATCTCATCGTTGCATAGGTTTCCGATGCTTCCGGCATGAGAATGGTGAATGGATTCAGGCACCTCAAATTTTCCGGCTTCAATTTCTCGGCCTACCTGTTTGTAGGCTTCCCTGAAGGGGATCCCTTCCAGCACACGACGATTTACTTCCTCCACACTGAATGCATATTTGTATAGAGGATTTTTTAATAAATCCTTATTGACTTTCATGTTTTTAACGGCAAATGCCGTTAATTCCAAACAGCTCTTTAACTCATCAAATGCAGGAACAAACACCTCCTTGATGATTTGCAAATCGCGGAAATATCCCGAAGGGAGATTTCCTGTTATCATCCCAATCTGATTGGGAAGTGCCTGTATTTTATTGCATCTTGCACGAATCAATTCAAATACATCCGGATTTTTCTTGTGAGGCATAATGCTGCTTCCCGTGGTTAACTCATCGGGCAGACCAATGAATGCAAAATTCTGACTCATATACAAACAGGCATCCATTGCTAATTTGCCAATGGTTCCGGCAATGGAAGCCAACGCCATGGCCACAGCACGTTCGGTTTTTCCCCGTCCCATCTGAGCATACACCACATTGTAACTCATATCATCAAACCCAAGCAAGTGGGTGGTCATATTTCTGTCCAACGGGAAAGAGCTGCCATATCCGGCGGCGGCACCAAGCGGGTTTTGATTGACAATTCGCCATGCAGCATTGAGCATGTACATGTCGTCCACCAAACTCTCGGCGTAGGCACCAAACCAAAGGCCAAAAGACGAGGGCATGGCCACTTGTAAATGCGTATATCCGGGCATCAAATCATCCTTATGCGCCTCACTCTTCTGCTGAAGTTCTGCAAAAAGCTGCTGAACGTCCTGACTGAGTTCATAAATCCGATGACGAGAATATAGCTTTAGATCCAGTAAAACCTGGTCGTTTCTGGAACGACCACTGTGTACTTTTTTACCAACATCACCAAGCTTTCGGGTTAACAAAAGCTCCACCTGGGAATGCACATCCTCAATACCTTCCTCAATGGTGAAGTTGCCATTTATGGCACATTCATAAAGGGATTTTAGTTCCGGTAACAGCTGCTGCAAATCATCAGCAGTAAGTAACCCAACCTTTTCGAGCATGGTGATGTGTGCCATGGTTCCCAGTATGTCGAAGGGAGCCAATTCCACATCCAATTCACGGTCTTTGCCAATTGTGAAATCTTCAATGGCTTTATTTACAACAGTATCTTTTTCCCAGAGCTTCATTCGTTGATTTTTCTATTTTTATTTAGATTTTTAGATGATAGATGGGGCTATAATCATATCTGACTAACACATCTATATGACATCAAACCTATTATTTAAATTCTATCCCGAGACATTGGGTACCATCATTCTATCGATAATTCTTACGCCCATTCAGGCTAAATATAATTTAAAACCATTTGCATAGGGCGTTGCCCCATGCTGATGATCACGCCCCCTTGGGGCTAAACAAAACAACCATTTTAAAAGCCGTCTATCAAAATAGAACTCTAATTCCGCTGTGCGGGTTCCGAAGGAACTAAATTAAAGTATCGGAACTTCACTGCGTTCAAACTTCGCTGCACTCAGCATCTAACATCTAATAATCTTATATCTAAGAATCTAACATCTAAATTTTCAGAACGTAAGTCCATCCAACAGCTTAATATATGTTTCAATACCCTTTTTAATTTCATCGATATAAATATACTCGTTTACCGTATGCGACCGGGCTGAATCACCGGGCCCGATTTTAAGCGTATTGAATGGCATCACGGCCTGATCGCTGGTGGTAGGAGAGCCAAATGCTTCTAATCCCATGTCAATTCCGCGTTTCACGATGGGATGTTCTTGCGGTATGGATGAGGAGTTTAGTCGGAATGAGCGTGCATTCAATTCACAACTCACCTGGTTTTTGAGAATTTCGAACACTTCCTGGTTGCTGTAGCACTCATTGATTCTCACATCCACCATGAACGAACACCTGTCGGGAATTACGTTATGCTGCGTACCGGCAATGATGCCGGTTACGGTCATTTTCACTTCTCCCAAAAAAGGAGAAACCTTTTCAAACTTATAATCTTTAAAAAATTGGAGTACCGGCAACGCCTCCATTATGGCATTTACGCCTTCGTTGCGAGCAGCATGACCAGCCTTTCCATAAACAACGCCATCTAACACCAGCAAACCCTTTTCGGCTACAGCCATCTGCATGCGGGTTGGTTCACCAACAATTCCTAAATCAACATCACCAATGAGCGGCAAAATTGATGCAACATTATTCACGCCTGAAACTTCCTCCTCTGCCGTAGCAGCAAAAATAAGGTTATATGCCTGATTCCTGTCGCTCAGGTATCTGAAAGCAGCCATTAATGCAACCAATGGACCGCCTGCATCGTTGCTTCCCAACCCGGTTATTTTCCCATCTCTTTCGACCGGTGTTAGAGGGTCCTGTTCCCAATCGCCGGAAGCTTTTACCGTATCGATGTGTGAATTGAGCAGAATGGTAGGTCGGGATTCATCGTAACCCGGTGCGACCACCCAAACATTGTTATTTTTCCGTGACGGAGAGTACCCAAATCTCTGCAAGCTATCCTCCATCATATCGGCAGCCTGCTTTTCATCACGGCTGACCGAAGGAATGGAGATGAGCATTTTCAGCATCTCAACTGCATCAATATGTAAAGATTCAGGTATCATCACAATTTTAAAACTGTTCCGGCACTTGGAATTGCCAAGCCTGCCGTGTTGGTTATTTTTATCTGATACACGCCTTTCTTAAGCGCATCAAAACTATTGTCGAGTTTCGGAATCATTCCATCGGCCACAACGCCATCACGTTTAAGATTCTCATAAACATTGGGATTAATTATTGAAATGACCGATTCGGGATTATCAATGTCTTTAAGCACTCCCGGCAGTTCAAAACAAAACACCAGGGTAACCCGATACAAAGCCGACATGGCCGAGGCTAAGGCCGAAGCCATGGTGTCAGCGTTGGTGTTCAGTAATTGGCCGTTCCCGTCGTGCGTTAACGGAGCAATTACCGGAACCACATCTGCTTTTAGCAAAGCATCAATGGCATTGGCATTCACCTCTTTTATATCCCCAACAAACCCGTAGTCAATGGCCGAGTTGGTTCTTTTTACCGATTGAATGATGTTCATGTCGGCACCTGTCATTCCCAGAGCATTACAACCCCGAGCCTGCATTCCCGACACAACGCCTTTATTCACAAGACCTCCGTAAACCATTGTCACCACCTCAAGCATGGCGCCATCGGTGATGCGACGTCCCTCCACCATTTTTGTCTCAATCCCAAGACGTGCTGCCACGGAAGTGGCAGAACGACCACCACCGTGCACCAAAATTTTTGGCGATGGCAATGAAACAAAATCATTCAACAAGCCGAATAAACTATCCGCTTCTTCAACAACTTTACCTCCAACTTTTACAATGGTTAAATCCTGCATTTATTTTGTATTAAGGATTCTTGTTTACCTAATTATCAACCCAAAATCTATCAATCTTATATCTAAAAATCTTATATCTATCCCAGCTACAAATCTTCCTCTTCCGCAATGTATTGCAACATGCGTTTCAGCACAACCTGTGCTGAAACAACGCGGTTAGCAGCCTCATCAATCACTATCGAATTGGGGCCATCAATCACACCATCAGTCACAATCATATTTCGCCGAACGGGCAGGCAATGCATAAACTTAGCATTGTTCGTGAGCGCCATTTTCTCTTCATCCACAGTCCATGAACGGTCGGTGGATAGAATTTTTCCGTAATCGGTATAACTGGCCCAGTTTTTCGCATAAATAAAATCAGCGCCTTCGAAAGCTTTCTTCTGGTCGGGCTCATATTTAACCCCATCCATAAACTCAGGAGCCAAATCGTAGCCTTCGGGATGGGTGACCACCAAATCAACGTCCCCCTTTTTCATCCATTCCACAAAAGAGTTGGGAACCGCCTGTGGCAATGCTCTTGGATGCGGCGCCCAGGTTAAAACCACTTTTGGGCGTTCCACAGTTTTGTACTCTTCAATGGTGAATAAATCGGCGAATGCCTGCAGCGGATGGCGCGTAGCCGATTCCAGACTGATTACAGGAACTCCTGAAAGTTCAATAAACTGATTAAGGATTTTTTCGCTGTAATCTTCCTCCTTATTTTCAAACTTCGCAAAAGAACGTACACCAATAATGTCACAGTATCGTCCCATTACCGGTACAGCTTCACGTATATGTTCAGGCTTATCACCATTCATCACCACCCCAAATTCAGTTTCAAGTTGCCAACCGTCCTTGTTGATGTCCATGACAATAACATTCATCCCAAGATTGTAACCGGCTCTCTGGCTACTGAGTCGTGTGCGCAAACTTGAGTTGAAAAAGAGCAAAAGCAACGTTTTGTTTCGTCCCAAAGCCTGGTCAGCATAGGGGTTATTCTTTGCGTTGCGGGCATCGTCCAACGCTTTGGACAGACTGCCTATATCTTCAGGTGTTAAAAATCTCTTCATACACAATTATATTTTATGGTCTGGTTAATCCGTCACTTTCAATAAGCCATTTATAACTGGTTAATTCGGGCAAAGCCATTGGTCCGCGAGCATGTAATTTCTGGGTACTGATTCCAATTTCGGCCCCCATTCCAAACTGAGCTCCATCGGTAAAGGCCGTGGATGTGTTGGCATAAACGGCTGCGGCGTCCACTTCATTGAAAAAGCGTGCTTTATTAGCTTCGCTGGTGGTAATGATGGCTTCACTGTGCTTTGTACTGTAACGTGCTATGTGTTGCAAAGCTTCATCCATATCGCCAACCACTTTAACCGACAGTTTATAGTCAAGGTGCTCCATACCCCAGGACTCTTCTGAAGCAGGCTTTAAAAGCTCAACGGGATATTTGCCTTTCAAGAATTTAAAACTCAATTCGTCGGCCTCAATTATGACATTTTTTTCTGCAAGAGGCATCAAAAGTTCTCCAAGTTCTTCAAGCCTGCACTGGTTTATCAACAGACACTCCAGCGCGTTGCAAACACTTACCCTGCGGGTTTTTGCGTTAAAAATTACCTCTTTCCCTTTTATTAAGTCAGCCGTTTCATCAAAATAGGTATGCACCACTCCGGCTCCGGTTTCTATAACAGGTACTTTTGAGTTGTCGCGTACCGAGTTAATTAACCCCTGCGAGCCTCTTGGTATCAATACATCAACATATCCTACAGCATTCATCAGGTCTGTAGCCGCTTCTCTTTCGGGCGGAAGAAGCTGCACCACATCCGTTGAAACGCCAAAAGCTTTTAAGCTTGCTTCTATTAATGCCACAACGGCCTGATTTGAATACCATGCATCTTGACCACCTTTTAATACAGATACATTTCCCGTTCTGAAACAAAGCGCAAAAACATCAAAAGTTACATTTGGACGGGCCTCGTATATTACACCCACCACTCCAAGCGCCACTCTAACCTTACGTAAGCTTAAACCGTTAGGCATTTCGCGCTGCTCCAGGACTTCTCCTACCGGAGAATCCATAGCGGCAACATTTCTTAAATCACCTGCTATTGCACGAATGCGCTCTTCCGTCAATTTCAGACGGTCGTACCGGGGATCAGTTTCAGGCATCCTCTCCAGATCTTTTAGATTTGCTGCCAAAAGCTCCTCAATTGAAGCCTCAGCACGATCAGCGAGATCAAGCAATACCTTCTGATTTATTTCAGTACTCACTCGCACCATTTCCAGTGCTGCTTCTCTTGCTTTTTGAATCTGTGATATTGCACTCATATATTTTGATGTATTTTATGTCTTAGGATAACGAAAACTATATAAAAGGTTTAGAGACTGTTTAAATCTATAATAAATCTGCATTGAAGATTTTAGATATTAGACATTTAGACTGACAGACTAGATAAACAGAAAATAAGATCAATCTAATCATCTTTCTCAACTACTCTATCTGTCTTTAATCTAACAGTCTTCGAGTCTATAACATTTTTTACAAATAAATTTAGACAGTTACTTAGCTATGAAAACAAATAAAGATAATCATAATGAACCAATGGTTTATACTTCGCATCGTTCTTATGCTCATCCGCTTTTTTTCTGTCATATTGCGCTTTGCCAATTCCAACAACTTTGTTGTTGGAATCAATAATTTTCAGCAAATCACCTTTTTTAAATTCTCCCTCCATTTTTGTGACTCCGGCCAATAAAAGACTTGTAGCCTTAGCTGAGAAAAGAGCCTGCCGAGCACCTTCGTTGATGTGCACTTCGCTGTTGGCAAATCCTGCTGAATAGGCCATCCATTTTTTTACGGCCGGTCGTGGTGTTCCCGGCAAAAACCGTGTATGTCTCACAGATGCCGCATCAGAGGCCAACGATGTAATAACATTTTCGTTGGTTCCATTGGCAATGTGAACTGAAATCCCACCAGCAGCGGTACTCTGCGCTACCCGTCCTTTAGTTAGCATCCCCCCCCTTCCAAAGTTGCTCTTCTGGGTTGTAACATATCCCGTCAAATCCACATTTTCGCTATCAATTTCTTCTACCAACTGCGAATCAGGAGAATTGGGATTTCCATTGAATATCCCATCTACGTTTGTAAGGATAAATAAGGCCTCGGTGTTCATCATGGATGCCACCAAACCTGCCAACTCATCATTGTCTGTAAACATCAGTGCCGTTACCGATACGGCATCATTCTCATTAATTATAGGTACTATCTGATTATCAAGCAACACCGAAATGCAGTTTTTCATATTCAGATAGTGCTCTCTTGTTCGGAAATCCTCTTTGGTAACCAATACCTGTGCACAGGACATTTTGTGCATATCGAACAACGAGGCATAATTGGTAACCAGCTTTACTTGTCCTACAGAAGATAGCAACTGTCTCTCGGAAACCGGATCCTTTCTTTGTTTGTAATTCACCAGACTTCTGCCGGCTGCCACTGCTCCAGATGAAACCAGAATAACTTTAACCCCCTTTTTATGCAAAAATGCAATTTGGTCTGTAATGTGCGCCATGCGCTCCACATCCAGTTTACCATCCGGACGGGTCAGTACGTTCGACCCTATTTTAATAGTGATGCTTTTATACACTTTATAAATATCGCTGCTTTTTTACCTGTTATTTCTGCTGTTTACTTCCGTTCTCAATCTTCTGATAAGAAGCCATCAATCCTTTGATTAAAGAAGAACTGAATCCCTGATGCTCCATCTCATTCAAACCTGAGATGGTAATACCTCTGGGGGTTGTAACCTTATCGATTTCTGCCTCAGGATGCGTTCCGCCCTCAATAAGCAGATGTGCTGCTCCTTTTACGGTTTGGGAAGCAATTTTCAAAGCCAACTCCGACCCAAAACCAATTTCTATCCCGCCTTGTGTCGCTGCACGGATAAACCTCAATGCAAAAGCGATACCGCAGGCAGCAAGAACAGTTGCTCCGGCCATCAACTCTTCAGGGATAAACTGTACATTTCCAAGCTGTTCAAAAAGCTCTTTTACTTTATCATCCTGATCGGGAGTTGCGTTCAATGATGCAAGACAGGTCATGGACTGACCTATGGCTACCGCAGTATTGGGCATGGCACGAAAAACGGCATTTTTCCCTCCGCTTAATTCCAGTAGAGTTTTGTTGTCAATACCTGTAGCCAGGGAAATCAATACAGCATCACCTGCAATGGCAGGTGAGATTTCTGCCAGCAGATCTTTCATTTGGTAAGGCTTAACTGCGAGGAAAACTATTTTAGCAGATTTAACTGCCTCCAAGTTGTCAGATCCCGTTATGACTCCAAGACCTGCTAAAGGAGCTAACAATTGGGCTCTACGACGAGTTACATGAATCATTTGCGGATCGCAGGCTTTAGTATGAACCAATCCTCGTGCAATGGCCGATCCTAAGTTCCCTCCTCCAATTATGGCTATTTTTTCCATAACGCTATATTCTTCTCTATACCTGGTTAATTTATGCTTCAATTTCCGACTAATTATCAGTCAACCAACAAAAGCATGACAAAAATCAATATTATTATTGTTTTTCCAAACACGTAAAGATATAAAAAACTATAGTTTTTTATAATCCATCCACATTATCATTAAAATACACCTGAACATGCCCCCAGTTCTCTCCTCGTCTTATGCGATGAAGTTGCATCTCACTTACCCCAAATTGCTTGGCAATAATTCGAAGCTTAGTTTTACGATCCGGGTCAAGCAATTTTTTCTTTAATCTCATCACCTGTGTCATGGTCAACTTTGGCCCTTCCACAGGGTTTCTATCTCTAACTTTTTGGCGAGCATCCAAAACTGCAGGATTATGCTGCTGATGAGCCAAGGTCTCCTTTCTGTTTGCCCATTTTAAATTTGAGACAAAATTATTAGTCTTGTTATAATCCAGATGTAAAACAAATTGCTGTCCTTCTTCGGGTTTTGGCAAAAAGTATTCAGCAACTAGTTTATGTACATAAAAGGTCGTGGATTTACCGAACGGCCGTAAAGGCAAAGTTTTATAACCTTTAAGTGTCCCACCTTTAACGATTCGTGCGTTTTCAAAGCTGTCAGAGAAGCTGACAACACGCCCATAATTGCTGATGGCATATTGCTTTCGCAATGCACCTTTGCGAAAATGAATCTCTTTCCACTCCTCATTCCAAAACGAAGTTTTCAATTGAGGGCAAGCAGTCAGGTTTGCGTTTTTCATAATTTCAATTCTTCATAGGTCTTTTACAATGTTTTTTGTGGGGATTTATAAACCTCTGAGAAACTCTCTAAAAATCGGGATGCCATTTCATGGCTCAATGTTAAGGGGGGTAAAAGTCGTATAACATTGGTTGATGAAACACCAGTAAAAATTCTCTTATCCTCCAAAAGCGCTTTCCTGATTGGGGCAACACTTCCTTCAAATTCAATTCCAATCATCAGTCCGCTACCTCGTACCTCCACAATCCCATCCAGTTTACCCAATTCATCAATAAGATATTGACCAACGTTGCGGGTATTTTCAATTAGATTTTGCTCTTCCATTACTTCCAAAACGGCCAGAGAAGCAGCACATGCCAGGTAATTGCCTCCAAAAGTGGTTCCCAACAGACCGTGCGACGCTTCAAATGAGGGCGAAATCAAAACGGCACCTACCGGAAAACCATTGCCCATTCCTTTTGCTGTTGTGATGATGTCAGGGGAGATACCTGCAACCTCAAAGGCAAAAAATGAACCTGAACGGCCATATCCCGACTGTATTTCGTCCAGAATTAAAACTGTGCCCGTTTCTCGGCACAGTTTGTCCAGCTCTTTTAAAAATCCTGCTTCCGGTACGCGAATGCCTCCAATACCCTGGATGCCTTCAATGATTACTGCACAAACATCACCTTTGGCAATCTCTATTTTAACTCCCTCCAAATCATTCAAAGGCAAAATAACGGAGTGGTGTCCTTTATTAATTTCAGCCTGAATTTTGGTATTATCGGTGACGGCAACTGCAGCAGAGGTTCTTCCATGAAATCCTTTACCAAATGCAATCACACGTTTTTTGCCGGTATGAAAAGAAGCCAGTTTTAGCGCATTCTCGTTGGCCTCTGCCCCCGAGTTGCACAAAAAAAGAGAATAATTCTCAAGGCCACTTAGTTTACCAAGTTTTTCTGCCAACTCCACCTGCAATGGATTTTGAACCGAATTGGAGTAAAAACCAATATTATTAAGCTGGTCTGTTATTCGCTTAATGTAATGAGGATGCGAATGACCAATGGAAATGACAGCATGTCCGCCATACAAATCAAGATACTCGTTGCCCTTATCATCCCACACCAGGCAGTCCTTTGCCTTTACAGGAGTGACATTCATTAAGGGATATACATCAAATAAATTCATATTTTTTTTCGAATAATTAAAAACCGGAAGGTTTTAAATAGAGTCCACATTTTTCATCCAAACCAAACATCAGATTCATGTTCTGAACGGCTTGACCAGATGCACCTTTTGTCAGGTTGTCAATGATGCTTGTGATGTGCAGCTTACCATCGTATTTAGCCAGATGCAACAAGCATTTATTGGTGTTCACCACCTGCTTAAGGTCAATATTTTGGTTTGAGCGCACCGTAAAAGGAGCATCCGAGTAAAATTTGTCAAATAATTCAGCCGCACTACTCTGCTCAAGGTCGCAATCGAGATAAACCGAAGCCAGTATACCACGGGTGAAATCGCCCCTGAGAGGAACAAAATTCAACGGAAGATTAAATGCCGGCATCAGTTGATTCAATGATTGTTTTATTTCGCCGAGATGCTGATGTGAGAATGCTTTATACACTGAAATATTACTGTTTCTCCAGCTAAAATGGGTTGTCCCGGTAGGTGCCTGGCCGGCCCCCGTTGAGCCGGTGATGGCATGTATGTGAACTTCATTGAGCAATCCCTCAGAAGCCAATGGTAGCAGAGCCAACTGAATGGCAGTGGCAAAACAACCGGGGTTGGCAACCTTTTGTGCTTTAGAAATTTCATCGCGATTAAGCTCCGGTAATCCATACAAAAAATCATTCCCCGCCGCAATCAAACGAAAATCATGACTGAGGTCAATGATTTTCACCTTCGAAGGAATGTTATGCTTTTGCATAAATTCCGCCGATTTGCCGTGTCCCATACAAAAGAAGACAACATCAACTGATGAGAAATCGGGCTTTTCGTCAAATGCAAGAGTGGTATCGCCAAGCAGGTCGGTATGTACCTTGTAAACCGGCTGACCGGCGTGACTTGAACTCAACACCCATGAAATCTCTGTCTGTGGATGTCCCAAAAGTATTCTGATAAGTTCTCCTGCCGTATAGCCGGCTCCTCCAATGATTCCAACTTTTATCATATCTTACTGCTCCAGTTGCCCTTTATTTACGTTATTAAATATTTTTAATGAGTTGGATATGATGGTGGTAAATCCTTTTACATCATCACCTCCCCAGGCTTTATTTACCTCTCCATATTCGCCAAAATCACTCTTCATCAAGTCATGTGCCGAATCAATGCCTACCATTTCAAAGCGGTATGGATGAAGGTTGATATAAACCTTACCCGACACATTCTGCTGTGTACTTTCCAAAAATGCTTCAATATCACGCAAAACCGGCTCAAGATACATGGCTTCATGAAGCATCATTCCGTACCAATTTGAGATTTGCTCTTTCCAGTACATTTGCCATTTGGTAAGCGTGTGCTTTTCCAATAAATGATGAGCCTTTATAATCAATGTTGGAGCAGCAGCTTCAAAACCAACACGTCCTTTAATTCCAATGATGGTATCCCCCACGTGAACATCACGACCAATGGCATAAGCTGAACCGATTTTTTCAACCTCCTGAATAGCTTCAATTCTATTGGCGAACGATTTTCCGTTAACTCCCACCAACTCACCTTTAGCAAACTCAAGCTCGAGCTTTTCCGACTCTGACTTTTGAGGTTGCGACGGATACGCCTCAGCCGGCAGTCCCTTGTCTGATGTGAGTGTCTCTTTTCCACCAATACTGGTTCCCCAAAGGCCTTTATTTATAGAGTAGGCCATTTTTGTCCAGTCGCGCACAACACCTTCTTTTTTAAGGTATTCAATTTCAGCTTCGCGGCTCAACACCTGGTCTCTGATGGGGGTAATGATTTCGATGTCGGGAGCAAGTATCTGAAATGTCAGGTCAAAACGAACCTGGTCATTTCCGGCACCGGTACTTCCGTGAGCAATATATTTAGCTCCAATGTTGCGTGCATAATCCACAATGGCCAAAGCCTGAAAAATTCGCTCCGAAGAGACCGAAAGAGGATACGTGTTGTTTTTCAACACGTTTCCGTACACCATGTAGCGGATACATTTATTATAATAATCATCGGTAACATCAAGGCTCACATGTTTGGCAACGCCTAAACCATAAGCTTTCTCTTCAATATCCTTAAGTTCAGCATCTGAAAAGCCGCCGGTGTTGGCAATGGCCGACCACACTTCAAGATTTCTTTCCTTTGCTAAATATTTTACGCAATAGGAGGTATCCAAACCTCCGCTGTATGCTACAACTACTTTTTCCTTCATAGTTAATGCTATCTTATTCTGTTTATGCTTTTATACAAAAATGGCTACCAGTTTCCTAAAGAAACTCTTGTTGGATTTGTCGTTTGACTTACTGTTTCCACCCTTTAAGAAAACGAACCGCTTAAACCGAAGCCAACGCTCGTAAACTTTCAGCTTTCTTTTTGGCAGAGGCTTTGGTTTACTTTTCTTTTTCTCCTCTTTTTCCGGGTCGTAAAGCATTCCGGTGCAAAGACAATGTTTGCGGTTGGTTCGCATCAGAATATCGTAATTGACACAACTCTGACAACCTTTCCAGAACTGCTCGTCATCGGTCAGCTCAGAAAAAGTAACGGGTTTATACCCTAAACCTGAATTGATTTTCATCACGGCCAACCCGGTGGTTAGACCAAAAATTTTTGCTTTCGGGTATTTTTTTCTGGACAACTCAAACGCCTTTTGCTTGATTTCTCTTGCCAATCCCTGTCCACGAAACTGGTCTGCCACAATCAACCCCGAATTGGCCACAAACTTATCGTGCCCCCATGATTCAATATAGCAAAACCCTGCAAACTCACCTTCAGCCAAAGCAATAATCGCCTTCCCGTCGATCATCTTCTGACGCACGTACTCAGGATTACGCTTCGCAATTCCTGTGCCTCTCACTTTTGCCGCATCGGCAATTGTTTGAAGGATGACATCTACATATTCCAGATGTTTTTCTGAAGCAATATGTATGGTTACCTTTTTCTCCATTAAAATACTTACAATTAATCTTTCCCTGGTTAAACTCCGAATAACAAAAAACTAAATATTCATTACAATACTTTATCCTCAATGCCCGGAATAAACATGTCCAACGACCTGAGAACTTCTTCAACACTGATTCCTTCCCTGCAGATCAATAAAATGGTATCGTCTCCGGCAATGGTTCCAAGGATTTCATAACAACCCTGTCCATCAATTACTGAAGCAATTCCATTTGCAAAACCCGGACGGGTTTTTACAACTGCCATATTTCCTGAAAACTCAAGAGACAATATTCCGCCCAAAGGGAAGTCTTCTCTTAGGTTCTCCTTTTCAACCTCGACTGTTTCATCAGGCAGCACATATATGTACCCTCCGTCATTACCGGGTTGTTTGGCTACTTTCAATGCCTTTAGGTCGCGCGACAACGTGGCCTGCGTGGTACTAAACCCCTCTTTTTCCAGCAATGCCAGCAATTCTTCCTGACTTCCGACCCTGTTTTTTTCAATCAGCCTGATTATGGCATTTATTCTTTGTGTCTTTATCTTCATGTTGAAGACTTAAGGTTATGTGTTTTAAAAAGAGCGAGGGGCTTAACCAATCGATGATGTAAAATGGCTATCCCCTTTTCATAAACCTGAATAATTATTCAAGTAAAGTGCAAATTTATACAATATTATTCAATCCAAAAAGAAATGGAGGTATTTTTTCCGGTTTTGATAAAAAATATTCAAACACCTGTAAAATGTGGTTTTTAAACCACATTTTTTAACACCCTCTGAAAGCGTGAATATTTCTGCATATTCAAAAAATATACAAAAAAAGTATCATCATATACATGATTTTTGTTTAAAGATGATGTAAATTTGCACAAATAAGATTCCTAAATCTATCTAAATATCATCATTCGCATGAAAAAACATGTAAACAAGGTTGTAATCCTTGGTTCGGGAGCATTAAAAATTGGCGAAGCCGGTGAGTTTGATTACTCAGGCTCGCAAGCCATTAAAGCTTTAAAAGAAGAAGGCGTTTACACCATCCTTATCAATCCCAACATTGCCACAGTTCAAACTTCAGAGAAACTGGCAGATAAGATTTATTTTCTTCCGGTAACCCCTTATTTTGTTGAGCAGGTATTGATAAAGGAGAAGCCCGAAGGACTTCTCCTTTCTTTTGGCGGCCAAACGGCACTCAACTGCGGCGTAAAGCTGTTTGAACAGGGAATTCTGGAAAAATACAATGTTGAAGTATTGGGAACACCGGTTCAATCGATTATTGATACAGAAGACCGTGAAATTTTTGCAGGAAAACTGGCTGAAATTGATGTTAAAACTCCTAGAAGCAAGGCTGTCACCACTGTGAATGACGCATTAAAGGCGGCAGAGAAAATGGGATATCCCATTATCGTCAGAGCAGCCTACACACTTGGAGGAATGGGCAGCGGATTCTGCTCAAATCCCGAAGAGTTGAAACTCCGTGCTGATAACGCCTTCTCATACTCTAACCAAATATTGGTAGAAGAGTCGTTAAAAGGATGGAAAGAAGTAGAATACGAAGTCGTAAGAGATGCATACAACAACTGTATTACGGTTTGTAATATGGAAAATTTCGATCCTCTTGGAATTCATACCGGAGAGAGTATTGTTGTGGCACCATCGCAAACCTTATCCAACTCAGAATATCATAAACTACGAGAACTCGCCATTAAGATAATAAGGCATATTGGAATTGTAGGTGAATGTAATGTACAGTATGCACTTGATCCATATTCAGAAGATTATCGTGTCATAGAGGTTAATGCAAGGCTATCCCGTTCAAGTGCGCTGGCATCGAAAGCCACCGGGTATCCGCTGGCGTTTGTGGCAGCAAAACTGGGACTTGGTTATGGATTGCACGAACTTAAGAATTCCGTAACAAAGGTTACATCGGCATTTTTTGAACCAGCCTTGGATTACGTGGTTTGTAAAATTCCCAGATGGGACTTGAATAAATTCACGGGCGTATCGCGCCAGATTGGCTCAAGCATGAAGAGCGTTGGTGAAATCATGGCCATTGGACGTACTTTCGAGGAAGCAATCCAGAAAGGCTTGCGAATGGTTGGTCAGGGAATGCACGGATTTGTTGGAAATCAGCCACTGAAAAACAAAGATGTGCGGACAGAATTGACCGAACCGACCGACCAAAGAGTTTTTGCCATTGCCGAAGCGCTTGAACAAGGAATGAGCGTTGATGAAATACATGACCTCAGTAAGATAGACAGATGGTTTCTGGAGAAACTTAAAAACATTACTGATCTAAAAGAAAAACTGGGAGAATATTCTTCTCTTGAAGAATTGCCTGACGAACTTCTGATTGAGGCGAAAAAACTTGGCTATTCAGATTTCCAGATTTCACGAATTGTTCTTAAAACCCATGATCACCAGATGGAAGAGGGGTTGTTACAAGTAAGGGAACACAGAAAAAAGAGAGCAATTCTTCCGGTTGTCAAACAAATTGACACCCTCGCAGGCGAATTTCCGGCACAAATTAACTATCTCTATCTTACCTATAATGGCACGCATCACGATGTTGAGTTTGAAAAAGATGGTCGTTCGGTAGTGGTTCTAGGATCCGGAGCCTACAGAATTGGGAGCAGTGTAGAATTCGACTGGTGTAGTGTTAATGCTGTAGAAACAGTGAATGAGCAGGGCTTTCGAAGTGTGATGATCAATTACAACCCGGAAACAGTAAGTACTGACTACGATGTTTGTAGTCGCCTGTTTTTTGATGAATTAACGCTTGAACGGGTACTGGACATTGCTGACCTAGAATCTCCTAAAGGGGTTGTTATTTCAATGGGAGGTCAGATTCCCAACAACTTGGCCATGCGACTGCACCGCCAAAACATCCCCATATTAGGAACTTCACCTGAGGATATCGACCGCGCAGAAAACCGTCAAAAATTCTCCTCACTTCTGGATGATTTAAAAATAGATCAACCACGATGGAGCGAACTGACCTCCATTGAAGACATTTATACTTTTGTGGATGAGGTTGGGTTTCCGGTTCTTGTTCGCCCCTCTTATGTTCTGTCAGGTGCAGCCATGAACGTAGTAAGTAACCGAGAGGAACTTCAACATTTCCTGGAACTGGCCGCCAATGTATCCAAACAATATCCGGTTGTGGTATCTGAATTCATTGAACAGGCAAAAGAGATCGAAATAGATGCGGTAGCAAAAAATGGAGAGGTAGTGGCTTATGCCATATCTGAACACATAGAGTTTGCAGGAGTGCATTCAGGAGATGCCACCATTGTATTTCCGCCACAAAAGATATATATTGAAACCATTCGACGGGTAAAACAAATTTCGAGGAAAATTGCTGCTGCACTTAATATCTCGGGACCGTTCAATATGCAGTTGCTTGCAAAAGATAACGACATTAAAGTTATTGAATGTAACCTGAGAGCATCCCGCAGTTTCCCGTTTGTTTCAAAGGTGCTTAAAGTCAATTTGATAGATATTGCTACCAGAGTGATGTTGGGACTGCCGGTTGAAAAGCCCAATAAAAGTCTTTTCGAACTGGACTATGTAGGAATAAAGGCTCCTCAATTTTCTTTTGCCAGATTATTGCAAGCCGACCCGGTTCTTGGAGTGGACATGGCATCTACAGGGGAGGTTGGATGTATTGGAACCAATTACTACGACGCCGTTTTGCAGTCAATGCTTTCTGTTGGGTATCGGGTTCCTGAGAAAAACATCCTGATTTCGTCTGGTCCATTGAGGGATAAAATAGAATTACTTTCCAGTGCAAGACTTCTTTCCGAGAAAGGTTATAATCTGTTTGCAACTTCCGGAACCCACAGGTTTTTTGAAGAGAACGGGGTTAAAACCACCCTTCTACACTGGCCCGATGAACCGGAAAAACAACCAAACACCATGGACTTTATCAGAGATAAAAAGCTTGATTTGGTCATCAACATACCCAAAAACCTGACAAAGGGAGAGTTGAAAAACGGATATCAAATCCGACGCAGCAGCATTGATTTTAATATTCCACTGATAACCAATGCGAGACTTGCAAGTGCCTTTATCAACTCATTCTGCAGAATGAGTATGGATGATATTTCGATTAAGAGCTGGGATGAGTATAAATAGTTTTTAAACGTAATAAAATCAAAAAAACCGATGCTAAAAATATAGCATCGGTTTTTATATAAACAATAATTACTGATAGATTCTAATTGAGCACCTAATTTAAGGGAACAAACCTAACAGCTTGCCCACCTCCGGCAGCCAATTTTATATTAAAAATGGTATTACTATCCACTTCCATTTCTGAAATAGCAACCGGTTCAGGGTTGGTTTCCCAATCAGCTCCTTCGCCATCTGCATAAATTTGAGCCAGATAGGTACGCCCCTTATCAAGAAAAGACAATTGATAGTTGAACTCACGAGCCTTCTCATTGGTCACACTACCAAGATACCACTCTTCGCTGTGTCTGTCACGACGCACTTTCGTGATATGCTCACCAATTTCTGCATCAATAACCTGGGTATCATACCAGTCAACAGGTACATCAAGCAAAAACTGGAAAGCCGGATGTCCGTCATAATTCTCAGGTAAATCTGCCAACATTTGAATCGGGGAATGAACCAGAACATATAGAGCCAACTGCTTTGCAACAGTGGTATGCACTCTGCGTCCTTCGCGATATTTAATCATCACATCAAAAATGCCGGGAGTATAATCAATAGGTCCTGCCAAAGCTCTGGTGAACGGGAAAATGGTATAATGGTTTGGGGGATTACCTTCACTCCATGCATTATATTCCTGCCCTCGAATACCCTCGGCTGTCATTATGTTTGGATAAGTTCTTCTTAAACCGGTGGGTTTAATCGGCTCATGAAAATTAATAGCAAGTTGATATTCGTGTGCTTTCTGAACAACATAAGCATAATAGTTTACACCAAACTGACCATGGTGCCACTCCTTCATATTTAATCGGGTTCCTACCTGTCCAATCTTTATATCATTTATGCCATGATCCTTGTATAACTGGAAACCTTCATCTATTTGTTCCAAATAATTGATAAGATTTGATCCGGTTTCGTGATATCCAACAATTTTAACTCCTCTTTCCTTACCATAGTTTACAACTTCCGTAAGGTCAAAGCCGGGAACAGTTTCAGTAAATACAAACTCATGCATGGCATCCAGATACCACTCCATAGTCCACCCGGGGTTCCAACCTTCAATCAATAAACGAGGAATCCCATGTTTGGAAGCAAAATCGATATAATATTTAGCATTCTCGGTTGTGGCGCCATGAATTGGCCCCAGCCAAAACGTTCTTTTACCAATATGAAGAGACCACCATATTCCCATATATTTATTGGGTTCAATATATGATAAATCATCAAGTTTGTTAGGTTCATTCAGGTTCAAAACCATGTAGTTTGTGATAAGGTCACCAGGTTTTTCCGCCAATTGTATGGTTCTCCAAGGAGTTTGCATAGGCGATTGTGTTCTCACTTTTGTTCCATCAGCCCAGGGAACCAGATCAGTTTTCAACCTGTTATTTCCTAGCGGAGCTACGGTATAGCTTGCATAATCGACCAATGCAGCTTCATGAAGAGAAATATACATTCCATCATTGGTTTGAAACGTAACAGGTGTATGCACCGTATCCATTCTGCTGATGGGCGTTTCTTCATAAAGATACTCATACCTGTGTTCCTGATATGCCCCAATCCACCATGCTCTATGATCGCCGGTCATGGCAAATTCAGTCAACTCATCCATGATCACAAATTCACCAATGTTTTCCTGCTCAGGTATGATGTAGCGAAAAGCTACTCCATTATCGAAAACCCGGAAGACAATGCTCATGATTCGCTCTTCGCCCCCATCTTCCTGAAGATCAATCCACAATTCGTTGTGATGATCACGAATAAACTGCTTCTCTCCCCACACCTGCTCCCAAACTTCATCTTGAGTTGAAAAGCGTGTATCTACAATTTTAAAATTGTCTTTTAGCGGAGCCTGATCACGAAGTATAAACCCCATGGCAGATGGCTCAATGGCCTTACGGCCATTATATGTTACGCTATAAAAAGGTTCTCCATCAACCAATTCGAACTTAACCTGCACATTTCGATCGGGTGATGAAACAGTTGCTGTATCTTTGTCACCACAAGCATTCAGCAACAATCCTACAAATAATGAAATAAAAAAGAGTCTCTTCATAATAATATATTCAAATTAACATTAGCATTCCTAACGGAATACAAATTAACAAATATATCAGAATTCTGACAGGGTAAGAATGTATTACGGTTATGGATAAAATGTAATATTAACTCGTGAAACAGGGGTGCAAATGTTTACTAAACCTGCAATTTATATAGAAAAGATGATTCCCTCCCTTTGTGTGATACTACGAACTTTTGTTCATGGTTAAGAACAACGACAAGACTATATATAAAGGAATTATAAACGCAAAAGCGCCAACTCCCGTAAATATAATAGCCAATAATGAAAGTGCCATAAGAAGGAAACGGGGCTTATTTCCTTTCCATTTAAAATGAGAGAACTTAAGTGAAAACATTGGCATCTCACTCACTAAAAGTGCAGAAAAAACCAGTACAATAAAAATCACCACCAAAGGATTTGTAAGTTGAAGCCAGGCACCTTCTCGTACTACGATGAGATACGCCAGAGAAACTGCAAACATCCCGGTTGCTGTGGTGGTTAATCCCAAAAATGTATCGCTCTGTCGATCATCGTTGTTAAATTTCGCCAAACGAAGAGCGGCAAAAACTGCCAACACAAAAGGTGTAAGCACCATCAACATTTGCAGAAAAGGGAGAGAAAGAAATGCCCCACCCCAGGTGCCTGTGTAATGAAAATGAATCAATGACGAGAAAACGGCAGCAGGAGCAACCCCAAAACTGATCAGATCAGCAAGCGAATCCAGATCTTTTCCTATATCGCTGTATGCATTGAGCATTCTGGCTGCAAATCCATCCATAAAATCAAGCAGTGCAGCAGCTAAAATGCACCAGGCTGTTAAATCCGGCCTACCGGCAATTGCAAGGTAAATTCCTACCGTTCCAAAAAAAAGATTTAAACTTGTTATTGCGTTTGGAATATGCTGTTTTAGCTTCATAGCTTCATCAATTTAAAATGATCATGAAACAGATCCGATTTTCAATCATTCAGATTCATTCTGCGTACACAAAATGAATCGTGACAAAGCTAATGCATAAAATCTAAATATTGGAAATCATAACAAAAAAAATGGCTTGTTGCAGCGCTGCGTCAACTCGACTTAAATTTGAAAAAACTTACAGCATCCTTCAAACTTTCTGCCTGAGCTGCTAATTCTTCGGAACTTGAAGCCAACTCCTCTGAAGAAGCAGAGTTCTGGTTGGTCACATTAACCATTGATTGCACAGCAGCATTGATCATATCGGCTCCAGTTCTTTGTTCTCCACTGGATGCAGAAATCTCCTTAACCAAAATTGCTGTTTGCTGAAACTCCGGAATCAGTTTTTCAAGTAATTCCCAGGCATGTTTAGCCACAGCCAGACTATTCTTGCTTAATTGCGAAATATCATTGGCGGCACGTTGGGTATTTTCCGACAACTTTTTAACCTCGCCGGCTACCACACTGAATCCTCTTCCGGCATCTCCGGCTCGTGCGGCTTCAACCGCAGCATTAAGCGCAAGCAAATTGGTTTGCGTACTGATTTCCTTGATAATGGTAATTCGGGAGGTGATTTGCTCCATGGCCTCCAGAGTTTCTTTAAATGCTTCGGTTAACTGTGCCATACTCTGCTCAGACTCATTTACAACAGAATCCGCCTTATTAGCGTTATCGGTGTTCTGCATTATACTCGAAACCATTTCCTCCATTGAAGTCCCAATCTCCTCGGTTGAAGCTGCTTGTTCCGTTGCTCCATCAGCAATTATTTGGGAGGCACTGCTCATTTGTTGAGAAGCAACCACCACATTAGATGCTCCTTCTGAAATTTCCATTACAATCTGCTGCAACTTTTTTATCATATTTGCCAATGAACGTGACAAATCTCCCACCTCATCATTCAATCTTGATTCCACCTCAACTGAGAGATTTCCTCCGGCAACTTCCCTGGTTTTATTTGACAAATCTGATATTGGATTGGATATTTTTAAACCAACATAATAGGCAAAACCCAATCCCAAAAGCACAATTATCAATGCCATTGTGACTACCCAAACTATGGTTCTTCTCAGATCCTCCTGACGTTGAACGCGTATGGCTTGAACCGCTTCTTCAATATCGTCATAATAAAGACCGGTACCTATAACCCAGCCAAAAGGCTCAAACAATAAAGAGTATCCTCTTTTAGGCAAAGCCTCAGTCTCCCCTAATTTTGGAAACCAATACTCGGCAAATCCCCCTCCGGAAATCCCTGCGTTTAAGATATCTTTTATGAATTCATTCCCGTGGGAATCAACCAGGTCAATTCGATTAAAACCTTCCACCCCTGTACTTCCCGGTAATACAACATTGGTCCCATCTTTGGTATCGGCCCAAAAATAGCCTTCTTCACCAAATCTCAATTCTCTCAAAACATCTGCCGCTAAACGGGTTCCTTCTTCATATCCAAGCTCTCCCGATATAATTTTATCATTAAAACCCTTCAACATTGAAACAGCTGTTTCCACTTCACTAATTAATAACAGGTCAAGATTGTCCATCAACCTAACCTCAAGATCTTCTATTTGCCGCACTCCATTGCGGTATGTAATGTAAGAAAATGTTGATGTAATTAGTGCCGCTAAAATTAACATAGCTACACCGGTAAAAAGTGCAATCTTATTTTTCAGCTTTGAAAAGAACCTTTTGATCATTGTTATGGTTTTAATGGGATGTCTGACAAGTTCATAATAATGAGCATAATTACGAGGAGTAAAAAAAGAGGTTTCATATTTAACTTAATTATAGCTTTTTTAAAATATCAGATGAACGAAAGCTTGAAAACATAATGGTAAAAACAAAAAATGAACACTTTAATCACTATTCCTTATTATGAACTACAATTAAATTCAGTTTGATTAAAAAGTCATTAACAAATAGAACTTAATAACGATCCTACTCGTATTAAGAAATGACTATATAAACTTTACTAAAACGTTGTATTATGCAAGTAAAATGGACGCCGGATTTATCTGTATCAAACGAAGGACTGGATAAAGAACACCAAAAATGGATAGAAATCCTGAACAACTTCTACCAGGGAATTCTAGATGGTAGTCCTAAAGAAAAACTGGAACAACTTGTTCTTGCAATGCTTGATTACACCAAATATCACTTTGCCAGCGAAGAAGAGTTTATGAAATCGGTAAACTATCCTGATTTGAAAGAGCATCAGGAAAAACATGCATTTTATGTTGACAAAATCACCGGCTTTTATGAAAAAATAAAGGACGGAAAACTAATCCTTTCCCTTGAGGTAACCAACTTCCTTAAAACTTGGCTCATCAATCACATAAAAGGAACCGATCAGCAATATGCAAGATATGTGGATGGCCAGTAGCCATCCATAAACATTTGATTTTAGCCAGACATTTTTTATTTTCACATTCTTAAACCAATTAAGCACCTAATTAATTTAACCTAAGAAGTATTCAAACAATGATTAAATGGAATGACAATTTTAGCGTCAACAATCAAACAATTGACAATGAACACCAATCTCTTTTTAAAGCGCTGAATGATTTTTATGAAGGACTGAGAAATAAGGCCTCTAATGAAAATATGAGTCGATTGATTGAAAATCTGATCAACTACACAAAGACTCACTTTACCAATGAAGAAGATTTTATGCGTTCTATCAATTATCCGAAAATCGAAGACCACATAAAAGAACATCGTGAATTCATTGCCAAAACAGAGGATTTTTACACCAAATTTAAAAGCGGGAAGCTGTTGGTATCCTTTGAAGTTACCAACTTCATTAAGGATTGGATTACCAATCACATCATGACTGAAGACAAACAATATGCAGCTTTCGCAGAAAAATAGGTATGCACTGAAAACTTCAATGATTTATGATTGAATGGAAAAAAGAATACAGCATTGATGTGCCACAAATAGATGAAGAGCACAAAACTCTCATAAAGTCACTCAATGAGTTTTATGAAGGTTTAAGGATAAATTCATCAAAAGAAAATCTTGATATACTCATTCAAAGGCTACTAAAATATGCAGAATCCCATTTCTCCAATGAGGAGAAATATATGCAAAGCATAAATTATCAGAACATAGAAGAACACTCAAAAGAGCATAAGGAATTTATGTCTAAAGCAAACGACTTCTATGAAAAATTCAGGAGTGGGAAGATGATGGTCTCCTTTGAAGTTACTAATTTTATTAAGGATTGGATTGTTCATCATATCCTCAATGAGGATATGAAGCTAAAAAACTGAACTCATTATAATCTTAATACAAAAAACAGGGGTTGCCGTAGTGGCAACCCCTGTTTTTGTTTATCATTTTACCTGAATGATTACTTACGTACTTCCAGCAACAAATTAAGAATATCGATGGCTGCTTTAGCAACGGAGGTTCCGGGGCCAAAAATACCAACAACTCCCGAATCATATAGGAATTGGTAATCCTGACTAGGAATTACACCACCGGCAATCACCATAATGTCTTCACGGCCAAGTTTCTTAAGCTCCTCAATAACTTGTGGAACAAGCGTTTTGTGTCCGGCGGCAAGGGAAGAAACTCCCATTACATGCACATCGTTTTCTACGGCTTGCTTGGCAGCCTCGGCTGGAGTTTGGAACAAAGGCCCCATATCCACATCAAAACCGATGTCGGCATAACCGGTTGCTACAACTTTTGCCCCGCGGTCGTGGCCATCCTGTCCCATTTTAGCCACCATAATACGTGGCTGACGACCTTCGATTTCTGCAAAATTGCGTGCCAGTTCCTGAGCTTTGGCAAAGTCGTTGTCATCACCGGCCTCTGAGGAGTAAACTCCATGAATTGAACGTATCACAGCTTTATATCTTCCTACTATGGTTTCACATGCATAAGAAATTTCACCCAATGATGCGCGTTTTTGAGCTGCATCAACAGCAAGTTCCAACAGGTTACCTTTACCGGTTTCCACACATTTGGTAATGGCTTTTAAAGCTGCCTGTACCTCCACTTCGTTTCTTTCTGCTCTTAACTTCTGCAAACGCTCAATTTGAGACTTACGTACTGCAGTATTGTCAATGTCGAGAATGTCAATGGGATCTTCTTTCTCAAGACGGAAACGATTGGTTCCAACAATCACCTGTTTGCCACTGTCAATTTTTGCCTGTGTACGTGCTGCCGCTTCTTCAATTCTCATTTTGGGTAATCCGGTCTCAATGGCTTTTGCCATTCCTCCCATCTCCTCAACCTCCTGAATCAGAGTCCAAGCTTTTTCAGCCAGTTCGTTGGTAAGTGCTTCCACGTAATAAGAACCGGCCCATGGGTCGATGGCGCGACAAATTTGTGTCTCCTCCTGGATAAACAACTGGGTGTTACGTGCAATACGTGCAGAGAAATCAGTTGGCAAGGCGATGGCTTCATCCAATGCATTGGTGTGTAATGATTGAGTGTGACCCAAAGCAGCTGCCATGGCTTCGATACAGGTACGACCAACATTGTTGTACGGATCCTGTTCGGTTAGTGACCATCCTGAAGTTTGAGAGTGAGTTCTCAAAGCCAGAGATTTTGGATTTTTAGGATCGAACTGCTTTACAATCTTCGACCACAACATGCGCGCAGCACGCATTTTGGCGATTTCCATAAAATGGTTCATCCCTACTGCCCAGAAGAATGATAGACGCGGTGCAAAAGCATCAACGCTCAGCCCGGCATCTACTCCGGTACGAAGATATTCCAATCCATCGGCCAATGTATAAGCCAACTCGATATCGGCGGTGGCACCAGCTTCCTGCATGTGGTATCCCGAGATGGAGATGCTGTTGAATTTAGGCATATACTTCGAGGTATATTCAAAAATGTCAGCAATCACCTTCATTGAAAACTCCGGTGGATAAATATATGTGTTACGTACCATGAACTCCTTCAAAATATCGTTCTGAATGGTTCCTGACAGGTCTTCAAGCTTACAACCCTGTTCAAGTCCGGCTACAATATAAAAAGCCATTACCGGCAATACAGCACCATTCATGGTCATTGATACCGACATCTTATCCAATGGAATTCCATCAAACAACACCTTCATGTCCAGAATGGAATCAATGGCTACACCTGCTTTTCCTACATCTCCAACTACTCGTTCGTGATCGGAATCGTAGCCACGGTGTGTAGCCAGGTCAAATGCTACCGATAGACCTTTCTGTCCGGCAGCCAGGTTTCTGCGGTAAAATGCGTTAGATTCCTCAGCTGTGGAAAATCCGGCATACTGACGAATTGTCCATGGACGCATGGCGTACATACCGGAGTATGGCCCACGAAGGAAAGGAGGCAGTCCGGCAGCATAGTTCAGATGCTCCATTCCGGCCAGGTCTTCCTTGGTATAGACACGTTTAACGGGAATGCGTTCCGGTGTAACCCAGTCCTTTTTAATCCCGTTTTTTTGAGCCCATCCGGCAGCACTGGCTCCGCATGGCTCTTTTTGAAATGATATTTTTGAAAAATCTGGTTTCATTTTATTTCATTTTTAACGCAAAGACACAGAGTCACAAAGATTTTAATTTATTGTCTAAAAGTTATTCACTTTTCGGTAGATCCCCTTCTGTAGTACCGGAACATTGAAATTTATTAATAAACCCAAACGCTTCCCGGCCAATTTCAAATAAGTGACCAACTGAACCTCGTGAACAGGATGGATCTCTTCAACAGCCTTTAGTTCTATAATTATCTCCTTCTCTATTAAAAAATCAAGATAAAACATTTTACTCAATACTTCACCTTTATAAATTTTAAAGGCAACCCGACTTGCTCTTCAACAAGAAGGCCATTATTCCTCAGTTCTTTTGCAAGACATTCGGCATAAACAGACTCAAGTAATCCCGGACCCAATTCCTTGTGAACATCAATGGCTCCGCCAATTATTTGAGATGAAATATGGTTGAGTAAATCCCTTTGCATATTCTCTGAAAAAACTCAGCGTCTTAGCGTCTCTGCGTTTAGAAATTAATATTCAACAGTTTATTAAACCCTTGCAAAGTTTCAAGCACGTTGCTGCGAACATTTATAAAATGTTCAATGCCTTTGGCTTTCAATTCATCCATGCAAGCAGGTGCCCCGGCAACAACGAACTGTGCCTTTCCGTCCAATTTTTCAAATGCAAGAGGAGCAGCTTCGGTATATTCATCATCGGATGAGCAAAGAACTACAATATCTGCATTTGCTTTAATGGCAGCATCAACACCCTCTTCAACAGTAGCAAAGCCTAAGTTGTCGATGATTTCATATCCGGCACATCCAAAGAAATTACCAGAGAACTGAGAACGAGCTAGTCGCATGGCCAGATTTCCGTAGGTCAACATAAAGACCTTAGGTCTTTTGGCGGCTTTTTCGGTGGCGAATCGCAATGCTTCAAACTCTTCGGCACAACGGAACAAGCGTATTGGTTCAATATCGCCTCCTTCAACGCCGGCTTTGTTAACCAATGCCTCATCTATTGACTCTGCCACTTTTTCTGATGTATTGGGGTACTGGTTGGTTCCAACCATTACAGATCTGCGTTGAGCCAGAGTTTTGCGTTGCGTATCGGCAGCTTCTTTAATCTGGTTTTGAATAAAGCCCTCTTTCAGAGCAGAGATATATCCGCCTTTTTCTTCCACAGCAAGAAACAAGCTCCATGCTTCTTTAGCAATGCTGTCGGTAAGTGCTTCAATGTAATAACTTCCGGCAGAAGGATCGGTAATCATGCTGAAATATGACTCCTCTTTTAGCAGCAATTGCTGATTTCTTGCAATCCGCTCACTGATTTCTCCCGGAGTTCTGAACACCTTATCAAAAGGCTGAACGGTAAGAGAGTGACAACCGCCTATTGATGCAGACATGGCCTCAGTTTGAGTACGCAGCATGTTAACATAAGGATCGTAAACTGTTTTATTGAATTCTGAGGTTTCAGAATGAACAATCATTTTGCACACATCATTGCCCGATGGCTTATATTCCCGAACGATGGTCGACCACAATAAACGACCAGCTCGAAGTTTGGCAATTTCCATAAAGTAATTTGAGCCTACGCTCAAATTAAAACGAATGGATTTTGCGGCATCATTAATATTTATGCCACGCTCGGTTAATTGAGCCAAGTATTCATTCCCCATTGATAAGGCAAAAGCCAGCTCCTGTACAATGGTTGAACCGGCATTGCCAAAATAGCGCCCATTTACAGTTATGGTTTGAAAAGCTGGCAAATTCTTTGCTTCGCTGACCACTTCAGCGACGTGAACCATTGTTTTTTCAATGGTTTCACAAGATTTTCCGGAAATAGTCAGTTGCCCTATCGGATCAAAATTAATAGATCCGGCAACCTTCTCCATGTCGCGGTTTTGAGAACCGAATTCAGCGATCACCAATTGCAGCAGTTTTTTGTTGCCATGGCGGGTACTGAAATTGAGTTCCACATCATTTGACACCAAATTCTTCAGAAGTTGCGACACACTCTCCTTAGAGATAAGGTTCTCATCCTCAAAAAAGAACCCAAGAGAGCTCACTCCTTTGGTTAGCAGAGCAAGTGCTTTTTCGTTGGCTGTTTTTGGGTCATTCACCACAATGTCCTGACGAACGAACCATTTGTTGGTGTTCTTGGTTCCGCGCACATAAGGAAATTCTCCAGGAAGAGAGTTCAGATAACTGAATTGCTCCAGGTCTTCCTCACGGTAGAATGGTTTCACACTAAAACCCTCGTTGGTTTTCCAAACGAGTTTTTTCTCAAAGTCAGCACCTTTGAGATCCGCTGTTATTTTATCCATCCACTCCTGTGTGGAAACAGGAGGGAAATCTGCAAACAACGGTTGATTTGATTTATCTGCCATAATGTAACTGTTTTATAATGCGAGTTTACAGGCCGCAAAAGTACTTCTTTTGTTCCAGATTCGAAAGAATTATTAAAGTGTTTAAAAGCAGTCAATCAGATTAAACGAAAAAACTAACCAGTAGAGTGAGAGCAAGACCTGAAACTGCTATGATGGTTTCCATAACAGTCCATGATTGGAGTGTTTGTTTTTCGTCCAATCCAAGATACTTGCCAACCAACCAAAAACCGCTGTCGTTTACATGAGATAATATGGTTGCTCCTGAACTGATGGCCAATACGATAAGAGCTCTGTGCATTTCGCTCAAATCGAAAGCAACCAACAGAGGAGCCATAATTCCGGCTGCCGTAATCATAGCAACCGTTGCAGAGCCCTGGGTTATTCTTACCAAGGCGGCCAATGCCCATGCCAGGAGCACCGGAGGCCACGCCGATTTAGCCAAAGCACCTGCTAGAACATCACCAATACCACTGTCAACCAAGACCTCCTTCAATGCACCTCCTGCCCCCGTTACCAAAATAATGATTCCGGCCGGACCTAATGCTTTGGTGCTTAAATCCAGAATTTCCTTTTTCTTAAATCCCCGCCGAAGCCCTAGAAAGTATATGGCAACCAGCGTAGCAATGATTAAGGCAGAAAAAGGATGCCCTATAAACATCAACAGATCCGGGAATACCCCTTTTTCAATCACTTCCCTTGTCACCATTACATTTGTAATGGTGGCCAGTAAAATTAATATGAGTGGGATCAGTATTATCCAGATAATCTGACCGAAAGGAGGTAGTTTCTCTTCAGAAGTATTGGCTTCCTCAAAAAAATCCGGCGGAGAAACCATTATCTTCTTACTGATGTATCGCCCAAAAACAGGACCTGCGAGAATAGCCACAGGAATTCCGAGCAAAAAACCAAACAGAATGACATACCCTAACTGTGCACTAATGATTTCAGCCACAGCGACTGGACCCGGCGTGGGTGGAATAAAGGAATGAGTCACGGCAAGTCCGGCCAACAAAGGAATACCGTAATACAGCAAAGAGAGTTTGGTATCCCGCGCTAAAGCATATACTATGGGAATTAAGATGATAAAACCAACATCGAAAAACACCGGAATCCCAATAAAAAAACCGGAAAGCACCATCGCATATGGTGCTTTTTTCTGTCCAAACTTTTTAACCAGATACCTTGCGAGAGCTTCCGCCCCTCCTGAACTTTCCAACATCTGGCCAAATATAGCACCCAACCCCACAACAGTTGCTACGAAACCAAGAGTCCCTCCCATGCCCTTCTGAATGCTGTCAAGTACTGTTTGAAATGGCAATCCACTTGCGATGCCAACAAACATAGCAGTTATTATCAATGCTATAAAAGCATTGATCTTAAGTCTTAATACCAATAAAAGCAACAGGACTACTGCTGCAACCACCACCAATGCAAGAAAAATACCGGACATAGGCAAAAGGTTTTATCTGAATATTGACCTGCGCTCTGGAGGATTACGCCGAAGCTGCTCTCTTTGCCATGATCTGTAACGGTCGGCAAACCGTGCTCTGAAATTTTCGTCTGGTGTAGGCGCCGGCGACAAAGAGAGAACCCCTTCAGGATTTATTAAATAATAGGCAGGAACTGCCATGATATTGTAATCAAACAATACAGTTGGGGCAGAAGCAAAGTGTAAAAACGTCCAATCATAAGATGGATGCCGATCCAAAAACCTTGTCATTGCTTCAAAATCCTCATCCACAATGATGGTCACAACATGTAATTGCTCACGAAAAACTTCCTGAATCCTGACCAATGACTGCATATCCCGCAATGCCGAAAAGTTTGCAGTATGCATAAAATTTAAATAGACAAATTTACCCCTGAAATCTTCCAGGCTCCTATAATTTCCCTCTCGATCCAACAAGGTAAAACCCGGAGCTTCGGTACCTGTGCGAAGCATTGAAAGTTTTCGGTGAAACTGACGCGCCATTTCCCGGGTTTCAGGTGTTGATGCTGTATGTACAGCATCAGATGTTATGGCAAATACGGTTTCAGGTGCTAGATTTTCCTGGTAAAAGGCTTCGTAAAGAGAATATAACAACATCACTTCCGCAAATTCACGATTTTTGAAGATTGTGTCCTGAACAGCAATGTCTGCAATCGAATTAAAACTTTCCCTGCGGGAAATGCTTCGCAATATTGGTTGTTGAACCTCTTCTGCCAGATTGTTTGGAAAAAAACCTTTAAACACATCATTGAATACCTCCCAATACACTGGCAAATGATAATCAACAGCTTGATTTGACATGTAGCGATGAATCAACGTCCTGTTTTGTCTTCGTACAGTCATGCGCCATAATTTCATATAAATGAACTGTTTATGGCGATTAAAAACAGGATGATCAAAGGTAAATCTCTCCTCCAGCATTTCTTCAATTTCTGTTGCTCTGGCAACGTTTCCATTCACAAACAGATCGGTTGCATACCTGCTGAAATTAAACTCAAACATGGCATCGAATTCAACAATATTTCTGTTCAACGCACGTGCTTCTTCGTTTGCAATTCCGAGCAACACCTCTTCCGGCTGGAAAAAGGGATTAAGCCTTTCAGCTTGATTTTTAGGTTCAAACGGAGGAAGAACCAATTGATAGCTCAAACCGGGTTCCAGATAAATGGACGCTCTGTATCTGCCCAGGTCAACGAATGCGTGGAGGGTTTCATTCAGAGGAAAAGTAAAGTCAAACTCGCCATCGTCATCAATGGCTAGCGTCACCAAAGGCTCAGTTTGAGGAATTATAAAATTTGAATAACGCTCAAAAACGAGATTAAATCCGGCATACTCAGGATTCTTTCCAAAAAATCTAACTTCATCGTTGTTGGTTTGTCCAAAAGCGGCACCATTTATACCCCAAAGAACAAGACAGACTATATAAACCCTCATTTAAACATGTTTATGATGTATTTAAAAAAACTTCCATCGCTCTAATGACAAAGCAAACTTCCGGCCATTTTTCAAACTTTAACCTTCCCTGCTCTGATGTCCTGAATCATTCGATATGTTATTACAGGAATAAACTTTGATGCATCACCATTGTGTTTAAGGATGTCTCTAACAATGGACGAATTTACGGGCGTATGTTCCGGCGTGGTTAACAAAAACACTGAATCGATTCCGGTCATCAGTTTATTAACCTGGGCAATGGCTCGTTCATATTCAAAATCGGCAGCTGTTCTGATGCCTCGAAGAATAAAGTCTGCCTGTTTTTCGTGAGCAAACTCCACGGTAAGGTTTTCATATCTCTCAACCAATATACGCGGCTCGTCTTCAAACTGAGCTTTAATGAACGCCACGCGTTCATTAATTGTGAAATAATAACTCTTTGTGGTATTATAACCAACCGCTACAATTATTTTATCAAAAAGTTTTAGCCCACGACGAACGATGTTCTCGTGACCAACCGTAAAGGGATCAAATGATCCGGGGAAAATTGCTATTCTTTCCATTCAAACATAGATTTATTGAAAAGGTAAAATTTGGAAAAATAAGTTGAAACAGCAAACCTTTAATTCTTGATTAACGTGGAAAGTTAATAATCAATAACTTTAACTGCAAAAATAAAACTTAAAACACCTTTAAAAGCAACCATTTGAAGTGTCTGCATCAACTAAAATATATGAGTTATTGATACTTTTAATAACTGAAAATTAAAGAGTATTTTTAAAACCTGTAAAAACACGGCTTCTCTTTTCCAGCCATTTGCAATAAACAAAGAAAAATGATATTTAAGAAAGAAAAAACGATCACATTTACTCAATTCATTTTTAATCAGAATCTCTTACGCAAAAAACTACTAGCTGCTTTAATTGTTGCACCGGCATTTTTTTTATTTAACCTTTCAGCTCAGCATATCCGGATAAATGAAGTCATGGCTTCAAACTCTTCTACCATTTCCGATGAGGATGGTTCATTTGAAGATTGGATTGAGATTATTAACATTGGTGATGAAATCATTAATCTGAAAGGCTATGGTCTTTCAGATGATTATAACGATATTCGAATGTGGATTTTCCCCGACTACCTAATAGAACCAGGGGAAAAGCTTATTGTTTGGGCATCCGGCAAAGACCGGAAACCCATAAAAAATGAAATGCAAAATGGAATTAAAAGACGTTTTTACGATAACATCCCCGGCTCCCAGGTAAGCGATCTGACAAGCCACCATAGTTTTCCCAATCACCCAACATTAAGTCACATAATTACCAGTTTCTTCGAAGCTCCTCTAAATATTGGGGACAATTATGGGCAGCACATGTTTGCCTGGATAAAGCCACCTTTAAGTGGGGAATATAGGTTTTGGATTGCCAGCGATGACAATTCTGAACTGTATCTTAGTACAGACTCATCTCCGGAAAATCAATCACTGATTGCGAGTGTATCTGGCTGGACAAATCCACGACAATGGGATAAATATCCCTCTCAGGCTTCCCTACCGATTTTCCTTGAAGAAGGGAATTACTATTATCTTTCAACTTTAATGAAAGAAGCAATTGGTGGAGATCATCTTTCCGTGAGATGGAGAATGCCAGCTGGAGTCATAGACGAACCAATTAGCGCTGAATACTGTTTCGTGCCTGGAGGCTACTTACACACTAATTTCAGGATTGACTCAAAAGGAGAAGAGATCATTTTGACTAATCCAGAGGGGTTCATTATTGATCAGGTGGTTCCAACTCGTATTCCGACCGACATTTCATATGGCCGTTATCCTAATGGAACGGGAAAGTGGGTCTATTTTGAGAATCCAACACCCGGCAAACCAAACCCGGACAACTACGTGTCCGGGATCGCAACAACTCCAACCATTTATCCCAATGGAGGAATTTTTAGAGAAAATACAATTGTGAGTTTATCCTCTAATAATGGGGCAACCATACGTTATACCACAAACGGAAGTAAACCTACTGCTGATAGCCCTATTTATGAAAATCCTCTTATTATATCTCAAACCACTCAGCTAAGGGCTGCTGCATTCGAGGAAGGAAAACTGAGAAGTGAAATAGTTTCAGCCAACTTTTCTTTTATTCATAAGAGTCTGGAGGGGTTCAGTTCCAACTTACCTGTGATGACCATTTTTGGATACAATACCCCGATTACACCAGGAAGCAGAACCCCAGCTTACATGGTCATATCCAACAATGAACACGAAGGAAGAAATGAAATTACTGATATTCCTGAATTCCAAAGTAGAATCATCATCAACAAAAGGGGATCAAGTTCTTTAAGTTTCCCAAAAAACAATTACGGTTTTCATATCCAGGAAGAAGATGGTAGCAACGGTAAGGTTTCTCTTCTGGGATTACCGGAAGAGCATAACTGGGTTTTACATGGCCCCTATTCTGACAAAACCCTTATGCGCAATGCCTTTTCTTACGGTTTAAGCAATGAAATTGGACAATACTCTCCATACACCAGATTTGTTGAGCTTTTCATACACACCGGAACAGGAACGCTTAACGAATTACATTATCATGGTGTTTACCTGCTGACGCAACGCATAAAAGTTGCACCGGGAAATGTAAACATTCAAGATCTGGAGACATGGCATAACAACCACCCGGAAATTACCGGCGGATACATTTTTAAAAATGACCGCCTAAACCCGGGAGAATCCGGATTCCATACCAGCAGAAACAGTCACTTTGCCTTTGTAAGACCCAATGAAGCCACCATCACACCACAACAAAGAGATTATCTTGTTGGGTACATCGACTCTCTGGAAACAGCCTTGTTTGGTGACGATTTCAAGGATCCGAAAGTTGGATATCGCGCCTTTCTGGATGTTCCGTCATTCGTTGATATGCATCTGATAACAGAAGTCACCAAAGAGATTGACGGATATCGGCTAAGTACTTTTTTCACCAAAGAAAGAGGAGAAAAAATTAAATCGGGTCCCCTATGGGATTTCAATTTATCTCTTGGAAATGCAAATTATAATGAAGGATGGAGTCCCGAAGGCTGGTATTATATCCTTCTTAATCAGGAACAATACCTTAAAGGGTGGTACACCCGACTATTCGAGGATGAGGAATTTAGAAGAAAGTACAATAAAAGATACCGAAGTTTACGCACAGGAAAGTTCTCAAACGCATTTCTTAAAAACAAGATACTTGATTACTATGATCTTTTATGTGAAGCTCAGGTTCGTAATTTTGAACGATGGAGGATTCTGGGAAATTATATATGGCCCAACTGGTTCATAGGCAACACTTACGAAGAAGAGGTTTTCTGGATGATTGACTGGCTCGAAAGAAGGCTGGATTGGATCGACGGACAGTTGGGAGAACCATTTTCTGTCATTCACTACTGGAACTTCAACAATGAGGATAATCTTTTCGCTCCAACTTATACAATCGGAGGAGGTTCTTTGGCTGTCGTTCCCGGAGGTTCAAGTGAAGCAATATCTGGAACCGGACAAGGCTTTGTGGCCATTAATGCAAAGAACAATGATCCGGCAGGTTCCCATTTGCGTGTTAACAACCCATCTGGCTCCGCGGTCGTTTTCAAAGTTCCATCAACCGGATATCAGGATTTGCTTTTTGCATATGAAACAAGGAGATCCGGAAGCGGAGCTAATCGTCAATACATCTCCTACTCTACAGATGGAATTGAGTTTATTCCTTTTGATACAATAATCGTAACAGACATTCCGGTGTACCATAGTTTTGATCTGGCTCTGCTTCCAGAAACTGACAACAATGAAAACTTAGCCATCAAAATCTCAATGGATTTTGATGAATCTGATGAGGGAGGTACCACAGGAAACAATAGAATTGACAATGTCTCTCTTGAAGGAGAACCTTTTAATGGAACTGTTCAGCCTCCTATAAAAATCAATTATTTCAGAGATCCGTTAAAACTAATTGAGAACTCGGGACCATATATAATAGATTTGTCTGATTTTTTCAGCCAACCACAAGGTCTACTTCTGACCTATTCGGTCGAAATCAGTAACGAAAACGTTCTTGATTATGATTTAACCAATTCCAGGCTAACAATTATGCCGATAAACAGGGGTGGTGCAACAATTCTAATTTCAGCATCAGATGGACAGAACCCACCATTTGAGCGCTCTTTTTACACCATTGTTTATCCTGAAGCTGTAGACCCTGACAACACTGAATTACACTTCAATTATTGGGATGCGAACGCTCCTGAAGGAACGTTCCCTAACCATATAATATTTATGCAGAGCGATACGGACGACCCGTTACCATCAGCAAAGTTCCACAGTGTTTATCAAATCCCTGAACAGGATTTTGCTGCAGGAGATGTCGGCAATATTGGTTTTCCATACAGGAATGAAAGCAGAACCCGGATCAATGGACTTGGAGAAAATGGCATATCTTTTATAAATACCGGAAGAGGAAGGGATTTGGGAGCATTAGTGCTTGCCGTTAACACACAAAATTCCGATAATATCGTTTTAAACTGGAGTGCTTCAACACTCAGAGCCAATTCGAGAGCCTACAGAATAAGACTTCAATTTCGCACTGAAATTGGCGCAGAGTGGAAAAACTGGAAAGACATCCATGGTAACAAAATAGAATACCACCGTTCTTCTGTTGAAAACGAAATAGAGACATTCGAAAATATCATCTTTCCTAAGGAGGTGTTAAATAAAGACTATTTACAGCTGAGGTGGCTCTTTTATTACACAGGAGAAAGAGTTGATCAAACCAGTGGGGCACGTGACATGCTTGCCATTCATTCCATTAACATATCCGGTTCAACCGGTATTCCTGGTGAATATGACGAGAACAATCTTCCTGAATTAAGAGTATACCCAAACCCTGTTAATGAAACTTTTATTAACTTTAGTGAGCGAACAACAGGCCGTATTTTTAACATGGCGGGAGTTGAAGTCGGACGAATGTTTAACAAAAATGTAGCAAGGGTGGGGCATCTTCCGGGAGGAATATATATCTATCAGGAAGCCAACACCGGACGAGTGGTAAAATTCATCATTCAATAAATTCATTTTTATCCTGTTTTATTGACATAGGTCGAACTTCGTTTCATGAATTGTCGTTATGAGATTATTAAATACCAATAAATACGGACAACCGCAAAGAAAATTGATGAAGGTAATAATTGATTATTTTCAAGTCAATTTTATTGAGGACGTCAGTATTTAGCAGGTAGTTGATCATCGTAATAGATAATTTGTGAATAATACAGGTTATATAAAACAAGTCCCGAAGAAATTTAAAAATAAATTATATGAAACAAGCCATGATAAAACCTTCTCAAACAGTCGATTTACTGAGCCCAGTCGAAATAAGTATGACTGGATTGGCGAGTTCCATCCCGAGTACTCGGGATTAAAATACAAACTATAGACACATGAAAAAAAACTTATTATTCTTAGCTCTAATGCATCTTATTTCTATCCATACAATGGCACAACAAGCACTTTGGGGTGGATCTGAAATTGTTTCACCGGAAATAAACGATGACAATTCCGTCACTTTTCGTTTGCATGCTCCCCATGCAAATCAGGTTCAACTTACAGGCGACTGGATCCCTTCAGAAGGGTGGAATCCGGGACTTGTTGAGATGGAAAAAACTGAAGATGACTTATGGATTTATACTACCGAACCATTGGAGTCCAATCTTTATGGCTACTCATTTTTTGTTGATAAAATGAGAATGAACGACCCATCCAATGTATACCTTATAAGGGATGTGGCAACCTTAACCAACGTTTTTATAATAAGTTGTGGTCAAGGAGATTATTATAAAGTCAATGATGTTCCTCACGGAACCATCACACGCCAATGGTATCATTCGCCGGAAAATGATAAGAACCGTCGAATCACCATTTACACCCCACCCAGATATGAAACAAGCCATGAAGAATATCCTGTTTTGTATCTGTTACATGGCATGGGTGGCGATGAAGAGGCATGGATGGCTTTGGGCCGCACCTCCCAAATTCTGGATAATTTAATAGCTCAGGGAAAAGCTGAACCAATGATAGTTGTGATGCCAAATGGAAATGTTTATCAGGAAGCAGCTCCGGGAGAATCCAGCCTTGGGTTTGTTAAACCAACCATGCAACTTCCGAACACCATGGATGGTAAAATGGAAGAAACTTTTATGGATGTTATCAACTTTGTTGAAAGTAACTACCGAGTAAAACAATCCCCCGGAGCAAGAGCCATTGCCGGTTTATCGATGGGAGGATTCCATTCCCTTCATATTTCACGCTATTATCCAAATACTTTTCATTACATTGGGTTGTTTTCAGGTGCTGTTTTTCCCTCAGGAGATGCCACTTCTCCCGTATACAAAAACCTCGAAGAGACTCTTATAAATCAAAAAGATAACGGATACCAGCTTTACTGGATAGCCATGGGGAAGACAGACTTTCTTTACGAACAGTGTGTTGAGTTGAGAAAAATAATGGACAGAATTAACATGCCATACACTTATCGAGAAAGTGAGGGAGGTCATACATGGGATAACTGGCGTTTATATTTAACTGAATTTGTTCCGATGCTGTTTAAATAAAAAACAGAAGATATGCGGAAAAGATGACCATTGGTCATTCCTCTGTCAAAAGTAAATAAAAACACCCCGTGAAATTCACGGGGTGTTTTTATTAAAAAATCATTTCTCCAATCTATTTATTAAAAAAGCTTTGCGGTGGCCCTAAGTAAGTCTCACCCATATCTCCCGTTTGCACAACTATTTTTTGGATAACTACATTTGGGTTCTTCATCCAGATTTTAAGAGTATGCTTACCTGGTTTATCAATTGTATGGGTTGTTCTACGTACATTGATATTATTTGACACCCAACTGGCCCAAACACCATATTCTGGAGCACCGTAACTGTAATCTCCCCAGTTTAATATTTCGGTATGAATATTCTCAATCTGTGGTTCTTCGTCGTTAAAAGAGATGCCATATTTCAAACCTGTTCGTTCATGTTTAAAATTTTTGGTAGGAGCCAAGTATACATGAACAGTTACTTCGCCTTCCGAGAAAAGGTGCATATCATATTCCAACCTTGGAGCATCCTGATCTCCTGGGGTCTGAATATCAGCCAATACAGGGAAAGACACCATAGAAGCATAGGTTCTTCCTAAATCAGGAACATACTTCCACCATGCATTTTCTGAATCAACCTTTCGGGTGAAATTCGGCGCTTCAATGGATACATAACCATTGGCCTCAACAAATCCCTGAACATTCTCACGAGCCGGATATGAAGGATTGAACACCTCGGCATAAACAGTAATAATTCTATTGTCGGGACCGCTTATCCTTATGGGTTGACGATGCGTACCATCTGGAACCTGATTCCAGTCTACACTGACTAATAAGCGCTCTTGTTTCTCTACTGTACCGGCAGGTTTGTCAATCAATAACCAGGGCACATCTGTATCTGTAGAATACTCAAATGAAAATCTTCCCCGGTTAAACACGTCTATATAGAATGATTGTTGATTAAACTTATCAAACTTAGGCAACACGGCTTCTTGTCTGTTACGACCAGCTTGTGGCCATGCATATCCTGAGCCTTCAATTGCTACCCTCATATCGGCAGGGTCATGTGGTGTGGCAACAGTTACATTGGGCATAACGTCCCATGGAGGCTGATTCCAGTACGTATAACCAATACGCGTTTGGGACATCATATGCATCCATTTACCATCAGCTATGCTGTGGTACTTATCATTAAGCTTGGCATCCATATCAAAATGATAACGTACCTTGTCCGCCATTTCCGTTGTACTTGAGCGCAATTGCCTGGCATACAGACGATTTTTTGCCACAGAAACATACATTTCATTTAAATTGGCTGATGCTTTTACCGGATAAAGAACCAATTGAAAAAATGCATCCCGGTACTCTTCTGAAATTTTTCCGTTAATTCGTTCAGCTTTCTTCAACAAATTATTATACTCCTCAACCACTCTTTGACCTTCACGGAAATGAATGATACTATATGTATCTTCATTTAATAATTCAGGTTTTCTTCTGGAGTTTATTCTTGTGTATTCATTTAACAGGTGTGCAATTTCTTCTGCAAACTCTTTCCCAAACTGTTGTTGAGCCCACCATTTTGGATATTGTCCCATCACATCAGCTGGGATAGCGTCAGGATTCCAGGCAAAATCCAGGAAGAAAGAAATAGGAAACTCCATTGGCTTTAGGTCTCCAACATTTACCAACCACAATTTATCAATGTTGTGACGATAAGTAATGTTCATCTGTTCCCATATTCTCGAAATTTGTATGGTGTTAATCCACTTGTAACTTCTCGGGCCACCAACATAATCAAAATGATAATACATCCCCCATCCTCCGGAACGCTTTGCAGCAGCTTCAGGATCTGGAAGGTAACGAATATTGCCCCAGTTGTCATTGGTGAGCAGGATTAACACATCATCAGGAACTTCCATGCCTCTGTTGTAATAATCCATTACCTCTTTATAGAGAGCCCAAATCTGAATTACATCATCCGGATTTTTTGCGTGGTTTTGAATAATCTCTCTTTGATCATTCACAACTCTTTCAATAAGCTCAATGTTCGCCTCTTCACTCAAAGGTTCATCTCCATCTCCTCGCATCGCAAGAGTAACAGTACTCTCATAGTCCTTCATTCTTTCTATTCCTTCAATCCAGAATTTCCTCAGCCCTTCTTCATTGGTTTGGTAATCCCAATCACCTTCTCCATATCTTTCCCATTCAATATGAGCTCTCATCATTGGTTCATGGTGAGTATAACCAATCACCACACCATACATATCAGCCAAAGGAGCGTTATGTGGGCAATCGTCGTGAAAAGCTTTACCCCACATTGCAGGCCATAAGTAATTTCCTCTGAGTCTTAAAATCAACTCAAAAACTTTTTCATAAAATTGATGATTAAACCCTCCAAAAGAGTGTCTGACCCAATTCCCTAATGCAGGTTCATCGTTATTAAGGAATATTCCCCTGTATTGTACCTTTGGTTCTCCAAGTGTGAATCGTTCTGGCGACACATAAAGATTTGGCTGATGAGCAACAGGAACATCAGCCCACCAGTACCATGGAGAAACTCCTATTTGTCTTGAAATTTCATAAATTCCAAAAATGGTTCCCCGTTTGTCGCTACCGGCAATAACCAATGCCTGATCTACACCTTTAACGGGATTATCAACAACCTGAATAATAAATTTCTCCCACTTTCCGTCTAACTCCTCTGCATTTATTTTTCCTTCTTCTGCAAGCTTGTCAATAACCTGATTATTGCCAAGGGTACCGGCAATCACAATCCTTTTGGATTTTGGAACTGACTTTGTTGAAAGTTTCGGCTTGTTCCTGGTAACAAGCTCAAAATCACTCTGCAGATCCTTCAAAGCACGTATGACTCCCTGGTAATCATCCGAATGAGTATATAAAGGCACAGGCTTTCCACTTACGGCCAAAGGAAAATAGCCGTCCACAGAAGTGAAACTTATGATACTGGACGAATGCGAACCGACACTTGCATCGGACGCTAATAATTGATTGTTATTACTCACCAATTCTCCAGCTACTGCTAAAAAGAACAGAGAAAGTAAACTTCTGATAACTAAACACTTTTTTTTCATGTTTTTTTCTTTTGTTTATAATATGTCGATAAATCGATTCTCATATGACTATAGACAGCAATCAGGATAGAGTTAAACGCTGCCCTCTCACAGTCCTCAAAGCCAATGTCTTCATGAACCAAAACAACAGTTAAAGCAAGACATTAAAACGACCCCAGTAAGTTGAAAATTTAGGAGGACGATATGATAAAACCGGGAATTTTCTTTTGAGATGCTTCCTCTGAAAAATCCTAATTACAAAATAAGTTAAAAACACCGTGCAGAATGTGGATAAAATCATTATAAAGGAGGACATTAATGAAATAACTAAGATTAAAAAGAACACAATACATAAATTCACAAAACGCAGGGAGTGTCTATTGACTCAAATCTTAGAGAATACTATTCAGAAGTTTTGAAAAACCTGTGAGATTATCATTTTTCAATTATCAAATCAGTATATTTGATAGATCAAATTTCAAAAGAGACGACCTTTTTCTTTTAAGAAAGAAAAAGAGATGGATACAAACAAGCGTCCAGCAATGTCCCGGAGTTTCATTTTTAATCATGCTTAAAACAGAATAAAATGCAATACCGTCAACTAGGAAAAACAGGATTTAACATCTCAGAAATTTCTCTTGGCACGTGGCAGGTAGGAGGAAAATGGGGCTCAGGTTTTGATGACAAACTGGCCGATGAGATTATTAACACCGCCATAGATAATGGGGTAAACTTTATCGACACGGCCGATGTTTATGAAAACGGTCTCAGCGAAACCGCTGTTGGACGAGTGGTGCGCAGCCGATCGGAACGAATATATGTTGCCTCAAAATGTGGGCGACAGATCAATCCGCATGTGAGCAAAGGCTACCAGCCGAATGTGCTTCAAAAATACGTTGAGGACACTTTAAAACGCACTGGGTTAGAACAACTGGATTTAATTCAGTTGCATTGTCCCCCTACCGAAGTCTATTACCGGCCTGAAATATTTGAACGATTTGAGCGGCTAAAAGAGCAAGGGAAAATTGCCAATTTGGGAGTCAGCGTAGAAAAAGTTGAGGAAGCTTTAAAAGCCATTGAATATCCAAATGTAACCACGGTTCAAATCATCTTTAATCTTTTAAGGCAAAGACCTTCAGAACTGTTTTTTAAAGAAGCAAAGAAACGGAACATTGGGATCATTGTGCGCGTCCCTCTCGCTAGTGGGTTGTTAACTGGAAAGTTTAAAGCCGACACGCAGTTCACATCAGATGATCATCGAAATTTTAATCGCAATGGTGGGGCTTTTGATAAAGGCGAAACTTTTTCCGGAATTGATTACAACCTGGGATTAAAGGTTGTTGAAGAGCTCAAAGAGGTATTCCCCGGCGTTGAAAATCTTGCACCGGCAGCCTTAAAGTGGATATTGCAATTTAAAGAAGTGAGCTGCATCATTCCGGGCGCATCAAAAAAAGAGCATGTAACGTCTAATCTTTCAGTATACGACTTCCCGGATCTGACACCTGAGCAGGTGTCTCAAATGAATGAGATTTACAAAAATCATATAAAGAAAGAAGTTCATCACTTATGGTAAACGCACTTGGATTATGGAGCAACTCACACTGACCACACCGGCACTGCTATTTTCTGCAATATCTCTGATATTGCTGGCCTACACCAATCGGTTTCTGGCCTATGCCTCGGTGGTTAGGGCTTTGCACGATAAGTTCATACAATCTCCCAACGACATATTGTATGGGCAAATACAAAACATGAGGAAACGGTTAATATTAACCCGCTCCATGCAAATCATGGGCATAGCCAGCTTGTTGCTTTGTGTGCTGTGTATGTTTTTGATTTATATTGGATGGCAAACTGCAGCCGAAATCATTTTTGGCGTTGCGTTGGTTTTACTGATTCTTTCACTCGGTACATCTATAAAAGAAATCCAGATCTCGGTAAAAGCTCTCGATTTACATTTGAGTGATATGGAAAAAAAGGAGTGCTAAAGCACTCCTTTTGTACTTGGCAGCTGATCGCTGAAAATATCTTTACGAATGGCATTTTTAATGGCTTTCGCGAAAGCCTTAAAAATTCCTTCTATTTTGTGGTGTTCATTTCCACCTTCAGCTTTAATATTCAAGTTGCTGAGTGATGTATCGCTAAAACTTTTAAAGAAGTGGTGAAACATCTCAGTAGGCATATCTCCTACCTTTTCGCGTTTAAATTCTGCATTCCACACCAACCATGGACGGCCGCCAAAATCAATGGCAACCTGTGCCAGCACATCATCCATAGGTAAACAAAAACCGTATCTCTCAATCCCCCTTTTATCACCCAAGGCTTTTCTGAAAGCCTCGCCTAAAGCAAGCCCGGCATCTTCAATCGTGTGGTGCTCATCCACATGCAAATCGCCATCTACTTTAATGGTCAAATCGCACCCGGAATGGCGTCCAATCTGCTCCAGCATGTGATCGAAGAAATGGAGGCCGGTTGAAATATCACATTTTCCGGTTCCATCCAAATCGAGTTCGATGTGTATTTTGGTTTCGGCTGTGGCTCTGTCGACCACAGCAGTTCGCTCCGATGAAAATAAGAAAGCGGCAATTTCATCCCAATCAGCAGATACAAAAACCGCATACTCACTAAGATTTTGATCTTCAAGCATGACTGAACCCTTTTCCTGTTCCTGTACAAAAATGGCCTTACAGCCAAGGTTTTTTGCCAATTGTACATCAGTCAGCCTGTCGCCGATAACATAAGATCCGGCCAGGTCATACTCCTCGGAGAAGTATTCAGTAAGCATTCCCGTTCCAGGTTTGCGGTTCGGGGAGTTGTCCTGCGGCATTGACGGATCAATATGCACTTTCGAAAACTCAATGCCCTCACCTTCCAAAGTACTCATCATTTTATTTTGAGCAGGCCAAAAAGTCTCCTCCGGAAAGGATGCTGTTCCCAATCCATCCTGATTGGTTACCATAACCAGTTCAAAATCCAATTTGGATGCGATAAGATGCAAATTCCTGATTACTTTTGGGAAAAACTCCAGTTTTTCCAAGCTATCCACCTGGTAATCCACAGGTGGCTCTTTTATGATTGTTCCATCGCGATCGATAAAGAGAACTTTCTTCTTCATTTATAGTAAAGTGTTAATCTATTTTATTCTTTAACCAAACATCCAGAAGCTCTATCCAGTATTCAACTCCTGAGTTTTCCCGAAATCCGTATCCATGTCCTCCAAAAGGAAGAATCAACTGAGTAACATCCACTCCTTTTTCAGACAAAGCGTCTGCATAGCGAAGTGAATTTTCCACCGGCACTGCTCTATCGTCCATCGAATGGACTAATAAAGTGACTGGAACTTCCGGAGAAGCCTGCTTTTCAAGAGAAAACAACTCCACAAACTCACTCAACGGATCTTCACCCAATAAGTTGACTTTACTTCCGCGATGGGTGATTTCATCATCCATCGAAATAACAGGATATACCAGAATCGAAAAATCAGGTCGGACATCTTCCTCCTTTAATTCTTTATTTACCGGAACATCGAACATCACTGATGCCGAACCGGCCAAATGACCGCCGGCAGAAAAGCCGATGACCCCAATTCTATCAGCGTCAACACCATACTTATCTGCATTACTACGAACATGATGAATGGCCTGCTGCAAATCAATTAATGGAGTGAAGGCCGGAGTTGTAACAATTTCTTCGTCCGGCAAACGGTATTTCAGCACAAAAGCTTCGTAACCACGTGAAGCAAACCACTTAGCCACCATAACGCCTTCATGATTTGTAGCCTGACGAGCGTATCCTCCACCCGGAACTATAATAATAGCCGGCTTCTGTTTTACAGCCATTTCACATGCAGCAAAGCGGAATATACCAGGAACAGAAACACGTGAAACCCGGTGATTTTCGTTTATTTCCTTTACAGCAAGCCCATCCCTGTTAAATGGGATGCTTTCATCCCACAAAGGAATCATCTCTTGACTAAATAATAATTGAGAATTCACTATCAGATAAAATATTATCAGCACCCTGTAGAGTCTCATAACACCTAATTTTTACATTTACACAAATAAGCGCAACGCATCCATTAATATCCTGTTCTCCTCGGGAGATCCTACTGTTATTCTCAAGCACCCTTCACAAAGAGTGACTGTAGAACGGTCGCGAATAATGATCTTCTTGTCCACCAGAAAATTATAAATCCTTTTGGGTTCAGTGGTTCTGACCAGCAAAAAGTTAGCATCAGAAGGATAAATGTGATGAACAAACGGTAGTTTTTTCAGCTCAGAAGCCAATTTTATTCGCTCATCCAGCAAAAGTTTTATCCACTGCTCTGTTTTCTCCTTGTTTTGAGATATCAGCTCCATGGCCTTTTTCTGAGTGAGAATATTCAGGTTGTATGGATACTTTATGCGACTTAAAATCTTGATGATTTCAGGCTGAGCAAATGCCATTCCCAAACGAATACCTGCCATCCCCCATGCTTTGGAGAATGTTTGCATCACAACCAGATTGGGAAAATTATTCAATTTTCCCAGCATTGAACGTCCCGGAGCAAAATCAACATAAGCCTCATCCAGAACAACTATACCATCGAATTTCCTCAAGATCGTTTCTACATCAGTCTCTCTGAAACAATTACCGGTGGGGTTATTGGGTGAACATATCCACAACATCTTGGTATTGGCATCAACCACATCAAGCAAGGCAGCCACATCCAATTCAAAGTCGGAAGTTAGTTTCACTTTTTTGACCTTAACATCGTTGGTTTCGGCAGCTACCTGGTACATCCCGTATGTTGGGTCAATGGATACCACATTATCAATACCCGGTTCGCAAAAGGCGCGATAGACCAAATCAATGGCTTCATCCGAGCCGTTACCCAAAAATATCTGGGCAGCATCAACCTCCTTTAATTCAGCTATAATAGCTTTCAGCTTTCGCTGATAAGGGTCGGGATAACGATTGTAAGGTTCATTGAAAGGATTTTCGTTGGCATCAAGGAAAACTCCTTCTTCACCTGTATATTCATCGCGTGCCGATGAATAGGGTTTAAGGTTTTGTATATTGGTTCTTAATAGTTGAGTGAGTGACCTCATGTTTTTATTATAAGATTCTTAGTACTATTGAATAGGCGCAGAGACGTAAAGACGCATAACAAAAGCCTGGCAATCATGCGCACAGAAACCATTCAGTTTCTCCGAGTATTCACGCTTAATCTCCAATTTCGTTTAATCTGATGGTGACAGCATTTTTGTGTGCCTCCAGCATTTCTGCTGCAGCCATTTCCTGGATTACAGGTCCCAGTTGTTTTAACCCTTCCGGCGTAATTTGCTGAAATGTAACCTTACGGATGTAGCTGTCGATGTTCACTCCGGAATAGGTTCTGGCATGACCATAAGTTGGTAATGTGTGGTTTGTTCCAGATGCGTAATCACCTGCACTTTCGGGAGTATAATGTCCAATAAAAACCGAACCGGCATTAATAATCCTGTCTGCCACCTCTTCTGCATCATTAACCGCCAAAATAAGATGTTCCGGGGCGTAGAGGTCGCTCATTTCTATCATCTCATCGATGGATGTCAGCAAAAAAGCTCTGCTATCGTTCAACGCACCTCTTGCTCCCTCTTCCCGTGGAAGTGATTTTACCTGCTTTTCAACTTCGGCCATTACAGCATCCAGAAGTTCCGGAACTGTGGTGAGCAGAATGACCTGACTTCCTGCGCCATGCTCAGCCTGTGACAACAGATCTGCTGCTACAAATGCAGGGTTGGCCGATTCATCGGCCATGACCAACACTTCTGATGGCCCCGCCGGCATGTCAATGGCCGTATTTTTAAGACTTATCAACTGCTTGGCTGCAGTGACATACTTATTACCGGGCCCAAATATTTTATAAACTTTAGGAACAGTTTCTGTACCGAAAGTCATTGCCCCAATGGCCTGAATTCCACCTATCTTGTAAATCTTATCAATTCCTGCCACACTGGCTGCATAAAGAATGGCCGGATGAATTTTTCCATCTTTTCCGGGAGGGGTACAAAGTATAATCTCCCGACAACCGGCAATTTTGGCAGGGACACCCAACATGAGCACCGTGGAGAATAATGGTGCAGTACCACCAGGAACATACAATCCCACCTTCTCAATGGGAACGCTCTTTTGCCAACAGATTACTCCCGGTTGGGTTTCAACTTTCTCCATTAATTGCCATTGGGTGGCATGAAACGTTTTGATATTTTGTGCTGCGGTTTCAATGGCTTTTTTAAGTTCTTCACTTATTTTTGATGAAGCAGCGGCAATCTCCTCCTCGCTCACTTGCAATTCAGCTCTTTCATAGCCATCAAACATCCGGCTGTATTTTAAAACTGCCTGATCCCCGCCAACCTCTATTTCATCCAGCACAGATTGTACCTGCTCATATAATCCGGAGACATCTAACTGAGGCCGCTGTAGCAACTCGTCCCACTGATTACGTGGCGGATTAACATACGTCTGCATAATAACCAACTTTAATAGTGTTACAGAATCATCTTCTCAATCGGAATAATCAATATTCCCTGTGCTCCGTTCTCTTTTAACTGGTCAATCACTTCCCAGAACTTATCTTCGTTAATTACCGAATGAATTGAACTCCAACCCGCTTCGGCAAGTGGAAGAACCGTAGGACTCTTCATGCCCGGTAAAATATCAACGATATTTTTAACCTTTTCATTTGGAGCATTTAAAAGCACATATTTGTTTGAGTTTGCTGCCTGTACGGCATCAAAACGGAAAAGCATCTGCTCCAGAAGTGCCCGTTTTTCTTCATCAAGATTTTTATTGGCCACTAAAAGCGCTTCAGATTTCATAACCACTGCCACCTCCTTCAGACTGTTGGCAACCAATGTACTGCCGGAACTAACAATATCAAAAATAGCATCTGCCAAACCAATTCCCGGAGCTATTTCAACAGACCCCGCTATCTCATGTATGTCGGCCTGAATTTTCTTTTCGGCAAAAAATTTCTTTAGTATTTCAGGATATGAAGTGGCTATTTTCTTTCCATTAAACCAGCCTACTCCGGTGTAATGTTCACTTTTAGGAATGGCAAGGGACAAGCGGCATTTACTAAACCCCAGACGCTTAACGATATCCAGCTCGTATCCTTTCTCGGCATATTCATTTTCTCCAACTACTCCCAGGTCTGCCACTCCGTCAAAAACCGATTGAGGAATATCATCGTCTCTTAAGAAAAGTGCTTCGATGGGAAAACCAGTTGACTGTGCAACCAAACGGCCATTGCCAATATTAAACTTAATACCGGATTCCTTCATGAGCCCCATGCTGTCGTCATGAAGTCTTCCCTTTTTCTGAAGTGCAATTCTTAAAGTTGTTTCAATATTCGTTTCCATAACTATATTGTTAGAATTTATATTATACAAAACGCAAAAAGGCTTACCACACAGGGTAAGCCTTTTGTTATATTATGCACACAACAAGCCCACCCCTTATGAAAGGAGATGATGATGAGCATTGCTGTGATGAATAAAAATCATATGGTAAAAGATTATTTACATGACAAAACTATGATATTTTTCTGGTTGATTCAAAATTTTCACGAAAAAAAAGAGTTTTGTCATAAATTTATCTGTTCAAAAATTTCTTTAGCCCATTGAATGTATTCAGGTCTTTGCTTCATAAGCTTATTAAGTAATCAACAGACAAATTGCTATATCTTTTTTTGTATATTCGTATAGACTACCAGACCATTGAGCATTCAAATTCAGTCCTGATTTTAACAGTAATAGTTCGTTAATCTTTTTTATTAACTTAATTATCAAACGTTTATAAATTTATTGTTGTATTGTTCAATCAGCTGGTAACAAGAAGCTTACTCACATCTAATGTCTAATAATCTAATCCCGAGATATTCGGGACTAACGATCTATTGTAACAGGATCCATTCGATGAAGCAAATTCACAAAACCCCTTATCACTATAGGAACAACTAAATCATCAAAAAAATCATGGCAAAGAACAAAATAAAAACAATCGTACTTCTGGTTCTTATCTTAGGATTTATTACCGTGAGCCCGGCACAAGTTAAAATCATCTTTGACACCGATATCGGCGGTGATGCCGACGATCTTGGTGCCCTCGCGATGCTTCACGGATTTGTAAAAAATGGAGAATGCGAGCTACTGGCAGTTATGATCTGGAACACGGAAAAATACGCCGTACCAATGGTTGACGCCGTAAACAGGTTTTACGGAAATTCGAACATTCCTATCGGGGTAAGGTCGGGAGGAACGCATACCTTAGATTTTAACCATGGTAAAATCATTTCAGAAAACCTGCCACATAAACTTAATTATGAAGATGTGCCGGAAACAACCGACTTATACAGAAAAGTCCTTGCAGACCAACCAGATTCAAGCATCGTTATAGTTTGTGTTGGCCCTTTAAAAAACATCAAGAGAGTACTTGAATCAACTCCTTGTGAACATTCAGGACTAAATGGGAAAGAACTTCTCCATAAAAAAGTAAAAAAGATGGTCATCATGGGAGGTCAATATCCTGAAGGTGAATGGGAATGGAATTTTTGTGGAGGGATGCCCGGAGTAACAAAGTTTGTATTAGAGAACCTGGGAATGCCTGTTATTTTTTCCGGGTACGAACTTGGTTTGCAGATTCAAACCGGATATGCCTTCAACAATATTGACCAAAACCACCCTCTCTATTTGGGATTTAAGCATTTTAGCAAGCATGCCCCCTGGATGAAAGAGAACTTTCAGGGTAGAATTCTTAATAACGCAACCTATGATCAAACTGCAGTGCTTTATGCAGTGCGTGGCGGCGTTGGCTTGTGGTGGGATAAAATTAAGGGAGGATATAACAAAGCTGATGAAAATGGTGGCAACAGGTGGATTGAGGCGACAGTAACAAATCATTCATACCTCCGTCTTCTTGAGGATTCTTCGAAATTGGGATCTTTAATTGAGGATTTGATGTTATTTGATATTTGCAATAACCAATCAGGGATTAATCAATAGCAGCAAATAAGTTTAAATTGATTAAATGTTGCTCTATAAAGCGATATTATTTTATCAAAAATTTGTACTAATATATCATTCTAACAGACATCAAGTAAAAAAAACAGCAGAAATAAAATTTTATTATTACATTAACTCGATAAAAAACATATGGTTATGAAAATTAATATCTTTTTAAGAAACTGCGCCATTGCAGTAATGGCTTTTTCTGCTATTCAATCTTGCAAAGTTCCCTCCAGGGATGGTGACCTGTTCGAACCAAATCCAATTGTTCTGGAACGCATGGAAGTTGAGACACTTGAAACAGGATCAAAAATGCCTCCTTTCGAACTTCCTGACATGTATGGTCAAATGGTATCTCATGAACAATTTTCCAATGCTGAAATATTGGTTATTGCATTCATCTCAAACCATTGTCCTACCTCCCAAGCCTACGAGGATAGAATCATTCGTTTTGTTGAAGATTATCAGGACAAAGGCGTTACCCTGGTAGCTATTAATCCAAATAGTCCATTTGGACTGCTTCCTGAGGAGTGCAGCTACTCCGATCTGGACGACACTTTTGAAACCATGTCCATCAGAGCCGAACACAAAGGTTACAATTTTACCTATCTTTATGATGGTGATAATCATGCAGTCTCTCTATTATTTGGTCCGGTTTCAACCCCTCATTTTTTTGTCTTCGACAGCGAGAGAAAACTTCGCTATAATGGCCGCATGGATGAAATTGAGCGTCCGGGAACAGCTAATGGGGAAGATTTGAGAAAAGCAGTTGACCAGATTTTGGCCGGAGAGGAAGTTTCCAACCCAAGAACTTCCGCTTTTGGGTGTTCTGTAAAATGGTCGTGGCTTGATGAGTGGGTGAGTCGAATAAACCGTGAATGGAAAGAACAAGAAATCAACATTGATTTCATTGATAAAAATGGGGTTAAAGAGATCATGGCAAACGACACTGAAAATCTGAGACTGGTGAATGTTTGGGCAAGCTGGTGTGGCCCATGCGTTCAGGAGCTACCTGATTTATTAGAAATTAACCGATACTATAGAAACCGCCGTTTTGAAATGGTCATGATTTCAGCGGACAGTCCCGACAAAAAAGATGACGCATTGCGTATTCTCAGAAACAATCATATGGCTGTCAGCAATTTCATTTTCAACGACACCAAGAGAGACGATCTGATTAATGCCATCGACCCCGACTGGCGAGGAGCCATTCCATATACTCTCTTGATTGAACCCGGAGGAAATATCATCTACAAACATCAGGGGGTGATAAACGACCTTGAACTCAAAAGAATCATTGTTGAGCATCCGCTTCTTGGCAGATACTATTAACAAAATAGGTTTCCATCATGGGGTAACCATGATGGAAACCTATTTTCTAAGTAAAAAGACCAATCCATGAATTTAAAAGCAATTATTTTCATCTTTTCGTTGGCTATGCTGTCAGGCACACAATCCCACCAAGAAAAAACATCTATCCTGGTTTTCACCAAAACCAACGATTTTAGGCATGATGCCATCCCCGCAGGAAAAGAGGCTTTGAAAAAGCTTGGCAAGGACAACAAATGGCATTTAAACTTCACCGAAGATTCACTTTTCTTCACTCCCGCAAATTTAAGCTACTTTGATGCTGTGGTATTTCTGCTTACTTCGGGAGATATTCTGGGCTCCGATCAGCAAAATGCCTTGAGGCATTTTGTAGAATCGGGAGGCGGATTGGTGACCATCCACACCGGCACGGTAACCGAAAACAATTGGCCATGGTTTGTAGAAGCTGTTGGAGCTATGTTTACCGGGCATCCACCGGTGCAAGAAGGGAAACTCATCATTGAAGACCCAACACATCCGGCTACCTCATTTTTACCCGATTCTATTTGGATTCTTGAAGACGAATGGTATAGCTTCGACCGAAACCCCAGAGGTGATGTACATGTTTTGATCTCCATAGATGAGGATTCATATGACGTGGATGATAATCGCTGGTTCCCGGAAGCCCACCAAAGAATGGGAGACCACCCGCTGGTATGGTATAAGATTGTTGGCGAGGGACGCGTTTTTCAAACCGCGTTGGGTCATGTGCCACAAATGTATGCTGACTCACTCTTTCTCCAACATTTGAAGGGTGCTATAGAATGGGGAATAAAAAAATCTCACTAGCTAACCAAATAACACACTTTAAAAAACAAAAACACCTACAATTTATGATTAGAAAAATTACCCTGGCAATAACAACTGCCCTTGGTGCGCTAATTCTTCTCAGTTGCGAAACATCAGAAAAAAAACTTCCAATGGTTATTGAAATTTCTCAGAATTGGACTTTTACTCAAAACGGACAGAACAACTGGATGCCTGCCGTAGTTCCCGGAACTGTTCATGCCGATTTAATGAACAACGGAATCATTGAAGACCCCCACTACAGACTATACGAAAACGATGTACAGTGGATCGAGAATGAGGACTGGATATATCAGACTACGTTCAATGTCGACTCAGAAATCCTTGACTCGGATGTAATAGAGATGAATTTTAAGGGGCTGGACACTTATGCAGATGTTTTCCTGAACAACAACAAGATATTGTCTGCCAACAACATGTTTGTCGGATACAGTGTTGATGTAAAAGAGCATTTGGTTGAAGGAGTAAACACTTTACGCATTTACTTTCATTCCCCTGTTAGGGTGGGAATGAAAAAACTGCAACAAATTGATTACATCATTCCATCCATAAATGAACAAGCACCGGAAGATAAAAGAACCAGCGTTTTTACCCGCAAAGCACCATTTCATTACGGTTGGGATTGGGGGCCGCGTTTGGTTACATCGGGTATTTGGCGACCTATTTATTTAAAAGCCTGGAATCAGGCAAAAATTGAAGATGTATATTTTCATACCACATCGGCAAACAGTGATCTGGCGAAAATCACCGGTCATGTAAATCTTCATGTACTTAACCAGGGGACACACCAGGTACAACTATTCGTCAACGGACAGAAAACCGGAGTTGACTTACAGTTGAAACTGGAAGAAGGTGAACACCAAATCCCCTTCGATTTTGAGATTAAAAACCCAAAACTTTGGTGGACAAACGGATTGGGAGAGCCTCATTTATACAACTTTGAATTGAGGTTGGCTCAAAACAATGTGATCATTGACAAATATGAACTGAATTATGGTGTACGTACCTTGCGTCTGATCCAAGAGCCTGATGAAGTGGGACGTTCTTTCTATTTTGAATTAAACGGGGTTCCGGTTTTCATGAAAGGCGCCAACGTCATTCCATCGGAAACACTTACCCCCTCAGTAACTACTGAGGTATATGAACGGTTGCTTAAAAACACTGTTGATGCCAATATGAATATGCTTCGTGTATGGGGAGGAGCCATATATGAAGAAGATCTGTTTTATGAACTATGCGACCAAAACGGAATTCTGATCTGGCAGGACTTTATGTTTGCATGCAATCTCCAACCCGGAGATGAAGCTCATCTTGAGAACATCCGCAAAGAGGCCGTGTACAATGTTAAACGGTTACGAAATCACGCTTGTATTGCTCTATGGTGTGGCAACAACGAAAACCTGCACGGATGGCACGAATGGGGTTGGAAAGAGATGTACACCCCTGAAGAGAGGGATTTCATGTGGAGAACCTATGAACGAATCTGGGATGAAATACTCCCTGAAGTTGTGGCAAAGTATGATCCCAAAAACTCCTACTGGGCCTCTTCACCAATGGCCTATGGAAATCAGAAGGCCGACAGAAAATCGGGTGATGAACATGACTGGACCATCTGGTTTGGGCAAGAGCCTTTCACCAGTTATGGAAAAAACGTCCCACGATTTGTCAGCGAATATGGAATGCAGGCTTTCCCGGGCATGCATACCATCAGCGATTTTTCAGAGGAAGGGGATTGGGACATTCACTCGGAAGTGATGCGCCATCGACAAAGAGGAACCATGGAGTACATCGAACCGGGATTCGACGGCAACGATATGATTAAAAGATATATGGAACGCTATTATAACGTGCCGGACAACTTCGAAGATTTTGTATATGTGAGCCAAATAATGCACGCCAAATGCTATCGCACTGCTTTGGAAGCACACCGCCGCAACATGCCCCATTGTATGGGGTCACTCTATTGGCAAATTAACGACAGCTGGCCTACCATTTCATGGGCAACAGTTGATTACTACGGACGCTGGAAAGCAGCTCACTATGCCGTAAGGAAAGCCAATAAAGAGATTATTATTTCGGCAGAAGTGGATGGCAATGCAGGACGTATTTATGTGGTTAGTGACCGACTTACACCTGTTGAAAATGCTCGATTGCATATAAAAGTTATGGATTTCTCTGGAAGGGAGATTTTTTCAACTTCGCAAAACGTAACAGTAAAAGCCAACTCATCTATGATGGTTATGGAAAATGACATCCGTGAGTTACAACAGCATGCCAACTTAGCCTCAACAGTTGTCAGCATGAAGTTAACCGATGGCCCCACTACTCTGGCAGATAACATTTTCTATTTCCACAAACCTAAAGACCTACTTTTACCGGAAGCCAACATCACATGGAGTTCTGAAAAAACTACTGACGGTTACACCATTACAGTAACAACAGATAATTTGGCAAAAAATCTGTTTTTTGACACTCCTTATGGAGATGTCTTCTTTACCGATAACTTTTTTGATTTGTTGCCGGGTGAAAGCAAAACCATTAAATTGATTACAAAGCGTGACATAAATCTGAGTGAAGAACTCGATATCAAACACTTGAACGGACTTTAGTCAAACTTATGCAAAAAAGAGATTTTTTTCAGGTTAATATTTAAGTTGGCTTGGTGCATTTTTTATGCTTTACAGCATTATTTTTTTTATTGACTTTTTAAAAAAGAGGTAATTCATTACCTCTTTTTTAGTTCAATCCCAACACAGAACACTCTAACTGACTGCAAAATAACCATCAAACACTCTTTCTCTACTTGTAATTCATACCAAAACTGCCTGACAAACAGCTTTAACATTTATTGAACTTCAATAAAAAACGAAACACTCTTTTTGCTATATTTGAAATTCGTTAACGATTGTTATATATTGCAAAAGTCATGAAGGAATTTTTCCTGTATATCTATAAAAAGGTAAAAGAATCAAGCCTTGCGAAGATTCTGCTGCTAATCATTTTTCTAAAGTTTGCAATGTTCTATGGCTTTTTAAAAGGCTATCTCTACCCTACTTTTCTAAAACCCAAATACGAAAATGAAGACCACCGAAGCGAAGAGGTGATAAAGAAATTACTTGACAACCATAATAAAACCCTTAAAGATGATAGAGAACATTGATTTTACGTTGGTGAACTGGTCAAGGGGACAGTTTGCCATGATTGCCTTTTATCATTGGCTGTTTATTCCAATCACCATTGGAACAACTTACATCATAGCCATTGCGCAAACCATACATGTAAAAACCGGTGACCCGGAATGGGAACGGCTGGCTCGATTCTGGGCTAAGCTATTCGGGATAAACTTCGCCATTGGAGTTGGAACCGGGATTATTTTAGGGCTTGAATTTGGAACCAACTGGGCCAATTATTCGTGGATTGCCGGAGATATTTTTGGGGCACCACTGGCAGCAGAAGGTATAATGGCCTTCTTTCTCGAATCCACATTCATTGCAGTGATGTTTTTTGGATGGGGAAAAGTTGGCAAAAAGTTTCACCTGCTCTCCTGCTGGCTTGTGGCTTTCGGAGCCAGCTTGTCGGCTCTTTGGATTCTGGTTGCAAACGGATGGATGAACTATCCGGTAGGAATGGTGTTCAACCCCGACACCGCGAGACATGAGATGGTTGATTTTTGGGCAGTTTTATTTTCTCCCTACGCCATGAATAAATTTCTTCATACCATCACATCCTGTCTTGTCATATCAGCATTCTTTGTAATAGCCATCAGCAGCTGGTATTTGCTCAAAAAGCGAAGCATCCTTTTGGCCAAGCGAAGCATTGTACTGGCGGCTACTTTCGGACTTCTGTCCAGCGTTTATCTGGCTATGACCGGTGACGGATCTGCTTATTATGTGGCACAAAAACAGCCAGCAAAGCTGGCCACCATGGAAGGCCTATTTGATGGAGAAGAAGGCGCAGGGCTGGTTATGATGGGAATTCTCAATCCAAACAAAAAACTTGGCGATGACAAAAAGGATTTCCTATTTAAAATGGAGATTCCCAAAATGCTATCCATTTTAGGTTACCGCGACGCCAATGCTTTCGTTCCGGGTATGAACGATCTGGTTTATGGTAACGAAGAGTTTGGAATCATGTCGGCCGAAGAAAAAATGGAAAAAGGACGCATTGCACTTGGTGCATTAGCCGACTATAAGGAAGCACAAAAAAACAATGACCCACAAGGCATGGAGGAAGCCGAATTACTGTTTAATGAATATTATCAATACATGGGATATGGAAATCTTCACTCCCCGGAGATGATTATTCCACGGAAGATCCCATTGATTTTTTACAGTTTCAGGATCATGGTGATTTCCGGAATGTTGTTCATTGGGGTTCTTCTACTGTTTGTGTACCTTTCGGTTAAGAACCGCATCGAGAATCAGAAATGGTTGCTTTATGTAGGCATTTGGTGCTTCCCACTCTCCTTTATAGCATCCATGTGCGGATGGATTGTGGCCGAAGTTGGGCGCCAACCATGGACCATTCAGGGACTATTGCCAACCATGATTTCCACGTCCAACATCAGCGCCAATGCGGTAATTGCCACATTCTGGCTCTTTGCTACCATGCTTACGGTACTTGTCATTGCAGAATACAGAATCATGATCGGAGCCATTCGCAAAGGTCCGGATAATTTATCTACGAAAGGAGGTCCAAATGTTTGAAGCATTATCTCATTTACAACTACAGCAATACTGGTGGTTTATCATGTCGGTGGTTAGTTCCGTTCTTGTGTTTTTGTTATTTGTGCAGGGCGGGCAAACACTGGTGGGTGTATTAGGAAAAACCGACAACGAAAAAAACATGATTGTAAACTCCATTGGCCGAAAATGGGAGTTCACATTTACCACACTCATTGTATTTGCCGCAGGCATGTTTGCCGCGTTTCCGCTATGGTATTCCGTTTCGCTGGGAGGGGCATATTACGCGTGGAAAATTTTTCTTGTATGTTTTGTCCTCCAGGCAGTTTCTTTCGAGTTCCGAAGAAAAAAGGGGAACATATTTGGCCAAAAAACATACGACTGGTTTTTAACCATCAATGGATTTCTTGGTACCATCCTCCTTGGAGTGGTGGTTGCCACTTTTTTTACCGGTAGCGATTTCATTCGCAACGAATACAACTTGTCGCAATGGGGTTCAAGCTGGTACGGACTGGACATACTGGTAAGCTTCACAAACTTATCGCTTGGTTTTGCGGTGCTGTTTTTGGCTCGTACGCTTGGTGCCATGTACATCATAACCAACATTGAGTCAGACGACATCATTCGAAGAGCTCGTAAACAAACACTTATCAATGGTGCTATTTTCACCGTGTTCTTTCTCTATTTTCTGGTTAGAATTCTGATTAAGGACGGATATGCTTACAACCCTGAGACCGGAGCTGTTTTTATGGAATCGTACAAATACCTCAACAACTACCTTCAGATGCCGGTTGCTCTCATACTGTTTCTGGTTGGAGTTCCTCTGGTTTTGTATGGCATATTTATCACCTGGGCGAAAGAGAGCAATCGCGGAATTTGGTTTTCAGGTTTCGGAACCTTTGCCACCGTTATGTCTATATTCTGGATACTGGGTTATAATAACACCGCATTTTATCCGTCGTATGACTTACAAAGTTCTTTAACCATACAGAATGCTTCATCAAGCCATTACACACTTACGGCCATGAGTTATATTTCATTGTTTGTGCCTGTGGTAATTGCCTACATTTATTTTGCATGGCGAGCTGTAGATAAAACCAAAATAAGTGAAGAACATATGAACAAAGAGAGCGAACATCACGTTTATTAATCATTCAAAACTTAAAAGATGGAACATCTCACACAAATACTTTGGTTAGCAAGTTTTCCGGTTCTAATATATGTAGGATACAAACTAAGTTTGTATGCCTTGAAAATATTCCATAAAAACTACGAAAAAGACAATGAAACCGAATAAGGTCTAACAAGAACAATTGAAAAAAACACTATGCCTTTATAAAAAGGCATAGAGCGGAATACGTTCAAAAGAACCGGCAATGCCGGTTCTTTTGTTTTATTTCACAGTTTCTTTACCAGATATAAACCACCTCATTCATGATTAGAATTCATTTTTTATATCTTTGCTATTATTACACAAATGTATGAGTGAAAAACATGTAACGAAACGACAGGTAAAAGCGGTGGTCATCTCCGATGCCCACCTGGGCACATACGGCAGCAAAGCCGAACAGTTACATGCTTATCTAAAAACCATTCAACCCGAAACGCTTGTACTAAATGGGGACATCATTGATGCCTGGAGATTTTCGCCCAGCTACTTTCCCACATCGCACCTGAAAGTTATTCGCTATTTTTTCAAATTGGCCGAAGAGGGCACCAAAATCATATTTATCCCCGGTAATCACGATGAAATAGCCCGACGATTTACCGGCATAGATTTTGGACGGTTAAAGATAGACAACAAGGTTGTTCTCAATCTTGATGGAAAATCCACATGGATTTTTCATGGCGATGTGTTCGATGTGGTGATGCATCACTCAAAATGGTTGGCAAAAATGGGTTCAGTGGGATATGGTATTCTTACCGGCATCAACAAAATGGTTAATGGCATATTGACCCTGTTTGGAAAGAAAAAAATATCACTGGCAGGAAAAATAAAAGACAAAGTAAAAGGAGGGCAAAAGGAGGCCGTTTCAAAATTTGAAGCCATGGTAGCAAGACTGGGTATTCGAAAAGGATATCATTATGTTATCTGTGGTCACATTCACCGACCCGCAAAAAAACGCATCAGAACCCCGGTTGGAGCCATCACCTACATCAACTCAGGCGACTGGGTGGATAACATGACGGCATTAGAATATGAAAATGGCGATTGGCATCTGAAACACTGGAATTTTGAAACTGATGAAATAGTTGAAGACCCATTGGTTGAGGAAATTGTTTCGGAAACCATTGAGGATGTTTTTGCCAGGGCATTTAAAGAAATTTTAAAAAGTTAGCGCATGGAAAGCATAGATTATACGTGGGATGAATTGGTGTTGATGGTTAGCCGTCACTTTAAAGTGACGGCAGATTATGACTTCATGCTGTTCATCATAGGAATTCAGGAAAGGGGAACAGGAATGACCCACTATCCAAGAGAAGAAAAAATGGATTTAATCAATCTGGGGAAATGCAAACTTTTATCGCATCTGGGGTATCTTGAAGAGATTGAGGAAGATCAGGAAGGGTGGCCAAGATTCAAGGAGATTAAAAGTGTCAAAGGATTAAGTCCTTCATTCCAAAAGCATCTGTTAAAAAAAGCAATGATGGAGTACTTTAAAGACAAATTAAATTAAGAGACTGTTTAAATTTAATTTATAAAGAATTTTATAGATTATAGATCTTTATCCAGAGGCTTCGGGATTAGACAAATTAGAATAGATTTGAGAGATGATTAGCCATCACTGGTTTTCTATCTTGTCTTGTCTATCGGTCTAAAAATCTAATATCTAAAGATCTTTATAATCAATTCGATATAAATTTAAACAGTCTCTAAGTGTTCGCATTTTTTCAAAGTAACATATTTCAAATCAAACAATACTTTTTAATATTAACGACAACAAACATCATGAAAAAAATTCTCTTTTCAATATCACTTTTAGCATTGTTGCAATTCTTTGCTTTTTGTCAAACTTCTGAAGGTACTCATGTTATACTAGAAACAGAATACGGAAATTTGGTTATTAAACTATACGATGAAACCCCGGTTCATCGCGATAACTTTTTAAAACTGGTTGAAGAAGGCTATTATGAAGGCTTATTGTTCCACAGGGTTATTAATGAATTTATGATTCAAGCCGGGGATCCGGGATCACGCGACGCAATGCCTAACGCTATGCTTGGTGGTGGCGGTGTGGATTACAAACTGGACGCAGAAATTATGTACCCACAATTATTTCATAAAAAAGGCGCACTAGCTGCCGCCAGACAGGGAGACCAGGTAAATCCGGAAAAAAAATCTTCCGGATCGCAATTCTATATTGTACATGGTAAAGTATACTCAAATGAAGAGCTTGACGAAATGGAACATTTCATGAACGAAAGGAAAAGTCAACAGGTTTTCATGAAATACGCCGAGCCATATCGGAATGAAATAATGCAGTTTCAACAAACAGGCGACCGGGAAGGATTTGAGAGGTTAATGATGGAGATATCTGAAGAAGCAGGTCCTGAAATTGAGGCATTACCTAGAATTGAAATTCCTCAGGAATTACGTGAAGCATATACCACTATTGGAGGGGTGCCACATCTTGACGGTGAATATACTGTATTTGGAGAAGTTGTTAAAGGGCTTGAAATTATAGACAAAATTGCAAAAGTGGAAGTCAATCAACACGACAGACCTGTTGAGGACATAAAATTGAACATCCGGATAAAATAAAAAACAAATAAACCCCAAAGGATATCAAACGATGGGTCAAACACATCACAATTCAAACATATTAAGAAAGTGGCTGGTAATTAGTATAATAACACTAATTACCAGCCATATTAATTCTCAAAACGAGTCAGTTCATCACGTCCTTATTGAAACCAATATGGGCAACATGAAAATAAAGCTTTACAACGATACACCAAATCATCGCGACAACTTTTTGAACCTGGTAAGTCAGAAACACTTTGATGGGACACTCTTTTATCGTGTTATTGAGAATTTTGTAATACAGGGAGGCTCATCTGATTCCCGAAATGCAGCTCCCGGAAGGCGCATTGGGTACGGAAGTTCAACAAAAATCATAAGTTCAGAGTTTGTCCCTGGTCGATTCCATAAGAGAGGAGCGCTTTGCGCTCCACGCCAGCCTGAGGACGTAAATCATTTTAGAATGTCGGATGTATCTCAGTTTTACATCGTTCATGGAAGGGTTTTCACGCATGAAGAGCTTGATATGCTGGAGCGAAGGGTTAACAACCCGATTCGTCGCAAGCTGCGTGAAAAATATTACGATCCGCATAAAGAAGAACTTGATCGATTGCGAGAAGAAAACCCTAGAGGTTTCAATGAATTGCTGAGAGAGATCAGATCAAACATTGATATTGAATTCAATTTATCGGATCATCTTATTTATACAGAGAAACAACGTGAAATCTACACCACCATAGGTGGATTACCTGATCTGGATGGAGATTACACCGTTTTCGGTGAAGTAATAGAAGGTCTTGACGTGATTGAGAGAATTGCTAAACTGGCGACTGACGATCATGACAGACCTATGCAGGATGTGAGGATTACCATTAAAAAACTATAGACATGTATAGAAGGATCAAAACATATCTTTATCTCCTTCTAATAATAATTGCAAGCAGTTGTAGAAGTGGCGGAGGGGAATCTCAACCAACTACGGAAGCCGAGAAACCTGTTTCCAGAGGTTCGTTTAGCTATAATATTGGAGCCATGGTGGATATTCATACTTTCGACCATTACACCAGGAACATGCAGCGTGGTTTCGGATTTTACGTAGGGCCACATACCATCGTCACCAATCTGGATCTGGTACAGGGTGCTTATCGAGTACGCTTTGCTCCCACCGGAACCCAGCAATTCTTTAATGTGAACGGTTACACAGCATATTCTCTGGAGAAAAATCTGGTACTTCTTAATGTGCAAAGAACCAACAACAACTACCTGGAAGCTGTTGACCCCATTTCCCAAACCGACACGCTTTATACGCTTCTCAGACCTCAAAGCCAATTAATGGTTCAAAGGGCAGCTGTTAATAAAACATCAGCAAAAGACTCTGCAGAGTATTTCATTTTGCATGCCGGACTTGACAATGGAAGACCTGCATTTTTTGACGATCATGGTCTGGCCGGAATTGTTCAAACCATAACCGAGGACGACGATACCAAACAACAAGTCGTATTGCGCGGAAGTTCGATTAACAAAATGCTGGCAGACCAGCATGAGTCTCGACCGGTAATCGACCTAAGCAGAAAAAGCAACCGCGTTTACCCTTCTCATACAACAATAAGAGGTTTCAGAATAGTAACAGATATGGGTAACATCGAAATAAAACTCTACGATGAAACGCCAAATTATCGCGACAATTTCATACGGCTTGTTACCGATCAGTATTACGACAATTTATTAATCCACAGAGTACTTAGAGGGTTTCTCATTCAAACCGGTGCTGCTGACACCAGAGAAGCAACCGCCGGGGAGGTGGTGGGCTGGCAAGGCCCGGGATATACCATCCCCATGGACATTGTACCCGGGAAATTCCATAAACGTGGTGCCATTGCTGCTTCCAAACTGCCACATGCAAGCAACCCGAGAGATGAATCAGATGGATCCCAGTTTTATATAGTGGCAGGACGTAGGTTTGGAGAAACAGAACTGAATGAATTGGAAATGAGGTACGGAATAACCTACACAGAAGAACAGCGACACATCTACGGTACCATTGGAGGTGCTCCTCACCTCGACAATCAATACACTGTTTTTGGTGAAGTAACCTCTGGGATGGATGTTGTTGATAAAATTAGTTTGGTGGAAACCAGACGAGGCGACAGGCCTAAAGAAGACATCTGGATGAAAAGAATAGAGATTATTTACAGATAATACCCCCTGCTTTCATCACTTCCAATATTGATGAGTAGGTTTGGCCTTGCACAGTATCAACATCGCCCGGGTCTATCCAGAAAACTGACTCAATATCTTCAGTTGTTTGCGGAGTTGGTAGTTCATTTCCAAGGTAAAACATATCATACCAGCGGGTTTCCTTAAATATATGTTTATTCCCAATCTTGTATGTATGATAGGTTGAGACCAAGAACTTAGATGGCTGAACACCAATAATTCCACACTCCTCCTCTACCTCCCTAATGGCTGCCTCCTCAAAAGTTTCATCCCTTTCAACCTTCCCTTTTGGCAAGTCAAAACACCCTCTTCGTTTCATCCCTAGAAACAGGCTTCTCTCACCGTTCCATACCAACCCCCCAGCAGCAGGGAGATTGACAAAACAGGCACGGAAATTTTGTAATAAATCGTAAGCATTGTGATGGTATATGATGGCCGTTTTTAATCTTTTATCCGCATCAAATCGATTTATAAAATCCTTCAGTTCTCCCTGGTTGCCATACTTTAACACAGCGTCAAAATCGATTGACATCAATGGAGCAACCTCCCTGGTCAAAAAAACGACCCGCTCCTTAAAAAAGATTTTATACATTTGCATAATCAAACAGGTAAACAAAACCAAAATGAAAAAAACGGAAGAGACAATCGCGTCACATTTATTACAAATAAAAGCAATAAAATTGCAACCGGCAAACCCATTTACCTGGGCATCCGGATGGATATCCCCCATTTATTGCGATAACAGAAAAACACTCTCTTATCCCGAGGTAAGAGATTACATAAAAAATGCATTTGCTGAAATCATAAAGGAAAAATTTGCTGATGCAGATGTCATTGCAGGAGTTGCCACCGGAGCAATCGCGCAGGGGGCTTTGGTAGCCGACATTCTGAAGAAACCATTCATATATGTTCGATCATCCCCGAAGGGGCATGGCCTGGAAAACCTGATAGAAGGTGACCTAAAACCAGGACAGAAAGTAGTCATCATCGAAGATTTAATTTCAACCGGTGGCAGCAGCCTTAAAGCTGCCGAGGCTGTTCGTAATGGAGGTGGTGATATACTGGGGATGCTGGCAATATTTTCTTACGGCTTTAGCGTTGCAGAAGAGAATTTCAGAAAAGAAAACGTAGAGCTTCAAACCCTGAGCAACTACCAAACCCTATTAAAAGTTGCAGTAAGCAACGGAAATGTGACGGCCGACCATCTGGAAACTCTGGATGCATGGAGAAAAGATCCGGCAAACTGGAACAAATAATTATTTTTTGTGATGACAAAATTTGAAGGTCCCATACGTACAATACCACATTCTTCGAATGTGGTATTTAATTTTCTTTCCAACTTCGACCATTTTGAGTCTCTTCTTCCTCCCGAAAAAGTAACAAATTGGCACAGTGCCGGTGACACATGCCGTTTTACCATTGAAGGCATTGGTGACATTGGGTTGAAAATCATTGAAAAAGAGCAGGGAAAAACCATCAAATATACAGCCGACGGAAAAACCCCGTTCAACTTTTTTCTATGGGTTCAACTAAAAGAGATTACGGAAAACGAAACTAAAGTAAAACTTACCATAAAGGCTGATCTAAATCCCATGCTAAAGATGATGGTGAGCAGTCATGTGGAAAAGTTTCTCGACGTGGTTACCGATGCCATTGTAAAATATCCGTATCAGATTTAACGAAGAAATTCCACCTCTTTAAAAGCAAATCGTTTCATTCCGGAGGAAGTTTCAAGAACCAGATGACCATCTGGTTCGATCTCTCTGATTTGTGCAGAAAACTCTCCGGTATTGTCGCGAAATAGAAACACTCCGTTGTTTCTATATAAGTTTTGAAAATATTGCCTGTGCAATATTTCATCATCTCCATTTTCAAGCCAATGCAGATAGCGGCTCATGATGTGCTGCATGCACTCCTGAAAAACCTCTTCAACATCATACTCTTTACCGGTTATCATTTTTAGCGAAATGGGATTCGGAGCGCCCGAAATGAATTTCTCCTGATTCAAGTTCAATCCTATGCCAACCACAGAAGTTACAACCTCCTTGCCTGCCAAACTGTTCTCAATCAACATGCCTACCATTTTTAAATCACCAGCGTAGATATCGTTCGGCCATTTGATTGAAGCATTTTTAATATGAGCATTTAGCCAATCTATTATAGCAAGTGATACAACTTGTGTTATGCGGAAGTGGTTTGGAACCTCCAGCCCATGGGGTTTCAATACCAGTGAAAACGTCAGGTTTTTACCTTTCTCGCTCTCCCATCTGTTTTCACCCTGGCCTCTGCCTGCTGTCTGGTACCCTGCAATAACTGCCGAAAACTCAGGCAAATTTCTTGCGCTATCTAACTCCTTAATTTTCTGACTTGTTGAAACCAACTCATCATAGTAAAATACCTCGGGTGTTTTATACATATCGCAACAATTTCCACATGTCATTAAACAATTCGCCTCTCAATTTAGGTAATTAAATCTTTTGAAAGTGTTATCTTTGAAAAAAATTGAATATTTAAAATTAATTAATCCCAAACAAAGCAAGATAAACGATTTGGAATGACAAAAAACCAGGAAAACCAAGCCACACTAAACCTTGTTAACGCCATAGTAGAAGGCATGCAGGAAAAGAAAGGCGCTAACATCACCATACTGGATTTAACTTCGATAGAGAACACCATCACCAGTTTTTTTGTTATATGTAACGGGGACAGCAATGTTCACGTTGATGCCATTGCCGATTCAACAGAAGAACATGTCAGAGAACATGTAAGTGAAAAGCCCTTTCATGTTGAAGGAAAACAAAATGCACAATGGATATTGCTGGATTATCTGGACGTTGTTGTTCATATTTTTCAACGATCGACGAGAGAATTCTACAATTTGGAAAACCTTTGGGCCGATGCTGAAAGAAAAGATGTTCCTGATTTGTTTTAATAAGTAAATATAAGATCTCAAAATAATGACAGAAGAAGAAAAAAAGAAACCCACCGGAGAACAGGGAGACAAGATGCCTCCTAAAATGCCGAAATTCAATGCATATTGGATTTATGGAATCATTCTGATCTCTCTGGTTGCCATCAGCATTTTTAATGTCGGACAAAGTCCGGCATCCGTATCCTGGAGTGTATTCGAAAACGAAGTCCTTCCAAAAGGCGACATCAAACGTGTTGTATTGGTTACCAATGAAGGGAAAGCTGAAATCACTTTTAAGCCGGAAAGCCTCGACAAATACACCGACATTTTTAAAGACGTACAGAGTCTGCCCCGCACAGGGCCACACTTAACGGTAAAAATTCCTACCGTTGACAGGTTTGAAGATGCCAGAAAAGAGGCAGAAGAAAAACATGGAATAAGCATTCCCATTGAATATGAAGAGCGAACCAACCTGTTTCGCGATTTCTTTTTCATGATGTGGCCAATACTGCTGATCATTGCCATCTGGATATTCATTTTCAGAAGAATGAGTGGCGGTGGAGGTCCGGGTGGGGGCGGAAATATTTTTAACGTTGGTAAGTCCAAAGCACGTATGTTTGATAAAGAATCGGGCATAAAAGTGAATTTTGGCGATGTTGCAGGATTGGCTGAAGCCAAAACTGAGCTGGAAGAGATTGTTGAATTTCTGAAAAAACCGGAAAAATTCACCGAATTGGGAGGGAAAATCCCCAAAGGAGCATTGCTGGTTGGCCCTCCGGGTACCGGAAAAACCTTGTTGGCAAGAGCTGTTGCCGGTGAGGCCAATGTGCCATTTTTCAGCATGTCAGGTTCCGACTTTGTTGAAATGTTTGTAGGTGTTGGAGCTTCTCGCGTTCGCGACCTCTTTAAAAAAGCAAAAGAGAAAGCACCCTGTATTGTTTTTATTGATGAAATTGACGCCATAGGCCGTGCCAGAGGAAAGAATGTTAATTTCAGTGGAAACGATGAGCGTGAAAACACGCTCAACCAGCTTCTTACCGAGATGGATGGCTTTGCCACCAACAGCGGTGTCATCATTTTAGCAGCCACCAACCGTGCCGACATTCTTGATCGTGCATTAATGCGTGCAGGGCGTTTTGACCGTCAGATCAGCGTTGAACTGCCGGATCTGAATGAGAGACAAGAGATATTTGAAGTGCACCTTCGCCCGCTCAGACTCAGCGAAGATGTTAAATCTGATTTTCTGGCCAGACAGACTCCAGGTTTTTCAGGAGCTGACATTGCCAACGTTTGTAATGAATCAGCGTTGATCGCTGCCCGCAAAAACAAGAAACTGGTAGAAAAAGAGGATTTCCTTGATGCCGTTGACCGCATTGTTGGAGGACTGGAAAAGAAGAACAAAATCATCAGCAAGGATGAAAAACGCGCGGTGGCTTACCACGAAGCAGGACATGCAGCAATCAGCTGGTTGTTGGAATATGCTCATCCGTTGGTTAAAGTAACCATTGTCCCTCGTGGCAAAGCGCTGGGTGCAGCCTGGTATTTGCCCGAAGAACGGTCACTAAACACATTCGAGCAGATGTTGGATGAAATGTGTGCCACCCTTGGCGGACGTGCAGCTGAAGATGTGGTATTTGGCCGCATCTCAACAGGCGCTCTTAATGATCTGGAAAAAGTAACCCGCCAGGCTTATGCCATGGTAAGCTATTTTGGAATGAGCAAAGAGATTGGGAACCTGAGTTACTTTGACTCTACCGGTCAAAATGAATATGGCTTTACAAAGCCATATAGTGAAAGGACCGCGGAGTTGATTGACAAAGAGGTTTCCAGAATTGTTGAAGAACAGTACGAAAGAGCTAAAACAATTCTAAAGGAAAACTCAGATAAGCACCAGCAATTGGCAGAATTACTACTTGAAAAAGAAGTAATCTTTAGCGAAGACCTGGAACAGTTGTTTGGTAAGCGCAAACTTTCGCAGCATGTCATTCAGGAAGAGTCCAATGGCAAAAAAATTGAAGCCCCTGAAAACAGCTCTGCGAAAGAAGATTCCAAAGGGGATGAAACTCCAGAGCAGGAACTTTAGTCCTGAAAACGATGGCTGACAACAATGCCAAAGAAAATATACTTAGTCGACTCAGGTCGGCTCCATCTTTTAAGTGGTCCGTTTCGCCCGGCAAAACCGGCGAAACGGATCCTTTTCCCACCCCCGATAACCTCATCGAAGCTTTCCAGAAGGAACTAACCGAAGTCTCCGGAGAATTTAAACAGTTTAGTTCAATTGAAGACGCTGTAAAGGAAATTGTCAGCATAGCCAAAGAATTGAGCTATGATTCCATTTGGTGTTCAATTGAAAACATCAGTCAGAAAATATCTCAACACGGGATAGAACTAAACAACAGCCCGGAAACACCATTGGCCGTTGCAGGATGCGAACATCTGATATCAACAACAGGATCGGTTTTTGCAAGCAGTTACACCGGCCCTGGGCGGCAAGTTTATGTATCGGCAGAAACGCTCATCATCATAGCCTATGAGACACAATTGGTACCACAAATCAAGGATGCTCTGCAAAATCTCCAAAAAAACAACCATAAACCTTCCTGGACAGGGTTAATTACTGGACCAAGTCGCACTGCAGACATTGAAAAAACGCTGGTTTTGGGAGCCCACGGACCACGTCATTTAATTGTTTTCCTGATCTCCAAAACAACTCAACCACAATCTTAAACCATATCACACTGACTTCCTGTAAATTGCATTATTTATCCGTTCTGCAATTTTATAAACTGAAAGTTTCTATTAATTTTGCAGCAATTAGAAAGGTTGTTATATTTATAGTGACGGAAAATTATTCCGGAATAAAAACAAAATCACGATTAGCATTTTCTGATTTATATCAGCAAATGTAAAAATGGTGGCTCAGTAATGCATTGAATCATTAATGATAACAAACAACCAGGTATATACAATAAAAACCGCATGAATAATTTCTGGCAGCGCCTTTTTACAGGAATCATATTTGTTATCGCCATAATTGGTGGCATGTGGTGGCATCCATACTCATACCTGGCAATTTTCTTTATCGTTGTTATTCTTGGCCTTCTGGAATTCATTAAATTGGTTGAAGCTCGCCCGGTAAGCATAAACAGGATATGGCCGATCATACTTGGGGCTTATTGGTATCTGTCATCATTTTTTGTTTTGGGTGGATTTGTAAGCCCTCTGTGGCTAATGCTTATTGTTCCTATGATAATGGGGGTGTTCATAACTGAACTGTTCCGAAACTCAACCACTCCTTTACTTAACATTGCATGCACCCTTATCATTCCATTTTATGTAGCATTACCATTTTCTTTTCTTCATTTTTTGGTCTATTTAAATGGAGTGTATTGCTACATGCCTCTTTTAGGATTTTTTATTTTGATATGGGCAAACGACTCGGGCGCATATCTTGTTGGAGTAAACTTTGGAAAGAACAAGTTATTTGAAAGAATATCACCAAAAAAAACCTGGGAAGGCACCATCGGAGGATTCGTGTTTACGGTTATATCCGCCTATGTGCTATCTTTGCTTATAAAGGATGTTTCCACCCTAAACTGGCTGATTATAGGCATCATTGTCTCAATAATGGGATCACTTGGTGATCTGGTAGAATCAATGCTGAAAAGGAGTGTAAACATTAAAGATTCCGGATCGCTATTACCCGGGCACGGAGGGATTCTGGACAGATTTGATGCAGTAATTTTTGCTGCACCATTGGTTTGCACTTATCTTTTTCTAACTCAAATATTGAATTAAAAAACCATTATTCATTTAAAAGCATCATGACAATTCACAAAGAGGGGTTTAAAATCCTTGGAGTAACTTTTCTAGGACTAGCCGCCATCAATATTTTGCTGGCATTTATACCCGGATCACCGGCGCAAACCTTAAAATGGTCGGTGCCTGTATCTTTGGTCGTTTTCTTTTTTGTTGTGAACTTCTTCAGAAGCCCGCGCAGAGAAGGTTATTACCACGAAAATGCAATTATAGCTCCTGCCGATGGCAAAATTGTTGTAGTGGAAGAGACCGAAGAAAATGAGATAATAAAAGGAAAAGCCATACAGGTTTCAATTTTCATGAACGTTTTTAACGTTCATATCAACTGGTTTCCAATTAACGGAAAGATTAAAACTGCCGTTCATCACAGTGGCCGGTTCATGTCGGCCTATTTGCCCAAAGCATCCACCGAAAATGAAAGAACCACTGTGGCCATTGAACACGAAAACGGATCCACACTGGTAGTAAGACAGATTGCCGGTGCCATTGCCCGCAGAATTGTATGCTACGCAAAATCCGAAAACACCATTAAACAAGGTGATCAAATGGGTTTTATAAAGTTCGGATCCAGAGTTGACATTTATTTGCCACCCGGCACTAGAATTGATGTTCGTCCGGGACAAAAAGTTGTAGGAAAACAGACCATTCTAGGCTGGTTGGAATAAACCATCAGTAAAAAAATGATAAAGCCACGATAAAGGTCAACCAACCTTTATCGTGGTTTTGCTATATGTAAAAATCATAAAAACCAAAAACATCATGCTATCTGAAGTCTGCCTCAAGCATCAGGAGGAGGTTTTCGAAACACCTATTATTCAACAAACCGCATTCTGGTCGGAGGTGAAAAAGCGAATGGGAGTTGATACCAAAGCCTTTAATTTTAAAAGCAGGACTGAGAAACTTTACAGCAAATCTGATGTAAAGAAAACTCTGTTATCAGATCTTTTGATCATAGATCAAAAGATTGACAGTAACTACTCAATAGCCTATGTTCCATACGGGCCTGAGCTGGAGCCCGCAATGGAAAATCAGGGCGTATTTCTTGAGGAGTTATCAGAATCGCTCCGCTCCTATCTTCCTAAAAACTGCATTATGATAAGGTATGACTTACTCTGGCAATCGCACTGGGCGGCAGAAGATGATTACTATGACTTAGAAGGTAACTGGATTGGACCTCCGGCAAAAAACATACAGGAAATGAGGCTCAACTACAATACCATAAACTGGAATCTTCGCAAATCATTAACCAATTTACTGCCTTCAAATACCGTTTTTCTAAATCTGAGAAAATCAGAAGAACAGATTTTGGCTTCAATGAAGCCAAAAACACGATATAACATCCGGTTGGCTGAAAGAAATGGTGTAAATGTTAAAGAGCATGGCATGGAAAACCTGCAAATCTGGTACAACCTTTACAAGGAGACATCCATTCGAAATGGACTCTATCTCCACAACATAGAATATTTCAGGACTGTTTTAACAGCTAAAGCCAAAAACACCAACTCTCCTGCCGAGGTTCATTTATTGGTTGCCGAAGCCGGCAATGTGCCATTGTCCGCCATGTTTCTCGTAATAAGTGGAAATAGAGCCACATACTTGTATGGAGCTTCTGCATCAAACCATAAAAACTATATGGGCAGCTATGCCTTACAATGGAAAGCAATACAGATGGCAAAAGAGAAGGGATGCACCGATTATGACATGTTTGGAGTAGCTCCCAATCCAAATCCCGAGCATCCAATGTACGGGCTTTATCGTTTTAAAACAGGCTTTGGTGGCGAAATCTATCACAGCATGGGTAGTTGGGACTACCCATTTAAAGAAGAAGCTTATAACTATTTTACAGCTAAAGAAATGAGCAGTCAAGGGTATTACTCTTAACCATCGGCCTATGAAACATTTAATTCAACGCATAATAAATTATGCGTTGAATTAACTTGGAGATGCTATCTGATATACTTATATCCCAATGCCAACCGCATGGTTGGAGTGATTACTTTTTCGGTGAAAGGACGTTGAATGAACTCCTCTTTTTCGAAATTGTAATAGTATCTATTTTTATGCACCCAGGTTGGACCTAAACCTACTGCAAACTCATAATTAAATCGTTTGCCAATGTTTCGTCGTAAACCATACATAGGAATAACTCGAGAGGTTGGATAGGCTTTAATATCGGTATTTGAAAAAGCAAACTGAGTACCATAGCCAAAATTGATGGAGAGATAATTACCACTGTTCCCGTCTATTCGGCGAAGTTTTGCCTGACGTTTGCGGAGATTATAATAATACCGGGGTTCAACGCTGATTTTAGGAATAAGAGCCCAGCCAAAAGAACCTTTGGGTGCATTGATGTATGGGTCGAAAGCAAAAGCAAACATCAACTCAGAGCGCAATGCTATTTGGTTCGTTAATTTTGTTTCGTTATAAATTGCAAGGGGTAAAATCCCAGCTTGAAATCCCCACAAACTACCTTCAACATCTGAATCCTGAGATTTTATATGAGAGGCTATGGAGATACAAAAAAGCAGCAAGATAAATTTTATACAATACATAGAATAAGAAAAATGAGTTTTAAAACCTGTTCATAAATCAAACGACAGGTTTTTTATGAATAAAATAATCTAAAATCGATAACTGAGGCCAAATGATGGAATCAAAATATAGTCATCTCCAAATACATTCTCAAGTTCTAAGGTAAACCCAAAATTTGGCGTTTTATCAAAAGGGAAAACCCGTAATCCCAATGGGATGGATATCGTTTCAAACTCTTCAACTTCACGAAGTCCGACACCAAGGTAGAGCATTGTTGATTCGTTAATCTCCTTTAAATTCAAAAACAGCATGGGAGCAACTGAGTACCCATCCAGAACCCCTTGGTGTAAACGCAATACTCCGGCAACTTTATCATTAAACCAATATTCAAAACCAAGGGTTCGTTCGCTATTAACATTCACTTCTAACCCCTCTTGCGAAAAGGAGTTACTGCTGATAAAAGCAGCAAACAGCATTAAAAGAATTACTTTTTTCATCTTTAAAAATTTAAATTGATAGATAAATCTATGCGAAAGAGATCTACATTGACCATCCTTCAAAATCTCAATGTTTATCTGTTGAACAGACACAACTATGCGCTATTTTGATCAGGAATCGGTAAAATATAAGTAAAAAAAAGAAGCAGCCGTTTTTAGCTAATCGTAGAAGAAGCTCCAGATGATGTATACGCAGAAATATAATCATGGGTCAAGATTTACAGTAAAACATTTATTGATTACAAGCCAATAAATAAGGTGAATCAAACTTTCTAAGTGCAAATAAAACAAATATTTTGAAAAAAACAGCATCAAAATATTTACATTTGATAAACATGCATTGTTAAAGCCATGCCAATCAACAACATATCCATAAAACTATTTAACCACACTGAGGAAGATATTCTCAATGCGTTAGAAATGCTTACCGAAGGATTTGGCAATGATTTCATCACGAAAGATGATCTATACAGCTATTCCATGAACCTTCCACACAGGTTCATGATATCTGCTTATCTGAGTGGTGTGATGGCAGGAACAATGCTGATCAGGATGATAACCCTTAGCGACAATGATCAACTTATTGAACGAATTGCAAAAGATGGGCTTCGAATACCTTCTGTGCCTACAGTTGTTCTACAGGCAGAAGTGGTAGATCAAAAATTCCGGAACATGGGCGTGGGTCATGCCCTTTTCTGCAATGCTTTGGAAGAGATCAAGGAGATGAACCCAAACTCTGTAATTGGCACCGCATGGCACTTCAAGGAAAGCCCCATGCACCACATTTTTAGAAAAGAAGGCTTTCGTAGCCTCGGAATTCTTAAGAATTACTGGTTGCAAGAGAGCATTTCAAAGCAATTTAAGTGCCCTGTTTGCGGCAATCCATGCTTTTGTAATGCCATATTGTACTGCAAAGAACTATAACCTGACCCCCACGAATACCACGTCGTCTACCTGTTCTTCATCACCTTTCCAGTTAAAGAACTCATTTCGGATTATTCCAAGCTGTTCTCTCATAGGTTTATCTTTGATTTCAACCAGCAAATCTTTGGCTCTGGATGTCATATACTTTTTTCCTTTAGGCCCACCAAACTGATCTGTAAAACCATCAGAAAACATATAAAATGTATCACCCTCTTTGGTTTGGTATTCAATATCTACAAACTCGGAGTCATCCTCCATCATCAAATCCCCGATGCTGCGACGAATACCCTTATAAATATTGAGTTCTCCGTTGATAAAAATATAGACCGGACGTTTGGCTGATGCCAAACGTATTGTCCCGTTTTTAGGATCTACTTCAACAATTGAGATATCCATTCCATCCCGTGTATTATCCTTATCGTTCTTTTGGAGAAGTATTTTAATTTCGATATCCAGTCGACTAAGAATATCAGCAGGACTCTTAACCTCTTTCCTCTTTACAATATCATTTAACAGAGTCGTTCCAATCATTGACATAAAAGCTCCCGGAACCCCATGACCAGTACAGTCGGCAGCGCAAATCAAAAACTTACCGTTGAGTGGGTGGAACCAATAAAAATCACCGCTCACAATATCTCGTGGTGCAAAGAATATGAAAGATTCTCTGAACTGATTTTCGATGACCTCAGGTGGCGGTAATATGGACGACTGTATGCGTTTAGCATAATTAATGCTGTCGGTAATGTCCCGGTTTTTCCGCTCAATTTCGGCCTTTTGCAAACGAAGAATCACTGTTTGGGAGTCAACTTCCCGCTGTAGAGCTTCCTTCTGCTTGCGTAGTTTTCTCTCTCTGAAAACAATAATGAGATAAACCACGTAAGATAGAACAGATATCAAAACAAGATAGAACCAACCTTTTTTCCAAAAAGGACTGGCAATAACGATCTGAATTGTTAAAGGTTCTTCATTATATACCCCATCGGCATTAAAAGCTCTTATTTGAAGGGTATAACTACCATCCGGCAAATATTCGTATTCCCTGAAACTTGTGCTGCCTAAATCAACCCACTCAGGAGTAGATGACTCCCCTCTGCGTAAAAGTCTGTATTGATAAGTCACACCCAGGGGATCCTTAAAGCTGATTCCAATAAAATCAAAACGGAAACGATATCTGTCACCATAAGCATATGGAAGATTCAATTCTCTTACAGAACCAAACTCTTGTCCTGAAACTCTGACAGAGGTAAAGTTTAGCATTGGAGGCATCTTATTTATGACATCTTTATCAGGAAAATAGTTGATGGCTCCTTGTGTTGAACCAAACCAGATGGTTTGGTTTTCATCAACCATTGCATGATAAAAATCTGCACCAAGATTTTGCTCGTAATCAAATCTCCTTATCTCTCCAGTATTTAAGTCAATACTACTCAAACCCGGAAAATGTGTAACCCATAAACGGTTAGATGTGTCAATTACAACATTGTAGCAAAAATTACGAGCCAAACCAGATGTCATATCAATAAAGCGAAGCGAATCCTCAGAGTATTGCAACACACCTCGTCCCTGAGTAGCCAGCCATATGTTTCCTTCATGATCCTGTGTCATATCAAAAACATCCAACGGCGTATCTGTGATTCTGTGGATCTCAATGCTGTTGTTGACGATTCGTGACACCCCGCTGTTGCGAAGCCCCATCCAAAGAAACCCATCACGATCGAGGAAAACAAAATTCACATTGTTATGTGGTAATCCATTCTCTGTAGTGAGATGCTGGCTGCTACCCGATTCAATGTCAAGCTGATAATACCCGCCAATGGTTGCAAGGTGAAGAACCCCATTTGATCCGGTGATGTCATTGATCATATTCCCCATCCTACTGCGAGTGAAATGATATCGGGAAAACCGAAACTCCCCGTCGCGACGGTAGTAGAGCCCGCTACCACCTGTGGCAACCCACATAGTTCCCTCATCATCCCTGTAAAAAGCAGTAACATTATCCCTGGGTATGCCTAACTCATCATCATAAAATTCAAAATCAGTAAAACAGAATGGATCTGCGATGATCAATCCATTCTCCAAACCGATCCACAATTCATTGTTTTGTTGAAAAACGGAAATTACTTTATTATTCTGGAAACCAATCTCATCAAGATCATAGAAAACCATACTCTCATCCACAAGAGAAGCTACTCCACCCCCATAAGTTGCGAACCAATAGTTCCCCTCATAATCGGCAAGTATGTCGCGGATGAAATTGTTGTTCATCCCATTCACGGTAGAGAAGGTAAAAGACTCGGTAAACTCTTGTGATACAGGATCAAAAAAGAGCTTTATGACGCCGTTTCCCCATGTTGCCAAGAGCAAATGTCCCTCTTCTTCTTCCTCAATGGCCTGAATATTTTCCCACTCCAGGTTGAATGTTAAGCACAAACTGTTGTCAATAATGTGAGAAGCTTGGCCCTCCTTTAGAGCAAAACTGTAAAAACCTTCGTCTTCAGTTGTAATCCAGAATTGATCCTGAATACCTTTGCGCGGAGTTATTGAAGTGATGGTTGTCATGGGTATTTCTGAGTAACGCTCAAGACTTTCGATCTTTCCGTCTCCTGAAAGAGTTAATTTCATGAGTCCCTCAGAAGTTCCTAATAGAACCTGATTATTTCCCAGAGGATGAATGGAATAAAACAAGGTGAAACCCAAACTCCCGGTTTCAAACCAAGTGGTAACATTGTTGTAGCGATCAATACGCGCAAAACCACTGTTTTGAACCACTACCCAGATGTGACCATCCCTGTCTTCGGTTATATCTCTGACAGGGCTTGACGTTTCTTCCAGAACAATGGGTGTAAACCTGTTGTCATTAAAGACACTTACATCTCCATTGTTGTGTCCGATCCATAGTTTTCCGTCACGGGCCACTTTAAGGGACATAACAAAATCCCCGGCCAAAGAATCAGCTGTTGTGAATGATCTAAATCTGAGACCATCATATTTAACCAAACCTTCACCTGTACCGATCCACAAAAAACCATCATGTCCCTGCTCCAATGCATAGACAAAGTTCTGGGGAAGCCCCATATTGGAGTCATAGTTCCGAAACTGAAAGGTTTGCGCTTCTAGGGATGAAAACACCAACAACCCTAAACAGATCAGACAGCAAATTTTCTTTTCAAACTTCATCGTGCAGGTGCTTTTGGTTTTATACCTATGCTGTACTTATATCTCGGAATACCTCCAATGGGGATACTGTAGAACGGCATGAGTTCTCCATACTGGTTTTCCAGGTAAATAACCACATTATTGTTCCTCATATTCCGGTTAGGATCCTTGATCATTTGAATGTCCAAGGAGCTGTTTATATCATCTTCGGTTATCTGATGAGTACTGGTTGCCCATTCATCATCGCCGGAAACAGCCATTAACTCTCCATTTTTACTGGGGGAAATGATGCGAATGATGCCATCATCATCCCAGTCAAAATTACTTTGTTTAATTGCAACCACCCTATCGTCAATATAGGGATAGATATGAGACACCTCTCTGGCATCATCATGCAGACGGAATTTATATTTAAAGTAGAATGCAAATGCACCTTCAATGGGTCTGTTTTCATTTGGACTGGTACTCAAAAACAGTCGGTATAGATTTCCATCATCACCTTCCAATCCTTCAACCACCAGTTTGAATATATTCCCTCCATACTCCGGCAGTAGCTCTCCTTCACTCGGGTTAAATGGTCCAAAGGTAAACCATCGACCATCCCAACGACCATCATTGCCGAAGGTTCTGGAAGCAAGCATAGTACCACTTCTGAAATTTCCATCCCGACGAATTCTTCGTGCATCTTCATCAGAACATGCACCCTGACCACCATATACAGCAAAATTAGTGCGGGTATTCCATTCCCCTTTTTGTTCATCCAGATAACCTCCAACATCCGGATCATAAACCCTTATAAATATCGGATCCTGGAAGGTCTCAGGTATTGAGAAAAATATTACCTGAATAAAGTCGTCATCGCCCCAAGCGGTATCTCCGTCCTTACCAAAAGTAACCAAAGCCGGTATATTTTCATCTAAAGCCGGGACAGGCTGCGCAAAGGTGTTTCCCTTAATAAGACAGACAAACAAAAAGAAAATAAAAATCGATTTTAAATTCATCATATTATCCTACAATTTCCTTTATTCAACCACTATTGTCCGGTAAGAACAAACTTTATTATCACCCCAGTATGCTTCACAACGTATACGATATGTCCCACTTCTGGTAAAAACATGTTGAACTGATTCTCCTCTGAGTCTTTGATCATCTCCAAAATCCCAAAAATATTCAACATGACCTACCTCTCCATATCCATTTAGTTGCGCTATTACGTTTAACGGTTCATTTACCTTAATAGTTTCAGGTATTTCAAACCAAACCTGTTTTGTTAACTCCAGATCAAGCACGTAATTGGCAACAGAGTATTGCTCCTCGCCTGTTATGGAATCTATCACATTGAGGTAAATCTCATATCTGCCTGGACCGGGAAAGCAATGGTCAACTTCAGCTCCCATTGCTTCTGTGCCATCACTGATTGTCCATTTAAAAGCCAGTGGAATGGTGTCAGAATCAAGACCGCTGTCTTCGAACAGAGTAAAACAGAAGTTGTCGTCAACAACTTCTAATGCTCGTTCACAAAACACCAACTCATATTCAAATCTGTATATATTATCTATTCCATCCCTATTGGATGCGAAAAAGCCTACTGTTTCATCATTAAAGATGAAACAACTAAAATCATCATATGGCGAATTAATCGGAGATTCCAGAGCAATTGGTTCACTCCAGGTTCCATTTTCATAGATCGAATAGAAAATATCCAAACCTCCATATCCTCCATGGCCGTCAGATGAAAAATAAAGCTTCCCGGATGGATGAAAGAACGGGAAAAGTTCACGTCCCGGAGTATTAATAACTCCGCCCAAATTTTCAGGTGTGCTCCAGCCATTTTCGGAAAGAACACTCCGGTAAATGTCTGTTTCGCCGTATCCGCCAGATTTGTTAGAGACAAAATAGAGTTGACGTCCATCGGGCGACAGCGATGGTTGTCCTACCGAATAGCCTTCAATATTCAATGGCAGAGGAACAGGATTTTCCCAGCCTGAGGCCTGTCGTTCAAGCCTGAAAAGTCCCAGTTGATTGTAGCCCGAGCGGGATCGTGCTTCCCTTAAAGAACTTGACTTATTGAGAGTAGCGAGCATAAATTCCCCATCGGGAGAGATGGTAACTGGCCCTGTAGTGAGCAAACTCCCAGCCAGACCTTCAAAAGGCGTTACACGCCCTATGCGCCCTCCGGGCAACAATGGAGCTTTGTAAAGTCGGTATAAATGTTCGTTGTCCTGATTAAAAACATTAATAAATATGGTGCTTTTGCGATTTGACACAAAATAGATTACAGAGTCATGAACGAAAGGAGCCATTTCTCCGGAAGATACAGAATTAATCTTAAGACTTTCAACCTTTAGCTCCTGCCCTGAAGCGGGGATGATTGTAAAGAGAATAAACATAAAGAAACCCGCAAGTTTTATTTTAAAATAAAACTCACACTTTAGGCTAAAACTATATTTATTATCGTTGGTCATGGTTTGATATTAAAAGAACTTAGGACTAACTGTTGCAATGCGATAACCAAAATCAAATTGTAAAGAAACTTCATGACTGCCACTGTTTAGGTTGCTTAAATCCCCTGTTGGATAGTCATAACTATAAGCCAACCGTAACTGTGGAGTGACCTGCCACCCCAATAACCCTATCAATTCATTATTGCTGCGGTATGTAACCCCGGCCCAAATTAAATTATGCAAGATAACCGTTCCCGAAACATCTAATGTAGTTGATAAATCGGGGTTATATCTTAAAAGTGCAGAGGGTTGTAATGACAGAGTCTGGCTTACATCATAAAGATACCCTGCTGTGATCAGGTAATCAGATTTTCCGGGCTCGAAAAAAGGAGAATCCTCATCGAACATATTTTTATAAAACAGATCGGCGATTGAAAACCCTACAAAATAGTTACTGCTATACCATGCAACTCCAAACCTCAACTGAGGTTCGGATGCCGTTTCATTATATCCAAAAACCGGATCATCGGGTTGAAGAAGTGAGACGTTATCCCAACTGGCACTGGAAAACTCCATCCCTCCGCTAAGACTGAATGAAAGACGACTGCCATTGGTCATTCGAACCCGATAAGCGTATGCAAATGCAAATCCTGAATTACGTACAACAGGAAACTGCTCGTTATAAAGCGAAAGCCCCAGAGCAACATTTTCGTTTTTCAATGGGGCATGAGCTGTAAAATATTGAGCGTATGGTGCACGTGGTGCACCAGTCCATTGCTGACGATAACCTCCGAAAGCAGTAAGTACCTCCCTCGAACCGGCAAAAGCAGGGTTTATGGCAAATTGGTTATGCATATAATGGCTCATGAACAATTTCTGTTGCGCATTCATCTCTGATGCAACCATCATAAACATTAGTATAATCAATAACCACCTCATCATAGCATATACTTAGTTATCGTTTTATGACCAAATAATCTTTTACCGGATCTATTCCATCACCTGTAAAGACGAAATAGTAGGTTCCTTCAGGTACCGGATTGCCACTGGAGTCTCGTCCATCCCACCATTTGGGGTCGTCGTAATCTTCATCGTCGCCACCATAGTTTTGCTTTTGATAAACAATCTCACCTGTCTGGTTAAAAACCATTAAACGGTTGTTAGATATATGTGTGGCGCCTTTAATGACAAATCTGTCATTAAACCCATCCGGAATTTCGTTGGGAGAAAACCCTGTTGGATGTATTAATCCTTTTACCTCAATGCTTAAGTCATCCGAGATTTCCGGACAAATACCGTTCTTAACCGTCCATCTTAATGCAACCGAGCCAAAGGTCAAACCGGATATCTCGGACTTGGGATCATTAGAATTCAGCAAACTCCCTTCACCACTCAATATTTCCCAGGTACCAACACCAACAGGAGGAGTCATGGCATTGAGATTGATGGTGAATTGATGGTACGCTTCAATATCTTCTCCGGCATCAACATCCATTGGTTCCACCTCATGATAAAAAGTAACAGAAATCTCATCGTAGGCAGTGCAAACTCCGTTTACTTCAGTCCACCTTAAAGTATGAGCGGCCAATTCGTGAAATGGATCGGGATAGAACACAGTTGTAGGATCAGCTGCATAATTAAAAGATCCGCTCCCACTCCACGTTCCGCTTCCGATGGAAGGTACTGCAGACATTTGAATTGACTCTCCACAGATTTCGCGATCGTTACCGGCATATGGGGAAGGCATCTCATCAACGCTTACTGAAAAAACAAGATCATCGAATGTGGTTTCACATCCATAAGTGTCGATGATGCTATGCAAATGGTAATTTTTGGTTTGTTCCGGAGAAAGTGACTGGTTAAATACTGCTGTACCAAAAGAGATGTCATCATCATTTAATCTGACAGTCCATGGCCCGCTGCCCTGGGCATTGAAGGTTAAGGTGGTTTCATCGCCTTCACATATACGATCTTCGGCAAGTTGTGCTATAAGATCAGGGAACTCAACAAAACGGATAGTAATCTGATCCGATGCTTCGCATCCCTCATTATCCATGCTCCAGGTAAAAACAAAGTCTCCATATTGAGATACTTCCACCTGACTATTTCCTGAATCGGGATCAGAAAAGGTAGCAAATGCAGATTGTGATGTCCAGGCTCCGTCTCCTGGCTCTCCCCAGGCATTCAATGAAAAAGTTGTTCCGCAAACAATTTCGTCTTCCCCCGCACTTAATTGCGGGGTCAATTCAGCAACGACTGCTTCACCTAGCAATTGAGACTCCGCGGCAAAACAACCATTAACATCCTCAATGGATATCAATTGAAACTCAGCTTTCCCCGATACGCTCTCATGCGGAAACAAATAACTATTGCCGGGGTCTCCGGTGTGTATAAAGTTCTCTCCATTTAATTGATAGATGAACTCCATCGGCCCGTAACCCTGAAGCAGTTCTATTTCAACCTCAGCATCTCCTCTGCCACAAACTTCTGAATTTGTTCGTATTTCTCCAGATGGTGAACCCTTTAAAATGACCTGAACTTCACTTTCAACCGGGGTACATGCCCCGTTTTCCTGAAGAAATTTAAGATCATAAGTTCCCTCTGTTTCTACAGTAAACAGTGCATTGGGATTTGCAAAATCAGAATTATTCTCTCCAAAAGATGCGCCATCAACAAGCTCCCACCAATAAGATGTGCTGACAGGATCTGGTTGTGCATTCAAAGCTGTGGAGTAGCCACATTGGTCAATAGGGTCACCAGCAAAAGGAGCAGGTCTTTGGTGGGATATTACCAACAGTTCTCCAATAATATTTTGCGATTCTCCCTGACCAATGATCCAGTCTCCATTCACTTCTCCATGGAAAAACTCAACAATATTGATCTTTACTTCACGAGTTCTGTTCAACCACCCCTCGGCAAAGGTTGTATTATAAGTATATATACCATTGCTCATGTTGGAATTGTCATCATAAATCCCACCCACGAGTCTTCGAGGAGGACCTGCGTCAACATTGCCATGAGCCGGACCTCTTTCTCCATTCCACTCTGACTCCTCATCAGCATCGGAAAATTCAATCCAGGCATTGAAAGGCTCTACGCCGGTAAATCGAATTCGAATCTGAAACTCTCCCGTTTCACACACTTCTATCACATCATCAAGCAATTCTGCCGATGGGGTTTGGGCTTCAATGTTGCCCACACTTCCCAAAAATAGAAGTAACCCTGTTATATAACTCAAACACCGCCCCATGTGTAATATATCTTTTGCTTTTAGAATAACTCTGAAAGAAAACATTAATTTCTGTTTTACTCAAAATTTTTTGATGAATCGCTGCTTTTCTAATTGGAAATAGTGAATTTCTCAGACCAGGCAACTGTTATGCGGCCCCTCATTCGACAAAAAACCCATCAAAAAGGGATGTTCTAACAGGGATCTTTCGTTTACCATAACCAATTATGAGGCAGCAACTACTCGTTTGTCGACCACCGCTAAACAGGCGATTTAACAAACATGAATGTAATTTTAAATATTTTTACGCTAAAAAAAAAGTCAAGATGCATAAATTCACATAATTAGGAGAATATTTTATACTCATTAAAGACAATTGGGCATCCTGACCAGATAAAACTATAGCAGAGGACTCATTAGCCGAGCAAAGGATTCTTTGGTTTTTTCAATGAGTGGTCGGTTACTCCACTCATCCGGATCAACGAGCCGACTTGCACGAATATCGTCCATAAAAGTCTCACGTAGTTCAACAGCCGATTCTTCATCAAAAATAAAAGCAGTTATTTCAAAGTTCTGCTCAAAACTCCTAAAATCCATGTTTGCTGATCCTATAATTGCGATGGTATCATCCACCACCATTACTTTGGAGTGTAAAAAGCCTTCCCGATAAAAGTAGAATTTTACCTCAGCCTCCTGCATCTCCCTGATAAAGGATCGTGAAGAGAGCAAAGTAACAAAAGCATCACTTCTTTCAGGGATGATGATTCTGACATCTACTCCTCCTAATGCGGCAGTTTTAAGTGCCAACAGAACGCTTTCACTAGGCATAAAATAGGGGGTGGCGATGTAAACATACTTACGAGCCGAGGCAATGGCATGGAAAATCCCCATCATAATGCCGGGCCAATCGGAATCAGGACCACTGGCAACAACCTGAACCATTGTTTGTCCCAATGGCTCTTTGGTTGGAAAATATTTCCGATCATTCAACTCGGTTTGACTGACAAAATACCAATCGGTTAAAAATACCGTCTGGAGGGTTTTTACAGCATCGCCTTCTATTTTCAGATGGGTATCTCTCCATAATCCTACCTCCTCATTTCCATCTAAATAACGGTCGGCAATATTGAGGCCACCAATAAACCCAACCTCACCATCGATAACAATAATCTTTCGGTGGTTGCGGTAGTTCACCTTACTTGTAAGATTTGGAAATCGCACCTGTAAAAATGAGTATGCCTGAACACCTGCCTTCCACATCTCATCAAAAAAAGGTTTCTTTAATTCCCAACTCCCCACATCATCCACGATAAGTCTAACTTCGACCCCTTCTGAGGCTTTACGTTTGAGAATGTTCTTTATTCTTCCTCCAATCTTATCATCCGCAAAAATGTAATATTCAAGATGAATGAATTGTTTTGCCTTTTGGAGTGATTCAATGATTTCAGAAAATGTGGCTCGCCCGTTTTGAAGTATTTTAATGCTGTTACCAACAGTAACAACAGCATTGCTGTTGTTTAAAAGCAGTGTAATAAGATTTCGGTTCTGCTCTACCGCCTGGTTATCAAACATCTCTCCCTCCGAAAGTCTATGGATTTGTGCATGAGCAAGATTGGATAGCAGATCGTGATTTCGCAAACCTTTTCTGGCTATGATTTTCTCTTTTCGGAAATTTTGTCCGAAAAAAATAAAGAAAATGAACCCGATGACAGGAAGAAAAATTAACACCAAAACCCATGATATGGTTTTAAGGGGACTGCGGTTTTCAAGTACAGTAAACACCACAACAATGAGAATGGTGATAACATATACCACCAAAACCAATGGATTAATGATGTTGATTATGTCCTGAAAAGTTTCCATCTAAATAAGTATCTTGTTTCTGTAAACGAACAAATCGCTCTCGTTGAACCGTTCGTGCATAAGCGGCACCACGTTTATACGTGGTGCTTTAATCCCGCGCTGAAACCATCTGTTTCCCACAAAAACGCGAGCTTCGTCCCACAACCCCATCTCTATAAAGGCATTTAGTAACTGAGCCCCCCCTTCAATAATAACTGATTGTATATCAAGTTTGTAAAGTTCATCTAAAACTTCAATGATGGGAACTTTATCCTTAGGCAAAACGATGTTTTCTGCATTCCTGCCATCGTTTGTCTCTTTTCCGGTAAACCAGAGCGTTGGCGCTGTCCCATCAAAAAGAGACAGATATTCAGGAAGTTTGTTCCCCCGATCAATCACCACTCGCAGCGGGTGCCGACCCGACCAATCACGGACAGTTAAAGATGGATTGTCCTTGAGAGCCGTTATGGATCCAACCATAATGGACTGCTCTCGACTGCGCCATAGATGAACCATGCGACGGGCATGTTCATTGGTAATCCAGTTCGGTCGATTGTCTTTTACCACCTCACGGTCAATATCAAGAAAACCGTCGCGGGTTTCAGCCCATTTAAGGATTACATAAGGGCGTTTCTGCTCATGGAAAGTAAAAAATCGGCGGTTCAATTCCCTGCTCTCCTTTTCCAAAACACCGGTTACCACTTCAATGCCGGCATCCCTTAAAATTTTTATCCCCTTGCCGGCAACCTGTGAGAAGGTGTCAACACATCCAATAACGACCCGTGGAATTTTGTGCTGCTTAATCAGTAATGCACATGGGGGCGTTTTCCCAAAATGTGCGCATGGTTCAAGATTTACATACAGCACCGATTGCGACAGTAGTGATTTTTCCTTAACGGCATCAATGGCATTTACCTCGGCGTGTGCATTTCCCGCTTTCTGATGAAAGCCTTCTCCAATTATTTTTCCATTGTGCATAACAACGCTTCCAACCAAGGGATTTGGATAAGTAAATCCCTCTGCCTGAATAGCCAATTCAAGGCATCGGCGCATATATTTGCGATCGGTTTTAAGTTGATTGTCCTGCATGGATGTTTTAATAAAAAAGTACTTGTTGCTAAGATAATGTTTATTTTTACAACGTAAACCGGAGTTCCAGGTTTAAAATAAACATTTTAATTATAACCACCTCCCGCAATGCTAAAAAGATGCAAACAGTTAATGAGTATATCTCCCTTCTTCAAGATAAACTAAATGGGATTACCAACCAGAACGAAATACGTCAGTTTGGATTCCTGTTGATGAATTGCCTCAGAGGATATTCGTATACCGAATTCCTTACTTGCAAGGAAGAGCAATTGACCGATAAGGAAATTGATTTTTTAAATTCTGCAATCGTACGATTGCAGAAGCAGGAGCCCATACAACATATAACCGGGCAGACAGAGTTCATGGGGCTCATCTTTAAAACAGACAAAAGAGCCCTCATTCCCCGCCCTGAAACGGAGGAGTTGGTGTATCTGATTACAAACGACTTTTCCGATCAGATTTCCAACATCCTGGATGTTGGAACCGGGACGGGCTGCATTCCAATTTCGCTAAAAAAACAATGGCCGAAAGCGAATGTAGAAACCTGGGATGTATCCGATGATGCCATATCTCTTGCTAAAGAGAACGCGGAACTGAATCATGTTGAAATCATCTTCTCAAAAATCGATGTACTTGCATCTCCAAATATTCAGCGAAAGTATGATCTGCTGGTAAGCAACCCTCCATATGTGACCATCAGTGAGAAAAAGGTAATGGATGAGAATGTATTAAACTACGAGCCTCATTTGGCTCTTTTTGTGGAAGATACAGAACCGCTGGTTTTTTATGATGCCATCGCTACACTTGGTACCAAAGCGCTATTGCCGGGTGGCTATATCTATTTTGAGATAAACGAAATGTTTGGGAAGGAAGTTTGCCAACTTCTTGATGCAAAAAACTACAAAAAAGCCATGGTTATAACAGATTTATTGGGGAAAGACCGCTTTGTAAAAGCGGTTTGGCCGGGATGAATTCAATTCAGGCGCAATGGTTTACCGAATTGACGTTAAGATATTCATCAGCCATCACCATGGCATCTGAAAAAACCTGAAAAAACGATTCCTGAAGTTCAGTGTAAAAAGTATTTAATTGTATCACACCCCATCTGCTGTGATCAGGCAAAGAGGAATGACCCGCCATTACCCGCAGGGTCTTCTCAACGCCTTCCATATATTGATACTGCTCCATTCGCCGACTGCGAATGAGAAATGGCAAAAACTGCTTTACCACACCGGGGAGGGAGAAATAGTGTCTCATTAAGATTTTATGAGATTCGCTCACGAATCTCCTTAAAGAAACATCTGAGTACCGCGACCAATTGGCAGCCAGGAAATGATCATAAACAACATCCATTACAACACCGGAATATCTTCCGTATTCCGGCTTAAAAACTTTCGCACCTTCCCTTAATTGCGGATGTTTGTCGGTAAAAGAATCTATCTGGCGATGCAATAAGATCCCCTTCTGTATGGCAGGAGGGTATCGCTGGTAACGTTTACCCTTGACATAATCGCCGATAAAGTTGCCAACCTTAACTCCCGGCTCAGATCCGGATAAATAAAGATGTGCCAAATAGTTCATGAAGCCTCTGCATTATGTTTTAAATTCTCCAGGTGGAGAATAATCAATACCATTTTGTAATATAAGAAATTAACCTCTAACATAAACAATACCAAAAACTGTTATTTAACAGTTTTTGGCATGACAAAAGCAATTCATTCCATAACAAAAAAATAGCTATATTTATTTTAATGGAAATAAACGAAATCACATCTCAATGTTCTTTAATCAAACAATAAGTTGTATGGGTAAAAGAGTTATAATAATAGGCGCTGCCGGAAGAGACTTTCATAATTTCAACACCTTCTTTCGGGACAACAAAGACTATGAAGTGGTGGCTTTTACAGCTGCTCAAATTCCTGATATTGATGGAAGAAAATATCCGGGGGATTTGGCAGGGAATCTTTATCCCGAAGGCATACCGATATTCCCGGAAGATGAGCTTCCCAAACTAATAAAGGAGATGAAGGTGGATATCGCCGTATTTTCATACAGCGACATTTCGTATAATAAAGTGATGAGCACCTCTGCCATAGTAAATGCCGCCGGAGCTGCATTTATGCTCCTTGGACCAAACGACACCATGATAAAAAGCAACAAGCCGGTAATCGCGGTTTGTGCTACGCGTACAGGTTGCGGAAAAAGCCAGACATCAAGGCGTATCATTGAGTATCTCATGGAAAAAGGATTGAAAGTGGTGGCTGTTCGTCATCCCATGCCCTATGGCGACCTTACGAAGCAGAAAGTTCAGCGGTTTGCAAATCTCTCCGACCTTGAAAAACACTATTGCACCATTGAAGAAATGGAAGAGTACGAACCTCATGTTGTAAGAGGCAATGTGATTTATTCAGGCGTTGATTATGGAGCCATTTTGAAAGATGCCGAAAACGACCCGGATGGATGTGATGTCATTCTGTGGGACGGAGGCAATAACGACTTTCCTTTTTTCAAACCCGACCTGATGGTAACCGTGGCCGACCCGCACCGGCCGGGACATGAGTTGTCATACTATCCCGGAGAAGTCAACCTTCGCATGGCGGATGTGGTTGTAATCAACAAAATAGACAGCGCCAATCGAGACGATATAGAGACAGTCCGCCGAAACATCAGAAAAGTGAATCCAAAGGCACAGATTGTGGATGGCGCTTCGCCCATTAAATCTGACCATCCGGAACTAATTGAAGGCAAAAGAGTGCTTGTTATTGAAGATGGCCCCACGCTGACACATGGAGAAATGAAAATTGGAGCCGGAACCGTAGCAGCCCAAAAATATGGAGCCGCAGAAATTGTTGATCCAAGACCTTATGCCACAGGCAAGTTGAAAAAGACTTTTGAGCAATATCCGGATGTAGGAGTATTACTTCCTGCCATGGGATATGGCAAGGAACAGATCAAAGATTTGGAGAAAACCATTGCTGCTACGCCATGTGACACCGTCATTATTGGAACCCCGATAGACCTGAGCAGAATAGTTAAAATTAAGCAACCCACCACCCGGGTTCACTATGATTTACAAGAGATTGGTTATCCTGCTCTAAAAGATATACTGGATGGATTTCGGATTTAGAAAGATCAAAAGAGTCCTGTAAATGGATCTCAAAGTTTATAGAAACCCATAAGCGGAGAAGAATTAATATAAATTGCCAACACTCAATAAATAACAAAAAGGATTCAGTGACTTCTTTTGAATTTTGCATCAATCTGAGATGCAAAACGGGGTATAAGTTGTATTCATTATTCAAACAAAAAACCGGGGAAGTCCCCGGTTTTTCATTAAATGTTAGAGCGATACTTACTAACCCATTTTTAAAGATATTCATTAAAAAGAGTTTTCAAGGCCTCGTTGTCCTTATAAATCTTATTCCTGACAACATTCCCCTCTCTGTCAACCAAAAGGTAGTGGGGAATTCCGCTGATGTTAAACATGCTTGAGAAATAGTTCCACTCATCCTGCGTCACGCGGTAATGTTCACCTTTAACATCTGGAATCATCAATTCCCATGTACTTACAGGAGATGTAGGATTAGTGATATAAACAAATACGATGTCCTCATCGGCCAGCTCCTCCTTAAGAGGCTTTATTCTTTCCATTCCGGAGCGACAAGGACCGCACCATGTAGCCCAGAAATCGACATAAACCAATTTCCCTTTATAGTTTTCCATGATGGCGTCAAACAATGCTTCTCCTTTTCCCTCCGGAGTTTCATTAATGACATACCCGGTTCTGGATTTATTGGCCAGCATGGTTTCTTCAATTTCTTTGGCCAATCGATCACTTTGTGCCAATATGTAATCACGAATAAAGGGGGTTTCTATTTCTCTTTCTACCAATTCTCTATCCTGGTCAGACATTGGCTGCATTCTTGATTTCATCATTTGATTCTGCCGTTGAGATAACATCAAATCTGCGAACAGCCCCCCTGAAATGCCAAATAATTGTTCAATAGCCTTATTTCTATCTTCGCTCTCATTGGTCACAATGTATTGCATAACCGCTTTTTGAACATGCTCCTCATTTTTAACATAAAACTCCTCCCACAACATAGAGTCGGCCTGAACAACCTCATTGAGACAATCATCGCTAGTGCAAGCCATCAGTTTTTCAACCATCACAAGTTCTTCATCAGATAAGGCAACGTTAGCATCTTGCAAAACATCTAACAAGTAAGCCATTACTCTTCGTTCTGATTCATTACTAGGACCTTGGTAATAACCTACTCTATTTAAAAAAATAGAGTAAGATCCTACAATAAGACTCAATTGGGTGTTTAAATCGTAATTTTGTAAAAACTCAAAATCTTCTGGTGTAAAAAAATGCGGTTCCAAATCAATTTCTCTCTGCTCACGGGGGATATCATGCACTCTCCGGTATGCCGACTCTTTCATCCAATTATACTCAAGTAAACCTGAAACAATTCGCATCGGAATCTCCATGTTCATAATTTGTAAAGCTTTGGCACATAAACCAGTGGTTTGATTTAACCTTTGCAAATTGGCCATTTCATTATTCATGGCATTCATATAATATTGATAATACTCTTCGGGAGACATTTCATGAATTCTGTCCCTTATATTACCGTGATCAACATAATTAATCGGACTCATTAATGCCAAATCTGAATTGGTTCTTGCCAAATCTCCCATAAAGAGTGATTGCCTTTTCCGATTTACAAACTCTTGGTAATTTCGGCGATAATTGGTGTATTCGCTCAGCCTAATAAAATGCGTTAATGTTTTGCCCGGTTCTAAAAAAACTAAATCATTAACATCTAGCAACCGAAGATATGCAGATTGTGGATGCATCAGTGGTATTTCAACAGAGAATGTCCCATCCTTATTAATCATTACAATATGACTCTCCTGTTCAGAAGTAAACAAGTTATTTACATACAGAACACCTGTTTCTCCCATTTTCGGATGGTAACCTTCTATGTAACCCTGATATACAGCGATTCCATTATCCAACAAAGGTTCACTATATGGCAGATTATTTGGTATGGTGTAACCTCTTACTCTTGTTTGATTACGGCTGACCAAAGCCACGTCATCCTGACCATTCCTAACTTTCAATAATTCGTCACCCGCATTATGAGCAATAAGAGTAATTTTTCTATCGTCCTTATTAAGAAAAATCTTTAATTGATCTCCGGCTTCCTCAAAATCAACATCTCGCCAGATTGTGTTATCGTAGATAACACAATCTTTGTAAAACCCATATTTCCAGTTATTACTACCATCAGTAGCAAGCCAGTTTCCGCGAGCCCATTCAGGGAAATTCAACAGATCATTGTTATCGACACAAATACGGATATCAAAAAAGCGCCAGCTCTCACCAATTAAATCAAAACTTTCCACGTCTTTATCCAATGGAGGGAAAATAAGCGAGTAGATATTTAGACCTGACTCGGGAGTCCAGTGCTGCTCATTAAGGATAAGCCCTTCAGCAGCCTTGACATAGAGCTCATCACCGCCGCTACTATCTGTAATAAAAGTTTTATCGTCGTTAACCCGAATCCACCAGCCAGGGATAAATTCTGTATTAAAATCGATAATGGTAGCGGTGTCGGTGAGTGTGACTCTTTCAATTTTAGCATAAGGTACATTTGTACCCCCAACGGTAGGATTTTCGATTACTGTTTGGGCGTGCAACGTAGCAACGAAGCACAACATCCCCAATAGAGTTAGAGCAAGTTTCATAATTTGAGTTTAAAGTTAAATTTGCAAAAAATAAATAGATCGTTAGTTCCGAATACCTCGTGATAAGAATACTAGATATTAGATAAAAGCATATTCTTGTTATTTTGCGAACTGCGCATCCAACTCCAGTTTTCACATCTGTAAATAAACAGACTATAGAGCTATTAAAAGAACGTAAGCAAATATAAAAAAACAATACTAAAAAGTCAAAACAACTATTAACAAAGAATTGCATAATACTCTCCTATAAAGCATTATGCAATTCACTTTATATGGATGAATCCAGATAAATGTACCCCTCTTTGTTTTCTATTTCAAAAAATCAAACCCAGTTTTGAAATTATCACTTCTATCAATGGCCTTTATTCTGAATTGATATTCATAATTGCGCGGCATTATGGAGTAATTTGCATGCGGACGTGCTCCCCAGGAGGTGTCTCCTCCAACACCCATCACTTTATGATCGATATTTAGATAAACCTCATCTCTGGGATTAAGATCAATGGTATGGATTTGTCCGCGTCCAGGAAGCGTAAAGTCCTCAGGCGTGAAATTCAAAGCGGAGAAACCTATTAATTCTTCACCTTCAATAAGAAAGCCATTGCCATCCTCATCGGTCAGTTTTAACCAACGAACATCGGTTTTATAACCATTCTCCTGTGGAGCAGGATACCATTCCAACTGATCGGCTACGGTGCTATGATAAAGATCGATGAAAGCGGATGTTTTTCGGTCAGGGTAATTCTCCCAGGGGCCTCTTCCATACCATGTCAGGTTATTAAATCGGCCGGGCAATGACATCATCATTCCCAATCGTGGTAATACTGGCAGGTCATTTTTCCCCGGCTTAAAATTCATTCGCACTATGAGATCGCCGGAACCGTATATCGTATATGTTATCTCACAACCTCCTGCATCACTATTAAGTGCATACTCAACCGTAACTGTGGCCTTTCCGTTTTGAACTGACGAACTTTCAACTCTTACCACTCGGGCGCTGTCTGCTGCATGTCGCCAAATATTCAATAATTGCGGCATCTGATAACCATAATCATTATCATTGGGAGCCCTCCAAAAGTTTGGTTTTGGTCCGTTATCGATTAACTCCAACCCGTTACTTATCCATGAAGATAATTCTCCGGTATTTTGATTGAATGCAATCGCAAAATCTTCTCCGCTATACCTCAATTCTCCTGAAGCACGCTGAAAACTCAGAGGTCCATAAGAAGGGTAATATTTCTCGCCAGCAGTATTTGGAATTTCCAACTGAAACGCTGCCAATTCATGTTCTTTTGACAGAATGCCCCAATCCTGATTTAAAACCTTTCTGATAACAACAAAATACTCCTCTCCGGGAATTTTGTTCAGACTTTCGAGTGGAAGCTCGTATTGACTCTTCTCTCCTGCTTTAATATGAGGCGCACTAATAACTCCCGATAATTTTGTTTTGCCATTTGACCTTACCTCCCAACGAAAATCAAAACGATCAAGAGAAATAAAGTCATAATTATTTTCAATTCTTATTTGATTAGATGTAAAAGGTATCGGCTCTATTTTCACATATTGATAAACATGTTTTACCTCATGAAGCGATGGATTGGGGGAACGATCCGGTCTTACCAGACCATTCATGCAAAAGTTGCTGCTTGAAGGCGTTCCTTCAGGACCAAAATCACCTCCATATGCCCAATAAAGAGTTCCGTCGTCACTGAATTTTGCCAGTCCTTGATCAACCCAATCCCAAATAAATCCTCCTTGAAGGTTTTCATACTTTTCTATGACGTCCCAATAATCACGCAGGTTTCCAACACTGTTCCCCATAGCATGTGCATATTCACACAAGATGAGAGGACGATCCTGGATAGATGTTCCATGGCCTACGAGTCTGTCGATTCTTGCGTACATGGGAGTAACAATATCAGTATTCCTGCCAGTGGCAGCTTGCTCGTACTGAACCGGTCTGCTTAAATCTCTGGCCTTAATCCAATCATATGTAGCTTCAAAATTGGGTCCGTTTCCGGCTTCATTTCCAAGCGACCATATAATCACCGAAGCATGATTTTTATCCCGTTCGACCATTCTTCTGGTACGATCGATGTGTGCAGCCATCCAGGTGGTGTCTTTGGCAAGACTTCTTTCGCCATATCCCATTCCATGGGATTCGATATTAGCTTCATCTACCACGTAGAGTCCAAATTCATCACACAATTCATAAAATCTGGTATCATTTGGATAATGGCTAGTTCTTACCGCATTTATGTTATTCTGCTTCATCAGAAGAATATCCTGAATCATTGATTCTTCAGATATAACATGACCAGTAAATGGGTCGTGGTCATGGCGGTTTACACCCTTTAAAAGCACCGCTTTCCCGTTAACCAACAGTTGAGCACCTGCTATTTTCACTTCACGGAATCCAACTTTAACAGCCAATGACTCAAGTTCACGGCCTCTTCTGTCTTTTAAAGTGACAGCGAGAGTATAAAGTTCAGGTTCTTCAGCATTCCACAATCTGATGTTTTGCAAAAAACCTTCAAGCACAATCTGTGTATCATCATTCCCGTTTGATCTTACCTGCCCGGTCGTTTTTAGAGCAACCTGATCACCATCTATGAGTTTGATTTCAACAGAACCACGTTCTGTTGATTTCAAATGATTTCTAAGGTCGACCTCTACTTTGACTTCAGCATCCCGGAAATTATTTTTCAATTCTGTTTTAAAAAAGAAGTCTCTAATTCTGAATTTTGGTGTTGAATAAAGGTACACGTCTCTTTCGATACCAGACAATCGCCAGAAATCCTGATCTTCAATATAAGAGCCATCACACCATCGATAAACTTCAAGCGCAAGGGTATTGCTTCCGGTTCGAATATAGGGTGTAATATCGAACTCTGCAGGGAGCTTAGAATCCTGAGAATAGCCTACCTTCTGTCCGTTTACCCAAATATACATAGCCGAAGTGACCGCGCCAATATGAATAAAAACCTGACGGTTTGACCAATCATCAGGAATTTCAAAGTCTCTGCGATAGGATCCAACCGGGTTGTTATCATGCGGAATTTTTGGTGGTTGCGGATCGTTGGTAAATCCAAACCCTGCACTTACATATATAGGAACTCCGTAACCATTAATCTCCCAGTTTGAAGGCACTTCAATTTCATCCCAACTTGAAACATCGTAGCTTTCCATAAAAAAATCACGAGGACGGTCCGCGGGTTTGGGAACCCAATTAAACTTCCAGGTTCCATTTAGCAATTTAAAATATGGAGACTTCTCTCTGTTAAAAGTAAGTGCCTGATTGAGCAATGGAAACGAATAAAACGAAGCACGCGGCTCCTCTTTATTGATGTCAAAAACATGTTGATTTTCCCAATCTTTTGGTTTCTCTGCGCTTATATTTGTTGACAGAGCAAAAAAAATGAGGATGCTTAAACGTGAAAATAGAGTTTTCATAGTTATCATTATATCATTGCAAAAATTACTTATTACTCGAGATGCGTTTTCATTTCTAGTTTTGGATCGTTACAGTTATGTTTCAAGGCAATTCAGCCAATCTTTTCTTAGTAGATGTTTAAATTTAGATTTTAAAGGATTTTGTAGATTATATCATTATCCCGAGACAATCGGGATAATATCTAAAAATCTATTTAGTTTGTTCGATATAAATCGAAACAATCTCTATGTCAAAACATTCATCTCAGCAAAATCTTTTGAACCTCGCTCACCACATTTCTTTTTGATAGCTGAACCAGATAATACCCTGGTTTTAAATGTGAAACATTTAAAACTGTTTCATCAGAACCTGCTTCTACTTCCATCACTTTCAATCCTGACAAATTATAAATAGAAATTACACTTTCATCATTTAAATAACCGGGATGATTAATCAATAAATAGTCGCTGGCTGGATTTGGGGAAATCGAAAAGTTCTGTTTCTTAAAATTAAAATCCCGTATTGTCGTGGATTCGTCACCATAAGCTGCCTTTAGCGCATTTAACTCCGCCTGCGTGATAGGAATTACCGTGCCATGCCGAGGATAAAAATCCATCGAAACCAGGTGATCTATTATTTCAAAGTTTTCCAGATCATAGGATTTCGTGAATTGGTAGGTTCCCCGCATGTATACATCGTACATTAGAATATAAGTATCTGTGTTAATTAAGCGATATACACAGGATCCCTCAACAGCATCGTTGGTTTGTTGCAAAAACGGCTCCTGCACCACATACCCTTCAGTTAATTGATCTGAGACAGCCTTTTTAATTCCATTGCCGGCCCCCTCTGTTTTGAAAAACAGATGGTAAACTCCGTCTTTATAAACAATGTCGCCATCAATACAAGCCACTTCGTTCGGATGATACAATAATTGTTGCGGAGAAGACTCCAATCCTGTAAAATCTTCATTGGCATAGGCATAATAAATAATATCGTATCCTCCCGGCTGTCGCATTGAGAAATAAACCATAATCTTCTCCTCTTCCTCATCAAAGATACTCTGTGGTGCCCATACTCTTGTTACATCATAGAACTCACTAAAATTTTGAGGGATATTGACAACAGAGTGAGTCCAGTCAATTAAATTTTCAGATTTAAGAAAAACCATGGCATGATTAGACCATCCGTCATTGGGAACATACAAATCGGTAAGAACCATATAAAACATTCCATCGGGGGCACGAAGGATGTGCGGGTCACGAACACCTCCCCGGGAACTAATGGTATCAGGAGAAATGACTGCTTCGTTGTTATTGAGCGCAGTAAAATTATACCCATCATAGCTGATGGCGTAATGCACAGCCTCCTGACCCGGCCCGTTACCAAGAAAATAAGCAAAGAGATAAGCATCGTAACCTTCATCCTCGGCCACAAACACCTCAAAATTACGAACCATTGACTCGGTTCCTTTCGAAATGGTAGCGGTTAGATTAACCAGTTGTTTGCCTACTCCATTGGGCGAAAGAGTTATTAAAATCCCGTTGTCTGATAAAAAACCGGGCTGATCGGACGACCAGATTATGGTTGTTCCTTCAGTTCCTGTAAAAGGAAGCTCTAAATTTGCTCTCAGGTTATTAATATTTCCTTCCAACTTGATGTTGTCTGCATCCATTTCAACAGAGGAGTGATCGGACAACCACGGATACACAGTGGCAACATAATCATAAGAGAACGATTGTCCTTCTTTAGAAAAAACTGCGGTCAGCACCACTTCAACCGGATCATCACCTATATCGGGTCGAGTTACCACACCGGTTTTAGAAATAAAATGAGGAGCTGAAGATTCCCACTCCACCGCAATATTCCCGATTACCAAAGGCAATGTCAGGTCGACAAGAACTTTATCGATATTTTCAATTAACAGCTCATTTGCAGCATCTTCGAGTTGTCGCAATACTAGTGCCTGTTGCAAATTGGATCTGTTTGATTCTAAATTAATTATTTCAGATTCGGTTAACGCCGAATCATAAACTCGAAAATCAGAGAGTAAGGCATTTCTCAGGTATGCGTCTCCTCTATATGCTGATTTTCCAATAAAGTTATGAGTGGTGTTTCCTAATGCAGATGGAGCAATTGTTACGGTACCAGACACAACAGGCACTCCATTTAAAAATATTGTACCCGTATTTTCTGACTGGCGATAAACCAGATGTTGCCATGTGCTTTGAGGGAAAGCTGAATTATAATTAACAGACTGTTCGCCTGTCCAATGCGCCTCAGAAATTGCAAATCTGGTGGTTCGGGCAGAGAAAAACATAGCGCCATTGCGTTGGTTAGCCATGTCATCAGAATTACCAAAATTCCAAACAAACTGGCCATGGGCAGAAAGGTCGGCGGCTGCATCTATAAAAACATAAGTTGCGATGGTGAAATCTTCCAATTCTCCTATTATCTCTCCAACGGAAGCCCCCAGATTAAGATATCCATTTTGACTTCCTAGATTTAGAATAAAGAAATCACCTAATTGTTCAACTTTAGCATCATTTGAAAGTACTGCCGGGAATTGGCCTGATTCATCGTAAAGGCTGTTTCCACTGACATTATTCCCATTAAAGGAATAATGTAAAATTAAACCGTTATTATTCTCAGCATTTGCTATTGTAAGGCTAAAAATCAGCACAAATACTCTAAAAAAAACATCACGTAATATCATAAGGTCTCGTATTAATTCAATCAAACTCAAAGTTTGTTAATTTTAGTTTAAATAAATATCAGATACTTTAAAACATCTAATCCGTTTTCGACAAAATTGCTTCAAATAGTAATATCCGAGGTAATGATTAACAAAAACAAAAAGCAGAAATGTGACTGAGCACATTTCTGCTTTTCTTCATGATTAACCCAATCTAATTACCTCCCCCATCTGGCCATAATGTTATTCAATTCCTCCTGAGTAATAGGAATAACAGTACCATGCCTTGGGTGAAAATTCATTGATATTTTATGATCGATCACTTCAAAATTTTCCAAATCAGTAGATTTGGTAAATTGATATGTTCCTCTTGAGTAAACATCATACATTAAAATATAAGTATCGGTATTTATTAAACGATAAACACATGATCCTTCTACAGCATCATTTGTTTGTTGCAAGTATGGCTCTTGTACCACATAACCTTCTGTTAAACGATCGGAAACAGCCTTTTTAATACCATTTCCCGCACCCTCTGTTTTAAAAAACAGATGGTAAACTCCGTCTTTATAAACGATATCACCATCAATACATGCTACCTCATCGGGATGATACAGTAATTGTTGGGGAACAGTCACTAATCCGGTAAAATCCTCGTTTGCATAAGCATAGTATATGATGTCATATCCTCCCGGCTGAAGCATAGACCAGTATACCATAACTTTTCCTTTCTCTTCATCAAAATAACTTTGAGGAGCCCAAACCCGAAGAACATTACTAAACTCTTCAAATTTATCTGCAATATTTATTTTTGCATACGTCCAGTTAACCAAATCACTGGATCTTAAAAACACCATGGCATCATTACCTGACCAACCATCATTTGGTACATACAAATCGGTAACAACCATGTAGAAATATCCATCTGGCGCTCTTAAGATGTGTGGATCACGAACCCCGCCACGCGCACTTATGGTATCGGCGGCAATAATTGGTCGGTTGTTATTTAGAGCTCTGAAGTTATATCCATCATGACTTATGGAATAGAAAATAGCCTCTTCACCCGGACCATTTCCAATAAAATAAGAGAACAAATAAGCCACATACCCTTCATCTTCTGCCACATAAACCTCGAAATCACGGGTTTTTGACTCACTCCCTTTTGAAACATGAGCCGTAAGAGTCACCATTTTTTCGCCGTCGCCATTTGGAGACAAATTAATTAACTTGCCATTGTCAGATAAAAATTCACGATGAGATGACTCCCATCGGATGGTCGTTCCCTCAATACCACTAACAGGCAAAGCCATATCAGCACGAAGGTTATTTACGTTACCTTTGAGTGCAATATTTTCAATATCCTTCTCAACAGATGCTCTTTCACTTAGCCAAGGCTGAACAACTACTGTGTATTTTTCGGAATGAGATTGCCCATTTTTCGTAAACAATCCTGTTAAAGTAACAGACGCAGCTTTTGAACCTTGCGCTGGACGGTTTATTTCGCCTTCATCAGATAAAACATCTGGCCTGGATGAACTCCATCTTACTGTAACGCCATGCGCCACAACAGAAGGCAACTCAAGGTTTTCTACTACATTGGCCAAACTGCCTGGCAAGGCAGTTTGTGCAGCAGATTTTAGCTGCTTATCAATGGTCGCTTTTTGAAGTTTTTCTGTAAGATCCCTAAATCGTCCCATCTCCTCATTACTCAATGCGCGATTATAAACTCTGAAATCCGCCACTTTTGCATTTCTAAGAAATGCATCCCCTCTATATGAAGATCTTCCGATGTAGTTATGAGTGGTCTTCCCCAACACTGAAGGTAAGATGGTTACAGAACTCTCGGCAGTGCGGGATCCGTTTAAATATATAGTTCCAATATTGCCCTTTTGAACATAGGCAACGTGATGCCATTGTCCCTTTGGAAATGTGAGCGAACGAGCAGCCCCCTGCTCTCCGGACCAATGTCGACGAGAGATTGTATATCCAGTGGTTCGTGCTGAAAAGAACATAGAACCATTTTGTTCAACGGCCAGATTGTCTGAGTTTCCAAAATTCCACAAGAAATTACCGTGTGCTGTAAGGTCGATTAACTCATCAACATATAAATAAGCAGCAACAGTAAAATCCTCAAGGCTGCTGATCAACTCTCCGGTTTTGGAGCCCATATCAAGAAACCCATTTTCACTACCAAGGTTAAGAATACCTGTTCTTCCAAGAGACTCAAAAAATGCGTCATTGTGAACTTCTCCGGAATAACCATTTCCGCTGGCATCACGCACTACATTACCAGAACCGGTGGTTCTGCTAAAGTCATAATGTAATACTAAACCTTCTTCTGTTTGGCAACTCGTTGTCGAATAAAACAACACCGCCAGCAACAACCAGTAAAATCTTTTAATCATCATTTGAGTAATATTTAAAACGTTCCAATTAATTAGAGACTGGGTTTACAGCGAAAAAACAAAACAACTAATAGATTCCTCATCAAAGGAACAGATGATTTCTGCAAACACATTTTACGACGTTTCAAAAATTGCAATTAATTATCAAACGATGTATCAGATATTTAAAAACTACTGTCTCTTTTTTAAAAAAAGAAAGGACAAAAGATACTTTTAGTTAAAGTTCCGAGCAAAGAAGACGCAAGCTCATAACGAATGAATCAAGGCATTACAGTTCCTCTCACCCATTTCTCCTTAATTGGAAACCAGTACAGGGCTTTATTCTCAGGATGCTGTTGAATCACATTACCATAAAAATGCATGGTGTCTCTTCGGATGTGAAAATTATAGTAGTTAGCCACAGGAATCCGTCTTTTATAAAAATCCTGATGAATGGTGACCATGGTGGTGTCGTCCACCAGGATGAACTGCCCTGCATTGAAGAACAATGGGCCAGATGGTGTATGCATCAATCCTAAAAATGATCCATCGCTTTTAAATTCCCATGTTCTAAAAGTGCTATCAGCCATGGCAGATTCGAATCTATTGGCCGTTTCAATCATTCTCCAGGTTCCCAATAGCGGATTTTCCGGATTGGCATTTATTGTTACATTAAAAAAAGTAACAATTAAAAAGGTTTTGATCAATGAGTTCATAGTTTTGAGTTTTAAGGTTAAAAAGAGGTAATCTGCTGCGAATTAAAAAGCTGGCTACACCAATAATCTTCTGATGACTTACCTATACTTTTAACTGCCATCAGTTAGTTTTGAAGTAACCGGGGTGTAAAATTCCACCTTTCCACATTTAGGGCATACATACAAGTCGAAACTTTCACGGTTCAAAAACAGAGTTGTCCATATGCTGACAAACCCAAACCGAGTACCTTCATAGAACTTATAATTACCTCCAAAAATCAAAGGAATCCCACATCGCAAACATTCCAAATTTCGTTTCCCGGCGTTTGCATCTAAAAAATCAATCTGTTTTTTCTCTGTGAAACTGTAGTTACAATTCCAGCAAATTTCAAAATTATGCTCAATTTCGGAGTTACAAATGGGACAGGTTTTCATAAAAGGATTTTTAATAATAATACAAACATGAAAGGAGAAAATTCAATAAACAAATAACCAATCACTTTTTCGTACTTGGTAGTAGTGTGGGCGCTTTTAATGCTTTTAAGAAGAATTTTGGTCTGCATTTCGAGTTGGATTAGAGTTACTCAAAAGTAAAGCACCAATAAAAACTTTACAATACAATATCAAAATTATGAATTCTTCAGAGATCCAGATAGTACGTTTTCGGAGAAACGTTTTAATTATTCGAAAAAGACTTAAGTTTTGCAAGGTCAAATTCATTTGCGACAAGTAATTAGCTAAAATATTTCTGGTACTCGTTGGGTTAATAAACATTATTTCATAGTTTAGCTGTGCTGTTATGCTATAACTCCAAACTAAATAATTATGAAACCAATCACCTTCGCTCTCACCCTACTACTTCTTTCCGAATGTAAAACAAATCCTGACCAATGCAATTGCAAAAGCACATTCGATTGGATGACCGAAACATTTATGGAAAATGATGCCGGCTACAGGACTTTGGTTGAATTCAATAACCTGGATGGGGTAAAAAATCACACAAAAGCTCTACGCAGACGTGCTAAGAGAACACGACACATTCGGGAATGTGAAGCACTTATGAATGAGTGGCTCCACTTTTTCCGAAAAGAGCATATTGGAATTTATGCGAAAAGCCATAGCCTTGGGAGGCAGCATAATACATCATCAAAACCAAATAACAGATCTACACAATTAAAAGCTCTGAACGATAAGACTCTGTATTTAAAAATCTTTTCATTCGAATACCAATACAAAGATCAAATTGACAATCTGATTAAGCAAAACGAACTACTTCTTACATCCTTTCCTAATTTAATAATTGATATAAGAGGGAGTGGTGGAGGCAGTGACGCATCTTTCCAAGGTTTGTTGCCATTTATTTACACAAATTCAATGCGTTGGTATGGCGATGAATTTTATGCCTCTGAACAAAATACCATTTTCTTTGAACAATATGCAGGTAAAAGGAGCGATAAATCGCTATTAGAAATGGCAAAAAAAATGAGAAACACTCAGGGAGAATTTGTGATTTTCAATGATCCAGTAATGACGGCATCATTCGACACAGTGATGCCTTATCCGAAAAGAATTGGAATAATTTGTGACAGGTACAATGGAAGTTCAGATGAGAGTTTCTTAGTGTTAGCCCGGCAAAGTCAAAAAGTAAAGATTTTTGGTGAACCAACTGGTGGAGCTTTTGATTATGCAAACATGAACAGTATAAAATCTCCAGATGAGAACTTTGAGCTATGGTATGCTATGAGTAGAAGCACAATAAGAAATGAGTACCCTATAGACGGAATTGGCATACAGCCAGATTTTTATCTGGACAGGTTCCTGGAAGAAGATTGGATTGAATATACCAGAAGTATCCTGGAGCAACAGTAATAAAAAAATCATCAGGCGTTCTGTTAAGCAGAACACCTAATGATTTTTTTATTAATTTATTCAATCTTCCACACCACCACTTCGGCAGGAGCAATATTTGGTTGTCCAACCAAAATTTGTGAACCTGAAGGTATTTTCACCGCATAGTTTTTATCGGAATAGTTCATGGCTATGCCAAAGCTATCACGATACTCCACAATAATTCCTTCCGGGTAGCTTTCAGTTTTAATACCTGCACGCTCAAAAACTCGTGTGAGGACTTTATGCTCCAGTTGGCCATCATGAGTGTCTACTCCAACATAAGTGACTGTCCCTCTTCCCAGGTTCCGCCAGATAACGGCAGGTTTTCCGGCATAAAAATCATCTTCAAAAGTTGCCCATGCTTCAGTTCCGGTGAATGGTTTGAGAATCTCTCCCCAACTTGTCCAAGAGTGCAATTCTCCATCCATTTTTACATGATCGGGGGCATGTGGCATTAAAAGATCGTAGAACTCAATTTCACTTCCTATCAAATTATATATTGGCTGGGCATAAGGTGCTTCCCACAAATGTCCATAAGGATCCTGGTGTCCGGTACGGACGGTCATCACAAGGTGTCCGCCATTACTGGCATAATTGGTCAGTTCTTCAATCAGTTCAAGAGACATTTGCTGATACGCAGGCACAACCAAAACCGGATATTTCGAAATGTCCATGGTGTCGCGCACAAAATCAACAGGAGCTCCAAAAGACTTTAAAGCTTTGTAATATTTCAACACATGGTTTTCGGTATGCCACTCTGTCGTTTGAGGATTATGCGCCATGGCAATGGCATTATTGGGATCGAATAACACACCGGTATAACGTTTGCGGTATTCATCGGGGACATCCAAACCGACAAAGTGCTTACGCAACAGATTTATCTCTTCAATAAATTGTTGAAATTCCAGCCCGCCGGGCGACGGACGCACACCGTCAAAGTCCATGATTCCGTAATGATATTGCTCATAACCATATAAAGGTGCGCGGAATCGATACGTACAAGTAAACTTGCTTCCACCGGCAAAAACATGCCAGTTCCAAAGCCGTACCGCACCTGGAAGCGGTTGCGGATTAATTTGCCCCCAGTTCACCTGCCCTGGTTGAAGCTCCATGACACCAATAATCTCTGACAATGGCCTGAAATAATCGTTGGCCATGGCAATGCGGAGCGGCTCACCTATTCTGTATCCCTTTCGCCCAACTCCAAGCCCTTCTCCATAAATCATATACCGGGTATAAGTCACAAAATCCAGTTCCCGGCTTTGTCCTATGTAACGCACATCGTACATGGGAATGTAATTAGTGGTAATCCACTGGTCGCGTGTTATATGTTTGCGGATGGTTCGTGCCTGCTTATCCATAAACGATGCGGTTTCCCAATCGGCAAATCTGGTATGGTCAAGCCTTTGGTGTATATTCATGCCCCATTGAGAATGTAATGGAATATTAATTTGAGAAAAATCGTTGTACAACCCACTCCAAAAATCGTTGCCCCAGGCTTTATTCAAAGCTTCAATGGTACCGTACTTTTCTTTAAGCCAAACCCGGAAACGCTCATGGGCATCGGGTCCGTAATCTATCGACATTCGTGGTTCGTTATCCAACTGCCAGCCGATGACCCGTTCATCATTCCCATAGCGCTTTGCCAGCTCGGCAATCATTTTTTGAGAATACTCTCTGTAGAAAGTACTGGAAAATGAAGCATGTTGGCGTGCTCCGTGATCCATACGGGTTCCGTCTTCATGGGTTATAAGCACCTCAGCATATTTCCGCACCAGCCATACAGGAGGCGTTGCGGTAGATGTACACAGAATCACTTTAAGCCCATATTTATCTGCCAGAGCAATGGCTCTATCCAGCCATTCAAAATTGTATTTTCCTTCTTCAGGCTCCAGCTGAGCCCAGGCAAATTCACCATAATGGGTAAACTCAAAACCCATTTTGGCCATCTGTTTTAAATCACGTTCCCAAACCGACTCGTCCCAATGCTCCGGATAATAATAAGCTCCTACTGAGATTAACTCTGACGCAGGATAAAATCGCTTTGCACTCTGCGAGTACAAAAAGCTTACCATTAAAAGTAAGCTAATTGATAAAATCATTTTTTTCATGCGTAGACTATTTTAAAAAAAGCCGGATGGAACTCGCATGATAAATTTTCATCCGTGTATGTGATTAACGAATCATGCTCGCTTCATAGATATATTTGCTTGTTATTTATTATTTAAGAAAACTCCTTTACATTAATAGATCGTTAGACTTTTAGATTATTAGATAATAGACGCAAGTAAGTCTCTTATTATCTGCAGATTGTATAATACTACAGCAAGCTCATAAACAATTGATAATTAGGCAAATAAAAAGGATTAACGAACTATTATTACATTATTAAACCGATAAAATGAGCAGCCTGTGTACAATCAATTTAAACTAAAGGAATGATGAGAGCCCGTTATTAATGCACACGCCGGGATTTTCCTTTATAAAAATAAACAACATAAGCAAATAACACAAATATTAACATCTCATTGCAAATAACATTTATCATATCAAATAACAATCCTAATCAAATTCGCTCACTTGTCACATTTTTAAAAATGAGTGGCACTTTTTCTAAAACCATCATAACCATTTCTTAAAATCGTTATATTGCGTTATTAAAACCGATTTTATGACATTTGGAATTAAATTCTTCGGCTACTTATACCGCCTTTTACTGTTATTCATCACATTATTAACCTTCCCTGTTTTTGCTCAGCACACTGCTGAATATTACAAGCAGGCCGACTCCATTTCTAAATTTAACGATATGGTGTACAACACCATATCAGGCTCCGATTGGGTTGACACCACGCAAGTTTTATGGTATGATTTAAAGACCAAACAAGGTACTGAATATTTTCTTGCCGACTCCAAAGAGAAAAACATTCGCAAGGCTTTCGATCATAAAAAGTTAAGTGAAGCCATCAAAAAAGTAAATGGCAGCAATCGGGTATCTCCATACTCATTGCCTATTAGGAACCTCTCTTTCAAAGCAGGTTTGGACACCATTACTTTTACGATGAATAATATAAACTATGAAGTCGATCTTAGCAGTTATGAACTAAAGGAGACCTCACGGGTTCGCCAAAGAGGAAACAGAGGACATTGGGGACAAACAACCGATGAACTGAGTCAATCTCCCGTTATGTCTCCAGATAGTCTTTGGACGGCATTCATTAAAGACTTCAACGTATATATTCGAAACAGGCAGGATAACACTGAGTACCAACTCAGTTTTGATGGAGCACAAGGTGACACTTACTCTTCTTTCATCTCATGGTCGCCAGACTCACGTTACCTGGCAACCAACAAAGTGCGATTACATGAGAAACAATACATTCACTTTATAGAATCTGCTCCTTCGGATCAGTTGCAGCCAAAATTACATGAAATAGAGTATCTAAAACCCGGCGACGCGCTTCCCATTAAACGTCCTTCGCTGTTCAATGTGGAAGAAAAGCTGCCAATCCCCCTTGAAACCAAGTCTTTTGAGCACCAATACTCACTTTCCAACCCGGCCTGGTGGTACGACAGCAGAGGGTTCACGTTTGAATTTAATGAACGCGGACACCAAACTTATCAAGTAGTTGAAGTTGATGCTCAAACAGGAAATGTAAGGGTACTCATTAACGAAACAAGCCCTACTTTTATCGATTACAGCGGGAAACGCTACCGGCACGATACGAAGGATGGTGAGGAAATTATTTGGGCATCTGAACGTGATGGCTGGAACCATCTCTACCTTTACGATGCAAAAAAGGGAAGAGTAAAAAACCAAATTACCAAAGGAGAATGGGTAGTCAGAAGTGTTGAACATGTAGATGAAGAAAACCGTACCATATTGTTCCGGGCCAGTGGCCGGAACAAAAATGAAGACCCATACAACATACATTACTATCGGATTGGATTTAATGGCAGAGGATTTACTGAACTTACACCGGAAGAGATGAACCACCAGGCATCTTTTTCACACAATCACAAATTCTTTTTAAACACCTTCTCAACACCCGAACATCCCCCTATAAGCGTAATTCGAGAAGGAGAAAATGGGGACATTATACTTAAACTAGCGCAAGCAGACATCTCTGATCTGGAAAATGAAGGATGGATTGCTCCTGAAGTTTTTGTGGCAAAAGGGCGCGATGGAAAAACCGATATATGGGGGAACATTTATCGTCCGTCAAATTTCGATCCCGAAATTGACTACCCGATAATAGAGTATATTTATGCCGGACCTCACAGCTCTTTTGTTCAAAAGAGCTTTACGCCATACATGGGTGCTTTTAGCAGTCTGGCTGAACTCGGTTTTATTGTTGTACAGATTGACGGAATGGGTACCTCAAACCGTTCCAAAGCTTTTCACGATGTATGCTGGAAAAATCTGAAAGACGCAGGCTTTCCCGACAGGATATTATGGATAAAAGCCGCAGCAGAAAAATATCCATACATGGATACCACAAGGGTGGGTATCTATGGTGCCTCTGCAGGAGGGCAAAGTGCCATGGGCGCACTCCTGTTCCATCCTGAGTTTTACAAAGCAGGTGTAGCTTCATCAGGCTGCCACGACAACCGAATGGATAAAATATGGTGGAACGAACAATGGATGGGATATCCGATTGGCCCTCATTACCAGGAATCATCCAATGTTACCAATGCCCATAAACTCCAGGGACATTTAATGCTGATTAATGGAGAAATAGACGACAATGTGGATCCTGCCTCCACCATGCAAGTAGCAAAAGCCCTGATAGAAGCCAATAAAGAATTTGAACTGGTAATATTACCATCTGTAGGACACACACTTGGCGGAGTATATGGGGAACGCAAACGAAGAGACTTCTTCATTCGTCATCTTTTGAATCAGAAAACACCGAACTGGAACAGTCAATGAAATCCGTATGACAGGAAACATTAATCTTCCAAAAATACTGGAAATTACACTTCATAATGGCTACGATCCATCCACAAAGAAACAATGACAGGTGAATTAGCCGACCTGGAAAGCTATTCCCAATTACGAATGGCTTTCAAACAACAACTACTTCATTTTATTAAGATCAAAATTGCCGGCAGCAATAAAAAAGAGGAAATATTTATGAACCACATGCCTGCGCCATTCCTCTCATTAATTACTGACGACTGCGTAAAAAATGGCAAGGACTACAACAACGGAGGTGCCCGATATAATACCAATTACATTCAGGGTGTTCGGCTGGGAACAATCACAGACTCATTAACTGCGCTTAGAAAACACCTTTTTGAGGAAAGAAATATTGACCCAGTGAAGCTACTTAACTCACTGGTAAACAATTTAACCAATGAAGAGCAAATTCGCCATATACTTCTAAATAAAACACCAAAATATGGAAACGATGATGATTATGCCGATGAGCAACTAACCGATGTTTTTGAACTGTTTCATGATGTGGTTAAAGGAGAAATCAGTCCTCGCGGAGCAGATTATCGCATTAATCTTCTTCCTACCACTTGTCATGTTTATTTCGGCAGTGTAATGCATGCATCGCCAGATGGTCGTCTTTCCGGATCTCTTGTAAGCGAAGGCATTTCTCCGGTTCAGGGTGCTGACACAAATGACCCCACAGCCGTACTCCTCTCAGCTTCAAAAAATCATAAAAAGGACAGAACAATATGGATAAAAGAACTCAAGGACTTTTCGTTGAAAAGTCCTTGAGAATATTTTTAGCACAAAAAAGAATTAATCTCTTACCGGACTAACCCCTTCGGTTGTCATGATCACCCTTTGAATGGACCCATCCTCATTATGATGTAAATAATCAATACAAACAGAACGCAAATAGCTTCCACCCTGTGTTGGCAATGCACCATTGTGATAGACAAAATACCATTGCCCCTTAAATTCAACAATAGCCTGGTGATTTGTATTGCTGTTTCCGGCTACTTCGTTTAAAATACCCATGTACTCCCAAGGGCCGTTGATGCTTTTACTTCTTGCATAAGCAGTTTTTTCCGGGAACCATGCAGCATAAGATAGGTAGTACCAATCATTCTTCTTATGGATCCAAGGTGCTTCAGTAAAGTGAGGAAGGTCTTCAATGGTCATAATATCACCATCCATTTCAATCATATTGTCCTTAAGCTTTACATAGTAGCAACATGTGTTACCCCAAAACAGATAAGCCTGCCCGTCATCATCAATCCATACGGTCGGATCTATATCATCCCAGGTAATGTTTGTACAGTGAGTCGTCATATCATTGGTAATCAAAGCCGATCCAATGGCATCCACAAACGGACCGGTTGGGCTGTCAGACACTGCCACGCCAATAGCACGTGCCCCGGTATAATGTTGAGTTGATACATACCAGTAGAATTTGCCATCACGCTCAATAACCTGGGCTGCCCATGCATAATTACCTCTAGCCCAGCTAAAGTCAGAAGGTCGCAATGGAATGGGGTGTTCGTACCATGTTTCTAAATCTTCAGATGAGAACACTACCCAGTTTGGCATATTATAACCTCTTCCGTCACCAACATCCTGACCTGCATAAATATAAAAAACATCATCGTGAACAAGAGCTGCAGGGTCGGCTGTGTATTTATGAGAAAACAGGGGGTTTCCATTAGCAATCAATCTAATGGGACGTTGAGCATACTCCACATGAGCCTCTGCCAATCCTTTGGTTTCTCGTCCCAACCGATTGATTTCTCTTACCGTTAATGCTTTGTCATAAATTCTGAAATCAGCCAACAGACCTCTCAAATAATTATCTTCCTTATATGGAGAGCGACCAATAAAATTGAATTTTGTTTTGCCTATTGCTGATGGATAAATATCTACAGTATTAGATGCAACCATTTTCCCATCTATGAAAAGGTTTCCCTGGTTACCTTCTTGAGTATATACAATATGCATCCAGGCACCCTGTTGAACAGGCTCTCCCACTCGTACCGCTTGTTCGCCTCTACTGTCGGTTTTTGTTATGGCATATGTCTGGTCGCGGGCACTTAAAAACAAACATCCATTACCTTCACTCCGAATGTCCGTAGAATTAGAAAATGTTAAGATAAAACTACCATGAAGGCTCAAACTAACACCCTCATCAACATACACATAAGTTGACACAGAAAAATCTTTCAAAGAATTCACCAACTCCCCGGTTTGCTCCCCCATGTCGAGATAACCGTTGTGGAACCCTAGGTTCAGAATATGGTAATCGCCCATATGATCCAAAAATGCTTCGTTTTTCAATTCTGCATTAAACCCATTTCCACTCACATCCAGGATTTCGCCTGAAGGTGAAACACTCTTAAAATCGTAATGCAGTTTCAAATTCCGATTCTGACTTGTCAGCTGAAAAAACATCAGCAAAGCCATTGATACAATAATAACCCTTTTTTTCATAATTGGTAATTTGTTTGTCGAGGTCAGATGAAACTTGCCCCAGATTACAATATGCCTTTAGAACATAAAATTCCCTAATTGCTCGTTTCATCTGTTTCCTTTTTAGTTATAAAATATAATACAAAACAGTGTAAAGATACTTTAAATTTTATATGTACCAAATACTTTTATAATAAAATCTACAATATTTCACAATCAAAATTACAGTTTCATACAAAAAAGCGAGTAGATCATGTTTGATCTACTCGCTGCGAATTCTCAATATATAACAGTTACAAATAAGTCATTAAAGAGTTACTCCGGTTTTAAAAATGGCGATCTCTTTAAACCCGGTTTCCTCGTGCTTTAATTTTTTCCCACTGGCCACTTCAACCACAAAACTGATGAACTCATCAAGCAAGTGATCCATGGTTTTACCCTCCAATAGTTGACCAGCATTAAAATCAATCCAGTTCCTCTTTTTGTTGAATAGATTGGAGTTGGTTGAAATTTTCATTGTCGGAACAAAACTACCAAAAGGTGTTCCCCTGCCTGTGGTGAAAAGCACCATCTGGCATCCGCTGAAACCAAGAGCTGATGCTGCAACCAAATCATTACCAGGAGCAGAAAGCAAATTGAGGCCATTCTTACGAATGGGTTCAGCGTATTTTAAAACATCAACAACAGTGGCTGTACCTCCTTTTTGTGTACAGCCCAAAGATTTATCCTCCAGAGTAGAAATTCCGCCATCTTTATTCCCGGGCGAGGGGTTTTCATAAACCGGCAGATTATGCTTATGGTAATAGTCTTTAAAACCATTGATCAACTCAACCGTTTTTTGAAAAACTTCCTTATCAATGGCTCTCTCCATTAGGATGGTTTCTGCGCCAAACATTTCAGGAACCTCCGTTAAAACCGTTGTTCCTCCTTGAGCAACAAGAAAATCAGAAAATACACCAACCAATGGGTTGGCAGTAATTCCGGAAAAACCATCAGAACCTCCACACTTCAATCCTATTTTCAATTCAGAAAGAGGCACAGGTTCGCGTTTGTCATAACGCATCTTCTCATAAATCTCCTTCAGCATAGAAAATCCCGCTTCAACCTCATCATCCACCTCCTGTGCAACCATATACCGAACACGAGATTCATCGTAATCACCTATGAATTTTTTCAGATGCGAGATTTGATTGTTCTCACAACCTAAACCAATTACAAGCACGCCTCCTGCGTTGGGATGATTAATGACATCGGCCAACGCCTTTTGAGTGTTTACGTGATCATCTCCAAGTTGAGAACAGCCATAGCTGTGCTTGAAAACTTCTACCCCGTCAATATCTGAAGGATTAACCTCACGGTTAAACCTGTTGATGATTTGCTGGGCTTGGCCATTTACACATCCAACTGTGGGTACAATCCAAAGCTCATTTCGGATCCCGGTCTTCCCGTTTGAACGGCGGTAGCCGTCAAATTTCATGTTTCGATCGGAAAAACGAAGCTCATTTAACTTTTGGTTGAATGAATAAACCAGATTTCCAGAAAGGTTTGTTTTTAAATTCTGAGTATGGACATGCATTCCGGCGTTTATTGGCTGAGTTGCATGTCCGATAGGCGCACCATATTTAATGATGTCCTCATTTATATCAATATTTTTTAAAGCAACCTTATGTCCAACAGGAACATTCTCTGTTAGAGTTACCTGATAACTATCTACGTTAACAACATCTCCGGCATTTGCAGCTACCAGTGCAACGGCCACGTTATCTTCGGGGTTTACCAATAAGAATTTTGCCATTATTTAATATTTTTCCGATGTGTAATTAAGACATCTGCATCAAAGGATTGTTTTTGTTTAATACCGCTTTTACGGCACGTTTCATTCCTACTTGTTGAATGAGGAACAGATAATGACTTACTGAAATGGTAAGATTTGGAACTTCGTTCAAATCTCGTTTCCATACCTTGTCAAGTTTTAGAACCTTCTCTACCAGTTGGTAAATTGAAACCGGTCGGCCATCACATGCTTCCCATGCCTCTTTGTAAAAATCTATAATCCACTGATCGTCCTGAACCGGGTATTTTTGGCCATCGGCTTCTCCTTTAAAATAGGCGATCATGGCCGCAAGAGAAAAGACGAGTTTTTGAGGTAACATGCCATGATTCTCATAATAGTTCAGCAAAGATGGAAGATTGCGGGTTTCCCATTTCGACATGGCGTTCAAGGCAATACTCTGCCATTGATGACGGATGTATGGATTTCTAAAACGCTCAAGAATTTTCTTGGCAAAAGATTTCAACTCCACATCCTCGCCTTCAAGAACAGTAAGCACTTCATCATATACCAAATCGCGCATGAACTCTCCAGTTTCAAGATTTTCAAATGCCTCCCTCACTGTTTCAATTCCACTTAAAAAAGATACAGCATAACTTCCGGTATGGCAACCATTCAACACCTGAACTTTTTGTTCGCGATATTTGGTCATGTCTTTCACGAACTTCACATCTAGTCCGGCTTTATCTGCGGGGAATTCTTTTTTAACCCATTCAGGAGCTTCAATTACCCAAAAATGGAAGTATTCGCCTACAACGACTAAATTATCTTCAAATCCCAATTCGCTTTGGATCTCTTTGATGTCATCTTTTGGGAAACCTGGGACAATCCTGTCAACCAAAGTATTACAGAAACAGCATGCAACATCAACCCAATTAATGAACTCTTTTTCAAGATCCCACTTTTCTGCGTGTTGTAAAACAAATTTCTTCAGAATATCACCATTTCTATCAATCAATTCGCAGGGGAAGAAAATCAATCCTTTTGATGCATCGCCGTTGAACTGCTTATAACGTGCATACAGCAAAGCCGCCACTTTTCCCGGAAACGAATTCTGTGGTTTCAGATCAAGGCTTTCATTATCATCCCAACTGATACCGGCTTCGGTAGTATTGGAGATAACAAAACGTAATTCAGGATTCAAAATAGATGATTCGTATTTCTCATATTCGGTGTATGGATTGATGCCCGCGTTAAGACAATCAATTAGCGTATACTCTTGAATTGGCTGCCCGTCTTTTATCCCTTTTAAATAAACATGGTATAGACCATCCTGATCGTTTAACATATTAACCATCCCATTGGTCAAAGGTTGAACAACATCAATCCCTGTGTTAAAATCAATGGATTTGTTCATTTTGTGCACAATCCAATCGGAAAAAGCACGCAAAAAATTACCTTCTCCAAATTGTAGAATACGTGTAGGGTAAGTTTTGGCTTCAGTTGCATTCTGACGATTCAGCTTCTTCATTATTATAGTTTTAAATTGGTTTAGATCGAAATAATTGAAAATCAAAACCGTTCTCGTTAACGGCAATTAAATAAACGACTACATTCTAATATCCAGAGAATGGCATTACTAAAACAAACAACACCAAAAACATGTATCAAGAAATATACTCTACGCTGTATTTCAGTTCATTTAGGAATATATAAAAGTTTAACAACTGAAATAAACACATAACAAGCAGCCAAAATATTTCTATGCATAATACAAAATTAATTTGCACAAATATATGAAGCCAATGCTAAATAGAAAAGAAAAAAACGGGAAACAGAAATACCGTTAATGATTTTTAACTCAATAAAAATCCTATCTATTTGTATTTCTGTTTTTTAGCGCACATAAGAAATTTGCGTGTTCGTTAACGTTTCATACCTCTCTAAAGTAATCTTCTGTTTGAAAACATCAAGACACATTTTTTTAGTGTTTCTTTTTTCAATTGGATTAAAGACCCTGGATTTCATCCTTGATGAGCGCGCGCGAGAGATGTTTGCTGAGGAAAATCGCCGATTAACACTAATGCGAACCGGAACTTTAATTGAAAGAGCAAAAATCAATACCGACAGTTCAATTAAAGGAACCATTTCGGGGCTAAATCCTCGCATTAACCTACTCCCGATTCCATTAAGCGAAATTCAAAGAAACAAGGACGTAAAATGGGAAAATAACCCGGGATATAATTAAGATTTAATTTATATGATAAAAAATGCTATCTGATTTCTCAGATAGCATTTTTTATCATATAACCATTCATTCGATCTTTATAAAAAAACGATCCTCAATTAACATTTGTTATCGTAATCATTGCTCTGGCTGGCATTTCCACCACATCTCCAATGACAATTGTACCTTTGCGGGTAAGATTGTTTTCAGATCTATGGTCGGTTAAATAGTATTTGAATTCAGTATTCAATTCTGCATATTCAGTGGTCATTACAAAAGGAATCGAAGTTTCTGAATAGTTAATCAATACCATCGTAGTATATTGTCCATCGTCAGACACAAATGCAGTACTCATTAAGGATTCAAGGGCATCTTCGTCCTGTAGTTGGTCACCCCTCGAAACTTGAACTCTCCTCATTCCTGGAAGTACAAATCGTGAAAAATGACCCATGGCCCATAATTTCTTAGAGTCATATATTTCTCCGTCATATTTATCATGATCTATATAAACCAAACCATCATTATAATCATAAGGACTTACACCAAGCCACCATTGCCACGATTGAGCATTGGCAAAAACAAGATCGGCGAACATCACCCTGGCCATATATAAGGCAGCATCCATCCCCAGATCTCGTCCTGGCCCCGTAATTTCGCTATTGTTTTCCAGAATGCAATACTCTGTCATCCAAAATTCAATGGGCATGGGGTTAGATTCAATAGTTTTTCGAACCCGCTTTCTGGTTTCCACCAAATTTTCTGTTGGCCAAGTGGTAAAATAACTGTGTGCTGCAATTTTGGGAGTAACACGTGATAAATTGCCAACAAAATTATCGGATTCTGGATCAAAAAAAGCACGAATCTGAATTCCTCTCCCTGGTTTATCGTTGGTTTCATACAGATACTTATAATGTGCTGTTTCTGGAATTTCCAATTGAGAAACGATATTTCGTTTCTCAAATTCCTGATTAATAATTCGGGTAATGGCAGCAATTTCATTGTTTTGTGAAGGAGTCCCTTCTTGTCCGCCATCAATCCAGTCCCATTGAGGCTCGTTAAATGGGCTAATGTAATTCAAAAATACGCCATCATTCTTTTCAATATTCTCAACTACATCAGCAAGATAAACAGCGAATGCTGAATAATTCTCTTCAGACAAATTATATCTCTGATTATCTGATGAGTACGCACGCCCATTTCTTGTCAGAAATACAGGAGGGCTGTTTAAAAAGCCAATAAAATGCTCCACGCCTCTTTCTTGTGCAGCTTTTAAGAACCAACGTTGACCTGATTGCTGATTCCAATCATACTGCGAATCTCCAACCATAAACGACTCTGCCCTTCGCCATACATCTCTGATTCCGCTATTTCTTCCCTGTGCAGCACTTCCCCCACCAATGTTAAATCGCCACATATTTAAGCCAATCCCCTCAGGGTTTGAGTCGTTATCTAACTGAGAGCTAAACAGCCAGTCTGCTATTTGTTCCTTTTTGTCCTCCGGCCAATATTTGCCAACAAACTGGCAACTCCAAGCATCCGAGGCTCCAAAACCATGTATTACCTGATGCTTCTTATTTTGATTGATAATTAATTCAATGGTTTCAGAACTGCGTGCAACATTATTATTGGCCTTACAACCAAAGACCCCAATGGTGACAACAAATATTAGAGGTATTAAAATTTTCATGTGTCTATAATTTGTATTTTAATCCCGAGTAATCGGGATGGAACTCGCCAATCCAGTCATACTTACTCCGACTGGGCTCAGTACTTCGCCTGTGTGAGAAAAGCTTTGACTTTGTCTATCTGACGATTCTCATGGCTCGTTTCCTGCATGAAGAGCACTTATTTAAGTCATGTGATAATTTCAGCTATATTGGGATGGGCTAGAGATAACAAGAGCTGTGGTTAATTAAACCACAGCTCTGTTTGCATAACTTGATTGAATTATTTTCTAAAGGGGGTGATTGTAAACTGATAGCTATACTCCGAACCCAACAATTTATATTGGTCATGAGTATGGTTACCCCAACTATTATCTCCCCCAACACCCATCTGCTCCAAATCGATATTCACTTCTGTGATATTTCTTTGAGGCAATTCATAATAATGAGTCAGGTTATTCCCCAAATCATCAATGGTAAAATGATAAGTACTTGAATTTAAAGGCTGCTTTCCATCAATTCGGAACCCAAAGCCTCTCTCATTGGAGACCTCAAACCAACGAACATGCGTCTTATTACCACTCTCCTGAGGCACAGGATAAGGAGTATGCTGATCAATTACTCTTCCACTGTATAAATCAACAAAAGCTGCCGACTCCCTGTCCTGATAAGTTTCAAATGGCCCCTTGCCATACCATGTTACATAATTAAATTCACCAGGCATTATCAAATTCATTCCAAAGCGAGGCAATTCTGGCAAGTTTTCATCTACCTTATTAAAGTAAACCGAAACATCGACACTCCCGTCTCCCTTTATTAAGTAGGTTACATTATAAACTGATGAAGAAGGAGCGATTGTGGATGCAACCTCTACAAGATAGATACCATCCTGTTCTTTGGTTACATTAATGGATTCCAAGGTGCGCTCTCCCTGTACATTTCTCCACACCGACAGGCGGGTTGGCATATTGTTTCCCTTGTCGTTGCTGGTGGGAACCCTCCAGAAGTTAGGCTGTAATGAACGTCGCAACATATCTCTTCCTGCATATTTCCAGTCAGAAATATTACCGGTCGATTTATCCATGATAATGGCAAAGTCTTTTCCCAAAAAGTAATAGTGCTTATCACTCTCTGTCAATGTAAGAGAAGAATAGTCTATAGACGCTTCTTCCTTGGCTACAAAAACCGGAAGTAAAAATTGCTCTGTGGCAACCACATGGTTGGCACTTAGTATTCCTTCGTCATTCTTTAAAGTTACATATAGATTAAGGAAATACTCTTTACCAGGTTCAACTGAAAAATCCATAGGAATATTCACCACGGCATCTCCCTGAGGAGCAATGGGTCTTCTAAAATCAAGCGTACCCTGGCTAACAACTTGTCCCTCTGACTTGATCTCGTAGGTAAAATTATAAGGTTCAGTGGTGCGGAAAAAATGCTCATTAAAAACTCGAATTCGACCTCTGGATAGATCATTGGCTGTAAACCAGAAATTTTGATAGGCTTTTTTCACTTCCCACAATGCAGGTTTTGGGGTTCTGTCGGCAAAGACAATTCCATTCATACAAAAATCACCATCAGATGGTACATCATGTGGACCAAAGTCCCCTCCATAAGCAATATAAGAAGTTCCATCAGCAGTATGTTGTAACAATCCCTGATCCATCCAGTCCCAAATAAAACCTCCCTGTAACTGAGGCTCATTCCTGATCAACTCCCAATAATCAATAATGTTTCCATTACTGTTACCCATACCATGAGAGTATTCACACAAAATTAATGGACGGTGATCATTTAACTTTAAAAAGTCCTTCATCTCTGGTATACGCATGTACATAGGAGCTACAATATCAGTGTAATCCTCTGTAAATGCTTGTTCATACTGAACAAGTCGTGTTGGATCCCACTCTTTTGTTGCTTTATAAAGCTGGCGGAAATTTTCTCCACGTCCGGCTTCATTTCCAAGCGACCAGATTATAACTGATGGGTGATTCTTATCTCTTTGCACCAATCTCTTCATGCGATCCTTCTTTGGAGCAAGCCAATCAGGATCACGTGCAAGGATGTTATTCATATTGTATCCATTATCCGGAACATCATACACTCCAAGTCCATGAGATTCTATATTCGCCTCATTTACCACATACATACCATAAATGTCGCATAGTTCATATAAATATGAATCATTGGGATAGTGAGCAGTACGAACGGCATTAATATTAAACTCCTTCATCAGTTTAATATCTGCCTCCATGGCTTCCCGGGTGATATAGTGACCATTAATCATATCATGATCGTGACGATTAACACCCTTTAGCAATACCGGCTGACCATTTACCAAGAGCTGACGGTTCTTTAATTCAACGGTCCTGAAACCAACCCGCGAGGTTCTGATATCAACAACATTATTTTGATTATCCTTTAGTGTAATAAACAATTGGTATAAGTAAGGACTTTCTGCACTCCACTGATTTACACGACGAAGCCTGTAATCAAAATTCAACTTGTTGTTATTAACAGCCTTTGTTTCGCTAAAAACGGGACTCCCATTTGCGTCCACCAACTTAACATCAACAGAATATCCCGGCTTTACCTCATTTAATTCTATGTCCAGATCGAATAATCCATCACGATAATTCGAGGTTAAGCCTGCCTTGACAAAAAAGTCTGCTACATGTGTTTTTGGTAACGAGTACAAGTAAACATCTCTCTCTATTCCAGATAAGCGCCACATATCCTGACCCTCAATATAGCTGGCATCAGACCAGCGAAAAACCTGAACAGCAAGTTTGTTTTTTCCGGTTTTAAGAAATTCTGTGATATCAAATTCAGCTGGCAATTTGGATTCCTGAGAATAACCAACTTTTTCTCCGTTTACCCAAATATACATAGCGGAGTTTACTGCTCCAAAATGTAAAATAACTTGATCTTGGCTCCAATTGGAAGGAATTTCAAAATGTGTCACATAAGAACCAACTGGATTATAAAAATCCTGTATATGTGGGGGGTCAACCACAAAGGGATATTGAACATTGACATAAATCGGAGTTCCGAAGCCATGCATTTGCCAGTTTCCGGGAACCGGAATTTTATCCCAATCATCTGTTGATACATTAGGCTTAAAGAAATCTTTTGGACGCTGGGAAGGATTTATAGACCAATCAAAATCCCAATCTCCGTTTAATGATTGGTAATAATCTGAGTTTCTTCTATCATTTTTCCTTGCTTCATCGATATTCCTGAATGGAAACGAGTTTGCAAATGCAGGACGTTTGTTAACTGCAAAAACATCCTGTGCTTCCCAGTCATTTCTCTCAGCGTTGGAAAAACTGGTTGCACATAAAACCAAAATCAGCAAAAAAACTAAATTCCGCATAGTAACATATTTAATTAATTGAATATTTATCTGTTAAAAAACATTGATTTAATAACGATAACAAATCTAAACAGAACTATTAATTTCCAATAATACAAATTTTCCAAAAACTATAATAAACTCGAAGGTCAACCTTTCAAATACAAAAACAGCCATATTTAATACGTGTACATCAATAAAAATCAAGTTTTAATGAGATAATGCTCAACAGATACCGAAATAAAATTATGATTCGACATTGCGGTTTGCACATATATAGCAGAAAACAGATTAGAAATTTATATCAAAAAAAGGCTGCTCATACGAGCAGCCTTTTCACTGATTCAGCAAGATTCTCCATTAGCCATTGAGGAGTAGATGTTGCTCCACATATCCCAATTGAAGTTATTTTATTCGAAAACCAATCCTTTTTCACATCTGTTGTTCCAGTAACATAATATGTTGCGGGATTAACCTTTTTACAGACTTCAAACAAAAACTGCCCATTGCTGCTTTTTTTCCCGCCAACAAAGAGAACAACATCATATTTTGAGGAAAAATCCTGCAAATGAGGCACCCGATTACCAACCTGTGCACAGATTGTACGATTTACCTTAAGAAAATCGGGATCAATAAGGTGCTTTTCCAACAGATTGCTGATCTCATCGAATCCTGAATAACTCATGGTAGTCTGACTAAACAGAATGGTAGGTTTGTTTGGTGCAAGGTTTTTGATCTCTTCAGGAAATTGTATTACAATTGCTTCGTCATTGGTTTGGCCAACCAACCCTCTCACCTCAGCATGACCCTTTTTCCCATATATTATGATCTGTCCGTTGACCGACTGCATTTCTTTCCAGGCTTTTTTGACCCGCTCCTGAAGTTTTAAGACAACCGGGCATGTGGCATCGATCAATTTTGCCCCGGATTTTTCAACTTTTTTATAGGTGGCTGGAGGTTCACCATGTGCTCTGAATAATATGGTCTGTTCATTAGAGTGTTCAAAACAAGCCTCAGGTAAAACACCCATCCCCTTCTTTTTCAGACGATTTACCTCCTCTTCATTATGCACAATATCGCCAAGACTAGATAACAAATCTCCCTTATTTAAAGATTCTTCTGCCAATTTTACTGCTCGTGCCACACCAAAGCAGAAACCCGATTTTTTATCTACCTCAATGATTAACTTCTGCATATTCATAGAACCGTCCATCATTTCTGTAGAAGTTTATATAGGCCACGTTCACTTAACTTTTCCAAAACCCAATCAAACTGTTCCTCCCTGTCCATGAAGCTATTATCAAGAACCAGAGCATCATCGGCCTTGCGCAAAGGGCTCTCAACGCGTGTGCTATCAATATGGTCACGATTTTGCACATTAGAGAGAACATCCTCAAAAGTAACGCACTCTCCTTTGCTTTGCATTTCATCAAACCTTCTTTGCGCACGAACTTCCGGACTGGCGGTCATAAACAATTTCAGATCAGCATTTGGAAAAACAACCGTTCCAATATCACGGCCATCAAGCACCACTCCACCGCTTTGTCCCATCTCTTGCTGAAGTTTTACCATCCTCTCCCGTACGAACTTTAATGCACTGATGGCACTTACATTATTGCTGACCTCCAGAGTCCGAATAGCCTTTTCAACGTTTTCTCCATTTAACCAAGTATCCAACTCTCCGGTGCTGGAATTGCGCTTAAACTCTACCACAATTTCGGATAGGCTATTCCGCAGTTTGTCAGCATTTATACCGTCATTATTAATAAAACCCCGACTCAAAGCAAATAGCGTTACCGCTCTATACATGGCTCCGGTATCAATATATATCAGATTCAGTTTCTTTGCTAAATCTTTAGCGATTGTGCTTTTCCCACACGATGAGTGGCCATCTATGGCGATGATTATTTTGTCTGCTGGTTTTGACATGAGGGTGCTGCTTAAGTTACAATGATTATTCGCTCAAAGTTACAAAATATCATCAGAAACCATCAGTAATTACTAAAAGGCCGTTAAGTTGGTTGTGATAGAAAAATGGTTGGAAGTTCCACTCAGATGATATCTCGCAGATCCATAAGAAAAGTTAAACTTTGAGATCCTAATTCCGAAGCCCCAGCTAAAACCCACTGTTGAGGTTTTTGACTCAACTTTAAGCTCCTGCCTTCGACGGGGATTCATTCCTGCTGCCACGTAAAAATTATCGGAAGGAACAAATTCAACGCCCACGGTTAGGTGTCTTGCAGCCTTTTCAACAAAGTTGTCACCCGTTCCCCTCTCTCCAAATACAAGCCCGTGCTCTTCCTGATCCCGAAGAGAATATTGCAGTGTCCCACCCAGCAAATCCTGCACAGTTAGCGAAAACCGGAAAGGTGCGTGCTCAAGCTTTTGTGCAATTCCAAATTGCAGATCAGACGCTATAGGCTCTGTTTGTCCACCGGAATATGAAGCGATCTGATGTCCATAATTCCGAAGCACAGCCCCTCCGGTTAATAAACCATCCCTGTGGCGATAAAAAAAGCCAATGTCTGAAGCAATACCCCATGAATTGTATGATTCAATGCGACTGAAAACAGGTTTTATTGAGATTCCGGCGCTCCATTGCGGAGAAAGCTGTCGACTGTAAGTAAGTTGTACAACTGTTTCTCCGGCGCTGAAAGAACCGGTTATTAAACCGGTTTCATCAGCCGCTACAAAAGACCCGTAACCAACATGGTGGAAACCGATTGCAAAATTGCCTATCCCCTCAAAAGAGTATGCAGCTCCCGAAAATCCATAGTTGATGCCAGCCATATAAGGCACATAACTCATAGATATTTGCTGACTCAATGTCGAATCCAACATCCCTGGATTGTGCATCAGAATAGACAAATCATGGCCGTGCAAACCAACCTGGTTACCTCCTAACGAAGCAATCCGTGCTGACTGTGTCAGATTTAGCAGTCCAAATACAGATTCTCCTCCTCTTTGGCTATGAGCATTAAATGTTCCGGCAAGAAAAACCAAAACCAATAATATCCTGAATTTCTTCAAATCCTTTTTCTATTAATAATTACATTCAACTCTTTAAACTTTCCACAGTTGATTTAAACTGTTTATTGCGTTTTCATATCTTTATGCATAATCAACGAAAAAAAACGGTTTTAATTGCAACAATCCAACTTTCTGTAAGCCATTATTTATTCCCATAATGATTTTTAAGATTTTCCACCACATCCAATACAGCCGGACAAAACAGAGTATTTCTCCAGGTAAGCTTTAATATCTGATAGAATCTTTTCCGATTGGTGTGTGGATACTCTCTGCAAGCCCGTGGACGATCTTCATAAATCATACAATAGTTATCGGGCATCAAAAACGGACAAGGTGCAGATTTAAAAACATAATCCCCCTCCTCATCCAATATCAGGTAAGCATCAATCATCTGCGAAGGTTTCATTTTTAGGCGTTTCGCAATTCGATCGATATCCCGATCAATTATAATCGGGCTGGTTGTTTTACAACAGTTGGCACAAGACAAACAATCAATTTTCTCAAATGCCGCATTATGAAACCCCTCTACAGTTTCGTCAAGTTTTACCGGTCGCTTCTTTCGCAATCGCTCAAGAAACAATTGATTATCGCGGGATTTGTTTTGCGATACCTCCTTAAATTTTTCTAAAAAACTACGCTCCTCTTCCGCCATAAGAATCTTCTAGTACCTGCAAAAATAAAGAATCTCCCACAAAGCCACAAAGTACACTAAGAAAAAAACAAGAACACTTGAAGCGATGCCTCAAGTTCTTCGTTGCGTTTCACACCTTGCGGAACTTCGCATCGCTCAGCAGATTCAATTTCATTCTAATAACCTATTGACCTATCAATCTACAAACCTATATCATCGCTATCCTGAAGCATTCGAGACGAACCAACTATTGCAATCATAGATCATCCTCTTTCTCTTCCGGTTCATAAGACTTCAACTTATGCATAGTAATACCAGCATAACCAAAAATGGCCACAACAATTGCAGTTAACCAACACAAAACAGCATATGGAGCATATTCCATTGCCGATATTCCTAAAGCGGAATAGACAAAAACAGCACTGCTGTTCCACGGAATAAGTGGTGCTGTTAAGGTACCGCCACCTTCAAGAGTACGGGTGAGATTTTTCAATTTTAATTTTTTATCGCGGTAGCACTCCTCAAACATTTGGCCTGGTAAAATTACGGCCAGGTATTGATTGGCACCGAAAATATTGATAAAAACCGATGTTCCGAGAACCGTCAACGTCAAATTACCCACTGTTTTAACCATTCCTGCCATCTTTAAAACAATGCTATGCAACATACCGGTGCTGTCCATTATTCCGCCAAAAGCAAGTGAAATCAACGCCAACGAAACCACATTGTACATACTCTCTATGCCTCCCCGCGAAAAGAGCGCATTCGTTTCTTCATTGCCCGACTCCAGAACAAATCCTGAGTAAACAGTGTCCATAAAAGCGGCGAAACTTCCACCCTGGACCACAATAAAAACGATGCCACCGGACAAAACTCCGGCAATGAGACTAGGAATAGCAGGGATTTTTTTGACAATCATATATATAACCAGTATCGGTGGAATAAATAGCCAGATAGACAAATTAAAATTTTCAAGAATACTGTCGGTATATAAAGCAACATCACCTGTATCGCCATCACTAACCATCACAAAACCAATTATCGTAAATACCACTAAAGAAATAATCAGAGCAGGAATAGTGGTATATAGCATGTGTTTGATGTGTGTGTATAGATTCACGCCAAGCACAGACGGGGTCAAGTTTGTGGAGTCAGACATGGGTGATATTTTATCACCAAAAAAAGAACCAGAGACCACAGCCCCTGCAGTAATCGCTGGTGGAATTCCCAAGCCCTGGCTAACACCCATGGCTGCCACCCCAATGGTTCCAACTGTTGACCATGAACTCCCCGTTATTAGTGCCATAAAACTTGAAAACAGCAATATCAACGGAAGAAACCATTGTTCCACTAAAAACTCAAACCCGTAAAACATCATGGCGGGCACAATGCCGCTTGCGATCCATACTGATATCAACATCCCGATAATCAACAAAATAATAATGGATGGGATGGTTCTATTAATGGCAGATCGGAAGCCCTCTTTTATTGTATTCCATTTATAACCATAAAAATAAGCACAAAGGCCGGCTGCAGTTGCTCCTAAAAACAACGAAAAATGAGGTTCCGCATCGAACATGAAAACAGAAAATCCCAGCGAAACACCTGTTACAAGAATAGGAATAAGTGCAAGCCAAAAAGGAGGTGTTGGTAAATCCCAATTTTTATACATACTCAATTACATGCTTTAAGGTTAAAACAATTAATAAAGGTATGTATTAAAATTCAGCATCCCAAAAATCATATTTAGTCGTATCAATATTACCTCCGGTAATAATGATACCAATGCGTTTTCCTTCAAAAAACTCACGATTCTCCATAACAGCAGCCATTGGCACTGCCGAAGATGGTTCTGCAAGTATTCCGGCATGTTTTCTCAACATGATCATGGCCGCTTTTATCGATATTTCCGAAACAGTAAATATGTCGGTAACGTTCTTTTTTATTATTGAAAAAGTAAGATCACTTAAAGAAGTTCTTAAACCATCGGCAATTGTTTCAGGGTTAACGGATGGAACAACTTTTCCGGTGTGAAATGATTGGCAAGCGTCATCGGCATTTTCAGGTTCCGCTCCTATGACCATACACCCGGCGAATAAACCTTTGGTGGCAATTGAAGTACCGCTCAGCAACCCACCTCCACCAACGGGTGCCAAAACGCAATCCAGCTCTCCGGTATTCCTGAGCATCTCCAAAGCGGCAGTTCCCTGCCCACAAATCACATCATAATTGTCGTAAGGATGTATAAAAACAGCACCGGTATCCTTCACCACCTCTGTTAATGTATCTTCCCGTGATTGAAGTGTGGGTTCACAGAAAACAATCTTACCTCCAGAATTCCTAACATTCTCCACTTTGACTAAAGGTGCATTTTTGGGCATCACAATATGGGCATCAATTCCACGAAATGATGCCGCCAACGACAATGCAGCACCATGGTTCCCTGACGAATGTGTGGCCACTCCCTTTGCGGCCTCTTCTTCATCCAATCTAAAAACCGCATGGGTAGCTCCTCTAAACTTAAATGCGCCGGCCTTTTGCTGGTGCTCACATTTAAAAAAGACATGCCCATGCATCAATCGATTAATTATTGTGCTTTCAATTACAACGGTTTGCCGAATATATGGACGAATAAGTTCGGAAGCCTTGGTTATTTCCTCAAACGATGGATGATTCATAATGTAGATCTCTTTACTCAAATATAGTAAATCATCAGCATATAGCAACCTGAGTGAAATCAAGTTCCGGAACCTATAAAGTTAAAGCATCGGCAATGCCGATGCTTTAACTAATATAAACAACTTAACTCAAATCTACTTTTTTATGGCTATACAACTAAATTTCTACCTTATCCCAACCAAGGTTTAATGAGCGGATATGAAACCGCAATCCCAACAGTAACAACCGAAGCCATAACCATTAACTTAATAAGAATATTCAAGCTGGGTCCTGATGTATCTTTAAAAGGATCACCAACGGTATCACCAATCACTGTAGCCTTATGGATATCAGATCCTTTACCACCATGATGCCCCTCTTCGACATATTTTTTAGCATTATCCCATGCTCCACCGGCATTTGCCATAAATATGGCCAAAGCAAAACCACTGGATATTGTTCCCATCAATAACCCTGCTATACCAGGAACTCCAAAAACGATTCCAACAACTACAGGAATAAATAACGCTATTACAGATGGCAATAACATTTCCTTTTGAGCACCACGAGTTGAAATCTCAACACATCTCGCATAGTCAGGTTCTTCGGTGCCTTCCATTATTCCAGGACTTGCTTTAAACTGACGGCGAACTTCATCCACCATTTTTTGAGCTGCCCGTCCTACTGCATTCATCGTCATTCCGCTAAAAATGAAAACCGACATGACACCTAAAAATATTCCTGCAATGACAGTTGGGTTCATCAGGTGTATTTGATAATGCTGAACAAAATCAAGGAACTCAGCGTCAATTGCAGGTACGCCATTGATCAGTTCATTTGGCATATCGAGGAATTTCACGAACATCATACGCACCTCCTCAAAATATGATGCTAAAAGAGCAAGCGCTGTAAGCGCGGCACTTCCAATGGCAAAGCCTTTTCCTGTAGCTGCAGTTGTATTTCCTAAAGAATCCAAAGCATCAGTACGTTTACGAACCTCTTCTCCAAGATGACACATCTCTGCATTTCCTCCGGCATTATCAGCAATTGGGCCATATGCATCTGTGGCTAGGGTTATTCCAAGAGTTGAGAGCATACCCACAGCAGCAATTCCAATGCCATAAAGCCCCTTATTTAATTGTGACATGGTAAAGTCGAAGCCGGTTGCAAACGAGAAAGCAAGAGTAATACCCACCACAATAATAAGTAGAGGAACTGCGGCTGATATAAGTCCGGTTCCAATGCCACTTATAATAACTGTGGCAGGGCCGGACTCTCCGGACTCTGCTATTTTCTTTGTTGGCTTATAGGCAGACGCTGTAAAATACTCGGTAGACTGACCAATGGCAATTCCTGCCAAAAGGCCAGTTACAATGGATCCCCAAACTCCTGCATAGTTAGGCATATTCAAAAACCTCAGTATGAAGAATGAAGCTATTACAATTAAAAAGGCGCTAAAATTAACCCCAAACCCGAGCGACTTTAGCAGATCCTTTTGCGTGGCACCTTCTCGCGTACGAACCATGAAAACACCTGCTATGGATAAAAGTGTTCCTACAGCAGCAATCAACATGGGGGCTAACACCGCATTTAGCTGAACGGACTCATTATCGATATAGGCTGCAGCGCCCAATAAAGCCGTTGCTAAAATAGATGCGGCAAAAGACTCAAACAGATCGGCTCCCATTCCGGCAACATCCCCTACATTGTCTCCAACATTGTCGGCAATGGTTGCAGGATTCCGTGGATCATCTTCCGGTATCCCTGCCTCAACTTTCCCTACCAAATCTGCCCCAACATCTGCTGCTTTGGTATAAATACCTCCACCAACACGGGCAAACAATGCCTGTGTTGAGGCTCCCATACCAAATGTAAGCATAATGGCGGTGATGGTCATCAACTTATACCCTCCATCCATTTCAGGAATAAAATGGTTTAGAACCAAAAACCAGGCTGAGATGTCCAATAAAACCAAACCAACTACCACCAAGCCCATAACAGCCCCGCTTCGAAATGCCAGTTTGAGTCCGCCATTCAGCGAAGTACGACAAGCATTAGCCACCCTGGCCGATGCGTATGTAGCCGCTTTCATGCCAAAAAAACCTGCCAGCCCTGAAAAGGCACCTCCGGTAATAAAGGCAAAAGGCACCCATTTATTCTGAACGCCTAAACCATAAGCCAGTATTGAAAAAATTACTGTGATAACAAGGAACACAATGATTACAATTTTGTATTGCTGCTTTAAGTAGGCCGATGCTCCTTTTCGAACATGGGCAGCAATTCGTTTCATATCATCAGTTCCTTCGGAACTTTTCATCATTTGCCTGAAAAACCACCAGGCAAAAAAGAGCGCAAAAAGTGATGCAATTGGAACAATTACAAAAACTGAAGTAAGCATAGGCGATAGTTTTTAGTTATTCAATCTGATATTTTAAATTCTGATAAACAGCTAATTCTACAGATTGGATTCACAACTTCACATCCTTCCTATCCTAGAAACCAATATTCAAAAGATCAACCTCACTTTTCAAACCTAGAAAAACCAATAAATTTTGAGGTTAAAAATTCTTCGAATTTTTAACCTCTTTCCTCTCTTTTAAAGATAAAAAGAAATAATCGCTATCCCAAACGGGTTTTCGCACTATTTTATTAAAAAAGAGAATTTGCAAAATGAGTGTGATGCTTAAAAAGCTACATATTGCCCCTGGTTTGGTCATAAACAATTTTAAAAAGACATTGAGTCTTTTTTAACAATCAGCTCCAATATTAAATAGATTATACGATCGATAAACCAGAATGGTTATAGAAAAGAGAGATTTCAACAATGATAATCCATCTGCTTTACAGCAGATTTTTAGATATGGCCATGATTAAAATCCGGGCATCAGATTAAACCCAATTTCACCTCTGTGGAAACGTTGCTGAAAAAAAGGAACGGCGTAATAGGTTTCCAGCACCATAACTCCAAAAATATTAAATCGAAATGTGACACCTGTGCTCATTACCGGTATTCTGTTTTCATCACTGTTGGACGTTAGCGAAAAAACCGGAGCACTGGTTTCATCCCAGCTAATACCACCATCCATAAAAAGAGCCATTTCGCTAACGAATAGCCCTGAACGGACCATAGCAAAATCCATGGGCCCACTAAATGGTAACCTCCACTCAAAATTACCGAGCAACAATCTTGAACCAGCCAACTGATTAAAAGAGATGGATTGCCCCTCTACCGTTTCAGAAGAATAACTGGCAGAGGTATTGTACCCTCTGATCAACCAGGGGTATCCTAAAAACAACCTGTAAAACCTGTTGTCATCTGCATCTTGCCCATATCGACCGTAATGATAAACCCTGAGAGCAAAGCTATTCGGCCGAACAAACCAGTATTTACGGTAATCGAATAGAAAGCCCCGGTAATTCATATCGTTAAAATATTGTTCAGCCTGAACTCTGAAGCGATGCCCATCAACCGGAGAGGTTATACCAAAACGGGAATTATCCGACACAAAAGCCAAATCAAAAGTACCTACACCAAAGGAAGGCGGAGATTCTACCCGCTCTCCGGCAGCACTATAAGCAGGATAGTAAAAGGAGGGAGAGGATATGCGTTCGGTTCTATATGTGTAAAAAGCATAGGCAACGCCTGCTTCAATTCTACGGTATCGGTTTAATGGCCAATTTGAAAATGCAGCAAGTTTATCCTCGAAAATACGTCTGTTATAAAACACCAACTCTCCCCGGTCATTAAGATCCGGATCACCATTCTCGTAGGTATAATAACCGGTTCTGAATGGGATATGGGAGAAACTTCCACCTAAACGCAATCGCCGGCTCTGGTTCATATAAGCCAGCTGCCCACCAAAATCATGAATCCTTCCATTAATGCTCACAGCAGTATAAAGCAAGTTTCGTCCTAACATATCGCTAAAAAGAGCCTCCACACTTCCGGCCATTCCGGTTCCAAATCTCCCTGTGGCTACTCCAACACCCATATTTCCGATGTAATCAAGCTGAAATTGTCGCCTTAAGCGTGATTGGGCTACTTCTACCGGAGGCTTATACGATGGAGACATGTTTAACAGGTTTTGCTCCACCAGAGACAAATTAGCAGAGTAGGGAACCAGACGAGCCGCATGATTATCTTTTTGTCGATCTGAAATGGGTCTCGACAGCGACCACAAATTATCAAACGTAGTTTTGATAATTTGAAATTCACCTCCCCACAGCAGATTATAATAAAGGCTGTTTCCTCCAAACCCCATAGCCGGAGAAAGTTCTGTCATTCCTGTGATACCGGTAGGATAATCCGTTATTTGTCGCAAAAATCCTGTTTCAATCTCAAAGGCGTAAAGATTTCGCCGGCCATCGCGATTAGAGAGGAAGACCACATGACGGCCATCAGGAACCGGAACAGGGTTAAGGTTCCTAGCGCCATCAAACGTAAAATGGACAAAAGTCTCACCAGTTTCAATGCTCAGTTCGGCGATGTTGTAAAAACCTCCAGTGCGTGATGTTTGCCAGCGGGAAGGTTCATCGGTGGAAAACCAAATGGTTTTCCCATCGGGCGCCCAGGCAGGTTGTATACCTGCCCAATTGTTGCTGGTCAGGTTTCTGCAAGAGCCGCTTTCTAAATTCAACAGAAACAGGTCACTTTGTAGACCTGTTTGCCCCGAAAAAACAATACTACTACCATCCGGGGACCAGGCCGGATAGCTAATTGCTGAAACGCATTCGGGTGAGATTTCTCGTATCACCCTTAAACGTTCCACATCATATATGACCAAAACCGAACGTCCCTTTGAATAGGCAACAAAAGCAATGTGCCTATTATCGGGCGACCAGGTTCCGGCGGTTTCCAGAAAGTTTAGTGCATCAATTTCACTGTGGCGCGTAGAACTAAAAACTTTCTTTATGATATCTCCCGTAACAGCATCTGCCAGAAAAAGATCCAGCCCATAAATATCCTTTTCAGACAGGAAAATAATATATTTTCCGTCGGGACTAACAGATGGACTTAAATTATACCGTCCGGCATTTTGTCTGGTTATTAGCCGGTTTCCGATGATGTTATAAGTACTGTCATTAACATTCTCCAGCAAATGATTTCGCAAAGTTCGCTCCCAGTCTGCAGAAAAATCCTCCGGAGTTACAAACAAAACGTCTCTCAATGCCTGCCGGTAACCTTGTCGGGCTGTTGCACGAAACAAACGAAGAATATATTGTTCGCCATACTTGTAGCTCACATACGCCCAAAAAGCCTGCCCAAATCGATAAGGTGAATAACGGGGAGAGGCTGTCATTTGCTCTAACGTCGGAAAACTGTTTCGCATGAGAGCATCTCTCATCCAGATGGCTGTTTGTGCATCCACACTACCGATTGAGAGATATTCAGCCATTCCTTCAATCATCCACAATGGGATGTTTTGAATAGAGGATAATCCTGTGCCGTTTCCTGATGTTAGGTTATTAAACTGAAAAGCATGAACCAATTCATGCCCCAGAACGTGATTGGTTTGTTGCCAAGTAAAACCCATGGGCATCACAACCCTGTTCTTCAGCCCTTCTGTAACACCACCCACTCCAACTCCAATGTGGCTCATGATGGCGGTGGTTTGCTGAAAATCTGCATGATTATCGTAAAAAATAATCGGACTGCGGGTTATGAATGTATCAAGAAATATTTGCTGATGAAACCGATACCATCTTTCGGTCATTGCAGCCAATTGGTTTACCACAGAGTCATCTTCAAAATAGTGATAAATTTGAAAATGTGGTGTTTCTACCAACTGAAAATCAAAAGTGCGGTAAAAAGGTTTATTCTTCCCGAAATACTGACTGTAAACAGTTATCGGAAGAATTAGAAGAATCCCAGAAAGAACAATATACCTCAGCCACGACATCAATATAGGTGTTTTATAAAATTGCCTGTTAATACAGAGAATTAGATCCTTAGAAATTAGAATGATAGATCAGTATCAAGTCAAATATGAATTATCTCCCTCGCTCACCCCTAAGCCCGTTCGGCTGAGTATTCGACTGAGCTCACACCGAAGTCTCACACCGAAGCCAAGGGGAAAGCACCAAACGCACCAGGCATGCCCGTCATTTTATTGTTGTCTTAACACTAGACAAAAAGCCCTATAGCCAACTTTATAAAGTCAAAATTAACTCCATCTGTCCAAAAATCAGATCTAAATCCCAAATTTTTCGTTATTATCTTCATTACAATAATACTTTTAACAGACTAAATCATCTCAAGGTTACACGTACAACCACCGGCAAATGGTCGGATGGAAATCGTCCGTTTAAAAAATCGGTTAATGCTCCATACTTATGAACCCGGAAATGCTCAGATACAAATACAAAATCAATCCGGCTATTCAGAGGCGCATTCAAATCAAATCCATTAAAAGTGCCTACCGGCCCGTATGGAGGTAACTCAGTTATGTCATAAGCGTCATATAGAAAACTGTTAATAACGTTATATGGTTCAGTACCGGGAGTGGAATTTAAATCGGTGGTAAAAATAACAGGATAGCCATTGGCAATCTCTTCTATTTTAGTTCTCACAAGTGCTGATGACCTAATGCGAGCTTCACTCCCCCGATGATCGTAATGCGCATTAAAAACAAAAAGCGTATCTCCCGATGTGAAGTCCTTTAATTTTACCCAGGTGCAGATCCGATTCAATGCTGCATCCCAACCCCTTGAAGGGATGTCTGGTGTCTCACTCAGCCAGAAATCTCCATAATCCAACAAACCAAAACGGTCGGTTTTAAAAAAAATGGTCGAATGCTCTCCCCCTGATAAACCGTCGTCTCGTCCTCCTCCTACATAGGCAAACTCCTCCATCTCCGTTAGGTCTTCAATTTGATTAAATAGTAACTCCTGGGTTCCAATGATATCAAATTCATGATATCTGATCAGCTGCATCACAAAATCACGACGATTTGGCCACGCATTATCGCGATCTCGACGGGTATCATACCTCAAATTAAACGAGGACACATTAATCGGCAAGTTTTCCTGTGCTTCCGTTATAAGCACAGAAAACGAAATAATAAGTAGAAAAGCGAAACGAATTATCATAAAAAAATCAAGTTTTGTGAATTAACTAGTAAGTAGGAAAGATACATTTTAATTCAAAAAATTCAAAAACCATGCAAGGATGGAGGCACAGTGGAGATGAAACAGCTTTTTGATCTGGGGTGAATGAGGGGCGTAGACCTAATTGGCAAGGGCAGCAGGTTAAACATAATCCTTGCTAATTGCATTGAGTTGTATTCTATGCAGTAAGATGCCAGGGCTAACGCCCCTAAGATTAAACAAGATATTTTATCGGCGAAACATAAAATTCAGACAACCAGATACAAAAAAAAGGAATCTTACGATTCCTTTTTTTACTTCATTCATTTTATCTCATCAACCCGCTTTAAGAAGGGCAATGTTGGCCTTTTCGATCTTTTCACGGGCAAATTCAATGGTAATTTCCAGTTTTCCGGTCTTTTTTCCGGGGCTGTCAAACATGTGATCCATCATGATGGTTTCACAAATTGAACGCAAACCTCTGGCACCAAGTTTGAACTCCACTGCTTTATCCACAACATAATCCAGTGCCTCATCCTGAAAATGTAGCTCAATTTTGTCCATTTCGAACAACTTAACATACTGTTTTACTATGGAGTTTTTGGGTTCTGTCAGAATCTTTCGTAAAGTACTCCTGTCTAGAGGATTGAGATACGTAAGTATCGGCAAACGTCCGATGATTTCCGGAATCAGTCCAAAAGCTTTTAAATCTTGCGGTGCAATATATTGCAGCAAATTATCCGGATCAATGGCTTCACGGGTTTCCGAGGCTTTGTAACCAACCACTCTGGTGTTCAGTCTCTGCCCAATTTTACGTTGGATTCCATCAAAAGCTCCTCCACAAATAAAGAGGATGTTCTTTGTATCCACCGGGATCATTTTCTGGTCGGGATGCTTACGCCCTCCCTGTGGCGGCACATTTACAACTGCTCCTTCCAATAATTTCAACAATCCCTGCTGAACACCTTCACCAGACACATCCCTTGTGATGGATGGATTATCGCCTTTTCTTGCAATTTTATCTATCTCATCAATGAATACAATACCCTTTTGAGCAGCTTCTACATTATAGTCGGCAGCCTGCAGCAGTCGCGTAAGAATGCTCTCGATGTCCTCTCCCACGTAACCTGCTTCGGTAAGCACCGTGGCATCTACAATGGTAAAAGGAACATGTAACATTCTGGCGATGGTACGAGCCAGTAGTGTTTTTCCCGTACCTGTTTCCCCAACCAGCACAATGTTAGATTTTTCAATCTCCACATCATCATTGGATGATGGCTGCATCAACCTCTTATAGTGATTATAAACAGCTACCGAAAGATACTTTTTCGCTTCATCCTGACCAATGACATATTGATCCAGAAACTTTTTAATCTCCTTTGGTTTTAACAGATCAATGCCTTTTACGTCAAAAGAATCATTTTTCTTAAACTCCTCTTCAACAATGGCTTTGGCCTGCTCAACACAACTGTCGCAGATGTGTCCGGACACACCTGCGATCAGCAAATTGGTATCTTTACGGCTCCTGCCGCAAAATGAACATTTATCCATAAAACTATCCTCTACTTCTTCTTCTCACGAATCAACACATCATCGATCATTCCGTATGCTTTTGCTTCTTCAGCAGTCATCCAGAAGTCACGGTCAGAGTCTTTTTCTATCTTCTTGTAAGTATTACCTGAATGTTCGGCAATGATGGTGTATAACTCTTTTCTGAGTTTTACAATTTCTCTTGTGGTAATTTCAATATCAACGGATTGTCCCTGAGCACCACCCATCGGCTGATGGATCATGATACGAGAGTGCTTCAAAGCAGAACGTTTCCCTTTAGTTCCGGCAGTAAGAAGAACTGCTCCCATGGATGCCGCCATTCCGGTACATATGGTTGCCACATCAGAAGAGATGTACTGCATGGTGTCATAAATACCTAATCCTGCATATACCGAACCACCAGGGGTATTAAAATAAATTGAAATATCCTTTGTTGGATCTGCAGAGTCAAGATACAGTAACTGAGCCTGAATGATATTGGCCACATAATCGTCGACGGGTAAACCAAGGAAAATGATTCTGTCCATCATCAGTCTGGAAAAAACATCCATACTGGCAATATTAAGCTGACGCTCCTCAATAATAGTGGGTGATATGTAGCTGTTGGCAATAGACATGTACTTGTCCATCACCATACTATTGATACCTATATGCTTGGTAGCGTATTTGTAAAAATCCTTAGGGTCACTCATATTGTGTCAAATTAATGTTAGTAATCCGCTAATTTAATAAATGTTTTGCTCACATCTTTCGCGAACACCATTAATTGTTCTCAAAGAGTTTATTAAACTCTTCGCGTGAAATCTCCTTGGGATCGAGTTTAACTGACTCTTTCACAAACTCCATCACCTTCTCAGAAAGCGCGCCTTCGGCAAATCTGCGTCCATGATCCTGATTTTTCATCATATCCATGGCGTATCCTTCAATGTGCTCATCGGGAAGATTGGTTAAACCATACTGCATGAACTGAACACGAGCCGATTTTTTGGCAAACTCAACCACATCTTTTTCCTCAATTTTCAATTCATTGGTGCGGATGATTTCATTTCTGATCAGTTGCCATTTCAGATCCTCAAGGAATTTAGGCATATCGTTATCAATCTGCTCATCAGAAATTTGCTCTTCACCTCTGTTGGTGGCTTTCATCCAACGCTTCAGGAATTCCGCAGGCAAATCCATTTCGATTTTACCTGTTAATTTTTCCCGTGCATCGGCAGAAAATCTGTATTCAGACTCCATTTCAAAAGTCTTTTGCATATCTTCCTTCACCCGTGTTTTCATTTCCTCTTCGGAAGTAACTTTTCCTTCTCCAAAAAGTTTGTCAAATAGCTCCTGGTTAAGTTCAGGATCAACATGTTCAGTGATCTCCTTAATGGTAAAGCGGAATGATCCTGACACATCAGCAGCCTGCTCTTTGGTTACTTTCAGAAGATAAGAGATCTCTGTATCGTTGGGGAATGCCTTTTTGGGATCGAAAACGATGTCGTCACCTACTTTTTTACCAACAAACTCTTTCTTTGCTTTGTCATCTTTTATGATGGCCAGTGACATCACTGAATCTTCAGCGTTAATGCCCTCTTCGATGGCATTTCCTTCGGCATCAATTTGCACAAAGTCACCTTTCACCAACGACTCCTCACCAACAACATCAACATTCTGGCTGGTTCCAAAACGGCTGGTCAGGGTTTTAATTTGCCCATCCACCATGTCATTAGTTACTTCGATGGTATAGTAAGGAATTTTTTCTCTTTTTGTCAGTTTCACCTCAACCTGCGGAGAAAGGGCGATGTCGAAAGCAAACTCAAAACTATCCTGTGTATCGAAATCTATGGGTTGTTGCGACTCACTAGGAAGAGGCTCACCCAATATATTCAATTCATTGTCGGTTAAATATTTTGAAAGATTTTCAGAAACCAGCTTATTGATTTCATCAACTAAAACAGCATTCCCATACATCTTTTTTACAAGACCTGAAGGCACCTTTCCGGGACGAAACCCTGGCATACTGGCTTTTTTCTGGTATGATTTCAACACGTCAGCCACACGCTTTTCATAATCGTCCTTTTCGATGGTCAGTTTAATTACCGCGTTAAGGTCGTCAATGTTTTCCCTTACAATATTCATTCGAAAATAGTTAAAAATTAGTTATGAATTGGCCGAATTGACCACTCTGCATCACAAAGCAGCCAGTTTTGGTTCTATTATTTCAGCGCAAAGATAATGAAGCATTTACAATGTAACAAGTATGCCATTGACATTCCCCTCAGTTGAACAGCTTTTATCTGCTAAAAAAATCAAAATATTAAGGGGATTTCTTAATTGTAATATGCAGAAATTACAAAACCGCCTACTCCCGATTATAAGTCGTTCGTCAGGCGGTTTTATCCTTTTAAAGTGCGGACGAAGGGACTCGAACCCCCACGCCTTACGGCACTAGATCCTAAGTCTAGCGCGGCTACCAATTACGCCACGTCCGCTTAATTGCGGTGCAAAAATAGATGCTTTTTTTTAATTCGCCAAAACATCCACCGCTTTTTTTTGAAAAAAATCATCATTCTACCTGAAAAGTTCTTCTGCGCAAGATGAAATCATCTCCCAGGTATACTCTTCTCACATCGGGATCTTCAGCCAGCTCTTCGGCACTTCCTGCTTTAAGAATATCTCCTTCGAACAGCAAGTAGGCTCTATCGGTAATCGATAAAGTTTCATGCACGTTATGGTCGGTGATCAGAATTCCTATATTCTTAAATTTCAGCTTGGCAACAATCTCCTGAATATCCCTTACCGCAATAGGGTCTACTCCTGCAAAAGGCTCATCCAAAAGAATAAATTTAGGATTAATTGCCAGAGCTCTGGCAATTTCAGTACGCCTGCGCTCTCCCCCGGAAAGCTGTATACCTTTACTTTTACGTATGTGAGTAAGACTAAATTCCTCTAACAGCTCCTCGACCCTGTGCTTTTGATAATCCTTGGAAAATTTGGTCATTTCCAAAACCGATCTGATGTTGTCTTCAACACTCATTGTACGAAAAACACTGGCCTCCTGAGCCAGATAACCGATTCCTTTTTGAGCACGTTTGTAAACGGGCTCCCTGGTAATTCGCTCTTCGTTGAGATAAATCTCTCCCGCGTTTGGTTCAATCAGACCTACCATCATATAAAAAGTGGTGGTTTTTCCGGCTCCATTTGGCCCCAACAGTCCCACAATCTCGCCTTGCTTAACCTCAACCGAAACACCTTTTACTACCGTCCGGTTTTTGTATCTCTTAACCAGATCCTTTGTATGTAATATTAAACCCTGATCTTCCATAAAATCTTAGCTATATCAGTTTTTAAACCGGCGTACTATGCCATGGCTTTTTTCTTCTCTACTCTTTTAGCAATAACTATACCAGCTTCGTATAAAACAATCAGCGGTAAACAAACCATTATTTGGCTGATCATATCGGGAGGTGTGATAATGGCTGCCAGAGCAAGGACTACTACAATTGCGTGCCTGCGATACTTTTTAAGAAATTCAGCAGTTACCAACCCAACCTTGCTAAGAAAATATATAAATATTGGTAACTCAAACATCACCCCACTTGCCAGAACTATAGAAGAGATGGTAGATACATAGGAACCAAAGTTAATGATGTTCTCCACGCTTTCACTTACCTGATAGTTACCAAGAAAATAGACTGACAGAGGTGTAATGACATAATAGGCAAACAGGATTCCTAGTGAAAAAAGAATACTGGCAAAAAATATTGCACCCCGACTGTGCTTCACCTCATTTTCGTATAAAGCAGGCCTCACAAACCTCCAGAATTCCCAAAAGATATAAGGAAATGAGATTACCAGCCCGGTAATAAAAGCCACCCAAATGTGCATTACAAACTGTCCTGACATCTGGATATTCTGAAATTTCAGCTGTTCCTGGTTGATGCATAAAACAGGAAGGTTGAGGGCTTCAGAAATGCGACACAATAATTGATTGGTAAAAAAATCCGGCCGACTGGGACCCAGAATCACCACATCAAATACAAAGTTTTTAAAAACAAAAGCAAGTATCGCAAACACAAATATTGAGGCGAACGAACGAATAATGTGCCATCTCAACTCTTCAAGATGATCAAGAAATGACATTTCAGTTTTTTCTTTTTTAGCCATAACAGGGATTTAATCTTTCAGCCATCGGTTAATTTGCATTTAAAATACAAATTAATAAAGTGCGAAGATAATGTGCTAACTGTTATTGCGAAAATTATTTTTAGAAATAATGCTGGCTTGACCTATTTAGGTCACAGGCAATCACAATAGATTCGGTAAAAAAATCAACCCGATTATCATTTTTTTGTAACAACTGATTGTTGGATATGATAAAAAGTTTTTATAATTTCAATAATAGTTTTAAAAAAGGTAATTACCATTTATCAACTCTGGGGTTCTATTAAACCAAGCCATCTTATTATAGATTTAAGGTATAATGTTACATTATACCTTTTCAGGGAAATATACCCACAACAAGAATAAGATACCAATTAAAAGGAAAATGAATATTTTCATTTCAGCATGAAGAAATTAAACCTTACAAAATCGTACGGTTTAAAAATTAAGCAACCGGGAGTTGGCTGAAATCAGGAACACTTCCGGTACAATATCACAATTTAATACAAGAATAAAGTCCCCCGGAATAGAGAATTACATGATGTTATTGTATCAAAAACAATGTGATTCACAGGAAGACCGAAATTCGGTTATTTTAGATTATATTTGTCTGTTTTTTTGAGAGATGGGAAAAATCCGGCTCTGGTAAGCCGAAAGTTAGTTGAATTTAAAAAGGAGAACACGCGATCTAAGTTATGACTAAACAGATCAACTTAAAAGCTCACTTGAAGCAACATTTTGGTTTCGAAACCTTTAAAGGAAATCAGGAAGAAATTATAAAAAATGTTCTTGCAGGTAATGATACATTTGTATTGATGCCAACAGGTGGCGGAAAATCACTTTGCTACCAATTGCCATCCATGATTTTGGATGGCACGGCCATCATCATCTCCCCCCTTATTGCCCTGATGAAGAACCAGGTTGATGCCATGAGAAATTTTGGAGAAGATGACGGGATCGCTCACTTTCTGAACTCTTCCTTAACCAAATCTGCCATTACGCAGGTTAAGGAAGACGTATTGTCGGGGAAAACCAAGTTGTTATACGTTGCTCCTGAATCATTGACAAAAGAGGAGAACATACTTTTTCTCAAACAGGTTAAAATATCGTTTTACGCGGTTGATGAGGCTCATTGTATTTCCGAATGGGGTCACGATTTCCGCCCGGAGTATCGCCGCATTCGTCCCATCATCAATGAAATTGGAAATGCTCCACTGATCGCCTTAACAGCCACTGCTACGCCAAAAGTTCAGCATGACATACAAAAAACGCTGGGAATGTTGAATGCCTGCGTTTTTAAATCATCATTTAACAGGCCCAATCTCTACTACGAAGTAAAACCAAAAGTTCATGCTTCGAAGGAGATCATTAGGATTCTGAAGGAGAACATAGGAAAATCGGCCATCATCTATTGCCTGAGCAGAAAAAAAGTAGAAGAATTAGCGGAAATGCTCATTGTAAACGGGATTAAGGCTTTGCCTTATCATGCCGGGATGGACGCTTCCACCAGATCGGGAAATCAGGATAAGTTCCTGCACGAGGAGGTTGATGTCATTGTAGCCACCATAGCATTTGGAATGGGTATTGACAAACCCGATGTACGCATTGTTATGCACTACGACATTCCCAAAAGCCTTGAAGGCTATTACCAGGAAACAGGTCGTGCCGGACGAGATGGCGGAGAGGGTCGTTGCATCACTTTCTACAGCTACAAAGACATACAGAAGCTGGAGAAGTTTATGCAAGGCAAACCATTGGCCGAGCAGGAGATCGGGAAACAGTTGCTGTTTGAAACCGTCGCCTATGCCGAAACCTCTCTTTGCCGCAGAAAACTTCTGCTTCACTATTTTGGTGAGACCTACAAGGAAGATAACTGTGACACCTGTGATAACTGCCTGCATCCAAAAGAACAATTCGATGGACAGGACTCCATTGTGAAAATGATTAAGGTAATACAAGTTATCAAGGAAAAATTCAAAGCAGAACACGTGGTGGATATCCTCACAGGAAGAGTCACCAGCAGTGTAAAATCTTACAACCATGAAGATTTGGAACTCTTTGCATCCGGCAAAGAGGAGGATGGAAAATATTGGAATGCCGTAATACGGCACGCACTTATTGCGGGACTCATCACCAAAGAGATTGAGAACTATGGTTTATTGAGAATCAGCGAAAAAGGGCTTGATTATCTTGTCAAACCTTTTCCGATCATGCTGACCAAAAACCATGATTATGATGAAATGGAGCAGGAAACCAGAACTGCCGGAGGAACAGCAGCGGTTGACCCTCAGCTTTTTTCAATGCTCAAGGACTTGCGGAAGCTCATCTCCAAAAAGCTCAACCTTCCCCCATTTGTGATTTTTCAGGATCCTTCACTTGAGGCCATGTCAACCTACTATCCCATTACGCTGGATGAACTCCAGAATATGCCGGGCGTTGGAGCAGGTAAAGCCAAACGCTTTGGGAAGGATTTTGTGGATTTGATAAAAAGACATGTGGACGAAAACGAGCTTGACAGACCCATTGATTTGGTCGTAAAGTCTGTTGCCAACAAATCCAAACTAAAAATCTCTATCATTCAAAGCATCGACAGGCAGGTACCCCTTGATGACATTGCCGAAAGCAAAGGCATAGAGATGAATGACCTCTTGAAAGAGCTGGAATCGATCGTTTACAGTGGAACCAGGGTCAACATTGACTACCATATTGATCAGGTGATGGATGAAGATCATCGCGATGATATTTTCCTCTATTTTAAAGAGGACGCGGAGACAGACGATGTTGCCTCAGCATTGGATGAGTTAGGTGAAGAAGAGTATTCAGAGGAAGAGATCAGGATGGTGCGCATCAAATTTATTTCTGAAGTAGGGAATTAAAATCTCTTTCGTACCTGAAAACGAACCTCCCTGCTAACGTTCCCTGGAATGGTCATATTTCCTGAACCTATAGTTTCCCTGTTGGCATAATGCCAACGGGAAAATCTCACCCACAAATCCAGTCGACGAAGTGGTGTATATTTAACCATGGCAACCACTCTGTTTCCAACTCCATAATAAGAAGGAACACTAAAGCTGTAAAGCAAGTCGGGTTCGTATGCGTAAATTCTCGTCTCATAATCTTCAACATCCATCATGGCATACCTGAGAGTCGCATTCCACTTTTCACCCGGATGCCGGTAGCGGATATCCTGTGCCAGAAGAAAGCCGGGTGATTCAGCTCTTTCACCAAACCTGGAAACATAATGAAAGTCAGCTCGAGTTGTAAAACTCCAGGTGTTATCTGGAGAATATCGGGTTTGCAATCTGAACTGGTTTTGAACAAGCTCCCCGGTTTCATATCCCGGATTATCCATGGGAACATTCACAACCTTGTTGCGATGGCGGTATCTCAATAAATTCTCCCATCCTCTTGATGGACGATGGGTTAAAACAGACAGAAAATCATATCCATTGGATGGCGATTTGGTTTGAAACCTGAGCCAGTTGTGTTCGAAATAGTCAATGTAAGCCGATAAAGAGAGGCCTGCCGGCAACCCCAACTCCATTCCGGCGTAAAATCCCGACTCTCCGGCCGGATTCCCGGCTTCCGTTAGCGGAGCTCCAAGCGGAGCAATGAAATCAACCGGAATGCGACGATAGGCCATTGCCATGTTGAGTTGACCCGATAAGGCAAAGAGTGTTCCGGTCCAGAGAGCCGGCTCGGGGTTGTCGTTAAAAGCAACCTCCCCAAACCAATACACATTATAAATGCTGCCTTGCCATCCAAACCATCCATTTTGATTTTTTCGTCCCCTGAAATAGTGAATATTGTATGGCCGGTCAACCGGGTAGAGTGGATGCTCCAACTCATAGTGCAGAAAGCCTCCATCTAAAATAAAACGCCCTGCATGCCATCTGACAGATATGCCGTAAATCTCCTCCAAGGTGGTTTTGCGTTGCTCAAGCTCTGTTAAAGTGCGATGAAACCCATCTGTTTTGATGCTTGTGATAAATCTGTTCCCACCATCATCTTCGCTGATTCTTCCGCCAACATTCTGAATGGAAACAAATGGAACAATCGTGAAATTATCCGTTCCAAAAGCAATCAATCCCCCATTGAGCCCACCACCTTCGGCAACTGAAAGTGAAGGACGGTAGGCAGGATGGCGATTGCGGATGGAAGTTGTCATGGAACTTTTACGTGGAGCCATGGCAGTTTGCAAAACCAATCCTTGTCCAGTGCTCATGCGGTACTGGCCAACAATTACCTGCTTAACAATTCCATTGGGTTTCCACGACAAATACCCGGAAACATAATCAAGCGTATTTATCTGATTATTGAACATGGGTTCTCCGGCATCTTTTTCAGTCACAAACCCCAGCTCCACATCACGCATCGGCTCAATTTCCATTCGTGAATAGAGTTTCAGTTTATTTCCCTGAAAAGGAGTGGTACCATCTTCCCTTTCACGGTATCCCGAAGGCGTTTCCAGCACCCATTGGGTGCGCAGAAACAGGTCTCCCCTGCGACGAAAAAAGCGATGATCTTCATCCAGCTCTTCATCAAACAACAGCAACGGCTCAAGCAACATTATGGTACGTCGATCCAGCCCTTCAACAGCCTGTAGATCAAAAATTGTAACAAACTTCTCTAATTGATATCTTCGGAAAAGGATGGCTTCAATCTGGATGTCATTCAGGAAAAAAATCTGTTCCAGATCTTCACGTCTAGCCCGGTTAATTTTCACAGGGTTACGTGCCAAACGGATCAGTTCTTCGGTGAACCAGGTGAGGTCGACATCTTCATCCAAATCAGCTGCCAGGCTTTCCATTATTTCTGATGCCCATAAACGCACGTCATCCTCATTTTGCCCGGCAGCAAAATGAAACATGCAAATAAAAACAATCCAAATAACTGATATTCTGACCATGGAGAAACGCATTACCTTTTAATAACATATACAATTCCAAACGCCGAAGAGAACCCGAGTGTAGGATGATGATTTATGCCTGCGTCAAACCGAATCATTTCCCATTCTAACCCGGCACCAAAAGCCATACGCAATGGTGCCGACGAAACACCTCCTCTCAGATTGACCTGTTGATGAACCGGAGCTTCAACGCTAAAACTAACCACTGCATCCTCTTCCATCTCTTTTATCAAACCAAGTTCAAGAAACAACCCCGAGGATGGCTCGTACAAAATGGAAGCTGCCGAATATGAAACGTGGTATTCGCTATGATTGTCTAAGTCCCACTTTTGTCGCGAGGGGTTTGCTGTAAAAAAGCCTATGGCGAATTGTGAAGACGGCATAATTTGCAGTCCGGCATCCATCAGAAAAATCCCATGACTACCATACGATTGCTGATATCTGACCATTCGCGTACCTTTTATCCCAAGTCGCAACCACGGAGCCATTTCACGTGCAAAAGCAACACTGTATTGTTGGAGATTAAAACTTGAAAACCCATATTGAGAAAACCCTCCAGATACAACACCGTATCTGTTGGGAAAAACAGCAAAAGCCGCTCTGGAACTTAGATCACTCAAATGAAAAGTGCTTTCATACCCGGCTCCTGCTGCCAAAACGGGATTGAGAGCCGTACCTGCCGGATTTGTAAAAAAAGCCCATGCATCCCTGCTCATAGCCCCCGATCGAACCATGATGCCATCCACCGGAGAATTGAAAACCTGAACCTGACAGAAAACCACGGACAGAGATAAAAAAGAGAAGAAGAAAAAGCAAAAGAGAAACGAAATGATAAAACGAGATGAATGAAGCATTAGTGAAAACGAGTTTCCGTTTTCATGTCTGAACTGACATTTAATCTTTAAAGCAAGCATCTCTCAATATTTGGGTTAGTTAAGGTGTCAATATCAAGTCCAAATTAAAAAAAACTAAAATAATTGTCAATCGTTTGTTTAAACTTATCATCACCTCAACAACCTAGGTGAATTGAAACACTGCATGTACAAATACTAAAATCACAGAATCTTATCACATCCATGTGCTTCATTTTTCTTACATTTGTAACTTAAACCATATAGGAAATTACCATTAATGAAAAATATTCAGTTACTTGACAAGACCTTTAGCCTGTCAATTCCGGCCAGTGATATTAAAAAAGCCATTTGGGAGATGGCCGAAAAAATCAACCGGGAATTAAGAGATGCAGACCCTCTAATGATCTGCATCTTAAATGGATCATTTATGTTTTCAGCCGACCTGATGAAACTGATTGACTTCCCCTGCCAGATCAGCTTTGTTAAACTGGCATCATACGAAGGCACCGGAAGCACAGGCAAAGTAAAGGAACTGATTGGCTTTAACGAAGACTTAAAAGGCCGAACAGTGGTTCTTTTAGAGGATATTGTTGACACCGGGGTAACTGTTGAAAACTGTGTTAACCAGCTTAATAAAATGGGGGTAGAAGAAGTTGTTGTGGCATCGCTTCTGTTTAAACCCGATGCCTTAAAAAAAGACATTAAACTTGATTATGTGGGGTTGAAAATACCCAACGATTTTATCGTTGGATATGGGCTTGATTACAATGGCTACGGTCGTAACCTGCCCGACATATACAGCTTAACAGCTGATAATTAAAATGTCTCATCCATGATTTTTTTCTTCTGTTGAAGCAACAAATCTTGCCAAAATAATATGTTTGGTGCAAGTTGAGACATAAAAATAGCTTAGAAATCAGAAATAAATAACAGCCAAACAGTAACTAATCTATTAACCAAATTCTCACATGCAAAATGTAATTATTTTTGGCCCTCCGGGCTCCGGTAAGGGCACACAGAGTGAAAAAATCATTGAAAAATTCGGTTTTGCCCATATCTCCACAGGAGATATATTAAGGGCAGAAATTAAATCCGGAACTCCCCTTGGAGTCACAGCCGCGAAGTTTATTGACAACGGTCAATTGGTGCCCGATGACCTGATTATAGACATGCTGGAAAACAAACTCGACACCCTTAACGACATGCCGGGTGTTATTTTTGATGGATTTCCAAGAACCGTAGAACAGGCCAAAGCGCTTAAAGAGATGCTCGAAAAACGGGGTGAAAAGATCAGCGTAATGATCAATCTTGAAGTGGCCAAACCTGAACTTATTGACAGGCTTCTAAAACGAGGTCAGATTTCCGGCAGATCGGATGACAACCTGGAAACCATAGAAAAAAGAATCAAAGTGTATGAAAGCCAAACATCCCCGGTGATTGATTTTTATAAAAATGAAGGATCATATCATGGAGTAAAAGGGGTTGGTTCAATTGATGAAATTTTTTCTTCAATCAGCGAATCCATTGAATCCTGTGTTTAATATTTGTTTCGCAGGAATTAAATAAAGTAATTTTTCTCTGTGAAACTCCGCAAAGACAATAAGCCAATCCCGTATAATATCATTACACGGAATTGAGTCGGATCAATGCAGGGTTTCACAGAGTTTTTAAAAATATTAATCACCACCATTTTCCCAGATCACAAGAACCCAGAGTTTTCTATATAATAAAAACGTGTTTTCATATTATAAGTAACTGTTTAAATTTTGTTTCTTAAGAATTCTATAGATTAGAGATCTATAGAAATTAGAAAGATGATTAGAGATATAACTGAACCTCTATTTAGTCTTGTCTATCGGTCTAATCCCGAATATCTCGGGACTATTATATAAAGATCTTTTAATCAATTTAAACAGTCTCTAAGATATTGGAAACAAGTTTAGTTTAACAATTATAAAAAAAGAGATGGCCGGAAGCAATTTTGTTGACTATGTAAAAATATTCTGCCGTTCAGGGAAAGGCGGACCCGGATCGACCCATTTACGGAGGGAAAAATTTGTCCCCAAGGGTGGTCCGGATGGAGGTGATGGAGGGCGTGGCGGTCATGTGATTGTTCGCGGCAACCGTAATTTATGGACCTTAATTCACCTGAAGTTTCAGCGGCATGTATTTGCCGGACACGGAGAGTCGGGAAGTCGACAGCGCTCATCTGGCGCATCTGGCGAAGATAAGGTGATTGAAGTTCCTTTGGGAACTGTTGCCAAAGATGCAGAAACCGGAGAAGTTCTATTTGAAATAACCGAAGACGGGCAAGAAGTAATTTTGGCCAAAGGAGGCCGGGGCGGGTTGGGAAACTGGCACTTTAAATCATCAACCAACCAAACACCCCGTTATGCTCAACCCGGCGAAGATGCTGTGGAAATAGCAGCTATTCTCGAATTGAAAGTCCTTGCAGATGTAGGGCTTGTAGGTTTTCCAAATGCCGGAAAATCAACGCTTTTAGCTGCCGTAAGTGCAGCAAAACCTGAAATAGCAGATTACCCATTTACCACTCTCATTCCAAATCTTGGGATTGTGGAATACCGGGATTTAAAGTCCTTTGTGATGGCCGATATTCCTGGAATTATAGAGGGGGCACACGAGGGGAAAGGCATTGGACTGAGGTTTTTACGCCACATTGAACGTAACTCCATTCTGTTGTTTATGATTCCGGCCGACAGCAAAAACATAAAGGACGAATACCGCATTCTTTTAAATGAGTTGGAACAACACAACCCGGAATTACTGGATAAGCAGCGTATTCTGGCCATATCCAAATCCGACTTTCTGGATAAAGAACTGATTCAGGAGATGTCAAACGAACTTCCGGAAATACCCCACGTATTCATTTCATCGGTAACGGGATATGGCATTCAGCAACTTAAAGATATGATCTGGAAAGAACTTGAACAATCCATATTGGAAAGGTAGTATCTCCTATCCTACATATTCGCTGGGCGATTTTTTATAGAATTTTTTAAACACCCTACTAAAATACTTGGGATCATTAAACCCTATGCTATAAGCCACTTCGTTAATCGACAACTCTTTTGAGAGTAACATAGGAAGAGATTTTTTTAATCGGAATACAGTTATAAAGTCATTGGGGGAGAAATCCACCAATGCTTTTAATTTTTTATACAGCAACGAACGGCTTACAAACATCTGATCTGCAAACATTTCAACGCTGAACTCAGGATTTGAATACGCTTCTTCCATTACTTCATAGGCACGTGCCAAAAACTTATCGTCTAATGTTTCAGTCTCTTTTTTATCGATATTTATTTCGTTACTGTTTGCAAATTTTGATCTTAAGCGGCGCCTTGACTCAATGACATTTGAAACTTTAGCTTTTAATATATCGAGGTTAAAAGGTTTGGAAACATAATCGTCGGCACCGGTTTGAATTCCTTGAAGCTGATCTTCAAGCAAAGCTTTAGCAGAGAGCATTATAACAGGAATATGACTGGTATATAGATTGTTCTTTATCTGCCGACACATCTCTATTCCATCCATTTCGGGCATCATCACATCACTGATGACCAAGTCGGGAGAGTGCTTCCTGGCTAGTTCGTACCCAATTTTCCCATTGGCAGCAAGAATTACCCGATAATTGCTGCTAAGTGCATTGGCTATAAAGAGTGCCAATTCATTATTGTCCTCCACTACTAATACGGTCTCCTCATCGTTATCAACTTCGCTAAGTTCGTAATTAAATGGTTCCTTCTCACTGATGCTATCATAAATCACCTGAACTCTGTTATTGAGATCAATCATGTCAAAAACAGGAATTTCATTCACTTCAGCTCCAGGGAAGTCTTCCTTTTCAATAGGCAAAGTAACTATAAACCGGCTTCCAGATTTTCCATTCCTGGTCACCATAATTGAGCCATTGAGAGCTTCAACCAATTCTTTAGTCAGTGACAAGCCAATGCCGGAACCTTTGGTTCTGGCATCATTTTCTCCTCGGTAAAACCGATTAAAAATTTTCTCAATTTCGTTTTCACCAATGCCCTTTCCTGTGTCATTCACTTCAATGGATAGAGAATTGAATGATTTATCGCCTTTCATTACAGTTTCTTCGGCCACAATTAATTCAATCTTCCCTTTGTGAGGAGTATATTTAAAGGCGTTTGACAACAAGTTATACAGAATATTTTCAACTTTTTCAGGGTCGAACCAACAAACGGGGTTTTGTAATTTGAACCTCAGTTCAAAATTAATTTCTCGTTGATTGGCAAGATTTTCGAATGCATGAAAAACCTCTTTTACGAATGTCTCAACATTTTCATTTACAATACGTACACGTAAATTGCCTGTCTCAATTCTGCGAAACATCAACAACTGATCAATCAACAGATTAAGCCGGCGAGCATTGCGTTGAACCGACTGCAACAGATCATTCGCGATACCGGGTAGATGAATCTCTTTTAACAACCTCTCAATAGGAGATATGATCAATGTTAAAGGCGTTCTAAACTCATGGGAGATATTGGTAAAAAAGCGTAGCCTGGATTGATTGACCTCTTCAATCTCCTTATTGAGGGCAATAAGCCTGTCGCGCTGATTAACAATTTCAACATTTTTTTCTTCCAATTCTTTTTTTTGTCCCTCTATCAGTTCCTTTCGCTTTTGAAGTGTTGTGTTTACTTCTTTCAACTCTTCAGCCTGAGCCTTCATGAAACTATTTTGTTCCTCAATTTGAGCTGTTCGCTCCTTTACCATAGTTTCTAATTTTGTTTTTTCAAGCAGAAGTCGCCGGGTATGATGTTTCATATAAAATGAGACACCAATTATAACGCACAAAACCATGAGTAGCAGGAACCAGGTTGTTTGCCAAAAAGGAGGGCGCACAATAATGAGTAGTTGTCTTTCGTGGCTACTCCATTCTCCTTCGCTATTGGTGGTCCTAACTCTGAAAAGATACCTCCCCCCCTTCAGGTTTGAGTATGTAGCAACTCTTTGATCTGATGAAACCTCCACCCAATCTCGATCAACATTTTCAAGCTGATAAGCATATTTTACTTTTCTGGGATTTAGAAAATCCAGTGCGGAAAACTCAATTGAAAAAATATTGTCTTTGTAAGAAAGAGAAATCTCGGTTGTTTTTGACAGTGTTTGATTTAATACTGTCCTCCCATTTCGCCTATCTCCAACATTTAGTATTTTATTGAAAACCCTAAAAGATGTAATGGCAACCTCTGGCTCGAACAGATATTCCGGGAATCCGCATGGATAAAAATAATTAACTCCGCTTATGCTTCCAAAAAACAGTTCTCCATCTGAACTCATATTTGATGCCGTCCAATAGAACTGATTACTCAACAAACCATCATCGGTTAAGAAATGATCTATTTCATCAGAGTCGAGACACAATCTGGACAACCCATAATCGGTGCTTACCCAGATAAAACCTGCCTTATCTTGTTCAATGGAGTATATCACATTATTGCTTAATCCATCATTAACCGTATATACCCTTGATTTAAAATCCCCACCCACAAATTTTTCAAACTTAACCAGACCATCTCCATGGGTCCCAATCCATATGTTTGCATCCCTATCTTCAAAAACAGTTGTAACATAATTTCCAGGTAGCTCACCATTGGCAATTGTTGTGGCATTTTGTCTGTATATGGTCAGGTTTCTTTCCGGGAAAAGTGCATCGTAAGCAAAGTCTATTTTATCAGCCGGAAATCGATATAGCCCCACACGAGTGGCGACCCATATTTGATCACTGCTATCAAGCAGAAGGTCGCCAATTTCCCTGATGTGAGCCAACGCATTATGATTTTCATTAATAACCAGAAACTGTTCTGTTTTCAGATCCAGAATAGAAAGCCCGCCTTCTGTTCCAATAAACAAATATCCTCTGTCATCATATAAAAGGGATGATACAAAAACATTTTCATAACCTGTTTCCGGATCTGGAACAACAGGAATATACCTTTGAAAGTTTCCATCGGACAATCTCTTTGCAATACCTCCCCCCCAAGTTCCAACCCATAAGTCACCATCAGGTGTTCTTAAAATAGATGTAACATAATCGCTAGGAATCGATGCTTCATTATTGGCATCAAACCGATAATGTTCAAACCTGTTTTCATTTCGGAAGAATTTATTGAGTCCACCTCCTGCAGTACCTATCCAGACTACGTCTGCATATACCTGAATAGAATTTACCGTACTTTCTGATAAACTGTTTGGATTCGTTTCCTTATGCAAGAGATGATTAAAGGGCTTTTGATATAAACTGATCTGATTTACTCCGCCTTTTTCGGTTCCAATCCAAATGTTTCCCTGATCATCAATATAAATCAAATTAATAAATATGCTATTAAGAGAAAAGTCAGCCGGGGTTTTGTAAGGCAATGAAGTAAAGGTGTTGGTTTCAGGTTGAAATATATCAACCCCTCCAAGGGTTGATATATAGATAACACCATTTTTGTCCTGGATGATATGATTAACTCTGCTGTGGCTCAATCCCCCAATATCAGAAGGGTTAAATGCATACCAAACATCCAGTCCGGTTTCAGGATTGTAAACCCATACACCATTAAATGTCCCGATCCAGATATCCCCATTAAAAGTTTCATACATTGATAAAATTAAGGAAGATCCGGGTGACGAGTATTCAAATTCATCTAATGAATTTGAATACTCATTATAAACATATATTCCGGCATTGGTTCCTATGAGTAATTCATCATTATATAAAGCAAAACAGGTAACTTGGTTGCCTGCCAAAACACTATTTTGACTATTCCAGTGCTGTTGCACATAATCTCCTTCATCATTAACTTCAATCATGTACAGCCCTTGGTTGGAAGTACCCACCCAAATACGCCCCAGCTTGTCGATGAAAAGAGATAATACATTAAGAGTCCTAAAATCATGGCTAAGGGAGAACTCTCCAAACTCCTCATTTTTATGATCGTAATATGATAATCCCTGAGAGGTTCCAATCCAGATGCGGTTGTTCGCGCATTCGGCAAGAGCATGAATCAGGTTGGAAGGCAGATCGGGCTTCCAATAATTTACGAAGTTATGGCCATCATAACGACTGAGACCATTGCCAGTTGCAAACCACATAAAGCCAAACTGATCCTTCAAAATAGAATAGACTGTGTTTTGAGGCAAGCCATCGTTAATAGTGAGATATCTGTAGTGGTAATTAAGCTCTCCACTCGCAGATGTATTGCTCGTGAGAGCAATACAGAAAAAGATCAATAGAATTCTAATACCCGTCATCATGTCAACATATCAATAGATTTCCATCGACAATTATTTTGAGATACAAAATAACTATGTGTGGAATTGTTGTTTCAAATACAAAACATTTAAGATCCTAAAACTATATAAAATTTAAAAAAAGGAGGAAATTTTTCCATACCAGTAAATACAAATATCCAATAATCCCCCTTTTTTAACTAACAATCCTCTCATTCAAATTACAATCTGGATACTTTTGAAGTAACCACATTTATACTAATGCCTCCACCCGTAGTATTAAAATTAAGCATTAAATTGATTATAATCTAACGAACATGAAACAAATCATTATTAAAAGTTTAAGCTATATAATACTAGCGCTTATGGCTTATGCCTGTAATTTATCCGATTCAATCTCAATCAGTGAAAATCCTTATAAGGATGATTACTCAAACATTACTCCACTATCAAATAGAGATTTATGGGGAGCTGCAAACGTTCATGATCCGGCAATCATTAAGAGTGGAGAATACTACTATGTATACTCCACCGATGCATACTACCACAAAAGAGGAATTGAATTTAACGATATCGGGAAAAACATCGGAAATATCCCCATAAGAAGATCAAAAGATCTGGTAAATTGGGAGTTCTTGGGATGGGCGCTTGACACCATTCCATCTGCGGCAGTTGAGCACATACACAATTTAACCGGCGGGAATGGTGCCGATAACATGTGGGCGCCATTTGTATATAAGTATGAAAACACCTACAGATTATACTATTCAGTATCCAGCTTTGGCGCCAACACGTCGATAATAGGGCTTGCTACGGCCTTGTCGCCGGAAGGGCCGTGGGCCGATTTGGGAATTGTTATTAAAACAAGCCCTGAAGATCCAATGAACGCCATTGATGCCTCTGTTATAACAGACAAAAAAAACGGACGCATGTGGATGCACTATGGCAGCTATTTTGGTGGTTTATACTGTGTTGAACTTGACCCAAAAACAGGATTCACAAAGAGAGAAGGAGACCTAGGACATTTAGTAGCAACAAGAGGTGAGCACAAAACAAGAATAATCGAAGCACCTGAAATCACCTATAATGCGGAACTTGACCAGTATTATCTGTTTGTTTCATATGAACCATTATTTACTTATTACAACATTAGAGTTGGGCGATCCGATTCACCTGAAGGCCCTTTTTATGATTATTTTGGAAACAATATGGCTGATACTACTAATAATTTTCCTATTTTAACGCATTCTTACAGATTTAGAAATCATCCGGGTTGGTCAGGCAATGGACATAATGCAATATTGAACGACAACGGTCGATTCTTTGTTTTGCACCAGGGTCGGCTTGCACCTGAAAACCTTATGATGATAATGCATGTGAGGGAAATAAAATGGTTACCCGATGGATGGCCGGTATTTTCTCCACAAAGATATGCAGGAGAGTTTCCCGATATCAGCATAAGAAGTAAGGATTTGGTCGGAAAATGGGAGATAATACATCTAAATGATCTTCCCGATCAGGTTGAACTTTGGCAAGGGCAAATTCCTCCGGGAGGATGGACTTACAAAGATGAAGCCTTTAACGTATCGGAAATAGTACAATTCGGTAGGAACGGAGCAATAAATCATCGTCTTGCATCTCAATGGAGTTTTGATGGCGATGTTCTGCATCTCGACGACAGCTTTTGTGCCATTTTTTATGGATGGGATTGGGAAAATCAAAAACCTGCGTTATTATTCTCTGGCATCTTGCCCGATGGATCCGGAATATGGGGAAAAAAAATTGACGACTAATTTTCTTGAATAATAACTAAAACAAACATTGATCGTGAAACGGAATCTCAAATTTAACATCATTGTATCGTTTATTCTGGTTGGAACGATGCTCATGTCCTGTGGAGACGGGATCAAAAAACTCTCAGACAACATGACCGTGGAGGAATTTGGAACAATGCCTACAGGTGAAGTTGTAGAACTTTACACCATAACAAGTACCACAGGGATTGAAGTAAAAATCATGACCTATGGGGGAACCATCACATCCATTAAAACACCTGATAAATCGGGAGAATTTACCAACATCACCTTAGGATTTGACAGCTTTGAGCCGTACCTTGAAGGAACCCCTTACTTTGGTGCAATAATTGGACGCTTTGGGAACCGAATAGCCAATGGAGTTTTTACGCTTGACGGAGAAACTTTCCAACTTGCAACCAATGATGGACCAAATCACCTTCATGGAGGAGATGTAGGGTTTGACAAAGTGCTATGGAATGCAGAGCCATTACTTAGCAGTGAAAAACCCGCATTAAGACTTACCTATCTTAGCCCTGATGGTGAAGAAGGCTACCCCGGAAATTTAAGCGTGGAGGTAATTTACACTTTGGATGGCAACAATTTAAGAATTGACTATCGTGCAGAAACTGATAAAGCAACTCCCATTAACTTAACAAACCATGCCTACTACAATCTTGCAGGGAAAGGTACCATTTTGGATCATCAACTTACTTTAAATGCTCCTCATTACACGCCGGTAAATGAACACCTAATCCCTACAGGTGAGATTCTTGATGTTACAAACACACCTTTTGACTTTTTATATTCTCAGTACATTGGTGCCAGGATAAATAATGTACCCGGGGGTTACGACCATAATTTTGTTCTTGCTCCTCACGATGGCGCAGGGTTAAATTTTGCAGCAAAATTAAAAGAACCTAAGTCGGGAAGAACCATGGAAATATTCACTTCAGAGCCTGCAATTCAGTTTTATTCAGGTAATTTTCTGGATGGAACTTTAAGCAGCGGAGATTTTGTGTTTGAAAAATATTCGGCATTATGTCTCGAAACTCAGCATTTTCCAGACTCTCCCAATCATGATCATTTTCCAAACACCATTTTACGTCCGGGAGAAGTTTATGAAACAACAACGATTATGACATTTGGAGTAGAATAAAAATAAATAATAGAACCACAAAAAAAGAGTTGCCAAAACGTGGCAACTCTTTTTTGTATGGAATAAAACAGACTATCGTCTGGTTTTAATTACTTTGGTGCTTTCATTTACACCATTGCTGTAAACTACTCTCTTAATATAAACTCCGGGCACCAAAGCGTCGAAATCTGACCCAACGTTAGCACCGGCTATGTTGAAATATGTTTTAGAGATCACGTCGCCATTACTATCTCCAATTGAGCCTACAAGACTGTTTACACTTAATTTAGCCTCCATGATAGCATTCATCTGTTCCACGGAAAGAACATCTGAATATATAACCAAATCATCAAACATAAATGCTGCATCAACATCATTCCAATCCCATGCTTGATTACCTCCTAATGCAATATAAGTCAAATCTGCTCCATTTGTAAATAATCCACCTGCCGACCCGCCATTGTCATCTCCTGACAATGTCCATGAATTTTTAAGCTCCCCATCTACATATATAGCTGCTGATGTAGGAGTAATTGTGGCTGCATAAAAATGCCACTCACCATCATTAAGCCACTCTTCTGATTCGAAATTTGTTCCTGCATCATTTTGCTCGTTTGTAAAATCTGACCATCCAGCATTATTTACTTGTGCAAATAAGCGAGTTTGAAGAACAAACATTGGCCATGTATTAGCTGGATCAGGAGCTGCTCCGTATGCAGAAAAAAGTGGCGTAAACCGATAATCTGTCGCAGTACCCTCATTCACCCAAAAAGAGATTGTAAGTTCGCTTGTTTCAGCAGCCTGTAAATTGGCAAAGACATCATCTGGCAACAAGAGATAATTAGTTCTCACTGCCTGGCCACCTGCGGCATTATGGAAAACGTGTCCAAAAGCAGGATTTTCAGAATCAATAATTTCACCACTACCTACAATAGTGGCATCACCTGCACCATCTTCGAAATCGTTAGAATAGATAACATTCTGAGCATTCACCCCAACCATTACCATCAAAGCAAAAAGCATTGTGTACATTTTTTTCATAATTTTTAAATTTTAAGTTAAAACAAAAAAATTCAAGCCGGATAAAGACTCCGGGTTTCTATTAGAAAATCATCATTTTCGCATTGGATAATATTTGTCACTTATGTGATTTTTAATCACATAAAAACTTTTCTTTGAGCAGTGCAACTCGGTTTTTCATTAGTTATTCACCCTCAATAAAGTGTATTAAATACCAGGAAAAAATAATTACGATTCATCGTTATGAATTAAACATCTATCCTTCTTACAAAGCATAACACCATAAACTAAACAATCTGTTGTCGTTGATATTAAATAATTGATCTAATGCACCCTGAACTGAAATTCTACTGTCAAATATATGGCTCAATTAAGAAACAGTTAGTGGACAAAAAGATATATAAGGAGGATTATCTGAGAAAAGCAATGATTAATAGAAGGGTGTATTGGAATAATACACCCTTCTATTTTCAATCACACATTATAAAAGCACTATTCTTCAATTGACCAACCGGGGTTTTGGCCCAAATTGGGAGACTTAATAGTTTCGTTATAAGGAACCGGGAAAAGGTAGTTTTTTGGAACATTAAAAACTCTTCTTCCTCCTCTCTCGGAAACCACCATTCTATTGTAACGGGTAATGGCCCCTGCCCTTCTGACATTTACACCTCCTATTACAAGAAGTTTATTATCAAAACGCCCATCGACCTCGTATTGTGCAAGTTCACTTTCGTATGTTCTACCATCATAAGCTCTCCACCTGCGCAGATCAAAGAAACGGTGATCTTCAAAACAAAGCTCAACTCTTCTTTCATTTCGAATGCGTTTACGCATGTCCTCCTGACTAAGGCCAGAGGGCAACTCAGGCATATCCACTCTTGCTCTCACTTGGTTGATGGCCCAATGAACATCACTAACCGGCCCCTGTGCTTCATTAAGAGCTTCAGCATAATTTAAAAGAATTTCAGCATATCGGTATATAATCCATGCATGAGGAAACACGCCAAGATTCTCAAAATCAACATTTGGATTAACAAATTTACGCATGTAATAACCTGTGAGAGTTCCGCCATTAGAACCTTCATAATCAATTCCCTTTTCGTTGGCATTGTTCATATGAACATCGATGGCTCTTCTCTGTCCAAGGTCCTCACGGCCCCACATGGCTCCATGATAAAGCACAGTAGCATAGAAGCGGGGGTCTCTGTCAACATAAGGATTGTTTGGATCGTATCCTGATTCGTCCTCCCAAATAAAACGTCCGTTTGCCATCTCAAATGCATCAACAAAATTTTGAGAGGGATTCGTTTTACCGTTCATTCCGGGAAAACCAGGAGGTAAAACTTGGGTTTCAATTGCATTGGTATTCCAAATAGATCTACTGAGTATAATCTCATCGTTAAGATATGGAGCCTCATAGAACATGCGTTCGTAACTGTTATATAAAGCAAAAGGATTACTCTGTTGTGCATTTTTATCAATAAACGCTTTAGCTGCATCAGCTGCTTCCTGCCACCAAGCAGTCATGCCGTTTGGATTATGAAGATTACTGGCTCGGTATAAAAGAGCCCTCGACTTCAAAGCATAAGCGGTAGCGCCACTTACTCGACCCCAGTTCCCGCTTGAACTGTATCTGAATGGTAGCAGATCCTTAACCAGATCACATTGCTCTGCAACCCATTTCAGCACTTCAGCCGCAGGTTGACGCACCATATTCATCTGCTCCTGATTATCCATATCTAACACTATATCCTCAAGAATTGGAGCATCTCCAAAATATGCAACAAGTTCAAAGTGGAACATAGCACGCAATAGAATCGCTTCGGCACGGTAGCGATCATATAAGTTGTTATCGTCTCCCGCTAATGGTTGATTCTGAATAACATTTGGATCAATATTTTTCAAGAATTGATTGGCCTTTCTAATTCCTGAGAAATTGGTATTCCAAAATCCTAGCATTGGATGATTGGTAGCTGTATAGCTATCGTTGTTCACCATATTATACCAATGTAGTCCCCACCATGTGGTGGCATTATCAGTCATGGCATCCCTTGATGCAGATTGAAACTGGAAATCACCAAAAATTCCAATCCCATCAGGGAGGTTTGTGTATATATTTGTCAAAAACTGACGTGTTAACCTTTCGTTGCCAAACACTTTCTCTTCAGATAGCGACGCATCATATTCCTTGTCAAGAAAATCATCACAGGCTGAAAATCCAGGGATAAGCAAAACTGCCAAGGCAAACATCCATACTTTTTTAAATATCCTCATAATCTTAATATTTAAACAATTAAAAACCAATATTTACACCAAATGAGAATGATTTGGTTTTTGGGTATTGCCATATATAGTTGGTTGGGTTTTCAGGATCAAACCCGTTTTCAAAATGGCTCCAGTTATAAAGATTATACCCGCTGAAATAAACACGACAACTGCGAATGTTCACGCTTGCCAGCAAAGATTGAGGCAAAGAGTAGCCGATCTCAACATTTCGAAGAGAAACAAAGTTTCCATTTTGATGCCAAATGGTAGATTGGTTTCTTGGATAATTTCTGTCATTATCGCTAAAGCTCATTGAAAGTCTCGGATATTTGGCATTGATATTACGTGGGTCTGTAGGATCGTCATTGAAGTATCCCCATGTTTTGGTTACTTCATGAGTTGTAGCTCCACCCCATCCAAAACCAAAGTCCATGTTTTCACGAGTCTCAACTGTTCTGTTTAGATATGCAGTGATTAATACCCGTGCATCAAATCCTTTCCATGAAAAGCCAAAACGTCCTGCAGGTATTATCTCCGGGATATTGGTATATCCATAAGGTATCATATCATAGTCATCTATGATTCTGTCTCCATTTGTATCAACAAAAACAGCATTTCCAAGATTCATAGTTCCCTGAAAAGGATATTTTTCGGGATTATCAATGGCATCCTGATGAGAGGTTGCAATTAAATTAGGATCTGACGCCCATTGATCTTTGATTAGCAGCAATCTTCGCCCAATGGGTTGCCCTGTTAACTGCTGATAATCGAAGACTCTTTCAATCTCGTCCATATCAACAATCTTACTTCGATTCCAGGTAAACATTCCCTCTACAAAGTAGTTAAAGCTGCCAACATTTCCTCTATGCCCTAAGGTGATTTCAGTTCCAATGGTTTCAGCTTTTCCGTATGAGTCGAGTGGAACTGCAACTCCATACATATCCGGAATAGTTGATCGAGCAACCAAAATATCAGAGCGCCACTCTTTAAAAGCATCCAAGTTACCATAAAGACCCCGTCCCCATATATCAAAGTCAACACCAACATTTACCATATCAGAATACTCCCATTTAATATTGGCATTTCCCGCAGCAGATTCGTATGTTCCTTGAAAATAGGCCTGAGAAGTTCCGAAATTGTAACCACCTCCCTCGATGTATTCACCCTGAAACGGATAGCGTCTTAACCCTTGATTAGACTGTCCTGAACGTCCAATAGACGCCCTTAATTTTAGCAAATCTACAGCATCCGTTTGCAACCAACTCTCTTCAGACATAACCCAACCGGCACTAAAACCGGGGAAAAATCCGTATCTATCTCCTTTTGCATAGTTATCACTACCCATATAGGCGGCGTTGAATTGTGCTACATACCGATTGTCGTAGATATAATTAAACAGACCTGCATAGGTTAGGTATCTATATGAAGATACGTATCCTGTAACCACATTCTGATAAGTTCGCATCATTACCTGGCCGCTGACGTTGTGTACATCATTAAACAACCTATCATAATTCAAAGAACCAATGAGGTTAATGTTATACGACATTGCCCGTGCAATTGGATTCGGGTTAGACAAAGGAGCTGCAGTTCTACGTCGGGTATAAGTAAATGATGCGGGATCGTCAGCTACGCCTGAATTCCAATCGTAAAAAAAGCCGTCAAAATTCTGACTTTGCGTATATTGGAAGGTATTGTAAGCATCAAAACCTGCGATACCTCTTATAGAGAGTCCTTGTGTAATGAATCCAAGATCTCCAGTCGCAGTGACGTTTGAGTACAAATTTCTCCTCCTGTTATAATCTATCCCAGACATGGCAATTCTAGCAGGTCCATTTTTCATATCATTATCAGTAGGAAGAAAAAATTCTCCATTGGGTGCAAAAACCGGATAGATTGGCAAATTCTCTGCACCACCCCAGGTAAAAATAGACCAAGTATCGGCAAGTGGTTGATTAATGATATCAATTCTACCACCTAAGTCCAATGATACATTTAGCCCCCTAGTTACATCAATGTCTATATTTGAACGCAAGTTATACCTATCAAGCTGATGTTGGGTTGAATATCCATCGTTCCATTCTGTCCACTTAGTGTCATACAATCCTTCCTGACGGATATATGAGAAAGAGACAAAATACCTGGCATTTTCATTTCCTCCACTGGCATTGATATTTGTCCTGTACTGAGGGGCAGCATCGCGCATCATTTCTCTGTGCCAATTTGTGTTCACATAACGATAACGCAAAGAAGGATCCAGAGTTCCTGTAACAGCCTCGTAGTAATGCTGAATATCCTGATCAGAATATAAAGGAGAATTACCATCAAGATACCTTGCCTGATTTACAGTAAGAGCATAGTTATATGAGTTTTGCAATTCAGGAAGTCCTGACAAGGTTTGAAACCCAACTTCCTGATTAACATTAATTCGAGTACGCCCGGCCTCACCCCTTTTTGTTGTAACAAAAACGACACCGTTGGCACCTCGCATACCATAAATTGCTGTTGCTGCAGCATCCTTCAATAGGGTAACAGATTCTATAGGATATGCATCCAGGAAAGAGATATCCCGCTCCACATTGTCCACAATGATCAACGGAGCTCTGGCTGCACCGTTCATAGTACGCAGTCCCCGAATAAACATTTGGGTTTCTGACCAACCCGGTTCGGAGTTTGCTTCATAAGTTGCAATACCTGTTAAACTTCCAACAAACGCATTCTGAAGCACCGTAACGGGATGCTTTTCCAATTCCTCACCAGATACAGTTGATGTTGAGTTAACCACAAATCTTTTCTGTTGTCTGTGGAACGGCAACGCAATAGTTCTGTGATAAATATCTGTATCCAGCTCTAAGACAATCACAAAATCACCCGAAAAATCAGCTCGAACAATTGCTTCTTTATAACCTGCCAATGAAACATATATTTCATCCAACGGATTTACATTAGATAATTCAAATAGACCTTCACTATTGGTCATTTCGATACGAGTAGCTTCGGAAACATTAACAATAGCTCCCTGTACAGGATTGTTATCAACATCTACAACTCTCCCCTGTAAAGACCTCCCTCCGTCCTGGGCGACCAATGTATGAGCCGAAATTATAAAGATGCCACAGATTAGGACCTTGTCCAATCCTGCAACTAATTTGGCATATATGGTTTTAAACATAAATTCTAAGTTTTATAATCAATTAAAAGCCTGTTACCAACCAGGATTATTCTCCATTCCAGTCTTCCATATTTCTGCTTCAGGAATAGGATAGAGATACATTCTCGGTTCAAAAACTCTCTCCTGAGCAACCCTTCTAGAAAAGTGCAATTCTTCACCCACTACTTGTATGGTCATTCCGTAAATAGGACGGGCAAGAGCCTCCACTGCAACATTCCAACGACGAACATCCCATGCGCGATGATCCTCAAAAGCCAGTTCAACTGTTCTCTCTTTCCTTATAAAATTCCGCATACTTTCCTGGTCATTCAAATCCGAACGATCCCTCAAATCAGCAGTCAACCCGGCTCTATCCCTCACCTGTTGCAGAGCATCGAACACCTCATCAACTGGTCCATAGGCTTCATTCATCGCTTCTGCATAATTTAAAAGAATCTCTGCATATCTGATAAAAATCCAGTTTCTCCACATGGTTCCACCTGTTATGGGGTGTGTACGTGAATCGTCCATGTATTTCCTATTATAATAACCTGTTGGTGAGGCCGTAGAGCTACCTCTTGGATTATCTGCGCCTCCTTCTGATACATCAATCGGACGATTCCACCACATGGCTCCATGATGAAGAACAGTGGCATAGAACCTTGCATCTCTTCCTGTGTAAGGATCGTCATCTGAATACCCGGAAGCTTCGTTGATAGATGGGGCTCCGTTATTATAAACAGGCGCTCCAGTTGCGTCATAACTTAAAAATGGAGAATAACCGTTGGCCATATCATACATGTCAACCAAATTTTGAGATGGGGATAATCCACCATCTCCTCCAAAACCAACAGGAGATTCACTTCGCAACCAGTCACTTTGTCCATCATTCCTCCAGAAAATTACTTCAGGATTTAAATCCTGTTTCCGTGTAGTGATGGCCTGCATATATGCTGTAACAGGGTCGGCATGTGTATGTAAACGATAATATGTACCATTCCCAAATAGTTCTATAAATTTCTCGGCAGCTTCAGCAGCCTCTTCCCAGGATACGAGATTCAAGTTAGCAAACCTTGGACTGGCTAAATAAAGCTTTATCCTACTCTGTAAAGCCAGATTTGCACCCTGAGTAAATCTTCCGTAGTTCTCCGCAGACATAGTCATTTCATTGTCAAGGCTGTCACGACTTGCTTCTAATTCATTTAGAATGAATTGAAAATTAGCACTTACAGAACTTGGTCGAGGGATGTCGTTAATAGACTCATCCTTTGGGTCAAGCCGTTCAGTGATAATTGGAACAGCACCGTAACGCAAGGCCAATTCCCAATAAAAATATGCTCTTAAGGTACGTGCCTCAGCCTTCATCCTTCGAACTTGTGCTAAACGTTGAGCGACAGTTTGATCATCTGTCATTGGAACACTTTCAATTCGTTCAAGCAGAGTATTACATTTTCTGATTGCTCTGTAATAATGTTCCCAGGTGCTAATTAATTCTGGGGCTCCACTTCCTGCATAATAATTACCTATATTAAAACTGGACCGTGCACCACCCCACGAGTAGCTGGTTGTAGCCAAATCGGTAGTTGCGTCCATCCAAGAATTATTAATTCGTCCACGCCCATTTCTTAAAAAATTATATATGTCATGGTAATAGTAACGGGTATTGGTCCAGTTTGAAAATACCTGTTCTTCAGTCAACTCGTTACTGGGCTGTTTGTCAAGAAAATCACCGAATGCATCTTCACAAGATGTCAAAGCAAAACCCGACAAAATAGAGATTATGGTGATACTTAAAATAACTTTTTTCATAATCTGATTTTTAAAATTTTACATTAACACCAAGATTGACGGCCTTCATTATAGGATAATGGAAAGAGCCTCTGCTTTCAGGATCTACCTTAATATCCAAATTATCCCAGGTTATGAGATTGTTAGCATTTACATAGAATCTTAATTCACTCATATGCCAACGTTGAGAAACCATTTTGGGAACTGTATAACTCACTTCAACATTTTTCAACCTAATAAAACTTCCATCCTGAAGGAAAAAAGAGTTCAGTCTTTGGTTGTGGTTTCCAAACTCATCATAATGCAGTAAGGGATATTTTGCATTGGCCAAGTTTTCTGCTTCGCTGACAGCAGGATTCCAACGGTGAAGGTGATGCTCGCTCACTTTGCCATTATTTACAAAGGCAAACATGGTTCCTGCATCATAAAAACGGCTTACATTTGATACTCCTTGGAACATAGCACTAAACCCCCAACCTTTATAGTTACCTCCGAATGAAAAGCTAAAAGTATTTTCCGGAATGTCACTGTAACCAATAAAGGTCACATCTCTTTCATCAATAAATCCATCACCATTCATATCCCTGTATTTGAGATCTCCCGGTTGAACATTACCAAATGTCGACACAGGTAAATTACCAGCATCAATGTCAGCTTGGGTTACAAAACCGTCTACAACCAATCCAAAAAACTGATTAATAGGGCGTCCTTCACGCTTTCGGTAATCAGGCATGCCATTTGGCTCATCCATGAATTTGATCTCATTACGGGCATGCATATAATTGGCGTTCACAAAATAATGAAGAGCTCCTAAACGGTTATTGTGACGCAGCTCAATTTCGAACCCTTTGTTTTGGGTTTCTCCCAGATTACCAGGTGCCATCTCAACTGCCAACCATGCAGGTTTAGTTAAATAGTCCGTCAAAATATTGTCCCTGTTTTCCAAAAAGAGATCAAAATTCAAAGCAAAAAGCCCATTTCTAAAACTGGATTCAACACCTGCATTATATTTGCGGGCACGCTCCCAGGTCACAGCGTAGTTTGGATATCGACCTTCAAATATCCCTGGTTGAAAATTATTACCAAACATGTAGGCACTGTTAAGTTGCGTCCAGGAGTCAACATAAAGGAATCTGATGTCTTGTCCATTACGTCTAAATGCATCATTACCGACCTCTCCATATGATGCTTTAAGCTTAAGAGCATCCAGCCATAAGTTAGTTTGATCCATAAAAGATTCATTGGACAACATCCAACCAGCAGAGAAAGAAGGAAAGAATCCAAAACGATTTCCTTTAGCAAAGTTCTCTGAACCATTATAACCAGCATTCATTTCCCAAAAATATCGTCTATCAAAATTGTAGGTTACACGTCCTACCAAACCTTGGTATCTTCTGGGTAATTGAGCTTGAAAACTATAATCATTCTGATTGTATAAAACTAAACCAGTAACTTCATGAAGATCGTCAAACATTCTGGAATAATTAAGAGCATATTCCATATAGGTTTTCATGGATGTGCGTTGAACATTTCCCTGATAAACCAACTCGCCATCTTCTCCAAACCTAGTATAACTGGTTTCCAACTCCGGGTTTTCTCTGTCAATTAACTCATAAGTAGCAAATGGAGCTGAGAACCGACGATCATAATCGGTATCATAGTCAAATGACACCATCCCTCTTGCAGACAATCCAGGGGTTATATAATCCATCTTATAATCTAGGATAAAGTTGGTTTCATTGATGGTTCGAGTAGTTTCATAAAATCCACCGTTGGCCAACTTTGCTGCAATATTGTTTTGGTGTTGAGAATTCCCTCCGAAAAAGCCGTTCTCATATTGAATTGGAAACTGCCATCCGGGAGTGTGGCTCAATTCGTAAAAAACCTCATTAACAATATTTGAAGTTTGATCATCAATGATATTTGGCCCTCTACGTTCCTGAAAACGAGTTCCAAAATTCACCGAAGCAGTTAAATTACTGGTAACAAGAAAATCCAAATTAACTCTGAACGAGTATCGTCTGAAATTCACATTTCCACTCTGCCCGTAATCATAATTGTTGTTATCTCGATATAATCCGCCCTGGTTAAAGTATTCCAATGAGGTGAAATACCTGATTCTACGGGTTCCTCCTTGAATGTTGACATTGTAACGCTCTGCTGGTGCAGAGCGACGAAGAATTTCATCATACCAGTCAACATTAGGATAAAGTTGTTGCTCTCTGGGGCTTAACTCACCACGTACAGATCGACGAAACATCTCAATATCTTGTGCAGAATAGAGAGAAGAAAGACCATCATTCGCTCTGGCCTCTTCCAAAAGTTTTACTGACTGGTAAGAATCCAAAAATGCATCACCACGTGTTGGCATTTGCATTTGGTAATTCGCAGTGAGGCTAACAGTAGGTGCCTGTTCACGTCCTCTCTTTGTTGTGACCAAAATAACACCATTAGCACCTCTAACACCATAAACTGCAGTTGCTGAAGCATCCTTTAAAACAGAGATGCTTTCGATATCGTCAGGCGCAATTTGGGAGAACTCTCTTTCAACACCATCTACCAGCACCAGAGGCTGGTTGTCACCGGCAAACGAGGCCCTACCACGAATAAAGATCTCGGCATCGTCCATTCCAGGAGCTCCTGATGACTGAGAAGTAATTACTCCGGGTAGTTTTCCTGCAATGGCCTGTGTTATATTAGGCGAAGAAGATCGCAATATTTCTTCTGTTCCAACAGAAGAAATTGCTCCAACAACACTTTCTCTCCGTTGCTGTCCATAACCTACAACAATTATATCATCCAATTGATAGGTATCTTCCTGAAGAACAATATCAATTACCGTTCTACCATTAACCTCAACTGTTGTATTTCGAAACCCAATAAAACTGATCAGCAATTCAGAATCAGGAGATACGTTGATGGTATACTGACCATTGATATCAGTTATGGTGCCCACGATTGTTCCTTGTTCTCTTATATTCACACCGGGAATATAATCTCCGTTTGAATCAGTGATTGTTCCCGTTACTGTGTGCCCTTGGGAATGAACAATCTGACTGAATAACAAGATTAAGGCGAATAATAAAAGGCGGAAGGGATTGCCTCCCGCGCTTTTTCTATTTATATTAAATAAATTTGTCATAAAAAAGAAGTTAATTAAATGATTACTGGCCATTAACCACTTTCTTCATCCAAACACCAGGATGGAAAAAGAAAGTATCGTTAACACCGCCACCAGCGAATGTATTAACCGAATGATCCCAGTCAAAAACAGGATTCAGCAAGATGAAGATCTGCTCTCCACCCCATGCATCACTAGACAAATGAAGCACTTGAGATGATTCGTCAAAATTCCAGGAACCTCCAACTTCTTCTCCGCTGTGCAGATAAGTACCATCAGCATTAAGTACCATCATTGGTGCAGACATATTGTTTACGCTGGCTGGGCTGCCCTGGAACCAGAAGGCTCCATAATGCCATGTTCCCGGAATATCATCAACTGAAACTGTTCCGCTTTCAACACCGGAGAATCTCTCTGGAGAAATGACCGGAAATGGTTGATTGGAAGTGACCATGCGGCTGTCGTTAAGCCAGTTCATCACTCTAACATGCATCTCATAATCTGTTCCATCTGTTTTTCTGGCCTGATGCACAACATACCAGTTATCACCATCTCTCCAGGTCTTAATGCCGTCTGTGTATGACCAACTTGTTCCTCCTGAGAATTGATAAGGAGTAAGAATTCTACTTTCACCAAAGCTGCTGCCATCAGACAAATTCCTGTTACCATAATCGATGTATGGTCCCATCGGATTGATTGAAGCACTCTGAAGCACCGATACATTATTATAGGTTGCAATAAGGGTATAGTAACCATTATAATATATCAATTCAGGTGACCCTACATTAAGATTAGGATCGCTGCTGGTTACAGCTATAACAGGAGAACCTAAAGGCATACCCGTAGACTGATCCAGTTCAACTATATGAACTCCACCTACTCCCTCACCAAAAGCCAGAAAATGGCCATCAGCTGTCGCCACAAAACTTGGACTCATAGCCTTATATGAGGTAGATACATCAGAGAAGAGCACCTCTCCCTGATCTGTCCATGAAGCATTTTCCAATGAAGAACTGGTCGCATAACCTAATACAGAAGCATCAGTTCCGGCCTGAACAGAATAGTATAATCTCCACTGACTTCCAACTCTGGCAATTGCAGGTTGACCAATTATTATGTCTTCATCCTCAATTGAAGAATCCAATTCCATCAGTCTTGCACCAGCCCAGTTATTAATTACACTGCTGAGAACATATCCATGATCATCAAAGAACACCAAATCATCGCTTGATCTAACAATAAGCCCTCTTTCGTAATCGAATCCATCGATTCCGGCGTTACTTGAAAAAAACCAATATTTGTTATCCACAGCCATGGCCGGATCATAGATTCCGGTTCTTACATTTGAAGGATCGGGGCCAGATACGTCGCCTATTTTTCTAATCCAAACACCTGGGAAATCTCCAAACGTATCATTGATTCCTGCTCCGACAATAATCACTTCATTATTGCCTTCAAAATCATGTCCTTTAAACAATCGGATATAGATATCTTCTCCTCCCCATTCTGTACTATGCATATGTAAAATGCCACGTCCTGGATCAAAATCCCAAGATCCCCCACTATAAGTACCATCTGCGTTGAAAGATTTTGGATCATTTATAGCACTTAGGGTATGTCCCCAAATTGTACCATAATAGTAATCGCCTGCAATATCGGCAATGGTAATATCATCAGGAAGAGGTCCGGCATACCTGACAGGGCTGATGCCCGGCACTGGAATCCCCGCACCTACATTTCTTCTGGAATCATCGATCCATTCCATTCGTCTTATATGTAACACAGGTTCAGAAGATCCGGCTGCAACAGCGTGATGTGCAGCAAAAAACTGATTGTTATCGTCTTTAAACACACTGACACCATTAACCCTGTGCCAGGCTGTACCTCCTGCATGTTGAAGATTAGACAAAACCCTTGAAATTTCCCAAAAATTGGCAATTCCAAGCGCACTTCTTCCTGAGAAATCAGAATATGGACCCATAGGGTCAGTTGAATAAGTATGTGCTGTAATGGGTAAATCCCCATTATCAACAGTAAAAAGCAAATGGAAATAACCTCCATGGTAAAACATTGAAGGGTTCCCTGTAAGGGTATTATCTGCGCGTGATGCAACTCTTACTGCAGATCCGCTTGGCATGCTGGTTGCTGGGTTTAACGGTACAATATGAACCCCACCTCCACTATTACCAAAAGCCAAATAATGAGATGCTCCATCCGGAGACTTACAAAAACTGGGGCTAATAGCTTTATACTCCATTCCAGGCTCAGAGCTAAGAATCTCCCCCATATCAGTCCATTCCGGATCATCCAACGATGGAGTTACTGCATATCCTATAATAGAGGCATTGGTTCCAGCAGACACTGAATAATATAGTCTCCACTCATCCCCAATTTTAACTAAATCAGGTTGGCCTATTCTAATATTGGTTTCTACTACAGCATCATCAAGCTCTAGCAACCGTGCACCTGCCCAGTTAGAAATAACATCAGATAAAATGTATTCATTCCCCTCGGTCATTGTCATGTTTACCAAATCAACTGATCTGCGTACCATAAGACCATCCTCGTATTCCACTCCTTCTAGCGAAGCATTCGATGAGATGATGTAATAGTAATTATCCTTTCCAATAGTTGGATCCGTCACATTCGAGTATGAAGGATCCATTGCTGGTGGCTCTGGTTCAGGATTTTTCTGGTTTCCAGCCGGTGGATCCATTTGATCCCACTTCTGGCATGACCATCCTAATAAAACTCCCAACAGAGTCACGGTTACCAATGGCTTAAATTTTATTCTCATAATCAATTTTTAATAATAAAACATTGAATCATAACTTTTAATTGAATTCTTCCTATTTAAAAAAGTGATTTAGGTTTACCTCCATAGAATTGAATATTTGACATTAAACTTCTGTTTGCGATTTATAATTTTTGTTAAATCAAATGTAGGGTAGATTTTACTTTTCATGGTGCACAATAATACATATGTGGTGGATTAATGTTGACATATTATGAGAGAGAACCATAAACCCCCTTATAAAAAGGGTATTTCTAACGACAAACATATCCGATGCATTTTTGATTAAGAAGCCGCACTAAAACAATATTTAACAAAAAGAGTGTTAATCATTCTATAAGAATGGAGAGCAATAAGCGAAAGCATATTTACAAATTGATCCACTATAAATAAACCTGTGTCCACCAAAGCATAAAAAAGAAACAATATATTTATTCTACTCTAAACCATAGTTGTGGCTTTAAGTATTTAAAAACACAATTTTCCCTCTCACCTACCAAAATCGACAAAAGGATAATGATAAAAAAGAATAAAAACCTCTCTAAATCATCATTATTACACACTTATACTTAAGCATAAATCATTATTCCAAATAATATAGAATAGCCAATTTAAAAGACTATGAAAAAGAACTTTCCCGTATTACTAACTCTGATCTTTATAGCTAATTATACTTTATCAGACAACCTTTTAGATGACTTTACCCCACCACCCTATTTCGATACCTACCATGAATTTGCGACAGATCCTGAAAATTGGTCCATCTTTAATGTACACGATCCAACAGTCACCAAAGATGGAGAGTGGTATTACATGTTTAATACCGATGTAGCATTTGGTGGTCATAATATTGGCACGGGTGCCATGGTTCGTAGATCCAGGGACTTGGTTGAATGGGAATTTATCGGAACTGCTTTTAATGGAGTACCACAATCAGCAAAAGATTTCTTTCTCCAGCATAACCCAAATTATGACGATTCAGGCATATGGGCACCATTCGTAATCAAAGCAGGTGATGAATTTCGCCTTTACTATTCGGCACCAGGAGGTCTTGACGGACAGAACCTCGCCTATATTGGCTACGCAACCAGCCAATCAGCTGGCGGCCCATGGGAAGACCAGGGGCATATAGTTCACTCCCTACCTAATGACCCCATTAATGCAATCGACCCATCGGTGATAATTGATCCGGAAACCGGGAAGCATTGGATGGTTTATGGATCATACCAAACAGGAATGTTTGTACTGGAGTTGAATCCGGAAACCGGAGGCATTTTAAACCAAGGTGATAAAGGCGTGAAAGTTGCTGCTCGTGCAGGGGGCAGACATGGCTCAATAGAGGGGCCGGAGTTTAGCTACAGAAACGGCTGGTTTTATCTTTTTGTATCATACGACTGGCTGGAGGATTTTTATAATGTCAGGGTTGGCAGATCCCGAAATCCGGAAGGGCCATATTACGATATTAATGGACGAGATATGGCTGCCTACACAGACGATTATCCAATGATTCTGGCACCATACAGATTTAATCATCACATGGGATGGCAGGGAACAGGTCACAATGCTATCTATAATGATAACGGAGATTACTACATTTTTCATCAGGCGCGACCAAGTACATCTATTTTCTGCATGGTCCTTCATGTTAGAAAAATACACTGGGTAAATGACTGGCCTGTAGTTGAACCCCAGCGCTATGCCAATGTCCTTCAAACTCCAATCAGCAAAAATGAACTCATTGGACAATGGGAACACCTTTTATTGATATATGACAAATCAAATCCTCACCAAAGACCAAGCATCATTGAGCTTCTTGAGAATGGCACCATTGACAATAATGCGACAAACAGATGGAGTTTGGACGGTAATGAACTTACCATGAGTTGGGGTAATGGACAGCATATAGATCAACTAATTGTATCCCGCGCCTGGGATTGGGAACTCCGAAGACTGACCATTACCTATACAGGCATGAATGAGGGCGGCTTAAATATTTGGGGGAAACATATTACACAAGATGCAGTAGATGCTGTTTCAAATGTTTTTACTGACTCTGTGTATGTCATCCGCAATCATAACAGCAATAAGGTTCTGGAGGTATTTAATGGGAACGATGCCTTTGGAACAAACATCATCCAAAACACATACACAGGAGCCAATTCCCAAAAATGGATGGTGGAAAATGCCGGGAGTGGTTATGTTGCTTTGCGTCCAATAAGCAGCTCTCAGGGAAGGTATTTGGAAGTGGCAAACAACAATGCAAACAATGGTGCAAATATTCGACTGGGGACCAATGTAATCGACAACTCAAAACGCGTGAAGTTTAACTATCAGGAAAACGGTTACTTCTCTATTACTACTGCCTCGTCAAACGATTTAAGATCGTTTGATGTGAGCAACTTCTCAACACAGGATGGAGCGAATGTTGTGCAGTGGGAATATCTGGGTGGTAATAATCAATTGTGGAGATTAGAAAGAATTCCTCAAAGTCCCACTTCACTTATGAAGACACCTGAACCAAAAATCAGTATTTATCCTAATCCAACAACCCAAAAATCGGTTACAATCGACCTAAACTCTATGAATCCGGAAAGCAACCTTAAGATTTCCATTTATAACATCTCAGGTTCTATGGTTGAACAGTATCAGGGAGAATGGCTGAACCAATATCAAACAAAAGCCAGATTTGAAAATGGGATATATATCATAAGAATTGAAACACCTTCATTTACATATACAGAACGAGTTATTTCCAGGTAATTCATCCTTCTGCTGATATAACAAAAAGGGACGATGGATCGTCCCTTTTATGCTTTTATCTTATAAAACCTTAGTTTGCCGGATACCAAATCACAAAGCCACCATTTGGTTCCATGCTCAAGGTAACATCTGTATCTACGTCTGAAATAGAAAATCCCTTATCTGATCCATCAGAAATAAGTTGGCCGGGACTATTCACTCCAGGCAGGTCAAGGTTCATGACAAAATCCCGAGCTTTATCCTCACCATTTATCCCTGCAACAAACCAACCATTTTCTGCTTTTCTGGCCAATACAGCAAACTCTCCCGGATACCCATCAACAAACCGAGTCTCTTGCCATTGCACCGGCAACTGGCGCAAGAAATCTTTTACATAGTCAGGAACTTGTCGAATACCCGCTGGTCTCTCTGCCAAATGTTGAATCCCGGATGTAAACAAAATTGGCAAAGCCAACTCATGTCCCGGCGTAGTTATTCTTTTTACATCACCAGGTATTCCGGTTAAATTCATTGGAGTGTAGTCAATTGGATCAAAAACATTGCGTGAAAACACTTGCATGGTATTGTGTCGTGGTGCATTATTGGCTGTTTCTTGTGTAAACGTGACAAATTCCATCCCTTCTACTGCCTCAATGGTAACAAGGTTTGGATAGGTGCGATGCCATCCCCTTGGCAAGGTGGCTCCATGGCAATTGACTGTCAGATTGAATTTTGCAGCGTCCATAAAAATATCATGATAATACTCAATAACTGACTGACCATCTCCACCAAAAAAGTCAACCTTAACACCAGAAATTCCTATTTCGCTGATTCGTTGAAATTCACGCATGCGATCCTCGCGAGTTAACAATGCACTTCTAGGCGTGTATGGAGCTGTATTCCAATCGCCTGCCGAATTATACCACAGAATTAATTCCACATTTTTAGATGCAGCATAATCGGCCAATTCTTTCATGCGGTCATAGCCAATGTTTATATCCCAGTTAACATCAATTAAGCAATATTCCCAATTCATATCGGCTGCAAAATCAATGTACTCTCTGGTGGTATTGTAATTCACTGACTCATCCTTGTACATTATCCAGCTCCAACTGGCATTTCCCGGCTTCACCCATGAAAAATCCATATCAATGGCTGGTGCAGCAAGGTCTGTTCCCAGAGTTGACATCACAATGTCTTCTAAGGAACCAACAGCTATTAAACGCCAGGGTGATAACCATGGCAGTTTGGATTCTGGATTTAGTTTTCCATCAAATATGGTTTCTCTTGGATCAGGAAACCCAATTTTATACTCATTGTCATTATCTCCGGGAATCAGTCGGGTTCCACAATAATTCCTGTGCAAATCAGCCTCAGAGATTAACATCCAAACATCTCCATTTTTAAATAACGCCGGATAAACCCACCCTACACCAAGAGGAGAAGGGGTACCCGGCTTCACCTCATATTCATATTGCTCTTCGTAAGATGGGTTGGTATGTTCCCAACCAGTTTTTGCCACCGACATGGGAGACAGCCAACCAATGGTTCCTTCAGTAAACCTGAATGAACTGGCCTCTGAGGTAATTTTTTTCACATCGTCACTTTGACCAGGGAAGTAATAGCGATAGGCAAAACCATTATCCGACAATCGAAAAATTATATCCATTTGTGCACGATCGCTGGTGAAGAAAGTAAATACTGTTTCAACACCTTCATAAACATGGTCAACTTGTTTGCCGGTTACCAAAGTGTATTGATCGTTGATGACCTGGCTTTCGGAAATCCCTCCAAAAGAGAGATTTTCTGTAAAATCTGCATCCTCCATAGCAACACCAAGCTTTGAGTTTTCAAGAATGATTTTCCCATCAAAAACAAGGGAGTAAAGAGGAGTTCCATTGGTTGAAAGGTGAACAATAGCTTTTAAACGGCCATCCGGACTTACTAGTTCCAGATCCTTTTCACCGGATTTACACCCTGAAAAAAGGAGAAGAATAAAAAATAATTGTAAGAATCGCTGCTTCATAGTCTTTGGATTTTATTGATTGTTATAATTTCAGAAATATATAACCTGTCATTTCTATCAAAATAAAAGTAGGCAATACAATTTAATTATCCAAAATTAACTTTTGGGATGCTGATTTTAAGCCGCTCTAAATTACTCGAATATTTGAAGGCCATCCTCCCTCAGACCATTCAACCGGCAACAAACAGGTATCTCTTCCTGTGTTACTCAAATCAAAATCAGAAGGACGAACAACCAGAGAAACAGTTCTCAATTGACAGTTTTCGGCTCCCAAGTTCTGCCTTCCTTTTCAATCAAAAATATCAAAAAACATGCAGTCAGCAGATTAAGTGTTTTTCAGTTGCTAATTTGGGGGTTCCAGTGAGGAACCCAGGAGATTAGAACAGAAACCAATATTGCTGAAAGACTTTTTATTAATTTTTTGATATCAACCGAAAACTATTTAGTTATGTAATTATAATTCAGAGCTTCTTATTGGCATATATCAAACACGCCTTCGGATCGGGTTCATCGAGAGGCGATACTTGAAGAAATCAATAAATAACTAAAGTTTCGAACTTGCTAAATCCCACTATTTTCAACCCTTTTCAGGGTTGCCCCTGAATATAAAATCTACCTTTAGCCCCGGGTTAGCACCCGCGACTAATTACATTTAATCCTTTCAGGCTTTTAACCACGAATGTGGTTGAACTTGAAAAACCACAAATGGAATTTACGGCTGACTGATAATCAACGGGTTCATTACCCTAAAAGGGTTCAACTTGTTTATTATACTATTGATTCAATGCCTATATTTCAAATCACTGCTGTCCGACTAAGATTTTTTTTAATGATAATCATATAATAGATTTCTCGCTCTGCTCGAAATGACAAAACTTTCAGGAGGTCAAGGCGTGTGAAGGGGTTATGGTGGCTTCGCCGCCATAACCCCTTCACCTCTCACAACGCAACAGCTTGTCATTTCGAGCGAAGCGAGAAATCTAAATTAATTAGCCGGTCAGTAGAGATTTCAAATAATATATATCTGTTCAAAAACACACTTTACCTCACTCTATTTCAACAACCTGACATAAAAGACTCCTCCTGCAATAGAGTTCTCATGAGCCTGAAATCTTACCTCGTGATAGTTTCCACTCTTTTTCGACTTTATACTTTGAGGTATTTCATAGTTAACATCAAAAAAGCGGTCACCTTGTGAGCCATCCAAATTAACGGTGGCTAAGAGTTCTCCGTTCATAATAATATCAAAGTTTCTGCCAGCATCGCCACCAAAGTATGTAACCCTAAGTGTAGATGCCTGGTTTTCTGGATCGTTTAATTCATAAGAGAACCAGCCATAAGCATGCCTCCAATGGCGATTTTGATGAACGCCTGTTTCAGTTCTTACTCCTCTAAAATTTCGCTCAGATTCAGGTTGCTGTTGACCAGTTTCAACTGCATCCAAAGTGCTGGCCTCTAACTCAAGCATTTCGCGTTCCTTTTCCTGAAGGTCCTGACGTATGCTTTCCAACTCCTCTCTTGTAGCTGTTTGCCAATACACCATATACCTTGAATCATGCAGCATGTAAAAAGGAACCAGCTCCATATCTCTGAATTCGTCTGGAAATATTAGTTCGCTGGCAGAAAAAGTTAATGGTTTTCCGGGAACAGACTTTACTTTATCTTCCAGATTAAACTCATCGGCAAGCAAAATTGGAGCGTCTTCTCTTGAGACCAGAGGGCCATGAGCAACATGTCCCATACGGCTATCGTCTGCAATCAGGCCAATCAAATCCTCAGTTCCAGCCTTTCCGGTTAAAACAAGAGGGCCATGCAAAAGAGCCATATAAGGAGATCCATCGGGCATTTCCTCGCCATAAGTGTACATAGGAAGAGAAATCTCAATTACATCACCATCATTCCACTGACGGGTAACTGCAAAATACTCGCCTGGCGCGCTGGTACCACGAATATTTCTTCCATTTACTTTAACTTCCAGATTGTCTTTATCCATCCAATTCGGGTGTCTCAAGAAAACAGTAAATCGTAAGGGATTGTCAATATTCAAGATGAGTTTCGACGATTCAGTTTCAGGGAAAGATGTCTCTTGTGTTAGTTTAAGTCCATTTTCCTCCCAGGTTAAAACTGAAGGAATAAATAGATTCACATATACATTCTCTAAATCATCATGAGCATAAATCAACTCCCCGTACTTAGCATGATTTTCAATCCCACTTCCAACACAACACCAGAAAGTTTCCTCAGGATTGGAATAAACGCGGTAATGCCTTGGTCTCATCGGAGTAAAATAAACTAATCCGCCATGCTCAGGATGAATAGATGGTAAGATATGGTTATATAAAGCACGCTCATAGTAGTCAAGGTATTTAAGATCATGTTTAGAGAAGTAAAGCATTTGAGAAAGCTTCATCATGTTATATGTATTACAAGTCTCAGGCCCCTGGCGTGATTCAATCATTGACGAGAAATCTTCCTTTTGGTGAAAATGCTCATACGTACTGTTACCTCCAATAACAACGGTTCTGTTATTGACGACTGTATGCCAGAAGAAATCTGAAGCATCTTTCCACTCTTTGTCATTAGCCAATTCAGCAATTCTCATAAATCCAACAACTTTAGGAATTTGAGTATTGGCATGTAGTCCAGTTAGGCGATCTTCCTTAACCAATAAGGGGTCTAAAATTAGATGATGAGAGAATTGTCTGGCCAATTTGAGATATTTCTCATCTCCTGTAATATCATAAACATCTGCAAATACTTCGTTAACTCCTCCGTGCTCAGAAACCAACATTTCCTGAATCTGCTCCTCTGATAAATTGGAAACCAACTCAACACACCAATCAGTTAAATCGATTAACATATCAAGGGCTTTTTCGATACCGGCTAACAGATAGGCATCACGTAAACCTGCATAAAGCTTGTGGATATTATACCAGGGCACCCACTTTCCATTGAGCGAAAAGTTTCCGGCATTGATATGACCATTTGCAATCTCCTTCCACATTTCTCTCCCTCCGGGTATTCCCCCTACATATCCGTCACCATTGGCAATTTGACAACGCTCAAGCTCGTCAATCATATAGTTTAGTCTCTTTAATGCTTCTTCATTACCAGTTGATGCAACCATTAATGAAAAAGAGGTTAAAAAGTGTCCTGCAGTATGACCATCAAGCCCGATGTTCTCCCAGTTACCGTAACGGGGTGCTTTGGGTTCCAATCCAGCATCAATCAGGAACGGTGCTAATAAACGATCCAAATCATGAACCATAACATATGCTTCGTTCATGCTTGCCGCATGAGCAAAAGGGCCATCCAGTAACCTCACCTGAGAAAGGTGAAATGGTTGAATGTTCCCCTGTTCTGCTTCCTCCTTTTCACACGCACTAAATAATAGTAACGATAATGCTAAGGGAAGTAGTTTTGAAATAATTTTCATACCAATGATATTTTTTGATTAAACGTTATAATAAGTTAGCTTTAATTTGATGCATAATATAAAATCAGAATATGTGCAGATGCAATTTAAACCCTTGCGTTTTTATAGATATCTTGCTTTTTTAGTGGATAAAGATCATTTCTGCTTTTTTATTAAAATCTACGATTTTAAATCCAATTAGAATAGTCTTCACAAAAAGGGACCTCTTATTCTGCATAAATCTACATTCTCATCATACTAAACTGAGAATCAATCCACGAACTATATTTAAGCTAATAAAAAACAAGTGGCAACACAAAAAAATGCTGAAGATCTATTCTCTATAAGAATTTTATGAATTACTATCAACCTGTTAAGATATATTTACAAAAATAAATAAAATAGATACCTTCGTTTTGCAAAATCAGATAATGCATATTATAAAAATAGATAATAATTTGACCAAGAAAAATAGAGCCAAAGGATTAATTTTCAAGAACAAAAGATCACGTCCCTAATTATTAAAACTCAAACACTATTTTTCAGAGAAAGGAGATGGTCGTGTTTCAAGATGCATTTAATGCAAAAACCTACTGTTGAATGATGGGTGAATAATAACGTTCTTCAGGTTTTACGAAGTTATTTATCCAAATGTATCGTATTAAGAAGATTGATAATTCTTACATAAATCATTTGTAGTTAAGTACACAACATCATAAACCTCCTTATAAACAATTACTGGCATGTATCTTATAAGATGTACTATATAACAAAGTTCAATATAAATTTAAGGTTAAGACATCTTAAAATAAGCAATTGACTTAAAAAGTTCTTCTGCACTCGCATTCAACTCTGTTGATTTCTTACTAATTTGTTCAAACGAAGAAACATTTTGTTGTGTTATCTGATTTAAGCTCTCAATGGAGGAATTTATCTGTTGAGATCCTATTAGTTGTTCCTTGCTGGAACTCGTTATTTCTTGAATTAGATGTAGACTTTTATCTAATTTAGGAATAATATAGGAAAGTTGACCGGCCATTTCATCAGTATTCTTATGGCTTTTTTGTGACATTGCGATAATATCAATAGCTGCAAGTTTACTTTTCTCCGCTAGTTTTCTTACCTCAGAAGCTACCACTGAAAATCCTTTACCGGCAGAACCAGCTCTGGCAGCTTCCACAGCAGCATTCAGCGCCAAAATATTAGTTTGAAATGCTATATCATTAATTACGCTAATTTTCTGCGTAATTAACTCAGCTGAATGAAGACTCTCGTCCGACTTCGAAGATATCAATTTTAAGTATTCTCCTGATTCCTTTGCAATAGAATCAACCCCTGATGCATTATCAACATTTTGCTGCATACTTGCGATACTCTCCTCCATTGAGGCGCTTAATTCCTCAGAAGCAGCAGCCTGACTATTGGCTCCTTCAGAAAGGTTTATAGCAAACGTGTTCAACTCAGTACTGGTTGAGGTTAAACTTATAGCACTTTTATGAATTAATTCTACTACCCTTTTTAGGTTATTACCCATATCATTAATGGCTCTCATTAGAAGACCGATTTCATCCTTTAATAGCAAGTCCTTTTTTGACAAATTAGCCATTAAATTACCGTTGGCGTAGTTTTGCGCAACATCAACAATTCTTAAAAGCCTGGAGGTTATATATTTTGTAATAACAAAAGAAATTAATAGAGCCAGGATAAAAGCAAAGACAGTAAACCCAACCACCAAAAGGTTAGAGGTGGCTCTTGCCGCATTGGCTTCTGCATTTGCATACCCCATTAATTGGTTAAACAGCGAGGTCACCTGTTGACCGAGAGGAGGGATACTTGCGTCATACTCTGCCTGGTTCATTCCAATATTTTCTAATTGAACCAGCAACTCTCTGTATTGAGCTATTAATTCTGCATATATAAAGAATTGGTCATTTAGCTTTGCTAAAATATTGTCAATGGATTGGAAAGCCCTTAATAGCTTATCCTCATTATATGTTGAAATATAATAACTGGCATTGAGCCTTGCTTCATAAAAATCATTTAATATCTGTAACCGCCTTAGCTCTCCAGCAGAAGAGAGTCTATTTACAATCTCTTGCCCAAGTTGCTCTTCAAAAGAAGAGGTTATACCCAAATCGGTTATATTGGCAACTGAACCAAGCGACTCTGTGTGGTATAAAGAGAGCGCACTATACAATGAATCCAATATGACACCCTCATTTATGGTTGAAGCTTTTTCCCTCATTTCCGCTATGCCATTAAAAACATGTGATAAAGACTCATCCATTCTATTCAAAAACATAGAGTCCCGGGTATGAGCAAATGAGCGAATGTAGAGACGAGAAAGATTGTATTCGTTTGTCAAGTTTCCTAAACCTGATAAAACTGTAGATTGGTAATGAACTTGCTTAATACCTATATTTCCAACTATTGCGATAATAATCGTCATTGAAATAATAATTCCAAATCCAGTAATTAATTTACTAGAAATTCTTAGATTTCTTAGATTCATATTTATACAATTTGTTCAAATATTTAACTCCCTATAAATCAAGGAAAGTCCATAGGAGGTTAATGCCAATCCACTTATGAGCTGATTTCCTGCTTATTTAAACTACATTAAAAACTTTTGGGTTTTAAATAAGGTTTATATAGAAGCTGATAAGACCTTAATTTGACAAATTGTCTATATGAATTAACTTGGACAAATTTGAACAATTGTCCGAGAATATGGTCTGAACTTACAATAACAGGTTCGCTTAAAGCGACATCTCCGAATAAAAAAGCAACAAATTTCATATGGCAATACCCGTTATAACAAGAAGAAACGCCACTTTTTGAAGATTTCCACCGCCTTATTAAACAAAAAACTATTATTATTACACACCTCGATGCCCGATTGTTTCAGTTTCTTACTTAAAAAGAAGTATATGAAGGTGATAAATTGAATTCAATATTATATGTAACTCTGTTCTTCAATACTATAGGGGTAAAAGTTAAAACTATTTGTATTCCTCATTAATTACATTCAGAATAAAACCATAAGAATATGCTTTATTTCCATCAATTGTGTATTGCTCCATTGTTCGTGCCCCCCATGAGTCATTTCCTCCAACCCCTTTAATATTTAAATCGATATTCACATTTACAAAATCACGCCGTGGTAAAAGGTAGTGATGATTTGTTGTTTCTAAGTCCTCTTCCTGATATGGCCATGCTCGAAAACAGAGTGGTTGTAATCCGGTTACTCTAATGTGAGATGAGCTTCCTTTGCTAAATGAAAACCAACGAACATCACCTCGATTAGCGTTATCTTGGGGCACCACATAAGGAGTTATAAACTCTTCCAATGCTTTATTGTAATGGCCAACCAATGCCGCAGTTTTCCGATCGGGGTAATTCTCGAACTCACCTCGTCCGTACCAATTAATTTCATCATAATCGGCGGGAAGACGCATACGCATCCCAAATTTAGGCATTTGGGAAATGTCATTGTTTCTTGGCTCATAAGAGGCATTAACCTGAATCTCCCCTTGTCCGTTCACCTGGTATTTAAGCTGGTAAGAAGCCCCTACGGGCAGAGACATATCAAAAACAACAACAGCGAGACCATTCTCTATTTTGCTTTCTATCTTTTCAACAACCCGATTTTTCGCTGCATCTCGCCATGATCCTAAACGGGTATTATACCCGTTTCGTCGTTGGTTATCGTTGGCAGGTTTCCAAAAGTAAGGTTCCAATGCTCCATGTAACAATTCTTCACCGTTAACTATCCAGCTTTTTAAGGCTCCGTTTTGGGCATCGAACTTTATTAATGTGTTTTCGCATTTTACCTTAATAGCAGAATTACTTTCTGAGAGAACCGGAGTTTCCCCTGTTGAACTGATGGAAGTAAAAGAGTATGGGTGCATCTGAAATTGCTTTTGGGCAACTACAAAACCCTTGTCTGCCCAAAGTGTTGGTCTTCGCAATTTGGCATATACATTCAGAAAAAGTTCTCCTTTTACCTCCAATGGATAGTGAATTTCGAGTATGTTATTTGCGTTTAGCGGCTGTTGATCTGCTTTAATGATTTTCCCGTTATCAAAAAACTCGTAGAAATATTCATACTCATGCAACGAAGAAAAATCAAGTTTGCTTATTACCTGAACATTTGAGGAACCGGAAACAACAGAGAAGTCGATATATTGCTGAACCCTCTGAGCCTCGTAATAATGAGGGTGTGGAACTCTATCTGCGCCTATCAACCCATTAAGACAAAATGGTCCATCGTTGGGTATATCGCCAAAATCACCTCCGTAAGCCCAAAACTCATCGGGTTGAAGCGCTAGCAATGTTGGATCTTCACCATATCTTTGAATGGAACCATCCCTTTTCTTTGCTATTGACTGGTCGGCCCAATCCCAAATTGCGGCTCCGGCTATACTCGCATCAGCTTCAATGACATCCCAATACTCCTGGAGGTTTCCCAGCGAATTTCCCATTGCGTGAGCATATTCTCGAAGCATAACAGGTCTGTCGGTAATTCTTTTGGCCAATTCTTTAAGCTCATTGGGAGGCAAATATCCATCGTCGTAAATATCCGAAACAGAACGGTCAGAGTCGCAATAGATTATTCGAGTCGGGTCAATTGCTCTCACCGTATCGCGCATAGCCCTGAAATTCATCCCGCTGCCTCCTTCGTTGCCAAGAGACCAAAACAGGACGGACGGATGATTTTTATCGCGCTGCACCATGGAAACAACCCTGTCTACATGCGCTAAAGTCCAGTCAGGGTTATCACCTAACTCTAGGTTTCCAATGCCATAGCCATGTGATTCCTGGTTGGCATCGCACATAACATACAATCCATATCGGTCGCAAAGCTCGTAAAACAAAGCTGAATGCGGATAGTGAGCAGTACGTACCATATTGAAATTACCTTGCTTGATAAGCTTTACATCCAACTCGGTAGTTTTAGGATCCACATAACGACCTGTACGTGGGTGATGATCATGCCGATTGATCCCTTTAAACTTAATGGCTTTGCCATTAAGCTTTAAAACATCTCCAACAATTTCAATTCGGCGTACACCCATATGGTATTGAAAACTCTCAACCTCACCCCTTCTGCTATTTAGTGATATTGTAACATCATATAAATAAGGGTCTTCGGACGACCATAAACGTGGATTTTCAATGATATCGCTCAGAACAACATTCTGAATGCTATTACCGGGAATTGCCGGAACTGGTTTTATAATTGTCTTTTCAATATCTCTTCCGTTCCTGTCTTTTCCCAATATTGAAACCTCCAGGTTTAAATTCCTTATTCTTCGGCTGCTTTTATTGCGAACCTCCACCTCTGCTCCAACCTTCGCAGAGGAGAAATCTGCCGAAGGCTCAGCAATTAATGCGTAGTCTCGAATATGCGTTTTAGGACGAATCCACAATTCAACAGGTCTGAAGATGCCACTTAAACGCCAAAAGTCCTGATTTTCAAGATAACTACCATCGCTCCATCGATACACTTCAACTGCTAAACGGTTTTCACCAGGCTTTACAAAATTCGTAACATCAAATTCAGCAGGCGAATATGAATTTTGGCTGTACCCGACCTTCTGCCCGTTTACCCAAAGGTACATTGCCGATTCAACACCTTCGAAATAGAGGTAGAATTGTTTGTCGTCCAAACCTTCTTCAATTAAAAAGGTTGTAATGTATGACCCTACAGGGTTTCGATTTTCGTATGTAAACCAGTCAGAAGGAGGTTCCCCTGTAACAAATGGTTGATCTCTTTTAAAAGGATAGTTGATGTTAAGATAAATGGGCTTTCCGAAACCCTGCAATTGCCAATTTCCGGGGACTTCAATATTCTCCCATGTTCCTGCATCATATCCAACTTCATAAAAATCAACAGGTCGATCGTCGGGCTTTGGCGACCACATAAATTTCCAGGTTCCGTTGAGAGATATAATCTCTTTATGGTCAGCCTTCTTTGAAGGAAGTACCAAAGAACTCCGATAGGGTTCTTTATTAATCCCAATAACCGAAGGGTTTTCCCAATAGTTCACTTCCTGAGAACTGCAAAGCAGCGTGTAGAAAGAGAACAGCATAAAGAGTTTTATCTTAAAACGCAATCTGATTGGTACAATTATCATCACAAAATATTTTTGAACTATTACAATTACAAACAATAATTTATCATTATTGCACATTTGACTTCCGGATGATGTGTATTATTTTTCCGAAAACTTATACTAAATTACAACTTTTAAAAAGGATACAATATCCTTATATATAATTTACAGCAACTTATAAACCCCTATAATCACATAGGGATCTTCACCAGGCATTAAATCAGGAAAGCCTAAAGTTCCTATAAATATTGCATGATTCAGATATTCGTATGGGCTGTTTACAGGCGCTTCCAAATCAATGACCGATTTACTGTAAAACTCGTCTCCCACGTGTATCAATACTTTATTAATAACTTGAATTATATAACCATCATCAGTTTTCAAAAGATACCGGGCATATAGTTCTGTATCGCCATCAGGCCTTACAAGTTGCCAATCTTCTCCCATTGGTAAAACCACTCCACGAATATTTGAGCCATCAAATGTTCCACCCAGGATTGGAATAATTCTCCTTTCACCCCTTTTACTTTCGCCCAGATTAATCATCTCCCCAATTTTCACTTTTGCCTCCCATAAGAGCTCGGTTTTAAAATTTTTAAAAACTCTTTCATGTGAGCCTTCAATTTCCTGAGCATTTAAACCAATTATTAACGACCCTAAAAGAATCATTATTGCTGTTGATTTTAGCAAGATAGTCATGACAAATAATTTGAAGTTTATACCTACAATTTAACAAAAATAGGGCGCAATGCCAGAAAGGTTACGCCCTATTGAGAACAAAAGAATAAGATAATGATTTAATTTTTATTTCAGCACTGTCACTTTTTGAGAAAAATAATCTTCGCCATTACTGATTTTAACAATGTAAACACCGTTTGAGAAATTTCCGGAAATCTGCTTCTCGGACTTATATGTAACACTATCATTAACAATGACATTACCTGCCAAGTCTATTACTTTAACATTATTGTATATCAAATCGTTTGTCCTAATACTAATTTGTCTTGACGAAGGATCATGGTAAATTAAAACATCTTTAACAGCTGGGTTATTAAAACCCACAGTATTTACCTCAATATCAAAATAGTTGATATTAAAACCACTGCTTGTAGCCACTAATTTCAAGTATTGCTGACCTTGTTTTAAACTAATCTCAGAAGTTACAGTTTGCCAAGTTTGCCAGCCACCTGTATTTGGAACATTTATTTGTCCAACTTTTTCATCATCAATATAGATATCAAAATTTCGTCCTCCGGCCTCAGCTGCAAGGCGAAATGAAATTTGAAACTCAGTTTCGTCGCTCTTATTGTCTATTGCGTAAACCAGCCAATCGCCACTGTCGATCCATCCTACATTTATACCACCTCCAACGTCTGAAGTGGTTTCCGTGTCAGTTCCAAACTGAAGAGTATAGTTTTCCGCTTGTATCCTTGCCGGTATTTCAGTCCATTCTGAAGGTTCAGCAACTTTGTTTTCAACTGCGAAATCGATAAAAGCCGATAATTCACCCTGATCCGCCGCCACAATATCTCCGGGAGTGTAGCTGATGGTAATTTCATCTCCAAAATACACATTATTAGCCAGGACTAAACTAATAACCTCTTTTCTCACAAAAAACTCACGAATAGCAACATCTTGTCCATTTACTTGAACTCTGAACTGTTCGAGCTGCTCATCTCCCATTCTCATTGCTTTCGCAAATTTCAGGTTTATTGCTATCGCATTCTCTTCCAGTATTGCACTTTCAATTGTAACCGGCAACCCTTTTGCCTTATTGTTGACAGGAAAATTATCTACATTATTAAGCAAACCATCATCAGTTGCAGCAATCCCAGTCCCTGTATAAGTAATGGACAGTTCATAATCCGCAAAAACTTGTTCGTCCAGTTCAAAAACGAGAGTTTTTGGGTCTTCATCTAAAAAAGAAACTTGATCATTAATAGATATTTCAGTGAGTCCATTAAAGTTCGAGTTCAAAATCAAACCATCAATATCAGAAGGTAATAACATCTCTTTGTTAAACTTGATAACCAAAGATTGACCCGCTTCTTGAGCTATAATTTCAATGATTCGGGGCGATGAACCATGAAGAAAGTTCTCAACTAACAAATCACTAAAGTCAATAAGTTCCTTTTCGAAAACAGAAGTCACATTTCCATCATTGTAAGAAATCGTAATTTGATTGCTGTTAATAATTGCTTGTTCCAAATTAATAGCGAGAACAGTCTCCCCTAATAATTCAATGCTTGAAATGTCAACAGGGCTACCATCTACCTCTACAGTAAAACCATCAAATCCTGAAGACTCCTCTAATTCCAATGAAAATTCAATCACTACTTGATTTGGATCATCATCAATTACAAAAGCAGAACTAACTTTGGGAATTCCAAAACCAAGAGAGAATCGTCTGCAAAACTGCCAAATCACTTCACTGGTATTTACTGGTTCCATAGAGTGCCAGTGCCCAACCCCTTCGTGTTTTAGAAGAACAACTTCAACCTGATCCGTTCCAGGGCCATAAATGTATTTTGTAGTATTGGAATGACTCATGCCTGCTGGATATGGTTGAATAACCTCGGGTGTTTCAGGGCAGTTATTTCGTGCCACCCATACATCTATAGCCGTTTGAACACCTCCAAAAACGACAACATCATCGGTTGTTCCATGTGTATGTATCAATGGTATAGGACGTGAACTATTGGTATTTGGCCCTTGCATTAAATAACCTCCTACAGGTGCAAACGCCGCAATTTTATCAGCAATCTGAGTGGCCGCATAATAAGTCATCATTCCACCCATTGAAAATCCGGAGAGATATACCCTATCACGATCAATTGCATAACGATCATGCATTTCATCAATAATAGCCAGGATAAAATCTATATCACTCGAACCAAATAGGCTCCAACGACTGTTAAGACCTTCGGGATAAACAACTACAAAATTATGCTCACTCGCCACATCTTCCCACCTGGTCATGTTCTTCTGATAATTTATATCCTGATTCATGCCATGCATGGAAATCATAAGTGGCCGGTTGGACTCAATGTCAGACGGAGCAAAAGCCAGCATCCTTCTGGTTTGTTCGCCCACTTGGATGTTTTCTATTTGAGCAAAACATAGAATGGGAAGCATTGACATAATCAATGCAACACAGCAAATCCGAAAATAATTACTTTTAGACTTCATAATATAAGGGTTATAATTAACACAAAATCTAATCTAAATATGACATAAAGAATTTACGCCAACTTTCTAACTACTATTGAAACCGCATCCAATCGAAATTAAACAGATTGCCCTCTCCGCCTTTAAAAACAAAGCAGATATCGTGAATACCAGATATTTTTAAAAGTAACATAGGACCAGATTTATTTAGAGTTTAATATGCCATAGTTTACTTCCAGCATCTTTTTGCCATACCTTTTTCCCAGCATTCTATAGCCTTCTGATGTAAAATGCAGCCCGTCGTCCATTCCGGGACAGCCTGCTGAGGAAACCACATGAGCATTTGATATGACACCCGGCAGCAGGTTTATAAAATGATTAAAACCATGGCATCTCCCTCCAAATTCGTCACTAAGCATTTCGCCGGCAAGTATCGGTGTATTTTCAGGGTCGAGCATTAAGTCAGCCAACAGGTTATCATAAATATCCTGCACTTTATTGACCCAAAGTGTATCGTTTGGATTCGATTCACCCTGGTGCAACAGAATCCCTTTAATAACCCCGTCTTTCTGTGCTATCCTGGCCATCTCAACCAATCTGCCATATGGATTTCCCCCATAATTCTCAATCCATCCAATCATCCAGTCGGGAGCTGTTTCGATATAATCCTGATGATTGTATTTATCGAACAATTCGATGCGTGAGCCACCAACAGATACATTAATAACACCAATGGTTATTGAGTCCGGCAGGTTCTCAATGAGTGTGCGTCCGAAATAATCTGCGGGGGAGATTCCCGCATTGCAATCGGAAATGGGCGGAATTGCTGTATCCCAATTTCCCATTACTCGCCCACGATCGGGGCAATCCATCGCACTCAACATTTTGAATCGAGAGCTAACAATTGAATCTTGTGCTTCAGCTGGTGCTGAGCCAGCCATGTTTGATTGTCCAAAACATAGGTAGATGTGGAAATTAGAATCTTGCGAATAACTCAACGAGCTGCATATCAGCAATCCTAATACCAAAATAGCTTTGATGTTTTTGTAGTTCATTTAATTAGTTTATTAAAAATAGACATACTCTTTGGCCTAATTGCCGTACGGGAATAACCTACTCAACAATGTTAAAATTCACGTCCTTATTACTCTAATTCCTTGTTAATCTCTCTTGCAAGCTCTTCAACAGCATGTGCCAGAAAAACATAAGGAGTAGCGGTGGTAATAATTGCCTCGTTTTGTCCCCAAAGAAATGGCCAGTCATCCTTATTCTCATAAAAATCAGGCTGTAGTAATACCAAACCGGGAACAACCCCACCGGCTATAAATGTAAAATCGGCCCGGTTACTGCCATAAGTTACTTGTTTAGACTTTACTCCTATTGTAGAAACAAAAGAGACATTGGAATATGGATGACAGCCAAGTATGTAATTCATTGCATTAAATATTGACTCTACATCCATGAGATCCGGATAATATTTATGTATTAAATAGTTATTGATGGCCCATTTCATAATGGGGGTGTTGCCACCCCAACCCCGTCCGCCCATAGGCACCTCATAGGGGCTTACTGAAGTTTCCTGCTCCGACTCTTCCTTATACTGGAAAATATAAGGGCGAAGTTTGTCGTGAAAATCCTCATCCATGTGAGGATATGCCATAAGGGCATAAGAGAAAGCATTATCTACGGGAAAATTACCAGGTCTGTTTGTATCAAACATTGTCCTATCCATCTGACTCCAAAGAGCTTCTTCGAAAACGCTTTTAAATCGTTCCTCCTTTGTAGTTATAAATAGTTGGAGAGCCGCTGAAGTTTTCACTCTCATAAAATTAAAGAAAGGCCTTCCTCCATCCTGTGTTTCAGGCTCTACATCAACATTCTCATCCCACATTTTCATGGCACAGTTCAATGCTCTTTGGGATAAGTCCGGGTTAAAATCCTTTAAAACACGGCTTGCTGCTGCCAACGAAGCTGCTGTTGAATAGTCCATAAAAACACTTCTTGTTGTAAAAGCCCAGCGATCGTCTAATGTACCACTGCTTAAGCCATCGGTTTCATAAGGTTCTAAATTCGGGTTATAAGGTAGATTGTCTGTAATCGTAGCGGCATCACCTATATGGTGATACTGGTATAAATTGCCCACAACAATCCCTCTGATGGGATGCCCAATATTTTCGATTTGTGCTACCAATGCTAATACTCCATGTTCAAGTTGCTGAAGCATATCGTTTTTTCCATCTGGACGATGAATGTCCACATATCTGGTTTGTTGATCCACATAAGTCATATCACGCTGCGGGGCAAAAGTCTCATATATCTGAACCAAATCCATTACCACTGCATTGTGAGATCCAGTTTGAATATCAAAATCTCCAGCATCGTACCAACCACCAATATCTAATCCAGGGATGCGTTCAAAAGGCTCAAAGCGAGTGTCGGTAGTATCACCCATGCTGTAACCGTCAAAATGGTTATGATTCAAAGGTGCTTGCAAAGCATCATCCTGATGTGCATTTCCATGCCAAATGCGATAAGCTTCTCTTACCGTCATGTGATCCATTTGTATGGGCAACCACACATCCATTGTGGGATGCCATATCCCTTTATAAACATCTTTGGCAATTGGAAAGACATTGGTTCTATGCCCGCCATACTCAATAAAATAAACACCCTCATCCTTCACATCACTGAAATCAAACACAAGATAATTATAACGCAAATATCTGCCCCATTCTTCTGTTTTACCAGTAAATACGGGAACTTCACTGCCATCATTAGTAAGCTTAAATATTTTGGCAGATGATTGAGGATTGTCGTTTTTATCTAATTCAATGATTGCTCGTTTTTGTTGTCCAGGTGTGTACCCAACCTGCGAGAACCCAATATTGGGTTCTCGCACCCAATCAGGAATTGTATGGGGTTCAACATACCACTCCATTACCTTGCCAGTTTTTCCTGATGGTAGAATAGAACGAAAAACGTACCATCCATTTTGAGCCAAAATGCGTCCGTCGAAAAACATAATATCTGAATCAGACTTAATAGTAACACGTCGTATAGGGTTTTCCGGAGCCAAAACATAGGAGTTTGCAACGGATATTGGCAAAGGCTCAAGAAATTCTCCTCTACCACGGTCATCGAATGTGGAGTGATCAAATATTTGCTGAATTTTCTCACTCACAGGTCTCACTTGCGCGTCACTGGCAGGATAGCGGGGAAAAAGCTTAGGACTACCATCGGCTAAATAAGTACTTTCCCAATAATCCGGTGGAAGAAATTCAAAGTTTAAGCCTGCTCTTCCTTCCAATTCCTTCGGAATTGGTTTTTCTAAAAACACTTCGATACGGAAGCCTCTATGATGAGGAGTTACCTTAATTTCGCTATCAAAGTTAAAATCCGCATATCGCAATTGTGTTGAAATAAAGTTGCCTTCAACATCAACCTTTCTGCTTACAATTTCCGGAACCAAATCCCATTGCTCAGGCGTGTGATGCAATCTTACAGCACCTCCGGTAGCTGTTCTCACTCCGTGGTGTATCAACTCAATGCCGGCTGTCTTTTCATCAAAGAAAATGGGATTGTATCGATTACTGTAAACCAGCACATTAAGGCCACTATACTCAAAATATTCCAGTTCATTTAACTGAAGAGTCTGACCATAAGCGAAACTGCTCCATAAAAGAAACAGGGATGCGAAAAATGCGAATAGAACTTTCATTTTTTGGATTTTGGGAAGTTAATTATATTTGGAAAAACACATTACATAAACCTTATTATACTAATGCTTAAACTTATATATCATACACATAACAAACTGATATTAATGAATCTATTTTGCCCAATCCTTACCTTCGGGAGTTCGGCGCCATTTATAATAGGCATCCATTACCAATAGCGAAGCCTCATCAGGAACCGGACCCAAATATGCATTTGGCCCCAAATACATTACATTTGGATTTTCTTTGGTAAATTTGGGCCATTCCGGTAATCCTCCACCATTAGGATGACCATATTTGGCAAAATTTGTCCAGTATGTTCCCATTATCTCAGAAATTTTTAAATCTGATTTTGAAACATTTGGGTCGTCGGCATTCAAATTCATAAACACAAACGGAACATCAACTCCGTGTGGAGTTCCATGATCTGCCTGTGGAGAATCCTCCGGGTACTCAGGATGCTGGTCGAAATAATAAAAGAAGACGGGCGAATGACCGACTTCTGACTGCAAGTTAGCCCAAGCCCAGGTTGGCCAGCCAAAAGCAGCATCACGCATAAGATTACGGGCGCTGCGTGGAACCGTGGTTTCTCCCACCGGATATGCTTCCAATAAATCATCCGCAAAAGGGCCAAAGCGTCTGTTCACATTATCAATATAATCTTGCGGTGTACGCCCACCGGGGAAGCTCAAACCTTCATCAGAGTTATACCCAATAAGTACCGGAACATCATTGAATTGCCCCTTTTCATATAATTCATACTGATCTCCGGGGATTACATAGCCATCGACGATTGGCCAGGCTCCTCCCATTCCCATTCCAAGGGGCAGTTCATTTGCATCAATTTTCCGAAGTTCCTCAATGGACGATGCACCAACTCTATTCGCATATTCAATACCTTCCTTCTCTGCCTGTTTCAATGTTTTCATATTTTCACCCGGGTAAGTAGTTGGACGTGTGGGGCCAAAAGAGCCACCACTCTGAGAAACAGCTCCATGAAACAGCCCCTTCGCAACTGGTGAAGCACATAACATGCTTACCGAGATACCGCCTGCTGATTCACCAAAGATGGTTACTTTATCGGGGTCACCACCAAATTGAGAAATATTTCGTTGTATCCATTCCAGACCTGCAATTTGATCCAGTAGCCCATAGTTCCCCGACACTCCATTTGGACTCTCAGCGCTCAATTCCGGATGAGCCAGAAAACCAAACTGGCCAACTCTGTATGCAATGCTTACAACAACCACTCCTTTGCGCGCCAAATGTTCACCATTGTGAACTGGATCGGAAGTTGACCCAAAACTAAATCCACCTCCATAAATCCATACCAAAACAGGCAATCTCTCCTTTGTGGATTTTGCCGGAGTCCAAATATTAAGATATAAACAATCTTCACTTTTCCCTGAAACAGGATCACCACCTTGCATAGGCGCAGGGGCATATTCAACAGTTTCCAACACTCCGTACCACTCCTTTACAGGCTGAGGTGCTTTCCAGCGAAGGTCTCCTATTGGAGGTGCTGCAAATGGAACGCCTTTAAATATTAATAAATCATCGGTAACAACGCCCTGTATTAGACCTCCCTCCACTGCCACAAGTCCGGGTTGCTGTTTGCATGAGCCCATAAATAAGACTAGCAAAGCGATAAGAATTAATTTGGTGTATTTCATTTTGAGCATATTTAAGATTAATTTGATTTCCAGAGATTTGGCAGGAATCTATAATACAAAAGGTGTCGCCAGGTGCCCCAATCGTGCCCGCCATGACCACCAATGTAGTATTCATGATCAATGTTGTGATTTACCAGCGCTTCGTGCAAGGCCTGACAGCGATGATTAAAGAAACTGGTTGCTTCTTTTGTCCCCTGACCCACAAACAGATAATCAACCTTGTCATTTACATCAGGATCATTTAAAAAGTGAGCAAGAGAAGTTTCAGCATCTGAATCCCCTGCACTTAAAATACCAAAGTTTGCAAATAAGTCTAAAGAGCGAAAGCCGATGAACATGCTGTGACGTCCACCCATCGACAATCCTGAAATGGCTCTCCCTTTGGGAGAATCAATGGTAGCATAGCTTTTATCAACCAGAGGAATGACATGCTCGCGCAGTTCCCTTTCAAATAAATCGAAAGTTAGTTCCGCATGATTAGGATGGTTTCGATGGATGATTTGATTGTTTGGAATTGCAATTATCATGGGAACTGCATTATCCTCTGCCAGCAAATTGTCCATTATAAAATTAACCCGACCATCGTAAACCCAATTGGAAGGAAGTTCACCACTACCACCAACCAGGTATAAAACAGGATATGTTTCTTTCGGATCGTAACATGGTGGGGTATAAACATACAGTTCGCGCTGCCCATTGGTTACCCCAGAGTAGTAAACATGCCTGGTAACATTTCCATGGGGCACATTTCTGGCATCGTAATATGCGGGTTCATTGCCATGTACCACCAACTGACTGTATGGAGGCATTGCTGTAAATGCAGCATAAGTATTACTTGGATCAGGAATCTGAACTCCGTCAACATGAAAATGATAGGCATACATATCAGGGATAAGAGGACCGATTGTCAGACTCCAAATCCCATCCTCTCCTTTAACAAAAGGGATGGGCTCATTGCCCAAATCATTTGATGTGTGTATTGCCCCTGGGGGCAATACCACTTTGGTGGCCTCAGGAGCTCTCAATCGAAATGTAACAGTTTGGTCATCATGCACCTCCGGAGAATTAAGAGGAGCGCTGAACGGATTAAGGCCTTCGGTATTTTTATGGGGATTAAAATCCAGATTTACATTGGCTTGCTGAGCTCTAATAGCAAAAGGGCTCAACAGAACAAATCCCACAAAAAATAGTATATGCTTCTTCATAAAATTTATACTTTAATGATTATTTAAACACCTGTTGAATAAAATCGTGTAACGATTTTCTCCAAACCTGCCATTCATGGTCTCCCGGAAAAGTGTTAAACTCAACTTTCAACCCCTCATCCCGCATTTTTGCCACAGCTGATTTAGTATGATTAATGCGCATATCTGCCTCACCACAAGAAATGTAGAGCAAATCAATTTTTTCATTGAACTCCTTCGAGTTAGAGAGCAATCCGGGAATTTCGCTTTCAGCGTCAAAAATGGAGTCTATGTTTGTTCTAATTCCACCAAATATCCCTGAACTGAATATTCCAACAGAGCTAAAAACATCCAGATTTTCAAGTCCTACGTAGAATGACTGTCCACCACCCATGGACAATCCGCTAACGGCTCGGTTTTTGGCGTTTGGAATGGTTCTGTAGTTTTTCTCAATAAATGGCACTATGTTATGAATCATCTCTCGCGTAAAACCTGCCATTGCCTCGCTGCTATACCCCCTCATTCCTGCTGATATGTTTCCATTGGCTATTACTACAATCATAGGTTCAGCTTTGCCTTCAGCAATTAGGTTATCCATGATGACATCAGTTTTACCCTGCCTGACCCATCCCGTTTCGTCTTCGCCACCACCATGCTGAAGATAAACTACCGGATACCGTTTCTCAACATCTGTATCATATCCGGGAGGGGTGTAAACATACAGTCTTCGCCAACTGTTGGTAACATCAGAGAAATAATGTCTTGAACTCATCGCACCATGAGGCACATTCTTAATTGAATAAAAATCGACTCCTTGTTCCGGAATATCAATTCCACTGGTCATTCTCCCAGTTCCAAAAAATGAATTGCTGGCAGGGTCGGCAACCGGAACATCATCAATAACTAAAAAGTAATAATGAAATCCTGGCTCAATTGGCTCCGTACGAACCGTCCAGAATCCATCATCACCTTTCACCATGTCATATTTTTTCCCAAGATCAATCTGAATACGCCGAGCATTTGGTGCATTAACCCGAAAAACGACACTGTTGTCAGGCATAATGCATGGACAATCGTTCTGGTTAATATTTGTGGATGCCGGCACTGAAGAATCCAGTATAGTTGGTGATTGAGCAAAACCGAAATGCCCAATCAATAATGCAATTAAGAGTGCCCCTATCTTAACAGTTTTCATATTAAAACTATCTAATCCAAATCATTAAACAAAAAAGGGGCAAGTTGATGCAAACTACGACGCCATGTATGAAATTCATGAGCCGTCCCTTCAGACACGTAAGATACTGCATTATATCCTGCCTCTTTCAGCGCTTTAACAGAAGTTGCAATTCTTTCGGGTCTCTCTTTACTTCCGCAACTCAAGAAAACAAGTTTTAGATTTTCATGGTCTTTTAAATCCTCTGGAGTATAAATCCCGCCGCTGAACAGTGCATAATATGAAAATACATCTGGTCTGTTGAGGGTAATAAGTCTGGTTTCAAAAGCTCCCATTGAAAGACCGGCCATTGCTCTGTGCGATTGTTTACCAACTGTTCTAAAATTAGAATCTACGTAAGGAATTAACTCATCGATTAGAACCGTTTGAAACGGTTCGATATCAAAGTCCATTATTCTTCCAAATTCCACGTCGTTAATCATTCCATATGTCATTACAACAATAAAAGGCTTTGCTTTACCTTTTGCAATAAGGTTGTCCATGATGAAGTTTGCGCGTCCCTGTTTAGGCCATGAAGTTTCATTTTCGCAATATCCATGTTGAAGATATAGAACAGGGTAGCTTTTTGAAGTTTCTTTTTGGTAACATGGAGGAGTGTAAACAAATGCTCTGCGTGACACGCCCGTGCTCTGTGAGGGGAAATAAATCTCGTGAAGATGTCCATGGGGGACATTTTTGTTTGCAAAAATATCCATATCGTCAGAAGGCACCTCGATTCCGCTTCCATAGCGGCATGCACCAAAAAAGAACCGGCTTCCGGGATCAGGCACTGACGCACCATCAATATTTAACTGATAATAGTGAAAACCAACATCTTGCGGTTCCGACTCACCTGTCCATATTCCGTTTTCGTCTTTTACCAGATCATATTTTACACCACCAATGTCAAGCTGAACATAGTTTGCATCAGGGGCAGAAATCTGAACACGAACACGCCCCTCTGAATTTACTTGAGGAAAATCACTTCCGGGCTGATTTGAGATAGCTGGTTGAAAGTCTTCAACCATCGTTAGTCCACTGGATTGAGCAATTCCAAAATGAAATGATAATAGAATAATAAGTGCAATTTTGAAGATATTCATAATAAAATGATTTTTAAAATTATACACAATACGAAGAGTGGATATAAGGATCTCATATTAGTTGCGTAATACGCAACTAATATGAAATGTGAAAAACTAAAAAAGCTCAATTGATTTCTATATAGATTACTCTTGAAACAAGAGAGGAGCAAATTGATATAAACTTCTTCTCCAGGTTTGCCATTCATGGGCTGTACCTGGCGAAACATAATAATGGGCATTTAAACCTCTCTTTTTAAGTTCTTCAACATTTAAAGCCGGATCGGTTCCCATATTGTATCTACCACTCTCAACTTCTGTGCTTCCAAAGCTTATAAACAAAAGATTCACATTATTCATAAAATCGGGGTTGTTTTCGATGTCTTCGATGCTGATGCTTCCACCACTAAACATTCCAACATGTGAAAATATATCAGAATTAGCCAGAGTGATAACCCGAGTCTGCATTGCACCCATTGACAAACCTGCCATTGCTCTGTTCTGCTGATTGGCGATTGTTCGATAGTTGGCATCTATCATGGGAATGATATCTTTGGTAAGAATATTCATAAATCCATCAGCCCATCCTGTTGGAGGCCAAGGACCACGAGGCCTTTCACCGCCATCGGCAGGCCTTGATCTTTCGGGCATTCTCCAGGTACCATTGTCCATCACAATAATAAATGGCTTGGCTTTCCCTTCAGCTATAAGGTTGTCCATAATCAGGTTTGCCTTTCCCTGAGCGGACCATCCTGTTTCATTTTCACCTCCCCCGTGCTGCAAATACAATACAGGATATCGTTTCTCAGGTTTTAGTTCATAACAAGGTGGTGTATATACAAAGCATCTGCGCATGGCATTGTCGATCTCCGAAAAGTATATATGCTCTCTTACTTGTCCGTGAGGCACATTCTTTAGTGCATAAAACTCCTGATCATGAGCCGGAATTTCAACTCCACTGCCCCAGCGACCGGCACCGTAGAAATACAAACTGCCCGGATCCGGTACTGAAGCGCCGTCAATATTTAGTTGGTAGTAATGGAAACCTTCATCCTGAGGAGCCGATTCTCCCGTCCAAACACCATTTTCATCCTTTACCAAATCGTATTTAACAGCACCTATGTCGAGCTGCACATAATTGGCATCAGGAGCAGAAATTTGCACACGAACACGTCTTTCTGAGTTTACTTTCGGATATTCTCTTCCAGGTTGATTTGCAGAGGAGGGCTGAAAATCTTCCACAACCTGGCCTTGGGATAGTGTAACAATGGAAAAAGCCATGAGAAAGATGCTTTTTGATAGATTTTTCATGTGATTTGTATTATAGGTTAAATGTAATTTATAAAGCGGAATTCTTTGAAAACATTTGAGGATCAAAAGCCATTGACCAACACAACTTTTAGAGGATACAAATCCTACATCTATTTAAACAAAAGCCTCGTAAAATTATAGAGATTGTTGCGCCAAACCGGCCATGTGTGTCCTCCCGGATACTCGCTATAAGTGTATTGAATATTCATCCGGTCAAACTCCTTCATCATTACCTGGCAATTTTCCCAGGCGATGTCCTCTTGCCCCCCCATTGCGATCCAGAACTGTTTCAAATTATTATTAATTGTTTCTGTATTGTTTCTCATAAAATCATATTGAGGTTCTGAAATCGCAGGTTGATTGGTCCACCAGCCAGAGCTAAAAACGCCTAAGTATGAAAACATATTAGTATTTCTTAATCCCGCATGAAGTGTTTGCAATCCACCCATTGACAGACCTGCAAGTGCACGACTGTCAGCATCAGACTTCACACGATAATTGCTTTCCACAAAAGGAATTATGCTCTGTATCAGCTCGTTCTCGAAAGCTTCCAAAGCGCTTAGCCCAAAACCTGTAGAGGGAATATTGCCATCAACCATTATCACGACCATAGGGACGGCTTGTCCACCGGCAATGAGATTGTCGAGGATAAGGTCAGTTTTTCCCTGCATAGCCCAACCACGCTGATCCTCACCGCCACCGTGCAGAAGGTACAGAACAGGATAATTCGTAGAAATTTCCTTGTCATAACATGGAGGAGTATAAAGATAAAAACTTCGCCAACTGTTGGTTACTTGAGAGAAGTAGCGTCTGATTCGGATCTCACCATGGGGAACATCTTTCAAAGAATAATAGTCATCTCCGTCAAAAGGGACTTCTATTCCACTGGCCATGCGTCCCATCCCGTAAAAAGTTTCACTGGCAGGATCCGCAACAGCAAGCCCGTTAATTATTAGAGAGTAATAATGAAATCCTTCACCCAACGAATCGGTAGTTACCTCCCATACCCCATCGCTGTCTTTAACCATGTCGTATCTTCGACCTAAATCGAGTTGTAATTGGTCAACATTTGGAGCCTCAATTCTGAATACAGCCCTGCTGTCTTCAGTTATTCGGGGATATTCCGCTCTCCTTACGTTAGTTGATGCAGGTTGAGAGTTGCTTTGTCCCATAATATTGAATATCAGGCAAATCTGGGTTAATGTTAATGTAATTATTTTCATGTGTCTAAAAATTTGTTTTTCAATGGCCACATGGAACTCGCCTCTTAGTCATTGCCCTGTGTGTCGAAGCGTTCGACATGGCTCGTTTCATCTGTCTATAATTTGTTATTCAATGGTTCCCAAAGCCTCGGGAGAAATCGCCATAATAGTCATTGGCTAAACAGATCTTCTTTAGTCTATACGCCTGATACAAGATTGCCCCTTCTGCAAAGGAATTAGTTATCAATTTGGATGGTGAAGCAAGATAATAAGCAAATAATCTCTATGCATAATACAAATTAAATTATTTACATAATTATTAATCTTACAGAAAGTTTCTATTAGTCGACACAAAAACACCTCCAAAAACAAAAACTTAACAATCAGCAATATTGAAGCATAAATGAATCAACAAGGCATACAAGAATTCATTAAAATATGTACCCTTTATTTAACAAAGACATCATTTATAAAGAAAGGTTTAATTGTGTAAATGTTAAAATCATATTTCAGCCTATTGTTCACGAGACAGAACAAGATTCATCAATTCCCTGTCATGATTTCTAACAATTTTGCACTCATCATCAAAAATCATGGTTATACCATTTTCTTTTGTGTAAGCATGCCATTCAGGCAAAACCTCACTTACATTAGGATCTCCTGATTTGGCAAAATTTATCCATGATGAACTCATTATTTCAGCCAGAGCAATTGCATCCTTTGTGTCGCCTGACCAGTGCTTACCAAGCTCTATATTATTAAATACTAAAGGAATGTCCAACGCATGAAAAGAACCACGTGTACCATCATCCACGGGACTTTTCCATGTCAGCATATATGAATAAACGGGTGCTACTCTTGTGGAGGCAGCGTCGGCCACTTGAATTGTAATAGGCCTGAATATTGTGTCAATTGAGAGCAAATCCTGAGGAGAATAATCTGGGTATGCCTTCTTAAACAGTTCAACAAATAAATCGGTCTGTTCACCATATTGTCTCTTTAATCTTTGCCGTGCATCTTCAAAAGTTAGATCTGTTTCAGCATAATAAGTTCTCATCATCTCATTGAAAGTAGTTCCAATCATCAATGGAACGTTCTTGCTTATATCGGCAAAACCGGGAGTAAATGGCTGTTGTAGTAAATCAGTTCCATCGGGAACAGGGCCGAAGCCAAACATCCTGCTAGTACCCGGCATTCGAAGCCCGACAGTCCTTTTCAAAGCGCTATCCCCCGCCGCAACAAGCTCCTTGTATGGGATGTCTTTTAACTGATCTACCTCATCATGAGAAAGCCCCATATAGTCCAATAAAGCCAGTCCAATTTCTTGCGATTTATCCTTCGTCATGACATTGACCAAAGTTCCACTTTGTATAATTGCTTTATGAAACAAGCCTTCAGCACCGGGCATACACATGAGGGTTCCAACCTTTCCTCCTCCACCCGATTCGCCAAAGATGGTAACATTTTTAGGGTCGCCACCGAAGTTTTCAATATTTCGATTAACCCATTCCAGCGATTCCACAATATCAAGCATCCCCACATTTGCAGATCGGGCATATTTGTCATCAACTGCAGACAGATCCAGAAAACCAAGGATGTTTAGCCGATGGTTAATAGACACAACGACTACATCTCCTTTTTCTGCCAACAATTTACCATCTGTAATCGGATCACTGCCGGAACCAAAGCTAAACCCGCCACCATGCAACCAAACCATAACAGGTCGCTTTTTCCCATCATTTATACCTGAGGTCCAGATGTTGATGCTAAACAAGTCCTTTTCATCCATAACGGAATCCGGTGACCAACTATTAATCTGCATGGCAATGGGGCCATAATTTATACATTCAAGTACACTTTGCCATCCATCAACCCTTTCAGGTGGCATAAATCTTTCGGCCTTAGCATAAGGCACTCCTTTAAATGTATAGATTCCATCATCCATATAACCGGAAATATCACCACTGCAAATATTAACAACCGGAATTTGATTTTTGTCAGAACTTTGGTTACATGCCATTAAGAATACACTCAAAGTAATGAAGATGATTCCTGGGTAAAGAGATTTTATTTTCATTTTGAATTTAAATTATGGAGTTTATTTTTGGGCAACAATCCTACCTATGCCTATAAGACAGACTAAATATGCCATCAATTAGAACAATATTTAGAAATTTAGTTGTAACAACTATAATCAACAGGCTAAAAAAGCAATTGAACAAAATGATAAAGGTCATCCTTCCATACAACAAAATCATGATGACCATTAGGTATTAATCGATATATGTGTAGAATGTTATTTGAGTCTAGAAATTCATGAGTTCTGACGGTAACATGTAAAAGTGCATCCTGATCGCCACATGATATATACAGCAGTTCTAATTTTTCATTAACTATTGAAGGGTTTGGAATTAGTTCAGATGGCGCCTTTGTATTTGGAGCAGAAGAGAAACCACCAACCCAGGCAAAGTGGTTCATATTACCCAACCCAAAATTAAGCGCTTGCCCTCCACCCATGGATAATCCGGCAATGGCTCTATGCTTACGCTCCTTAATTACCGGATAGTTAGCCTCTATATGCGGGATTAAATCATTAAGTAAGTCTTGTTCGAATGTTGAAAAGGCCTCTACCTTGTCCCTTTCGAAAATATTGCCTTCTGCCCTATCATTCTTCATTGCTCTTCCGTTAGGCAAAACAACAATCATGGGTTTCATTTTCCCCTCGGCTATGAGATTATCAAAGATCAAATTAGGCGAACCATTGACATACCACTCAAACTCATCACCACCTATTCCATGAAACAAATATAACACCGGATACTGAGTCTCGAGATTAAAACAAGGAGGAGTATAGAGCAAAGCGTTTCGAGTTGTTCCTACAGTGTTTGACTCATAGGCTATCGTGTCTATTTTTCCGGCTAAAACCCCGGTTTGAGGGAGATCAAAGCCTTCAGGGGCTCTTTCAATAAAACTCTGAGAATTAACAATGACAGAGATATAAACAAAAATGGAAATTAAAAGAAGATGTTTTTTCATAGATGTAAAAATATTAATCATAACATTTTAGGATATAGTGTTCGTAAACAAAGACTAAGCACAATGTTTAAATTAAATGGAGATACTTTATAAATGTAAAAAATAATCTTTATGTGCAAATTAGATATAAAATTTAAGCTGAACAAATAAAAAAATACCTCCTGGCAATGCCAGGAGGTATTTACAGACCAAAATTTCACCAGTTCTTGTTAGATTTATGGTGACTTGTTATCTCTTTATATCAACTGTTTAATTTATTCAGGTTGTGCATCATTTCCAGAAGTTGTATAAAGACCAATTAGGTTTCCGGTAAAACCTCCAGCCACATTGGTTGATAGAATATCTCCTGATACAGTTCCTCCCAAATTCGTAAAATTGGTTCCATCCAATGAATAATTAAATCTGTAATCATCGCCTTCTGCTCTAATTTGCAGATGGATTGGATTACGAACATCAATTTTTGTGCTGGCCAAAATGGTTGACTCACCTCTTTCAGTTCTCTCAAGTAAAAGATAAGTGTCGTTACCTTTTCTTGTAACACCAAACACATAATTGAAACCTTCGTTCTGATAACATACAATTCCTGCCAAATCACTCTCAGATCTTGGAGTGTAGCTCATCGTAGTGGTTGCAGTGAAAGTGTTATGCATTTGCCTGATGAACAAGCTGGAAACAGGAGCCATTGCTTTGATGTTGTTCTCAAATGGAGTAATCTGAAGTCCATTTCTGGTTCTGTTGATGAACGCTTCACGTGGCCCTCTCATTCCGATCCATCTAAAATCAAGATTTTCAGCAGAGAAATCCTCGTTTATGGTAAAATTACCATTAGGAACGAATCCATCTTCTCCAGTTCTGTTTACTACTCCCTCAGGCATTTTAAGTTTTGGCTCAAATGGCACTAAACCGTTTACAAAAACAGGCCATTCTCCACTCCAATCAACAGGAAGAATAAAAGTTTCACGTCCCATGTTTACTCTGTTTTTTTCATTAGGACGAATTGCTAAGAAAACTGCGTAGTACTCTCCATCAGGCCCTTCTACTATATCAGCATGACCTGCCCACTCAACTCTATTAGCCCTGTTAGGATTCAGGTAACGCTGAGTCATAATTGGGTTGCCCGGTGCAGGAGTGTAAGGCCCTCTTGGATTGTCGCTCACAAAAACAACTTGACTATGCCAACCTCCAGTTCCACCTTCAGCACATGATAGATAGTATCTATCATACTTTTTATAAATGTGGGGCATTTCAATCCAGATAGGATTTTTAGTGATGTCAACTCCACCGTCAACAATGATCTTATCGGTCCCCTCAATAACCTGGTTTTCTTCTAAGCAGAAGTCCCAAATTTTGATGACCCTGTGTCCCTCATAAAGCTCTTTTCCTGGGTCTGGAGCATCGTTGTGCACAACGTATGCTTTACCATCCTCATCAAAGAATAATGATGGATCAATTCCGTTAAAGTTTAATCTGTAAGGATCACTCCATCCTTTGAATGGATCTTTTGTGGTTACAACCATGTTGCCAATGCCTCCTGCAAACTGGGTAGTTATCATGTAAAAAGTCTCATTATGCTCATTATACTTGATAGCGGGGGCAAAAATACCGGCACTAATTCCGGAATCAACCACCTTAAGCTGTGAAGGTCTGTCCAACACATGACCAATCTGAGTCCAATTCACTAAATCATTGGAATGAAAAATAGGCACACCTGGCCACATAGAGAAAGATGAATGAACCATAAAATAATCATCTCCTCTTTTAACAATAGCGGGATCTGGGTAGCATCCCTGCAAAATTGGGCTATAGAATTCATCGTCTTCTAAAGGATAATCCCGGTAAACCTGATCATCTCCCTGATACACAAATTCAGAAAAAACGGGAGCATTTCTGTTTGCTCTTCTTTGCGCTTCCACTGCACTAAAAGAATAAATCATCATAAAAACGGACAAAAAAACCATTGGCCATTTTCCAAAATAATTGATTTGACTTTTCTTCATCTCTATATAAATTTTAAAATTAAATAATCTGTGCACCTAAATTTACAACACAATTCAAAATCTATTACTATTCACCAGTTCCCTTTGATACCCTTTTTGTGCATTTCCGATGATATAAATACCACCTGGCAGCCCATTTACAGCGTCTCTTCTATATATAGAAGAGCGAATTAGAACACCACTTATTGAGTAAACATCTACAATGTCATCATCACTCAAAACCGGTTTATCCATTTCAGATATACTATTTGGAATGTCAACATAATATTCATCAGAATTTGACACAAAAACATCATCGATATAAATAGGAATTCCCCCATGCGACCAAAAACCGATAATATAAAGAGCTTTAGGATCTAATTTTACTTGTTGCCCATCTACAACTTTATACATATGTTGCAATGGCACTACAAACTCAGTTGCTGATCCGACTTCATAAGCAAATGGCGTACTCCAATAACTCGTTTCATTAAAAATACGGAAGGAGGCACCTCCTGATGTTGGTTGTTTTAACTTAACGACTAGATACTTATAATCTGACAGATCGAGCCCTTGATCATATGTCCAGCCTCCAAAGCCCCATGGCCCGGTAATTAAGGCACCTGTTTCCTCGTTGAATGTACCATCCTCCCATATAGAAGGATTAAAGAGCTCATTGGTTAATGGGAAGGTTGTAACATTTATATCAAATTGAATGGTTTCAGTGCCCGCCAATTCTCCTGAAAAGGTGACAGAAATGTTTGCAAATCCATCTTTAAGGGCAACTATTTGTCCATTAACAATTCTAACTACGTCCGGAGCCGAATTTTGGATATCTGCACGTCTCGCTACGTTTTCAACTCTGCCATCCCTGTATAGCGCATTAACATTGAGTGCTTTGCTGCTACCCGTCATCATCGTGATATTTGAACTCTCAACGGATAAAGATTCAAGAATTAACTGATCCTCAGTATAACCTACAAAATTGGGATCGTAAAACATATCTTCGTCGAAGGCCTCTTCTGTTGAAAACCAATCTATATCAACAAATCCACCCTCTTCAATGGTTGCATAATTGAATATGGCAAAACGATTTGCGAAAGATAAATTTTCATCAAAACCTAGTTCAAAATCAATCCCGAAGGGCATGTAATCCTCATTATCTAAACTGTAATAGAAAGCAGCCTTCTTCACATCCCGGTTAACGATTATGCGTAAATATATGTAGGCCTCTGAGATTTCCGAACCTATATCAATTGTTCCATTATTGTTATAGATAATTTTGGGCTCATCATTTTCAACCATAACTCCAATGAATGCATACGGATTTTGTAGAATAGATAGACCTGCAACATCACCCTCCAACATTTCGCTTATATCCATTCTAATGGTGGCGTAAGACTTATCATTATCTTTAAACCCTAGCACCCTCTGCGTGAGCACGTTCTCAGCATTGCCGATATTATCAACTACATTTCCTGTATGAATTCGCAGATAACCGGGTCGTTCAAACAACGACCAATTTGAATGATTAACGTTGTTATACCAATTCCATTGAGCTCCTAACTGATAATACCGGAAATTATCATTGGTTGACAGAGCCGTAGGGAAGAAACTCATTCCAACATTTGGCTTCTGCATATTTCCCATGATGTCACTTACGATTCTCACCGAGGGCCATCCATCATCCCATTCTAATCGATACAATGACGGCAGTTGCCCAAGTTCTTCGTGATTGTAAGAAAGGAGGGACCACCATTGTCCTGTTTGGGTCTTAACAATTGCAACACTATTAATCAAAGCATGATCAAGAAGCACTGACTCTTCATAAGGGCCTGTTAATTCATCTGCACGAAATACAATTTGACTGCCTGTTGACACATTACCAGATGTAATGAAATATTGACCATCAAACACATAGGCACGAGTTCCATAAAAGTCATAATCTCTAAAACCAATGATTACCTCATTGCTACCTACGGCTTCAAAGTCCTCGTTTAGCTCTCTAAGCATTATATCACCAGCCCCATGAATCATATATTTCTTGCCATCGGCAAACATCAATACCGGATTATCATAATAGGTGTCAAGCTCATCTATAGACCATATACCTTCCGGATTTTCAGATGAAAGAACATATGTATTGTTGTGTGTATTAAAAACAATATAAAACACTCCTTCATGAAAACTAATTCTGGAAAGTCCATTGGGAATTAAATCGCTATAAAAACCTTCACCATGCGCAGACTCGGCTCTTTGTAAAGGATTAACGGCATATTCCCAATTCACTAAATCTTTTGATTTTAACAACGATAATCCACCTAGGATGTTTTTTGAAGAACTCAGCATATAATACTTATCATCTACAAGTATTACATCAGCATTTGGAAAATCACCATGAATTACAGGGTTTCTAAAAGTTCCGTTACCATTGTCGCTGATTGATCTGTTTTCGAAATGTGGCCGTGGATACTCATATCCGGCATACTCTTGCCACCAATGGAAAGTTGGGTAACCGCATGCTTCTGGATTTCCTCCGTATGCAATTCCACCATCAGGGTCACCTCTTTCCAGAAGGTTTTCAACCATCAATAAATTCCAACTCACATTACCAGATTCATCTGTTATTTTCTTAAAGTTTGCGCCAAATCCTTCACCTCCAGCAACACCAGTTATTCCATCTCCCCAGGCACCAACTCCATCAGGAGCCCAATCAATTTCTGTAATAATAATGGGTGCAAAATCTGCAACAGGTTTCACATTTTCATCCCAAGCCTGTCTGAACCTCTCATAATTTCTAACACCACCCCAATATCCGGGATAGATGTGGACAGCATAACCAATATTGTCTCCCTGGATAGGATTTACTGCAAAACCCTTATAGTGGGACTGATAACCAGAACCTGGAATCCAAAGTACATTATGAAATCCATTCTCACGGATTCTGTCCACAATTGGTTGAAATATTTCAACCAATACATCAAAGTGTGGTTGTGTATTGGCACCTACAGAGCCGTCTGCAAGACGAATTTGTACTGGCTCATTGGCCAATTCAAACATAATCTCCTCTTGCTTCTGAATCCAAGGATGGCTTGATACAATATCCCACACTGTCATCAAGTATTCTGCATAATTGTATTCATCTTCAACTCCTATCACGTGAGGAGAAACACCCGGAGGACGCATTACGACATACAATCCTCGAGAAATAGCGTGTTCAGCTAATGGAATATATACCTCATCAAGATACTTTATAAACCTGTCAACATCAAAACAGTTGGGAAGCTCATGTGCGTCGGGGGTACATCCCGGAGCATTAGTCCAGTGAGGATCCATATGCAACCTGATATAGCTCATATACCATCCCTTCGAAGGATCACTTAAAACATCAATTACAGAGTTATTGTAAGCCAGGGCCCCTTCAACATCGAAGTCATGCCAGCGCCATTCCCCAACATGGCCACCGTTGAACCATGGACTAGGGGTAATTCCAACACCATGAAGATTCACAATATTACCATGTGGATCTTTTAAATATCTGCCATCAACATGAAGCCCTGGAGTTGGCATTCCAACCCAAGCCAAAGCTTGATTGCCAACCATAATTAGAACAGCTAATAAAGCAATTCGAAGTAAACATTTTTTCATAATTGTTTTTATTAATAAAACTGGCAGTGAAATTAGTCTAAAACAAAATCAACTCTTTTTGAAATTAGATAATCCATATTTACTCTCAGATAAATTCGACAAGTAAAGCCTCTTATCAGCCAAGATAAAACTGTCTTTTAGTGTATTTTATGAATATATGCAATCAGTGATCGAGAAAATGAAGTCTTATTTACAGTGGGAAGATAAAAGATTAAATCAATAAATAGTGAAGCATTAGTTTGAGGCTCCTTTTTATTTCATTGATTACTAAATAGATAAACCTATCTCTTTGTTTCGCAAATCCCTTAAAACCTGCCAGTTGATTTTATCTTATATCTCCAATTCTAAAAGTCTAACGATCTGATATGAATGTAAGTTTGATTGAAATGATAGGTTGTTTGATTGACAACCACCCAGCAATGCGCCTGTAGAAAGAGAAAGCATATCTGACATGAACAAGTTTACTTTCAAAGCGAAGAAATTGATTTGGATGTATTAATATGTTTAATCAAAAAAATAAGAGACAGCCGTATGGCTGTCTCTTATTTTTAACATTACAGAAAAGCTAAGATTGTCATTCAATCATTAAACAAATCTATTTCTCTTACCCAAATATTTCTAAAGCTAACAGAATCTCCATGGTTTTGAAGCCGGATGGGCATTTTTTCATCATGCTTCTCATACTCGGGAAAACCTATGTATCTGGTGGGACCTAGCAGTTCCACATGGTTTTGCACCAAAATACCGTTATGCAATACAGTAACGTAGGCAGGAGATTTTAAAGATCCATCTTCGTTAAAGCGAGGAGCTGTAAAGAAGATATCATACGTTTGCCATTCACCGGGAGGCAAAGAGGCATTAACCAAAGGAATATGCTGTTTATATATACTTGCAGCCTGTCCATTATAATGGGTCTCATTTTCCCATGAATCAAGCACCTGCACTTCATACCTATCCATAAGAAAAACACCACTATTTCCACGCCCCTGGCCACTACCGGTTACGACTTCCGGAGTACGCCACTCAACATGAAGTTGTACATCTCCAAAACGGGCCTTGGATAGAATATCCCCAGTTCCAGGAATAACAGTCAGTACTCCGTCTTTCATTTCCCAACGAACAGGATCGCCATTGCGATGCTCCCATTGCACCATGTCAATTGAAGAACCCAATAAAACTTTAGCATCTGAGGGGGGCATATTGAATCGCCCCGGAATCACCGTTTCGGGTTCGCGCGACCAATCCTCGGTTTCCCTGGGATCCTGACCATAAACAACAGTCAGCATCAGTGAAACAGCGAAAAACATAAACAACTTGATCATAATTTAAATAATTTAGAAATGAATATCTATATCATCTCTTTTCTTCGGTAAAGACGAAGAAAAGAACAACCTCAAAAAGAGGAGGATTACAATTTGTAAAATTCTTCCCATCCTTTACGCGGTGGAGTTCCAACCAATAATTCATTACCCAGTTTACTATTGGTTATTTGTTTCGTTTCTCTGTCAAAAACCAATTTTTTATTCAGAAACTGAGCCATGACGCCTAAACTAAAAACCTGACTTAAAGGCCCTGAAATCTCGAATGGAGAACGGGCTTCTTCCTGCCCTTTTACTGCTAACAGGAAATTTGCGTAATGATCTGACGGGCTTCGCGGAACATCAGGAAGTTTGCTTTGCATTTCTCTTGCTTTCTCCTCTGGTATGATAGACAAAGTGCTCGCATGAGTACCACCGGCAAATACCAGGTCTTTACTGTAGATCTCTTTACCGGGATTTAATGAAATAGGTTGAATAGCGCCATCGCTTGGTGGCGGAATGTCTGGATCTAATTCTACATTTCCAAGTCCATCCGGTAGAGGTGGAAAATTATCGATACCATCGTACCATGTGATATTACAAGCTGGCATGTTACCTCTCTCTGGAAATTTGAAATCGATGGTAGATGCCTGAGGGAAGAAAAAGCTATTATGCCCATCAAGCTTTATGGGATTTATTTCATAAGGTAATCCCAAATCAAGGAATCTGTGAGCCGTATCAATAATGTGAGCACCCCAATCTCCTAAAGCACCCAATCCAAAGTCATACCAGCAACGCCATTGACCATTTACAAAATCACGGTGGAAATCTCTCATCTCTGCTGCAGCGACCCATCCATCCCAGTCTAAAGTTGAAGGAATAGGATCGCCTGAAGGAAATTTTGTAATACTGGTGTCCCATCCATGCCAACGACGAGGGTTGTTCATATGGGCATTAATATGCGTAACATCCTTAATTATCCCAGCTTCCACCCAAGCTTTAAATTGGAAATAATTGGCTCCGGAATGCCCCTGGTTTCCCATTTGTGTGACAACGCCATACCTAAGAGCAGCCTGCATCATTAGCTCCACCTCATGAAAGGTTCTGGCTAGTGGTTTTTCTACAAATACAGCCTTCCCTAATGACATTGCAAGCATGGTAATTGGGAAGTGCGAGTGATCAGGGGTGGCTATGAGGACAGCATCAATTTGGTTGGCCATTTTATCAAACATCACTCTGAAGTCCTGAAAGCGTGGAGCATTAGGAAATTGCTCCATCATACGTGTGGTATGACGGGCTCCCATATCGGTATCGCAAAGCGCAACAATGTTACACTGTCCTGTATTGTACAAGGCCATAATGTCTGCAGCCCCTTGGTTTCCGATTCCACAGCAAGCAAGGTTTACTCTTTCGTTTGCGCTTGCACGTTTAGAAGAGATCATACCCATTAATGACCCGCTCATTGCCAAACCGGCGGCGCCTAATGAAACATTTCTTATAAAATCGCGTCTGTTAGTACCCATAATTATAGGATTTAAATTAATATCATCAATTTTAAAATTACCATAGAACCTAAAACACAAATTAAAAGATTCTACAAACTCTTCAAACAGGATATTTGTATCAAATTTACATGACATCTGTTTCAGAATGCAACATGATGAAACGAGACCTTAGGCTTCGAGACCTGTTCTCCCAAAGCATCGGGCTCTATTGAAAAACAAATTATATAGAGATAAAATCCTCATAGAATAAAAAGCAACAAGCTACCCCTGATAATTAAATAAGGGATAGCTTGTTCTTTTAAATGAGATAATAATGGCAAAAACCTAAACATAGGTTTTTAAAAACAAATTCTACTCAGATTCAAACACAACGTTGTATGTTTTCACAATGCCATTGTAATCAAAATTAACCACTGCTATTCCATCAATTGAATCAGCCTGCTTTATGTCCACTTTAACAGCAGAATTACTGGCTGACGCAGTTACATTAGGAGTATCATTTGTTCCTGCTGGGAAAGTATAGCTGGCTTGATAAAGGGTATAATCAACAATACCGTTTTCATTGGTTGATCTTACCGGCGTGGCAGGAATTTCTACCTCATTGCCATTAACTTGAATGTTGACAGTGGGAGCAATTGGGCGAACAATCTCTTTTTGGTCAGAGCTGAAACCCAGCCCGATTAAATCAAAAAGGCCTTCGTTATCCGCACCTTCTGCCACAAGGAAGATGGCATGCTTTTTCTCTAAATGATCTACAAAATCAGATACATCTATTGTGTATTTATTGGTTTCCTTTGCTGAATTGGCTGGCACTAGGATCTCTCCGATTTTTGTTCCATTCCAGGCATCGTTATCCCATGGTCCGTCTAGCCAAACATTTACTTTAAATGCCTGGTCTGTTTTTGGAGTCAGAAATAGATTAAAAGCTGTATTATTCCCAGGTTTGCTGCCTTCAAAAGCCTTTAAACCCTTTTTGTCTACATCCAAACCACCAAAACCAAAGTATTTATACCCAATTATATCACCATTAAGAACTTCACCAATGGGCATGTTATTATCCCAAATATCCCAGCTATCCTGCTGGCTTCCCAGGTTTGACAAATAGCAAGCATAACCTGCCGAGTAATAGTTATACGGATCTAATCCGTATATATGAAAACCTTCCGAAGTTACCTCAGCTCCAGTGTATTCCATACCCCGGCTATCCTTTGCTGTCCAAATTTTACCTTCTGCATAGGGATCGTATGCCCTGATGGTTACTTTTCCTCCATCAGCCACAGGTTTTTCATCCCACTCAATAATAATAGGTGCAACCATTGGCTGGCGGGCATTTCCAAAACTTCTTGGAGCTCTGTGGTAAAAAGCATACCACTGGTCATTAATCAGTTCAATACTTCCATGGGTATTGTGTCCTGAATAACTTGTTTGAAGTGCAGAACCATCTTCATTTAGTACAGGAGCACGCGAATCCACAAGAACTCCTCCGCTTCTCCATGGCCCAAGAGGTGAGTCTCCGTATGCGTAACGGAGTGTGGAGTTGGTGCTGCTCACTCCATAATCGGGGCCGGAATAACCACTAAAAACCCATACATATTTATTACCAACCCTGCGAATTGATGCCGCTTCGAAAAAATTGAATGAGCCCAAATCTTCTCCGGGATATACATATGGATATTCGGTTCCTTCCGGATCACGAATAACCCCATAACGGAAACTGGCTGGAATAAAACGGTCAATCACTTCAGTACCGGGCCTTACAGAGTACATTGTGTTCTGATCTAGCTCTGCTGCTAACGAACGTTGAAAACCCCAATAACCGTAGGCTCTGAAACCAATTTCATAATCGGGGTCGTTGGGATCTGTAATATATTCAATATATACAGATGGGTCAAATCCCATGACGCTGCCTGGCAGAGTGTTTCGGCCATCTTCGGTCATGTTAATGGGGGTGAATGGGCCATCAGGACGATATCCTTTTGCCACCATTGCTTCCCTACCGGGACCACGACTGTGAGGATAAAGGTAGTACTCCTTGGTTCCATCCCTTCTAACTACTTCAACAAGATCCGGTGCATACATCACATCCCATTGATCATCGACATGATAAGTAAAAATAGGCCCTTCGTCACGCCAGCTTGACAAATCTTCCACAGGAGCCGACCAGGCTCTTATGTCGGGTCCACAGTAGCTGGTATATCTTACATCGTGAGAACCAATGATGTAATATCTATACTTACCTGGATTATCAGGATCTTCGAATACTCGTGGCTCTCCATCCGGAAGATGTTCCCATAAAGGTAAATAAGGATTACCTGCAACCCGGAAGGTTGCTTTATCATTAGAACTTGCAATCCCCGAATCTCTTACTTGTGCACAAGAGAACATAATTAAAGGTATAAACAGCGATAAGAGCATATACCTCATCCACATAACCATCGTTTCTTTTTTCATAAATACTATTTTTGATAATTTAATATAATTCTGATCTCATCATAATTCTATATAAGTATTGAACCTTTATTTGGGGTATGATTTTGCGATGATCAAGAACACAGATACTTTGATTGACGCATCAAGAGCTTATTGATAAATCACTTTTTTCCCGTTCTTGATATAAATCACACCCTTCTGTGGATATCTTACAGGACGTCCCAATAAGTCATAATACACATTGTCGCCATCATTTTCATTCTGGAATTCAGGAATAGCATTAATGTTTGAGACGTCATCCAGTATAAGAGGCAGATTAACAGCAGTAACAGATCCATCAAAATCAAAATAGGCACTGAACGGCATTATGTAAGTTTGTTCTCCACTCTCCACCCGATGAAAGGAGTAAATACCGCCAACGTTTTTGAGCACATAGCTGTTTTTCGGAGCCTTATGAGAAACATAAACGTTTGTCATATCATCAACTAAGCTCTCCTGTTGCGTTGACACCAAGCCATTTCCATTGAATGTAAAAGTTCCGTTGCCAACTATCAGGACGGGTGTGTTCGCATAGATTCCTCCATTTTCAATACGATATCCATAAATATGTCCAGATTCATATTCCAGAGAATATACCCCTATATCTTCAGGAATGCTGGCATCAAAAGGTAAAGTCATAACTCTATACCCATTAAGCTGTAAGGTATAAGATGCAGAACCTGCAGTAATATCTTCTTGAATATAAAAGCTTCCACCAACATCTGACAAGATTAATTCCTCACAAATGTTATCAGAAATAAGATTTGCACCAATTACAGCTTGTTCCTCTTCAATATAATACACTGCATTTTTATTTACTGACATGGAATGCCAATCTGTACCAGAAGGTATTCCCGTGACTTCTGAAAAGTCAATTGAAGTTGTTGAAATATCTTCAAGACAATCCAACAGGAACCCATCACCCGAACTATATGGCCCGGAGAACTTATACATCTTCTCATCTCCAATCATAAAGTATACATCTCCAAACGTGATGGAGAGAACTGAAGTCCAGTTTCCATTACGAAGCCCAATAATGCCGGTAATTCCATCGGTTAAAACATCGGTAGAAATATCAAGCACCCAATTGTAATTTCCTTGCTGATTAAAACTTATGGTTCCGTAATTATGAGATTGTACTTGCCCGTTTCCATTAATGTAATACAAAGTAGTATTAGCAGAAGTATAGGTAGCAGGGGAAGATATCTCTTTGATATGAAACACAAGTTTGTTATACCTGTCATCCAATTGCAGATAACCATTAGAGCTGTTGGTATTTGGGCTAATGAGATGATTCCCATTATCAAAAATAAAAGATTGTCCACTCATTTGGTAATTGGTTCCAAATGAAGGATTGGTTACAAACTGGTTTTCGATTGCATTCGGGAATATCTGTGCGCCTTCCATCTCTGACTCAGGTCTATCATCACCAATACTGAAAATAAGCGTGGTGAAGCTTGAAGCAGCAATATCTATTCTTGGTCTAAAAGTCTCCTCCGGAATATCGATGGTTGATTCTACCATATTGGCATTGATGGTGGTAGTTATACTTGTAGCCGAATTGGTGAAAAATGGTAAGTCAATGGTTAAAGTATAAGGGTTATCAGAAGGGTTTATAACTTTTACAATTACCTCATCACCGGAAGCAGATAAATAGGCCGACCCATCAAGAACATCAGATCCACCTCGCCATGAACTTTCAACGCGTGTGGTTCCTGTAGTATATTGGGCATAATGGCTCAGAATATAACCGCGTTTTGTAATCACTCCATAAGGTGTTCCGTTTGTTCCATCACCCATCATGCCATAATACCGTTTTGATGCATAATGAACCCATGCATTAATATCGCTTAGAAGTGCAGTATTAACAGCTTTTGCAAAATCAAAAGCATCAATTGACCAAGTAAAATTACGGTCCGATGGTAAGTCGGCATTCCAGTTTATCAAAAACTCAGATTGCCATACTTCCATTCCTCTTTCCTGAAGTTTTTTATGTGCAGTTTGGATAGGCCCATACTGGTGACCTGCAAAGATGCCCAGATTTTCGAATACCTCATCAGGCAACATGGCATTTGCATAATCATCAGTAATCCCAATTCCCTCTGCTGCCATGATAGGAGCGGTAATGATATGACCGTAATCCCTGATGAAATTTGCCATTTGCTCTGGGGTAAAACGGCATCCATGATAACCCGGCAAATAATCTGGTTCGTTTTGAATGGATATGGCGGTTAACTCCACCCCATTCTCTCTCATCAATTCAACGAAATTATTTAAGTAGTTTGCATAATCTTCGTAGTGTTCTTCTTTAAGTTCCCCGATAATTCCATTATGCACTGCATTGATGTGGTTATTGGTTTTCCATTCTGGGGGCATTGTCCATGGACTGGCAAAGAGCTTAATACCTAAGGATTGTGCTAGTTGGGCAGTGGGAACAGCTTGATGAAAATTACTTTCTCCCACTGGGATGTAAATCCGCATGATATTATACCCCATTTGGCTATTTTCGCCCCATAATTGTTGAATCTGTGCTGTGGTCATGTGGTTGAACTGAAATTGTGGTCCATTTACAAACCCTCCAAAGCCTGTAATTTTTTGATGCTGGACACTATTATCAATCACCATTGTAGCCGTTTGTGCAGATATTCCGCCAGCCTTCAAAAACATAATGAAAACAGGCATTAAAATGAAAGTATATATCTTTTTCATATACTCTAATAAATTACAAATTTTTAAGCCCGAGTACTCGGGAGAACTCGCCAATCCAGTCATTCTTACTTCGACTGGGCTCAGTACTTCGCCTGTGTGAGAAAATCTTTGACTTCGTCGATCTGACGATTCTCATGGCTCGTTTCATCTGTCTAAAATTTGTTTTTCAGTTGCTCCCGAGTACTCGGGAGAACTCGTCCCGAAGCCTCGGGACGAGTTTGGTGTGGTTAAAATTTGTTTCTAATTTACTCCAGATGCTTTAGGAGAAGAATTCCCGAAGCCTGAGGACTTTTTTCAAAGCACAATTCACTCGGTTAGTATATATAAATTACCATAGGTAATTTATGCTTTAACTTTTATCTTGTAGTATGTAATTTCTGAGATCACTGTAAAAACTCAATCCATCAGTTCTTATACGCCTGAAGAAAAAAGTCTACCATCATATTTATATATTCCTCTTCATGAACACCCGGCCCATGACCTCCATTCTCAACAATCACTAATTCGCTATCAGCTCCAGCATCATTAAGGGCTTCATATAGGACTTCGCTCTGACAATGTGGAACAACCCTGTCGTTGTTTCCGTGGAAAATAAGAAATGGAGGTGAGTTAGGCGAGGCATAAGTAGTGGGGCTGGCAAGCAGCGTTTTAGTTTGATTCTCCTGAATAGCCCCCCCTATATAACGAGATGCAGGTGAATTAACATCATCATGAATAAAATCTGTTCCACCGCATGAATCCATTATCAACATGTTTGTAGGAGGAAACCAGGCAACCACAGCATCAACCGAACTGCAAAAATCAAGGTATTTCCCAACTTCTCCCTCCAAATCAACCTCCTGACCTTCAAGCGTGAAACTCTTGACATTTCGGGTAACTCCTGCCATAGCAGCAAGGTTACCACCTGAAGAACTGCCACTAATTCCTATAAAAGAAGTATCCAACCTGTATTTCTCAGCATTGGCTCTGATGTACCTGATGACTGCTTTAACATCATGGATTTGAGCAGGAAACAAAGCATTCCAACTGGCACGATGATTTGGGGTGACTACTGCAAACCCCGCATCCAGCAAAGATTTTCCTATTGTATTCATATCAGCTCCCTTAGAACTGTTTGACAACCATGCACTCCCATAAATGTATACTATAACGGGGTAACTGCTTTTCTCCACAGATGGAAGGTAGATGTCCATATTATGATATGACAAGGTATCAGTGGCATAATTAACATTCTCCCATTTTTTCGAATAGTCCTGAGCTATAAGTGGAATATTTAAAAGTAAAAACAAAGTAAGTATATATACCTTCATAATAGATTTTCATTAGGATTTTTACTGGCAAGACTGAAGCTGGTTGAAGATTGAAGCTGCTAATTAGATACTATAATCTATATAAGCAGCTTCAATAGTATTCAAATATTAATTTCTGGTTGTGATTGAAAGAACTGTCACAGATTGAGGTTGCACTGTAACTGAAACCTTGTTACGAGAAGCCTGTGCTTTAATCTCTTTAGGCTTAACGTTATTGGGGTTGTCAAAGGTATTAACTGCATCAATCGCATTTGCATAAAGTGTTTCCCCTTTAACGTTTCTGATTGAATATCCGTCCAGAGAAAGGTCAAAGGTTGCTCTATTATTAGGGTCAATATTGGTTATAGCAACATAGATCTGACCATCTTTTCCTTTTGCTGCGATGGCATCAACCTTTGGAAGGCTGATATCTCCAACCTTATAAACTCCGGGATCGAAATTAATTGCAAGGCGTGTTGCATCCTGAAAAGGTACATACATTCTAAATACATGGTAAGTAGGTGTTAATACCATTTTTTCATTCTCGGTATGAATCACTGACTGCAAAACGTTGACCATCTGCGCAAGATTGGCTCCATGTACTCTCTCAGCATGACGTGTGAATATATTAAAATTCAAAGCAGCAATTACAGCATCACGTTGCGAATTTTGCTGAATCAGGAAACCAGGCTCTGTACCTTCAGTAGGTGCCAGCCAGCTACCCCATTCTGAAACCAGGATTGAAACTTCCGTGTCGGGATCATATTTATCCATTATAGCCCTGTTGTTGGCAATATACTGATCCATTCCAAGCGCTTCTTCAAGAACTTCAGCGTATTGTAGTTCATTAAATCCAGTTGCAGGAATTTCCGCCGGCCAGCCACCACGAGTGTAGTTATGAATAGCAAGGCCTTGCAGATCCCAGGTCCAGGTACGGTCTGCCCATGCCGCCATAATAGCCTCAGTATAACCAAAACTATATTCGTCAAATGAATCAGGTCCAACCGCTACAAATTGAGTGTTTACGTTTGGATTGTAATTGCTGGTAAAAGTTAAATGTCTTTTAAGTTCGGTTATATATTCCTCTGGGGTAAAGGGGCCTCCACATCCCCAAGTTTCATTACCAATTCCCCAGAAAAGAACTTCGTATGGCTCAGGATTGCCATTACGTGCTCTTTCATCTCCAAGGGCAGTCCCTGTTGCAGTTAGATATTCCAACCAATCGGATGCGTCCTTTACAGACCCTGATCCAACATTGGCAGAAACAAATGCATCAGAGCCAATCTGAGCTAAAAAGTCAAAAAACTCGTGTGAACCAAAAGTATTTGGTTCAACAGCTCCTCCCCAGCTCACATTTATTCTTTTTCTTCTTTCCTCTGGTGTACCAATCCCTTCGCGCCAATGATACCTGTCGGCAAAGCAACCGCCCGGCCACCTTACATTTGGCACTTTAATTTCTTTTAAAGCCTCAACCACATCATTTCTAATCCCTCTGGTATTAGGGATATCTGAATCGGGACCTACCCAAATACCTCCATAGATACCAAATCCCAAATGTTCGGCAAAATGTCCAAAGATATTTCTATTAATTACAGGCCCTTGCTGCGAAGGTTCAATAGTAACTTTAACCGTATTCTGCCCTTGAGCAGAAGTTATTTGAGATAAAAATAACAGCGCCACAAAGCTTATGTAGGCACCTAATTTTAAATAATTAACTGAATGTTTCATCCGTTTTCTTATTTTATATTAAACAATTAAGACAAATTCAAAATATGGCTAAAAATCTTCCTTAAACTTAATGCTTAATGGCAACTCTTACCAACTAATGCTATCTGATATTTTATAATGACCAAAATCAACATAACCTCCTGATGATTTGGTTGCATAATTAAATAAACCAAAACGATAACCCATGAAATGCTCCATCAACGTGTATTGCATATTAAGCTCATTACCTATTTGTTCCCAGTCTTTTCCATTTAGGCTGTAAAAAAATCGGGCGACATCGGCTCTGTCTCTAAAATCGCATTCAACTTTCAGATACACTGTTGATTGATCCAGCGGAAAACTTTCTATCTCTTCAAGAGTATCACCCTGGTTGCTGATCATAAAAACACTTTTAACTCCATTTTCATATTTTACACCCACTTTGCCATACATACGCTGAAATGCGGTTAACCCTGCAAAATCGCCCTCTTTCATATTATCAACTTCAATAACAGTAGAAGCTGAACTTACAGGGCCAAAAGTACGCTGGGTAAGTGTATTTCTTGCCTTTTGCAACTCATCAACAACGGTTCCTGTCCTTAAGCGTAAAAACCCTTCACGCTCTCTTACTGACCACAATTCGTTTACCGGATTATGATTCCATTGCCATACCAGCGGCAGATCTGGGTCGTTTGCTCCCCGTTTAAAATCATCTGACGAAACGATTCCCGGCATTAAACCTCTGCTCGCAGGTAGATCAAGAGTATCAGGAACGACTCCGTCAATTCCCAATACCGGCCATCCATCTTCCCATCTCATTGGCATAAGGTACGGTATACGCCCCACTGACCCAAAATCACGAAACATATATGCATACCAATCTCCCTCGGGTGTATCAATAACGGATCCTTGAGCAATTCCCCTATCACTTAATAACACGCGTCCTTCGTATGGCCCGGTTATCTCTTTTGCACGATGTACCAAAACAGTTCTCATACCATTTCGAGGCCACGTTATATTAAAAACGTAGTACATTCCATCGTGCTTATAAAGCTGTGTTCCTTCAGCAGGAAGCATTAAATCTTCTGCAACAACTTTTCCGGCCTCAGCAATAATTATTTTATTAATCCCATTTGGCTTAATCCCGGATAAATCGTCCTTAAGTTCTACAATACGAACATCGCCACCTCCATATAACATATATACTTTCCCGTTATCGAAAACCAGTGAATGGTCATGGAGGACAGGTGAAAATGAGATCTCTTTCCATGGTTCATTCTCGGGGTCTCGCGTAGTATAAATGTGGGTTTTCCCGGATGTTGCAGAGAAAGTTGAAGCATAAAACATTCCATTATGATACCGAATACTTGGAGCCCAGGAGCCTCTTCCGTATGAACGTTGATCATTTTCAAGGTTCATCGCATCATTATCAACAAGAGAGTTATAAGCATAGCTTATAATTTCCCAATTTATTAAATCATATGATTTCATAATTGGCAAGCCCGGGTTCATGTGCATAGTAGTGCTTGCTGAGTAGTAAACATCTCCTACCCTCACCATGGCTACATCAGGCACATCCGCCCATATAACAGGGTTTGTAGCTCTTTCTTTTGCATCTCCTATACTTGTTTGGGATTTACATCCTGCTATTAGGAAGACAACCAAAAAAAGACTCAGAAAACTTTTCATACTTGTAATATTTAAATAATAAAATCTATTATAATTCCATACTAATACTAAAAGGTGAATTTCGAACAAAACCTTTATCCAGCCGCTGATGCGGGGATAAAGGTTTTGCAATCATTAAAAGATTTTCGAAACAAATATCATAATTTCTATCTCGTTTCTAACGACTGAACTGCCACCAATCAAAGTTGAATAAGTTTCCTTCACCGCCGGTGAATACAAAATATACATCATGAACACCTCTCACCCTCTTAACCTTACAAGATTTAACTGCCCAATTTTTATCTCCTCCTGTATTTTCAACTTTGCATGTTCCCAATAGCTCACCATCAACACCTCCTATTCGGATTTCAATATTACCTCCTGCCCTTCCGGATGCTACAGAGGCTTTAAAATTTCTCGCTCCACGACCAAAATCAACGTCACGAACTTTAATGTAGTTCCCATTATTGATATTGGTAACAAAAACGCCTGTTTTTTCATCTCGGTCAATGTTCAAACCTTCAGACCAGGCAATGGTTTCAGCTTCAACCCTGATAAATGGGTTTAAGTTAGCCACTCCATTAACAATTCCCTCTCTGGTTGGAATAATTTCAGGGAATGAGCCATCTGCGTTAAATTCGAACTGTTCAACACAAACAGAACGGTTAAATCCGCCACCACCTGGCAATTCTTCGCTGTGATAAAAGAAATAGGAATTACCCTTATAATCAATAACTCCCGGATGGTTTGTAAATGCAAGTCCCGGATGACGACCCATTATTATTCCCTGATATGTCCAGGGTCCTTCTGCTGTAGGCGCTGTTGAATAGGCAATATATTCCGGAATACCAACGGCGGCAAATATCATGTAATAGATATCGCCTCTTTTGTAGAGCCATGGAGCCTCTTCGTAATTGGTTGTATATCTGTCACTAGGTTCAGTTCTTTCTCCAAAAGCTTCAGGCGTCATTTCCAGAGAGACCACTCCATTATTCCCAATGCTTTTATCAAAAGAGATCATGTCCTCATTAAGCTTAACATAATGCAGATCGGGATTTCCCCAATATAAATAAGCCTGACCATCATCGTCGATAAAAACTGTAGGGTCAATATCATCCCATATATAGTCAGATGAGCGCACTAATCTGCGTCCAATTGGGTCTTTAAATGGCCCATACGGTCTGTCAGCCACCAAAACACCAATTCCGTCTCCGTGGATTGGGCAATAGAGATAAAACTTACCGTTACGTTCAATGGCTTGAGGAGCCCATGCTCCGTTTTCTACATTAGACCATTTAAAGTCTTCCAATGAAGCAACAGTTCCATAAGCAGTCCAATTCACCATATCGGTAGTTGAAAACAACTGCCAGTCGTGCATGGTAAAGAAATTGGAAGTTGTATGCTCATCGTGTGTTGTGTAAACAAACAATGTGTCATTGTATATCATTGGAGCTGGATCCGCTGTGAACATGGTTTGCACAAAAGGGTTTTGGGCATTTGTTACGAAGAACATCAAACTGGCTATCAAAGCCACACTTAATCTTAACACTCTCATATTATATTATTTTTTATTTGGTTAATACAAAGCCACCGTTTGGCTGAATCGTTACGTTAAAGCGACCATTGGCAGGAACTCTGGTTGTTTCCATAAAAGGAGTCCCATCCCTTTTGTCGTTATACATTGTTACCGTTTGACCTGCCATCATTGGCAAATCAATAGTTATCCTTTTGGCTGAAGTTTCAGCATTGACACCTGCAATATACCAATCCTGACCATTGCGACGAGCGATTACGCTATATTTACCTGGCGTTCCGGCAATGTATCTGGTTTCGTCCCACAACACAGGAATATTTCGCATAAATTCAATAGCAAAGTCCGGAGCATCGGTTAAATTATTTGGTGTAAGCGCAAAAAACTGAACAGGATTTTGGAATAGAATTCCTGTTGCAAGTTGGAAGATATCAGTAGTTAATCGCTTTTGGCCTTCCTGGTTTCCACGATTTAGGTATTTATTAAGAATAACTCCACCAAATTCCATGCTGGCCACAGAGTTACGAATAAATGGGTGTAAGGTGGCGTAGAATGCTTCCTTCTCACGGGTATCTTGTACAAAAACCAACATTTCAGAAGCCAAAACAGCTTCGCTTCCGACAAAATTAGGGTACATTCTTTCCCATCCCCGTGGCAATGTTGCGCCATGAAAATTAACCATTAAACCATAATCGTTGGCATCGGACATGATGTCTTCGTATAATCTCATAGTTTCCTGTTTGTCTCCACCCAGAAAATCTACTTTAATTCCTTTTACGCCAACCTCCTGCAACCACCTCATCTCTTTCTTTCGCTCAATTGAAGTGTTCATCTTGTTGATTGGAGTTTGAAAAGCATCATTAAATGAGCCATTGGAGTTGTACCATAAGAAAACCCCAACATTTTTCGAACGGGCATATCTTATCAACTCTTCCATTCTGTCGTAGCCGATTCTTTCGTCCCACCATGCATCAATCAGGATAAATTCAAAATCAAGAGCTTCAGCCAAATCAATGTATTTCACCTGATCTTCGTAATTCATACTTGGATCCTGCCAAATAATCCAGCTCCACGTGCTACGTCCAAACTGATAATCAATAGAAGGCTTGTAAAGTGGCTCAACAACATCCCACATAATGGTTGTTTCAACGATGGGTGCAAGATTTTCACCAACCGTAATTGTTCTCCAAGGAGTTACTCCAGGTAGACCCAGCTGTATACCTGAACTACCAAAACCGTTATTTTGTGCGGGATTTGGATAATCAACGGTAAATACGCCATCGGTGTATTTACTTAAATGTGCAGCGTTAGAAAGACTGCGCACCCCGGTCTCAGATAAAAGAACCCAGCCATTATCTCCAACCTGAAACAATCCAGGAAATACGTATCCTTCTGAAGATTGATTTCTTTCGATGGGATAATCCGCTTCATACCCACTCTCATAACTTGGAGAAGTACGTGCGAATGCTTGCATTGGTCTCATCATATGAGAAAGATAGCTCCTGGTGTAGGACGGAAATCTAAACCCTGTCGATTCCATTTCCACAACACATGCTCTTGTATCTCCCCACATCGGGAGCTCATAACGAAATGCAATGTCGTTATTGCTTACCTGGAAAAGGACTGAAATCTCCTTACCATCACCATTTGTAAAGGTTGAGCGCAAAGTATTAGCATGATATTTAATGAAGGAGTGCTTAATTCTATCCTGGGTGTACTCTTTTTCCACAACTCCTTCCTCAGAGCCAACATAGCTCATGTTCGTTCGAAAATCGCCCTCATTTGTCAATAACCCCAATGGAGATTTTTCAAGCATTGTATTGCCATTGTATTCTACCGAATACATTGCCTGATTATTCTCGACTAGAATGGAAACCTGAAGCTTTCCGTCAGGACTGCCTACACTTGCCACTTGTTGGGCCATAATTGCTGATGAAAACAACATCAAACAGATTGACATTAAAATAGAAAAATGAAATCTCATAATAAAGAACTATTTAATTTTAATATAAATTTACAAAAACTTCGCCGATTAATAATATTAACTCTACTAGGAACTTACCATAATTTCAAATTTTAAATATAATTGAATTTAAAATACCGGATTTTTAGATTTAGATAATTAAGTTAAAATCTCAGATATTTCGTTAATGCCTAAATTATGTAAATCAATAAATCTTTAAATCAGCATCTCTCAATTAAGAGCGAGCATGAAGTTCCAACTTAATACCGAGCAGAGCTCATCATTACTCTTAGTTATTGTTCTGCCGTTACCAATACTTAGAAAAATCCCCATTGACACTCTATTAATACAGCCATTAAAAAGTTTGTTTGAACTGCAAGAACATTCAATTACATAAAATCATTTAACCATCACACACTGTTGCTTTACCAATCGGATAAAATAAACAGCCCCAGCTGTATTTCCTTGTATTGATTGAAATTTTACCCTAATGCTTTCTTTTCCCTCAACCATTGAGTCAGGTATGGCATACTCCACATCGTGAAAAACAGATTGATTCCACCTCCCTGTATTGTCTTCACTTATTAGCTTCTCATCATCAATATAAATCTCAAATTTTCGTCCTCCCCATTCGGCACCCCAATACCTGACAATAAGACTTAAATTTGTCTCAAAATTGGTTTTCATTTGATAGCTGAAGAAGCCATTGCCTCGTGCATCTCGATAAAACTCATCAAAATGGTTCCCTGTACTTGAATTCTCAGATTTAAGAAGGTGGTCTGTTTCGGGCTGTTGCTCACCCGTCGCCACAAAATCAATTGTTCGACTTTCTAGGGCAATCCTCGCATTTTCCAAATTTGTTAATGAATCCATGTATGCCTGATAGCCGTCACTTGTCAGGGCCAGCCAATACATCATATATCTTGCATCATGAATTTGGAAAAAAGGTTTCAACTGAATATCTATTGGATTTATCATCTCCAAATTGAGCATAAAATTTAGGGGTTCTTCTTCAACAGGGCTCAATTTATCGACGATATTCTCAATATCGTCTTCAATCAGGATGGGTGCTTTGTTTATGGGCAATAATCTCCCTCCTGGATACTGGCTCCAACGACCATCGTCTGCTATAAGCCCCCTCAAGTCATCTGTGCCCGTTTCAGCGCCTAACAACACAGGGCCGTGCATAAAAGCAATATAATCCGGCACATTAGGTAAATGCTCAATGGTGCTGTGCATTGGCAATCTGACCTCCACCACATCTCCCTTTTCCCATTTTCTCTCTATGCTTATATAAGATGAAGGGTGCTCAGAATACTTAACCTCATTCCCATTTACAGTAACAGTTAATTCTCCTTCTTTCACCCATCCGGGGTAACGTACCATTAAATTAAATCTAGAGGAACCATTAGTTACAGTAAATTTTGTCCTTTCTTCAAAAGGAAATTTTGTTTCCTGCTTAATTATGATATTCCGGTCTTTCCAATTGAGTTCTGAGGCAATAAAAAGATTTAGGAACAAAGAGTCTCCTGAATGCGTGTATATAAATTGATTATACTTTGCATGATTTTCCATCCCAGTGCCAACGCAACACCACATGGCCTCATTTGGTGCTGAATAAACTCTGTAATGACGGGGTCGCGCTGTTGTGAAATAGACATAGCCTCCGTGCTCCGGATGCTGGGTAGAAAGAATATGGTTGAAGAGAGTTCTTTCATAGTAATCGGCATAATGAGCAGAAGGTTGCTGTCTGAATAAAACTTCAGTCAATCGTAACATATTGTATGAGTTGCACGATTCAGGGCCATCAACATCTCTGATGAAATCACTGCAAGCATTTACACTGGGAAAATGTTCTCTGCGACTATTACCTCCAAACGCAAGCGACCGATTTTCTGTAATGGTTTCCCATGAGAATCTCCCAGCTCTATTGTATTGATCATCGCCACCTAATTCGGCAATGCGTGAAAATCCAATGAACTTAGGAATCTGGGTGTTGGCATGTTTGTTATCTAAATTATCAATTCCCTGGGATAATGGTTCCAAAAACATCCTATGCGAATATCGTTTTGCAGCATCGAGGTATTTCTTATCGCCGGAGATTTGATACGCATCTGCAAAGATTTCATTCATTCCGCCATGCTCTTCATCAAGTACATGTTGCATTTGTTGGTCATCCAGTCCTGAAGCAATTTCTATCCCCCAATTGCAAAACTCCAAAAACATTGATTTCGCCTCCTCGTAACCACAATACAACCAGGCATCTCTAAGACCGGCATACATTTTATGCAGATTATAAAAAGGTGCCCATGAAGAGTTATAGACTCTGAAATCACCCTTTTTAAACCCTGACCATAATGCTTCGCTGTTTGGGAAACCGCCTAAGTAACCAACTCCCCAGTCAGGATTATTAATGGCATTGGCCTCCTGACATTTTCTAAGTTCAGATAGCATATATTCTATTCTTCTCTTAGATTCCGGGTGACCTGTTGCCGCGTAATTCAGAGCCATGGCTGTTAAGTAGTGACCTGCAACATGGCCATCAAGCCCATCCCAATTGGGATAACTTGGAGCTTTCTCAGGCAACCCGGCTTCCTTTCGGTAGGGAGCCAATAATCGATCAACATCATACTTAAGAAGAACTTCCATATTAAGATCTCGGGCATCTTTAAACTTCCCATCCAACAGTTTAACGTCAGACAAGGGAAATGTATTATGATACATTTTTTCTTGTGCCTGAACGGTATTAAAAAAGATCAATATGATGATATTAATCAGAAGAAGTTCTATTTTTTTCATCTGTTTATAATTTGTTTTTATAGGCCAGATGGAACTCGCCAATAATAATCCTCCTGTGTGAGAACTTTTTCTCATGGCTCGTTTCATGTGTCTAAAATTTGTTATTCCATCCCGAGTACTCGGGATGGAACTCGCCAATCCAGTCATACTTATTTCGACTGGGCTCAGTACATGTCTATGTGAGAAGTACTTGCTCATGGCTCGTTTCATCTGTTAATAATTTCATTTATTTCTAATTGTCTGAGCCTTATGTTTCTTATGAAAAACATTTCGTTTAAATTAGGGGCGTTAGCCCAGATATCTTCGTAGCATCGAAGCATGAAACCAATTCCCCAAGGGGGCTATGATTTGAAAACATTTTAATCATCAGTTCTGAAGAAACAGCAATCTGTAGAAAAAAGATAGTAAGGAATGTCAAATTCCTTACTGTCTTTCTAAATTTAGTATTACTTCAACAAGAACTTCTCAACTCTTATTTGGTTATTTTGATCAGTTAACTGAATAACGTACATTCCTCTTGCAAAGCTACCTACATCTAAACTATATGACTCATTTGCAGAATTACCAGAATAAACAAGTACGCCCATGCTATTAAAAATGCTGATTCTAAATGGAGACGACTCGTATGCTATGTTAAGATTGTTTGTTGCCGGATTGGGATAAATTCGAACCCTACTTTGCTCGATGATGGTCGTTCCAACGGATGCATTATTAGCAATCTCCTCAGGCCCAAATGCATTGGCAACACTCCCATCCAAAGCCTTTAACGAACCTGGGAAATAAGATACAGAGATATATTGCCCCGTAGGGACATTTGAACTTAAAGAGAGAATGACTGCATTCTCGTTATCAGGATCAACATTCGCCGCTTCAACACCAATGTTCCCTGGTGAGAAAAATCTGTAATTACTGCGTCGCAATGAATTACCATCAATAGGCTTATCGAATAAAAGCCTCACAGAATTTCTTCCAACAAGCTCTGTTTCCAAAATCTGCGGCCCCTTAACTACTGCGTCTTCCTCATTTAATACAAAAACCGCATCGGCATTTGCTTTCAGCAAAGGAACTTCAAAGACTTTAACTACTCCGTCAAATTCTGCTTCTACTGTATAATTACCATGGAATGCATTAAAAGTTAAAGGTTCATTGGCCGGCATTACTGCATCGAAATTTGTTGCCCACTTGGTTTTTGTATAATAAAGTAAGGTATCAGCAGCTAGTTTAGGCCTTCCATCTTCATCAAAGAAACCAGACCTATCACGCCATGCCCATCCATCTCTAAGCGACCAGTGATATAACCCTACAATAGATGGGTGTGAAAAAGCGATGGTAAGAACCATGATATAGTCAGCAGCTTGTTCAGCCTGTGTGAGATTTCCGCCGAAGTCATACTCAGTCAGTTTGATTGGCAAGCCGGGTTCAGCAACAATATTAATGTTACGTACCAGCTCATTAATCCCTGGCCTGCAACAGTCCCAGAAATGAGCCTGCATCCCTACACCTGTTACAGGGGCACCCTCCTCCAGCATCTGAAATATTAAATCCCGGTATTCTTCAGCCTGACCCCAATTATACTCCACATTATAATCATTTATATAAAGTTCGGCATCAGGATCTACTGAACGTGCCCATTTAAAACTGTCCCAGATAATTCGGTCACCCACTTCATTTCTTAACCAATCAGCATGACCGGTAAGCGGTTCATTTACCACATCATACTCTTTAATAATCCCTCTATATCGCTCAACATCCCGAAGAACTCTCTCTCTACATGCTTCATATATATCTTCAGGAGTTGGCAGGCTTCTTACCCAATTTGGAGTTGAGTGATTATCATTACCGCCCCATATCAAAGCATGCCCTCTTAACTCCCAACCAACTTTTTGAGTCCATCTAACAGCATTCTCAAATACGGTATAATTGGGTGGACCGGGTTGTGACTGAACACCACTCCATTTAAAAGAGTTTTCGGTAACACCGGCGTTAAAATATTTATACATCGTGGCCTTTCTCCAATCATCGTTGGATGCAACTGTATTTGCATCAGGATCGAAGAATCCTGCCTCTACAACATACTCATTGCCATCACCTGTTGTTAATGCAGATCCTCCGCAATTAATCCTTAAAGCAAAATCACCATCAACTTCTTCAATAACAATCCCTTTTATAGCTACATTATCCACTAAAGCTTCAAGTTCAATTAGAATTTGATTCCCGGAAGATGTAACCACCAGACTCCTATCTACAGCAATATCTCTTCCTCCGGCCACTGCATGGGTATCAAAATTTTCCAAAAAGAGTTCCCCATCAATCCGTACATTAAAAATACGGGCATTGTTTCCTCCATGAAATATTTCAGCGAACTTAAGGGTGACTTCATAATCTTTTCCAGCTTCAACCGGGATGGCATAAGCTAAATAGCCACCCCATCGTTCAGTCCGGTAGATTTCGGCATCTTTTTCGGCCTGTACAACATTGTTTGTGGAAAAAACATTTCCCATGCTTTGAGCTCCTTGGGAGAAATCAAAGGCAATGCCAAATGGAAATTCATGTTTCTGCATTCGAATAGCGACTTCGCCCGTGTAGGGCTCCCCGTTTTTATCGAATATTTGTATGCCATAGGAGTCCATGCGTAGCTCCTCTATACGCTCTTGGGCATTGTTATACCAATTGGTATAGTTTTGAGCTTGTATGCTTATTGGAAAAATAAATATTCCAATAAGCATACATAGCAGTAAATTAATTGATTTCATGTGTCTATAATTTGTATTTTAAGGTCACATGGAACTCGCCAATCCAGTCATTAGCTGCGCTGATCTTCGATTCCCCTGTGTGAGAATATCTTTGACTTCGTCGATTTTACGATTCTCATGGCTCATATCATAGAATTATTTGGATGGATAAAAATTAGGCTGAATAATTATCTAATGGTAACGGTTGCTTTTTTCAAATCTGATTCATGTGAACTATTCCCGTAATAAACCACATATTCACCGGGAGTCACTGTTATTTTTTGTTGCTCCCAATCGTAAAATTCAAATGAGGAAGGCGACAGTTCTATTTTTGCCTGACGCTTTTTCCCTGCCGGAACATCAACTCTCTGGTAACCCCTCAACGTTTTCAATGGGCCGTTTACGTCACCAACTTTCCGAATATATACCTGTACTATTTCAGTGCCATCGCGGTCTCCGGCATTTGTAACCGGTATGGTAATTGTAGTGGTTTGATCTCCGCTTAATTTAGATCTGCTAAGTTTCGCTTTTCCAATTTCGAAATTGGTATAGCTAAGGCCAAATCCAAATGGGAATAGCGCCTCTGTGGTATATCGGTAGGTACGTCCCTGCATGGAGTAGTCTTCAATATCACCCAGATTATCAGAATTTGCATAAAATGTTACAGGAAGTTTACCCGATGGATTAAAGTCTCCAAATAAGACATCGGCCACAGCCAAACCTCCTTTTTCGCCACCATACCATGCCTGAAGAATTGCTTCAGTTGTTTCAAGTTCGGGCTCAAAAGCAATTGCAGAACCAGAACAGTTCACAAAGATCACAGTTTTACCTGCATCTTTTAATGCTCGCAAACAGTTGCGTTGAACAGCAGGAAGTTCAATATCGGTACGATCACCCCCTTTAAATCCAGGATAAGAAACCGGCATCTCTTCTCCCTCAAGATGACCGGAAAGCCCTCCCACGAAAATGACAGTATCGAATCCTTCAAGCCTCTTAACCAGAGCTGCGTAATCCACATCTTCTTCCCTACCAAATTCAAATTCAATATTGGCTTGCCAGTTTTCTCTGTGAGCATACCTTATCTTTATGTGGTAGGTTTGGCCGGCTTCTACCTTGAATGGAATTCTGGTTGATAAAGTTCTCCAATTGGTGTAGCTTTCCAGTACTTCGTCATTTACACTCAGCTCAAAAAATCCGGTTGCTCCACCCTTAAATACAATCTCTTCTGAAACCGTTGGGGTGAATGTTGTTTCATATATTGCTGAGAAATCTTCAAGCCAAACGCCGGGTGCAAATTCATGTTGTCCAGCTGCAGTTTGTCTGATGGAATTAGCCATTTGCTGAACAGCTACAGACTCTCCCTCAAAATTTGGATGATTCCAATAGGTTGCTCTAAACCCTGTGCGACCATTGATAGAGGTTTGAGGAAAATAACTAATTGTTACCTGATCATCAACCAGATCCACACCTTTCTCGTAATAAACTTCAGCGTTAGGAAGTTTAGATTTAATACCATCAAGAATTGTGATCGTATTTATGGGTGTTCCATTATAGTTTCCCCAAAGCATCTCTTCATCATCAGCATTGGGGCCAATAACTGCAATTCTTTGAATGGTTGTTTTGTCCAAAGGCAAAACACCGTTAGGATTGTAAAGCAACGTCATGGTTTGTTGAGCCATCTCATACGTAAGACGGCGATGGCGTTCATTATTCAGGACCGACTCCGGGATTTGAGCCCAGGGCACAATTGAATCATCATCCATATCACCCAGATCAAAACGTCCAATTAACACGCGCATCAAACTAATGTCTATGTCTTCCTCTGTAATCAAATCCATTTCCAAAGCCTTGGGCAAATCTTTGTAGTGATAGTTGTCCCAAATACATTCCAGATCGGTTCCCCCTAACAGGGCTCTTGCAGCTGCATGTTCACGGCTTGATGAAACATTGTGTGTTGTGTAAAAATCTGTTATGGCACCGCAATCAGCCACTACCAAATGTTCAAACCCCCATTCTTCACGAAGAATTCGTTGCAAAAGTCTTGTATTGCTACAACAAGGCTCATCTTCAAGGCGCTGATAAGCACACATCACTTGTCGCACATCGGCATCCTGCACCAATGCTTTAAAAGCAGGCATGTAGGTTTCGTAAAACTCTCGCGGACAAACATGGGTAACATTTAATTCATGACGACTCCACTCCGGTCCTGAGTGTACTGCATAGTGCTTGGCACATGCTAAAAGCTTGCGGTAGCGGGCATCTTCGGGACCCTGTAGTCCTTTTACTACCTGTACCCCCATATTTGACATCAGAAATGGGTCTTCTCCATAAGTCTCCTGGCCACGTCCCCAGCGGGGATCGCGGAAGATATTCACATTTGGGGTCCATACAGAAAGGCTTAGGAATCTGCGATTCTCTTCACCGCGGCGCATGGCCTGATGGTATTTAGCTCGCGCTTCGTCCGATGTAGCATCAAAAATCTGAAACACCAATTCATCATTAAATGATGCGGCCATCCCTATGGGCTGGGGGAAAACCGTAACACTATCGTTGCTGGCATAACCGTGTAATGCTTCGCTCCACCAGTTAAAGCGTTTAATTCCTAATCGGGGGATAGGATCAGACTGGTCGCAGAGCAAAGCAGCCTTCTCTTCAACGGTTAAACGGGATATTAAATCCCGTGCTCGTTCCTCCGAACTTAAACTTGGATCTTGAAACGGATACTGCTGTGCCGAAATTCCTATAGCACAAAACAGGCAAAATGTAAATAAAACTAAGTTTTTCATCACTTGTGTTATATTAAAGTTTAATTTCTAGTTTTCCTCCTTTATAAACCACCTTTTTATCAATATCAATCGAATCCATTCCAATTGCTTTGTCTTTTTCGACCTTCACGACATTAAAATGTCGCTCGGTAAGCATTCCAGGAAATGAGCCCTTTCTATTATCTATGGTTAATTTGCGATTTGCATCATCCCAATAAAAAGTGATTGTTGAATACTGTCCATCCTCGTAGTTATAGTTATCATTCTCATCTTCATAAAGGGTAAATTTACCGTCGGCTCCGGGATAAATGCGGATTTCTAGATTGTCCCACTTCTTCTCAGTTGCATATTGCACTTTTGGGCCTACCGGTAAAATGGAGCCCGCTTTTAAAAACAGCGGCATGATATCAATCGGGCTTTGCTTTTTAATGGTTTGACCACCCCTATGTTTTTCTCCAGTCCAGAAATCAATCCAATCTGTTCCTTTAGGAAGATATACTTGGGAAGATTTCACCGTGCTAAAATCTTCTCTGCCATTTGTGGTGTACATTGATTCAGTGACCGGGCATACAAGAATAGATTTTCCAAACATATATTGATTATCAATATCAAGAGCTTTAGGATCGCTTGCAAAATCCATCACCAGTGCCCGCATAAAACTAGATTGGTTAGCAGTCACCTCCCATGATGTAGAATATATGTAAGGCAGTAAAAGATATCGCAAATTAATAAATTTTTCAATGGCATCATAAACAGGCTCCCCTTTGCTTCCAAACTGAAAGATCTCTCTTGGGGCTTCGGCCCCATGAGAGCGCATCATAGGGCAAAACGCACCAAACTGAATCCACCGTGCGTACAATTCTCTGTAGTCAGGGTCATCAAGTCTGGCAGGATATTCCCATAAGAAAAATCCACCTATGTCACTGTTCCAATGTGGGATACCGGAAAGAGAAAAATTAAGTCCTGCTGAGATTTGATTTCGTAGAGCATTCCAGGATGCAACAACGTCGCCTGTCCATGTATTTGCTCCATATCGTTGCTGGCCTGCAAAAGCTGAACGAGTAAGGATGAATACCCTCTTATCTGAAGTTACAGCTCGTTGATTCTTATAAACTCCACCTACGGTCATTAATGGATAAGCATTTCGAACCCTCCTGAATGAGCCAAGATAAGTTTGGAAATCAAAATCCTCAGGTTGCCAGTTAAAATGATCTGGTTCAGTTGAATCCATCCACCAGCCATCAATTCCAAGAGAAAAAAGCCCTTCGTTCAGGTATTTCCAATAAATATCACGAGCTTCAGGATGGTATGCGTCATATACCCTGACTCCGGATGGATAATCAAGTCTAGGAGGCCATAACTGTGAACCGGATTCTGGCCAGGTTGATATATTCATCAACATTCCACCGGCGTCAAGTTCTCTGTACTGTTTGGTTTTGGGGCCAAATGATGACCATATGGTAATGATCATATGAGCATTGAGCTCATGTACTTCATTTACAAATCTTTGTGGATCAGGAAATTCAACATCAAGAAACTCCATTGCATTCCAAAGATAATTGCTTCCCCAGTACTGCCAATCCTGGATGATTCCATCCAACGGAACCCCCAGGTCTCTGTATTTCCTGACAATACCCACCGTTTCGTTCTGACTTTTGTATCGCTCCTTACTCTGCCAGTAACCATATGTCCATAGAGGAAACATTGGAACCTGACCGGTTAGTTCACGCATTTCAGCAACTACACCATCGGCATTGCCACCATACATGAAATAGTAGTCTATACAATCTCCAACTTCGGAATTAAACGAGGTCGCTTCTGAGGAGTCAGAAAAAACGGTTGGGGAATAGTTATCCCAAAAGAGACCATAACCTTTAACAGACTGAAAGAATGGAACAAAAGACTCAGTATTATTCTGAATCATATTCATTTCTAAATTTCTTTGAATCATCCTTCCCTGTTGCTGAAAACCTAAACCATAAATCGCTTCACCGGTTTCCAAACCAAAGGTTTGAGAAACGTTAAAGGATTTTACTCCAGCGTCATCGATTTCGACGAATACCGCGCCATCGTTCTTCTCTTTTAACAAAGCTTTGCCGTTGTTCTTATAAAAAGATACTTGTCCGTTGTTTGTATTCAAATTAACCGTTAATTCATCGCTCTGCAATGAGATTAAGTCATTGTCCGAAGAGATATTCAGAGAGATTGATTCCGGCGATTTAACAACTGAAAGACTCTCTTTTTTGAAACTTGTTCCTTCCGGCCATTTAATAACCCTGACAATAGAGTTGCTGAAGAACTGAATTTCAACTTGTATCGAGTTACAATTGACAACAGCCCCCGTTTCTGTTTCCTGGTAAGATTGAGATACAGCAGAGGAACTTATGAAGAACAAGAATAAATACAGAAACATCAATCGCATCATTAAAAAATAAAAAAAGTTTCTGCCTTCATTGCGAGGACTCCCTGTTCGCATATCAATTGCGCTCAGATTTTTTTTTGTGGTGATTACAAATGAATGTTTCATATAGTTGGATTATTAGTCTTGTAAACCTGCCTGAGAGAATCAATCCCATATTAGAAACTAATTCTTCCAGGCCATGTATCACAGTTAATAGTTAATAATTAGTTGTCCATTGGTTGAAGTTTAGCAGCAAATCCGCCTCTACGTAACATTTTCACATCAATTGTGCTTGATTTATTCACCACAGAGTAATAAGTGGAGAAATCCTTATCATGATTTCCATCGGAAATCAACACAATTCTATAATCAACACCATCATCCAGAAAATTAAAACTTAAGGTATAATTCTTCTCTACATTTTCAGAATTTATTCCACCAACATACCATAACTTATCATTTCTACGAGCCATAACAACATCACGTCCCGGATAGCCATCCAATAGCTTAGTGTCATCCCACGCCGCCGGCACATCTTTTAAAAATGATTTGGGGGCATCTGGCAAATTATAATAACCTTCAGGACGATCGGCCATGTGCTGAAGAGCAGATTCATAGAGCACACTTAAGGCCAGTTCATGTCCATAAGAGGTAAGGGACGGATATTGAGAATTGGTGAATGTAACAGGTGTGTAATCCATGGAGCCAACTACGTTTCGGGTGAATGCCATAACACTGTTGTGTTCCGGCGCTGTAGTAGTAAACTCAGGCCCATTATTGTACCACTCCGCACCGCGTACTCCTTCCAAAGTCATAAGGTGCGGGTATGTTCTTGCCCATCCTCTTGGAACCACCGAGCCATGGAAATTTACCATCATTTCAAATTTGGCTGCATCTTCCAGAATGTCGAGATAATACTCAATCATAAATTGCTTTTCGCTGAGGAAAAAGTCAACTTTTACTCCAACAAACCCCAAACTCTTTAGCCAGGCAAATTCTTCCATCCGGTTTTCATGAGTCTTCATCCGATCTATTGGAGTAGCTGTAATCCATTGAAACATACCAGAGTTATACCAAATAAAAGGTTTCACACCTTTTGATAGAGCATATCTTGCTGCATCCTCAACATTTCCACCATTTGACATTACGTCCCATTCCCAATCGAAAAGGGTATATGGCCAACCCATTGCAGCAGCTAAATCAGTAAAGGCAGCAACAGTTTGAAAACATCTTGTACCATGATTGTCAGACCAGTAGTTCCAGGAAACTAATCCGGGCTTTATCCAGTCGGTGTTTTCAAGAACAGAAGGTTTGGAAACATCATCAACCAAAGTTGACTCAACAATGTCAGACAACTCCCCCATGATTACAACGCGCCAAGGCGATTTCCATGGTAAATTGATGGTTGGCAATGCCTCACCTTTCCCTTCATGGGGATAAGGAAGTGTTACTTTATATGCAGGCACATTATCGGCGTTATTTAGTTTTGTTGCACAATATGTTCTATCCAATCCTGCTTCATGGATGAGATACCAGCAGCTGTTATCAGGCGTATTGAATAAGGCCGGATATCCCCAATCCCCACCGGTTTGTGCATCCTTCATTTTGGCATAAAGATGTTCATTGGACAAATCAAAGTCCTGTAGCCATCTCGTAGTACTATCGGGTATATGATAAGATGTTAACTCATCCTCAATGGTATATGTTCCGCTACCCCTTGGAAATTCATAGCGGAATACAATTCCATCGTTATAAGCTCGAACCACAACGTTCATTCTTGAACGCTCTGAATTTTCAAATTCCATGACAACTTCATTGGCAACATTGCTGCGTTCACTGCGCTTTCCATGTATCGAGGTGTATTGTTCTACCACTCTTTTGGGTCGGCTTGCCTTTAAAAATCTTAGATTATCTGAGAAACTCTGATCGTTACGAATAAGACCCAAATCAATACGTGGAATAACTTCAGATTTTTCGTCATCACTGATATAATTTACCTGTAAATACCAACTTCCGGTATTACCATCCTGTTGGCTTAACAGCATTACTTCATTTTTGCTATTGGGTGATAGAACAACGGCTTTTTGTGACATTAAAGGGAACGCCAAAAAAGCGAAAACAAAGGGAATAACCCCCCTAAACAAATTCGGTTTTAACATTAAATTATTCATCATTATAGCTTTAAGATTTACATATTAATTACTACTTGCGTTCCGGTATAAACAACTGTTTCTTTATATAAGCCGGAAGAGTCAATTCCGAATCCGGAATTGCTATTTACACTTACAATATTGAATTTTCGCTCTGATAACATGCCGGGGAAACTCCCGTTTCTATCGCTGATGGTTAATGTTCTGTTGCCATCATCCCAATTAAATGTGATGGTGGCAAAAACTCCGTCTTCGTAATTGTAATTGTTGTTTTCATCCTCATACAAAACAAACTCTCCATCCGCTCCCTCATATATTCGAATTTCCAGTTCATCAGCTGGCTTCTCAGTTGAGAATTGCATGATGGGACCCATTGGTATAATAGAACCGGCCTGAACAAAAAGAGGAATCATATCAAGCGGGGCGTCGGTTTTAATGGTTTGATTACCATTAAAACGCTCACCTGTCCAGAAATTATACCAGCCTTTTGATTTTGGCAAATAAACTTCCCATTTGTCAACACCCGGCTCAGTAATAGGAGCCACCATCATACCATTTCCAAACATATATTGATATGGTTGTTTGAGAGCCATCTCATCTTCTCTAAAATCCATCACCAAAGCCCTCATCATGGTTGAACCGTTGCTGGTTACCTGCCAGGCTTCTGAATAAATATAAGGGAGTAACCGATATCTCAAATTCAGCATTTTTCGCATATTGCTCTCTACTGTTTCACCATATTTCCATGGCTCTGTTTCGCTCATATAACCATGGTTCCGGAAAATCGGCTTAAAAGCACCCCACTGAAACCATCGAGTTAGCAATTCACGATAATTTTCATCGGTGTATTGAGAATGCCCGGGTCGGAAAAAGCCTCCAATGTCAGTAGTCCAATAGGGCAAACCTGTGATTGTGAAGTTCAGCCCGGCAACAATTTGACGTCTGTATTCGTCCCAGGTACCACCAACATCACCAGACCAATTAATGACACCATATCTTTGCTGTCCGGCAAAAGCGGAACGGGTTAAAATACAAACCCTTTTATCAGAAGTGACTTCACGTTGACCTTCATAAACAGACTGACTAACCAGAAGGGGATAGATTAATCGATAAAAGTCGCCCGGCCCAATATGGGTCATCTCTCCGGTAAGGGCGTCATTTTCCGGCTCAACAGCATCCATCCACCAGGAATCAACGCCGTGAACAAACATATTCTCGTACAATGTATTCCAGTATTCTTTCCGGGTTTTGGGATTGAAATAGTCCAACCAGTTGGTGTTTGGTATGAAGTGGTTGTTACGTTGATACTCTCTGCCCAATTCAGAGTTGATGTCCGGATTTGACCAAATTGAGATGCAGAAATGTGCATTCAGGTCATGAATCTCACCAATAAACCCGGTGGGATTTGGATAATATCTTTCGTCAAATTGAGGAACACCCCATCCTTTATTTCCCCAATATTGCCAATCCTGTACAATTACATCCATTGGCAAATTTCGTTTACGAAATTCCTTTACAGTCTCTATCAATTGGTTAGATGAAGCATAGCGCTCTCTGCACTGCCAAAAACCATAGGCCCATTTAGGCAACATAGGAGCAGCACCAGTCAAATTACGGTAAGAAGAAATCACCTCATCGGCCGAAGGCCCATAAAACACAATGTAGTCAATCATTTGAGCATGTGGAGAACGATAGGTTGTGACATCCTCCTTTAAATTCCATGATAGGGTTGGCTCATTATCTGATTTACATATCAGCTGAACATCATGTTTTCCAGCCTCGAGATTTACAAGGACTCCTGCAGTGGGCGGAAGCCACATATTGGTTTGGTCAATAACGGGAACGCCATTTATAACTACATAATGACGATTGCCCATATCGCCCAAGTCTAAAAATATAGAATATTCTCCACTTCTGGGCACAGTAAAACTCCCGGTATACAGAGATTGATCCTGCGCTACCCTCTGTGTTCCTGCAGTTGTTGTAACTTCTGCAATTCGCCCCTCTCCCAAATCTGCATCTTCCTGTTTTTCGAGTTGGACAAAATTGTCTGTTGGGTTAAAATCGGTTAATCCATACTGATGCCAAAGCAATCCATAGCCCTTGTTTGAATATACAAATGGGATCACAATCTGGCTGTTAACCTGGGTTAACCGACGGGTAACACCTTTAAGATTGAAATTCCCATCCTGAAACTGCCCCAACCCAAAAATGGCCTCATCGGCAGGTGATTCGAATTTCTGCTCAACAAAAAAACATGGTTCACCCATAACAGAATCCGGTTTCACTAATCGGGAACCGGGCTTTTCCTTTAGAAAAGCCTCTCCTTGACTATTTAAATATGAAACCTGACCCGTTCTCTTATTGACCTCAACAGTCATCTTTTTAAGAGAGATTTTAACAAGGCTCCCTTCTTCAGTGACCACGAAATTTGGCACTTCAATTTCATTATACAACACAAACTCGGGAAGAGCCGTCTTGCTATCCACATAAAACTGCACCCGAACGGTGTTGTCAGTGAGTGGATAAACAGCCAAAGTTCCTTTGTCAGTTTGAAAAGTAACCCGATTACTTTCTTTTAAATAGCTCTTTACAAATTGGTTTTGACAACTTATAAAGAAAAGAGCAACACTTAACAGAAAAATAGCTTTCATAATGATTTAATTATAATCTCATTTATATGCAATCACTTAAGCCCCCTGTTTTGAATCCGAAAATAATCGAACGAAACATCAAAAGGGCTGTCAGGCTTCGTGGTGGATGAATCAAACCAAAACGTACTTGTCATACTTTGGGTTATAACGCCGTCGCACACCAGAAGACCTGCATGAATATCTTTCAACAGGATATCCGACTCTCCAAGCTTCTCAAAAGTTTTTCCATCCACAGAATAATAAGCCGAATATCTGCTTCCTTCTTTCGAAAGTCGCAATAATAGATGATTGTCACCTATAACTTCTTCTTTAAGGTTTATGGATGCCACTGATTTCGCAATTCCGTTCTCTTCAAAAAGCAAATCGATGGTGCCGGGTTGCACTCCTGTTTGTCTTGACGTTTTGATGACTGCTCTAAACATAAGCTTAACGAAGTTGTCGTCGTCCTGGTAAGCAACAATGCCGGCATTTTCAGGTTGAGATGGTGTTCTGGAAGCGACTAGTTTTGTCTCAATTGTCCAATCGTTATTGGCACTTTGCAGCAACAGATTTCGGGCATTATTACTGCCTTCAGAAATATCTCCCTCCTCGGCAGTAATGGTAAGAGCCCCCGGAGCGGATGTAAAACTATGGTTGTTTGGATTCTCCCTTACCCAATTCCATTGACTACCGGGCTGACCATTATTAAATTCATCACTTACAGATGCGACATCAAAATTTATATAGTAGGTGTTTTTCTCATAGGTGTTATAGTCCACAAAACTAATGATGGCTGTTCCGGGAATACCTTTTGCCTGCTGAATTTCCACAGTTACATCCTTGCTCTCAGCTGAAGCGTTCACACGAGGGACTCTGGATGATCTGTTCATGAGATAACTATACGCCTTTTTATCGGCATTAAAGCCTTTCAAAGTTCTCCCATTGATGGTAATTGAGGCGGGAGTTAGATTTGGCATTACCTTAATGGGGAAATCATCTGAAACAGTTACTCCATTGTGAGTAACATGAACAAATACAGTGGCCACTCCAGGCTTAAGCGCCGATATCACACCCGATTCATTCACCGTTATCACAGAAGGATTATTGCTTACATACTCCACATTTGTATGTCTTACATCAATAAAACTATCATCAGTAAGGCACGCCGTAAAACTGGTGCCTGACTTGTCACCGGGTTGAAGTACTATTTTATCAGAAGTAGCCACCACAGTTTTTAATTCTGCCTTAAATTTTCCAGCCATGACTGCTTCCACTGTACCTTTTATGTCGCGCGAAGATGCTCCTATTTCAAAAACATACCTGCCATTATCAAAAGCCAATTTGTTATCATCTTCATTCCAGAACCATAAATCGAAACAATTGATGTCTATTGACACGGTTTTTATCTGACCTGCCGGTATGGTTACCCGTTTAAAACCCTTTAAACGTTTAATAGGACGTTGCAGTGAAACAGGACTATCAGGTGTTGTCACATAAACCTGAACAACTTCATCTCCATCTACATTTCCTGAGTTTTTAACGTCCACACTAACGGTAATCATATCGTTAGGGGTCATTTCACTTTTACTGATTTTAAAATTACTGTACTCAAAGGTTGTGTATGAAAGACCAAATCCAAACTCATAAGAGACATCCTTATCAAAGTACATATAGGTACGTCCATTCTTTTCATCATCGCCGCGCAAAGTGTAATCATTAAAATCGGGCAGATCATCGACCGATTTATACCAGGTAACGGTGGTTTTTCCACCCGGATTTATTTCTCCGAATAGCACTTTTGCTATGGCGGCTCCTTGTGCCTGCCCGTTATAACCTACATAGAAAATCCCCGGGATGTTTGGATTATGCTTAATCTCTTCAACTTCAACCATTCCCATGGTTTGCATTACAACTATTGTGTTTGGGTTAACTTCTGCAACAGCCTGGATAAGATTCATCTGATTACCTGGCAAAGCGAGAGAGAACCTGTCTGACTCTTCTCTCCCGGTGGTCTGGTCGGTTCCTACAAAAATAATTGCCACATCGGACGAAGCGGCTAAATCTAACGTGGCCTGATCGGTTGATTCAGGCTGCGGTTCACGATATATAAAGTAAATATTTCGTGGGCCGGTAATTCCTAACGTATTAACCTTTGCAGCCACAGTAACCCTACTACCAAAAAATCCTCCGGTTGATGAACTTTCGACCATCTCCGATGCAAGAATGTTGCCGGTGGGCGAATCTACTCTAACCTCTATTGCTCCTCCGCTAAGTGCCACATTCATGTTAAACATTATAGAATCTAACCGGGTCACATCAATGTTGTAATATGCCGTCCAGTCACCATCCTTTATTCCACGCAAGGATTTTGTACCAAACCTTTCGGATGCAATAATCCCACTTGCCGACTCGTCAAAAATTGTCGCATCATACTGATGCTTCTCTCCACTATTACTTACAGTAGTAAAGGTTGACAGCGTAAAAAAATCATTTCGACGATCAATGTTGCCACCATCTCCATGTACCACTTCGATACCCAAATTATTCCTTTTAACATAGCTTTTTATGCCTTGAAGAGGAGTGCTTACATAATGATCTTCCACCGGCCCTGAATAATCACCCAACTCAATTTTGTTTGCATGAGGTCCCAAAACGGCAATTTTTTGAATATTCTGAGGTCGAAGAGGTAAAGCTTTTTCTCCGATTGCCGAAACCACTTCATTCTTTAAAAGGACAGGTGTCTTTGTAGCAATCTCAAGTGCCAGTTCGTTATGAGAAGGGTCATTAATGATTCCCGGTTTAATTCCTGCGTATGGAACCATACGCGCAGGATCAAACTCTCCTAAACGCATACGAATGGTAAACATATTTATTAAAGCTCTGTCGATATCAGCCTCGGTTATTAACCCCCGTTCCAAAGCAGTAATGACGTGGCTTTGATACTCACCTCCACAATCTGAATCGACTCCCGCAATTAAACCCATTGCAGTTGCTTCCGGTCCATCCTTTGCATAATGATGACCAACAATAAGGTCAGTAATTGCGCCGCAGTCACCTGTTACATAACCTTTCATCCCGTATGTTCTGCGGGCAATGGTATCCACCAAAAATTTGCTTGCTGAAACAGGCACTCCGTTTACGGCATTATAAGCAGTCATAATGGATGGCATATCATCTTCCTCAATAAGAACTTTGTAGGGTCGCAAATAGAACTCACGCATGTCTCGATTGTCCATATCGGAGCTGCCGGTATGCCTGTTAAATTCAGTATTATTTGCAAGGTAGTGCTTTCCGCATGGAACGGTTTTAAGATATCTTTCATCATTACCCATCATGCCCCTAATAAAACCGCTACCAATTTGAGACACCAGAAAAGGATCCTCACCAAAAGTTTCGGCGGTACGTCCCCAACGAGGGTCACGTGCCGGCTCAATCACCGGCGACCAATAGGTCAAGGTAAAGATAAGGTCATGGTTAAAGCCCCGGGCTTCAGCCGCAATAACAGATGCCTCACGCCTAATTAGTTCCGGATCCCAAGTACAGCCAATGGCATTACTATTTGGGAACGACGTTGCGGTCATTCCACTGTTGTTATTTCTGCCCATAACGCCATGTAGAGCTTCTCCCCAAACATCATATTTATTAACTCCCAACCGTGGGATTGGGGCCATGGTATTTCCCAGTAAACTCTGCTTTTCCTCAAGAGTCATCCGTGACACTAAGTCAACAGCCCGCTCTTCGAATGAATATGCAGTATTCAAATAAATTGGCTTATTTAAATCATGAGAGTTTTGCACAAAAGCAATAGAACCCATGGCAAAAAAGACACAAAAGGAAATTTTAATTATTCGATGTTTCATTTTTCTACAATTTGTTTGTTAAGGTTATATTGTTTGGGTGGAAAACGTACTTTATGCTTGCTTCCTTAATTTCCGAATCCCTTTTCTATTTACTTGTCTAAAATTTGACTATTTTTTATGACTGCTTGCCACTCCAAAAGCCAACCTCTCATTGATATAAATTCAATTTCCAATAAAACTAATCTCGTTTAAAAACTTCTGATAGTCGCATACACGCCATAAACTTCATCCTCAATCTCAAATAATGGTTTTAAGGTGTAAGTTGACCCATTGTTATTAAGATAAAACATGTCATTTTCAGAAACCAGATTAGCCAGAATTGACTCATGATCTCCTTTCAAGATCAATTCATTACCACTTTTAAATGCCAATAAGATAGGGCCATAAAACAAGGCGATCACACTCTCATCGTCGGGCATGGTTTTAATATGAAAGTCATAATCAAAGGATAAACTGACTTTGTCTCCATCGTTCCATTCTCGATTAAAACTGAGGAATGATTCCGGCTTAATTTCAATATTCTGAATTTCATCATTAATAGAGACGGTAAGATTGTTTGCCCAGGAGGGAATAAAAAAACGGAGGTCTAACTCTCTCTCTTCAGGTGTTGAAACACTAAACTCCACCGATGGGCTTAGAGGGAAATCTCCTGTTTGTTCAATTTCTACCCCCATTTCAGTCCAATTCAATTTCGAAGGGATATACATATTTATCCATAATGTTGAGTTGTGGTGAAAATATATCCCTGAATTAAGCTGGGCAAAAGCCTCAATTGACGAACCATTACAACAATGAAAGTCATTTTCTGCTAAGAACTTCTTTTGCCTGGGCGAGCCCAATGGCAAATGGTAAACACATTTGCCTGTGCGGGCACTTTGTAATGCCATCACTGAATTGTAAAAAGTATTCATAAAGGCATCTGCATATTTTGGCTCAGCTGTCCAGGAGAACAATGATTTTGAGATCTTCTGGGTATTATGCGAAACGCAAGTTTCAGCAATTTCCTTTGTCATAGTATTGCTCAACACCCCCGGCACACCCCAGTGTTCAGCACTCAATGAAGTAGGGGTTATAACGTTTGGTCGGGGACCACTGCTCGAACCGTTAGCATATACATGATAATTGATTAACATATCCCAAAAATTTATCACGGCGTTGCGATACTTCGCATTCTTGTTTATAGGATATGCCTCTGCAAAACCATTAACCAACACAATATGTGTATTGGAATGAAGACCCGACAGAATGTTTTCATTATTTGCCATTGGTTTAAGGAACCAATCACGGTCGAAGAGTTGAGCCAATTCCAAGTGAACAGAATCGTTTGTCACTGCATACAATTTGTACAGCACTTCATTCATTGCCCCCGCTTCATTCATTGGATTAGCTCCAACACTGTAGAGAACTTTTTCAATGGTCTCCTCATCAAGTTTCGACATGCGCATTTTTACATATGCAGCCATTTGTTTCACCATATCCAGAGCTCTTTGGTTGCCTGCAAAAATGTATGCATCCAGCAAACCCTGCATGATTTTGTTATAAGTATAATAAGGAGCCCAAACCCCACCAAACTGAGATTCTAACACATCGAAATCTCTTTCAGGAAATGCACTCAGATAGCCATTCCCAAATACCATCTGACATTTATAAAGCTCATCCACCATGTAATTTATTCTTTCCAAAAAATCGGAATCCCCATACCTTGCGACTAAAAAAGAAGCAGCAGAGAGGTAATGCCCGGTAAAGTGACCCTTAAGGCCAACCCACGGAGCTTCCCACCCATCAAGGGGTTTCGCATTGGTTGGCAACCCTGCATTTTCTCTGAAGTTATGCAGCAGCCTGTCGCTGTCAAGAGATCTCAAATATTCAGTATTTAGCTCTTCACGCTCTTTTACCCAGGAATCATTTAACGTTACCAAATGCCCGGGAAAAGGCAAAGCTACGTCTATAGAAAAGTCAGAAATTGATTTATCCTGAACCTTTGAAGAGCTGCATGAGTAAATCAAAACAGACAACAATACCGTTAGTACTTTAAAATTTTTCATGCGTCTATAATTTGTTATTTCATCCCGAGTACTCGGGATGGAACGCGTCCCGAAGCCTCGGGACGCGTTTAATAAAATCAATATCTAAGAATAGCCTTTGATTCAATGTCTCTGACAGAGCTTACCGGAACCAAAGTAAAACTATACTTATGTCCTTCGGCACTTGGCCTTAGCAGGTATGGTTCGTGTGGTGGCGAACCCCATGGTTCATCGCCGCTAACTCCAATCATACGATAATCAATGTGCAATTCAACCAAATCGCGAGGTTTAATATCGTTGATGTGACGAAGATTCCTGTCTTTGTTCATCCCGGCATCAAAATCTTCAATGGGGTTGTTCAGAGCGTTAAACTCTATGATGGAATCAGCAACCACTAAGAGTCCGGAGCCATCTTTTCTGCTGAGTGCTAACCAACGTACATCAGTACGATGACCATTTTCCTGTGGACGAACATACGGCACATACATATCTGAAACTGTTGTTTTGTATCGCCCTACAAAAGTCGATGTGTTTCGATCGGAGTAGTTCTCCCAGGGACCTCTCCCAAAATACTCCACTTGAGTTAAATCCGAAGGTAACTGCATCTTCATTCCCATGCGTGGGATAATCGGAACATCCTCACCGGAAGTTACCAACTCATTATCGACCTTAATCATACCATTTCCCATAATGGTATATTTGGTTTTCCATGTTGATTGTAAGGAGTCAAGATTATAAACAACTTCAACCTGAACCGCGTTTCCAACTTGGTTTGTTTTTACACTTGCCGCAACAGGCAAGTGTTCTGAAGCCTCTTTCCACAGGCGGCATCTTTCTTGCATTCTCCACAAATAATCGTTATCGATAGGAGCGCGCCAAAACGCAGGCCGGGGGCCAAAACCATCAAGGAACAACTCTTTTCCTTTGCTTTTATAGGAAGTTATAATCCCTGTTTCTGAATCAATTGCCAGAGAGAAGTCACTCCCAGATATGTTTATAGAAGCTCCTTCACTGTAGGTCACTTCTCCTGCTTTTGCTATATCAAACTGAGTTTTGGGAGCTTCAATGGGCAATTTTATTTGTTCCGATGCGATCTCCCATCCTGCCGGTAAAAGGTTTTCAGCCTTTTTGGTTTTGGCCGAAAGAATGATAAAATACTCAACTCCGGGTTTAGCCTTTATGCGCCTCAAATTGACATTTACAGTTTTGGATTGCCCCGGTTCGATATCTAATCTGGGTAGTTTGCCGGTTCTAATCACTTTTCCATTTTCTGTAATTTCGTAACTAAAGTCGTATTCATTCAAGTTTGTAAAGAAAAACTTGTTGGTGATGGCAATTACCCCTTCTTCAAGATTTTTTGGTTCAAAACCAATATTCTGATATACTTGCTTTACTTCCAGGCTATGAGGCTTAATGCTTCTGTCGGGAAAGAGCACTCCGTTGATAACAAAATTTCCATCTGATGGCGTTCCTTCCGGGCCATAATCTCCACCATAAGCCCAAAACTCTCCCTTCTCATTTTCGTTGGCAAGTCCCTGGTCAACCCAGTCCCATATAAAGCCACCCTGAAGCTGTGGGTACTTCTCAATGATCTCCCAATAATCCTTCAGGTTTCCGATGCTGTTACCCATTGCATGAGCGTATTCGCAGAGGATCAATGGCCTATCGGTGTGGTTTTTAGCATAATGCTCAATATTGTGAGGTCGTGCGTACATGGGAGCAACGATATCGGTGTTCCATTCGAGACCTGCCTGCTCATATTGGATTGGACGCATTTCGTCGCGACTGCGAATAAAGAGGTAGGTTTTATAAAAATTATACCCGTTTCCGGCTTCATTACCCAAAGACCAGATAACCACCGACGGGTGGTTTTTAGAACGCTCAAACATGTTACGAGTACGGAAAATATGCGCTTCTGTCCAATCAAGATTATTCCCCAGACTTCTCCCTTTAGCGCGATCGTAACCCATTCCGTGTGATTCGATGTTGGCTTCATCAACCACATAAAAACCATATTTATCGGCAAGATCGTAAAAGAAGCTGGGCTGCGGATAATGGCTCAACCTAATGGCATTAACATTAAGTTCTTTCATCCGTTGCAGATCAAGCATTACGGTTTCCTCATCGACCACCTGACCGTTAATTGGACAAAACTCGTGCATGTTAACGCCCTTTATCAGAACCGGTTTCCCATTTACCAAAAATTGTCCGTTTTTTATCTCACTGGTTCGAAATCCAATTTTTATGGATGCAGCCTCGGTAACCTTACCTGAAACGTCTTTCGAAGTAAGTAATAAAGTGTAAAGGTTTGGAGTTTCAGCAGTCCATGCATCAACTGCAGGTATTGTAGCTTTAAAGTTCAGATGTCCAACAGAATCAACAATCTCAATAGATTTTGAATCTGTGGCTACAGACATACCCTTGTTATCGATTATTTCATAACTGAAAGATTTTAATGCTGGATTACCGGTATGGTTTTTCAGTTCCACATCTAGATCGAAAACACCATTCACATAGCTCTCATCCAGTGTTGCTTTGGCAAAAAAATCACGCAGGCGAACCTTTGGCTGTGCATACACAAACACTTCACGCGGGATACCGCTCAAACGCCAAAAATCCTGACATTCGAGGTAGGAGGCATCGCTCCAGCGGAATACCTCCACAGCAATTGAGTTTTTACCGGGCTTTACATAGGGAGTAATATCAAATTCCTGGGGTGTTTTGCTGTCCTTACTCATCCCAACCCGCTGGCCATTTACCCAAACAAATCCCACCGATTTTATGGAACCAAAATAAACGAATACCTGCATGTCATCCCACGATTGTGGGATGTCAAAATCGCGTCTGTAATAACCAATATTATTCTTCTCTAAATCGTTAATATATGGCGGTTTAAAATTCCAATGCGGGTAAAACTCATATCCTACGTTTGTATAGATGGGATAACCATAACCATGCATTTCCATGTTCGATGGAACAGGAATATCGTCCCACCCTGAAATATCGAGGTTTACATCGGCAAAATTCATAATTCGATTCGACACCCCGGTTACAAAATTGAATTTCCATGTACCGTTCAACGAGGAAAACCTATCAGAAGCTTCCCTGCTATTTTTTAAAGCCAGCTCCCTGCTAGAATAACTATTAAAGGAAGCTCTTGGCAGTTCTTTATTTATTCCTTGTATGGCAGGATTCTCAAGTTCGGGGTGTGGTGGCCGATTCTGTGCCTCCGAATTCAATGTGATTAAGAATATCGAAATGATGATTAATAATTTCTTCATTGTATATTATTTAAAATTCTTTATTCTGGTGCAACTCACCCATCCCCAAAGGTTTGAAACATGCTGTGGGCATGTTTCAAAAACACCTGAATATCAAACATTTTCTGCAAAACTATGGCAGATTCTTTTTATCAACAGTCCAAACTTCCGATTTTGATAGTTGGCATGGATTTCCGGTGAACATTTTCCCGGCCTCTTCGTCGCCTTTTAGTTGCCACTTGTACCATGCGGTTGCAACAATGGCAAATTCTCCGCCATGTGGTTGACGATAGGTTCCACCGTGCCCAACGTCCATATTGGCTACAAAAACAGGCACATGATTGATGCGATTAAAATCGTCCATCCCGTTATTATAGGCAATATCCGACTCACCACCCAGTAAATAAAGTGTTGGAGTGTGTAGTTTTTCCAGGTGATCTTTTGACAATGCCGGCATCCCCGGCATTCCTCCACCCGGATTAGGCAAAATTCCACTATTACAAATGATTGCGGTAGTTACTCTTGGATCGGGAGCAACCTCAAGAGCTTGTAATCCACCACAGGACATTCCGCTGACTGAGATTTTAGATACATCAATTTTATTGTAGAATACGCTTTCACTGTTACTGTTTTGAGCAATGGCCCAATCTATGGCATCAGTAAGCTGGGAGGAAACAGACCTACCTCCTCCGTGCTCCTGCCCTTCATGAGGCATTGGCCCTATGGCAATCACCAAAAAGCCGTGCGAAGCCACTTCCGAGAGAAAATTAACATGCTCCCAGGGAGAGTTGGCACATGCGCCGTTACCCCAAACAATGATTGGTAATTGATATTGATCTCCAAAAACATCAAGATTCTTTGGTCGAAAAATGGTATGAGTAATTAAAGAACCATCCGTGTACATAATAGCGCTATAATCACCTGTTCCCCCATCTTCAACAACTCTGGGCTCATTAACTTTTAAGGTGTTATCCTGTTGGGCATACAAACCGAAACTGAAAAACACCAGAAACAATAAGAGAAATCGAAAAAACTTGCCATTGAACTTCATAATCAATAATTTTTTGAGTTAGATATTTAAGCGTTTAATTGAATAATAGTTCGTAAATCTTTTTTTATTTACCTAATAATCAAACATTTATAAATATACTGCGATGATATTTAATCAACTGATAATAAAAAGCTTATTTGTGTCTTATATCTAATCCCGAATGTCTCGGGAAAAGTATAACGATCTATTGATTGAACTTCCACCAGTCAAAATCGAACAGGTCTTTTTCTCCTCTGAAAACAAAATAGAGATCCCGAACACCTTTTGCATTTTCGTTTACGGGTGCTGAAAAAGTTCTCCAAATACCACCTTCCCGGGAAGTGTTTACATCAACTGTGGCTATAATGGGGCCATCGAGTCTATCGACTCTTATTTCAATTTTTCCTCCATAAAGCGACGCAACACTTACATCAACCGACTTTGCACCAGTTGAAAAATCAGCCCCTTTTACCATGATGTAATCACCATGATTTATAGAGGTAACGAATTTACGATCGGCAATTCTCTCTCCTCTTGCCCAATCAAAATCGCCTTCCCATTCCGTTTCAGATCTGGTTTTAACGCCTTCGCTCCAAGCCATCGTTTCTGCTTCTACTCTTTCAAAAGGATTCAGAGTTCCCACTTGTTGCGGACCTTCTACCGTCCAGTAAGGACGGTTTTGTATGGTTCCGTCAGAGTTATAGACCATCTCATCGAGCATCACTGAGCGGCGCTCGTAAAATTTCGTGGTTGTTAGTTTAAGCAGATCATAACTGTGGCCAAAGCAGTACCACTTCCCTTTAAATTCAATAATTCCGGGATGGTTTCCCCTGCTTAGTTCTGTTGCATCCATAATCATACCCTTATACTCCCATGGACCCGTAGGTGAGCTGCTCATGGCATAACCAATCCCTTCGGGACAACAAGTAGATGCATAAGCCATATAATAATGCTCATTGCGTTTCCAAACCCAAGGACCCTCCTGATAATTTGCAGGTGTTGTTTCCTCCACCATAATCTCTCCGGAATATGAAATCATATCCTCATTAAGCTTCACATAGTAAACTTTAGGATTTCCCCAATACAAATATGCCTGCCCGTCATCGTCAATAAAAACAGCCGGGTCAATATCATGATGACTGTTCTGAATCAATGGTTTTCCAAGCGGATCCTCAAAAGGGCCATAGGGACTATCGGCCACCAAAACACCTATCCCAATTCCATTTGGAATGGGGCAATAGAAATAAAACTTCCCATTGCGTTCGATACAATGTGGAGCCCATGCTCCATTGTCGTATGGGACCCAATCAAAATTATCTAACGATGCAACCACACCATGATCTGTCCAGTTCACCATATCGGTTGAAGTATATAACAACCAATTAAACATTTTAAAGCCCATGGCATCATCGGCATCATGCCCCGTGTACAAAAACACTGTATCATTATAAACCATGGGCGCCGGATCGGCGGTGTATTTGGTTTGGATGATGGCTCTTTGAGCAAGGACTGTTTGACTCATCAAAAAAGAGATTATCAAAAATAGTGAGAATCGACTTTTCATGTGTCTATAGTTTAATTTTCAGTTACCACATGGAACTCGCCAATCCAGTCATTTCCCTGTGTGAGAAAAGCTTTCTCATGGCTCGTTTCATAGTTTCATATTTATTTGGTGTTATTCAAAATTCATAGTGTGATTGCATGCTTTATGGATCCTACATGAGTCTCACTGAGGTATAGTTAACCTTCCTTCGGCTAGGTCATTCTTAACCTTTTAATTCTTCATCAAAAACGATGGCCACTTTTCCGCACTTACCTTCATTCATAAGTTCATAGGCCTTGTCTGCCTCATCAAGCGAAAACCGATGCGTTACCAAATCTTCAGGGTGAATGCCCCATCTGACCAGACGCTCGACTAGTTCCTCCATTCGCCAGATGTTGGTCACCCATGAGCCATGAATAGAAACTTGATCATGAATGATGTCGGGACTTGGATTAAATTCAACCGTACCTCCTTCGCCAATCATGACCATTTTGCCCCACTTACGGGTGGCTCTTATACATAGCTGTCGTCCATGGGTATTACCGGAACAATCAACGGTTTTTTCAAAACCCTGCTTTTGATATGTTGTATTCAAAACCTCCTGAAGAGTATCCGCTCCGGCAACAAACGTTTGATTGGCCAAACCGAGATTTTTTGCAATGTCACATCTTTCTTTAACCGTATCGACTCCAACCAGATGGTTTGCTCCCATTGCTTTGGCAAGCATCAGGGCAGCCAGCCCTACAGGCCCTAAACCAACCACCAAAACAGCATCATTTCCAGATACTCCTATTCTTTCAAGGCCTTCGTAAACCGTACCAAACCCGCATGCAATCTGAGCACCATCCACATAAGTCAATTCGTCAGGCAGTAATACACAATCCTTCTCCTCGGCCACAATGTAAGGAGCCATTCCACCATCCCGTTGCCATCCATATGCAGCACGTGACGGGCTGGTACATGAGATCATATAACCCCGACGACAATCGTTGCACACTCCACATCCGGAAATATGATAAATTACAACCCTGTCACCCTCTTTAAAGCGCTTAGTATTTGATCCGCATTTAACGATTTGTCCACAAGGCTCATGTCCTGCAATTTTATTCTGATATGCTTCCGGCCCTTTTCCCAGGTGTTCACGGTAAATGGCTCTTATATCACTCCCACATATTGTAGAAGCTTTCATTCTAATGAGAACTTCTCCCGGTCCGGGCTGAGGAATTGTAACTTCTCTGAAATCCACGGTACTGTTACCCGGGAGATACGCAGCTTTCATATTTGTTTCCATATATTCTTACTCAATTAATTTGTTATTTTACCATCTAAATCCCATAAATCTTCCCAACCTTTTGCACCTTCCCACAAAAACACCTGTCCTTTAATTAAACGACAATTCTTATCTATTCCGGCAATTTGCTTCATCTCCTCACTGGAGATAGGCTCTCCCGAAACAGCTTTAAGGTTATTGACAATTTTCACCGGTGATACCGAAAAAGGTATCACCACTTCACCTCTTTGAACGCCCCATTTGATGCACACCTCAGCAGGATGTAATTTCAACCTTTCGGCGATTTTCACAATTACCGGGTCTTCAATATCTACCGTATCATCTTCTGTCCTATCGCGCTCCGGTCGTTTAGGCGAACCAATTGGCGAATAGCCAATTGGTTGAATATTCTTTCCAACCAAATAATTAAATAACTCCGGTTGCTGAAAATGGGGATGTATTTCCATTTCATTTACAACAGGCTTAATTTTGGCATCTTTTAATAATAATTCCATTTTTGGAATGGTCATATTAGAGGTTCCAATTGATTTGACCAACCCCATCTCCACCAACTGCTCCATCTGCCGCCATGTTTCCATATAAGCATCATGATTATATGGCCGTGAATCGGGATTGCGAGCATCGCCGTCACAACCGGGAGCATGATAATTCGGGAAAGGCCAATGAACAAGATAAAGGTCCAGATAATCGAGTTGTAAATCTTTCAAACTCTTCTTACAAGATTCAATGACCTTATCATGGGCATCATTCCACACTTTGGAAGTAATCCAAAGATCCTGACGATTTACAACCCCCTCGATAATCAATTCTGAAATTGTATTACCAATTTCAGATTCATTCATATATACCGAAGCACAGTCTATATGTCTGTACCCGTTTCTGACAGCAAAATCAACAGCCCCGGCAATCTGATTTGCATTGTAATTATCGGATCCAAAAGTCCCTAACCCAACAACCGGAATCTTTTCACCATTACTAAGCGCGATGCGGGGAATATCCTCCCCGATTCTGTTATTTTCGATATCTGATTCCATATATATCTATCTAATTTTTATATTCTTTTGATGTCACAAATCCAAACCTTGCAATGACGATAAAGCATATCAGCGGCAGGATAAACGATAAATTTACCGCCGGAAAGCCAAACACATACTCCAAATCCATAATCATGCCCTGTAACGGGGGCATGAGGGCTCCTCCCACAATGGCCATCACCAACCCTGCAGCACCAAGGGTGGTATCTTCTCCAATGCCTTCGAGGGAAATTCCATAAATGGTGGGAAACATAAGCGACATAAATGCAGAAGTTGCAATAAGGCAATACAAACCTCCCATTCCCTGAATCAATATGGTTCCTGAGATGGAGATAATCCCGCCAATTGCGAAAACCATCAATAGCTTTCGCGAATTGAAGTATCGCATCAGGAAAGTGCTTATAAACCTAAAAGATATAAACAGAGCCATGGCTACCATATTATACCTCTGAGCGGTAGCTTTTGATAGTCCAAGATCTTCGGCATAGTGTATAATAAATGTCCAGCACATGATTTGCACACCCACATAAAACACCTGGGCAATAACCCCTTGTCGATATATCGCATTCTTAAACAATCGTTTAAAAGAGGCTCTAACCGACGACCCCGGATTCTCATCGCTTGTATGTGGCATTTTTGCAACCAGAAAAACCACGATCATGCCAATAACGAACAAACCTAAAGCCACATAGGGATCGCGAATCACGGCCAAATCGTGGGTACGAATGGCAGCGCGTTCTGCAAAATCCAACGTCTCAAAAATTAAATTGCCTGAACTATCACGCAAGTCTGACTGTAATGAAGCCAATATGACATTTGAAGCCACAAACATCCCAAGTATTGAGCCCAGGGGATTAAACGACTGTGCCAGGTTCAACCGACGGGTAGATGTTCTTTCATCACCCATGGAAAGAATGTATGGATTGGCCGTTGTTTCCAAAAAGGCCAATCCAAAAGTCAGAATGTAAAGCGATGCAAGGAAAAAACCAAACATTTCGAACTGTGCTGCAGGAATAAAAAGCAAAGCACCGGTTGCATAGAGAGCCAATCCAAGAATAATTCCCTTTTTATAGCTAAACCTACGTACAAACAATGCTGCCGGTATGGCCATGGTTGCATACCCCCCGTAAAAAGCAAACTGTATCATAGCTGCTTTTGCATTGGGAATCTCCATGATGGTTCTAAAAGCTGCCACTAAAGGATTTGTAATATCATTGGCAAATCCCCACAACGCAAACAAGCTTGTTACGATGATAAATGGGAAGAGATATTTCTTTTCAACAAGTTTTGGTTTTGACATAAATCTATGTTTTTATCCGCTATCGTTTTACAATGGTATATTCTCTTCCTTTTTCTGTATTGATATCGTACATATAAACCTCTGGTAATTCAAACTCATTCAGGTTGGCTGATGTAGAAATCAGAGGTTTTTTAATTTCAGGCAACTGATAAAAAGGATTGCTGTTATTGCCTTGAGCAATCGATATCTCACCTTGTCCTTTAAGGCCTATTTCATTAGCGACTCTAATCCTTAAGTTCCCTCCCAGAGTGGATCTGATAACAGCTTTTGTGACTTCATGATTCTTCCATTCCAACTCAACAATTTCGAAGCCTCCACGTGTTCTCAAACCGGTTACCCGTCCATTTGGCCACACATCGGGCAAGGCAGGAATCAGATGAATCGCACCATCGTGGCTTTGCACAAGCATCTCAGTTAGGCCGGATGTAAATCCAAAATTTCCGTCAATCTGGAATGGAGGATGAGCATCAAACATATTTGGATAAGTTCCACCCATTTCGGAATGAGCCCTGGCATTCTCTTCGCGTCCAACAAGTTTGATTTGCTCCCTCATAAGGTTATAAGCATGATTTCCGTCAAGGAGTCTGGCCCATAGGTTAATTTTCCAATTGATTGACCACCCTGTTGATGGGTCGCCCCGATGAATCAAAGTGGTTCTGGATGCGTCGGCCAATTCAGGGTTTTGAAACGGAGATATTTGATTTGAAGGGAACAACCCATATAAATGTGAAATATGCCTGTGTTTATCATCGGGACTATCCCAGTCGTGCATCCACTCCTGGAGCTGTCCATGCTGTCCGATCTGCATAGGAGGCAGCAATTCAAGTATTCTTTCCATTTCAGGAATTAAATCCTCCTCAATTCCCAAAATCTCAGCTGCCCTGATGGTTTTTGTAAACAAATCAAAAACCAACTGATTGTCGATGGTTGTTCCGGCTGCAATTGATGACTGGTAATGTATGGTGGGTGAGTTCTCAGGAGAATTTGAAGGTACAATAACCATCCATCCATTCTCAGGCTCTTCAACCATAAATTCAACGCAGAATTCTGCTGCACCTCTTAAAACATCGTATACTGAGCGCAGATACTCAACATCACCGCTGTATTCGAACTTATCAAACAAATGCTGGCTAAGCCACACACCACCCATGGGCCACATGCCCCAATAGGATCCATCCACAGCACCAGTTATTCGCCAAATATCGGTATTATGGTGGGTTACCCACCCATTGACTCCATACATTGTTTTGGCAGTTTCCCGACCAGCTTCAGAAAGCTCACGTATCATTTGAATAAATGGCTCATGCAATTCAGTTAAATTGGTTGGTTCAGCCGGCCAGTAATTCATTTCGGCATTAATGTTCAGAGTGTATTTACTGTCCCATGCCGGGAAAAGTTGATCGTTCCAAATTCCCTGTAGGTTTGCCGGCTGCGTACCAGGTTGAGATGAAGTGATTAACAGGTAACGGCCAAACTGAAAATACATGGCGGCCAAAGAAGGATCATATCCCCTACTAAACTGTTCGATTCGAACATCAGTCGGGTTCTTTATGGAATCTGTTTGTCCAAGGTCCAATGAAACGCGATTGAAATATTCCTGATAAAAAGCGACATGAGAATTACGCATCTGATTGTAATCTATACCTATTGCATCATTAAGATATTGCTCAGCTACTTGCTGTGCATCACCACTAATATCAGTATAGTTGATGAAGTTTGTTCCTATGGATACCAATATGGTTACACTATTCGCATTCTCAACGCTAATTTCATTATTTGATGCAGTTATTGTACCTCCATCGTTAAAAAACTTACTCAATACCACGAATTCCACCTTACCTTCAACCGTTTCATGGCTGCTGGTGACTCCACTCATTCTAATCATATCGTTGCCAACGGTGCTGACTTCTACATGCCCGGGGCGATCCATTGACGATGTAAAAGTGATTGACCCGGGTTTATCGGCAGTTAAGCGAACCACTGTAACCTCATCTGTAAACGATGAGAATACTTCACGCTTAAACTCAGTTCCTCCAACTGAGTAGCGGGTTGTGGCAATCGCTTTTTCTATATCTAAATCTCTGTAGAAAGAAGAGTAATCTTCGTGTCCCTGAAAATTAAGCCTTAAATTACCCGCTGTTTGATATGGCATTCCATGAGACCTCTTAGAAATGATGTTTTCATTGGCCATATCTTGTGCTTCAATAAACTTTCCATCAAAAATCAGCTGCCGAATTGTAGGCAGTATTTCTAATGCACCAGGGTTATCATTTCTGTTAGGGCTTCCTGCCCAAATGGTATTCTCATTTAATTGAATCAGTTCTTCATGAGGAATTCCGAATACCATTGCGCCCAAACGACCATTGCCTGTGGGCAATGCCTCCTCCCACATGGTAGCAGGTTCAGAATACCAAAGTTTCAGATCCGAACTAGCTTGTTCATGACTACATGAACTAATAAGAATCATCAAAAAAAGAAAACTAACAAATTGTTTCATATCTATATCATTTTAATATTTTTATCACTATAACATCATGGCTGGCATTAAGCAAAAAGGTGATCCTTAACTCAAAGGAGTCACTCCTTTTTTCAGAATGATATTCCCATATTTGGCAGTTTCACCTGTCATAACTACTGCAAAGGCCTCTTTGGAGCGTTCATAAAAAGCAAAACGTTCGATGCGCTTAACACCATTAATATGCGGATTGGATTTTTGTACCGCTTTTATATATTGTTCCTCCACGCTTGGATCCAGCACATCACCATCAACGGCTGCCATCATAATTAATGGATGGGGGACATAACTGTCCAGTTCAAACAGAGGCAATACAGCTTCGAGTATATCGGGAATTCGAAGCCCATCTGCCCGAATTACTCTATTATTAAATGATTCACCCGGAAAATGTGAATCGGCCAACACTATTTCATCGCCATGCCCCATACGGGCAAGAACATTCAGTAATTCAGGGCTGATAAGTGGTGATATACCTTTTAGCATGATTTCTATTTTATAATAGTTCGTTAATCTTTTCTATTTGCTTAATTATTATATGTTTATGAATTCATCGTCGTGTTATTCAATTAACTGATAATAAAAAACTTGCTCCTATCTAATATCTAATAATCTATCCCGAGTGAGTCGGGACTAACGATCTATTGATTTTATATTGTTATCAATAATTTCTGCGTGAAATTCCATTGTTTTAATATCATGACCATCCGGATGACTGATGGCTTCCATTAAAAGAGTAAATGCCGTTTCTGCCATTTCTTGTTCCGGCTGCTTTATAATTAATGTTTTGACGGACGAAACAGGCGAAAAAGTATCAGCTCCAAAGCTGGCAATGCCTATTGTATTGAGTCTATCCGGCTCGCTCTCCTTTAAATAATTCAATGCACCAAGGGCTAAAAAATGGGAATCGAAAATAACAGCATCAGGCTTTTCTCTAATCCGAAATAGTTCCATGGCTATCTCTTTCCCTTTCTGCACACTGAAAGCACCCGGTATGTTAATGCAGTTTATATAGGTGGATTTAATCTCCTTAACGCCCAATGAATATCCTCTTTGCCTATCCTTGAATAATTGAATGGAAGAAGAGCCTGACAAGTAGGCTATTTTAGAATAACCATCCTTCCCCAGCCTCATAACCACTGATTTAAGAGCAGACTTGTTATTAAGCACCACCGATGATTTTTTCAGCGATGAATTAACCCGGTCAAAACAAACCAAAGGAATTTTATATTTTTCCAGGAGATTAAAGTGGCTAGTATCCTGAGTTTCCATCGAATGAGATGAGACAACACCTGCAAGATTTTGCTGAATGATTGAGTGAATAATCTCAACTTCTTGTTTTAGAGATTCTTCCGATTGAAAAACAGCAACAATATAGCCGGATTCAAACGCCTTTCTTGTGATATTACTTACAAAATTTGAAAAGAAGTTATGATGAATATTTGGAACGATTACTCCAATAATATTGCTTCCTAAGCCCCTCAACTGTAAAGCACTTCGATTCACCTGGTACCCCTTGCTTTCTGCATAATTAATAACTCTGTCTCGTGTTGCAGGATTTATTACCGAGCTAAATCTCAATGCTCTTGATACAGTAGAATGGTGTAAACCAAGCTCTTTGGCTATGTCTTTAATGGTTATTCGTTTCATAAAATCGAATGCACACGTGTGCATTTGTTTGTAAAATAAAAGTGAAATCCACACAGCATTGTATAAACCTCACGCATCAGACATTATTCTTCCATGGAAATTTGTGTTGTATCAAAACACAAATAAAAATACACATTACTTAAATAATATTCACAAATATACAACAGAATCATAAATATCCATTTATAAATTTGAATAATTAGTATTTAAAAATAAGATAAAAAAATTTCATACATAGAAAATTCATGCAGTATTGCAGCATGCAAAGCTAAGGTTCCAGAACCATTAGAGATTATTAACTCAACCCCTTCAACTCTCAAGTTGACAACAACTAACAAGCTAAAACGCAGACTAAAAAGTTAAAATAGAATGTCAGCCGTTTATGTTTTGGAGTAATCCACCAAATCGTTAAAGCATCTCAAAGTCCATCAAATTCAACCGATACAGAACAGAATGCACTTTTCTCACTTTTTTTTCTCAATTAATACATTTTTTTACTTAAATTTGTTACTGCATAAAAATTAACATCTTAAACAACAAAAATTATGAAAAAAATTTACCATTTAATTGTAGCACTATTCGTGTGCTCTGTTTTAGTGAGCGCAGAAGAACCTGCCTACACCAACATCCTTCCTAATGGAAATTTTGAAGGAATCACAGAATTATCCGAACCAGGAGAAGCATTAAGATGGCATGTATGGAATGCCGCATCGTTTGAATTGGTAGCAAGCAATAATGACCTTGATACCGAAAGCACTCAGGCTTTAAAAGTCGTTGTGAAAGATGAGGTAGAGAATGTTTGGGACACACAAGTTGTATCACCCACGGTGGATGTTGTGGCTGGAGAAGAGTACACCCTGAAGTTCCAATTCCGTACTGACGTCCCATCTGAGTTCAGAATATCAACTGCAGAAACATCAGCTCAATATTCTGGAAGTTTTGTAACATCAGAAAATTGGACAGAGGGATCTTTTGTATTTAATGCAACCGGAGACGACATAAGCATACGTTTTGATATTGCACATGCTGCTGATGTTGAATTCTATTTTGATAATATAAGATTATACACCGCTGCTAGTGGTGATGACAATGGTGACGACAACGGGAATGACAATGGAGACGACAATGGAGATGACAATGGAGATGACAATGGAGATGACAATGATGTAAACATCCTCTCTTCAGGAGATTTTGAAGGTATCACAGAATTATCTCAAGCAGAATGGCAAGTATGGAATGCCGCGTCATTTGAATTGGTAGCAAGCAATAATGACCTTGATATCGAAAGCACTCAGGCTTTAAAAGTCGTTGTGAAAGATGAGGTAGAGAATGTTTGGGACACACAAGTTGTATCACCCACGGTGGATGTTGTGGCTGGAGAAGAGTACACCCTGAAGTTCCAATTCCGTACTGACGTCCCATCTGAGTTCAGAATATCAACTGCAGAAACATCAGCTCAATATTCTGGAAGTTTTGTAACATCAGAAAATTGGACAGAGGGATCTTTTGTATTTAATGCAACTGGAGACGACATAAGCATACGTTTTGATATTGCACATGCTGCTGATGTTGAATTCTATTTTGATAACGTAAGACTTTTGGGAGCGGTTGCAACCACTTCAATTGCATCTCCGACATTCGAAAAAGAAGACAATCTTGTTTACACTTCGAATGGCAATGTTATCATTGATGACGCATTTGGAAAGAACATTGAAATATATGCTATTACAGGAGTTCGGGTATTTGGTGTTTCTGCTACCGCAGACAGTGTAACAGTACCTCTTTCAAATGGTATCTATATTGTAGTAGTAAACAATGTAGCAACTAAAGTTCTGGTTAAATAGGTGACCAATCAAGTTATTATTCTCACAATGTGAGAAAGATTTAATAAATAAATGGTTGTAAACCAATATGGTTTACAACCATTTAACTCTCTCTTCAGAGGTACAATTAACACTTAGCACCTTCCTAAAGAACATTCATTCTGACTATATTATATTTCAAAAGCTTAAATACCTAAACCTCGTGGTATAATCTTTATTGAATACCTCAGAATCTATAAACATATTAGCCTTAGGAAGATAAATATCAACTGAATTATTCTAAATAGTAAAGTGACATCATTCAGGGGTAAACAGATAAAACTCTAAACTGGTTAACTCTCAACACTTCGTATCGCAACGCCCTTACATTTTGTATATAGGAAATAAATATCCAAAATTAAAACCCATATGTCTATAACCAAAATTGACTTAGCTTAAAAATTTAATATTTTTATACATTTCAAAGTGTTTAATAATCTACACTCAAAGCCAGCTTTAAAAGTAATGCATAATCTTAGAGACTGATTGAATTTATATCGAATAGATTAAAGAGATTTTTAGATTTTAGACCGATAGACAAAACAAAATAGAAAACCAGTTGTGTTAATCATCTTTCTGAACTATTCTATCTGTCTAATCCCGAATGTCTCGGGATAAAGATCTATCATCTACTTTTTTAAAGAATTAAAATTTAACAGATACATAAAATTCTTTAGGGAGTGATCTGGCATAGTAGATCTGTTATTAACCAACACAAGCACCGCCTTACACCTAATCTTTTCAATTAATTATTTGAATGCAGTCTTGATTTTTGTGATAGAATTAATGCATTCGACTGAAGATTTTACTATATAGCTAAATTGTCATTTTTTTGAGATTAATTGCTTTCAAAGAATCAACATGCAATAGTTATATGAAACGTGTCCCGAAGCTTCGGAAACCATAGAAAAAAAATTTTAGACAGATGAACATTAACTAAATAAACTTACTACCATGAGAAAAAAATTCATTTTACCTTTTTTTGTGCTGGCATTTGCTGTATTATATTCCTGCACTGAAAGAAGCAATGACATTGCTGTTTTTGAACACTTTCGGTACAAAGGAAATGATGCCCTGTTCGACAGAGAGTTTGACCCACAGAATCAGTATCTCAATCCCGTGTTGGCTGGTTTCTATCCCGACCCATCCATATGCAAAAAAGGAGATACTTACTATGTTGTACACTCCTCGTTCAGTCTTTATCCTGGTGTGCCAATTTTCAAAAGCAACGACCTTGTTAATTGGGAACAAATAGGACATGTTTTGGATCGTCCATCACAATTGGAACTAGAGGGTCTGCAAATTTCCAATGGAATTTTTGCTCCTGCTATTGAATACAATCCATACAATGAAACATTTTACATGATAACAACCAGTACCTGGGGTATTGGAAACTTTTATGTAAAAACCAAAGATCCGGAACAAGGATGGAGCGATCCGATTGTATTTCCACAAGTTAGAGGCATAGACCCATCGGTATTTTTTGATGATGATGGTAAAGGATATATTCTGGAATGTGCTGAACCAATGGGTGGAGCCGATTATGGCGGTCAGAGGGCAATTCACATGCATCTGTTGGATGTAGAAAATGATGTTATAATAGGAGAACCTAAGGAGATAGTAAGAGGAGGAGCCAGACCTGAAGACAGACCCATATGGATTGAAGCACCTCATATCATTAAGAAATTTGGATACTATTATCTGATTTGTGCCGAAGGAGGAACCGGATTAAATCATTCACAAGTTGTGTTTAGGAGTAAGGATGTTTGGGGACCATACATTCCTTATGAGAACAACCCGATTTTAACTCAACGTGACTTGCCAGAAGAAAGAGATGATAAGATTACCACAGCTGGGCATGCTGATTTTGTTCAAGACGAGAACGGTAAGTGGTGGGCAGTATTTTTAGGTGTTCGTCCTTACGATTTTGACATGACCAATGTTGGAAGAGACACCTATTTATTGCCGGTTGAATGGCCAGAAGGGGGTTGGCCTACAATATTACCGCAAGGGGAACAAATTCCTATTGTAAATGACAAGCCTGGTTTAAATCCAGACCCCAACATTCCGCCTACTACCGGAAATTTTGAATTCGTGGACAATTTTGACTCAGAAGATCTTGGCTTTACCTGGATGCACATACGTACACCTCGTGAGAAATATTATACTGTAGGAAGTGGCAAGTTGGAATTACGCCCGCGTGATGTGACCACCGAAGAGATTGGCAATCCATCAGCTATTTTGCGGAGACAACAACATACCACTTTTGAGGCTGAGACCAAACTTGAATTTTATCCCGAAACCGAAGCTGATTTTGCAGGCTTCACTCTTTTCCAGAATGAAGAATATCAATTCTTATTTGGAAAAACCATGGTTGATGGAAAAACTTCATTAGTTGTAAACAGACTTGAGAAGGATAAGGAGACATTGGCCACTGTTGAATTAACAGGAAGAGATAGAAACCGTCCGGTTTATCTTAAAGTTACCGGAGATGCAGCCGACTATAGCTTCTTGTACAGTTTCGACGGAAATAATTGGGAAACTTTGGTTGAAAATGCAGATGGCAGAAACCTGAGTTCAAGAGTTGCCGGAGGTTTTATTGGTGCACTTATAGGGCTTTACACCACCAACAACTTCGAACTATAACATGAACTCAATGGCGTAAAGCATTTAAATGTCTATACAAGAAAAACTCCGAATAAGGGAATGCAAAACTCTCTTGTTCGGAGTTTATCTTTTGAAAATTATATTATCACGGAGCATTTCGAGCAACCCGAAATCCTTGGTCTGGCCCGGCTCCATTTGCTTCAAACATTCCGCGGTAGGATATCGCGCATGCATGTTCTCCACCAATCCAGCCTCCGCCACGCCAAACTCTCCTGTGACCACTTTCAAGTTCGTCATCTTCATACCAATCCCAACACCATTCTCTCACATTTCCTGACATATCATAAAGACCAAGTTCATTTGGCCTTTTTTCTCCTACAGGACGGGTTCTTGATTGATTATTCTCAATATTAATCCAACTCCATTTCCCATCTAAATATTGATTCCCGGAATTTCTCCAATACCATGCAACATCATCCAGGTTATTAGAACCACTATATATATAATTATTGCTTTTTATGCCTCCACTGGCAGCAAAATCCCATTCAATCTCGGTGGGCAACCGATAACCATCAGCTGATTCATTAATTCTTACACTCCATTTTAAATCATCAAATTCGCTGAAGTTATTCAAATCAATTTTCAATGTATCCACAATATAATAGGGCGTAAATCCTTCTAATTCACTACGCCGATTGCAATATATGATGCATTCATACCAGCTCACCATATCAACAGGCAGGTTGTCCCCGGAAAATTGTGATGGGTTATATCCCATCACCTCTATCCATTCCTTCTGTGTTATTTCGTATTTACTCAGAAAAAAGTCTTTAACAACAATGCCTTTCCCAAAAAAATATGAATATTCATTTTTAAACTCACCTCCATTTATTAATATCAACTCATTGGAAGCATCTTTTTTGCACCCCGATAAAATCAATACAGGCATCAGCGCCAAATAAAAAAAGTTATTCTTCATTAGTAAAATATTAATAAGTTAATTTCTAAAAACCAGTCAATTGAAAACAATCCTGTTATGCATTATAAAATTAATAAAATAGACTAGTAACACATCTATAGTAATTAGATTTATCTATACAACTATCAAAAAATTAATAAGATCTATAATCAAAGTAAGGGTTGTGAAGCATTTTATATGATCATATTTTAAAACTCTGCCCGACAAAAAAATTGTCGGGCAGAATATAAATAAATGCTTTTATGCCATTTATGCTTTAAATGTTAAACTTAAGAATTATTGAACTGGTACAAACCTCCAATGCGAATTATTATGATTGGTATTTGCCCATTGTCCTACATTAGATCCGTCAGAAGTTCTTCCCATACCATCAAGGTATAATCCGGTTCCTCTGTTTCTTAAACGGTAATAACCATTGCCGGCAGACTCCAGGCTCCATTGAGCATTGTTGTGATTTGTGTTTGCCCATTGCCCAACATTCGCACCATTTTCAGTTCTTCCCATTCCATCAATATATAAACCTGTACCTCTGTTTCTAAATCTCTCAAAACCTCCGGAAGCTTCTCTTGTCCATTGTGCGTTTTGGTGATTGGTGTTGGCATATTGTCCAAGATCAGATCCATCAGAAGTTCTACCCATTCCATCTAAAAACAACCCGGTTGCCCGGTTTTGTATCCTGTAATAAGTAGCTCCACCGCCGTCGGTGTTGCCGCCATCGCCACTTCCTTCACCAGCGCTCCATACTGTTGCATTCACCGAGCCCTGGCTATTACCGCCATATGCTTCTGTAAGTAGAATCGCATATGGAGACATATCATTTAAATGATATCCTAGATTCGCCCATGCATTCACATGATTTGCGAAAGTAATTGTACGATTTTGACCAACAGGCACCTTAGATCTTCTTGTACTGTAAATTTGAGTAAAAGTCTGGGTTCCTTCAATAGATGGTGCATTTACCCTAATATCCTCATAGATATCATATGTTGAACCATCGCTGTTAACCGTTCCAAGGAATCTGCCATAAGTAGGCCTTTGAGTACCCCAGCTTTCATTTACATAGTACTCTATCATTGGACTTCTGGACCAACCATAATACCCAAAAACTCCACCACCACTATGGTTATGTACCCCTATATTATACCCAATAATTCTTGTTTTCGAACCGGAACTCCATCCTTTTCCACATGTAAAATTACCATTGTAATCCCACGAAACACTGTAATTTCCTCCTGGTCCGTTTTGGTAATCTATCCAGCCACTGTGGTCATCAGTCCAAAGTTGCCAAAAATAACCATCATGTGTACCCGAATCGTATGACTTAAGGGTGGCGTCAGACATTACATCATCAATCATTAAATCATCGTCAATGATATCTTCTGAGCACCCAGCAAACATAAAAACTAATGCAGTTGCAATAAAAAAAACTTTTTTCATAATTTTTGTTGGATTTTTAATAGTGTAAGGCATAAAAACATTCAAGTTGAATTGTAAAAAAAGTAAAGGGACCAACTGTGGTCACCCTTTGGTTTCATTAAAGAAATAAAATTCACTTTTTTTAGCGTTTAAATATACATTTTTTTATTTAACTTATGATTTTATTTTGATTCTTTTGTTTATAATTATCTACACTTACATCCCTTAATCAATAAATCGATCTTTCTTTAAGTTTCATTACTTGCTATTTTTATGATCGTTACACACATTATCAATTACTATAAAACAAAAGGAAAATAGCTTTTATTTATCTTAATATTTTTTCTGCCAGTGACGTTGATTTTTCTATCATTACATAGAATTATAAGTTATTCTGCTGCATTTACGTTATTTATATTCTTCTTTTCCTGAAATATTTTGAGATAAATTAAAATGCATACGAAATTATTACATGTTTTTGTTTATTTGAGAGGCATTTACAAACTTTAGTGGCGATAATTCATTGCAAATATTAAATAAGACGAACGATTATTTGGTCATTTTTGTTTATTTTTTATAATTTTATCAATCCAAATTGCACATTGCACATTTATTATCTATTCAAAATTTTAGATAATATCTCTGGCATAATATCGAAACTCTCTTATCGCAATCGCGACTTTTTCACTACAAGAATCAGCACTATCATTTGGTACATGGTACCATATGCCAACATGTATTCTATATAATCACTAATTGTTTCATTCAAAAAAAAGAATTATGAAAAAAATCAATTGTAAATTGGCATGTCTGTTCCTTTTGCCATTACTATTACTAACGGTAAACCTGAATGCGCAGCAAGGCCAAATTCAAGGCCGTGTTGTCGATGAAGCTGGTTTTCCCATTGCGGGAGTGAATGTAATAATTCAGGGTACAACTACCGGAGTCATTACAGACTCAGAGGGAAATTATCGCATCAATGCAGCCCCTGATGCAATACTCTCATTTTCTTTTATAGGTTACTCATCTGAAACCATTCCAGTTGATGGAAGAACTCAGATAGATCTTACATTAACTCCAGATGTTTTACAACTTTCTGACATTGTAGTTGTTGGATATGGAACTCAAAGAAGAGAAAGCCTCACAGGTTCAGTGGCGAGCATTTCTTCAGATCGATTGGAACGAAAACCTGTTAGCAGTATCGAATCTGCATTACAAGGAGAGATGTCCGGTGTTTCTGTTGTTAGCAGTGGTGGCCCGGGAGAAGCACCATCAGTAAGAATTAGAGGTATTGGCTCAGTAAATTTCTCTGCCGACCCTCTTTATGTAATTGATGGAATTCCTGTTGGCAACTTAAATAATTTCGATGTTAATGATATAGAGTCTGTATCCGTTCTTAAAGATGCAGCAGCTTCGGCAATATATGGATCCAGAGCTGCAAACGGAGTTGTACTGATTACGACTAAACGAGGCTCACGCGACGGACGAGTTTCCATTAATGTTGACGCATCTACAGGATTTCAACAAGCATGGAACAAATTAGATCTCTTAAATAGAGATGAGTACATGGCATTTGCAACAGATTTATTGACAAATGCAGGTCTTGCTTTACCTACCAGGTTTTCAAACATGAATGCTCCAATCTATGAAGGAGCAACCCAAACTTTTGCTCAAACCGATACTGATTGGCAGGATGAAATGTTCAGAACGGCTGGAATTTCTCGTGTAAATATAGATCTTTCAGGGGGAAATGAGCAATACAGGTTTTATACCTCTTATGGTAGATTCCAACAAGATGGTATCATGGTAGGTTCCGATTTTGACCGTCATAGCTTTAGAATAAACTCTGAATATAAAGTAAATAATTTCTTGACAGTCGGAGAATCAATCAAAGCTTCATATAGTACACAATCAAGAGAGATTGAACAAGGAGGACGTACCATTATTAAGCATATGGTAAATCAGGTTCCTTATATACCAGTCTATAACCCAACAAACCTTGGAGGCTTTGGTGGACCAGAACCAGTTGATGGTAGTGATGCCGAGAATCCTGTTCAAGTTGCCACCCATAATAACATCTCAAACAGAGTGGTAAATTTGGTTGGTAATGCTTATGCCAGAATAGCATTTACAGATTGGTTAAGTTTCCGCTCAGCTGTTGGTATAGAATATTCCGGAACCAGAATTACGGAACAAAGACCAATGTATAATAATGGATATAACCAAAGAAATTACAACGAGTTAAGTGATGACAGATCCAGGTATTACTCCAGAATCTTCACCAATCAATTAAATTTCGACAGAATAATTGATAGACATGAAATCAATGCGGTAGCAATTGTTGAAGAACAAATCACCAGCAACGATTTTCTGATAGGAAGAGGACAGCACACAACCAACAGTCTGGATCAGCTTCAAGGAACATCTTCCCAAACAGTGAGCGGAGGCCTAAATGAAACAGCATTGATTTCGTATGCAGGAAGACTCAATTATGCGTTTGATGACAAATACTTATTGAGTGCCTCATTTCGTCGGGATGGGTCATCGGTTTTTGCACCTGGTAAAAAATGGGGAAACTTCCCGGGAGCATCTCTTGGATGGGTCATGAGTCGCGAAGATTTTATGCAAGACTTTGACTTCCTGTCTGAGTTAAAATTCAGAGCCAGTTATGGAACACTCGGTTTTAATGCAGTGGGAGCTTATCCATGGCAATCAACAATTGCTTTTAACACTTGGGCAGTACTCAACGACAATGCATCGAACAACCAGGGAGCATATTTCAGCGTTCTTCCTAACCAGGATCTTGAATGGGAGATAACAACCATGTCGAATTTTGGTTTTGACCTGTCCCTATTCCATCATGCAGTAACTTTTTCTGCAGAATACTATATGAGAAGAGTTGACAACCTGATTGTAGAAAATCCTTTGGCTCCATCTATGGGCTATTCTTCAGATCCATTAACAAACATTGGAGAAATGAAGAACTGGGGATACGATTTCAATCTTGGTTACAACAAACGCGATGGAGAGTTCCGATTTGGAATCTCAGCAAACCTGAGCACCGTTAATAATGAAGTGGTCCGATTAAGTACAGGTGCACCATTTATTGACATCGGCGCAACGACAGAAGACTATGGTGGTGGCTCAATTACAAGAACACAAGCAGGGCATCCGATTCAAGGCTTCTATGGATATGTAGTGGATGGAATCTTCCAAACGCAAGCAGAAATTGACGCGCTTAATAATATAGCTGCTCAACAATATGCTGCAGGAATTGTGGATCAACAATACTATCAAAGTGAATTTACAGCCCCTGGAGATATCAGGTTCAGGGATTTAACCGGAAATGGAATTGTTGACGAGAATGATCGTCAGATCATTGGAAACTTTTTACCTGATTTCTCATATGGTATTAACTTCAATGCTGAATACAGAAATTTCGATCTATCTCTATTAATTCAGGGAGTATATGGCAATGACATCTATAATGGAACGGCAGTATTAACTCAAGGTATGATGAGACTATTTAATATGGATAAAGCTGTTTTAGATGCCTGGACGCCAAACAATACAAATACAGATATGCCAAGAGCAATAAGTGGAGATCCAAACAGAAATGCCAGGGTTTCTGACAGATTTGTTGAAGACGGCTCATACATGAGATTAAAAAATCTAACCTTGGGTTATAACATATCCGACGAAGTTCTGGCATCCACCTTCAGAAATTCTATAAGAGGTGTACGTCTGTATGTTACAGCTCAAAACTTACTTACGATTACAAATTATTCAGGATATGATCCGGAAATTGCCTCATATGGCAATAACACCCTTCGACATGGGGTTGACCTAGGGCAATATCCACAACCCAGAACATTCATTTTTGGAGTTCGTGCATCATTCTAAATCATAAAAAATGAAAACGATGAAAAATAAACTGATAATAGCATTACTTGGAATACTTTTCTTTTCCCAGGCATGCGACGATTCAATATTGGATAAAACAAATCCAAACCAGCTGACAGTTGACCAGTATTACACAAATGCTGATGAATTAACCGCAGCCACCAATGCCATTTATGGACAATTTACAGGCTCAGATTTATGGGGACGGATGATGCAATACTTCTCCGACACAAGGGCAGATGAGCATTCTACAGGAGGGCCTCAGCTTGAAACAAGAAACGCGCAATTACTTACCGGTACTTATGACAATTCAAACTACACAATAATTGCAGCGTACAGGGGATTGTACAGATTGATTCACAGAGCCAATGCTGTAATCGAATTTGGGCCTAATATTGAAGATATTGATTCAGACCTTCGAGCTCATAGAATAGCGGAAGCAAAATTTTTAAGAGCCTGGGCCTATTATTATCTGACTGTTAATTGGGGAAGAGTTCCAATTTATACGGAAACAGTTAAATCTCCGGATGGTTATCAGCCGTTGGCTGAAGAATCTGAGATTTTTAACTTATTAGAGACCGATCTCACCGACATCCAATCTGTACTCAAAGTCACCCATTCATCTGAAGACCGAGGCAGGGCAACAAAGGGTGCGGCTCAGCTGCTATTAGCTCGTGTACTTATGCATCAAGGGAAGTATTCTGAAGCGAGAACAGTGCTGCTCGATATTTACGAAAATGGCCCATACAGATTGATGGATAACTATTCAGACAACTTTAGAGAGGAAACATCCTATAATGATGAGTCAATATTTGAGATAGGCTTTACAGGTACAGGATTCAACTGGTGGGAAGATGGCAATGGAGATGGGCCAAATGACAAACAAAATGTGATGTTCCAGGACTACAGTCCTGTAGCCTGGCGCAATATGATTCCATCAGATAAATTGATCAATGCGTTTGAACACCCGGAGAATGGAGATGATAAAGAAGACCCAAGATTACGGGAGTCAGTTATTTTTGTGGGTGACATGTTTGGACCCCCAGAAAACCCCATAGAGCTCACTGCTGAAAGGGTTGGAGGATATACATCTAATTTCCATGGAGAAGATGTTCTACTTGGCTGGTTTAAATATTCGCCTATGTATAAAATTGATCCGGGAGAATACTACACTTCCAGCATAAATTACAGAAACATGCGTTTTGCTGAGGTACTTATCAAACTTGCTGAGTGCGAAAACGAACTGGACAACATACCTGAGGCATTGGGATATCTAAATGAAATCCGCAGTCGACCAAGCGTGGATATGCCAGATTATCCAACTGCACGGTTCCCAAGTAACACAAAAGTGGAAGTACGACGAACCATTATGCATGAGTCGCTGGTAGAATTCTCAAACGAAAAACTCAGACCTTTAGAATTGGCAAGATGGAGAAGAAATGGTCATTTTGATGAAACAAATCCCGATCCGGTGGCATACATCAGAAATAACCCTGCAAGAGCATTACTACCATTGCCGGACACTGAAGTTAGTCGTAACAATTTGATCAACTAATCTCTTCAATAACTGATTGTTAAAGCATAACAATCTAAGAATATTCTTGTGAGAAAGACGTAAAGAGCGAAAGACTCTTTACGTCTTTCGTATTTTAAGACACAGCTTAATGCAACATAATTATTTCATTAATAAACACTCCAAATATCTCACAATAATGCCCTTAATCCCTTTTTATTCAATTCTTATATTATTTAATTTTAACTTCTAATTATGAAATTATTTCGACTTTTAATTCTGATTCTAACCTTAAACCTATTGCCTACAATGGTATCTGCCTGGCCAGGCATGGAACTCCCACCCCTACATGTTGACGGCAGATACTTAAAAGATCCTTGTGGGAATAATGTCCTTTTACATGGAGTCGCAATTACGCCAAGCCCATGGTTCAATGGATGCATGTATGGGAATGAACACTGTAGGTGGGAGAATTATGATGTACAGGGATGCCTGGATTACAATTTTGCAATCATCAACCGATTAACCGACACTTCTGATGGATGGTACCTAAACTACATACGACTTCACATCGATCCATACTGGACAAATGACCCTGGCCCACCAATTTCAGAGCATGATATTTCCAGATTTAATTTCAACCGTTTGGTACAATATACCGATGAGGTGATCATTCCTTTAATCAACCACGCTCATTCAAGAGGCTTATACGTGGTACTTCGACCACCCGGAGTTTGTCCTGAAAGAATTTCCGTAGGAGATGCTTACCAACAATACCTGATAACTGTTTGGGACTTCCTGTCCCAACATCCTCAAATCAGAAATGCAGATCATGTCATGTTCGAGATTGCCAATGAACCGGTAGAAATTCTGGGTACAAATGGAGTATGGGGAGGTACATCTCAGGCACATTTTGATGCCTTAGTGAATTATTTTCAGCCTATTGTTGATTTAATAAGGAACAATGGGGCAAATAATATTTGTTGGATTCCCGGAACCGGTTGGCAATCGCATTATGCCGGTTATGCAAACAATCCCATCACCGGCGGGAATATTGGATATGCAGTTCATATTTACCCCGGATACTGGGGAGGAATAAGAAACTATCAGGATTTTCTAAATGGATGGAATGTAAACGTTAAACCTGTTGCAGATATAGCTCCAATAATTATTACAGAAACCGATTGGGCGCCGCAAAGTTATAAAGATGCCGGACATTATGTTTGGGGAATTGGAAATACTGGTGTCGCAGGTGGCCAGGGATTCGGAGCCAATTTGAAATACATCGTTGACCAATCGGGTAACGTAAGCTGGAATGTTCTGGCTCCAGAAAACCTTATTCATATGGGAGATCCAAATGGTTCTACTGCTTACAACAATGACTGGGAAGCAGTTGCAGCACCTGTAAAACAATGGTTTTCCGAATATGCGGCAGACAACATCCCCACCAGTAATTGTGAACCAACAGCAGGTTGCAGCGGAAATGTACAGAATGGGATATACACCATTTCAGCAAAACACAGCAACAAATGTCTGGATGTATATAATTTCTCCATGTCGGATGGTGGTAACATTGTTCAGTGGAGCTGCGGCAACACTGAGAACCAACAATGGCTAATCGAACAAAATAGTGAAGGATATTACACAATCAGAAGCTTATACAGCGACAAATGTCTGGACGTGGCAAATTGGTCAACAAATGATGGTGCCAACATTCAACAATGGACTTGCAATGGACAAGAGGTTCAGCAATTTTGCCTTCAAAGCACTGGCGATGGGTACTACACCATCGTAAACAGAAATAGCGGGAAATGTATTGATATAACAGATTTCTCGATGGATGATGGTGCTAATGTACAACAATGGACATGTTATAATAACGATTGCCAACAGTTTGCTTTAACACTTGTTAATACTCAAGCAATTGCAAATGGTACGTACAGCATCCAGAACAGAAACAGTGGACAAGCGCTGGACAGCTATAATCTTGGAACAAGTGATGGTACAAACGTGGTACAATGGCCAGGAACAGGGCAAACCAATCAACAGTGGAACATCACTCACGTTGAAAACGATTTTTATCGAATCTCCCCAGTTCATGCACCAAGCAAAGCCCTGGATGTCATTGATTATTCTTCTGCCGATGGAGCAAATGTGCAACTGTGGGAATATTGGGGAGGAACTTGTCAACAATGGCGTTTTATCGATGTTGGAAACGGATATTTCCAGATAGAGGCTCGTCACAGCGGTAAACTTCTTGAAGTAGCAGAAGCATCCTTAGCCAATGGAGCCAATGTTCAACAGTGGCCTGCCAACAATCACCATTGCCAACACTGGATGCTTTCCTCCTTGAGAAGTGCTTCAGTATTCGAAAATGAAGTCGCTTCTGAAAATGAAACAGCACTGGAAGTACAGGTTTTCCCGAACCCAGTTACAGATGGGAACGTTACTATAGTGCTACCTGAAACGAATAAAGACATTAGCAATGATATAGTTATTAATATCATGAGCCTGCAAGGAAGCACAGTATATTCAACAAATAGTTGTCGTACGCACAGCATTGATATCCCGTTAAACTTAATTCAAGGTATGTATATATTGGAAATAACTGACGGAGAAAGGAGATATGTTCAAAAGTTGATTATAAAATAGATAGTCCCCCATTATCGGACTATTAATACAAAAAAAAGGCTGTCCTCGTTAGGACAGCCTTTTTCATTTAATTGCACTAAAAAACTACAAGAATATCTTTAAAACAAATTCCCTTAGAAATTTGATTTCATTGTTTTCTAAACTCTTATAACAAAAATAACCCATGTTTACAAAAATCATCTTCAAAATCAGACATTTCATTTCTAATTATGAATAATTCTTCAAAGAATTGAATTTGTATTTGCCTATACATGTCAGTCATTATCTCAGGAACATCACAGCTTCTTGATTAATTGACAAATACAACACAAAATCTCTATTCTAATTGCAATTATGCAATGATCCTTAACCATTCTTTTAACACCAAAATAGATACTACCGCGTCCTATCGACAGTACCACTTCGCCTCTTTAACTATATCAATCTGGCGCTTACAGAACATCTCGCAACGACTAATGAGAAATTACAGAACCACTTTTGCGTGTTAAGGATAAATAAACAAGCCATAGATTTATCGTTTTAGATTTTAGATAACGATAATTGAAAATAGATATTCATTAATAGGGAATAGATTGAGAAGCCTTTCCGTATCGCCTTTACATCTATTTTAATAAATAAAAAGAGGTTGTCCCAGTGGGACAACCTCTTATACAAACCAAATAATGAATAAACTTCAAAAACTAAAGTACATTCCAATGATTATCAAACTTACTCCTTTCCAGCTAATCCGTCTGCAAATCCACCATAAGTGTGCTTGCGTCTGAATGTAGATTCTGTCCATAAACCAATAGGCTCTCCACCTCTCCATGATGATCCTTGCGGACTATCCGTAGGACTCCAATGGGTTATACCATATTGTTGACTGGCCGGAATAATTTCAAAATATTTCTGAATGATAAACTTGTAATGATCACTCATGGCTCTGTGTTGTTCGCTTGTCACATCACCTGTTCGCACAGTGTTGCCATCTTCATCAATAAGTCCCATATCCAATTCGGTAATCTTAATCAATTTACCGGTTTCGGCCAAAAGCTCAAACATTTGAACGATATGAGCATCTCTAACAGCTTGCTGTTGAGGGTCCATATGATATGAAACGTGCATCTGAGTACCAATTCCATCAATCACTGTTTCACCATCGCTTTCCCATCTGTCAATCCAATAGATAAGACTCTTGAGTTTGTGGTTGTCATCCCAGAAAGATTCGAGATTGTAATCGTTAACAAACAATTTCAAATTGTCTGGACCATATTCACGAGCAAATTGAACGGCCGTGCGAACATAATCAACACCCAAATAATCTTGCCAGTAGAAACTATTTGCTGCAGCTTCAGCAGATACAGTACCCCGAACGGCAGACTTCAGATCGTAAAAACCATCTACATTACCTTCTCCTGCAAGAGCTTCATTTACAACATCCCACTCTTTAACATATCCTTCAGTAGCTTCCATCATGCCAGAAATCCAGGTTCTTAGGGCATAAGTAAGCGTATCTGCCTTCTCTTCAGGAGTAAGAGGGATCGTGCTACCTGACTCTTCAAACTCCCATTGGATGTCCGTAAAATAATAGGTATTTGCTTCACCCAACAGTGCTAAATTGAAAGCAATGGTGTTCATTCCAGCCTGACTAGCATTAATCGTCCCAGTATAAGCGAGTTCCTGCCATTCGGTAGTAAAGCCGGGTGTACCAGCCATTTGCCAATGCAGGTAGCCTCCTGGTTCATTATGAGCCTGAGTCTCTGATGCTGCAGGGATTTCAGCTCTATACTTCAAGGTAAATCGGATTCTGTCTCCATCCTCAAATGTTCTGGGAACTCTCACAAAAAACTGCGTATCCCAGGCATTAACAGGGCTATTCCCCGATTGAACAACTACGGCACGTCCACCATCAATTCCTGTACCGGGTTCGCCAATGGTTGCAGGATTAGGGCCATCTGTTGCCTCTGTTGCGAAGTAATAAGAGAAATCATCTCCTTCTAAATTACTGTTGGTAATCAGTGGGGTCCACCACGCAACAGCTACAGCTGCCTGATGTGATACCCTCACCCACTCAATTTCATAGGTTCCAACATACTTTCCTGATTGTAACATAACAAAACTATTGCTATGAAGAGCAGAAAGATTTACACTCACTTCCTCCCACTCAGTAGTAATAGGAATCGTTGTGTTTTGAGTCCCTCCCCAATCACCAAAAGCCAGAGTTATTTCATCTTCAACAGTACCTCTAATACGAACGGTTACCGTATGCCTGGTGTCAATAATGGTAGGAATATTGTTAGCTACATGAAATTGTACATCCCAAAAATTAGGTTGTTCTTCGGGATTGTTTACAACTAAAACACCATTTTCAACATATGGTTGCACAGGTCCCCCATGCCATCCGGTAAAACCTTCCACTCTATAATCCTTAAATCCATCAATCACTTCTTCGGTAGCATCAGGATCAGTCTCTAATTCCCGATCATCGATGATGTGATTAAGATATGCAAGATTCTGTTGTGAATGCCACACTAGTGTATGCCCGTAGATTTCTAAACCAGCATTTCGCGCAGCTGCTACAAACTGAGTAACCTGACCAAAGTTCATTGATCCATCGTCTGCAACCACAGAGTTGTATTTCATTGCATTACCGGCAGTCATAGCATCAAAATTGGCATTGATGAATCTATAGTAATGACCTAGTCCAAGGTATTCACTAACAGTAACACCTGCTCCTAATCTGAAATTGGGACTTGCAGCTCTGTCAACGTAGGCTTTCAGAACATCATAATCATTCAGATATTCCAGCTCAGCAATAGATTCAGGTTTTTCAACCTCAAAGAAATCTATTGAGTCATCCACGCATGAAACGGCAAAAATCAATATTAAGAAGCACGAGGCTAAAATATTTATTGTATGTTTCATATTTTTTGATTTTACAAAAAAGATTGTTGTTATTTTAATACGGAATCAAACCATTCAGGCTTAACACCTCTGTCTCTAACCACCATAGTATCGGTGATACTAAATTGAACATCGCCATAATCTATGGTGTACTCCAGATAAAGTGCATCACGATCTCTATTACCCCAACTATTTTTCTCACCTTTAGAAACAAATTTTCCGGAACCGCTTGCTGTAATACCATCTGTATCTGAGGTAATAACGCAATTCCCATTTTCATCGAAAGTAAGCAATAAAACACAACTACGACTAAAATCATCCAAATCCCTGCTTTGATGGTTCCAGGCTATAGTATTTAAAGAACGAGTAGAAATGGTATTAATAACCTCATCCCACTCTACATACTCTTCAGCACGTGTAATTGTTCCGTTTTGATCTCCAGAAATGACATCCTGACCTCTGCGCAAATAATTAGCATCATATTTATTGATGTATTTAATGGCATAGAAAATATAGTCTTTCGGTTGAACTTCCCAATCGTCAGCTACGCCTCTTCTTGGATTATCAACAAGAGGAACACCTTGAAGTATTGAGTCAGCATTTGTAACCGATGTCATAACAACCGGAATCACATAGTTGGTTGTGAGAGCCAAAGGATCTGCAAAAAAGGCATCAGTGAGCTGAACTGTAACGCCACCAAGAATATCTCCTTTTTTGATGGTTATTCTGTCAGAAGAGAGAGAATAATAGTTTTCCGGCATAGCAACAATGTCCCTAAGAGGATCCTCGTTTCCATCAAACGCCAATCCATCCACTAACGAGTTGTCAACTTGAATTTGAATAACAACATCGTTATTGTTAGCATAAACACCTCCCATTGTAGCCATTATCTGAGCCTTGTACTCATTGTCAAGAGTGGTATCGAACACATCCTCTCCAAGAGTGATGGTACGAATAGGACTCTGATAGGCAAAATATACGGCAGTGTAATCAAAATCGGGAAACTCCCAATCTGCATTTTCACAGGAGGTAAACAACCCTGCTATAAAAGCCGTAATAAGTGTTATAAATAATATCCTTTTCATTTTCGATCTTTTAATTGTTCAAATAACTCCTACCATCCTTGATTTTGAAGCAAGTTGTCGAACTTGATTACTTCACTGAAAGGTACAGGCCCGTAATACATATAATCCTGATATGCACGGTCTTCAACTTCTATTTCTGTGTAGTTGCCACCTTGAATTCGCATACCCATAACAGGTTCGTTAAGATCCACTTTCCACCTGCGCAAATCCCAGAAACGGAAGTTTTCAAAACTCAATTCCAGACGACGTTCATTGCGAATCAATTCCCGCATTGCATCTGTATCGTTCATTACAGACTCAAGGTAAGGATCGTTTCCATTTACGCCGATGCCAGCTCTTTGACGAATCGCTCTTACAACATCGTAAGCTGAATAACCATGGGCTCCGGTTCCTGTTGGTCCCCAAGCCTCGTTGGCTGCTTCTGCATAGCCAAGGAAGAACTCTGTATAACGCATAAATGCCCTGTAACGATGTCCTGGAGTCTCAGAGTTTGGATTGGGATTCGCTGCTGGATTTAAAAGTTTCCTTAAGTAATATCCTGTCCTTGTTGAATTACCGTCTCTGTTTAAGGCGTTGAAATCAGGTCCATCAGCAGCAGTATTCACAGTTACCGACTGAGGCCCTAAAGTGCTTCCATTTAGAACAACATATGCTGCCAGACGAGGATCACGATTTGCATAAGGATTATTTGGGTCGTAATTACTCTCACTATGTCCAATAGGATAACCATTAAGCATAGGAAAAGCGTCGACAAAATTTTGTGATGGATTAACACGACCAGTTCCAAATAATGTTGGTGGAAAGTGCTCCCTTTCCAGATCCACATTATTGGCCCTATTAGAACGCCATAATATTTCTCGTGGATTATTTCCCTCATTAAGGTTCCCAATTGCGCTGTTATCAGCGTACCATCGATGTCCGTCTGGAGCTATTTGAGCAATCGGGTTGCTGCCAAGCTCTCCAAGAACATCAGCCATAAAATTAGCGGCATCTGCCCATGTTATATCTGATCCGCTGCTATATGCAGGGCTTGCGGCCAATAGAGCAGCCTGTGCTCGAATTGCTTTTGCAATTCGGCCGCTCATTCTATTTCTAGAATGATTTCCAAAAACACGAGTATATACAGTGGCAATTACGCCCATTTCGCGATATTTTTCAGGAACATTGTTATTATCAGTTACATCTCCATACAAGCTGGGTAACAACGACATCGCACGTTCTGCATCCGCAATTAAAAAATCAATACACTCCTGAAAGGTATTACGTGGTAGGTTAAACTCAGAATCAATATTCTCAGGCTCTGTTACAATAGGAATCCCAAGTAATTGACCATCTGGTCCAGGACCCGCATGATTCAGTAGCAGATGATACATTAAAAGTGCACGTAATCCATATGCTTCCCCTTTAAATCGATCATTAAACATAAGATCAACCAGTGGATCAGCTGCCCATTCAACATCATCTGCAACATCAAGGAATATATTCACATAATTCCATGCAGACCTTAGGTTTTGCCATCTGTTAAGCGGATTATTATTAGCCCGCCATGAGCCAGTGGCCATGGCTCGTAATCCACTTGCACGGTCATTGGTTACAGCATTGTCGGTGGCCACATCAGTAATTTGCCATGTATCCAATGGGTTGCCAATGTAAACATGCCCTAATAAACCTACGGCCCATATTGGCATGTCTACTAATTCACTTTCATCTTTGTGATTATCTATAGCCGGCTCAAACATGTCATCACAACTTGTTTGCGCTATAAAGAACAAAACCAAAAGTGCAATTAAAGATATATTATTTCTATTCTTCATAATTAATTACATTTAATTCTGATTACGTCTAAAAGAAGCCCTTTACACCAATATTGTAAAAACGTGTTTGTGGTGCACTTCCTACATTCATCTCCAGATGCTTTCTCTCCTTGGATATGGTCAGAAGATCATAACCACCAACATATACACTTAACCCTTTAATGAATGTTCCCTGTAAGGATGACTCAGGAATATCATATGTTATCTGAACCTGCGACAAATTCACCCTGTCAGTTTTGTATAACCAGAAGTCAGAAGCACGGAAATTATTTGCACCATTGCCTGTGGTAAGTCGTGGGAAAGTGGCTGTATCTTTGGTATCCTCAGTCCATCTGTCCCTAACGATATCAGAATATTTACCTTCTCCACTAACCCAATAATAAGAGCTGTTTTTCAGTCCATATCCACCGAAATATCCGTTAGCCATAGCAAACAAGGTAAAATTACGCCATTTTGCGGTGAAATTCACACCTAAACGGAAAGGGGTATCCCAACGACCCAAAAACACCATATCGTCATTATCAATATAGCCATCTCCATTAATATCTTTGTACTTAATATCACCAGGTCTTACAATTTCACCAAACGAATGTATTGGGGAATTTTGGATATCGTCCTGATCTCTAAAAAATCCATCACTTTTTAAACCCCAAATTCCATTCACATGGTATCCAATACTGGACAAATGTGCATTTTCTGGAGAAAAGACTTCGTCACGTCTCGAAGCTTCAGTTTTAGAATACATACCGCTTACACCAAGAGTTAGATCTAATGCACCTACATCTTGATTAAAGTACATGCTGAAATCAAATCCTGACCTGTCATCGATATTGTAATTCACATAAGGAATTAATGAACCTGATGGATAACCAACCTGTGTAAAATAAATAGGATATTGAGAACTTCGACGAGTAATTCCTCCATCCATTGTTCCTCTAAAGTAGTTAAAATCAAAGGTCATGAATCTGTTCAACAATGATCCTCGTAACCCCACATTGATCTCTTTTCTCTTTATATAATTCAGATCAGGATTATCACTCCTATTGATTCTTGCAGCAGCCTGCCCTTCATTATCAGCCCATGAAAACCAACCATCACGCTCAAGAACTGCTTTATAAAGATAGTATCCCATCTGATTATCATCTGTTCTGATATCCATATCCTGATTAATGATACCACCTGAAACAGTCAGCATCAAATCATCAAAAACAGTTGTTCCAAAGAAATCCTCTTTAACTGGACGCCATCCTAAAGTTACGGTTGGTGAAAACCCAAGTCTGTTAGCTGAAGGAAGTTTCGCAGAGTATGGAAGTGCAGAGCTAAAATCTACATAGTATTTATGATCAAAATTATAAGAAGCCTGTACTCCAAGATTTACGTTAGTCAGATTGTGGTATTCTCCACTCATTCTTCTTTGCCAGACATTGGCAACTACCATACCATACCAATTATGATTTTCGTTCACTGTACGTGAAAAATCAAACATACCACCCACATTGTATGTATATCGGTATGCAGAGTTTTCAACATACTCGCGTCCTGATCTTCTATCCACACCAAACTGTGTAACACTTGCAATTCTGTCTGGTCCATCATAGTTCGTCCAGGTTGGAGCATATATTGCATATTCATTAAAATAGGTCTGATTGTAAGTCAAAGCATAGTCAATTCCATACCATGTTCGAAACTTCAGACCTTCAAGTACTGATTTCAAATCAAGGTCAAATCTGGTATTGAATTGAAATTGTCGGCTTACATATTTATTGCTACCTGCAGCATATGCATCAGCTATAGGATTCCCTTGATCTGCCTGAGTACCGCCGAGAAAATATTTGCCATCGATGATATATCTGCTGGCGTTTATGGTTGCCCATGAAATGTCGTCGTTAGCCTCCAGATAGCTTAAAGGTATAAGTGGCGCAACACGGTTGGGACGTAGATTCGCAGCTCCACCCCACCAGTTGCTTCTGGCATCAGAAGCATCATAAAATGTCGCGTTGGCATCGGCTCGTACACTAAGATTTTCATGTAAATCCATATCCAAATTACCTCGGGCAAACATTCTACTTATGTAATTATCAGAAGTATTCCCCACATCCAATAGAGAACCTTGACGATAATATCCTGTGGTTGCATAGTATCTGACACGTTCGTCTCCCCCAAATATTTCGGCAATACCCTCAGACTGATTATACATACTCTTTAAGTATTCTGAAGAATACATATTTAAGTTTGGATATCTGTATGGATTATCTCCTGTAGAGTGTCGATATATATCCTCAATGCTGAAACTAGGATCCAATCTATCGTTTACACGTGCTTCATTGTAGAAAGTCATGTATTCAGCTGATCCTAAATACTTAGGATAAGATTTTGGGACATGAACACCGGTATTTACACGTATGTTCAAAGAAGGGTCGCCGATTTTGCCTCTTTTGGTGGTAATTTGAATCACCCCTTTTGAAGCACGACTACCATATAGAACAACAGCTGCCGCCCCTTTAAGTATGGTGATTTGTTGAATTTCTGTTGGCAGAACATTGTTGGCATCACGCACCATACCGTCAACTACAACCAACATTTCATTCATACCCCAAATATTCCCGTTGACTCCGCCAACAGCATTCTCAACGAAAGCTAAGCTACTAAGTGTATAGGATTTTTCTGTCAAAGCTTCAACATCAATGACAGAAACACCACCCAACAGATCCTGTTCGTTAATTGAACGAAATGCGACCTCGACCTTTCTTTGTATTGAATCGTTATCCAAATTCTCTGTTTCTGCCAAATCAACCTGGGCAGAAGCTTTAAGAGAACTAAAAGCGAGTACAATACAAATTGCGAGACCAATATATATATATTTCATTTTAGTCATATTTTATATTCTCAATTTGTTACCAGCCCGGATTCTGATAAAATTCGGGATACATGCTCACATCTTCTGTCCTAAAAGGAAGCCAGTAATGTCTATTGGTGAGATTACGCTCAATGATAACCTCTTCCCTCCAATTAAGCACAGAATTTTCTCTTGGATCCGCATCATGATCAAGAGGTGCAGCACGATCAAAATGTTGTCTGGTTTTGATATTATATGGATACTCCGTAAGTAATAACCAGCGGCGAAGATCGTTGAAACGATGACCTTCAAAAGCAAGTTCAACTGCACGCTCTCTTATTAACTCGCTCATAAAGGCATCGGTTGAGCCCGTGTACTTACTATGTACTCCTTCAACTCCTGCACGTTCACGAACTGTGTTAACAGCTTCCACTGCACTTTTCGAGAAGGTACTAGCAGAAGCATTCGGATTTCCATAACCTTGCGCAGTTGCTTCGGCATACATCAGATACACATCAGCCAAACGCATCCAGGAGAGGTGCATATGTCCTGCCATACCATATCCATATCTTTGGTCCCATCTGTTTGCTCCCAAAGGTATAAATTTATAATTCAAATATCCGGTTCGGCTTACTGATCGTGGATCATTCACATAACTTCCTCCCGTATAAAGATTGGCCCATTGCCATAGATCACGGGTCTCACCTGCTAGGTCGTCGGCAACCACTCTTACTCCATCGTAAATAATACTATAATAGAATCTTGGATCTCGATCCATCCATGGCTGTGTCTCACTGAATCCTGAATCCTCATCTGTTAATGGCAATCCGTTGGCCATTCCAAAATAATTCACGTAATTGGCTGAGGGTGCTAAGACGATGCCGTCACCTTCTGCCATTGGAGATGGCTGATAGGAGTTCATCTGCCTCCAATATGAGTCAGGTCCATAGGTTGGACTTCTTATAATGGCTTCAGTTCCCCCTGGCATGCGCCAGCCTTGCTGAATGGTATAAAACAAATTGCTATACTCCTCAAAAGGAACAAGGGCATATTGTGTTTCGCCATTTTCGACCATGCTTAAAACCTCTCCAAAAGCATCAGCTGCAAGTTTACTCATCTCTGCATCATATTGCAGTGGTGTACCATTTATACCTTGATACATTAAGGGGCTAGCGCCATAAAGATAGGTTTTTCCAACCATAGCCTTTGCCCATATTTTATTAACACGTAACTCATTGTAGCCAGCAGTCCTACGTCCAATCTCTGTATCATCCCAGTTTACAGGTAGTAACTCTGCAGCTCTTTTGAAATCTGCAGCCATTTTTAAAGCATTCTCCCGGTATGATTCACGGGGAAGCGTTAGTGGCTCATCACTGGGCAAAACGTGGTCAATATATGGAAGACCTCCCCAATATGTAGTCAACTGAAAATGAAACCATGCACGAAAGAAATACAATTGTCCTCTAATCATATCCCTCTCTGCCTGGGTGGCATCAGTCATCAGCCCAGCTTCAAGTGCTTCAAGCCCCATGTTAGCAACCCGAATACCATGCCAGGAACCTCCCCAAATTGATTTTTGGAATCTGTCTCCACTGGCACTCCAGTTGCGATCAAGGAAGCTGTCACCTTTACCAATATAAGCACGATAGTTTCCTCTGTCGATGGCAAATCCCATCAAGTATTCTCCGTTCCCTAGTGTAACCACCTCATCTTCGCCCCAGTTAAAGGAACTAACCCAAAAATGCTTTGAAATATCGGGTGTTAAGTGATACATTCTTTCAACAAATCCCTGAAAATTCCTAAAATCTTTAAAAGCATCTTCCGAAGAAATTATAGAATCAGGAGCTTTGTCCAGATAGTCCGTACATGCACCTACACTTAATACAAGCGAGATGGCCATTCCGTATAGATAATAGATCAATTTTGTCTTCATCATAAATAATATTATAAAGATATTCTCACACCTAAATTATAACGTCTTGCTGTTGGATAAGCAGTATTCCCACCTGTATTCGATTCTCGATCATCCGGCATTTTTGTCCACAGGATCAGGTTGTTACCGTTAATGAACACTCTCATGTTGTTCAGTCCAATTCTTCGTATCCAGTCATCACTTCCAAATGTATAAGCGATTTCAGCATACTTCAACCTTAGGTAAGAACCATCATGAAGGAAGCGGGTTCCGTTGGTATAAGCACTTGCCTGAGTACTCCATCTTGGTAAAGGAACATCGGCGTTATTATCATCCTTTGACCAGTATGAACCTTCATTGAAAGCAGTATTCCTGGTTCCACCAAGACTAGACAGCCCTACCCAACGAGTTACATTCCTGGCTCCGTAAAACTGAATAAAACCACTCCAACCTTTATAGTCGGCACCTATCTGTAAGTTCATGGTTTGTTGTGGTACGCTCGTAAATCCGTAAGGTATTTGATCAAAACCGGTGATGATTCCATCAGCATCATAGTCCAGGATTATATAATTACCAGGCATGCGATCACCATCTAATCCGTCGTGCGCAGTACTTCCATACAACTCATCCCAGTTATTAAAGTACCCGTAATCAACATGTGATCTTGTTTGATGAACAGGCATGCCTGCAACATTCTGATAAGCAGCCCTGAGAACAGGATCATCAGCAAATATAACTTCACTCTCAGCATGGGTATAAAAGATATTACCCCATAAGCGCCAATTCCGACCTACTGGTCTGTTCCAACGCAACTCAACCTCGTAACCGTGAGTATCAACCTCTCCAAGGTTGGCTACCGGTGCACTTGTTCCAAAATAACTAGGAATTGCACGTCTGCTACCCTCCAATAAGATATTGGTTCTGTTCTCTGTAAAATAATCTATAGAACCGGCCAACATACCACCTAAGAACGCATAATCTACACCGACACTTACTTTTGTTGCAACTTCCCATTGTATATTGGGGTTTCCTACACTATGCTCACTATACCATTGGTATGGACTTTGATTAGGATCGATGCCGGTAATTCCCTGGTTAAAAGCTCCGCCATAATTCCATGTATCCATATACAGCCAACGAAAATTTTCATTAAATTCGTCCCAGTGTATCCTGTCATTTCCAATCTTACCGTAAGAAGCTCTAAGCTTAAACATATCTACCCAATGTAAGTTGAGTCTTTTAAACAGAGGTTCCTCTGACATCATCCAGCCAACACCTCCCGAGGGGAAAAATCCAAATCGATAATCGGGACCGAATTTTTCTGAACCGTTATACGCTCCATTAAACTCAATGTTATAACGTCTCAAAAAGTCGTAAGTGCCTCTAAACACCCAGTTTTCACGATAAATTGGATCCCTACTACCTCTGGTGTACTGCTCACGGCTAAAGTTACCCATAGCACCAACAGTATGATTACCAAAAGTGTTAGTGTAATTGATCTGTGTAGAATAGTTAACCCTACGAAAAGTTTCATTATTATCAACTTGTCCTGCAGTAGCCCACCAGGCATTGTTGTTTCTAAAATCAAATCTATTTAGACGATCAGTTGATAGATTGGTGTACTCAACTCCGGTTTCGGGATCAATCCATTTTGTGGGTTTTTCCTCCCAGTGGTCTCTGTCATTAATCCCACGATTTATCTCCCTAAAGCTGTTGTCAAATGCAAGTTTTCCTTGCACGGTTAATCCTTCAAGCAAAAATCCAAGATCCTGCTCCAACGTAAAGTCGGTATTAACACGGTTGTTTGTTTCAAATCCAATACCATTTACACTAAGATCCATCATTGAGTTTGTGGAAGCCTGAGTTGGGTTGGGGAAATAGTATCCAAATGAGCCATCGCTATATTTAGGTCTGAATGCATCGGGTGCAATACCATAGTTACTTCTAACATTAAGTCGGTCATAGCCAAAACCCGTTTCATATCCGCGATTGTTCTCAAAGCTTTTATATAAGTCTCCCTCATGGGTATAATCCAAACTCACAAAATACTTCACAGATTTAGTACCACCTGATACGTTAACATTGGCATTATATGATGTAGCATATTTTCTCAAAAGCTCATCTACCCAGTCAACATTAGGATAGCGTTCAAATTCTTCCAGATTGGCAGGCCATCTATATTTATCAATAACGGCCTGTGGTTGATAAAAACTCCATGCCTCCGGTCTGTATGCAAGCTCGTGTTCAATCACCCGGTTACGCAACATTAGGGCATCATAGGAGTCCATTAATTCGGGCAATTTCGAGTGAGATTTAAGAGTAGTCGTAAAATTGACATTAACACTTGCTCTTCCCTCTTGCCCCCTTTTGGTCGTAATAAGTATAACTCCGTTTGCACCGCGAACTCCATATACTGCTGTAGCAGATGCATCTTTTAAAACAGAAATAGAGGCCACAGAGTTGATATCCACACCGCTCATTGGACGTTCGATACCATCGACTAATACCAATGGGTCACTGTTATTCCATGAGCTAACGCCACGAATAACAATATCCGGATCCTCTTCACCAGGTCTTCCGGAAGTAGACATGGTAACAACCCCCGGTAGGTTACCAGTCAGTGCTTGACCTAAACTTGATACCCCTCCGGTACGTTCGAGTGTTCTGCTGTCAGTCTGAGAAATAGCACCTACTACACTTTCCTTTCTTTGTTGACCGAAACCAACAATAATAACCTCATCAAATACTGTTACTTCATCTTCCATAACAATATTTACCTGAGACATCCCGGCTATATCAAGCGTACGGGTTCTCATACCGATGAAGGAGGCAACTATAACAGTATTCTCTCCATCCAATCGAATCGTAAATCTTCCATCTATATCTGTAATGGTTCCTACCGATGTATTATCACGAAGATAGATAGCAACACCGGGAAGAGGTTCATTACGGCTATCAACTACAGTTCCCTGAACAGTCTGTTGATTCTGAGCAGACAATATGAGACCATTTAAAATCATCATCAGAGAAATCAGCAGTCTGATATTGAACCACCCCTTAGAGAAGTAAAATATTCTCTGTTTAATTTTCTTCATATCATTAAAATTTGATTTTCGGCCGATTACAAACAAAAGCTGCTTGCATTGGCATTTTTTTAGATGTAATTATTTTAGAAAACAGGAATTCGGAATGACCAACTAACATTCGAATTATACCAACTTAAGATATTATCGTCCCTTATTCTATTCATAAGCATTTTAGTTTACAATTTTAGACTTTTTATTACAAGCAAAATTAACTTCTATTTAGATTTTCCTTTTTAGATATGAGATACTTCTTTATTAGTTTTAGATATTTTTTAAAATTAGTGTTAATTTTTAAAAAAATATCAACGAACGAAGCTCACGCCCTATAAAATATTCCTTTCCCTATGCCCCAATTCGTAAGAAAAAATTAACAAATCACAGTTTTCGAATCCATTTTAAAGGTTTTTATTTTAGAGAATTGTTCTTTTCGTATCTAAATTTAAAAGCGATTAGCTTTTATCAACACCTAAACATACAAAAAATGAACATCATTTTACATTTTTTTACTTTTTTTATTTATACAAAGCGATAGTTCGCTAAACTTTAAGCGGCCTTAGTATTCTAATAATATAGATTCTGAATTTACAACAAAGAAATTCTGAACACCTTGTTAAACAAGATTTTGAACAATGTAAAAATAATAAAGTCAATACCCTGAATAGAGTATATTTTTGCAGAAAAGGTGTAATTTTATATCAAAAACAGTAAATATTCATTGAATTAGATGAATTTTACACAATCACTAAAAAAAACAACCCTGCATTGTTAAAATAAGTAAACGGCGTGATTGGTTTGAAGGAAGCGATCAACAGGGTTTCCATTTGATGTAGTACAAGCCATTTTGATAACGCAAATAAACTTCAGTTGAGATGAAAGAGCGATAAATGGTTTTAACCATTTCGCATTTTCCTGAGCTTATATCTAGGATTGTAAACTTAAAATACCACTTACATTTTCAATTAACATACAACCATTATGTAAATATGTGCATGTGGCACATTATCAACAACAATTATAGACTCATACAATTACCGGGAAACTAGTCATAAACTCAACTACATTTCCAGAATTTCTGATGGGGGTTTACCATAATGCTTCTTAAATACGGTGCTAAAATATGCAATACTTGAAAAGCCACACATCTCACTAACCTCAGTAATTGTTAATTTTCGGGATTGTAAGAGTTCCAAAGCTCTGCTTAAACGAACACTTTTTATAAAATCACTGGGTGATTTATCTGTTAAGCTTTTAATTTTTTTATAAAGAAGAGAGCCGCTCACATTCATCTCAGAGGCAAACATATCTTTATTAAACATAGGATTTGAGATGTTTTCCTCCACTATCTTTAAGGCCTTCTTAACAAATTGATCATTTAACTCGTTGGTTAAAATCGGTTCATTGTCCACACTTTTAATTAACTTCAATGCCTTATCATGAATTGCACTCCTGTTTATGATAATGGATTTAATCCTTTGCTTTAGTAATTTAGTATTGAATGGCTTCATTAAGTAATCGTCGGCGCCAAGTCTTAATCCTTCAAGTTGTTTAGCTTGATCACTTAGTGCTGTTAACAATACAACAGGTATATGAGAAGTTTCATAGGTGGACTTAATCAATTTGCATAATTCAAATCCATTCATTTCAGGCATCATAACATCAGAAATAACCAGGTCGGGCAATTTGTCCGATATCAATTCCCAAGCCTCCTTTCCGTTAGAAGCCAACAATACTTTAAAATCGGATTGTAATGAAAGAAGTAAGAACTCGCGTAATTCATCATTATCTTCAACAACAAGGACAGTAGGTGAATCCATGATTTCAAAACCATCTTCTAAAAAATCGTCAGGTTGAAAAATGTCTTCAGATGGTTTGGGTATGGTTAAAATCTCAACCTGGTTAAAAGCAGTCTCATTAGCTGGGATAGAAATTTTAAAAGTAGTACCTTCATCTAACTGACTTATACATTCTATAATTCCTCCATGAAGCTCGACATACTTCTTAACCAATATGAGTCCAATACCAGAACCAACAACACGGGAATTAATAGCATTCTCTCCGCGGTAAAATTCTTTAAAAAGTTGCTTTTGTGCACTTTTGTCAATTCCTATTCCATAATCCTGTATCTCCAGAAACCAATTCTCCCCTTTGGTATAAAATCTTACATCAACAACTCCTCCGGTATGTGAATACTTTATGGCATTTGAGATGAGATTATCAACAATCTTTTCAATTAAAACCTCATCGATGTATGCTTCCTGAAAAGCAGAATTTTCTTTAAATCTAATGTCTATATTTTTTTCACTGGCTAAAGAATCAAACATTAAAAGACGATTTGAGATTAACTTAACCACATCAACCTTCCTGACCGAAAGTCGCTCTTTCCCTACATCAGCTTTCTGGAAGTCCATTAATTGAGTAACGACTGTTGTCAATCGAAGAACTTGAGCACTAGCGAGCTCTAAATAGTATTTACCAATTTGTGACAAACCTGTTTCAGTGCTTAACTCATCAATCGGTGCTTTTATTAATGTAAGCGAGGTTCTCATATCATGGGCAGTATTAGCGAAAAACCTTATCTTTTCTTCGGAATGTAACTGCTTTATAAGATTAATGTGATATTTCAAAGAGAAGTAAAAAACGCCTAACAAAAACAACGATACAGCAAGAAGGAACCACCAGGTTTCCCAGAATGGGGGATGCTTAATTATCTTAAGCATCCGTTCGTCAACAACTTTTAGCATCGAATTATCATACATTCTGATTCTCAATGTAAATTTGCCCGTAGGTAAATTAGAATAATTAAGTGTTCTGCCACCTATTGGAAGGCTCCAATCAGAGTCTAACCCTTCCAGAATCCATGAGAACTTGGAGCCTGATGTCATGTTTAATGGTAAAATTTCCAAAGATAGGATTCCCTGATTATGTCTTAATTCAATCTCACTTAAACTGTTGATTGGAACAGCGAGTTCCGGTCTTAATGATTTACCCATAACTCTAAGTTCCTGCAAAAAGATTTTGCCATTAGGTATAATGGGTTCTATATGTTCTGGATCAAAAATTACAGAACCTCTATTGGTTCCAAATACCAGTTCTCCGGAGTTTAACCTTAGTCGAGCGCTTCTGTTGTAGGATAGGCCAGAAAAACTCTCTATTTCTGAAAAATTCTCGACCGTATGGTTTTTGATATTAAATTTGCAAAGACCAGTTTCGGTTCCTAACCAAAAAAAATCTCCATCTCTAATGATGCTATTAAGAAATCTGGAAGGTAATCCAGATGACTCATCAAATCTTTTCTTTTCTCCTGATACCAAATTATATTTGAGCAAACCATCTCCTACAGTACACAACCAGACATCTGAACCTGAAATATAAAAATCATGAACAAGGTACCCGCTTAAAACTATATGCAACTCACCAGTCTCTGTGTTTAATGTACTTAACCCATAAGAACATCCCAGGAGCATCGTATTTTCAGAATACTGCTGAATTAAATAGACAGGCTGAGCCATATAACTTCTAAACTCTCCAGTTGCACTATTATAACGAATAATATCTCCTCTTACACCAACAATCCATAGTTGATCTTTTTTGTCGCGGTAGATATCAAATATAAAATTGTTATTAAAATCTATATTCTCAGTCTCACTGCTATAACGAGCCAACTCCTCTCCTGTAGTACCATCCAGCACAAAAACTCCGGCAGAATAAGTCCCCGCCCATATGTTACCATCAACATCCTCATTAATCGACAGAAATACCTGAACCTCCTGCTCTTCATTATGATAAAAAGATGCCCACTCATTAGTTGACCTATTCCATCGGCTTAGTCCACTATTGGTAGCAAACCACAAATTCCCACGGTTATCTTCAACCATATCATTGATATCATTGCTAACTATGGAATTTGGTTCGTTTATAATATATTCTACACGGGTAAGATAACGAGGACTATAATCAAAATACGAAACACCTCCACTATAAGTACTTATCCAGACCCTGCCGTTTCGATCACGGTAAATGTCATATACACCGTTTCCTCGCAATGAATGCTGATTGTTCAAATCCTCCTTAAAAAGGTTTGTTACATCATATGTATCACGGCGTATCTCCCAAGCCCCTTGACCATCAACACCAATTAAATAAGTTGAATCAGTTACTTGCTCAATGGCTAGAATCGGTTGTCGGGGAATGGATTCGATCCTGAATGTTCGAGAGCCGATAAAATCATATACATACAAACCGGAAAATACAGTCCCAATTAGGAGAACAGATTTTTCTTTATCATAATAAAGTTCAGATATCCTCGTAAGGGTGGTAAGAGATTCTGGCAATTTATATACGACTGCCTGATCTTTAATGTTAAATAATACAAATTGATTTTGAGCAGATACAACCAGAGTTGAATCATCTATCCATTCTATAAATTGGACATCAGTAAATTTATCAAAAAGAGAGATTTCACCGTTCTCGTATTTAGCCAAACCTTCAACCGAAGCGAACCAGAAATTTCCGTCTACATCTATTACTAAATTGCTGATGCTTAAAAACCGGAAATCCATAAGTACTGCCAAATTAACATAGAAGTCAAATTGGTCAAGTACAGGGTTGTAGCGAAATACCTGACCGTTGTTGGTGTATGCATATAAAGTTAGATCGTGATAGATTAACCGAACAAGTACAACATCGGAGGTTTCATATGGGAGAGTATATAAATGGTACTCATCATTAGTTAAACGAAGAATCCCCATTTTGGAAGCCACCCAAACAAAACCATAGTCATCCATGACAGTTGAGGATGTCTCCCTTAAAGAGATTCCATGAATATCATTTATATTGTGAAATATCACATTAGAGGCATATCCACTAGAAAACAAAGAAACCGATAATAGAATGATAATGAAATGACGAATTTTTGTTAAACCAGATAAATAATGATTCCTGATTCGAAAAAAAGACAGATCAATTCTATCAACTCGAAACTTGTCTCTCGTTAGTGCAAATAATCTGTTAGCTTTCTCCACAACCTTATACTTCATAGAATCCAAATAAATCAAGTAATATTCTGTGTTGTGATTACAAACTTACAATAAAAGTAAATAACACTTTCATAAAAAGCAATAAAACTAAAATAGATATTAAATTTTGAATGATACAATAATAAGAAAAAGAGAGCTATTATCAATTGAATATCAACAATTTTAACAATTCTGCATTGAACTGTTGAAAAAGAAATTACCAACCGTTTTCCCTTTTCGTTATATTTGGATGATTTTTTTAGAACTATCCTTAACAAAATCCGAATATAATACCCAATGAAATATTAACTGAAAGGAGAAGCACGCAATGATTCAGAATTATTCAGAAGATACCATTCAAACGCTTGACTGGAAAGAACATATCAGACGCCGACCCGGTATGTACATCGGAAAACTCGGCGATGGCTCATATGCAGACGATGGTATTTATGTGTTGCTAAAAGAGGTGATGGATAACTCCATTGATGAATTCATGATGGGGTTTGGAAAAAAAATCAATGTAACCATGCAGGATGGCTATATCTCGGTAAGGGATTTTGGCCGCGGAATACCTCTTGGGAAGGTGGTTGATGTGGTTTCAAAAATGAACACCGGTGCCAAATACGACAGCCGCGTGTTTAAAAAATCTGTGGGACTAAACGGAGTAGGGGTAAAAGCTGTAAATGCTCTGTCGGTTAATTTTAAAGTGCATGCTTTCAGGGATGGAGAAACAAAGTGCGTTGAGTTCAGCAAGGGAGAAATCATCAATGATTCTCCGGTAGAGTCCACCAAAGAGCCGAACGGCACTTTGCTGGAATTTAAACCAGATGACACCGTGTTTGAATCGTTCACCTTTCGTGAAGAGTTCATTGAGGATCTTCTGAAAAACTACACATTCCTCAACACCGGTTTAACGATAAATTTTAACGATAAAGCATTCATCTCAAAAAATGGACTGCTGGATCTTCTTGATGAGAAAATGACCGATACCGGTCTTTACCCGATCATTCATCTTAAAGACGAAGATCTTGAAGTGGCCATAACCCATACCAGTCAGTATGGCGAGGAGTACTATACCTTTGTTAACGGACAGCATACCACACAGGGAGGAACGCATTTGATTGCGTTCCGGGAAGCCTATGTTAAAACCATCAGGGAATTCTATAATAAAAACTTTGATGTGGCAGATATCCGTCAGGGTATAGTAGCAGCAGTGAGCATAAAAATTCAGGAACCTGTTTTTGAATCTCAAACAAAAACGAAACTGGGTTCCAAAGATATGGTTCAAGGCGGCGCATCGGTGAGAAACTATATTCACGATTATTTAAAGCAAAAACTGGATAATTTCCTTCATAAAAACGGCGAAATCGCCGACATTCTGTATAAAAAAATTCAGGAATCTGAAAAGGAGAGGAAAGCCATTTCCGGCATACAGAAATTGGCACGAGAAAGAGCGAAAAAAGTCAGTCTTCACAATAAAAAACTGCGCGATTGCCGCATTCATTACAACTCCAACGCCGAACGAAAACTGGAAACATCCATTTTCATCACCGAGGGAGATTCGGCCAGCGGATCCATCACTAAATCAAGGGATGTTACCTGTCAGGCAGTATTTAGTCTGAAAGGGAAACCCCTCAACACCTACGGTTTAACCAAAAAGATTGTTTACGAAAATGAAGAGTTCAATCTTCTTCAGGCAGCGCTTAACATTGAGGAAGGACTGGAAACGCTGAGGTACAATCACGTTATCATAGCTACCGATGCCGACGTAGACGGAATGCACATCAGGTTGCTGCTCATTACCTTCTTTCTTCAGTTTTTCCCCGAATTGGTAAAAAACGGACATTTATACATCTTACAAACGCCGCTTTTCAGAGTAAGAAACAAAAAAGAGACCCGATATTGCTATACTGAAGAAGAGAGAATTAAAGCAATCAAAAGCCTGGGATCAAACCCTGAAATCACAAGGTTTAAGGGATTGGGAGAGATTTCACCCGATGAGTTTAAGCATTTTATTGGAAAAGATATGAGGCTCGATCAGGTAAGGATGAAAAAAGAAGATGCAGCAAAAGAACTGCTTGACTTTTACATGGGAAAAAATACACCTGATCGCCAAAATTTTATCATCGACAATCTGATTGTCGATGAAGAGATGCTTTAACATTTATAAAAATCAGGATCTTTAAACCATATAATTAGAATGATAGAGAGAAAACAGACCAGCAAAATAAAATTTCGAGAAACATAATCTACTGGTCTCTATTTCTTAAATCTAAAACTCTTTTAAGATGTTGATCAAAAAACATAACCGCCAAGATGGATAACGAAAAAACATTCGACGAGAACGAGTCAAAAGATCAAGACAACAGCAACCAAACTCCGGAGGAAGCACCAAAAATCACTCCGCTGCAAGGGATGTATAAAAGCTGGTTTCTTGATTACGCATCCTATGTGATTTTGGAGAGAGCTGTTCCGCACATCAACGATGGACTAAAGCCGGTTCAGCGTCGCATTTTACATGCCATGCGTCGTTTGGATGACGGACGTTACAATAAAGTGGCCAACATCATTGGCCACACCATGCAGTTTCACCCTCACGGGGATGCTTCCATAGGTGATGCCATGGTACAGATTGGTCAAAAAGAGTTACTGATTGACACACAGGGAAACTGGGGTAATATTTTCACGGGAGATGGTTCTGCTGCCCCCCGCTACATCGAAGCCAGGCTGACAAAGTTTGCCCACGAAGTGGTTTTTAACCCAAAAACCACCGAATGGAAACCCACTTACGATGGAAGAAACAAGGAACCCATAACGCTTCCGGTTAAGTTTCCTCTTTTGTTGGCACAAGGCGTAGAGGGAATTGCGGTGGGATTGGCCTCTAAAATTTTACCACACAACATTCAGGAGCTCATTGATGCTTCCATTGGATATCTCAAGAATCAACCATTTGAGTTGTATCCCGATTTCCCCACCGGCGGTATGATGGATGTTGCAAGGTATAACGACGGGATACGCGGTGGAGCAGTTAAGGTACGAGCCAAAATAGCAAAACTCGATGCCAAAACCCTTATTATTTCAGACATCCCATTCGGCAAAAACACCACAACACTCATTGAATCGATTTTAAAAGCGGTAGAAAAGGGCAAAATTAAAATCAGAAAGATAGATGATAATACGGCCGAAAACGTTGAGATACAGGTGCATTTACCGGCTGGTGCATCACCCGACAAAACAATTGATGCCCTCTATGCTTTCACCGATTGTGAGGTGTCTATTTCTCCTAATGCTTGCGTAATCCGCGATAACAAGCCGTGTTTCATTGGAGTTTCCGAAATACTGAGATCCAATACAGACCATACCGTTCATTTGTTGACTCGTGAATTGGAAATCAGAAAGGACGAGCTGGAAGAAGCATGGCACATGGCTTCTTTAGAGAAGATTTTCATAGAGAACAAAATTTACCAACGCATTGAGGAGTGTACCACATACGAGGCCATTATCCAAACCATAGACCATGGTTTGGAACCTTTTAAGCCAAAGCTTAAAAGAGATGTCACACGCGATGATATCATTAAATTAACTGAAATAAAAATCAAACGTATATCACGTTTCGATTCCAACAAGGCCGATGAATACATTGTATCCATCGAAGAGGAACTTGAGCAGGTGGAGTACAATTTGCAAAACATCATCCCCTACTCCATCGACTACTATAAGCGATTGAAAAAGCAATACGCCTCTAAATATCCGCGTAAAACTGAGTTGCGCAACTTCCAAACCATTGAAGCCACAAAAGTGGTGGTTAAAAACGAGAAACTCTACATTAACCGCGCTGATGGCTTTGTGGGAACCGCACTCAGAAAAGATGAATACATCTGCGATTGTTCCGATATTGACGACATCATCATTTTTTATAAGGATGGTCGCTACATCATCACAAAAGTTCAGGAAAAAGCGTTTGTAGGGAAAAACATCATCCACATTGCGGTATTTAAGCGAAACGATAACCGTACCATATACAACGTCGCTTACCGCGACGGAAAAGGTGGAAACACATACGCTAAGCGATTTGCTGTCACAGGAATCACCCGTGATAAAGAGTACAATGTGACCCGCGGCACCGAAGGTTCCGAGGTAGTTTATTTCAGTGCCAACCCCAACGGCGAGGCCGAAATACTAAAGGTCACACTTCGTCCCCGTCCACGTATTCGCAACCTCATTTTCGAATTCGATATGGGAGAGCTTCTTGTAAAAGGTCGTAGTGCAATGGGTAACATCCTGACTCGTCACGATATCCATAAAATAACCCTTAAAAAGAAAGGCGAGTCGACTTTAGGTGGCAGAAAAATTTGGTTTGAACCAGAGGTGCTTCGTCTGAATACCGACGGAAGAGGCTCATATTTAGGCGAATTCCAAAATGATGACCAAATACTGGTCATCACCCGCGACGGCCAGTTCTATCAAACCAACTTCGACCTGAGCAACCACTATGAGGACAACATCCTTTATATTGAGAAATTTAAACCGGAGACGGTATGGTCAGCGGTCTATTTTGATGCAGACCAGAACTACCATTACGTTAAGCGCTTCCAGACAGAGCAGGTGAGCAAACCACAAAAATTTATTGGTGACAACGCGAAATCCTATCTGGTAAAAATGACCAAGGTGGATTATCCCCGATTGGAAATTAAATTTGGCGGTGAGGACAAAGACCGCGAAAAGGCCATCGTGGAAGTGGCGGAATTCATCAACGTAAAAGGCTATAAAGCAAAAGGGAAAAGACTAACAACATACCAGGTTTCAAAAATCAACGAGTTGGAGCCTCTCAACAAGCCCGAAGAGACTTTAGAGCAGGAGCAAAAAGCCGATGAGAACGATGCCTCCTCCAACCAAGATGAATCTGATGGTCAAATGTCAATCTTTGATAATTAAATGATGGGGTTTAAAAGAGTATATCTGCTGGGTTTCATGGGATGCGGAAAATCCACCGTAGGAAAATCTCTGGCAAAAGAAGTTCAATGGGATTTTATTGACTTGGATGATTTCATTGAAAAGAAATCAGGAATGTCCATTCCTGATGTTTTTCAAACGCATGGTGAGGATTATTTCAGGCAACTGGAGTCTGAAGCCGTTGCCGAAACCACATCCATGGAAAATGTAATAATAGCTACAGGTGGAGGTGCTCCATGTTTTCACAAAAACATGGAGGCCATGAATCAGGCAGGTTTAACCATTTACCTTCAACTCAGTGCTGAAGGTTTAAGAGACCGGCTAAAACCGGCTAAAACCAATCGTCCACTTATATCTAACAAAAGTGATGATGAGTTATTGGAATTCATAAAAGAAAAATTAGCCGAAAGAGAATCATATTACAAATTAGCCAAAGTTACTGCAGATGCAACGGCAGTTGGGCCCCAAACCTATATAAATATTTTGAAATCATACCAATCAATAAAATAATTGCTATTTTTATGATCAAAATATCCGGTACGCATGGAGGACAAAGAGACAAATCCTATTGAATCAGGTGGAAACACCAGAGCATCAGCGCTGGAAAAGGAAATAATTAGATTAAAATCTAACTCTAAGAGACAGTCTGCAAAATATCAAAGATTAAAAAAATGGACCATCTTTCAGCTTTTCTTTTTCTTTCTGTTCTTCCTGATGCTGCTTCTCTTCAATGTGATACAATGGCCCGCCGGAAGCGACTCCATCCGTCAGGAAACCATCGTAATCAGAGATACTATCAGAGTTACAGAATTTCGTGACGAAGAATCCATACCTCCCATAGAAAGCCTGATTAAAATACCTATTCCTGAAAACGGAATCCTGTTCAGCGTTCAAATTGGTGCATTTACTTCTATAAACCTCTCAGAATTCACACTAAACCTGGTATCTCTTAACCAGTATTCCTTTGAAGCCATTAATCAATATACAGTTGGACTTTTTGAGGATTTTAACAATGCAGAAAAGTTCAGACAGGAGATAGTCAGAATGGGCTTTAACGATGCTTTTATAATAGCTACAAAGAATGGAAGACGAATAGATTTGCAGGAGGCTTTGGTATTGCAAAGAGACTAAAACCACCTCAAGAGCCATTATGTAGGAATAAAAAAAACACTGACTGCTTTAATTCCAGAAGCAATCAGTGTTTATCTTTGATTCATATCCGATATATTCTACTTCGTCAGAAACCTGTGAATACAGGAGTGCTTGTAAACCTCTCCGGGTTTTAGAATAACCGAAGGGAAATGTGCATGATTTATTGAATCAGGGAAATGTTGGGTTTCAAGGCAGAAACCTTCATGCTTATTATAAATATTTCCATGTTTTCCCTTCTCATTTTCCATCCAGTTTGAGGAATAGAACTGTATACCGGGCTGAGTTGTATGAATCTCCATTACCCTTCCACTTGCAGGATCATGCGCAACAGCAGCCAAACCAATTTCTCCAACTCTGTTTTTTAAAATCCAATTATGATCATATCCACCAGCATTCTTCAATTGCACATCTTCTTTAAACAGATCCTCCCCGATGGACTTTGCCCTTGAAAAATCCATTGGAGTACCAGTAACTTTCAGAATTTCTCCGGTTGGTATCGATGTATCATCAACAGGGGTATAATAATCAGAATTAATCATCAACTGATGATCCAATGTTTTTCCTGAACCCTCACCGCCCAGATTGAAATATGAATGGCTGGCAAAATTGACCAAAGTGGTTTTATCTGTAGATGCTTCATAATCCAACACCAGCTCATTCTCCTCTGTTAACGTATATGTAACTTTAGCAGTAACATTACCCGGATAATTCTCTTCTCCATCCACAGAGAAATAAGTTAATACAACCTTATTTTCCGACAGACTCTCAACATCCCATACCACTTTATTGAAGCCTGTTACTCCACCGTGTAAATGGTTTGGACCATTATTAACGGCCATATTGTATACCTTGCCTTCTAACTCGAACTTTCCATTGGCAATTCTGTTGGCACAACGGCCGCAAATTACGCCCATGTATGATCCATTACCATTGATGTAATCTTCTACATTGTCAAAGCCAAGTACTACATCAGCAAACTCACCCTTTTTATTTGGGGCATATATGCTTACGATTGTTGCCCCAAAGTTGGTAATTTGAGCAACCAAACCATTCTTGTTGCGAAGGGTAAACAAACTTGTTTTCTTTCCATTAACTGTTGCTTCAAACAGTTCTTCTTTAATGATATCAAATGTTTTCATCTGTTTATAATTTGTTTTTTATAGGCTCCCGAGGCCTCGGGAGAACTCGCCAATAATCATCCTCCTGTGTGAGAACTTTTTCTCATGGCTCGTTTCATATGTGTATAAAATTTGTTATTCCATCCCGAAGCCTCGGGAGAACTCGCCAAATAATCATTGGCTACGCGGATCTTCGATTCTTCTGTGTGTCAAAACGCTCTACATGGCTCGTTTTATAATCACTATTTTTCTAATGCTTTCGTCAACTAGCCAAAATTTTACAGGAATAAGCGAAGCAGATCCAAGGGAAAGTAGACCCATCTGCAATCACAAATAATAGCACTTCCAGCAGCAAACGCTATCACAATATAGCGATTCTTTATGATAATTTTGCTAAAGATCCACCTTAACAGCTCCTTTTTGCCTAATAAACAATTTATGACAGGCTCCTTCCCCAAAAACAGACTCAAGCGTTGTCACATATTTATCCAATAGATTTTTCGGAACAAAAGCCTGGATGGTACCTGCAAAACCACCGCCATGTACCCGCCATGCACCTTCGTCTTTAAGCACCAGGTTGCTTAAAGCCAAACCTAAGGAGACTCCCTGCTCCTCTATGTTATTCACCGGAAAGATATTCTGGTTATACATATACGAACTATAACCTGAATCCACCACCATCTTTAGAAAAGAGGCAAAATCATTTTTTTCCAGGGCAGAAACCTGGTCAACAACTCTTTCATTATCACCCAGGAAATGAATGGCTCTTAATACGGCTCTGTCACTTATCTTTTTGCGAATTTCCGGAATGGCGCCAAGCACCTTCTCCATCGATACTTTCCGAAGCACATCAGCACCAAAGTGTTGAGCTATTGATTTCATTTCAACTGGTATGGAAGCATATTCGTCATTCAAATCAGCGTGATTTCCTCCTGTATCTGTAATCACCAGAGCATATCCGGTTGAAGTAAAATCAAAATTCACTTTCTTTACCAGGGGATTGGCAGGATCTTCAAAATCGATGGTAACAAGTCCTCCTACGGAACAAGCCGTTTGATCCATAAGGCCACATGGTTTACCAAAGTATGTATTCTCTGAATATTGCCCTATGATGGCATTCTGAACAGGATCCAACTTCCCATTATTAAATAAATGGCTTATGATTGCTCCTATAAGCACTTCAAATGAAGCGGAAGAACTCAAACCGGATCCTTTGGGAACTCCGCCGTCTATGCAAGCATTGAAGCCTCCAATCTCAAAACCAAGCTCTTTCATTTTCGCGCAAGTCCCCTTTATAAGTGATCCTGAAGTAAAGAATTCCTTCTCATTCGGCGACAAATCTGACAAATCAACCTCAAACTGCGGATATCCTTTGGAGAGGATACGTATGATATTTGTTCCATTCGGAGCAGCAACTGCAATATTATCAAGGTTTACAGCACCAGCAAGTACCCGCCCAAAATTATGGTCGGTATGATTACCGCCTATTTCAGTTCTTCCAGGAGAACTGAACAGCATTGCTTCATTTGCATTAAATGTAGTTTTAAACTCATTGATAAGTGAAGCGTAACGACCAGCCTGCATCTTCAATACAGCAGCGTCTTCGCCATATAATTCCTTAAGAAAGGGATTTTCATCAATATTTAACTTCTCAAGAATCTTTTCAATTTTTTCCATCATAATAATGCTTTAATAGTTGAAAAACCTGTTTTTCTGTAATTTATTTAACTAAACTTAAGTATTCGAATGAGTGACACTTCACAAAGAAAACGTTTTTTCACAACAAAACCTACTGGTAGGGTGTGGTAGGTGATTAAATCTTAAATAAATATGTTTTAAACAGTTAAGCAACAGTATTGTTTGCATTGTTTTTAGGAGACAGAAATCGTTTGATTCAAGAATAAAAAAAATCCCCGTCATCGAACGGGGATTTTTAAACAATTTTTAATCAAATAACTAAAGAGATTTCTCGGTGAACTCTCCTAATTTTTGATATTTTCTGTATATCTCATCATATTTCTGAGAATTAGCTGCATTTGGATAGTAGGTTTGTTCGAAACCTTTACCCATTGCTTTTTGAGCATCTTCAACTTTTTCATATACTCCTGCCACCACCGAAGCAAACATGGCCGCTCCAAATGCACAGGTCTGTTCAGTTCTGGCAACTTTAATTGGCATATTTAAAACATCGGCAAGAGTTTGCATCACGAAAGGAGATTTCTTAGCCACACCGCCCAAACCAATTATTTCTTTAATTTCAACACCCTCACGAGCAAACCTGTCAACAATCGCTTTTGATCCGAAAGCTGTGGCTTCTACCAAGGCACGGAAAATACGGGGTGCAGATGATCCCAGTTTAAGTCCTGCTATGGAACCGGTAACTTCCTGACTTGCATCAGGGGTTCGACGACCATTCATCCAATCAACAGCAATGATGGTAGATTCCTCAACCGGAATCTTAATTGCTTCCTCAGCAAGTTTTGGAATTATAGCGTTTACACTCTCTTCAATAAGTTTTTCGCGGGTTTCGGCGTCAACAATAGAGGTTTCGGCGAGAATATTCTCCAAAGGCCAAGCCACTACCTTTTTAAACCATGCATAAATATCACCAAAAGCCGATTGTCCGGCTTCCAAGCCAACATAGCCCGGAATAACTGATCCATCAACCTGACCGCAAATACCAGCAATCAGTTTGTCCCCGATCTGCTCATATGGAGCAATCATGATGTCACAAGTGGAAGTTCCGATGGCACGAGCAAGAACATTGGGGGTAACTTCTCCTCCTACAGCACCCATATGGCAGTCGAATGCACCCACACCAACGGCAACGTTGGTGTTAAGTCCTAATCTTTTTGCCCACTCTTCAGTAAGGTTTCCAACTTTTACATCACTGGTGTAAGTCTCGCGGAATAATCTTTGACGGTATCCAGCCAAAATAGGATCCAAAGCAGTTAGAAATTCCTCAGATGGCAAACCATCCCACTTCTCCAACCACATAGCCTTATGCCCTGCTGCACAACGACTGCGCACCACTTCTTCTGGTTTTTGTTTACCGGTAATTAAGGCAGGCATCCAATCACAGTGCTCTATCCACGAATAAGCAGCCTCGCGTACAGCTTTGTCTTCGCGTAAAACATGCAAAGCCTTAGCCCAAACCCACTCTGAAGAGTAAATTCCTCCTTCGTAAGCCGTGTAATCTATCTCCCACTTTTTGCAAAGCTCATTTATTTCTGCAGCTTCTTTAACAGCAGTATGATCTTTCCAAAGTACAAACATGGCATTTGGATTCTCGGCAAACTGGGGCAACAATGCTAAAGGTGTTCCAGATTTATCAACAAATACGGGTGTACTTCCGGTGGTATCAAATGAGATCCCTACAACATTTTCAGCAACTCCGGCTCCTGCTTTTGCTAAGGAGTCTTTAATAATAAATTCCATTACCTCAATGTAATCAAGAGGATGTTGCCTATACTGATCCTTGGCAGGATCACAAAACTTACCTTCAACCCACCTTGGGTAATGTTTTACTGATGTGGAAATTTCGTCTCCGGAAAGGGCATCCACGATAACAGCTCTCGCTGAATCGGAACCATAGTCCAGACCAATTACATATTTCTTTGACATTTTCCTATCTTTTAATTTTTTATCGGTTACTTCTGCCCATAATAGGCGTTTGCTCCATGCTTACGTTCGAAATGTTTGGTTGTTAGAAGCGGATTCATAGACATATTTGGATTTACAGACTTTGCTACAAACGCCATTTTTGCAATCTGCTCCAATACAACACTATTATGTACTGCATCATGTGCATCTTTCCCCCAGGTGAATGGTGCATGATTTTTCACCAACACTCCTGGAATGTGCATCGGATTAATCTCACTAAATTTCTCAATGATAACAGTACCGGTTTCCTTTTCATATGCACCTCCTGTAACTTCCTTCTCTGTCATATCCCGTGTACAAGGAATATCCCCCGCAAAATAATCGGCATGCGTAGTTCCAACAATTGGCAAATCCTTCCCGGCCTGCGACCACGCAGTGGCGTAGGTCGAATGCGTATGGACAATGCCTCCGATTTCAGGAAATGCTTTGTATAGTTCCAGATGTGTAGGAGTATCACTTGAAGGCCGTAAGTTTCCTTCCACAATGTTCCCCTCCAAATCCAGCACTACCATTTGGTCGTGGGTCATGTTATCATATTCTACTCCACTTGGCTTTATCACCACAAGTCCGCTTTTTCTGTCGATAGCACTTACATTTCCCCATGTAAAAATAACCAATCCATATTTTACAAGATCAAGATTGGCTTTACACACATCTTGTTTCAATTTTTCAAGCATAACATTTGCTTTAAGTAAGTTTACAATCACCTGTTTAAACTTTAAACCCACTCATAAAGTTGATTCAAAACTCTTCACTTCCTAAGATCGCCTCTTTAATCAAATTAAGAACTGCATGGATTGTCATTACTGTTCAATCCACGCAGTTTCAGAATAATTGGCTTATCTCAATTTACCAGAAATAAGCATAAAGGGCAACAATGATTACCACAATTCCCATGGCCATAGTAAAGAACACCTTATCGGTCTTTATTATGTCCGGATTGAAATCATATGCTTTATCATCCTGCAAAGTGCTTTTAGCATTTGTATACATAATAACAGCTAAAAACGTCATCATAGCTGTGGTCATAAATATTGAATTAAATCCCAGGTGCAGCATACCCATGCCAAACAGATTGGTTCCCCATAAAATTCCGGCAATAAAGGTAATACTGGCAAGAACTGCAAAAACATGTCCGGCGTTCATTTGCTTTCTAATGTTTTCAGGGCTCATAGGAGTTGCTTTCACTTTATGTTTGTCGGTCAACACCAAAGTAATTGACAAACCAACCAATATGATAAATACATAACCCATGCGTATCATCCAGGGCAAATCAGGCAAAGCTAGTTTCATCAGAATACCGGTTGGAATGGTTGCAATGGTTGTCCACAATGCAGCCCGGTTGGTCGCTCTTTTCCACAAAACTCCCATACCAAACACTGCTACTACCCCAGGATAAATAAACCCTGTATATTCCTGGATATACTGAAATGCCTGATCAAGTCCACCTAATAAAGGTCGCGCAGCCACAATGGCAATAGCAAGAGCAACGAAAGCAGCAAAACGTCCGATACGAACCAGCTGGCGCTCACTTGCATTCTTGTTGATCAAAGTTTTATATATATCAAGCGTAAAGATGGTGGATGTAGAGTTCAGCAAGGATGCAAGAGAAGAAATTACTGCAGCAACCAATGCAGCAAAGGCCAGACCCCTGATACCAATAGGTGCAAAATTTCTAAGAAGCCATGGATAGGCATCATCTGAAATAGCAACCTCACCAGCCAGAAGTGTTGAATCGCCCATCTGGTTGATAAATGCCAAAGACCCATCAGCTGTCTCTACAGACATCCCATGTATGACATATGCAGTTATACCTGGTATAATAACAATAATTGGAATTAAAATTTTTAGATATGCCGCAAAGAGCAATCCACGTTTGGCTTCCTTAAGGTTTTTAGCAGCCAATCCTTTTTGAATGATAAATTGATTAAAACCCCAGTAACCAATATTGGTAAGCCACATGGCACCAAATATAACGGCCAGACCCGGCAGATTCAGAAAAGAATCACGAGTACCTTCAGAATCACTAATAATCATATTAAAGTGAGTGTCTGACTCACTTCCTCTAATCTGATTAAGAACAACCCTGAAACCTTCAAAAGCAGATTTTCCATCACCGGCTACCGCATCCAAAGCAAACCATGCAGTGATAAGTCCTCCAAAGATTAGGAAAAACACTTGTACAATGTCTGTCCATGCAACTGATTTCATACCTCCGTATATGGAGTAGACTCCGGCAAATATCAACAATCCCGGAACTCCATAAAGAATTGGAACCCCCAGAATCTGATTCATGGCAAGGGCTCCAAGCCAGGCAACAGACGTCAGGTTAACAAATACATAAACCAACAGCCAAAAAAACGAGAAAAAGAAACTTACACCAGAGCCGTATCTTTCTCTGGCGAACTGGGGCATGGTAAATATCTTTTTATCCAGCATTTGGGGAAGCAAATACTTGGCAACCAATATCAATACAATGGCAGCAATCCATTCATATGCAGCCATCCCAAGTCCAATTGCATAACCAGACCCGGACATCGCAATAAAGTGTTCAGCAGAAATATTTGCAGCAATCAAGGAGGCTCCAATAGCCCACCATGATAATGTTCCTCCTGCTAAAAAATAATCCTTGGAATCCTTTTCCTCTCCCTTTTTTGTTCGTGAAATCCAAAGACCGATTCCCATAATAAGAGCAGCGTATGCTCCGAAAATCAGATAATCAATTGTTGTAAATCCCGCATTCATAAAAAACATTTTTAGAACTAAAACAGGTAAGCTGAGACTAAAATTATGTCTGACTTACCTGCTAGCATGAAGTTAAATACCTTTACTAAGATGGTAGAATAAATCATTCCACTTCAATTCCTTTTTAAAATCTGAAATGGTCGTTTTATCGTCGATTAACAGAAACTCTATGCCTGCCATTTCTGCAAAGTCTTCCATACACTCCGCCGTAATAACCTGGCTAAAGGATGTGTGGTGTGCACCTCCCGCCAGAATCCATGCACCTGCACCTACTTCCAGGTTTGGCTTTGGAACCCATAGCGCACTGGCAACAGGTAATTTTGGCATAGGAGCATCCAGTGGCACAACTTCAACCTCATTAACAACAAGACGGAAACGGTTACCCATATCCATAATAGATGCATTGATTGCACTGCCTGGACGAACAGTAAACGTTGAACGCACCGGATCGGCTTTTCCACCAATTCCCAATTGATGAATTTCAACTTTTGGTTTGTTTTCCGCAATTGACTCACAAACCTCAAGCATATGCGCACCCAATACTTTTGCTCCTGATGGATTAAAGTCATAAGTGTAATCTTCCATAAACGAAGTACCGCCTTCCAATCCTGTGGCCATAACTTTCATTGCTCTTACAAGTGCGGCGGTTTTCCAGTCGCCTTCTGCACCAAAGCCGTATCCATCAGCCATCAGACGCTGTACGGCAAATCCCGGTAACTGCTCTAAACCATTCAGGTCTTCAAATGTATCGGCAAAAGCTTTAAAACCTCCCTTTTCAAGGAAAGTACGCAGTCCGATCTCTATTTTTGCTGATTCACGTAACGAATCATGTTTCGCTCCTCCTTTTCGAAGTTCTGGCACAACATCGTACTTAGCTTCAATCTCCTCTGCCAATTTGGTTATATCAGACTCAGAAACAGCATTAACTTCCTTTACAAGATCACCAATTCCATATCCATGAACGGTGAAACCCAGACGGATTTGCGCTTCAACTTTATCACCTTCTGTTACTGCAACATTTCTCATGTTGTCTCCGAATCGGGCGACTTTTAAGTTACGTAGCTCATTCCAGCCTGCTGCTGCACGAGTCCAGGTTCCGATTCTTTTTTGAACACCCTCTTCAGACCAATGGCCTACTACAACTTTACGTTGAATTCTTAGACGGCTACCAATAAAACCAAACTCTCTGTCGCCATGGGCTGCCTGGTTCAAATTCATGAAATCCATATCGATTTCTGACCAGGGAAGATCTTGGTTATACTGAGTATGAAGATGTAAAAAAGGCTTCTGTAAAGACATCAGACCAGATATCCACATTTTCGCAGGCGAAAATGTGTGCATCCAGGTGATGAGTCCCAGACAGTTCTTTGCATTGTTAGCTTCTATACACACATTCAGAATTTCTTCCGCAGTTTTAACAACCGGCTTATATACAATTTTAACAGGTATATGAGCTGATTCATTTAAAGCTGCTGCAATGGCAGTAGAATTTGAAGCAACCTGTTCAAGGGTTTTTGGCCCGTATAAATGTTGACTTCCTGTTACAAACCAAACCTCAAGATGTTTAAGCATAATTTCTTCTATTTAATTTGTTATAATATAATACATTGTTTTTTTAACAGGGGAAATCAAATTTATTTTAAAGATTACACCCTGCCAAAAATGTTTTACTTACTGGTTATAAGTCACCCCGATTCCCTTTGGCCATCTTCATGATATACATCTCTTATAATGTGATCATTACTCCAGATTATAAGATCTCTGAAATGTTACAAACAGATCTTCTTCAGACATGAAATGTATACATTGAAATAATTTTATAAAAGTAATTGCTACTTTTTTGAAAAACAAGAAAAAATTAAGAAATCATTCAAAATATTTTGATTGTTTAAATATAGTAACTATTACAATTATAACAACTCAGAGATTAAACTAAAAATCTGATTTGTCTGAATCAATAATAATATAGGCAATTTCAACTGCGTTTGACAATCGAGGAGAGAATCATTAATCCATTGCCAATCGCACCACTTATGAATTAAATAACCTGGTGGTTCTTTTGATAAGTAAAGTATAAACTGTCTTTCATTCTAACCCAAACCCCTGATGGGTTTGGACAGACGTACAGTCGATCACTATTTACAGACACTCTTCAATCCTACTGAGAATTCTGTCTTAATCCATCTGTTAACTTTTTAACAACTTTATAGTTATAGAAGAATTCACGTCCAATCACGCGAACGATCGTATAAACGGGGATGGCCAAAAACATTCCCAGAATACCTGAAAGATAGCCAGCCATCATAATTACAATAAAAATCTCTAACGGATGTGCCTTTACACTATTCGAGAAAATTACCGGCTGAAACACCATATTATCTGTTAATTGAACCAGAGAATAAATTAAGGCAATCCATCCCATTAAAGCGAGAAGAGATAAAGGTAAAGGGATTTGAAGGTAAATAATTATTCCCGTAACAATTCCAAAGAAGGCGCCAATTAACGGCCCAACATATGGAATTATATTCAAGAGTCCACTGACCAGACCAATAGTCAATGCATGATTGAAATTAAAACCAAGCAACAAAAAGCCTGACGTAACCAGAAAGCAAATTAAAAACACCTGAATTAGGACTCCCAGAAAGTATCGACGAAGCAGGTATCTTACAGAATCTAACACATGTCGCAAACCCGCTTCATATTCATCAGGAATAACCATCATCAGCAATCTTAAAAGCAGACCTTCCTCTTTTAGAAAGAAAAATGTGATAAAAGTAATTGCGAAAGCAGCCACAAATAAGCCTCCAAAAAAGCTGACAATTCCGGAAGCAGTCTCTCTAATACGATTCATGTCCAACAGAGCTGCTGCAGCTTCCCTTAATTGATCTTCCAACGCAACAACGATGGTAGCATTTGATTCACGATAGGGTTGTAATGCCTCATGAAGCAATTGGGTGGCCCTATCAAATACCTGAGTTATGTCTACATTAGATAAGTATTGAAGTTCACTTCCGATCAATGGAATTGTGAAACGGAAAAATGTAATTATCAAAACCCAAATGACTAGTACAGTAAGCAGAGCCGCTAAACCATTACTCAAATGCTTTCTGCCAACATGGATGCGTTTAAATTGATCAAACAATGGTCGCGCAATTAATGAAAGTACAGCTGAGATCAAGATGAAGAAAAAGACGGATCGAAAATACCAGACTAAAAAGCCTCCGGCAATTAAAATTGCTACCAGCGCAAGGTACTTCACAACATCTTTCATATACTCTATAATTTGTATTTTAATCCCGAGTACTCGGGATGGAACTCGTTCCAATGCTTCGAGACTCGATTCGCTTCACTGAACATATTTATATTTTCGCTCAGGGAATTTTCAAATTTACAGCACAGGTCTCACCATTCATCGAAAAAATGATTCCCCGTGCCGCCAAATTTTGATAATTAGCTCATAAAGAATTCTCATTGCTGTTGGCAATAACAAACATCATCCGGGTCAATTAAATCTGTTTCAAAACACCTACACAGATGATTCGCTCATAGAATATTAAAAAACAAGTTCCTTGATTTCAAATATAATGACTTTTTATGATTTCCAATCCCAACGCGCTATAGTATTACTATTCTTTAAAGCAATCAGCCTCTCCAAATAAATAAAAATTCAGAATCTGCATATTCTATATAGCGTATCTAATGGCTTTCATCAACAGAAACCCAACTATATTTGAAAAAACATCAGGCATAAGATTCTTGATTATAATATAAAGCCACATGCAAATCCTTTTTATCATAATTCTATACTTTTTCAAACTTAAACTTTTCGTCCAGAACATCTTAATCGCCAAACTTTAATAAATAATAAAGTTAATTTTGAATTATATCAGTCATATATACTCTAAATTGAAATTACATATTTCGAACTTTTCATACTAACCTATATCATTTTAAACATAACTATACCTATTCTAATCAACTAAATATTGCATTTTATCAAAACAGATTGTTTTAAACAACTATTACGTACAAGCTCTATCTTCTTGTTTTTATGCATTATAGCAGGGAGAGAAACAGAATTCATCTTAATCCTACTTGAACACAAGATCAAAAAAATTTGATATTCTGACAATTACTTTTGATATTCGTCCTCTGTAAACACACATCACACACACCTAAACATAAGCATCAACAACATGAAAGGAGCAATTATTGGAGACATCATTGGATCTGCATTCAAAAATTCTGACTTGGCTGATACAGATTTTCAACTGTTCAGGCCAACATCAGAATTTACGGATGACACGGTCTTAACACTTGCCACTGCCGATTCGGTATTGCATGGATATGATTATAAACAGTCGATAGTAAATTGGGTGCTGAAGCATCCCAATGCAGGTTATCGCAAAGACTTCCTGGAGTGGGTCAAATCAGATCAGGGCAATCCATATATAAGCAAAGGCGATGGAGCTGCCAGAAGAATTAGTCCTATCGGATTTCTGGCGCAAAGTATGGAAGAAGCTCTCCACGAAGCTGAAATATCCACCATTGTAACTCATAATGTGCCAGAAAGAATTGCGGCAGCTCAAGCCACGGCTGTATCTGTTTACATGGCATTTAACGGGGCCACCCGCAAAGACATTAAATCTTATGTATCGGCTCATTTCGAATACGATCTTAACTTGAAGACCTCTTACTGGAAAGAACATATTAAAAGTGGACAACCCTTAATAACGCCTGTTCCCCCAGCACTATCAGCTTTTTTTGAAGCTTCTGATTTTGAGGAGGCAGTAAGACTGGCAATCTACATAGGTGGTCCGGCCAATACCATTGCTTCTATTACCGGAGCTCTGGCTCAGGCTTATTTCAAACACATTCCAAAGGCTTTTATAAAGAGAGCACTCACCAGACTTACACCTGACATGGAAAATCTGATTGAAAAGTTCGATCAATCCTGCAGAATTGAAGAAAAGATATCTGTTAGCTAAACTTAATATAGTAGTAAATACAAAAAGAGCAGTCATATCGAATGACTGCTCTTTTTTGTTTATGCGCTACAGCATTATTTCAGAGCCAGTTCCAAAACGTTCATTATGTTTTCAACATAATGAAATGTTAAACCTTCAACATAGATGTTCTTAATTTCATTTACATCTTTCTGGTTGTCTTTCGATAGAATGATCTCCAGAATGCCTGCCCTTTTGGCTGCAAGTATTTTCTCCTTGATTCCCCCAACGGGAAGAACTTTTCCCCTAAGAGTGATTTCTCCGGTCATCGCAACCCGCGGTTTTACCGGTCGTCCGGTAAAAATGGAAGCCATTGAGGTAACCATCGTAACACCTGCTGAAGGGCCATCTTTTGGGATGGCTCCTTCGGGAACATGAACGTGAATGTTATTCTGCTCTGCAATGACGGAATCAATTTTCAATTCCTCAGCATGCGATTTAATATATTCCAGAGCCAATACTGCAGACTCCTTCATCACGTCACCCAAATTTCCGGTAAGTGTCAGATTCCCCTTACCTTTGCTCAGACTGCTTTCTACAAACAAGATATCTCCTCCGCTTGCTGTCCATGCCAGACCTGTTACTACTCCGGGGGGCACATCCTTCTCCCAACTGTCTCTGGAATATTTTTCCACACCAAGATACTCTCTCAAATCGGCCATGGTCAGACTTTTCTTCACCTCCTCATCCGAAGCAATTTTAAGTGCAATTTTTCTGAAAAGCTGCGCCAACACCTTGTCGAGTTGACGAACTCCCGACTCCCGTGTGTAATTCTCTATCAAGTAGGTTAAAACCTTTTTATTTAGTGTTACCATGTTCTTGGGAACACCATGATTGGCCAACTGCTTGGGGATTAGGTGCTGTCTGGCAATTTCAACTTTCTCTTCAACGATATACCCGGTAACGCTTATTAATTCCATCCGATCCAGCAATGGAGCCGAAATGGAATTCAGGGTATTAGCCGTTGCAATGAACATCACTTTGGACAAATCGTAATCCACATCCAGAAAGTTATCATGAAAATTGCTATTTTGCTCGGGATCCAGTACCTCCAGCAATGCCGAAGCCGGATCTCCATGAAAGCTACTGCTTATTTTATCAATCTCATCAAGAATAAACACAGGATTGGAAGACCCTGCTTTTTTAATATTCTGAATAATTCGTCCGGGCATGGCACCTATATAAGTTTTACGGTGCCCACGTACTTCTGATTCATCATGTAATCCACCAAGCGACATTCTGACATATTGTCGGCCAAGAGCCTCTGCAACCGATTTTCCCAACGAGGTTTTACCCACTCCGGGTGGGCCATACAGACAAAGAATGGGTGATTTTAAATCTCCCTTTAGCTTAAGCACAGCCAGATGTTCAAGAATCCGCTCCTTTACCTTATCGAGACCAAAATGATCACGATCAAGAATTCGTTGGGCTTTTTTTAAGTCAAAAACATCTTTGGTATATTGCTCCCAGGGCAAGTCAATCATGGTTTGCAAATAGTTATGCTGTACCGAATACTCACCCGAAGCAGGATTTAATCTGCGCAGTTTATCCAACTCCTTTTTAAAAACTTCGGTAACCTCTTTTGACCATTTTTTCTTTTTGGAAGCCGCTTCCAACTCTTTAGCAGCCTGCTCAATTGGACTGGCACCCAGTTCATTCTGAATGGTTTTCATTTGTTGCTGTAACAAATACTCTCTCTGCTGCTGGTCAATGTCAATCTTAACCTTTGATTGGATGTCGTTTTTAATCTCAACCAACTGAACCTCCCGTACAAGATGCTCTACCAACAGAAGCCCCCGCTTCTTCAGGTCGTTGGTTTCCAAAACACGTTGCTTTTCGGAAATCTTAATTTCACTGTTCGCTCCAATGTAGTTTATCAAAAACGCAGGACTATCAATGTTTTTTAAGGCAAAAGATGCCTCCGGGGGAATATTGGAAGAGCCTTTGATTATTCGCATGGATAGATCTTTCAAAGATCCTACTATCGCCTCAAACTCACGCTTCTCGTCTCCCTCAGGCTTTACTTCATCAAGTAAAGAGACTTTTCCGGTAAAATAAGGCGTATCTGAAACTATTTCATGCCACTGAAAACGCTTTCTGCCTTGTATAATAACAGAAGTGGATCCATCGGGCAGTTCCAGAATTTTCAAAACACGGGCAATGGTTCCTACTCTGTAGAGATCATCTGGTAACGGATCTTCAGTTTTATGATCCTTTTGACAGACTGCACCCAACACTCCTTTAGACTTTTGAACGTCTCTCACCAGCTGCAATGATTTCTCCCTTCCGATGGATATGGGAAATATCACCCCCGGAAAAAGCACTGTATTTCTTAGTGGAAGTATGGGAATTACATCAGGAACCTTCTCTTCATCCATCAATTGTTGATAATCGTCATCTTCAACAATAGGGATAAACTCTGCGTCTGACTCCAGAAAATCGCTTAATTGAAAATTAAATGATACCTTATTTATTTTATTCATAATATTGATACCTCTCTCGAACTGACAAAATGTCTTAAGTCGCTTTGAATTATATAATGTCCCTTATATGGCAATAGCCATGCCAAATAAAAGAATAGTATCGCTGTGTGGCTGCAACAAGACCCGTTTAACTCAAAAAAAAAGCTTCGGTACGACCGAAGCTTTTTGGTTTCTTTTCTCCTAAAAAAGAACTATTTCTTTTTATTGTCGAAATGTTTTTGATATCTGTTTCTAAACTTATCAACACGTCCTGCGGTGTCAACCAGCTTCATCTTACCAGTATAAAACGGGTGAGACGAACTTGAAATTTCTAGTTTGATTACCGGATATTCAACTCCATCGACCTCTTCTGTGTCACGAGTATTAGCGGTTGAGCGGGTAAGAAATACGTCTCCATTGGACATATCCTTGAAAGCAACCATACGATAATTATCCGGATGAATTCCCTTTTTCATTGTCTTTTAATTTGTGTTTTATTCGTCTCCGGGCACCTTGATGTTCAGTGATTAAAGATGTTTCGGAAACTTCAACGGTTTTACAATCACTCTTTTAATTCTTAAACGGGTTGCAAAGGTATATAATAACCAATTAATCACCAAGTTTTTCTTGCAAATTGATCGTCATATTTTTGATTTAGGATGATGAAAACCATAATACATGCATATATTGGGTTTAGGAATTAAGCCGGCTTTTGGTGTCGACGGGTATTTTACCTGCTCTTTGCTCTTCCCTTTTTCCAGGATCAAATACAAATCTGTAAGTGATGTGCTTTTTCCCAAAATCGGCATCCATGGCATTAAGCAGCGCCTGCATTTTTGGATTGAAATCTCCAACCCAAGAAATCTCCATCTCTTTCAGGTAAGACTTTTTTGCCACAACGTCCCGTAAATGCCAAAAAATACCGGACTCTATTCCCATGCGTTGATATTTCGTTTTTACACCTAAAACGACCACCCGGCCTCTGTTCATTTTATTCATCCATTTATAGAAAACAAAACGTATTTTGTTCCATAAACTAAATTTTCCGTTGAAGTATTTAAGAATCTGATTGACATCCGGAAAAATAACAATCAACCCGATGGGTTGATCGTTATGGTAGGCATACCATATCAACTCCTCATCCAGAAATGGTTTTGCTTCACGCAGGGATTTACGCAGTGTTTCAGGATTCATGGGCGTAAAATTTTCATGAAAACGCCAGGCATCATCGTAAATCTCTACAAAATCATGAATAAACTTTTCAGATTCTTTCCAGGTAAAATGCTTATAGGTATAATCTTCCCGTTTCACAACCCGCGAAGCAATGTTCCAAAACCTTTCGGGGAAAGGTTTTAATACATCCAAATGATGGGTAACTTGTTCAAAATAGTTATCAAACCCATAGCTCTCATAGAAGTCGCGATAATATGGCGGGTTATATTGCATTCCAAATGCAGGAGGCGTAAATCCATCCACCAATAAACCCCAGAAGTTATCATTTTCTCCAAAATTAATGGGGCCGTCCATCGCTTCCATTCCTCGTTCAAGAAGCCAATCGCGCGCAACGTCAAAAAGCTTAAAAGCCGCTTCTCGGTTGTTGATGCATTCAAAAAAACCCATTCCTCCGGTGGGTTGCGAATAACCAAAAGCTTTGTTGCGGTTTATGAATGCTGCAACCCTACCAATGGGCATATTCTTATCATCCAACAGAAGAAATCTCACAGCTTCTCCGTGTGAATAAAAATTGTTACGCAAAGGATCGAAAATTTCTTCGATTAGGCTGTCCAAAGGACGAATGTAGTTGGGATCATTCTTATAAATAAGCTGAACCATGTCTAAAAACATGGTACGGGTTTGTTTATCATCAACAGGAATAATTCTCATTTTGTAACTTCGGCTTTGTATGATTTAACTCCGTTCTTTATTCGTCTCTTTTTCGCTCTGTTTATATTTAGTTTCAATTGAATATTGTTAGATGCGAAGACCCAAAGATTATAGACAGATAGAATTGATGAAAAAGATAATTAGAAACTTCTGTCCCGATGGTTCTGAATTAGAGTCTCATCTATCGGACTAACAATCTATTATTAGATAATATGCCATTAAAATTTGATCAACTGTAAATACTTTACCGGAAAGCGGTGAAGTATCCGCTGAAAATATTTGCTGCATACCAATTTACACATCCAAAAATAGTTATCCCTGGAAATATATCAACTAAAACAGGGCAGGAATTTTATCAGTTAATACAATTCAATATCAAGATTAATAACTCCCCAGTTCAAATAACATCTCTTCTCCGGCAGCTTTCAGATGTACATCAGATTTTTGAACCCAATCACGAGCCAGTTTTTCAACAGGAGTTTTTAACTCCGAATTGAATCGTCCGGCCATTTTCAGACAATGGGCAACAGCCTTAACAATTCTTCTATCGTGTCCCATGGCATCGAAGGTATCAATCTGTTCACCGACCAGGTTGCTTAACTCAGGGCCAACAAACCTGAACTGCCAGCCAATGGCCATTAAAGCAGTATACCTAACATATAACTTTGGGCTTAACAACCATTTCTCCAAAACACCGTCAGAATTTCCCCTTTTACCAAGAAGGTTAAATGCCATTTGTTCTGCCAATTCGATGTTGGAAATTGATTCTGACCATTCGTTTAGCTTTTCATCAGATAATTCATCTCGCTGGGCCACCATGGTGGCAAGAATCATCATTTCCCGGATGTTGCGATACCACAATCTTTCCGCCAATTCGTTGCATGGTTTGTATTGTTGTGATATTTGTCGCAAATGCACCAGTGAAACTCCATACATTTTTGAATATGAAAGACCCGCGGTTGCTAACTGACCAGCAACCTCTCCATTCATCAACTGTCGAATCCGGATCTGAATCATCTTCATCTGCCGGTCAACATTCTCATCAAACGCGAAAAACTTCATTCGTGTAAAGTTTACTTATTTTTTGGTTCCCTACGCGGGACTTAAGCCTTCTTGGGAAGGAAGCACAACTATTATTTGAGCAAAATTTGCTTAAATAATAATCTTTCAAAAGCTTAATCATCTACAAATAACCATCATAAAAAAACAAATACCAAATTAGGGTTTAAATATTATTTTTTTTGAAAATTCCTCTTGCAAAATTACAAGAAAAACCTTTATATTTGCAGTGCTAAAAAATGGTGATTGTAGCTCAGTTGGTTAGAGCGTCGGATTGTGGTTCCGAAGGTCGCCGGTTCGAACCCGGTCTTTCACCCTTTCATAAACCCGGTAATGAAAATTACCGGGTTTTTTCATTATTAAATATTCTGTCCATCTACGTTTTGCTCCCCTCCATCAAAAAAAAGTGCATCTTTTTTTGAATTTCCATAACTTGTTGCGTTTAAAAAGAGACATCTGCCTGATTTTTTTTAAAATAATAGCAATTGGCTTATGGCATACTTATACCTTACGGCAAAACCATACATACAATTCACAAGAAACAGTTCCGAACGAATGCAAAACGTCCGGAATAAAATCACCATCATCGTTTATTTTGTGCTTTTCCATAGTCAGGCTTTTGGTCAAAGCATAATTGAGATGATAGACCGGGCTTCTAATGCCACTTTTACGGCCATTGCATGCGATAAGGATTTGCACCCAATTGATACCGCACGAGCCTTTTTCATCAGTGCAGATGGTTTGGCAATTACCAGTGCTGCATTGTTTCAAAATGCCGACACACTGATTTTTTCAGATCATCAGAACAGACGACTTTCGATTTCCCGGGTTTTGGCCATACATGAATGGTCTAATCTGGCCATCATACAGGTTGCCGGAATTCGGAACCGTGACAGCGATTATCTGTTACCGGAGAGAACAAGTTTTTCAACTCCATCTGAAATCCTGGCATTTACTTATGCAGAAAATGCAAACGAAGCTTTCACGTTAGGCGAAATCCAATCGGTTCTTCATTCAGGATTCCTGGGACGTTCTGCAACTGTAACCATCAACAACGGAAACAGTTCCCGGGCAGCTCCAATCATCAACTCTAACGGCTATTTTATTGGTATTTACGGATACCTTCCAACCCGAAGTCAGGGAATATTAATATCTTCTCACATCATTCACGATGAGCAATGGACTTCGATAAATCTTCCATGGTACAAATTTAAGCGTCATATGTACAAAAGCCGCCTGACCACCTCCTTGATGTTTCAGGCCATAGTATTACAAGAGATGGAGTTGTGGTTGGATGCTGCCAGAACGTACACCTCATCAATCAGAGTTATACCAGACAAAGCAGAACTATATGCGCTCAGGGCTATCTGCCGATACCAATATGGCAACCATATTGGAGGAGAGGAGGATTGCAACAGATCTGTCAGTTTGAATCCTTCTTCGGCACTTCCTCATTTAGCCAATGCCATTAACAACATTAACCAAAAACAATATCGCAGTGCTTTAGATCACCTGGTTAGTTGTGTTGAATCGGAAAAACCTCCTGTACAAGCATGGCTCATGTTGGGACAGATACAGGCTTTGCACGGACAAGTTCGCGAAGCTTATGCCAGCTACACACTGGCCATTGAGCAAGACTCACTTTTTGCAACAGGATATTACGAACGTGGTAGGCTCCTGATGCAGCACGCTACCGACCAGGAACGTGCGCTTAATGACTTTATGCTTGCAGCCAGGCTAAATTATCAGCTCCCGGGTGTATATACCCTCATTGGAAACATCAGGCTGAACCAAATGGACTATCTGGAAGCCATCAACGATTTTAACAGAGCTCTGCGAACCAACCCCGAGGATGTACATGCTCTGATGAACCGTGGAATAGCACATTATAACACAGGATTAAAAGAACAAGCCTGCGAAGATTGGGATACCGCAGGACGGTTGGGAAACACTCAGGCTTTCAGGCTGATTTCAAGACACTGTTCAGAACTCAGACGAAGCCGGAATACATCAGGACGATAATGGGGAAATCCCAACATAATTTAGTAAATTTGCAGGTTTAAACTAAAAAAACAATGGTTACACCAGAACAGATTAAAGACTTAAGTGGACGTGAGTTGGCGTTAAGGAGGTATCTTTGACATCGACCGTAAAAGAATTGAAATAGACGAAGAAGAGATCAGAACCCAGGCACCTGATTTTTGGGATAACCCCAAAAATGCAGAAGAGCAGATGAAGAAGCTGAAAGACCTCAAAAGCTGGGTTACATTATACGATAAGGTAAAGCTGGCCATTGAAGATCTGCAAGTTCTTCAAGATTTTTTCAAAGAGGGAGAGGCCGACGAAAGCGATTTGGCGAAAGCGTTTCAAACGGCCAAAAGTTATATAGAGGATCTCGAACTGAAAAACATGCTCCAAAAAGAGGAAGATAAACTTGGAGCCATATTGAAAATTAATGCAGGTGCAGGAGGTACCGAAAGTCAGGATTGGGCTGAAATGCTTATGCGAATGTATCTGCGTTGGGGAGAACAGAATGGTTATAAAACAACTGTAAATCATATTTTGCATGGCGATGAGGCCGGTGTAAAAACAGTTACCATTCAGTTTGAAGGTGATTACGCATACGGATATTTAAAAAGTGAGAACGGCGTTCATCGGCTGGTTAGACTATCCCCTTTTAATGCAGCCAATAAAAGAATGACATCGTTCACATCGGTGTTTGTAATTCCTCTCATAGATGATTCCATAGAGGTAGAGATCAACCAATCTGACATAACCTGGGAGACTTTCAGATCAAGTGGTGCTGGCGGGCAAAATGTGAACAAGGTGGAAACCGGAGTCCGGTTGCGACATGCTCCAACAGGTATTGTTATTGAAAATACCGAATCGCGTTCCCAGTTAGGGAATAAAGAAAATGCTCTTCGTCTTCTGAAATCGCAGCTTTATGAAATAGAGTTACGAAAACGATTGGAAGAGCAGAACAAAATAGAATCCCAAAAGAAGAAAATTGAGTGGGGTTCTCAGATTCGATCCTACGTATTGCAACCATACAAACTGGTTAAAGATGTGCGCACCGGATATGAAACCAGCAATGTTCAGGCCGTTTTGGATGGCGATATTGATGGATTCATAAAATCCTGGCTAATGGAGCATGGAGCATCAGATGTGTTTGAAAAACAGTAAACCATGATACAAATACTACATAATCCCAGATGTAAAAAAAGTCGTGAAGGGCTGAGTTTTTTAAAAGAAAAAGGTATAGAACCTGAAAAGATCCGATATCTGGATAATCAGCTCACGAAAAATCAAATCAGGGATTTGATCAAAAAAATGAACATTAAGCCCGAAGATTGGGTTAGAAAAAATGAAGATATTTATAAACAAAACTATAAGAACCGGGATTTGACAGATGAGGAGTGGATAGATATACTTTTCACTCATCCCAAATTGCTTGAGAGACCAGTTGTTATAAACGGAGACAAAGCAGTGATTGCACGTCCCGTTGAGAAAATTTCAGAAATACTTTAATACAGGATAATAAAAATTAATGCAGATTCACTCCTCCATAGAAACATACAATGACCTGCCACCCATTGTAACCATGGGCACCTTTGATGGGGTGCATCCCGGGCACAGAGCATTATTACACCGGGTAAGTGAGTTGGCTCGCAACGAAGGAGCTCCGTCGGTGGCTTTAACTTTTTGGCCACACCCGCGTATCGTATTGTCACAGGATGCCGAAAAGTTACGCTTGCTGACTACTTTGGAAGAGAAGACCAAAATCATCAGCGAAGCAGGAATTGATCATTTAATTGTGGTACCTTTTACTAAAGAGTTGGCCGCACTAGCGGCCAAAGATTTCGTGAAAACGATCCTCATTGATAAACTCAGGGTTAAACACCTGGTGATCGGTTTTAACCACCGGTTTGGCAAAGGAGGCACCTCTCTGAAAGAGATCATCAAATTATCAAACCTCCATGGTTTTGATGTGAGCCAATTTCGGCACATAGACATCCATGGTCAATTCCCCAGCAGCACCAAAATCAGGAATCATCTGCTTAATGGTGAAATTATTGAAGCCAATATGCTATTGGGGTACCAATATACCATCAACGGGCAGGTTACCGGTGGAATGAAATTGGGAAGATCCATTAATTATCCGACAGCCAATCTTATGCTTTCAGAGAAAGCAAAGCTGGTGCCTCTTGATGGCGTGTATGCATGCAATGTTCAGGTGATGGGAAAAACATACGGAGGAATGGTAAATATTGGCGTTCGTCCTACGGTTAATCACCAAATGGACAATCGTTCAATTGAAGTACACATTTTGGGCTTTCAGGGAGATATCTACTCAGAGGAGATTTCTCTCAGGTTTGTTGCCAGAACCCGCGATGAAATGAAATTTGCAAACATTGACGAACTTCGTCTTCAGTTGCAGAAAGATGAAATTGAAATTAGAAAAATATTATCCGATCACAGATTAAATTTTATACCATAATCTGACACCTAAAAAATTATAAAATAAAAAAGGAAACCATGAGTAAAAATCAGGATTTTAAAATAGCCGACCTCTCATTGGCCGAATTTGGGAGAAAAGAGATTGCACTTGCAGAAAAAGAGATGCCGGGATTAATGTCCCTTCGTGAAAAGCACGGAGCAGAAAAACCTTTAAAAGGTGCAAAGATCATGGGATCATTGCACATGACCGTACAAACAGCTGTTCTAATAGAAACCCTTACCCATCTTGGAGCATCTGTACGCTGGGCCAGTTGCAACATCTATTCCACTCAGGATCATGCAGCGGCAGCCATTGCTGAATCCGGAGTGCCTGTTTTTGCCTGGAAAGGTGAAACCCTTGAGGAGTACTGGTGGTGTACTGAAAGAGCGCTTGATTTTGGAAACGGAACGGGTCCCGATTTAATCGTTGATGATGGCGGCGATGCCACCATGATGATACATAAAGGAGTGGATATAGAGAAAGATCCTTCCATACTACAAAAAGACTACAGCGGCGAAGGTGAAGATTTCAGAGAGTTGATGGCTATTTTGGCAAAACTCCATAGTCAAAACCCGGGTCGTTGGCAAAAAGTTGCTGCCGGTGTAAAAGGCGTAAGCGAAGAGACTACTACCGGTGTGCTTCGTTTGTATCAGATGTTGGAAAAAGGCGAACTACTTTTCCCTGCCATCAATGTGAATGACTCGGTGACAAAATCAAAATTCGACAACCTGTATGGTTGCCGTGAAAGTTTGGCCGACGGAATTAAACGTGGAACTGACGTTATGGTAGCCGGGAAAACCGTTGTGGTTTGCGGATACGGAGACGTGGGTAAAGGGTGCGCGCAAAGCATGCGCGGGTTCGGAGCCAGAGTGTTGGTCACTGAAATCGACCCCATTTGTGCGCTTCAGGCAGCTATGGAGGGGTATAAAGTAACAACGGTTGAAGAAAGTCTTGCAGAAGCTGATATTTTTGTAACCGCCACCGGGAACAGGGATGTTATTACCGTTGAGCATATGCAGAAGATGAAAGATACTGCCATTGTATGTAACATTGGTCATTTTGATAATGAGATACAGGTGGAGAAACTGGAAAAGCTACCGGGTATCAAAGAGATTAACATCAAACCGCAAGTAGATCAGTTTATTTTTCCTGACGGACATTGCATCATTTTACTCTCGCGTGGTCGCTTGGTCAACCTTGGTAATGCAACCGGTCACCCGAGCTTTGTAATGAGTAACTCCTTTACCAACCAAACACTTGCTCAACTTGAGTTATGGAAGAGTAAGTATGAACTGGGTGTTTACACACTCCCGAAGCATCTGGATGAAGAGGTGGCGCGTTTACACCTCTCGAAACTGGGAGTTAAACTTACAAAACTCTCGAAAGAACAGGCCAGCTATATTGGAGTGCCGTTAGAGGGGCCATTTAAACCTGATCATTACAGATATTAACAATAGATCGTTAGACTTTTAGATTATTAGATGTAAGATACTGAGCACAGCGAAGTTTGAACGCAGTGAAATTCCGATACTTTAATTTAGTTCCTTCGGAACCCGCTCTGCGGGATTAGACACAAGTATTTTTCTTATTATCAGCCGATTACACAACGCTAACGCAAAATCGTAAACTTTTGATAATTAGGTAAATAAAAAAATAACGAACTATTATTAAAATAGATTATAAATAAAAAATGCTGCCCTAGGCAGCATTTTTTATTTAATTGTAAACCCTCAAAAGATTCCCGCTTCGTTGGCTACGGTATGATTTAAGACCGGGGCTATCGCTTGCCGGGCCTGATATGGCAGGAGCACGTGCCGGATATGGTTCAAATGTGTTGAGTAAAAATTCCGAATCGCAACAGGGGCAGATTCCATAAAACTGAGTTTCATCCAGGATTACCGCACAACGTGTTGATTGACTATATGGACAATAACGTTCATAGGCAATAAAATCAGTCCCGGCTCGGAAAATGATTAGACCTGAAATACCTGGTCGTCCGAAATCGTCACTATATCCGCTTCTGTAATGTAGCGGGATGTAGAAGATTTCTTCCATAAAATCAGGCATTCCTACATCAATGGTAATACTAAATCGCACATTTGGCACAGGATCTTTTTCGGTTTTGCAACCGAAAAAGAAAAAAACTGTAACCAAAATAAATATTAATCGTATCATTAAGTTATTTTAATTAGATTCGACAAAAATTAAACCACAAATGCGCATGTTTAAATTCCTAAAACAGATGTTTTAGCAAATTAAAGCGTGCTTTATTTGGTAAATTGTTTTGTTCGGGCTAATTTAGCTATTATTTTTCATTCAGACATGGGCGACGCGTTAGGTGACATAGTATACATCCTTTTAATGCTTGGAGCTTTGATTTTTAGTTTATACAAAAAGTCAAAGTCAGCCGGGCAAGATGGGGATTTTATGCCCGAACACGAAGTTGGTGAGAGTCCGGGAGAGGCTTTTCCTACCTTTAAAGATCTTTTTGGAGATACAGATGAGGAAGAGAAAGTTCCGGCCAAAGGAAAAAAATCATCAGGAACTGAATACGCCACCATGCAGGCTGAAAAGTTAAAACCCCAAAAGCTGGAATACAAAAAGCCGGTTTATCAAAGTATTCAAAAAAGGGAAAGAATCAAAAAGCCGGAACGGGTCAGCCGTATCAAACAAAAAATTTCCCGAATAAGTTTAGCCACCAGAGAAAAAGCGATTGACGAAACCTCTTACTGGGATGATGAAGAGTTTGATTTGAAAAAAGCCATCATCTTTTCTGAAATCATAAAAAGACCAACCATCTAAAACGGTCAATCGGCTAAGCTAACTAACCAACAACAATCATTTTATTTAAGAAATCATTGCTATAACATAGCAAAGGGTCCCGGATAAGAGTTCGGGATTCTTTCATTTTTTTATAAGACATTAAATCATTAAAAAACATAAGGAGGAAATAACCATGTCAAAAGTGAGTTACATCACGGAGGAGGGTCTTAAACGATTACGTGAAGAGTTGGTTCAATTGGAATCAATTGAAAGACCCAAAATATCAAAGCAAATCGCTGAAGCAAGAGACAAAGGTGACTTGTCGGAAAATGCTGAATACGATGCTGCAAAGGAAGCACAAGGACTTTTGGAAATGAAAATTGCCAAATTAAAGGAAACCATTGCAGGTAGTCGCTTGATTGATGAATCCAAACTGGATACATCAAAGGTGCAAATTATGAATAAGGTCAAGATTAAAAACCTGAAGAACAATGCCGTAATGACCTATACCATTGTTTCAGAAAGCGAAGCAGATCTTAAAGCGGGAAAGATTTCCATATCCACTCCAATTGCAAAAGGACTATTGGGAAAAAAAGTGGGCGAGAAAGTAGACATCACTGTTCCTTCAGGCATTATGCCTTTTGAAATATTAGAGATTTCTTTGTAAATTGACAAAAAAACACTCTGATACTATGGCATCAATATTCACAAAAATCATCAATGGCGAAATCCCATCTTTCAAGATAGCAGAGGATGAGCGATATTTGGCATTTCTGGACATTACGCCATTGGCGAAAGGCCACACCCTGATAGTGCCTAAAAAGGAGGTAGATTATATTTTCGATCTTGAAGATGATCTGTTACAAGGGATGATTGTATTTTCTAAAAAGGTAGCTAAGGCCATTGAAAAATCGATAGAGTGCAAGCGAATTGGTATTGCAGTGGTAGGTTTGGAAGTTCCCCATGCACATGTCCATTTGGTACCTTTACAAACTGTTGCAGATTTGAGCTTTTCAAAGCCTAAACTAAAATTAAGCAATGAAGAGATGGAACAAATTGCAGCGGCCATAAAAGAGAACATCAACTAAGTGTGAAACCTCAAGGTTTCACAAAAAAGCAGGTATAATAAAATTATACCTGCTTTTTTATTATCGTTTAACCCTACCTGGGTTTTTATTAATGAATTCTTTCCAACTTTTAGCTCCGGAAGATGCTATTGGAGTTCGCATCTGAAAGAAATGGCAAACAGCGGCGGCTAATCCATCTGTGGCATCCAGATATTTCTGATCCTGATCATCATGAAGTTTCAAATATTGTTTTAGAAAAAGAGCCACCTGCTCTTTTGATGCATTTCCTCTTCCGGTGATGGCTTGTTTTATTCTAAGCGGTGCATATTCGAAAATAGGAACCGAACGTGACAGGGCGGCAGCCATAGCAACCCCCTGTGCTCGTCCTAGTTTTAACATCGACTGCACATTTTTTCCGAAAAATGGAGCCTCAATGGCCAATTCATCGGGATGATAAGTGTCAATGAGTTGAATAACATGCTCAAAAATCCTCTTAAGCCTGAGATAGTGGTCTTCCAGTTTATTAAGCTCGAGCACACCCATAGCAACCATGGAAGGCTGATTGCCTTTTACCATTAAAACCCCGTAACCCATAACTGTGGTTCCGGGGTCAATGCCAAGTATGATTTTTTCACCTGCTTTTTTGGTCATCCCATGGTTCTCTTCATAACAGAACTAAAATGCGTAACCTTCTCACCAAAATGGGCCACCAGCGATTGCAATTCCGGAGCCAAAAGGTCATCCAGTTGTTCAACCTCTTTGGAGCCGCTGCATCGCCACTGCACTGAAAATATCAGATGCTCCCCACCTGTTTGGGAAACCACCTCGAAAACCTCAGCTTTAAGCTGAGGCATTAAAAGCTCAACACGAGGCAGCAGGCTATCTGTCATCCACTTCTCCCAAACATCAACTAAATTGGCGGGCACATAAAATGATGTATTGAAAATCAGTAACGACATTCTTTAAGCAATAACATCAAACCCACAATATGGCACCAAAACATCAGGAACTTTAATTCCACCTTCAAATTGGTTGTTTTCCAGAATGGCTGCTAATATACGCGGTAACGCAAGCGCACTGCCGTTTAAGGTGTGTGCCAGTTGGGTCTTTTTTTCTCCCTCCTCACGAAAACGAAGTTTTAACCTGTTACTCTGAAAGGTCTCAAAGTTGCTCACCGAACTCACTTCAAGCCAGCGCTCCTGGGCTCCTGAGTAAACCTCAAAGTCGTATGTTAGTGCCGATGCAAAACTCATATCGCCTCCACAAAGGCGCATGATGCGCCATGGCAAGCCTAGTTTTTCAACCAATCCCTGAACATGATTCACCATATCATCCAAAACCTCGTAAGACTTATCAGGATGAGCCACTTGTACTATCTCGACCTTATCGAACTGATGTAAGCGGTTTAAACCGCGTACATCCTTGCCGTATGAACCGGCTTCGCGTCGGAAACAAGCAGAATAGGCACAGTTGCGTACCGGCATTTGATTGCCATCTAAAATAACATCGCGATAAATATTGGTAACAGGAACTTCAGCCGTAGGGATGAGATACAGATTGTCGGCAGTTGCATGATACATCTGTCCTTCCTTGTCGGGAAGCTGACCTGTACCAAACCCTGAATCTTCATTCACCATCAGTGGAGGCATTACCTCTTCGTAACCTGCTTTAATGGCTTCATCCAGGAAAAATGTGATCAGCGCGCGCTGTAAACGTGCTCCCAAACCTTTGTAAACAGGAAACCCGGCACCGGTTAGTTTTACTCCCAGCTCAAAATCAATCAGGTTGAATTTCTTTGCCAGTTCCCAATGTGGAAGAGCTTCCGTTAATTCAGGTTTGAGACCTCCTTCTCGTACTTTAATATTGTCATCGGCACTTTTACCCGCCGGAACAGATGGATGGGGAAGATTAGGCAACTGAACCACCAGGTTTTGCAACTCAGTTTCGATGGAATCTTGCTGAGTAGTGAGGTTTTTAATCTGTTCTTTTAATCCCGCGGTAGCCTCTTTGGCCTGATTGGCCTCTTCTGCTTTTCCCTCTTTAAACAGTTGTCCGATGGATTTTGACAAACGGTTCATCTCAGCCTGAAGATTGTCGGCCTCAGTTTGCGTGGACTTGCGTTGATTGTCAAGTGCAATAATTTGGTCAACGATATTGGCAGCATCAAAGTTCTTAACCTTTAGCCGGTCAATGACTTCCTGTTTGTTGTCCTGAATTTGTTTCAGCGTAAGCATAAAATATTATCTCTATAAGTTGCGACAAAATAAAAATCTCCTGTATCTGTTACGAAAGTAACAAAAACAGGAGACTTTTTAAGTTTTTTCTGTTGTTACTTATTCGGCAGCAACAGGCTCAACGGATACAAAAGAACGATTGTCTTTTCTTTTACGGAAAACTACGTTCCCCTCAACAAGAGCAAACAAAGTGTCGTCCTTACCAATTCCTACGTTTTCGCCGGGGTGGTGCTTAGTACCACGCTGACGTACGATGATGCTCCCAGCTTTGGCGAATTGTCCACCAAAGATTTTTACACCCAGTCGCTTGCTTTCTGATTCGCGACCGTTCTTGGAACTACCTACTCCTTTCTTATGTGCCATATCACATTAATTTTTTTAATTAACCAATCTGAATGTCTTCAATCTGAATTTGACTCAGGTACTGACGGTGACCATTTTTCTTTTTGTACCCTTTACGTCTCTTTTTCTTAAATACGATAACTTTATCGCCTTTAAGGTGAGAAAGAACTTTAGCAGTTACTTTTGCTCCTTCAACAACAGGGGCGCCAATTTTTACGCCGCTTTCGTCTTCAATCAAAAGAACTTCATCAAACTCAACCGAAGCACCTTCATCAGCACTCAAACGGTGTACAAATACCTTACGGTCTTTTTCTACTTTAAATTGCTGACCTGCAATAGTTACAATTGCGTACATCATTCATTAATTTTCTGTTACTTTCCGGAGGTGGACAAATTCACTCGTTGATTGCCTCTTCTGACCCCGCGAAATTGATTCGGACTGCAAAATTAGATAAATTTATTGTGTTAACAAACAAATTATCAGAGATATTTTATAAAAATCAAATGCTTTTATGTGATTCCTTTTGTTGAAGGATAAAATTAGAGAGTTTCTTTCTGGTTTTAGCTAAATCCATATTATAATGTAAACAACAATTCAATTAAAAAGGGAATCACCTGTAATTATTCAGGCAATAGTAAGTTAAAAAAACCATTGCCTTATGAGTTATTTGTTGGTAAATTGTGAAGTACTCACTGTTATTAAACCTAAAAATTGAAGCTATGCAATTGCGAATCATCAAACTTACCGTTCTGTTTTTGGCCATTGTAACAACTGCCAGCAGTCAAAAACAACCATCCACCTACCCGGGCTCTGTTTTCAAGTATCCAAATCAGAAAAACACGCTGCTTTCAATGGATTCATACGAAAAAGTTAAATCATTTTACGCAGATGAGGTTGGGCCTCCCCGAACCGAAGAAGGCAACCCATCATCAGGTTATTTTGCATTCTTTTTATATCAAAAAAGTCTTCCGGACGATTTAGGTGTTTCAGTTTCATCAGGCAGGGGTAGATCAAATGTTATTGGGGACATATTTTCCCGGTTAAAAGGTTTTGAAGTGCAAGGAATAATAACGAATAATCAATTGATTGAAATTGAAAGAAAATACAGATACTTAAGAAACTGTTATTTTGTATACATAGAGGATGAAAAAGGTGTTCTAACATCTGAAGATCGACTCATATTTAGAAAGTATGAGAATACAACAGGATTGGGATGGTCTGAACCTGAAAACCAGAACGAAATAATGCAGCAGATTGAGGCATTAATGTCAGCAGGACGAATCTCTGAAGGCATGGAATTGGCTCAAAAGATGAAGGATGATATTGAAAAAGGAATAGAACTCAGATCAAGTAATGAGGCAGTTAAAATGTGGACAAACTGTTTAGACGAGATATCTGCTAAAGCCTATAGGACGATGATTATTATTTCCATGTAAAAGTACGTTACGGAATGCAAAATCACTTTGATATTCCGTAATCATCAGATATTTTAAATTATTGTGTTACTTTTATGTTTTGTAAACAATTAAAGATCTTAACCATGAAAAAAATGATTTCTTTACTGGTGGTTGTCGTTATTGCCATTTCCACCATGAATGCCCAAAGTGAAGCCGAAAAATTAAAAGCACTACTGGACGGCATCCTTGACCTAAGCGAAGCAACTATTACAGAAAACACCACAGTTCCGGTCATCAGTCAATTGGCAGCGCAGCAAGCTGAAACAACCATTGAGTTGACAAAAGAGAATATTTCAGAAGCCTTTACAACAGGAATGGATTATGCCAATGCACTCATTATTGTTGGACAACATACCATTGTTAAAATCACCAATTGGAGCGACTGTGTTGCTTCCGGCGCGTGGGATGCTTGTATGCCAAAAGGCGAAGGCCTTATCAGGAGAGGAAGCTATACCGAGAGAAACGACTATATCAATAATATTATAGGAGTGCCGGATGCTCAAACCAGAACGTTGTATTTGTTTAAGTAAGCAGTCATCGAAAAGCAATTTGGTTTTAAAAATGAAACTCTGCACTTTAAAAAGTGCAGAGTTTTTCAATTACAAGTGATTTCTTTAGGAAAGCTCCTGTTTGGTTTAACAATGAATGAACATTCAGGAATCAAGGCCGTTTAGTTAAGGCATTTTTCCTTTTTGCTCACCTTAATCCCCTCGGGAAGTAAGATTGACACTACAACAAATCTAAAGTAAATATGTAAAAGAACGTTGTATTAATTAAGTTAGGTCAAATGACACAAACATAGATTGTTGCAGATGGGAATGGGTTAACAGAAGAGTGAATACGAGCTAATTTGGGCCTCATACAGAAAATTGGTGTTCAGTTGTTATTCTAATTTCACGCCTCTCCAAAGCAATTTCAACTTAATACTCAGGAGTTGTTCATCAGGAATACTCAAATGTCTTCGCCTCTCCTCCAGCAACCTGAAATACCTCTTTCTTGATAGATATAATCGTCGTACCAGAAGTATACATCCTAAAAAAAGTTGTCAATCTTCATTGTTATTTAAAATCATTCTAAAAAACGCTTTCTAATTCAAAAATCTTTGTAAATTTGCAACATGGTTGCAAATTTAGATGATATCAACAGTTTGCTCAAAAGCAAAAAGCTGAACGTAACAGAGGTACGACAACAGATTGTTTATGCGTTGATGCAGCCAGGTACGGCATTATCCCAAAAGGAAATTGAGGAATGGCTCATTGAGCGAATAAGCACTGTGGACAGGGTGACCTTATACCGCAACATCAAAACCCTGATGCAGAAGAAATTGATTCATCAGATTGCAGTTGGGCCAAATTCAGTGAAATATAAGTTGGCAGGTAAGCATAAGTCCGCAGAGCACCCTCATTTTCAATGCGAACTGTGTAACCGACTGGTTTGCATGCCTCATATTAAGGTTGACGCCGAACATCTGCCGCATGGATTTGTTATGAAATCAACCAAACTGATAATTGAAGGAGTTTGTGCGAGTTGTAATGGAAAGGTTTGAGGTTTGAAGTTGAATGTTTGAAGTTTGAGGTTTAAAGTTCAGCGTTTGATGTTAAAGGGTTTTGGGTTTATGGTTGTTCATTGAGAAGAAATACCAATCAATTTAAATAGAAAGAAACATAATATGAGAAAAAATATACTACTAACAATATTCATTGGCCTGTTAATGGCCGGATGTAGCGGAGAACGAGATACTGATGTGATTTCGGTGAGCATACTGCCGCAAAAATTTTTTATTGATCAACTTACAGGGGAAATACTGGATGTTAATGTGATGATCCCTCCGGGAGCCAGCCATGCCACCTACTCTCCCACCCCGCAGCAGTACCGCAAGTTGTCCGACTCCCGCTTATATATGGGAATCGGCCATTTGGGATACGAACAAGCCTGGACTCCCCGACTTAAAGAGTTGAATCCGGATATGGCTCTCTTTACGCTATCGGATTTGGTAGAACCAATTTATGGTACTTGCGATCATTCACATGATCACGGACACCATCACCACCATCATCATGGCGTCGACCCGCACATTTGGCTCTCGCCAAAAGTGATGCTGGAGCTTTTGCCACAAATAAAAGAAGCCCTCTCGGCGGCCTATCCGGAACTTTCAGAAACCATCAAAAACAATTATCCGCAACTTTTCAGCAGCGTCGAAGCCATACATCTTGAAATGGAGCAAGTTGCCGCCAATGTTACTCAGCGATCTTTCATGATCTTTCATCCGGCGCTCACCTACCTTGCCCGTGATTACGGATTGGAGCAGGTCGCCATTGAAGTAGATGGGAAAGAACCTTCTCCAGGCATGCTTGCATCGACCATTGCACAGGCAAAAGCGAAAAACATCCCGGTAATATTTATCCAGGAAGAATATGATATTCGTAACGCAAAAATGGTGAGTGAATCAACTGGCATGGCAGTGGCACAGATCAATCCTTTGGCATACGATTGGATTGAATCGATGCAGCATATTATGGATCTTTTCAGAAAGCATTTATAGAATTAAAGATACATGAGTAAATTACTTGCCAGACTTGAAAACGTTACCGCGGGATACAACGGCGAACCGGTGTTAAAAGGGGTGTCATTAGAGATAAGGGAAAATGATTTTATAGGAATCATTGGACCCAATGGTGGTGGTAAAACCACCATGCTCAAGGTTTTATTAGGTATATTAGAGCCTTTCCGGGGGAATGTTGATTTTCCTACCGGAAAAATCAACATTGGATATCTTCCCCAGGCTTCACAAATAGACCGAAGCTTCCCCATTTCGGTGAAGGAGGTGGTTGAAGCCGGATTAAAACCAGACCGTGCATGGAGTCATCATCTTTCAAAATCACAAAAAGATGCTGCCCATAAACTACTAAAAGAAGCAGGCATGGAGAGATATTACAAAAAGCCAATTGGTGAACTGTCGGGAGGACAATTGCAAAAGGTTTTACTTTGCCGTGCCATTGTGAGCAACCCGGCTCTTTTGGTATTGGATGAGCCAAACACTTATGTGGATAAACATTTTGAGAGCGAATTACATCAATGGCTGAAAAAGCTCAATGAAAAAATGGCCATTGTACTGGTTTCCCACGACGTGGGAACCATTCCGTCGTTGGTGAAATCCATTGCCTGCGTAAACGGCACACTCCATTACCACCCTTCCAACCAGCTAACAACAGAGTTGCTCAAAGTTTACGATTGTCCCATCGACCTCATCACGCACGGACATGTGCCTCACAGAGTTTTAAAAAATCATTAATAATGACTGATTTCATATCGCTATTTCAATATACATTTTTTCAAAATGCATTGATGGCCTCGGTGCTAATCAGCATTTTGGCTGCTATGATTGGCACCTACATTGTTTCCAGAAAAATTGTTTTCATCAGCGGGGGCATCACCCATGCTTCGTTTGGAGGTATTGGCATCGCATACTTCCTCGGATTGAATCCCTTTTTTGGTGCAGCGCTGTTTGCCATCCTAACCGGGACAAGCATTGAGTGGATTTCAAGCAAAGGGAAGGTTCGGGAAGACAGTGCCATTGCCATCCTTTGGTCGCTGGGTATGGCATTGGGGATCATTTTTGTTTTTATGACTCCCGGATACACTCCAAATCTCATGAGTTTTCTTTTCGGAAGCATCTTATCAGTGGGGAAATCAGACCTCGTCATTATGTTGGTAATCACCCTCTTTACTGCTCTGTTTTTTCTGGTTTGGTACCGACCGATTATATATTCAGCATTCGACCCGGAATTTTCGAAGATTAATGGCATCCCTGTAGCATTTTTTCGGTATGCCATGGCAGTGCTTGTAGCACTTGCCATTGTGGTGAGCATTCGTGCAATGGGAATCATCCTGGTGCTCAGCTTGTTTACCATCCCTCAATCCACAGCCATGTTATTTACCAACAGCTTTAAACGAATTATTCCGCTCTCAATTCTTTGGGGATGGATCGGTTCATTTTCCGGCTTGTATATCGCCAATCATTTTAACATCCCGTCCGGTGCAGCCATCATTTTTATGCTGACCATTCAGTTTTTGGTGATAAAAGGAATAATAGTGGTATTGGAGATGCAAAAACGAAAGAAGTGAGTGCTTATTGCACGGAGTCCACAGATAGGACATGGAAATTTAGTTTTAAAATCATTAGCGTCCGGCAAATAAAAAAGAATTAATCCAAAAACTTGAATCTAGATTCCTTTCCGCATGGCGGAATTCAGAATGACATCGCTTTATTTGTTTCTCATCGACTTTCCGGAAAACTCTGTGTTTCTTTACTCTTATTCCATAAGGCCTCCGCAATCATCATATCAAAGGGTGATGTGATTTTAATATTCTCCACATTTCCTTCTACCAGGTGAATCTTGCCTCCCAAAGCCTCCACCACGGAGGCATCATCGGTAAATCTCTCTTCAAAATTACAATGGTATGCTTTTTTCAGAAGGGATGTATGAAAAACCTGCGGTGTTTGAACCATCCTGTAGTTTTGCCGCTCACGCGCAAAACTACTCTCTCCCGCAACTTCCCTCAAAGACTCTACCGGCGCAACAACCGGAATAACAGCACCCATCTCCTCAGCGCTGTTAAAACAGCGCGTAATGGTTTCCCTGCTCACAAAAGGCCGAACCCCATCGTGTACTCCTGTTAATCCTTCATCATTAACCAACTCTAATCCGTTCTTTACACTCTCAAAACGTGTGACACCTCCATTAGCCAACTTGTGATTGATAGAGAAATGGTGCTTATCGCATAATTCCTCCCAATATTTTTGGTGAGACAGAGGTAAAACAAGGATGATGTTAATTTCCGGATTAAAACGATGAAAAGTCTCAATGGTATGCATGAGAACAGGTTTTTGCCCAATGGGCAAAAACTGCTTTGGAAGCTCCGCTCCCATTCGAAGACCTTTGCCACCGGCTACAATGATGATATTTCGATGCATAAATTTACAATTACTATGAAAATATAAAACTAAACAGCAGAAACCAAAGAGACAAATAATTATTTGTATTCTCTCATTTTTAAGAAATCATAAAGAAGGAATAAATCAATTTATTATTTAAATTTGAGAAAAAAACCTATGACCCCAATAAGCCTGAATAACCTAAAACCCTGGTATGAGGGTGTTCTTTCTATTTTTTATCCCCAGCTATGTTTTGCCTGTAATAGAAATTTAAACCATGCCGAAGAGTTACTTTGTAAAAAATGTATTGCACATCTCCCGCGTACCCGATTCGAAAACCAAGTTGATAATCCGGTGGCACAAATGTTTTGGGGGAGAGTCCCTATTACTTTTGCTTCTTCTCTTTTCTATTATCGAAAGGGCGAAGTAATTCAGGAAATTATTCACAGACTAAAATACAGAAGAAATCTGCATGCAGGTCTCTTTTTAGGTCGTTTGGTTGCACGTATGGTAAAAGAGAGCACTCTGTTTCCATTTCCGGATTTAATAGTTCCAGTTCCTTTACATGAGAGAAAAATGAGAATGCGAGGGTATAATCAAAGCGAGCTTCTGGCTCGCGGTATGTCAGAGGTTTTGGGCGCTCCTTATGATGCAGAGGTCGCACTCCGGCAGGTTTATGGAGAATCTCAGACCCAAAAATCACGATACGAAAGGTGGGAAAATGTTGATGAGGCTTTTATTTGTGGCGATATTTCACCTGATATCAGAAACATCTTGCTTGTTGATGATGTTGTTACCACAGGTGCGACCATTGAAGCATGTGCATCGGCTTTACAGAAGGCTTCCGATGCAAAGATAAGCGTGGTAACTATTGGTTATGCAGCTCGTTAAAGAATCTCCCTTAATTTTTTTAGTCCATCTGACGCTTTTTCCTTTATTACGGTTACATTTGAAGCGCTGATGTTGGGCTGTCCCGTATCAATTACAAATATTGGAACACCGCTAGGGACATAAGATAGTAGTCCGGCAGCCGGATAAACATTTAAAGAGGTTCCAACCACTACGAAGATTTCTGCAGTTTCAACAATTTTCATGGCATCGTAGATGGCATCCACTGGCTCGCCAAACCAGACAATATGTGGTCTGAGCTGTGAGCCTTCGTCGCATAAATCACCTGTTTTTAATTCCCAATGATTCAATTCATAAACAAGTTCAGGGTTTGATGTGCTTCGGGCTTTTTTAAGTTCTCCGTGCAAATGCAATACATTTTTGCTGCCTGCCTGCTCATGCAGGTCATCAACATTTTGCGTGACAATTTGCACATTAAATGAATTATCCAATCCGGCAATAATTTCGTGGCCGATATTGGGTTTGGACTCAAACAGCTTTTTTCGCCTTTCGTTATAAAATCGGAGAACCAGTTCTGGGTTTGATTGCCACGCCTCTGGTGACGCCACTTGAGTCACATCATATTTTTCCCAGATTCCACCCATATCTCTAAAGGTGGGAAGCCCGCTTTCAGCACTCATCCCTGCACCTGAAAGTATTACAAGTTTTTTCATATATAAACAGAACAAATCATGCAATGCCCCACGAACAGAACATGCGATTTTTCATAATTCATCAATCAAAATTAAAACAAAAACACCAAATACCGTTGCTAAATGTGCTTATTTTCTTATTTTTGCGAATGTCCAAAGAATTTTAAAAAATGAGCGCAACAAAAAAGATAAAAACCGCCCTGATTTCGGTTTTCTACAAAGATGGCCTTGATGAAATTGTTAAGACACTTGACAAACAAGGCGTAAAAATATACTCAACTGGTGGAACCCAGTCATTCATTGAGCATTTGGGGATAAAAGTGAACAGTGTTGAGTCTCTTACAGGCTATCCTTCCATTTTGGGCGGAAGAGTAAAGACTCTTCATCCTAAGGTGTTTGGTGGGATTCTTGCCAAAAGGGATGATGCAGAGCATCAATCCCAAATGAAGGAGTTTGAAATTCCTGATTTGGATCTGGTTATTGTTGATCTCTATCCTTTTGAAGAAACTGTAGCTTCTGGTGCAGATCATGCAAGCATCATTGAGAAAATTGATATTGGTGGGATCTCTTTGATCAGAGCAGCAGCAAAAAATTATAAGGATGTTGTAATTGTTCCCTCTGTAAATCAATATCCAAAGTTATTGGAATTATTGAAGGAGAAGAAAGGCGAAACTTCACTGGATGACAGAAAGCACTTTGCAGCTTCGGCTTTTGCGGTATCCTCAGGATATGATTCTGCCATCTACAACTATTTTGGGGGAAATGATTTCCCGGCTTATCGGGAGAGTGTTGATGAAAGTATGCCTTTACGTTATGGTGAAAATCCTCATCAAAAAGGAGTGTTCTATGGAGAGTTCAACGAAATGTTTGAGCAGCTTCATGGGAAGGAAATTTCATACAACAACTTATTGGACATAGATGCAGCTGTTTCGCTAATTGCAGAATTCGAAAAAACCACTGTTGCAATTTTGAAACATAACAATGCTTGTGGTTTGGCCTCGAGAGATTCGTTGACTCAAGCATGGCTTGACGCATTGGCCGGCGACCCTGTTTCAGCTTTTGGAGGAATTATTGTTACCAATAAGAACGTGGATGCGGATGCAGCCCTTGAAATGGATAAGATATTTCTTGAGGTGGTAATTGCTCCGTCTTATGATGCAGCTGCCCTGGACATTCTTAAGCAGAAAAAGAACAGAATTATACTGATTCAAAAGAAAGAGTTTCTTCCTCCGAAAAACTCAAGAACTCTGCTTAATGGGGTATTGGTGCAAGAGCGAGATGCTAAAACTGAAACCCCCGGCGATTTGAAAACTGTAACCAATGTGGCTCCAAATCAGCAGGAAGTTGATGATTTGCTTTTTGCTAATAAAATAGTGAAACACTCAAAATCGAATGCCATTGTTTTAGCTAAAAACGGGCAGCTACTTGCCAGCGGTGTTGGTCAAACATCCAGAGTTGATGCACTGAAACATGCCATTAATAAAGCACAGTCGTTTAAGTTTGATTTGAATGGCGCCGTTATGGCTTCTGATGCGTTTTTCCCCTTTGCCGACTCAATTGAGATTGCTCATGAGGCAGGAATAAAATCGGTTATTCAACCTGGTGGCTCAATTCGCGACAATGAGACCATTGATTTTTGCAACAACAATAAGGTTTCCATGGTATTTACCGGGATTCGCCATTTTAAACATTAAAAAAGACCTTTAAATGGGATTGTTTTCATTTTTATCTCAGGAATTGGCAATGGATTTAGGAACTGCCAATACAATTATAATTCACAATGACAAAATCGTTGTGGATGAGCCCAGTATTGTAGCATTGGACAGACGAACCGACAAGTTGGTTGCCATTGGTGAAAAAGCTCGTCAGATGCACGGTAAAACGCATGATAATATTTATACCATACGCCCATTGCGTGACGGGGTCATCGCAGATTTTAATGCTGCAGAGCAGATGATTCGCGGCATGATAAAGATGATTGATAATAACAAAAAGCGGTTATTTACCCCATCTTTAACCATCGTGGTGTGTATTCCGTCAGGTAGTACTGAAGTTGAGATCAGAGCTGTACGCGATTCGGCTGAACATGCCGGCGGACGTGAAGTTTACATGATTTATGAGCCGATGGCAGCAGCACTTGGTATTGGGTTAGATGTTGAAGCGCCTGAAGGTCACATGGTGGTGGACATTGGTGGAGGATCAACTGAGATTGCGGTAATCTCCTTGGGAGGGATTGTTACCAATCGGTCTATTCGGATTGCAGGTGACGATTTAACCGCAGACATCATGGAATACATGCGTCGCCAACACAACATCAAAATTGGAGAAAGAACTGCCGAAGAGATTAAAATCCGTGTTGGTTCGGCATTGCCTGAATTGGATGAGCCTCCGGTGGATTATATTGTAAATGGGCCAAACCAGATGACGGCTTTACCGATTGAGGTGCCTGTATCTTATCAGGAAATTTCCCACTGCCTGGAAAAATCCATCTCAAAAATGGAAACAGCCATTTTGAATGCTTTGGAGCAAACTCCTCCAGAATTATATTCGGACATTGTAAATAAGGGGATATATCTTGCCGGGGGAGGCGCCTTGCTAAGAGGATTAGATAAAAGGCTTACCAACAAGCTTAATATACCTTTCCATATTGCAGAGAATCCCTTACATGCAGTTGCCAGAGGAACTGGTATTGCTCTTAAGAACCGAAATAAATTCCAATTCCTTTTGCGATAGCAAAAGGAATTCTTTTGAATGATTCTGATTTTTAAATCAGAATCATCTGCTTAAAAGCAGCATGTTGTGATTTTCGGTAAGAGATGTTCATCACTTCAATACAAGTAAAACAATTCCCTTGTTATGATAAATTTTATACGGTTCATAATTCGGTATCATTTTTTCTTTCTTTTTTTACTGTTTGAAGTTGTCTGTTTTTATATGTTGGTATCCTATAACCATCACCACAGAGAAACATTCCTGAATTCGTCAAATAAGATTGCTGCCTCAATTTTAACCGTGTCAGGATCTTTTACTGAGTATTTTTCGCTTAAACGCTCAAATGAGGAACTTGCACGTGAGAACGCATATCTTCGGGCAATGCTGCCCGAAAATTTAAGAGAAACTGCTGCACAACCATTAAATGAAAATGAACGGGATAGTGTAAATTATATCTATTATCCAGCTGGAGTGGTTCATAATTCGGTTAACAAACTACAGAATTTTATAACCATAAATAGAGGAGCCAGAGATGGTATAGAGCCCGAAATGGGTGTTATCTCAGCCCGGGGAGTGGTGGGTGTTGTTAGGCATGTTTCAAAAAATTATTCAACAGTATTGTCCCTTTTAAACACACAGGTCAGAGTATCGGCAAAACTCCGGGATTCTGATTTCTTTGGATCAATTGCCTGGGATGGAAACTCTGTTGCTCATGCAATACTGAGTGATATTCCTGCACATGCTTCTATCAGTATTGGCGAAGCAGTTGTTACAAGCGGATATTCAGCCATTTTTCCTGAAGGTGTATTGTTAGGGACAATTGATGATTTTGAATTGCTGCCCGGCGAAGGGTTTTATAGGATACGTGTAAAGTTGTCTGTTGATTTCAGACGATTAACACATGTTGAAGTGATTGAGAAAATCACTTCTGAAGAAAGATTGGAACTGGAAAAATTAACTCTGGATGATTAATTATTTAGGGAAATATCTGATCAATTTTCTGGTGATTGTCTTTATTCAGGTTTTAATCCTGAATAATCTCAATCTGGGAGGATATATTAATCCCTGGCTGTACCTCTTATTTATCCTCATATTACCTGTTGAAATTCCGGATTGGATGCTATTACTAATTGGGTTTTTAACAGGTTTGTTAATGGATATGTTCTTAAATACCATAGGGATGCATGCCTCAGCTACGGTGTTTCTGGCATTTATTCGACCTTTTCTTTTACGTTTTTTTGCGCCAAGAGATGGCTATGAGCCGGGCAGTTTACCTATTCCCTCACATTTTGGCGTAGGATGGTTTTTAAAATATGTATCAGTTACAGTAGTTGCCCATCATATTTTTCTTTTTTACGTAGAAGTTTTTAACTTTGATACACCGCTCCTTACGTTATGGAAAGCTATTGTGAGCTCTGTGTTTACAATTGCTTTTATCATGGTTGCGCAGATGTTTGGAGCAACGAAGAGTAGTAGATCGTAAAAAGTTACTTGGGTGGGAAACAGCAACAGAGCCATAATAATTGGTCTATTCTTTGGAATGATCGGATTGATTTTTATCATCCGATTGTTTGTGCTACAAATAGTTGATCCATCCTATAAATTTTCAGCAGAAAGCAACACCCAGAGAAAAATCACAGAATTCCCTACCAGAGGATTAATATATGACAGAAACGGGAATCTGTTGGTTTCCAACCAACCTGTTTATGATGTGATGATTGTTCCAAGAGAGGTTGTCCCTTTTGACACAGTTGACTTTTGCAATGCTCTTAACATCACGCGCTCAGAACTTGAACGTTTGTTTGAAGAAGTTCGTTTCAATCTTCAAAGAAGACGCATTTCAAGTTTCCGACCATCTGTGTTTTATAAGCAGCTGCCTGCTGAACAATATGCCATATTACAGGAAAAGCTTTATAAGTTTAAAGGTTTCTTTGTTCAGCGGCGTACGGTACGTAAATATGAATATCCCAATGCTGCTCATGTTTTGGGGTATGTTGCAGAAGTTGGCGAAACCCTTTTACAAAGCGATCCTTATTACTCATTAGGAGATTACACCGGGATTAGCGGGATTGAGCGTACCTATGAAACTTTTTTAAGAGGGCAAAAGGGCGCAAGATATGTTATGGTTGATGTGCATGGTAGGGAAATGGGATCCTTACGCGGAGGAAGAATGGATACTGCTGCCGTGGCAGGAAGCGATGTTGCCTTAACCCTGGATATTGAATTGCAGGCTTATGGTGAAAAAATTATGCAAAACAAAATCGGAAGCATTGTTGCCATTGAGCCATCAACAGGCGAAATTCTGGCTCTGGTTTCCAGTCCTTCCTACGATCCCTCACTTCTTGTTGGGCGTCAACGCTCCAGAAATTTCCCCATATTATCATCAGACACTTTGTCGCCGCTGCTCAACCGCGCTATTATGTCAGGCTATCCGCCGGGATCTACTTTTAAAGTATTGATGGCACTGGTTGGTTTGCAGGAAAACGTTTTAACAAGCACCACGCGTTATCCCTGTCATCAGGGATATACAGCACGAGGTATTCATGTGCGATGCCGTCCACATGCCTCTCCCATTAGTTTAGTTCCATCCATAGCCGTTTCGTGTAATACTTTTTATTGTCATGTTTTTCGAAACGTGCTTGATAATCCGGTTCATGGTTCACCTCAAGAAGGGCTGGAACAGTTTCGCAATTATCTTTTGAACTTTGGCTTAGGCACCCGATTGGGAAGCGATTTCTTTAATGAGAATCGGGGATTCGTTCCCACACGGGGATATTATGACCGGATTTATAACGGGCGCTGGGGTTCGCTCACAGTGTTGTCGTTGGGTATAGGACAGGGAGAAATCCTGACCACCCCTATTCAGATGGCAAATATGACAGCCGCCATAGCTAACAGAGGGCATTATTTCACGCCTCATGTTATAAAGGAAATTGAAAATGACACCATTCCTTCCCGGTTCAGGGTTCCGCACTATACAGGAATTGACTCAGTACATTTTGAACCTGTGATTGATGGAATGGAAGAATCCGTTTGGAGCGATGTAGGTGCTACCGCACGCATCGCAAGAATTCCAGGGATTTCGATTTCCGGAAAAACGGGAACAGCCCAAAATCCGCATGGAGAGAATCACAGTATTTTTGTGGCATTTGCTCCAAAAGACGATCCCAAAATAGCCATTGCAGTTTATGTTGAAAATGCAGGGTACGGATCGACTTATGCTGCACCCATTGCCAGTTTGATGGTGGAGAAATATTTAAACAGAGCAATCCACCCCTCACGGGGATGGATTGAAACACGAATGATGAATGCTAGTTTTATTAATGAGAGCACAGAATAGAACAATCAAAGGTGTAGACTGGTTTACAGTTTTACTCTATCTGTTTATGGTGGGGTTTGGCTGGGTGAATATTTATGCCGTGAATACCGATCCTGACACTCTCGTGTTTTTTGATTATTCAAAGGAGTACACCAAACAGATTATCTGGATTGGTGTGTCATTTGTCACCATTGGCGTGATTATGCTCACCGACAGTAAATTCTTCGTGGAGTTTTCATATGTTTTTTATGCTATTACCACGTTTTTATTGATTCTGGTAATATTTATAGGAGTTGAAATAAATGCTGCTAAAGCATGGTTTCAAATAGGAGGGATGCGTTTTCAGCCTGTTGAGCTTGCTAAAGTTGCAACGGCATTGGCCGTTGCCAGGGTTATGTGTCGGTTTCAATTTTCATTTAATAACATTTCGGATATCCTGAGACTGGGATCCCTGATATTTCTTCCAATTCTCATCATCATCATACAAAACGACACAGGTTCTGGAATTGTTCTCTTTGCTTTATTTATTGCATTTTTTAGAGAAGGATTGTCGCCATACGTGTTTGTTTTTGGATTTGTGGCCATTGCCGTTTTCATCCTTACCATGATTATTCCGAATCATTCCATCATCCTTATTTTGTCTGTCTCGTTTATTTTGATGGTTCTTTTCAACAGGTTTAGAAAAGAGGCTCTGATAATGTCAGCCATATCCGTGGTGTTTTTTGGGATTGGTGCAGCCATTTTCAAAACTGCCGAGGGGAGTGTAAATTATGATGTTGCTTTACTCATTGCCATGGCCGCATCATCGATTTTTTTGGCTATAAAAGCCTTGTTACGCCGATTGCCAAAGTTAGGGGTTCTGTTGATTTTTTTCTGGGGAACTGTAGCTTTTACTTATTCAACCGATTATGTTTTTGAAGAGATGCTGGGTGAGTATCAGAGAAACCGAATTCTGGTTATGCTTGGCCTCAAGGATGATCCATTAGGTGTTGGCTATAATGTTAACCAATCTAAAATTGCCATTGGTTCTGGCGGTCTAATGGGAAAAGGGTTTCTTCAGGGAACCCAAACCAAGTTTAATTTTGTTCCTGAACAAAGTACCGACTTTATTTTCTGTACAGTTGGAGAAGAGTGGGGTTTCTTAGGAACCTCCTTTGTGGTGCTTCTTTTTGTTATTTTATTGTTAAGATTGATTTTTCTAGCGGAGCGACAGCATTCTGATTTCAGTCGCATTTATGGATATGGGGTAGCATCCATTTTCTTTTTCCATGTTGCAGTTAATATTGGAATGACCATTGGCTTAGCTCCCGTTATTGGGATTCCCTTGCCATTTTTCTCCTATGGAGGCTCCTCTTTATGGGGTTTTACCATTTTGCTTTTCATATTCCTTAAATTGGATACCAATAGAACACAATTACTTCGATAGATAGTTATTTAGTGTTTTTAAGTTCTTTTCAGATTCGCTGAAACCCTCTTTGTTTATAAATCATCATGAGGGTTGGAGCCAAATAGATCATGGCTTCATGATTCAGGTTCTTGTCAGATCTCTTTTTTTTGCTTATATTTGAAAGGATGTTGGGATTTTGCGTTCAAAATTTTGCTTCTTTCTAAACCGGAACGCCTTCATATCCCGGGTTTCTCAGTCTTTCGATCTGATAGTATCATCCACAGAATAGTTGATTTTAATCACATATAAATATTTATATATATAAAAAACATTAATGCCTATGAAGTATCAAATTTATACATCGCGTAATTACAGGCAAATTACGCAATTCAAGAGTGTAAGGAAGGAGCATCTACGGGATATAGATGTGGTGGCAAGTGTATTACCTTTTAAAACCAATAATTATGTTGTTGATGAATTAATTGACTGGGATAATTACCAGAATGATCCCATCTTTATTCTAAACTTTCCTCAAAGAGGAATGCTTCAACCCAATCACTTTGAAACAATGGCTCGGCTTATTGATTCAAATGCCGATGCGCCAACGATTAAAGAAGCGGCCAATAAAATTCGACACCAATTAAACCCCCACCCGGCCGGACAATCGCACAATGTTCCTGAAATTAATGGACAAAAACTTACTGGTGCCCAGCATAAATATGACGAAACCATGTTGTTCTTCCCAACTCAGGGACAAACATGCCACGCATATTGTACTTTCTGCTTTCGTTGGCCCCAGTTTACCGGTATGGACAACCTTAAGTTCGCAATGAAAGAGGTTGACGATGTGATAGATTATATTAAAGCCCATCCTGAAATAACTGATCTTCTTATAACCGGAGGCGACCCGATGGTTATGAATGCCAACATCCTTGATACATACATATCAAGGGTTCTTGAAGCGAAAATACCCCATTTACAAACCATACGGATTGGAACCAAGTCTTTGGCATTTTGGCCATACAGATATATTTCTGATCCTGATGCTGAAGATGTACTCAAAATATTTGAGAAAGTAACCAAAGCTGGAATAACATTGGCTTTTATGGCACACTTTAATCATGTTCGGGAGCTTGAAACGGAAGCAGTCCAGGAAGCAGTGCGGAGAATTAGAGCCACCGGCGCACAAATAAGAACCCAGTCTCCTTTGTTGAATCACATCAATGCCAGCTCTAAGGTATGGTCGGACATGTGGACAAAACAGGTAAAGCTTGGAATGATTCCTTATTATATGTTTGTAGCTCGCGACACTGGGGCACAAGAATATTTTGGTGTTTCCCTGACGCGTGCCTGGGATATTTTCAGAAATGCCTATAATAAGGTCAGCGGTATTGCCCGAACTGTTAGAGGGCCGAGTATGTCATGCACACCGGGGAAAGTTAAAATTACCGGGGTTACTGAGATACAGGGTGAGAAGGTTTTTGTTCTGGAATTTATTCAAGGAAGAAACAGAGAATGGGTTAACAGGCCATTTTTTGCAAAATATAATCCCAAAGCACTTTGGATGGATGATCTGGAGCCTGCATTTGGTAAAAAGGAGTTCTTTTTTGAAGAGGAATTGGCTGCCATGTTACTCGATTAATAGAGACTCCTGAGCATGAAGAAATAAGCACAACACCATAAAAGGTGTTGTGCTTTTTTGTTTTCCGCAATTAAGGTCTTTCTAAATAGTTTGATTTGACTATTTTTGCTTTTCAATCTAAATAAATGAAGTTTTCTAAATCACTTAAACTATTATTGAAAATTGCCATTAGTGCAGCTGCATTGTACTATGTTATCACCAGCATCGATTTAATGGAGATCTGGGGAATGATGATTTCTGCAAACCCTATTTTTCTTATTGTCGGTCTATTATTTTATACGGCTTCTCAAGTTGCAGCTTCGTTCCGGCTGAAAAAATTATTTGAGTTTGTACCCATACCTGTTTCCACAGTTGTTAACATCAAACTATATTGGTTAGGTTTGTTCTATAATCTTTTTCTGCCCGGAGGAGTTGGGGGTGATGGATATAAAATCTGGTTTATAAGAAAATGGTACAAAACTGAGGTTAAAAGAATATTTGGTGCCGTTTTATCCGATCGCATAAGCGGGTTAACCATAATTGTGATCATGCTCTGCTTTTTGGTACCGTTTTTTGATTATGCTTTGCCATTTAAAAGATGGGTATGGATAGCCATTCCGTTTGTTGCCATGGCCTATTTCTTCTTCTTGCACTTGTTTAACAGATCATTGCGTCTGGCTTTTTTCCCCGTAATGCTTTGGGCCATGCTTGTTCAAGGGCTTCAAATGATTTGTGCTTATTTTATTCTTTTATCAATAGATGCTCCATTGGATGGGTATATTTTGGCATACCTCTTTCTGTTTTTTGTTTCGGCTATCGCAGGCAGTTTACCCATTACTTTAGGAGGTATTGGTGCCCGGGAATTTGTTTTTATGTGGGGAGCTCAATATCTTGGGATTGATGTCAGCTCAGCTATTGCACTTAGCCTGCTTTTCTATGCTTCATCTGCTCTCACAGCGTTGCCGGGTGCAATCTTTACCATTAAGCCTTCAGCCATGTTAAATCATGGTGTGGTAAGCCCGGAATAGCATACCATTATCAAGTACCCAACTTCTGCAGACGCTTGTTCAGCTGTCTTAATCTGAATGTCTCAAAGTAATGGATTATACGACGCAGAATATCAAGATAGAGGGTAACATAAAGAATTACTATTCCTATCCAGATAATAAAGGTATTGAAAAATGGTGTGGCAATGAAAAAAGGACCAATCCTTTTTTCAGGAGCATAAAAGTGAGCACGTCCCCATTTGCCGGAAGGTTCTTTAAAAACCGGATGACGCTTTTGAATAAACTGTTCACCTGTAAATTCAAATTGTTTTGGCTCTTTACGTTCCATTACCCAATCGGCTAATGCTTCGTTATGGAATTGTTGTCTGAATTCCACAACAGCATCAACCGACCCCTTTTCTGTTATGAGAGATTGCATTTTCTGATCTTTCAAAGCAGAAAAATGCTGGTATTCCCGATTGAATGTTTGTCGGGTCAACTCAAGAACGCTACTGATGGCTTGGTGGATCTCACTTGTATATTCAGGTAAGTTCTGAATTTCAAAATTAAAAGTTACCAGGTTGGGATACTTTTGCTGCAATTGCATCAATCCAGCTTGAAGAACTCTTTTCTGATTATTAAAAGATTCAAGGTCATTTCTTCCTTTTGCCCAATTTGCTGCATCGTTGATTTTTATTAGCTCTGGAATTAAGGTGTTGGCATAATATGAGTTCTGACTCATGATCATCTCTTCAAAGAAAAAGTTCTTCTGGTATCGGTTATTTTTAAACTGATTTACAGCCAATGCTTCATATGACCAACGCGTTACCATTAAATCCCCTATTCGTGGCACAAATTCCTTGGAGGAGATGGAATTATGCAGTTTATCGTAACTCACAATAACTCCACTAAACAACAGATGAGGAATTAAAATGAGAGGAATTAGAACATAAATGGCAACAACGGAATTTAGACCACTGCTGATATTAAGTCCCAGCATGTTTGCAAAACATGCTGTGCTAAAGAGAAATATCCAATAGCTTATTGTAAGCCCCTTAACTTCCAGTATGTAATTACCAATCAGTACAAAACTCAAAGTCTGAATGGCTGAGATGGTGAACAAAACCAGTATTTTACTATTCAGAAAACTGAACCGACTGAGATTAAGAAACGATTCACGCTTAAGTAGTTTTCTGTCCTTTATAATCTCTTCGGCGCTTACGTTTAATCCTATGAACATGGACACCACAACGCACATAAAGAGATAAGCAGGCAGGTTTACATTTTCGGAGAAAATGTAAAGATCAGGATTCTCGGCTGACCCTACCAGAAATTTCGTAAAAAAACCAAGAATAATGGCAAGAATAGGTGCCTCCAGGATATTTATAGCGAGGTATTGTTTATCTTTTAACTTGGAGAGCGCATCTCTTAACGCGAAAATCTGAAATTGCTTTTTGCGACCGGGAATGCTGAACCAATTTTTGGGAAGCGGTTCCTTTCGGGTTATGTTGCGCTTGTGTTTCCATTCGTACTTCTCTTCAAAGTTTTCAATATAAAGTTGATACCAGTCCTCCGGTTTAACTTTACGTTGCCGGATGAGATTTCCATATGGGTTCACAATCCGGGCTTCAACGATACGAAGTGGTTGTTCTGTTTTTACATTTCCGCAAACATAGCACTCCCTTTCTTCGGGATTGACGTAGTTGGCCTCTTTTTTAAAATAGGCAATGGCATCCATCGGATTGCCGTTGAATATGATTCGGCCACCTTTATCAATCATCAAGAGTTTATCCAATAATTTATAAAGGTCAGAAGATGGCTGATGTATGTTGATAATTACAAGTTTTCCTTTTAAAACCTGACGTTTTAAAAGCAACATGACTTTTTCGGAGTCCATTGAAGATAATCCCGAAGTGGGCTCATCAACAAATAGGATGGAAGGTTCCCTTATCAACTCAAGAGCAATATTGAGTCGTTTTCGTTGACCGCCGCTGAGAATTTTATTGAGGGGAGTCCCCACCACCATGTTACGGGCTTCTACCAGATCAAAATCCTTAAGAGCATTCTCAACCAGTTGTTTTATCTCTTCTTTGTTGAGGTTGTTAAAACAAAGTCGGGCATTGAACCAAAGATTCTCAAAAACTGTAAGTTCCTCCTTTAGCAAATCATCTTGTGGCACATAACCGATAACTCCCTGCAGGTTTTCCTTTTCTGCATGCAGATCATAACCATTGATGAATATTTTTCCGGAACTTAATTTGTAGTTTCCGTTTAAAACATTCAACAGGGTGGATTTTCCAGTTCCACTGCCACCCATGATTCCTACCAGCTGCCCTGAACGGCCTGTAAAACTAAATGGATGAATCCCGATTTGGTTATTACTGAATTTATAAGAGACATCCATTGCCCGGAAAATTATGCGTCCCGTCTCTTTTTGGTGAATGAATTGCTCGGCAACCCTGCTGTAATACACAGGTGGCATGCGGGAGGTTTTAATCACTGAACCTACTGCCAAAGGATAGGGGCGGTTGCGCTCCACTTTATGGCCGTTAAGGTAAAGGTTGCGCTCTCCGTCGTATCTAAAAATGTAGGTATTTGTGCTTGTGATGTGCAAAACCCAAACAATGACCTGTTGCTTAGGGTTAAACAATAGTTTTACATCAGGATGGGGTTTTTCATTGTTGCCACTGATTAAAAGCAGAAGATTTTTATCGGCTACATCCAATGGATTGTCAATGATGAATCGCTTCATGTTATTGTAATCCGACTGTGCAATGCGAAATTTCCCTGCAAGAAGGTCAACAAAGCGAAACTCCTCTTCCCCTATCTCGTCATCTTTTTTTAGAAAATCCAATAACTGCACAAACAGCAATACTTTTGGCTCCTGCTCCAGTTCTGAGTTGATTTTGGAGGCAATGTTCAGTATTCTGGATTTGTTATCACTAGATTGTTTGTCCTTTAAGGTTTGATCTTCGCTATCAGCTTGTGAGTGATATCTGTTGAGGTAAACTTCAAACCGCCCAAGATATTGATCGACATACTCTTTGGAGAAATGTTTTGATAGAAAATCGCTGACCAATGAGTGTGCACGCCCGGTTTTGCTCTCCTTCTTAACGTCGGTGAGCAAAGCAAAAAGTTGCATAAGGGCTTCAAGAAGGGTCTCACTCATGGCAGATTAAGTGGTGTTTATCGCAGAGAGGGGAAGCTTCTGCCGTTGTTAAATCTCAGGTTTATTTTACAGGTTGAAGATAAGAAAAAAACCTGTGCCATGCGAAAAAATCCCCCATGAGTATTACAACATCCGTTCTATCCCCATCTCCAATCCTGTTAATTCTGCAAGTCCTTTCATTCTGCCAATCAAGGGATAACCCGGGTTGGCAGAACGATTGTAATCATCCAGCATTTTTATTCCATGATCGGGTCGAACCGGAAGTCTGAAATCTTTTCTCCCTTCATTCATTCTTCTTTTTTGTTCAATGAGAAGAGCTTTTACCACTTCATACATATCCACACATCCATGAATATGTCCATATTCATGGAAACAACCGTCAGGCAACAGCACATTGTTCCGAAGGTGAAGGAAATGAATGCGATGACCTACTGACTTTATCATATCCACCAGCAAATGACTACTTTTAACAGATAGAGACCCGGTGCAAAAAGTGATGCCATTGGAGATGGAGTCATGCTGACTGATAATCCATTCAAAATCGTCCTTTGTGCTTGCAATTCTTGGAAGGCCGAGAACAGAAAATGGTGGGTCATCCGGATGAATCGCCATCCGAACCCCGGCTTCTTCGGCCACAGGAACAACATCATTCAGGAAATCTGCCAAATGTTGACGCAATATGCCGTGGTCAATATTTTTATAGGTATCGATAAAACTCAGAAAAGCCTTTTTGTAATCCGGTGTAGAGCCGTCCACCGCACCGTCAATAAATCCCTGGGTAACCACTATGATGTTATGAGCCAGAGATTCTGCCTCTTCAGTACTCATCCTTTGGTGTTTTATCCTGGCTTTTTCAACAATTTCTTTAGGATAATCATTTTCGGCACCTGGACGTTTCAGAATAAAGGCATCGAAAGCTACAAAAGTGGGGAAATCGAAATACATCACTTCTCCGCCCGAAGGGAGTTTGAAATGCAAGTCGGTTCTGACCCAGTCCAGAACCGGCATAAAGTTATAGCAAACGGTATCTATACCACATTTTCCAAGATTGCGGAGCGACTCCTGGTAGTTTTTGATGAGTCTGGGACGGTCGGATGATTTAATTTTGATTCCCTCCGAAACCGGTAAGCTTTCAACGACACTCCATCTCATGCCGTAAGATTCAATCATGTTTTTTACACGCATGATTTCTTCTACCGGCCATACTTCTCCGTTTGGAATGTGATGAAGCGCAGTAACAATGCCCTCTATTCCAATTTGTTTCAACTCTGCCAGTGAGACAGTGTCTTTCTCACCAAACCATCTCCAGGTCTTTTCAAAAGCCATTATTCTCTGTATTATTTAATTAGTACGTCGGTAATTGATTATACTCCGCTGAAAGAACTAAATCCTCCATCTACCGGGATAATGGTTCCGGTAATAAAGCTAGCTGCATTGCTGCACAGAAATTGAACAATACCATTCAGCTCGGTAATATCTCCAAAACGTTTCATTGGTGTTCTTGCAATTACTTTTTTACTTCTTTCGGTGTATGAGCCATCGGGGTTGATGAGGACGGCGCGATTTTGGTCGCCAATAAAAAAGCCCGGAGCAATGGCATTTACTCTGATTTTTTCACTGAATTTGGTGGCCATTTCCATGGCCAGCCATTGGGTGAATATATTTACCCCGGTTTTTGCCACCGAATAACCCGGCACGCGGGTTATGGCTGAATATGTTGCCATGGATGAAACATTAACAATACTTCCTTCTCCCTGTTCAGCCATTGCTTCGCCAAATACAATGGAAGGATAAATGGTTCCGGTCAAATTGAGGTCTGTAACTTTATGAAAATCCTCCATTTTCAAATCGAATATTGTCTGCTCTTCTGTTAATGTTCCACCCGGCGTGTTTCCTCCGGCAGCATTTACCAGGATATCAATTCTTCCGTATTTATCTAATATTTGTTGACGAACATTCCGAAGACTTTCCATATCTAATACATTGCATGTAAGTCCGGTCACCTCGCCCAATGTTTGAAGGTTTTCAAGCCTTGCGTCCAATGCCTCCTGACGAATATCCAGGATGATTACTTTTGCTCCGTTTTTTAGAAGGTTTTCCGAAATACTGCTTCCCAAAACTCCTCCACCACCTGTCACGATGGCTATCTTTCCACTTATGTCAAATAATGATTGTTGCATGAATCTGTATTAATATTAATTAACAAAAACGCTCATATTTAAAGGTTTGAGCGATGATTTGAGGTCACAAAAGTATTCACGAATAACCATAGCGTCAAATAGTATTTATGCATTAAATAATACTATATTTGCATTTCTAAAGTATTCCGATGGAAAGAAGCAGATTAACCGACATCATGCACGAACGGGTAGTGATTCCCGGTGGTAGTCCCATCAGAGTAAAGTGGAACGATTTTCCGCATTTTACTTTCCCATGGCATTTTCATAGCGAATATGAAATTGTTTACATTATGCGAAGCAAGGGAACGCGTTTTGTTGCAGACAATATGGAGCCTTTTGAAGAAGGTGATTTGGTTTTGGTTGGAAGTCAGACACCTCACTACTGGAAAAACGATGAGCATTTGTCAGAGGGAAATACTAACCAGCACGTTAATGCTATTGTTGTGCAGTTCAGGTCTGATTTTATGGAGCAGGCATTTGCCAACTATCCCGAATTTGGGTTGATTAAAAAGCTATTGGAAAAATCAAAGTCGGGGGTTCATTTTGATAAGCGGTTTGCTGTAGACATAGAGTCAAAACTTAAAAATTTGTACGAAGAAAAGGGTTTCAACAGGTTTATGTTGCTGCTGCAAATATTGCATGAAATGGCTGGCACTAAAAAGTGCCGGCAACTGGGAACCGGAAGCAGCGAAGTTATTCCTTCAGATGTGAACGACGACCGTCTAAAGAAAATCATTAACTTCATTAATCTCAACTATACAGAAAAAATTACTCTTGAACAGATTGCAGGCATGTCGGGGATGAATCCCGCCTCTTTCACTCGGTATTTTAAAGGTAAAACCGGAAAGACTCTTGTTCAGTACATCAATGATATGCGAATAGATTATGCATGTAAGTTGTTACAGAACACAGATTATTCTATATCAAGGATTTGCTTTGAAACCGGATTCAACAATCTATCGAATTTTAATCGCTTTTTCAAGGAGCGAATGCGGATGACACCTCGCGATTACCTCAGGCAGTTTTTGAAATGACCCATCTTGCGTAAATACCTTTAAGGTATTTACTATAATTTATGCTTATCTTTGCCATAGACAGATAATTGAATAAAATATTGTGCAATTTTATTCGAACAACTATGGTTTTGTTGCACATTTTCTAATTGAATTTTAACAGGTTTGTTTAAACAAACCTGACATCTGACAACTGTTTAGGCATTATGACAAAAAGAGAGTTACTGGAGAAAGCAGTAAGCGAGCGCATATTATTGCTGGATGGCGCAATGGGTAGCCTTATCCAACAATACAAATTAACGGAAGAAGATTTCAGAGGCGACAGATTTAAAGACCACCCATGTTCGGTACAGGGGAATAACGACTTGTTGTCTTTAACCAGGCCTGATGTTATATCAGCCATTCACGAAAAATATTTAGATGCAGGTTCTGACATCATTGAGACCAACACGTTTAATGCCAACAGCATTTCTCAGGCCGATTATGAAATGGAGGCTCTTTCTTATGAGTTAAATAAGGAGTCTGCAAGATTGGCATCCGAAGCAGCAAGAAAGTTCTCGACACCTGAAAAACCCCGATTTGTTGCAGGAGCTTTAGGCCCAACCAACAAAACGGCTTCTCTTTCGCCCGATGTTAACAATCCGGGGTACAGAGCAGTTACGTTTGATGATTTGGTGGAGGTTTATGCCGAACAAGTGAACGGATTAATTGATGGCGGTTGCGATTTGTTGCTGCTTGAAACTATTTTTGATACCCTCAATGCAAAAGCTGCTCTTTACGGCATACAAAAGGTTTTAAAGAGCCGTAAACTGGAAGATATGCCAATCATGGTGTCGGTAACGGTTGCCGATGCCAGTGGCCGTACCCTTTCGGGACAAACTCTGGAGGCGTTTATCATTTCAGTATCACATTTCCCACTGTTTTCCATTGGCCTGAACTGCTCTTTTGGAGCAAGGGACTTAAGAACTTATGTGGAGGAACTGGGACGCAAAACTTCATATTATATCAGTGCATATCCAAATGCAGGACTTCCGAATCAGTTTGGGGAATATGACGAAACACCTGAAGAGATGTCGCCGCAAATATGGGATTACCTGAATAACGGACTGGTGAACATCGTAGGCGGGTGTTGTGGTACAACACCCGAACACATTGCTGCTTTTGCGAAACTGGTTGAGGATGCCAAACCTCATGTTCCAAAAAAATTGGATCCCACCACCATGTTGAGCGGGCTGGAGCCTTTGGTCATCAACCCCGAATCAAACTTCGTAAATATTGGAGAGCGCACCAATGTTGCCGGCTCTCGCAAATTTGCACGACTTATTCGCGATGAGCAGTACGATGAGGCGCTGTCCATTGCCAGGGACCAGGTGGATGGTGGTGCCCAAATCATTGATGTGAACATGGACGATGCCATGCTGGATGCCAAAAAGGAGATGGTCACATTTCTGAACTTGATGGCATCTGAACCGGAAATTGCCAGATTGCCGTTTATGATTGACAGCTCCCGCTGGGAAGTGCTGGAAGCTGGACTAAAATGCATGCAGGGTAAATGCGTGGTTAACTCCATCAGCCTTAAAGAGGGTGAAGAACCATTTCTGGAACAAGCCTCAAAAATTAAAGAGTACGGTGCTGCTGTGGTGGTTATGGCTTTTGACGAGAAGGGTCAAGCCGATACCTTTGAACGACGAATTGAAATTTGTGAACGAGCCTACCGGTTACTGACCGAAAAAGCGGGACTGCCCCCACAGGATATCATTTTCGACCCCAATGTGTTGGCCATTGCCACAGGAATTGAAGAGCACAATAATTACGGGGTGGATTTCATCAATGCCACGCGCTGGATTAAGGAAAACCTGCCACATGCGCGGATTAGCGGCGGAGTCAGTAACCTCTCATTCTCGTTCCGTGGCAACAACATTGTGCGCGAAGCCATCCATTCTGTTTTTCTGTATCATGCCATTAAGGCAGGGATGGATATGGGGATTGTAAACCCCGGGATGTTGCAAATATACGATGAAATTGAGCCTGATTTATTGATTCTGGTTGAAGATGTGGTGCTGAACCGCAGGGAAGACGCCACCGAAAGACTCATTGAGAAAGCAGAGAGTTATAAAGATACTGGTGGAGAAAAAGTCGCCGCGTCTAAAGACGCATGGCGCAGCGGCTCATTAGAGGAGCGGCTACATCACTCACTCATAAAAGGAATTGACAACTACCTTGAAGAAGATTTACCCGAAGCCCGCGAAAAATACCCGTTTGCCATCGACATCATTGAAGGCCCCTTGATGGACGGGATGAATATTGTTGGCGAACTTTTTGGTTCGGGTAAGATGTTTTTACCTCAAGTGGTAAAAACAGCAAGGGTTATGAAAAAAGCGGTTGCATGGCTGCAACCGTTCATAGAAGAAGAGAAAAAGGCAGCAGGCAATGCTTCTTCAAAAGCCGGCCGTATTCTTATGGCAACAGTTAAAGGTGATGTGCACGACATCGGCAAAAACATCGTGGGTGTAATCCTCGCTTGTAACAATTACGATGTAATTGATTTAGGCGTAATGGTGCCAACCGACCGCATTTTGCAGGAGGCGGTAAATCAGGAGGTTGACATTGTTGGCCTCAGTGGTTTAATAACCCCTTCGCTGGAGGAGATGGTAAATGTTGCCAAAGAGATGGAACGACGTGGCATGAAAATGCCTCTCTTGATTGGAGGAGCCACCACATCAAAGGTACATACTGCCGTAAAAATAGAACCGGCCTATTCAGGCCCGGTTATTTACGTTAAGGACGCTTCGCAAAGCGCACAGGTGGTTGGTGCTCTGATGTCCCAAAAGGAGCGCGATTCATATGCTCTTAAGATAAGGGAAGAGTATGAAGCTTTGAGAGTGGCGAACAGCAATAAGAAGGAGAAAAAATATCTCCCCATTGAAGTAGCACGCAAAAACAAGTATCATATTGACTGGGATAAAACTGAAATTGTTACGCCAAAGAAATTAGGCATCACTGTTTTTGATGATTATCCACTGGATGAGATTATTCCATTCATTGACTGGACTTTCTTTTTCCACGCATGGAGACTTACCGGCAGTTATGATGACATTGAACAGGTAAACAAAACCATTAGCCCTGACGAATGGCTGGAAAAATTCAGTTCCGAAAGTGCCAAAGATAAAGCCCGGGAAGCGCTCAAATTATGGGACGACGCCAACGCAATGCTTCAGTTGATTAAGGAGCAAAAAATGGTGAAACCCCGTGCTGTAATTGGCCTCTTTCCGGCCAATTCCAATGGCGACGATATAGCGGTGTATGACCCGACGCAATCCGACAAAAAAATTTGTACCTTTCACCATTTACGGGAGCAACAGGAAAAAACCGGGAAGAAGCATTACTATTGTTTGTCTGATTTTGTGGCTCCCGGTGAGACCGGAAAACAAGATTACGTAGGTGCTTTTGCTGTTTCGGCAGGGGAAGGTATTGAGCCCTGGATTGAAAAATACGAAGCTGCCAACGACGATTTCAATGCCATTTTACTAAAAGCACTGGCCGACCGTCTGGCAGAAGCTTTTGCAGAACTGATGCACTACAGGGTGCGAAAAGAGTTTTGGGGATATGCTCCCGAAGAGGAGTTTAATCACGCCAACCTGATTCGGGAAAGATACAGAGGAATCAGACCTGCTTTGGGTTATCCGGCCTGTCCCGACCACAGCGAAAAGCGTACGCTTTTCGATTTGATAGAGGCTGAAAAAAATGCAGGAATTTCTCTCACAGAGCATTTCAGCATGTACCCAAATGCATCGGTTAGCGGAATTTACCTGGCACACCCCGAAGCTGTTTATTTTGGTATAGGGAAAGTTCAGCGCGACCAGGTGGAAGATTTGGCAAAACGTAAAGGCTGGTCACTGCGCGACACAGAGAAATGGTTCCCTGTGAATTTGGCGTATTGATATTGACATCATGATGTCAATTCCATAGGTGATTTCTGTGAATTCACAGAAAATTTGTATATTATAAGTGATGATATCTAATTACCTGAATCATTGCGAAATTTGATTATTTTTGACTTAGACAAAACATGCCTGATGACAAATGATAATTCAAATACATTCTCAATTATTAGAGAAATAGTTAGTAGGATACTTCCTAATAGCAAGATTCTATTGTTCGGCTCTCGTGCGCGAAAAGACTATAGCGATGATAGTGATTATGATTTCCTTATTATAACTAGAGAAACAATAGATATTCGAAAAAAGAGAACTCTAAAATCTGTTTTAAGAAAAGAGTTGGCACAATTAAAAATTCCGGCTGATATTTTAATACAGAGTGAAGAAGAAATAATTTCAAAGAAAGAAATTACAGGACATATTCTTAGACATGTTTTAAGAGAAGGGGTCGCTTTATGAACAAAGCCACTGTAGATTATATAAAACAATGGTTGATAAAAGCCAATGAAGATTTATTAGTTGTTGAAAAGTTGACTGAATCTGAGATTGTAGCGACTTCTTCTGTTTGTTTTCATTGTCAACAAGCTGTAGAGAAATTTCTAAAAGCTTATTTAATTGCAAATGGTGTTGAAATTAAGAAAACACATAATATTGAATTCTTACTATCAGAATGTTCTGATTTTGATAAGGACTTTATTAATATTGACCCAAAAGAGTTAAGCGATTTCGGAGTTGATGCAAGATATCCAGGTGACATGTATATTCCGGACGAAGTTGAAACATTAGAATATAAAAAACTAGCATTTGAGATTAAGAAGTTTGTTGAAAGCAAAATCTATAACATATTGCAATCAAAATGATAGCAAGGATTTTCAGAGGATGCTAAATTCGGTCATCATAAAGAAAAAGTTGTATTTTTAATGTATGATTATAAGAGATGAAACGAGCCATGAGAAAGAGTTCTCACTCATGAATATGACTGGATTGGCGAGTTCCATCCCGATTACTCGGGATTAAAAATCAAATTATAGACACATGAAATATTGAAACATCAGGATGATTTTAAGGCGTTATGTCAAAGCCATAACGTTAAGTATCTTTGTGCGTTTGGGTCATCTATAACAAATAAGTTTAAGCCTGAAATAAGTGATATCGATTTGTTGGTTGAACTTGATTCTTCTGACCCAATGGATAGAGAAGAAAAGCTAATGTCTCTGTGGGATACTTTTGAGCGGTTTTTTAATCGAAAAGTAGATTTGCTGACTGATGGTTCAATTAAAAATCCATATCTAAGGAAAAGTATTGATACAACTAAGTACTTATTATATGACGGAAAAGGGTCGCAAATATTTTTATGACATTCTTCCAGAAAAACCAAAATATTATTATGCCAACAGCAGCTCAGCTAATTCGGGATTTAAAACAGCCGGGATTTTCATTTGAACTGTTGCCTCCTCTAAAAGGCAACAGCATAAAAAGGGTATATAAAACCATTGATGCCTTAAAAGAGTTTAATCCGTTATTCATCAACATCACCTCCCATCGCGATGAGGTTGTTTTTAAAAGCATTGACAACGGATTATTTGAAAAGAAGATTACACGCAAACGTCCCGGTACGGTCGCCGTTGCTGCATCCATTCAGCATTTGTACGGTATTAAAGTAATACCACACATCATTTGCAGCGGTTTCACGAAAAGTGAAACCGAATACGCTCTAATAGATTTGAACTTTTTGGGGATTCATGATTTGTTGCTGCTTCGTGGAGATAAATCAAAAAACGAGAAGTTCTACCAGGCACAGGATGAAGGAAATAAATTTGCCATTGACCTGATTCATCAGGTCAATGACCTGAACAAAGGGGTGTTTCTGGACAGCACACAGGCCGAAGCTTTTGACACTCCTTTCAGTTTTGGTGTGGCCGGTTATCCCGAAAAACACGAAGAGGCTCCCAACATGGAATCTGATTTGTATTGGCTAAAGAAAAAGGCCGATGCCGGTGCTGAATATGTGTTTACACAAATGTTTTTTGACAACAGCAAATACTACGACTTTGTGAAACGTTGTCGCGAAATTGGCATCAGTATTCCCATCATTCCGGGTTTAAAACCGGTTACGCTGATGAATCAGCTTACCGTTCTGCCAAAAATATTTCATACCGACATACCCGAGGATTTTGCCAAAGAAATAAGAAAGTGCAAAACCGATGAGCAGGTAGTTGAGGTCGGTATTGAATGGACAACCATGCAGGCTAAAGACCTGATAGCAAATGGTGTAAATTTACTTCATTTTTATACCATGATGGCCACAGAAAGCGTTCGCAGAGTGGCAAAGGACATATATTAAAAACCTTTCAGGTTGTTTATTGCAGAACCATCTTTTTTAGTTTAAATTAGACGAAATTAAATTTGGTATATAATATACAGTAAAGATGATTATTCCCGGTATGGTCGGAATGAGACAGAGCGAATGGTTGACTTTTAATGTATCTGATCGTCTTTAGAGTCTAATCTATCTTTCTAAAAATCTTACATCTAAATTTCTATTCATAGCGTATGCTTTTAAAATCGATAAATCCTGCCACCGGGGAAGTTATAAGGGAGTATGATGAGTGGCAATGGAGCGAAATTGATGCAGCAATGGATGAAGCTGTAGCTTCATTCCATCAATGGCGAAAAGTGCCCATTTCCAGACGGAAGGATTTATTGGAGGCATTGGCCAACAAGGTGATTGAACAGATTGAAGGACTGGCTTTAAATATTACTCTTGAAATGGGAAAACCCATTAAGGAGGCCAAAGCCGAGCTTGAAAAATGTGCCTGGCTTTGTCGTTATTATGCCGAACATGCTGAAACCTTTTTGGAGCAGGTGCATGTTCCTACCGAAGCTGCCTCTTCCTACATTTCATTTCAGCCATTGGGACCGGTGCTGGCCATCATGCCCTGGAATTTTCCTTTCTGGCAGGTATTCAGATTTTCAATTCCGGCTATTTTGGCAGGTAACTCTGTATTACTTAAACATGCATCTAACGTTCCTGCATGTGCCATCGCAATTGATAGATTATTTTCCGATGCCGGATTTCCTTATAAAGTTTTTCAAACGTTGTTGATTTCCAGAAGGAAAGTTGAACGCCTGATTGCCGACAGGAGAATACAAGCAGTTACTTTTACCGGCAGCACGCCCGCAGGTCGATTAGTTGGTGAGCAGGCAGGAAGAGGACTCAAGAAAACAGTTATGGAATTAGGTGGCAGCGACCCATATATAATTCTTGCCGATGCTGATTTGGAAAAGGCCGCTGATGCTTGTGTTCAGGCAAGAATTTTAAATGCCGGTCAAAGTTGCATCTCTGCAAAACGGTTTGTTGTTGAGGAACCAATTTATAATCAGTTTCTGGATATGATTGCAGAGCGAATGAAAAAAATTGTGATGGGAGACCCCACTGATGAAAAAACTGACTTGGGGCCACTTGCACGCAATAATCTGAGACTTGATTTGGAAATGCAGGTCAATAACAGCATTGAGAAAGGTGCAGAATTGATCTTGGGTGGCAATGCCGAGGATTACCCGAACGCTTTTTATCCTCCCACAATTTTAAGTAACGTAAAGCCGGGAATGCCTGCCTACCACGACGAACTTTTTGGCCCTGTAGCTGTACTCATCAAGGCTGCCAATACTGAGGAGGCAATTTGTATTGCCAACGATACCACTTTTGGTTTAGGTGCAGCGGTTTTTACTTCCGACGTTGAAAAAGGCCGATACATTGCTGAATTTGAACTGGATGCCGGTTGTTGTTTTGTGAATGACTTCGTACGTTCTGACCCACGCCTTCCCTTTGGAGGCGTTAAAGAAAGTGGACACGGAAGAGAACTTTCAGTATATGGATTGAGGGAGTTTGTGAATATTAAAACAGTGGTAGTCAGGTAAATGGACAAAAAAGAAGCCTTTAATAAAGCAACAGCCATTTGTGCCCGTCAGGAAAAATGCGTTTCTGATATTGAGAAAAAACTGGAACAATGGGGAGTAGAGGACGTTTCGGGTGTAATTGAAAGGCTCGTGGCAGAGAAATATATTGACGAAAGACGTTTTGCCGGGTTTTTTGTTCGGGATAAATTCAGATTTAATCAATGGGGGAGGAAAAAAATTCAATGGCATTTGTTGCAGAAAAAGTTACCACGGGATATCATTGGAGAGGCCATGGACTCCATAAATGACGAGGAATACCGTGAGGTTCTCTATTCTCTTTTAGCTTCAAAACGTAGGCAAATCAACCAGTCAGACCCCTTTAAAGTTAAGAACTCACTGTTGAGATTTGCGGGCTCCAGAGGTTTTGAGTATGATTATATCATAAACTGTTTGGATTCATTATCGGATGATGGGTTATAATATAAACACAAAAGCAATTATCTTCACAATTGTCCAATAAACCGTTGTTTTCCTTAACAGGACAATAATACAATCCTCTATTTGCAGGTATTTTAGTATCTTGTCTAAAAATATATCATACGGTAGCGATATAATTTTAAGAGGATAACAAAAACCGGCCTGGTTTTTGTTAAAATTTGTTATGTATTTTGTATTCTAAAACTTTATTTAATGCCGTTTAGTTAAGGCATTTTTCCTTCCCGCTCCCCTTAATCCCCGTTCGGCTGAGCTCACGTCGAAGCCAAGGGGGAAATCCTTACGCGCGAGTTGGCATCCCCTTGGGGAATAAAAGGGTGAGCGAAGGCGAATATAATTTTTCATTAACTAAACGACATTGAAACTTTATTAGTTAAAAGTGAGTAAACTCAATTATTGTAACAGGCTCTTATTGTTCTCTAAACCAAAAATATATGTATAGAATTTTACTGCTGATTGGTATCTTCCTGTTTTCACTAAATACCTTTACTGCTGAATCGCAAAGGCGTCCTTCGTGGGTTCGGCAACGCCCATCCGATTCGGATTCCTATATTGGCATAGGGATGGCTCCTAAAAGTCGTGATGATCAGAACATGCAATACGCCAGAGATGCTCGTAACCAGGCGCTTGAAGAGTTGAGTTCTGAGATAAAAGTCACCATATCTGCCAACTCCATGCTGCGCCAATTTGAGAATAACTTTCAGTTTCAGCAGCAATTTGAGTCGAAGGTTCACACTTCAGTTCAACAAACGCTGGAAGGGTATGAAGTTCATACATGGGAGAATCGGCGTGAATATTGGGTGATGGTTCGGTTGAATAAAAATGTATATGCCCAACGACGTCAACAGCGACTTGACATGGCTAAAATGCTAGCCTCTTCCTATTTTTTTGATGCCCGCGATGCAACAGCTGTTGGTGATGTGTCAAGAGCTTTAACTTCATATTTTCGCGCAGTGACAGCGCTTCAAGACCATGTGGGAGAGGACTTAACACATCGTACGGCAAATGGCACAGTTAATTACTCTACCGATATCATGAGCGATTTGCGCCGTCTTTATCGTAACATTTCGTTTACACCGGTGAATAATCATCTGCGTGTTGAGTTTTCCCGTCAAATGCAAGAGCCTATGGCTTTAAAAGCAGAATATTTCTCAAATGGAGATATATTACCCGTGGCCAATCTGCCGGTAAAATTTGAATTTTCGCATGGTGAAGGTGTTTTAAACTCTCAAAGTGTAACCTCCAATAATGGAGAAATACAAAGCACCATAAATCGGCTAATTTCCCGTCGCAAAATGCAGGAGGTTACCGCTTGCCTGGATTTGGCAACCATCATTCGGGACGAAGACCTTGAGAGTCCGCTATTACCTTATTTTTTCCCATCCGAAGATTTGCCATGTACCCGTTTTACCATTGAACTGAACAAATCCACTGCCTTTTGCAGAATCGAGGAGAATCTATTTGGAAATCTGGATCCGGTTCACTCCTTTGGAAACCTTATTCGTGCAGATTTAAATGAGAACTTCTTCAATTTCTCCATGGATGCAGCTGATGCTGAATACATCGTCAATTTATCGCTGAATTTTAGAAAAGGAGACGAGCGGGTGGGAACCGGCTATTCGGTTTTTTTGGTGTATGCTGATTTGCACATTTCAGTGGTTTCAGTCCATAATGGAACCAAAATATTCTCCGATGGCTTTATGGAAGTTCGCGGTATGCGCCCCGGCAGTTATCAGCATGCCCTCAATGAAGCCAGAGAAAATGTTCTAGACCGGTTTAGACGTGAGATTCTGCCTAAACTTGATGAAGTAGATATGTAACATTAACATAGAGAAAGAAAGATTTTCAGATATTAGACAGATAGAATAGATGATAAATTATCAAAATATGCTGCCTGTCTATCCGTCTAAATATCTTGCATCTAAAACTCTATGGATTTAAAGCGCCGACTTGAATTGCTCAAGAAAACGGATGTCATTTTCAAAGAACAACCGGATATCCTTAATCTGGTATTTAAGAACAGTGATGCGTTCAATTCCCATTCCGAATGCAAACCCTGTATATTTTTTGCTGTCGATGTTACAACTTTCCAATACGTTTGGATCAACCATACCGCAACCAAGAATTTCAACCCAGCCGGTATATTTACACATAGTACATCCTTCTCCACCGCACAGGGTACACGAAATATCCATCTCAGCCGAAGGTTCGGTAAAAGGGAAATATGAAGGTCTCAAACGAATTTGAGTTTCTTTTCCGAACATCTCCTTGGCGAAATAGAGAAGTGTTTGTCTGAGGTCTGCAAAAGAGACATTCTCTTCAATATACAATCCCTCAACCTGATGAAAAATACAATGTGCCCTTGCCGAGATGGCCTCGTTACGGAAAACTCGCCCCGGGAAAATGGCTCTGATGGGAGGTTGCTCTTTTTCCATTACCCGCACCTGAACCGATGAGGTGTGGGTGCGCAATAAAATATCAGGGTCTTTATGGATAAAGAAAGTATCCTGCATATCACGTGCAGGGTGCTCCGGCGGAAAGTTCAATGCAGAAAACACGTGCCAGTCGTCTTCTATTTCAGGCCCTTCGGCCACGGTAAATCCCAAACGCGCAAAAATATCTACAATCTGATTCTTCACAACCGATAACGGATGTCTTCCTCCCAATGGGAATGATGCCCCCGGACGGGTTAAATCTGTCTTTCTGTGCGAAGTGTCGGATTGTTCATGTTGTTCCTTAAGTCGCTGAATAATCTGCTGAGCTTCGTTCTTGAGTTGATTTAAAGCCTGACCAACCGCCTTTTTTTCAGTTGGAGGTACGGTTTTAAACTCATCAAAAAGGGATGATATGATTCCTTTTTTACTTAGATACTTTATTCTGAGCTCTTCCGCTTCGGCGGAAGATGAAGCTTTAAGTCCTTTAATCTCCGAAAGGAGTGCATCAATCTTATTCAGCATCGGATATATTTTTGTTACGAAGTACAAAAATAGTAATTATCAACTAACAATCCATAGACAATGGGACTTAAGAATTAAAAATGGTATCCGAGTCCAAAATACCATCTGACTCCTCCTCCATCTGAATTGCCGGCACCGCCAAGCCTGATGGGTCCTATAATGCTGTCATACTCCACAAGCAACCCATAGCCAATAATGGTTTCATCTTCTCCAATTATAATGTTTTCCAGCTCAGAATGGTTCGTTGATTGAGAAACTATTCCATTTACCATAAGTGTACCGTGTAATTTCCGTTGAAACCTGTATCGGATATCTATTTTTGCCATGGCAAAATCCTGAACAATCTTTTCACGCGGGTTTAGCCCTGCAAAACTTATTTCATTTGACCTGTTGTGAAATGGCATTCCACCTACAAAATTGAGCCCCGGCAGTGGCAAATCCTTATTGCTGTATCCAACCTGAAACCCCGGATTTATTACCAATCTGGATGATAATTTTTGATACCCCTGGAACCCGACCGACAGAAAAGATGTATTTTTCTCTCCATGACTTGTGGACTCACCAATAAGAAATCTGGAGTCATTTCTTCCTCTATAAACCTCATCAATATCGAGGTAATGCTTAAAAGTAAAATGAAAAAGACTCCCTTTGTCCGGGAAATGTCGGCGGTTTAGAGTATTTCGGGTTGATGTAAAACAGGCTGAAACAAATGAGTTCCCAAACCTCTTTACACCTTCGGAAAAAAGCTCAAAAAAACCGCTGTTTTGTGACATCACAGAGCGTTCATAACGCATGAATGCGTTATGCTCCCAGCGTGTTCCAACAGTTGACATTAATCCCAATGCCAGACTGGTGTAGTAATGGTTGAATGTTCCATAAACAGCATTGTTGTCATGATAGATTGGCAGATTGTTGCTCTCCAGGTCAAACTCAACTCTGGATGCCAATCGGTGACTTTCGCCCAGGTAATTAATGATGGATGTGTTTAAGCGAGGCTTTTCAGAGATATCAAAGGTTGTGGAAAGGCGATTGCCACGCATCAAAATGTTACGTAACGTAACATTTGTAATGATTCCCGCTTTATATTCATTATCATAATGAAGTGAGAATTTGAATCTCGCTGTCTCGGACTCAATGGCTTGCAAATCCAATACGAAGCCATCATCGTTGATGGGATATATTCTGTACGAAACCGATTCAAAATACCTGGTTCCAATCAGTTTATGTATTTTCTTCTCCATATCGCGGGGAGCGATGGTGTCCCCCGGTTCAATTCCCAGGTTGCTGATGAAAAAATGATAACTGATTCGCTCCAGACCGTTAATCCTGATTTCCGATATTTTTATCCTCTCCGGGATTTTTTGTCTGGATGGAGTTTCAGGTTGTTCAAAGGAATTGATTTTATCAGATAAGGATTCCAGTTCAAAGAGCACCGTCCGTGCAGCTGCTTCTCCTCTGTCAATTATCATATCTCCGTCGAAGAAACTAGCAGCCGTAAAAGGCTCCAGCTCCGGGGTAATCAAGATGTCCACGTATGGCATTTGCAGTCTCATGGAGATGTTGTTGCCTATCATGGCAGCCGACGAAAGAATATTCGTTGGAGAAAGTAAATCAGCAGGAGATGTTTTGTCGGGAGTGCCAACATTAACACCAATGATGATGTCTGCTCCCATCTCTTTACAAAGTTTTACCGGGAAATTATTTAAAACCCCGCCATCAATTAAAATCATTGAATCATTAACAACCGGAGCAAAAACAGATGGGATGGCCATTGTGGCGCGCAAAGCAGTAGTAAAGTCCCCTTTATCAAAAACAATTTGTTCTCCTGAAATCAGGTCGGTTGCCACACACTTAAAGGGAATTGGAAATTCGTCGAATGACTCAATTCCCGACTTATGCCACGAAAGTCTGGATATCATTTCCGAAATGGAATGTCCGCTGATAAACCCCGCAGGTGTTCTTAAACCATCTTTTGTAATGTCCAACTCAACATGAAACCGTTGGTAATCATGCTTCTCCTCCGGAAGAACAATGGAAAGAGGGACTCTGTCGGACAATAGTTGACTCCAATTCAAAGCCCTGACAATTGAGTCCAGTTCAGTAGCACTATATCCAATGGCGTAAAGACCTCCAATAATACCACCCATGCTGGTACCGGTTATGTAGTCCGGCCTGATGCCGGCTTCCTCCAGCACTTTCAGTACTCCAACATGCGCAAGTCCTTTTGCACCACCACCACTCAACACCAGTCCTATTTTGGGTCGCTCTTCGGTTGGTTTGGCTGCCATAACCGAATACGAGAATATAATTGTGAGAAGAAGTGAGATGATGATGCGCATGAACTAGCAATTAGTCTTTATCTGAAATTTATTCTGATATAAATCTAATGAATTCGGAGGCAAATAATTGAAGATGAAGAAACAATTTTGCTCAAACGAGCAAAATTGATGTTTTAACCGTAACAAATCCGGGTGTTAAATGATGCCCCTGGCTTTTAGTTCCAAATATTGATTGATGGTGTCTATGGTTAGATTCTCGGGATTGGTCAGAATGGCATGAATGCCATATCTTTCAAGCTCTTTAACGATTTGCTTTTTTTCATAGATAAATTTCTCAGCAATGGCTTGCTGATAAATTTCCTCAGTATCTTGAGCCTGATGGTGAATCATACCGGATATTTCGGAGTTTTCGAAAAAAATGACCATCAGCAAATGGTTGGCAGCCAATTTGGCCAAAACATGCATCTGTTGTCTTGCTGTTTTTATGCTCTCAAAATTTGTGAACAGAACCAGAAGGCTTCTTTGATGTACGCGATGTTTTACTGTGGCATACAATGCTTCAAGGTTATGTTCCAGAAAACCGGTTTTCTGATTATATAGCAACTCCATGATTGAGTTCATCTGGTGGCCTTCACGGCGGGGAGGAAGCATGTTGCAGATTTTCTCATTAAAGGTAATGACACCTGCCTTGTCATGCTTCAGCATGGCAATGTTAGTCAGCACAAGCGAAGTGTTAATGGCATAATCCAGGAGGGTCATTTTATTGAAGGCCATTTTCATGGTTCTACCCATATCCAGAACACAAATTACCTGTTGCGATTTTTCATCCTGATACTGGTTTACCATCAAATGCCCCTTTCTGGCAGTGGCTTTCCAGTTAATGGTTCTGATGTCATCTCCCTTTATGTAATCTCTTATTTGATCAAATTCGGTATGATGACCAATTCGTCTTATTTTTTTTATCCCGATTTCTGAGAGACGATTGCTGATGGCCATGATTTCGTATTGCTTCATTTGAATAAATGAAGGATATGCTTTTACCATGGCATCTTTATCAAACTGGTAACGGCGGCTGAACAACCCAATCTGACCTTTAATGAAAACATTCAGCACCCCAAAAAAATATTCGCCCCTCTCTTTTGGTGTCAGGATATATTTGTATGTAACTGTTTTTTCGGGATGCAAAGTTGCTTCTATCCGAAAATCCCGAATTTGAAACTGAAACGGGATTTCATCAATGATATCTGCATTGAATTTAAAGGGTAACTTGCTTTCAATTAAGATGGAAACTTCGTTTTCATCTCCGTTGGAGAATTTCTCGGGGAGTATCCTCTTTCCAATGAGTCGACTTTTATTTCCGGGAGCAAAAAGTATCAGCCCATCAATGATTATGAGACTTATGAACAATCCAAAACCAAGCCATGCAATTAACAAAAACAGACTCCATAAAAAAGCCAGGACGTATAGAAAAGCTACGAACCCCAATAGTTTATAGAATCTGTTGTTGATGAATAATGGCTTAAATGGAACCTTCATTTTTCCTGATTTTGCTGTATCATTGTTTGTCTTCCTTTCTGAAAATTATCTGGGAATTTCCACTGAGTCAACTATCTGTCGAATAATGGATTCAGGTCTGATTCCTTCCATCTCTTTTTCAGGCGATAGGATTACTCTGTGACAAAGTACCGGATAAATAACCTCATGAATATCTTCCGGCGTAACAAAGTCTCTCCCTTCCAACGCCGCATACGCTTTTGCGGTATTCAGAATGGCCAGTGAAGCTCTGGGACTTGCGCCCAGATATAGTGCGCTGTTTTTCCTGGTACGCTCAACAATGGTTGCGATGTAGTGCAACAGCTGCTGGTCAACAATTACCTGTCGAGTCAGTTCCTGAAATTCAATAATTTCTTCGGCAGAGACTACAGGCTGAACCTCATCAGTCTCTTTTGCTGTACCTCTGGCACAAGAGTTTTGGAGAATGGAGACCTCCTCCTCAACGTCCGGATAATCTATTTTAATCTTAAAAATAAACCTATCCAGTTGTGCTTCGGGTAATCGGTAGGTTCCTTCATGCTCAACAGGGTTTTGCGTCGCAATTACCAGAAACGGATTTGCCATGGGGTGAGTCACTCCATCAATAGTAGCCTGACGTTCCTCCATAACTTCAAATAGAGCCGATTGAGTTTTTGCTGGAGCTCTGTTTACTTCGTCAATGAGAATCAGATTGGAAAAAATCGGTCCACTTTTGAATTCAAACGCAGAACTTGCATTGTTAAATATGGTTGTCCCCAATACGTCTGAAGGCATTAAATCCGGAGTAAATTGAATTCGGGAAAACCCGGTATTGATGGTTTTTGCCAGAAGTTTGGCGATGAGTGTTTTCGCAACTCCCGGTACACCTTCAATCAGTACATGACCATTGGCCAACAGTGCGGTTAAAAGCAGGTCAAGAACCCGCTCCTGACCAACGATGACTTTACCTATTTCATTTCGAATACGAAATGCAAGATGGTTCAGTTCCTGAACCTTTAAACGGCTTTCAAACATACCGTTTTCTTCGTTATAATTGTTGGTTAATTCTTCATTCATAATCAGCGACAGTTTTTATAAAAGAATTCCAGTTGACGGTTAAATTGCTGCAGGTCTTCCTGCGATATATTTTTTACCCTATCCAGGTTTTTTGCCATTCTGAACAAAGCAGCTACGCTGCGTTCTCGTACTCCTGACTTTTCAGAAATCTCCTCAATGTTCTTACTTTCATCACTCGTAATTTGTATGAAGTACCTGTTACGTATGTACTCTTTAAAATACAGAAACCTCTTTCTGGCAATACCGGCATGGTCATTTTTTAATAGGTATAACCGACTGATGGTTTCAACAAATGAGAGAGTAATATTCCGGGGTTTATGTATGATGGGAATGGCTCTTTGGCGACGTTTGCCATGAAAAACCAACCAGAAAAATGCTGCAATCAAAGTCAGGTACCATGCCATTCTTAATGCAGGGTCAGCCAGAATGAAATCTATTTCTGAACCAATTGAAGTTACACCAGCTTTATAGCTTTCATCCCAAACGGTAGTGGTTACTGGTAAATACGAAAGGCTTTTAAATATATACTCACTCTTGTTTCCAGATAACAGATGATAATTGGTAAAGGCAATGGGGTTGGCGTTGACGAATATGGCACCCTCGCCATGTTGAATTTTGATGAAATTTGTTCTGCCCCGGTTGTTGTGCCCCAAAACAGTGGTTCGCGTTGAATCATAGGATTCAAAATAGTTGTTCGTGATCACCTTCTTAAACCAATAATCTTGATAGCCTTTTTGGATGTTTTTATTGGCAAAATGATAACCAATGGAATCATTGGTAATAGATAAAACCGGCGGCATTGCCCGTCGGATTCTCAGGTTAAAGGTATCTTCAAAACATTCGGATAAAGATTCTGCAGCAATAAAAACATGGTTCCCAGCACCTACAACTTCCAGAAGCCTGGAAACCTCGTCGCAAATGGGGTTGTAATGATTATTTATGTATATGAAATTTGTATTTACCGGTGTGGCTTCCTCTAAAAAATCATTTAATCCGGAGTGTTTAACAATTAACTCCTGACCGGGAAAAAGATGGTTTATTACATTATAAACCAAACGAGTTCCCAGTGGTTTTGTGTGTCGGTTTGAATAACTGTAAGTCCAATCCAATGGTTGGGGAGCAAAAAATGCAGAGACAACCAGGACAATCACTCCAATAATCAGGATGATGGATATCACACGTTGAAATCTGCCGGATTGGTTCATATTCTTTTTAACAATTAAAATTTCAGGCAACAGATGCCATTCCTTCTTTTATGGTTTTCTCAATTTTAGTAAAACGTTCTGAATCCGGATCAAACTGTCCAAACCAAACGTATTCATAAAGCTTGATAATCTTACGGAAGCTTTGTTGTATGCTTTGGTCCTTTATTTCGTATAAGTAATCCTTATTTGTTTTCCATGTTCGGATGGTGATACAACTTCTTTTCTCCAGACTTTTCAGATAGAGCAAATAGAGAATCCTGACTGCTTCCCGGTACGCTTTATTGCTTTTGTATAATTTATAAAGGTGTTCCAACTCTTTTTCATTATGGGTCTCATCAGTTTTCATAAGATGAATATCCGACAAATCCCCTTTTCGCATGTAATTGAAGAATCCTCCAAACGGAATATTGAGCAGTTTAAGCACAAAAAACAGAGAAACCAGAATTACCAATCCCAGCAACAAATATTTTATTGTTCCCCCTTGACCTTGCATGCCACTGAGAATTTCCTGCCAAATCCAGGCCAATATCCGTTGAAGCAATCCCGGCCTTTCATTTTCACGATCGTAATTATATGCCGGGTTATTTTGATACTGCCGAATTTGTTCTATTGGCGGCTCACGGTAATCTATCTTGCTGTTATCATCCCATGGTGTTACTGATTGAGCATTATAATCTGGCAGGGAGGGGTATGCCCCCCCCCAGATTAGCATAAACATGATGCCAGTTAGCAGATATAAAATACTCGGATTTCTTTTTGATGCCACCGCGAATGATATTTAGAAGAGTTTAGCTCATGTTTGAATCATCCGTAATTTCTTCAATTTTTTGAAGAAGTCCCGGATTTTCCTTTTGTTCCTTTAAGCTATAATATTGGATAGCGATGGCGACAAAAATTATCGGATAAATGATGTATTGTGCTAAAGATCCTATGGAGGTTGTGAGGATTACTGCCATTGATCTGGAATCTATAGCTCCTTCGCCTGTCGCAATTGAATAGCCTTGAATAGCCCCAATAACAAAGGCAGGTATACTGAATATGGTTCCAAGCAATGAAACGATAACAGATGCTATCACTATGATTCCGAATGTGACCCACCAATTTCCAAAAACCAGGCTGAATGACCTTTTTATTGACGAAAACACTCCTATGTTTTCATCAACGAGGGGCATATAAGTCATCGAGAGAGGCACAAATACAAAAACAACCGGAATTATAACCAAAGTAATGATGCCCATAAAGATAATGATGGCTGTAATAATTGTCGACGATGTTAATGAACTTAATCCGAAAACAAAAATTCCGCCAATGGCAGCTGTTACCATTATGATTATAAAAGATATGAAATAAAGCCCGATAAGTGGTCCGATAAAGGGAACAAACCCATTCCATACATCTGCAGAAGAAAACTGACCTTTTCCCTTGTATACATAGTGTTTTATATAAGAAGCAGAGAGGCCTGTCAGAAAAATTGATGTCGCAAAAGACACCAATACCAAAAGAGTTAGCAACCACGGATTTACCAAAGCATCTGAGTCTACAATACCACCTTCCAGTGCTTGAAAAAAACGAGATAACTCATTGCCTGAATAATAGGCTCCAATGATAGAGGTGATAATAATTGGAATGCCTGCATACCATATTATTACTTTGCCAAGAGGTTTAAACTCTTGTTTTAAAAAGGTGAATGTGGCATTTATGACTTCTGAGAAGTCTCTTTTTCTGTTAATTTGGATTTCGGTGTTTTTCATTTGAGTTAGTTTTTCTATAAACGTAATATGGCACTATTATAAAGTACCATAAAATTATTCCTAAAGATAGTGCAATTATCAAAATAGCCGACAGTGTTGACATGGTATTATAATGCCGCGTAATATAACTTTCGACCCAGGCAGCAATAACAAAGAATGGAACAAGACCAAGCATGATTTTTGTACCTCTGCGAACCCCCTTTAAGAAGCTGTCTTTTCGGGTGTAAGTCCCTGGAAACAAAATGCTTTTACCTAATAGGATTCCTGCACCTCCTGCCAGAACAATTGCCGAAAGCTCCAGAGTTCCATGAATCATGATGGTAATGGAAGCAACTGTACCGAGAGATTGTTGAAAAAAGAAAGTGATGAATGATCCTACCATTACCCCGTTTCTAAATAATACATAAGCAGTTCCCAAAGGGGTTAAAACACCGAAAAGAAATGCCACAAATGAAACATAAACATTATTGAAGGTGATAGACAAAAACATCAAAAATGGAGTCATTTTTCCATATACCCCCAGAGGATCACCTTTGGCAATGTTATCAAGTGTCATGTTCACATATGCATCACCAAGAATTAGCCTTATCAGATGGGAATCAGCTATGGCGCCTGCAACTCCAATTACAATTGAAATAGAGAAAATAATCAACGACCACAAAAAATCTTTTCTGGCTTCATACAGAGCAATGGGAAGTTCTTTTATCCAGAAACTCAAGAGACGTGAACTTTTCTCTTTTTTGTTGCGGTAGATCAGTGAATGGGATTTTGCGCTTAGTCCATTCAGATAATCAACAATTCCTGATTCGGGATAAAATGTGCGTGCATAGGAAAGATCATTGGTAAGCAGAATATATTGGTCGGCCAGATCATCGGGGCTGATGCTCCCCGGACTATCCAGTTGTTTCTCGAAGTTACTCCAGCGTGCTTTGTTGAGGCTGATGAATGATATTTCCTTCATCCGGGTAGAATTATATTTTTCTGATTCAAATGTTTTTATCTAAATTTGAAACAAATTTAGCATATTATCTTAAATGTCCATAACGGATGGAGACATTCAATCTTAACACCTCGCAAAATGTTGACTTGCAATATCAGATTGCAAGTTTAGGAGACAGAATTCTGGCCTATCTTCTGGATGCCCTATTTATTGGGTCCTATTTCCTGTTTTTACTGTTAATCTTTTCCTCTAACCTTTCTGATCTTGGAGGATGGTTTCTTCTTTTCTTTATTCCTGTCATTTTCTATCACTTACTTTTTGAGATGGTTTTTAACGGACAAAGTCCGGGAAAAATGATCATGCGTATTAAAGTTGTTAAAACTGATGGTTCTCACCTGACTTTTGGTGCATGTTTTATTAGATGGATATTCAGAATCATCGATGTGTCCCTTTTGGCAGGTGCAATTGCCGTTCTTATCATTATCATAAACGGCAAAGGTCAAAGAATCGGAGATATTGCCGCATCTACCACAGTTCTAAGAATTCATAAAAAGAAATCAATGATATCCTCTCCTTTTATGAATATTGAAAAGAGCTATACACCACACTTCCATCAGGTTGAATTGCTTTCGGACAAAGACATACTTATTGTGAAGGAGGTGCTTGATGTGTATCGAAAATCACCTGAAAAGAAGAGTAGCCAAGAGATCTTGCTAAAAACCAGAGAAGCCATCTCCAAGAAAATGGCTGTTACCAGCGAAATGACTGATATTCAGTTTTTATATGCAATAGTAAAGGATTATAACTCAATCCACATGAGGGAGCCAGTAAACGTATAAAAGAAAAACTGGCTTGAGTAAAAACTCAAGCCAGTTTTGTTTCAATTTCTCTGAACCACTTTTCGAATCAATTTCTTCTTGACATAAAAATCATAATGTAATAGGCCAATGTAGCCAAAGCAGATAATGCCGCAACCACGTAAGTGTAAGCTGCCCAGCTTAGTGCATCTTTGGCTTCTACATGGCTTCTGCCAGATGTTATCCCGCTTGTGGTAAGCCATTTCAGTGCCCGGTGGCTTGCATTGATTTCAACAGGCAAGGTAATAAAAGCGAAAGCTGTAAACACCGAGTAACAAGCAATAATAATGATTAGTGCCAAATCAAAAGATATGACTGTTGGCAGTAAAAAAGCACCAACAAACATTGAAATAAAAATAATGTTGAGCAATCTGGCACTTACATTTTGTAACGGAACCAATGCCGACCTGAGCTGTAAAGGTGCATAAGCTCTGGCATGTTGAACTGCATGTCCACACTCGTGAGCAGCAACGGCGGCTGCGGCGACATTACGACCATGATAAACTTCCTGACTTAAGTTGACGGTTCTGTTGGCAGGATTATAATGATCAGATAATTGCCCTCCTACCGACAAAACTTTTACATTCGAAATGCCATTGTCGTAAAGCATTTTTTCAGCAATCTCTTTTCCTGACATCCCACCTGATATGGGTGTCTGGGAGTATCTCTTAAATTTGCTTTTTAGGGTTGAACTGACAATCCAGCTTGCCAGCATAAAAACAATGAAAATTATCAGCAATGGTGATGAAAACATATCTCCTCCTTTTTTAAAATTATCCGTCAATGGATTGCAAAAAGTTTGCCACAATACCATGTCGGAAAAACTGTCATACTGAAACGGTAAATTATATGGCTGGTTTGATTCTTAATCTCTGGCCGGGTCTGATTCGTCCGGCATCGGTAATATTATTAAGTCTCATAATATCTTCATTGGAAACACCGGGATATTGCCTTGCAATTGTCCAGAGGTTGTCCCCCGATCGCACTGTGTACCATACATAGTTGCCATCGTCACCGACAGATGCAGTGGCCGGAGCCGGCGTGGCTGCTGCTGCCTGAACCGGTTGTCCCATATGTCGTGCAGCGACTGCACGAAAATGATCCGCTCTACTTGCCGGAACATAAATGGTCAGTCTCTGACCAACCCTGATTATGTTACGGTTAATATTATTCCAATATCTTAAATCTGACGCTCTTACATTAAACCATTCAGCAATCAGACCAACCACGTCGCCTGATTTTACAGTATATTCAATGGGTACTGTTCCGGCAGGTGCAACCACGGCATGTGTTGTACTTGATGGAGAAATTACAAGTTGGTTGTTGGGAAAAAATTCGTCTCTTCGATGAGCGTATATGGTGTCTTCAATGGATGCAAACATGGTGGTTTGGTCAAAAGCGAGTCGTAACGGATACAAAGCGTTTTGAGCCGGGATAACATCCCGGCGATATTGCGGGTTTAGCTCCCTGATGAACTCTATTGGAATGTTTGTCATCTCTGAAATTTGCTCAAAATGCAATGGTTGACTGATCATAACCGTATCGGTTGCAACAGGAAAATTAACCGGACGGGCATGTAAATTATGCTCTTCAGCGTATTTGAAAGCATATGTTGCAGCTATAAAAGCCGGGACATAGCCCCTGGTTTCACGGGGCAGTCGATAATAGATGGCCCAGAAATCGCGCTGACCGCCTGATCGACGAATGGCCCGGTTTACATTTCCCGGACCGCAATTATATGCTGCTAATACAAGATGCCAGTCTCCGTATATCTCGTATAAATCTGACAGAAAATCTGCTGCAGCTTCGGAAGCCTTAACCGGATCACGACGTTCATCGATATAAGAATTTACATTTAGTCCATAATGTCGCCCGGTATGATACATGAATTGCCATATTCCGGATGCTCCAGCGCGTGACAATGCTCTTGGATTTAATGCCGACTCAACCACAGGAAGATATTTCAATTCAAGAGGAAGATTACGGGCATCAAGGGCTGCTTCAAAGATTGGGAAATAGTGCTCCGATAGTCCCAGCATGTTTTCCATCTGGGTTCTTCTTCTTTGTGTATATAGTTGAATGTAGGCCTTTACCTGACTGTTAAAGGGATAATAAATGGGAGAATTAATATCGGCCAGTCGATGAATATATACTGAATCGGGAATTTCATCAACCAGCATTTCTCTTGACTTAATGATAGTATCCAGCACCATATCAAGGGAAGTTGCAGATCGTACGTGCCAAAGATTAACCATGCTGTCAAGCGATGTAACAAAAGCCTCTCTCTCTGCGTCGGTTGTCTTTACATTGCTGGAAGAGGTGCTTGCATATAGCCCAGTTGTCATTCCTAAAGTAAAGAGCGTAATTAAAATATTTATCTTCATAAAGCTTCTTGTTTGTGGTTCATAAAAATTATTGCAATTTACTACAGAAAACGATATTGCGCCAGATTTGTTATACTGATTTGTTTTTTTAAAATCTGATTTGAAGTTGTAACGCGGGAATGGCATTTGACTCAGGATATGGTTGAAGCAGAACCGGTTCAAGACTAAATGACAAGTCATCACTGATATCAAAATCGTAAAAATGAGCATCAACAGCCGCATCTATGATGTTGGCCAGATAAATTGCAGCAAGACCAATATAACTCAAATCCCGGTCTCTTTTATATCTGCGGCGTTTGTTTTGTAAAGCTCTCTGAAACCATTCAGAATATCGCCCATGAACATCATCAATGGTAAGTGTAGGCGGAATGAATCTTTCATAGCTGGTATTCCCCGGATCCCGAATCAAAAAATCACGATACGCTGATCGGTACCTGTTGTAATAAGTCGTGTTAAAAGAGATTCCATAAACAACGCCTCCAATTCCTGCATATAGCAGGGGAACCTTCCAGTACATTTCATTATATACCTGGCCTAATCCGGGTAAAACCGCAGAATAAAGTGTGGCCTTATGAGGTGAATGATGATATTGCTCAGGGTAGAAGTCATAAAGATAGACTTCGTTTGAAACGTAGTTCGTTGTATCAGCCGCCTGTCCCTCAACCAAAACCGGCATCATTAGAATAATGATGACCGACAATACGAGTCTTTTATAAAATATGCTCACGTGGCGAATAAAATTACTTTTATCACTCCTTCGTTTTGTCCAGAATTGAAATAATCTTTTCCAGTTCCTCATCAGAACGAAAGGGAATAACAATTTTTCCGTTTCCTTTGTCGTTTCTGGAAAACTGGATATTTGTTTTAAAAAAATTGGACAGTTGTTGTTTCAACTCGTTATACTCGGTAGCTGGCTGGGAAACATTTTTTTCAACCGGCCTGGCTTCGATGTCACCTGCTGCAACTTTTCTAACCAGCTCTTCAACTTTACGAACCGAGTAATCATTATGGATGGTCTCATTAAAAATTCGAATCTGGGTTTTCGGATTTTCAACGTTAATGATTGCTCTGGCATGTCCCATTGAAATTTGTCGCTCACGCAAACCCAACTGGATTTCAGCCGGAAGTTTTAGTAAACGCAAATAGTTGGCAATGGTTGATCTTTTCTTGCCCACCTTATCTGAAAGACTTTCCTGGGTAAGTTTGCACTCATCCATAAGGCGCTGATAACTGATGGCAACTTCAATCGGATCCAGATCTTCACGTTGGATGTTTTCAACCAGCGCCAGTTCCAGCATGGTGTCGTCTTCGGCATCGCGAACGTATGCGGGGACTCTGTTTAAGCCAGCTAGTTTGGCTGCTCTGAAACGACGTTCACCCGCGATGATCTGATAGCTGTCATCGCTTATTTTTCTTAACGTAAGCGGCTGAACAATGCCAACACCTTTGATGGATAAGGCCAATTCATTCAGTCGTTCCTCGTCAAAATGTGAACGCGGCTGCCATGGGTTGGCTTCAATTTTTGAAATTTCAATTTCCATAATTGAAGCAGCCGGGCGGCTTTTGCGTACATCTTCGGTATTGTCAATTAAAGCTCCTAATCCTCTCCCTAAAGCGCTTTTTTTTGCCATCTTTTATGATAAAGTGATATTTAAATGATTTTATCTTTATTGTCCATGCGTGTCATATTGTTTTTTTGTAACAATTCACGCGCCAGATTTAAATAGTTGGTAGCCCCTTTTGATGCGGCGTCGTACATAACAACTGCTTTTCCGTAGCTGGGTGCTTCACTCAGTTTAATGTTACGGGTAATGAGGGTTTCAAACACCATCTCCTGAAAGTGGGTTTGAACCTCTTCAACCACCTGATTTGATAACCGCAGTCGGGAATCATACATGGTTAAAAGGAAACCTTCAATTTCGAGATCAGGGTTTAATCTGTTTTGAATGATTTTAATGGTATTCAGAAGTTTTCCAAGTCCTTCAAGAGCAAAGTATTCGCACTGAACAGGAATAATTACAGAATCGGATGCTGTTAAGGCGTTTACAGTAATTAATCCCAACGATGGCGAACAGTCGATTAATATAAAATCATAATCATTGCGAACCTTCTCCAACACTTCTTTTAATACATACTCTCTTTTGGGCATGTTGAGCATTTCTATCTCAGCTCCAACCAGATCAATATGTGATGGAAGCACATACAAATGCTCAATTTCTGCTTTCAATATGGCCTTTTGAGTATCAACCTTGTCAACAATACATTCATAGATGCTGTTCTCAATGTTGTTTAGATCAAAGCCTAAACCAGAAGTTGCATTGGCCTGAGGATCCGCATCAACAACTAACACGTTGTATTCGAGTACTGCCAGACTGGCAGCCAGGTTAATTGCAGTTGTGGTTTTACCAACACCTCCCTTTTGATTCGCGAGAGCTATAATTTTTGCCATAAAACAGATGTTTAAATTTGGTACGTCAAAGTAATAAAAAGTTATTTTTTGACGAAAGCCAAAGTTAATCTTTTATTGGTAAATAAATAGAAAATACGGATATAAAATTATGCTTGGTGTTGACTTGTTGGGAGTTAAGCGTGTTCTGCGTGTGTCAAATATTTCATATATGCCACAAGTGTGAGATTTTCTCTTAGTTAGAAGCCTCTTTTGATTTTTAATAAACAATTTATCGGGGTCAATTGATTTTTTTTAGCCCATTCCCTTAAGTTTTTGTATTTCCCGATGATGCTGTACAACAAGATCTTCCTGTTTCTTTCGGGCTTTCTGACGATATTCTTCGAAATCGTCCTTCAAATGATTCAGCTCGTCCTTGGTTTTGCTGATCGTCTCAAGATTTTTTTTGTATAATAGGAATATAAACCCGGCTAATAGTAATATTCCTGTCATCGTAAATATTACCAAACTCAGAAAGAATCTCTTGTGCATGGATATTCCAACCAGGCTGAATGCATCACGGGCTCTTTCAGCCTGAGCCAATTTTTCACGAGTATCGTTCAATTCTTTGCTTAGCTGTTCTATCTCCGATTTTTGACCGGATATGGTCGAATTCAGTGTCCTGATGCGGTTATTTTTATAATTCAGCGTATCGAGAGTATTGGTGTTAAGCTGGTTAAGCCATCTTTCGGGCACCATTCTGTATTGCTCCCATCGAGACGACTGATTGATTACAAATTCCAACTGTTCCTGGATGGATGACTCGGTTATATATGGTCTGTTAGGGTTTGCGGAAACAATGCCGATGCTTAGGATAAAAGCCACAAACGGAAGAATAATGTGCCAAATACTTTTCATATTCTTTGTTGTTTTGTCAGATTTCGATTCTGTAAAGATAATTGGAATATACTGCAAACGCTAGGCGTGATTGTTTATTGCATGTTTTTTTTTTTGTTTTTCCGGTTTTTTTCTTGATTTGAAAACCAGTTGATGGAATCGTTGATGGCCATTTCAATTGGGCGCACTTTTAATCCCAGATTTTTTTCAGCTTTATCGTTGCTGTAATAATTTTCAATGCTTAAAATTTTGGCATTAACCAGATTTAAATCTGCTACAACTCCGCACTTTTGAAGAAGCAAACCAGCATAGCCTGCCGCTTTAAGTAGTGACGAGGGAATTTTAACCAGAATAGATTTTTGGCCTGTGATGTTTTTGAGTTTTTGAAAAAACTCAAAATAACTCAGATTTTCTCCGGCAAGAAGATAATTCTCCCGTGGTTTACCACCAGTCATCGCTTTAATTACTCCTTCAGCGGCATCTTCCACATGTATAAAATTTTTGCCCCCCGGGGGGTAAAAAATTATTTTTTTTCTCAGTGCCATTAAAATAATTCTACCGCTGGATGGCTTTCCGTCATAGGCGCCCAACATAAAAGTTGGGTTAACTATTACAATATCAATCCCACCTGAATATTTTTGGATTTGTTTTTCAGACTCGGCCTTGCTTTTCGCATAATTGGATTGGGTGAATGGATGTTGTAGCGGTCTGTTTTCGTTTCCCGGGCTTGTTTTGGTTCCATAACCAAAAACATTTGCAGTGCTTACGTATATGAATTTTTTAACCTGATGGAGGATTGATGCTTTTACAAGATTTTCAGTGGCCTTTACATTTATCTCATAATATGGTTGGAACGATGGCATTCCCTGAGAAGTTAATGCTGCTGCATGAATAACTGCATCACATTGGGGAAGAATTCTATTTAATGTAGAAGTATTTGTAAACTCACCCTCCACGAGGGTGAGTTTTTCATCAGTCATTCCAACATAGCTTTCCGCTCTGCGAAGCAGCCCGATTACAGAATATCCTTTTTCAATTAAAAGCTTAATGATGTTTGTGGCCAACAATCCATTGGCTCCTGTTACCAGTATGTTTTGCATCACTTAATCGGTTTTTTAGTCGCAACAATTTCCCGTTTTACCGCCCTGGTCAGCAGCGGAAGCTTTATGTTTCGTGGAGTTAATACCAAAAGCAACCAGTTAATTCTGTTTGACCAACCAAGTAAGATCAATGGCTTTTTTTTCAATAAATTGTAAATAGTTTTTTTTGCCACCATTTCCGGCGACATCAGCCCTAAGCGGCCTATCCATCCCTGGTTTTCGATTCTTTGCGTTACGCTTTGATTTGTTTTCATGGGGCCCGGGTGCACCACACTTGCAAAAACATTGCTGTTTTTTAATTCCTGATTTAGTCCGAGAGTAAATGACTGAACAAACTTTTTTGATGCCGGATAAACTGTTTTATAACCAATTGGGCTAAATGATGCCATGCTGGATACATTTAATATGTATCCGTGTCTCTGTTTCAGAAGGTTCGGCAGCAGTTGGTGGGTAATCAGCGCCAATGCTGTAATATTTAGCTGAATGATGTTGTCTATGTAATCAACGTCTGAATCGACAAAGGATCTGGTACCTCCCAATCCGGCATTATTTACCAGAATTGATAGCTCAAAATGATCATTTACCCATTTTGTTAATTCCAGAATGTTCTGTTTATTGGTTAAATCGGTTTCATAAATAACCGATTTTCTGCCGTTAATACGGCACATATCAGCCACGTGATCAATATTTTCTCCGGGAAGTGCAACCAAAATTGTATGGTACTTTCGCTCAGCTAATTCAATTGCAAAGTATTTCCCTAATCCTTGACTGGCTCCAGTAATTAAAGCGTATGTATCTGTTGTTTTCTCAGTCATCATTTGTCTTTTTTTCCTGGATTTCGGATCAACTAATCCGTTGCAAGTTTTATGTTGTGTCATCTGGCATGGATGACAGTAAATGTAAAATTGCAAAAAATGAATGTGCTTTTCAAAGTTAAACACACAAATCTGCAATATTTGCACATTAAGAAAAGTATCCATGGAAAATAGACGTTAAGAAATTATTGCTAATTAATTACTTGGTTTAAAAAAAAACGTATTTTTGTGGCCGAAAATTAGATTGTATAACGTTAAGCCGTTTTAAATTAGTGCTGTAAATAATATTAGAATGAATTATACATTGTTCGATTTTCTAACGCTGGTAGGCTCTCTGGGGATGTTCCTCTACGGAATGAAAATGATGAGTGAATCACTTCAGAGAGTGGCCGGTTCAAAAATGAGAAGCATCCTGTCAGCTATGACCTCCAATCGTTTTTTTGGACTATTGACAGGAATTTTTGTTACTGTGGTAGTACAATCATCAACGGCTACAACGGTTATGCTTGTGGGATTTGTTAACGCCGGATTGATTACTTTAAAAGAGTCCATAGGTGTTATCATGGGTGCCAACATTGGAACTACTTTTACCGGCTGGATGATTTCCGTTTTTGGATTTAAATTTCAAATTAGTGACTATTCATTGCCAATGATTGCCATTGGGATACCTCTGATTTTTTCGAAGGCAATGGTTCGTCGCAGCTGGGGTGAGTTTCTCGTAGGTTTTGCATTGCTGTTTTTGGGTCTCGACTTTATGAAGGACAGCGTTCCTAATATCAGAGAAAATCCTGAAATCATGGCATTTGTAGAAGGATTCTCAGACCTTGGATTTGGCTCTGTTTTAATCTTTCTGCTTATAGGAACGCTTCTTACAGTGGTTATTCAATCTTCATCGGCCACAATGGCTCTCACTTTCGTAATGATCAGTCAGGGATGGATTGAATTTCAATTTGCCGCAGCCATGGTGTTGGGAGAAAATATAGGAACCACCATCACTGCCAATATCGCTGCTAGCGTAGGAAATATCAGCGCTAAACGAGCAGCCAGAGTTCATTTCATCATTAACGTTCTGGGGATTTTTTGGATGTTGTTGGTATTTAACTCTTTTGCTGATGCTATTTTACGTTTTGTAACCAGCCCGGGAGGAATGGGAATGGATAGTGCTGCGGCAGTCCCCACTGCACTTGCTCTATTTCATACGGTATTTAACGTGTTAAATGTTTCCATATTTATCTGGTTCACTCCGTTACTGCAAAAGATTGTTGTTAAGTTGGTTCCTCAAAAAGACAAGGATTCAGAGGAAGAGTTCAGGTTGAAATACATTACTACTGGAATGTTGTCAACTCCTGAATTATCATTGCTTCAGGCGAAAAAAGAGGTGCAGTTTTTTGCAAAGCATTCTACAAAGATGTTTGGTTTCTTCAGAAAGATGTTGAAGGAGCCTACCGATAAGAAATATAACAAACTGCTTACCAAAGTTCAGAAATACGAAGGGATTTGTGATAATGTAGAGGTAGAAATAACCAACTACCTGAGCCAGATATCACAATATAAAATGAGTGTTAATGGTCAGCAGCGGATGCGTTCAATGCTAAAATTGGTTGGTGACCTTGAAAGTATTGGCGATTGCAATTTCAACCTTGCTCGTTCGGTAAACCGCATGAGGGAAAAGAAAATTACCTTTAACGAGGAGGCGATGCAAAAACTTGAGTTGATGTTTAATCTGGTTGAAGAGTCGCTTGAAATTATGCGGGAGAATTTGGATAAGGATGAGAGCAATATTAATCTGGGCAAGGCTATGCAAGTTGAAGAGCAGATCAATAATTACCGCAATCAACTTAAAGCTGAGCACCTCGATAACCTCTCAAAGGAAGTATACTCTTATGAAGCAGGGATATTATTCAATGATATTTTCTCTGAATGTGAAAAACTTGGAGATTATGCCATTAATGTTTCTGAAGCGTTGACTGAATCAGCAGCTAAAAGAGCAAAGAAATAAGAAATCAAAGTTTGATAGAATAAATAAAGGGAGCTTTCACAAGCTCCCTTTATTATTTTAATGTTTTAGTAAGATGAGAGTGCATTTCTGAGCTTTTCAAATCGCCCCTCATAGTCTTTCATTGATAACTTTATTACCTCCTTTGCTTCTTCAGCATTGTACGTATGCGTTATTTCAGATTCACGGTTCATCCCGGGCATATCTTTGTAGGTGAGGAAATAGTGTTTTAGTCTTTCTACTACCAAATCCGGTAAGTCAGAGACATCTCTTATGTCGCCGTATACTACATCGCCTTTTAAAACCGAAATAATCTTATCATCAGCGGCATCGTTATCAATCATCCTGAAACCCCCTATTGGAATGGCTTCAGCGAGAATATCGCCGTGCATCACATCTTTTTCGGTCAGTACGCAAATGTCAAGTGGATCGCCATCACCCTTTACATTTTTGCGGCCTGATTTTTCCGCACTGAAATCACCTACCAATCTTCCACAATATGTCTGCGGGATAAATCCATACAAAGATGGAACCACGTTTGAATATTTTTGTGGTCTGTCGATACGCAAGTACCCACTTGCCTTATCTATTTCGTACTTAATGGTATCTGTGGGTACCACTTCAATGAAACAGATGACTTCATCGGGAGCTTTTTCTCCGATATCTATTCCATGCCAGGGGTGTGATTTATATCTAAGTCCCATCAATCGTCCAATTGGTTCCATTAAAATATTTGTCGACATATCGAGTTCTGTTGTTTGTTTTTTTCGTTTTTTAGTCATTGTATCAGCAAATAAAATGCTTTTTGATTAATAAATCTCTAATAATTTGTTACAAATGCTTAACCTGCCCATCCTTCTCTGTCCAGACTGCGGTATTGAACGGCCTCGGCAACATGATGAGATTTGATGCTTTCTGAAGCTTCTAAATCAGCGATGGTTCTGGAAACCTTTAGAATTCTGTCGTATGCACGAGCCGACAGATCCAGTTTTTCCATGGCATTTTTTAATATCATACTTCCTGATTCATCTAAAACAGCATATTGTGCCAAAAGTTTACTGGTCATTTGTGCGTTACAATGTATTTTTGGATGTTTCTTATAACGCATAGTTTGAATTTCCCTGGCCTTGATTACTCTCTCCCTGACTTCGTGACTTTTTTCTGAAGTTGGCGCTTCGGCCAACTTGTTAAATGGCACCGGTACAACTTCTATGTGTATGTCAATCCGATCAAGTAAAGGGCCTGAAATTCTGCTGAGGTACTTTTGAACCACACCGGGTGAACAAACGCATCTTTTTTCAGGGTGATTGTAAAATCCACACGGGCAAGGGTTCATACTGGCAACAAGAGTGAAACTTGCCGGATATTCAAGGGCAAATTTGGCTCTGGATATGCTGATTAATCTATCTTCAAGTGGTTGACGTAATACCTCCAATACGGTACGTTTGAATTCCGGAAGTTCATCTAAAAAAAGGATGCCGTTATGAGCCAAAGAAATCTCTCCGGGTTGCGGGTAGGTTCCGCCGCCAACCAAGGCTACATCAGAAATCGTATGATGGGGGCTTCTGAACGGCCGCTGCGTAAGCAGAGCCGTGTTTCCCCCAAGTTTTCCTGCCACTGAATGAATTTTAGTGGTTTCAAGCGCTTCAGAAAGTTGCATGGGCGGTAAAATGGATGACAATCGCTTGGCCAGCATTGATTTACCAGCACCGGGCGGGCCGATCATTATGAGATTGTGCGAACCAGCAGCAGCAATCTCCAGCGATCGTTTCACACTTTCCTGACCTTTTACATCTGAAAAATCAATTTCGCAACCATGTAATCCTTCCATAAATTCCTGATGGGTATCCACAATCGTCTTTTCCAGAGATGGTTTACCGTTTAAAAAGTCAATGACCTGCTGCATGTTTTCAGCTCCATACACCTCCAGTTCTTCAACAACAGCAGCCTCCCTAGCATTGGCTTTAGGTATGATGAGGCCTTTAAAACCCTCCTTTTGTGCACGAACAGCAATGGGAAGTGCTCCTTTTATGGGATTTAAACTGCCATCTAACGACAGTTCCCCCATCATCATATAGTCACCAATTAGGCTGTCAGATATTTGTTGGTCACCTGCCAGAATGCCTATGGCCAATGGAAGGTCGTAAGCAGATCCTTCCTTTCTGGTGTCGGCCGGAGCCATATTAATAACAATCCGCTTTCCGGGCCACTCATAATTATAAATTCGGAATACCGATTCAATTCGTTGCTGACTCTCCTTTACAGCGTTGTCGGGCAATCCAACCATGAAAAATCGGATTCCCCGGGATATGTCAACCTCTATTGTGATGGGAATGGCGTCAATGCCTGTAACTGCAGCGCCATGGGTTTTTACTAGCATTGGGTAAAATGATTAAGAGACCGGATTTGGGTCTTTGGTTAAATTTGATCCAATTTATGAAAATATTTTGTTTGATACTTTATGAGGAGGGAATTTTATAGGAAAAATAAAACAAAAGAGGTTGAACCCTGTAAAGTTCAACCTCTCTTGTGTTATTCAAAGCTGTTGCTGTTAGTTACTCAACCATCTGGTTTCGAACAACATATACTTTATCGGTAATTTGTCTCAACTGACGTTGCGTTATGGCTCCATCTTCAATGGAGTTATAAACTCTTTGGATTGGTTTTAGTTGCTGCATTACTTCGTCAATAGCAGGATTGTCTTTTACAACTTCCATCAGGGACAAAAGCTTATTAAGAGATGATTTCTGATTCATGACAATGGCCACCATCTCTTTGTTTTGATAAGTATCCTCAGAAATATGGGTGGCGATATAAAGAGCCTCTACCCAACTTCCCGCCAAAACAAGCATAGAAACCGAACCGCGTCCTGCTCTATTTAGGTATTCGTATGTGTTGTAAAAAGTATTGGTAATCAGTTCAACAAGTTTCTCCTTGTCGTCCTGGTTGGCTTCTATCTGATCTATGATGTCCGGGCTTACTGCACCTGAGATATTCAAAGCATCAATTAGGCGCTTGCTTACATTCATATAATCAATGGTAGCCTGTCTCTGGTTGTAAGTACTTGCATAACTCAAATCTGTGCTATATATCCCCAGGTTGATGGCTTTTGATTTTTCTGTCAGGTAACGCTCAACATTGGATACAGGGTTACTGAGGGTCAGAATATATGAAGCCCCTATCCTGTTAAGCATTTCTGTCGTTTCAAAGCTTGTTGGCAGCGGATAAACAAATTCCCGCACATCTTGTTCTACCCTGGCTTTATCTAAGGTTTCGGTTTGATTGCCGTCATCTCCTGAAGAAGTTCTTCCTGTGCGGCAAGCACTTATTATGAAAGAGAACAGAATAATGAGACTGACTAATGTGGTGTGGTTTAAGAGTCGTTTCATAATTGATGGTTGTTTTAGTTTGTACAAATATAACTGATTATAATTTATTTTGTACGGCCTTATTGTATTTTTGCATCCAGCTAAAAAATAAATTTTAATGAAGGATTCCACTAAAGGAATATTGTTGGCCTGTTTATCGGCATTGATGTGGGGATTACTCGCCATAGCATTAAAAATAGCACTGAATTACACAGATTCATACACGATAGTTTGGTGGCGATTTGCTGCAAGTTTTTTTATTCTAACATTTTTCTATCTTTTCAGGAGTCCACGCTCTCTGCGCGTTTTAAAAAATCCTCCAAAGATTTTGTTGTTGGGAGGTGTGTTACTAGGCATTAATTTCTACGGGTTCCAACAAGGAATTGAACATGCAGGCCCTGCTGTTTCACAGGTTATAATTCAGGCCGGCCCTGTAAATCTAGCTTTGATCGGGTTCATAATCTTTAAAGAGAAAATAAATTTTGTACGAATCACAGGATTCCTTTTGGCGGCTACCGGCTTCTATTTCTTTTATCACCAGCAAATGCAGGTAATGCCAGATGGAGGAGGTACTCTCAGAATAGGAGCTTTATGGACATTTGCCGGAGCTTTGGCATGGACAGGCTATGCTATCATTAATAAGATTATGGTTAAAAGAATGGCTCCCATGCAGATCAATCTGATCATTTATGGAATTCCTGCTTTGCTTTTTATTCCATTTGCTGATTTTCAGACACTCTTCGTTCTGAAATCTCCTATAGTTTGGTTGTTGTTTCTTTTTCTCGCTTTAAACACCATTCTGGCATATGGCGGCTTATCCATAGCACTTAAATACACTGAGGCCAACCGCATAAGTATGATCGTGACTCTGAATCCCATCATTACCTTTATCATCTTAGAAATTCTTTTATTGATGAATGTACATTGGTTTGAATCGCCTCCAATGGCACCAATGGCATACATTGGGGCATTAATGGTACTTGGTGGAGTTGCTCTTGCGGTAGGTGCTCGAAAAGTGCAGTGGAAATGGAAAAGGACACGAGGAAAGAATGACTAGATCAGACATCAGGATTGAGGTTGCACTGATTTTTGCAGACAGGGAAGGGTGGAACTTAGAGACTGTTTAAAATTCATTACTGTCCGGTAAATTTTCAGACAAGATGCTATAATGCCTGCAAATTGTTGTGTCCCTACAGGACACATGAAATTGGGGGTTAATTTTTCTCTACCGATATTCTGTACCTACGGCACAGTCCCGTTAGGGACTAAAGGTCGGTAAATATATTAGTTGGAAAAAGAACTATTGCCCCATTAGGGGCAAAACAACTTTTTACCGGACACTAATGTTTAAAATTATTAAATAGATTTTTAGATGTTATCCCGAGGGTTTCGGGATTAGACCGATAGACAAGACAAAATAGAAAACCAGTTGTGTCTAATTATCTTTATAAACTATCCTATCTGTCTAAATTCTAATGATCTATAATCTATAGAATTCTTTGAAAACTAAATTTAAACAGTTACTTAATGTTTTATACGCTGTATGGAAATCTCATGTCTTTAATCATCAGTTGAATGGAAGTGTTTCCATTGAAAACATTTTCTTCAATGGTATAGCAAATGTCAAAATAGTCTCCACTTTTAATCTGCTTAATGTATTTGCCCATTCCAAAACCGATCCCTTGCATAATGGTAGCGGATCCTTCTTCTATCAGCTCCAGTTTAACATGATCCCGATCTTTCCCAACCAGTTTGCTGGTTCCGTAATCCACCACTCTTCTGGTTATAAAAACCGGCTTCATATTTCCCGGCCCATAGGGCGTGAACTGCTTAAGTATTCTGAAAAACTTCGGAGTAATATCCTTGAGCATAATCTCTGCATCAATTTCAATTTGGGGGATTAACTGCTCCGGAAGGATGTTTTCTTCAACATATTTATTAAATCGGCGTGTAAATTCCGGGATTTTCTCTATTTGCATGGTTAATCCGGCAGCATACATATGTCCTCCAAAGTTAACCAGCAGGTCGCTGCACGATTCAATCGCCTTGTAAAGGTCAAAACCTTCTACCGACCTGGCTGAACCGGTGGCCATTCCCTGACTCTGCGTGAGAATTACAGTGGGTCGATAGTAACTGTCCGTAAGTCGCGACGCTACAATTCCGATTACACCTTTGTGCCAATCGGGCTTAAAAAGCACCGTTGTTTTTTGTGCTTTCATCTCCTCACTGGTATCAATTAAATCCAATGCTTCCTGAGTGGTTAACCTGTCAAGATCTTTTCGTGTTTCATTGCAGACATTTATATCCTGACTCATTTTTTCGGCCAAAGACTTGTCTTCGCTGATGAGTAACTCTACAGCGTCACGACCTGATTCAATTCGTCCGGCTGCGTTAATGCGCGGGCCAATCTTAAAAACAATATCGCTGATAAGAAACTCCCGGTGCTCCATGTTTGCAATCTGAATGATGCTTTTCAGTCCGGTTCGGGGGTTTTTGTTGAGTTTGTCAAGTCCAAAGGCGGCTAAAATCCTGTTTTCACCGGTTATTGGAACAATGTCGGAGGCTATGCTAACGGCTACAAGATCCAGGTATTCATACAGGTCATCTTCCGGATAGTTCATGGTTCGGCAAAAGGCCTGCATAAACTTGAAGCCGACACCGCATCCTGAAAGTTCTTTTTCAGGATACCCACAATCATGGCGTTTTGGATCCAGGCAGGCTGCTGCGTCGGGAAGTTCGCTCCCGGGTGTGTGATGATCGCAAACAATGAAATCGATTCCCATTTTTTTTGCCTGGGCAATTTTAGTAACAGCCTTTACACCACAGTCCAGCGAAATAATTAAATGACAACCGGCATCGTGTGCAAACTCAATGCCTTGCATGGAGATGCCATACCCTTCTTTATACCTGTCGGGGATGTAAAATTCAAGATTTTGATAATAATGACGAAGAAATGAGTATACCAATGAAACGGATGTGGTGCCGTCAACGTCGTAATCACCATAAATCATGATTTTTTCGCCATTGCGTATAGCTGACAAAAGCCGTTTCACGGCTTTGTCCATATCTTTCATTAAAAAAGGGTCATGTAATAGCTCCAATGAAGGACGAAAATAGGTTTTCGCATCATCAAAACTTGTAACATTGCGTTGAATCAACAGTTTTGCAAGAATTTCATCTACATTAATAGCATGACTTAATTGCAAAATTAAGTCTTCATCCACCTCATCCTTTATGCTCCAACGTTTTTCCATTACCTGATTTTCGTGCTAAGTTGATCAAGATTGTTCAACAATATTACAAAGATAGGTTTTTTAACACGCCATCCTCACGAAACCTCAAAATGTAATTGAAAAACGTCGGTAAGTTTGTCCTTTACAATCCGACTTATTTCTGTAAAATTCTGATGCTGATTCAGTTCTTTTTCAATGGAAGTAACTCCTTTATCAATAAATCCACATGGATTGATATACCTGAAGTAATCAAGATTTGTATTGATATTGAGTGCAAAGCCGTGCATGGAAACATGCCGGCTTGCTCTTACACCAATGGCGCATATTTTCCGGCTTTGTGCCGGCTTATCGGTATCAAGCCACACACCTGTTGCACCTTCTAACCTTGACCCCGGAATTCCAATCTCTTTTAATGTCAGAATAATGGCCTCCTCCAGATTGAAAATGTACTCCTTGATGCCAAGCCCCATCGCTTCCAGATCGAATATGGGGTAACCCACCAACTGTCCGGGACCATGGTAGGTGATGTCGCCACCACGATTGATTTTATAAAATACGGCATCAATTTTCTTAAGCAGATCATCTGTAATTAATAGATTTGATGGCATGCCACTTTTCCCAAGTGTGTATACATGGGGATGTTCGCAAAAAATCAGATGGTGCTTTACAGGTTTTTTAGATCCGGTATTCTCCCTGTTATTAAGTTTTGTGTTTACAACTTCATCAAAGAGATTTTCCTGATGATCCCATTCCTGCTTGTAATCAACTTTCCCGGGATTGTGGAAAATGGTAGTCTGTTGCATTTTACTCTTTTAACGCGTTAATATGTTTTTCGGCATGATAGGATGATCTTACCAATGGACCGCTTTCCACAAATTTAAAACCTTTTTTTAATCCTTCTATCTCATAAAACTTGAATTGCTCTGGCGTGATATACTCCTGAACCTCCAGGTGAACCGCTGATGGTTGCAGGTATTGTCCAATGGTGAGGACTTTTACCCCCTGATTTACCAAATCGTCCATGGTTTCGAGAACCTCTTCCTGAGTTTCACCTAATCCCAACATGATTCCCGATTTTGCAACAACACCACGTCCGGCAATATGCTTAAGCACATCAAGGCTGACATCATATTTAGCTCTGGAACGGATTTGCGGTGTTAACCGGCGAACCGTTTCCACATTGTGGCTTATCACTTCCGGTTCTGCCTCTATAATGCGGTCAACAAGGTTAGTCATCCCCTGAAAATCGGGAATCAGTACCTCCATGGTTATGCCGGGATTCACCTCTTTCACTTTTTTGATGGTATCCACCCAAACCCCTGCTCCTCCATCGGGAAGGTCGTCACGATCCACCGAAGTGATAACTGCATGCTTAATTTTCATAATCTGGATGGAACGGGCAATTCTGAAAGGCTCTTTAAAATCAACCGGGTCGGGTTTTCCTGTTTTTACGTTGCAAAATTTGCAGGCACGGGTACAGGTATCTCCCAAAATCATGAAAGTGGCTGTGCCCGCTCCCCAGCATTCTGCTGCATTCGGACATTTGCCACTGGTACAAATGGTGTGCAGTTTATGGTCGCGGATGGTTTTGTGCATCCAGCTGTATTCTGAAGTATTGGGAAGTTGAATTTTAAGCCAATCGGGTTTAGATATGCGTCGTTGAATTTTAACCATTTTTGTTGATGTTGTCGTTTTCGATAATCCATTAAACACTAACACTTCGAAGATACATTAATTCTTCGAAGTGTTATGATTTAACGTTTGAAAGCGGAGAATGTTTATCCTACCCACATTACTTTATTGAACTCTGAGAATAAAAACACCAAAAGTTCTGCCGGGGTTATCGGCGCCTGTAATGGCGTTTGGAAATCCGTTGGGCTGGGGTGGCGCAACAGTTCCCATTGGTACAGATACATTACCTCCCTGGTATGTTCCACTGGCTACCGGAGTGCCCCACAAGTCAAATACATTGTAAATTCTGTATGACTGTCCGGTTTGCAGATGGTTTGAAAGATTCACGTTAACCTGACTCTGATCATTCCAGTTATATATGATCAGGTCAAACCGGCCAGAATCGTATTGGTTGTTTTGAACAACAACTTTGGTTCCGGTTGGCAGTTGGTTGGAGTATGAGTTATTTGGAAAATCTGAAGGTTGCGGACCAATCTCTGCACCAAAAAATTGATTGTTTTCGGCTATTGCAGATCGCCATTGTCCTCGCGTATAAGTATTTCCTACAATATAATTATCTCGCAATTCAATAAACTCGTTCCAGAGCGGCGTGCTTCCATCAACGCCCAGAGTGGCGCTGTATCCGAGTCGGAGGCTACGGGCGTTGGCTACCGGCGTCCAGGAGTGATTTCCGATTAAACGTGTACGATCCACCGGTTGATGGCCACCTATCAGGAGTCCGTCTGATTCGCCGTATACACTGGCGCCTTCAATCGAAGCGCCTGTGCGGAACCAGACATTGCGTAAAAAGTCGAATCCTTCAAGATACCCATTTTCAGTATAAGCATGAATTCCAAATCCATATCCAAAGAACAAAATATTATTGGCAATGGTTTTGGTTCCATTCCTGTTTTGAGTGTATATTCCATGACCTCTTCCCCGTTGAGAAAAGAACCCATTGTTGTAAATGATGTTTCCGTATAGCTCGCTGTCAATGGCTCCTGTCCAAAAACCTACGCCCCCTTGATTGTTATGAATAATACAATTGATGAGTTTTGAATTAGGTGCTTCAAATTCCACGCCTCCAACCAGTTGAAGTCGGTTGGTATTGCTATTGGTAATTTCCAGCTCCCTGAATATGACCCACTCGCCCTGTACCAGCAAAGTATGTTGACCTGAACCTGAATGACCGTTAATGGTAACCCTTTTGCCCGGTTCGGCAGCAAAAACAATGTGGTTGTTTCTGGTGCCTCTTACACTGCTAGTAAAACGTCCATTATAGGTTCCCTCTTTGAGAATAATTAGATTTCCCGGAGAAGCAGGCCCATTTGCTCTCAATGCTGTGGCAAGGTCATAGGGATCATTGTATGTGCCTGCCGCATTAGAGCGGCCGTTTGGTGCTACAAAAAAGGCGGCATCAGCCATATTAACAGGCCCGGAGGTTTCATTACCCCCCGTTGTAACAGTCACCGATAACGAACGTGAATTACTTGTTCCACAAGCATTCTCGGCGGTTACCGCAATTGTGCCACCCGATGATCCTGCAGTAACAGTAATGGTGGAACTGTTGTGCCCACCTGTAATACTCCAACCGCTTGGAACGCTCCAATTATACGTGATCCCCGCTGTGTTGGAGACAGAATAAGTGACACCTGATTGTCCGGCAGTAACCTGTGTTGCTCCGGATATAGATGAAGGTCGTGCAGGCGCGTTTCCGGCGATATTGATATGATAATCACTCCCTGATACAGGAGAGGCCGTTACATTTGCATGCTCAACTGCACCCAAGCTATTGGTTACATAAGCTGTAAATCTGAGTTGATCCCCGAAAGCAAAAGGAAAAGTATCTGTTGATTTCAACAGCGTTGCGTCATCATCATAAATAGTTCCCGATAATCCGGTATACCTTATGTTTGGAGAATTTCCTGAAGAACTGCTGCTTTGAATCATTTTAATACTCTGGTTGCCATCCGGAGATTTAACATTCAGCAGAAGGATTTGCTGCCCGGCTCCACTAAATGTAAATGTATGAACACCAGAATCCAGATAATGACGTTCTGTTAAAAGCAAACGTCCCTCTAAGTCATTCACAGACAGAACAAATTCATCGGCACTTTTAACGTGCACATCAAATCGTGTCATATCGGTAAAGGGATTTGGATAGTTTTGCGACACTGAAAACTTTTCAGGCTTCCTGACAGTTCCGTCTCCAACAGACAGTCCTGTTTCGGTTATAACGAAAACATTGTTGGGATAATAGATCGTGGCCGAACCCTGGCGGGTCATATTTTCGATAACAATACTATCGGGATCGGTTATTTCACATTGATAACTGGTGATGAACTCCAGTCTGATTTCATTTGCATGGATATTTATCCAGGCAAAATTAAGGATTGTCAACAAAGTGACGATAATTTTACTGTACATCAGCGCATTAAATTTAAAGGCAGAAACAATCCACAGGATTTTTTCTTCCGTTAATACTTCACATATCATACTTCTCAGAGAAAACGGCAATGGCCGTTTTTTCACGCGAACTTGCCTTTTGGGTTATGGCTGATGCCTGAGTTCTTTTTAAACGTAACTATTGCCTATTTATTTTTACATTTAATGTTAAAGTGATGAGTGTTTTGTGTTAAAAAACATTCAACATACCTTATTATTTACACTTTTTATCATTATAAATTCCAACGATTTTTCGCTTACTTTTTTATATTGAATATTTTGAGGTTATCTTTGCATTTTGTTTTTTGCTACTCACTTTTTTAAGTAAACAATTATTAACCAATGAGTCAGATAGAATTAAGCGAACAGGAGCAAATCCGACGAGATAGTTTAAAGGAACTTTACAAACTGGGTATCAACCCTTTTCCTGCCGATGAATTCCCCGTTACCCATCAGTCAAAAGATATTCTGGATCAATTTGATGATCATCCTGATCAGTTTCAGGAGGTGGTATTAGCGGGTCGAATTATGACACGCAGAATTATGGGAAGTGCTTCTTTTGCGCAGATTAAAGACGGGAAAGGACGCATGCAGGTTTATATTCGTCGTGACGATATTTGTGACGGTGAGGATAAAACCATGTACAACACTGTTTTTAAACGTTTGCTTGACATTGGAGACATCATTGGAGTTAAAGGATTTGTGTTTAAAACACAAACCGGTGAAATATCATTACATGTAAAAGAACTCACCATATTGGCTAAGTCTGTTCGTCCTCTTCCAATTGTAAAAGAGAAAGACGGAAAGATTTACGACGCATTTACCGATCCGGAAATGCGCTATCGTCAGCGTTATGTTGATTTGATTGTGAATGATCACGTAAAGGAGACTTTCCTGGCCAGAACGAAAATTATGAATACCATGCGGAATTTTTTCAATGAGCGTGGTTATTTAGAGGTTGAAACACCCATTTTGCAGGCAATTCCCGGAGGAGCGGCAGCTCGCCCGTTTATTACTCACCACAATGCTCTTAACATTCCGCTATATTTAAGAATTGCCAATGAACTTTACCTTAAACGCCTGATTGTAGGTGGTTTTGATGGAGTTTACGAGTTTGCCAAAGATTTCCGAAACGAAGGTATGGACAGGACCCATAACCCTGAGTTCACCGTTATGGAAATCTACGTGGCTTACAAAGATTATAAGTGGATGATGGATTTTACCGAAGAGATGATTGAACGTGTAGCTCTTGAGCTACACGGTACTACCGAGGTGAAACTGGGAGATAAAATCATAAACTTTAAGCGTCCTTTCAAACGAGTTCCCATGTTGGAAGCCATAAAGGAGCATACCGGGTTTGATGTTTCCGGTATGGATGAGAATGGGTTGCGCGAGGTTTGTAAAAAACTCAATATAGAGGTGGATACCTCAATGGGAAAAGGTAAGCTGATTGATGAGATTTTTGGAGAAAAATGTGAGCATCACTACGTTCAGCCCACATTCATTACCGATTATCCGATTGAGATGTCTCCGTTGTGCAAAAAACACCGCGAAAACCCGGAACTTACTGAGAGGTTTGAGTTAATGGTAAACGGCAAGGAACTGGCAAATGCCTACAGCGAATTGAATGATCCCATTGATCAGTTGGAGCGTTTTCAGGATCAGCTAAAACTTTCGGAAAAAGGTGATGATGAGGCCATGTTTATTGATCACGATTTTGTTCGTTCTTTGGAATATGGTATGCCCCCGACCTCGGGAATGGGAATTGGGATTGACCGTCTCACCATGTTTATGACCAATCAGGAATCCATACAGGAGGTGCTGTTTTTTCCGCAAATGCGACCCGAAAAAAAAGCGGAGAAAGATGGTGACGACAAATTTGAAGCAATAGGAATTCCAGCAGAGTGGATACCGGTGATTCGAAAAGCCGGTTTTCAGAGAGTAAAAGATTTATTGGAAGTTGATAATCCAAATAAATTGCACCAACAATTGTGCGGACTAAATAAAAAGAATAAACTTGGCCTGACAAATCCATCTAGAGAAGAGGTTTCAGAATGGCTTTCGCAAAGTTAAGTGCGTAACAAAAACAATATTATCATGGACGTAACCGCGTCGAAAATCGGAATCATAGGTAGTGGCAGCTGGGCAACAGCCATAGCAAAAATGGTACTAATAAGTTCTGATAAACTGAACTGGCATTTCAGAAGTCCCGAATATATTGAACGTTTTAAAACTGTAAAGCATAATCCCAATTACTTAACATCGGTTTCTTTTGATATTGATAGAATTTCATTTTTTCAGGACATCAATGAACTGGTTGAAGCTTCTGATATATTAATTTTTGCAAACCCATCGGCGTTTTTAAGTCAATTGTTATCCGGGTTGTCAGTGTCTCTTAAAGATAAGTTCATTGTTTCGGCAATTAAGGGGCTTGTACCAGAGCATAAATTAATCATCGCCAGCTATTTTAATAAAATCCATGGTGTTCCACTCGACCAGATTGCAGTTATATCAGGTCCATGTCATGCGGAAGAGGTTGCTTTGGAAAGATTATCATACCTTACCATCGCCTGTCAGGATGTTAAAAAGGGACGCGAGTTTGCTTCCAGATTGCAATGCAGCTTTATAAAGACAGTGGTTTCGGATGATATTTATGGGACGGAATATGCCGCAGTTTTAAAAAATATTATGGCCGTAGCATCCGGGATTTGTCATGGACTGGGGTATGGTGATAATTTTCAGGCAGTTTTAATCTCCAATGCCATACAGGAAATAAAACGATTTGTTGATACCGTGCATCCCATAACTCGTGATATAAAAAGTTCTGCATACTTGGGAGATTTATTGGTTACATGTTATTCACAATTCAGTCGGAACAGAACTTTTGGTACCATGATTGGGAAAGGGTATTCTGTAAAAAGCGCACAACTGGAGATGCTGATGATTGCCGAAGGATACTACGCAGCCAAGAGTATAAAAGAGATAAATGATCGATATAAAGTGAACATGCCCATAACCGATGCTGTTTATAATATCATATACGAGAAGATATCCCCTACCATCGAGATTCGGTTATTAACCGAATCTCTGAGATAAGGAGAAACTATTTCTCAACATCAAAATGCTTAATATCAAATAATTCACACTTAACAATGCAAAAGATTTCAATAGACATTCAGAAAGCCGGAGGCTTTATATCACTCGATGAAGTGAAAAAGCAAGCCGGAAATGTGTTGGCCTGCCAACAAAAACTTCATGATAAATCCGGTGCTGGGAATGATTTCCTGGGTTGGATGGAGTTACCTGAAGCCATCACCAGCGAGGAACTTAAAACCATTAAAGCTACGGCTGACCGGTTAAGCGATCAATCAGAGGTAGTTGTGGTAACCGGAATTGGCGGAAGCTACCTTGGAGCGAGAGCTGTAATTGATGCTCTCTCTAACTCGTTTGATTTTCTGCTCACCGACCGTAAGCGCCCTGTTGTTTTATATGCCGGACAAAACATCGGAGAAGATTACTCCCAAGAACTTCTGGAGTTGTTAAAAGACAAAACATTTTCGGTAGTGGTTATTTCCAAATCGGGAACAACTACAGAGCCAGCCATCGCGTTCCGATTATTAAAAGAACTGCTGGAAAAGAAGCATGGTGCAGATGAGGTGAAAAACCGAATTGTAGCCATCACCGACGAAAGCAAGGGTGCTTTAAGAACACTTGCCGATAGAGAAGGATACCAAACTTACGTTATACCTGACGATGTTGGTGGACGGTTTTCGGTTTTAACCCCCGTAGGTTTACTTCCCATAGCGGTTGCCGGTTTTGATATCGAAAAACTGGTAGAAGGAGCTCGTGACATGGTTAAAGCAACTGCACCCGATGTGAGTTTTGAAGATAACCCTGCAGCAGTTTATGCCGCAGTCAGAAATCTGTTATATCAAAGTGGAAAGAAAACTGAAATCCTTGTAAATTATCATCCAAAACTACACTTTTTGGCAGAATGGTGGAAACAACTCTACGGAGAAAGCGAAGGGAAAGAGAACAAGGGAATTTTCCCTGCAGCTGTAGATTTTACAACCGATTTGCACTCCATGGGACAATGGATTCAGGAAGGTGAGCGTACCATTTTTGAAACAGTTATTTCTATTGAGAATTCCAACCATACCGTTAAAGTTCCTTCTGATAAAGATGATCTTGACAGTTTAAACTATATTGCTGGAAAGCGAATCGATGAGGTCAACAAAATGGCTGAATTAGGCACTTTGGTTGCACATGTGGACGGTGGTGTTCCCAATATCAGAATTTCTGTTCCTCAACTGAACGAATACTACTTGGGACAACTGATTTTCTTCTTTGAAAAAGCTTGTGGAATCAGTGGATATATTTTGGGAGTAAATCCATTTGATCAGCCGGGAGTAGAAGCCTATAAAAAGAATATGTTCGCACTTTTGGGCAAGCCGGGTTTTGAGAAAGAAACTGAAGAAATTCGCAAAAAACTATAGTCCATTGATCTATATAGAAATTAAAAACAGGGATTGCAATGCAATCCCTGTTTCTCTTATAAATGAATTGATTCTTACTTTCTTTCAACAGTTTCATACGAAAACTGTAAGTTGGTTTTAGGATCGGTAAATGGACCTTCCATCATTACACTGTTCCAGTCGTCTCTCTTAATTTCAGGAAACCATGTATCCACATCATCAAATTTATGATGAATGTGCGTAAAATAGATGCGAGTGGCTACCGGCATGAAAATGTCATACACTTCGCCTCCTCCTATTACAAAAAGTTCTTGTTCTTTTCTGCACTTGTCCAACACATCTTCTATGGTGCGAGCCATTTCACAACCATTACAAGTCAATTGTGGGTTACGGGTTAAAACGATGTTTCGTCTGTTGGGCAAAGCTCCGTTTGGCAAAGATTCGTAGGTCTTTCGTCCCATCACAATAGGATGGCCTGTGGTGAGTTGTTTAAACCGTTTTAAATCGCCACTTATATAGGCAAGTTGGTCGCCATTAAAGCCTATTCCGCCTTTTTTGTCAATAACCACTATAATTGAAATATGCATAGTTGATTTTGCTAATGGTTTAGAAATAATTATACAGCAATATCGCCTTTTATATGGGGGTGAGGTTCGTACCCTGTTAATTTAAAGTCTTCAAATACAAAATCATCTATTGATTTTACATTAGGATTGATTTCCATTTTTGGTAATGGTCGTGGATCCCGGGTTAATTGGAGATTTACCTGATCTAAATGATTCAGATAGATATGTGCATCACCTAAAGTATGCACAAAATCACCAGGCTTAAGGCCGGTAACTTGTGCCATCATCATGGTTAAAAGCGCGTATGATGCTATGTTAAAAGGAACTCCAAGAAAAATGTCAGCACTGCGCTGATAAAGCTGGCAACTTAACTTTCCATCGGCCACGTAGAACTGGAATAAAATGTGACAAGGAGGCAGTTGCATCTCATCTATCTGACCTGCATTCCATGCACTCACAATATGCCTTCTTGAATCGGGACTGTTTTTTATGGAATCAACAACTTGCTTAATCTGGTCAATATGCCCACCATCATAAGACGGCCATGATCTCCACTGGTATCCATAAATGGGACCCAACTCCCCGTTTTCAAGTGCCCACTCATTCCATATTCTCACTCCGTTTTCCTGAAGATATGCCACATTGGTACTCCCCTTTAAAAACCAGAGTAATTCGTAAATAATGGACTTCAGATGCAATTTCTTTGTCGTTACAAGTGGAAAGCCATCCGAAAGATCAAACCGCATCTGATGTCCAAAAACACTCAATGTCCCTGTTCCTGTGCGGTCTTCCTTGCGAAATCCCTCTGTGGTAACTCTTTTTATAAGATCCAGATATTGTTGCATTTTTTTATTGTTTCAAATCAATGGTTGTCATAATTGGGAAATGGTCTGAATAATCCAGGGGTAAACGTTCAAAATTAAACGATTCAAACTGTGGATCATGAAAAATGTAATCGATCCTGAAAGAAGGTAACCTTCCGTTGTATGTCCCTCCAAAACCTACGCCCGACTCACGAAAGGCATCCTTTAAATTGCCGCGCATGGTTCGGTAAACATACGAAACCGGAGTGTCGTTAAAATCGCCACAAACAATCACCGGGTAGGGTGAGTTCTCAATATGCCTGGCCAGAAACTCTGCCTGACTTGACCGGGATTTAAAAGCCCTGGTAATTTTTTGTGAGATGTTTCGTAATCCCTGTCTCTGACTATCAGTCATGCGGAAATCCAAACTATCAAGAACGCTCAATTCATGATCCTGAAATCCAATGGATTCAAGATGTGTGTTGAATACGCGAATCACCTTTCCATCCACATTTATATCAGCATAGCTTGCCATGTTTAAGGAGTTCTCAAACCTGATGGCATTGCCATTTACTATGGGATGCTTTGAAAATATGGCCAGTCCGTAACCTGTATTTCCACGATGAGTTCTGAGATAATCAACTTGCCGGTATCCATATTTTCTGAATTTTGCAATAATAGCGGTAGGCGTGTATTCATCACGCCTCATGCTGGTAAAATACTCCTGAAAACAGATGATGTCTGGATCTTTTCTAAGAATATATTCAAATATGGCTTCAGGCGCACCATCCATCCCGGAATGTTTGTAAAAATCAAACATTCGTGTGTTGTATGACATGATGGTAACCGGGCGCTCCAGCTGCTGAATGTTATCAATGGTTTTTGCACGAAACTGAAAAGTGTTGTTCCAATGCTGCAATGAGATGGCCAATACCACAAAAGGAATCAGAGATAATAAACTCTTTCTTATTAGCAGCCAACCCAGGATAACCAGATTCAGTAACCAAAATACCGGAAAGGCAAATCCGGCGAAGGCAAAAATATGCAAACGCGCAGGGCTAACATATGCTGTGAGAACCGACAGAAGTAACAATGCTGCCGGTATAAACACAATAATTAATGATATGGAATATATTAGCTTTTTCAACTTTCTAAATATAATGCATTAATCATTCTCCTGACTTGCTTCAAACAGTATTTTCTTCTCTTCTGCGGTGAGGCTGTCATAACCGCTGGTTTTAATCTTCTCCAGAATTCTGTCCACCTCTTTCAATCGTCGCGTTTTAATGGCATTGTATTCCAGGTCGGATAACGGTCTTTTGTGCGTAACTTTCAGATTTTTTTTCCTGGCAAATAACTTCGACATTTCAGATTTCTTGAAGTGTGACGGAATTCCAGAATAACTTCCGGTACCTTTTTTACTCCATTGCCATCCTAAATAGAGTCCCACAACGGCTCCTCCCATATGGGCAAGATGCCCACCTGTATTACTCAACGCCGGAATACTTATTAAATCAATGATAAAGGCTACCAGTGCAATGTATTTTAACTTTACGGAGCCAAAGAACAACAGAAATACCGTGTGATCGGGGCTATATCGTGCCACAGCAAACAATATGGCCATAACAGACGCCGATGCTCCAAGCAGTATGGATGAAGGAACCACATTATAAAAAGCCGGAACCAGGTTGTAAGCCAACAGGTAAACGGCAGCCCCTGCAATCCCTCCCAAAAAATAAGTTTTGAGGAATAAACGGGATCCTATAATTTGAAGAAATAGTCTCCCAAACCAATACAGATAAAGGATGTTAAACAGAACATGAATAAAATCGAAATGAAGGAACATGTAGGTTAAAACCGTCCACGGCCTTACGAGCAGGCGTGCCGGCTCTGATGGCACCGAAAAAAAGGCCAGCCAGGGACGAATGGCATCAGGCGACCAGCCGCTGAGCACCAAAAAAAGCTGAATGAAGCGAAAAGCCAAAAACACACCAATGTTGATGTAAATCAACCGGGTGAGGATGGTTCCGTATCTGAAGGATTCCTTAATTTCTCTGATAATGCTCATAATCTGTTAATAAATCCCCTTCTTCTGCCAGTATTTTATTAATATAAAACCCCATAACATTCCACCCAAGTGGGCAAAATGAGCCACATTCAAATGTCCCATATTTACGGATGTGAATCTGCTAATTCCCAGGAACAATTCCAAAACTCCATAGAAAATTACAAAATATTTTGCTTTTATGGGTATAGGCGGAAATAATAACATCAACCTGGTATCGGGGAAGAGCATTCCAAATGCAAGCAGAATTCCGAAAACAGCTCCCGAGGCTCCAATGGTAATATGACTGTTAAGAAAATCGGTGCGAAATCTCATCAATGAATCAATAGCCACCTCTCTGCTTATTTCCTGGTTCGGTTGCAGCACGAAGAACTGACTGAGATTTTCGTGTGTGGGGTTATTCATTGCATTCGTGATCTCTTTTAACACAGGTACAATCTCAATATACTGAACCGTAAGGTGAATAAGAGCTGCGCCAATTCCGGTTACAAAATAGAAAATCAGAAATCGTTTGGGTCCCCATACCATTTCCAACATCCGCCCAAACATAAAGAGGGCGAACATGTTAAAAAAGACATGGTAGAATTGAGGGTAGGCATGTAAAAACATATATGTAACCAACTGATAAGGCTGGAAATTGTCTGCCATAGGCACATGTAGCCCCAGAATCTTTTCAAATCGAATGCCTAAATTCTGTGCCAGCATGATGCTGGCCAGAAAAAATATCCCGTTTATTATCAGTAGATTTTTAACTACCGGAGTCAGTGATCCAAAGGGTGATGCTCCGAAATTCATATCGTATGGTTTAAATTTCTATCTAAATCGTTTGTCCAGTTCTTCGTTATCAATGATGGTGATAACAGGTTTTCCTGTCGGGGAAAAATGTGGCATGTTACAACGAAATAATTTTCCTGTAAGAGAAGTCATCTCTTCGGCGGAAAGAATCTCTCCGTTCTTCATGCACGCATTGCGTGCCATGATGGCTGCCAATTGCTCCCTGATCTCTTTTGCCGGATCAACTTCTCCGGTTTTGTATGCTTCCAGAAGGTTTTCAATCACCCTTGAAGCATTTACGTGATCAAATTCTGAAGGAATTCCGTTTATACGAAATTCTCCATTGTTAACCTCTTCCAAATCAAACCCAAATATAGAGAGTTCTGTCTTTATTTCCCTGAGTAAAGTGGATTCTTCTTCATTAAACACCAGAGTTTCTGCAAAAAGAACCTGCTGGGTGGTGGATTTGTTCGTTTTTATTGAATGTAAAAATTGTTCGTACAAAATTCTTTCATGCGCTCTTCTTTGATCGATAATCATCAATCCTGATTTAACAGGTGTGATGATAAACCGGCCTTTCATCTGAAAGTAGGTAGCCGAAGATGGCGGGTTTTCCATCTGATCGGGTGTTGGTACTTCGTCAGTGTAATCAGGGTTTTTACGTGATGGAAGAACGATGGACTCAGGTGTTTCATCTACATCTTCAAACGAGGTGAGATTCTCAAAGTCAGGCTCATCATCGGAATCTCTATAAAGAGATTCCCAGCCTGATGTTTTGCTCCGGCTTACCGGTGTGCTGTAATCCGTTTTAAACGGATTGTAGTCGGGATTGAATTTTACTTCCGGCATCTTAACCTCAGATTGTCTGGTAAAAGCCGGAATATTAATCTGTCCTTCTGTATCAAAATCAATGGAGGGAACGGCGTTGTGCTTTCCCAGGCTCTCTCTGACTGCGGCATTGAGAATTTTCCAAACCAGTTTCTCATCCTCAAATTTTATTTCTGTTTTGGTGGGATGAATGTTTACATCAATTAGGTCAGGATTAATATCAAGAAAGAGAAACCATGAAGGATAGGCATCTTTTGCGATCAGATTCTCATAAGCATCCATCACCGATTTATATAAATAGGGATGCCGCATGTAGCGGTTGTTAACAAAAAAGTATTGGTCGCCGGCTGTTCTTCTTGCATTTTGAGGTTTCCCTATAAAACCGCGCACATTAACAATGGACGACTCGGTGTTTACAGGCAGCAGATGTGCATTGCACTGTTTCCCTATAATGCCAATGATTCTCTGTCGTAAATTCGATTGCTGGAGATTAATCAATGGCTGATCGTTATGTATGAGAGTGAAGGCCACCTGCTCATTGGCCAAAGCCACTCTTTGTACCTCGGTAATGATGTGGCGCAATTCTGTGGCATTTGTTTTTAAAAACCTACGCCGCGCCGGTACATTATAAAAAAGGTTTTTAATAAGAAAGTTACTGCCTGTCGGACAAGTAACCGGTTCTTGTGTTTCCACTTTAGACCCTGCAATTACAATTCGGGTGCCCAGTTCTTGATTCGCAGTTTTTGTATTGAGTTCAACGTGTGCAACTGCTGCGATGGATGCCAATGCCTCACCACGAAATCCCATAGTTCTGATGGAAAACAGATCATTTGCCTCCTTTATTTTTGAAGTGGCATGGCGTTCAAACGCCATGCGTGCGTCGGTTTCACTCATTCCACTGCCATTGTCAATGATCTGAATGAGTGTGCGTCCGGCGTCTTTAATAATGATCTTAACTTCGGTGGCACCTGCATCAATGGCGTTTTCTGTAAGTTCTTTAACTACCGATGCAGGCCGTTGTATAACTTCACCCGCTGCTATTTGGTTGGCAACTGCATCGGGGAGGAGCTGAATAATATCCGACATGGGCTTTTCTCTTATTTACAGAAGCATCCAGGTTTTACATAAATTGACTGTACCAGTCGTAACCGGCATGTAACAGGTAATAGAATAAGGCCATCAATGCAATAAGGATGACTACCAGCCTGATGTTTGATTTTCGTCGCACACTTCTGCTTACTTCGAAGGTGTTTTTTATTCTACGACGCATTTTCCCTTTTATGCGATCTTCAAAAGAGCTGTCGGTTTCTCCATCCTCTGTGGGATTTAATCCCATCTCAACCCTGATTCTTCGTTCTCTTTCCCTGCGTTCCTCTTTTGCCTCATCATAATAGATGGGATCAAGATGAAACTTTCGGTGCTGGGGGATTTTAATAAATGAAAACCTCATGCTTTTTTCTTTGGTTGTATGGTTATGAACGCAAAAACTTTGCCTTTTTTGCTTTTCATTACCATCTATATATTATATGATGCAAATTTACAAAATTGGGTTGGTCTTTCCATATTTTTAATGAAGGAGTTATACGCATTGAATTTTACATGTTCTGATTTCATGAATTTTTGTGTGGGATTTTAAACTTCCTGCTTAAGATCATTAATTGCAAATCCGGTCACTGTTATTTGAAAAAGTTTTATTTAGGTGTCTATGATTTGCTATTCAAAGACTCCCGAAAATCCGGGAGAACTAGTCCCGATGCTTCGGGACTAGTTTCATAACCTAACCCCCCTCGCCGGCAAGCTCTGTAAAATAAGCATCAAATTGAAAATCAGAAAAATTATGGAAATCAGATTTATGTGACGTAGCTTTTATAGATTGTCTGTCTGAAGTATACATCATGACTCATTGTCTCCAAATATGGTTGTTTGGTTGCAACCTGCTGATAGAGATATTCCCTTAAGTTAACATATGAAAAACCATTGTTTTTTCTATTGCACACGTGTGTTTTTATAGCTAACTAAAAGAATGACATATTGCTGTTCTTAAGAGGTTTAAAAAGGCCGTTCTGTTGTGGTCTGTGTCACAAACAATTATAAAAGCAGAAATGAAAAAGAAAAAAAATAAATGTGAAAATTCTTGCATTGAAAGCAAAATTAGCTTAAAATTGAACTTTGAAAATAAAGGTATTTTAATGTTTCAAGTTTAGGTCTGAAAGTTAGAAGATTTGCAATATCAATGTCGTTACAGCTTATATATAAGAATTATAAGTTCTTTATTTTATTAGATAAATAGATCTTTGCTGTTTTATTTAGAATGTAAACAAACGTGAATTTTGCATAATCGTTTAGTTTATAAAACAGCCAAAAGAAGAATTTGAGATAAAATAAACATAAAATTTGATTCATTTTTAAATTAGAGAGCATAAATCAATTTATAATCGTTTATAATTAAAAGTAAAAATTGATGAGAATAGAAAATAGATATCAACAAAAAATGAGTTATTATTAAATAAAACATTAAGATTTGAGCAGAACAGAACAGTATACTAATTAATTATTTTATAAGGTGAAGATTTTCAAGCAGTATTATTTATTTTTTAACTTTAACTAGAGAACTATGAGAAAAAGTCTGATTTTAATTTTTTGCTTGTTTTTAAGCTACACTGCCTATGCACAGCAACGTGTAAGTGGTGTGGTTAATGACAGTCAAAACTTCCCTGTTCCAGGAGTAACCGTTCTGGAGAAAGGGACAACAAATGGAGTCATCACAGACTCTCAAGGAAGTTATACAATTGATGTAGCCGGTGCAGACGCTGTATTGGTTTATTCATTTGTAGGAATGGAAACACAAGAAGTATTAGTAGGTAATCAAACTACAATTAACGTTTCAATGCGGGATTTCTTCTCGGATTTGGACGAAGTTGTGGTAATTGGTTATGGTGTTCAAAGAAAAAGATTAACTACAGGTGCAAACATTAATGTCGGCTCTGACGATATACTTCGTCAAAGTAATACAGAAGCTCTTGGTGCAATACAAAGCCAGGTGTCCGGTGTTAATATTGTTCAGAACTCTGGTATGCCAGGTGAAGGGTTCAAAGTTAACATTCGTGGACTTGGAACCATTGGTAATTCACAGCCTTTATATGTAATTGACGGGGTTGCCGGCGGAAACATTAGCCACCTGAATCCAGCCGACATTGAATCTATTGATATTCTTAAGGATGCTGCTTCTGCGGCCATTTATGGTTCGCGTGCTGCCAATGGTGTAATCCTAATTACTACAAAACGCGGTCAAAGAGGCGCAATGCAGGTTTCATATGACGGTTACTTAGGAATTCAGCAAATTGAGAATTTGGCTAAACCTCTATCTGCCAGTCAGTTTATCGAAATTCATAATGAGGAGAGAATTCAATCTGGTCGTACCCCTGAAGACTGGGCCGGTAAAATACCCGGATTGTATCAACAAATTCAGAGTGGACAGTGGAACGGTACCAACTGGTTAGATGAGATCTATAACAAGAATGCTCCGATCCAGAACCATGCGATCAATATCACTGGAGGTTCAGATCAGTCTGTTTTCTCTATGGGATTCTCTTACTCTTCTCAGGAAGGTGTATTGGGTTCACCGGTTGAGCCTCATTTTGACAGATATACTGTGCGTTTAAACAGTGACCATACTGTAATTGAAATAAACGGACGTGACGTGGTTAAAGTTGGACAAACATTGAACTATGGTTACACTGAGAGATCCGGTATTGCAATCGGTGGAATGTACTGGAATGATGTAAGAAACATGTTGTCAGCAAGTCCATTGGTTCCTGTTTATAACGATGCCGGAGAGTGGTTTGCAAATGCTGACACGCAGTCTTCAGGTATAGCTAGCATCAGCCCAAGATTATATAATCCCGTTGCTCAGATGGTTCTTCAAAGAGGAATGAACGAATCCCGCAATTATAATCTCAATGGTAGTGCATATTTACAAATTATGCCTATTGAGAATTTAACTTTCCGAAGCCAATATGGTTACAGATATAATGGTAACACGTACCGCAATTACGAACCAGGCTATGACCTTGCCGGTGATGCAAGAAGTGGTGCACCAAGTATTACTCAAACTTCTGGAAATGGTCACAACTGGACATTTGAGAACACCTTAAACTATTTGTTCAGACAAGATGCCCATACTGTTGATGTGCTTGTTGGACAATCAGTTGAGAAATGGGGATTGGGATCAACTATCAATGCTAGAAATGCCTATCCAACGTTTGTTGGTTTCGAATATGCTTATCTGGATAACACTGATGGAATCACAGCTGGTACAACCAGAACTCGGGGAGCTCCTCTTGCTCAAGGTCAGTTGGCATCTTTTTTCGGAAGGGTAAACTACGACTTTAATGAAAGATACCTGCTGACGCTTGTGATGAGAGCAGACGGTTCTTCAAATTTTGCCAGAGGCAATCGTTGGGGATACTTCCCTTCAGTTTCTGCCGGATGGATTATGTCAGATGAGTCGTTTATGCAGGATTTTGACGCCATTGATTTTCTTAAGCTGCGTGCGAGCTGGGGACAGAACGGAAATTCAAGCATAGATCCATTTCAATATTTGGCTCTGATAGGTTTTGGGCCCCTGAATCAATATAGATTTGGTTCTGATAGAAGCGTACTGCAATTAGGAGGCTACCCATCAATGCTGGCTAACCCTGATGTTTCATGGGAAACGTCAGAACAGTTAAACATAGGATTTGATGCTTATTTCCTGAGGTCTCGTCTTCAAATGGCTTTTGACTACTATGTAAAAGACACAAAAGACTGGTTGGTGCGGATGCCTTTACCAGCAATTTATGGAGCTGATGCCCCATTTTATAACGGGGGAGATGTTCAAAACAGAGGTATAGAGATTGGACTACGTTGGAACGACCGCGTTGGAGAGTTTAACTACGGTGCACACTTCAATTTTACTAAAAATGAGAATGAAGTTACCAGACTTGGTAATGCCGACGGGTATATCATGGGTCCGGGAAATGTTATTTCACAAGGTACCGATCCGGTCTATCGTGTAGAAACAGGCTTCCCTATTGGTTATTTTTATGGATATAAAATTGCAGGAATTTTCCAGAATCAGCAACAAATCGATAATTGGGATGGACCATTCTTCCAGGAAAATCCTCAACCCGGGGACATCATTTTTGTAGACTACGATGGTGACGGAGAAATAACACCTGATGATAAAACCATGATTGGTAATCCTCATCCTGATTTCAGAATTGGATTTGGAGTGAATTTTGCCTATAGAGGATTTGATTTTTCAGTTTCCGGACAAGGAGCTTTTGGACACCAAATCATGCAATCATATCGCTCATTTGGGGATAATGAGTACCACAACTATACCACCGACATTTTAAGCAGACGTTGGCATGGTGAAGGCACTTCTAATGTGTTTCCACGCTTGGTTGCAGGTAATAATCCTCAAAGGTTAGCCATCTCAGAAATATATGTGGAAGATGGAGACTATGTTAGGATTCAAAACCTTACACTTGGGTATGATTTTAAGAGATTGATGCCTAATTTGCCGCTTGGACAAGCCCGTTTGTATGTTGCAGCCAATAACCTGATTACCTTTACTAACTACTCAGGTATGGATCCGGAAGTTGGATACGGTGACGATCAACCTTATGTGTCTGGAATTGATTTAGGATTCTATCCGTCTCCACGAACATATTTGATAGGTCTTAACCTGAAATTTTAAAACCATTAAATCTAGGACATTATGAAAAAAATATTATATTTATTGATTGCCGGTGTTTTGTTTATGGGATGTGAAGATTTCCTTGATTCTGATCCTCTTACCCAAAAAACATCTGCAAACTATCCTCAAACCCGGGCCGATGCGGAACAATTAATGGCCGGGATATATACCATCATGAGTTCTTTGCAGCACAGGGCAGATGAGAGTCCATTCTTTATTTGGGAAATTGCCAGCGATGACAAACTTGGTGGTGGTGGTTTGAACGACGTAAAAGCCCAGGCTTATGAAACTTTTCAATTCTCAGATAATGAGATGACATTATGGCCATGGGCAACTCTTTACAGAGGAATTCATCGTGCAAACTTCGCGCTTGAAGTTATAGACAATGTTCCTGATGAGCAGGTTAGCCCTGCTTTAAAGAATCAATTTAAAGGAGAAGCTAAGTTTTTAAGAGCATGGTTTTATTGGCAACTGAACACCATTTTTAATGAGGTGCCGCTTAAATTAACTTCCGAAGCGATAAACCTGCCTGCTGCTTCTGCAGATGATATTTACGGACAAATTGCATCTGATTTAAAAGCTGCCATTGAGCTAATGCCTAATGTTCCTTACACCTCAACTCAACAGGGACGAGTTACCAAATGGGCGGCTCAGGGTTTAATGGCAAGATGCTTCTTGTTCTATACCGGCTTTTATGGCAGAGAATCCATTACACTTCCTGAAGGTGGTTCTGTAACCAGAGCAAATGTGATTGCATGGCTTGAGGATCTTGTTGCCAATAGCGGACACCGTTTGGTTGATGATTTTCATGAGTTGTGGCCTTATACCAATTCTCTGACCATTGGTGATTATGACTATATTCAGAATTATATGGCAGAAACAGGTAAGAGCTTGCTGTATGCTGCTGATAACGGAGCAAGAAATCCCGAGGCTATTTTTGTGCAGCAGTTTAACAATTTTGCTGCCTGGGATATTGACAGGGGTTATTCAAATACTTATCAGTTGTTTTTTGCATTAAGAGGTCTTCAACACGTTTCCGGAACATTCCCATTTGCAGGAGGCTGGGGTCAAGGAAACTCTGTTCCTGAATCGTTGGTTAACCAATGGCTGGAAGATGAACCAAATGATCCAAGGCTTTGGGCTTCGGTTCTTGATATTGAGGCGGAACTTTCTGGCTATCAAAAAGGCCAGTGGGATTTTGTGATGGAGAGTAACTACTGGGGCAAGAAAATTCATGGTATTGCAGTAAAAACAGAACAAGGGCAATATTTTGACAGCTATAGCCACCTAATGTATGGTACTCAGAATAATAATCAACTTGGACATACCGATGATTTAATGTTCATACGTTATGCTGATGTACTATTGATGTTGTCTGAGTTAAAAGAAGATGCAAGCTACATGAATGAAGTAAGAGCTCGCGCCGGATTAGATCCTGTTGATTATACACTGGAAAATCTTCAGAAGGAGCGCAGATATGAGCTTGCTTTTGAAGGATTGCGATGGAATGATATGAGACGTTGGGGTGCTGAATACACCACTGAGCATCTTGAGCATCAGGAAGGCGTGGCCATTTTGGATTTTGGCGAATGGACTACTCACAGTGCTCTTCACCCATCTGGTTATACGGCTCGCTACAATGCTACCCAAGGATTTTTCCCAATTCCTTTTAGTCAGATCAGATTATCAGAGGGACTATTGGAACAAAATGCCGGATATACTGAAGGTGGTCTGGGTTTATATCAAGGTTACTAGCAGTATTCTTTAATAATACTTTTAAGTTTCAAGGTTGCCAAAATATTTGGCAACCTTGTTTTTTGTATCATAGTTGAATGTTTAAGGCCTTAGTCAGTCAGATTGCCAGGTGGGGGACGCCAGAGGGAAAGAGCGTCTTAAGCTTTGAGTATAAAGTCCAATGTATTCCGTATTTGAGAATGAAAGAGGTTGAGGAGACTTTTCTTTGGAAAGCAATTAATGGCTATAAGTGTGTTAAGATATTTCCACCATAAATACCAAGGGTGAACTTAGACTAGACCGGGGCTGGAACGAATAAGTAACTAGCAGATATATGAAAGGGCTGCCAATAAATTTGGCAACCCTTTTTGTGTTTTAAATTGATTAGCATTTTGATACATAGCTAGCCTCATGTCAAATCGTAATCGTTTCCCACTATCACGACTTTTACCCAGTTCGACTGAGCTCACGACAGTGTCAAAGGCTAAAGCCACAAGGATCAAGATAACTTGACACTTGATAAGACTAATTTGGTGTCGAATCTTTAATCATAGGAATTGAGATCCTACTTCGGGTAAAAGTCAGGCTCGCACCTCAATAAAGGTTTGTTTGAATGTTAAAAAATGACAATAAATACGCATTAGTACAAAAATTTGATAAAATAGTATTAGTGAAAGGGGAAAATACGAACTAGATTTGTGTACTGTATAAGTGTAGTCATGACACCAATGTTTTTATGCCTCACTTATTCAACTTTGATTTTAAGTTCCAAACTTCAAAAACATTATCAAAATTTAAATCAAATCTTATGACAAAAAATCTGCGTTTGTTGTTTTTCCTTTGTCTCCTCAGTGGCCATTTGATGGTTTTTGGGCAGACAAGAACAGTTACGGGAACCGTAACTGACAACACCAATGATCCATTACCAGGAGTCTCTATCATTGCAGAGGGGACTACGATTGGAACTGTTACAGACATCGATGGAAACTATCAGATTGCATTGCAATCAGACCAAAACACATTGGTGTTTAGTTTTATTGGTTATGACACCAGATTCGAAGAAGTTGCCGGTCGTTCAGTGATTAACGTGGTTCTTGAACCTGCTGATGTAATGCTCGATGAATTCGTTATGGTAGGATATGGCGGTATGCGAAAAAGTGATATTTCCGGAGCCAGCGTATCTGTCGGGAGTGATCAAATCAGACAATCTATCTCTGCCAACCTTGACCAGGCTTTACAAGGACGTGCTGCCGGTGTAACAGCCATGGTAACTTCCGGACAACCCGGTGCATCTGTGTCTGTTAGAATCCGAGGACAGGGAACCTTGAATGCAAGTGCTGCTGAACCCCTTTACGTGATTGATGGTGTTCCTGTACAAAATGTTTCACAGGGAGGGCATTCTGTAGGATTGGGTGATCGCTTAGGTAATGCTCCAGTTAGCACCTTTGGTGGAGGATTAAGCAGTATTAATCCTGCCGACATTGTTTCGATGGAAATCTTAAAAGATGCATCGGCCACTGCCATTTATGGGTCACGAGGAGCAAACGGGGTGGTCTTAATTACTACCAGAAGAGGCCAAACCGGCGAAGCACGGTTTGACTATGAGTTTAACTACGGGATACAGCATCAGGCAAAACACATTGATGTTATGAATTTAAGGGAGTTTGCTGAGTATAGTAATTCAATTGCAGCAGAAACAGCAGGTAGAGACCCTCGTGTAGAACTTTTAGACCCAACACTTTTAGGAAGAGGTACTGATTGGCAAGATGCAGTATTTAGAACTGCACCCATGCAAAGTCATCAGATCAGCGCCTCCGGTGGCACCGAAAGTGCCAGATATTATGTGTCAGGAAGCTATTTTACCCAGGAAGGTACTGTAATTGGAAGTGATTACGAACGATTTACCGGGCGGGTAAATCTGGATGCAGATCTTAAAAGATGGTGGACAATTGGTACAAATATCTCCTTATCCAGATCTGAAGATAATCTCGGATTGAATAACAGTGAGGAGGGTATTATTAATATTGCCTTAAGAAGTTCCCCGGACGTTCCTATATACAACGTTGATGGCACATGGTCAGGTGATGAACGAGAAGGTTCACCAGGAAGTGTAAATCCGATTGCAAAAGCTCTTGACGAAGAAATTCGTTTAAAAAGAACAAATCTATTGGCCAATGTTTATAGTGACATAACCATCACCGATGGTTTGGTGTGGAGGTCTGAAGTTGCATTGGATTTGGGTTATACAAACGCCTATACTTTCCAACCAACCTATAGATATGGAAATGTTGAAAACATTTCAAATTCATCCAGATGGCAATTTAACCAGAATACATTTTGGGAATTAAAAAACTATGTGACTTATAACCGATCATTTGATCTGCATAACGCAACTATGATGGCAGGTCAAGAGGTCTCTGAATGGAAATATGAGTTTCTGAGCGGCTCTAGCACCGGCTTGCCTTCCAATGAAGTTCGATCTCCTCAGTTGGGACAATCATCTTCAATGAATGTGGGCTCCGGTTTTGGTAGTGGAGCAATGGCCTCGTTCTTTAGCCGTGCAAATTATAATTACGATAACCGATACTATGCTACGTACACATTTCGCTATGACGGGTCTTCCAATTTTGGCCCGGAAAACCGTTGGGCTCCTTTCCATGCAACATCCGTTATGTGGAGAGTTTCAAATGAGGCGTTTTGGGATGGCATGAGCCATATAGTCAGCAATTTCCGCATCCGCGGTGGTTGGGGGCAAACAGGAAACTCAAGCATTGGTGGCTATAGATGGGGTGCTTCCATTACAAGTATGCCGACAGGACTTGGCACAGGATATCGTCAGACGAATATTGCCAATCCTTTTGTACAATGGGAAAAGCAGGAACAGTATAACCTGGGATTTGATGTAGGCTTTATCAATAACCGTATTGATCTGGTTTTAGAATTGTACCAAAAAACATCAACAGATATGTTGATGGAATTGCAGTTGCCATCTTACATGGGAACCAGGGGTAATGCATCATCAAGGCTGAATCCTCCTATGGGTAATTTTGGAGAAATTGAAAACAAAGGGATAGAGATTACTTTGAACACAAGACCTGTAGTTGGCAGATTTCAGTGGGACAGCAACGTAACTTTTACAATGAACAAGAATAAGCTTTTGGGACTGGGTGATTCGCCTTCTGCACACATAGAAGGGTATGGACAATGGACAGATGTGGTTAGTTTAACAACTATTGGTCAATCCTTATATGGATTCTATGGCTATCAAGTTGCTGGAATTTATACAAGTAAAGAAGATATTCTTAACAGTCCAAGACCTGAAGCCTTCCCGGGCGTAAATGAAGAAACAGGTGAGCTTTTATGGAACAGGCAAAATACAGTTTGGGTAGGCGACATTAAATTCAAAGATATTTCCGGACCTGACGGCAAACCTGATGGAGTTATTGATCAGTATGACCGTACTTTTCTTGGTTCTCCATGGCCTAAATTTACATTTGGTTTTGCAAATACATTCAGTTATCGAAATTTTGATTTGAGTGTATTTTTGCACGGGACATATGGAAACAAAATTCTTAACTATGTGGGACGATCATTAACAGGAATGAATACCATGTGGAATAACCAGTTAGCGACCATGGTTGACAGAACTACTTTACGACCCATAAATCCTGATCAGGTTTACCTGGATGCCAGTGGAAATCCATACGAGAACTGGTTCAACGATATTGATAACGTTCAAATTGACAGATTAGGTAAGGATAATACTCCAAGAGCTATTACTGGTGATCCCAATAACAATCGCAGGATTTCTGATAGATACATTGAAGATGGATCTTATATAAGAATTCAGAACATTACCCTGGGATATAATATTCCAGCGCATGTGTCTAACAGATGGGGCCTAAGCAATGTAAGAGTTTATACCAATCTCCAGAACATGTGGACTTTCACCAAATATAGTGGCTTTGATCCCGAAATTGGTGCCAGCCAAACCAGTTCAAACGTATATGGATTGGACAATGGCCGTTATCCATCACCACGTATCTATTCTTTTGGGGTGAATGTATCGTTTTAAAATCAAAGGCATTATATGAATATGTGAGAGAAATGGATATAGGTTATAATGCTTAACAAACAAAAAATATACAGATGAAAAAATATTTTAAACATACAGTTTGGGCAATGGTCGGAATGTTGCTTTTAACAACATCCTGCGAGGACTTTTTGGACAGACCAACAGAGGACGCATATACCATTGACAATTTTTTCCAAACCAACGAGCAGTGTTTTCAGGCTGCCAATATTCTTTATAATTCTCCATGGTACGATTTTCAGAGAGGGTTTCTCTGGATTGGAGATATGCTGGCTGGAAATATTTACCAGGGAACTGACAATATTTACCAGAATTTTAACCTAAGTTCTTCAAATGAAGACCTAATTAATGCATCAAATTCACTGTGGTTGGTAAATGGCCATGCAAATGCAATAATCGAGAACATTGCAACACGGGCAGGCAGTAATGTGAGCGAAGAGGTTAAAAATACTGTTACAGGAGAAGCTATGACAATGAAAGCTCTTGCCTATTTTTATCTGGTTAGAATTTGGGGCGAAGTTCCTATCATACATAGCAATAGTCAGATACTTGGAGACGGTACAGCAAATACTCTCCCCAAAAATCGACTTGAAGACGTATATGAATATATTGAACGTACTTTGCTCCGCGCAATAGAGCTGTTACCTGAACAAAATACCACAGGAAGAATCAATAAATATTCAGCCAAGGGGTTGCTTGCTAAAGTTTACCTAACCAGATCGGGTGTTAATCAGTCCGGCTCCAGAGATCAGCAATATTTAGATTTGGCCAGAGACTATGCGAAAATGGTGATAGATGGATATCCCGGACAACTTGAACCTGAATACAGCAATTTATTCAGAATTTCTACCGGAAATTATAATCCGGAGAATCTGATTTCTTGGCGTTGGACCATTTCAAACACCTGGACTTCCCAAAACTCCATCCAATCTGATGTTGCTCTTAACAATTTTACAGGCCTGGCCGACACATGGGGCAGTTGGAGAGGAGTCACGCTTGACCTGATCAATCTATTTGGAGATAACCCGCTTAGCTCCGAGCGTCAAAACGAAGACAGACGAAGAAAGGCCACTATTATGATGTGGGGAGACCATTATCCATATTTTTGGAGACACGAAGGCGGCTTTACCGCGACAATGGACGATGATGACAATGTTGCCGGTGCTGTTTTTGGAGTCCCAACCGGTGGATATATTGTAAAACACATCGTTGGGCACATTGAAGGAGATCATTATGATGAAAATGGACGGGTTGGAGCTCGAATGGCAACTGATTTGGCAACACATATATTAAGACTTGCAGATATTTATCTGATATATGCGGAGGCAATTTTAGGGAATAATGAATCGACAAATGATCCTGAAGCATTGGAGTATTTTAATCGAGTGCGTTTAAGAGCAAATCCAAATGCAAACCCATCTACTAGCATCTCTTTTATGGACATTTTTAATGAACGTCGTAAGGAGTTTGCAACTGAAGGAGATAATTGGTATGATTACGTAAGACTCTCATACTATAATCCTCAGCTCGCTGTTCAATTAATTAATGCACAGGAGCGCGGAAATTTCGATGGTCTTTATTCATTCTACAGGGGCGAGTCTTCTCAAGGAGATGTAACATTAAACTCTTTTAAAGTTACCATTTCATCATCTAGTTTTAAACTACCATTCCCGGATATAGATCTAGCAATGAACCCAAATCTTACCGGAGAGCCGGTTCCATTTGATTTTAGCTCGATTCCGTATTAAATTGGTTTGAAATACTTAAATAACAATAGCTATGAAACAATATATAAAGAAAGATTCACCGATTTTTGTGGTGATGCTTTTACTAATCAGCATTTTTGCAGGAACTATATTTCAGTCCTGCGATGATGACGATGATGACAATGGAATGCCTGAGATACAATATATCAGGATTACTGATCCTGATAAGTCAGACTCTTTGATTGTGCGTGCATTCTTAGGAAACACCATCGCCCTTGTAGGGAGTAATTTGCAAAATGTAGTTGAAATATGGTTCAATGATCAACCAGCTAAATTGAACGTTAACTATATAACCAGACGCTCAATTATTGTTACAATCCCCAATGCAATCCCTGAAGAGGTTACCAATCAAATAACCTTGGTTACGAGAGGAGGCTTGGAGTATAAGTATGACTTTCAGGTAGTTGTTCCTTCTCCGTTGCTTTCATCAATGCTTTGCGAATATGTTCCGGATGGTGAGATTGCTGTAATCAGGGGCAACTATTTTATCGATGATGAAAGCGCGCCTCTGGAAGTTATTTTCCCGGGCAATATCCCCGGATTCGTAGAGGAGGTTTCAGTAACTCAGGTGAAAGTAAGAGTTCCTGAAGGAACTTCCTCAGGCCCTATTGCTGTAAGATCTATTTATGGTCAATCTCGCTCTTCATTTTATTTCAGAGACGACAGAAACATATTCCTTGATTTTGATCATCTGTTTGGTGCGGGGTGGCGACCAGGAAATGTCAGAGGAGACGATCCTGCTGGAGTATCAGGAAACTATCTTGCTCTCACAGGTGCTATAGCCGACTGGGACTGGCTTGAAGACAATCTGGCCATGAACTTATGGGGAGTGAGTTCACCCGATCATTCGGCTCCATTGTTCGATTTAATGGGGAACAGACTTGAAGATATGGTCTTGAAATTTGAAGTAAATGTTGTAAACCCTTGGGCTGTTGGTTTTATGCAACTAATCTTTACACGATATGATGTTGCTAATACTAATGCTTACTACTCAGATGAATCTTTAGGAAGAGCTTTGTGGCGTCCTTGGTTCACATCAGGAACTCCTTTCCAGACTGATGGCTGGATAACGGTTACCATCCCCATGTCTGAGTTTAGATATAGTCATAATGCGGAGTTTAATGATCTCTCTTTAACCTACCCAGATAGCTTTGGAGGTTTTACCATTTTTGTTTGGGGTCCCGCTTTGGACGAAGAGGCCGGGCCTGCGGATCTTTTCTTTGCAGTTGATAATATACGTGTTGTTCCCCGATAGATTAACCTGATAATTTTAAAAAATATGCAAGATATATTAAAAAAATACGGACGGTTTTCATTTTATACTCTATTATTGAGTACATTAATGGCCGGTGTCCTTTTAACATCATGCGAAAAAGATGACGATGATGAAAGAAGCGACAGGATTGAACTTCTGAGCTATGGGCCAATGCCCATAGCCAGAGGAGCTGAATTACGTTTTATCGGGAATAATCTTGATAAAGTAACTGCAATTATTCTGCCTGACAATATTGAGATTGCCGCATCACAATTTACAAAACGCGAGCGTTCCCTTTTGGCACTTATAGTGCCTCAAAACGCAGTTGAAGGATTGGTTGTATTGAAAACTCCGCAGGGAGATATAACTACTAAAACTCCAATTGGCTTTTCAGAACCAATTTCAATTGAATCTTTCAGCCCCGGAACCATTAAACCCGGAAGTGAATTGACCATCACAGGAGACTATCTTAATTTGGTAGGCGAAATAATATTCACTGACCGGATTGCGGTTGACAGCAGTCAATTTGTTAGTCAAAGCCGTGAAGAGTTAAAACTAATAGTTCCAGCAGAAGCTCAAACTGGCATTATAGCTCTTTCCAATGGAGCAGAAGATCCAATTATAATCTACTCCGATGAGCAACTAACGGTTATTGTTTCAACTATTGAATCTGTAACACCAAATCCGGTGAAAGCAGAAACAGAATTATCCATTAAAGGTGCGGACCTTGATCTTGTTGTGCAAATCCGTTTCGCAGGCGACCAGGTTGTCAATGCAGATGATTTTGAATCCCAATCTGATGAAGAAATAGTTGTTGTTGTACCAGAGAGTGCTCAGGATGGAGTTGGCAGCATAGTGATGGCTTCCGAAATTAAAGTTACTTTCCCTGAAGCACTCACCATGGCAGTTCCTACCATCAGTGAAGTGACCCCGATGACACTTAAGAATGGGGAAAGTATTTCAGTATCGGGCGACCATTTAGATTTGGTGATAGCTGTAACCTTTGCTGGAGGAGTTGAAGGTGAAATTATTTCACATACAGAAAGTACTATGACGATTGTTACTCCTGAGACTGCCATTACAGGAGAGGTTCTCTTTCACACCAGGGCAGAAAAGAGTGTCTCAGGCGGAGATATTGTATTTGTTGATCCCGTCTTTACCTCATTTTCCCCGGTTGAAGCTCAGGCCAATAATACAGTTGTTATTACGGGAGAAAATCTTGATTTAGTTAAAAATGTGTGGTTTACAGGAAACATGCAGGGAGAGATCACTGCTCAGGGTGAAACCGAAATCACCGTACTTATCCCGGTTGGCTCGCAATCTGGTAAAATTACCCTTGAAGCTCTGAATGGCGTAATGGTAGAGTCTTCTTCAGACTTTACGATATTAACCAATTTGCCTGACATTACAGGATATAAGCAGGCGAGAGCAGAGCCTGGTAAAATTCTTACTATTTTGGGAGAAAACATGAGTCTGATAAAAGAACTTGTATTTCCTGGTGGGATTTTTGCAACAGCCTATGGTTTAAAAACAGAAACTAAAGTAGAGGTATATGTCCCAGCTGGTGTAACCATAGGTGAAGGGCAAATCCGTATGATTACCTATGAAGGAGAAGAAGGTTTACTTCCTACCATATTCTTTGGCAGTGTTGATCCTATTTACGATCCAAATCTGGTCTTCTTTGATTTCAATGGAACAGGGAAAGATTCATGGTGGGGCAACGCCATCAATAGTGGACCAGAAGATAATCCTGATACTTCAGCTGATGGCACTCCATATTGGAGAGTAAACGGTATGAGTGGCACCGGATGGTGGGATGGGCTATTCTTCCGCAACAGCAGTAATAATTATTCCGCTGAGGGTGTAGATGTGAATACCTGGGCGGTTCGATTTGATCTTAAAACATTTGAATCATTCCCAACAGAAGGAAATCTCAGCGTTCGTCTTGGTGGAGGGGGAGATACTCATTTCTATGATTTCAATCTGAATAATGCCATGGGGTTTGCCGATACCAATGGTTGGATCACGGTTACCCTACCATTATCTGGATTCCTCCACGAATCAACAGGAAACCCGCTGTCTGATGCGGCATTGGGAGGAAGTGAGTTTGGAATGATTTGGCGCAGTGGAGTTTCTGTGAATGTGAATATAGGAATTGACAATGTAAGATTTGAACCTATTCCATAACAATTTGAACATGATATTTCCCCAAACATATTACGTTTGGGGAAATATTTGATAAAATAGACCACAGAAGCTTCTTGGATGGGCGTTTCTGTGGTTTTATTTATTTGGTGGTCGATAGAAATGTATCAGAAAATGCCTGAAAAGTACTGGATTGATACCATTAAACAGCATAAATTTACTTCAAACTCAAATTCAATAAAAATGATACGTTTATTTCTTCTTTTTATTCTTGCATTGATGGTATTTCCTGCGTGCAGTGAGGATCGTGAAAGTCATGAACCACCAGTGTTCAAAAGCAGCTTCCCTGCTGATGGGGCGACTGAGGTAAGGTTGTCGGCTGAGGTAGAAATTACCTTCGATGAGGTTATTACTTTGTCAGAATCTCATGGAATTACCGTAAACGAAAAACCGGTGGAGGCCTCTTCGCTATTGACGAAAGTAGTCTTAAACCTTACGCTTGAATATGATAAACATTACTCGGTAAATATTCCTGCAGGAGCTGTTATAAACACTTTTGGGGTTCCATCTCAATCAGCGGTTTCATTTAGTTTTACAACCGTTGCTGCTCCTCAGGACCAGGTGACAGCAGAGTTGGTAGTAAACAACCCTTCATCGCAGGCGATTAATCTCTTTAATTTTCTCATCGATAATTATGGGGAGAAGTCAATTTCAGGAGCCATGGCAAATGTATCATGGAACATCAATGAAGCAGAGTGGGTGTACCAGCATACGGGGAAATATCCTGCAATGAATGGATTTGATATTATCCATTTATGGGCCTCGCCGGCTAACTGGATTGATTATACTGATGTTTCCGTTGTGGAAGATTGGTGGAACAACAATGGAATTGTACATTTTACATGGCACTGGAATGTGCCGGTTGAGCAAGGCGGAACCAATTATGCTTTTTACACCAATGAAACTTCTTTTGACATTAGAGAAGCAGTAAAAGAGGGAACGTGGGAAAATGAAGTGATCATGGCCGACCTTGAAAAAGCAGCTGATGTGCTTGAATTATTAAGGGATAAAGGGATTCCGGTGTTGTGGCGTCCACTTCACGAGGCCGCAGGGACATGGTTTTGGTGGGGCGCAAAAGGGGCAGAACCATGTAAGCAGCTGTGGAGAATCATGTTTGATTATTTTGAGTCACGTCAGTTAAATAACCTGATATGGGTATGGACTGTTGAACCAAACGACGATGATTGGTATCCGGGCGATCAATATGTGGATATGATTGGCCGTGACATATATAACAGACATAATGCACAAAATTTGGCCGATGAGTTCAATTCCATACAATCCAGATTTCCGGGTAAGATTATTTCTTTAAGCGAATGCGGAAACTTATCAACCATTTCTTCACAATGGGAGGCCGGAGCAAAATGGTCTTTCTTTATGCCGTGGTATGATTACAGTCGTACGGTCAATATGAGCGGTACTGCGTTTTCCGAAGAAAGCCATGAGTTTGCTAATGCTGATTGGTGGAGAGATGCTTTCAGCAAAGATTTTGTTTTAACTCGCGATCAAATGCCGGATTTAAAATAATGTCAGAAATAGTCTCACGGGGTCTGCTTTTACATATAAAGGTATTGCAGTATGGTTGATTATCGGATTTTAAGATATTCTACTATAACGTTTTTGAAATGCCTCTTAACTTCAAAGGTGTAGTTGTTCGAAATGTAGACACCTCATTTTTTAAAGCAATTTTGCTTACTTCGGTTTCTCGATTGAGAAATGTAAAACAATAGAAGACTCTTTTGTCTATACTTTAAATACCGAATATTATAGGTAGTAACCTTATTCTAATGAGTAAGGTGGAGCGTAATTTCATTTTTGCCTATGTTAATTTATGTGTTCTTTTAATATTTTATGTTTTTTATTGCTAAATATTATTTAAATTAGCTAATATATATTTGCAAATAATAATTGCTTGCCTTATCTTTGCGAGTAAGTGTTTCATTGACACCATGGTGTTTTCGGAATGTGCAAGGCAAGAAAGGCAATAGTAACAGGATTATATTTATCTATTAAGATAGTACTGAGCAAATTGTAGAAGTGGTTTTCGATTAACATTATTTTATAAAAATCTAAAATAGGCGCTTTGCTGAATTAGTCTTTTTAAGTAATCACTCAATAATACTTAATCAGTTTGTAATTAAATTAAATCTTATGAAAAAAACGTTAGGACTTTTGTTTCTGATGATGCTGACGACGATGTTAGCAGCTCAAGATGTCACTGTAACAGGACGGGTGACATCTGAATCTACCGGGGAAGCCATTCCCGGAGTCAGTATAATGGTGGTTGGAACAACCATTGGTACCATTACTGATATTGATGGTAACTACTCATTATCTACTCAAATGGGAGAAACCTTAAGGTTTTCTTTTATTGGGTATAATAATGAAGAAGTGACCGTTACCTCAAGTACAATTAATGTGCTTATGATCGATTCATGGACAGACCTTGATGAGGTTGTTGTAATTGGTTATGGCGTACAGAAAAGAGCGTTAGTTACCGGCGCTAATGTTAATGTACAAGGGGATCGCATCTCTGAATTGAACACCACAACAGCTATGGAAGCTCTGCAGGGAGTGGCTGCCGGTGTAAGTGTAACTCGTAATAGTGGAGCACCTGGAGCGGGTACCCGTGTTACTATCAGGGGGTTAGGGACAATTGGTAATTCCAGTCCTCTTTATATTGTTGATGGAGTAGCTGTTGGAAACATTGATTATCTGAATGCATCAGATATTGAATCCATTGATGTTTTAAAAGATGCTGCTTCTGCAGCAATTTATGGTTCTCGTGCAGCCAACGGAGTAATTCTTGTAACCACAAAAAGAGGAGTGAGAGGATCTCAACCCCGTGTTACTTACGAGGGATATTATGGAGTACAGAATATCTACAAAAATTTAACGCCATTGAATGCGCAGGAGTATATGTTTATTATGAACGAAGGCCGCACAAACGATGGATTAGCTCCCTATGACTGGGAAACCAGAATCAGAAATAACAGCTATTTAAACGCAAACTTTCCTGATCAATTAGGTTCCCAATTAGGCGATTATGTATGGAATAAACTTCAAAATGGATGGGAAGGTACGAATTGGATTCATGAGATGTCAAAGGACAATGCACCGGTGCAAAGCCATGCAATCAACATCACCGGAGCCAGTGATGACGTGACTTATTCATTAGGCTTTTCTTATTTCGACCAGACTGGAATTTTAGGAGGAGATATTACTGATGCCGGTTATAGAAGAATAACTGCCAGAATGAACACAGAGATGATCATTTTTAAAAATGACAGGCATAATGTATTAACTGTTGGTGAAAATTTTACTTATACAAATACTGAGAATCGGAGTATTGCAACAGGTAATATTTACTGGAATGATCTTCACAATGCGCTTGTTACGAATCCATTGATGCCTGCATATTGGGATCAGTCTCCACATTCACAAGGTTTTACACCTACTTTGGAAGGTGTTGCATTGGGTCAACACAACCCTCTGGCGGTTATGTATCATCGTCACAACTATAATTGGGGCAAAGGGAATAATATTACCGGAAATGTTTATGCCATTATAGAGCCAATAGAAAGTTTAAGGATTCGTTCCTCATTTGGAGTCAATGCCTGGTTTGGCCATAGCAGATCATGGGCACCTACATATCGCCTTGCTACACAGTACAGTAATACCAATGACGCTGCTACACAGGAGATGTATCAGGGAGTCAATTACACTTGGACAAATACAGTTAATTATGATTTTGCAATTGATGATCATCGCATTGGGTTATTAGTTGGGTCAGAAGTTTTAGAAAACAAATTGAATTTTAATGTAGGAGGATCCAAGGCCAAGACCATTTTTGGGCTACCTCAATATGCTTATCTTGATAATGTAGTTGCGGAGTCTATTAGCGACATAGGCACTTGGGGACGTGACTGGGCAGCACAAGGTGGCGGATTGCTATCCTATATGGCCAGAGCTTCATATAACTATCAGGAAAGATATATGCTTGACATGACTTTCCGTGCGGATGGATCTTCAAACTTCGCAAAAGGCAACCGTTGGGGATATTTTCCTTCTGTTTCTGCAGGATGGAATTTTACTGAGGAGAACTTTTTTGATGGGTTAGGTTTTATGGATTTTGGTAAATTAAGAGCGAGTTGGGGACAAAATGGTAACCAAAGCATCCCAAATTTTATCTACAGTTCAAATATTGCCTATCGCCCACAAGGATATTACTTTGGTCCTGATAAACTGGTTTCATCACCAACAGCTGTTCCTGAAAACGTTCCAAATCCCGACGTAACCTGGGAAACTTCAGAACAGCTTAACATTGGTCTTGATGGACATTTCCTTAACATGCGATTAGCTCTAACATTTGACTGGTATAAGAAAACTACCAAGGACTGGTTAGTACAAGCTCCGATACAAGGGACTGCTGGTGCCGGAGCACCATTTATAAATGGTGGTGATATTGAAAATAAGGGATTTGAAATTTCTCTAGGATGGAATGACCGTATTGGAGAATTCAGATATGGAGCAATGGTTAGCGGAGCCTACAATGAGAATGAGGTTACCCGTCTTGCAAATGCTGAAGGTATAATTACAGGTCCTCCACATGTATTGTCTCAAGGAACCGCCTATATTTCACGTGTGGAAGTTGGCAAGCCTATTGGATTCTTTTATGGATTCCAGACAGATGGAATCCTTCAGAATCAGGATGAAGTAGACGCTTATGTAGGGCCAAATGGTCGTCCATTTTTTGAGGATCAGCGTCCGGGTGATGTTCGCTTTGTTGACCAAAATGGTGATGGCGTAATTGATGAGAATGACAAAGTTATGCTGGGAAATCCAAATCCCGACTTTGAGCTGGGAATCAGACTGAATGCTGAATACAAAGGGTTCTTTGCCAATACTACTTTAACCGGAAAGTTTGGGATGCAAGTGATGCAGTCGTACAGATCATTTGCTGATCAATTTACCCAAAACTACACCACCGACATTTTTTCTCGTTGGCACGGAGAGGGAACATCTGACAGGATTCCGCGTTTAAGTTCCTCCTCGCATCGTAATACAAATTACATTTCTGATATTTATCTTCATGATGCTGACTATTTAAGAATTAACAACCTAACTGTTGGATATAGATTTGATCGCTTTTTGAGGAATGTAAATTGGATGGAAGCAGCATCGCTATATTTTTCATTTAATAACCTTTACACATTTACGAATTATGATGGTATGGATCCGGAAGTTGGCTTTGGTCATGATGCTAATTGGGCATCGGGTGTAGACCTGGGGCTGTATCCATTGCCGAGAACCGTTATGGTTGGTGTAAACGTAACATTCTAATTCTAAACAAAAACAGTATGAAAAGAATAGTATATATAATGGTTACTGCCGGTTTGATCTTATTCGCCGGAAGTTGTAGCGAGGACTTTCTGGATACTAAAAACTTGTACCAGAAAAACCTGGAAAACTTTTATCAGACTCCCCAGGACATAATTGAAGCTATGGGAGGTGTTTATAATGCACTATACGTTAATGGAGTGCATAGTGAGGAGCATGTAGCTGCCAATTTATTGAGTGACTATATGTTTGGTGGTGGTGGCCCAGATGACATTTCGGCAAAAAACGTAGCAAATTTCGTTGACCCAAATGAAGATACATACAGAGATTTGTGGATTGAGACTTACAATGGTGTATACCGTTCAAACGCCATCATAGAAGCCGCTTCTCAGGCCGATTATTCACCATTTTTTGATACGGAGCAGGAAGCAATTGAATTTCGTAATTCTGCAGTAGGCGAAGCCTATTTTATGAGAGGTTTTATGATGTATAGAGCAGCTCGTTTTTTCGGCGGAATGCCACTAATCAATTCAACTGATACCCCACGAGATGTACCACGATCAAGTTTTACAGAAACATTCAGCCAGATTGCAGCAGATTTCAAAATGGCAGCAGAATTAATGCCGGCTATTTCAGCTGATCAAATTCCTCTGAGAGACTATGGACATGCAAACCGATGGGTTGCAAAAGCATATCTTGCAAGAACGTACTTGTTCTATACCGGATATATGACTAATATGGCAGGAAGTCCGACAGATGTAGTTCCTTTACCTGATGGTGGTACCCTAACCAGATCTGAAGTTGTTACCCATCTTGAAAACATTATGGCCAGCAGTGGATATGCTTTGGTATCCGACTTCAGAAATCTATGGCCATATTCACATGTAAACCAGAGTGCTGGTCAGGTGGTTTTACCATGGGCCGAGGACGAAGGGTTAAGTTGGGTTGGTCAGGATGGACACAATTCTGAAATAGGAACTGGAAATACTGAGGTGATGTTTGCTCTTCGCTATGCCTTTGGCAACTGGGATTGGGACAACGGACAGAAGTACAATAACAGAGTCCCATTGTTTTTTGGAATTCGTGGCAATTCTATGGTTCCTTTTGGTCAAGGTTGGGGATGGGGTACCGTTCATCCTGCATTCTTTAATAGTTGGGATGATGAGGATATCCGGAAGAAAGGCTCTATTCTTGAAGTAGGTGACGCAGCCCAGGCAACTGACGGTTATAGTTCCCCGGATAATGCTGATCATGAAACAGGATTGTTTAATAAGAAATATACAACACTCCAACATGATGGTGCTGATGGTGTTCAGGGGATGTTCTATTATGTTTATGGCTGGTCGCACGGAGATGGAATGCAATTGTGGGCTGCACAGGATTTTTATTATCTAAGGTATGCGGATGTTTTGCTGATGCATTCAGAACTAACAGAGACTGCCGATGGAATCAATGCTGTTCGCCAAAGAGCAGGATTAGATCCTGTAAGCTGGTCTATGGAGAATCTTAAAAGTGAACGCTTATATGAATTTGCATTTGAAGGTCTGCGTTGGTTTGATTTAGTTCGTTGGGGGGATGTTGAGAACTCTTCTAATAATTTCTACTCTGTTGTTGCTGAAGTAAGCAATGCTGGTGGAATTATTGTAAATCATAGTGTAACTTATCGTCCTGAAACGAAGGGATTATTGCCCATACCTGAATCGGAAATCAGGCTTTCAAATGGTGTTTATGAACAAAACCCCGGGTGGTAACTTTTAGTATAAATATTAAAACTATACAAAATGAATAGAAAGAATATATATTGGCTGTTTATAGGAGCACTAATGTTGGTCTTTTCAGCATGTGACCCTATTGAAGACCGGGATGTATTGAAAAACAGCTTTAATCCGGATGCAATTGAACTGGAAGCAATTCAATCTACTCCCGGAGGGAATAAACTTACATTAAAAATGAATACTCCCGGAGTTACAGGATACTGGGATTATGTAATCGACAAAAAGTTCTCTGACAGAGTTGAAGTTATCTACCCGATACCTGGTTTAAATACTTTTACATTTCATGTTACAACTGCCTATATGACAGATGGCACACCTATGAATGTAGAGTATGTTTCCAAATCTATTGATGTACAAATAGATGTGTTGGATAATCCCCTCCCTGCAGCATATTATGCTTTAGTAGGCGATGATTTGGAAGGAAAAACATGGGTTTTTGATGGCGGCCCTGAGCCGGAACAAGGGGGGTTATGGTGGTATATGGTATCTCCTACTAATCATGAAGAAGTATGGTGGAATGCCGGAGGTGAATGTTGTCCTCCTTCTGATGCCGCAGGAAGAATGATATTTGATCTTGATGGTGGTGCAAACTATACCTATTATTCAGGTCCGGATGCGGATCCTATTACCGGAAGCACGTTTGCATTTAATAGTGACTTCACAACACTTCGCATCGTTGGTGATGCGAATATTTTAGGATCAGAGGGTAACCCTGGTAACAATCCTGTGTTTAATATCATTGAATTGAGTTCAGACAGAATGGTGTTGTTTGTACCAAATGCAGCTGGGGGCACAGGTTGGATTTGGGTTTTCCGTCCTGAATAGATCCTGGTTTTTTAACTAAGTAAATCATTTTAAATATCCACCTCTTGCAAAAGCAAGAGGTGGATATTAGTTACTTATAAACTCTCTTGTTTATTGTATGGGAAAATATCACTCTGTGCTTAGGTTTGGAATTACTTTATTGTTCTTCGTAATATTCTTAAAATTTGGGTGTACTTTCATCAGATCTTCATCCGACTGGCAATTGGTTTGGAGTGATGAGTTCAATTACCATGGTTTGCCAAATCCATTAAAATGGAACTATGACACTATAGGGAATTCCTATGGATGGGGAAATAAGGAACTTCAATATTATACCTATGCAGTGCCAGAGAACGCATGGGTGGAGGGAGGCTTTTTGCATATTAGAGCTCAAAAGGAACGGATACATGGTTTTGATTACACCTCAGCTCGTTTAACAACTCGTCATAAGGGAGATTGGAAATACGGACGTGTTGAAGTTCGCGCAAAACTACCAGGTGGCATTGGAATATGGCCTGCAATCTGGATGTTGCCAACAGACGGAGAATACGGAAGATGGCCAAAAAGTGGTGAAATTGATATTGTTGAGCATGTCGGATTTATACCCGATTCTGTTTTTGTTACTGTTCATACAGAGATGTTCAATCACATGATCAACACACAAAAAGGCACTTCTGTTTTTCTACCCCAAAGCGGGCATGAGTTTCACGTATATGCAATTGAGTGGTGTTCAGAAAAAATTGACTTTTTTATTGATGATGTTTTAGTTTATACTTTTAATAACAGCAGCGAAGGTGCTGCTGAGTGGCCCTTTGATCAAAAATTTCATTTGTTACTGAATGTAGCAGTCGGAGGAAACTGGGGAGGGCAACAAGGTGTTGATGACTCCATTTTCCCGGCAACCATGTTGATTGATTATGTCAGGGTTTATCGTTCTCGTAATTAAAATTCTACTTCATAGTTATTTCAGTTAATGAATTAATTCTGCTGCTTAATATTTAAGTTTAAGGGCTTTATCTCCTCTCCCCAATAAATGGTGGTATGTGGGAATGGTATTTCGATATTATTGAGATCAAACGCTTTTTTGAGGCGCTTACGATATTCTCTTCCTATTCCCCATTGTTGGCCTGGCTTTGTCTTTATTCTTGCACGGATCACCAGCGCACTATCGCCAAACTCATTGAGACCTGATACTTCCATGGGCTCTATGATATGCATATTAAAAGCCTCATCGTTATACAATTCATCCCCAACCTCTTTCATCACTCCCATCACATTTTCAACATCTTCTTTGTATGCTACGCCTATATCGAACGTCATGGCAGACCACTCTTTGGTCATATTGGAGATGCTGTTAATTTTACCGTTTTGAAAAATATGAACCACTCCGCTTACATCCCGGAGCGTAATGGTGCGGAGTTCTAATCTTTCGACCAATCCCCCGGTGCCATTTATAATGGCTACATCACCTCTTCGTATTTGATTATCCAGCAACATGAAAAACCCGGCAATGTAATCCCTCACCAGCTCTTGTGCACCAAAACCAATTGCCAGACCTAAAATACCGGCACTGGCTAAAATGGGGCCTATGTTTACACCAAAAGAACTCAGAAGCATCATTATAACAACCGTATAAAGCGCGATCTTTAAAAAGGCATGAATAATGGATGTGAGAGTCGTGATTCTTTTGTGTGCCTCAACCGTATCAACGTGTTCATCTTCTTCGGCACGCTTGTAAAGGATTTTTCTAAATTGAGCCTTTGAAAATCTAAGGATTTTCAAAAATATCACAAACGCAAACAATATAATTACTATTCCCGGTAATTCAGAAATGATCCAACCGGTAAGGCCGTTGATGGTTTGTCGCCAGAATTCAGTAGAGAAATAATCTGTCATAAATATTAAGGTTTAAGTTTATTTTCCGGTCATTTTTGAGGGGTCTACCCACATATCAAATTCATCTTGTGTGAGATAACCCAATGCTAAAGCGGCTTCTTTCAATGTTGTATTCTCCGTATGTGCTTTTTTGGCAATTTCAGCCGCTTTATAATATCCTATATGCGGATTAAGTGCTGTTACCAACATCAAAGAGTTGTTCAGATGCATTTTTATTCTTTCGTGATTGGGCTTAATCCCGATTGCACAGTTGCTGTTGAACGAAACACAGGCATCTCCTAAAAGTTGAGCCGATTGTAGAAAATTATAGATGATAACTGGCTTAAATACATTTAATTGCAGATATCCGCTTGATCCCGCTATGGTAATGGTAACATCGTTGCCCATTACCTGGGTGCAAACCATCGACAGGGCTTCCGCCTGAGTAGGATTAACCTTCCCTGGCATGATGGATGATCCGGGTTCGTTCTCAGGAATCAGTATTTCACCTAGACCCGACCTTGGACCCGAAGCCAGTAATCTTATATCATTCGCAATTTTCATAAGGCTTACTGAAATCTGTTTCAGTGCTCCATGGCTTTCGACTATGGCATCCTTTGAGGCAAGAGCTTCAAATTTGTTTGGAGATGATATGAATTTGAACCCGGTAAACTCTGAAATAAGCTCGGCAACCAGTTCATCGTACCCTGTTGGTGCATTCAGGCCAGTGCCAACAGCAGTACCTCCCAGTGCAAGTTCAGAAAGGTGTTCTAGCGTGCGCTCCAGCGAATTAATTCCATATTTCAGTTGAGCTGCAAATGCCGAAAACTCCTGCCCCAGCGTCAATGGTGTTGCATCCATTAGATGGGTACGGCCTGTTTTAACCACATCATCTAGCTCTGCAGCTTTCATCTCAAGAGTATTCTGCAAAAGTTTAATGCCCGGTATTGTGACCTCATTCAGAATTTTTACAGCAGCTATATGCATTGCTGTCGGGAAAGTATCATTGGAGGATTGAGACTTGTTTACATCATCGTTGGAATGTATAATGTTGTTGGCTCCTACCGGATTGCTTCCCCTGATTTGTTCTACCCGGTTTGAAATGACTTCATTGCAGTTCATGTTGGTTTGAGTGCCACTTCCTGTTTGCCAAACGACCAGTGGAAACTGGTCGTTTAACTTTCCGCTGATGATCTCATCACAAACTGTGGAGATCAACACCTTCTTCTCTTCAGGAAGTAAACCCAATTTGCAATTTGCATACGCCGCTGCTTTTTTAAGATACCCAAAAGCCTTTATTACCTCAATGGGCATTGAAGCCGGTGAGCCTATAGGAAAGTTCATTATAGAGCGTTGCGTTTGGGCACCCCATAGTTTTTCTATGGGAACTTTCACTTCTCCCATGGTATCCCTTTCTATTCGAAATGCCATCTTATTTAAATTACGGAAGTTTTACACATGAATTATGGCTGCATATGTGCCACAGTGTAATTATGTAGCCACACGGCGATGTGTTTCTTGATGTAAATTATCAATATATTTGTGATATAATTTTACTGTTGGTACTGCATAACATAGTTGACCAACTGTATTATCTGGCTTCTTAATCAACAATTCGCACTTCGGTGATTACCGGAATCACTTGCTTATAAAGTGCAGATACACCACAATACTTCTCTTCAGATAGTTGTACGGCTCTTTCAAGTTTCTCAACCGGTAGATCTTTCCCTTTAAATTCATAAATCACCTTCATGGATTGATATGTTTTGGGATGATCTTCGGAAAGATCTCCTTCAACTTTAATCTCCAATCCTTCGATATCAACTCTCATTTTTTTCATCATCGAAACAACATCCATCCCGGTACATCCGGCTAATGCCAAAAGCATTAGCGGTTTTGGGCGTATGCCTTTATCTTCTCCTCCCACTTCTTTGGCTGCATCCAAAACAATTTTATGTCCAAACATTTCGCTTTCGAAGGCCATGTTGCCCTGCCATTTGATTTTTACCTCGTTCATCATATATCTATATATTTAATTTATTTGTTGTATGATGCAAATTTAATCTTTCTTTTTATCTTTGTTGCATACAAAGTTATAAACATTTGGTTCGATGATTTTGTTGAATAAGTCATACACAACAGCAAATATGTTCTAACTTTTTTCATAAACGGAGTAAAACTCCGTTTTTAAATAATCGTTTTTGCCGGGTTTATTTTATGCTCGTTGCTGACTTATCATGCCATATCTTTATAATCTTATGCCTGCATGGAAGAATAGTCGGATAAGGTTAAGTGGAACTATTTATTAAGCAATTTAATTCAATCTTTGATGAAACGCGAACATCAAGTTAAGGAATTTGAACGACCAGATCTAAAAAAATATGAGATTTTTAATGGTCTGAGTGAAGAACAAGTTCAGGAAGCTATAACAAGTATGCAATGCTCAGCCTATAAGCGCGGAGCAATTGTTTACAACGAAGGTAACAGGATAAATGGAAGTTACATCGTAAACAGCGGAATATTAAAAATCTACAAAACGGGTTTCGATGGCAAAGAACAGATCATCAGGTTTGCCCGTTCAGGAGATTTAATTGCTTTTCGGTCGGTAATCAGTGATGAACTGGCATGTACAACTGCAGAAGTGATTCAGGATGCTACTTTATGTTATATACCGGGAGAAACTCTAACCGGTTTGATTAAGGTCAATCCGGAGTTTGCCATGGATTTGATGAAGTTGACTTGCCGCGAGTTGGGAGAAGCCAACAAGTACCTTACTGATATTGCACAAAAAACAGTAAGAGAGCGACTTGCAGAGGTTCTTCTTTTGTTGATGGATACCTTTGAGCTTGACGATGATTATACCCTCCAGATATCATTGACCCGTGAGGAACTTGCCAATATGGTTGGAACAGCAACAGAATCTGTGATTCGTTTGTTGTCTGAGTTCAAGGCAGATAAACTCATTGAGATACAAGGCAGAAGAATTAAGCTGTTGGACATCCCCAAACTCATTAAGATTGGGAATGTCTATGTTTAAGCTTTAGAACAACATGATTTCCAGAGGAGGAATAGGTAAATCTTTAGTTCCTCTTGAACTTCCTTTGTAAAGGGGTGGTTTATTTGGAAGTGGATCAACTTTGACGGCATCTAATGCTGTTAACAATGCTGCTCCCGTTGGAGTGAATAATTCAATCTCAATAGGCCCTGCTGTTACCGGCATCTGGTTAGTTTCAATCATAACGATTGTGGCAGGTGCAGGTACTTTTAATGTCCCATGCGAAAAACTGACTGACCCTCCACCATATGCCACAGGTGCAGCGAGACTCGCGTGAACAGGAGCTTTTAGCAACTGCAATCCGGTAACAGCACCCATGATGTCAATTAAAATATCCTGAGCTTCATGCAACCAGGCTTCCGGTTCATGGTTTTCTTGATGATGATGATGTCCATTTTCATGATCGTGAGAATGCTCATGATGATGGTGGAAATGGTGATGATCCATATCAAAGTCATGCGTTTCGTGGGCAATTTTTTCCGCCTGAATCAGCGCCTTAAGTGCTTTAAATCCAAACTCCCTATATGGTTGTTCAATCTTGAAATCTTCGAACAGATGTTCTAAAAGATGTAACGCTTTATGTGATGATAAATGACCATGATGATGCTCTACTTCTATCAGCATTCGTGAACTGCCATCTGCTGTAAGCAGATGGCATACTGCGGCTTTCCCTATTTTTTCTGCTGCTGCCTTCATGTATGAGGTGACGGTTTTTTCATCGGCACCGGCACTTATGAGTGCTGCTGAAAACATATCACCGGCAAACCCTCCTGAGGCATTAATAAATAACTGCATAATAAGTATTATTTTATCTGTTCTTTGCTATTAGTCCGGCCACCACAGCAGCTCTTAACCCTCCGTCAATGTTAACCACAGTCAGGTTGGGTGCGCACGAAGCCAGCATGGATGTAAGAGCAGCTTCTTTTGCTCTGAATCCATATCCAACCGAAGTAGGAACTCCAATAACCGGCAGCGGAACCAGTGATGCAACAAACGGAGCTAATGCTCCTTCCATTCCGGCCACTACGATAACTGCCGCCACATCATTTTCTATGCCTGTTTTTACTGCGTCAAGAACCCTGGTGGGGTGCGCAATTCCTCTGTCTTCAAAAACGATGGTTTTAACTCCAATGCATCGTAAAGTGAGAGCGCATTCTGCCAGAACCGGATGATCTGCTGCTCCGGCACTGATGATCAATACTGCTCCACGAGAAGGAGGTGCTTCACCAATCATTAACAGATTTGGGGTCTCTTCAATGGCATACTCTGCTTCAAAATGTGTTGCAATTTCACGATTGTGCGGACTGCGTGATACCAGAACACGTGGATGTCTCTCCAACAGAGCCTTGGCAATTTCTATACTCTGCGAAGCCGATTTGTACTCGCCATATATGATTTCCGGAATATTTATACGTGATCCCCTGTTAACATCAGCTATATAGTTGCGTGCAGTCTGTATCCAATCCAGGCTGAAATGTTTTTGCGCATCCTGCCTGTTCAATTCCCCGGCGGCTATTTTGTCGTACAATTCATCGAATGTCATAAATATATTTTTTGATTTCCTTATTTAATGATTATTGGACTGTGCCAATATTGAATGGATGTTTTGCTTCTGTTCCAATACTACAAATGTGGTGATTTTTTTCTTTTTCCGGAGTACTTTTCAATTAATTCAGTCATTGATTGAACGTTTGATCACATCGCGACCATATGACTCCTTTGTCTAAATTTTCAATTAGTTCGTAAGTGGAAATAGTTCGTTCGTCAAATCATGACAACTAAAACTCAAGTAATCAGTATGCTAATGCGGGTGAAAACTTGTTTAGCTAAACTTAAACTTTATGAAAAGAAATCTACTATTAACCAATCCAATTCTGTTGTATGTTTTATTTCTGCTGCCCTTCCCATTTGTTCTATCCGGACAGCAGAACTATTCAAATTTCATGAATGCTTCTCAGGTTCTTGGTCAGCCTGATTTTACAACAATTAATGAAACTTATAACCAATCGTCGCTACTGGGTGCAACCTATAGCGCTGTAAGTTCAAAAGGAGTTCTGGCAGTTGCTCTGCAACAAGGTTGCGGGGTGTTTATATGGAACTCTTTCCCAACTTCAAATGGGGCACCTGCCGATGTGGTGGTAGGGAATACCAATTTTACCACAATTACAAACGGAACTTCCAGAAGCATCATGAGCACATCAGATGGTGTTGCTTTTAGTCCTGATGGGAATCGGCTGATTGTTTCCGATGCCGGAAACAATCGAATTCTAATTTGGAACTCCATTCCAACCACCAATGGGCAGGAGGCTGATGTGGTCATTGGTCAGCCTAATTTTACCAGCTCCACAGCAGGTACGGGGCGACAGTCCCTTAACAGGCCTTCCGGTTTGTATGCAACCACAGATGGTCGATTAATTGTGACCGACCACAACAATAACCGCATATTGATATGGAACTCCATTCCATATGAAAATAACATCCCGGCCGATGTGGTCATTGGTCAGACAGATTTCAATTCTTCCGGTTCCGGAACAGGGTTAAATCGGGTTAATGGACCATATGGGGTTTGGGTATCACCCGATGGAAAATTGGTGGTTAGTGATCACTTTAATCACCGGGTGTTGGTTTTTAACACAATTCCTGAAATTAATGGGGCTGCAGCGAATGTAGTTATTGGCAGAACTGGAGAAGCGCTAGCACAACAAAACAGGTTGCGAAGCCCTTCAGGTGTTTCATTATCACCCGATGGAAAACTATTTATTAGCGATTGGGGAAATCACAGGGTGCTAATTTTTAACGAAATCCCAACAACCAATGGTGCAAATGCCGACATGGTATTAGGTCAACCTGATTTTACTACAAATATTCAATTTCATCGCTGGGGGAATGCTGATGAAAGAAATATGAATTATCCCTATAATGTTGCTAATGATATCAACGGCAGGCTCTTTCTTTCCGGTCGTTATATGCACCGTTTGATGATTTTTGGAGATGCTCCAACAGATGAAACTGATGTTGCTATTTCGATTTCCGGTGTAACTAATTCGGTTTGTGAAGGTGGCCAGGTCTCTTTCACTGTAACCCTTACGAATCATGGCAACATTGAAGCAACCGGTGTTATTGCTACGACTGCTTTGCCACACTTATTCAATTATGAGTATCATGAAGCAGACGGAGGTACCTATAACTATGTCTCAGGATATTGGAATGTCAACTCTTTATCTGCCGGTGAAAGTAAGTCGTTAACCATAATTGGTAACGTTCCAAATGTAGAGTCTGGCTATCTGACTGCTTATGCTAACATTGTTGCGTTGAATCAACTTGATACAAATTATTCCAACAACTCTGATAACACAACTATTGAGATAAGCAGCGGGGTCGTCCCTCAAGGGGGTAACCTAAATGGTCCAAGCGATGTATTTGTTAACCAAACTGTCTCTTATTCATTGGATGGGGTTGAGAATGCAGTTGATTATATATGGGATATTAAAGGTGCCGCATCTGTCAGCGGATCCGGAAACTTAAGAGATATAACATTTGGCACTAGCCCGGTAACAATTAAAGTTTTTGCCGTAAGTGAAACCTGTACAGGAAATGTTTTTGTTCTCTCTGGTTTTAATATCACTGAAGATACAACTCCTCCTGTACCGGAATTGGACGTATTGCCGGATATTACCTCGGAATGCTCTGTTTATGAATTGACTGCTCCTACAGCAATTGATGATTATGCCGGCACCATTACCGGAACTCATGATGTAGAATTACCAATTACAGATCAAGGCAAAACAGTCGTTACCTGGACTTACAATGATGGCAATGGAAACGTCAGTACACAACAACAGAACGTTGTGATAAACGATGTAACTGCGCCGGTTCCTGATTTGGCTGACCTGCCAGATATAACAGCCGAGTGCATGGTGACAGTATTAACCGCGCCCACGGCAACCGATAATTGCGCCGGTACCATTACCGGAACTCATGATGCAGAATTACCAATTACAGATCAAGGCACCACAGTCGTTACCTGGACTTACGATGATGGCAATGGAAACGTCAGTACACAGCAACAGAACGTTGTGATAAACGATGTAACTGCGCCGGTTCCTGATTTGGCTACACTGCCGGATATTACAGCCGAGTGTATGGTGACAGAATTAACCGCGCCCACAGCAACCGATAATTGCGCCGGTACCATTACCGGAACTCATGATGCAGAATTACCAATTACAGATCAAGGCACAACAGTCGTTACCTGGACTTACGATGATGGCAATGGAAACGTCAGTACACAGCAACAGAACGTTGTGATAAACGGTGTAACTGCGCCGGTTCCTGATTTGGCTCAACTGCCGGATATTACAGCCGAGTGTATGGTGACAGTATTAACCGCGCCCACAGCAACCGATAATTGCGCCGGGACCATTACCGGAACCCATGATGCAGAATTGCCAATTACAGCTCAAGGCACAACAGTCATTACCTGGACTTACAATGATGGCAATGGAAACATCAGCACACAGCAACAGAACGTTGTGATAGATGATGTAACTGCGCCGGTTATCAGTCAATGTCCTGAAGACATTGAAATAGTGGTAAATACATCAGGGTGTAGTGCCATTGTTTTTTGGACAGAACCTGTAGCAATTGATAATTGTTCAGATTATATTGTGGTAAGCCGTTCACATGCGCCCGGAGATCTCTTTCCACTTGGAGAAACAGAGGTTGTTTACACATTCACTGATGCAGCAGAAAATGAAGCAACCTGTAGTTTTATGGTTGCCGTAATCAGTGACCTACAAATAACTCCCGAGAAAGAGATGGTGCAATGCTATGGAAATCCATCTGGTAGAATCTCTTTAACAGTCAATGGAGGAAATGGAAGTTATTCATTTAATTGGAATGATGGGGAATGGGATGAAAGTGAATGGACTGGATTGTTTCCTGGCACATACCAGGTTGAAGTTATAGATGGGTATGGTTGCTTAAAAAATAGTTCTTTTGCAATTTCAGAGCCACTTCCGATAAATACAGAAGTGGAGGTTGAAGGGAATGTTTTGAGAGCACTAAATACAAATGCCGATGGATACAGGTGGTTTAACTGTAATTTCCCGGAAATACCAATTGAGAATTCCGACGAAGTAGAATTTGTGGCTTTGCAATATGGAGAATATGCTGTTGAAATTACAGTAGGCAGTTGTACCGTAGTCTCTGAATGTATTTCCTATTTTTCAACATTTGCCGGAGAGCAAAGAGTTGGCAGCATGCAACTGTTACCCAATCCGTCTAATGGAGTAACCACACTAACAACTAACTATAATAGAGAGATTATCTCTATTCAGATATACAGTCAGTCAGGATCTTTAGTTCGTGAATACCGGGGGCTGTCCGAAAGTAAGATTGAAATTGATATATCTGATCAATCAGGAGGAGTATATATTATCGAGGTGCTCTATTCTGATGACAGAGAGGTTGTTAAGATGATTATCAGATAAACTGAACAACCAATTTATTTACAGATTGCACAGGCGTAAAGATAACATCTTTACGCCTGTTGTTTATTTGTCCTGAAATTGAGCACATTATATGATGTCATTAAGGTGGCAGAAATCCTTAAAAAGACGCATATTTTTGGAAATTACAAATATTTAATCAAAATTTGGGCATTATTATTCAAATAGTTCGAACAGAAAATATGTTTCTATGGAGGCGAACGGGTATCTATCGATGGTTGAAAAAGCCATTGTTGAAAATGCTGATTCAATAGCATTTAGTGATTTTAAAGGCGAAGACCATACTTTTCGTCAGGTGGGCAAAGCCATCTTTAAACTTCATGTTGTGTTTAAAGAGTTGGGAGTGAAAAAAGGTGATAAAATTGCTCTTATTGGCAGAAATATGTCAAACTGGGGCATCTGTTACCTGGCCACCGTTACTTATGGAGCTGTTACCGTTCCTATTTTACCGGATTTTCATTCCAACGATATACATCACATCATCAATCACTCTGAGTCGGTGCTATTGTTATCGTCAGATTTAATGTTTGATAAGATAGATGAGGGACAAATTCCCGATGTTAAAGGCATTATTTCGGTTAATAGTTATGAGCCACTTGTAGATCGAAAAGGAAAATTGAAAAAAGCGCTGACCAAGGCGGATGAAATAACCGGAAACGGCAAATTTGATGTAACCCGGTTAATGTTTCCGAAAATGGGCACAGAAGAGGTCATGGTGCTCTCATATACCTCAGGGACTTCTGGTTTTTCAAAAGGAGTTCTTCTTCCACACCGCAGCATTTGGTCTAACGTTAAATATGCCAGTGACACATTCGATTTGGTAGCAGGTAACAGAATTGTCTCTTTTCTGCCAATGGCACACGCTTACGGCTGTCTGTTCGAATTTCTGTGGCCTTTTATCACCGGGTGTCACATTACATTTCTAACGAGAACCCCTTCCCCTCAAATCATTACTGAAGCATTCAGGGAGGTTAAGCCACATTTAATTTTATCTGTTCCCCTAATACTTGAGAAAATATTTAAGCGTCGCATTATGCCAAAACTCGAAAAACCCGGGTTAAAGGCACTATTAAAGGTTCCGGTAATAAATAAGCTGATATATAACAAGGTGCGAAGTACCTTGTTCGAAGTTTTTGGTGGTGAATTTAAAGAGATGGTTGTTGGTGGCGCTGCGCTTAACCGTGATGTAGAGCTCTTTCTTAAAAAGATCAATTTCCCTATCACAGTGGGTTACGGAATGACCGAATGCGGCCCCCTCATCAGTTATGCTCCGTGGGATAAAACAGAAACATTCAGTGCCGGGAGCATTGTTGACCGAATGCAGGTTCGCATCGACAGTGAAGATCCATATAATGTGGTTGGAGAAATTCAGGTAAAAGGGGATAACACCCTGCTTGGATACTTCAAAAACGACAAAGCAACACGTGAGATCTTTACCGATGATGGGTGGATACATACGGGCGATTTGGGTGTTATAGATGAGAACGATTTTATTTTTATCCGGGGGCGGAGTAAAAATATGATCCTTGGAGCATCGGGACAAAACATATATCCCGAGGAGATTGAAGCAGTGATTGGAAGCAAGGAACTGGTTCAGGAATGTTTGGTAAGGGAGAGTGACGGAAAAATTGAAGCTCTCATATACCCCGATTACGAAGTGTGTGATTTATCAAACTGCAGTTCTGAAGAAATAGAAACTGTGATGCAAAAACTTAGATCAGAGGTTAACAGCGAACTTCCGCCATATATGGCTGTATCCAAGATGATTATTTTTCCTGAGGAGTTTGAAAAAACTCCAAAGAAAAGCATTAAGCGATATAAGTATGTGAAATAAAGGTATGGAGCAACAGAGAATATAAAGAATCAAAACAGAACCTATTGCAATATGAATTTTACCCCCAGGGTAATAAAATTAAAGGAAGTTGAATTAAAATAATTCTGGTAATTATATCCCAGAAATGGGGATAAACGGAATCGCCCTAGATTGGTAAGATAAAAGTCCCCTTCAATGGAAAATACTTCTCTGTATCTGGGGCCAAAGTTCGACTTGTTGCTCCATTTATACTGTCCCTGTAAATTAATATTTCCGCCGGTAAAAGTTTTTTCAAACCCTAAACTCTGATCAAAATAGGTATACTCAGGATCAGTAAAATGACTGAATCCGATACCGTAATCGAATTTAAATGTGCGAATTGGAATCCGAATAATTAAAACCTGCCAGTCAATAATAGCCATCCCCCCGGTGATGTCATTTACATACAACCAATTAAAATCCGTCGCAAAAAGACCCCGATTTCCTCTTATTCCGGGATTAATCATATAGGCATTTGATCTGAAATCGATTCCTGCTTTTGTTGTGGTTTGAAGTGATACCAGTTCGGGATGATAGAGTCGTTGATGAACTGTGTTGCGTTGGGCATCATCTATAACATATGCCAACTGACCGATACCACGGAACATAAATCCAATCATTTCGAACCAAAACAAATTATCATCATCCGATTGGTAGTTTGAACGGGAAGATGTGCTACTGGTTGAACCGGAGCTGCTCCTGCGTGCGGATGATCTGTCCTTGGACACATTTTCGCGAACATCACGTACCTGAGCAGAACAGGGCATTACAATGAGATAAAATAGCAAAAGAAACAGAACATTACGACTGTTCTTCATTTTTGTAGCACGACAATTTAAATCCTTCTGCGCATTCAGATTAGGAACGGGACTGGGATACAAACTCAATTTTGACATAGGAATAAGGTTTTCCCTTCTTTAACAAAATGTATGCCATGAGAACTCCAACAGAGTTGCAGTATCCTAATAAAAAACGCAGTGCGGTTTGTAAATAATCACGAAAACCTTAATTTTAATCTGTCGCCAAAGCAAACATCAGGGATAATTTACAAGTTTATTCAGAATAAATGAAGATACATTTTATTGCCATAGGTGGAAGCGCCATGCACAATCTGGCCATTGCCTTAAAAGAAAACGGAGCCGATGTAAGCGGTTCCGATGATGAAATATTCGAACCCAGTAAAACAAGACTTAAAAAACATGGTATTTTACCGGAGACAGAAGGCTGGAATCCTGAAAAAATAACAAAAAATCTGGATGCCATCATATTGGGAATGCATGCAAGAAAGGACAACCCCGAACTTCTGGCCGCCATTGAGCAGGGGATTAAAGTGTATTCATATCCGGAATTTTTATATGAGCAGAGCAAGAACAAAACCCGCGTTGTAATTGCCGGAAGCCATGGAAAAACCACCGTTACATCCATGGTAATGCATGCTCTGAAAGTTAACAATGTAGATTTTGATTACATGGTTGGGGCTCAACTGGAGGGATTTGACACCATGGTTAAAATCTCGAAAAGCGCCAAAATCGCAATATTTGAAGGGGATGAGTATTTGTCATCTCCTATTGATTTACGTCCGAAATTTTTATGGTATAAACCTGATATTGCTTTAATTACAGGAATTGCGTGGGATCACATCAATGTGTTCCCAACCATTGATGAATACAATAAACAGTTTGAACTGTTTATTGACTCCGTGCGGACTGAAGGCTATCTGACATGGTTTGAAAATGATCCAGTTTTGGCCAACATCATCAAAAATAAAAACAGAAATATATCAATAGAACCATATCAATCACTCGAATCTATTGCAAAAAACAGCTCCACAATCATTCGCTACAACAACAAAGAATATCCTGTCCCTGTTTTTGGAAAACATAACATGGAAAACATGGCCGGGGCACTCAACATCTGTCTCAGGCTGGGATTAACTGCTGATGATTTTCTAACGGCAATGAGATCATTTAAAGGTGCAGCAAGAAGGCTACAACAGCTGGCGGAGACCTCATCAGGAATTGTTTTTTACGATTTTGCTCATGCTCCGTCGAAGGTAAAGGCCACTGTTGAAGCAGTTAAGGAGAGATTTCCGGAAAGAAATCTTGTTACAATACTGGAGTTACACACATTCAGCAGTCTGAATAAGGAGTTTCTTCCTCAATACAAAGACACATTACAATTGGCTGATGAGCCAATTGTATTCTACAATCCAGATGTTCTATCACACAAAAAGCTTGCATCCATTGCTCCAAAAGAGGTAGCAAAAGCTTTTGGCATTGATGAAAAAAACATTATAACCACCGCCGATAAGTTAGAAACATACATTTCAAAAAACTCATTGAGCAATTCAAATTTATTAATCATGACATCCGGAAACTTAGGAGGGATTGATCTTAAAAACATGGTTGACAAACTAGTCATGAACCACTAAATTTGCATACTGATTTTATCTAAAACATTCATTTTCAGAAATCAGAAGCGTATAATATTGAAACGTATCCGGTATCTGTAACTATTGCTCTGTTTAACCGTCACATCTATATAAACCTGAAATGTTTAAAAACCCATGTTATGAGAAAAAAAACTACCCTTCTGATTTTCCTGATACTTTTTTTAACTAATTTAAAAGGACAGGAACTGATAGACTCGGTTAAAGAGAGTTTTGAGAATGTAACCCAACTTAATGTTAGAGGCGTCTTTTGCAAAGTTGATATTTTGGCCGGTACAGATAAAGTTGTTGAGTTTGAAGGACAAATTCGTGCTGTGAGAAGACACGAGGAGATCAAAATCAGATATGAACAAAAAGGAAGTGTTCTTTCGGTTTGGATTGATAAACCTGATAATTTGCCTGCTCAAACTAAAGGTTTTCTGGCTTTTACCGTTCCATCATCAATAAAACTGCAGGTTGAAACCATTTCTGGCAACATTGTCACAAAAGATGCAGGAACGTCAACCGTAGAACTAAAGTCCTTATCCGGAACGATCAGTGCTGAAAACATCAATGGAAATTTAAAAGTTTCTACCGTTTCCGGTGGCATTAATGCCACTAGAATTATTGGGAATGTTGAATCGAAAACCTTGAGTGGCTCCACGTCCATTGAAGAGGTGCAAGGTGAACTCAATGTAAACTCTGTCTCTGGCAGAGTAAAGGCTTCATCTGTGTTAAATGGCGTGATTGTCAAAAGTACATCAGGCTCGGTAACTGCAGATCAGGTGATTGGATCCGTTGATGTAAAGACCGTTTCGGGAGCGATTAATCTCCAATCCATAAGAGGAGATATTAATGCCACGAGTAGTTCCGGCTCCATAAGTCTGGATGGTGTGGTGGGCGGTCTTTACCTGAAGAGTGTTTCAGGCAGAATCAGCGGAAATGATCTGGTACTTACATCGAATAGTCAGTTTTACAATACATCGGGAAACATTGATGTAACGCTTGGAACCGATCTGAACATGCTCAGTTTTAATTTAACAACAACATCGGGAAGTTTAACAGTTGGCAACACCCGCGCTACCCGTAATCTGGTATATGGTGACGGAGAAATAGTGGTGACGGCCAGAACTACTTCGGGAAATCAAAGATTCAGATAAAACCAAAAAAGGGTGCTATTCCATTTGAATAGCACCCTTTATATATTCTCGCTTTACTTCGTAGGAAACGCAAAATGGAAATGTGGGCCAAAACGCTCAAAGGCAGCCTTGTCCAGCATTTCTCGGTGATCAGGATGAGCAACAGAAATAATGGCTTTAGCTCTGTTTTGCAGACTCATACCATACAAATTAACGGCTCCGTATTCCGTTACCAACCAATGCATATTGGCTCGCGTGGTAACAACACCTGCACCTTCCATTAAAGTGGGGGTAATTTTAGAAACACCCTTTGACGTTACCGAAGGCATGGCAATAATTGGTTTACCACCTTCTGAATGACCTGCACCACGGATAAAGTCAATTTGACCACCTACTCCTGAATAATGAGTGGTTCCAATACTATCGGCACAAACCTGTCCGGTTAAATCTACTGATAACGCGGAGTTAATGGCCGTAACCTTTTTGTTTTTACGGATAACGTGAATTCCATTGGTGTGCGAAACATCCATCATGGCAACCATGGGGTTGTCATCCACAAAATCGTAAAGATTTTGTGATCCCATAAGGAAAGAAGCAACAATTTTACCTTTGTCAATCTGTTTCTTCTTACAGTTAACCACACCACTTTCTATCAGCGGAAGCAAACCGTCGGAGAACATTTCGGTATGAATTCCCAAATCCTTATGGCTTCCTAATTCGGCCAAAACAGCGTTTGGAATACCACCAATTCCCATCTGAAGACAAGCTCCGTCCTCAACCAACTCGGCTACGTTTCGGCCAATGGCCTTTTCAATATCCGAAAGCGGAGCATTGTTATGAATATACAAAGGCTCATCATGCTCAACAAAATAGTCAATATCACGAATGCTAAGCATGGCATCACCCCATGCACGAGGGACATGTTTATTGACCTGTGCAATTACAGTATCGGCATTTTCTATAGCAGCCAATGTTGCATCAACAGATGTTCCCAATGAAACAAAACCGTGCTTATCGGGAGGAGATACCTGCACCATAGCAACGTTTACATGAAGGTAACCCTGGCGGATCAATTTTTGAGTTTCACTCAAAAACACGGGGATGTAATCTGCATACCCCTGCTGAGTAACTTTGCGAACATTGGCTCCAACAAAGAATGACTCCAACTGGAAAACGCCTTCAAGTGCCGGATCGGCGTAAGGTGCAGGCCCTTCGGTATGGATGTGTTGAACTTTCACATCATAAAACTCCTTTTTTCGTCCCCTCTCAACCATGGCCTTAATCAAGGCATGTGGAGTAACTGCAACACTACTCAGGTGAACTCTATCGCCTGACTTAATGACTTTTACTGCCTCTTCGGCTGTAACTGGCTTGTAACGCATCTGATAAACAGTTTTATATTTATACTTTCAAATTATTATTTGCTCAGTCCCCTGCCTGCCAATCTTGTTTGAAGCAGGAATCCTCATTAAACTGGTTGAGAAAATATTGGGGGGATGAAAAACGGTGCAAAAATATCATTTTTATCCAGATATAAAATCATTTAAAGCAATGCTTAATAGCACATTTTTTGTTTTTTTTGAAAAAAACAAATCAAAAAGTGAACAATAGTGATACTTTTGCCGTTTTAAAATGGGATGTTGTATAATTTAACAACATAAAACTGTTTGAAATATAGCTGCTCCCTAAAAACCAGAGGCATGAACATAAGTAGATATTAAATCCCACACGAGGATTTTATACCAAATCAGAACCTGTACCAGATATATCCTAATTTAAAACGTAACAATCTATTGTTATTATGAATTTTGAAGTCAATAATAAATTGAGATCTATAAGGGACACCTATACTCAATCGGGAATAAAAGTTGATAAAATGAGTAAAAATCCATTGCAACAAATATTGCAATGGGTAACCAACGCAGTTGATGCCGGTCATCCGGAACCCACAGCGATGATTCTCTCTACCATTGATATTCAATGTAAACCCCACAGCAGAGTTGTTTTGTTAAAGGGAGTAACAGAGAACGGACTTCAATTTTTCACAAACTATACCAGTCATAAAGCACAGGAGATTAAAGACTATCCTGATGTTTCATTACTGTTCTTCTGGCCTTTGCTGGAAAGGCAGTTGAGAATTGAGGGGAAAGCATCAAAAATATCTCCTCAATCATCCGATGAATATTTCGATTCAAGACCCAGAACCAGTCAAATTGGTGCCTGGGCTTCACCTCAAAGCCAACAAATGGATTCTTTTGAAGCTCTTCGGGAAAATTATAATAAAGCAGAAAAGCAATTTAAGGACCAGAAAATTTCAAGGCCGCCACACTGGGGAGGATACGAAGTAATACCCAATTATGTTGAATTTTGGCAGGGGCAACCGGGAAGGATGCACCAACGATTCTGCTACAGATTAATTAACAACAAATGGAAAAATGAAATTCTTGCTCCCTGAATCTGCTAACCGATGGTAAGTGACTGGAACACATCCTCCAGCGATTTTTGTTTTTGAGTCAGTTCCATAATAATCAGATCATTATCAACAGCAAACCGGAACAGCTGAGGCCGTATCTCTTTGCCTGCCTTTACTCTTAAAATCCATTTACCGTTAATTAAATCAGCACCTGCCACCCCATCAATGGTTATGAGTTGTTCGGGCGCAGGTTGCCGGTCAAAAGCCACCGTGAGTTCATTTTCTCCGGTACGATGTCCGCTTTCAAGATTTTCGGGCTGCTCATCGGCCACCACATCTCCCTGATGAATTATAATGACTCGCTCGCAAATGGCTTTTACCTCCTGCATAATGTGGGTGGAGAGCAAAATGGTTTTGCTCTTTCCCAAATCGTTGATTAAATTTCGTACACCAACAATCTGGTTTGGATCCAACCCTGAAGTCGGTTCATCAAGAATAAGCACTTCCGGATCGGGCAAAAGAGCCTGGGCGAGACCTACCCTCTGACGAAAACCTTTAGATAAAGCGCCTATTTTTTTATGTCGTTCAGGTTCCAGTCCGGTTAAATCAATCATCTCCCCTACCCTCTTTTTGATGTTTCCGACTTTATAAACAGAGCCAATAAACCTCAGGTACTCGGCTACATACATGTCCAGATAGAGAGGATTGTGTTCCGGCAGATAACCAACCTTCCGGCGAAACTCCACGCTGTTGGCGGTAACGTCGAAACCACATACCTGCACATCTCCCGAAGAAGCCGGTAAATAGCCGGTAAGAATCTTCATCATGGTGGATTTTCCGGCACCGTTGGGGCCTAAAAAACCAACCACTTCGCCACTCTGTATCTGAAACGACACATTTTTCAATGCTTGCTGTGAGCCGTAAAATTTTGAAACACCTGAAACTGAAATGGACATATTAATTGTTTTTTATCGCATAAAGTTATTAATTTTCGATCAAGAGAGAATACTTTTGCATCGTAATTCCATATACAATCATTTCAACCATATATCCAATGTCTGAATCGAATCATTTGCCCCAATATTGTCAATCGCTTTTTAAATATGAACGATTTAAAACCTGCAACATAAAAGCGGGCAACGTCATAATCGGAGCCGATTATCCCGTTCGTTTGCAATCCATGACCACAACAAACACGCTGAATACAAAAGAGACCGCAGAGCAGTGTATTCGCGTGTTCCAAGCAGGGGGAGAGCTTGTACGCATTACCACTCAAGGCAGAAGGGAAGCTGAAAATCTTAAAGCCATTAAGGAGGAGATTTCAACCAAAGGTTACGATTTTCCATTGGTGGCCGATATTCATTTTAATCCCAATGCAGCTGAAATTGCAGCACAAATTGTTGATAAAGTACGAATCAACCCAGGCAATTTTGCCGGGGGTGCTAAAAAATTTGAATTGGAAAACATCTCGAACGAGATGTTTTTGCAAGGACTATCCGAAATTAAAAAGAAGCTCATTCCATTTCTTGACATCTGTAAAAAGAACAACACCGCCATCCGCATAGGCGCAAACCATGGAAGTCTATCTGACCGCATCATGGCAAAATATGGAGACACTCCCGAAGGAATGGTGGCATCCATCATGGAATATCTGGAAATATGTCGTGAAAATGATTTTAACAACATCGTTCTCAGCATCAAATCGAGCAATACAAGGGTGATGGTGCATACCGTCAGACTTTTAGCTGCCACCATGATTCAGGAAAAAATGAACTATCCTCTGCACCTTGGCGTAACCGAAGCCGGTGCAGGTGAAGATGGACGCATTAAGTCGGCAGTAGGAATCGGGGCACTTCTGGCCGATGGATTGGGAGATACCATCAGGGTATCGCTAACTGAAGATCCGGAAGCTGAGATTCCGGTTGCGCGTGAACTGAAAGAGCATTTTGATGGTTTTAAAAACCATCAACCCATTGAACCAACGAACACCTCTCATTATTCTCCATATCAATATAAAAAGAGAGAAACAATGACTGTGGCAGGCGTTGGGGGAGAAAATCAGGCCATGGTTATCGCGGATTTGCGCGAATCGGCCATTACAGGCGAAAGCAAAACCGCGCCGGAAGCATACATTACAAATGACCCACATTTTTCTGTTCCAAAAAGCTGGGATCATTGCATCAAAATAGTTCCCCACGAAAAAGCAGAACCTGCAGACAATATTTGGCCACTATATAAAGCGGAGGACTTTAATAGAATAACGGATAACAATGTTTCTGTTTTGGAAATGAGATACCATGATTTGAATGCGGAGTGCATTAAATTACTCAAAAAGCAGAACAATGTCATTGTTCTGTTGATAACCGACAATCAAAACGGCATTGCAGAACAAAGAGCTTTCTTTTTATCCATGCAAAATCATGGTTTAAACCATCCTGTTATCATCCATCGAAAATATAAAAACACGACAGTTGATAAGGCTCAGATTATTGCGGCTGCCGATATGGGACTGCTTTTTTTGGATGGCTTCGGAGATGGAATCTCAATCAATGCGAGCGACCTACCAACTTCTCAACTGATTGATTTGCAATTTGGAATTTTGCAGGCTTCGCGGGTTCGTTTTTCAAAAACGGAATATATTTCTTGTCCCGGTTGCGGGCGTACACTTTTTGATTTGCAATCGACCACCAGACTTGTTCAGGAGAAAACCGGACATTTAAAAGGGCTGAAAATTGCTGTGATGGGATGCATTGTAAACGGAATAGGAGAAATGGCCGATGCAGATTATGGTTATGTAGGTGCAGGTCCGGGAAAAATATCCCTGTTCAGAAAACGGGAACTGATTAAAAAAAGCATCCCCGAGAAAGATGCAGTAGAAGAGTTGGTGACACTGATTAAAGAAAACGGAGATTGGGTTAATCCGATAAAATAGTTCCATTTATCAAATTTATAACGCTGATAATGGAATCGTTTGAGTTTTTTTTGCAAAGGCTAAAAGCTTTTTTTAAATTGCAATATTGAGTACCCAAAAACAGCATTAACTTTTCTAATATTAGATAAATGAAGAAAATTCTCCTATTCATGCTGCTGGTCGTAAATTCGACGATGCTACCGGCCGGGCAAATTGAACTAAGAGGCACATATCAGGGAGAGAATTTATATATAAAAAATCCGTTTGCTGCCACCGGTGTGGGTTTTTGTGTTTATGAAGTAACTGTAAACGGAATGACCACCACAGATGAGATAAACTCCAGTGCCTTTGAAGTTGATTTGTCAGTTTTTGGTTTCCGGTTGGGAGAACCCATAACCATACGCGTAAATTATAAGGAAGGATGTTCTCCAAACATCCTTAATGCAGACGTATTAAACGCACGGGCAACCTTCGTAGCTGAAGGGTTACATATAGAAAACGGAAAGTTAGTCTGGAACACCCGAAATGAAACTGGTCCACTTCCATTCATCATTGAACAATTCAGATGGAACAAGTGGGTTGAAACCGGCCGTGTTGACGGAAAAGGCGTACCGGGACAACATACTTATTCGGCTGAAGTGAGACTGCATGCCGGCACCAACAGGTTTCGAATCAGACAGGTTGATTCCAGGGGAAACCGCCGATTATCAGGAGAAATCACTTACATAAGTAACAAACAACCGGTTACTTTTAATATTACTTCTGATGGCAATTACATCCGTTTTTCTGAAGCAACACTATATGAACTTTTTGATGGCTTTGGAAGAATCGTGGTCAGAGGATTTGGTGACAGACTCCAAGTGGCCAACCTTGAACGTGGCAATTATTATCTGAATTACGACAACACCATGGAAGTGTTTAATAAAAGAAGATAATATATTAGATTTCTGCATCTTAAACGTTGAATTAATCGAAAACTTCCATTAGGTTTTTTAATTCCGGACTCAAACTCATGTTACCGGAGGGCATTTTTATGAAAGATTCTAATCGATTGCACTGTCTGGAGCTTAGGTCTAAGACTCTTTTCATGAATAAAACCATGTTGTACCCAATATACACCACCGAATTACGTACTGAATATTAACGTACAATTTGCATATTTGTACGGAATATTTACGTATATTTGCAGAAATAATTACATTTATGAAACGAGCCATGAGAATCAGCTGACACAAAGGAGCATCGAAGATCGGCGCATCCAATGACTATAAGGCGAATTCCATGTGACCTTAAAATACAAATTAGAGTATATGAAAAGAACGATAAAAGAACAAGCGAGATTTGATGCACGCCTTCCCAAAGAACAAAAAGAATTCTTTGAAAGAGCTGCATATTTGGGTGGATTTCGGAATCTAACAGACTTCGTTATTATCGCAGCTCAAGAAAAAGCAAAAGAAATAATCAAAGAGAAAGAACAAATAATTGCTTCCGAAAAAGATAGTCAAATATTCTTTGATGCGATAACTAAACCAAGAAAGCCATCTAAAACTTTGAAAAAGGCGTTGGATGATTATAATGCTTTTGTCTCTGGCTCAATATAGAACTATGATAGAACTATTAGACAAGAAGCACAATAGAATCCAGTTTGACTGCGGGAAAGAGCTGTTAAACAATTATTTAAAAACCCATGCAGGACAAGATATTAAAAGAAAATTATCCGCATGTTTTGTGTTGGCTGATAAAGAAACTTATTTCATTCAAGGATACTATACATTATCAAATAATAGTATTCCACTTAGCTGTTTTCCAGAACCAATAAAAAGAAAATTACCTCAATCTTATAATTGCATTCCGACTACTTTATTGGGACGATTAGCAGTTGACAAAAACTTTAAAGGGAAAGGATTGGGGAAGATTTTATTAATTGACGCATTGAGGCGAAGTTATGAACTATCAAAGGAAATTGGTTCATTTGCGGTAGTTGTAGACCCCATAGATAGAGAAGCAGAGTTGTTTTACGAACGGTATGACTTTATAAAACTGCCAGACAGCGAAAAAATGTTTATTGCAATCAAAACACTAAAGGAACTCTTCGAATAATAAAACAATACTGCGTAAAAAACATCTTATATAAAAGATTGAGGTTTTGGTGTTTATGCGAAACTTTCTGCCCCGCACCAACTTTTGTAACGGCAGACAGTGATGACGCCCGCAATCCCCCAACATTTCATATATGTGACCGTTGCCAACAAGTCTAAAACCTAATACATCTATGATTGAAGAATATTGACTTTTTAATACATCTTTCTATCATAATAGCTCGCTAATCTTTTTTATCTGCCTAATTATCAAACGTTTACGACGTCACTGCAATGTCGTGCAATCAACTGATAATAAGAAACTTACTTGCGTCTAATCCCGCTGAGCGGGACTTCGCTATGCTCAGCATCTTACATCTAATAATCTATCCCGAGGGAGTCGGGACTAACGATCTTTCTTTTATACCTGAAGAAATTAATGTTTTAGGCACATTCTTCAATCATGTTTGAAGAATCCCCTATATCCGCATGAAGTTTAACATATAGGTGAAATGACTAATTACATCGAAAGATCACTTTACATTGATAGAATTAAACCTTTCAATCTGAATCAACTTTCCAAAGTCAAAGAGAAAATAAATTCCACACCGCCACTTTTGGGGCGTTTTACCACGATTTCACTTCCGTGGAGTTCTATGGCATTTTTTACTATGGCAAGCCCTAATCCAGTTCCACCATTTTCTCTTGCTCTGCCCTTTTCAACTCGGTAAAACCGCTCAAAAATACGACCAAGATGCTCTTCATCAATACCGGGGCCATTATCTGAAAAAGAGATAAATACTTTTCCTTCCTCATTTAAAAATTCATTGATATGAATTTTTACGTTTTCCCCTCCATATTTTAATGAGTTCTCAATAAGATTCTGAAAAATCGATAAGAGTAATTCCCTGTTTCCATTTACAAAGGTGTCGGACTTTATATTGATCTCCACTTCTGCATCGAAGACTGAAATCTGCGATTGCAGATTTTCTGTTACCTCATCAATGACACCACGCAACTCGGTTTTTTCCATTTTGTAGTATCCAGAGGCCTCTTCTATCTTGGTGAGCATAGATATATCCCGAATCAGCTGCGATAAGCGCTCTATCTGACCTGCAGCTTTCTCCACAAAGTAAATTACTTTTTCAGGTTTTACATCCTTGTGTGTTAAAATGGTTTCAAGGTATCCTTTTATGGAACTTACAGGCGTTCTTAATTCATGCGCTATGTTGGAGGTCATTTCCTGCTTCAGTATCTTCTCCTTAATGGAACGTGTAACATCAGTTATGGACACCTCATAACTCTTGTCCTGGAAAATAATACACTGAGCCTCGAAGAAGCGCGCGTTGGCATGTATGGCCAACCTTTTAACCGGCAAGGATTTAAATGAAATGGAATATGATGAATGAAAATCAATAAATTCCCGGATTGGTGCAAACTCTTTAATTTCCAAAAACGAGTCGGCGTTTACCATGTGTGTATCAGAAATCACACTCAGATACTGAACAAAAAAGTTGTTGGCAAATATCCTCTTACTATTCGATGAAAACAGTGCAATTCCAACTTTGGAGACCTGTATGTGTTGAATCAGTTTTTCCCTTTCGGCAGCCAGTTCATTGTTGGTTTTGTGCAGATTGTTATAGATGTTTACAATCTGTTCTCCAATAACACCCAATTCATTTTCGGGAAATTTAGATGGGGAATCAATGGGTTCATTATTGGCGGCTCTTATGGCAAAATCTTTAAGTTTAAGAATGGATTTTCCAACAGTATCGGAAACAAAAAGTAACACGCTGCTGGTTAATAAAAACAAGAGGGCAATGAAATACCAAAAGAGATTTTCCACACTTAAAAACTCCTTAATACCCAGACTGTAAACTACAGCCGATCGCACAAAATATTTATCGTACCTTTTAGCCAGATAGTAAAAATCCTGATTTGTAGATGATGAAAGACGGATGTCTGAACCACGGTTGTAAAAAAGTGCGTTTTGTACTTCGGGTCGATTGATGTGATTTGCCAATTCATGATAGTTTTTAAAAAAACTATCATACAGCACCTTACCGTTAAAATCAATCACCGTTATACGAATATCATCCCGTGGAAATATCTTTTTGATCGAATCAAGATACTCAAAACTTCCGGTTGAGTAAATATTGTTGTAAACAATATAACTGTTTACAATATCGGAGTAAGTCTCTAAAATACTCTTCAACTCATGAATGCGATATTGTTTTTCCCTATGATATTGAAAAATAGCAATAACGGAAGAGAACACCAGAAATACCATCAAAAAATAGATGAATAGTTTCCTTCGGTATGAGGTTTTTGCAATCATAACTGGAGTTTTACAAGTAATAAACTACAACTGTGCTATTTTTTCAGGTTCAAAACAGTATCCATGCCCCGAACGGTTCACAAATGCCTTTCCATAAACAGCCATTTTTTTTCTGAGCCTTGCAATGTGTACATCAATGGTTCTGTCGTTTACCACCACATCATCCTTCCATACGTAGTCCATAATGGTTTCACGGGAAAAGACCTTACCGGGGTTTCCGGCCAACAACAAAAGAATCTCAAACTCCTTCTTAGTCAGGACGACTGACTGTCCTTTTACCATCACCTTTTTACTGAACACATCAATCATCATATCACCAATGGTGATGTTTTCCTCCTTTTTCCCAAGTTTACTAGCCCTGTTTAAAATAGCCTTTACCCTTGCAATAACTTCCCTGATAGAAAAAGGCTTAGAGATGTAATCATCTGCTCCTAAACTGAAACCTGTAAGGGTGTCGTTTTCGGTATCACGTGCCGTAAGAAAAATTACCGGCGCCTCAATTTTACGTTCCTTTTTAAGGATTTCAGCCAACCGAAAGCCGGACATTTTTCCCATCATAATGTCAAGCAGGAAAAGGTCATACTTTTCCGGTTTCATGTTAAGAGCCTCTTCAGCAGAATTGGCAACAGACACCAAAAAGCCTTCGCTCTCAAGGTTAAATTTGAGGATTTCACAGATGTCCTGTTCATCTTCAACAACTAATATCCGGGCAGTTTGCATTTTAATGTATTTTTAATTGCGACATAAGCTTTGTTCCAAAACCTCTGGATTCGTTCAAACTTTAATATGTTCTGTAGCTTAAATCTATAATTATTAAAGTCAAACGATCTATTGATCAGGATATGGAATCGATATTCACATGTTTATGCCTAACGTCCTTACCCATACTTGAGTAAATTGCTGCTTCAGCAATATTGGTCGCATTGTCTCCAATTCGCTCAATATACGACACTATATTCAATAAATTAATGAAAGTTTTAATCTCGGATTGAGATTTTACATTTGGCAGCTGCTTTTTGGTGATTCTTTTGGCAAAAGAGCGGTGCAACTCATCCACCACATCATCATTCTTGATAGTCCAAACAGCATAGTCCATATCATTATTTCTCAATGCCAGCAAGGACTTTTCTACCATATTTATGCTGATGATGAGAATATCGAGAATGGCTTCTGTATGATTTTGAAATGCCTTAACATCATCCGCTTTTTTAATGTTACGGATGATATTGGCGACCATGTCGCCAATTTTCTCAACATTCAGAGATGTGCGATACATTGCCATCAACAATCTCAGTTCCGCAGCCATCGGGTTATAAAGAACAATGATATTGATGATATCGTCGCTCAGTTTCACCTCAAATTTATCAATTTCTTTTTCGTTCTTCTTTATTTCATTAAAATGCTCATCAGAGACAGTGCCTCCATCTGTTTCGATGATGGTTTCAAGAAGACGTAACTGCTTCAAAAGTAAGTTTGAATATGATTCAAACTCTTTATTCAGGTCGGCTAAAGCCTTTTCTTTTTTAACACTCATTTTTTCAGGATTTATTTCCTAAGATATTAAATTTTAATACAGAATTAAGATAATGAAGGTCATCCATCAACCAAATTTTCCTGTCAGGTACTCTTCAGTTCTCTTATCTTCGGGGTTTTGGAACATCTTTTTGGTTTTACCATACTCAACCAAATCTCCAAGATACATAAATGCAGAATAATCAGATATCCGTGCAGCCTGGGCAAGGTTGTGTGTAACTATAACGATGCTGTATTTCTTTTTCAACTCAACAATCAAATCTTCAATCTTCATCGTTGATTTGGGATCCAATGAACTGGTTGGTTCATCCATCAGAATAACTTCAGGTTTGATGGCCAGAGCTCTTGCAATCGATAGCCTTTGTTGCTGACCACCTGACAAACTCCCGCCTGGAGCATTCAGTCTGTCCTTAACCTCATCAAATAGCGCTGCTTGTGTTAGAGCAATTTCGCACACCTCGTTAAGCAACTTTCGGTCTCGTATCCCCACCAATTTTAGTCCCGCAACAACATTGTCGTAAATTGACATGGTAGGGAACGGTGTGGGTTTTTGAAAAACCATCCCAATTTTTCGGCGTATGGTCACCGGGTTTACTTTCGGGTCGTAAATGTCGTTTCCATCGAGCAAGACCTCGCCCGTTATATGGGCGGATTTGGTTAAATCGTGCATGCGGTTCAAAGAACGGAGGAAAGTGGTTTTTCCGCATCCGGATGGACCTACCAGTGCTGTTACCTTCTCATTATAGATGGGCATTGAGAGATTTCTCACCGCCACATTGGTTCCATATTTTATGGTCAGGTTCTTTGCTTCCATCCTGACTCTGGAAGTCTCCTTTTTCTCAACGGTGGTTTCAATTTCGTTTGTTGTTGTCATAGCTGAAGACTTTATATTTTCGGTTTTTACCTTATTTTCCATTGAAAGTAATTCCATTTTAGTAATTCTTTTGACGTGTTAATAACCGTGCAGTGACAAATAATATAATCACAAAAGAGAGCAATACGATGGCCGCTGCCCATCCCATCTGATGCCATTGTGCGTATGGACTGATGGCCAGACTGTAAAGCCGTTGCGGCAAAGTATCAACAGGGCCAAAAATCATTCCTGTCCAATGGTTGGGGAGATAATTGTTCCCGAAAGAGGTAAACATCAGCGGTGCCGCTTCTCCGGCTGCTCGTGCAAACGCGATAAGGAATCCGGTAACCAGTCCGGTTTTGGCCGCAGGCATTACAGTTGACAAAACAACCCTCCAACGAGGTAACCCGATTGCTAATCCAGCTTCACGAATTGACCATGGGATGGTCATCAGAGAACTTTCTGTGGTTCTTGCAATAATAGGAATCATCACAAACGCGAGAGCCACCCCTCCAGCCAGGCCGGAGAATGTTCCCATGGGTTTCACAATCAAAGCAAAAGCCAACAATCCTTTCAAAATGGCAGGCATGCCATTCAGGGTATCGTTCATAATTCGCAGAATTGGATTCAGTTTATGCTCCGGATATTCTGACAACATAATACCGGCACCTACTCCTACTGGAACCGCTAGAACAAGCCCTATGAAATCAACTACCAATGTTCCAATCATGGTATGAACCAATCCTGTTGGCTGTCCCTGCATAGCCCTGGCAGGTGACCCGAGCTCTTCGGTAAAAAAACTCCAGTTAAGCGCTCCAAAGCCATTGTAAACAACATAAGCAATTATAATGAGCAGAGGAATCAAGATGGTAATGGTACTGACCACCAGCAACCCCTCCATTATTTTATCCTGTATTTGTCTTCTTCTTAATGTCTTCATCTGAATATTATTTGTCCTTGTCTTCCGTTCTATGGGACAAAGTGTCCTTAAGCTATTGTATCCGAAAGCTCACAGTTGGTTCTAAACTGCTTGTCCTCCGGTTATTGAATGTTTTCTAATAATATATGCTGCAATAAGATTAACTATCAACGAAATCACGAACAAGGCCAATCCAACGGCCATTAAACTTGATAAGTGCAGATTCCCAACTGCCTCCCTGAATTCGTTTATAATAACCGATGGCATGGTGGCTGCCGGTCCGAAAATGGAGAATGGGAATGTGTTTTTATTTCCAATTAACATGGCAACCGCCATGGTTTCACCAATGGCTCGACCAAATGAGAGAATGGCTCCCGATAAAATTCCACCTCTTGCATAAGGCAAAACAGCCATGCGAATCACTTCCCACTTTGTAGCACCTAAAGCATATGCAGCTTCTCTCTGCTCTTTTGGTACTTGGCGAATGGCGTCTCTCGTTAGTGCTGTTGTATAAGGAATAATCATCAACGCCAAAATTATAGTCGCTGTAGTCATTCCATAGCCAATGGGTGTGCCAATGATTGGAAGCAGCGAAGGAGCATTTTCAGATGCCCATAAAAAAACAGGCATATATACTTTTTCGCGCATCCAGGGCGCGAAAACAAATATTCCCCAAATACCAATTACTACACTGGGGATTGCAGCAATCAGATGAATAAGGTTCTCAATAATTCCTCCCAGCCAGCGGGGAGCGTATTCAGCTATAAATATCCCAATGGCAATGGCAGGCAGAAAGGCAATGGCCAATGCTCCAATGCTGGTAACCAAAGTACCAAAAAGAAAGGGGAGCGCACCAAAAACAAAATTTACACCCGGATCCCATACTCTTCCTTTCATAAATCCCCACACTCCAAACTCATTGATGGCCATACTTCCTTCGCGGAAGAGTACCCAGGCCATTGTGACCCCAAGTGCAATAATCGAAATTCCAAGTATTACAGCTACGGCAAGAAAAACCCGATCTCCCCACCATCTATAAACCCCGTGCAAAGGCCTTTCCAGTATCTCCTTTGTAGATTCGTTCATTTTTTTCCAATCTGAATATAAAACCAAACCGATACTGCTCCCATGGTGCAGTATCGGTTTAATTAATTTATCTATGAATTAAGAACTCTGTTAAGAACTTTTTCACCAATCTTTTCGCCATTCCATTTCAACTGCTTAATCATCTCAAAATTTCTGTCGATGGCAGCCTGAGGAAGTCGTGCATAACCCAATCCTTCAGAAAGTTCCTGTCCGTCGGTAATAGCCCAAATCAGGAATTCAATAAGTTCTACTGCCTCTGATTCGTTAGCAATAGCGTTATTCTTATCAAGATTCTCATATACCAACATCCAGGCAAAGCCGGCAATTGGATATCCTTGAGGTGCAGGAGTATTTGTAAATAGAATACGTGTATCCGCAGGAAGTTCTATGTTTGCAGCTTCAGTTGTCGCTGCAAAAGAAGGAGGAATAACGTTCCCGGCTGCATTTATAACATATCCGTAAGACATATTATTCAATAAGGCATAAGATAAACTGTTGTAACCAATGGCTCCGGGAGTGTTCTGAACAGCACCGGCAACGCCCTCATTTCCATTTCCACCAACGCCTACAGGCCAGTTTACGCTTGTTCCCATTCCAACGCGGTCTCTCCACTCATCAGATACCCGACTAAAATAACTGGTCCAGATGTTTGTGGTTCCTGAACCGTCTGAACGGTGAACAACAGTAATGGGTAGGTTTGGTAAATTTTGATCCGGATTCAACGCTTTAATTTTTGCATCATTCCATCTGGTAATTTTTCCAAGGTATATCTCAACTAAAACTTCAGAGTTAAAAATCAAACCTTTGGAAATTCCGGGAAGATTGTATGTAGCAACAACGTCAGCCAACGTGATGGGCATATTAAATGCTCTTCCGCCTGTGCTTGATTCAACATTGGTCATTACCTCATCGGATAAAAATGCTTCTGACATCCCAAACATGATGGTTTGCTCAACAAACTGACGAATGCCTCCACCTGAACCAATCGATTGATAGTTGATGGTAACACGGTTTGCAGTTGCCTGACGATACTCATCAGCCATAGCAGTTACAAGTGGTGCAGGAAAAGAAGCACCTGCTCCCAGAACATCCACACGTGCGGCTCTTGCAGCTCTTCTTTCATCTGAACTCTCAGAACCTGACCTTCCGCCACAGGCAGAAAAAATAGCTACTGATAACATGATTGCCATCACGGGCAATAAGTTTCTTAAATTTCTCTTTTGCATATCATTTTTATTTTGAAATTTCTGATTTGTGAGAGGCCGTTACCTCTTTATTTTCAATTACAATATTATGGTGCAATTATTACCAGATGGTTACACATTTGTTACATAATTGTTACAATAGAATACTTGTATTTCTCTGATTTACTTTCGATTAAAAAAACCGGAACGTTTTCACGTTCCGGTTTTAAACATATAATGTTACATTCAGATTGGCTATTTTTCATTCAATATTTGCTGACCAATCAACTCTCCTCTCCACTTCATTTGCTTAATCATGGCTTTGTTTTTGTCAATGGCAGCTTGAGGTAATCTTGCATATCCTAACATTTCAGACAATTCCTGTCCATCGGTAATACTCCAGATTAAAAAGCGAATTAACTCTTCAGCCTGACGACGATTGGTGATGGCGTTGTTTTTATCAAGATGCTCGTAAACCAACATCCAGGCAAAGCCAGCTATAGGATAACCATTGGGAGCTGGGGTATTGGTGAAAAGAATGCGAGTATCATCAGGTAATTCAATGTTTGCAGCTTCGGTGGTAGCAGCGAAACTGGGCTCTATGGTGTTTCCTGATGCATTGATAACAGAACCATAAGCCAGATCATTTAATATTGCATATGCCAAACTGTTATAACCGATGGCACCAGGCATATTTTTAACCACTCCGGCAACTCCTTCGTTACCGTTTCCGCCTACACCTGTTGGCCAGTTTACGCTGGTTCCCATTCCAACACGGTTTTTCCACTCGTCGGACACTCTGGTAAAATAGCTCGTCCAGATGTTGGTAGTTCCTGAACCGTCAGATCTGTGAACGACAGTAATAGGCAGATTTGGCAGATTCTTTCCGGGGTTAAGCGCTCTGATTTTGGCATCATTCCATCTGGTGATTTTTCCAAGATAAATATCAACCAATAGCTCAGCATTAAATACCAAACCTTTATCAACTCCGGGTAAGTTATAAGTAGGAACCACGTCGGCAAGAGTAATGGGCATGTTGAAAGCTTTTCCTCCGGTTGAACGCTCAATGTTCCCAACTATTTCATCAGAAAGGAAAGCCTCTGTCATTCCAAACATAATGGTTTGCTCCACGAACTGACGAATTCCGCCTCCGGAACCAATGGACTGATAGTTTACTGTAACACGACCATTTGTTACTGTGCGATATTGGTCGGCCATTGCGGTTACCAATGGAGCGGGAAAAGAAGCTCCTGCACCCAGCAAGTCAACTCTGGTTGCCTGGGCTTGGGTGTTTAACGAAACAGAAAACATCATTGCTGCAGATAAGGCAATTGATGCGAAAAACGATGATTTTCTTTTGCTTGATTTCATAACTAAAATTTGTTTGGTGAAGGTGTTATGAAACAGATCCCGAAACATCGGAACTTGTTTCATATAAATTTGAATGAATTAATTCTTTAGAAAAATGTATTGGCTGGTATTTATATAGAATTATTATTCTATATAAATAATTAGAATAAAATAAGCAGGCACTTAATAATGTAGCTGAACCAAATACTTAAACAAAAAGTGCCTGCTTATTTACAAAGAACGGAAACTAATGTCAAGTTTCATCTGAATTGTCTCCCTCGCTCACCCCTAGCCCCCAAGGGGGATACGCCAAACGCGCTAGGTATATGGTTGACTTTACCCTAGAAGTTATACTGGGCTCGTAATACCCCAAGAAGAGGACTCTTATCATAGTCACCTCTGTCGATGTCAACATAGATAACGTTGGCCATAAATCTGAGGCGGTTTGTTACATAGTGGTTCAAAGCAAAAGTAATGGTGCTTTGTTTTCCACCCAGGTAAATATCATCATTAAGATCCATTACGCTGTAGCGAGCAGCAATTTCCCATGCGCCAGACTCATTAGCTGGACGGATTCCACCAACAGCACCACTTGAGTAACTGCGACTTTCTCCGGTTAATACATAGCTTGTTTGTACGTGGTAGCCTGAGAATGAAGCATCATCCATATCTACATTGCTTACTCCCATTTGCATATATTCTCCTTCTATTGAGAATGCTCCGCTGATGAATAACAACTCAAGACCGAATTTGGTGGTATTCTCAGCATTTGGAAGGCTGACATCAATTAAGCGAACTGCTCCTCCTCTGGAGTCACGTGCTTCCGGACGATCGCGTAAGCGGAGTCCGTTGTTGTCGTTAAAATCTTCATATACTACCGAAGCACCTACGTGAAATACACCTTCGCCAACAGGGGCTCCGTAAAATCCGCGCAAAGCAATACCAAGTGGCATGTTGTTATGGTAGCCATCTTCATCTGTTTGGAAAATACCTCTCTCTCCCAAAGCGCGACCAAATACCATGGTTTTAAATCCTGCATCGCCAAAACCTTGTTCAAAAGCAACACCCATTCTACGAGCCGGAGCAATGATATTGCTGATGGAAGATCTTTCGATAAATGTAATCTCGTTAGAACTGGTCAGCTGGTTTAACCCTTGAGGAACCTTAAATTGGCCAATCCATAAACGTCCGCTTTCGCCAAATTTTCCTCTCAACCGAAAATCGTTAGCACTAAGACTTTCATCAGCAAAATCCAATTCAATGCGACCATCCCATTTGTCATTAATTGTACCACCTGCACCTAAACGAGCTCTGCGGTTATTAAACCCGTTTGAAAACTCTTCTGCGTCACTAAGTCCGAAAAAAGAATCCATATGCAAACGTCCGCGAATTCTGAATTCCTGTGCTTCAATATTGCTTGTCATGATTACTGATAACAGCATACTCAAAATTGCTGTTCTAAATAATAATTTCTTCATTTTTGTCGATTTAAAGTAATAAAGTTGTTTCATTGTTTTTTAGTTTCACATGACAAAACTATTTTCAAATAATTACACACTTATTTCAGAAATATTACAATATGGTTACAAAATACAACAATATTTTATCGAAGGTTAATGGCAGCCGACATCGCTTCAAGCCGGGAGCTGAACTGTAGGTTTGCATATCCCGCGTTTCTAGCGTTAAGTTCAAAGCGTAACCCCTCATCGCGGTGCACAAAATTAACTGCAGCACCCTGATTAATCATCCCTTCGGATTCGGTAATAATAAGTACACCAAAATTTCGTGCTTTTTCAAGCAATTGCCGGCTGTTGGTCGACAAAGAGATATCATTACCAATAAAAACCACCTGTCCAAAATTTACATCTTCTACCTTATCGTACTCTCTAATGGCATAATACTGATGACCAAAACGCTTTCCCGCTGAGTGTATCCGAAGTTGCTCAGCAACGTCTTTGTTACCAACAACAGAAATAACAAAATCTCCGTCTAAAGCCTTTTGATTCCAACCAACATAACGAATAAGATTGAGGGTATAAAACGCCTTCAGGTTTGCATCCTGAGCCGACAACCACCGCATTGGCAGTGTCATTAAAATAATAAATAAAGATAGTTTTTTCATATTCAATTAATGTTTTGGGTTTCACCTTTTATAAATCATCCAATTAAAAAAAGCTTTTCGAAAGAATTGTGAGAGCTGCGTTGTATAATAAATTGACGCATGCAAATCTATGTTCAAATGGTTAACCCCGGATAAAAATCGTGTTACAAAACCGTTAATTTATTGGCTCAATTCAACACAGTAAGCGCATATTCGACAGAGAATTATTTATCGATTAAATAGAAAATGTTAGTGCTATAATGATTTGAGTATTAAAAAAAATATAACCTTTGCGAACCAAATACGTAATAATGGGAACCTTAACAAACAAATTTATAATCGAAATGAGAAACATTTTACAAATCACCTCTTTTGCCATCATTTGTACATTTTTAGTGGCATCTGTTCAAAGTTGTAGCAGCAGTAAAAAGTCTGATGACACAGTCTACATTGAAGGAATCTGGAGAATTTCTGAGGAAGAAATTTATACCGATGTTTCTTCGGATACTTCATCTGGTCTCAAGGATACGGATAGCGGTAACGATGAAACAGACAATGAAGGAGAAGATAATGGCTCTGTTGAGAGACCTTATAAAACAGAGAAATACCATTCAAGCGATCAGGTGCAGAGATATCTTATTTTTGAGAATCTTAAATACAGTAAAATTAAGATAGAAGATTCCGAAAAAGAAACCGTCGAAGAAGGATCATATTCTGTTTCAGGTAATATTGTAACCATTTCAATAAATGGTAAACAAACTACGGCTGAATACCTCATCAATACCACAACTTTAACTTTGATGTACGATGACCACCCCACCTTAAAGAAACGGGTTGCCCAATGGGACGCTATTCCGGGTGATGGTGAAAATGACGGTAATGACGACAAAGATGAAGAGAACGAAGATAAGGATGACAACGGAGATGATGAGGATATCCCTACTTGTGCAGCAAGGCACCAGAGAGATGCAAGAGTTGGATCAAAATTGAATCCTAAGTTGATTGAATCGGATGTAATTGTAGAAGGAGCTTTACCTGATGATACTGAAAATGGATTCTTATACAGATACTATCTTCAGGTTAAACCTTACGCAAAGTACAACATATCAATATCTGAAATATCTGCCGATTATGATGAGGACATTCACGAAAAGTATCATTATATGGATGTCATCATTAAAGAGGAGTTTGTAACCGACTATATTTTAAAGGAGTCCAGATTTCATTACAACCAAACATCGGGTCAAATGACCGTAACTCCTGCAACAGAATGTTTGTATATCGAATTTTTCAGTTTTCAGGAGAGCATCCAATTCAAACTTGAAATAACAGAACAAGAATAAATCAATTCACCTAAAACCAATAAGGGAACAGCAAAGAAACGCGCCAACATATTGACTTTGTCAATATGTGCTCACAACGGAAAGTGTGGCGGCATAATCTTTACGACCTTAAAAAATAATTAGAAGCTCATGAAAATATATATTAAATACATCCTTCTTTCCGTGGCACTGGTTTTTGTGCTTGCCTCCTGCAGCAGCGACAGCAAAAAAGAAGAAGTCGTCCGTATTGAAGGTCTATGGAAGATACTGGAAGAAAGGTTTCAAAGCAATGAAGATGACAGTTGGGTCATTATGTTCCCTGAAGATAATGAGAATATACAGCCCTACATGCTGTTTGATAATAACCTTTACACCTATTACGAGGTTAAGAACAATGAAGACACTTTAGATCAATATACAAAAACCGGAAGCTATTCGATAAACAGGGATACTTTAATTATCAGCTACACCGGAAGTGAGCGAGTAGAAAGAACCCACTTTATAATCAATGGAAATAAGCTTACTCAAAAGCTGTCAACAGCAGTTCAAGGTGAGGAATTGGTGATAATCTCTGAAAAGATCAGGGAAGTTGAGCCTCCAGTGGCCGATGAACCCAATGATGAAGATGAAGACCAAAATGGAGATCAGGATCAGCCAGACTCTGGAAATTTAGAAGATTTGCACGATCAAAACAGTGCACAAGGCTCAAATAGCAATCCTGTTCGCATAAATTTGAATCAAGTAATTGACAATTCAACTCAAAACATAGTGGATACTTTGGATACACAAATTACGCAGTATCGCTATTACATCAAAGCTGAACCAAACAAAACCTATAATGTAAGGGTTTTCAACGTCAGTACGGATTTTTCTGATCTACCGTCGAGGTTGCAATACCTGCAAGTATTGGTAACAGATGTTCCTTTCCCCATCGATGGTATAAACCAAAAAACAGAGTTCCGGATACGCGACAGAGACAATGAGCTAATTGAAGGAAATTCAAAAGAGCTTACAACCACTACAGGATATATTTATGTTGAGGTCTTCAGATATAATGAGGATGATGAATTAAGTTTTAGCCTGGAAGTCAAAGAGGCTGAGTAACCACTAAAATGAGAATTTCACAATTCTTATTTATATAGACCATATCGCACCCAATCCGAGCAGTATAATACTGCTCGGATTGGGTGCAATTTTTTTTGAAATCAGAGAAGCTCCAGTTTTAAAGCCACGAGCACTCCAAAACGAAAGAAAAAATGATACCATTCGAAAATGAATAAAAAAAGTCTGGAAATATGCATTCTTCTTTATTATGCAGTATATTTGTGTATTAATTTGAAGAATACCCCTAAAACAAATTATTATGAAAGGAATATTTCTAATAACAGGAATTGCTCTATTGGCATTTGGTGCGTGTAAAGAAAAAGCAGAAAAAGCCCCTCCACCAGAGCCAGTTATAGAAGAGGTAGTCGAAGTTGCTGAACCTGACACGTTATATCAGGAGCAAGTAGTTGAAGAACCGGTATATGTGCCTGAACCTGACAAATACTTTCTAATTGCGGCCAGTTTTGTTGAATACGACAACGCACAACGTTGCCAATCGGATTTACTAAACAGAGGGATGCGATCAGAAATCATTCAACGCAATCATGGTCCAAATAGCAACTTCTACCGGGTTTCATATATGTCATTTAATGACAAAAGAGAGGCACTAAGAACCCTTAACAACGAAAGAAACCAGGAAGGAAAAGAAAATGTTTGGTTACTTGTAAAAAGATAATTCTTATAAAGGATTGTCTTTAAACCATTCTACAATATTCAGCCCGCGAGTAACATGGAGCGTTTGAAAACCCATGTCGCGGGCTGTACTTATATTGTTCTCCAAATCGTCTACAAACAGAGTTTCTTCGGGAAGTATATTACACCTGTCTATCAGCGTTTGGAATGCCTGCCGCTCAGGCTTTCGGCTTCCTATTAAATGTGAATACCAGGCCGATTCAAATAAATCACTTAATTTATTATAACCATTTGCCATGGATTCAAACTTTTGTGTATGTATTTCATTGGTATTACTCAAAATAAATAACCTGTAATCACTTTTCAGTGATTCCAGCAGCCTGATTCTTTCATCAGGAATTTGAACCAACATGGCATTCCAGGCATCAACAGCTTGTTGCGCTGTGATTTCATTACCAGCTAAATTTACCAGTGTTCCAATAAATTCATCGTCACTAATTGCTCCTGTTTCATATTGTCTGAATACAGGATGCTTTATGTACCCATACTCTAATTCAAGGTATTTATCGCTTATGTAGTTTTTAAAAGTTTTGTAAGTTCTCTCAACGTCCAGGTCAATTATAACTCCACCCAAGTCAAAAATGATGTTTAAAATCTTCATTCAGGTAATTTTTTATTTTGATATTACTTTCTTATCTCGAATTTCTTTGTATTTTTGCATCGCGAAAAACAAATATACAATATTTGTTTTTAGGGCCCATAGCTCAGTTGGTTAGTAGCACCTGACTCATAATCAGGGGGTCGCTGGTTCAAGCCCAGCTGGGCCCACCGTCATAAAGGATTACAAACTCTGTTTTGTAATCCTTTTTTTATTCCTGCAACAATCTCTACCATTTCACCATGTTTTCTTTCCTTAATAAAAATGAACCAATCAGACATTCTTAATGTTTAGTTTGTGGACATATAACTATAAAAACATGACAATTTTAAGAGGTAAGTGGTATCAAAAAGTTGATCCGGTGATCATTGAATGGATGTCAAGAAATGGATATTTACTGTTAAGAATCTCCATTGGAATCATCTTCTTTTGGTTCGGAATTCTAAAATTTTTTCCGGGACTAAGTCCCGCTCATGATTTGGCAGTAAACACCATTGACAAAATGACCTTTGGTTTAATCTCGGAAGTTTTAATCATAAATGGGTTGGCTCTATGGGAAGTATTGATTGGAATTGGTCTGATTTCTGGTAAATTCATGCGTGAAACATTGTTTTTACTGTTTCTTCAAATGGCAGGTACATTTACCCCCATTTTCCTATTTCCGGAGGATGTATTTACACGTGTGCCTTATGCACCTACGCTAGAAGGACAATATATTATTAAGAATCTGGTATTGGTATCAGCGGGGATAGTACTTGGCGGGAAACTCAGAAAAACCAACAACCATTAATCAGTCCCAGGAATCGCTTCTGAAAAAGCCATGAAATGCTGCCAATACAATCCAAAACGGATGCAGAACAGAGAAAACCAGTGTTCGTTTATGCTTTAATTTAACATGGAAAAAACCTTTTCCTGATGAAAGAATTAAAACATCAGCAGCGTATTTTATGATGAAACTTGAGAGAAGGATAGGGATAAATTGAGTATAAAACGGGATTAAAAATAGTTGGATTAAAAGTGACAAATTGGTAAACAACACCAAAACTGCCAATATTTTTGAGCTCAAATCGCTATATGTTGTTGTTTTTCCGCCCCAACGGGATCGTTGACGCAACACCATAGACCATTCAGATAAAGCCCTTGTGTAAACAAGGGCTTTGCTACTTTTTAGAAAATCAATTTTCAATCCTGCCGTCTTAAAAGCGTGCATTAAAAACACATCATCACCCGATGCGATATGTTTTCCATCCTGTTTCCCATTCAATTCAATCCATCGATTCTTTTTAAAAACAAGATTTGCTCCGCTGCAATAAAGAGGATGTCCAAGTTGAATTGCACCTGCACCACATATTTGCAATGCATAATAATCAATGGCTTGAAAATCTTGAATAAACGACCCGTCACTTTCAATTGTAACAGGACCTGCCAGCATATCAGCATTGGTTAATCGAATCCACTTAGCAATAGATTCCAGCCACTCCTCCCCCATAACGCAATCTGCATCGGCGGTGACAATATATTGACCTTGTGCCTGATCAATTCCTGTGGCAATTGCCGCTTTCTTACCGCAATTTTGTGAATTAATAATTTTCAGGTTTGAAAGATTAAGTATCCGTTGATGCCAATCATCAGTTGAATGGTCATTCACCAGAATCAATTCAAACTTTTCAGATGGAAGACTCTGCTTTTCAATTTGCCTCAATATCAACGGCAAATTTTCGGCTTCGTTTTTAAAAGGAATGATTACAGATATAAACAGATTACAATTTACATCTTTGTATTCAATATCAGCTTTACTGTACCAACCGTAACGCAACAGCAGAATAACCAAAGCGTAGGAAACAATTATGCCAGGCAGTAAAATTTCCATCATAACGAAATTATTCAGGCAAAAACCTGTATCGCATCCACGCTACCTAACGGTGAGCGAGAGAACCCAATTCTCCATTTGCAACTCATCCAGTAGCTCTTCCTGTCGTTGCAAGGCACGATTTACCGAAGGATACCACTCTGCACTAACCAGAAATCGTCCCTCGTAAGGCAGAATGGAGGCTGTCTTTACTCCCCTTTCAGAAAGTCTGTTCATCATTTGAATGGCAGGTGCTTCCTCTCTGAAACTTCCTACGATTACATGGTGCTGACGAGTTCCTATAACTGGTGGAACAATTTCCTTCTCTGTCTCTGTTTCAACCGGCTCTTTTTCAACCACCTCAGGCTCCTCAACTATCTCGATTGGCTCCGGTTCTACAGGAATTTCTTCTTTAACAAACAAGGATGTGAAAAACCATAAATATGCTCCTGCCAAAAGCAGTAAAAGGACAATGATCAGCGCGATGAGCCAAACCGGAAACCGGTCTCTCTTTTCCACTATTACCTTCTCTTTAGTTTCCTTTACAGTAGATTTCACTCTGGGTTGAACAACTGCCGGTTTTTCTTTAACCGGCTGGGGTTTTGGCTCTACAGGCTTCTTCTCAACCGGAGGTGTCACAGGTGCAGTATATTTTTTATGTTCATCAGGAATCTCCTTTGGTCTGATGGCTTTATCCTCAACATCATCAGTATCCAGATCCAATAAATCTTCATCGGAAATAACTGTGCCGTCCACATTTTCCAATGTATGGGATTTTAACGAATCAGTTTCCTGAGCGGCACTCGCCTCCTGCTCAAATCTTAAAACTCCATTATCATCTTTAGTAAAAACGCCAATACCTTTTATGGTATATACTCCCTCGGAATCCAAAGAGCTTTTGATGGTATTGACATACTCCTCAACTTTTTGAGCAGCAGCAGCAGAATCAATGCTTTCAACCGCACAAATATGACTAATGAGCAAGCCGTCGTTAAAGCTCAAAAAATTATTAAACAATATATTCTGACCCTTTTCTCGGGAAACAATAAATGCTCCGAAATTGGGAATAATTATACGATTGTTCTCTTTAATCAGATCCAGTAAATAATTTTCCATATTCAACAGTTTTTGTGAATGGCGGATTATTATTATTTAATAAAAACAAATATCTTATCAATAATCTCTCAATAGAAGCAAATATAGTTATTTTTCAGATAATTGCTCATTTTGTTTATAAGATTCAATTTTTATACAATAATTCTTAAGGGTATATAAAAAACGGGACGGCTTCGCGAAGCCGTCCCGTTGTAGTGCAATAAATATTTGTTATAAAATCTGCTATTTATTCAGCAGAGAAACAACTTTTTCAAATACCGCCTCTCCGGTGAAACCAAACTCTTTATCCAACACCGTGAAAGGAGCAGAATATCCGAAATGATCCAATCCTGCTACAACTCCATCGGCACCTACAAGCCCTTCAAGATTCACAGGAAGACCAGCGGTTAATCCAAACTTAGGCGTTCCGGGAAGCAATACTTCATCCTGATAAGCTTTTGGTTGATTCCTTAGCAAACCTTCTGAAGGTACTGAGATAATCTGGATTTTCAACCCTTTTTTCTCACGCAATAATTTTGCACCTTCAACAAGTGTAGATACTTCAGAGCCGTTTCCAACAAGAACAACATCAATCTTTCCTTCATCTTTGCATACAATGTATGCACCTTTCTTGGCCTGAAGAGACTTCTCATAACTATTTTCAGGAAGATTGGTGATGTTTTGACGAGAAAGAATCAATGCAGTAGGTGTGGCATTATTCTCCATAGCCATTTGCCATGCAACTGTGGTTTCAATGGCATCGCCTGGACGAACAACCAACATACTGTTGTGGCCTTTGTGGTTTTTCAGTTTTTCCAACAAACGGATTTGCGCCTCTTGTTCTACCGGTTGGTGCGTAGGGCCATCTTCTCCTACTCTGAAAGCATCATGTGTCCACACATACTTAACAGGAAGCTCCATTAAAGCAGCCAAACGAACAGCAGGCTTCATATAATCACTGAACACGAAGAAAGTACCACATACAGGAATAACTCCACCGTGCAACGCCATACCGTTAGCAATGGCAGCCATGGTCAACTCAGCAACACCTGCCTGAAGGAATGACCCTGAAAAATCTCCTTTTGTGAAAGAAGTTGTTTTCTTTAGGAAACCGTCAGTTTTATCAGAGTTTGCAAGGTCAGCAGACATAACGATCATGTTTTCAACCTTTCCTGCAAATTCACTCAAAACTTTAGCTGATGCAGATCTGGTAGCATCATTGGCTTTCTGTTCAATAGCAGAGAAGTCAAATCCTGTCACTTCTCCTGAGAAGAATTTGTTAAATTTAGCCGCTAGTTCAGGATTCTTAAGCTCCCACTCTTGCTGTGCAGTTTTGCGTTCACGAGCTATTTTTGCTTTCTCTTCATTTACTTTGGCGTAAAATTCAGCCACATCCGGGAATATTACGAAAGGATTCTCAGCATCACCACCAAGATTTTCAATGGTTTTTGCGAAAGAGGCACCAGCCGCACTCAAAGGCTGTCCATGTGTGCTTACCATCTTTTCAAAAGATGTTCCATCTTCTTTAACAGCACCTTTACCCATAATGGTTTTTCCTATAATCAGGAAAGGCTTTTCTGTTTCAGCAGCAGCTTCTTTTAAAGCAGCTCTTATTTCATCATGGTTATGCCCATCAATTGTTTTAACTTTCCAACCCCAGGCTTCGTATTTTTTTTCTGTATCTTCAATGGTTACAGCATTGGTTTCAGTTGACAGCTGTATATCGTTGCTGTCATAAAACATCACCAGGTTGCTCAATCCCAAATAACCGGCTATTCTACCAGCTCCCTGAGAAATCTCCTCCTGAATACCACCATCAGAAATGAAAGTATAGGTTTTATGTTGAAGCCATTCTCCAAAACGTTCAGCCAGAAAACGTTCAGCTATAGCAGCTCCAACGGCCATGGTATGACCCTGTCCCAGAGGTCCTGATGTATTCTCAACCCCGCGAGGGATATCAACTTCTGGGTGTCCGGGTGTTGGACTGCCCCACTGTCTGAAGTTGGCCAGTTCCTCCATGGTATATGTTCCGGTTAGTGCCAGAATAGAGTATAGCATGGGTGACATATGACCAGGATCCAAAAAGAAGCGATCTCTATTGATCCAGCCTCTGTCGTTGGGATCGTAGTTTAGAAATTCTGAAAATAGGATGTGCACGAAATCTGCACCGCCCATAGCTCCACCGGGATGACCTGATTTTGCCTTTTCTACCATTGCTGCAGACAATATACGAATGTTATCTGAAGCTCTTATTCCAATCTCTTTACTCATGTTTTGTGACTATTATTTAAGATTTATGCAAATTTAATTCATTATTATGTAGTTATAGGTGGACATTTATGGATAATACCACCACAAAAAAGGAAAGTTAAATACAAAAATAGCTTTTTTCTTAGAACCTAAAAAATCAACTTTCATCACTTTAAATTGATTTGAAGGAATATAACCCCATGAGACAAGGCTTTTCAAATGATTATGTATAATTTACTTTTATATAAAATTTAAAAACTAAATTGATTCTTACGACAATTCTTTGCATTAAAACCACTAAATTTGATTATCAGAAAGACTTAACAAACACTTCCAGATCAAGATGAAGATAGTAGCCGATGATAAAATCCCTTTCCTAAAAGGAGTATTTGAACCATATGCAACCGTTGAATACTACCCCGGAAAAGATATTCAGCCGGAACATGTGAAAAATGCCGATGCGTTAATTGTCCGCACAAGAACAAAGTGTAATGAACAATTGCTTAAGGAATCATCAGTTAAAATAGTTGCTACCGCAACCATTGGAACCGATCATTTTGATATTCCCTGGTTAGAGAAAGCAGGTATTGAGTGGTGTAATTCTCCGGGGTGTAACTCAGGCTCTGTGCGACAATACATTGCTTCTGTTTTTGCTCACCTGATAAAAGAAGGTTTAAAGCCTGAATCAACAACATTAGGTATTGTTGGTGTGGGCATGGTTGGTTCAAAAATTGAAGCTCTGGCACGCACTCTGGGATTCAAAGTATTGCTAAACGATCCCCCACGGGAGAGAAAGGAAGGTTCAGGCAAATTCTCTTCTTTGGAAACCCTGCTTAATAAATCAGACATTGTAACTTTTCATACCCCTCTAAACATGGAAAGTCCTGATGCAACCTTTCACCTTCTGAACAATGATTCAATTAAATTTTTAAAAAGAGGGGCTATTGTCATTAATTCCTCACGGGGAGAGGTAACCTCAACCAACGCATTATTGAGTGGTTTGGATGGTGGAGATATTTCACGTCTGGTTCTGGATGTTTGGGAAAACGAACCGCACATACATCCTGAGCTGCATAAAAGAACCTGGATTGCAACGCCTCACATTGCTGGTTACTCAATGGATGGAAAAGCAAACGGCACCACAATGGCAGTTCAAAAAGTGGCCTCAAAGCTAGGATTTCCCCTTACCGAATGGACACCGGAATCAATACCATCTCCTGCTAATCATTACATATGCCTTGATGCTCATGATAAACATCCATCCTTGGTTGCGGCAAATGCCTTTTTATCAACTTATGATATAAAGGATGACGATCTGAAACTGAGAAATCATCCCGAAGATTTTGAAAAAATCAGAGGTAGCTATCCCATCCGAAGGGAATTTGAGGCATGGATCATTCATCCTGATTCATATCTGAATCAGGAATCCGTAAAAACACTAAAAAATCTGGGGTTTCAATTTGAACAATGATCAATTTACATTAACACCGAACCAAAAACGACGCTCCATCCCAGCACAAATCCTGCATACACCTGTGCCGGCGTATGCGCGCCAAGGTGCAAACGGGCTGTAGCAGTAATGCCGGATGCAAGGAAAAGAAGCACCATCCATCCCGACATATCAAGGCCATACCTTAAAGCCAATGCCATAACTGCACCGGTTACACCTCCAATTCCTATCATATGCATGCTTATTTTCCAAAAAATGGTAATGCCAACCGCTAATAGTAGAGCCAGCAAGGTTACAAGCATAAAATTTCCGATGAGTCCCGGCACACCCATTTTTTTCAATAAAGCATACCCTAAATAGTAAAAAAGTCCGGCAAAAAACACCGGAAACAGCCTCTCACGAGATGTTTCCATGTTAAAACTCTTTATCAGTTTAAACTGATAAAGTAAAGGTAGTAATGAAAGAGGTAAAATGGCTGTTGAAAGAAACACAGTAAAATATATGATTCTTTTTGCATCCAATGACATATACGAAACATGCGTCCCGGCCTGAAAAATCAGATATATCCCAATGGTTGGCATCAACATAGGGTGAAAAAGAATGGATACAATCTTACTGGCTAGCTTCATATGAATTGTTCTTTAAAAAAGTCAAAATGCAACTACTCAACCATTATTCAAACCAGAGAAATAAACCGCACTCAGAGTTTCGACTTGTCGCAACATCGTCTAAAGCTCTTTTCTGAGTCGTGCAACGGGAATATTCAACTGCTCACGGTATTTTGCAACAGTCCGGCGGGCAATATTATAAGATTTTTCTTTCAGTATCTGCGCCAATCGGTCGTCGGTAAGCGGTTTCCGCTTATCTTCATTGGCAATACACTCTTCCAGAATCTTTTTTATTTCGCGGGTTGAGACCTCCTCACCAGAATCGGTTTGTAAACCTTCAGAAAAGAAATATTTCAAAGGGAAAATCCCAAAATGGGTTTGAATGTACTTGCTGTTTGAAACTCTGGAAATGGTGCTTATATCAAGTTGCGTAACATCCGCAATATCCTTCAGAATCATAGGACGAAGCCGCGTTTCATCTCCTTCAACAAAATACTCTTTCTGATAGTCAAGAATGGCTTCCATAACAGTCATCAGTGTGTTTTGTCGCTGCCGGATGGCATCAATAAACCATTTGGCAGAATCAAGTTTTTGCTTCACAAACATCACGGCCTCTTTCTGCTCTTTGCTCTGATTCTTTTTATTGGCCTGATAATCAGAAAGCATTTCCGAATAGGTATGACTGACGCGTAGTTCCGGAAGATTTCGGGAGTTTAGACTAAGTTGAAGCTGACCATCCTCCACCTCAAGCATAAAATCAGGAATGATATGCTGAACTGTCTTGGTCATTGGGTTGCTGTAAGCACTTCCGGGCTTGGGGTTCAATTTCAGAATTTCATCTATGGCATCCTTCAATTCAGCGTCTTCCAAATGAAGACGTTTTAAAATTTTGTCGTAATGTTTCCTGGTGAACTCCTCAAAATGACTCTTCAGAATAGTATATGCATGTTCGATGGCCGGGTTGGATCGATCCTTTTTAACAATCTGCAGAAGCAGACACTCCTGCAAGTCCCGTGCACCTACCCCTGCCGGATCAAAATCATGAATCACCTCCAGTATGTCCAGTGCTTCTTTTTCGTCTACCTCAATGTTTTGAGAAAAAGCCAAATCATCAATTATCTCATCCACTTCCCGCCTCAGATAGCCATCTTCATCAATATTGCCAATCATATATTCCGCAATCATTCGTTCATGCTCAGTCATGATTCTGAGGCCCAGCTGCGCCACAAGATGTTCGTGAAAAGTAGTCCCTGTTGAAAATGGAATATCTTCATACTTATCATCCTTCGAGTAGTTATGGCTTTGAAGTTTATAGGCCGGAATATCGTCTTCCCTTATATAATCGTCAATGGACAACTCATCTTTTTCAACTTCATTTTCTGCTGGAGCATCGCTGTTGTCCTCGTAATTATCATCAGAGTTGTTCTGGCTATCCTTTGAATATTCAAGAACAGGGTTTACCTCCAGCTCCTCCTTGATTCTCTGTTCAAGCTGAGCAGTTGGGATTTCAAGCAGTTTTATCACCTGTATTTGAAGTGGCGATAACTTCTGCAATAATTTATGTTGTAAACTCTGTTTAAGCATACTTATTCGAAATATTGGAAACAATAACGCTTCCCTACAAAAATACAGTTATTTCCTTAATTTCGAAATACAATCAATTCAATCTCTTATCAATTTCGGTTTTAAGCGCATAATGGTTCATCTCGTAACTAATACGTCCAAGTAATATTGCCGGATGGATTTGGTAATTATGACTTACTTCAAGTAATTTATCATCATTCGGGGGCAGTTTGTTGCTTTTAATATTCTTCCAACAATCTTCAGGTATCAATCTTTCCTGGGCAAATTGATCGGCCTCTGATTCAAAAACATCTTTACTGTTCTTTAGGGTCAAATCCAGAAAGCTTTTTTCTTTATTGGTTGTTATGTGCAAATAGATATGTGCAATTTCATGCATAAGGGTAAATGCAAAGTTGTCAATTCTTTTGTGTCTTAAAGTCAATGCAATGGCTGGGTTGTTTTCAGACCAAAATGAAAATCCATCTACCGGAGTTTTGTCGAGCTTTTCAATCTGCACTAGTTTTATTCCGAATTGATTCAGGGTGGATTTCACCTTTTCAATTGTATTGTCATTTTCAAAGAAGATGGTGTTTAGCTTTTGGCACAGTTGATTAATGTTTTCCGGATTAAATGCACTGACAGATTGTTGTTTAGCCTCATACATGGCAAGAGAACTCCATGCAAGCATGTTTTTTTCATCAACCTGCAGCTTTTCAGATTTTCTGTAAAAAGACAATTTATGACCTGCAAAGGTGGTTACCAGGTCATCGACGCTTGAAACATTATATATCGCTTTGATTGCAGGTATATCTTTTTCAAGACTGTCTTTTAAGTATCCCAGCTTCTTAAAATAGTTGACGGGGACATATTCTTTGATGACTTTCCAAATTTCTCTGTTTTTAATTCTGTTAATGTTTTTCTCTTTTACCCGAGCTTTATCTATTTCAAATTGAGATTGAAATTTCATCCAGTAGTCTGCCGGAATTTCAAGAGCCTCTTCAAGCAGGATTGCTATATCGGCCGTAATGGGTCGATTTCCTTTAATAATTTCATTTAAAAAAGATGCTTTTACGCCGATTTCTTTTGCTAAGTCCTTTTGCTTTAATTCCGGTCTGGCTTCAAGTTCGTCCTTGATTAGTGTACCAGGATGTGTAGCCTTATGGGGGACTATACTTTTTTGTGTTGTCATAATTCGTGTCTTTACTTGTAGTGGTTGCTTAATTCAATAATTGAGCAAATGGTTATTGTGTCAGGCTCTTCGCCTTGGAGGGAACTTTTGAATTCAATTCGATATTGTTGATTGACCCGAACCGATTCAAGACCTTTTTTGTCGCCAATTAATTTTTCATAATTCAGACTTTTGATGGGAAATAAATCTTCTACACAGCCAGCAGCTCTTAATTTGTCAATTGTTTGTATGTATTTGGGGATAACGCCTTTGGGAAAGCGGTGCTTTTTGCCTTTTGCTTTCCCTTCTGTATATAGCTGTTCTAAATATTCCTTCTCAAAGACTATCTCCATTTTAAGGTTGGTTATGATGCAAAGGTATATGTTTTTATTTTAATTCACTAATTTAGTGAATAATTTGAGAGGCCTAATTTTGTTTTCTAATCTCTTTTTTGTGACTATCAGCATAACAAATTTTTAGATTGCGAGAGTTTGTTTCCATTTATCACAAGAAATATTGAAGTCTTGTTATAGGTGTTTGGCAACCATCATTTACTATGCAGAAGGCAAGTCGAATTAATCCTTAACCATGTTTAGAATTGCATTAATGTCCTGTTATGGACAAAAAAGTTTTTATCTGACAGTAGTGAAAAGGTATAATGTATTCAAACAAAAAAGCACCTCCTGAAAACCGTGTGAATTGGAAACCCGGTTTCGGAAAGTGCCTTTTTCAACAACCTGTATTTTTGCTTTGGTTTAATAGATTAAGGGAAGGGATTTACTCCTTGTTTGTTATCTCTAAATCAAAAGTAGGGTATTTCATAAAAACAGCATTTGCAAATGGTAAAAAGCATTTGCATAATGTAAAAAATGCACCAAATGGTGCATTTTTTTATAAAGGATCTACATCGTTAACAATTTGTACATATTTCCACCTCTCATTAGCCAATGTCTGATTAATACAATCCCGAATCAGCTTTTTAACCTGCGATGGAGAAGCCTTCCGTTCATATTTAATCATGATTCTTTGCAGGTGATGATCTTGTATTCTGTTTACAGGCGGAACTTGCGGACCAAGAATCCTCGATCCAAATACGGATCGCAACAATCCGGCAAGATAATTTGCTGCCTGATTGGTCACATTTTGGTTTTTGTGTTTTATGGTGAGATGGATGATTCTGTAAAATGGCGGGTAATTAAATTGTTCCCGCTCTTCGATTTGTTCCTGGTAAAAGGCCGCGTAATTGTTACTTCTAACCTTCGCGATAACGGGATGTTCCGGATCTGATGTCTGGATAATTACCGTACCACGTTTATGCTTGCGTCCGGCACGACCGCTCACCTGAGCCATCATCTGAAAACTTTTTTCAAAGGCTCTGAAATCCGGATGATTCAACATTTGGTCGGCATTTAAAATGCCGACCAGGCTGACCCGATCAAAATCAAGGCCTTTTGTCACCATCTGTGTACCTACCAAAATATTAAATTCACCCTGCTCAAATCCGGATATGATGTTTTCATATCCTTTGCGTGAGCGGGTTGTGTCATAATCCATTCGAGCAATGGATGCTTCCGGGAAAATCTGACCAATCTCCTCCTCTATTTTTTGAGTTCCAAAACCTTTTAAGATCAGAGTTGGGCTTTCGCATGCCTGACAAGTTGAGTGGACATTTGATGAATATCCGCAATAGTGACAAATCAGCTGATGAATGTGTTTATGATATGTTAAACTTACATCGCAATGTTTGCATTTGGGAATCCAGCCACATGACATACACTCCATAAATGGGGCAAAACCGCGCCGGTTCTGGAAAAGAATGACCTGCTGCTGATTGCTCAAAGCCTCTTTAATATGTTCAAGCAACTGGGGTGAAAAGTGAGATTGCATCATTTTTTTTCGCTGCGCCTCACGGGTATTCACCACAATGATTTCCGGCAACATCATTCCTTCATACCGAGTGGTGAGCTCGACCAACCGGTATTTATTACTACGAACATTAAAATAGCTTTCGATGGATGGGGTGGCAGTTCCCAACAGAACGTTGGATTTGAATTGCTGACCCAACACAAGAGCTACATCTCTGGCATGATAGCGTGGCGCAGGATCAAACTGCTTAAAGGAATTCTCATGCTCCTCATCAACAATGATCAATCCGAGATTGCTAAAAGGTAAAAACACCGATGACCGAACACCCAGAATAACCCGGTAACTCTTATTATTCAACAAATTATTATAAACTTCCACTCGTTGGTCATCGCTGAACTTACTGTGATAAATTCCAAGTTTATCTCCAAAATGAGCTTTCAATCGATTGGTTATTTGAGTGGTAAGCGCAATTTCGGGTAAAAGATACAGAGCCTGTTGGCCTTGCTTTAAAACCTGTTCAATCAGGTGGATATAAATCTCCGTTTTACCGCTTGATGTAACGCCGTGCAACAACACAGGTCGATTTTCACCAAAACCATCAATGGTTTCCTTCAGAGCTGTTTGCTGTTCAGGCGATAAAATTTTCAATTCCTGAACTTTCTCAACTTTACTGGTAAGCAAACGATCCACATTGCGTTTTGTCTGAACCAGAATTTCCTTTTTTACAAGCTCATTGATAGCAGCACCCGCATTGCCGTTTATTGAAACAAATTCCTTTTTCAAAATTTCTTTCCCTGCAATTGCTCCACCTACCCCTCCTGCATGCTGTAAAAAAAGCATCAAAACCTCCAGCTGCTTTGGAGCACGGTTGAGGGTCTCAAATACATCACGAAGAGAATTTTCATTATGCATATCGTTATGCAGTGAAAGAAAAACTTCAGTTTTCGGTCGCCACGAACCTTTCAGCTGCTCATTTACAACAATGGCATCCATATCAATTAACTGCTTTAAAATGTGGTGACAACTTTTAAGGCCTGAAAACTGATTTATTTCACTGATGGTGCTATGCTTTTTTGCAGCAATAAAATCTAATATCTGTTGATGTTTTTCAGGTAATACGGATTCCGCTTCAAACTCATCATTATAATAAATCCGGGTTTCACTCTCAAGTTTTAAACCCGATGGCAATGCTGCTTTATAAACCTCCCCTAAAGTACATTGATAATAATCGGCCATCCACTCCCAAAGCTTTAACTGATTTGATGTTACGATGGGCTTGTCGTCGAGAATGGATATAATAGGTTTGGTTTCGTAAGCTTCTGGCTTGTTGTTATGAAGTGAGAAAATGATTCCAGACAGAAGTTTCTTTTTCCCGAAGGATACCACTACCCTCTGACCTGATTCTGTGGTTCCTCGATGTTCCGTAGGAACCTCGTAGGTAAACAATCTTGGCAAAGGTACCGGCAGCACTATATCAGCATACTTCATCTCTCTATTTTTTGTTTTTTCCCCTCTTGATGGAACTAATCAGCAAAAACAATCTGTTTAAAGCAAATATAACAATTCGAAATTACTCCTGGGTCGAATTCCTTACTATTTAGGTATGCAAAATGGGTAAAAATACCCATTCTGAAAACTCAAATATTTGTTAAAATTACATCTTGAAATCATATGCTCAAATCTCTAACCAAAATAAATTGCCAAAGAATAATTTGAAACCAACTAAACCGAATCCTTAAAATGCCATTTGAAGCCTGCGTTGTACTCATAGTAATTGCATTAATGGTTGTAGCTCTAATAAAAGAGCTCGTCAGGCCGGGAATGATACTCTTTTCAGCCATGATTCTGTTGATGGTTATGGGTGTTATCAGTACCGATGAAGCCCTTTCGGGGTTTTCAAACAGAGGGATGATTACAGTTGCGGTGCTTTTTATCGTAAGCGAAGGCATCAGCTTAACAGGTGCACTGCGGTTTACAGCACGAATGATACTTCCGAAGCGCAGAAAAGCCATTCACTGGCTTTATCTGCAAATTGCATTGCCAATTTCATTCTTCTCAGCATTTCTGAACAACACACCAGTAGTCGTCATATTTGCTCCCATCATAAAAAACTGGTCGGAAAAGTTACAGCTTCCCGCATCCAAGTTCCTGATGCCTCTTTCGTATGCAGCCATATTGGGCGGAATGTGCACCCTTATTGGCACTTCAACCAACCTTGTAGTGCATGGTCTGATGCTCGAAAATGGCATGAAAGGTTTTTCCATGTTCGAACTTGGAAAAGTGGGACTTCCAATCGCCATTGCAGGACTTTTGTACATTGCTTTGATGGGCGGACTGCTTTTACCCGGAAAACGGGCAAAACACATGACAAAGAACCAGTTCAAAGAGTATTTTTATGATGTTTATGTTACCGAAAAGAGCCGGTTAATTGGTCAGAAACCAGTACGGGGATTTCTTCCTGACCTGAGAACGGTTAAAATTGAAAAACTGGTGCGCAATGGCAAAGAGTACAATCTTGAAGATGAAGAAACAACCATTGAAGAGAACGATAAGCTTTTATTGCGCGGAACATCCGAAACCTTCTATGATTTAATGAACAGTCCATACGTTAAGCTAAAGGGCATAGACAACATGGACGAATCATTAAAAAACAAAAAACTTAAACAGGTAGAGGCCGTTTTGGCTCCGCGTTTTCCGGGGTTGGGACAAACCATTGGTGACTTTGATTTCTATCACCACTATCAGGCTGTCGTAATGGCCATTAATCGCAATGGAGAACGCATTACCGACAACATCGAAAACATTGTGCTTCAGGAAGGAGATACTGTTATTTTGCTGGCCACCGAACAGTTTATCAAAAACTGGAGTGAGTCCAAGATTTTTTATCTCACCTCATACATTGGTGATGTGAGCAACGGAACCAATAAAAACAAAAAAATACTTGCGGCAGTTATTGTTCTGTTGATGGTCATAGGTGCCACAATTGGCGAACATTTGCCGCCAATTGGGCCAAACAGGCTGGACATGTTCTGGTTTGCATCTCTGGCAGCCATTATCATGGTGTGGACATCAATTGTTCCCCACCAACGTTATACTAAAGCCATCAGTTGGGATGTTCTGATTACCATTGCCGCCTCTTTGGGAATCAGTAAAGCCATGCAAAATTCCGGTGTGGCAGAGCTGATTGCTTCCACTGCCATTAGTTTTTCTCAAAATCATGGTCCCATTGTGGTATTGGCAACCATATACATTCTTACCAATATTTTTACCGAACTCATTACCAACAATGCTGCGGCAGCATTGGTGTTCCCAATTGCACTGGCAGCAGGTCAGCAAATGGGGGTTGATCCCAAACCATTTTTTGTGGCCATTTGTATGGCCTCGTCAGCGAGTTTTTCAACTCCGATTGGTTATCAAACCAATCTGATTATTCAATCAATAGGCAATTACAAGTACACTGATTTTGTTAAAATTGGTCTGCCACTGAATATCATTGCATTTATTGTATCGTTAACAGTCATCCCGTTTTTGTGGAGTTTTTAACAATAATAGATCGTTAGAATATAAGACTTTTAGATAATAGACAAAAGAATATACTTGATTTAAAGCTACTTATATGCTTTACAGACAGGTTTGTATCTGGCTGTAAATCAAGGAAACAAAAAAGTTTAACGAACTATTATAACAATAAACATAGAGAAAAACCTATGGCATCGTACGTGTTAAGCCAAAGGTATTTGTCTATACATTAAGAGACACAGGTAAAATTTCGAGTTCCAAAGTAACTTATTTGTAGCAGCATTAATATAATATAACAAGCTGTTAACAAATTCTTGATGCAGAGGTAACACATTCAGAGTAAATTTAAGTAGTCAGAAACTTAAATTGTTTTGACGAATTAAGAACAAAATTGCAGGTTGATTAGTTATTTACCTGTGCTAATAGAGATCTATTCCTAATTACCATTAACCTATACTTATGCTGCAATCGAATATTACTCTATCGGAAAACAGTTCTTTTTGCAATCAGGTTATGCCATCCTGGACAAACCGATATTACGAGCCGGATCGATTTTATCAGTCCGGATATGAATTAATCAGAACAAATGGGAACAGGAATGAAGCCTTCCTGATGCTTCTATCTTCCATCACATCATGGGACGAGGAGGTGATTACTTGCGGCCACCATAAAGAGAGCGAGGAAACAGAATCACTGATGAAAAGTCTGGGCATTGTTTGTCAGCCATATTTCGAATATCCTGACGAAATGGGAACAATCAGCCAAATTTTAGAGGCACGTCCGGCCATTTCACATATGGTTTTGAATATAAACTCTGGCTTCAGAGTAACAGATAAATTTCTTTCATCCATTAATTGGCTAAAGGAAATTCATCGGCTCAACCTTATTGTGAACTGCCACTCCGAAGTGACCGGTATAAACGATGTTTTCCATGGAATCATCGATTTTCTGGTTGGAGAAACCTTCGATGGAAACGGATATGTGATAGCCAGACGTAATCGTCTGGTACAAACCGAGGGCAATTCAAGGTCACTGCAGCTTGATTTATACAATCTCTGGCAAAAGCAGGTAACTTCCCGTAAAGCCATTATTGAGCCGATGGATTTGTGTGAAGTATGATATTACAATAGATCATTAGATTTACAGAATATTAGATGCCAGACAAAATCAAGTCTTTGGTTTAAACTACATTGCATGATCAACAAGCAAGTTTGCACATACCTGTAATTCAGGCTACAAAAAAAGCTTTATGAACGACTAATTTATACAAATATTCCAAAGAAATATGCGGCCAATAGCAGGTAAACAAACATTCCTGAAATATCGTTAAGCGTAGTAATAAATGGGCCTGTGGCCATGGCCGGGTCAATTTTTAATTTATGCAGGAACAGCGGTAAAAATGTTCCAAACAGAGAAGCAAACATCACTACTGAAAACATGGCTGAAGCAACAGTGAGGGTAAGGGCAAACACCGACCCTATGGCCATGTTATAAGCAAATACAAGAAGAGCAAGAGCAGTAGCATTCAACAATGCCACGGACAACTCTTTCAGCAGTTTCTTTAGATTACTTTCAATACCAAGACTTCCACTGGCCAAAGATTGAACCATAATTGCTGAAGATTGTATACCAACGTTTCCTCCCATGGCAGCAATCAGTGGCATAAAAAATGCCACTTGCGGATTATCATCTATATTTCCCTCAAAAACACTAATCACCCTGGAGCCAAAAAGACCGCCAACCAATCCAATCATTAACCAGGGGATACGTGCTTTGGTGTGCCGGAACACGCTGTCGGACACTTCCACATCGTGGGTAATACCCGATGCAAGCTGGTAATCCTTCTCGGCTTCTTCGCGCATCACATCCACTACATCATCAATGGTAATGCGGCCAACCAATCGGCCAATGCTATCGGTAACCGGAAGAACAACCAAATCGTATTTATTCATAATGTTGGAAACCTCCTCCGACGTAACATCTGCGCTTACTGAAATTACATCGGGATTGTAGATGTCTTTAACGATGGTATCTGTAGCGCTTAAAAGCATTTTTTTCAATGATAGGGTTCCTTTCAGAATGCCATCATTATCTACTACATAAACAAAATAAACCTCATCCACCTCTTCGGCTTGCCTGCGCATACTGCGCAGGCAGGTTATAATGCTCCATGATTCTTTGACCTTAATTAATTCCTTGGCCATCAATCCACCGGCAGAATTTTCCTTGTAGTGAAGCAAATCTACGATGTCGCCGGCAACAGAGATGTCATCCAGAAAAGAGAGTACCTCTTTTTGTCGCTCTTCGTCAAGTTCAGAGAGTACGTCAACGGCATCATCCGAATCCATCTTGTCGATGAATCGGCGGGCAATGACCTCACTTGGCAACGCTTTCAGGAATTTTAACCGGTCCTCCTCTTCAAGTTCAATCAGAACGTCGGCGGCAGTGTCATCGTCAAGTAGAAAATAGAGGTATTTGGCCTCCTCGATACTGAGTTCTTCGTAAATTTCAGCTATATCGGCAGGGTGTAACTCTCCGAGTAACTGCAACAAAGTCTCCTCATCTTTCTGTTCAATCAGAAGTCTGAGATTCTCAATATATTCCCTTGTGAGTTCAAAATTTGCCATAGACCGGAGTTTTATTCGGTTACACAATTAAGTACACATCATTCACAAAGCGGATGCTCCTGAATCAATGATGTGAGTTCCTGAAATCCCTGAACAGACAACTGTTCAGGACGAAGATTAAACACCGGGAGGTGTTTAATCGCTTCCATGTTGCATGGAATATTCTTCAAGCTGTTTCGCATCGTCTTTCGACGTTGGTTAAAAGCAGCTTTCACAACCTTAATAAACAACTTTTCATCGCATGGAAGTTTTTCCACATCGTTTCTTAGCAGCCTGATTACACCAGATTTTACTTTAGGAGGCGGAATAAACACATGTTCGTCTACGGTAAAAAGATATTCGGCCGTGTAAAATGATTGTAAGAACACGCTCAGAATGCCATACTCTTTTGAGCCGGGACCCGAGGTTATTCGCCTTCCTACTTCTTTTTGCACCATGCCAACCAAAGCTTCCACCTGATGACGGTTCTCGAAAGCCTTAAAGAAAATCTGGCTGGAAATATTATATGGGAAATTGCCTATGATACTAAACTTTCCGGGGAATAACTTTTGAAAATCCAGTTTTAGGAAATCCCCTTCAATAATTTTGTTCTGCAGTTGCGGATAATGCTCATGAAGATAAGAAACAGATTCTGTATCTATTTCAACCAGTTGCAGTTCAATATCGGGTCTATTAACAAGGAATTGTGTAAGCACACCCATCCCTGGCCCCACCTCAATGACATAAGTCGGAGGGGTTGACAGACTTTCTGTTATTCTTTCGGCAATGGCCGGTTCGTTCAGGAAGTGCTGTCCCAGATGTTTTTTTGCCCTTACACGCTTCATCGTCCATGGTTCACCGGTTTATAAAGACATTCATTCTCAGTTTTGGCCAATATCATTTCATTTCGTAACATTGTAAATAAAATAAATATTAGCGGTACAAAGGTAAGACTATTTTTGTAACCTCTTTTAGCTTTACATATTTCTTTATTCAACCTGAAATAAAAAAACCGGTAATTTGAAAACCCAAAAGTATAAAGCGCTCCAGTTTGTCTTTTTTTTGCTGCTGGGACTTGGGATATTGTGGTGGTTATACAAAGACCAGGATCCGGAAGAACTCATGAATGCTCTGCAAAAAGAGGTGAATTATTTTTGGATTGCTGCCATGATATTTGTTGCGTTCCTGAGCAATTTAAGCCGCACCATACGCTGGCAAATGTTGATTGCTCCCGTTGATCGCCGTCCCGGGTTCATCAACACTTTCCTGGCTTTGATGATAGGCTATATTGCCAATTTGGCCATTCCCAGAATGGGCGAGCTATCGAGATGTGCAGTTTTAAGTCGTTACGAAAACATCTCCTTTTCAAGATTGGTGGGAACCGTGGTCACAGAGAGAATTTTAGATTTGATTATGTTGATCGTCTCCTTTTCGCTGGTTTTAGTTCTTGAGTTTGGCTTGCTTCGAAGAATGCTTTCAGGAATGATTGATTATAGTGCATTCAAAACATACTTGCTGACTCCTACGCCTTATGTTGTCATCTTTCTGCTTTTTATGTCGTTTTGGTTTTTTAGAAAAAAGATTAAGGCAAGCGGACTGTTCTTTAGGATACAAACGCTGTGGGAAAAATTCAGAGAAGGACTGCTCTCTTTTCGGAAAGTGATACACAAACCTTGGTTCATCATACATACTCTTCTGATTTTTTTCTTCTATTTTTTAATGATGTATGTAAGCTTCCAAGCTTTTCCGGCCACTCAACACCTATCACTTCTTGCCGGGTTAACAGTGTTTGTTTTTGGGACTTTGGGCATGGTCGCACCGGTTCAGGGAGGAATCGGCCCATGGCATTTTATGGTTATAACAGCATTGGTCGGATACCACATTCCAACGTCACAGGCTGCAGTTTTTGCCTTGGTAACACATGGCGCATTCAATTTAATGGTCGTGGTTTGCGGACTTATTTCATTGCTGGTTTTACCCCTAATTAATCCGAAACAGGCAAAAAATGAATGATCAGAAAAACCAAATCTCCATCAGGTTAGCCAGATTGATCATATCTGTGGTGTCTCTTGCATATGTGGTTTACCGGATTATTAACTTCCAAAAATGGGAGGACTTCTTTCAACATCTTTCTGACAACAGTTCGATCTTTTATCTTTTGCTGATTATTCAATTTCTGATGCTGGCTCTTAACATGTCCTTTGAAGGGGCAAAATGGAAATATCTGTTAACGCCGATTCGGATTCAAAATATTAAGATTTCGTTAATTCAGGTTTTGAAAGGACTTCAATTGGGAGTTATAACGCCTGCTCGTATAGGAGAACCATTAGCCAGAGCGCTAATGCTTCCACAGGGATCACGCGTTAAAGCCTTTCTGCTATCAGCTGCCGGAAGCATCCTGCAAAACATTGTTTTGGGAATTGGCGGAATTGGAGGGTTGGTTTACCTCGCCTCTACAAGTGATTTCAATTCAACCCTATTATCGGCACTGAAGGAGCAGATCATTTTTTATGTCGGAATATTTATTGCAACCATGCTGATCATTCTGGTAATGCTTTTTAAAATCATATCTTCTCAAAAAAGCAAACACTACTTTAAAAAAGCAGCACAACATATTGTTGTGCTGCAACAGCTAACAACTAAAAATATAATCATCGTAACAGGATTTACAATTCTAAGATACATGGTGTACACTTCTCAACTTTGGTTAATGTTATGGTTTTTTGGTATCTCAACACATCCTTCCGATTTTAATCTGATTTTCATCTATTTTGCAACCATTACATTTATACCCGCAATTGCCATGGCCGATATAGGCATAAGAGGCTCGGTGGCGCTGTTTCTATTCGGAATGATATCTGTTAATTACGAAGCGATTATGGTATCCGTTTTTATACTCTGGGTCATTAACGTTGGAACGCCTGTGATTTTAGCATCATTTTTTAAAAGTCAGGAGAAAAGGAGTTCCCTGCCTATAAACCAAACATGAATTGAAAGAATGATTTTGCTTGCAATTGTATAAATTTTCCTGACCATAAATTTTTACATAAAGAATTAATCTTAAAACAAATTCATATATTTGTTACTGATATGATCCAATTCTATTTTACCCAAGCCAGGATCATGCGTAAAACACTTACAAGAAGCCAAATAAAACACCATTGGCATTTTATCATCTGAAACGATAGTTTTTCAGGCAATGCTAAAAACTAATTTCGAATGAGTAAAAAGAAAGTAAAACTAAACATATTAGGATTATCATATTCACAAACCCAATCGGGTGCTTATGCACTGGTTTTGGCAGAAGAAGAGGGTGAACGGCGGATTCCAATCATCATTGGTGGTGTTGAGGCGCAATCCATAGCCATCAAACTTGAAGGCCTTGAGCCTCCCCGTCCTTTAACACACGATCTGTTTCTTAAATTTGCCAGAGCTTTTCAGGTTGAACTGTTGGAGGTGGTCATTTACAAACTAGAAGAGGGTATTTTCTACTCTGAACTGGTTTGTGTGAAAGAGGGCGAAGTGATCAGAATTGATTCCCGCACTTCCGATGCAGTTGCTTTGGCGCTAAGATTTAACTGTCCCATATATACTTACGAGGAGATATTGTCAAAAGCAGGCATTGTTCTTGACTTTGGCGATCCCAAAGAAGAGACCACCGAAAGCAGTGGTGCAAAATCCGGAGTTTCAGCTTCTGGAAGTTCCAGTGCTTACACAGCCAAGTCGCTGGATGAATTGAAGGTGCTGCTGGAAGAAGCTGTTGAAAGTGAGAATTATGAAAAAGCTTCAGAAATAAGGGATGAGATAAAGCGCCGTGAAAAATAAAGGGTACTCCAAAAATAAAATTCTAAGGCCTGAAGTATGAAGAGATATACTGCTCTGCTGTTTTTACTGATCCTTTTTATCCTCCCCGCCACCGGAGAAAATACCGTAACTCCAATTCCCGAAAGCATGGGTTTTACATTAACCGGATTGTTTCGTGGCCTACTTGGAATGTTGAGTATCATGGCTATTGCATGGTTATTCAGCTCCAACAGAAAAGCCATCAACTGGCGCGTAGTTGCAATCGGATTGGGAATCCAAATCGCTCTGGCACTCAGCATTCTTCACATTCCTTTTGTTGAATCCATCTTTGATTTTGTAGGTAAAATATTTGTAAAACTTTTAAGTTTTACTGAGGCTGGCACCCATTTCCTATTCAGCAGTTTTCAAACGGATACCATTGAATCGCCACTGTTGAATTTTGCCATCACCATACTTCCAACCATTATCTTTTTCTCGGCCATTACCAGTGTCCTTTTTTACTTCGGGATCATTCAACGAGTTGTCTATTATCTGGCGCTGGCTATGACCAAGTTGTTGCGCTTATCGGGTGCTGAAAGTTTATCGGTAGCAGGAAATATATTTCTGGGTCAAACCGAATCCCCGTTAATGATCAAGGCCTATCTTGAAAAGATGAATCGTTCAGAGATGCTTCTGGTTATGTCAGGAGGCATGGCAACTCTGGCAGGCGGTGTACTTGCAGTTTATATAAAAGTACTGGGAGGCGGTGATCCGGTTCAGGAATTGATTTATGCCAAGCATTTGCTTGCAGCTTCAATCATGGCTGCTCCGGGAGTTGTGGTCATTGCCAAAATGCTGATTCCGCAAACCGAATCCATCTCAAAAGAAGTTGAAGTCAGTAAAGACCGGATTGGAAAAAATATTCTGGATGCCATATCCAACGGAACCACCGAAGGCATTCGTCTGGCAGTAAACGTAGCAGGGATGCTGCTGGTTTTCATCTCATTTATTGCCATGTTTAATTTTATATTTCTTAAAACCGGCGATTGGTTTGGTTTAAACGAGAGAATTGCAGAATTGACCAATGGTCAGTATACCGAGTTATCTTTGCAGTTTCTTCTGGGATATATTTTTGCTCCTTTAATGTGGCTATTGGGAGTTCATGGTCAGGACATTGATTTGGTCGGACGGGTTTTGGGTGAGAAAATTATCATGACCGAATTTATTGGCTATGTCAGTTTGGGGGAGTTGAAACAAACCGGAGCATTTTTTCAGGAAAAATCAATAATAATGGCCACCTACATTTTGTGCGGCTTTGCTAATTTTGCTTCAATTGGCATACAGATAGGAGGTATTGGGTCACTTGCTCCTGGGAAAAGAATTCAATTGTCGCAACTGGGATTAAGAGCATTGCTTGCAGGAACACTGGCTTCCCTTTTATCAGCTACAATTATTGGTACCATATTAGGTTAAAAGAGATTTCTGATAACCATAGAATTAAAATACAAAAGGCGATTCGTAGGAATCGCCTTTATTCTTTACTCTCAACTATTTCTTAGTTACAGAATTGCATCAAGTTTAGAAGCCAAAATTGTTTTAGGAACAGCTCCTACCTGCTTATCTACAACTTCTCCATTCTTAAAAAACAGGATGGTTGGAATATTTCTAATACCAAACTTAACAGAGGTTTCAGGATTGCTGTCAACATCCATTTTTGCAACAACAGCCTTATCCTTATACTCATCGGCCAACTCTGCTACAATAGGAGTTACCATTCTACATGGGCCACACCATTCGGCCCAAAAATCCAAAAGAACAGGTTTGTCTGAATTCATTACCAGTTCATCAAAATTGGAATCAGTTACTTCAATTGCCATAATTATCTGGTTTATTTAATATTGTTAGATATAAATTTAAAATTAATTGGATATATTAAAAACACAAAAAATGCGCTCTTGTTCAAAGATAGCCATTTTTAGATTAAAAATCCTAACTTAATATCATTGAAATTTCAGGCCTTTCTTCGAAAAACCGCACCAAATCACCGGTTAAATTGACCATCACATTTCGTGATAAAAGTTTGATGTTTTGACGCTCATTTTCTTCGTCATAAACTTGAAAACGGAGAGAGACCTTGCCTTTGTTCTCCATGGTGATATGAGCCAACTCGGTTACCACCTCGTTGGTTAAACCGCTCAAAGGAATGCGAAGAGTGAGGCACTTAACCTGATTCTCCAAAATATCAGACAACAATGAAATACTATGTACTTTGACCTCCAACTCTTCTTGTCTGTATTTTTTGGGTTGCACTTTCCCTTTGACCATGATAAAAAGATTGGATTCAAAATAGTTGTTGAATTTGATGTAGTCCTCTCCAAAAAAGGCAAAATCAAAACTACCGGAGTAATCTTCAAGGGTTAATATGCTGAACTTGTTTCCCTTCTTTGTAAGTCCCTGCCGAACATTGGTCACCATTCCTCCTACTGTAAACTCTCTACCTTTCAGAGGTTCTAATTCATTTAACTTACTTACCTCCAGATTGCAATAATTTTGTATTTCAAGTCGATAATCATCAAGAGGGTGCGCCGACAGGTAGATTCCAATTAGGTCTTTCTCCTTCTCAAGCTTCTCAAGAGTTGAAAACTCCAGGCATTGAGGAATGTCAGGTTTCTTAATTTCAACAGCCAACTCGGCTGATCCAAAAAGTGATATCTGATTGGTTGCCTTATCGCTCTGATAGCGGTTTCCGTAACGAATCAGCTTTTCAATAAAAGAACCGTCATCGCCTGTAGCCACAGCAAAAAACTGAGCTCTGTGAATATTTCCTAGACTGTCAAATCCTCCTGCAGCAGCAAGCGCCTCAACGGCCTTTTTATTTACAGTTTGTAAACTAATTCGCTCAATAAAATCGAAAACATCTTTGTATGGTCCGTTCTTCTCGCGTTCTTTTATAATTTCCTGAACAACGCCTTCTCCAACACCTTTGATTGCAGCCATCCCGAAGCGTAAAGCTCCTTTTTTATTAACCGTAAATTTCAGGTGACTTTCGTTTACATCCGGTCCAAGGACTTCAATTCCCATGCGCCGGCACTCTTCCATGAAGGTGGTAATTTTGGTGATGTCGTTTAGATTTCGGCTTAAAACCCCCGCCATGAACTCAGCAGGATAATGTGCTTTGAGATATCCTGTTTTATAAGCGAGGTTTGCATAACAAACCGAGTGAGATTTATTGAAGGCGTAACTGGCAAAAGCCTCCCAATCCTTCCAAATTTTCTCAATCAACACATCCGGTTTCTTACCAACCTTCTCGCAACCTTCAATAAATTCCGGATTCTTCTTACACCCTTCTGAAAATTTAGCCTTTAGTTTGGCCATCACTTCCATCAGTTTTTTCCCCATGGCCTTACGAAGGGAGTCTGATTCTCCACGTGTAAAACCTGCGAGCTTCCTCGACAGAAGCATCACCTGCTCCTGGAAAACTGTAATCCCATATGTCTCTTCAAGATAGGATTCCATCAGCGGATGATCATAATTGATATCCTCCCTGCCATGCTTACGGGCTACATAATTTGGGATATACTCCATAGGACCCGGACGATAGAGGGCATTCATGGCCACCAGGTCTTCAAAACGGTTGGGTTGAAGTTCGCGAAGATATTTTTTCATTCCCGCCGACTCAAACTGGAAGATGGCTGTGGTTTCACCTCGTGAGAAAAGTTCAAAGGTTTTCTCATCGTCATAGGTGAAATTGGTATCATCCATATCGAGATCAAACCCTTTAGATAACTTAATGGCTTCAAGTGTCTCCTTTATGATGGAAAGAGTTTTTAAGCCCAGAAAGTCCATTTTAAGCAACCCAATGGATTCAACCAGATTGCCTTCGTATTGTGTAACCAGAAGGTTTACACCTTCTTTGGCCGGCATTAAAGGAATGTGTTCATCAAGCGGATCGCGACCAATCAAAACGCCACAGGCATGCACGCCTGTTTGACGTATCGATCCCTCCAGGTCACATGCAAGTTCAAGAGTTTTCAACAAGGTTCCATTTCCGGAATTTCTTCCATTCAGCATCTCTGTGGCAAAAATGCGGAGCATCTCTAAACGAGCCACCTCTTTATCCTTATTCGCAGAACGTGCTGCACTAAGCTTTCGTTCCAGAGCAGGCAGAACATTCTCTAAAGTTCCATTTTCTGCTTCCAGGTTCAAAACTTCCTTATATGCATTGGCGAGTTTGGTTCCCGGTTTTTCAGGAATTAATTTAGATATTCGGTCGGTTTCCGATAAAGGAAGCTTAAGCACCCTGCCAACATCCTTTATGGCCGATTTTGCAGCCATGGTTCCCAGAGTACAAATATGCGCCACTTTATCTTTACCATATTTATCAGCCACCCAGTTAAGAACGAGCTGTCGACCGTCGTCATCAAAATCAATGTCCACGTCAGGCATCGAAATCCTGTCGGGATTGAGAAAACGCTCAAACAGCAAATCAAATTTAATGGGATCAACAGAAGTAATACCCACGCAAAAAGCAACTGCCGAACCTGCAGCTGAACCACGACCGGGGCCTACCAAAACACCCATATCGCGTGCTGCATTTATGAAATCCTGAACAATTAGGAAGTAACCTGGAAAACCCATGGTTTTCACGGTGTTCAGCTCAAAGTCAATTCGTTCCTTAACATTATCGGGAACCGGATCTCCATAAAACTTTTTTGCACCTACATAAGCCAAATGTTCAAGGTAATCAGCTTCTAACTTAACCCGAAGCAGATGATCATAGTCACCACCCAGAGACGCATAACGTTCTTCTCCAAACTCTTCCTTTAAATCATCTTCACTAATCTTTTCACGATACCCTTCCCAGCTACCAAAATCCTCAGGAATTGGGAAAAGTGGCATTATTGGAGGCGAGTCCAATTCATATATTTCTACCTTATCGGCAATTTCCATGGTGTTTTGTAACGCTTCCGGAATGTCGGCAAAAAGTTGATTCATTTCCGCCGTTGTTTTGAACCACTCCTGACGCGTATATCGCATCCGGCTCTCATCATCCTGATCCTTCCCGGTATTGAGACAAATCATCACATCATGAGCCTCTGCTTTTGCTGCATCGGCAAAATGCACGTCATTGGCAGCAATCACTTTTACTCCCAATTCTTTACCGAATTCAAGCAATTTTTCATTTACAACAACCTGCTCATCGTACACCAGCTTTCGCATACGCGGATCTTCAGAAGGATGCCGCTGCAATTCCAAATAAAAATCCTCTCCAAAAAGATTTTTGTACCAGAGAATGGCTTCTTTGGCTCCGTCAAAATCTTTGTTGATGATTTTCCTGGGGATTTCGCCTCCCAGACAGGCCGATGTGATAATTAATCCTTCATGATGCTTTTCAAGTAGCTGTTTATCAATTCGGGGGCGATAGAAAAATCCTTCCACATAGGCAATGGATGTTAGTTTCAGGAGATTTTTATATCCTTTCAGGTTCTTGGCAAGTATGACCAGGTGCCGTCCCGACCGATCCAGATTTTTATCGGAGCGATCAGCGATGGTTCGCTCAGCCACATAGGCCTCCACTCCTATAATCGGTTTAATTTTTTTCTTTTTACATAAATCGTAGAACTCCTTAATGCCAAGCATGGTTCCATGATCGGTGAGGGCAATGGCAGACATGCCGTCCTCAACAGCTTTGTTAACCAACGCCTGAACACTCGCCTGACCATCAAGTATAGAGTATTGAGAATGAACGTGTAAATGTGTAAAGGGAATATTAGCCATGATAAGTTTTAGCTTTCAATATGATTTTCTGTTTCGAACAAAAATAGCAATTCCATTACAGAGGTAACAGTTAAATTTGACGAAAGTTTTTCTTTTGAGATTCCCGGTTTGTCAATTGGGAAAATCTTATAGATAAAATAGTATCAGCTTCTCTTTTATTCAAAACACTGCTCAACTAGAATCACTTTTGTCTGATTTATTTGCTATTATAATCGTTTAAGCGATTATAATTGTAAACATGTTATTAATCAAAAGCCTAATTCACAAACTACGAATTTGATCACATCAACTCCACGCCTAACAGAATCATTTAAGGCTACATATATGAAATACATCATAGATTAAACATAGTGAGCCAACGTGAAAGACAATTTGTGCAAAACTGAACCTCAACCCTGCATGATTGTATCTCAGGACTTTATTAAATTTATAAACAAAGTACCGAATAGTATAAGAATGTGATTAATTCGTATTTGTTTCAGCAATAAAATCCATCTATTTTGCATTTTGAAAAATAAACCCCAACAACATTTGAATATCAACAATATACAACACGGTAAAATATGAAAACAACTTTATTATCGATTCTGCTATCACTTTTCATTTTAGCAGGCTGCTCAAATCCTTCATCCCAAACTGGTGAGGAGAATATAAGTGTTGCTCAAAAACTGTTTGACGACCTAATGTCCATCACCGGAAAAGCAACCCTGTTTGGCCATCAGGATGATCTGGCATATGGAATTGGTTGGAAATATGTGGATGGGGAATCAGATGTGAAAAGAACGTCAGGTGATTACCCGGCACTTTTTGGATGGGAGCTTGGGGGTATCGAACTGGGTCATGAAGTGAACCTGGACAGCGTACCTTTTAATAAAATGAGGCAATTCGCCATTTGGACTCATCAAAATGGAGGTGTAAATACATTCAGCTGGCATCCTTTTTCAGCTCTGGATGAGAGTAAGAGCTCATGGGTAACCGATGAAGAAGTAGTAAAACATATACTTCCGGGAGGATCGCATCACGAAGTCTTTCTAAAACACATGGATAAATTGGTGGCTTTTTTCAAAAAACTAAATGAAGAAAATGGCCAACCTCTACCATTTATATTTCGTCCGTGGCATGAGATGGATGGAAATTGGTTTTGGTGGGGTGCAGACCTGACAACTCCGGATGAGATGATAGACTTATTCAGATTCACCATTGATTATATGTGGAAACAGGGGTTGGACAACTTCCTGGTGGCCTATTCACCCGACAGGTTTTTTAATTCAATTCAGGAGTACTTAACCTGGTATCCGGGGGATGAATATGTGCATGTTATTGGTGTGGACAATTACTATGACATGAGAAGAGGATCTGATGGACTTCAGGATGCCATATTAAAACTTGAAATTGCGGCTAAATACGCAAAAGAAACAGGAAAAATAGCTGCGTTTACCGAAACGGGCCTGGACAGAATTCCTGATGAAAACTGGTACACCCAATCATTGGCAAAAGTACTGAATGCCAACGAATGGACCAAAAGAATGGCCTACGTCATGGTTTGGAGAAACCATGATCTTGACCACTTTTATGTTCCCTACCCCGAACATCCGGCAGCAGAAGATTTTCGCCAATTTACATCTCAGCAACATATCTGGCTTTTAAACGATTGGGTAAATCATCAACAGAAATAATTATTGCGAAAGCAAACACATTTACAAGATTATAATTGAGAATTGATGCAGAAAGATTTATTTACAACGCGGTATAACCGCGTAAAAACAGAGCACGAAGCTCTGTTATTAAAACCTAATGAGGCACTATTTAGCACCAATGGCATTTACAGCCGCTATAAAAACCCCATTCTTACGAGGAATCACATCCCGCTTCACTGGCGTTATGATTTGAATCCTGAAACCAATCCTCGTTTTATGGAGAGAATTGGGTTTAATGCCACCTTTAATTCAGGAGCCATCAAATGGGGAGATAAATACCTGTTGGCTGTTCGCGTAGAAGGGAACGACCGGAAATCGTTTTTTGCCATTGCTGAAAGTCCAAACGGCGTTGACAATTTTCGATTTTGGAATCGCCCCATCACACTGCCGGAAACCGAAGAGCCTGACACCAATGTTTATGACATGCGCTTAACCAGGCATGACGATGGATACGTTTATGGCGTATTTTGCACAGAGAGAAAAGATCCTGAAGCGCCTTCAGGAGATACCAGCAGTGCTGTTGCAGCTGCGGGAATTGCTCGCACCAAAGATTTGGTAAAGTGGGAGCGCCTGCCCGATTTGATTTCAACAACAGGCCAACAAAGAAATGTGGTGCTATTTCCTCATTTTATTGAGGGAAAATACGCGTTTTACACCCGCCCCCAGGATGGATTCATCGATACCGGGAAGGGAGGAGGAATCGGCTTTGGATTCTCCGAATCCATTGAAAATGCAGAAATAAAAGAGGAAGTCATCGTTGATGCCAAAACCTACCACACCATTTATGAAGTAAAGAACGGACTGGGACCGGCTCCCATCCGGACAGAAAAAGGATGGCTTCAAATGGCACATGGGGTAAGAAATACCGCAGCAGGTTTGCGATACACCATTTATATGTTCATGACCGATCTGGAAAAACCGTGGCTGGTGACATACAAGCCCAATGGTCATTTTATAGCACCGTTAAAAGAAGAACGAGTGGGAGATGTTTCCAACGTGGTGTTTAACAATGGATGGATTGCCGATGATGATGGGAAAGTTTACATTTATTATGCTTCTTCGGACACCCGTATGCATGTGGCGATTTCCACCATCGATCAGTTGGTTGACTATTGCATTAATTCGCCGCAGGATCAATTACGCTCGGCAGCATCGGTGCAAACCATCAACAACCTAATTGACAAAAATCTCAAATTCATGTAATAACAGTATCTATTAAAAAAGAAGGGTCTACGAATTGGAGGTTAAACGATCTTTGCCAATAACCAGATTAGAGACCGGCGCAAACCGCCTTCGCAGCCTCTTCATTCTTATCCCAATATAATTTTATGAACCTGGATGTTTCTAAACTAAAAAATGAACTGAAACAAGAGTACATCAGCATTCTTGATTTTTGGAAAAACCATACCGCTGACGAGGAAAACGGAGGTTTCTATGGAGAACTATGTAATGATGGGACACCAAACTCTGAAGCCATCAAAGGAGTCGTATTGAATACTCGTATTTTATGGACTTTTGCTTCGGCATATAACTTTCTGAAAAATGAACAGTATCTAAAAGTAGCAGATCTGGCCTATAATTATATCATCAAGTATTTCTGGGACAGAGAATTCGATGGCCTATTCTGGAGCGTTGATGTAAAAGGAAATGTTCATAACGACCGAAAACAAATATATGCACAGGGATTTGGCATATATGGATTTTCTGAATATTTCAAAGCTACAGGAAATAAAGAGAGTCTTGACTATGCCATTAAACTCTTCAACTGCATTGAAAAATACAGTTTCGATCATCAACATGGAGGTTACATTGAAGCGCTGTCTAGAGATTGGATGCCATTACAGGATATGCGGCTGAGTGAAAAAGATGCCAACGAACCAAAATCAATGAATACTCATCTTCACATCATTGAACCATATACCAACCTTTTTAGAGTATGGCCTGATGATGGCTTAAAAATGAAGATGGAAAATCTCGTTAAGGTTTTTCATGATAGAATAATCAACCCTGAAAATGCGCATTTCGAACTGTTTTTTGATAAAGATTGGACGGTAAAATCAGAAATGGTTTCATATGGCCATGATATTGAAGGAGCTTGGTTGCTGTGTGAAGCCGCTGATTTTATAAACAACCCGGAACTATTAAAGCAAGTTGAATCCATGAGTCTCCGAATGACGGATGTTACGCTTAAAGAGGGGCTGGCTCAGGACAATTCGTTATATTACGAAAAAGATCCCTCCACCGATCATTTAGACAGAGACAGACATTGGTGGGTACAGGCAGAAGCCATGGTAGGATTTATGAATGCCTTTCAGCTAAGCGGTAAGGAAAAATACCAGACTGCCATGTTGAAAATGTGGGATTATATCAAAACCCATATCATTGACAGGGAAAATGGAGAGTGGCATCTACGGACGAATGATCAGGGATTACCCATAACTTCTGATCCAAAAGCAGGTTTCTGGAAATGCCCGTATCACAATTCACGAGCATTAATGGAACTATATAACCGTTTATAGAACTGATAACACAACTTTATAACCAAATATCAAAAAATGGCTCAATCAATTCAGTCTCAAGTTAGCCTTAAAGAGAAAATAGGATATGGATTTGGGGATGCAGCATCTTCCATGTTCTGGAAAATTTTCACCTTTTATCTGGCCATATTTTACACCGATGTTTTTGGTATTCCTGCTGCAGCAGCAGGAACCATGTTTCTGGTCACCCGTATTTGGGACACAGCCAACGACCCCATTATGGGTATAATTGGAGACAGAACCAACACCAAATGGGGAAAATTCCGACCCTATTTATTATGGATTGCTTTTCCGTTTGCCATCATTGGCGTGTTGCTTTTTACTACTCCAAATCTTGATGTGACTGGGAAAATCGTTTATGCTTACATAACGTATACGCTGATGATGATGGTTTATACGGCAATAAATGTTCCCTACGCAAGCCTTTTGGGTGTAATGACAGCAAAATCTACAGAACGTACAAGTTTTGCCTCATACAGAATGGTATTTGCTTTTGCCGGAAGTTTGCTGGTGGTAGCACTTTTTCAACCCTTGGTAGATGGATTCAACAGTCTGGAAATGGTAGATATCTCAACAGCCTATCAATTGACCATGGTGGTTATTGGTTTACTCGCAGTGGGTTTCTTTCTTCTTACATTTTCATGGACTCGTGAAAGAATCACCCCTCCCAAAGATCAGAAAAACAACCTGAGAGAAGACTTAAAAAACCTGGCAGGGAATATTCCATGGTTTGTGATTTTGGGTGCGGGAGTCATGACCCTGATATTTAACTCAGTTAGAGATGGCGTGGCGATGTACTACTTTAAATACTACATAAGCGATGATATTACCAGAGAAACCAGCTTGGTCTTTTCAAGAATGACGTTTGCCATAAGTACTTTCTATATATTTCTGGGTCAGGCCACCAATATGATCGGAGTGATGATGGCCAAACCGATATCAGCAATTATTGGTAAACGAGTGACCTTTATATCGGCTATGTTTACTGCCGCAGCATTAAGTTCAGTTTTCTTTTATCTTACAAGAGATAACCTATTCCTGATTTTTGCTCTTCAGGCCATGATCAGTTTCTGCGCAGGCATCATTTTCCCGCTGATGTGGGCTATGTATGCCGATGCAGCCGATTACTCACAGTGGAAAACCGGTCGACGTGCCACGGGACTGGTATTTTCGGCATCAAGCATGTCGCAAAAACTAGGATGGACTCTGGGTGGCTCAATTACACTCTGGCTGTTGGCATACTTCGGGTTTCAGGCCAATGTTGAACAAAATCCTGAAACCATACAGGGCATAAAGTTAATGATGAGTTACGTACCCGGAATCGCAGCACTTATTTCAGGAATTTTTATGATCTTTTACAAACTGAGCGATGCTAAGATGGAAAAAATAATTGCCGATCTTGATAAAAGACGCGAAATAGAGAACAACAACAATTGATTTACAGACGAGTTATTACAAATCCATGGCTTTTGCATTGGAATAAATTTAATGCGAATACTGTTTGTTTTTGTTAATTTTTGTGTATGTTTGCATGCGAAAGTCATAAAATGCCTTTCCCATAGAATCAGCTAAAAAATCTAAATGAAAAAAGAAGGCCCCACCGGGGCTTTTTTTTATGTCAGAAAGTTCCCCCATACAATTAAATATCTGCATCTTACAAACCAATCATAAAAAGACTTTTCATTACTGTCTTTCAAATATTTTTATCATATAAAAAAAGCATTATTTTTGCAGTAACAGAGGCCGGGGTTGTTAGCTCAGTTGGTTTAGAGCATTACCTTGACAGGGTAGGGGTCACTGGTTCGAATCCAGTACAACCCACTTATAATTAAACAGGTTGCATATAGCAACCTGTTTTTTGTTAATATTAAAGCATATCCTGCATTTCAAATCCATTAACAACACATTAACACACTTCGTTTTCCTACACAGCGTCATTCTAACATCCCTATTTGGTGGGAATTAGGCTTTAATCTTTATTTGTTCTAATTCTAAATTGCCTGCAACGATTCAATCGTTCATCTCTTTTTAATAACTTTAAATGAACCAAGAGGTTAACATGGCATCCAACAACGGGATATCCGTTTAAGATGGGATGCAAATTAAAACAGCAACAGATATGATGAAAAGAAGAGAATTTGTTACACGCAGCGTAGGAGTTGGTCTTTTAGGAGCAGTGGCTCCAATGTTTGGCGGTTTAGACACTCTTGCTTCTCAGCCGGCAGTGCAGGGAAATTATGATTTGGCCGCAGTTCGCGGAGGCACGCCTCCACAAATGTTCGACAAAGCCATGGAGGCCATTGGCGGAATGGGGCGATTTGTAAAACAAGGTCAAAGGGTTCTTATAAAACCAAATATTGGTTGGGACACACCACCGGAGAGAGCAGCAAACACCAATCCCGATTTGGTTGGGCGCATGGTAAAAGCAGCGTTCGAAGCAGGTGCTTCTGATGTTTTTGTGTTTGATCATACCTGTGATCAGTGGGATCGAGCATATCGCAACAGTGGAATTGAAGCTGCCGTACGCGAAAATGGTGGAACCATTGTCCCTGGTAATAATGAAAGAAACTACAGAGAGGTCTCCATTCCGAACGCAAAAATTCTTAAAACAACCAAAGTCCACGAGATGGTTTTAAATACAGACGTTTTTATAAATGTTCCGGTTTTAAAACATCATGGATCAACAACAGTTACACTGGCCATTAAAAACCTGATGGGATGTGTATGGGATCGCAGGTTTTACCACGCAAACAACCTCAGCCAATGTATCGCAGATTTTCTGGCATTCAAAAAGCCAGATTTAAATGTAATTGATGGTTACAGAATGATGACCAGAAACGGACCTCGAGGTGTCTCAGTTGCCGATGTTGTGGACTTGGGAGCTCTGGTTGCAGGATCCGATATTGTAGCAGTAGATGCAGCTGCAACGCTGATGTTCGGTAGTCAGCCGAACGATATTGCACATATCAGAATAGCTGAAGAAATGGGATTTGGAACAACAAATCTGGAACAACTATCAATTAATCGCATCAGAATCTAAACAAATATGACGCTGTTTTCAACACTGAAAAAGCTCAGGGTGATACTGGGAATCATTTTCCTGCTTCTCACCCTGTCGCTTTTTATTGATATATTCGAGAAGTATGCCGATGAACGTTTCGGTCAGATACTTTATCTTCAGTTTGTACCTTCAGTTCTTAACTTTGTACAAACTTTCTCCTTGCTGACTGCAGGAGGCTTTATTATTGTATTAATTTTAACTTTGTTGTTTGGACGATTGTATTGTTCAACCATATGTCCGCTGGGGATTCTGCAGGATATTGTGTCAAATATTTCCAAAAAATTCTCCAAAAAAAAGATATTTTACAAATACAAGAAGGCGCACCCGGTGTGGCGATACTCTTTCATGGGGATAATGATTGTATCCATGATTGCAGGCTTGGGTTTTATTGTGGTATGGCTTGACCCGTATAGCATAGCCGGTCGATTTTTCTCATTTATCATTGATCCGTCGGTACGGAGTGTGAACAATGTGGTTGCAACCTTTATGCAAAACCAGGGAAACTATTCTTTTTTCCATGTTCCCATATACCATGTATCTACTGTTCCTGTTCTACTCACCGTTATATTGACATCTTTTATCTTTGTTTTGGCATGGAAGCGGGGACGTTTTTTTTGTAACGTGATTTGCCCGGTAGGTACTTTTTTGGGGCTTACATCAAAAGCTGCATTGTACAAAGTAAAATTCAACCCCGATAATTGCACAAAATGTGGAAAATGTGCTGCAGTATGTAAAAGTGAATGCATCAGCATTAAAAACTATTCAGTAGATGAAACAAGGTGTGTCACCTGCTTCAATTGTTTACAGGTATGTCCCGATGCAGCATTGGATTTTGGGAACCTGAAGTCAGTTCCAAAACCAAAAGAAAAATTAAGTTCAGTTAAACCTTCAACTGATGAAGTGAATGTGCATGAAAATGATGCTACCAGGCGGAAACTGTTGGTAACAGGATTGGCTATGATGGCAGGATCGGGCGTGTATGCACTAAAGAAAAACAAATTACCGGAGAGTCAGCACAACCTGACCCTTAACAATAGGGACTTCTTCCCTTCCCCTCCGGGATCGGGAGGAGTACGACGGTTTAACAGCATATGCACCGGATGCGCATTGTGTATATCTGCCTGTCCTACTCATGTTTTGCAGCCATCCATCAACCAATACGGATTGAGAGGGTTTATGCAGCCATTTATGGATTATGAAACCAGCTACTGCAACTTCGATTGTCATAAATGTGCCGATGTTTGCCCCACCGGAGCCATATTACCCCTACCGATGGAGGAGAAACAGTTGACACAAGTCGGAATAGTTAGATTTTTAAAAGAAAACTGCGTTGTAGTCACCGATGGCACCGATTGTGGCGCCTGTTCGGAGCATTGCCCAACAAAAGCGGTGGACATGGTTCCTTATAAGGATGGTTTGATGATTCCGGAAGTCTATCCGGAAATCTGCATCGGCTGCGGTGCGTGTGAGTATCCATGCCCCGTTCTGCCACCGTTCAGAGCCATTTATGTGAATGGAAACGGGGTTCATAAGTTGGCTGACAAACCAGACTTTGGAGAACAACAGTCAGTTGATTTCGATGATTTTCCTTTTTAACCAAATACTAACTTAACCAAATGAGAAAACGGCTTTTCGCAATGCGAAAAGCCGTTTTATTTTAATCAGATCTGGGATATTCCTGATCTTAATAGGTAAATCAATTTATGGCATTTTATACATAAATGCATTGATGTTCATTCCTGCTCCCACCGATGTCATCATGACATTGTCACCGGATTTGAGTTCATGTCCATCAAGTTTGCCTTTTACAATTAGATCATACAAGGTTGGTACGGTAGCCACACTGCTGTTCCCTAAAGTTCTTATGGTCATAGGCATTACGCTGAAATCAACGTTCTTCTCTCCATAAAGACGAAAAATTCTTTTCAAAATGGCTTCGTCCATTTTGGCATTGGCCTGATGAATCAAAACTTTTTTTACATCCTTGAGTTGCATATTGTTTTTGCTCAAACACTCCTGAGCTAACAATGGCACATAGGTTAGAGCATAATTGTACAGCTTGCGACCCAGCATTTTTAAATAGGTTCCTTCTCTTTCTGGGTTGTAAGAGCATCCCATTTTCAAAAGATCCAAATAATCATCAACATCTGTACGGGCAACGTGTTTAAGCATTCCCACGGGCTCTTCACTCACTCGTCCTTCGAGAATAGTGGCAGATGCACCATCGGCAAAAATCATGGTATCACGATCATGCGGATCCATGGAACGACTGATGGTATCGGCTCCAATTACCAAAACTTTTTGGGCGTCTCCAGACTTAATGTAATAGTTAGCCTGAATCATCGCCTGAGTCCATCCGGGGCATCCAAAAGTCATATCGTATGCAACGGCGTTAGGGCTTTTAATCCCCAACTTGTTTTTAACACGCGAAGCCAGCGTTGGCAATATGTCAGGATACAAAGAGCCACTTTTCATATCGCCCAGGTTATGAGCCACAATAATGTAGTCTAACTCCTCGGGGTCAATTCCCGAATCAGCAATGGCTTCTTTGGCAGCTTCGGTGGCCATGTCAGAAGTAACCATCTCTTTGGGCGCCAAACGACGCTCAATTATATCGGTAATTTGCTCAAACTTCTCTGTAATCTCTTTTCCCGGGGTGTCAATAACACTCCCGTCTTCATTCATGAAAACATTGTTCTCAAAGTGTGAATTTTCAATCACAACAGGAGGAATATAACTTCCCGATCCTGTGATTACTGAATAAATGGATTTTTTTGCACACATGCTTACTTATCAAGTTTTAGTTTTTATGCTCAAAGAACTCCAGGTTAAAGGTTTTCCCGTCCCAAACTCCATAGGAGTAATGATGCACCCAATCGCCCAGATATATTAGTTTACTATTATTTTTTAAATCAATAATTCTTGCAATATGTCGATGACCAAATACAAAGAAATCAAAATGATTAATTTCCAGTTGTTCTTTGGCCCAAACAATTAACCACTCTTTTTCTTCCCCCTGAAAAACAGATCCGTAAGACTTCAGATTTTTCTCACGACTCTTTCCGGACCAAAGCCTGGCGAACCAAACACCACAATCCGGGTGTATTAATCTGAACAGTTTTTGAGCGATATTGTTTGTAAAAATAGCCTTTAACCTGTTGTAGGACTTCTCAAAACGTGTTAGTCCATCCCCATGTGCCAGGAAAAATTTCTTGCCATCAATTTCTCGGATTAAGGGTTTGCGATAAATTTGAATTCCGGTTTCCGAAGGCAAATAATCGAACACCCAAATGTCATGGTTTCCGGTAAAGAAATGTACCGGAATTCCTGAATCTGTTAGTTCGCATAGTTTACCAATAAACCTGGAATAACCTTTTGGTATGGCTCTGCGATACTCGAACCAGAAATCAAAAATATCTCCTAAAAGATATATCTCCGATGCATCAAGCTTTATGCTATCCAACCAACGCACAAAACGTAGTTCATGCTCCAGAGGATTTTTAATTGTTGGTGCTCCAAGATGTACATCCGAAGCAAAATATATTTTCTTTTTCTGTTCCAAGCCTTTATATTAACACAAACAGATACGAATCAATTTTTGAGAGAAATTTTAACCACGTACGTGGTTAAAATTTTAGCCGACAAATATATCTGTTTTTAAGCATATCCTCCAAACTAAAAAAGCTTAACATTCTAAATTTAAAGCGAATATACAATTAAAAAATTCGAAAAACGAATCATAACTCCTCGCGAAGTCTTTCTTCCAGGCGTGTACCAAACAGGTCTTTACCCACAAGTTCCCCATCCCGACTGATCAAATAATTGGCTGGAATTCGTTGAACATTAAAAACCTGTGCTGCATAGGAATTTGTAAATTGCAAATCGCTCACACTGATCCATGGCAATTCATCTCTAACAACTGCGCTTTCCCACAATACACGGCTGCGCTCCAATCCCACCTGATAAATTTCAAAACCCCTATGATGATATTGAGAGTACAACCTTTTCAAATTTCGGTTTTCACGAACAGAAGTTTCATCCCAAGAACCCCAAAATGAGACCAAGATCACGTTGCCTTCGAGAGAAGAGAGTGCCACATCATTTCCGTCGAGATCAGGCAGAACCAGTTCAGGATAAGATCGTCCTTCTTCTGCAAGCTCTTGTATCATTTGGGCCATACGCTCTTCGGCTTTAACACTCAGAACCATGTTGTATAAATGGCGCACCCGCTCAGAATCGGGATATGCTAAGTTTAAACTGGTGGCAATTGTTGCGAAAAGTCTCTGATCATCACGGTCTAAAACATTCATCACCAGAGTCTCATCAGAAAAAGTCAGAAATAGCGCATAATAACTGGTAAACGAACGAGGATTTTCCATTACGAACGCTCCAATAAACTTTTTGTACTCATCAATTTCTTCAGTGAGTCTGATGCTGACTGCTTCCAATTGTTCGGCCTGTTGAGGCTCAGATAAGTTATTGAAGTTCTCAATAATGACATCCACTTCGCTACGCAAGTCGGTAATTCTTCGCTTCAGCATTTGCACTTTTTCTGAGCCGGGAGAATTCTCAACCTTGTAATCTCTTGAAAAACGATTTAACGAAGCATTGATATTTATATGTTCAGTGGAATCGCCCAAAAGCGTAATAAAACGACCAGGCGTCAATGAAAGTTTAAAAAATGTCGGTTCAAACAGAGCATTTTGCCTAAAAGTAAATTGATCATTCCTGCCAATTACCGTACTATCAATAAGTACGTCTCCTGCCAAATCCATTCGATACAAATATAGGGTTTCACCGGCACCCTCAGTTACACTTCCCTCAATAATGAAACGGTCTTGTCTGGCACAACTGCCCAAAACAACCAGTATTAAAAGAAAAATTGATAGCTTCCTCATAGTTTTATTCTAAAAATTGCGATTATGCATATAAATTACAAAGTTAAATATTCTCCGGAAACTACTTCCAAAGTTTAATTCTCAATAGCTGCTGATGTTAAAAGAAAATTTTTGACCTCATAAATTTGTTCATCCCAAACGTTTCTGGCAATAATAATGCCCTGATCGTTTACAATAAAATTTACAGGAGGTTTTCCCATCGGTATCATCATGCGTGTGTAATCCTGTAACTTCAGGTAGCGGAACAATGGGTTACGTTGAATATTATAATCATCCTCAGGGTTAAGTACAAAACAGACTTCAAAACCTGCTGCATGAAGAGATGTTAAACGATTCAGTTGCACACGGGATAAAGTAAAATCCGGAGATGGGAATTCCAGGTAAAGATGACTTCCTCTAAAATCGTCAATTGAAATGCTCTCTTCATTCTGAACAAATTCCATATCTGGAAAAGGATGATCGGGATTAAACCTCTGAAACTCCTGCTCCATTTGTCTTAATTTGCCAACCATGTTGGCAAAATCTTCAACTTCACGTAGATATCGCTTGTTTATCAGCATAGAATCTGCTCTGTAGAACAAATTCCGATCGCCCCATGGATCAAAGAGAGAGTGATTTCCGGCTGTCTGTAAAAGAGCGTACATACGCACCATTGGAGCTCGCGAGAGTTCCAATGCCCGTCCGCGAAAAACATTTTTCAATGAATCCAAATCCTCATAAAGATTTTCAACTTTGGCAGGTGTTGGAGTCCATCCCGGACTGTCTACAACTGAAGTCATTCGGTTCATTTCCGAAAGCCACTCTTTGCTCATCCTTTCAATGGCTAAAAACTGGTTGGAATGCTCTGAGCCATTTAACTGAACATGATCAGGAAAAATGATGTATTGTGCATCTATAAAAACCGGTTCATTGTCCGATAATTGAATGAGCAATGACTCACCTGAAGTTTTTGAGAGTAAATAGAGTCCGGAAACAATGGTATCAGGGTTCCAATGAATTTGACCCGATGAACTGATAAGCAACGTATCAGGAATAAACAATGAATCGTTTGGAGCAGATATGACCATACGGTTTCCTTCTCCACCCCACATATAACCCGACAACACCGGCTGTTCCTGCTGCTGAACGCATGATGTGACTAATACTATTATTATAAAGAGATAACGACTCATGTTAAACAGATAAATCAACGACAAATATAGATTCTTCAATCCATGAGAACAACAATTGAATCAATTAATGTTATTCAATCGTTAAGAGATATATCAAAAAAGGGGAAAATAATAGCTTCGTATTATTCTCCCCTATAGATTTTTACTTCATAAACGGCTTTACCCGTTCTTCCTGATATAATCAGCCAGCCAGTCTCCCACTTCAGAGGTCTTTTTGGCCTGTTCTTTATCGATGTCCTCCGTAACAAAGTTCTGTTCCAACGATGCTGCAACTGCTTTACGAATGATCTCAGCTTCTTCTTTCAGTTCAAAAGCATATTCAAACATAAGCGCTGCAGAAAGTACAGTGGCGACAGGGTTGGCGATGTTTTTACCGGCAGCCTGTGGGTATGAACCATGAATGGGCTCAAAAACGCTGGTGTGCAACCCAATGGATGCCGACGGCAACAATCCCAGGGAACCTGTAATTACCGACGCTTCATCGGTAAGGATGTCTCCAAACATATTTTCAGTAACCATTACATCAAAGTTTTTAGGCCACTGAATGAGTTGCATGGCAGCATTGTCCACAAACATATACTGAGTATCAACTTCAGGATAGTTGGGAGCCATCTCCTGTGCAATTTGTCTCCAAAGCCTTGAAGTCTCCAGCACATTGGCTTTATCTACCACGGTTAATTTTTTATTGCGCTTCATGGCATATTCAAAGCCAAGCTTGAGAATGCGCTCAATCTCTTCACGGGTATAAACGCAATTATCGAATGCCATGTTTCCATCTTCGCTTCTTCCCTTTTCTCCGAAATAGATTCCTCCGGTAAGTTCACGAATACACATAAAGTTGGCACCCTCCACCAAATCCTTTCTCAACGGAGATTTGTGCAACAATGAAGGAAAAGTTTCAACCGGGCGAAGATTAGCGTATAGTCCCAACTGCTTGCGCATGCGAAGCAATCCCTGCTCCGGACGAACTTTTGCAGTAGGGTCATTATCAAATTTTGGATGGCCAATGGCACCGAATAACACCGCATCTGCGTCCATACAGACTTTATGAGTTTCTTCCGGATAAGGATCACCAACAGCATCAATGGCCGCAGCGCCGGTTAAAGCTTCTGTATAGATTGCCTCGTGACCTTTTTTCTCACATACGGCATCTACAACTTTTTTAGCCTGGTCAATAATCTCAGGGCCGATTCCGTCACCGGCCAATACAGCAATATTAAGTTTCATAATTATGTAGTTATTTTTATAATCAAACCAATTACCCTTTAAACCTCACCTCATCACTCTCGATGATGTTCAGCATTTTAAGTGTTGCTTTAATGGCTGCTTCGGTTTGGTCAGCATCAAGGCCTCGGGTTTTGAACTCTTGTCCTTTAAAATCCCACGTAATAACTGTTTCAACCAACGCGTCGGTTTTTCCGCCCGGAGGAATCGAAACCCAATAATCGGTTAATACCGGATGTTCCAGATTCAAAGATTCGTATATTTTCCATAATGCTTTCATAAAAGCATCGTATTGTCCGTCTCCTATGGAGGTTTCGGCATAAGTTTTATTATGGATTTGAATACGGATGCTTGCAACAGGTTTCATTTTACGAACCAGGCTTAAACTGTAGTTCAACAGTTTTATGTTCTCGGGCGTCTCCTTGTTCTTAAGAACATCGGAAATGATATAAGGAAGGTCTTCTGTTGTTACCGTCTCCTTTTTATCCCCTAAATCAATAACCCGTTGAGTAACCTTCTTCATGTCTTCAGCATTTAATTCAATGCCAAGTTCCTCAAGGTTTTTCTTAATATTGGCCTTCCCGGAGGTTTTTCCAAGTGCATATCGGCGTACCCTTCCAAAACGCTCAGGCATCAGCTCATTGAAATAAAGATTGTCTTTATTATCGCCATCGGCATGAACTCCGCTACACTGAGTAAAAACATACTCCCCGGTTAAAGGTTTATTGGCAGGAATTCGAACACCGCTAAACGATTCAACCATTTTTGAAACTTTGGTGAGTTTTGACTCATCCAAAGAATTTGGAAGATTTAGATGGTCATTCATCATACCCAACACGCTGGCAAGCGGTGCATTACCGGCACGTTCACCCAATCCATTTACAGTGGTATGGAGTCCCTTCATTCCGGATTTGAGTGCCATAAACACATTGGCCACCGAAAAATCATAATCGTTATGTGCATGAAAATCGAAATGAACCCCGGGATACCGGTCATACATATCCTTACAGAACTTGTAAGTCTGATCAGGATTTAATATGCCAAGGGTATCAGGCAGCATGATTCTGCGAACGTTTGCTTTGCTGAGAAAATCCACCATGAAGTAAACATATTCCCGTGAGCTGAGCATTCCGTTTGACCAGTCTTCGAGGTAGACATTGACTGTAATGCCGCGTTTTTCAGCTTCATCAATTACAAACTGGATATCAGCAGCATGTTGTTCAGGGGTTTTTCTCAATTGTCCCTGTAAGTGTTTTAAAGAGCCTTTTGTTAATAAGTTGATAACCTTTCCACCGGCATCTGCAATCCAATCTAGAGATACAGTCTGATCAACAAATCCTAAAATCTCGACCCGTTCAATACAGTTGTTCTTTTTGGCCCAATCGGTAATTCGCTTCACTGATCTGAACTCCCCATCTGACACTCTGGCTGAAGCAACTTCAATGCGATCAACCTTTATCTCCTCAAGCAATAGTCTGGCAATTGCAAGTTTTTCTGCTTCACTAAACGATACCCCTGTGGTTTGTTCACCATCCCGCAGGGTTGTATCCATTACTTCTATATTGGTCATGATTCTGCTTTTTGATAAGATTTGCAGGCGAATGGAAAAATTCGTGATTGGAGTTTTCCAATCACGAATACTTTAAATTATGCATGGGCTTTTTCTTCCCAAGCCTGAATATCATCAGTAATACTTAGTAGATAATCAATATCATCATACCCGTTAATCAGGCATTTCTTTTTATAAGGATTGATATCAAATTTCTCTGAAATATTTTTTGACGGTACTGAAATGGTTTGATTCTCAAGATCAACTTTTACAACCACTTTTGCATCAGCCTCAATGGCTTCAAAAAGTTGATTTAGAAAATCATCAGATATCTGAACAGGAAGTACTCCGTTATTTAGTGCATTATTCTTAAAAATATCTGCAAAAAAACTTGAAACCACCACTTTGAAACCGTATCCGTGAATGGCCCAAGCAGCATGTTCCCTGCTGGAACCACTACCAAAGTTTTTACCTGCAACAAGAATAGAACCTGAATAAGTAGGATCATTCAATACAAAATCAGGTTTAGGATTGCCTTCCTTATCATACCTCCAGTCACAGAAAAGGCTGTCACCAAATCCATCGCGGGTGGTTTTTTTCAAAAACCTTGCCGGTATAATCTGGTCGGTATCTACGTTTTCAATGGGCAACGGTACACAGCTGGATTCCAGTGTTACGAATTTATCTATTGGCATTGAATTAAAATTTGTCGTTAATACTTTAATCTTTATAAACCCCGGCTACAGTAAAGTTCTGGGGTCAGTAATTACTCCGGTAACTGCTGCAGCAGCGGCAGTGAGCGGACTGGCCAGCATGGTTCTGGCGCCGGGTCCCTGGCGTCCTTCAAAGTTTCTGTTCGAAGTTGAAACCGCGTACAATCCCTCCGGAATTTTATCATCATTCATGGCCAGACAAGCAGAACAACCGGGTTGACGCAATTCAAATCCTGCGGCTTCCAGTTTTTCCTTTAAGCCTTCTTCAAGGGCCTGCTTTTCAACTTGCTTACTACCGGGAACAATCCATGCCACCACGTTGTCAGCTTTTTTCTTTCCTTCCACGAACTTGGTAAACGCGCGCAAATCCTCAATACGTCCGTTGGTACAACTTCCAACAAACACGTAGTCTACACGCTTTCCAATCATGGCCTCTCCGGCGTTAAAACCCATGTACTCTAGCGACTTCACAAACGATTTTTGAGAAGACTTCTCAATTTCTTCAACTTTTGGAATATTTGCTGAAATACCCAATCCCATACCGGGGTTGGTTCCATAGGTAATGATGGGCTCAATGTCTTCTGCCTTAAAGTGAATTTCCTTATCGAAAACAGCATCGGGATCTGATGGAAGTTGTTTCCACTCGGCCAAAGCTTTTTCCCACTCCTCACCTTTAGGGGCAAATTCGCGGCCTTTCACGTATTCAAAAGTTGTTTCATCAGGAGCGATCATTCCGCCTTTGGCTCCCATTTCAATACTCATGTTACAAATGGTCATGCGTGCCTCCATCGACAACGAGCGAATAGCTGAACCAGCAAACTCTACAAAGTAACCTGTTCCACCACCTGTTGTTAATTGAGAAATGATGTAAAGAACGATGTCTTTTGAAGTAACACCTTCTTTAAGTTCACCTTCTACATTGATTCTCATGGTTTTTGGACGTGTCTGCATCAGACACTGGGTAGCCAAAACCATCTCAACCTCACTGGTTCCGATTCCGAAAGCAATGCTTCCAAAAGCTCCGTGGGTAGAAGTATGGCTGTCGCCACAAACTATGGTCATTCCCGGACGAGTTAATCCCAATTCAGGACCAATTACGTGAACAATTCCATTGTATGGATGCGTTAATCCGTACATGGTAATTCCGTTGTCTTCACAATTCTCTTTGAGTTTATTCACCTGAAAACGGCTCAACTCATCATGAATCTGCAAATGCTGATCCATGGTTGGAATGTTATGATCGGGTGTTGCGATGGTTTTTTCGGGTCGACGAACTTTAATACCTCTCTCCTTAAGTCCGGCAAAAGCTTGCGGACTGGTCACCTCATGAATCAGGTGACGATCTATATACAACACACTGGGTCCGCCTTCAACTTGGTTTACAACGTGTTTCTCCCAGATTTTGTCGAAAAGTGTTTTTCCTGCCAAGGTTCTCTCTTTTTATTGTTATACAATTGTTTTTAATGATATATAGGTCGCTATTGTATTTGTCTGAACTACTGACACATGCAAGCCTGCGTTGTATGGTTAGTTGATAATAGGAGTCTTGCTTGTGTCTAATCCCGCTGAGCGGGACTTCGTTTCACTTTAAGTCTAACGATCTATTGATATGATAGGAATACACTTAAATCGAACAATTGTTCGATTTAAGTGTACTCATTTGCTATTGAATTTTGCCCAAGGCGTCCAAAAATGCTTCTACCGAAGCAGTAATTATATCGGTATGCGCTGAGAATCCGTAATAGGTCTGTCCCTGATGCTCAATTTGTACGTGTACTTTTCCAAGGTCATCACTTCCACGGGTAATGGCCTGAATAAGGAATTCTTCCAAGCGCACACGTCTTTTTACCAGTGCTTTTACTGCCGTAAAAGCAGCATCAATGGGGCCGTTGCCTGAAGCCGTTTCAGTAAATACATCTCCATTAAAATTAACCTGAACAGTGGCAGTAGGGATGGTTGATTTACCACAAACCACTTGTAGAGACTCAAGTTTTAAAGGACGTTTTGAATCTTTCTCAACATTACGTCCAACAAGAATTTCCAGATCTTCGTCGGTAATGTCCTTCTTCTTGTCGGCCAACTCTAGGAATTTTTGATAGATCTCATCTACTTCGGCCGGCTCAAAATTATAACCCAAAACGCTCAGCCTGTGTTTAAGAGCAGCACGTCCGCTTCTGGCGGTTAATACAATGGATGATTCTTTAACACCCACATCAACCGGGTCGATGATCTCATAATTCTCACGGTTCTTTAAAACGCCATCCTGGTGAATACCGGAAGAGTGAGAAAACGCATTGCGACCAACAATGGCTTTATTGGGCTGAATTGGCATACGCATTAATGTAGAAACCAGTCCACTGGTTTTCATTATCTGCTTGGAGTCAATGCCGGTATCGAAATTCAGATCCTTATGACAGCGAAGAGTCATAACAATCTCTTCTAATGAAGTGTTACCGGCTCTTTCACCAATACCGTTCATGGTAACCTCTACCTGACGGGCTCCGTTAATAATTCCGGAAATTGAGTTAGCCGTAGCCATACCTAGATCATTGTGGCAATGGGTTGAGATAATAGCTTTATCAATGTTAGGTACATTGTTCACCAGATAGGCGATTTTTTCGCCGTATTCTGAAGGCAAACAATAGCCGGTAGTGTCGGGAATATTAACCACAGTTGCTCCGGCTTTAATGACAGCTTCGATGACTCTTGCCAGGTACTCATTATCTGACCGGCCTGCATCTTCTGCATAAAACTCAACGTCTTCAACAAACTTTTTGGCAAACTTAACAGCCTCTACGGCACGTTCTATAATGGCCTCAGGCGTTGAGTTTAGTTTGTTATAAATATGGTATGGTGAAGTTCCGATGCCTGTATGGATTCTTCCCTTTTTTGCAAACTGCAATGCATCAGCAGCAACTTCAATGTCTTTTTTTACCGCACGTGTTAATGCGCAAATGGTTGGGTTGGAAACAGCCTTGGAAATTTCTACCACCGAGTTAAAATCTCCCGGACTCGAGACCGGAAAGCCGGCTTCAATAATGTCCACTCCCAGTTTCTCCAGTTGACGTGCCACTTCAATTTTTTCAATGGTATTCAGCTGGCATCCGGGTACCTGTTCGCCATCCCTTAAAGTGGTGTCGAAAATATAGACTCTATTGCTCATAAATGTCTCTTTTTGTCCGGTTGTTTCCGGATTTTTGATTTTGAATGATTTAAGGAAGTGATAAAGAAGTTTCCTCCTTTATCACTCATTGTATTCTCTAATGACTATTTATCATTTTCGGGACGCAACGTACGAACAGCTGCTCCTGCACGCCACATTTCAGATTCGCGCAATTCTTTAAGTTCAGCCTCAAGTTTTACTCGATAATCTGACTGGCTGTTTGAATCGATAGAACGCTGAGCCTCGTTACCTTTGGCAACTTCGCTGTAAAGATCGCTAAACACAGGCAGAGTAGCGTCACGGAATTTCTTCCACCAGTCAAGCGCTCCGCGCTGAGCGGTGGTTGAACAGTTGGCATACATCCAGTCCATACCGTTTTCAGCCACCAATGGCATCAAACTTTGAGTAAGCTCCTCAACCGTTTCGTTAAAAGCCTCAGAAGGACTGTGTCCATTACTTCTTAAAACTTCGTATTGAGCAGCAAAAATTCCCTGAATGGCACCCATCAAGGTTCCTCTTTCTCCGGTAAGGTCACTATAAACCTCTTTTTGGAAAGTGGTTTCGAACAAATAACCGCTACCTACTCCAATTCCAAGGGCAACAACTCTCTCTTTGGCTTTTCCGGTAGCATCCTGGAAAATTGCGAAGCTGGAGTTCAATCCACGTCCTTCAAGGAACATGCGACGAAGGCTGGTCCCTGATCCTTTAGGAGCCACAAGAATTACGTCCACATCAGCAGGTGGAATAATGCCTGTACGATCTTTGTAGGTAACTCCAAAACCATGTGAAAAGTAAAGAGCTTTACCTGGTTTCAGATATTTTTGAACAGTTGGCCAAACAGAAATTTGTCCGGCATCCGACAACAGATACTGAATAATGGTTCCTTTGTCAAGGGCTTCTTCAATGGGGAAAAGAGTTTTTCCGGGTTCCCATCCGTCGGCAACAGCTTTATCCCAGGTTTTGGATTCTTTACGTTGTCCAATGATAACGTTAAAGCCATTGTCTTTCAGGTTTAGAGCCTGTCCAGGTCCCTGTACGCCGTATCCAATAACAGCAATTACTTCGTCTTTAAGCACTTCACGTGCTTTCTCCAAAGGAAATTCTTCACGTGTTACTACGTTTTCTTCGGTTCCTCCGAAATTAATCTTAGCCATAATAATGTTTGTTAGTAATATTTAATCGGAAATAAAATTAGTTTTTTGCAGGATGATTGTCCAGTTCAAGTTTTCTTAAATAGTTGTCCAGCATTTCGGTTTTTGTTTTTGTGATTGATATTCTTCCCGAACGTGTAAACTGAGATACTCCATATTGATCCAGTTTTTCGAACAACTCCTGGGTTTCCTTTTTGTGTCCGGTTTTTTCGATTACGAAAAACTCCGGTGTAACCTCCAGAATTCGAGCGCCATACTGGCGAACCAAAGTCTCAATCTGGTTCCCATTGAGTAACGAGGCGGTTGGCACTTTATAGAGTGCCACCTCTTCATGGATGATATCATCTGCAGTAAGAACAAATGCTTTTATTACATCTATTCTCTTCTCAATTTGTTTTGCCACCTTTTCAATCTCATTGCGGGTACTGAATACCACTATGGTAAATTTATGTATTCCGGCAATGGCAGATTCAGATGTGGTTAAACTCTCTATATTGAGATGTCTGCGGGTAAACACATTGGTTATCTGGTTCAGAAGACCTACTACGTTTTCTGAAAATATAGACAGTGTAAATTCCTGTTTTAAACTCATGACTTTTTAGTTTTAATTGATGTAAACCTGTCAGAAATCTCCTACTCTAATCGAATATCCGAAACAGAAGCTCCGGCAGGTACCATCGGGAATACGTTTCCTTCTTTCTCCACAACAACTTCGAGCAAATATGGTCCGTCATGATCCACCATTTGCTGAATGGCCTCGTTCAGATCATCTCTTTCGGTTACTTTTCTAGATTCTATAAAATAACCTTTGGCAATGGTCTGAAAATCGGGATTTATCAATTCTGTTGAAGCATACCTGCTGTCAAAGAACAACTCCTGCCACTGACGCACCATGCCAAGGAAATTATTATTAAGCAACACAATTTTAACAGGAATCTTAGTCTGGAAAATGGTTCCCAACTCCTGTATGGTCATCTGAAAACCGCCATCACCAACAAATAAAATCACGTGCCTGTCAGGCTGTCCCAATTTTGCTCCCATGGCAGCTGGCAATCCAAATCCCATGGTTCCCAAGCCACCCGAAGTTACAACACTTCTCGTTTGCTTGAATCGGAAATACCGGCTGGCCATCATCTGATGTTGACCCACATCGGTAACTACAATGGCATCATCATCAACCGCCGCAGATACCTTATTTACAACTTCACCCATGGTCATCCCCTTTTCTACAGGGTTTAACTCGCAATGAATGATTCTATCGTGCTCAATTCTGTCGCAAGCTCGGAATTCATTCAGCCATTCCTGATGCGAATTTTTAGACACTTTTTCTGTAAGCTTTGGCAATGACTCTTTTACATCAGCCAAAACAGGAACATCGGCATGTACATTTTTGTTTATCTCAGCATCATCAATTTCAAGGTGAATCACTTTAGCATTGGTTGCATAGTTCTTCAAATCACCGGTAACCCTGTCGTCAAATCGCATACCGATGGCAATGATTAAATCTGCCTCATTGGTTTTAACATTGGGGCCGTAATTTCCATGCATTCCCAGCATCCCAATATTTAAAGGATGGGCTGATGGCATGGCCGATAGGCCAAGCAATGTCCATGCAGCTGGAATTCCTGTCTTTTCAAGAAATGCCATTAACTCCTTTTCTGCTTGTCCAAGAACAACTCCCTGACCAACCAAAGCCAAGGGCTTTTTGGCAAGATTAATTAATTGTGCAGCTGCCTCAATCTGCAATGGATCAAGCACAGGTACAGGTTTATAGCTTCGAATGTACTTTACCGGTTCGTACAGATAATCAAGGCTAGCAAACTGTGCATCCTTAGTAATATCTAATAACACGGGACCCGGGCGACCACTTCTGGCAATATAAAAAGCTCTCGCAAAGGCTTGTGGTATATCCTCCACCCTCTTTATCTGGTAATTCCATTTGGTAATAGGTTGCGTAATACCTACCACATCAGTCTCTTGAAAAGCATCGGTTCCCAAAAGAGGTGACCCTACCTGACCACTTATTACGACAAGCGGAGTGGAATCAATCATGGCATCTGCAATGCCGGTTACGGCATTGGTAGCTCCCGGTCCGGAAGTCACAATGGCAACTCCCACTTTCCCGGTAACTCTGGCATATCCCTGCGCAGCATGAACTGCTCCCTGTTCATGACGGACAAGTACATGATGTAACTCCTCTTGAAAACCATATAAGGCATCGTAAACCGGCATGATGGCTCCGCCGGGATAGCCAAAAATTAAATCTGTCCCTTCATTTAACAGGGATCGAACAACGGCCTCTGCACCTGTCATTCTGATTGCTTGTTTGCTCTTCTCTTTCATCACTGTTTGGGATTGTGTTTCCATGGCTCAAAGCTTATGGGATTTACAATTACTTTGCAGAAAAAACCTGCAAAGCGTTTTCTAAACATCTCTATTTACACTCATCAGGTAAAACCCGGATGGCACCGGTATCGGCTGATGTAACCATTCCGGCATATGCACGCAGTGCTTTGGAAACGATACGCTCCCGTGTGGAAGGTTTCCAGGCTTTATCTCCCTTGCTCTCTTCCTCTACCCTGCGTTGGTTCAACTCATCTTCAGTTACAATAATATTGATTGATCGTTGAGGGATGTCAATGATCACTTTATCTCCATTTTTTATAAGGGCAATAGCTCCTTTGGCTGCTGCCTCAGGCGATGCATGACCAATAGACAACCCCGATGTTCCACCTGAGAATCTTCCATCCGTTAACAGGGCACACTTGGCTCCAAGTTGACGCGATTTTAGATATGATGTGGGATATAACATTTCCTGCATTCCCGGACCTCCTTTTGGCCCTTCATATTTTATGATTACCACATCGCCTGCCTTAACTTCACCCGAAAGGATTCCATCACATGCATCGTCCTGCGATTCATAAACGCGTGCCGTTCCTTCAAAATGGAAAATAGATTCATCCACTCCGGCTGTTTTAACAATACAGCCGTTTTCGGCAATATTTCCAAAAAGGACTGCCAATCCGCCATCCTGAGAATAGGCATGGTTAATGCTTCTGATACACCCTTTTTCACGATCTAAATCCAATTCACCATAAATGGCTTTTTGGGAACCCATTACCAGGTTTACAAACCCTCCGGGTGCACTTTGGTATATCTCTTTAGCTTCAGCTATAGAACTTCTGCTCATCAAATCAAAATCTGCCAAAGCATCGGCAAGGGTTGGATAGTCTACCCGACCAACGGATGCGTCAAGCAAACCGCCGCGATGCAATTCGGCCAAAATTCCTATGATGCCTCCGGCACGATTTACGTCTTCTATATGATAATCGCTATTGGGTGCCACCTTACACAAAACAGGTGTTTTCCTGGAAAGATGATCAATATCCTGCATAGTAAAATCAACGCCTGCCTCGTGGGCTATAGCCAATAGATGTAAAACGGTGTTTGTTGAACCTCCCATGGCAATATCAAGAGTCATGGAGTTCATAAATGCGGCCTTGGTGGCAATGTTGCGGGGCAAAACCGACTCATCCCCATCCTGATAATATTTATATGCAAGCCTTACAATTTGATTAGCTGCTTTTTCAAATAGTTTCTTTCTGTTAACGTGCGTTGCTACAATGGTTCCGTTACCGGGTAAAGCCAAACCCAAAGCCTCGTTCAGGCAGTTCATTGAGTTGGCAGTAAACATCCCTGAGCAGGAACCACAAGTTGGACAAGCATTCTGCTCCACCGCAAGTAACTCCTCGTCAGACACTGAATCATCAGCCGCCATCACCATTGAATCCACTAAGTCCAGAGCTTTATCTCCAACCTTTCCGGCTTCCATGGGGCCACCTGATACAAAAACCACGGGGATGTTTATGCGCATGGCAGCCATTAACATCCCCGGTGTAATTTTATCGCAATTACTGATACAAATCATAGCATCGGCCTGATGGGCGTTAACCATATACTCTACACTATCAGCTATTAAATCTCGTGAAGGTAAGGAGTACAACATTCCATCATGCCCCATAGCAATGCCATCATCAACGGCAATGGTGTTAAACTCAGCAGCAAAACATCCCTGCTTCTCAATCAATCGCTTCACATCCTGACCAATTTGGTGTAAGTGCGCATGCCCGGGTACAAACTGTGTAAATGAATTTACAACCGCAATCAAAGGACGGCCCATTTGTTCGTCCTTCATTCCATTGGCTCGCCATAAACTTCTGGCTCCGGCCATTCTTCTTCCCTGTGTGGTTGTATTACTCCTTAATGGTATTTTCATTTTTATGCACTTTTTAAAAGGATACTTCTGTTTGTTAATATTTCAACACCCCGTTCTGCAAGTCAGCTGTTTTATTCAAGCAAAAACCCCTCTCACAATGGAAGTGAGAGGGGTTTAAAGTTCGTTTATATCGTTTTACTTTTTACATACCTGTCTCACTTCCCTAGTGGTTAACCACGAGAATAATAATGACGACGAGAAGTAGAGATGCAAAAAGTGTCATGTCTTCTTTTTATTTTTAAATTCTACGCAAATATATGAACTTTGTCATTAAATCAAATCAAAACAAGAAAAAAAGTTTCAATTTTCTTTCATTTTTTACGAAAACCATAAGGTTTTTCGTAAAAAGATGAATATTTATGCAATCAATATTGCAAATAAACTTTGCAATTATAGTTACTAAACAAGGTAAAATCAATTTAGTTCAAAAAAAATGAAGAAAAACTATTGGTCATTCTCTTTCTCCAAAAACCGCTCAAGCAAATTCAAAATTCGCCCATTTACCGATGCCGGGTTATCTGAAGGAGAAACCTTTAAATGAATATTACAATAAATGATAAATCTGTCGAGTTGCTCTCCTTCCAAACCTGAAATGGTTTCGATGGCCTCACGACCGGCAATGCTTTCCATTTGTTGAAACTGCCTGTCGCGTGAGCGCATCCTCTCAAGTTCTCTGGGAGAAGGAGTATTTCCGCCTCCCAATATATTATAAACAAGACTCACAGGCCCAGTGGCTCTGGCTCGTCTTTCATTTGGTGGAACATCGGACATTCGGCTTCCAATATCAGAGGGTAGATTCAATTCAATAGGTTTTTGTTCTGGCCTGACGGTCACTTCACTAATATAATAACTCTGAACTTCAAGGAAAACAATCATGTTTCCGGAGGAATCTCTCTCTACATTGGTATAGGATATGGTTCGTGGTAAAAAGCCAATGGCAGCGACACGTAGTGAGTCATCTTTATCAAGCCGGAGTTCAAAACAACCATCTGCTTTAGCTGCACTCATGGTTACGCTTTTATAACTGGCTAAAGTTGCAAATGGTATTGGTGTGTTGTCCTCAGCAATTTTTACGCACCCTTTCCAGATTACCTTTGTGTCAGTTTGTGATACAAGGTCGGCACATATAAAAACTAAAAACAATATCGCGATTGAAACGTGTCTCATAAATTCAGGCAGGAATTTGGCTCTGGTTACAATATATTTAAATCAATAACTATACCGACTTTTCTTCTTTTAAAAAATATTAACAGATTAAATGACAATTATTTGGGTACATGCCATTAATATGCCTTATTTTTACAGTTCCTAAACAATTAAAACCAATTAATCTAACAATTACCATCATGCAAGAAATTATTGAAAATGCCTGGGATAACCGGGAGCTACTACAGAAGAAGGAAACGCAGGATGCCATTCGTGAAGTAATTGAACAGCTGGATAAAGGAAAAATCAGGGTTGCAGAGCCACAAGGTGAGGAGTGGATTGTCAACGAATGGGTAAAAAAAGCTGTCATTCTTTATTTCCCAATGCAGCAAATGGAAACCATTGAAATCGGCCCATTCGAGTTTCATGATAAAATGGCACTAAAACGTAATTACAAAGAACTTGGTGTTCGTGTTGTACCTCACGCAGTGGCACGCTATGGTGCTTATATTGCACGGGGTGTTGTAATGATGCCATCGTACCTGAATATTGGCGCATACGTTGATTCTGGAACCATGGTTGACACGTGGGCTACAGTAGGCAGCTGTGCGCAGGTTGGGAAAAATGTTCACCTAAGTGGCGGTGTAGGATTGGGCGGAGTTTTGGAACCCCTTCAAGCGGCACCTGTTATTGTGGAAGATGGGGCTTTTGTTGGTTCCCGTTGTATTATTGTTGAAGGCTGTCGAATTGGTAAGGAAGCTGTTCTTGGAGCCAACGTGGTATTAACTGCATCCACCAAAATCATTGATGTAAGTGGTGATAAACCGGTTGAGTTTAAAGGTTACGTTCCTCCCCGTTCAGTTGTAATTCCCGGGAGCTACGCTAAAGAGTTTCCTGCAGGAACATACCAGGTCCCTGCTGCCCTCATCATTGGAAAAAGGAAAGAATCAACAGACCTGAAAACATCTCTTAATGATGCATTAAGAGATTTTGGTGTGGCTGTATAATCATTGCTCCTATGACTGTTTCAGAAAGATATGATAATGAAGATTTTAAACAAGCACTGACTGTTCTGAAACAGGGAGGCATCATCCTATACCCCACAGATACTGTGTGGGGTATAGGATGTGATGCAACCAATGATGAAGCTGTAAACAGAATCATCAGATTAAAGCAAAGAGTTTCAGGCAAAGGGATGATTTCATTAATAGATCAGCCGGGACTATTAAATATCTACCTGGATAGAATCCCTGATATGGCTTATGACTTATGGGAGATTGCTGAAAAACCTTTAACCTTGATAATACCCGGAGCAAAAAAACTTGCAAAAGAAGTTATGACATCTGATGGAAGCATGGCCGTAAGGATTACAAAAGAGATATTCTCTAAGACGCTTTGCCAAAGATTAAAACGGCCTTTGGTTTCCACCTCGGCAAACATCAGTGGAGAACCCACTCCGCGCGACTATACACAAATTGATGATCGAATTGTTAAAGGCGTCGATTATGTTGTGGAATACCGACGAGATGATGTTACACCTGAAACACCGTCAGGTATTATAAAGTTGGGAGTAAATTATGAAATAGAAGTTATCAGGAAATAGCATGGAACATAGTTTATCGGATTTCAATCATCAAACTCCAATACAGATCAGATTCAATGACATTGACGGTCTTGGGCACGTGAACAATTCCACAATAATGGAATACTTTGATTTGGGCAGACTCGGATATCTCAACATGTCAGTTGGTGCAAGATTGGGCGTAGATGGGAAAAATGTGGTCATTGTATCATATAAAACGGACTTTTACAAACAGGTTAAAATAAACGATCAACTCACCGTACTTACCAAGGTTTACAACTTAGGCAACAAAAGCATAAAAATGTTCCAATGGCTTATTAAAAATGGCGAGAGCACTCCAATTGCGTCATGCGATTCAATACTTTCCGGAATTGACATGCATCAGAATTGCTCTATGGTAATTCCAGAAGAGTGGCGGCAGTGTTTCAATAAATTGGAAAAAGGGACTCTTATTGAAGATATAGATCAATAAGACCTTCAGGAGTTTCCAGATGAATGGTGCGGCATTTACGATCAACGGATGTAATAAAGTGTTCATGAAAGGGAATTAAGACCTCGCTTCCCTGATGTTCCAACTCAAGTACCGGATTATTCTTTATCTCAGCAACGGACTTCACAACGCCTATCTCTCCAAACTTGGAGTCAATTACTTTAAAACCTTTTAGCGCAGAGTAATTAAATAGGTCATTCGCAGGTGGCTCTCCAATTTCCTGAGGATCAATGTATATTTCAGCTCCTTGTAGTTTTCTCACTTTCTCTTCACTATCCAACCGATCCAAAATAACAAGTAAATCTCCGCTGTTTCGAATTCGCAGTGACTGAACCTCAAAAGGAACCAAACCTCCATGTAAATCAAGAAAGAGAAACTCCGGATCGGGATCATGGTCAATCAACTCCGGTAAAATCCTTATCAGGATTTCTCCGGACACCCCATGTGGTTTGGCAAGGGAGCCAATTTTGAGCAGATCGGATTTGGTAATCATAGTAAAGTAAAAGTACAAAAAAAACCCATTCGTGATACGAATGGGTTTTATTTTGTTGAAGAATAATTCGGCGATTGTTATTCTGCCTGCTTTTCTTCTGATGCATTTTCTTCAGCAGCTGATTCGTCTGCTGCAGGCTCTTCACCAGCAGCTTCATCAGAAACCTCAGGAGCTTCTTCAGCTTTTGCTTCAGCAGCAAGTTCGGAAGCCTTTTTGGCAATTGCTTCAGCACGTTCGGCATTGATTTTTGCCTCCTGCTCAAGACGTTCTTTAACAGTTGTTGCTTTATCACTGGCAAGACCGTCAATTTTTGCCTGAATTTTTGCCTCTTTCTCTTCACTCCACTTTTGAAATCTGCGTTCGGCTTCTGCTTCGTCGAAAGCACCTTTTTTAACTCCTTCCATTAAGTGTTTTTTCATTAAAACACCTTTGTAACTAAGGATTGCACGGGCAGTATCTGTAGGTTGAGCACCCTTTGAAAGCCATTCCAAAGACTTATCTAAATCCAGGTTAATGGTAGCAGGATTCGTGTTGGGATTGTAAGAACCAATCCTTTCAATGTACCTGCCATCTCGTGGCGCCCTGCTGTCAGCTACCACGATGTGGTAGTAAGCATACCTTTTGCGTCCGTGTCTTGCTAATCTAATTTTTACGGGCATGTTCAAAAATTTAATTAATTACAACCTACTTTTAGCGGGGCAAAGGTAATATCTTTTTAATTGATAGCGAAAGCTTTTTATAAAAAAAGCTTAGTCCATAGTGTTTTAAGTTGAAAAGGTACTAAATTGATGTTCATCATATAACTTTAAAATCCCTTATTTTTACTGGTTTTCCGAATCCCAAGTAAGAGCAAATAGAACAGAGTAAATTTTGGGAGGTAAAATAGCAAGGTATCTAATTTAACTTTGAGAGAATAGGATAACCTTTTTCAACAGGATTAAGGGTTGATTTGGAAAAATGCCATCCGAAAAGAAATAAAATATGAGTAACAATCTGGGGCATATAGAAACGCCCGATGAACATCTTAGAGGTACTATCGTCTTGAATCGACCAGTTTCTTAGACCACAATTTTTTTGTACATCGACATATACTATTCTGCCATTTTCACTCTCTTAAGAACTAAACCAACCGTCATTACTAATATTTACTATTATAAAGTAGTTATCTATCTGCAAATTACAAATTTCAACATAATAACCCTGAGAAACTAAGCCACATTCTTACCCTAGTTTTCAAGACATTACAATAATAATGATATTATTATATCATTTTTATTTATATTTGAGTATATATAACAAAGATTAATCGATGAAAACCGCATCATCATCTTAATTAAAATGATGATAGCAACCTGAAATCAACAATATGAAAGAATCAATACACAGGGAAATCACGCCATTGAACGAAGATGATTGTTTTTTGGTATTTGATCGCGAACGAAGCCTTTTCACTTTTCCGGTGCATTTTCACCCCGAATATGAAATCAACTTTATCGCCAATGCGAATGGTGGGAGGCGAATTGTTGGTGATCACATGGAAGAAATTGAAGACTACGAATTGGTTATGGTTGGCCCCAATCTTTACCATGGATGGGAAAACTATCGTAATACAGGAAAGCAGCTTTTACATGAAATCACCATTCAATTCCCAAAAGACATCTTTGAAGGGCCGTTAATGGGTAAAAATCTTCTCAAACCCATCAGGGATCTTCTTCAGAATGCTGCACGAGGAATTGCATTTTCTAAAGAAACCGCCAAACAGGCAGAACCACGTCTACACAACCTGACACAAAAAAGAGGTTTCGATTCATTTTTAGAATTCCAATCGCTGTTGTATGATCTCTCAATTTCGAGGAACCAAAAACTTCTAACTAACATTTCATTTCAACATTACAGCGATTTTCACAACAGTGAGCGCATCGAAAAAATTTACAATCACGTTAAAGCCAATTTCAACAAAAAAATCATGTTGGAGGAGGCCGCTCAAATGGTTAACATGTCGGTCGTTTCATTTAGCCGTCTTATAAAGCAGAGGACAGGCAAATCGTTTATTGAATTTATTAATGAAATCCGCCTGGGACATGCCACCAGACTGCTAATTGAAACGAATAAAAGTGTATCAGAAATTTGTTACCATTGTGGATTCAACAATATATCCAATTTTAACAGGACATTTAAAAGAAAACAAGGTTGTACACCATCAGAATTCAGAGTTAATTTCAATGGAGTGAAAACTGTTTTCTAGCTTTAAGTCAAACCTGAATAGCCTTCAACGCTCACCCCTAGCCCCCAAGGGGAACGCTAAACGCGCAAATCTAATCCGTCACTTTATGGTTGACAGACAGGTATAGAAAAGGAAGCACTTAACGTGCTTCCTTTATATCCCTCAATTTTTGGTCAAATTCCTCTTTATCAATTTCACCTTTAACGTATCTTTCCTTTAATATATCCAATGCATTCACGGAGGAGGTTGTTTTATCCGATACATCGTTGATACCGCGTTTTAAAGCCATAGATAAAACAGTTAAAACCGGAACCGCCAAATACCAACCCCAGCCAATGTGCCAGGCTCCCTTTTTTTTCTTTTTCTTTTCCTTGTCTTCCATAATAATGCCGGTTTTGTTTTACAAAAATTGAACTTTATAATTCTTAAACAGACAAGTTACTAAAACCTACGGAAAAAGTAAACAGGTGATTTATCCAAAGAAAAGGTATCCAATCAAAATGGCTGCGATGATTCCGGTAAAATCGGCAATTAATCCGCACGAAACGGCGTGCCGTGTTTTCCGGATGCCCACAGACCCAAAATAAACCGCAATGATATAAAAAGTAGTATCGGTGGCGCCCTGCACCGTCGAAGCCAAACGACCGGCAAATGAATCAACGCCGTAGGCGTCGATGGCATCGACCATCATCCCTCTGGCCCCTCCTCCGCTCAATGGTTTCATTAAGGCAGTTGGCAAGGCATCCACAAAACGGGTATCAACTCCAAACCATCCAAAAAAAGCGGCAATGCCATCAATTAAAAAATCCATAGCCCCAGATGCTCTGAAAACACCAATAGCAACCAAAATAGCCACCAGGTAAGGAACAATTTTTATGGCAATTGTAAAACCTTCCTTTCCTCCCTCAATAAACGATTCATAAACATTAACTTTTTGTAAAGCGGCACGCACAATGAACAGGGTAATAAAGGAAAAGAGAATAAAATTAGCTACTAACAACGATACGGTGCTCATCAAGCTCCTGTCGAGCAACGAGAATCCGTAAATCAATCCAACCACCATGGCTGTCATTCCTCCAAGCCACGCCAAAATAATGGGGTCGTATAATTTAATACGCTGAACAATCGATACTGAGATAATCCCTGCCAAGGTTGAAAAAAATGTGGCGAGCATGATGGGCAAAAATATGTCGGCGGGATTGGCGGCTCCAAACTGTGCCCTGTAAACCATAACAGACACAGGTATGATGGTAAGCCCAGAGGTATTAAGCACCAAAAACATAATTTGTGCATTGGACGCCGTATCCTTTTTCGGGTTGGCCGTTTGCATCTCTTTCATGGCTTTAAGTCCGAGGGGCGTGGCGGCATTATCAAGACCAAGCATGTTGGCAGCAAAATTCATCATCATGGAGCCGTATGCCGGATGGTCTTTCGGCAGATCTGGAAACAGCCGGCGGAAAAAAGGAGCAGTCACCCGTGTAAGGGCTTGAACCATACCTCCATGTTCAGCAATTTTCATAAACCCAAGCCACAATGTAAGCACTCCGGTAAGTCCAAGCGAAATGGTAAAACCTGACCGTGCGTACTCAAAGGTTGCATTGACCAGCTCCGGAAAAACTTCAACATCCTGAAATATGATGAGCCGAAGAAGCGCAACCACAAATGCGATAAGAAAAAATGCTATCCATATATAATTTAAGACCATAACTTTTTAAAGATAAAGAGATATTAGATATTTAGAATAATAGATAAGGGGAAAAATAGCAATTCCCGAGACCCTGGTAATAAATTTAAATTAGATTTTGAACATCATCACATATTACTAGAATATCAATTCAACTCTATCTTATATCTAAAACTCTATTTGTCTAATGTCTAAATTTCTATTCTCTGCACAAAAATTGAGGACAGAAACTCACTTTGTAATATCAGGCTTTTGATGCGGAGCTCCAAATTCTTTGCAGCTTATCTGCTCCACCGGAACCTCCCAAATTTTCACATTTCGTACAGCAGGGTCGCTATACTCAAAATGTTTATCGGAGTATTGCTCCATAATGATGTCCAGCGCCCGCCGTTTTTTGTCCATGTCTTCAACAAACCGAACTTTACCAAAAGCCACCACGCTTTTCGATTTCATACGGTAACTGCAAGCTACCTTCGGATGCTGAAACGCCAGCTCATGATCGGCACTGAAGGTAATGCAAATATTGGGGCTTTTATCCAGACAATCAATAACCCTACCCGTGGGTGCACTATGCAGATAAATGATTCCATTATCGTAACCAAAGTTCATTGGAAGCACATAAGGCAAATTGTCGGGTGTGACCACGCCAATAAAGCAAATGTCGCATTTCCTGATAATGGCTTCAATGGTTGCCTGATCTTCGTGTACAACTGTCTTCATGAAAAAAGAATTTTCAATTTTATATAATGGTTCTTTCTCCTTGTTGGAGAGAAATCAGTTTGAAAACATTCTGCAACAAACTCATCTCCTTAATCAATTCCATGACCTCCTCCATATTCCCCTGCTTTTCGGCTTGTTGTAGTTTCATTCGGGTTTGTTCGAGCTTTAGTTTCACCAGTTTCCACTTAAGTTCCAGCACCACTTTTGGAACCAAAATGGCCAATAAATCGGTATCAGATTTAATAACACCATGCTTTTTATGGATTTTACTCAGCGGATATTCCCTTGCAATTAAATCTGTTGCCAGTTGTGAAATATCAGGGTTTGAATGCGAAATGAAGTACTTATTGGCTATAAAGTCAGATGTTTTCATTTGTTCCTCATACTCTTCGAGTATGAGGTTATACACAGGGTTTTCACTTTTCAGTTCATCCTGACGCAACTCATTTACAATGTATTCCCCCACCAACATCACGGCCTTTTTGTCTCCCAAATCCACCTCTCCTAAATCAAGATGCCCATATTTTAATAAAAACCTTAAAATCTCCTTTTCTTCTGCATCCAGAGGATTTTTTGAAGATGCTGTAATGGCTGTCGGCTGATTTTGAGGTACCGGCTCCTCTGTTTTTTCCTTATAAGCAGTCCTACCCGCCTCCTTATCACGCTGCTTTTTCTTTATTTTACCAATCTCGCTGTAAAGCACTGATTCTTCAACCTGAAGGAGTGTACTACACTCCTTCACATAAACCGATCGGATAATCTGATCGGGAATAACCGATATGGATTTGACGATATCCTGAATCAACTGAGCCCGTTTGATGGGATCGTTGTTGCTATCTGCCAGTAAGATGGATGTTTTAAATTTGATGAAATCGGTCTCATTTTCTGAAATATACCTACGCAACTCATCTCCCGACATTTTTTTTGCAAAGGAATCGGGATCCTCTCCTTCAGGAAGAAGGAGCACTTTAACATTCATTCCCTCTTCCAGAATCAGGTCAATTCCCCTGAGAGAGGCTTTTATACCGGCCGGATCGCCATCATATATGATGGTGATATTTGGTGTAAACCTCGCAATAAGCCTTATTTGGTCAGGTGTAAGAGCGGTTCCCGAGGAAGCCACCACATTGGTGATGCCTGCCTGATGAAATGAAAGCACATCGGTATAACCTTCCACCAGGTAGGTTCTGTCCTGTCGGGTCATCTCCTGACGAGCAAAGTAAATGCCGTAAAGAATCTTGCTTTTATGATAAATTTCTGACTCCGGAGAGTTGAGATATTTGGCTGCCTTAGCATCCGATTTCAGGATACGGCCTCCAAAAGCTATGACTTTTCCTGATAAACTGTGTATGGGAAAAATAACCCTTCCACGGAAGCGATCCGCTTTGTAATCATCACGAACAACAGTCAATCCGGTTTTCTCCAAAAAGTTGAGCTTATAGCCTTCGATGGTGGCCTGACGTGTAAAAGCATCCTTGTTGTCGGGGGAATAACCCAATTGAAATTTTTTGATGATTTCCGCATCAAACCCACGTTGCTTAAAATATCCAAGTCCTACAGATTGGCCTTCATCGGTTTCAAACATGTTTTTGGTGAACCAGCGAGCGGCAAAATTAGTGACCACCATCATGCTCTCCCGCTCATTCTGTTTGACCATCTCCTCAGGAGTGGCCTCCTTCTCTTCAATGGGGATATGGAATTTTCTTCCAAGAGTTTTAATAGCATCAACAAAAGATATCTGCTCATGCTCCATTAAAAAGTTCACGGCATTACCCCCTTTGCCACAACCAAAACACTTAAAAATACCTTTGTGAGGAGAAACAATAAACGAAGGGGTTTTTTCATTATGAAAGGGACAATGGCCAATATAATTTATCCCTCTTTTTTTAAGAGAAATAAACTCCGAAATCACGTCAGTGATTTGGCTTTGTGCTGTTTCCATTACCCTGTCAATGGTGGCTTTATCTATCATGTCTCCCTCGTTATTCAGAATCAAAGATAGAGAAATATCGCAGAATAATGAAAAGAGGTGTTTATCCGGGAGTGGTGAAATCAGCGTAGAGGAGTTTAGATTAAACTACATTCTACAATAAATATACCAAGAGGCGGTTTCAATGCAACTTTGCACCGAATTCCGCCTCTTGGCATAGTGCCATAATTTTTACTGCTATATCAAAATAAGCTACTCCTCAACAACTTTCTCTTTTACGTAATAATTTCGAACCCGAACAGCCATGTTGTACATAACGGGAGCCATTATCAACGTAAGGAAAGTGGAGGTTGTTAGCCCGAAAATAACCGCCGAGGACATGGGTCCCCAAAAAGCTGCATTATCTCCTCCAAAATATATCTTAGGATCAAGTTGGGTAAACAGACTAAAAAAATCGAAGTTTAACCCAATGGCCAATGGAATCAATCCAAGAATCGTTGTTATGGCAGTTAGTAATACCGGTCTCAAACGGGTTCGTCCGGCAGAAATAACTGCTTCAACTTCATCTTCCCGTGTTAATCGTGCCCGGCTGTGTAAACCAAGAATTTCGCGCCTTTCATTTCGTTTTATATCGATGTAATCGATTAAAACAATTCCATTATTCACAACGATTCCAGCCAATGAAACAATCCCAACCCCAGTCATCAAAATTACAAAGTCCATATTAAAAGCTGCCAATCCTAAAAACACCCCAATGGTACTCAGTACAACAGTGGCAAGAATAATCATGGGTTTAATGGCCGAGTTGAACTGTGTAATCAATATCATGGAAATAAGCGCAATGGCTATGAATAGTGCCCTTAGCAGGAAATCAGAGGTTTCCTGCTGGTTTTCCTGCTCACCGGTCATTTCCCAATAGTAACCCGGAGGCATTTCATATCTGCCTAATAATTCCCTGATATCATTATTGATTCTATTGGCATTGTACCCTTCAATTACATTAGAATAAACTGTTATAACACGTGTATTGTCCTTACGCTTAATATCTTCATAAGTCGTTCCGTAAGAATAATCGGCTACCGAAGAGACAGGTATATGAAAACTGAAACCCTCTTTCTCAACCTTGATTTTCATGTTCATCAGAGCCGATACATTGTTGCGGAATTCATCGTCCAACCTAACAACAATGTCAAATTCATCCTCTCCATCTTTAAACTTATCAACACGATTTCCGTAGAGTGCTGTCCGCATGGTACTTGCCACCAGCTCGGTTGACAAACCTAACCGGCGAACCATCTCCCTGTTAATGGTCAGAAGCATCTCAGGCTTGCTCATATTGATGTCAAGCTGGAGATTTTCTATCCCGGGAATTCTTCTGTCATCAATGGTTTGTTTGATATCTTCTGCCAAATTTACCAGTGTTGCAAAGTCATCGCCCGAGACTTCAATATTGATTGGTCGACCTACGGGGGGACCTTCGTCCTCCTTTTCAACAAAAAACTCAGCTCCCGTAAAATCCTTTAATGCTTCTGTAAGTTCCAGCATGATTTTGGAAGTGCTGATGCCATCCCGGTCGATAAACTCAACAAAAGTGATGGTAAACAAGGCCTTATTTGGTGCTCTTGATGGCTCAAAAAAATCACCTTTACCATTTCCCACATTTACTCCAACCGATTTTACAATGTGCTCATAGGGTTCAAGAACTTCGAATACAATTTTTTCTGCTTCACGTGAAACAACATCTGTTCGGTCAATGTCGGTTCCAAGGGGAAGTTCCATGGTAATATAAACGGTTTTGGGATCATTCTCAGGAAAAAATATCACATTTGGATTTGACGCCCCAAAAATCATAATTGAAACTACAAACAGTACGAACATGGCTGCCACCAACATTTTGGAAGTCAATCGTCCCATGGCTAATCTTAAAGTTTTCTCATATTGCCGATCGATCCATGGTAAAAAACGCTGTTGAAAATTTCTGGCTCCCGGTTTCAGAATATACACGTTTAAAAGACTCATTAAAAGTGGCAATACCAGTAAGTTCCCCATTAAAAGATTCCCGGATAAATAGAAAACAACTCCAATAACAGCCAATGAACCTGTTATAGTAAACAACCTTTTAACATTGACCTTTGCCGTTGGATCCTCAACTTTTACAAAACGAGCCATAAAAACAGGATTCAAAACCAACGCCACAAAAAGTGATGAAGACAAAACTATGATTAATGTAATAGGAAGAAATTTCATGAATTCGCCAACAATTCCGGGCCATAACAACAATGGGAAAAATGCAGCCAGAGTTGTTGCAGTAGATGTTATAATTGGAATCGCGATTTCACTTACACCTTTTTTAATGGCATCCATCTTTTTGTATCCTTCCTCATATAAGCGATAGGAATTCTCAACCACCACAATGGCATTATCAACAAGCATCCCAAGCGCAAGCAGTAAGCTAAATAGGATCATGGTGTTTATAGTATATCCCAATTCTCCTAATACCAGAAATGATATAAACATGGACATTGGGATGGCGATGCCCGAGAAAAAAGCATTCCTTATTCCCATAAAAAGGTACAGTACCAGAATTACCAGAATCATCCCCAAAAGAATTGAGTTTTCAAGATTACTGATCTGATCCCTGATATAAACAGACATATCATCTGTTACAGTGATGGATAAATCTGGAGGGAGTTGACCCGAAGCCTGTTTATTCTCAATAATCCTGAAAATTTGATCAGTGGCATCCAGAAGGTTCTCTCCACTCTTTTTTATCACACTCAACGACACCACCGGCTGATTATTCAACCGTGCTATGGTTGATTGGTCTTCAAAACCATCTACAACCCTTGCCAAATCCCTCAGATAAACAATCTTATCATTTTCAAATTTAACAATGGTGCTCTCCAGCTCTTCCATTGAGCGATAATTAGCCTCTGTACGCAACGACCGACGTGTGCCATCCACCAAAATCTCACCTGCTCCAATGTTAACATTTTCAGTCATGATGGCAAGTTCCAAATCCATAAATGTCAGGTCGTAGGCCTCCAGCAAAAGAGGATTAACCAGAATATTAATCTGGCGCTCGTCCACACCGCGAATATCGGCTTCCCTTATTTCACGAAGTGATTCAATATCCTCCTGCAGATTTTCAGCAAATTGCTTCAACTCGTACAAACTGTAATCCCCCGAGAGATTGATGTTCAGAATGGGAAACTCCGAAAAATCAATGTCCTCAACAATGGGATCAAAATCCATGTCGTCAGGCAAGTCACTTTTTGCCTTATCCACTTCATCCTTTACATCCTGAAGAGCCTGTCGCACATCCACATCCGCTTCAAACTCCACCATAATTAAGCTCATGTCCTGATATGAAGCGGAAGATAAAACCTTTACTCCATTAAGGCCTTTCAACTGCTTCTCTATTGGCCTGGTTATTAAGTTCTCAATATCCGGTGGGCTATTTCCCGGATAGGGGGTCTGCACCATGATATAAGGAATCACAATTTCGGGAAACAACTCCCTTTGCATGCTCCTGTATGTAAATATTCCTCCTATCAACAGGAAAAAAGTTAGAATATATATGGTGTTCTTATTGGACAGTGCCCAATAAGTTGGCTTAAAATTTCTGTGACTTATATCGCCATTTTTTACCTTATCCATAAAAGTATCTGTTTGTAATAACGGTTTATGAAAAAACCTGACTATGGATTTCTCTGAAACGAAAAGGAATATGCACCTAACACGTTTTTCCAAAACGTGTTAGTATTCATATATTTTAATAGTTAAGATTTCAGAAATCCTTAATTATTTACATTTAAAAGTGTTCCGTCCACCACCATTGCGAATCCTTCGGTAATAACTTTATCTCCCGGATAAAGTCCCGACTCCACAACTGTATTGTTATTATGGTTGAGTCCTGTGGTTATGTATCGCTTACGCGATACATAATTTCCATTTTCCTCTTCGGCAACAAATAGAAACTGACCGGTAAAATCCTGCTTTATTAAAATAGAAGGAACAACTAAAGCCTCGGGGTTTCGGTAAGTTCTAAGTTGCAAAACTGCCATCAGGTTAGGTTTAATCCTGTTTCCGGGGTTATCCATTTCTACCCTGATACGAAAAGTTCTGCTGTCGGCGTCAATAACCGATGATGTTCTGTTGATAGTTTCTGTTCTGGTCGTTCCCAAAACTGGGAATCTTACCGAAACAGAATCACCACTTCTGACCGATGTTAAATGGCGTTCAGCCACATCTGCAGTAACATATAACTGCTCCACATTTACCACTCTGGCAAAAGGAATCGATGGACCGGCCATCTCGCCCTGCTTCTGAATTACCTCATCCACCACCCCGTTCACTGGGGATTTTACAACTGCCATTGCCCGCTGAGCCTGTAACCCTTCAAGTCTTCTTTCCAGCGACTCTTTGTTGGATTTTGCCTGAAGATACTGAACTTCACTACCAATATTTTGATTCCAAAGCTTTGCCTGGCGTTCATACATGGTGTTGGCTAAATCTAGATTTACCTCCATCTCCTGAATAGAACGGTCAAGAGCATTCGTATTCAGTCTCGCCATGATGTCACCTTTGCGAACGTAATCACCCTCTTTCACCAGAATATCAACGATATTTCCGGCTGCTTCGGGACGTACAATCAGGTTACGGTCGGACTGAACACGACCCATTACCTCAATAAAATGTTCGAAAACGGTTTCCTTCAAGTCATTTAGTTCCACATTGACCCTGGAACGGTCGGAGTTATTATCCAATTCATATTCAAGCTGAGCAATTTTTTGACGTAATTCATCCATCTGAGATCTGTACTCAGCCAACTGATTCCTCTTGTCCTGCTCTTCATCAGCAACTCTTGCTCCACATCCGTGCAGCACCAATATAATGCTGACAACTACTACTCTGATAATATTCTTTGCCATTGTTTCTCTGTATAATATCATTGGGAACGATTGATTTTTTAATCTCTGATTATCATAACTGACCAGTTGCCTTTAATAAGGCAATGTGCGCATTCATTAAATTTACAGCCGATTGAACATAGTTCATCTGAGCCTGTATATATTGAGTTTGTTGTTGTGTATATTCAGAACTCGATGAAATACCATGTGTGAATTTCACTCTCGTTTTTTCCAGAATATCTAAAGCAAGCCGCCTGTTTTCTATGCTGTAAAGATATTGTTCATAACTGTTTCGCATGGTGGCACGCGCTGTTACATAATTGCTTTGTAAATTATGTAAGGTCATTTCGCGTTCATTTATGCTCTGTTTATAACTGAGCTTTTGTTGCTGAACTCTTGCATGGCGCATTCCCGAGGTAAATAGCGGAACAGAAAGTTGAACACCTACAAACTGTGCCCGGTACCAATCCTGAGTAAACACGTTCCAATCGTTGGAGAACCCTATTTTCTGAAAATTATAAAAAGCGCTGATGCGTGGTAAATATTGAGCTCTTTCATTCTTCAGATATAACCTTTGACTCTCCTCGTTGGTCATTGCCAACTGATAATCGACGTGATGGTCGGGGACAAACAAATCATCAGGAATGCCTCCTGATATGATTCTTTGCGAAAGGTAGGTAAGTGAATCGCTTAAACGCATCTCTGCATGCTTATCATACCCCATGGTAAACTTAAGCACCGACATGGCAACCTCCTTATTTCGCTTTACCTCCATTAGTTGCTTTCTGGAATTATTGACCAGCAACTCCATTTGGCTCACATCCAATGACTCAACAAATCCAGCCTCAAACATGGATTGCGTCTCAAGCAAAAGTTTCTCATTGGCCTCAAGCAGTCCGGAAAAAGCTTCCTGGTTTTCTCGCGCACTTAAAACCAAAAAATATGCCTGAGCCACACTATTTCGGATTTCAATGTCTGTTTTACGTTGTTGCTGTTCGGTAAACTCCAGAAAAACTCTTGTTGCCTGAACACCTACAAAGTAAGAACCATCGAAAATAAGTTGGGTAACACCAACTCCATAGTTTGCATCATAAGGTGTTCCAAATGAAACAGGTATCATGTCTCCGGGTCCAGCACCCGATGGCCAGTTTTCTTGCGGAAAAAACTCGACAGGCAATAATGTTTTTGCCATATCAATGGAGTGATTGTATTGTCCGGTTAATTCCACCTGTGGTAAACCATCGGCGATGGTTTCCCAAATTCTACGCCTTGCCGATTCAACATCGAAATTTGAACTGATTTTTTGATAGGCGTTTTTCGAAGCAAACTCTAAGGCCTCTTCAAGTGAAAACTGCGGTTCATCAGCAAAAACATGTGAATTGAATACAACAAAACCTGCCAGCAATAAAACGGGCAATAAACAGCGCTTCTTCAACAACATAAAATTAAGTTTCAGTTTGAATGATGTACAATTTCGGTCTTTCTTCTGCACAAAATTATCCCTTGCAGCAGCTTCTTACAAGAAGTTTTCGACCAACGGCAACTATTTCAGGATAAATAACGAAATCCGGATTTCGTTATTTCCCTTTCTTTGTCCGTCTAAACCTTAATCGCTCCTCTTTCTCCATCTTTTCACAAGCATATTGAAATATGAGGCGGGGAGCGGTCTCCTTCCATTTCAACAGAAACAATTCAACCTCGTTTGGGTTTAGTTTCCATCCCTCCCGCAAGAACCAACCCACTCCCTGATGCACCTCTCTTTCTGTATCAGTCATCAGTGGTTCAACAAATTGCATAGGCTTTTCAATACCTACAATTTTTAAAGATTTTATTAAAGTGACCGGGACACAGCGACGCTGAAACTTATATTCAGATTGAAGCCACGGTTTAAAATCCTCAATGGCAATGATGTTTTTCTTTAAAAATTTTGGTAGCAGATACATTCCCAAAGTATCCGCATGCGCCCAATTGGTTATACCTTTTGCAAACCAGCTACCAATTAGGTCAAAAACCTCAGGAGTTAACTCTTTCTCAAATGAGTCAACAATCAATAAACCAAAAGAAGTCTCTTCGTACATACCACTTTCCATGAAAACAGGAACAGCCTTTAAGGCTGTTTCTATTCCTGCGTCCAACTTAGGTGCAATCTCTTTTACCTTAGCGGTGATTTGAATAGTGGTAAGTCCATAACCATCATACCCGCCTTTAAAGTAGCGTTGATATTTTTGAAGATTTTGTGGATTAGAGTGTTTATGACAATAAGCACGAACCTCATCGACCAATTGATTTGAGTTCATTGTTAAGGATTTTAGTTGATGGGTAAATAGTAGGACAAATAGCGATGATAAAATTACAACAATATATTATACTGAATACTAATGTCATAAAAGAATCGTTATATTTATATTAATTATTATCATACAAGTAGTCGTTTTCATTTATAAATCCATTGAATAGAAAGCAAAGTATCAGCAAAAAAGATTATCTAAACATCTCTTTTTTAACTGCTATCTTTTCGCCAATTGTGGATATGGATTTTTTTAGCGGGAAACCATGAGTGGAAAACATGCCATCTTTGTAATTTTAATTATAACAGCTCTGATTCCCGCAGAGCTGGAGGCACAAGTATGGCCATTCAGACGACGAAGTCAGGCTGAAAGAGCTACCCGCGACCTGGAAAGAAGACAACGAGAAACCGGACAGCAAACCAACTTTTTTAATCCGCTGCAACCTTTTGGTTCCAGGAGAAATAACGACCGCGATGACCATATCTGGAGTCCGGAAACGGCATACCTTTCTATTCCTCAAACGGGAAACGTCAGTATTACCAACCCTTCACGCTTAGGAATCAATTCAAAATATGAATTGCAATCACTTTTAGGTGCTTCTTATTGGGTTCCCAATCTCATGATTAAACGAAGGATTCATTCCGGAGAAATATATTGGGCTACCAGGCATGGGATTTATGTCCCCACTCCGGGATTAAACTGGGCGCAAAATAAGGGATATCACTCTTATGTTGACACCACTGCTGCGATTCCACATATTGTTGCCATCAGGAATGAATTAATTGTTAGTAAGCCATTTATGGATGATGTAAGTTGTGTTCAGGGAATTCCATGGCTAATTATAACCGCCGGATTATCTGCTGATTATGGCTTATCACTCGAAAGCAATGACCTCTCGGCCATAGATGAACATATTATTGGAAGCAGAAGTGCGCCTTTAACAGGAAAGGGGCTATTGATAATAGCCCGGTTGCGTGCCGATGCACGCCTCAACGATTTTACTTTTATCGAAGGAGGTTTCCGATATTTCAACAGCACTCACCACAACAATGGATTTGAACATCATGCTGCATTAAACTACTTTGCTGCAAAGAATTTTTCAATTTCCCCTGGATATTTGCTTTCCATAGGTAATTTTGGCTCTTCTAAAGTAAAAATATATCCATCACTGGATTTGACCTGGTACTTTGGTCAAAAAAGTCGCCGTGGAGGCAGAATTTTTGAAGGTTCAAGATTCTAATTGCCTCTTCTGCCAAATCGGTGCCTGCCTTCACCTCGTCCCTGTCCTTCTCTTCCACGTCGAAATCCGGGCCGTTCATGCATATTGGAAAACAACACCGCCAGTTTTTCGGCCTGCCTATCATCACAGATGTCTCTGATTGATAAAAAATGGTCAATGGAAAGTTGCTTTATCTCACCCTGAATTTTACCCACTTGAAATGCAAGCTCAGATAATCGCAATGTATCCGGTGTTGATTTAGAAAACTCCTCAACAATCAGAGATTCAAATTCGTTCATGGATATTATCAAATCTCTTAAATCTGTTCGATATTGAATCTCCATCTCCCGGAATTTTTCTCTCTGCACATCATCAAATTCAAGGATTCGGGCAATTCCGAAAAATCCCCTGCCGGGAATGCTGTCAAGAGTCAGTTCAGAAACCACAGGCTCAGAACTCTCTCCCTTGATGAATCGAAAACCCATCCAACCCGATAAAAATGCCAGTATTAAAACCAGCGCATATATTAAGTATTTAATCCTCATCTGTAGATAATTTTAACCAGTTGTTTTCAATCTCCATTCCGGCATTTCCTGCAAAGAAATACTCTGACAAAACAGAGTCCGCATCAGTTGGTGATTGGCGGTAATCCATAAAAAGTGCTAAATTAAATCCTGCAATTAAAGCCAATGAAACAGCCGCAATTTGCCATGCTTTTTGAATTGATATATGAACTTCCATAGCCTTTTTGTCCAGTGCAGCCATAATTCGCGTGGATAAAAACGGTGATACTGTTTTTGAAGCATCTACTTCAATGAGTTGAAACAATCCTTCAACTTCATTTGCCAACTTCGTGCATTTTGCACACTGGTTTCTATGCTTAATAAACTCATCTCCCGGATTTTCCCCGGATTTAAGTTTCGCCAATCGTATTTCAAATTCAACGCAGTTCATATATTTGGGATTATTGATCTGTTTTCTGGTTATTTCTATAATTAATGATATACTAATCATTCGTCATTCTCTCTTTAACCGCTTTCTGCAATTTCATTCTTGCTCTGAACAGCAAACTCTCTACTGCCTTTTCTGAGATTTCAAGCACTTCGGCTGTCTCCTTGTTGCTTAAATCATGGTATTGACTGAGAACAAAAACTTTACGCTGCATAGTTGTCAATTCCTTAAGGGCTGTTCGGAGCATCCTTCGTTGCTCCTCTCTTTCTATTGAGTAATCTGCTGGTTCAGAAACTCCTTTTAATTCCTTCGATTGATTACCGGAATCCATGAAGAGAAGCCTTTTAACCTTCTGCTTTCGCAGAAAATTTACGCATGTATTAACAGAGATTCGATATAACCATGTGGAAAAAGCCGATTGGAACCTAAAAGATTCAATCTTTTGGTATGCTTTTATAAATATTTCCTGAGTTAAATCTTCGGCATCAGCTTCGTTCTGTAAAAAACCGATGCATGTTTGAAACACTTTTTGCTGATACCTCATTACCAGATGCCGGTACGCTTCCTTGTCTCCCTGTTTAACTTTCTCAACAATGATGGCATTGGTATTCTCTGTCATGATTTATATCGATGAAAAGTTTTAACGCATAAATTTCATAATAATCTGATGCGGAAAAAATCCGCATCAGATTTATTCAGATTATTCTGTTTTAGGTTGTGGATTACAGTTTGGTCCGGAGCCGTCACGTTTGCCTCTGCGCTCTCCACGACCTTCACCACCACGAGAACCGGTTCCATCCAATTTTCGTTCTCCACGACCTTGACCGTCACGTAATCCTTGACCACGACCTTGCCTACGTCCTGTTCCATCTTTTACACCCTGACCTTCACCACTGCCGGGTCCCAGTCCTTTACCGGGTCTTTTTCCATCATAATTATCACAAACTCCATCACCGGTGGTATCAACAAAACCTGTTCGGGGCGTTTCTTTAGTTTCTGCTTCCTGAGCAGAAACGGTGGCATTAACAACAAATAATAAAGCTGCCACTGTCATCAAAGTTAATACTAATTTCTTCATAATTAAAGTTTTAATTGTTTGCATAAAAGAATTATCTCTCAATGTTTATTCTGACTTTATCTTTTAGACACCACTTTTATAAAAACCATTCGCAGAAAAATGATTTTTTTTAAAATTATCATAGTTTTAAAGTCTGAATTGACCATTTCTAACAATTAAAAACCACATGATGTCAAAATTACGCTTCGAAACCCTGCAATTACATGCCGGACAGGAGGTTGACCCAACTACCCTGTCGCGTGCCGTACCCATTTATCAAACCTCATCCTACCTTTTTAAGGATGCAGAGCACGCAGCAAACCTCTTTGGTCTTAAAGAATTTGGGAATATCTACACCCGCATCATGAACCCAACCACCGACGTTTTTGAAAAACGCATAGCCGCTCTTGAAGGCGGAGTAGCAGCTCTGGCAGTTTCTTCGGGACAGGCAGCGCAATTCCTGGCCATCACCAATTTGGCTGAAGCTGGTGACAACATCGTTTCAACATCATATCTTTATGGTGGTACCTATAATCAATTTAAGGTTCAGTTTAAACGAATCGGGATTGAGGTAAAATTTGTACAGAGCGATAACCCAAAAGATTTTGAAGCAGCCATTGACGATAACACCAAAGCTCTTTATGTTGAAACCATTGGAAATCCAAGATTTAACATCCCTGATTTTGAGGAGTTGGGCGATGTGGCAAACCGTTATGGAATTCCGCTCATTGTTGACAACACCTTTGGAGCCGGTGGTTACTTGTTTCGTCCGCTGGAACATGGGGCAAATATTGTTGTTGAATCGGCCACCAAATGGATTGGCGGTCATGGAACCAGCATTGGCGGCGTAATTGTAGATGGTGGAAACTTTGATTGGGGCAACGGAAAATTCCCCATGTTTACGGAACCTTCAGAAGGCTATCATGGCATGAAATTCCGGGAAACCTTTGGAAACATTGCCTTTATTATCAGGGCACGAGTAGAGGGGTTAAGGGATTACGGGCCGGCACTCAGTCCGTTCAATGCATTTATGCTGATACAGGGTTTGGAAACCCTGTCACTTCGTGTTGAGCGCCACGTGCAAAATGCTATGCATTTGGCACTTTGGCTTGAGAATCATCCGCAGGTAGAGTATGTGAATTACCCCGGATTAAAGAACAGTCCATATCATACCATGGCAACCAAATATCTGAAAAACGGATACGGTGGAATGTTATCCTTTAAAATAAAAGGAGACGTAAATACTGCCGACAAGTTTATTAATAATCTGGAACTGGTTAGCCACCTTGCCAATGTTGGCGATGCTAAAACACTGATAATTCATCCGGCTTCAACGACTCATGAGCAATTAAATGCTGAAGAGAGAAAGGCTGCCGGAGTAGAAAACGGTTTGTTGAGAGTATCAGTTGGAATAGAACACATTGAAGACATTAAATCTGATTTTGAACTGGCATTTTCAAAAGTGAAATAAAAGAAACGGGTAGCCAAAGCTACCCGTTTTTTAATGCTTCTGCACCGCCCGTAATTTCCACAATCTGATTAGTAATGGCAGTTTGGCGGGCTTTATTATAACTCAACTGAAGGCCTTTTATCAGTTCCGTAGCGTTGTCTGTAGCTTTGTGCATGGAAGTCATTCTGGCTCCATGTTCAGATGCCAAGGACTCCAGGATAACCTGAAATAACATGGTTTGCAGCATTTTTGGAACCAAACTTCTAATAATGCTTGCCGCATCCGGTTCCAAAATATATTCAGTCAACAACTCATTTGATTCGGCTACAGGGACGGAGAATGGCAGGTATTGCTGAACCTGAACTTCCTGATAGGCAGCATTAATAAACTCATTATAAACCAGCACCACTTGTTTAAATCCTCCCTCCTTAAAATCAAGCATAAGTTGGTTAGCCAACACTGCAGCCGACTCATATGTTGGATTTTGCAGTAATTCATGATGATAAAAATCCCTACGAATATCCCGTACCTTAAACATTTTATCCAACTGATTACCCATGATTCCAATCTTCACTTTTCCTAATTTATAATCACGGGCATAGCGATCGGAAATCAGATTTTGAACTTCTTTAACGACATTGATGTTAAAACCACCGCACAACCCTCTGTTGGAAGCAATGGCCAAAATAAGAACGTCTTCCCCGATTCCGGGTTCAGAATAGTCCATGGGATGATCTTTATCCAGCGTGGCAGCCAAATCATGAATAATAGCTGCAAGGCGGCTGGTATAAGGTCGGATGTGTGAAATATCATCCTGAGCCTTTTTCAAGCGGGCTGCCGAAACCATTTTCATGGCACTGGTAACCTGACGGGTCGTTTTAACCGAATTAATTCTTGTACGTATGTCCTTTAAATTAGCCATTTAAACGGAACCATTAGGACGGGTTTTCCAGAACCCGGTATTTTACACTTAAATCTTCAGCTACGTCTTTTAGCAATTCCGCTACATCATCGTCCAGATTACCCACTGCAATTTGCTTTAAAACCGTGGCATGTCTTAACTCTAGATTTTCAATAAAATCTTTTTCAAATTCCTGAATTTTATCCATTGGAACGTCACGCAATAATCCGCGTGTTCCGCAAAAAATCAATGCAATCTGGTGCTCTACCCTCATGGGTTTATATTGGGGTTGTTTTAGCAACTCCACATTTTTTCGTCCTTTATCCAGAACAGCCATGGTAGCCGGATCCAAGTCAGAACCAAATTTTGAAAAAGCTTCCAGTTCCCTATATTGAGCCTGATCAAGTTTCAGCGTACCTGCCACTTTTTTCATGGATTTGATTTGCGCATTTCCTCCAACTCGTGAAACGGAAATCCCAACGTTAATGGCAGGTCGAATTCCGGAGTTAAACAACCCTGTTTCGAGGAATATCTGGCCATCAGTAATTGATATTACATTGGTCGGGATATAAGCAGACACGTCACCGGCTTGTGTTTCAATAATTGGCAAAGCAGTTAATGAGCCTCCTCCCTTTACCAAATGAGCAATGGACGGTGGAAGATCGTTCATTTTTGAAACAATCTCTTTAGATTCAATAAGTTTAGCGGCACGTTCCAGCAAACGTGAATGTAAGTAAAAAACATCACCCGGGAAAGCCTCGCGTCCCGGAGGACGCCTTAACAAAAGAGATACCTCTCTGTATGATACAGCCTGTTTTGATAAGTCATCAAAAACAATAAGTGAATGGCGGCCGGTGTCTCTGAAAAACTCACCAATAGCTGTTCCGGTAAATGGCGCATAAAACTGCATGGCAGCAGGGTCTGAAGCGGTAGCCATTACAACCACTGTATAGTCCATGGCTCCATGTTGTTCCAAAGTTCGTACAATTTGTGCCACCGTACTTCCTTTTTGGCCTATGGCTACATAGACGCAATAAACTGGTTCTCCCCTTTCAAAAAACACCCGCTGATTAATGATGGTATCAATGGCAATGGCTGTTTTCCCGGTTTGGCGGTCACCAATAATCAATTCCCTTTGTCCACGTCCAATGGGAGTCATTGAATCAATGGCTTTTAATCCGGTTTGTAAAGGCTCTTTTACAGGCTGACGATAAATTACTTCCGGGGCTTTTCGTTCCAAAGGCATTTCATAAAGTTCCCCTCTGATTTCTCCTTTACCATCAATTGGTTCTCCAAGAGAGTTAACCACCCGACCGGCCATTCCATCGCCAACTCTGACTGATGCAATACGACCCGTGCGGCGAACTACGTCTCCTTCCCGAACCAAATGGGAAGGGCCAAAAAGCACAATACCCACATTATCTTGCTCAAGGTTTAGAACTACGCCCATGCATTTATCAAGTTCAACCAATTCATTGGATTTCACATTGGTTAAACCAAAAACACGGGCAATTCCGTCACCCACCTGGAGCACGGTACCTACTTCTTCGAGTTGCGAGGCGGCCTGAAATCCTTCTATCTGCTTTCGCAGAAGGGCTGAAACCTCTGAAGGTTTTATTTGTTCCATTAGCTGAACTTCAAATTAGTCAACAATTTCTTTTTCAAAGATCGCAGCTGACCTGATACACTGCCATCTACCATTCGTCCATCTACCATCAGAATCAATCCTCCTATAATATCCTCATTTACACGACACTCAAGCTCTGCTACACAGTCCATTTGTCGTCCAATTGTTTCATTGATTTCCCTGAACATGATTTCAGGTATAGGAAGTGCTGTAATTACTGTTACTGTTTTTATTCCTTTATACTGACGGTACTGATTAATAAAATTTCTCAGTATATTTTCGAGAAGGGTTTCACGGTGATTTTGAATGATGATCTCAACAAATCGCAGAGTATATTCATGGATCTGTTTCCCAAAGATACCTTTAAAAACCTGAACTTTCTTGCCTGGTTTAATTAAACTATTTTTGAGAAATTCTGCCAGATCGGCTGACTCTTTTATCATGTTTTTTAAATATGAGCAATCAATATAAATGCTGTCCAATAACAAGGCATCATCTTTTCCAACAAGGAAAAGTGAATTTGCATATCTTGCTGATATTAAGCTAACATTCATGCTTCAGAACTCTATATTAAAAAACTATTATGAATCTTAATCCCGTATTAAACCTTTTAACGAATACTGACTCTTAATTAAAATTGACGTGATCTAAATATTCACGAATCACACTTTGTTGTCTCTCTTCGCTAACAAGTTCCTGTTTTAGAATCTTTTCAGCTATTTCGAGAGATATAAGGCTTATTTGTTGCCGGATTTCAGATAATGACTCTTGTCGTTCTCTTTCTATTAGCTCACGAGATTGCTGAATAATTTTTTCAGCTTCCCTCGTAGCCGATGCCTTCGCTTCATTTATGATTTCCTCCCGGGTTTCCCTGGTTTCACGCATCATTTTTTCTCGCTCCAGTCGGGTTGTTTCAATCATCTGCCTGCGTGTTTCTGAGAGTTTTAAAACTTCATCCTTAGCCTGTGCTGCATCTTTCAGTGAAAATTCAATATATTCTTCCCGAACTTTTAGAGCACGCAAAATTGGCTTCCATGCGTATCTCCGCAAAAGAAACATCAAGATAAGAAACGACGTTGTTGTCCAGAAAATTAATCCGGGATCCGGTGTTAATAAACCCATGACAATTTTTTTTGGTTAAACCCTGCTTAAACTTAACTTAACCATGCAACAACAATGGCAAAAAGGGTAGCTCCTTCTATTAAAGCGGCTACAACAATCATTGCAGTCTGAATTTTTGAACTGATTTCCGGTTGACGGGACATCGCCTCCATGGCAGCCTGAGCAATGCGGCTGATACCAAATGCAGCGGCAAAAATAATTAACGCGAGTCCGAATACAGTAGAATTAAATTGTTCCATGATAAAAAAGTTTAGTTTGTTTAATGTTCTTCGTTAACTGCCATCCCAATAAAAAGAGATGTTAATAGTGTAAATATATATGCTTGCAATATAGCCACAAGAAATTCCAGTGAAATCATGATCAATGACAATAAAATTGTCATTGGTGCCACCGCAAACGACCGGATAATAAAGATCATAGCTGTAATGGCCAGAATGATGATGTGACCGGCTGTTATATTGGCAAACAAACGGAGCATCAAACCAAATGGCTTAGTAAATATCCCGACTATCTCTACAGGTATCAGAAATATTTTCGCTATAAAAGGAACTCCGGGAGCAATGAGAAGATGTTTCCAATAATGCTTTGATCCAAAAACGTTAATAGCGAGGAATGAAATTACAGCCAGAGTCATGGTAAATGAAATATTACCTGAAAGATTGGCACTTCCCGGGAAGAAGGGAATAAGACCCACCAAATTATTTATCCAGATAAAAAAGAACAATGTAAGCAAATAGGGGGTGAATTTATCCGCCTTTTCCTTATCAATTTGAGCTCTGATAATATCATCGCGTACAAATAAAATAATTGGTTCAACCAGTAACTGGATTCCCTTTGGTACAGCCAAGCCTCCGCGCTTGCTATAACGTTTGGCGGCAGCACCAAATACCCAGAAAATAATAAGACAACCAACAAAGAGGCTAAAAACATTTTTTGTAATGGAAAAACTTAATGGCTTCGAATTAGCTATTGATCCGTTTTCGTTATAAAGTATTGTTCCGTCAGAGTCTGTATAATATATCTTTTCATGATACAACCTTAAATAGGTATCGCCAAACGGCACCACTGATTCAGGCTGCCTAAATGTCCACGACATGAAAAAATGAAGACCTTTATTATGCCATAAAATAACTGGTAACGGGAAATTGATATCAACTTTTTCGCCCTGTGCATTTGTGTATGATAGGATGTGAAAATCGTGTGCATCTTCAATGTGGTGCATTATCATATAAGCAGGATCAAAAGGTTCATCCTCCTTATTTGATTCAGCTGCTTTGGTTTCCATTACATGGAAACCAAAAAAGAAAAGTACACAGATGGTTGATATCAGCTTCATTCAAAAAAAAATATCAAAAATTACAGAAAAACCTACCTCTCATATCCGCTAACTTTTGGGAAACAACCACTTAATCTTCCAAAACGTATCAAATCCCAAAAAAGTAAGATAAGAAACTACACCGACTTTTGCCACTATACGATGATTTGTCTCTTCGGGTTCAAGAAAAATGAATAAAATGAGCAAAAGAATTATCTGACAGAAAAAAGTAATGCCTGCAAACCCCAGCGCAACCCATGATTTATTACTGTCAATCAAATATTTAACAAACAGAGTAGAAATAACAAAAAGCACAAACAATAAAATTGAAAAATAAACCCACTTTGTAAAAATATCAACTTCGAGATGTCGAAAAACAAATAATCCTGCAAAAAAAACAACTAAGCTTAAGATTATTTCTTTTAAAATGATTGAACGCATAAATTTGACTGATTAGATTAAACCTGTTGCATATAAAATAAAAGCCGGTAAAGAATCAGTTGTTGGACACAATAAAAGCCTTTACCGCTTTATAAATTTATGAAAAAAGCCAATAAGAAAAAATCTTATTGGCTATAATTATATCAAATATGATTTAGAATGTTGCAATTAACAGTTTATTAAAAACAGGCATCTACAGAAAAGACTCTCAGAGATTAAGCCATAAATAAGCTGCCTTAGCAACATAAGCTATTTCTTTTCTTCCTTAATCGAAGACGGATTGATGTTAGATCCCCCCATTGCACAGGTTCCTGAGAATAATGCGCCGGGTTCAATTGAGAGTTTGCCTGATTTAATGTCACCATTGACTTTCGATGTCGCCTTTAACGAGAGAAGCTCTAATACAGACATTTTCCCGTTGAGGGTTCCGGAAACTTCTGCGTTGTTACAGGAAATTTCACCTTTTACAAACCCATTATTCCCAATTACAACCTTTCCCTTTGAGTCGATATTGCCTTCAATATTTCCATCAATTCGAATGTCTCCGTTGGTCTCAATATTTCCAACAATCTTTGTTCCTGGTCCAATCATATTGGGAAGTTTACTTTCAGTGTCGTAGCTTTTCATCTTCTTGCTCATTAAAAATAAGTGTTTAAAATTATCTATTCACGAACAGCAATTTCTGCTCATTTTTCCCTCATGCAGGGTAAAGATAACAATTGTGAAATAAATACGGCCATTTATTGTCGGCTTAATGGTAAAATCTGTTTAAGCTTTGTCAATTGTTTATCCTTATTTACCTGACGCATATTGCGAGCAGTTTCAGTATAATAACGATGTTTCGAAATAAAATCAAACTGTTTCTTATTCCATTCCTGAATGCTCATACGACCATTATAACGATTCAATTCTTTAAAAAGATTTTCTGAGAGATTCAGAAAATCAGTTCTTCCGAGGTAATCTAAGTCCGCATCCTTCATTATTGACTCCAGTTTATTGGCTGGCTTTGTTTTGGGACGGGTCACGTTTATCAGCTGAATGATTCTTTCAATTTGGTCGGGATTATAATCAAACCGGGGAAGAATGTCATTACATAGTTCGATGCTGATCTGCTCGTGATTCTCATATGTTATCAGGAATCCAGTATCATGCATCAAAGCTGCAGTCTTCAGCAGTAATAATTCTTCTTCTGAAACACCCTCTCCCCTTCCTATGATCTCTACCTGTGTTACAACATCAATTGTATGTTTAACGTTATGATAACAAATATCAACTGGTAGTTCATTCTCGAGTCTTTCCAGTATCGCTTCTTCCAGATCAATAAAACGAATGTGCTGCAGTCTGACTTTAAAGAGTTCATTTGGTTGGTTTCGCTTATTTTCTTCCGCTAACTCAGGTACAATTCCTTTGACAAAATACATATCAATCTCTCCCTTATATTTTATTGGCATCTTCCCTCTGTATTCACAAACAAAAAAATCTTTTACCAACTGATAAGTTGCTCCTGTAACATTAATTTCTCCGGCAATACCAGAAGATTCCATCCTACTGGCAATGTTGACGGTATCACCCCAAATATCGGGAGCTGTTTTGTTTCGACCTACCCGACCTGAAATCACCGGTCCTGTATGAATTCCGATTCTAAGCTCCCAAAAATCCTGATGATCTATAATTTTTTTTGACCTGAGACTTACCATATGGTTTTGAATCTCTAATGCCACCAGTATCATTTTCAATGCATGTATCCGATTTTTCTCCGGGATACCTCCGGCTGCCATGTAGGCGTCTCCTATGGTTTTAATCTTTTCAACTCCGTGTTTTTCGACAATGGAGTCAAATTTTATAAAAAAATCATCCAGTTCATCAATGAGCAAATCAGGATTGAGATGCTCTACTATTTTTGTAAACCCCTGAATATCGGCAAATAAAACTGTGACACTTTTGTATTTTACTGATTTAACCTTTGTTCCGTCTTTTGTATGTGCTACCGATTCGGAATCAAAACCGGTTCGGATTTGCATTGCCTTTTCCTTTACTTTTAACGCTTTTTCGACTCGAATATTGACTAAATGCTCAATTTTTTTTTGTACTTGTCGACGAATGTATGTGTATAAAACATATGCAAATAAAAGGAACAAAAAAATCAGGGTCAAGTTTGAAATGTTAAAACTCAACATGGCTTTTAAAAAAGCCATAGATACTAAATCAGAAAATTCTATATAAAATGTATCAATCATCGTAATTATATGTAAACAATAGCAACGATATAGCTTGCAAAAATAAAATCATAGTAAGAAGTTAGGCACATAAAAGACTATTTCAACACTCCCCAAAAATACCATGTAATAACTGGCAGTTAAAAAAGTGGCTTCTCAGATAAATTAAGGTTCTGTTCAAGAAATAGCGACTGGAGCAATGCTTACCTGAAAATCATTCCTTCAACAAAAATCAGGACAAACATGCCTTCCATTGTAAATATAACAAGAAACTGATTAAATTCACATTTAAATTGACAAAGCTACCTTTCTTTGTTGTAAACAGCCCAAATAGATTTTTTTGTCAATACAATAACATTGAAAAATTATGATGAAACGAGCTTTGTTGCTATAAATTCATGATGAAATTTGAACTTTTTATCAAAATCCGGCAACCGAATTTAAAAAAGTACGTAACCATCAGTACAACGTTTCTGAAAAAACGGACTTTAGCTGAATTTGAATAAATGTTGAAACTTAATAACAACATATCTAAAAATGCAATGCATTTCTATGATAATATCTGTCAGGTAAATATTCGTTAATAAAATAATTTAAATAAAAAGTGTTTTAAATATTATCAAATGTGCTATATTTATTTCGCAAAAATTAACCTCTGAACTAAATTATCATATGGAAACCCTTAATCATAGCATCATAGTACCGTACGATTTCACGGAAGTCGCTATGAATGCTGTTGCACATGCAGTTATACTATCTAAACAATTGGATACTGGTATCACACTTTTGCACATTGTAAAAAAAGATACCGAGATAAAAGAAATGGAGCAACAACTTTCAAGTGATGCTCTTCGGGTAAACGAGCTGCATAATATCAAGCCAAATACGCTTGTAAGAGAAGGTTCTATTTTTAAAACAATAAACCAGGTTGCTCATGAACTTGATGCGACCCTCATTGTTATGGGAACCCATGGCATGAAAGGTCTGCAAAAGCTCACTGGCAGCTGGGCATTAAAGGTTATTGTTGGCTCCAAAATTCCATTCCTTGTAATTCAGGATGCACCAAAACTAAGCGAAGATCAACTAAAATTGGTTTTCCCGGTTGATTTCAAATCCGAGAATAAAGAGAAACTGAAGTGGGTTCAATTTATGAATAAGCATTTCCCGGCAAAAACATTGCTTTTTTCATCAACATCCAAGGAAGGTGTAGTTGAACCAAGAACCAAAGCAAACTTGGTTTTCTGTAAATCATTCTTAGAGGAAAAAAAGATTGATTACGAGTTGGTTCTATCAAAAAATGCAGCTTCATTCAGCCAGGAAACCATCGATTTTGCAAAAAGCCGAAATGCTGACATCATTATTATTATGACTACCAGAGATATTGCATTCCATGATTATGTTTTAGGAGCACAGGAGCAATATATGATAGCAAATTCTGCGAAAATTCCTGTTATGGTAATTAATCCCAGAACAGACCTAATGAAATATGGCTACGGAAATTTCGGATAAAAACAAAAACCAAATAAATAAAGCCCTCTCTGAAATCATATTATCAGGAAGGGCTTTTTTTCTTCTTGCCAGCAGGATAATAAACAATAATTAATCAACTATAGACGTTAATATTTTCAATACAACTTAAACACATGCAATTCATCTTCGCCACTCATAATCAGCACAAATTAACAGAAATTTCCCAATTGCTAAGAAATAAGATTGACCTTCTAAGTTTAAATGATGTTGGTCACACTACTGAGATCGAGGAAAACGGCAAAGATTTACTTGAAAATGCCTTAATTAAAGCACGAACAATATTCAACCTGTACGGAAAAAACACTTTTGCAGATGATACCGGACTAGAAATTGAAGCACTAGACGGTCAACCAGGAGTTTATTCAGCAAGATTTGCAGGCGAAGAAAAAGATGCAAATGCCAACATGAACAAAGTTCTGAAATTAATGCATAATATTGAAAACAGAAAAGCACGATTCAGAACCATAATTGCGCTTATTGTGGATGGCAATGAACATATATTTGAAGGGATTGTAAATGGAACAATTTTACGAGAACCCAAAGGGAATAAAGGCTTTGGATATGATCCCATTTTTCAACCAGACGATAAAATGATTTCATTTGCAGAAATGGATGCAGAAGAAAAAAACAGAATCAGCCACAGAGGGAAAGCCATTGAAAAACTCATAGAGTTTTTCAATAACATGTAATGATTTCAATACGAAGTTATAAATCATTAAATTTGGCGTAATAAAACAAATTGTAAAACCAATTATTGATGTATCTCCTCCCTACCCGTCAACAACAAAACAATTAAGAATGAACAGGTTCATAATAATATTCTTTCTGCTCCTTAGCAGCAATATATTGGCCAGTGATAACGGTCAACTGCGCATAGGAGAATGGCAAACTCACTTTGCATATAATAGAAGCAATCAGGTCATTTCAACTCCAAATCAAATACTTGGCGCAACATCTCTAGGATTGATTGTTATAGAAAAATCAGATTTTTCAGTTAACACATTAAACAGAGTAAATGGACTATCAGATTATGGTATTTCAGCACTATATTATTACGCTGAAAGAAATTTGATTATAGTTGGATACGAGAATGGAAACATTGATATTATTGCTAATAATAAAGTCATAAACATTAACGACCTAAGGCTAAAGGTAATGGATGGCAACAAAGCCATCAATCATTTTATTGCTGATGGGAACAGACTGTATTGTGCCACAAACTTCGGTATTTTAGTCATCAATTTAAACAGGTATGAAATCGAATCGACCTATTATATTGGTGATAATGCTTCCAACCTTCAGGTGAATCAAATTGCCATTGATCAGGAATATTTATATGCTGCCACATCAGAAGGAGTCCGCAGGGCACGACTAAATGCGCCGGATATACACATTTACACCTCCTGGGAGGTATATTCTTCGTCTTCAGTCATGTACTCAGCAATTGCCAATCATGCCGGTAGAATATTTGCTGCAAGAGGGAATAAGGGAGAGACCGTTAGCATCGAGTATATTGAAAATAATCAGACTCATACACTGTCATCTGCTTCGAATTTTCAAAACATCAAATCTATTCCAAATGGCCTCTTGGTAATTAACTCAAGTAATATAAGACTATATAACAACGAATTACAATCCACACTCAATATTTCAGAACTAACTTTAGGCGGGTCACAAATAACACCACAATTCAGAGATGCAGTAATTGGTGGGACAAACGAAATATGGATATCCGATAACAATAATGGTCTGGTAGCAAGACCCCTGAACGAAGCCGTTTGGTCAAATTATTTGCCACAAGGACCACTTACGAACAGAGCACACAGAATTAAAATGGCTGCAGAAAATCTCTGGGTGGTTCCGGGAGGATTAACTGCATTTTGGAATAATGCCAATATTCCAGCATCAGCATCCGTTTTAAATTCAAGTGGTTGGATTCATCTGACGAGTGGAAATACACCCACATTTAACAATAGTCGTGACTTGGTGACTATTACTCCAAATCCCAGAAATCCCAAAAACGTATTTCTAAGTTCGTGGGGAAGTGGAATATTTGAAGTTGATGATGAGAATAACAAACCTTTTGTAAAAAACTGGTTTTTCACTCCGGAAAACGGTTTAGTTAGCGTTATCCCCGGATCTAGATTTGTCAGAATTGCAGCTGCTTCTTTTGACAGAAACAATGTACTATGGATATCAAACAGTGAAGTTGAAAATGGGTTAGTAGCTTACTTTCCTGAGACTGAATCCTGGATGCGTTATAGCTATGAGACTCTATCCATTAATCAAGGGATGGCTCCAATGATTGCGACATCATGGGGACACAAGTGGTTAAGTGTCTTTAGAGGCAGATCGAGAGGAATCTTTGTTTGGGATGATAATAATACGCCACTAAATCAAAGTGATGATCGTTACAGGGGAGCCATACATCCATCTGCAGAAAACGACAGACGAAATGCAGGTCAGCTACTACTTTGGGATCAAAACGGAGAAGTTATAACAGACCTAATATTTGACATGGCTGAAGATCAAAATGGCCACATATGGCTTGGGACTGATAAAGGGGTCGTAGTTCAATACCAGCCATTCTCGATATTCAATATTGAAAGACCAGTATTTACAAGAATATTAGTCCCAAGACGAGATGGGACAAATAATGCTGATTTCCTTCTGGGTGATAAAATTGTAAGCGTGATTAAAGTGGATGGAGGCAACCGAAAATGGCTGGGCACTCAAGGTTCAGGAGTATATCTTGTCTCACCAGACGGTAGCAGACAAATACATGCATTCAATACAACCAACAGTCCTTTGCCATCTGATTATATTAACGATATTACCATAAACGAAAAAACTGGAGAGGTTTTTATCGCTACCGGGGAAGGCATTGTTTCATTCAGAGGAACGGCAACAGGAGGAAGTTCAAATTTTTCTAACATTTATGCATTCCCAAATCCAGTTAGGCCTGAATTTACCGGGGATATTACAATAACCGGACTGATGGCCAGAAGCAATGTTAAAATTACAGATGTATCCGGTAAACTGGTTTTTGAAACGGTTTCAGTTGGTGGACAGGCATTCTGGGACGGAAGAAACCTTTGGGGAGAGCCTGTAAAATCAGGAATATACCTGATTTTTGTTGCCTCCGAAGATGGAAGCCAATCAGGTGTCACGAAAGTTGCTATCATTAGATAAATTAAAAATTGATTATATGCTTAAAAAATACATTGCAATTACATCTGTATTAGCATTAATAGCAGTAATTGTGCTGGCATTTTTATATTTGCATAAATACCAACAGTTTACAAACAACAGCCCAATCCATGCAGTTCCTGTTGATGCAGCCATCATACTGCAAATCAATAATCCTCAACAATTAAAAAGAAACTTAACAAGAAGCAACAGCTTCCTTAATGATTTAACCCCATTTGAAAGCTACAGGTTTGTCAAGAACATCATCAATTTTACAGATTCCTCTGAGATAATTACCAACTCTGTTCTTGATGATTACCTCAGCAGAACATTTATTCTGTCCATACACACTTTAAGCGATGACGCATCTACAGGTTGGCTAATCAACGCCCCAATAAAATCAAGAGCTGAACTGACCGAAATCAACCGGCTTATTTCATCAAGAAATTTAGTAAAAGCCAACGAAAGCCATAAAGGATCACGATACTTTCATATTCTTAACAAAGACCATATCCCGGATTCCATTTATGCTTCTGTAAATAATGGATACCTAACACTTTCAGGATCTAGGGAACTCATCGAAAAATCCATTTCGCAGGTTCAATCCGGTAATTCTTTATTGGACAACCCGCAATTCAGTCGCATTCAAAAAACTTCTTTAACATCAAATATCGCAAGTTGTTACATCAATTTTAAAACCCTTCCTGGCATAACTTCACAACTGTTCTCGGCACCAGCTCTAGAGCATTTTTCAGGTTGGAGTGAACTTAATATGGATATTCGAACCGATGCCATATATCTAAACGGATTCTCATTTGGAGATGAACCGGGTCATTTCACCAAATTGTTCAGAGGAGTTGAACCGGGAAAGTCTGAGATTGCTAATGTTTTGCCCGGAACAACGCGGTTTTTAACAAGCTATAATTTTAAATCAAAAGGACGATTTAAAGAGAATTTGATTGAATTTATTAGTAATCAACCAACTTCTGATAATTACGAAAGAAAAAATGCCGGTTTCAAAACCAGAAACAGAGACAGTTTTGAAGAACTGTTTTTTTCCTTTATAATGAATGAAGCAGCTTATATTCTTTCCGATCCGGATATAAACAACAACTATTCGTCGTTTTTGGTGTTCAACACAACAGGACAAGTAAATGCCATGCAGGCACTGCGTGCATTAATGACCAATAGCGGCATGGATCCTGAGAAGCACCGGGAGATCATCCTTGATGATCAAACACGTTTTCAGGTGTATGATACACCTGAAAAAGATATTATAAAAGAGTTTTGGGGTCATTTTTTCCCTGATGTTCCAGCAAATTATTTCACCTTTTACAGAAATTACCTGATTTTTGGAGAATCAAGTGAGTCCATCTCCCGTTTTATCTACTCAAACATCCTGAATAAAACACTCTCAACACATCCATATTATTCGCCATTTACAGAAAGTTTTTCATACCAGGAGAACTTTTTCCTTTTTGCTGAGGTTCCCCATATCTTTAAAATGGCCGAAAGCCATTTTAACCGATCTGTAATTAATCCCACGCGTGAACAAACTCAGGCGCTTGAAAACTTCTATGGCCTGGGAATACAGCTGTCATCGGCGAATGATCTTATTTACACATCGGTGCATGGAAATTATGCTCCCCATAGAGATAAGGAACCCAGAACAATTTGGCAAAGCAGGCTTGACTCAACCATCATCGGGAAACCGGCTCTGGTGGACAATCACAACACGGGTGAGAAAGAAATTCTTGTTCAGGATGCACATTACAACCTCTACCTCATCAATAATTTGGGACGTGTGTTGTGGAAAAGACCCCTGGATGGACCCATTATGGGTGATGTAATTCAGATTGATTATTACAAAAATAACAAACTCCAATATCTTTTTAATACACCAAACAGGCTTTGGTTACTCGACAGAAACGGCAACCATGTTGCACGTTTCCCAGTTAACTTTCCTTCAAAAGCCACCAACCCAATCGCGGTATTTGATTATGATAACAATAAAGAGTATAGGATTTTTGTGGCGCTCGAAGATCAAAGGGTATATTTATATGATAAAACCGGGAACAGAGTTCCCGGCTGGAGCGTGCCATCTACAGAGGGAATGGTTTCAGCACCTATACAGTACTTTAGAAACCTGGGGCGTGATTATATAGTTTTCAGTGACCAATTTAGAAACTACATACTCGACAGAAGAGGAGACAACAGAGTTACTCCTTCTGCTAATTTCATCCGCAATTCCGGCTCACCATTTTATCTGGAGAGAGAAAACTCCAACAGGGCAGCATTAGTAACCACCACCATAACCGGAGAGCTCGCTAAAATAGCTTTGCCGTCGGGGAACACAACTCTTGAAACGCTTATTGAATCTCCGGGAAGTCATCATTTTACCCTTCTATCGGCAAATTCAGCAAACCCCGAGTATTTATATACTACAATCAACCAACTGATTGTTTTTAACCAATCGGGGAGGAAAGCGATGGAAGTGAACTTTGAAAATCAGATTCATCCGCATGCTGATCTGTATAGATTTACTGCCACTGATATAAAATTTGGCGTGGTTGAACAAACTGGTGGGCATATTCATTTAATTAACCGGGACGGATCCCATTATCAGGGATTCCCTCTTCGCGGAATCAGCAGATTCAGCATCGGATTTTTAAGATCGTCGGCTTACCGATTTAACCTTATTACAGGCGGCGAACACAATTATCTGTATAATTACAGGGTAGAATAGCAAAATCAAACACAGTCATGGACAAGATAAAAATCGGAGTTTTAGGAGTATCAAACCACTTTATTAAAAGAATTGTTTTACCCCTCCGTAAAACAAAGAACTGTTACATTTACGCCATTGCATCACGAAAAAGAGAACAGGCTGAGCAAATTGCAAAAGAATTTAATATTCCGGTGGCTCACCAAAACTATCAAGAGCTCATAGATGATCCTGAAATTGATGCTGTTTATATCCCTCTGCCAAATCATTTACATGCCGAGTGGACTATAAAAGCTCTAAAGGCAAAAAAGCCTGTACTTTGCGAAAAACCACTCTCCATGGATGCTAATGAAGCGATAGCGCTTCATAAGTTATCAGCAGAATCCAAAATTCCCTTGATGGAGGCATTCATGTACCGCTTTCATCCCTTGTGGAAACACATTAAGGATATGATAGCCACCAATCAAATAGGAGACATCAACCAGATTCAAACTTCATTTTCATACAACAATCCTTCGCCGGGAAATATCCGTAACATTGAAGAGTATGGTGGAGGAGCTTTAATGGATATTGGATGTTATGCCGTATCCGTTCCAAGGTTTTTACTGGGGAAAGAACCCTCAAGAGTTCTTTCACTGGTTACGCGCCACCCCGAATTTAAAACCGATATGCACACATCCGGAATCCTCGATTTTGATGAATCTCGTGCATCTTTTTATGTATCAACCCTTTCTGAACCTTTTCAAAAGGTAGATATAATTGGAACATCAGGAAGCATAACTGTTCATTTACCATTTAACACCTATGTTGATGTTCCGGCAGAAGTCTCCATCAGCTCTTCTACTGGCTCAAGAATTATAAAATTCCCTCCATCAGACGCTTACGGGTTAATGTTTGATGCCTTTGCCGAAGCATTAATAAATGAACAACCCATGCCGGTTGAAACCATGGATGCCGTTAACAATATGAAGGTGATTGATGCACTAAAAAAATCTGCACAATCAAATGTCTGGAAGCAAGTTTGATTTGCAAATTAAATAGGTGGTCAACACATTAGGCAACCATCATCAATAAAAACGGGTCGTTGCTGTAAAAAAATCAATGTGCACGCCAAGTTGTAATATCTTTACTTAAAGGAATTCTATCTTCCTGGTTTTTGTAGGTGATGAATTGTGTTAAAAGTATGAGATACTGCCTTTACATATTAATATTTGCTGTTGTAAGCAGTTGTTCCCATTCGGGACAACTGCATGTGATTACTTTCAACTCCGGCAGTTCAATTATATCAGATACAATAAATACGTGGGAGAATCGTCTACCAATCATCCAACAATATTTTAAAAACCAAAATCCCGATATCATAGGGATGCAACAGGTTAATTTCAAACGATTAAGAAGCCTGTCTACCATACTTCCTGCTTATAGTTATATTGTATCGCAAGATATAGATGAAGCAGATGAAGATCAACTCAACCCAATATTCTATAAAACAGATAAATTCAGAATTCTGGCAAAATCAAGGTTCTACATATCCGGAGAAGGGATCATTACACAAAAAGATTTAGTTACATGTAATCAAATTCATCTGATAACCTGGTCGAAACTGGAGAGCATTGAATCAGGACACATCTTTTTTATATTTAACGTACATTTTTGCAAGGATAACGATGATGAAGATATCATCAGCAGCGCTCTGTTTTTAAAAAGGGTACGTGAACTGGCAGGTAATGCGCCTGTTATCGTTACAGGATCTTTTCACATGAATGAAGCATCCAGAACGTACAGAATTATAAGATCAAACTGGGACCGGTTTTTGTCAATTGAGAACAGCTCAGAACTTGCCAAATCAGGAAAGAACCAAAAATATCCCTCTTATAATGCTTATGGAGAAGAAGGTATGGCAGCAATGAGTGATTATATCTTTGTAAACAGCTATTTTGACGTAAGAAGAAGTGAAACTCACAGGATAAAAAAACAGAATGTGTATATCTCTGATTACTATCCGGTATCAGTAAATCTGAAATTTTTATTTAATCGCAGAATGCGCCAGGGAAATATCACAGAACTTCCATGGCGAAATCAATAGCTTAAACTGATACGATAACCATTATGCCTTCTAATATTGAGCACTTGATCATCTTCAAAAAGCAAATACTGCCCCCTAATTCCGCTTAAAGTGCCCCTAAAACTCCGCTCTTTATCGAATGTAAATGTGACAGGTTTAGTCGGATATTTCTGCACCGGAAATTTAAATGAATAGATTGAATCATCTTCATCAACAAACTGCTGCATACCGGAACTTAATAATTCTATGGCTTCGTTTCTGAATTTAAACAAATCAAGAGTATCGTCAACAATCCCTGCAACCATTTTCTTCCAAGATGTTTTATCTGTAAATTGCTTTGAAAGGTGCATCTCAATCAAACCTGCCATATGCCGATTAGGAGTTTTACAAATCTTTATGGCTGCCGATGCGCCCTGATCAATCCACCTTATTGGTATTTGTGATTGTCGGGTGACGCCTACTTTTACTTCTCCTGTATTTGCAAGGTAGACAAAGTGTGGCTGCAAACAATGCATTTGTGCCCATTCAGCATCTCTTGAAACGCCCACATGAGCTTTGCACAATGCCGGCCTTAAGACACACTCACTGGCTTCTGGAGCAGTTTGCATACAACTGAAACAAAATCCCTGTGCAAAAGATTTTCGTGTGGTTTTACCACACGAAATGCAATTGATCTGTCCACTGAATTCGAAGTTCAGATTCTGACCAATCAAATCACTCATCAGCACCTCATCGGCACTGAGCTTCAAAACATATGTAACAGAGCCGTCGGCAGAAACGGTTCCTCTCATTTTTGACAAATTTCCTTCAAATACTGGCATTAAGAGAATGATTAAATTTTTAATAAATCTAAATTGAAGATTTTTAGTCCCGAATTACTCGGGATAACAGTCTTCGAGTCTATCGAATGTTTAATATATTAAATCTAAACAGTTACTAAGACTATTCTCCTATTGAATTTTGGCCTGACTGGATTTTACTATCTTAAATAATTTATCTGATCGACGTACCTTATCATCCACCGGCATTGAAAACAGATCGCCCTTTTTAACCTCATTAACAGGTTTAAGATCCACTCTCAATTCATTTACCTGCATCTCAAGAGCACCGGTGGTAGGTCCCGTTATTAAAATCTCGTCGCCAACTTTCAGGCTCTGGGTTTCAAGGCGAAACTCCCCTACCCCTATTTTTGGAAAATAGTTGGTTCCCTTTCCCACATAAATCTTACGTTTGGTGGCCAGCGATCCGTAATTGGCACTCCATTCTCCCAATTTCTGTCCCTGGTAGTATCCATCCCAAAACCCACGGTTAAAAACCGATGCGAGCCGTTCATCCCAATTTGCAATTAATTCTTTTGAATAAGAACCACCTGCAATGGCCTCAAAAGCTTCATTATAACAAGAAGCTACTGTTTTAACATACTCAGCTCCCCTGGCTCTTCCTTCAATTTTAAAAATTCGAACTCCAGAATCTACCAACTTGTTTAAAAAATGTATGGTTTTTAAATCTTTAGGCGACATAATATATTGGTTGTCCACCTCCAGTTGGTCGCCCGATTCTTTGTCAGTAACAACATATCCTCTGCGACACGATTGCAAACAAGCTCCCCGGTTTGCCGAATAGTTATATTGATGTAAGCTGAGATAACATTTCCCCGATACTGCCATACATAACGCTCCGTGAGCAAACATCTCGATGCGCACCAAATCCCCGCCAGGCCCACGAATATCTTCTTCAACAATGGCTTCATGAATTTTCTTCACCTGATCCATATTTAGTTCACGAGCCAGAACTACAACATCGGCGTATTTGCTATATAACTTAAGCGTTTCAATGTTAGAGATATTTACCTGTGTACTTATATGAATAGGAATTCCTTTTTGTGAGGCGTAATGAATGGCTGCCTGGTCGGAAACAATTACCGCCGAGATACCACTTTCACAGGCCACATCCACCAATTTCCGCATCTCATCCAGATCCTCATCGTATAACACTATGTTCAGAGTCAGATAGGATTTTAACCCGTTATCCCTGCATATTGCAGCAATCTCCTTTAGGTCTCCGGCTCCAAAATTGGAAGACGAACGCGATCGCATATTCAAATTTCCGGCTCCAAAATAGACCGAATCTGCCCCTCCTTGAATGGCAGCCGTTAATGATTCAAAAGAACCCACCGGAGCCATCACCTCAAAATCTTTTCTGGTCATTTGTTATCTGTTTAAATGATCAAGCGATAACACCTGAAGGTAAGCCTTCCCCTTCAAGCTATCAACCGCCGAAGCCTCCCCTTCAAAAACTATGTATCGACCTGCATTATTATCGTAAACTTTGTACAAATCAGCTGTAATGAGGCCAAAAGCATCGGGATAGGTGAAAAATGCAAACTCCTCCACCTCTTCGGCAAGCAAGTTCTTGCTGAATGGAAATTCACTGGCATCCAATTGCAGTTGATTTAACAACGTAGATACCATATCTGTTTGGCTTCCAATGGTTGAAATTATCGTATCAGTAACAGCCATGGCTCCACCTGTCCACAACATAGGAATATGGTATCTCTCAATCATTTGGGAGGTAGCTCTGGCCGGCCCAGGTACGCCATGATCGGCAATCAGGATAAATAAAGTATTATCCCACAATCCTTTTGATTTAACACGTCTGAAAAAATCTCCCAAACACTGATCCGTATAAAATACCGAATTCAAATATGGGTCATCGTAAACCCTATCCATTGGAACGTCAAACGGTTCATGACTGCTGAGTGTAAAATAAAACTGAAAATATGGAGATTGAGCTGCCAACATCTCCTCAATTAAACGTTCAAAAGTATATTCATCGTGAACGCCCCATTTTTGACCATGAGTTGAGCGTGGAAAATCGTTAATGGTAATGACCTTTTCAAAACCCGACAGAGTCACAAAAGAGTTCATTCCCTTAAAGCCGATATCTCCTCCATACATATAGGTAAGGTCATTATAGCCAGCTTGTTTTAATTTATTGGGAAGAAAACTGAGCGATTGAGATTTAGCAGGATATTGCATAATGGAATAAGCAGGCATCACCTGGTAGCCCGCCAACGCGGCTACCAATCCCTTGTCTGACCTGTCGGAGGCCGCATAAATATTATTAAAAAGAACCCCTTTGGGAACGAGTGAATCGAAGTTTGGTGTAACAGACTCTCCTCCCATGCTGCCAATAACCTGCGCGGAAAAACTCTCCAGCAAAATGACTACAACATCGGGTTGTGGTTGATTAATTAGTGTTTGCGTCTCTCCAGATTGATGCATCATTTTATTAAAAAGCTCCTCAGCCTTATCCTGATCCATAAACCGGTAATGGCGGGTTGTGGCATCCAGCCTTTTGAGGCTGTAAAAAAGATTCCAAAGTGGATTTATGGCGGAATGATTGGCAAACATGTGAGACGAAAAATATGCAACTCCTGTATTTATAGGAGCAACTCCAAAGCTTCCACGAATGGGGATGATCATTAATGCACCTGTGAAAAGTGTAATAAAAGCAGCCATTGCCAAAGTCAATGGTTGCATCTTTGATACAATTTTTTCCTCTCCTGATTTCATCCATTTATTATAAATCAGGATTGTACCTAAACTTGCACTTATCAATAAAACAAAAAACATAATAACCTCCCACCATCGTAGCGATGCCAGAATAACCATGGGGGTAGCCAAGAATCCAAGCGCCTCACCATCCAGATGCCTGCCCCAATAGGAGTATAAATTGGTGTTGGCAAACATCAATGCCATAAAAACAGGAATAATAACATAGTGTAACCAATGCAAATGAGTAAATTCAAACCGTCTGAATATTGGTAAAGTAATCAATTGCATGACGCACGTTAAGAGTAAAATATAACCGGAAAAAGAGAGGTCAAGTCTTAAGCCAACAGCGTAAGAAGCCAATAAAGAGCCAAAACCGGCATCTCCGGCATAGCCCAAATTGAATATCATAAAAAGCAATCGGTGAAGCGCAAAAAATAGAATCCAAAAAAGAGCTATCTTGAAAATATATTTGAAAAATCTGGTCATATCACTCAATATTAAGTCACAAATAGTTTACAAAAATAGCTAAATTTGTCAGTATTTTAATGTAAATATATATCGGAACCTAATGTACAACTCTATTAGATATGACGATCCTAATGCGATTGACGCGGTAATAACCTGGGTCGACGGTCAGGATCCAAGGCATAAAGAAAAACTAAACCGGTATCTGACATCAATTGGACAAAATCCCCCATCTGCGCATTCAACAAGGTTTAACGAAGCCGGAGAATTTATATACTGCGTTGCCTCTATTTTGCGCTTTGCCCCGTGGGTAAGAAAAATATTCATCGTAACCGATGAGCAGACCCCGGCTTTTATGAGCTTAATTGAAAAAAGTTCTTTTGCTGATAGGATTTCCATCATCGACCACAAAATTATTTTTGATGGTTATGAAAGCAACCTTCCAACTTTTAACAGTCTTTCGATTGAGTCGCTTTTGTGGAGAATACCCGACCTATCCGAACGATATATCTATTTAAATGATGATTATCTCTTTATTAGACCGGTAAAAACTGAATCTTTTTTTATTGAAAACAAAATTGTTGTTAGAGGTAAATGGGAAACTCAACAATCAGAAAGATGGTATAATTCATTATACCATCTGGTAAAAAAAGAGAAAAACAGAGTGAAAAACAGAATTGCTCAGGCTCTTAGTGCAAAAATAACCGGATATTCAAAAAGGTATTTCCGTGTTCCACATAACCCTCATCCACAACTAAAGTCGCTGCAATCTGATTTTTTCTCAGAAAATAAAGATTTGCTAATTAGCAATATAAAGTATCCCTTAAGATCGGAAGAACAATATGTTCCAACAGCTCTTACAAATCATATAGCTTTTAAAAACAAACGTGCAATAATAGATAACAGGTATAAAACCATCAGGCTTAAGCTCAATAAATTATCTTACCGGCATTTGAAAATCAAACTTTTCTTTGCAGATCGGGATAAAAACACTGCATTTACTTGCCTACAGAGTTTGGATATGGCTAACGAAAAAGTTAAACAGGAAACCTTGCATTGGTTGGAGAGAAGAATTGGCAGTTTGGAGTCCGTTATGGGGGATATTAGCAACAATTATTGACGCAAATCAGAATAAATCCATACTTTTGCTATACTAACAAATCTAAAATCCTTGAGATAATGAATAATGTAATTTGTATTAAGTGGGGGACAAAATTTGATCCAGAATACATCAACAGACTCTATTCCATGGTTAAACGTAATTTAACTTTGGATTTTAGATTCGTATGTTTAACCGATGATGGCAATGGAATCGATCCTGCAATTGAGGTAAAAGACATACCACAAACCGGCATCAGTGACTTTGATGAGAGAAAACCATGGGTATTTGGACATGGATGGCTAAAAGTGGCCAGTTTTGTTGAAAAGCTGCACGACCTTGAGGGTCCAACCCTGTTTTTAGACCTCGACGTGGTGATTGTAGATAATATTGATTGCCTTTTTCAGGAAGAAGGCGAATTTTTAGTTATCAAAGAGTGGGATAAGAAAGATGTAACAGGGAACACTTCTGTTTACCGTTTCAATGCCGGAACGCACTCAGATGCTCTGGAGTACCTTAACAATAATATGAAAAAAGTTCTCTCATCGGTCAGAAACGAACAGGAATTTATTACCGGATATATGGCATCTCAAGGCAAAATAAAATATTGGCCGGCCGAGTGGTGCGTAAGTTTTAAAAGACATTGTTTGCCAAAACCACTGGGTTGGTTTGGAACGGCTGAAATTCCTGAAAACTCAAAAGTTATTGTCTTCCATGGAAAACCAAATCCACCGGAAGCAATTAAAGGCATCAGTGGAAAATGGTACCGTCGCGTAGCTCCGGTAAAATGGATAGAAGAATATTGGAAATAAAACAATGATCAAAGATTCCATAGATGCGGTAATTACATGGGTTGACGGAAATGATCCACAGCATAAGAAAAAATTAGCTGCCTGTATAGGGCAGCTAAATATTCAAACAGAATCGGCTCATCCCACAAGGTTTAATGAAGTTGGAGAGTTTGAATTCTGTATTGCTTCATTACTGCGTTTTGCTCCCTGGTTGCGAAAAATCTTCATAGTCACCGATAATCAATTTCCCGGTTTTTGGAATCAAATCCAAAAATCCCGATTTGCCGAGAAAATTGAACTGGTAAGTCATGAAATAATTTTTAATGGTTATGAAGATGTTCTACCGACATTTAACTGCAGATCAATATTTACCCTTCTGTGGCGTATTCCGGGATTATCTGAACAATACATATATCTGGACGATGATTTTATTCTCTTGAATCCGGTCTCTCCAAAAGATTTCTTTAATGAGAGTAAAATCATCTTACGCGGGAAATGGGAATTACAACAGAAATACAGATTGTTAGAAAGATTTCCTTTCTTTATGAATTCTGGAATAAAACCATTAGAAAGAGCCGGAAATCGTCGTGGCCAGGCCTTCGCCGCTGAAAAAGCAGGATATAAAAGAAAATATTTCAGAGCACCACATACTCCTCATCCTCAACTGGTTTCACTTCAAGAAGAATTTTACAAAAATAACCCCGAGGAGATTTCAAAAAACATAAAATATAAGTTTAGATCCGAACAACAGTATGTGCCTACTGCTTTAACGACACATATTGCCTTGAAAAAAAATAAAGCGGAAGTCGTTGCTTCTAACTCAACCATGCGATTGAAGATGGATAAGATATCCACCTTAAGACTTAAATTAAGTTTGTGGTTTGCTGATAAAAAATTAAAAAAGTTTCTGTTTGGATGTTTTCAAAGTCTGGATTTAGCGAGCCATAAGAATAAGAAAATTCTTATAGACTGGCTTACCAACAGGATAGGCTCTTTGTCAAAAGTTCTTGAATAGATTTTATTTTCCCTCTTCTACTCCAGTTGTGTGATCCATCAACACTGTCATTCGATTCTCTTTACACTCCACCACTCCCTTCCGGCACAGAAAGTGTCGCTCCACCCCGTCCTTACCAATGATTCGTATGCGGCCCTGAGTAAGTGTTGATATGATAGGCCCGTGATCACGTAAAACGGTAAATCGTCCGAGTTCGCCCGGAACTTCGACCATTCCCACCGGGCCTTCGAAAAGGATTTTCTCCGGAGTAACAACTTCCAAGTAGAGATCGGTCATTTTCTTCTCGCTTCTTTTAATAGTTTTTCACCTTTCTCAATGGCCTGTTCAATGGTTCCAACCAGGTTAAACGCTGCTTCGGGATATTTATCCAATTCTCCTGAGAGAATCATCTTGAATCCTTTTATGGTCTCCTCAATGGGAACCAATTCTCCTTTCAAGCCTGTAAATTGCTCTGCAACAAAAAAAGGCTGCGATAAGAATCGTTGAACTCGTCGTGCTCTGTGCACCACTACCTTATCTTCCTCCGATAGTTCCTCCATTCCTAGAATGGCAATGATATCCTGCAACTCTTTATACCGCTGCAAAATCTCTTTTACATTTTGAGCCGTGCGATAGTGATCTTCTCCAACAATATCGGGAGTCAAAATTCTTGAAGTTGAGTCCAAAGGATCAACTGCAGGATATATACCAAGTTCAGCAATTTTTCGGCTTAAAACGGTGGTGGCATCCAAGTGTGTAAATGTAGTTGCCGGAGCCGGGTCGGTAAGGTCATCGGCTGGCACATAAACCGCTTGTACCGATGTAACAGATCCATGTCTTGTGGAGGTAATTCGCTCCTGTAAAGCACCCATTTCGGAGGACAAAGTCGGTTGATAACCTACAGCGGAAGGCATCCTTCCCAACAAAGCCGACACTTCAGACCCAGCCTGGGTAAAACGGAAAATATTATCAATAAAGAGCAGTACGTCATGACCCTCGCCTTTTCCGTCACCGTCCCTGAAACCTTCTGCAATGGTTAACGCCGACAGAGCAACCCGAGCTCGAGCTCCGGGAGGCTCATTCATCTGTCCAAAAACCATGGAAACCTGGCTGTTTTTTAAAGCATCATGATCAACAAGATCGAGATCCCATCGGCCTTCCAATACGCTTTGTTTAAACTTCTCACCATAATCCACAATTCCCGATTCTATCATTTCGCGCAGCAAATCATTTCCCTCACGGGTACGTTCTCCAACACCTCCAAATACTGATAGTCCCGAATAACCTTTGGCTATGTTATTAATAAGTTCCTGAATTAGTACTGTTTTTCCAACACCTGCACCACCAAATAATCCAATTTTTCCACCTTTTGAGTAAGGCTCAATCAAATCGATTACTTTAATTCCGGTGAATAATATTTCAGTTTCAGTGGATAGATCTTCAAATAAAGGAGCCTCCTTATGGATAGATGAGAATTTTGTTCCTTTAACCTCTGGTAAACCATCAATGGCTCGTCCAACAACGTTCAACAATCGCCCTTTTACTTCATTACCAACCGGCATAGTAATAGGACTTCCATGTGACACGACCTTCATGCCACGCTGCAATCCATCAGTAGAATCCATAGCAATACATCGAATGGTATGTTCACCAATGTGTTGCTGACATTCAATCACTATTTTCTGATCGTTGTCGGCAAATATATCAAGAGCCTCATCAATATTGGGAATTTCGTTTGATTCAATATCAAACTCAACATCCACTACGGGACCTATAACCTGGAGAACCTTTCCTGTAAGCTGTGCCATGCGGTGAATAAATTAATATTAAAACATGAGGTATAAGTTACAAAATAATTTTGTTAAAAAACGGATCTCCCTTAAAATCATTCACATTATCGATATTCATTTATCGTGAACGTTCCATTAACTGATGGGCAAAACCGGCCAATTCCTGATTAAGAGACTGATCACCTTTTATTTTGGATAAAAAATCCAACGATTTTTTATAGTGGTCATCCATCAGCTTTTTGGCATTAGTAGAAACGTTTGCTTCCTCATAAAGGTTACGAACAGCTGATACTTTTTCATCCCGGTTAAATTCTTTTTTATTCAACCATTTGTATAACTCTTTTAAAGATGAACCTTTAAGTTGGTTTTGTGCATTGATAAGAAGAAATGTTTTTTTATTGGAAGTGATATCTCCCCCAATTTCCTTTCCAAATGTTTGGCTATCGCCAAACACATCCAACCAATCGTCCTGCAATTGAAATGATATCCCCAAATGAATCCCGTAATTATATAAAAGATCGGCATCATCCGGATCGGCACCTCCTACCATTGCGCCAGTTTTTAAACTGGCACCCAATAAAACAGCCGTCTTTAGCCTGATCATCTCTATATACTCTTCTTCGGTCACATCATCCCGTGTTTCAAACTCCATATCGTATTGCTGTCCTTCACAAACCTCCATCGCAGTAACACTAAAAAGATCCAGAACAGGTTTCAGAATCTGATCCGGAGTTTGAAGCATTAACTGATATGCTTTGATAAGCATAGCATCGCCGGACAAAATGGCTGTATTGGCATTCCACTTTTCATGAACAGTCGGATGGTTTCGACGCATGTCCGATCCATCCATAAAATCATCATGTAATAAAGTAAAGTTATGAAAAACCTCAAGACCTATGGCAGGCGAAATGCATTGGTTAATTCTGGATTCATCGAATAAAGCACAACCGGCAAGACACAAGGCAGGGCGAATGCGCTTACCGCCTAATGACAATATGTATGATACAGGAGCATACAATCCCGATGGCTCTTTGTCTGTTATTAAATATTGTATGGCTCTTTCCGATTGTTCGATAAATTCAGTTATTCTGGTCATTATTCCTGTTTTTGGGTTTTTTAAAACTTAGAATCTTTCTGAAAATTCTATATTGGATCTTGTAACTAAAAGTAAATACTGCAAAATAAAAAAAATACAAGTCATTTGCTATCTCGCAGGTTCATTTTAGTCATCAACTTGCTCTTTTTGATTCTTGCGTTCAATTACCAGGTCATCTATTTCAATATCTTCATCCTCGTTATAAATAGCAAGCAGAGGCTCCTTAAAAGATTCATTCGTAATGAATTTTTCAAGAGTGAGTAAAATGGATGGCAATAAAATCAAATTGGAAAACAAAGCAATAAGTAAAGTGAAGGCAACAAGCAAACCAAGTGCAACTGTACCGCCAAAATCTGACAGGCTGAATACCCCAAAACCGAAGAATAGTATTATTGATGTATAGATCATACTTAAGCCGGTTTCCTTCGTTGCTATAACAACAGCAGCTCTTATACTCCAGTTGGTTTCACTCAGTTCCTGCCGATATTTTGCCAAAAAGTGGATGGTATCATCCACTGAAATTCCAAACGCAATGCTAAAAACCAAAATGGTTGAAGGCTTAATGGGAATTCCGAAATAACCCATCAATGCAGCTGTCATTAACAGCGGTATGATATTTGGGATCAGCGAAACCAAAACCATCCTCTTTGAACTGAACATCCAGGCCATGAATGTAGCAATTAACAAAACTGCGATGGAGAGACTGATGAACAAGTTTCTAACCAAATAATTGGTTCCTTTAAAAAACACCACACTAGCGCCCGTAATTAGACTTTCATACTCATCCGGCGGAAAAATTTCTTCGATGGTGTTCCTTACGCTTTGTTCCAAAGCTTCCATCCTCGTTGTACCCACATCTTCCATTCTCAGGCTAATCCTTGCCATTTGTCTGGCAGAATCTATAAACGAATACATCAATCCCGAACCCTCTCCATTATCGCTACCTCGGGCTTGCATATGCGACAAAATAAAGTTGCGATCCATAGCCGTGGGTATGGCATAATGAAATTCCGATCCGTTGTAATATGCCTGTCTGGCAAACTTAATCAACTCTATATAAGATATAGGTCGCGATAACTCATCAATGGAATCCAATCGGCTTTGAAGTAAATCCATCCGTTCCATCATTGACCTTTGCATAATGGAGTTGGGTCTTCTTGTATCAATCAGAATTTCTAAAGGCATTAATCCGTTGAAATGCTCCTCAAAAAACTTTAAATCTGAGTATAATTGGTGCTCATGAGGAATATCATCCAACATGTATCCAGTAGTCTGCATGCGGGAAATTCCATATCCTCCTACCATCAGCATGATTCCGGTAATAACAAATACCTTTGTACGATGATATAATGATACATGGAGGATTTTATTCACCACATTGGAAACAAAAGTCCGGTCAAGATGCTTGATATGCCGCTCTTTTGGATCGGCAAGAAAGCTGAATATAATGGGAATTAGAAGAAGCGATAATATAAATATCACAATGATATTTATGGCAGCAACAATTCCAAACTCTACGAGTATCCGACTGCTGGTAAATACAAAGGTGGCAAAACCACTGGCTGTGGTTAAGTTAGTTAAAAAGGTAGCATTCCCTATTTTTCGGATCATCCGTTGCAAAGACTTGATTTTGTTACCATGGCTCCTAAACTCCTGATGATATTTATTCAGCATGAAAACAGAGTTGGGAATACCAATAACAATAATAAGTGGTGGAATCATTCCCGTAAGAATGGTCACCTTAAATCCCAGTATTCCTTGTATACCTAATGCCCAGACAACTGCCGTACCAACAATGAGCATACAAAAAATTACCACCTTAAAGGATTTAAAGAACAGGAATATTATAAGGGCTGTAATTAAAAGGGTTAAAATAATGAACATATTAAGTTCATATTTCACCATCTCAGCAGTCTCAACACGAATAAAAGGTAGTCCGGAATATTGGAGTGTTGTACCATTATAACTGTCATATCTGGAACCGGCAGATTTAATCTCTTCAACCAATCGTACTCTTTCGGGGCTTTGCAAAACTTCAGTATCGAGCAATAACGCCATTAAATAAGTGTTGGTTTCTCTATTATAAAGGAGGCCATCATAAAATGGTAAACTTTCAAATATTAGCCTTATCGAGTCCAGATCTTGCTGATATGCTATATCCGAGAAGAGTGGCTGAACACCAAATCTACGTTCCACGGCAATTCGTTTGAGATTATAGCTGTTGGAAATAGAAAGGACTTCATTAACACCGTCAATTGCTCTGAGTTCATCAGTTAGTTTTAACCATCGGTTAAAATGATTGATATCAAAAAATTGCTCATCCTGGACACCAAGAACTATAATGTTTCCCTCGTCACCAAACAATTCAGCAAAACGTTCATATTCTAGATAGGCCGGATCATCTTCAGGAAGCAATGGAGCATACTGATATGACATCTCAATTCGTTGAGACTGGTAAGCCATAAAAACAGTTATTGCGGCAATAATAAACAGGATAGGCAAGCGATTCTTAAGAATAGTTCTGGCAATGGTTACCCACATAAAATCAACAAAAAGAAGTTTTTAAACAAATCAACAAAAAATGATGCGAATTTAACGAAAAAATTAATGCCATGATATAGAATTGCTATAGTTCCAACCTCGTATTTTATAAATAATAAGAATTATTTACATTGTTTTGGAATAATAATTGACAATAAGCCTATTTGTCTGTATTTCTATGCTTTAACATATATTTACCGCATCAAGAAATAGCCAAAATTCATGCCACTAATAACAAATTATCAAAAAATAGAAACCAAAAAAGAAGAACTTCGTAATATGACACAGGTAGAAAGAATATAAAGAACGGGTAATATGAAAAAGATTTATTTATTATTATTGCTTTTAACGCTTCCCATGTATACGATGGTTGCACAGGAAGCTCGTTTTAAGGCAGTTTTTACGCTGAACTTCATCCGCTATATTGGATGGCCTGAGAGTTCACTGCAGGGAGATTTTGTCATCGGGGTGGTCAGAAATCGAGAGGTTGCTGATCATATACGAGAACAATCCGAAGGGAAAAAATTTGGCTTTCAGGATATTGTTGTACGTGAGTATCGCAGTATTGATGAGGTTGAAGGTTGCCAGGTAATATTTGTTTCAAATACGACCAACATCAGGGCAAACTCTGATTTGCTGATTGACAAGGCTATTCAAACCAACAGTTTGATTATTGCAGAAGCAGAAGGCGCAACAAATCATGGAGCAGCAATTAATTTTGTAATTCGGGATAATGCATTACGTTTTGAGTTACACAGAGCTAATGCTGCCAGAGTAGGACTGCAATTCAGCTCGCGTCTGGAGGGAATGGCAGCTGCCATAAATCTTTAATTGACATAGACATTATTACCTAAAGATAGGATGAATTAAGACTGATCCCTTTATTGAAACGGATTTAATCGATTTTTTCAATAAAGGGGTTAAGCGTCTGATATAAAATTAGTAACTTGTCGACGTTAATTTATACCTTTATGTAAAATAGATTAATGATTTTAATTCTCATTGATCTTCAGTCATATTTTAATATTTATTATTTTTAATAATTCATTAAACAATGTGACGGCTAATTATTGAACGCAACGTTCAATAATTATTAAAACAGAGTGATAGATAAACTTAAATAAATTAATCAGATGAAGATCAAACTAAACATTGGCCAAAAACTCCTTTATGGGTTTGGACTAATATTAGTCGTTGTGTTGCTGAATAGCATCTTAACCATTACCACGCTCGTACGAAGTACAAATCTCAACAATCAGGTTACCGGGATTTATAGTCCAACAGTTCAACATTTAGGTGAACTTGACATGATGATAACTCAAAGTAAGATGCTAATCAGAAACTGGGTTTTTGTTGATAACCAACCAGGAACTCCGGATAAAATCAGGCTAGATAATCTTCACAGAGTGGATTGGCCTGAACTTAGAGGAACCATTGAATCTATCACTGAAAGATGGAGGGATCAGGAAGATGTTGAAGAAATTCATGAAATTTTTAATTCTATTGATTCCATGCTTGCAATGCAAAGGGAAGTAATGGAAAGTCTTGATTCATTCGAAGCATACGAGGATGTAATGATATTCTTCCAAGCTGAAGACATGGTTATGGAAGGACGGGGAATTATGAGGCTTTCGGATGAAATTGCAGATGATATTTTAGAGCTTTCTAATAAATACAACCAGTTAAATGAAGAGGCTCTTGGTGACATGCGTGATGCATTTTCTGCCCTTACCTGGGTCGTAATTATTATGGGATTGGTTCTTGTTCTCGCCGCCCTGACTATCGCTTGGATACTTTACACTTCTATTGTGCAGCCTCTCACCAAAGGTGTTGAATTTGCAAAGTCTATTGGATCTGGAGACTTAACTGCCAAAGTTGAGGTAGATCAGGAAGATGAAATCGGCATCCTTGCAAAAGAGCTAAGCAACATGGCCATAAACCTAAAAAATACGGTTTTGTCTATCAAAGAAAATGCCTCCAGTCTGGTATATTCTAGCGGCACTGTAAAAAGCAGCTCTATGCAACTGTCCAGAGGCTCTGCCGATCAAGCTGCCTCAGCAGAGGAGGTATCCACTTCCATTGAAGAGATGGTGGCAAACATTGATCAAAATACAGACAATGCCATTCAAACTGAGAAAATCACTGTTGAAACAGCTAAGGACGTAAATGTTGCCAACGAGTTAAGCTCTGAGGCAGCTAAAGCAATGAGTGCTATTTCAGAAAAAATATCAATGATCAGTGATATTGCCTTTCAAACCAATATTCTTGCATTAAATGCAGCCGTTGAAGCGGCCAGAGCGGGAGAACATGGTCGTGGTTTCTCCGTTGTAGCAGCAGAAGTTAGAAAACTTGCTGAAAGAAGTAAAACAGCTGCAGACGAAATTGTAACGTTGGTAACTAAAGGCCTAAAGGTGTCGCAGGAAGCCGGCGAAAAAGCGCGAATGCTTGTTCCCGACATTGAGAAAACCACTCTTCTGATAAAGGAGATTGCAGCAGCAAGCATGGAACAAAAGACAGGGGCAGATCAAATAAATCAAGCCATGCAACAGTTGAACATGATCACACAGGAAAATGCCTCTAGTTCTGATGAGCTTACGCAAAGTTCTGAGCAACTGGCAGATCTTGCAGAAAACCTCCAAAAAGCCGTGAGCTATTTCAAAATTGGCCAGGAAGAAGAACAAGAGATTATCAAGGAAGCAAAGCAAGAAGCTTCTATTGAAAACAAAATGAGCACAGAGAAAAAGGATCCAGATTCTTCACAGAAGGACAAAGGTAAAGGGATTCAGCAGAAGCCTAATTTGTCTAATCTGGGAAAAGAGTTTGACCTGGATAACTATGAGAAGTTCTAAACGCATGTATTTAACGACTTCTTATTATTAAATTGATCAGATAATCAAACTCCTGTATTACAAGCTGAAGAAAACTATAATATTTAAACATCGATAACTGACTTAAACAGGTCAAAATTTATTTTGAATTGGGGCACTGTTAATAAAGTAGATGTGGTTTCATCAATAAATAAAACGAAACATTATGACAGAAAATTTTAATGTTGACTTTAAGGAGAATAATGGACAATTGGATATTGCTCTAAGCGGCCAGTTAACCATCAATTCAATTAAAAAGATAACTGAGGAGATAAAAAGCCACATCAAAAATCCAAAATCAGTTAGCGTATTTGTTAATGATGTTGACAATATAGACCTGACATTCATACAGTTACTTCAGTCTATAAAAAACAGTGGCAAAAAGAACGGTTATGAGGTAAGCTTTTCGATGAAACTCCCTGAAGATTTAAGTGCACTACTTAAAAACGCAGGATTTAGTAATTATATAAATTAAAACAATTTAAAACTGCATACAATTATGGCAAAGACCGTACTTATCGTTGATGACTCAGAAAGTATCCGGGAAGTAGTAAACTTTACCCTTCAGAACGAAGGTTATGATGTTTTAGTAGGTGTAGATGGTGAAGATGCCTTAAAATTTCTTGACGGGCGACATATCGACATCATCATTACCGATTTACACATGCCTAATCTTGATGGCCTGGGTCTGATCAGAAAAGTCAGAGAAATGGAAAATTACAAACATATTCCAATTCTTTTTCTAACAACTGAATCACAAGCAGCAAAAAAGATGGAGGCTAAAGAAGCCGGAGCAACAGGATGGATTATTAAACCATTTGTTCCTGCTAAACTTTTATCAGCAATATCCAGAGTTATTCGTTAAAAGAATCGCATGTTAACAGAAATTAAACAACAATTTTACAAGGAGACACTGCAAGAGCTGAAAAACATCAGCTCTGATCTATCAGCTCAAGTTATTGAATCTGATAAAAAGTCCTTGCTTGTTGATAGAATCTTTTCTGTTTCGCATCAATTAAGTGGAACTGGACCGATGTTGGGTTTTGATATGTCATCAAAAATATCACGTAAACTGGAAAAAACTTTCTACGAGATCCGATCCGGAGAAAAAGAAGTCAGCTTACAACTTTTATGGCAAACGAAAAGAACAATAGACTCCATAATTGACTGTATTACTGAAGAAAATCAAACCCAGGTACCACAACAATAAGGATAAAATCATTTTAAGGCCAAATTGCAAAATTCATGTTAGATAAGTTTAAAGCGAAATTTGTAGAGGAATCAATGGACAATCTCCAGGATTTGGAAGAATCTCTCTTCCTTCTTGAAAAAGACCTGGATAACAAAGAGCTCATTGAAAGGATTTTCAGGGCGATGCACTCCCTGAAAGGAGGAGGAGCTATGTTTGGCTTTAACCACTTAAGTGACTTTACGCATCACCTGGAAACTATTTTCGATTGGGTTAGAAATAATAAACTGGCGGTTACATCTGATCTGATATCTCTGACTTTTTCAGCAATCGACCACATCAAAAATCTCATAAAAACTGGAGATTTAACCGATGATCAAGAGTTAAAGGGTCACAATCAGTTTATTGTAAGGTTGCAGTCTGTTCTATCTGACTCAACATCTACAATTTCTGTTCATAGTGCAGTTGATTCGCAAAACATCAATGATGAAATAAGTGAGAGCAAAACATATCTGATTAATTTCATCCCTCAAGAGGAGTTGTTACAAAACGGAACCAACCCTCTATATCTTCTGGATGACATACATGCTTTGGGTGAAGCTATATCCATTGCCTATACCCACAAGGTTCCCTCTCTTGAATTAATTGATATTACCGCCAACTATTGTCTGTGGCAAATTCTACTGAATACATCCGAATCATTAAACGAAATTAAAGATGTATTCATTTTTGTTGAAGACGAGTGCGAACTTCATATTGACCAGATTGCAGATTCCAATATCCTCCAAAAACCGGAGTGTATTGAAATCATTAACAAAGCTAAAAAAGGAAACAGTCTTCTTAAAATAGAAGATTTTCAATCTCTTAGCCAATTAAAGCCTTCATCACAAGAGCTTGAATCCGGAGAAGAGAAAAAGAAAATAACCGCTATAAAGGAGCACAAAATCTCAAGCATTAGAGTAGCCTCGCACAAAATTGATGAGTTGGTTACACTAGTAAGCGAGTTAGTTACCATACAGGCTCAGCTAAGTCTCTATTCTGAGAGCAACGAAGATCCGGTAATCGTCAGCCTTTCTGAAAACATTCAAAAATTATCCCGTCAACTTAGGGAAAATGCTTTTGACATTAGTCTGATACCGCTTCAGAGCGAGCTTATGCGCTTTCAGAGATTGGTTAGGGACTTGTCCAAAGATCAGGGAAAAGATATTGACTTTGTAATTGAAGGTGGTGACCTGGAGTTGGACAAAAACATCATTGAACATCTTACCGACCCTCTCCTTCACATATTGCGTAATTCAATTGACCACGGTATTGAACTACCCGAGGAACGGATTGCTTCAGGAAAATCACCCAAAGGAACCATCCTTTTTAAGGCGTTCCACTCAGGAGCAAACGTAATCATTGAAGTATCAGACGACGGTAAAGGTATGGATCTTGATTTTATCCGTCAGAAAGCCATCAATAAAGAGATCATTGATCAGAATGCTGTTTTGACTGATAAAGAGGTGCTTGATCTTCTTTTTGTCAGTGGGTTTAGTACAAAAGATGCTGTTTCAGATGTATCAGGACGTGGTGTGGGCATGGACGTTGTCCGAAGAAAAATTGCCAACATCCGAGGAGAGGTTTCAATTGACACCGAAAAAGGTAAAGGAACAACCATCACAATCAGACTGCCACTGACCCTATCCATCATCGATGGATTGTTGGTTAAAGTAGGTGCAAATCAATATGTTATCCCGATATCAGCCATAGACAAAATTCACGCACTAGATCCTTCCCAGTTAAAAAAATCATTTAACAATGTGGTTGTTCTTGACAAAGAACAAATCCCATACATCGACCTGAGAAATGTTTTTAACGCACCAGAAGTAGAGCATGATGTAATACAAATGGTTATGATTAAAGCTGAGGATAGAATAACAGGAGTCATTGTTGATAGCGTTATTGGAGAATATCAGACAGTGGTAAAACCATTAGGCAGATACCTAAAAAAACAGGAGATACTTTCTGGAGCTACAATTATGGGAGACGGCACTCTGGCTATGGTAGTAGATACATCACGCCTGCTCATGGAAAGGAAGAGCAAAAAGGTTGCCGGTTAATATTAAACAAGAGGAGTAGATACCAATATGGAAGACGTGCAGGAAATTACACTATTATCATTTCAGATACAGGAGGATACCTTCGCTGTTGACGCCCTTAAGGTTGATCACATACTTGAGGTTCCGGAGAATATTACTCCGGTGCCCAATGCACCGGAATTTATTAAAGGAATTATAAATCTGCATGGAAATATAATTCCTGTAGCCGACATGAGAATTATTATGGGTAAGGAGGACATCACTTCCAACCAGGATAACTCAATTATTGTTATCAATCCTGCCAATAATCAGGACGCAAGGGTGGGAATTATGGTTGACATAGTTAAGGAAGTGATAGAAACCAAAAGTTCTGAACTGAAAGAAACAGTTCTGGATGGGAAAAAAGGACTCATTGAGTCTTTTGAAGGAACCCTATTAATTAACGATGAGTTTATTCATATCATCGATATGAATAACTTGGCAGAAATAATTGAAAAATAACCAGACAATATAAGCTTAGTATGTCATTAACAATAAATTCATATCTCACATTTCAAATTTCCGGTGAATTGTTTGGAATTAACGTGGCCAAGGTTCTTGAGATAAGGGAATATATGGAACCAAAAGCAATACCCCAGTCTTTGGAATTTGTAAAAGGCGTTATTGAATATCAGCAGGAAGTAATCCCTGTTATTGATACTGGACATAAATTTGGAATGGCTCCAGTCGAAATTCAGGCAGCAACTTGTATGATTATATTACAACTTGTGAGTGATGTTTTAGGAAAAACCTACAGGGTTGTAGTGCTTGTGGATGCAGTATCTGATGTTATTGAGTGTGAGGAAAGTGAAATGAAAACCATTTCTGATGACTATAAACCGGCATATATCAAGGCAACATTGACACATGAGGATAAATTCATCTATGTTTTAAATGCCGATATGGTATTCAACCAAAAAGAGATCATTGCAATGACAGATATCTTAAAGGGAGTAAAAAAATAAACAAGATACGGCTTAAAGCACGAATGACATCAATTAATCAAAATCCGAACGGGCTGGATTGTTTTAAGGCAGAATTATCCGAAAAAGATTTTCAGGTATTTAGCCAATATATATATTCAGAATACGGTATAAAAATGCCTCCCATTAAAAGGATCATGTTACAGGGGCGATTGCTTAAACGCATTCGCGAACTGAAAATGAATTCGTATTCAGAGTATAAAGAGTATTTCTTTAGCAAGGATGGACAACAGAAAGAGTTACTTCATTTTTTAAATGTAGTAACAACCAATAAAACAGATTTTTTTAGAGAACCGGTTCATTTTATTTTTTTAAATGAAACCGTTCTTCAAGATTTTACTAAGAATAACCCAACGCATCAACCATTAAAGATATGGAGCGCAGGATGCTCAAGTGGAGAAGAACCTTATACGATTTCAATCGTATTGAATGAATATCAAAGACTTAACCCCTCATTTAAATTCGAAATACAGGGAACTGATATTTCAACCCAAATGCTTGAAAAAGCAGCCAGAGGTATCTATCCGGCCAGTAAGGCCTTAACCATACCAATGGATATTAAAAAGAAATATTTCCTTAAAAGTAAGGATGTTAATAATCAAACAATTCGGGTACACCCACATTTGCAAAAAAACATAAAACTAGGTTATCTTAACCTGATGGATACATCCTACGGAGCACAAGATATGTTTGATGTAATTTTTTGCAGAAATGTACTAATATACTTTGATCGGCCAACCCAGGAAAGAGTAATCAATAAATTGTGTACATATCTGAAAAAAGATGGGCATTTTTTTATAGGACATTCTGAATCCCTTTCTGGGATGAATGTTCCGCTAAAACATATAAAACCGACTATATTTAAAAAAATATAGGATATTATCAATGCTAAATAGCACTGGTGAGAGATTTTTTAATGAATTTTTATCATCATTTAAAACCAATATGGTTTTAATACGTAGCAAAAGAACAAAACCAGAAAAGAAATAAGATTTTATAATCGCTGAACTATGACAAATATTAATGACAGACAACTGTTAAAGGAGTTAAAAGACAGACTCCAGGAGCGCGCCAAATTTGAAAAGGAAGTGAATGTTCTTACTCAGGAACTACAAGGTGTTACCAAGCGTTTCAAAGAATCAGAAGCATTAAAGAGTCACTTTATCTCAAATATTTCCAACGAAATAGTTAACCCGTTCACATCAATTCTGGGGTTATCAAAATCTATTTTGCAAGTTGAGAAAAATGACTGGAAAAAAGTTGTTTCAATGGTAGCACTCATTCATAGTGAGGCTTTTAACCTGGATTTTCAACTTAGAAATATTTTCGTTGCCGCAAAAATTGAAGCCGGCGAAGTTGTTCCAAACGTAGCAAAAGTAAACGTTCGTAACATTGTGCAAACCATCATCGAAGCCTTCAATCTGGTTGCACGCAAAATGGGAATTGAAATTGAGTTCAACTATGAAATTGAGTATGGATTTGGAAAGAACTTCTATTTTAAAACCGACAACGAAAAATTAAAGCTAATTATGAGTAACTTACTCAATAATGCTTTAAAATACAGCTATAAAAACAGCAAAGTCATCATCACGATGACAGCTGACGAAGATACACTCAACATAGCAGTGCAGGATTTCGGAACTGGTATATCCGAAAAAAATCAAAAAGTAATTTTCGAACGATTTAAGCGTCTTGATTCAGGTATCAACTCAATAAATCGGGGACACGGACTGGGACTTTCCATCACCAAAGCTCTGCTGGATGTTATGGGCGGTACCATCGAAATTGATAGTAAAAAAGGAGAAGGTTCTACTTTTACTGTTAGAATTCCCGAAGCAAAAAATGTAGTTGAAGGCTTTAGTGGCGAAGGAAATGACATTTTCTTCGATGATGAAGATGAGATTTTTTAAGGACGCATATAAATGAACCAATATTTACAACATTTTTTATATCCTTCAACGCTATTTGCCAGTAAAGAGCCTTATGTGGTTAAAACCATTCTGGGATCGTGTGTGGCCATATGCCTTTGGGATCCCGTTACAAAAATTGGTGGGATAAATCATTACATGCTGCCAACATGGAACGGGAACGATCTGGCATCACCAAAATATGGTAACATAGCCTTTGAAAAGCTCATTGAACGGATGGTAGCGTTAGGGTGTAGACGAGATAAACTGCAAGCCAAGATATTTGGTGGTGGCGATCTGATCGCGGCGGACAGAAGTGCCATGCTGATTGGTGAAAGAAACATCAGGGTGGCCAGGATTTTGCTTGAAGAGAAGAATATTTCAGTGGTAGCATCGAGTACGGGAGGGAGAAAAGGACGTAAAATTTTGTTCTTTACTGATACAGGTGAAGTTAGGCATAAATTTATTGACAAAAGGGAGAATTAAACACTATTTTTCAGTTTAGATAACAGTTGCAATCCATGGACAAGAAGATTCGGGTATTGATAGTTGACGACTCAGCAGTGGTCAGGCAAAGCCTCTCTTCCATTCTGGAATCCGACCCCCAGATTGAAATCATGGGCACCGCAGCTGATCCTCTCATCGCCGTTAAAAAGATTATGAAAGAGGTTCCCGATGTGATCACTCTCGACATCGAAATGCCTCGAATGGACGGTCTCACCTTTTTGAGAAAAATTATGTCGCAACACCCGATTCCGGTTGTTGTAATTTCTTCTCTAACAAATGAAGGAACCGAAGTTGCCATGAAAGCTCTGGAGTATGGAGCTTCAGAAATCATCGGGAAGCCGGCTATGAATGCTGCGCACTTCTTCAATGAATCTAAAATCAGACTATGCGATGCAGTTAAAGCTGCATCACAGGCAAAGTTATCCAGACTTAAAATTAGTAATACCCCGCAAGTCGAAATTGTAAAACCAAAATACTCTGCGGACATTATTCTGGAGGCTGGATCCTATAAAAAAAGAATTGCTGATACCGATAAAATAATTGTTCTAGGAGCTTCAACAGGAGGTACCGAAGCCATCAGATCCCTTCTTAAATCACTTCCACCGAGAATGCCGGGAATAGCCATTGTTCAGCATATGCCCGAAGGCTTTACCAAATCTTTCGCCAATAGCCTAAACACAATCACAAACCTGGAAGTAAAAGAAGCCGAAGATGGTGACCGGCTTTATCAGGGAAGGGTATTAATTGCCCGTGGCGACCATCACATGCTTTTAAAACGTTCAGGAAAAGAATACTCAGTTGAGATTAAAAAAGGGCCTCTTGTAAACAGACATCGTCCATCGGTTGATGTTTTGTTCAGATCGGCAGCCCGGTATGCCGGACAAAATGCCACAGGCATTTTGCTTACAGGAATGGGAGCAGATGGGGCAAAAGGACTGCTGGAACTGAAAGAAGCAGGTTCTGACACCATAGCACAAAATCAGGAAACTTCCATTGTATTTGGAATGCCAAAAGAGGCCATTAAATTAGGTGCAGCGAAGGGTATTTTGGGTATCGATGAAATTGCTCCCTATCTGGTTAAAAAATTCTTTTAACCATTTTATTTTTTTTCCGTAAACTAACCATAATTACTTAATATTTTAAGTCAGGATAGAATGAAAAAAAGCAAATATAAAGCTCTGATTTCAAAATCAACCCTACAGGGTGGTGCTGCAGGTGTAATATTGGCCACCCTTATAATTCTTATCAGTCTTGATGCTCCTGCGTTAGCAGAGACTGATAAAAGTCTATCAACCCTGTTCTCCCTTTTCCCAGCTTTATGGGCTGTACTTTTATTGCCATTTATTTTAGCAATAGCAGGATATTTTCTGGCAAATAAATTTATGCTTGTTATTAACAAACAAGCAAATAAAATTAAAAAAGAAGCCAACAAAACCAACATGGTTCTGGCTTTTATAGAAAATCTTCGTCAGGATAAACTGGATGAACCATTTGGAAATGTAAAGAAAAGCGACCCCCTTTCCAATGCTCTTCTGAACCTGCGAGAGTTCATGATTAAAAGCAAAAAAGAACAGGAAAAAAGGCGAATTGAGGAGGAACAAAGAACCTGGGTAACTCAAGGTTTGGCTCAGTTCGGTGAAATACTCCGAAAATCAAGTAACAATCTGGAAGATATATCTTACAGTATTATACGATACTTGGTTACTTACATGAAAGTAAATCAGGGTGGTGTTTTTTTACTAAATGAGACTAAAAAGGGAGACAAATATTTTGAAATGACTGCCTGTGTAGCATTTGACAGGAGAAAATATGCCGATAAAACAATAAACTGGGGAGAAGGTTTGATTGGTCGTTGTGGACTAGAAAAGGAAACAATATTTTTAACCGATGTGCCAGACGATTACATTAATATAACATCCGGACTTGGTGAATCTAATCCCGGAACCATATTATTGGTTCCTTTAAAAACAAATAATGAACTTTTCGGTGTTATTGAACTGGCATCATTCCAGATCTTGCAACAATTCGAAATTGAACTGGTCGAAAAATCAGCAGAAAGCATCGCTTCTACTATTTCAGCGGTAAAAACAAATATTCAAACCAACAAACTGCTGAGTGAAACCCAGATGCAAGCCGAGAAAATGGCTCAGCAGGAAGAGGAACTGCGTCAAAACCTGGAAGAGATGCGAGCCACCCAGGAAGAGAGCGACCGACGCGAAATTGAACGTAAAGGGATTCTTGATGCCATTGATCATGCAGCCATATCATGCGAATTCGATATTGAGGGAAATCTTTTATCAGTTAATAAAAACTTCCTTAGTACGTTTAAATATAAACCTGAAGAGGTTGAAGGCCAAAACTTAAAAATTTTCTTCTTTAAAGATGACGTTTCAGAATTGGATAGAATTCTTGCCGATCTGTCAAGCGGTCAAAATTTTCGTGGCCGTGTAAAACGTAGGACAAAAGCAGGAGAGGAGATCTACCTGTTTTCAACTTATAGCCCGGTAATGGATCATAATGGTGAAATATTGAAAATCATCAGTCTTGAAAACGACATCACCGAACAGGTTGAAATGGAGGAAGCTCTCAAACGCTCCAAAGATGAACTTGGATTAATGCTTGAGGAAGCAAGAAATGAAGTGAAAGAGCAGTTTAAAGAGATGGAGGCCGTAAAAATTCGAAATGAAAAAACACTTGAAGGCGCTCTGGATGCCATCATTACAACAAACCAAGATGGTATAGTAGAATTCTTTAATGCGGCCGCCGAAAAACTCTGGGGATACGAACGAAGTGAAGTTTTAGGAAATCATGCCAATATGTTGTTTTCAAAAGAGACAGCAAAAACCAATGAATTTGTCACCGCATTTCTAAATAAAGAGAGCCAAAAAATTGTAGGAGAACGTCGGGAAATTCCAATCAGAAATAAATACGCTGAGGATATACCGGTTCTTATGCTGCTTTCAGAAGCGCAATTGGGAGAAGAGTCCTCTTACACCGCGTTTATCCAGAATGTCGAAGTTGAATTGTTTTAATTAGTATTGAACTAATGCAGAATAGCGAGGGGAAAATGACATATAAGGAGTATCTGCTGGTTCTTAAGGAGTGTTCGCCTTATGATTTTTGCGAATACTCTGATAATTCGATAGATAGACGCATCCAGAAAATAATGAGGGACTATCATCTAACCATGGATGAATTAATTCATAAAACAAGGAATGATGAGGCGTTTGTGGAATTGGTAGTCGAGGCCATTACAGTTAATACAACTGAACTGTTTCGAGACCCTCCGGTATGGAAATTTATCAGGGAGAACGTTCTCCCTGCATTCAAAAACAGACCAAAAATCAACATTTGGCATGCTGGTTGTTCAACCGGTCAGGAGGTATATTCAATGATGATTTTGCTGCATGAGGCAGGAATATTTGACAAAGCAGAGATTTATGCATCGGACATCAGCAAAAAAGCCCTTGAAAACGCTAAAAAAGGCGCTTATAAGTATAGCTTTAACCATAACAAATATCAGGAAAACCTGAATGCTGCTTTTGCAGATTCAGTGGTTCCAAAAATCACTGATTTTTTTGAAATTTCAAAAGAAAGCGATCAGTTGATTATAAAACCATTTCTAAAAACTAAAACCAAATTTGTCAGGCATGATCTGGTTAAACAGGAACTGCCGTTTTATAGCAAGTTTGACATCATTTTTTGCCGAAATGTATTGATCTATTTTAATGGAGGATTGCAATCGAGAATTGTTCAATGCTTTCATGATAACCTTTTTCCTGGTGGCGTCATGGTTCTTGGAACTCATGAAACACTCAACGGTTTCTTTAAAACGAAATTCGCCAAAAAAGGACCGGTTTATTCGCGTACAAATACATTTCATTTCAAATATTAATTTAACCCAAAATTATTATCTGTGTTGTGAATCTTGGCATCAATGACATACGTGAAATTACATCAGCCATGTCGGCTTATACCAACATGGATTATACGGAGTATGCATTATCGTTTCTGAAAAGAAGGCTTGCATATATTTTTGATCAATTTAATATCCGAAAAGTAGGAACCTTTATTGAAGCTCTTTCTAAGAACGATTTTCGTGAACATGTGATCAAGTTAATGTTTGTCGAGAATTCAGAAATGTTCAGAGATCCGGCATTCTGGAGATCGTTGAGAGACAATGTGCTTTTAAATCTGCCCGAAGGAACTCAAAATATCTGGGTACCTGACGAACCAAGCGGTGAAGAAATATTTTCTCTTGCCATTATACTGCATGAAATGAATCAGGCAGGAAAGTATAACATTCTTTGTAGTAACCCCTCTACCTCCATTTGTGCAAGCATCCGTGAAGGCCGGATAAATGCATCGCACCTTGATGTGAGCCAAACAAACTATAAGAGACTGGAAAACAGAGATAGATTTAACGAGTATATCAAAAAAGAGAACGGTACAGTTTTACTCACTGAGAATATAACAAGCCAGGTCAATTGTGAAGAGTTCGACATCATCAAAAACAACAAACCTGATAAAACAGGTTTAATCATTTTCCGAAATAAAGCCATCTATTACAATACAAAAAAAGCAGAGAAAACACTTACCGAACTATATAACAATTTGTTGCCAGGAGGCTACATCGCCATTGGAGTAAAAGAAAAAATGCCTCTGTCCATTAATGATGAGTTGATAGTTGTTGACAAATCAGAGAAAATATACCAAAAACCACAATTAAAACGGAACAGTCATCATGCATAACCCTGAACATTCATATAAAATTATCGTGATGGGAGGTTCGGCGGGAAGTTTTTCTGTAGTTTCCGGCATTTTGTCAAAATTAGATCCCAATTTTAAAATTCCCATAATACTTAGCTTACATAGACTAAAACATGTTCGCTCTGGTCTTTCGGAAGGATTAAGTCTTAACTCAAAAATTAAAGTTGTAGAGCCAAACGATAAAGAGAAAATTGAACCCAACAGGGTTTATTTGGCACCATCCAATTATCACATGTTCATAGAGATTGATGGATCCATTGCTTTATCAACCGAAGAGAGTCATAATCACAGCAGACCATCAATTGATTATACATTAATGTCAGCTGCTTATGTATACAGAGAAAAAGCTCTGGGTATTCTGCTTACGGGAGCCAATAAAGATGGCGCCAAAGGACTAAAAAGCATTGCAGATAACCGCGGATACACCATCGTTCAGGATCCCGTAACTTGTGATATTGATACAATGCCAAAATCTGCATTACAACTTTTTTGTCCCGATGAGATTCTTTCTCCGTCAGAAATTGTTCAGTTTCTAAATTCCCTTCAGCCATGAAATCAACTAAACTACATAAAAAGCACCCATTCCTGGTGAAAATATTCAGCTTTGCTTTGTCAATGGTTATTTTGACAGTTGTAAAATATTTACTTTTTCCTGAAAGCTTCTCAGCGCTATTCATAACCTTTGATATTTCAGCGCTGATTATTTTATTAACAATTCTTTATATCACTGACCGATATTACAGGGAATCCTCAAATCTAATTGAGAACCTAAAAACAAGCTTCGAACAAGAAAAAACTGAATGGGACAATGAGCGACAATCGCTGCGGATAAAATTAAAAGAGTTTGAGGACAAAGAAAATGCCGCCACAAAATTTAGTTCTTATCAGGAGAAAATACTTAAGCAACTCTTCGAATCAGGGAAAAAATCTCTTTCACAACACAATTTTCTGCATCTAATGGCAGAAATATTTCAAGCAGGAGGCATCATATTATACAAACAAACAGAACCTGAAGGCCAATTTATCGTAGAAGAAACTTACGCACTGCCCGATGATTTTAAACCCAATCCTTTTTCGAAGGGAGAGGGCTTAAATGGTCAGGCCGTGGAAGATGAGAAAGCAATAGAGATAGATGAAATTCCGGAATCATATTTCTTTATCAATTCAGGGCTTGGAAGTGCTCCCGGTAACATCCTTTATCTGTTGCCAATTTTAGATACCAAAAATCAAAATAAATATTTAATTGAGCTTATCACGTTTAAAAAGAGTCAGATAGTGAAAATGTGGAGTAACATAGCAGCCAAATTAATTGAAAACAAAGTTTTATAAATGATAAAAAAGAGCTGTGACCTAAATAAATACAGACATTAATCTCTTATTAAAATGATTTTTCATGTGGAAATTGTCTCGCAAAAATTATAGAGAGCATTCCCGGAACAATGAAATCAATTATAAAAAATGAAGGAGTTAAAACATATTAGCATCATAAAAAATTGGAAGAATCATTTTTCCCTGTCGGTAATCTCCACCCGGGAAAGATACTATCTTCTATTTGCCATTTTATTACTTCTCTTTTTTTCATGGACTGGTTTTCTTGCCTTCATTAATAAGCCTGTTTCTTTTTTAAACATTATAAAGCTTCATAAATACGTCCCGGTATGGATTGTCGACTTGTTTATTCTATCGGTGCCTTTGATATATTTAAATGCAAAGAACTACATTTCAAGGAAAAATAAACACATACAGGAAGAAATAAGTACCCTGAAAATCCAACTGGAAAAAAACTTAAAGTTGGCTAATGCATTGGAAAAAAATCAGTGGGATCAAATTGTATCTCATGATGATATACTTTCCGAAAAACTGATTAACATAGGAAAAAACATCAGAACCAGCCGAAAAAAAGAGGAGGAACACAACTGGATTACAACAGGGAAAGAGCAGATTTCAGACATTCTGAGGAACAGCCACAACCTTGATGAACTATCTATTTCAACAATAAAAACCATCATTACCTATATGGGGGGAATACAGGGTGCATTCTATATTCTGCGTGACAATCGGCTGAAGAGAAGTGCCATGTATGCTTATGGAAGACAGCGCTTTGAATATAACGAAATACAAATAGGGAAAGGCCTCATCGGAGCTGCAGCTTACGAAAAAGCAATGATCTATCGCAACGAAATTCCAGATGATTATTATACGGTTACATCAGGCTTACTCGGTGAGCAAAAACCTAGAAGTATTGTTATCGTGCCCCTGCTTCAGGAAGAGGAGTTGCAAGGTGTTTTTGAAATTGCTTTTTTAAGTGATAATATACCGGGTTATAAGTTACAATTTGCCACTGAAGTAAGCACAATTATTGGCCAAACAATTTATAACCTGAAAATAACAACCCGCACGGAAGAGCTGCTTAAAGAGTCACAGCAAATGACTTCTACTCTTCGTGAAAACGAAGAGCAGCTTAAAAAGAACGCTTTAGAAATGATTGCCGCTCAAGAAGAACTGGAGCGTAGTAATAAGCTACTGGAAACTCAAATTCAGGAAGTAGCAAATTCGCGTAAGCGACTGGAAGCGTTGTTAACCAATGCATCTGAGTTTATTTCAATTTACGATGAAAACCAGGAATTGGTTTTCGAAAGTCCTTCGGTAAAAAGAATTCTTGGTTACAAAGACGATGATAAAATCACCGGAATGGATCCGGACATTTTGACCCCGCGTGGATTAAAAACCATTAACAGTCTGTTTCAGTATCTTTTGGACACTCCCGGTGGAGAACAAACAGCGCAATACACCTATTTGCGCAAAAATGGCGAGAAAATTTTCCTTGAAACAAAAGGAAAGAACCTTCTACATGATCCAGCCATAAAAGGAATCATATTCAATACGCAGGATATTACCGAACGTAAACGAGCAGAGAAGGAAGAGAGAATGAAGAGCCGGATGCAAAGCTTATCAGAAAACTCTCCTGATATGATCATTCGTATCAATTTAATGGGTAAACTGGTGTACGTCAACCCGGCTGTAACAAATTTCGTAGATCTTCCTGCCGGAGAACTGATAAAAAAACGTATTTCAGAAGTTGAAATTGATACCCGATTTATTGACTATGTTGAAGAATGTCTCGTAAATATTCGTGATAATCAGGAACAAACCATATCTGAGGTTTCAATTCAATCACCTTCAGGCGAGCGAATTATGGAAATAAAAGCCATTCCGGAACTCGGTGAAGAGGGAGAGTTGGAAACCATTCTGTTTGTGGCTCATGATATGACGGAATTCAAGAAAATTGAACAGGACATAAAAGAGAAAAACAAAAAAATATCAGACAGTATAAATTATGCACAACGGATACAAACATCCATTTTGCCGGATACAAGACTGATACAGGAATATTTCCCCCGATCCTTCATATTTTACCGACCAAAAGATGTGGTTAGTGGGGATTTTCCATGGTTTTTCCAAAAAAATGATATATCTTATGTAGCTGCGGTAGACTGTACCGGTCATGGTGTACCAGGAGCGCTGATCAGTTTTATTGGTTATTTCTTACTGAACAACATCGTTAATGCCCAGGATAACGCCACTGCCGCTGAAATATTAGATGAGTTGCATTACAAAGTTCGCAGCACCCTGAAACAAGATCAGGAAGGAGCTACAGGAAGAGATGGCATGGATTTGGCTCTTTGTATCATTGATCAAAAGAATCAAACCATTAATTTTGCAGGAGCTCATCGGCCACTGTTTCTTGTTCGCAACGGTGAATTATCGGAATACCAGGGAACACGAAAAGCAATTGGAGGAATTCCTCTGAGAAAAAAAGTGGAAAAAGATTTTGAAAACCATGTCATTAATTACGAAAAGGGTGATCAGATCTTTTTCTTCAGCGATGGATTACCAGACCAGTTTGGAGGACCCGATACCAAAAAATATCAGCCAAAAAGAATACGTGAAGCTTTAACAGCAAGCCCTAATCAAAGCATGGCCTATTTTGCCAGATACTTTTCAAAAGACTTTTATGACTGGATGGGCGATGAAAAACAACTTGATGATGTTTTATTGATTGGAATCGAATTGTAGCTATATTTACATTTTAATTGAATAGTTTGAAAACTCTATAGTAATGGAAAAAGAAAAACAAGGGTTTTTGGAGTTTGCATACCAACTCTACAAAACCATGAAAACCAATGAAATTAACTTGGTTTACGAAGGAGAGGTAACACAGGAAATAACCAAAACATTTACCTCTCTCACCGAAAAAAGCCTTTCAAAAAACGCTGAATCAAACACCGTTCAGAAAAAGGTTTTTAATGTGATGGTTGAATGCTTGCAAAACATCAGCAAACATGCTGATTCATTAAGCGACGAAGAAAATGAAAGACGCGGAATTGTGATGGTAAGTAGAGGAGACGACTCTTACAATATCATTACCGGGAACATCATCAAAAATGAACGCGTACCAGGTCTCAAAGAGAGTTTGGAACACATCAACAGCTTGGATAAAGCAGGATTATCAACCCTGTTTAAACAACAAATTAAAGAATCTACCATTTCTGATAAAGGTGGAGCCGGCCTTGGCTTGATAGATATCGCCAAAAAAACCGGTAGTAAGCTCTCTTACCAGTTTAAAGAACTCAACGACCAGGTATCCTTTTTCATCTTAACATCAACGATTAAAAGAAACTGATAAAAGCAACAGATATGGAAGTAATCAATATAAAGGGAACAGACGATACCCCCAATGTAATATTGGATAAAGCGAGCGGACAATTTGAAATTTCCGGCAGATCGTTGCCAGAAGATGTCAACATGTTTTTTGAAAAAATTCTTGATTGGATTGATGAATATGCACAAGATCCAAATGACAGAACTGAGTTCAACTTCAAACTGGAATATTTCAACACAGCATCGTCAAAAGTAATTCTCGACATACTTTTAAAATTTGAAGAGATTGTTGAGAACGGAAAAGAAGTAGTGATTAAATGGCACTACCACGAAGACGAAGAAGATATGCTGGAAGCAGGTGAAGAGTATTCCGACATCGTTGAAATACCTTTCGATTATATCGTTTACAACGATTAATCTTATCGTTAATTAATCATGAAATTGCAAAAGCGGAAAAATTGCGTTTGCATATTTTTCATAACTTTGTGATTGATAGTTTATTTTATAATATTAAAATATTAAAAATCGAATGGAATTTTTACATCATTCGATTTTAAACCAGTTAGTATAAAATTACAGAATATTCATTGAGCTTAAAGAATGAGTGAAGAGATACTAAAAGCGTTGATGCAACTGTTTGGTTTATTAACCAAACAGGATGGAGGAGTTGGTTCCAACGAAACCGAATATGTGCGGATGTTCCTTAAACAGCAACTAAGCAGTGACGCTGTTGAAGAATACTTTGCACTTTTTCTCAAGCACTCTGCAAAAGCCAAATCAAACGATTCCGATGGTGAAGAGGAGGGAGGAAAGGTTAAACTAACCTCCATGAAAGATTCTGTAAGAATCCTGGGAATCTGTAAAAAAATCAATAAACAATTAAACCGAGAACAGAAAATAGTCGTATTGGTTCGTCTTTACGAACTAATCAGTATGGATATGAAATTCACCGAGCAACGGATGGCGATCATCAATACCGTTGCCGATGTATTTAAAATTCCAAAAAATGAAGTCTCCGCGGTTGAAACTTTTATCCTGCATAATGATCCGGTAAAACTTGATCATCTGGATTTTATGCTGGTTAATGACCAGGAGCAATCCGGAACTCAAAATAAGCACATACAAACTTCGGGACTTAGCGGCAGCATCATTATTCTGAGAATAAAAAGCGCTGACCTTTATTTTATGCGCTATACGGGTGATCAGGAAATCTTCCTAAACGGTTTGGTCATCAATAAAACCCGCATTTATCTGTTCCCCAAAGGAAGTTTTATTCGTGTTCCCAAAGGAAAACCTGTATACTATACCGATGTTGCAGGTCATTTCCTTACCGACTCGGCCGCAAATAAAATAAGCTACGAAGTAAATAACGTACTCTTCCGGTTTAAGAACGGAGCAGTGGGTTTGCGCAACATCAATATTGCTGAAGAGCAGGGAAGACTTATAGGAATTATGGGTGCCTCCGGTGCAGGAAAAACAACCTTGCTTAATGTTTTATCCGGTATTGAAGCCCCTACCGAGGGAGAGGTGCTCATCAATGGTTTCAACTTGCATACAGAAAAAGATCAGATAGAAGGTGTGATCGGTCTTATTCCGCAGGATGATCTCCTTATAGAAGAATTAACCGTATTCGAAAACCTCTATTACAATGCGAAACTCTGCTTCAAAGATAAAAATGAAGAGGAGATAAATAGATTGGTGGACGATACTCTTCAAAGCCTTGGCTTATATGAGCGTCGCCATCTTAAAGTTGGATCGCCACTTAATAAAATGATCAGTGGTGGACAGAGAAAACGATTAAACATTGCTCTGGAACTCATCCGTGAACCGGGAATCCTATTCGTGGATGAACCAACTTCAGGACTCTCTTCCCGGGATTCGGAAAACGTAATGAATTTATTGCGAGAACTTGCCTTGAAAGGCAAACTCATCTACGTGGTAATTCACCAGCCCTCTTCCGATATTTATAAGATGTTTGATAAAATGTATATCCTCGACACAGGAGGATATCCGGTTTATTATGGAAATCCCGGTGAATCTCTCATCTATTTTAAACAACTGGATTCGCAGATCAACAGTGATCAGGGGGAATGTCCAACTTGTGGAAACCTCAATCCCGAATTGATCTTTAACATTATTGATGCCAGTGTAATTGATGAATACGGAAACTACACAAATAAACGTAAAGTTTCTCCGGAAGAGTGGCATGAGCACTTTAAACAGGAAAACCCAATTCCTGAAATTAAGCGTGTTGAGACACAACCGCCTAAAAGTCTGAATATCCCGTCCTGGTTTAACCAGTTCAAAATTTATACCTTGCGTGATTTTTTCTCAAAAATCAGCAACAAGCAATACATCATTCTTAACTTGCTCGAAGCACCGTTTCTTGGTTTTATTCTTGCATACCTGATCAGGTATATTGCCGATCCCACCTCAAATATTTACATTTTCCGAGAAAATGAAAATATTCCTCCCTACATTTTTATGGGAATTGTTGTAGCTCTCTTCTTTGGATTAATTGTTAGTGCTGAAGAGATATTTAAGGATGCAAAAATACTCAAGCGCGAATCATTTCTGAAACTCAGTCGCTCAAGTTATTTGGCTTCGAAAATATTGCTGCTGTTTACAATCTCCGCCATACAGATGGTTCTCTTTGTTTTTGTAGGAAACTATATACTTGGAATTCAAAATATGTATTTTGAATTCTGGTTGGCACTTTTCTCCATATCGGCATTCGCCAATATTCTGGGACTCATATTGTCTGCATCTTTTAACTCCATCGTAACCATTTACATATTGATACCACTGGTTATGATTCCGCAGATGGTTCTTGGTGGTGCAATGTTTACTTTTGATAAACTCAATAAGGATTTTACAAGTGTTGATAAAGTTCCTGCCATAGCTGAATTTATGCCTTCACGGTATGTTTATGAAGGATTAATTGTGCATCAGTATAAACACAACAATTTCAAAAGAAACTCTTTTGAAATTGAAATGCAGGAAAGCCATGCAGACTACAAAAACGTTCATTACATACCTGAATTGCGACAAATAATTGATCAAACATCGGTACATGTTATGGATGAAAAGCCGCGGGATGATCGTCAGTTTGTTAATAATGTCCGTTTGCTTTACAACGAGCTGTCAAAAGAGATGCGCAGAGTTCCTGAAATTGAGTTCAATTTTATTGATCAGTTGAACCCCGAGAATTATAGCGTTTCGGTGGCCAATAAAGCACATGAATACGTAAATGCTCTGTCTCGACATTACAGAGACATGTTTTCAAGAGCCAATGCCTTAAAGGATCAATTCATTACACTAAACATGAATCAGGATCCCGACAGATTTAATCAAATAAAAGATGACCACTATAACGAAAGCATTTCATCCATTGTAAGACGCGAGTTCGAAAGAAATAAAATTCTGCGTCAGGACAATGAACTGGTTCAAATGGCTGATCCCATCTACCAAATGCCTGAACCTGATTACTTCTGGTCATTCCGCACCCACTTTTTTGCACCGATGAAACATTTCGGCGGAAGATTTTACGAAACGTTGTGGTTCAATGTAGCCATGGTGTGGGTGTTAACAATATTACTTTACATTGTACTCTATTTTGATCTCCTGAAACGAGGCATCGACTACTTTGGATCAATTAAACTTAGGAAAAAGTAACCTTTTCACATACATAGATGTATAAGGACAATAATTATATAGTGAAACTTAAACTTCATTTGTCATGATAAAGAATTTATTTTTTGTACTGCTGATACTTGCCGGTTTTCAACTATTTTCTGGTTGTAAAGGTTGCTCCGATGCCGACAGGCGTGGTTCAGACGAACTGGTTTTACCCGATTCGCTCATAACAGACGCTCCTCTTAAACTTTCGGAAGAGATTATGAACGAAGTTATAGGTAACATTTCTTCTCCGGTGGAAATGGCCAACCTGTTTAAAGCTTCAGGCGTAGAATTTACCCAAAGAATTCTTAATGATCCGGATAATGTGTCCCGGTATCAGACCAGTTTTAAAAGAGCGCTTAATTTAGGTGTTTTTAGCGCCGATTTAGGCTACATCAACACATTTGACAAGAGCAATATCGTTGTTTCCTATTTATTGGCTGTAAACAGTCTTGCAGATGGAATTAGAGTGGGACAATTCTTCGACTTCAATTCCCTCCGCAGAATGGCATCCAGTTCATCTAATCTGGATTCATTAATGGAAATGTCGGTATCCAGTTTTAACCGCATGGATAATTATCTTCGCGAGCAAAACAGGAGCAACGTAAGTACTTTGATTGTTACCGGAGCCTGGATTGAAGGTTTATGGATTGCCACAAACGTTGTAAGACAATCGGGAGACAAAGATCTGAAGATTAGAATTGCGGAACAGAAAAATGTTATCAACATCCTTGAAATTATTCTTTCAAATTACACGAGCGAACCAAATTTTGCTGAATTGGCCAAAGACATAGCAAGATTAAAAGAGGCCTACGTACCAATCAGAATTACAACTGAACTCGGTGATCCACAAAGAATAGAACAAGATGGCGTATTGATTTTTATACAGGATGAAGTAAGTACTGTGCATTACACCGATGAAGATCTTGAAAATATTATGACGATTATTGAAGAAATTCGCACAAAAATTATCTCATAATTAAATGATAATGTATTTTTGAAAATTCAATAATCCGATTAATCAACTTTTAATTAATAACATCTACCATGAAAAAGGTAATAATTAGTTTATTTTTGGTATTTACCTTCGGAATATACAATACCTGGGCACAATGCGATGAATCTGTTAGAAAAGCTGCATTGCAGGGAATGGGAGATGCTCAATACATCAGAGATTATTCCGTTAACCTCACCAAAAGCCCTACGGAAGTTAAAACCGGTCAGGTAAAATTTAATGTGATGCTTAACAGTCGCAGTCAATATAGATTTAACGTAGTAAATGGTGCTTCAAACGCTGACGACATTGTGATGCAATTATATGATCAGGACAGAATGCTTGCGAGCAATCGTGAAGGAGGCAGAACCTTTGCAGCATTTGATTACATTGTCAGAACTTCGAAAGTATATCAGTTGGTTTTCTCGTTTCCGGGAGGACAGGAGGGATGTGCCGAAGCAGTGGTATCGCTTGTAAGGCAATTTTCTGAAGGAGAAATGAACTTTTAAGCAAAATAGAACAATCATTATTATGAAAAAACGGTCGAAATTCGACCGTTTTTTTTATTCCTCAGCATCTACATGTATGGTTACGCATACATCCAGCTTTGTTTCCACTATACGCTCATATTTACTGGCTATATCGTGTGCCTTTTCCAAACTAAAATGTCCGGGTAGAGTAATATGAAATGTTAATTCAGTATGCTGACCATATGTGTGAATTTTAAAATGATGTGGATTCAGAGAAATACTCTCACCAACCTCTGTTTCACAGGCCGTAATGCTATTTACCATTTCCTTATCAATTGCTTCTCCCAGTAACACACTTATGGTATCTTTCATGATTCCGTAAGTGGTATAAAATATCATGGCGGTAACAATAAGCCCAAGAAAACTATCAATCCACCAAATTTTACTTCCAAAAAAAATTCCAATCAAAATAATAACGCTCGTGATGGAATCACTTCGATGATGCCACCCATCGGCAACTAGCGAATTATACCTATTCTTTTTACCAATGTGGATTGAATATCTGGCCATTACCTCCTTTACAACAATGGAAATTGCTGTTGCCCAAATGGCAAGAGATCCAAATTCGACAATTTCGCGATCGCGAAATTTAGTGATGGATTCCACCAAAAAATTAAAACCTACCACAGCCAATAAAACACCAACAACCAGAGAGGCTATAAGTTCTGCACGGCCATGGCCAAAGGGATGATTTTTGTCCGCTGGTTGGTGGGAATATTTTAACCCAATTAGCACAGCAAGCGAAGAAAATGAGTCGGAAAGTGTATGCCATGCATCGGCAAGCAGTGCAACAGAATTAGATACAACACCAGCCCAAAATTTCAATATAAACAGAAGTACATTTAATACAATAGAGCTCCATGTGGCTATAATGGGGGACTTACTTTTCATTTAAATCTAGTTTAAGCTATAAGAAGGATGCTTTGTTATCTAATTTTTAAAGTATCAATCGGCATTTTATCCATGTACCATTGCTCAAAACCATGTTCCAAATCGTAAATGGTCTTAAATCTCTTTCTCTTCAAAATTTTAATAACTTCCACAGATCTGTCGCCATAACTGCAATAAATGAAAACATCGGTATTCTTATCCAAATGAGCAGCTATTTCATCCAAATATTTTCGCTCTCCCGCGTATAAAGCGCCGGGAATTCTTTCTACCTGATACTTTTCGTACATTCTAACATCCAATAAAATATAGTTTTCTGATGCCTCCATGGCATCAGAATATTCACTGGAATTCATTCTGAACACAGATGTTGACACAAAAATAGACAATATAAAAGAAATGATCTTCATAAGAGAAAAATATGTGATTACAAATCGGCATCAACAAAAAAATCTTCAATTATGGCATCAACTATAAACCATCCTTTCTCAGAACATTTCAAAAAAGAACCCTCTTGATATAAAAACTTATTATCAACCCATTTTTGCATAATCGCATTAAAATGATTTTGAAAATAGGTGGTAACCAGCGACATGTCTATTCCTCTTTTGGTACGTAATCCAAGCATTATTAACTCATTGAATTTATTTACAGAGGTAAGTAATTCCTGTTCTCTAACTAAATCAAATTTCTTACCAATATAACTAAGTAAATCTGACTGATTCCAATATCGGGAGCTGCCATAAAATGAATGGCTTCCGGGGCCAAATCCGATGTAAGGTGTTCCATCCCAATAAGAGGAATTGTGCCGTGATATATAACCGGGTAAACAAAAATTTGAAACTTCATAATGCTCCATCCCTAAATTTTGAGCAAACTCACACAGTAAAAGGTATTGTTTTAAGCTTTCATCTTCATCCATTTCTCGAAGCTTTCCTTTTCTTTGTTGTTTATAAAAATTAGTACCCTGCTCAATGGTTAAATGATAGGCAGATAAATGTTGAAAGGGTAAATCCTTTAGCATTTTCAGGTTTTCAACAAATTTATCTGTTCCCGACCATGATAATCCATAAATTAAATCCAGGCTGATGTTATTAAATCCAGCATCACTGGCCGCCATAACCGATTGCATCGCTTGTTGTCCAGTGTGCCGACGCCCCATTCTTTTCAAATCATCGTCATGAAAACTTTGAATGCCTATACTGATTCTGTTAAAACCAATTTCTCTCAAACCCATTAAATAGTCACTCGATAAATCATCAGGGTTTGCTTCGATGGTAATTTCAGCATCGGGAATAAATTGGTACAACTTTTTAAGTCTGGAAAAAATGGCATCATAATTGGGTAATGGAATTAACGAGGGTGTTCCACCACCAAAATATAGGGTAGAAATTTTTTCATCAAAAGAATTTTTACGATGTAAAAATTCTTCCATCAAAGCATCTAAATAACCATTCAGCATCTCAGTATTTGTGGTTTTAAAAAAATCACAATAGTGACATTTTGAAACGCAAAATGGAACATGAATATAAATCCCTGCCATCACATTAAATATTTACACAAAATGTTTCACGTGAAACATTTAAAAACAGCGTTTTACACACAGTTATCAACAGTTTATTAACAAAAAATTTAGGTTTTTCAACAGTAAAACATCACAATTATTGAAAACCTGTTCAAATAGAATATTTATTAACCCTTCATGATCAAAATTAAGAGTCTGTTTCGCATAAAAATCTTAATTTGGCCAATTAAATAAACAACCATGCAAAGTATTATAAGTTTAATAAGTCAGTTCAAATTAACAATTCTGGTCTGTGCAGTTGTCGTTTTTCTAAGTTTGCTGCCCAGCTCAGAAGTACCAAATCATAATATCTGGAATTTTCAGGGTTCAGATAAAATTGTGCATTTTTTGATGTATTTTGCCATAAGTTTTACACTCTTTTTTGAAAAATACCTTAGAAACAAACTACATCAGTTCTCCATAAAAAACAGAGTGAATCTGATACCCATTATCGGATTAATTGTTGCAAGCGGAATTATTGAGTTGATACAACCACCTATATCAAATAGAAGTTGTGAACTATTTGATTTTATAGCAAACGTTTTAGGGGTAGTAGCGGGATTTTATCTGTTTTCTTTAGCCATTAAAATTCTAAAGCATTAAAAAATCGTCAGTTTTATTGGAATAATTATCCATTATTGCTCCCAAAGTTTCGTTTTTAAAAAATTCAGTAAGTTGACTTCTTACTGCACTGTATTGATCGTGAACCGGACACTTCATGCTATCGCTATTCTTACTGTAACATGGTTTTGTGCCAATTACACATGTTTCAAATATTTGGTCACCATCAATAATTTTTACCAGTTCGTATAAAGAAACTGTATAAGGATCAAGTGCCAAAGAGAATCCTCCTGTTGGTCCTTTAAAACTTTTTAAAATTCCGGCTTTAACATATACCTGAAGGATCTTACTTAAAAATTGCATGGGAACATCTAGTTCTGAAGCAATTTTTTTAACGTTTACAAGTTGATCAACTGAAGACTTAATGCCTATGTAGATGATAGAACGAACTGCATATCTGCATGTATTTGATAACATAGTTCCTATTTGTTAATTAACCACTGTTTTTGGAAAGTATCTTCCTTCGGTTCGGAAAATTTCCGTTTACCATCAAAAATATAATTCTGAACCAAATATATAAGCATTTTTTTACTTTTATAATTAATATTTCTGTTAAAACCGGGTTTCATAAGAAGTTCTCGTGCTATAGTCATAGAAGTTTTATTAACTAGTGAATCATAACCCCCTTCAACATACTCCCTACGATTTCTAAGTAATAAATCTGGTAAATTAATTTTTACCGGACATACATCATAACAACTTCCACATAAAGTACTTGCAAAACTTAAATGACCATATTTTTTAAAACCTTTTAAATGCGGTTCAATTACAGATCCTATAGGGCCGGTGTATACAGATTGATAGGTATAACCTCCAACATTCTTGTATATGGGACAAGCATTTAGGCATGCACCACAGCGAATACAAGATAATGCTTCAGATTGATGCGGCTGTTTGTATAAATTGGATCTTCCATTATCCAGTAATATCACAACCATTTTTTCAGGTCCATCTCGCTCATCTGGCTGTTTGGAACCAAATATGATTGAATTATATGCAGTAACTTTTTGTCCTGTACCATGTAAGGCCAACCAAGGCCAAAACTGGTGTAGTTCATTAATTCCCGGAAGCAATTTTTCAATACCTGCTAATACCACATGCACCTTGGGAAAACCAAAAGTAAATAATCCATTACCTTCATTTTCTGTTACAGCAACAGCACCTTCTTTCGCTAGTAAAAAGTTGGCACCGCTTAATCCCATATCGGCATTTAGAAACTTTTTTCGTAAATACTTCCTAACAAATAATGTTATATCGACAGCTGAAGCATTTTTATCGGTATTAAATTTTTCATTAAAAAGTTTAGCTACATCACCTGCAGATTTATGCATGGCCGGTGTAAGAATATGGTAAGGACGCTCACCTGCTTGTTGGACTATAAACTCACCTAAATCAGTTTCAATACATTCAATGTTATGTTTTTGAAAGACTTCATTAAAATCAACTTCTTCAGAAGTCATGGATTTGGTTTTAACTACTGATTTAACTCCATATTTATTAATGATGTTCCTAAAAATTGAAATTGCCTGATGTGAATCTTCTGCCCATATTACCTCAATATTATTAGCAATTGCATTTTTCTCAAACTCTTCCAGGTATTCGGGTAAATTTGATAATACATTTCTTTTTGTAACAGCTGCAAATTCATGAATATCAGTCCTGTTTGAGAACCTACTTTTTCCTTTCTCAACTGATTGACTGTACTTCAACATATTATACCGAATAGTATTTCTATGTTTAAGATCAAAAGCCACATCAGAAGCTTTACTATTAAATACGTAACGAGGTGAAAACATGCTTTTATTCAATTAAATACAGATAAAAATAACAATTCCGGTATCTGTAACAAAAACAGAACACCGGAATTTCAAATCATTTTATCTATTTGCTTATTAAAAGTCACACATTTTACGAATTCTTTCGGTGTGTCGCCCACCTTCAAATTCAGTACTTAAAAATAAATCTACAATTTTCTTGGCATCCTCAACAGTTATGAAACGTCCTGGTAAGCTGCAAACATTGGCATCATTATGTAAACGAGCCAATCGGGAAATTTCAGGCATCCAGCATAATGCGCTACGTATTCCTTTATGTTTATTGGCTGTCATATTAATACCATTACCACTCCCACAAATAGTTACACCTATGTCGCAATTGCCACTTTCAACAGAAACAGCAAGTGGATGTGCATAATCTGCATAATCAACACTATCGGTTGAATGCGTTCCAAAATCGATTATTTCATAGTTTTGTGTCTGCAGATATGCCTTTAAAATCTCCTTTAATTCATACCCTGCATGGTCGCAACCTATAGCAATTTTCTTAATATTCATCAGATTCTTTTTGGTCAGTTTATAAGATTTTATCTTTAGTATTTTGATTACAAAGATAGAAATAAAATAAACACAACAATTTGTAGAAATAATTGTTGATAAAGTGTGAATAGATATTGATTTTTTTTCAAAAAAAGATCTTGGATTTTAGAGAAATATTTCCTTATTGTCTTCCAAATTCAAAAGTCCAAAATCAATAGCGCATAAATAAAAATAGTTTTAAACACAATTAGTAAGAAAATAGGTGTAGTTTCGAGAACAAAATTTTTAACTTTACAGGTTCTTAACAATGTGTGAATATCAATCATATCTAATTGAAAATTAGAATTGTATTAAAATTTTAAATGTTTATAACTATTTGAATTAATCTGATTTCACAAATATGCAATAGTTTCGAAACATTTTTTTCAACATTACTAACAGAGTATTATCATCATCATATTATTTTTAAATTCTAAAATAATGTATAATAATAGTGAGTGGATAAAAGATGGGTACGTAAATGAACGAATTGATAAAAACATGAATTTAGTAGATGAAATCAATCGTTTAAAGAAGGAGAAAAATGCCATTATCATGGCGCACTATTATCAGGTAAATCAAATACAAGATATTGCAGATTTTGTTGGAGACAGTCTGGCATTGGCTCAACAATCAGCTAAAACTGATGCTGATATTATTCTACTTGCAGGAGTACTATTTATGGGAGAAACTGCAAAAATATTATCTCCAGATAAAAAGGTTTTAGTTCCTGATCTAAATGCAGGTTGTTCTCTGGCTGATAGTTGTCCGGCTCCAGAGTTTGCTGAATTCATTGCGAAGAATCCTGGGCATACAGTAGTTACGTATGTAAATACCACAGCTGCAGTTAAAGCTTTGTCAGATATTGTTGTAACAAGTACCAATGCTGTACATATCATTAATAGTATTCCTGAAGATCAACCTATCATTTTTGGACCAGACAGGAATTTGGGTAATTATCTTCAAAGCATTTCTGGTCGTAAAATGGTATTATGGGATGGTGCTTGTCATGTACATGAAAAATTTTCCGTAGAAAAAATAGTGGATCTTAAAAAGGAGCATCAGGATGCTCTTTTGTTGGCACACCCTGAATGTAAAAAGCCATTATTGGTAATGGCTGATTTTATCGGTAGCACAGCTGCGTTACTTAATTATTCCAAAAACAGTGATAAATCGAAATTTATAGTCGCAACCGAATCAGGTATTATACATCAAATGCAAAAAGCATCTCCTGATAAAGCTTTCATTCCTGCACCACCAATGGATTCTACATGTGGATGTAATGACTGTGAATTTATGAAACTCAACACTCTTGAAAAAATTTATTTAGCTTTAAAAAACGAATTACCTGAAATCAATATAGAAGAGGAATTAAGATTAAAGGCTATTAAACCAATTAATAAGATGTTGGAAATCTCAGCAAAATTGAGTTTATAAGTAAGTATATCATACTTCTGGATACTTTTTTCTAAATAGGTAGATCATGATTATCAACATCATGTATTTTTATATTTATTTTTTTGTTTAGATTTATATCATTATTTTTCAGGGATATTTATTAATGTAGCCTTAAAACTAATTCTAAGGATGGTGTAGCTTGTAACTGCACTATAAATGTATTTAGACAGATGAAGAATTTATCATTACTACTTGTTGAGGATAACATACTCAATCAAAAATTAATTTTTTTGAATCTGACTAAATTTGGGTTCAGTATTGATGTGGCCAATAATGGATTAGAAGCTGTTGATAAAGTTAATCAACATCGTTATGATTTGATTTTAATGGATTTAATGATGCCTGTTATGGATGGATTTGAAGCAACTATTAAAATCAGAGAAATGGAAGAGATAAAAGGTATTCACACGCCTATTATTGGTTTAACTGCAAACACTTTTGATGCAGATAGGGAGAAATGTATGTCTATTGGAATGGATGAGTATATGTCTAAGCCATTCGATATTGAGGTTTTTAATACAATTCTTTCCGATTTGGGTATAATTAGTAATTAGTATGGCTATACGATTAGAATGGATATTGATTTAAGAAATCCTGAGAAAGATTTTACAGGTGATATAGAAATAGAACAAAAACTTCGTCCACTAACTTTTGTTGATTTTAAAGGACAAGCACAAGTTGTTGAGAATTTAAAGATTTTCGTTCAGGCTGCATCTATGAGAAATGAAGCGCTTGATCATGTATTATTGCATGGACCTCCTGGGTTAGGAAAAACAACTTTATCTAATATTATTGCTAATGAACTAAATGTTGGTTTTAAGGTAACCAGCGGACCGGTTCTAGATAAACCTGGAGACCTTGCTGGAATATTAACTTCCCTTGAGCCTAATGATGTACTTTTCATCGATGAAATACATCGATTGAGCCCGATTGTCGAAGAGTATCTCTATTCTGCGATGGAGGATTATAAAATAGATATTTTAATTGATAAAGGCCCAGGTGCTAAATCTATTCAAATTGAATTGAATCCTTTTACTTTAATTGGAGCTACTACACGTAGTGGATTATTAACTAGTCCATTGAGAGCACGATTCGGAATAAATTGTCATCTTGAATATTACGACCTTGATGTATTGAGTGGTATTTTATTGCGTTCTTCTGGTATTTTAAATACTTCTATTACAACGGAATCTGCCGAAGAAATTGCCCGAAGAAGTAGAGGTACACCTCGTATTGCTAATGCATTGTTGCGGAGAGTCAGGGATTTTGCGCAAGTTAAAGGAGATGGCACAATTTCATTAGATATAACGCGATTTTCGCTTAAATCACTCAATATTGATGAGTATGGTCTCGACGATATGGATCGTAAAATTTTGCTCACTCTAATGGATAAATTTGATGGTGGTCCAGTAGGGGTTACTACCATTTCTACCGCCGTTAGTGAAGATAGTGGTACAATAGAGGAAGTATATGAACCTTTTTTGATAAAAGAAGGATTTCTAAAACGTACTCCTCGTGGACGTGTTGTTACTCGTCTGGCTTATAAACATTTCGGAAGAGAGCCGGGAAATATTCAGACTTCTTTATTTTAGTATTTAATGTCAGGTGGTTTAAAAAAATTAGCCGGTGAAACCATTATTTATGGTTCCACAACAATGATTGGTAGACTTTTAAACTGGTTATTGATGCCTTTTTATATCCGAGTACTATCACCTGAAGAATATGGAGTTGTTATTAATTTCTATAGTTTCATATCCATATTATTGGTAATTTTCACATATGGTATGGAAACTGGCTTTTTTAGGTTTTCAAAAAGTGAAAGATTTTCATCAGTATATACTAGTATTTTATCTTCATTAAGCGTTTCTGGTTTTCTATTAATCATTATTATTACTTTTTCATCCGACTTTCTTAGTCATGTTTTGTATGACGGCCAATTTCGCATATCCATTATTCTCGTTGGTTGGATCATTGCGATAGATGCTTTCATATCTATTCCATTTGCCAATTTGCGGTTAAACAATAAAGCAATACGATTTGGAATAATCAGATTATCTGGAATATTTTCTAATATTTTCTTCAATTTATTTTTCCTTCTATTAATTCCTTATTTAATTAAAAATGAGTTTATTGGTAAACCTTATGCCATTTTTTTTGAATCTGGTACTGGAGTATTCTACATTCTACTAAGTAATTTGATTAGTAGTTTACTGATGTTCTCTTTTTTTATAACTGAAATTCTACGTCTAAAGGGAACTTTTGATAAATCTATAGTTATAAGTATTATTAATTATTCATGGCCATTTATAATAGTAGGAATCACTGGAATGATCATTCAAAACAGCGATAAAATACTTATTCCAATTTTAAGGACAGATGGCTTTAATGAATTAGCCGTTTATGCAGCTAATTTCAAAATAGGGATATTAATGACTTTATTTACTCAATCATTTCGTTTTGCTTTTGAACCATATTTTTTTAAAAACAGTGATAAAGGATTAAGCAGTTATGCTTTAATCATGGATTATTTTATCGCTTTTGGACTTTTTATTTTTTTGGGAGTTAATATTTTTCAGGAACTTATAAATATTTTGCTCACCGAAGAATATCTTTATGGAAATGTAGTTATTCCAGTTATTCTGATGGCACAATTATTCTATGGAATTTATTTTAATCTTTCGCTCTGGTATAAATTAACCGATAAGACCTATTTTGGAGCGATTTTTGGTATATTAGGAACAATAATTACACTCAGTTTAAATTTTATAACCATCCCAATTTTTGGAATGATTGGCGCTGCTTATTCAATGCTTTTTGGTTATGGTTTAATGGCTTTATTTTCCGCTCTATACGGTAATAAATATTTCCCTGTTCCCTATCCATTAAAAAAAATTCTGCTCTATTTTGTAGCAGCTTTAGTACTATACATAATTAATAAGTTGGTAGTTATCGATTTTTATTTATTTCGTTATCTATTTAAAATCACTATATTATTTGTGTTTATAGCTATCTTTGTTCTTTTACAAAGAAAATCAGGAATTAAATTTTTAAAATCATAAATGATTTTTTTTCTCAAATTTATTTAGTCACATGATAGAAATTAAAGTTGTAAATAAAAGCAATAATCCTTTACCGGAGTTTGCGACCTCTTTATCCGCGGGTGTAGATTTGCGTGCTTTTATTGCTGAAGATATTGAATTAAGGCCTATGGAACGTATTCTGGTGCCTACCGGTCTTTATATTGAATTACCTGAAGGATTTGAAGCTCAAATACGTCCTCGCAGTGGTTTGGCATTTAAATACGGCATTAGTGTTCTTAATAGTCCCGGAACTATCGATGCTGATTATCGTGGCGAAATTAAAGTCATTCTTATTAATTTATCTAATGTTCCGTTTATTATTAAAAATGGAGAAAGAATATGTCAGATGGTTATCAATAAATTTGAAAATTTCAATTGGTCTTTATCTGAATCTTTATCTGAAAGTGTAAGAGGAGAAGGAGGTTTTGGACACACAGGTAAAAATTAATTTTAAATTATATCACAGTATTACAACTATTTAATAATTAATATCCTAGATAAGTTTAAATTGATTTATCTAAATTTAAAAATATTTTAATGACTGATTTTTTAAAAAATATTATTCTGGCATTAACTTTCTTTCTTGCTTTTTTAACAAGTTGTGGTACTACTAAGGAATTAACAACTTTCGAAGATATATTGTATCCTGATGGTCGTTTTTTTAGTATCAGACATTCTGACGATTTTACTACGCAAAGATTTAACTACTACTTTGTTGAAGCAAACAGATTAAAAGCCTTAGGAGACCTCGGAAATTCTGCCATACTTTATATGGAAGCCATCAGACTTGATTCTACTTGTGCAACTTGTTACTACGAAATTAGTCATTTACTGATTCGCAATCGAGAATTTAACGAAGCAGAAAATTTTGCTTTTCGTTCTGTTCAGTATGACCCGCATAATGAACATTTTATTAGCTTGCTAACACAATTGTATTTTCATAACAGAAAATTTGATAAAGCTTTACTTTCATCAAAATATTTAGTTGAATTGGATCCAGATAATCCAGAATATTTATATCAAGTAAGTCAAATTTTATATGAAAAGGAACGGTTCGAAGAGGCCATAGATTATCTTAATAGGATTGAAGCAATTATAGGAATTAATGAAGCTTTAACCTTTGAAAAACATTCTATTTATTTGGAAGCTGGAAAAAAAAGATCTGCTTTACGGGAAATTAAAAATCTGATTTCTGAAAATCCTAATAATGGTAATTATCGCGTTTTCTTAGGTGATTTCTATGTCCAGCAATCTGATATGAAGAATGCTTTAAGTACTTATAATCAGGTTTTAATAGATTTTCCAGACAACGGTTTAATACATTTTAGTTTAGCCAATCTTGCTTTGTCGGAGAATGATATGCCATCTTTTGTTCATCACTTAGAGAATGGTTTTTTTAATGAAAATCTGGAAATTGATATTAAGATTCAAAGAATTTTACCATTCCTTATGAACATGAATGATCCAGATAATCCATTAAATACAGAACATATTGATCTTTTTTTAAATGCTATTATTGAATTACATCCATATGATGCAATGGGTTATGTTTTGTATGGCAATTTTTTATCTGAAAACGGAAATAATTCCAAAGCCATTGACGTTTTAGAAACTGCCTTGTTATTGGATGAGAGGCAAGAAGAAATATGGCACGACTTTTTGTTGTTATTATTTGAAGATCAGGAGAGAAACAATAAAACAGAATACGCAAAAAGAGCTGCTTCCTTATATCCATCTAATCCTTTTTTCAATTACATTGCTGGTTTTTCCTTTTTATTGGATGATGATAAAATAAGCAGCATATACTATCTTGAAAGAGCAAGTGATAATGCTGAGAATAATACCATGTTAAAAGCTCAGGTTTTAGGATTATTAGGCGATCTTTATTACCAGACTGATAGCGTCGAAAAGAGTTTCTCATCCTATCAAAAAAGTATTTCTCTAAATCCCGATAATATTATTGTATTAAATAATTACTCATATTTTTTAAGTCTTGAAAAGAAAGATCTTCATAAAGCAGAGGAAATGATTTCAAGAGTTATACTGCAAGAACCCGATAATTATACTTATTTGGATACTTATGCATGGGTTTTATTCCAACAGGGAAAATATCTGGATGCATTGTATTACATTGAGAGAGCAATGGAATTAGGAGGAAAAGATAACGGTGTTATTTTAGAACATTATGGAGATATTCTGTATAAAAATGGTATGAAGGATGAAGCTATAACATATTGGAAAAAAGCTTCGTATACTGATGATGAAGTTACAGAATTTCTGATTAAAAAAATTGAATTTGAATCTTATTTCGAATAACAGGATGGGTAGGTTTTTTATGGTATTCAGACTTGTATCTCTTTTTTTACTGATATACTTAGGTTCTTGTCGGAGTATAGACAGAATTTTTGTGGGTAAGCCGCTTGGAGATTATACTGAAATAGAACTAGTAGAAGAGATCATTAATAATGAGATTCAATTTAATACGCTTTTTTATAGAAGATTACTTGCAAATATAGATCATGGTGGTCAGGAGCGCAGTGTGCGCGCCAATATGTACATAAAGAAAGATCAGGAAATTGTAATTTCTGTCATTCCTTTTATGGGTATTGAAGCTGTTAGAATTAAGTTTGATAAGGTGTCTGTTCAGATTATGGATAGAATTAATCGCGAATATTCCGTGGCAACTTATCAACAGCTGTCAAACCGTTTTAATGTGCCTTTAAGCTATGATATATTGGAACGGATTTTAACAAATAGGATGTTTGAATTTCCATTTAATCAAATATCAAATATTAAGCGTTACAGTGGCGATGTTTATGACAATTTCTATTCTTTAAAGTCTCACGACGACAGGACATATGCTAGAATGCTAGATACAAATTCATATAACACATATCAACGCATAGATATTTTACCTGATATTTACCGTGTTTTAAGTTCTTTTATTGATCAACCCGGCAACAACACTTCTTTGCGTATAGGATATGCTGATTTTAGATCTTTTAATGGAAATGAAGTATTTCCTTATTCTATTAGAATTATCGGCAATATGGGCTCTAATAGTGCAAAATTAGAATTAAATTTGAATCAGGTTGAAAAGAACTCTGATGCTTCAATTGGTTTTTCTATCCCATCTAATTATGAAAGAGTCAATTTTTAGATTTTTATTTATTTTTTTGTGCTGTCAGATAGTATCCACAACATTGTCTGGTCAAAATATTAATAATTTACGGACTGAGAGAGAAGCTTTGTTGCAGGAAATTGATCGTACCAATAGATTACTTCAATCTAAACAAACTACCCGTGAAACTAATCTTCAACAATTAAACCTGTTAACACGAGAAATTACAATTCGTGAATCTTTTTTAGCGGATATCCGAAATGAAATTTCAATTATTGATGCAAGTTTGGAGGAGAATCAAAGACAAATTAATCAGTTAGAAAATGAAATAGAAAGTATTAAAACAGAATATGCACGTTTAATACAGGATACTTATAAGAGACGAAATGCATTAGATGAACTTATATTTTTTCTAAGTGCTAATGGATTTTCTGAGGCATATCAAAGATATCGTTTGTTACAAGAATATACAAGGTATCGTCAACAGCAAGCTGAAAAATTAAAAACTTCTCAAAATCTTCTTTTTGCTTTGCAAGAGGATATTCAAATTCAACGATTACAAAAGGAAGAAGCCCTTAAAGAGATTGAAAATGAGTACACTCAATTATCAAGTAACCGACAACAGAAGAATGTATTAATCCGGAATTTGCAACGGGAAGAAAGATGGTTGCGTGAGCAGTTAAATAAGCAGCAACAGCAAGCTGAGGAGCTAGAAAATAGAATACTTGAATATATTCGAACTTCTCGTGCTGGAACAACGGGTGAAAATTTTGGAGATTTTAAAGGAAAACTAATCTGGCCTGTCAGTAGAGGCAGAATTGTTAATGGTTTTGGTGAACATCCGCATCCGGTTTTATCAAATGTAACCATTAAAAATAACGGTATAGATATTCAAACCAGCGGAAATGATGATGTTTTTGCTGTTCATAACGGCGAAATTAGTCGTGTAGTTGCCATTCCAGGTTATAACACTGCTGTTATAATTAGACATGGTAAATTTTTAACTGTTTACGCTAATTTAAGAACAGTTAAAGTAGCACAGGGCCAAATTGTTACCTCAGGTGCTAATCTGGGAACAGTGTATCGTGAAGATAACGATTCAGGTGGTATTTTACATTTCGAAATATGGGAGGAAAACCAAAAATTGGATCCTGTTAATTGGTTAGTTCCTTAAAAAATGATTAATTTAGGAAACTCTTTTGTTTTTTTTTAGTATAAAGCTATGTATCATTGTTACAAATATCAGGTAATGCAGGATACTATTAATTTTTAAAGCTTTTACAAGTGAATAGAATGACACTAAAATCTGAAATACAAAACATCAGTTTAGTTGAGAAGCTAATTGATGATATCTCTGCTGAATATGATATTCATTCAGATGTATATGGGAAATTATTACTAGCTGTGGTTGAGGGTGTTAATAATGCCATAGTTCATGGAAATAAATTGGTTAAAGATAAGGAAGTCTTTATTGAATATGATATTTCTGATAAGGAAATAGAATTCTGCATTACGGATAGCGGAGAAGGTTTTGATTTTACTAATCTACCAGATCCTACAACACCAGAAAACATTGAAAGAACACACGGCAGAGGAATTTTTTTAATGAACCATCTGGCAGATCGAATTGAATTTGAGCATCCCGGAAATAAAGTTAAACTTTACTTTAATTTATCCTGATTTTGGACATACATTTTTTTAATGAAGATGTAGATCTACCTGAACTTAATTATAACCAAATCACAATTTGGTTAAAGGAGGTTATTGAAAGTTACCTCAAATCTTGCGGCTCCATTTCTGTAATCTTCTGTAACGATGATTATATTCTAAATATCAACAAACAATTTTTAGATCACGATTACTATACAGATATTATAACTTTTAATTATTCTTCTCCTAAAGTTATTTCTGGTGATTTGTTTATTAGTCTCGATACAGTAAGAAGTAATTCTGATATTTATCATACTGAATATTTTCATGAATTGTGTCGGGTGATTGTTCATGGTGTTTTGCATCTTCTCGGCCAAGATGATAAAACTGATGAGCAATCACGTGAAATGCGCAAAAATGAAGACTTATGGTTAGAAAAACTAAACGCTAACAAGTTCAATTAAATGTTTGGAATACAATCTTATATACTTCTTCTGCCTCTTTTTATTTACTTTTCTTTCTTCTATTCTTTATATCCTGTAAGTTCATTTTCTTTCACGCAATTCTGATCGTCTTTATTATGTTTATTATCTGCCGGGTTTTAATTTTTTGAGTTTGATCAATTTTTTGATTTATTTGTTTATTAAATTTGGTGGTTTAAAACTTGTAAGATGTTATTTGAATTTGATGTTATTGTTGTAGGAGGTGGGCATGCTGGTTGTGAAGCAGCAGCTGCAGCAGGAAATTTAGGTAAACGTACTTTATTAATTACGATGGACCTAAATAAAATTGCTCAAATGAGTTGTAACCCGGCTGTTGGAGGAGTTGCTAAAGGTCAAATAGTCAGAGAGATAGATGCTATTGGTGGACAAATGGGAATTGTTACTGACTACTCGTCAATTCAGTTTCGTATGCTTAATCGAAGCAAGGGTCCTGCAATGTGGTCACCACGTTCCCAATGTGACCGCATGGTTTTTTCATTAAAATGGCGTGATATTTTAGAGAATATTTCGAATATATCTTTTTGGCAAGATACTGTTGTTGATATATCCATTTCTAATGGTAAAATTCAATCTGTCACTACTCAAATGGGTGTTGAATTTAGCGCCCCAAAGATTATAATAACTACTGGTACATTCCTTAATGGGTTAATGCATATTGGAGAAACACAGCTTAAAGGTGGGCGTATTTCTGAACCTGCTTCATATGGAATCACGGAAAAACTTTTTAATGCAGGATTTACTACCAGCAGGATGAAGACAGGAACTCCAGTCAGAATTGATTCTCGCTCTATAGATTTTAGCAAATTAGAAGAACAAGCTGGGGAAAATTCTTTTTACAAATTTAGTTATCTCCCAATAACGAATAGACGATTAAACCAACGAAGCTGTTATATCACCTATACAAATTCTAAGGTTCATTCTATTATCGAACGGAGTTTGAATAAAAGTCCCATGTACAATGGAACCATTCAAAGTTTAGGTCCACGCTATTGTCCAAGCATTGAGACTAAGATTGTAAATTTTGCTGATAAAGATCGTCATCAATTATATTTAGAACCAGAAGGAGAAACAACCATTGAATATTATCTTAATGGTTTTAGCAGTTCGCTTCCTATGGAAACGCAGTTTGAAGCTTTAAAACATGTTCCCGGTTTAGAAAATGCAGTTTATTTTCGACCTGGTTATGCCATCGAGTATGATTTTTTTGATCCTACGCAGTTAAAAGCCACATTGGAAACGAAGTTAATTAAAGGGCTATATTTTGCAGGACAAATTAATGGAACAACAGGTTATGAAGAGGCTGCCGCTCAAGGATTAATTGCAGGTATAAATGCATCATTGGCTTTAGATGGGGGTTCTGATTTCGTGTTAAAGAGGGATGAAGCTTATATAGGTGTTTTGATTGATGACTTAATTACTAAGGGCGTTGATGAACCATACAGAATGTTTACCAGTCGAGCTGAATATCGCATACTCCTTCGTCAGGATGATGCCGATGTTAGATTAACTCCAAAAGGAAAAGAAATAGGACTAGTTGACGATTACCGTTATGAAATATTTAATGAAAAAATTAAATTTAGAGATGAAGTAATCGAATTCATTAATAGCTGTAGTGTTAAGACTTCTGATATCAATAATTATCTTGAAACAATTCAATCTTCTCCTTTAAAGCAAGGCGTAAAACTGAATACAATCGTTTTACGACCTCAAGTCAAGTTGTCTGATTTGATTGAATCTTTTGAGCCATTAAGAAAATTCTGTGAGGGTTTACCTATAGATAGGCGAGAGGAGATTATTGAAGCTGCCGAAGTTTTACTTAAGTACGAAGGGTATATTGCTCGTGAACGAATCATTGCAGACAAGCTCACAAGACTGGAACACTTAAAGATTAAAGGTAAATTTAAGTACGAAGATATTAAAACCATCAGTACCGAGGGACGCCAAAAGCTTACACGAATAGATCCTGAAACCATCGGACAAGCTTCGAGAATCAGTGGTGTTTCCCCCAGCGATATAAATGTTCTTTTGGTTTTATTAGGAAGGTAATGTTTCACGTGAAACAATTACCTGTTTTTTTATTATTTATTATATCATTCTATAATTTCTGCAATATGAGGAACAATAGCATAAGGGGAAACATTGTAGATGTTTTTAGCAAAGAAATATATCCTGGTGAAATAACTATCGATAAAAACAAAATTATCTCAATTGTCAAAGTTGACGAGGAATTTAATAATTTCATACTTCCAGGCTTTATTGATGCACATGTTCATGTTGAAAGTTCCATGTTAACACCTTCACGGTTTGCTGAAATTGTTGTTCCACGTGGAACCATTGGCGTGGTTTCCGATCCTCATGAAATTGCAAATGTGCTCGGCGTGGAAGGAGTGGACTATATGATTAATGACGGAAAAAGAGTTCCGCTCAAGTTCTTTTTTGGAGCACCAAGTTGCGTTCCAGCTACCTCTTTTGAAAGTTCCGGGGCTGTGATTGACAGTAGTGCGGTACAGAGTTTACTTAGGAGAGATGATGTATGGTTTTTGTCAGAAATGATGAATTTTCCAGGAGTTATTTACGATGATGGGGAGGTTCACAAGAAGTTGAGTTCTGCAAAACAATATAATAAACCAATCGATGGACATGCTCCGGGGTTAACCGGAGACAATCTTGACAAATATGTTTCGGCTGGAATTTCTACCGATCATGAATGTAGTACCCTTCAAGAAGCAGAGGAGAAAATTTCTAAGGGAATGATGATTCAGATAAGGGAGGGGAGTGCCGCACGCAATTTTGAGGCTCTAAAATCACTGTTCGAAAATCATCCTGACAGACTCATGCTATGCACTGACGACAGTCATCCCGATGATTTAATATCTCAAGGTCACGTGGATCGTTTGTTGAGATTAGGATTGAAAGAAGGTGTTGATCTGTTTGACTTGTTGCGTGCAGTAACCATTAATCCTGCTCAACACTATAGTTTACCAATAGGTTTATTGCGCGTAAATGATCCTGCCGATTTTATTGTTGTCGAAGATCTCGATAATTTCAATGTGGTGGAAACATATATTGAGGGGGAGAGGGTATATCATAAAAGTGATGGAATTACTTTTGATGTTTCTGCGGCAGTTCCAATTAATAAATTCAGAACTGAACTTGTTACACCTGAACAGTTAGTGGTGAAATTACCTGATGAATTTGATTATGTCAGAGTGATTGAAGTTCACGATGGTGAACTTCTAACTTCTCAATTTGAATGGAGACCTGAGAATGTTTCAGGAGGAGTGTTATCATCCGACTTGAATCAGGATATTATTAAACTCGTTGTTGTTAATCGTTATAAAGATACTCCACCTTCAGTGGGGTTTGTGAAAAACCTGGGATTAAAGATGGGAGCAATTGGAAGTACCGTTGCCCACGACAGTCATAATATTATTGTAGCAGGTTGTGATGACGAGAGTATCCTCAGGGCAATTAATGTTTTGATTGAAGGGAAAGGTGGTATTGTTACCGTAACAGGAGAAGTTTTTAATTATCTGCCGTTGCCTGTTGCCGGTTTAATGAGTTGTGAATCCGGTGTTGAAGTAGCAGAAAAATATAAAGTATGCAATCAAAATGCAGCAAAAATGGGTAGCAGTTTGAAATCACCATTTATGACGCTATCTTTTTTATCCCTTCTTGTTATCCCGTCATTAAAACTAGGTGATAAAGGATTGTTCAATGTTACAGATTTTGAATTTACAGCACTGTTTGTTTCTGATAAATGATCTTAAAATAACTGTTTGTTTTCTATGAAGATAAATTACCTGAATGAACATATTGATGAACTTCGCGAACTGGTTTCTGTTTTGCCGAATAATCCTGGAGTTTATCAGTTTTTTAATGCATCAGGTAAAATTATTTATGTTGGAAAGGCAAAGAATCTCAAACGAAGAGTTGCATCCTATTTTAATCGTGAACCTGATAATGGAAAAACCAGAGTTTTGGTCAAACGGATTCGAGATATCCGGCACATAGTAGTAGACAGTGAAGAGGACGCCCTGTTGTTAGAAAACAATCTCATCAAGAAATATCAACCACGTTACAATGTTCTTCTAAAGGATGATAAATCCTTTCCGTGGATTGTGATCCGCAACGAACCTTTTCCACGCGTATATCAAACCCGCCAATTAATTAAGGATGGGAGTCAGTATTTTGGCCCCTACACCAATGTAATGTTGGTTCGGTCACTTATTGACCTTTTTCGGCACTTATATCCAATCAGAACATGTCGCTTAAACCTTATTCAGGATAATATCTCCCAGGGAAAATTTAAACGTTGTCTGGAATATCATATAGGAAACTGCAAGGCTCCTTGCGAAGGATTACAAACAGAATCGGAATACTTGGAGTATATTGATGATATCCGGAACATACTCAAAGGAAACATCGGATCTGTGATCCGATATTTGAAAGAGCGCATGCTGAAGCTCGCCGACGAGTATAAATTTGAAGAAGCTGAAAACATCAAACAGCGGTTAAATTTGTTGTCAGGTTTTCAAAGTAAATCTACCATCGTAAATCCAAAAATTGATAACGTAGATGTTTTCTCAATAATTAGTGATGATAAATCGGCCTACGTAAACTTCCTAAAAGTTTTAAATGGAGCAATTATTCAGGCTCATACCATTGAATTAAAAAAGAAACTTAATGAAACCGACTCTGAACTTCTTTCCCTTTCCATTATAGAAATACGGGAGAGATTGCAGAGTAATTCCAGGGAAATCATTGTACCTTTTATTCCTGAAGTGCCTTTGCAAAATGTGGAATTTGTTATTCCAAAAATTGGTGATAAAAAAAAGCTATTGGAATTGTCTGAAAGAAATGTCAAATACTTTCGGTTGGAGAAACTTAAGCAAGATGCCAACCGACAAAAAATTCCGCGACATGTCCGTTTACTCGAAAATGTAAAGACGGATCTCAGACTTAAGCAACTTCCTGTACACATCGAATGTTTTGATAACTCAAACTTTCAGGGTTCATTTCCGGTTGCTGCATGTGTGGTGTTTAAAAACGGATCGCCTTCAAAACGGGATTATCGTCACTTCAACATTAAAACAGTTGAAGGACCTGATGATTTTGCCTCTATGGAAGAGGTTGTTGAACGTCGGTACCGGCGTTTACTGGATGAAGATTCACCGCTTCCACAATTGATAGTTATTGATGGTGGTAAAGGGCAATTGGGTTCAGCTGTAAAGGCATTAAATCGTTTAAATCTGTCTGATCGTATTGCCATCATTGGCATTGCAAAAAAGCTGGAAGAGATATTTCGGCCCGGTGATCCCATTCCTCTTTATCTGGATAAAAACTCCCAAACATTAAAACTGATTCAAAATTTACGTAACGAAGCACACAGATTCGGGATAACATTTCACCGACAAAAACGAAGTAAGGCGGCATATGAATCAATGCTTGAACAAATAGACGGAATAGGACCCAAAAGTATAGAAGATCTGATAAGAGAGTTTAAATCAATTAGTGGAATTAAATCTGCCTCTGTCGATGATTTAAAAAAAGTTGTGGGATCTAAAAGAGCAAATTCTCTGATTGAATTTTTCAAGAAGGCAGGAGAATAGTTAAATAATTTAAAAGAACAGATCCGTAATTTCCGATACCTCAAATTCTGTATTATATAAATGGGGTGTAAGAGCATGATTAATGGCTTCCTTTTGATGATATACTTCAATTAAATTTTTAGTAATCATCTTACAGAGTTTTTCATTTTCTTTTGTGCTTCGAATTTGTAAATCTCTGATTTTGCCTTTTTCAACTTTCATTTTTACTGAAAACACAGCTTTTTTCAATCTAACTCTTTTCGAAAATTCATATGCTGGACCATAACTGTAGTTCCATTCTGTGGTTCCATACTTTTCATTTTTTAATTTGTTGATTTCATCTATTTCATCAGACGATAAATCGTATAGTACAATATTTGAGTTATTAAACCTTATCTGTGACTCAAGTTTATTTAAAAAGTCAGATGCTTTGATGGCTTCATTGTATATATCGGAAACATTCATTACTTCACTCCGTACGGATTTTACTGCTTTATCTCGGAACTTTCCGGGGTCACTTTTTAAGCTAAAGGTTAAATGTTCCAGATTGGAGTTAAATAGAAGAGTTCCATGATGCATCACTCGTCGTTTGAAAACATGACAGGCATTACCTGAAATTTTCTTGTAATCAATGAGCAAATCGTTTCTCACACCGTGGCGTACCGGAATACCCCAATCATTCAATACCGTAACAATGGGATCAGTTGCCTTTTTAAAATTCACTAAATCATTGGATTCCCCATTCTTTATAAAGCAAAAGTTTATGTTTCCCTCATCGTGATAAACAGTTCCACCGCCCGATAGTCTTCTAAATAGGGGAATCTTTTCACGTTCCAGATAGTTCAGATTTATTTCTGCAAGTGCATTCTGATGCTTTCCAATTATTACAGAAGGAATATTTATATAGAAGAAGTGAACGTTTTCGTTTTTTTTTCTCAACAGATATTCCTCAGTGGCAAGGTTAAATGCCGGATCTTTACTTTTACTGATGATGGACAGCGTATTGGTATTCATTATATTAATGTGAAAGTCGGTTTAAATCTAGTGATACTCATCTCTTTTAACAATTATTCCAATTGTTCTGTTTAGGTTTGCCTTGCTATTTTTTCTAATTCAAATATATTCCATATTTTAGATGTTAGGTAGTTTTAATATAAAAACCATTCTGAAAAAACCGCTTTTTGATAAATGTTGTTTTTCTAAAATGGATAATTTAAACAGTTTATGCGATTGGTCATTCAAAGGGTTAATAAGTCAGAAGTTTCTGATGATACCGGGTTAATATCCTCAATAAGACAGGGTTTGATGATTTTGTGCGGAATAGAACACCGGGACAGCAAAGAAGATGTTGAGTGGCTTGCAAAAAAAGTGGCAGGCTTACGCATTTTTGATGATGAAAACGGTGTTATGAATAATTCTGTATTGGAAATTGGTGGAGAAGCAATGGTTGTAAGTCAGTTTACGCTTCATGCTCGCTATAAAAAGGGTAATCGACCCTCATATATAGATGCTGCTCCTCCCGAACATGCCATTCCGCTGTATGAATATTTTGTAGAATTATTGACTCAGCTCATTGGAAAACCGGTTGCCTGTGGTAAATTTGGAGCTCATATGAAAATTAATCTCATCAACGATGGACCAGTTACCATTTTGATGGATTCTCATAACAGGATTTAAATTATGACTATAAAAGAGGCACAACAATTAGTTGATAATTGGATACATAAATATGGAGTTAGATATTTTTCTGAAATGACTAATCTTGCCATTCTTATGGAGGAAACCGGAGAGCTTGCACGCATCATGAGCCGTAAATACGGAGATCAATCCTTTAAGGAGAAAGAAAGTCCCGATTCACTTCCGGATGAGATGGCTGACGTTTTATGGGTTTTATTGTGCTTGGCAAATCAAACCGGAGTTGATCTCGAAAAGGCTTTGATTGATAACCTGGATAAAAAAACCAAAAGGGATGTTTCCAGACATAAAAACAACATTAAATTGAAATAGATATGATGGATTTAAATGAATTGGATATGCTTCCGTTGTTTGCTGAGTTCAACGAAGATTTTAAAGCTCTACCGGACTTTAAAACGAATTTAGTAGTACCGTCAGAGGTAACCGTTGAAAACTTAAAGGATATATTTAGTTGTATTGATTTAACAAGCCTAAATACAACTGATAGTAGTAATGATATCGATGAATTGTGCAACAAAGTTGCACAGTTCAAATCCAGTTTCCCCGATATGCCGGATGTTGCAGCTGTATGTGTTTATCCTGTATTTGCTTCTGTATTGGCAACGCGTTTAAAAAACATGAAAGTTAATCGCGCAGTAGTATCTGCTTGTTTTCCATCATCACAAACATTTTTAGATATCAAGAAGGAGGAGACCAAAAAAGCAATTTTCTTCGGTGCCAACGAAATTGATATTGTTATGTCAGTAGGAGAGTTCCTCGAAGGCAATTATGAATTTGTGGGTAATGAAATTTTTGAAATAAAGCAGGAGATGGGTGATGCACATCTTAAAGTTATTCTCGAAACAGGTGCATTACCCGATAGAGTATCAATTTGGAAAGCATCTTTAATTGCCATGGAGGCTGGTGCAGACTTTATCAAAACTTCCACCGGTAAAATGAGTCCTGCTGCAACGCCTGAAGCTGCTTGGGTGATGACGCATGCCATTAAAGCTTTCCATAAGAAGAGAGGTAAGATGATTGGTTTTAAACCTGCCGGCGGCATTGCTTCTGTTGATGATGCGTTGCTTTACCACGATATTCAATTAAACGTATTGGGTAAAAACTGGGTAAACAACAACTTGTTTAGGATAGGAGCAAGCCGATTGGCCAATGAATTAATCATTGCAATTAAGAGAGCCGAAGGGTTACCTGAGCCTATAAAATATTTCTAAGCCTGCTTTATTCATAAGTTTTCGTGATGAGATGCTTAAATCCCAATAACTATGATCAACCGCAAAGAAAATTGATGAGGGGAATAATAAATTATGTTCAAGTCAATTTTATTGAGGGCGTCCAGATTTAGAAGGTAGTTGAGCATCGTAATAGACAATTTATGAATAATGCAGGTAAGATCATTTTGTGCACACCAAAGATCATTTTGTGTTAATTTAACTTAGATATAAAATTTAGATTTTAACAAAGAATGCTTTTATTTACTGTTTCATTCGCATAGTCGTTGTTTTCAGAATTCAGATTGAATTCATCAGAGTGCCATTTTCTTATGAATTGAGCTTTTCTTAATGGCTCCTTCCATGTAGTTTTCATTCATTCAAAAGTACAAATGACAATACCATACGAGCCTCTATAAAATACATCAGGAAACACTAATAATATAATCATATTCTTTATCATATTTATTAAAACACTCTTTTATGAAATTATTTATTATTTTCCTTGCACTGGCCAGCTTTTCGTTGTTTGGTTGTAGCAATCAGGAAACTGAAGACTATGTTTATCTATTTAGTTATTTTAAAGGAGATAGTAGAGACGGACTTCATCTGGCGTGGAGTGAAGACGGATTAACATGGAAAGAACTTAATGGTGGTAACTCTTTTCTGAAACCAAACGCCGGCCGTGATAAATTAATGAGAGATCCCTGCATTATAAAAGGAGCAGACGGATTATTTCATATGGTTTGGACTGTAAGTTGGGCCGAGAGAGGTATTGGTTATGCCAATTCTCCTGATTTACTTAACTGGTCGGAGCAAAAATATATTCCTGTTATGGAGCATGAAGAAAATGCAAGAAACTGTTGGGCTCCGGAGATCACTTATTGTGAGAAGAAGGGAATATATATGATTTATTGGGCTACTACCATAGAAGGTGCTTTTCCAGAAACTTGGGTGCCTGAAGATGACGGATTAAACCATCGCATGTACTACGTAACAACGCGTGATTTTAAAGAATTCAGCGACACTAAAATTCTTTATGAACCAGGATTTAATGTTATTGATTCTCATATTGTTCCTTTTGAAGGCGAGTTTATTATGTTTTTAAAGGATGAAACACGAACACCCCCTGCAAAGAGCCTGCATGTTGCTAGATCTGGAAATCTTACCGGACCATTCTCCCAACCTGGAGATGTGATTCATGGTAATTACTGGGCAGAAGGACCAACTTCTCTTTACATTGATGGGAATTGGATAGTTTATTTTGATATCTATCGCGACAGACGCATGGGAGCAGTTACTTCTAACGATTTAGAAAACTGGACAGAGATAACAGACCAAGTTACCTTTCCTCCTGGTACAAGACACGGCACAGCACTTAAAGTTAAAAGAAGTGTGTTAGATAATATTATCGCAAGTACTTCGGTAGATTAATGAATCGCGTAATTTTGAAGAAGGCAGCCGTAAAATAAATTTACGACTGCCTTTTTTTTATATTTTGCGAGTTGTGGTAAAATGAACCATTTCTTCAAGGGCATTACGTGTTTCGCAAACCGGATAGGTATGTAGTATTTCAAGGGCTTTATCCCTATATTCACTCATCTTTTGTCTGGAGTACTCTATTCCGCCTTTCTCTTTTACCATCTGCATGATTGGAGCAATTTTTTTCTCCTTTTTATGATCTTTTTTAATGGTGCGAAGAATTTTTTTCTTCTCACCATTTTCCATTTTGCCTAGGACATGAAGTAACGGAAGTGTGATTTTTTTCTCTTTAAGATCATTACCTGTAGGTTTTCCGGCCAGGTTGGTTTTTTCATAATCTAAAAGGTCGTCTCTGATTTGAAACGCCATACCGAGGTATGTCCCAAATTTGTACATTTTCTCAACATGCTCCTCGTCGGCGTTTACGGAGTAAGCGCCCGCTTTGGTACATGCAGCAATAAGTGTGGCTGTCTTTTTTCGAATCACCTCGTAATATTCCTCTTCGGTAATGTTTAACTGTCGCGATTTTTCGATCTGTAGAAGTTCTCCTTCACTCATCTCTTTTACTGCATCAGAAACCACTTCAAGAACACCTATTTGTTTGGTCTTCAGTGCACTGATCAAACCTACTGATAAGAAGTAATCACCCACCAAAACGGCGATCTTGGAACGCCAGAGTGCGTTTATCGAAAAGAATCCACGTCTTTGATAAGTTTCATCAACCACATCATCATGAATCAGCGTTGCCGTGTGTAAAAGTTCAATTAGTCCGGCTGCGGTAAAACTTGCATCGGTTATTTGCCCATTAAGTTTTGCAGACAAAAACACCAGCATGGGACGCATCTGTTTGCCCTTACGGCGCAGAATATAGTTGGTGATGATGTTTAATAACGGTATTTTTGAGTTCAGCTGGGTTTTGAAGTAGGGTTCAAAATCCTGCATCTCTTTCTTTATAGGGGCTTTTATCCTTGATGAAACACTCATTACTTCTCAATATATTTTGTTCAAAAATAAGAAATTGTACCATACTTATTTCTTAAATTTTGTTTTTATTATTTGTTAACGATTCTCTTTTTGAAATACATGCATTTATATAAATATTTTAAGAGGTTGCATATTTAATATGTAATTTCTTCATATATTTGTATTCCTAAATGTAACAACAATTTACAATTGTTGTTGCATTCCTATTAAAGATTTAAGATAAATATCAGTACCATAACAAAATACGATGCCTATACATCGTATGTAAAAGCATAGAACAATGAAAATTAAAGATCTGGATCCCCAAATATTGGAAAAAGCAGCCAGTATGCTTAAAGCCATCGCGCATCCAATGCGTATAGCCATTCTATCACACCTCGAGGATGGAAAAAGATTAACCGTTACTGAAATCCATCAACTTCTGAATATTGAACAAAGTACCACATCACACCATCTTGGAATATTAAAAGATAAAGGGGTGCTCGCATCACAAAGGGATGGAAAGAATACTTTCTATTTTCTTAAACACGAAAGTTTAAGAAATATTATTGATTGTGTAAGTAAGTGCTCTGCCAGTTAATTATTAACAAATATTATTTAAAGTGTTTGTTTATTTTTTTTTTGCCTAATTAATTAGACATATAAAAACTTACGCATTTACTATTTAATCAACTGATAATAAGAAGATTATTTGCATCTAATATCTAATAATCTAAAAGTCTAACGATCTTTTCTTAAAGTAGAGATGGCAAAAATTAGATTAACCAAAGAGTTTCGTTTTGAGATGGCACATGCTCTTTGGAACTATGATGGATTGTGTAGAAACATTCACGGACATTCATACATCCTTCAGGTGACGGTAATTGGTGAACCAATTTCCGATGATGAGAATCCAAAATTGGGAATGGTAATGGATTTTGGCGACCTAAAAGCCATTGTAAACCGTGAAATTGTTAAGGATCTTGATCATTCAATTGTTGTGAGTAATAAGGTTTCTCCGGAAATCATCAAACAGATGGGGCAGATGGGCGAACGGCATTTTATGGTTGATTATCAGCCAACATGCGAAAACATGCTCATTGATTTTGCTCAACGACTAAAAAATGCCCTTCCAAAAGAAGTAAGCCTTTTCAGTCTGAAACTTCACGAAACAGCAAACTCTTTTGCTGAATGGTACGCTGAGGATAATTGATTGAACTATTTGCATACAATTACTGTATGAATTTAATCAGGTTCCGGTATTGACTTCTGGTTTTTCTAAGAATAATTTTACTTCGTTATTAAACGAAGTAAAATGAAAACAGCCAAAGTCATCCATACTATCTCAATGCTTAAACTTTGGAGTTTGTCACTGCTGTTCCTGATATTTTCCGCTTGTTCCAGCGACGGGGACAAAGATGAGGATATCTATTTTATCCGCTTCAATGCTGATGGGACAAAAGTCGAATTCACCAATCAGCTTATTCTTACGGCAGGTTTTGGACAATCTGCGGAATTCCACACCGCAACCATTTCTGGAGCAAATGATGCAACAACCAATGTAGGATTACAAATTTACCATGATTCCCCAATAACTGAAGGAATTTATAGTGGGTATGGTGTTACTGATGGTGTTGTTACCGGAGTCATCATTCACTATTCGACACCAACGGGGATCTTGTATAGCTCTGGTGGCGTTGATGTAAATGCACAAGTTGAAATCACCGGTTTATCGCAATCTGTCGTGACCGGGACATTTAGCGGTGTGTTAAAAGCAGATGAACAAAGCGATTTAATTGTGACAAATGGAGAATTCAGAGTTAGACGTATAAATTGAAAAGTTCAGAAGTCCCGTTCTGACCTTTCTCTAACTATTGAGTTTTTATTCTAATCCTTTTTAAAGCAATTCTTCTACCATCCAAACATTTTCATGTAAACCTGCGTTTAATAAATTATATTTGAACGCATCATGAAAATTCTACTCACAGGTGCCAATGGATACATTGGGAAAAGATTGTTGCCTTTGTTGCTCAGCAAGGGACACCATGTATACTGTTGCGTGCGTGATCCTGATCGATTTGCTGTTGACAACTACCCTAAGGAACAATTAGACGTTTTAAAAATAGATTTCCTTGATGCGGAATCTCTTAAGGCCATTCCGGAGGATATTGATGTAGCTTATTATTTGATTCATTCTCTGTCTGCATCAACAAAAAATTTTGATGAACTCGAAAAAATTGCGGCACGCAATTTTTCTAATCAAATGCTGCTCACATCGGTAAAACAGGTTATCTACTTAAGTGGCATTGCAAATCAGGATAAACTGTCTCGTCATTTGGCATCCCGCAAGGAGGTTGAAGAGATTCTGCAAAAAGGTTCCTGGTATCTTACTACCCTTCGGGCAGGAATTGTTATTGGTTCCGGAAGTGCTTCCTTTGAAATAATGCGAGATTTGGTTGAAAAATTGCCGGTGATGATTGCCCCGCGATGGTTAAGCACCAAATCACAACCCATTGCCATGCAAAATGTTATGGAATATCTGATGGGGGTTTTGGCAAAAGAGAAAACTTATGATCAAACCTTTGACATTGGAGGCCCCGATGTTCTAACCTACAAAGAGATGCTGTTACAATATGCCTCTGCCAAAGGACTTCGCCGATGGATCTATTCTGTTCCTGTCATGTCACCCCGATTGTCATCTTATTGGCTCTATTTTATCACTTCCACATCGTACAAGTTAGCAGTGAATCTTGTTAACAGCATGAAAATTGATGTAGTTTGTCGTGCTCATCAATTGGATGAAAACCTAAATATTTCTCTTATCTCATATAAAGATGCCGTGAAGTTGGCCATCAAAGAAGTTGATAATGATCGAGTTACCTCCAGTTGGATCGATGCCCTGTCAGGCAATGCACTTCAACCCGGCATTTCCCGATTGAAGGCAATTCCGGAAGATGGATGCCTGAGAGTGCGCCACATCAGAAGGATTGATGATCCGGATCGTGTGTGGGATAAAGTTATGCGCATTGGTGGATCAACAGGTTGGTACTTTGCCACAAGGTTATGGGCGTTCCGTGGTTTTATCGATAAAATGGTGGGCGGAGTTGGTTTGCGACGTGGACGTAAAAACCAATATGAACTTAAGCCCGGAGAAACTCTGGATTTTTGGCGAGTAGTGGATGTAAACCATAATACAAAGCGTCTTCTTCTTTATGCCGAAATGAAATTGCCGGGGGATGCATGGCTGGAGTTTAAAATTAATGGAAATGAAATTAGCCAAACTGCTATTTACAAACCCAAAGGCATTATGGGCAATCTTTACTGGTATATGATATATCCGTTTCACGATTGGATTTTTAGAGGCATGGTCAGGAATATTGCGAAATGATACCAACATTTAATTCCTTAGAATTTAATGTGTAATACTTATTGTTTATCTTTATTAAGCCATCAAAGTTTTTATAAAATAGATTTTGAAGAAAAGTTTTCCCCATGTAAATAGACAGTTACTAAATATATCATCGGCATTTAGTCTGTATTCTGCATGTCCACAATTTTAATTTTTGACAATATGAAGCGGAAGCATTTTCTCATAACATATTTTTTTCTGTCTCTGATTTTATTATCCAGTGCGCAACAGAATGAATTCATCTATGCCACTGTCTCTCCCCATGACGCTGAATTACTTAAAACAAAGTTCCCCTCAGAAGTTGAGATACTTGGGTCAAATCACATTCACACAGCTCTGTATATTTCTGAAGCGGCCCTTTTACATCTAAAGGAAATCAGGCAAACACCCGGTCCGGGTTACGTTTTTCGGCAGAGTCGTGAAGCTGCTTTGGCAGCCATTCATGAATGGCCATTAAAGACCACCTCAATCTATGAATTTTCAATAAACCAGCAGGATATTGTAAATTTGGCCATTGAATTGGTTGACCCCATCAACATTGAAGAGCACATCATATTGCTTGAAAACTATGGAACCCGATTTCACACCAAAGAGAGTGCCACACAATCGGCCATTGATTTAAGAGAAATGTGGGAGGATTTGGCATCCACTACCGGCAGGGATGATATCAAAGTGGAACTGTTTGAACACACATCCTCACCAATGCCTTCTGTCATCATGTCCGTGCCCGGTTTGGATGAACCTGATGAGATTGTTATTATTGGTGCTCATCTGGATTCTACGGTGCCACCAAACAATGGGCTTGCACCTGGAGCCGATGATAATGCATCCGGGGTGGCCACCATTACCGAAGTTGCAAGAATTTTGTTTGAGATTAATTTTGTGCCTGCCAAAACCATCGAGTTCATGGCGTATTCTGCCGAAGAGGTTGGGCTGATAGGTTCCGCTGAAATCGTTTCCTATTACCGTGAGAAAGATAAAAACGTCATCGCCTACGTAAATTTTGATATGACCAATTATAAGGGCTCAGCAAAAGATGTCTATCTAATGACCGATTCCTATAACAGTTCTAATCTCAATGATTTTTTGATGGAGCTAATGGACTATTATAATTCAAGCGGCAACCATCAATTTGAATATTCAACAACCATATGTAATTATGGTTGTTCAGATAATTACAGTTGGGCAGAAGCCGGTTATGAAGCAGCCTTCCCCTTTGAAGCCAAACTGAATGAAAGTAACCCAAACATCCACACGATTTATGACACCTACAGTTTTATGGGCAACTCTTTACATGCTGCCAAATTTGCAAAATTGGGGTTGCAATTTATGATTGAAGCATCTAAAAGTAGTACTTCGAATATACCTGATACTAAAAAGTCAATCATCACCATTTATACCAAAAGCAATAAATTGCATTATTCAATTGATGCCCCATTCATCGAAACCATAAATATTTACAATCTCACAGGGCAGCTTGTTAAGTCCCGAAAAAACAATGCCAATGTTGGAGTCATTTCCATCGAACAAGGAAAAGGCTTCTTTCTGGTGGAGTTTGTTTTACAGGATAAAGGCCGTATCAGTGAAAAGATAATTATTTATTAGTGATTAACGGGTTGTTTTGAAATACTCATGAGACTGTTTATTTAGGTGATAAATTTCAAATATTACCTCTTCAAGAGCATTTATGTGCCATCTAATTTCTAAATTTATCTTTTTATAAAAAGATAAATCCATGTCCGACACAAAAAACACACTGTTTTTATTAGATGCTTACGCACTTATATTCAGAGCCTACTACGCATTTATACGCGCTCCGCGTATAAATTCAAAAGGGTTGAATACTTCTGCCGCTTTTGGTTTTACCAATACTTTACTTGATATTCTTAAAAATCAAAACCCCACGCATTTAGCTGTAGTGATTGATTATCCCGGTCCCACATTTCGTAACGAAATGTACACCGAATATAAAGCCAACCGAGATGCCACTCCGGAGGACATAAAAAATGCGGTTCCCTACATCAAGAGAATTCTTGAAGCATTAAATATTCCTCTGCTTGAAATTGAAGGCTTTGAGGCCGATGATGTGATAGGGACTCTGGCAAAAAAGGCCACCGGAAATGGTTTCGATACTTATATGGTTACTCCCGATAAGGATTTTGCACAGCTTGTAAATGAAGATATTAAAATGTACAAGCCAAAATCCCGCGGCAACGAAGTGGAAATATGGGGTCCCGATGAAGTACGTGAGCAGTTTGGTGTTCCTGAACCGTTGAACGTGATTGATGTTCTCGCTCTTTGGGGTGATGCTGCGGATAATATTCCCGGATGTCCGGGAATTGGTGAGAAGCGCTCCAAAGACATCATTGGGAAATATCATACCATTGAAAATGTTTATGAAAACCTGGAGGATTTTTCAGGTAAGCAAAAGGAAAATCTGGCCAATAATCGGGAGCAGGTTGAGCTGGCCAGAAAACTGGTCACCATCAATACGGAAGTTCCTGTGGATGTTTCCATTGACAGTTTGAAACGGGCAGAGCCTGATTTGGAAAAGTTGAGAACCATTCTGGACGAATTGGAATTCCGCACTTTGTGGGAGCGTATTACAGGCGAATCTAAAGCCAAGGCGCCCCAACCGGCGCAAGGTTCTCTTTTTGGCGATGATGAAATTCCTGTGAGGGAAACCACCGCCGAATCACTTAAAACATTAGATGATGTAAAGCATCAATATTTTCTGGCTGACAATGAGATGGCCATTCAATCTCTGGCCATGGAGCTCTCCATACAAAAAGAATTCTGCTTTGATACCGAAACTTCGTCCATCAATGTTTGGGAAAGCAGCCTGGTGGGGATTGCTTTTTCCTGGAAAGCGGGGGAAGCCTATTACGTGCCGGTGCCGTCAGATCGGGGTGAAGCTGAAAAACTGTTGGAGCCGTTGAAGTCTGTTTTTGAGGATGCCAATATTCTGAAAATCGGACAGAACCTGAAATTTGATACACTCATGCTGAAACTATACGGGATTCAGGTTGCCGGGCCATTCTTCGATACCATGGTGGCTCACCATTTGATTCAACCCGGTTTGAGGCACAACATGGATTATCTCGCCGAAATTTATCTCAAATACAAGCCTGTTTCCATCGAAGAGTTGATAGGTGAAAAGGGAAAGAAGCAGGGAAGCATGCGCGATGTTCCTTTAGAGAAAGTAAAGGAGTATGCCGGTGAAGATGCGGATGTTACTTTTCAGTTGAAGCAAAAACTCGAAAAGGAGCTGGAAAATGAAAAGCTAACTTCTTTCTTTGCTGATGTTGAAATGCCTTTGCTTGATGTATTGGTTCAAATGGAGTATAATGGCGTGCGAATTGATGTGGACGAACTGGAAAATTCAGGAAAGGAGCTCGAAAAACGACTGGAATTGCTGGAAAAGGAAATCATGGAGATGGCTGGAGTTTCATTTAATGTAAACAGTCCGCGACAAGTTGGGGAGGTTTTGTTTGATACACTAAAAATTGATGCCAAAGCCGGTCGCACAAAATCCGGTCAATACACCACCAATGAGGAGGTGTTGCAAAAGCTAAAGGATAAGCATCCCATCATACCAAAAATATTGGAGCAACGAGGACTTAAAAAATTGTTGTCCACATATGTTCACGCTTTACCTAAACTTGTAGTAAAAGATACCGACCGATTGCACACTTCTTACAACCAGGCGTTGGTTGTTACCGGTCGGTTGAGTAGCAGCAATCCGAACCTGCAAAACATCCCCATCCGTGACGATGAAGGGCGCGAAATTCGCAAGGCATTTACAGTGACCGATGATAACCATGTTTTCCTGAGTGCGGATTATTCTCAGGTTGAACTTCGGTTGATGGCTCATTTAAGCAAAGATGCACACATGCTTGAGGCTTTTAATCGTGGTGATGATATCCATGCCGCTACCGCGGCACGAATTTTTAGCGTTCCGCAGGAGGAGGTCACCTCAGATATGCGTCGAAAAGCCAAAACTGCCAATTTTGGCATTATATACGGGATTTCGGCCTTTGGATTGTCGGAACGGCTCAATATTCCACGCGGAGAGGCAAAGTCGATAATTGATGGCTATTTTGAGAATTTTGAGGGGGTAAAGGTGTACATGGAGGAGAGCATTCGGTTGGCGCGCGATAAAGGCTTTGTGGAAACCATTTTTGGTCGCAAGCGCTATTTGCCCGACATCAATTCTCGAAATGCTGTAGTACGCGGAATGGCCGAACGAAACGCTATCAATGCTCCCATCCAGGGTACCGCCGCCGACATTATCAAAATGGCCATGGTAAAAATCCAGCAGGAACTGAACAGCGGAGGCTACAAAACCAAAATGATTTTGCAGGTTCATGATGAATTGAATTTTGAAGTTCCCAAAGAGGAGCTTGCTGATGTGAAGAAGTTGGTGCGTAGTTCCATGGAATCGGCCTGTGAATTGAGTGTTCCGCTAGTTGTAGATATGGGAGAGGGGCGTAACTGGCTGGAGGCACACTGATGATTTTTGATGTCCTCCTGGTCGCGGTTGCCCTGTTTTTGCTTTTGGTGGGTTTGGTGGGTTGTGTTTTGCCCGTATTGCCCGGCCCGCCAATCAGTTTTCTGGCGTTAATCTTTTTGCATTTATCGCGATGGGGAGAATTCAACGTTCAATTTTTATGGCTTGCGGCTTTTATGGCAACAGCAGTGACTGTACTGGATTATTTGGTGCCAATGTGGGGAACAAAACGTTTTGGTGGAACCGGTAAAGGGATTTGGGGAGCTTCTGTTGGACTGGTGGTTGGATTTTTCTTCGCTCCGTGGGGAATTGTGGTTGGTCCGTTTCTTGGAGCTTTTGTTGGGGAGATGATATCACACAATGATTCAAACCGCGCATTCAGAGCCGCATTTGGCTCTTTTATCGGCATCATTGCGGGAGTGGTTCTAAAGTTGGTGGTCAGCGGATATTTCTCCTGGCATTTCTTTAAGGAACTTTTTTCTCGTTCTCAGATATAAGTTCTATTCCGTAATAGTCATAATGGGAAGAATAATATATGAGATAAAGCCCTGACTTGTCGGACATGAAATACATATCATTTCCCGGAACAAAATCATATATCAGAGCTTTTATTTTATCATTCACCATTTTTCGGTTGCACAAATCAATGAGTTGATAAGTTGTTTCCACTCTGCCATCGTCAATTTCAACAGGCATTGAAATAACTATGGCCCACTTATTATCGGGCGATATCTCAATCAGTTGCAGAATAGCTGTTGAATCACTGTAGACGGTTTCGGTTAAGCCATTTTCTAATTCCAATAACAGGGAGAATTCGTCATCACTGATATAAGCAGTAACAAATGTTGGCAATGTATCTGTACATACTGAAAGATATTTATTGCTTCTCAATTCTCCTTGCTGGTTAGAATATAGAAAGCCATTAAATAAAGTAAAACAGATGATAATAGATAAAATATTAAAGCAATGCTTTAATGTTTTCATACAACTCTTTAGAAGCCTTTTCATATCGCTCTTTTTCTAATCCGGTTAATCTCGATTGATGGTTGTCCATCCTGTTGAGGACGCTTTTAAGTTCTTCATTGCTAAGTTCCGAAATGATTTGCTCAAATACGGCTCTGCGTGTTAAGGCCGATTTGTTTTGAAGAAATATGGTTTCATTAATGAGTTTCCTTTCCGGTTTTTGGTGAAAATCTCTCAAAACCAGACCCATCTGTGATACGGGGACGTCGTTCAACTTTTGATTGAGTTGGGTGAGATTGGCTTGTCTGGTGTTTTCAAACAACCCTTTAACTGCGTTTGTGTCAGCGGGCATTATTTCACCCGAAACGATTTTATATTGGAAGGTTTGGGTATATTTTTCTTTTAATTCAGGAATTAACATCAGTTTATCCACATTATTTGCAGCCAGATGTTTTAAAAAATCCCACTCTATAACTGGTTCTATTTGGTAATAAATAATGCTGTCGCGAAAATCTATTCTTCCCCTCCACTTGCTGCGATTGGTTCCTATGATGTTTGCGAGGTCAGAAAAATCGTCAACTTTAAGGAGGCTTTTGTCTTCGAGGGAATAGATATAGAGGGCAGTTTTCTTAAATTCATGTTTTACCCTTCCCCCGTCGGGAAAGCGGGAAATCCCTTCCGGCCGCCTGAAGGCGGTGGAAGAGATGATGACCGCGATTTTAGTGCTGTCGCTGTTCCAGCACGCACCATGGTGCGTGCTGAAATTGAGACTTACCTGTTTTGAGTGACATGATGCAAAGAGCATCATGACCAGTAGGGACAGGTAAAAGATTCTATTTATAACAAATGATTTCATAAACTATTCTGTTTATGATAATTGAGTTGAATGTAGTGAATTAAAGGTTAATTCTTAATACATCTAACGGAATAACCATTGCTTTTAGCCGCTTCATTGGTTTGAATACTTCCAAAATGTGAATGCAATCGTCTTGCATACGCTTGATTGCCTGACACCTCAGTTGCACTCCACCAAAAACCCTGATTTCCCATTTCCATATAGGCTCCTCCTTCGTATTTCTCGCCTCCGGGGAGTGCTGTAAACCCAGAAGAATTGGTTGCTCCTTCGTTTGGTGCATCCCAATAGGATGTTGCTTTGAGTTTACCTCCGGCCACAGCAGCACCGCCTAAATGGTTCTCTAGTTCCTGCCAGTCACTGTTTGTTGGAACTCGCCAACCATCGGGGCATAGCTTTCCTGTTTCTACAGCTTGCCAGTTATATAGGGCTCCAAATGGGTTTTGATAACCGGAGTCATCGTTATACCAGGCATAGTTCCCTGTTGTACTCGTATTCCATGTATCAACGTCGTTGATGGGAGTGCCATCATTGTACTTGGTAGTACGCAGATTTTCTGCCATCCACTCCTGGCTTCCTATTATTATTGTCTGGTAATTGTTTCCTTCCGCGTCGGTTACTCCCTCGCCGGGTAATCCTCCGTTGCCGTTATTATCCCCATTCCCGTTATCTCCTGAGATTCCGTATGTTGGGCCCTCAACAGAATATAATCTGTCTTGCAGGCTTCCATCTCGGTCCGTGTATTGATATCCGTATCTGGCTGTAATTCGGTAAACGTAACTCTGATCGAGATTATAGGTATCAAAAAAGCTGTAAAACTCTTTTGTATTTGGAATACCACCTACCTGCTTTGTGTGAACATGTTCAAATGACTCCAATTCATTGGATTTTGCTCGCAGTATAGTGTATGAGATATTGAATAAATTTCGCAAATCATTATAGTTATTGGTATCTTGCCATGTAATCTCTGTCGACTTTTGGAATAAATCTGCAGTAGTTTCCAGGCTCACTATTTGAACAGGAGTGGCTTCAAATGCGTAGCCTGTTGCTTCGGGAGTGTATTTACCGTATCCGCCATCATGCGAGTGGGCGCGCATTCTGTATCTGTATTCTTTTCCCGGGATAATATTGTTCGGAAGGTTTATCCCATAATCACCAAAGGAGCGTTGTTTGGTCCAAGCTATACTTTCCCAGGTTGCGTTGTCCTCGTTAAAGCGCTCCACATCAAAATGCATCTCTCCGTGTCCATGTGCTTCACTAAACGCAAGGTTAATAACTCCTACATGTGTTCCTCGCGAAGCTGTAAAATTCTCAGGACTGGTGGTCTCTTTTTTGCAACCTGCAAAGACAAGTAAAATTGAAATGAATATTGTTGAATTTATTATGTACTTCATTATGGATGTTTTTTGATTATTGAAATTCAGAGACTCTGAGTTACATCATAAGAGTGTGTATTTAAAAAGCCATCATATACACACAGATATTAATTATTAAACTAATGTCAAGTCAACCATAAAATGATGGTTTAGAATAGTGCATTTGGCGATTCCCCACTTGGCTTCGACGTGAGCGAGGGAGATAATTCAGATTTGACTATGCACTTGACATCATGAATGGTTCAATCCACCTTTGTGTCAAGTTGCTGAAAATCTTCTGTGGTTATCTCTTCAAATGAGAATGCGCCTCCCATGGCGTACCAGTTTTCTCCCATTTTATCCAGAATATGAACCAGTATGCGGTCATCTCCAAGATTCTTGAAATGAGCCACTCCTTGCGGAAGGCCGGTACGTTCATCTTTTCTGTATCGTACTTCAATGATTTCGCCATCCCAGTTTTCTACATTTCTTTTGTTGTAGTTCAGAAAATCTTCATCGAGATAGAGAGCAAGTGTAGGTTGAACCATCTTTTTGAGAGCGACCAAATCTTCTTCCTGAAGTGCTGTAAGGGCTTTTAAGGCCACTTCATCAGGCGACAGACTCTTCTGTTGCTCTGCGGTTTCAATAGCGTCTGTTAGTTCGGTTGCCATTTTTTCCATGGCATTTCGTACTTCCCTTACTTCTTTAGCCGAATCCCGAAGACCGCATCCGGCGAGTAGTGATATGCATAATGCTGCGCAGGCAAATAGAAACAAACTTTTCATAGCTGTTTGGTTTAGTTTTAGAGAATGAGTTAAAAAATTGATATTTAAAGGTATAAAACATAACTTAAATATCAAATCATTTTTGAAATACCGTATCTTTTGCATCTTTGCTTTGTTGCCTTTTTGTTTTTATTTATATTGTGTTTCTTTTTTTAATATTATTAAACCTACGCTTTAATAAAAATATATTAAAGTGCATTTATATAAGTAAATATAAAATATTTATAGATATGAACGTTAAAACGCCGGTCAGTGAACTCACCTCACGTATGCAGCGATTTAGGGCAATGATGGATTTGCAGCATCCAGAATGGCAATGTGCGGTTATTTTTAGTAAAATCAATCTTCTCTATTTCACCGGCTCAATGCCGGAAGGCATGTTAATCATTGAAAAAGATGGGGAAAGCACCCTGTGGGCAAGAAGAAGTTACGAAAGAACAGTGGATGAATCTCTCTTTCATAACATCAAGCCCATGGACAGCTACCGCGACGCAGCAGCAGCGTATAAAACTCCAACCGGTACGGTTCACCTTGAAACGGAGTTTGTTCCTTTGGCTATGTATCAACGGTTTAGGAAATACTTCCCGTTTTCGGAGGTTCAATCGTTGGATTTTCAGTTGGCCATGACAAGGGCGGTAAAAAGTGAATGGGAGATTTCCAATATGGAAGCATCCGGAAAAATGCATCGTAAAATTCTCGAGGAGCGGGTACCTTTATTGCTGCGAGAGGGAATGACCGAAGCAGAACTCGCCGGTAAATTATATCAGGTGATGATTGAGGAGGGACATCAGGGCGTGGCTCGTTTCAATATGTTTGATACAGAAATTGCTGTGGGACAGATTGCTTTTGGTGATAACTCTTTATATCCGACCAATTTCAATGGTCCGGGAGGACAATTGGGTCTTAGTCCGGCATCGCCGTCCTTGGGAAGCCGGCACCGGCGGCTAAAGCAAGGCGACCTGGTTTTTGTGGATGCAGCGGTGGGTGTCAATGGTTATCATACAGATAAAACCATGACTTATGTGTTTGGAAAGCCTTTACCACAATTTGCAATAGATATTCATCATCGATGTGTGGAGATTCAAAACCACGTTGCCGGGATGTTAAAACCCGGAAACACTCCCGCAGATATATACGAGACAATCATGTCTGAAATTGAGCCGGAGTTTTTAAATAATTTCATGGGATTTGGAACTCGGCAGGTTAAGTTTTTAGGGCATGGCATTGGTTTAACGGTTGATGAATTGCCTGTTATTGCCAATGGTTTTAACGAACCGCTTGTGAAAAATATGGTGTTTGCCGTTGAGCCCAAAAAAGGCATTGAAAACATTGGCATGGTTGGCATTGAAAACAGCTTCGTGGTATCATCTTCCGGAGGTAGATGTATAACCGGTGACCATAAAGGATTAATGCTGGTGGAGTAATTGAAAACAGAACGGGGAGCCGGTAAGGCTCCCCGTTTTCATAATTATTCATCTTTAGATGGTTCTTGGTTAACTGTTTTTTCGGGCATTTTCAATGCCTGATTTTGAAAGACGGCACCACCCATTGCATTTTCAATTAGTTTATTTCTCATTTCATCTATTGCATTTGGATGAATGGCAGAAATTGGACCCTGATTTTTTCCTTCAATGCCGGAAATAACCGATACATTTTTGGCCGGGAAAAAGTCCAGCGTCTCTGCAAAGGGTTTAATCAGAGAATCAAAGTTTTCAATCAGGTAAATTTTGTTACCTATTTCCTTGTCTTTATTGATGATTTCAATGGTTTCTCTGAGTTCTTCGATTTCTCCTTCGGCTTTACCAATAATGGCCGCAGCTTTTTGTTTGGATTGCAGAATCATTCTCTCTTTTTCTGCCTGAGCTGGCGTAATGATTTCAGCTTTGTATTTGTGTCTGAGCATTTCCAGTTTCTGGCGTTCAGCTTCAATTTCCGAAATCAGACCGGCTTCTTTGGCCATGATGTCTTGAACAACTTTCTCGATTCCAACTTTTTCACGCTGTTTTTCCTTCATCACTTTTACCTTGGTTTCGGCCATCAGCTCTTCATAAAGGTTATCGATGTTACGCACCTCAACTTCGGCTTTTCTGGCTTCTTCCTGCTCAACAGCATTGGCCCGTGATTCGGCTTTGGCTTTTCTGGCTTTGGTTTCGGCATTTACCGTTTGAACGCGTTTTAAAAGAGCAATATAGAGGTCGGGCTCCTCAACTCCTTTCAGGCGATGGTCGTCCACATCGGCAATGTTCATGGTGGTAATTTCCAGGCCAATATTTTCCAGATCATTTTTACACACATTAATCATCTTTGCAACCAATGTGTCTTTATCTTGCATGACCTGTACGGGAGTCATGGTTGCAATGGAATCTCTGAGGTGCCCTTCGATGATGTTACTGGCAACCTGTTTCAGTTCCTCTTCACGATTTATCAGGTGAAGAATACGTGTCGCGGCCAACGCCCGGCCAGCCTGGTTTGAAGCTATTGCAAAACTTACAGTGGCTTTAACATTAAGCGGAACAACTCCCTCCGCAATGGCAGAATCTACAACCACCTCAATGGTGTGTGGCGTGAGATCCATTTTTGCAAATTTATGTATGAGGGGAATGATGAACATTCTTCCACCACTTATCATTTGGAAGCCTTTTTTCCCCGACACACCGGAAATAATACCCAGTTCATTACCTCCAACTATACGCATATTTGAAACGACCTGAACCAATAGGGTAAATATTATTAATCCAAGCAATACACTTACGAAAACTATCATTGTTGTACCTCCTTATTTGATGTTGCAAAAAAACTTTTAATTGATAATCCGGTTACTTTTTCGAATTCTCCAAGGAAGCCTGTAAAGGCTTCCGGCCCCCGGTTCACCGCAGCACTAAACCCTTTTTCATTGTCCATAAGGACAAATGAATCAACAGAGAAATTACTGCTGTGTTTTTTAAATGATTCGAATAGGTGGGGAAGCTGTTGTTGCAGGAATAACACCGAACAGCCGGTCTCTTTTGCATTGGAAATGATTTCCACCTTTTGACTCAGGATTCTGTTTTTTGCATTTTCAATGATTTTCACAGACTCCTTATCTCCCTGACTGAGAATCATGGCGGCATCATTCTGAGCCTCTTCTTTAATTAGTATTTCAGTCTGGTTTTTTAATTCTTTCAGTTGGGTATTTAACTCTTCGATCCTTTTCAGACCGTTATTTCGTGCAGCTTCAATGTTATTGTTGGCTTCTACTTCTGCTTTAATAATGCTGGCTTCACTCTCCTTCTTGTATAGTTCTACTTTCTCTCTGGCCGTAATGATTTGTTCATTGGCCTTTGATTTAGCAATCTCTACACGTCTTCTAGCGTCTGATTCTGCTTTTTCAGCAATGGCTCTTAATCGCGCTTCCTCAATTTCTACCTCCTGTCTTTTTTCAGCCAGGGTTTTTTGAGCAAGGTTTCCAATATAGTTGGAGCTATCCCATATTTTTTGAAGAGATACTGACACAACTTTCATCCCAAAACTTGCAAGGTCACTGTTGATATCAACCAACAGTGCATTCCGGAATTGGGCTCTTTCACCTTCACTTTTTTTGGTTCCCGGTGCCTGTTCGTCATGATGGCTCTCCTGCATACCAATGGCTTCCAGAGGGGTTGCTTTGTTAAGAGCCCCTCTAAAGTTTCCTATCAGTGTTTGTCGAACTTGCTCCTGAAGTTGATTAACATCTTTTCCCATCAATCGTTCTACAGCTGAATAGAGCATTGAGTTTTTTTCATCATCAATGCAAACACACGCAGTGGCATCGGCTCCAACGGTAATTCCATTTGCAGAGTTTACTCCGTCAACCTGCACATTAATGGGTAATACACGCAAATCAAGATACTGAGCACTTTGAAAATAGGGAATCACTGTGCTTCGGCCTCTTTCTACACTGAAGCCAAATGTTTTTCCATTGTCTTTTCGCTTACGGCCGGTGATTACCAGCAGTTTGTCGGGGGGAGCTACTTTTATAAATGCTTTTAATATGGCCAGTAAAATAAAAAAGCTTACAATGGCAATAATGCCTTCTAAAATTCCTCCTTTGGCAGGGTCAAATAATTCTTCCATAATTGTAATTTTAAGTTAGAGTAAAAAATAAATTAAATAGTATAATATATTAAAGTATAAGTTTATAAATATGAAATATTAAATGATTAGAGCCTTATCCCAATTCAACAAGAACGAATTATCTGTTTAAAGAATGATGATATTTCAATCTGCCTGTAGCATAGATGAATCCTAGTTTGTGGATTGGAGTAAGGCCTAGCTTAATTCTTCTATTTTCTTTACATAGACCACATCTTGCTCCGATTTGCAAATGAGAATTAGGTCTCCTTTTTTAATGGGGACTTCGCCTGGTATGGTTCTGGCATATCGTTCCAGCGTGAGCGATCCAAAGAAGATCCGAACTTTGCCCATCGAACTTCCTTCGATGGGCAATAGTGCTTCACCTTTTAAATTTATTAACTCATGGTCTGAGAAGCTCGAATCAAGTTTCCTTTGTTGAATTCGCTTAAATAATTTAAATAGAAAAACGGTTATAACACCCACTGAAACACTCCATAACAGAATTGAAATTACAGATTCTTTAGTAAGAATGGCAAAGGTGCCGGTTAAACCAAAACCTGCACAAAAATAGACCAACGTTCGTAGCAAACGTATAAATTCAAGAACGACACCTGAGTGTCGTTTTTTATAATCTATTATTATGGAACCTTTTTCTCCGTTTTTCCCTGACGAGTGAGACGGAATATCATCCAAAGCATCAGTAAGTGTATCTGAGCCTTCAGAATCATCATAGCTGCTTTCGCTGTCGGAGGAGCCTTCGCCATCGTCTCCGGTTTGAAAAGATGATATAGCGTTTGTGAAGAAATCAACAAGAATGACTCCGGCACCAAATACCCCGGCTGTAATATATAAGTAAATAAGTTGATCCATAATATAACCTAAAGTAACGAATGAGATAAACTCTGTTTATAATTAACAATTAGACTTTTCATAAATTTTTAGTGATGACAAACCTGCTTTTGACTCCCTTTATACAATACGTAATCAGAAGGGCACCCTAAAATCTAACTAAGGAGATAGAATGTTCATTTTAAATTTCTACAGTCATGAGTTTCTCATGCCTGGCTCTTTATAGCCTTAAGTTTTGATTTCAGCTCTTGTTCAATTTTCACGAGTTCCTGTTCTGCCTGTATTCGTTTGGTTTTTCCTTCTTTTTGAATGGCGATGGTCTCTTCTATGGTAGAAATGAGGTCATCATTAACCTTTTTCAATGTTTCAATTTCCACAATACCCCTCTCATTTTCTCTTGCAGTTTCAATGGAACTCTCTTTGAGCATTTCTGAATTTTTCGAGATCAATTCATTGGTTGTTTGTGTAATGGTTTTTTGAAGTTCAAGGGCGCTCTGTTGACGGAATATGCTCAATGCAATAACTACCTGATTTTTCCATAATGGAATGGTATTTAGTATGCTGCTTTGAATCTTTTCAACCAATAGTTGATCATTATTCTGTATCAATCTTATTTGAGGGGCAGTCTGAATCGAAATGGTTCTACTGAGCTTAAGATCGTGTAATTTCTTTTCAAATCGATGAATCATCTGCTTGTAATCCTGAAACCGCTGTGCATCAGCCGGATCATTTGATTCTTTCACAGCTTGTTCCATTGCCGGTAATTCGTTGTCGTACACTTGTTGCAGCTTGATTTGCCCTGCCGCAATGTAAAGATCTAAATCCATCAAGTAGGAGAGATTCTTCTCATACAGCGCATCAAGCATTGCAATGTCTTTAATAAGCTGCATGCGGGCAGTGTCTAACTCGTTGGAAATCCTTTCAATATGAGTACTTATTTTCTCATACCTGCTAATAAAACGTTTTATGGAGTTGACAAAATTCCCTAGGACCGGGATTTTTGACAACGGGTTGCTTGTCCCAATTTTTTCGACTTTCAGGCTTTTAACCTTTAATCCTAGTTCAGATAGGGTATTGCCAATATCTCCGGCATCCTTGGTCTTTACGCTGGATAAGATGGAATCAGCAAATTCTGAAATCTTGTTTTGAGCACCTATTCCATATTGAATGACCGACTGTGAGTCTTTTATATCAACAGTTGATGCTATTTGTGTTGCTTTTTCAAGGTCCTGAGGTTTCAGGTTCTCAAGTTTTATTAATTGCACGTCTTTTGCAGGTACAGGATTATTGCTTGTCATTTTATTCCCTCCATTTTGATTGTGTTTGCAAGAACTTTTAATTCAATGTCCAATTCAAGAATGTCTTTATCATAAAGTTTTTCCAGCTGTTTTCTATACGCAGTATCCATGATGTTAATGAGTTCTTTGGTCTTAATTAAAGAATCACTTACAGATGAAATATACAGTGTTTCGTTTTGAAGAGATAAATATTTATCCAGAATCTTTATAGTGGCATCCAGATAATAATTAAAAAAGAGCTTTGCTGACTGAAAGGTTTCTGGCTGATTTCGGATGTTATCAATGATTTTATAGCCAATTGTCACCAGGCAGTTGATTTTTGACTTAATTTCATGATCGTTAATAAATACAACTTTTTCTTCAACAATTTGAATCTTCCTGAAGGCCTTATTTAAAACAGAACTTTGATAGTTAGTTCTGGCTTTAAAAGCCTTTGTCGCATTTTTGAACTCTTTGTTTGAGGCCAGATGGTAACCAATAAAAAAGGATAATGTACTTAATATGGCGGAGGAAATTATGGAAAGATTAAAGCCAAAAAATAAAACCAAAAAACTTATGGTTGCCAACCCCCCACCAATAATGGTTTTGGATGCGACTTCTTTTTCTTTGTTTTGAGTTTTAATCATTGGTTAAAGGTTGTTCATCTGCAAATTATAATTGGCTTGTAAGAGCCAGTAATATTTTCCTTTTAAAAATAGTGAATCTTTAGCAGATTTCATCACATCTTTAGCAGTTAAAATTGCAGTTCAGTGTTTTTATTAGTATTTAATGCTAATATACCTTAAGCTCTTATGATTTCCTAAGTGTTAGTAGTTCTAAATCGAATGGCTTTGTTGTTTAATAAGCAATTAGCAAGATGCTTTCTTAAGTTTAAATTCTTACCCTGCTGTGGAAGAGTCGACTACGCCCAGCATCTAAAAAATATTATTTAACACGAATGATCTTTTGGTGGTAATGACCTTTTTGAAAATTTCAATCAATTAAATCTTATGTTTATTCCAGCTGAGAACATCTTGAAGTTGTCAAATTCAGTAATTGTTTATGATGCTCCAAATACCGGATATATAAATAAGTGCGAGAATATGGCCTGTTTGATCCCAAAGGTAACTGTTGGAGTTGTATTTGAATATTCACTGGCTGAAAGTCCCCACCCACTAAATGTTTGATTGTATTTGTATAATGAAGCACCCACATTTAGTGAAGAGGGTGCATTTGGAATAAGCGGTAATAATTGATTGAAGTTTAAATGTCCGCCAAAGACATTCACATATTCTGCAAAAATTAATGATGCGCCGATTTGGAAAATCTGTCTAAATCCAGGTGTTGTTTCTATTACAAAGGCATTATACAACAAAGAAAATGATGGATTGTTATCTGCTATTGCCGTTCCAAAGACTATTCTATTGATTTTAAAACCAAATCCTGTTGCTGGTAGGTTATCAGTATTGCCATCATAAAAAGCAAAGCTTCTAAAAGCCATTATTTTCAATCATAAATTCGTCCTGGCTGTGGCTAATCGTCATAACTGATAAGAAGATTAGGGTCATAAGGCTTCTCATGTTTTTTCAGATTAAGTTAGTGATTTATTTAAACAATAAAGATATTACGCTATAACGTAATATCTTTATCAATTAGTATTTCTGTAAATTATAGAATTAGCGTTTAGTTTCTCGACCCCCTTTTATCCCCTGCATGGGTTAAAATAGTCCCGTTTAGCATGTCGTTGTATTTGGCCGGATTCGACAGAATTTCTTTGGCTTTTGCCACTTCGTTATCTGTTTTTAGGTTATGAACGATGGCACCTCTCTGGTAATAGAAACGGCGCAGAAGTTCCATGGCTAATAGTTCCTCAACTTCTTCCCGGAAAGTCCCCAAATCTCTGGCTACATCTGGTCGGAGATTCTCTTCCATCGCACTGAAAAGTTCTTTGTTTACGTCAAAATATCCTTCTCTTTCAGCCGATTCTTTTAGCTTCCTGAATTGGTTCTGGGATTGGGACTCGTATCTGAAATCTTCCAAACCTGTGACGTAAGATATAAAGTCAGCGTAAAGATCATCGCTGATTTGAAAAACCCCTGGTTTTTCAATAGATGGTGTTTTAACAGCAAACAGGGTGGCGTAATCAAACACGGTTTGTTGTCCAATTAAAGCCATTGAAATGCTTGAAAATCGATCTCTATCAACAATTACATCCGGGGAAATGCCTCCTCCGTCAAACACGATGCGTCCACCACTGGTGGAGAATTCCCGCATTAATGAGTCCGGAATGAAACCAACACTGCCATCTTCATTTCTGTTGGCATAATCAACAGCCTGAATAGACCTTCCGCTTGGTATGTAGTAACGAGCGGTTGTTACCTTTAGACTTGAATTGTATGCCAGGCTGCGGGTGGTTTGCACCAATCCTTTTCCAAAAGAGCGCTGACCAATGACCAAAGCGCGATCATGATCCTGAAGTGCTCCGGCAACAATTTCTGATGCAGATGCCGAACCCCGATTAATCAACACTGCCAGTGGCATAACGGTATCAATTGGCTGACGCGGCGCACGATATGTTTTATCCCATTGACTCACTCTTCCTTTGGTGCTCACAACTTCGCTTCCACGGGGAAGAAACAGATTCGCGATTTTTACGGCTTCATCCATCAATCCTCCGGGATTGCCACGCAAATCAAGAATCAGGCGGCTCATGTTCTCGTTTTTCTTTAACTCTTTAAGCGCCTTTTCAACCTCTTGACTGCAATTCTGGGTAAAATTATTTAGAATGATGATTCCTGTTTTATCATCCAACATTCCGTAATAGGGAACGGGATTTATTTGTATGGAGCGACGGGTAATGGTAATGGTGATTGGATTGTTTTTTCCGGGTCGTTCCACCAGAACATTGACTTCAGTACCGGCAGGCCCTTTGAGTCTGTCACTAACGTCTGAAGTTTGCTTCCCTTTCATATCATCTCCATCAATTTTCAGAATCCGGTCGCCGGCACGCAAGCCGGCTTCCTGTGCCGGAAAACCTTCATAAGGTTCGGAAACAACAACGAAATCGCCTCGCTTTGTTATCAATGCACCAATACCTGCGTATTCACCAGTCGTCATAAAACGAAAATCATCCATCTCCGATTCTGGGATAAAGGTGGTATAAGGATCTAACGATTCGAGCATTGCATCAATGGAGGATTTGATTAGGTCATCAGGATTAATCTCATCCACATAAAAGCTATTCAATTCTCTGAAAAGTGTATAGAAAATATCAAGATTTTTGACTATTTCAAAATTTCTACGGTCGGTGTTGGCAGCAATAAAGCCAACTGAAATCATCAGACTTAAAAGAATGGTGATGAACCAGCCTTTTTTTGTTAATCCTCTCTTCTTATCCATTTTATGATGTTTTTGATATAATACAAGATAAAAACTGTGTCAAAATTCATTCCTTTTCTTCGTTTGAAAGTAAAATAAATGAAGTCAGGCAGTGTTTAGTTCGTTAAAGTAGCAAATTTATAATTAATTACGGATATATCTCTATCCAAAAACAGCCAGTACCTGAACACAAATTATTAGCAATACCATGGCTACCGGATATACTGTTGCATAAGCAACTGCTGGCGCATTGGTTTCGGTCATAGGAGCTACCGCAGCAAGACCGGGTGTACTGGTCATGGCTCCGGTTAATGTTCCCATAAGCGAAAGAAAATTCATTTTTTTCAAAAATTTTGCAATCATCACAGCCAGAATCATGGGAACCAGGGTGATGAGACCTCCAATCAGGAACAGATTATATCCATAGGTCGTGAAAGTCTCCTCCAGGTTGGCTCCGGCTTTGGTGCCAACTTCTACCAGGAAGAACATCAAACCCAATTGTCGAAGCAATTGGGTGGCTGCCCCAGACATACTCCATATGATTGGACCTGTTCGGCCAATTCGGCTTAAGATCATTCCCACAACTAAAACACCTCCGGTTAATCCGGGATTAAACTCAAATCCATTGCTATTGCCAAATGATAGAGTCAGATTTCCCAACAAAATTCCTAAAACGATACCCAGAGCAACAGGGAAAAAATCTGTATCAGAAAGCTTTTTGTCATTGTTTCCAAAAATTCGGAAAACCTGTTGCATATTATCATGGCTACTGGCAACCATCAATTTATCTCCCATTTGCAATCGCAGCGACGGGGAAGGTGTGATATCAATTCCGCTTCGGCGTACCCTGGTAACTGTAGCCTGATAGGTTGACCATAAGTTGAATGCACCTAAAGTTTGATTGATAACACTTTTATTGGTGACTAAAACCGACTGCACTTCATAGGATTTGTGCAGGGGAATATCTTCATTGGTGGCATGCCCAATCAGCAGTTCTATCTTTTTAAGAGCATCTTCGGTTCCAACAGCTTTTATGAGGTCGCCCTTTTGTAGTTTTACATCAGGAGAAGGCATCATAGTTTCTTCTCCATGTTGAATGCGGGAAATGACCGCATTTGTCATGGACCGAACTTTAAGTTCGGCAATGGTTCGGTCAATGATCGCCTCATTCTCAACTCTGAATATGCGATTCTTTATTTCCGGAAACTCAAAATGACTCTCTTTCTCAAACTCATCTTCAGCCGCTTTGATATCGGCCTTTACAAGTTTCGGATAAAGTTTAATAAACAAGATCACCCCAATGACGCCAAATGGGTAGGCTACACCGTAGCCTATGGAGACCAGCGGAGAATCAATGGCATCTGTTGCAGCTGCTAAACCTGGAGAACTCGAAAGGGCTCCTGTTAATAGACCAATGGCCACAGCCATATCAATGCCGGTCCAGTACCATGCAATAAAAGTAATGAGCGAGGCCGACAGGATGACAATACTGGTCAGAACGACAAGTGTTCTTCCCTGTTTCCTGAACGAATCAAAAAAACCCGGACCCGCCTGCATTCCAATGGTATAAATAAACAGGACAAGGCCCAGCTGGCCAATAATAGGTGGAATTTCCAGCCCATGATGGCCAAAAAAGATGGCCACGAAAATAATGGCCGAAATATCAAGTGAAATACCGGCAATTTTAATATTGCCGATGACAAATCCTATACAGATGATTAAAAAAAGGATGAAATAGGGTTGTGATAACAGTTCCATAGAATGCATGCATTTTAGAAGAGGGCAAAGTTAAGAGATAATTGGTAATTTGTAACTTGATTTATCTAACTTTACCATTTTTAATGGTTATTTTTGTTGTTGGTATGTTATTTGTGTAAATTTTAACCTTTATACCGGATGGAAAAGGGTGCAGACGCCAAACAATTGCTGCTTGATAAAAGATACCTGGCCATGGCAGCCATATGGGCTCAAAACTCATATTGCAAGCGTCGCCAGGTGGGCGCATTGTTGGTAAAAGAGAAAATGATCATCAGTGACGGATATAATGGTACGCCATCGGGTTTCGAAAATGAATGTGAAGACGTTAACAATGTAACCAAACCATATGTATTGCATGCCGAAGCTAATGCCATTACAAAAGTGGCAAGAAGCGGTAACAGCTCCCAGGGAGCAACTCTATATGTTACATCTTCGCCGTGCATTGAGTGTGCCAAGCTGATCATACAGGCTGGTATTGTCAGGGTTGTTTTTTCTGAGAATTATCGGGTGGATGACGGAATTCAATTATTAAAGAGAGCAGGAGTGGACATTGTACATATCCATCCCTGAAATTAAATTTTTTAAACCATTTTAAGGAATGAAGTATAATAACAACCTTAAGCAAATAATTCTTCCTGCTGTTCTGGCTTTTGTTTTGATCCTGGGATTTTTTATTGGCAGGATATGGACGCCTTCAACCTCTTCCACCGGCAGCAACCGGTTGTTTATTTATCCACAATCTAATAAACTGGAAGCATTAATTAACCTCATTGAGCAAGAGTATGTTGATACCATTAATAAGGAAGAGCTCATTGAAAAGGTAATTCCTGAGATCTTAAAAAACCTCGATCCGCATACGGTATACATTCCTAAAGAAGACCTACAGGCAGCCAACGAAGAGTTGGACGGAAATTTTGGCGGAATTGGCGTACAGTTCAGCATGCAAAATGATACGGTGTTGGTAATCAGTGTGATTTCAGGTGGGCCATCAGAGAAGTTGGGGATCATTCCGGGCGATCGAATCATTACAGTTAATGACAGTATTATCGCTGGAGTTAGCACGAGTACCGATAACGTTGTCCGATTGCTTCGGGGAGAAATGGGAACCAAGGTTAATGTGGGTATTAAACGCCAGGGGCGCGAGGAGTTGCTGGATTTTGAAATTACTCGTGGGATGATTCCCATATATAGTGTAGATGTTTCTTACATGATAACCGATTCCATCGGTTATATAAAAATCAGTCGTTTTGGACGCAATACCTACCAGGAAATGCTTACCGCCATGGCCAGATTAAAAGCGCACAACTGCCAAAGCGTGATTATTGATTTAAGAGGAAACTCTGGCGGATACCTGGATGTAGCCATCAGCATCATTAACGAATTTCTTTCAAAGGGCGATTTAATTGTATATACTGAGGGTAAGAATAACCCGCGACAAAACATTTATGCCAACGGAGCCGGCTCCTGCCAGGATGTGGGAGTTACCATTTTGATCGACGAATTCAGCGCATCGGCCAGCGAAATTATGGCGGGTGCCATACAGGATAACGACAGAGGCTTGGTTGTGGGACGCCGCTCATTTGGGAAGGGGCTTGTTCAGCAGCAAATTCCGTTACCCGACAGAAGCGCCATTCGATTGACTGTTGCGAGGTATTATACGCCAAGTGGTCGGGGTATCCAGAAACCTTATGAAAATGGTGTTGAGGATTACCACCGGGACATTTTGGCCAGATTTGAGCACGGTGAGTTCTTTGAACGAGACAGCATTGTAATGGATGAATCATTGGAATTTTTCACACGCGGAGGCAGAATCATATACGGTGGCGGGGGTGTTATGCCTGATGTATTTATTCCCAGAGACACAACACAATTGAGTGAATATTATTTCCGTTTACACGATCGTGGGGTCATATATCAGTATGCGCTAAATTATACCGATAACAACAGGTTGCAACTTCAGAGATTCGAAAATGCTGAATCATTAGTGGCATACCTATCCAATCTGGACTTGTTAAGCGGATTGGTCGAATTTGCACGTGGCAGAGGAGTCCAGTTCAATCAAGAACAGTTCAGACGTTCATCTGAGCGTTTGGAAGTGGAACTTCATGCATATATTGCCAGGAATATCTTTGATAATGAAGGGTTTTATCCTGTATTTCATAAGATTGATGAGGTTGTCAGAGCTGCTCTTTATCATATCAGAAACGGGTACGATCGTGAAGTGTTAAGCCTGAACTAGTACCGCACTCTCGTAACGAATATTAGGGGACTATAAGTGCTGAAGTTATTTTATATATACAGAAGAACCAGTTGTAAAAACCGGAGGGATAGAGATGTTATTTAAAGTATTACTGTTTTTGATTATCATATACTACGTTTTTAAAATTGTAGGACGCATTTTTTTACCCATCTTCATGACCAACAGAATCAGGAAAATGGAGGAGCAAAAGGAGAAAGCCTACCGGGAATACTTAAAGCAGAAGAAACGAAATGAAGGAAAGGTTACCGTAGATCAGGTGCCACACCAGAAAAAACAACAGCCGCGAAAAACGCGGCCGTTTATGAATGATTCTTCAGGTGAGTATGTTGATTTTGAAGAGGTAAAATAAGATTTATCTCTTATGTAGCCCGCACTCCTTAGTGTCGGGATTTTCCCACCACCAGCGTCCGGCGCGCACATCTTCTCCGGGTTCAATGGCTCGGGTACATGGCTGGCAGCCAATTGATGGAAATCCTTTATCATGTAAAGTATTATAAGGAACTTTGTTGGTATGAATATACTCCCAAACCAGTTCTTCGCTCCAATGCGCAAGCGGGTTAACTTTTACCAGTTGATTGTTTTCATCCCATTCCACCACATTTATCCCGCTTCGGGTTACAGCCTGTCCGGCACGTAAACCGCATATCCATGCATCAAGGTTGGAAAACGCTCTTTGCAATGGTTCAATTTTTCTTAAGTGACAACAAAGCTTTCGGTTCTCTATGCTTTCATAAAAGAGGTTGATCCCTTTGCTGTTTACCATCTCCTGAACTTTATCTTTATCAGGAAAAAATATTTCAATTTTGGTTTTATACTTTCTCGATGTGCGGTCGATGAGGTCATATGTTTCAGAAAACAGCCGACCGGTGTCGAGGGTGAAAACCCGAGCGTTCGCATCTATTTTAAGCAACATATCGGTCAACACCTGATCTTCTGCCCCAAGGCTTGACGAAAGTGCCACCTTGGCGCCAAAAAGGCTTAAGATGCGCTCCAAAATCTCGTGAGGCTTAGCTGAGTTTAGTTCTTCGTTTAATTTTACGATTTCTTCTTTTTGCATTGTTTATTTCTTTTTTTTTGTACAGTCTCCAAAACATACACCCATACTGCGACCTTTTGCTATCAGTTTGTTATCCGGTTCAATCAAACGAGTTTTTCCACCCACTTCCGAAAGTGGAACGCTTGTTACGAGGCCGTTCTTTAAAGCCACCATTTTACCAAATTCCCTGTTGTGAACCATTTGAGCGGCATATGTGCCAAATCTTGTAGCCAGTATTCTGTCGGTTGCAGTAGGGCTACCGCCTCTTTGTATGTATCCCAGAATGGTTTCCCGGGTTTCCAGCCCTGTGGTTCTTTTAATCTGCTTAGCCATGTATGCTCCGGCCGATTTTTTCTTGCCCTCCTTATAAATACCTTCTCCTACTACCACGATGGAATATGGTTTCTTTTTATGGCTGCGCTCAAGCAGGCATTTGGCCACCAGCTCCATGTCGTAAGGGATTTCTGGCAGCAGAATGACGTCCCCACCGCCTGCTATTCCGGAATACAATGCAATCCATCCGGCATGATGCCCCATAACCTCTATTACCATCACCCGTTTATGAGAATTGGCAGTGGTATGGAGTCTGTCAATGGCTTCGGTGGCAATGTGTACAGCCGTATCAAAACCAAAGGTGAGATCGGTTCCCCAAATGTCATTATCGATGGTTTTAGGAACGCCAATAATATTAAGCCCTTCCTGAGCAAGCAAATCGGCGGTTTTTTGAGTGCCGTTACCTCCAATGCAGACCAGTGCCTCAAGTTTAAGTTCTTCGTAATGTTTCTTAATCAGCGACGGTATCACCGTCGGATCTTCTCCTTCGTTCACTTTAAAAGGCTTTAACCTTGATGTCCCGAGAATTGTACCCCCTAAGGTCAAAATTCCGGATAGCTGTGATTCGCTTAACGATATGGTTTGCTTTTCCACCAAACCGCTGAATCCATTGATTATGCCCACAACGTCCATACCATATTCAACAATGGCTGTTTTACCAACCCCGCGTATGGCTGCATTTATGCCGGGGCAGTCTCCACCGGCAGACAATATGCCTACCCTCATTTTCTTACTGCGCATACTCTTTGGTTTTATATTTTTATAATCAGGGCGATATATTTTTAAACCATTTAGCAGTCGATGTTGTTTTCAATCTGCTCTGTTTTTTATAGGTTTTACGAATGAAAAATCAGCAATGGGATATCGGTATTAAAGAGCATTTTCCTGGTTACCGATGGACTGAACACTTTTCGTAAAAGTGTTCGTTTGCGACGGGTCATGGCAATCAGATGGGTTGGGTTTTCGGTGAGATACTCTTCAAGGGTTTTTAAATAGTTTTTACCGGTGATGATATCAAAATTGATGTTGTAATTTCGATAAGTACAGTCGCAGTAAGTACGCAACTGCTCCATTTTACGTATCACATTTTTGTCTGCTTTTCCTGTGGAATGATATACAGCACTTATTTCGGTATGAAACGGCGAAATCAGCCTGATCAACCTGTGAAGAGAGATGTAGTCCCGGTCGTTGAGTTCAATTAAAAACAGAACTTTTCCCAATTGGGTCAGGTCAATGGTTGAGTGGGACGGAACAGCCAGTACAGGAGCTGTTACCTTTTGAACCACATCGCTTGTGATGCTTCCCAATGTCTCTTTTATGGTTTCTCCTTTGCTTTTGGTTCCCATTATAATCACATCAAAAGACTCCTTATTACTTATTCGGGGAATCACATCCTCCGGGTAACCATATTCGAAACGGTATTCCAGCTGTATGTTTTTGTTTTGCAGTGAATTCATGGAGTTCACGATGTTTCCTGTCAGTTCTTTAAGTTTTTCCCTTGATTCCTCATCTCGCTTCTCGATGGATGCCTTGGCATCATAAAACTCCTGTGTCTCTTTCTCAACTAGAGGTTCCTCTTCCAACGATACATATTCTGAAAAGCAGTGCAGAATAAAGATACCCGCAGGAAATTTTTCGGCCAGCGTCAGTGCGAAGGTCAACGCGTTAAGCGAGTATTCGGAGAAGTTTACCGGTACCAGAATCTTTATCATAACAGGTTGTTTGGTTTTTCTGCTATTGTGGGAGCAAAATCCCATTTAATGGTGAAATTTAATACTTTTTTCTTACGGAATCATGCTTTGAACCCTTAAAAATAAAAAAGAGAATCGTAAACGTACGATTCTCTATTTTATTAATTGTTATCATCTGCTTATGATAGTTGCATGCTGATTAAATAATCAGCATGGCGTCACCATAAGTCCCGAAGCGGTATTTTTCCTTAACGGCGGTTTTATAGGCTTTCATCACCAAATCGTATCCGCCGAAAGCAGCCACCATCATCAACAGCGTTGAATAGGGCAGATGAAAGTTGGATATCATGCAATTGGCCACCTGAAAATCATAAGCCGGGAATATGAACTTGTTGGTCCAACCCTCAAAGGGTTTTACATGACCAAAAGTACTGACAGAGGTTTCCAGAGTTCGCATGACCGTTGTTCCCACGGCGCAAATTTTATTCTTGCGATCTTTTCCGGCGTTGATGATGTTGGCTGCCTCATCCGAAATCAGAATCTGTTCTGAGTCCATTTTATGTTTGGTCAGATCCTCAACATCTACGGTCCGGAAATTCCCTAAACCCACGTGAAGTGTGATATAGGAAAAATGGGTTCCTTTTATTTCCAGGCGCTTAAGCAACTCCCTGCTGAAATGTAAACCGGCGGTTGGAGCAGCAACAGCTCCCTCATTACGTGCAAAAATGGTCTGATAACGTTCGCTGTCCTCCGGTTCAACTTCCCTTTTTATGAACTTTGGCAGAGGGGTTTCACCCAGGCTGTAGAGGGTTTTCTTAAAATCTTCGTGCGATCCGTCGTATAGAAAACGCAATGTACGACCCCGCGATGTGGTGTTGTCGATCACCTCAGCCACCAAAGCATCATCATCTCCAAAATAGAGTTTGTTGCCAATTCTGATTTTCCGAGCAGGATCAACCAAAACATCCCAAAGGCGCTGCTCAGTGTTGAGTTCCCTCAACAAAAACACCTCAATTTCAGCCCCGGTTTTTTCCTTATTTCCGTATAATCTGGCCGGAAATACTTTGGTATCGTTGAATACAAAAACATCATCGGTCTTAAAATAATCGATGATCTCTTTGAAAATTTTGTGCTCAATTTTACCGGTGTCCCGGTGAACTACCATCAAACGGGATTCATCCCTGTTTTGTGTGGGATGAAGAGCAATGAGTTCTTCAGGCAGCTTGTACTTAAATTTTGATAACTTCATTACAACAATATCGTTAAATGAAACATTTATGAGCATTATGGCTCATAATAAATGATGAATAATTAACCTGATGGTTTAATTGCCCTTCTCTATAAGAGTGGCAATAAGGAACATCCTCCCTGTATATGATAACTCTTAGCAGACAGAAAAAGCTCTGTCTCCCTAAACTTCTGTTATACGATTAAACAGATGAATTTGTTTTCAGTTTTTCTTCAAATTCCTTTGGGCCAATGGCTTTTTCGTTTCTGAATGAACCGCTGGCGGTTCTCACCAGTCCCGAAAGGTATGCACCTGAGTTAAGCGATTTGCCTAAATCGTGTGCAAAGGAACGTATGTATGTTCCTTTGGAACATACAATCCGAATAACTGCTTCAGAATCCTTATAACTTATCAGTTCGATTTCATGAACCTCAATTTCGCGCTGCGACATGGCAACCTCTTTACCCTTACGGGCATGCTCATACGCTCTTTGTCCGTTAACTTTTATGGCTGAAAAAAGAGGGGGCGTTTGTAATTGCTTCCCTAAAAAACTTTTCAACGCTTCTTTTACCAGTGCCTCGCTAACGTGGCTGCAATCATATTTACTGTCAATTTCGGTTTCCAGATCGTACGATGGTCTTGTGGCTCCAAATTTCACATGCGCTACGTACTCCTTATCCATTCCGGTAAACATGGGAATCTGTTTGGTTGCTTTACCGGTGCACAATACCAGCAGGCCTGTTGCCAACGGATCCAGAGTTCCTGCATGTCCCACTTTTATTTTTCTGATTCCCAGATGGGTTCTGAAAAGAATCCGTATTTTGTTTACCACATCAAATGATGACCAAGTGAGTGGTTTATCAATCAACAGCACGATTCCTTCCTTGTAATCTTCGGCGCTATAGCTCTCTTCGGGATTAAATACCCTGATGTTTTCCATTCAATAAATCCTTCTACAATAAACTGCCTGTTATAGCTATTGCAGCAACTATGGCGCAATAGATGGCAAAATAAATAAGTTTGCCTTTTTTCACGATGTTGATCATCCATTTACAGGCAAATAATCCGGCTAAAAATGCTGCAACAAATCCTATAAGCAGCACTCCAAAACCAAGCCCTTGTAAAGCAGGATCGCTTGCCGGAGTCTCTTTTAATGAGCTGATGACGCTGAGAAAATTCTCCCCAAGAATTGGTATCAGCACCATCAAAAATGAGAAACGTGCCATTTCGCTGCGCTTGTTGCCCAGCAACAAGCCTGTGGCAATGGTGGCTCCTGAACGGGAAATTCCCGGCATGACTGCAATTGTCTGAGCAATGCCAATAATAAATGCATCCCGATAGGAAATATCCCTGTTTCCCGATTTTTTATAATAGGCAAAGGCTAAAAGTGAGGCGGTTACCAACAGCATAAGCCCCACAATAAGCAGGATGTTTGGTGCATCAAATACCGCTTCTACCTGATCCTTAAAAAAGAGGCCAACAATGGCAATGGGAATCATGGATACGGCAATTTTTGAAATATACTGGGTCTCATCGTTCCACTTAAAACGGAACAAGCCCATTATAAGATTGGCAATATCCTGTCTGAAAACTACCAATGTGCTGAGCACGGTGGCGCCGTGTACCAATACGGTGAAATAGAGATTTTCTGTGGTTTCAACCCCAAGTAGATGTTTTCCCAGTTCTAAATGACCACTGCTGCTTACCGGTAAAAATTCTGTTAAACCTTGAATGATGCCAAGTATGAGCGCTTCAATCCAATTCATAAAATGAGTACTTTGTGGTTTTAGATAATGATGTCATTAAATGAACACGTAGGTGTTCATTTAAGACTGTGTAGAATTTATTTTTTCTTTTTCTTATCCACCTCAGGTTTTTTCATGATGGCATAAATGGCAAAAACAAAACCTGCCAAAGCGGTCATGGGGCCTAAAGTAACTCTTCTGAAGTCAAATATTTTGTCACTAAAAACATTCGGATCGTCGCTTCCTCCTCCGGTCATTATTATGAAACCAAGAACGATGAGGCCAAAAGCAATGGCCAGATACTTGTAGTTTTCTTTATCCAGCGGCATCTCAAGTTTGCCGGCTGTTTTCTCTTTTTTTAAACTCTCTTTTTTCGACATGTCTTCCGGTTTTTTCAATAATAGAGTTGATCGGTTTTTAGCCTCAGGTATTTGTTAACTGCAAAAAATGTTGAGATGAACGTAATCATCAACCCTAATATGATGACAATTAAAAACAGTAAACCTATTAGCAGGATATTGGAAAATCCAATGACTCCGTCCAGTTCGTTGCTGAGGCCGTAAATCATGAGTGACAACAACACAATGGCCACCGTTGAGCCGGCCAGACCATGAAGCAGGCTTTTCCATAAAAACGGCCGCCGGATAAATCCCTTTGTGGCTCCTACCAGCTGCATGGTTTTTATTAAAAATCGCTTTGAGTATACAGACAGCCTGATGGTGTTGTTGATAAGTGCAATACTGATGACCATCAGCAAAAGGCTGAAAACACCAAGCACCATGGTAATTTTCCGTATGTTCTCGTTGATGGCATCCAACAGGTTTTTTTGGTAATAAACCTCTTTTACCTGCGGGAAGCTCATGATTTGAGCCTCGATGCGAGCCATGCTATCAGGATTGGCCCACTGAGCGGCCAATTTAACTTCAATGGATGCCAAAAGCGGGTTATAACCCAGGAATTCAACAAAATCTTCGCCCAACTCCTCTCTAAGTGCGTCGGCTGCCTGGTCTTTGTTGATGTATTCGGCCACCCTAACATAGGGAGCTGCATTTAAGATGGTCTGAAGCCGCACAACTTCAGCTTCGCGGGCATTATCATTTATCAGGACGGTAAAACCAAGATTTTCCTTGATATAGGTAGAAAGCCTGTTGGCGTTGAGAAACAGGAATCCGATGATGCCAAGCAAAAACAGAACCAGTGAAATACTGATTATGGTGGTGGCATAAGAACTCCGCAATTTTCTCCTGGCAATGGAACTACTCATATTTTTTACCCGTTTTGATCACAAAAGGACATACTCATCTCAAATTAGTCGCAAATATAGTATAATTGCGGTAACATTCAAGAAATAACAGCCTTGGATTCATCTTAAATTAGGTTAAAATTGTGGAATCATAGGTAATGGCTTGTGCAGATTTTCGTTAGTGCACACGTGTGCACTAACGAAAATCTGCATAATGATGTGTTTTTTAAGTAACTATTGCCCGGCTAAGCTTTTTTGTTATGATATTCATGCAATAGATTTCTCGCTTCGCTCGAAATGACAGGCTGTTACGTTGTGAGAGTTTAGGGGGTGATGGCGGCGAAGCCGCCATCACTCCCTAAACCGTTTTAGCTTCCTGAAAGTTTTGTCATTTAGAGCAATGCGAGAAATCTATATTAATTAGTCGGCCAGTGGAGATTTTTAATTTTCTTATAATTATCGAATAATTGTAAATCATTTCAATTATTTTAGCTTTCTAAATTGTTCAAAATGCGTTGTTTGGTGCTAATGGTGCAAACGCATCAGCGTGTTATTTAGATGTTTGATGTTAACACTAAAGCTTTTTATGATGAAATTATTGTCCACTACTCTTTTGTTTGGTTTGCTGACCTGTTCTGTAATTACAGGGATGGCTGAAAATAATTATTATGTATCTGAGAAAAAGGGGTCGGGATATTTTGTTTTAACCGATTTGGAAAATACAGCATCCTTGTTGGTTAACTCCGATGATTTTCCGGCAGTTACCAGAGCGTTTGGTGATTTGCAGATGGATATATACAGGGTAACCGGAAGAAAACCGGAATTGAAATATGATGAGATTTCTTCTGCAAAATATGCAGTCATTGCCGGGACATTAGGCCAAAGCAAGTTGATTGATGATTTGGTTGCACGAGGGGTTATTAACAAACAAGAGCTAGATGGAAAATGGGAAAAATTCATCATAAAAACAGTTGAAAATCCTTTTCCCGGGATAGAGAATGCGCTGATTATCGCCGGAAGCGACAGAAGGGGAACTGTTTTTGGCATCTATGATATTTCTGAAAAAATAGGTGTTTCACCATGGTACTACTGGGCCGACGTTCCAATTAAGAAGAAAGAGAGAATATATATTAAACCAGGAACCTATACTGATGGAGAACCTGTTGTTAAGTACAGAGGCATTTTTATCAACGATGAAGCTCCTGCACTGAGAAATTGGGCTATTGAGAATTTCGGAGATTTGAATCATCAATTTTATGCCACGGTATATGAATTACTGTTAAGAAGCAAAGCCAACTTCTTGTGGCCGGCCATGTGGCTTCCGTCCATGTTTTATGTAGATGACCCTTTAAATCCTAAGGTTGCAGATGAGTATGGAATTGTTATTTCCACTACGCATCATGAGCCCATGATGCGTGCACACAACGAGTGGAATCATTTTTATGGCGGTGATTGGAACTACGAAACCAATAAGGAAAATCTTCAGGAATTTTGGCGGGAAGGGGTAGAACGCATTGGAGATTATGAGACTTTTGTCACAGTTGGAATGCGCGGTGATGGCGATTTGGCTATGACAGATGAAACAGCCACTGAACTACTGGAGACCATTATTGCCGATCAACGTGAAATCATAGCTGATGTAACTGGCAAACCAGCCAATGAAACACCCCAGCTGTGGGCAATTTACAAAGAAGTTCAGGATTATTGGGATCAGGGAATGCGCGTTGATGACGATGTTCTTATTTTACTTTGTAACGATAATTGGGGGAATGTCAGTCTTTTACCTAAGGCGGATGAACTGGATCATAAGGCAGGTTTTGGGATGTACTACCATTTCAATTATGTTGGAGCACCTGTTTCATACAGATGGCATAATGTCACCCAGATTGAGCGGGTGTGGGAGCAAATGAAAATTACATACGATTTTGGTGTTAAAGAGTTGTGGTTGGTCAATGTGGGGGACATCAAACCCATGGAGTTTCCCATCAGCTTTTTTCTTGATTTTGCATGGAATCCGGAAGCAATTCAGGCCGGTGATCTCCCAAATTATTACATAAAGTGGGCACAACGGAAGTTTGGAGATACCCATAAACATGATATTGCAGAGCTTATAGCGCTTTATACAAAATATAATGCTCGCAGAACCCATGAAATGTTATCACCGGAAATTTACAGCCTCGAAAATTATAGGGAAGCAGACCGGATTGTTGATGATTTCAGATTGTTATTGGAAAGAAGCAGGAAAATCTATGAACAGATGCCTGAAACGCATAAATCAGCATTTTATCAATTGGTGCTTTCACCAATTGAGATGAGCAGCAACCTTAATGAACTCTATGTTACAGCTGCAAAAAACAGACTTTATGCCTTTCAGGGACGTGCTTCCACAAACATTTATGTGGATAAGGTGAAAGATCTATTTTTCAAGGATGACAAACTGACCCGTCAGTTTCACGAAGATTTGGAAAACGGCAAATGGAACCACATGATGTCGCAGAACCGCATTGGATATACCAGTTGGAATCATCCCCGGGCTAATATAATGCCGGCCGTATCATACATCCATACACCGGATAGCCCTCAACTTGGGTTTGAGGTTGAGTATGGCTCCAATCCTGTATGGGCAGGTTTCAGTATTGAAGGAGAACCAACGTTTAGTGATAGTTTTTCTAAATTTGACCCCTATAATCAACAGAATTACTATGTTGAGATATTCAACATGGGTGAAGGAACTTTAAACTACTCCATTGAGGCAAAAAACGATTGGATAAAACTATCCGGTAAAGGAGGCAGCATAGAGTTCGATGAAAGGGTTTATGTAACGATTGATTGGGATAAAGTTCCAGATGGGAACCCGGTAGGAGAAATATTGATAAAAGGAGCCGGAAAGGAATATGTGGTAAAGGTTCCTGTCAGGAATGTTTTGCCAAAGGCGTACGGGTTTGTGGAAAACAATGGAGTTGTTTCAATAGGAGCGGCCAATTATACCAATAAGTTCGATTCAGAGGAACTTTACTGGACTGTTGTACCGAATCTTGGTCGTGAATGCTCCTCAATCATAATTGAGCCATTTAATTCTCCATCTCAATCCATTGGGGAGAACTCTCCCAGGGTGGAATATGAATTTACACTATTTGATGCAGGAGAGATCATTGTTGAGGCATATCTTTCGCCAACACAGGATTTCAAAAAGCAGGGCGGTTTGAAATTTGCCATTTCTATTAATGATGAGGAGCCGCAAATTATTAATATGAATGAAGGTGAAATTGTCCCCGATTATAAATATGCAGATTGGTGGATGCAATCGGTTGGTGACCAGATAAAAATTAAATCCACCCGACATCACATCACTGAGCCCGGAAAACAAACTCTTAGGTTGTGGATGATTGATACCGGAATTGTTTTTCAAAAATTTGTAATCGATGCCGGAGGCTTAAGAGATTCATACTTAGGGCCGCCTGAAAGTAAGTATATCGGACGGTAGCAATTCAGAAATGCATACGCCCCCCGTTCTGTAAACCAATTTTCCAAAGATTTAGATTATTTATGCAAACATTATGAACCTGTAAGCATTGAGCATCTCTATCATAATTTAATATCGCGAAAACCAGCATCAAAAATATTTCATTTAACCTTTGACGACGGATTGAGTGAGATTTATCATGAAACGATTCCCATTCTTGAAAAGAAAGGAATACCGGCAACCATATTTCTTAATACCGGTTTTATTGATAATAAGAAGATGTTTTATCGATTCAAATCCAGTCTTGTCATTGAATCAATTAAAGGGCAGAACGGAGTTGATGTCCTTTTTAAAATAGCGAAGGCTTTAAATGTTCCCTCGGGATGTGAAATATAGTCAACGCACTTGACGATACACAGATTAATATCATCAACAACCTGGTTTCTATATTGAATATCGACATTGCTAACTATCTTAAAAAGGAGCAGCCTTATATGAACAGGGAACAGGTTTCTGATTTAATTAAGCGAGGTTTCAATGTTGGAGCACACAGTGTTAACCATCCTCATTTCTTTAATTTGACAATGGCAGAGCAAAAACTGGAGGTGTTAGATTGCTTTTAGTATTTACAGGAACAATTTGGAATAACAGAGAAATACTTTTCTTTTCCATTTTCAGATGAAGGATTGCCAAAACGGTTTTTTTGATAGGCTATACAATGATCTGGGCTGTAAATTAACTTTTGGGACATCCGGTCTGGTCAAGGATGTCTCGCCTTTTCACCAGCATCGAGTTTCTATGGAGGTCAGAAATGCCTCAGCAGGTTCAATTCTTAAACGGAAATATATGTTTTACCTATTTAATTCGTTTTTGAGCAGAAATCAAATCCACCGAAGGTAGGTTTTACTGTTTATCTGTTGTTTGAAGAGAGACAGGAAGAATTTCTTTTAAATTAAAATGATTATTTACAAGTTGACTCTGTACTTAATCGGAAATTATTTTTCCAATTATCAATGAACAGCTTTTTTGTGAGGGTGTTTTTTGTGTATTTCATGCATTTTTTTGTTTATTAAGATTACGTTAGCAACAAGCCTAGAACGAAAACCTTGCATTTGACGTACTGATGTGTTATATTTGTACGTAGTTAAATGTGAAAATTATGGAAACGAAATTAACATTGAGACTAAATGATAATGTTATCAAAAGAGCTAAAAATTATGCTCGCAGTCATAGGATTAGTCTTTCTAAGATGATTGAATCTTATCTTGATAGTATTACTAAGCAAAAAGAAGAAGAGAAAAAGATTCCAATTACTCCTCTTGTTGAGAGTTTGAGCGGTGTGATTAATTTGCCTGCTGACTTTGATTACAAAAAAGAATACCGTGTTTTTTTGGAGGAAAAGTATAAATGAAAAAACTATTCGTTGATACAAATATTGTAATTGATTTATTATCAAGGAGAGTCCCCTTTTTTGAAGAAGCCGCAGAATTATTTTCTCTTGCAGATAAAAAGCAAGTCGAATTATCAGTTTCATCCTTGACTATTGCAAATACCAGTTATGCATTGTTGAGACAAATGGATTCGAATAAAGCGAAATCGGTTTTGAGGAAGCTTAGGTTGATACTTAAAGTTTTGCCATTAGATGATAAAATTATTGGATTGGCTTTAAATGACGAGACTTTTTCAGATTTTGAAGATGCACTTCAATACTTTACAGCAATTGAAGACGAGCAAGAATTGATTATTACTAGAAATCTTAAAGATTTCAAAAATTCAAAATTGCCGACAATGACAGCTAAACAATTTATTGAAACGCTTGAATAAAGCCAGTTGCTAACATCGTACATAAAACATAGGGGGCTAGGCATTTACGATAAGCATTCTGCCCCGCTCGAACTTTTACAATGGTAGACAATGATGACACCCGCAAACCTAAAGGTTTCATATACGCAACCGGATATTTGATAAATTATGGTTTAAGTTTTTTCTATCGAAGTTATGGCATTTACAAAAACTGATATCATTCGTGATTTGAGAGTATTGGGGATAAAATCCGGAGTGATTGTACATTTGATGGTATCATCCAAGGCTATTGGGAAAATGGAGTGGGGTGTCAACACTCTGTTAGATGCTTTATTGGATACCGTTGGAGATGAAGGAGCCATAGTAGCCAACGGCTATTTAACGACCTACCCTTTACCACTGTCTGATAGTAAATCGTTGGTTATCAGTAAGCCGGATTCTCCCTCTTATGCAGGCGCCCTTGTTAATTCAATGATTAGCCATACTGATATGATACGCAGCAAACATCCGGTAAAGAAGTTTGTTGCAATAGGCAACGCGGTTAAAAATATAATCGAATCACACTTACCTGGCAGTAAAGCGTATGAACCATTAGAAAAAATGGCTGATGCCGGAGCATGGCATTTAACCATCGGAGAGAATGTCAACGTTACGGGAACTGCTCATGTGGCCATAGAGGAATTGCCTTTTGATAAAAAGCGAAAACATGAAGGTGTCAATTATCTGGATAAGAACGGTAATATAAGGTTGTATGAAGCCAAATATAAAGGGGGATGTACCAAGGGCTTTCCAAATTTTATCCCCCACTATGAAAATGCTGGAATTTTAATAAAAGGTAAGGTTGGAAATGGGGCTGCTTATCTAACAAAAATGAGCGAGACCTTAAGGATTGAAAGAGAGATTCTTAAAAGCGATCCTGCCTTTTTCTTTTGCAGCGATCCTACATGTAAAGATTGTCGTTTGCGTTGGGAACATTCAACAGGGAATTACGTAAGCGTAAAGTTTCATAGTGCGGTAAAAATTGTTAAGGATAAATTTCGATCAATGATTTAATTGAGATGCAATATAGTACAAATATAAAGTATGTTATAAGTCATTTATCGTTTCATTGGGAATCGAATGATGAGGTGGTGTCGAAATTCCGGTTTGTGCAAAGCAACAGCGTATTGCCCAATATTGAAGAGCCAGTCATCATCTTTCCTTTATGTGATGAGATTCTTGAAACCCCGGTTTCCATTAACATTCTTGAAAAAGAGATCCCCGTTTTGTTTTCGGACAGTTCAAAGATAAAATCAATATATAGTTTAAATAAATATGGTCAACTGATATTTAATCATGATTTTATAACATCATCATTTTATCTTTTGTCAGGTGTCGCTGAACAAACAGTGAAAAGGGATCAGTTCGACAGGTTTAGTTACGAAGATTCTCTGCAATACCGATTGGATTGTCCAGATATTCCGTTGGTCAATTACTATTTTGAAGCCATTTTGCAGGGGGTTGAGGCGTATTGTCGTTTTCATAGCCTCTCATTTAAAAGGAAGCGACTGTTTGAGCGGTTTGGTTTTTTCCTGAGTCATGATGTGGATCGTGTTTCCTTTTATCGGCCCAAAGAGGTTTTGTATAAGATTAAGCAATTATCTGGAATGGCTCCCCGGAGTTTTGGATACGGAAAGACCATAAAGTATTTGTTTAAAGGAGTATTAAAGAACATATTTCTATTTTCACTTAAAGACCCCTGGTGGAATTTTGATGACCTGATCTTTCTTGAGAAAAGCCTGGGGATAAAGTCAACATGGTTCTTTTTGCATCGTGATCATAAAAACCTGGATTCTCAATATGAGCTAACCGATAAAAAAATAGTTAATCTCATAAAAAGATTAACCGAAGCCGGATTTGAAGCCGGATTACATGGGTCTTATTATTCAGCGAATAATCGAAATAAAATAAAGTATCAGTTTAATTTATTCGAAAAAATTGCAGGAAGACAACCTGTTGGTAATCGCCAACATTTTTTGAGGGTAACAGGCATCGAGACTTTCCGTAATCAGGAATCGGTGGGGTTGATTTACGATAATACTCTCTCTTTTGCTGAACATGAAGGCTTTCGTAACGGATATTGTTATCCTTTTAAACTATACGACCTAGAGAATGATCGGGAACTTGATCTTTGGGAAATTCCGTTGACTATGATGGAAGTTTCTCCATTGAATTATCGCAAAGTTGGATTGGATGGATTGTATCATTCAGCTTTTAAACTCATTGAAGAGATTGAGCGGTTTGGGGGAGTGTTTTCCCTGCTTTGGCACAACTGTCGGCTGATGGATGATGAATATCCCGGTGTCTCTGAGTTTTATCCGAAATTATTAAAGGATATAATGAGTAAAAGTCCGCAATCGGTTACTGGGGAGCAAATTATAGATATTATTCAAGCATCAAATGTGATTCGCTAATCTAGACATTGGCTGCTCCGATCTACGATTCCCATTAGTGGGAAAATTTCATTTTGGCTCGTTATGTTTATGTAGGGGCGATAGCCCTAATGTCTTCGTAGCAGCATAGTAATAAGCCAATTTATCAAGGGGCGTTAGCCCTGACATCTTGCCACATCAATAAGAACTCACAACATAATAGTAGTGTTCATGTTTAACCTATTTTTGTGTATAATATTTCTAGATTTTAGGTGTCTATAAATGGTTTTGCTTTAATAGTTAAACCAACCCTGATTAGGGTTAAGTCAAAAACCCGGGGTACAGCCCCCGGGATGATGAAACGAAAAGCCACAGCTCTGAATGGGCGACAGCGAGAAATCTAACTACAATCAAACATATGACAATGGCAGCTAATTGAATAAGCGGCTCTCTTTGGAAGCAGATAATATGGAGGGCAATGCTGAACCCAAAAAAAACAATTGCAATCCGCTCATTATTTACAGATGCTTAACCAGTTCATCATAAAAAAGATCAACCCGGTTGTTAAAATGATGCTCTGTAAGAGTTCTTTGTTGTCCTCTTTTTGCTATTTCTTTTAATTTATCCGGATGGTCTATCAGCCATTTCACTTTTTCAACGCACTCTTCTGCCGATTGATAGGTGACGATTTCAGAATCAGGGACGAAATAATTTTTGAGATCACTTTTGTGATCTGTGAGCAAGCAGGTTCCCACCCCGGTGGTTTCAAAAAGTCGCATATTGGCCGCATAATCGCCGGCGCAATCTCCATGAATGTTGAATCCGATCTCTGCTTTAGATAAAGCTTTGAACATCTCCAGTCCGAACAAAGGCGGCTTTGCCATTTTGTAGAGCTTGGAGGTAAGTTTAAGTTGCCGTGGAAAAGAGCTGTGGTTTCTCCCTTTGCGAATGGGAGTTATGTAATCAGTTAAGCTCTTTAGCCCGATGTTGTCCAATATTGATGCCGCTATATACGACGCCTGCTTTTTCACGATTGCCGTTCTGTTTTTGTCAGGCAGGTTACCGTAAAAGGCAAAAGGGATGCTTTCCTGAACCAGTTGTTCCAACACCCTGGTTCTGATGCTGTGAAATCCATCACCCGGAATAATGGAGCCGGTAAAAATAAACGGGACAACCGGCCAATCATTCTCTTTTTCTGTTTTCTCGAGTATTCGTTGGTCAAACGCATGCGGAATCACCACACTGGTTATTCCAAACTGTCGCAGCTGCTGCTGAAAAAACGGGGAGCAAACAGTGAAATAATCAAAAGCTTTGAATGATTCAATTTGTGAAGAGGTAAAGGGCGCGCAGATATTTCCTATGCAGACCTTTATGAATGAAAATCTGTTTTTCAGATTCCTGATAAATGAACCATTAAAAGTTACGCTATCCTGAAAATAGATGATCTCCGGCTTAAAGAATGCAATTTGTGCCATGATGATCTCCTCGGACGACAAGGATGAGCTGAGGTTGTTTTCTACAGCCCATGCCTTTTGCATGGGGGTTGCATTGGCAACCACTTCCATGGTTTCAAATCCTTTTGCTGCAAGGAGTCTGCCGTAATTGTCCGACCATGAGAAACACTGATCCATTAGATGTTGGAGCTGCTCCCGATGACTCTGGATTTTTATCATCGGGAATTTTATGTAGTAATCCTGCAGAAAATCCCGATAGTAGGATGATATTTTTAGAAATTTACCTTTCAAAACAACAGATGTGATTTAAATAGCTGTTTATTTTTTTATGGAGCATGTTTTTTATGATCTTAAGATATGTGAAAACAGGATAGCGAATTTAACCAAATAAATCTCTTACCAATTTAGCCAAAAGAGGCTTTTTAATGCTGTTCTCTTCAGATTTATCGTAAATAATTATCAAATAAACATCCAATGAGTTGCTTTCATCTATTAAGTAGGTAACAACCCTGTATCCAGCACTTTTTCCCTTGTTTTTGTCTTTATTTGCTAGTCGTATTTTGTAGAGACCATTACCAAGCGATTTCCCTATTGTTGGGTTCATGGTCAGTTCGACTTCAAGTTCACTCAAATCATTCTTGAGTGAAGGAAATTTTTTTAGAAAACGAGAGTATCGTTTGTCAAAAACAGATGTCCGGAAAACTCTATTTTCCATTAATTAGATCATTTAATGGCTTTTTTTGCAGTTTTCCCTCCTTCATTAGTTTAACCTCTTTTAAGCCTTGTTCAATTTCATCCATAATGGAAGATGAAGAGTTTTTTTTCACCACTGTAACACCCATTTTTTTGGCAATTTCAGCAATAAGTTTGAGGTCATTCTTTGAATTGCTTTGTAATATAATTGTATCCATCGCTTTCGTTTTGTACAAAGTTACTAAAATATGGTGAAGAACGAAAACCAAAATATCGGGGTTGATGTGCTGAAAAACAGCTACTTTTTTATTGATGATTTTGGATTCATTTATTGATGATTTGTTTCTCTTATCCTTGATTCTTTTTTCGATTACCTATGGGTTCAATCCGGTAGTTGAATAACTACCGGAAATGCACAGAGTGAGTTATAGATAGAATTGACTTACATTGATAAACAATTCTAAACAGAGTGAAAAGACAATGATAAATAATGCTATTGTCACAAAAATAGAACAACCGCTTAAAATTGCTAATTTAATGAGTGTTAATTAACCGATATCTTTTATTTTTGTTGTTGATCTCAATAAAAAACCATGTATCAACCGGTTCAGTTTGTTTTTAAACAGGGTATTATTTATGGCATTGGAAATGTTCTCACCAAGCTGAGTGGTGTTATTCTGCTTCCCCTCTATTTAAAATATATCAACGAAACTGAGTTTGGGGTTGTTACTTTGTTTGAAACCATTTTTCAATTCATTCTGATTCTTTCAAGTTGGGGAGTGAAGGGTGGGTTCATGCGATGGTACCATGAGATGAAAGGCAGCAGTGGTAAAAAAGAGCTCTTTTTTACCACGTGGATGTTTAATTTTTTCACCAGTTTGCTGGCTGTTGCATTGGTGGCAGTTCTTCTTAATGTCTGGTCCGAATCGGTTTTCAGATATCAGCTATCTTCAGATATCTTCCTGTTTTTTCTTGCCGGTTCTTTTTTTCGGTTACTATACGATGTTCCATTTTATTTAATGAAACTGGAACAAAGAGCTAAATTACAAACATTTTGGACGTCGTTGAATATTCTCCTGGTGATCGGGGTAACAGTTTATTTTCTGGAATTTCGTGAAATGGGTTTGAAGGGTATTTACCTGGCGCAGATGGTGGCTCATGGATTAACTTTCCTTGCTCTTGTTCCGTTTATATTAAAACACATTAAACCAAAGTTTAATGTTGTTGTTCTTAAAGAAATGATTCAATATGGATTGCCATTGGCCATATCAAATATACTGACCACAATATTAACTTTAAGTGACCGGCATATAATTAATCAATATCAGAATCTTGGAGAAGTGGCAGGATATGGCATGGCATTTAAAATAGCCAATTTGGTTCAAATGGTTGTCATAGCCTCCCTAATCACGGCCTATTCCAATTATTTTTTTAAAACTCTGCATGAGAAGTCAAGTATGCAGTTTTATTCCCGGTTTTCCCGTTTGTTTCTGATTTTGATTACATTCGGAGGGCTAGGAGTGGTTTTGTTTTCCCCCGAAATCATGATGGTTATTTCGGCCGGTTCAGAATTCTTTCGAGAATCAGTTATTCTCATACCGGTATTAATTGCCGGATTAATTTTTAGCGGATGGCGGCAATTACTTACTCTGCCTCTCAACAAGCATAAAAAAACCAGGCGGATTTCTGTAATTCTGGTTGTATGTGCGGGAATCAACATCCTGCTAAATTTTGTATTGGTACCTATATATGGAAAAATGGGAGCTTCAGTTTCAACTCTGATTGCTCAGGCCATAGGGATGGGTTGGTTTTTTGTAGAGGTAAAAAAGCTTGAATCCATACAATTTCAAATTAAAAAGCTACTGTTACTTTTTGGTTTATGGGTTGCGATGGTGATTGCCGGTATTTGGACTTATAATCTTGAAATTCCGTTTTCTTGGTTCGTGAAGATCCTGATTGTTCTTTTCATGGCCTTTGCCATGTATTTATTCAAAATCATCAGAAAGGATGAGATCAACATTGTTCTGAATTTCATTAAAACAGGCCGGTTTCAATTTAAGTGATAGATTATCAGGAGGTGAAAACTAAATAGAATTAAAATTATTTGTAAATTACATGCCTGAAAAAGAGTGGGATTGTGCAACGATATGTCAACCCGCCATATTTATCTTGAAAAACCAAAACATCTGATGGTGAGCTACGGTGTTTCTCATTTTGTTATGAATATCATCGCTTTAGGAGTGGTGGTGGTCATTTTTTATCTTGCATTTCGAAAGTCCGGTCGGATTACGAAAGATAGCAGAGATGTTCCTGAATCGCAAGGAAAGAAAACCATACGAATCGTCATTGCATTTTTAAGTCTTGCCTTATTTATTGGAGGAATTTATATAGTACACCAATTCAAAATCTTGCAGGAAAAGGAAATTCGAAGAGAGTTATTGTCTGGCGCTCAGTCCGTCGCGGAGGGATTGAGCTATCGTACCATTTCAAATCTTGAATTCAATCTGTCTGATCTTGACCATCCTGTATATCATCAATTAAACCAACAATTGCGCGAAGCTTCAGGTCTTCTAAATAAAAGGGACATTTATACCATGGTGCTTCGGGATTCTCAAATTATATTCGGCCCGGAGAGCATTGATCCTGAGCTTTTTCATGCATCACTACCCGGAGATGTCTACAAGATACCTCCACAAGGGTTGGTGGATGTTTTTGTAAGAGGAAACCATTTAATTGTCGGCCCATATGAAGATGAATATGGACATTTTATTAGTGCCTTCTACCCGGTATTCAGGCAACATTCACCTGAACCTTATATGGTTGTGGGTATGGACATACACGAACATGAATGGAATGATGAGGTTAATCATGCAATAGTTATTCCACAGGTTTTGGTCATTGTCCTTTTGCTGATTCTGTTATTCGGCAACATTATTTTCTCAAGACCCCAAATTATGCGGATCGAACGATCAATTTGGTGGCAAAGTCCGGAAGCCATATTTACCTTTATCGGTTCCGTATTCATCTCTCTGTTAATTATATGGTTTTCAGTCAGAGTTGAAAACCGGTACAGAATGGAAATTTTTAAACAATCCTCTTCCATACAGGCTAATCAGTTCAGATCGTACATGCGCACTTTTGAGTGGCATTTATTGCGTACGTCCAATTCGTTGGGTCGTTTTAATGAGATAGAAGAGGATTTTTTCAGAGAGGAGGTTAACTTTTTACTTGAGCTTGAATTTGTTGAATCAATTGGGTGGGCAGAGGAATATTCTGCCGAATATTTGGTTCGTCTGGTAGAGGGCGGTTATCAGGAGTTGTTTTCAGTTGGGAGTAGCATGCCTAAAATTTCATCTCATACCATAAACATAATTGAAAATGCTGTTTCGCATCAAAGGCTGACTACTGAAGCAATTATTAGTGAATCAAGCAACACAGATCCGCGGTTGATCATTTATATTCCCTTCTCGTTTTCAGGAAATAGTTCAAATGGTTTAGCGTATATAGTGGTAAATATAAATAAACTACTTGGCAGATCCGTTGCTTTACGAGGATCAGAAGAGAATCTTTTTAATGTTTTGTTCGGGGTTGTGGAAAACCAGTCTGGTTATACCTATATTGGCCGATTTGGGGATGACGTTATGCGTGAACGAAAAATTCAGGATATGTCGGCTGGGTACTTCTTATTCATGTTTGGGCGAACTTGGAAACTGGATTTTTTTCCGGGTCAATTTTTTAATCGCACGCACCCATCTATTGCCTTACCGGTTTCCTTGTCTTTGGCTATTCTAATGACTCTTGTTCTATCTTTTGTAGTGGGACTTTTAAGTACACGCAAAATCAGATTGGAGCGTGATGTTGAAAAACGGACACAGGAATTGAACCGAAGTGAACAGCGTTTTTCTCTATTGTTTAACTCAATGGCTGAGGGGGTGGCCATGCATAGGGTCATCAGGAATGAAGAAGGGGAGATTTTGAATTATTCATTGGTTGATATCAATGCAGCATATTCTAGAATTCTTGGTCTTGCACGTAAAGATGTTATTGGTAAAACAGCAAGCGATCTTTATGGACAGCCAACGGCTCCTTTTTTGGATGTATATGCCAGGGTTGTTCAGGATGGAACTCCAACCCGTTTTGAAGAGTATTTTCCACCAATGGACAGGTATTTCGATGTCTCGGCAATTCCAATGAGTGATGATACTTTTGCAACAGTTTTTACTGATGTGTCACACCGGGTGCTGGCTGAACGTACCATCAGGGAGAGCGAAGAGAAATACCGCATGATTTCTGACAACGTTGGAGATGTTATTTGGGTGATGGATGCAATGACGCATAAATTCCGATATATGAGTCCTTCGGTAGAAAGGTTAAGTGGATATTCCGTCGATGAGGCTTTGGGTTTTAAGCTTAAAGATATTTTGAGCCCTGAATCCTTTGAATTTGTTTCAGAGTCGTTGCCCTTCAGAGTCCAGAAATTTGAAAATGGAGATGAAACTTATCGGACCCGAACAGTTACACTAAATCAGATAAAAAAGGATGGCGGGATCATTGTTACGGAGGTAACCACGACTCTGATCCCAAATGAGCATGGCAGGGTAAAAGAAGTTTTGGGAGTGACCAGAGATGTCACAGAAATGGTTGCTGCACGTGAGGCATTAAGACTGAGTGAGGAGAAATACCGGTTTCTGGTTGAAAATCAGCATGATTTTATTATTAAAGTTGATCTGGAAGGGCGATATCTATATGCAAGCCCATCTTTTTGCCATGCTATAGGTAAATCTGATGAAGAGATTATGGGAAAGGTTTTTATTCCGCCCATTGACTCCGATAGTGCGGTGTTATCTCTCGAAGCTTTGGAGAAACTTAAAAAGCCTCCATACAGAGTGCGATTTGAACAGAAGGTGAAGTTAAATTCAGAATGGAAATGGATCAGTTGGGACAATAGCGCAATACTGGAAGAAGGAGAACCGGTTGCTTATATTGGTGTTGGACGTGATGTCACCCGGGAAAAAATTTACCAAGAGGAACTTAAAGAGAGTAAGGATAAATTGCAGCAACAAAATGAAGAGTATGCCATGCTCAACGAGGAGTATCAATCCATCAACGAGGAGATGCAAAGTACCAACGAGGAGTTGGTGCATGCCATTGAGCGTGCGCAGGAGAGTGAGAACTTAAAAACGGCATTTTTACAAAATGTATCACACGAGATACGAACTCCTTTAAATGCCATCATTGGTTTTTCCGAAATGTTGGCTTTACCCGATTTTGAAGAGGGTGACAAAGTGAATTTCTCAGAAATCATAGTGAACAGCAGTCGTGAACTTTTGAATTTGGTCAACGACATACTGACCATTTCTACAATTGAAACGCAACAAGATAAAATGAACCTTCAAAAGGTTATTTTGAAAGACTTATTAATGGATCTTAACTCGGTATTTAGCAATAATCCTTCGAGAAAAGGTGTTGATCTTGGTTTCGTATTACCCCCAGGTGTATCTGATAAATTTTCCATTAAAACAGATGAGCTAAAGTTGAAGCAGGTGTTTAATAATTTAATTGGCAATGCTCTGAAGTTTACTGAAAAAGGTGAAGTGGTGTATGGTGTTGAAAGTGTTGATGAAAAAAATATGCAGGTTGTCTTTTTTGTAAAAGACACCGGCATTGGAATACCTTTAAAAATGCAGGATAAGGTCTTTGAACGATTCAGACAAGCCAACCCGGATGTGCAAACCAAATATGGCGGAACAGGTTTGGGTCTTGCTATTTGTAAAGGGCATATAGAGTTGATGGGCGGTAAAATTTGGTTAGAGTCCAAACCCGGCAAGGGTTCTGTTTTCAGATTCTCTATTCCTATTTAATCAAATTTCTTGATTCATATGATACTTAAAGAAAGCATAAAGAAAAAATATCTTGAGTTGCGGCAAGAACTTGATGAAGAGATTGCCGGTCTTGAGAAGTTGCACCAAAACCATATGTTGTGCAAAAAGGGATGCTCGCTTTGTTGTTTGTCATTCAAAGTTTTGCCCATAGAATTTGAAGTTATACGTTCGGAGATAGAACGCCTTAAATCCGTCAAGGTTATAGATAAAGCTGATGAATCAGATGATGTTTGTCCCTTATTGATCGATAACAGCTGCACCATATATCCGTTCAGACCCTTTATTTGCAGAACCCATGGGCTTCCTTTGTTATATATGAATGATGAGGAATGGGTGCTATCACATTGTGAACTCAATTTTACAAATGTGGATGAAGACTATTTTTCTGAAACCCGGTTTCATGAACAAGACCGATGGAACAGCCGCCTATATATGCTGAATCAGGAGTTTCTAAAGACTCAGGAAGAGGATGCTCTTCCTGAGAATGAATTGATTCCTTTGGCGGAATTATTAAAGTAATTTTTTAAAAATAATAGAACTGTTTATTAATTTGTTGTCTGCGTAGATTGCAAGGAAGGTTTACGTTATCTATTAATAAAAACTTTCTTACTTAGAACACCAATCTTGGAACTAATCTTTAAAATGTATATTCCATTATCCAAGCATGAAACATCAAGATATACCTTTCCTGATTGATTTTCCCGTTGCATCATTTTTTTTCCGGTGATGGAAATTACTTCAATTGAGCTGTTTCCTTTCACGCCCTCTATGTAAATATGGCTTTTAGTAGGATTGGGATATATGCTTATGCTATGGCCAAAAAGGGGTTCTTCAGAAATGGAAGTGATTACCGAAAAGTTGGCGGAAAGATTTATGTGATTCGCAGGCATTGTTAAAACGTAGAAGGCATTTACAGATAATATCTCCTCTCCATTGTTCCAACTCACAAACTCATATCCATCATTTGCTGTGGCTTCTAATGTAACTTCATCATTCATGTTATAAATGCCTTCACCGGAAACGTTGCCAGCACCTTCGGGATCAATGTTTACTGTAAGTTGATAGTCAACAAGAGCAAAGTTGGCCGTTAAGGTTACTGTTTCTGCCGGCATTACAAATACAAATTCCGGATCAGAATCCACTTCTTCATCATTGCCGTCAGTCCAACTAGTAAAATCATAACCCAGATTAGCAATTGCCTTAAGATCAATATTGTCATCTTCATAATACAGCCCTTCACCTTCAACTTCGCCACCATCCTGTGGGTTGGCATAAAGCGTAAGCAGGAACACTTCATTTCCTGTATTGCCACCATCATTGAAAGTCCAGCCAAATGCATCAATAATATGCTGCCTTCTGTCTTCGGGTAATCCCAGATCATACTTGCTGCTGCCCCCGTAAAAGCTTATATCTTGCTGCAAGTCCAGTTCAGACCATTTTATTAGCATTTTATTATAGTTTTCGGTTGATAACTCTGAGTTATTTAAAAAATACTCAAAGTTTTCTACATTAGAGACATCCCAAATGCTAATATCCTGATTGAAATATGAATAGCTAAACATGCTATTCATATTAGTAACACTACTTACATCCCAACCGCTAATGTCTTGGTTAAAAGGCCCGTTGTAAAACATGTCCTGCATGTTAGTAACATTACTCACATCCCAACCGCTAATATCCTGGTTAAAATCTGTACCCCAGAACATACCATTCATTTCGGTAACCTTGCTTACATCCCAACTTGCTAAGGGACTATTGAATGATGACAAAGAAAACATATGTATCATGTTAGTAACATTGCTCACATCCCAACCATCAATGTCCTGATTGAAATCTGTATCATAAAACATCTCTTGCATAGTGGTGACGTTGCTTACATCCCAATTGCCTATATCCTGATTAAAGACCGAACCACTAAACATCCCGTGCATGTTTGTAACACTGCTGACGTCCCATGCTCCAATATCTTGATTGAATTCAGAATTTCGGAACATACGCATCATATTAGTAACATTACTCACATCCCAACTGCTGATATCCCTATTGAAAGGGGTTCTATCAAATAATTCTAACATATTAGTAACCTTACTAACATCCCAGCTGCCAATATCCTGATTGAAATCAGAATCCCCAAACATTATCCGCATATTAGTAACCTTGCTAACATCCCAATTGCTTATATCTTGATTGAAATCTGATCTTTGAAACATAAAGCTCATATCAGTGACATTGCTCACATCCCATGCTCCTATATCTTGATTGAAGCTTGATCTTTGAAACATACTTGACATACTGGTAACCTTTCTCACATCCCATCTTCCTATATCATGGTTGAATTGAGTATTGCTAAATAAACCATTCATGTTTGTAACATTGCCCACCTCCCATGTGCTAATATCCTGGTTAAAATCTGAATCTGAAAATAACTCGTTCATATTATTAACATTGCTCACATCCCAGGCTCCTATATCCTGATTGAAATTGGAACCTTGAAACATATTTGACATACCAGTAACATTGCTTACATCCCAATTTGCCAGTGGTTGGTTAAAAGGGGAGAAGGCAAACATATATGATGTTTCAGAGACATTACTGACATTCCAACTGCTAATATCCTGATTGAAACCTGAACTACGAAACATATCAGACATATTGCTAACGTTGCTTACATCCCATGCTCCGATATCCTGATTGAAGCTTGAGTTGTTAAACAAGCCATACAGGCTGGTTACATTGGGAACTATATCATTTAAAAAATCTTCTGCAGTAAAGCTCTCCACTTTTGTTCCCCTAAACATATCTCTTACATTGGTAATACCTGTAACGCCATCCGAAACGGGTGTTAAAATATCTCTAAGCATTTCGGCATATTCACAAGGCCAAACAGTCCAAAAGCTAATGCGGCTTGCCTGCCCACTTACCTTTATGGTCCAAAGGCCGGCTTCGCCAAAATCGTGGGTTGGAGAAGTGGTTCCATTGTAGGTGTCGGAGCTTCCGTTGCCCCAGTCAACCTCTAAGTTGACAGCATTATCAACCAAGAATTTGTATTCGGTTTTGTCTTCGGTGGTCTCAATCACAAAGTTGAATGTGTTTGCGTTCTGCCCAAAGCTAAGGGTAACAGAAAAAGCTAGTAGTATAATAAGTAAGTTTTTCATCTTTTTCATTTTAAGGTTTTGTCAATTTTCTGTGAAGCTCTGTGCATTATACTGTGATTATAACACAGAATCTTGCAGAGGAATGCACAGAGCGCACAGAGGCGTGCTTTTCGCCCAGTTATTTGTTAATGAATATTTTCCTGCTTACAACTCCTTTTTCAGAGTTTATTCTAATAATATACATACCATTAACCAAAGCTGACACATCAAGATTTGCTCTTCCTGATTGATTATCCAATCGCATCATTTTTGCCCCGGTAATGGAATAAATATCTATTGTGCTGTTAGTTTCCAGACCCTCTAAGGAAATGTGGTTTTGAGCGGGGCTGGGGTAGATGGAGATGTGTGCCGCAGCAACGGGATTAATTGAAGTCCCAGTGCTCTCCGTTGTAACCTCGATGATGTTTGAATAATCTGAACGGCCAGTTTCGTTAGAGGCCTGAATCCTGTATTGATAGGTTTTTCCGGGCTCCAGACCTTCTACTTTAAGCGTAAGCTCCCACCATACAGGTATACCTCCATAGCCGCTGAGGTGTGTTTCAAAGTCATCATCTGAAACAAAAACCCGGTAGAAGATTCCATCTTTTGCTTCTTCCCAATGTGCAACAAAGCTTTGACTAGTAACTTTTACGGCACTGAGTGCAACTGGTATCTCAGGTATATCTGGTTTGGATGTAGTGGAAACATTGATGATATTTGAGAATTCTGATTCATATCCGTTAGATACAGAGGTAAGTTTGTATTGATAATCTGTTTCAGCTTGTGCCTCGTCAAACATGAAATTGAGGTTGTCAAACGGATAATGATCGCCATGGGCAACTACCCCCTCATAATCCACCACATGACTGGTAAAATTGTCTGTTGAAATATAAATCTTATAATGGTCCGCATTTTCAACTTCCTCCCAGTTGATTACAAACCAGGCTGAAGAGATATGTGTGGCTTCAAGAGCCACAGGGGGTGGCGTGGTTTCATGTATTGTGGTTACTTCAATAGCGTTGGAAAAATCAGAGCTGTGGGCGCCTGCAACTGACGTGACTACATAAGTATAGGTTTTTTCCGATTCAAGCCCGGTAATTGTGTGGGTTGTATCGCTAACGGCAAAAGGCCAATAGCCTTCCAACGGTTGTTCATTATAAACCACCCAAAGATTGTAGCCGGTTGTATTGACCACGCTCGTCCAGTTAGCTGTAAACCTGTCATGTTTTATATTTGTAGCTTCAAGGGCAACCGGAGGGTGCAATAGGGTTGTGGTATTGTGCGTTGTTGAAAAGCTGGATTCGTTTTCACCTGCAATGTCTTTGGCTTTCACCTTATATTTATAAGTAGTCAGAGGATTCAGCCCAGACACAGTAATGCTGGTTACAGGCCTGTATTCTGAATCAAAGCCCGGGACAAGTGTGTGAAAGTCATCATCTGAAACAAGAAGTTTGTAAACTACCACAGTCCCTTCAACGCTGCTCCAGCTAACGTCAAAACTTGTTCCGGTAATGTTTGTTGCTGCCTCCAAAACAGGCGGTTCAATATTTGGTGATTTGGTTCTGACTTGTACAATATTCGAATTAACTGATTTATCATTGTCATTATATGCCCTGATAAAACACTGATAGTCACTGTTAGGGTTAAGGTTTATCACCCAAGCATGATTTGCTTTAATAATCTTCCCGCTGTAAAGCGGGAGGTAAGTTGATTGGTCTTCTGCCTCTGTATCGATAACCCAAATTCTGTAATGGGTCGCCCCATTTACGGCTTCCCAGCTAACCCTGAATTCATTTACCCATACCATTTCTGCATCAAGGGTTAGTACAGGTGCATCAAGGTTTGAATTTGCGCGTGATTCTGCTGTTGATAACAATGATATAAATGCATAAATAATTGCATATAGAGCTGGTTTGTTAATTTTATCTTTCATCTGTTTATCTTTTTGTTTTTTGATTATCACATAGAATTTGTTCTGAAACCTCCGGAATCGTTTCATTTGTAAATAATCTTAGGTTGTTTTAATTATGTGATTGTATTTAATAGTCTTTGATTAAAGATTTATTCAGTTGATTATATAGGTAGTCCTTACCTATGTGTTTTAACTATTTTATGGGTGCTAATGGTAGCTCCATCTGTTATGCGCAAAAGATAGACTCCTGCATTCAGACCACTTGTGTCAATTGTCAGGTTACCAGATGCCGTGCTGTAATTGCGGTCCAGTAACCTGCGGCCATTAAGGTCATATATTTCGATTAGGCAGCTATTTTCTTTAAAGGTTCCTTTGATATTAATTACATGGCTAAAAGGATTGGGATATACACTGAAAGTGATGGTTTCGCTGTCAGGAAATTTTATGTTTGTAGGAGAATTATCTTCCTCCTCATCAATAGGGGTTTCCTCCGGGCCGGTATATTTTCGGAGTATGGTTCCTTTATGCCCAACCCCTATTATCGTGTTTTTATTTCTTACCGCAATACCCGATATACTGGCGCCCCCCGACAGCTGCTCAAGCTCCCATGTTTCGCCTCCATCATTTGTAGTAAACAAATAATCCCATCCGGCGATATAACCATCTTTTTCAGAAGTAAAAACCATATCACGCATAATCCTGTTGCGAGAACCGGGCAATCTAAACCAGGTCCAGTTTTTCCCCGCGTTAATTGTTTTTGCCATGCCCCAGCCCCTTACAGAAGCAAAACCTATAGAGTCGTTAAAGAAAGATATGGCAAACATAGCGTCGGTAGTAGGAGTACTTGCTATTGTCCATGTATCACCACCATTTGTGGTTTGGATAATTGTACCACCCATTCCACAGGCATAACCTGTTTTAGTATCAGTAAAAAAAACTGAGTTTAGACTCACCTCTACTCCTGAATCTTGGGCTACCCACTCATTGCCTCCATTGGTGGTTTTATATATTGTTCCACCAGAGCCAACAACATATCCGGTATCGAGATTGACAAAATGCACATCTCTTAATTCTTGTTCTATTGCAAAATTTAATTCCCAGTTATTTCCTCCATCAATGGTTTTGATTATGACACCTTTTTTTATATTTGGGGCAAAATTTTCCCCTACACTAAAACCTATGTTTTCATTTATAAAATGAATTTTATAGTAATAGTCGCCGAATTGAACAGGCGCCTGAATAGACCAAGTCCTGCCGTTTGTATTAGACTGCGCTATTAAACCTCGGCCAACTGCAACAATCGTTGTATCATTCGTAAAAGCCGCATCTCTTAAGTCTTGGGTTATTATAGTCTGGACCGGAGTATCATAAGCATTGGCTTGCATGTCAAGCCATGTAATGTTATCCCAACAAACCACTATTCCTGTATGCTCACTTCCGAAAGCGATTCCTTTTTCCATTACATTAGAGACAAAATAGTCGGGGAGTAGGTTGGTGTTTACCCATGTTTCGCCACCATCCGTAGTTTTGTAAATTCTGGATAATTGCCCAAGTGCATATCCGGTGGTTTCGTTAATAAATGAGAAAGCCTCAATTTCTTCATCGCTAGGGGCTAACTTTTCCTGCCATGTTTCGCCACCATCCGTACTCTTAAATATACCGCCATAGGATGCCAGCAATATGGTTTGTGCATCTACAAGGTGCATATCGTAGATGTAATAAAAACTGAGCTCCTCCTCAACTACTTTCCAGACTTCGCCACCATTGATGGTTTTGGCAAACAGTCCATGCATGCTGGCAACATAGCCTGTATTCTCGTCGAAGAACTTAATTAACCTCAGATGTTGCCATACATCCGGCATTTCCTGCTGCGTCCAGTTTTTGCCACCGTCTATGGTTTTAAACACCTGTCCGGCATTGGCTGATATAAACCCCAATTGCTCATTTACAAAGTAAACATCCCAGAAGGAGGACTTTGTACCCGTATTCATTTCCTGCCAGCTGTCGCCACCATCAGAGGATTTTAAAAGCAATCCGTCATCACCCACCACAAAGCCGGTTTCAGCATTTACAAATAATACTTTATTTAAATTTGTAACCGGAGGATGTTCGGTCTGCGTCCATGTTCTTCCTTCATCTTGAGTTTTTAGAATTAAACTTTCCCCCATGGTAACATATGTTTGTTCAGTAACATGTGCTACGGATTTGTAATGGGTTTCCGGTGGCATGGGGTTAATCCATTGCCACTGTGCAGTTGCCGATAAAATGTAGCAAAGGATAGCTGTGATAAGTAGTAGTTTTTTCATGTTTTAAGGGTTTTAATGATATAGTTATTTTCATTTTGTAGAGAGTTCTTCTTATATACCGGTGGATTTAATCAGCTTTGCACAACAAGTCTCTATCCATTAAAAGCATTCTTTTCAAGAATGCCTATTGCGAAACACATCAACTTTAGAACTTTTAAAGCATTGCAAGTACCGGCTCAGAATGGAGTTCATTTGTTGACTGCAAACCGCCCATTGAATTCACACTCTTGTTTGCTGTTTTTCACAGTTTAATAATTGTTATTTCAGATTTAATCGGGATTTCCCCAAAGCGTCAATCATTGATTTGGTTATGGCATTATGAATCTTTTCGTAGTTTTTTTTAAGTTCTCTGTATTTGCCCTCTTTCGGGTTGGTTTTATATTCAGACAGAAAAAAATCACCGGTTTTCTTAATCAGGTTTGCGGCTTGGGGTAAATTTCCAGCCTTATACAATAATTCTGAAGCATCAATTAGTTGCCGAGTGATGTGCTCTATTTTTTTGTGGTATAGTTTCGTCATGGTATTTTATTAAACTATTTAGAACCATCTAAATGGCAAATGCTTTATATACACAAAGGTATTATGGGTGTGAAAATCAGGCAATAAGGAATTGACCCTATCTTTTAGTAGGGGATTTTACGGATAAGATTTTGAAGAATGTGAGGAATGACGAATCACTCTCATATAGAAGTGAGAGGGTAATGTCTTGGCTTTGTCAATTAGTGAAAATAGCCAATCAGTAATTCTGAGCCAGAATCAGAAGTAGGATGTTAATTGATTAATCTAAAGTTCAATAAAGCCTTTTTTAATCGCATACTTAACCATCTCAATGGTGTTTTTTAAATCTAACTTTTGAAGGATGTTGTTTTTATGAGATTCTACCGTTCTGGCAGAAATACAGAGTTTGTCTGCAATTTCTTTAAAACATAGCCCTTCGGAAAATGCTTTTAGTATCTCAATTTCTCTTGCTGTAAGTTCAGGTTTGTTGACATTGTTTTTTTTGATAGATGATAGATAGCTATTGTATATAATGCTGCTTATTGATTCTCCATAATACTCTTCGCCATGCGAAACACATGTTAAAGCTTTAATTAACTCTCCTTGTGAACACTCTTTCGACAAAAAACCCTTTGCACCCGCTTTTATGGCTGAGACAATGTTCTCCTCGTCTGTGTTGGCACTTAAAATGAGAACTTTTATTTGTGGGTGTTTTTGATTAAGTTCTTTGGTTATTTCTATACCATTTATTTCAGTAAGGCCTATATCAAGAATTACTATTTCAGGGACTTGCTTGTCTAATGTCTCAAAGAGTTCAGCACCAGAACCTACATCTGCAACAAGGACAAAGGATTTGTTTCCTATGAGCATGGCTCTTATGCCATCCCTTGTTATTTTGTGATCGTCAACTATAATTATAGGAGTTAAGTTCTTCATATTATTAGATTTAACGAGAAGGTAAATGTATGCTAAAAATTGAACCTTTGCCAATGGAACTTTCAACTTCAATACTTCCATTGTTCTTTCTTATGAACTCGTCCGACAAAATCAGCCCAAGTCCACTAACTGTCTCCGATCCTGTATTGAATCCTGATAATTTGGATGTTATTGAAAAGAGATTTTTGATTGTTTCCCTAGACATGCCTTTGCCATTATCGCAAATTTGTAATGTAAGGGTGTCGCTCTTGTTTTTGCTTAAAACCTTTATCTGCCCCTTGTTTTCAGTGGATTTTATGGCATTTGAAATGATATTCCTGAGTACGGTTTTTATCATATTTTTGTCTGCCATCGCCTCATGAGTTTCCGGAATATCAACTAAAAGTGCGATGTCCTTTTCAGAAAGCATGGTTTGATGCAGATGAACCACCTCATCGATAATTGGTCTTATTTTAAAAGGTTGTACGGTTGGTTTAATTCGTCCAATCTGTGAACTGGCCCATTTAAGCAGATCGTCAAGGAAGGTGCAGAGTTTTCCCGATGAGGATTTTAGCTCCTTTAAGTAGTAAACTATTTCATTTCGATCGAGATCTTTGTAGTTGTCGTGCACGGCTAATGATATATTTCTAAAAGCATATATGGGGTTTTTTAAATCATGTGCCATAATGTTGAAAAACAAATCTTTAGTTTTATTGGTTTCCTTTAGTTGGGTGTTTATCGCTGATAGCTTAATTTGAGCTTGCTTTTTCAGCATGTAGCGGTTGTAAATTGTAATAAGTAAAGTAATAAGGATGATAGAAAGCCCTATCATAAATGCCTTTTGTTGTTTTGACTTGTTTAGGGCAAGTTCTCGTTCTAGTTTTTCTTGGTTTAAAACAGCCAGCTCTTTTTCCTTTTTCTCTGTTTCGAATTTTGCTTTGAAGAACATAAGCTCCTGACTTGCTTTTTCTGTGAATGCGGAATCTTTTTGTTCTACATATTGTTGGTAGAAATCAAGAGCTCTTTTAAAGTCTCCTATTGCTTTGTAGAGTTCTGATAATCCCTTCTTGTTTTTTATTAACATGTTGCTATGATTAATCTCTTTTGCGATGCTTAAACTTTTATTATAAAAGGTTATGGCGTTATTGTAGTCGTTATTTTTCAAGCTGTTTAACCCTAAATGATTCAGCGTTATAGATTGTGAGGTGGGGATGTTTTTCTCATTAAATATCGATAACGCTTTATTCAGATAATAGTTGGCAAGTTCAAAATTACCCTGTAATGTGTAAATCTCCCCAATTTGATCGAACCTATAGCCCTGTCTTAATTTGTTATTATTATTCTTTTCAAGTTCTAGAGATTTATAGAGCCACTCCAAAGCAGTTGAATATTCACTTTTTGACTTATAAACTGAACCAATACTAGCATACCTTAAGGCAATTAAATTTTGATTTCCAATTTCTTCAGAAATAGCCAACGACTCAATTAAAAATTTTAGTGCTTGATCGAACTTTCCCCATACCTCATAAATTCTCCCAATGGAATTAAGATCCATTGCAACGCCCATCCACGATTCAAGAGCCCTGTCAATTTCAAGAGCCCTGGCGTACGATTCAAGAGCTTCCTCATATCTGCCAAGTATTGTATAGCTTGAGCCAAGCTGATAGTGGGCATTTGATATCTCTATGGAATCCTCAGATAGGTAAGCATATTTTAATGCATTTTCTAAAGACACAATTGATTCGAATGAGCGCCCTATGGTTTGATTAAGTTGTCCTTGTTTTAAGTAGGCCCATGAAACTATTTTGTAGTCTATTGAGTCTGTATTTAATTCTTCGCTAATGAAGTCGTTTAAGGTGTCAATTGCTAATTCATGATTTCCATGTCGGGAAAGCGAGTCAACTCCATCAAAAAATGCATTTCCATTTTTATCGCCAGAGGCTGAGGCGATAAAACTGACACAAAAAATTTTGACAATTGTAAGAGTTGATCTAATGGTGATTTGGGTTATCATTATTATCAGATTTAAAAATCAATGTTAGCACTTTGTGTGTATATCGAAACTTAATATTTTCTCTGACGTCGTTTAACACCGAGGTGTTAAACGACGTCAGAGAAAATGGCTTATGAGGGGCTTTCAGATCCCAAACTCATTCTTTTTAAAAGCTAAGCAGGATTTTGTTTGTAATGAATCTTACTTTTATATATCAATATACTAAAATATATGCTGTTGGCAAAATGTCCATCCTATTATTTTCGAATCATTCTTCTCTTTTGTCAGAGAAATACAGATTGAAACTCTTTAACAATAATCAAATCTGGTTTTTTTAAAATTGATCAGGCAAGATGTAACGTAAATGTTATGATGGTTTTGTTTTGAGGAGTTTCTGATTATCGGGAGAAAATAGATGTTTTTTTACTGTCTTGTTTAGCAGCAAATAGTAATCAATATGATATAACAATATGAAATATAAATAAAAGAAGTGATTATATGAATAGTAAATTCATATTGTTGCCATCATGGTTGTCTCTAAAAAAATATGTAACATTTTTCGCCTAAGCTTTTATGTGTTTATGTTTTGTTTTTCAGAGGTTTGCGAGGACTTAGGAGAACTCGTCCCGAAACCTTTGGACTCGTTTCATTTAGTGTTGTTCTTTTCTATGATTTGTTGATATAAATTGAGTTGAAGTACAGATATTAATGTTGAGTTAAATCTATCAGTAAATGAGAGTTTTGTTTTGTTTTTGATTTCTTCCGGATTCGGATGGTTTAAAATCCAAAGAATTCCATTTTTCAGATCTTCGGTGCTGAATGATTCTGCTAAATAGCCGTTGGTTTTATGTTTCACGATTTCCGTTACCCCGCTTGAGTCAAAGGCAACAACCGGAGTGCCGCAGGCTATTGACTCAGATGCTGTTTGTCCGAATGTTTCCTGCCGTGAAGGAACAACCGTGACATCTGCTGCGTTGTAAAGAGTTGCCAGCATTTTTTCGTCGCTGATGTATTCGAAGTAATTGGCTTTAAAGGGGAATTCGACTTTGTTTTTGATTTTTCCAAAAATCAACAGTTCAATTTCCTTTTCCGACATTTCTGTTGTCAAACTTTCCAGTGCAGTTTTAAGCAGATCAAAGCCTTTTCTTTGATCCTGAATGTTTGGTGCGCCAAATGCTATATATTTGCAATCTGTTCTTAATGATAATGATTTACGGCACTCAAGTTTATCATATACTTTAAATATATTTTCATTTAAGGTGTTGGGAATGGTATGGATGGTTTTCGATTTCAGAAGCGCACTTGTTTGTGCAAAATCAGAGAACCATTTAGAAGGTGATGATATATATAAATTGCTATTGGATAATAATTTATGTTTATTATTTAGATGGTTAAATGAGACATCTTCAGGATGTCGATTTTTTAACATCGGGCATTTCCCACATCTATCTATAAACCTAAAGCAATCACCGTTGTAATGGCATCCTCCGGTAAATGGCCACATGTCATGAAATGTCCAGAGTACGGGTTTTCCTAAGTTCAGTAGATTTTCTATCGTTTTTAGGGAAAGAAATCCAAAGTTGGTCCAATGCAGGTGAATGATGTCACACTCTTTTATGGCAGGATGTTGATGGATATTGTTACCTGTGCATGCCAATGAAAATGCGAAACGATCTTTTTGGTCGCGGATGATGGTGCTTACTTTTAGCCTTTCAGAAGCAAACTGTACAAAGTGTTTTATTTTATAAAAGAAATTGTTCGAAGTAGAGATGATGTCTTCATCGGGTAACGATTTGTTTTGTACCAACATTTTGGCATTTATTCCGTGTTCTTTTAGCGCAAACCAAAGGCGATTTGCTGCTATGGCAGCTCCGCCATTTCTGTCGGAGGTGGATACCAGACAAATCTTTATTTCTTTTTTTTCTTCTTTCACTCCGTTCTTAATTACTATATTTGACAGGTCATTCTACAAATATATGAAGTCTCAACCATCTCATATTACAAAACCTCATTTAAATAATGGCTTTTATCCTAAAGTTTCGATAATTACCGTTGTGTACAATGGCGTTGACGTACTTGAACGTACGATTGAAAGCATCGTCGCAATGGATTATAGTAACTTGGAGTACATCATTGTAGACGGAGGCAGCAGTGATGGTACCATTGAGATCATCCGGAAATATGAGAGTATGATTTCCCTTTGGTTGAGTGAACCTGATGAAGGACTTTACGATGCAATGAATAAAGGGATGAGTCTGGCTTCTGGCGATTATTTCTGGTTTATCAATGCTGGCGACGAGGTGTCTGATCCGATGATTTTGTCGCAAATCTTCAAGAATTTTCCTCAAGCTGATATTTACTACGGGGAAACAATGATCGTCGATTACAGTGGTCAAGAAATAGGGTTGCGGAGATTACGTCCTAAAAAAAGGTTAAAATATAGAGATTTTTTAAATGGGATGCTGGTAAGCCATCAATCTGTAATTGTTAGTAGAAATACCGCTTCGAAATACAGTCTTATGTACAGATTGTCATCGGATTATGACTGGGTAGTTTCTGCGTTTAAGAGTGCTGCTACAACTGTAAATACTGGGATGGTACTATCACGATTTTTAGAAGGAGGGCTCACAAGGCAAAATATTTTTCCCGGTTTAAAAGAAAGATTCATAATCATGACTCATTACTTCGGATTCTTACCTGCTCTGTTACATCACATTCCAATTGCACTAAGATTTATTTATTATTTTGTTAAACATAAGAGATTCTGAAAATTAACAAAAAACTAAAGTCAAAGGTATACAATCTTTTACCAATTTTATATATCTTTGACCGCAGGGGGAAATTTGGCCTGTAAATTGTTGAATCGTGTTGTAATGTACTGTGCTTTAAAATTTTCAATCAATCTGTTTGTATTGTTGGAAATAGATAGTTTAGTTAAATAGGTAGAATCCTTACCCGCGTAGAAGTTTAAAGTAAATATCTCATCTTATTTTGGGTGTCAGGGTTAGATTAGTATCATAAAGAGCAGTTAGATAGCAATATGACATTTGAAAATGAGGAGAATTGTTTTCCTGAATTTTTAACAGAAGATCATTATGTTTCACCATTATCAACAAAAAATTTCTGAAATTCGAATAGAAATTCGACGTCATAATTATCAAAAGCAAATTTATGATAACTGTAATGAAGCTTTAAAAAATGAACGTTCGGTTTTTCGAAAAGCAGAGACAAGGTTGAAGAAATATGAGCTCGGGGCTTCAATGGCTAAAAATCTGACTCTTTATCAGATTTTTTTAATCATATTGGAAGAAAATCAACATCTGAAGAATAAATCTCGCAGAGAATTATTGATCACCAAGTTAAATCAAATGGCCGGATCCAGAGTTATTGATTATTTAACAAAAAGGGTTTTCATGCAGGTTTTACCATCCGGAAATATAAGATCCATGGAGCGTGAGGAGCTTAAGGTGAAAAAGGAGATGGAGAAGTACCTCGAAGATCGTTCGGAAAACACAAATGCTCAGATGCTGATTCCGTATACATTCAAAATTGAAAACCTTAAAGCCGACCTTGAAGAAGCCGTTTCTGCCTATGAAACAGGGGAGAATGCCCGAGCTGAATTAATTGTATTACAAAGAGTTTTGCGGGACATTCAATATTGGGGAACAGAAGCAGGCGGAGAAATGGATGTTTCTGATGATGTCTTTAATCATTCGGTACAAGCTCATATGATGTTGTGTTCTTTTAAGAATGAGTTGGGTGAGTTCTCGGAGGGGAGAGATTTAAATCTTCATCTGGAGGCGATTACCGACTTTAAAAACTCATTTTTTAATAACCTCATTGCTGATTGGCTTGAAGAGAAAAAAATTAAACTGGCGCTTTTTTACGTACGTAAAACACAAAATTCTCTGGAAGCCCTTCTTCAGGGATTAAAAACAAAAATGATACGCATTGAATCTGAACTCTCAATAACAAAAATGGAGCAGAATGCTATTTTAGGAAAGATATGCCAGGATTAAAGATTAAAGGCCGTGAATCATTCACGGCCTTTAATCTTTATTTACATCATATATATCTTAGTCGATTACCTCCACATCTCTAGTAGCTCTGAATTTATCTCTTTTCCAAAAAAACAGACCAACCAATATCAAAATCAGTATTGAACTGATATATGATATCAGTTTTCCGTAGCGATACGAAGTAGGTTCAAACCTGAATTCAATGGTGTTGTTACCTGCCGGAACAAATAATCCCCTTAAGAGATAATTGGCACGTATGATGGGAACCTCTTCGCCATTAATAAAAGCTCTCCAGCCTCCGGTATAATAGATTTCACTGAATACTGCAAAAGTTGGGGAGTCTGTGTTCGATAAATATTGCAAATATTCGAGCCTTTCTTCAATCAACTCTATGTGTCCGCCACCCGAACCAATGGTCTTTTTTTCAAGGATGTCTGAAAAGTCCATATGAACCACTGCGTTTTTACTTAAATCAACTGAACCAATGGCTTCAAGTTCTTCAAGAGTACTATTTACTGTATGAATGTTCTCAACCAGCCACGCATTGCCTTTGGCATAGGGGTTTAAAACCGGAGCCATTTCAGGGTGTGCCACAATATACTTTGCATTGAGCATGTTTAATACCGGCATGTAGGATAATAGCGGACGGATGAATTCAGTATTTCTGCTTTGCTGAACCGACATGGAAAGCTGGCGCATATAATCTCCCAGGTAATGATCAATGACATCCTGGTATCGCTGAAGCTTTGCACCATGATAACCTCCGATGGATTTATGAAAATAGCTGGTGTGTACTTCGTTAAACGGATTTCGTAAGTTGAAAACCCTAAAATGAGGATCATCATCCTCAAAAATGATTCTATCAGCCTCATTAGGCGTATAAAGTGCGCGCATTTGGCGGGCAGGAACAAAATCATCATTGTTGAGATATCTTTTATCCACACCCCATAAATCCACCAGTATCAGAATTAAAATTCCCGGAATAACATATTTGGCAGAAATCTTATTGCCTGAGAAGAACCATAGCGATGCACTTGCCAAAGCAACAAAAACCAAGGATCTGAAGGCGTCGGCCTTCAGCAGAGCCATCCGGGCATTTTGCATTTCCCTCATCAATATATCATAGATAAAGGCCTGATCCGGATTTGATGCTTGTTGCGACATCAGCGACGACATTTCAAATTCATTCATATAGCTCAAAATGCCGGGGAAGAGATAGAAAAAGAGTGCAACTCCACCGCTTAATCCAAACGCTGCTAAAAACTGATTTGATTTTTCTCGAATTATTTGTGGATTATTAAAAACCTCCCTGAGCGTTAAAACCGCCATAACCGGGATGGTAAGCGAAGCGATAACCAACGCCATTTCAACGGTGCGGAATTTGTTGTATAACGGGAAATGGTTAAACATCAGCATGTTGAACCATTCCAGGTTTTTACCCCAGGCCAATAAAATACTGAGTATGGTTCCGGCCAACAGCCACCATTTCTCCTTTCCTTTGTAAATAAACAGCCCAAGAATGAACAGGAAGAACACGATGGCTCCGGCATAAACCGGCCCCGAAGTGAACGGTTTTCCTCCCCAGTATTGCGATTGTTGAGCCACTTCATTTGCCAACTGGCCCACAAATTGACTATGCTGCTCACCAAGGTTGTAGCCCCTTGCCATCATCTCTTCACTGATTCGGTCTTCAATGCCATTTAGAAGTTCAGGTTTTAGTCCAATGGGCTCCGATGCGCCTCCCATAAAATTAGGAATTAAGAGGGTCAGAGTTTCCGCTTTTCCGTAGCTCCAAGCAAATGCATAATCGGGATCCAGTCCCCTTTGCCGTTGCTCTGTTTTTTCTTCAGCCAATAATGAACGTCCACGGATGCTCTCCTGACCGTACTCCCAGGTAGTCCATAGATTGGTCATATTTGGTAGGACGGCCAAAACCGCGGCTATGGCAAGCAGTCCGGTACGTTGTAAAAAATCTCTTAGATTGTTCTGTGCAATGGCACGAACCAGTCTGTCAATAACCAGTATCATCACCAGCAATGCCAAATAATATGTGATTTGCACATGGTTATAGGCGATGTTGGCTCCAAGTGCAACAGTGGTAAATAATGCACCGCCCCATTTGTTTTTGTTGTATGTGTATAAAATCCCTGCCAAAACGGGTGCCATTAAAGCAATTACATAAGCTTTGGTGATGTGCCCGGCAATGATGATGATGAAGTTGTATGAGCCAAATGCGAAAGCCACACTACCTATGACGCTCAGCCAATGGTTAAATCCCATGCTGCGCATGAGAATAAAAAATCCTATCAGGTATAAAAATACAATGGCTACCGTGGTGTAAGGCAATCCCAGGCGTGAATACCTGTTCACGTAGCTGAACAGGTTGGCAGATGAATCCCCACGAATCTGATAAGCGGGCATGCCGCTAAAAAGGGAGTTGGTCCACATGGAGCGTTCTCCTGTCTCTTTTTCATGGTCAACCAACTCCTTGGCCATTCCAATGGCTTTAGTATTATCCATTTGCGGAAGTCCGCGACCTTCCAAAACCGGACTGAAGTAGGCAAATGTGATAACAATAAAAAATGCTACGATGCCCAAATAGGGCAAAAGGGGTTTAATTCTTTCAAGCATGTGTCTGATTTTATACTATTGAACACCAAAAATATAAAAAATATGATGGTTTAGCCATTTTAGAACCAATAAACCACAAAGTACATAACGAATTCTGCCAGATACACAAAGGGCTATCTTTAAAGAAATAAGCTATGTTTTTTCTTTGTGTGCGCCTTGGTAAATTACTTTTTGAGGCAGTTACCTCAAAAAATATTTAACAAAATGGAAACCTTATTTCAAAGGTTGAAGTATAATAGGTCACCAAATCAGCCGTAGTTGCCCTTTACATTAATCCAAAATTGTTTTAACTTGAATTAAGTAACTGATTAAATTTATTTTAATAAACATGTTGGAGACTCTAAGAATGTTATCCCGAGGCATTCGGAATTAGACAGATAGAGTAGCTGAGAAAGATAATTAGATAAATCTTGTCTATCAGTCTAAATGTCTAATATCTAAAAAATCTTCAATGTAGATTTATTATAAATTTAAACAGTATCTAAGAAATCACTTATTTTTAATATTAATAATTGGGTTATGAGAAAACTACTACTTACACTTGCTGCAGTTATGATACTGGGTTTATCATTTGCACCAAACGCTGTGGCACAGCTCAGCGACGAAGAGTATAACTATGTGACCATGGATTTGCGAGGAATTCTCAATCTTACCATGACCACCAATCCCCAGGTGGATTTTGTATTCAGAACCATTCAGGAATACCAGCAGGGAATTACCCGTTTTAACGCTGTGCAACTGGAGGTTGATGCCACCATGAACTGGGATTTGTACGCCTATGCAAGCACCGATAACTGGGTGCAGGTTGAGCAGTACTCAACCAATGGAAGTGGAGTTTTGCCAGCTGAAATTCTTGAGATTCAGTCATCTGTCACCAGTCTTGCTCCTCAAAACTTTAATGGATTTACATCATTAAGAGGATTAACCAATTCAGAAGCTGCCGGTGGTCCAACAGATGAAACTCAGTTTTTAGCCGGTCAGGTAGGAACTGCCATTGGAGAATCTTTTGCTCCGGGTACGGCTGCTGCAAATGCTGATACGCACCGTTTCAGACTGGATATGAGACTGGTTCCTGATATCCCTGCTACATTCCCCAATTCGGAAGTTGATATTCCTGATGCAATTGGTGCTCCTGTAGATGCTCCTGATTTTGCAGCTGCCGGGTACTACTATCTTGAGGTGGTTTATTCCTTAGTGGAAGATTTGTAATAGTTTTTTAAAATATTTGTAGTCAGAAAACAGGGTTTTTACCCTGTTTTCTGTTTTTTTGCGTATTTTAGAACTAAAACATGTTCATGCGCTGTATTTCATTACGATTTTACTGCATTGTGGTCACCATCTTTGTTTTTTCCGGGCTGATTAAGGCTCAGGACCAGCTTTCCTTTGCTGTAAAAACATCACCTTCCGTGGAGTTTAATTTCACTACGGTTAATCAGTATTTAACAGGGGTAACCGTTTCAAATGCCATCACGCTCAACATTGAGTCCGACGTTCAGTGGGATTTGTACGTGGGAACACAGACGGATGAGCCCGGCTTTTGGAACGAAATATCTGCTTACTCCATACATGGTGAAAAGCCACCTGTTTCCATTCTTCAAATGAGGGTGCGAAACCTCAGCAACACCTCTCTGGTTTCCGGATTTGTACCGTTGAGTGATATTACTGACCCGGTTTACATCATTGGCTCTGAAGTAGAAGATTTTCCGGTTAATTGTCCCGACCAGGGAACCAATGCACCCGGGAGTTACCTTGTCAATCCCAATTGCTATCGCTTTTCAATAGATTTGAGAGTGGTGCCGGGATTTGATTACAAAGCCGGATTGTACAGTTTAACCATTCAATACGTTTTGGTAGAAGATTTATAACATCGATGCACCACCTCACGAAAATATGGCTCATTATACTGCTGATTTTATCAGCAGTACCAACCATGGTTCATGCGCAGGGTTCCGGGGTGGAGGTACATTTTCGTGAGCCATATTCCGAACTTCGTGATGAAGGATTGGCATCTAACGTTTTAATCATTAAAAACCGAACCAGGCAAAATCAGGAACTCCAGGTTAATATCTCTGTACCCGGTGGCTGGAGGTTGTGGGGATCAACAACTCGCGCAGTTATAGTAAACCCCGGCGATTCTGTTTTTGTGCCGGTGCGCCTAATGCCGGGTGGCCAATTAAATGGAAACATCAGTTACCCCGTCAATGCAGTGGTTACGTCGAAGGGCATCACCATTGCAAATGCCGAATGGAACATCTCTTTTGTCCGAACGAGCGCCTGGACGGCGTCCACATCCGGGCACAGGTTTTATTTTCCTGCCGGACGAGACACCGGTTCGGTACAACTGCGCATATCCAACACAGGCAATGCCGACGAAAACTTCATCATCCGGGGCGAAGCCCATCCGGGAATTGGTTTCAGAACCAAAGAGCTAGTTGTTTCGGGAATTGAAAAAGGTATTTTTCTTTCCCCGGGAAGGGATACCATTATAACCATTCCTGTTGTTTTGTACGATGAAGACCGAAAACCGGTAGTGCAGCCACAGGCCTATTATGAAGAGTCATACCGTTTAAGATTCAGTGTTACCACTGAAGCATCGGTAAGGCAGGCAGGCCGAAGCTGGAGTGGAACCATTGATTGTTTCAGACTTGGAAGCGATGTAAAAGTTAAACCATCACGGTTTAACTCTCTGCCGGTAACGGCCGAGTTTAACACATACAACATTGCTTCTGATTATACTTATGCGACTTTAAATCTATATGGCACTACCTATTTCGAAAGAAACAGTGGCATGCTGAACTACTATTACCAGACAGATTTTATTAATAACCAATGGGACTGGGATGCCTTGCGTGGGAACTATCACTATCTTGGATATTTTAATAATACATTCAGTGTTGAAGCCGGAAATCTCTCCCTAAATCGCCACGGTGCCGGCATCAGTGGAAAAGGTTTGCGAGGCAGCTATACATACCAAAATCACACACTGGGGGCAACTTATGTGCGCCAGCCCAACATCCTGGATGATGCCACGGCAGAAGGTTTTGGAGTGAACTACATGTACCGGATGCAAAATACACGGGCTGAAATTTACGGACAACACATTAACAATGACTTGCGCCGGACGGAATCAACCCTTGCCATATTGAATGCATCCACCAGGTTGATGGATAACCACAGTGTACGCATGGCAGCAGGCTTTAGTACCGAAAACCATAATTGGAATCCCGATTCTGTTTTCTCTGTTGACGGATTTTACGGAGCCTTGGGATATAATACCCGCATCAATCGATTTGGATTTTCAGTCAATGGGTATTACGGTTCACCGGGCTACTCGCCGCGCAATGGCATTATTTCAGCTTCATCGGGAGTTACATACAGTCTCGATAGCAGGAACAGCTTCCAACTTCATGGTTCGGTTTACAGCTATGAACCTGAAAGATATTCGAGAGGTCAATTGGTTTCTGACTCGCTTTATAATGAACGCAACCGGGTTGTATTTAAATATCAGCACCGTAACGGTGCTGAGCACTATGGCGTGGGTCCTTCGTGGCATATGATAAGAAGTTCTTATATGCACAGCGACCAGTATGGAGTGGATTTGGAATATCGCATACGCACCAATCAGGTTGGATTATTTGCAAATGCTTCGGTCGGCATCATGAATTTTGAGAAGTATCCCGATTTGGGAAATATATTTACAGCACACATCCGTACATCGTTGCGGTTTAACGACCTGAATGCTTCGGTTCGATACTTTTACGGTCCTTATACCATTTTCGACCAAATGGAGTTTGTCCGAACAGAGTTTAATCCACAGAAGCTGTATGGTAATCTTACACATGACCTATGGCTGTTTGATGGGCATATAAATCTTAACACCGGGTTAAACTATAATTACAGCACTTGGCGCAACCGGCAGCAGGTAAATTTCAGGCCGGAACTGTTTTACCTGGCTCGTAGTGGATTTGTTTTCTCTTTCTACAGCAGATACATGTTGTTTAGCCATGGAAGTTATCAGAGGGAGGTGTTTCGGGAAGGTACTTCCCAAAGTATGCTAACACCCTCCACCAGTACCGATTACCTTGAGTTTGGTGCCGGAGTGAAATTTAATTTTAATCTACCGGCCAGTCTTCCCAGGAATTCAGATGCGCAATTCGTAGTTTTTCAGGATTTAAACGGGAACGGGGTGCAGGACAGGCAAGAACAGGGAATACCAAATGTATTGGTAAAGGCCACTCTTGAAACGCCCATGAGTGACCCGGAGGGGAACGATTTTTATGCTACTACCGATGAGTACATCTTGATTACCGACCATAATGGGGAGGTGAGTTTTCGAAATCTACCCCGTGGAAATTATATCATTGAAACCATTCCTTTATCGGCGCAGGGTGCATTATCTGAAACCAAGCGGTTCCACAGGGAGATTACTGCACGTGGAAGATATTACCTGCCATACAGCGATGGCGCGCGTGTGAGTGGTGCAATTCTGGTACAGCGTGACCAGTTTGGCCAGCAGCGCGACATCCGACTCAACAACATTCGCATTACTGCCACCAATCAGACCAGTGGCCAATCATTCAGTTCTCTTACCGACAGGGATGGAAGATACGTGATGTATCTTCCTGGAGGAAATTACGCCATTTCCATTAACGAAGCAGTTATTGATGAACGTTTCAGTGTTGTTGAGAACAACATAAACTTAAGAGTAACGGGCTCAGTGGCCAGTTATTCAGTTAACTTCCAGTTGGTGGAACGCGGCAGAACCATCAGATTGACACCAGCAGCAAACAATAATGAGAACCAAAATGGTGAATGATACGTAGGAGGAAATTAAACAGCATAATATATGAACAGATTATTGGCATTTATCGCTACCATCGTTTTTTTATCAGGCAATTTGTTTTCACAAAGTGCATCCATATCCCCTTCTAGGTTTTATTACAAACTTTCACCCGGGGAGTCGGGGACACAGCTTTTGCGTGTAACCAATAATGGTAATCGCTCTGAGACCTTTCAGGTTTCATTTTCCAATTTTGCCTCAGAGGGCAACCAGGGAAAAACCACTGTTATAGATGAGTATGAGCATGGATGTGCCAGTTGGCTAACTGCGTCTCCGGCATTCTTTGAAGCCGCCCCCGGTGAAACCAAAGATATTGAAATCAGACTTCAGGTACCTTCCGGCTCGGAGGGCTTGTCGGTTCGTTGGGCTGTGGGACAGGTGCGATTGGCAACGGAGCGTAAGGCGCTGGAGGAGCGTGGGGACAATGTTACCGGCATGCAGATTATTCAGACGTTTGAGTTTCTTTTTCATGTATTTCAAACGCCACCTGCATTGGAAAATATGCGCGAAGCATCGGTGCTGAGTTTTAGAGACGTAACCGGTCCTAATGATGCAGGAGTAGTCCTGCGAATGGAAGTTGAAAACACAGGTCGAGCCATCATTGACTGTGCGCCATATCTGGATATTGTAAATTCCACCACCGGCGAAAGTCAGCGAATCATGAATCGTGCCTTCACCGTTTTGCCGGGAGGTAAACGGGAAGTGAATTTCCGTCTGCCTGAAGACTTTCCTCCCGGTCGTTATTCTATACTTGGAATTATTGATTATGGCAGCCGTACTGATTTGGCAGGCGCTGAACTGGATTTAATTATTGATTAGATATTAAATCTAATCATCTAATTCTTACAGGCATTTATCACTTAATCAAAAATCCTTATCTTTGGATCAGAAATTAAATGTGATATATATGCCCATCATCAATGATATTTTTTCTTTTATTAACTCCAGTCGAATTACTAAGATTGACCGTTTCAGGAATCATCCGGGCGAGGTGCAACACGAACAATTCAGGATGCTGATAAATAAGGCCAAAGACACAGTCTTTGGCAAAGAGTATGATTTTTCGTCCATTCGAAGTGAAGATGCTTTTCGTGAAAGGGTTCCGGTTCAGGATTATGAGGCTTTTATGCCTCATGTAATTCGGTTACGGCAAGGTGAGAAAGGGTTGTTATGGCCGGGGGAGATTAAGTGGTTCGCCAAAAGCAGCGGAACCACGTCAACAAAAAGCAAATTTATACCCATCTCAAAAGAAGCTCTCAACGATTGTCATTACCAGGGCGGTCGAGACACATTGCTCATATATAACTCTCTACGGCCTGATAATAAAATGCTCACCGGAAAAACTTTGACACTGGGTGGCAGCAACCAAATTAACAACTTCAGCAATGATTCGGTTTATGGGGATTTGTCGGCGATTTTAATCGAAAACATGCCTTTTTGGACCAATTTTGTGAGAACGCCGGGTCGTGATATCGCTTTGCTGGATGAGTGGGAAAAGAAACTTCGTTTGATAACCGAAACCACGGTCAAAGAAAATGTGACAGCATTTGCAGGTGTTCCGTCCTGGCTGCTGGTGTTGTTGAAAAATGTTTTGGAGTTTACCGGCAAAAAGAACATACTGGAAGTTTGGCCAAATTTGGAGCTGTTCATCCATGGAGGGGTGAGTTTTGTGCCTTATCGCCAACAATACCATGATTTAATTCCTTCAGGCGAAATGAATTATCTGGAGACTTATAATGCTTCTGAAGGATTTTTTGCCATTCAGGACGATTTCTCCTCCAGTGCCATGTTGTTGATGCTTGATTATGGTGTGTTTTATGAATTCATGCCTCTATCTGAACTTGGTAAAAGCCACCCTAAAACGCTATTGATTGATGAGGTGGAAATCGGCGTGGATTACGCCATGATTATCACCACAAATGGTGGTTTATGGCGTTACTTGATAGGCGATACCATCCGTTTTGAGTCCAAAACTCCCCACAAAATTATCATCACTGGTCGCACAAAGCATTTTATCAATGCTTTTGGTGAAGAGATGATGATTGAAAATGCAGAAAAAGCATTGGAAACAGCGTGTAAGGAGACAGGAGCGGTGATAAAGGAGTACACGGCTGCACCGGTTTATATGAGTGCCGAATCCAAAGGGAGACATCAGTGGCTCATTGAGTTTGAATCCGAGCCAAAAAATCCGTCGCGATTTATGGAATTGCTGGACGAAACCTTGAAAGAAGTTAACAGCGATTACGAAGCCAAACGATATAAAGATATGACCCTTGTGATGCCTGATTTGGTAACAGCACGAAAAGGGCTGTTTTTCGACTGGTTGAAGAAGAAAAAGAAATTGGGGGGTCAGAATAAAGTCCCGCGGCTGGCCAATAACAGAGAATATATGGATGACTTACTGGAGCTGAATCATTAATAAAACTTTCACATCATGCACATAGCCATAGCCGGGAATATTGGTTCCGGAAAAACATCTCTGGCCACATTACTGGCAAAACACTACGGCTGGGAAGCACACTATGAGGAGGTGGACGAAAACCCTTATCTGGCAGATTTTTATGAGGACATGAAGCGCTGGTCTTTTAACCTCCAGGTCTATTTTTTAAACAGCAGATTTTCACAGATTGTGAAAATCCGACAATCTCCCGAAACGGTTGTACAGGACCGTACCATATATGAAGATGCCTATATTTTTGCAACCAACCTTCATGAAATGGGGCTTATGAGTAACCGGGACTACAACAACTATCTTTCGCTTTTTGAGTTGATGACCGGATTGATTCAGCCACCTGATTTATTGATTTATTTGCGGGCAACAGTGCCCACACTCGTTCGGCAGATAGAAAAAAGAGGAAGGCCATATGAAGAGTCCATTCGGCTGGATTATCTGAAAAAACTAAATGAGAAGTATGAAAGATGGATTCTCAATTATAACAGTGGCAAGATATTGACCATCAATGTTGATGAAACCGATTTTATTAATGAAAATACGGCACTCAGTGCCGTATTTGATAAAGTAGATGCAAATATTCACGGGTTGTTTTAGATTCTCATAGAAAACCATTCATCGACAACGGACAATAATATATCAACCATGAAACGAACCATGCCGAATGCTTCGACACACAAGTAGATAACCTGTTGCGCTTTAACGGGTACAAGCTTGACCATTAAAAGTCAAATTATTTGCATATGAAAATCTTAGGAAACCTAATCTGGTTACTTTTCGGAGGTTTGATCATTGCCATAGAGTATTTTCTGGCAGGGTTGGTGTTATGCATCACCATCATTGGCATTCCTTTCGGAATACAGGCGTTTAAACTTGGGTTGACAGCCATATGGCCTTTTCACGCCAAATTGGTTCCAAATGCACGTTCAGGAGGATGTCTCGGAGTTATCCTAAATTTAATTTGGATTGTTTTTTTCGGGATTTGGATTGCGCTTACCCATATTTTTTGGGGTCTCATATTGTTCATAACAATTATAGGTATTCCGTTTGCCAATCAGCATTTTAAGCTAGCAACAGTCGCACTCACTCCGTTTAATTATAAAATTCAATAGCTATGCGGTCACTATTTAAAAAATCGATGCTTTCATTGGCCAGGTTTCTTTTTCGCTATGGATTAGGACTTATTTTAATTTGGTTGGGTGTTCTGAAATTTAAAAACACCGAAGCACATTATATTGAGCAGGCCATGTCGCAAACCGTTCTGTTCTCATGGATGCTCAAATACATTACCATTTACGCATTTACATCGATTATTGCATGGATGCAAATCATTTCAGGGTTATTCATCATGTTGAAGCCTGTCTCGCGAAAACTATCCGTCTGGGGTGGATTGCTGGCCATGGTGATATTTTTTGCCGGGATATTGGTCTTTTTCTCCTCAGGTGTGGTTTGGCATTCAGGCTATGGATTTCCTGAATTGTCCCGTGCAGGACAGGCTTTTCTTAAGGATTTTATTCTGTTTGGTGCGGCGGCCTGGTGTTTAAGCGATTCATTATAAAATGATTGATATGGAAAAGTGGGTAACCATTTATTGTGCTTCCAGTCCTGGGATTCCGCAAGTTTATTTTGACGAAGCGAAAAAGCTCGCATCGAATTTGGTAAAATCAGGCTATGGCATCATATATGGCGGCGGTGCCGTTGGGTTAATGGGCGCCATTGCCGATTCCGTTCTTGAGAATGGCGGAAGGATTAAGGGCATTATACCCCGATTTATGATTGAGGTAGAATGGGAACATAAAGGGGTTCAAGATATGGTTCATGTTGACAGCATGCACCAGAGGAAACAACTTTTAATTGAGAATACCTCCGCCGTGATTGCACTTCCTGGTGGCAGCGGAACTTTAGAAGAGTTATACGAAGTGGTATCACTAAAGAAACTTGGAATGTTTCCCCATCCCATTGTTTTACTGAATACCAACAATTATTTTGACCCTTTAATTGAAATGGCTGAACGAATGGCCAGGGAGAATTTTATGCGCAAAGAGCATCTCAGCATGTGGAGCGCAGCTCAACGACCTGAAGAGGTCGTTGAAATAATAGAAAACACTGATAAGTGGGGTCCGGAGGTGATTAAGTTTGCCGCTGTTTCGGAATCACAAAATCAATCAATGCAATAACATCCACCAGGGTTTTAAAGGATATTTGGCAGTAATTTGTAATTTTATGCCAAATATATGACATACGAAATGGATTTGGAAGAGCTACATACAGAGCTAACGAGCGATACCGTTCAGGTGCAAGTTGAAATTCCTCAACCCCGGCTTTCGCCCGGGTTGAATATTCCAACGCCAACGCTTGAGTCCTTTCGCACCCGAATTCAGTTGCTCGAGCCTGATACCATTCGTGAACCGGCACCACCACCTCCCCCTCGCAGGGTTGCTCCCCCGCCAAGTTTATCTCAAAACGATTCAATCTATTTTAACCTTACCGAATCTTTTGGAACTGCCGTTAACTGGCAGTTTGATTATAACACTGATGGTTGGAGCCAAGAAACGTCTGAATCTTTATTTAGCGAGGAATATTTGCAGAGAGAGATTTCAATTCAAGCCGATTCGTTGATGGGACATCCCACTCACGAAACACGATTAGATCATGATGACACAAGTGTCGCTAAACAAACATATACAGAAGTTGACGCATCTTCAGATGAATTGCCAATTGAGGAGAAATCACTTTTGCAAAATGATTGGTTTACCGGTGTCGTGGTTTTTTCTGTTGTTGTACTGGGTTACGTTCGCCTTAGCTGGAGCAGGTATTTAAAGGATTTGCTCTATACTATTATATATCCCTCCTTTATTACGAGACTCTCCAGTGCAAATGCATCCAATTTTTGGCCTTCATTTTTACTAGGGTTTCTCTTTTATTTGAACAGCACACTTTTTATTTTCCAGATATTATCCATTATGGAAAAGCCCATTTGGGGTTATTCCGGACCCATATTGCTACCTTTTATTTTTATTTTTCTATTTCTGCTCTTTACTTCAAAGGTAATAGTTTACCGATTGGCGGGTAAAATATTTGGAACATCAGATGCTGTTCATGGTTATCTTGCATCATCTTCAGCAACGGCAAAGTCATTCTCTGTATTAATAATGCCTTTTGTTTTGTTTCTTCCCTACATAGATTTTTCGTTTCAGGAGATATTTATCAGAATCGGATTGGGGGTGTTTATCTTCCTTTATCTCATGCAGATAGTGAGAGGGATAAAAGAGAATTTTTCGAATCTTCTTTCAGGGTATTACATAATTTTGTATCTTTGCGCTCTGGAAATATTGCCCTTATCCATCCTATTTAAGGTACTGTTCAAATAGAAAATGGAGGAGTTCCGATTTTTGTTGAACTAAAATTGATGCACATTGAAGATCAAAAAAATTCTGGTTTCACAACCAAAACCGACTACGCAAAAGTCGCCTTATTTCGAATTGGCGGAAAAAAACAACGTAAAAATTGATTTCAGACCGTTTATTCAGGTTCAGGGAATTGATGTTAAAGATTTCAGAAAGCAAAAAATTAACATCCTGGATCATACTGCTGTTGTTTTTACCAGCCGTACTGCCATTGATCATTTTTTCCGAATTTGTGAAGAAACACGTGTCACTGTTCCCGATACCATGAAATACTTCTGTATTTCAGAAGCAACTGCATTCTATTTGCAGAAGTACATCGTTTACAGAAAGCGTAAGATTTTCCATTCCACCGGCAAATTTGCTGATTTAGTGGAAGTTATTAAGAAACACAAAGAGGAAAAGTTTCTGGTGCCGCTCTCAGATATTCATAAACAGGAAATCCCTGACTTGTTGAATAAGTCTAAGGCTAAGTATACCAAAGCGATATTTTACAGAACCGTAAGCAGTGATTTAAGCGATATCAAAAAGATTGATTACGATATGTTAGTCTTTTTCAGTCCATCAGGAATTGCTTCACTCTTTCAGAATTTCCCTGATTTTAAACAGGATGATATTGTTATCGCATCATTTGGTCCGGCCACTGCAAAAGCTGTTACAGAAGCGGGATTAAGACTCGATATTCAAGCTCCAATGCCCCAAGCGCCTTCCATGACCGCAGCTTTGGATATGTTTATAAAGCAGCATAACAAGAAATAGATAACCTCTGCGTAAATTTCGCTGAATTGAAATTTATGTTTGTAACAACTTATAAGATTATACAAACGCCCCATTTAGGTATATTTCCAAATGGGGTGTTTTTGTAACCAGATATAAACTGATTGTTTAGGTGGAATGCAAAAAAACGTTGGAAATTCATTTGGTAAGCAGGAACGATTGTTTTTAACAAAACAGATTGAGCAGCTTTTTTCAGAAGGTCGTTCGGTAACGTCTTTCCCCTTGCGCATTCAGTATCTGTTAGTTCCTGCGTCCGATCAATCACCTTCAAAAGTGCTCTTTTCTGTTCCCAAAAAACGCTTTAAACGAGCCGTGAAACGCAACTTGATCAGAAGAAAAATGAGAGAGGCATTCAGATTAAATAAGCAGCAGTTATATTCGGTTGTTCCGCAGGGAAAACAATTGTTGGCAGCTGTTGTTTACATTAACAATGAAGTGGCCGATTACCAGAGCGTTGAAAAAGCAGTCATTAAGGCTTTTGATAAACTTAAAGCACGCCTTGAGGAATGCAATATTTAATCTATACATTAAGCAAAACTCATAACTAATAGAATTAAAGCGGTATATTGTGAATAGAATTCTTTACTATCTCAAACAGCTACTTGTATTTCTGCTCATCTTGCCGGTGAAAATCTATCAATATGGGATTTCTCCAATGATTGGCCCTCGTTGTCGATATACCCCAACCTGTTCACACTATACCGTTGAAGCGCTTAAAAAGCACGGCCCTTTCAAAGGTCTTTGGCTTGCTGTTAAACGCATTCTTTCATGTAATCCTTGGGGAGGGAGCGGCTATGACCCAGTTCCCTGAATAGTGTCCTTTTATGTGTCTATAATTTGTGTTTTAAGGTTACCGAAGCCTCGGGACTCGTTTTTCAATTATTTATTGTAAATTGCTCTATTGATTTACAGTTTCTTCTAATATGTATTTTGACTTCCATACTCATAACAAAGTGCGAAGGAAAGGTGTATTTTCCATTGTAAATATACGGGCCGGTTATGATGATTTGGAGGAGATCAACGGTCCGGTTAGTTTTGGGGTTCATCCATGGGATACCACACGTCTTAATTCAATTAAAGTGATTGATGAAGTGACTAATATTAAAGATTTAATTACCATAGGCGAATGTGGTCTTGACAAGTATAAATCTGGCAGTTTATCTGAACAAACTGAACTATTTATAAAGCATGTACATTGTTCTGAACAACTTCATAAACCGTTGATTATTCATTGTGTAGGACGGTATAATGAAATTATTAATTTAAAGAAACAGATCAATCCGACCCAGCCATGGATTATTCATGGGTTTAATGGTCACCCACAACTGGCCGAACAGTTAATTCGCAATGGATTTTTGCTCTCATTTGGCTCTGCCATTTTTATTGGTAAAAGCAAAGCAAGGAAATCTCTCATTATGATGAGAGATGAGCCTTTTTTTCTCGAAACAGATGATTCCGGATTTGCGATTGAAAAATTATATAGTCAAGTTTCAGAATTACAATTTATTGAAATTAATCATTTAAAGAATAAAATTGCTACAACATTCTTTAAAACATTTCCGGGCATGGAATTTCCCCGCTCCCAAGCTACCTGTTAATTTGCTTTTTTCTTCTCTCTGATGATTTTCTGCAATATAAATTATTGCTTCATTGTGTTATATTTTGTATATTCGTATAGTGTAAAAAGCACACTAAGAGTCATACACAATTATCACTAAAGTTTTACCAAAATGAAAACGTATTTCTATTTACTGCAATTCTCCTTTCTTCTCTTTTGCCTGTCCACAACAATCAAAACAGAAGCATCAGGATCACTTCCGAGGATCTCCGTGGAGGGTAATCGATTTGTAACACCCGACGGGGAAACCATCATTTTTCAAGGAGTCAATTTTGCTGATCCAGATCGGTTGGTTAAAGAGGGACAATGGAAAAAAGATCTTTTTAGAGTTGCTCGCGACTGGGGATCAAATATCGTTAGGCTTCCTGTGCATCCACAAGCCTGGAGGGAAAGAGGGAAAGAGGATTATTTATTACTTATAGATCAAGCAGTGGAGTGGGCAAGAGAGTTTGATCTTTACATCATCATCGACTGGCATTCCATCGGAAATCTTAGAACTGAATTGTTTCAACACGAAATGTATAAAACCAGTTTACCCGAAACCTTTGATTTCTGGTTAACTATTTCTCGCAGATACGCCGATGAACCAATTATTGCCATGTATGAGATTTTTAATGAACCAACAACTTATCAGGGGCAATTGGGTTCACTTACATGGGATCAATGGACTGAAATACTTACCGACATCATATACGTAATTCGTGCCAATAGCCCTGAAGCCATTCCTTTGGTTGCCGGTTTTAATTGGGCATACGACCTGACACCGCTTATGTATGCACCCCTTAATATACCTGGAATCGCCTATGTGAGTCATCCCTACCCACAAAAGCGTGACCAGCCATGGATTCCCCAATGGGAACGTGATTTTGGTTTCGCCGCAGATGATTATCCGATCATTGCCACCGAAATTGGGTTTATGCAACCAACCGATCGTGGTGCCCACGTTCCCTGTATAGGAGATGAGGAATATGGAAGAACACTAATGAGATATTTTCGTGACAAAGGAATCAGCTGGGTAGCATGGTGTTTCGATCCGGATTGGTCTCCGCAGTTAATCAAAGACTGGAATTATACCCCAACCCGATCAGGAAGGTTTTTCAGGGATGTGATGCTGGGAAAGGAAAAATTAGATGAATAGACAATTAGCATGGGTTGCTTTTAGTATTAGGGATAGATTTATTTAGTAGATTGATAAACACAATTTCACATGCGCCACCAATAGAAGTTTTAAAACTTCTATTGGTGGTTTTTTATTAGGGAAATTGATGCTATAAATGGTTCTCAAACCATACCCAATAAAATAATATTATTGTTTTGTTGCATGTCATATTTATAATTGATAAATTGTGATCTGGAAGGTTGAAAAACGTTGGTTTACTTTCAATTTGATGCTATTGAGTTTAAATTGAAAGAAATATAGATAAGTGATGTTTTGTCTCCTTGTCGAGACATGCTTTTGTGCGAAATCACAATGGCTACTGAAGAGACAAATTTTTTATAATGCCAACAGATTTGAACCAAATGATAAACATATTAGATTTCAATGAATGATGGAGGTGTTCAGCATTACTGACACCGGATACTGCACGAACAATCCTAACCTGAATAAATAATGATTGTTCAGATTAAAGCAGTAATCATGCAAAAAATTAAAACCAAAAGTAAAGAGTCGGAAGATCTTTTTGAAGATCTTAAAAACAAGGCCTATTTTCTGGATGAAGCAGAAAAAATAGCCAAATTTGGTTATTATGTTCTGGATATAAGTTCTGGGAAATGGGAACAATCATCTGGTCTGGATGAAGTTTTTGGAACCAACTTTCCCGAAGGAAGAACTCTGGAGGTTTGGTTAAGCATTATTCATCCTGATGATCGGGAAAAGATGAAGAGTTATTTCAAAAAAGATGTATTAACTGAACTACAACCCTTTGATAAAAAATACCGGATTTTAAAACCTGATCACTCCGTTATATGGGTTCATGGAAAAGGAAAGTTATCATTTAATGATAGCGGGCAACCTGTTAATATGTTCGGAACCATTCAGGACATATCCGAGCAAAAGAGAATTGAAGAGGAGATTCAGGACATCAAACATCTTTATGAAAATCTTGTTGAAACTTCTCAGGAACTTATCTTTCAAACCAACAACGAAGGACGTTTTATTTTTGTAAATAAAGCTTGTCGCGATATTCTGGGTTTTTCCCATCAAGAGATGATTGGACGGCGGTATGTAGAATTCTTGCAATCAGATATAATCCATGAAGAAGAAGTGTTTTTCATGGAGAGCCTGCCTGAAGATCAACTGCGTGGCAGAGAGTCTGTTTGGGTCAGTAAAAACAATACACCTGTTTATTTAAGATTAAACATCCGTAAAATATACAACGAGGAGGGGCAGTATAACGGAGCCATAGGCACAGCATACGATATAACCGATGCTATTAATGCGGAAAGACTTGCCAAACAAAAATCGGAAGAATTAAACAATTATTTCACTCTCTCATTGGATTTATTGGCTGTTGCCAATTTTAAAGGATATTTTACCATGCTGAACCCCTCGTGGAAGAGAGTTTTGGGGTTCTCTTTGGAGGAATTAAAAAGCAAGAAAATTATAGATTTGATTCATCCTGATGATATTGAGGCAACCATAAAAGTAATACAGGAACTTCAGAATGGAAAAGAGACTGAAAGCTTTATCAACAGATACAGATGCAAAGATAAATCATACAGATATATAGAATGGAGATCCAAAGCCAAGAACCGCAAAATTTATGCAGCAGCAAGAGATGTTACGGATCATATTCTCCTTGAAAAATCTCTTCGAAAGGCCAATGATAATTTAAAAGAGCTTAATTATCAGAAGGATAAGTTCTTGTACATCATAGCCCATGATTTAAGAAATCCGTTAAATAATATTCTGGGATTCATGGAGCTATTATATACCAACTTCAATAATAACAATGCCATCGAAAACTATGAGTTGGTTAGGCTCTTATCGGGAAACGTTCACTCTCTTTATGAGTTGGTTGAGAATTTACTGAACTGGGCATTATCGCAAACCGGCAAACTTAAAGCATCGCTGACAAATATTGATTTGTCGGTCCAGGTACGCCGAGCCATCAATCATCTGAAATCACTGGCCGATGCAAAGCAGATAATCATTGACAATCAAATACCGGATGGAGTCACCGTTGTGGCTGATGAACACATGTTGAATACTGTTGTTCGAAATTTAGTTTCTAATTCCATCAAATTTTCTCATCCGGGAGGTTATGTAAAAGTCGTACATAAGCAGCTTGATGATAGAACCTTAGTAGAGATTCATGATTCAGGTGTTGGTATTGAAGCTTCGGAAGTTCTACGTTTGTTTAATGCCGAGACCACCCGTTCCACCCCTGGAACACAGGGAGAAGGAGGTACCGGATTCGGACTGCCTTTGTGCAATGAGTTGATTAAGGTGCAAAATGGCGAAATTACAGCAACCAGCCAAGTCGGGAAAGGAAGTATATTCAGTTTCTCCTTACGGAATGGGTAGTCATCAGGTAGTTTTAATTAACAAAGTTTATCGGTTCATTACAGCATAAATGCTTTCCTTTGCATTTATGGCAGAATTGATTTTGAACCCGTTGCAGGTATCATGGGGTGTGTGGTTGATAACACTTGCCTGTGCATTTATCATTGGCTTTTCCAAAAGCGGTTTAAAGGGAATCGGGATGGTGACAATTCCGGTTTTGGCAATCATGTATGGAGGGATGTTTTCTGCCGGTATTTTGTTGCCTTTTCTGGTTTTTGGAGATCTGTTTGCAGTTCGGTTTTACCGCAAAAACATGAGTTGGTCTCATGTAAAAAGGCTTATGCCTTTTGCATTGGCAGGAATTTTACTGGCTGTACTGGTAGGAAAGATGATCAGCGATGATCTTTTCCGTAATTTGATGGCCGTTCTGGTCATCAGTTGTCTTGCATTGATCGTTTTCTTTGATTTTTCCGGTAAAAAGCCGGATTTTTCAAAATCCGGCTTTCTTTCAGGGTTCACCGGCTTGTCCGGAGGATTTGCCACCATGATTGGCAATGCGGCCGGGCCCATTTTCGATCTCTATCTTCTTTCCATGCGTTTGCCCAAAAACAGTTTCATCGGAACAGGAGCTATTTTCTTTCTTACCTTAAACATCATTAAAGTGCCGCTCCATTTTTTTGTTTGGGAATCAATTACTTTGGCCTCTCTTCAGATGAACTTTGTAATGGTTCCGGCAGTGTTTATTGGTGCTTTGGCAGGCAGAAAGGTGGTGAGTTATATTCCTGAAAAAGGCTTCCGTATTATCGTAATTGTAATTATTGCACTCTCATCGATACTCTTATTGCTCCGATAACATGCATCTTTGCAAAGATATTTGTATTTTTACCCTTCATTTACAACTTTATAATACCACTTATCATGACTGGCGAAATTGATTGGGGTAATTTATCTTTTACCTTTACCAAAACGGACTATAATGTTCGATGTTACTACCGAGACGGTAAATGGGGAGAGCTTGAGACCAGCTCCTCCGAAATGATTAGCATGCACATGGCTGCGACATGTCTCCACTACGGACAGGAAGCTTTTGAAGGATTAAAAGCTTTTCGCGGCAAGGACGGGAAAATCAGGATTTTCCGTCTGGAAGATAATGCAAAAAGAATGGCATCATCAGCCGATGGCATCATGATGGCGCGCGTTCCTGATGAAATATTTATTGAGGCAGTCAAAAAAGTGGTCAGTCTTAACAAACGTTTTGTTCCTCCTATGGAGTCAGGCGCATCGCTATACATCAGGCCATTGCTGATTGGAACCGGACCTAAAGTTGGCGTATCTCCTGCCGACGAATACCTTTTCATGGTTTTTGTTACGCCTGTAGGCCCTTACTTTAAAGAAGGGTTTAAACCCACCAACCTGATGATTACCCGCAAATATGACCGTGCTGCACCTAATGGTACCGGAAGCATCAAAGTGGGAGGTAATTATGCAGCAAGTCTGGTTTCAGGTAACCTTGCCAAAGAGAAAGGTTACTCAGCGGTGCTCTATCTCGACAGTAAAGAGAAAAAGTACATTGACGAATGCGGCCCGGCCAACTTTTTTGGAATCAAGAACAATACGTATATAACACCTGAATCCAAATCAGTACTTCCTTCCATAACAAATAAGAGTTTAATTGCTCTGGCTGAGGATCTGGGACTTAAAACCGAGCGTCGTCCGGTTCCATATGAGGAATTAGAAACATTTGAGGAAGTGGGAGCCTGTGGAACTGCTGCCGTTATCAGCCCAGTGGCTAAGATTGACGATCTGGATAACGGAAAATCCTATGTTTATAGCAAGGATGGCAACCCGGGTCCGATTTCGGTAAAACTATATAACAAACTACGAGCCATTCAGTATGGTGAAGAACCTGATAAATTTGGCTGGATAACATTGATTGAGGAGTAATAATAGAGTCAGTAGACATTGACGGGATTATATAGGCCATGCTTGTATAGTCCCGTTATTTTTTAGAAGGAATGATGATGGTAAATTGACTCCCTTTTTGCAGCTCGCTTTTTGCCGAAATTTGTCCCCCGTGTCTTTCTGTAAACTCTTTGCAAAGTAGCAAACCAAGACCAGTACCTTGTTCTCCTGCAGTTCCCTCTGATGTGAATTTTTTTGAAGTGTCAAAAAGCTCCGAAAGGGTTTTCGTATCCATCCCAACTCCATTATCTGAGACGGTGATGGATTCAAAAACTCCCTGTTTTATTGATGATACTTTGATGATGCCGTTTTGATTTGTAAACTTGATGGCATTGGAAATCAGGTTCCGAAGGATGGTTTTTAGCATAAAAATATCTGCAAAAACCTCTGTTTTTGCATTCACTTCATTGTAAAAAGTAATTGCTTTTGCGTTTCTGCCCGCTTCGGTAATGTCAGCTATTTCATCAATTAAGCCTTTAAGGTCAATTATTTCTGGTTCGAATGGAAAACCTGATGATTGTGCCCTGGTATAGGTCAACAGATCCCCCAGCAGGTCATAAACGTTTTTTGATGAATTGTACACCAGTTTAATATACTCTTCTGTTTTATCTACATCGTAACTTCTTAAGTTTTCTGATAAAACATAAAGAAAGCCCAGAATTGAATTAAACGGAGCTTTTAAATCATGAGCCAGAATGGAAAGAAACCGATCTTTACTTGTGTTTACTCTGTCTAATTCTTCGTTGGTTGCAGTAAGTTCTTCGTTTGCATTCTCAAGTTCCCGCTTCTCTTTTATCAATTCTCTTTGTAAGTCTGAGATTTCCCGGTTTAGATTCAGCATAATTTCATTCTGACGAATCAATTGCTGCGCATCTATACCTCCGATAATAAGTATCTGTTTACCTTTACGAAAAACATCAGCCAGTATTGAGTTATTTAGTCCGTGACTGTTGCCTACTGTAATATACCCGGAAAATAGTGGTGATTCTTCAGCATTTAAGGAGAGAATGGTGTCAAAAGAAGGATTTAGAAGGCTTTCCGTAGGATTATTATCCTTTATAAGTTGTTTAAAGTTGCTGTTTGCATAAAGCAACTCCTTTTCAGTTGAAAATAGTGCGAGGAAAACAGAGGAGCTTTTCGAAAGCGACTCAGCCAACTCTTCTGTCCAGTTGGATAATGTATTGTGTAACTCCCTGTTTAGCATTTCCTGTGTCTATAATTTGTATTTTAAGGCCACATGGAACATCCATGAATAATCATCCGCCTGTGTGTCAATATTCCTTAACATGGATGTTTCATAATTATTGAATCAGCGGTTAATTACCATTTTTGGGATCTGTGAGGGAAGATAAATGGGGAATATTCACAATCATCCAATTATATAAAGGCAAGACTTCTTCAAAACTTTTCTCTGTAAGTTCTTTTTTTAATACGGTAACCCAGCAATTTAATTGAGCTGCCCAGTAGTTTTCTTTAAATCCGCGACTTCGGTATGCCCTGAAAACCCATAACAGAGTGTTCACCAGAACTTCAGAATTGAAGTTCTGGAGTTGAGCGGAGATAAATCTTGCATGGTTGGCATGATTGTCCTTCATCATCTCCAGATTTTCTTTTCCAACTAATTCAGAAATGTCTGATCTTGATAACAATAACCGGGAAACTTCAGATGAAAGCCGATCTGAAAGGTTATAATACTCAACGGCAGCAGAAGGCGCTGCCTGTTTTAGTTTTCGCGCAGAGTTTTGCAGATATTCTTTATTCATTTCTTAATTAATATTTTCAATAAACTGACGGGTGTGCTCAAGGTCGGGTTGAAAATATACAAAATCGTATTTTTTCAGCATCTCATCGCCTCCATGACTGAAGGCTTGTCCGCCTGTTAAGACAGGCAAACCGGGTAATTCTTCTTTAATTTTTTGAAGCAGGTTCTCCAAAACAGGTAAATGCATGTATATACTTAATGAAACGGCAATCAAGTCAGGTTTGTTCTTTTTTGCAAAACTGATCAACTCCGTTGTTGGTGTATTGGCTCCCAGAAAGAACGTTCTCCAGCCATTGCATTCAAATAAATCACTAATCATTCTGATGCCTATTTGATGAAGTTCCTTTTCTACACTGGTAATGATGACTGTCTTTTTCTTATCATTTTTCACCTTAATTGATGCATACAGGTCATTTAGCAAAGATTCGGTTATAGATGAAGCCAAATGCTCTGTGGCCACACTGATGCGGTTCATTTCCCAGAGTTCGCCAACATCATACAGTGCCCGTTTAAACATCGCTTCGTAAATTACGAAGCGATTAATCCCTGCGTCGGTCAGTTGTGTCACAATCATCTTGCACTCTTCGCGATTCCCCGATAACAGAGCCGATAAAAACCCTGGATACAGATCATCCGTTAATCGATTTTGCATCATCTCATCCTCCTATAAAAAATTCCTTCATTTAAACCGACATATGCTTGAATTACAAATTACTAATTTTTGGTTGATTTGCAACATGTGGCACGCTTTTTTGTTAAAATGGCAGACGTTGTTTTGTACGTAATAATTTTTGTTTTGATACGCAGAGAGTTTTTTATTTAAAATTAACTTTTCTGCAATGAGTTGATATTTAGGTTTTTGATTGCAAATCAAATGCCGGATGGCTTTTTGATTATAAATCATTGATTTATAATCCTTCAAAATGAACTAATTTTGCACCCACTTTTAGAAAAAAACTTATGCAAAAACTTAGAAATATTGCCATTATTGCCCACGTTGATCATGGCAAAACCACGCTGGTTGACAAGATGTTGCTGGCTGGGAAATTGTTTAAAGAGCATCAGCATGTTGGCGAATTAATAATGGACAGTAACGATTTGGAGCGGGAGAGAGGAATTACCATTTTGTCCAAAAATGTTTCGGTACGTTGGAAAGATTACAAAATCAATATTATAGATACACCCGGTCACTCCGATTTTGGGGGAGAGGTTGAAAGGGTTTTGAACATGGCCGATGGCGTTCTCTTACTGGTAGATGCTTTTGAAGGGCCCATGCCACAAACGCGATTTGTATTACAAAAGGCACTTGGATTGGGACTTAAGCCCATTGTTGTGATTAACAAAGTAGATAAGCCTAACTGTCGCCCCGAGGAGGTTCAGGAGATGGTATTTGACTTGATGTTCAACCTTGAAGCCACCGAGAATCAACTTGATTTCATCACCGTTTACGGTTCGGCAAGGGACAATTGGATGTCTGACGATTGGAAAGAGCAAAAGCAGGACATCAGCGTGCTGATGGATGCCATCATCGAACACATCCCTGCTCCGATAGAAAATAAGGGAACTCCACAAATGCTGATCACTTCGTTGGATTATTCCGCCTACAAAGGGCGAATTGCCATTGGAAGGGTACACAGAGGGGTTCTTAAAGCCGGAATGGACATTGCTCTGGTTGGTCGTAAAGGAGATGTTCATAAAACACGCATCAAGGAGTTAAATGTTTTTAGTGGATTGGGTAGTGAAAAGGCCGATGAGGTTGTGGCCGGAGAAATTTGTTCCATCATCGGACTTGACCGTTTTGATATTGGAGATTCCATTTGTGATCTGGAGAAACCTGAACCGTTGGATCCCATCGCCATCGACGAGCCCACTATGAGTATGCTGTTTACCATCAACAACTCTCCATTTTTTGGAAAAGAGGGTAAATACGTTACTTCACGCCACATAAAAGATCGTTTGGATAAAGAGCTGGAGAAAAACCTGGCTCTGCGTGTAGAGCCCACAGATTCGGCCGATGCCTGGAATGTTTACGGAAGGGGAGTTTTGCACTTGTCAGTGCTTATTGAAACCATGCGCCGCGAAGGTTACGAATTGCAGGTGGGTCAGCCAAGAGTTATTATAAAAGAGATTGCTGGTGAAAAAAATGAGCCGATTGAAGAGCTGACCATTGATTTGCCGGATGAATTTTCAGGGAGAGCCATTGAGATGGTTTCCAATCGCAAAGGTGAATTGCGTACCATGGAACGTAAAGGTGACAGGGTTCATTTGGAGTTCATAGTTCCCTCGCGTGGTATCATCGGATTGAGAAATAATTTATTAACGGCCACAGCCGGAGAGGCTGTCATGGCTCACAGGTTTATTGAATTTCAGCCCTGGAAAGGTCAAATTGAAAAGCGTCAGAATGGTTCGCTCATTTGCCACGAAACGGGTACAGCCTTTGCTTATGCCATTGACAAACTTCAGGATAGAGGCCGGTTCTTTGTTTTTCCTCAGGAAGAAGTTTACATGGGTCAGGTAATAGGAGAGAACAATCGTGACGGAGACCTCACCGTGAATGTTACCAAAAACAAAAAACTGACCAATATGCGTGCCTCAGGTGCCGATGATAAAACAAGAATTGCACCACCCATTATTTTTAGTCTCGAAGAGGCTTTGGAGTACATTCAGGCAGATGAATATGTTGAAGTTACTCCAAAATCAATCCGCCTAAGAAAGATTTTATTGCAGGAACATGAACGTAAACGCAAATAGAATAAGAATTTAAAGAGGAAATAACTTCTGAGAAATGGTTCACGAAAGTGAACCATTGTTTTTTTGGCATTTCAGAGATCATCCTCTCATTATAAATCCTCATGATGTAATATACGGAAACGAGTATATCCATAGGGAGTGACCTGTTTCCTGTGAAAATTGTCGACTCTTGCCATTGGTGGCCCCTGGTAACACGACTCCAAAAATTCACGTAACTGACCAACATCACCTTCAGCATCTATTTCAACCTGGCCGCCGGGAAGATTTTTGACATACCCTTTTATGCCGTAACGTGTAGCTTTGTTATTAACAAAATATCGATAGCCCACACCCTGTACTCTGCCATCTACCAGAACTTTTACTCTTTGCATTTTTTTATCAAAGTTAAGAAATACTCAACTGTTTGTGAAGATAAATCATTAAGTCAGGCTCATTTTCAGGAGACATTAAAAAATCACACCTAAAATTTCTATATTCGCTCATAAATTGAAGATTTAATCATGGACAAACGTTTTCTGCACATTGTGAGTTTTACAGTTCCCTGGCCTCCCGACTACGGAGGAGCTATGGATGTGTTTTATAAGGTAAAAGCACTATCAGAACGTGGTGTTAAGGTCATTCTTCACTGTTTTACATATAGTCGCAAGCAAGCTGCGGAGTTGGAAAAATACTGCCATGAAGTTTGTTATTATAAAAGAGAAACGGGTGTTTTCAGGCAATTTTCAAGAGTGCCATATATTGTGAAGAGCCGCAAAAACGAAAAGCTTATAAGCCGGTTAAGGGAGGACAATCATCCGATTTTGTTGGAGGGGACTCACACCACAGCCGTTTTGCAGTTTCCCGAACTGCAAAACCGTGACATCTGGATTCGGATGCACAATGTGGAAACCGATTATTACCGATCGTTGTGCCGAACTGAAAAGAGTTTTTTCAAAAGGCTCTTTTTCAAACTCGAAACTCTCCGGTTAAAAGCATGGGAAAAAGGTCCTTTTAAGGTGAAAGGTATCATACCCATATCCGAGGGAGATGCTGATTTTTTCAAAAAAGTGCATGAGAACGTTCACTTAATAACGGCATTTCATGGTGAAACTGAAGTAAAATCACAAACGGGTATCGGAAAATATGTGTTGTACCATGGCGACTTATCAGTGGCCGAAAATCATTGTTCGGCACTTTTTGTCCTGCGCATCTGTTCCGAAGCCGGTGTACCGTTAATCATTGCCGGAAAAAACCCTTCACGGGCACTCGCTAGAAAAGTTCTGGAGGTTGAAACCTGTCAACTTATAAGGAATGTGGATGCTGCTGAGATGGAGCAACTGATCAGTAATGCCGCAGCCATTCTTTTGCCTGCATACCAAACCACCGGTTTGCGTTTGAAATTATTGGTCTCGTTGTTTCGGGGACGTCATTGTATCGCTTCTCCTCAAATGGTTGAAAACACACATCTGGAGCCGCTTTGTGAAGTGGTTTCAAAGGATGCAGAGTGGATTGCTGCCATTCAGAAATCAATTTCCACTGCCTTTTCTCAGTATGAAGTTGATAAAAGGAATCAACTATTGATTCCTTTTATGGATGCAGCCAATGCAGACCGAATGATTCAGTTGATTTTTGGTACTCATTAAATAACACTTAAAGACTTACCGATTTTTATAAAAGCCTCAATGGCTTTGTTCAGCTGCTCCCTGGTGTGTGCTGCCGAGAGTTGAATTCTTATTCGGGCCTGACCTTTGGGAACCACAGGATAGTAAAATCCGGTAACGTAAATTCCTTCTATGAGTAGCTCAGCGGCAAATTGCTGTGACAGTTTGGCATCGTATAACATCAGAGCAATAATGGCCGAGTTGGTTGGTTTAATATCAAATCCGGCCTTAACTATTTTTTCTTTAAAATAGACAGCATTTTCCATTACTTTATCGCGCAGAGAGGTGTCATGCTCAAGCATATTAAACACCTCCAGCGAAGCGCCTGCAATGACTGGCGCCAGTGAGTTGCTGAAAAGATAAGGACGAGATTTCTGACGCAACATTTCAATGATCTCCTTTTTGCCGGTGGTGTAACCGCCCATGGCTCCGCCAAGGGCTTTGCCAAGCGTACCAGTAAGAATATCAACTCTGTCCATAACATTGTGATATTCGGGGGTGCCTCGTCCGGTTTTACCAATAAAACCCGATGCATGACTGTCGTCCACCATTACCATTGCGTCGTATTTTTCGGCCAAATCACAAATGATATTGAGAGGAGCAATGTCGCCATCCATGGAGAATACCCCGTCGGTAACAATAATGCGGAAGCGCTGTGATTGTGATTTTTTCAGTTGCTCTTCCAGGTCGTTCATGTTGGCATGTTTGTACCGATAACGTGCCGCTTTGCATAAACGCACTCCATCGATGATGCTGGCATGATTCAGTTCGTCTGATATGATAGCATCCTCTTCGGTTAATAGAGGTTCAAAAACGCCCCCGTTGGCATCAAAACAGGCCGCATAAAGAATGGTGTCTTCCATTTTAAAAAAGGAGGCAATTTTCTCTTCCAGTTTTTTATGGAGATCCTGAGTTCCACAAATAAAGCGTACCGATGACATTCCATATCCGTGAGATTGGAGAGTTTTAACGGCTGCCTCCACCACTTTTGGGTGTGATGAAAGACCCAGGTAATTATTGGCACATAAGTTCAAAACTGTGTTTCCGTTTTGAACTGAAATCTCCGCTCCCTGGGGAGATGTTATGATCCGTTCCGTTTTGTAGAGTCCTGATGATTTGATGGATTCAATTTCTTCAATGATATGATTCCTGATGTTTCCGTACATATGGCATCAATTTTTAAGTCGCAATTAGTTGTTAAGGACAAGATACCAATAATCCGGGCATAATAAAATGCCGGATATCATAAAATAGAAAGTCTTTTAAATGTTACAAAATAGGGAAGGAGAATTACTATACCGAACTGTGTTCCTTTTCAGAAGGCCGATATACATATACCACGCCATAATGGCTGCATATTTCTCGTCGTTCATCGGGAGAAAGGTTTTCATTTTTGGCTTCCACTTCATTCCAAACAGTGGTGATTAGTTTATCAGCCTGTTCACGGTAATCGTTTACCTTATCAAGAAGTTTATGTGAAGTTGCCAAAAGATCCTTATGAATGTTGTAATATTCCAGAAACTTTTCAAATTTTACACGAACCATTGCCAATGAGGGGTTGTAGATTCGTGTGGCACCCGCGGCCATTCTGTCTTCTTCTCCTTTTATGAGACTCTTTCCCCACTGCAACAGTTGTTGTTCCGTTCCAATTTCAGGCACTGATTTCTCGTCAACAGCCAGGCCGTAATAGGTTCTTGCTTCAGGCTTTATTTCTCCTCTGGCTATGCATAAGTTGACCACCTGGAAAAAGTGCGAAACATATAGTCGTGCAGATTTATAATGCTCTCCAAGTTGTTTTCCTGTATTGGCTTGCCGTTCCCGATTGTATTGATATTGATTTAAAACTTGTTCAAAATGAGGGAGGAATGCTTTAAGTTCTAAAAGCAGTTTTTGAGAAAAGGCCAGATCAATGGGATTTAAGGAGTTCCCCTTTTTTACTGCAGACTTAAGTGCCCTAAGTCTAGCCTGATCGGTATTTGGTAAACGTCTGTATGGCATAGTTCCCGCAATTTGAATCAATTTTACCCCCTGTTTTTTTGATGATGAAAAATGTTCCGGCATTTCACAAAAGGTGAAAATAGATAAAAGTTATAATAATTGCAAATTATTAAGCCGCTGATTATCAAATTGTACTAAGTAAACAAAATATAGATTTAATTGACATTCAGATTTGTATGAAATATAAAAATCCCCAATGCCTAATGGCACTGGGGATTAGTAATTATTTTATGCTATGTTTTTTACAGATATATTCCTTCTCCAACACCAATTGGAATACCGAGCCAGTACCACACAAACAGCAATACAACCCACATAATGAACAATACGACTGCATAAGGAATCAGTAAGGATATAATAGTACCTATACCTATGTTTTTATCATACTTTCTAACCCAGCCGATAAGCAGGGGGAAGTAGATATAAAGCGGACTGATGCAATTGGTGATGGAATCGCCCACGCGGTACATCAGCTGAATGAATGCCGGACTGTATCCCAATTGCGCGAGCATTGGGATAAAGATGGGTGCAAAAATGGCCCATTTGGCCGAGCCGCTTCCAATAAAAATATTGAGAAATGCCACCAACATCATGAACAAAGTAAACATAAACGGGCCGGTGAGACCGGAAGATTGCAGAAATTCCGCACCATTAATGGCCAATATGGTATCCAGTCGACTCCAGCTGAAAAGATTTATAAACTGAGCCACAACCAGCATCAGAACAATATAGCCCGACAAATCTTTCATACCCTGTTCCATGAACTTCAGTAAATCGTCGGGTTTTTTAATGGAGCCGGTTATTTTCCCATACACATATCCCGGAATGGCAAAAAAGAAGAACAAAATGGGAACCAATCCGCGCAGAAAAGGGGATGGAACAATGCCGCCGGACTCTTGATTCCGGAGAGGAGCTCCGTCGGGAATTACCAGCAATGCAATAAGTGTAATAAAGATCAGCACCGAAAGTCCAGCATAAAGCATTCCCTTTTTTTCTTTTGTGGTTAGTTTTGGGGTTTCTTTAAAGGCTTCAATGCCTTCATCGCCAATGGCAAAGTTTTTACATTTTGGTATGGTGAATTTGGAGACTATAAACGCACCACCCAGACCGAGCATCACCGTACTGGCTATCATAAAGTACCAGTTGGCAGTGGCACTCACTTCAATATCGGGATCAATTCCGGCGGCCACTTCTGTTGAAATACCGGCCAACAATACATCGGTGCCGGCAATGAAAAAATTGGCCGTAAATCCGGCGGTGGCACCTGCATAACCGGCAATTAGCCCGGCAATGGGATGCAGTCCCATCTGCATAAATATGAGTGCTGCAATGGGGGGAACAATAACTACACCTGCATCGGAACCAATGTTGCCGCAGGCACCAATTATGAAAATAAAGGGAAGCACCACTTTGCGGGGAACGGCAAATGCCATGGTTCGCAGAACGATGGTCAGCAATCCGCTGCGTTCGGCCACCGAAACACCCATCAGCATGACTAAAACCAGTCCGAAGGGTGCAAAATGGGCAAAGTTGGTGACCATCTCTTCTAAAAAGCGGCGCAAGCCTTCGCCGGAAACCAGGTTTTTGGCAAAAACTTCTTCCCCGGTTCCGGGGTCGGTGGCACTGAGGCCAAATAATGCCGCCACAGCACTGGTTGCAATAATTATGATGGTGATCCATACGAACATCCAGAATGGATGAGGGAGTTTGTTTCCCAGCTGTTCAACCCATTTTAGCAGTCCGCTGCTTTTGGTTGTTGAGGCAGTTTCCTTTGTCATAATTGATAACAGGGTGTTATTTCGCAATTAACAAAGGCGTAAAAATGGTAAAAAAAATGAAGAATGGAAATGATAATAGATCAAATGGAGTAGTTTTTTTGAGGTTAGAATGAAAGAGCCGCGTTTTTTATTAAATGAGTCTGACTTGATATAAAACAGTTTACGGTTTTATTATTCCATTTTTGTTTGTCTCAACTTTTGGGTTCAATGGATTTGATGGTTCATTGTTGTTTATTACTACAACAGGGGTGGGCAGATTGAAACCGTTTGCAATTAATGCGAGTACAACATCATCCATCACCTTTGACCGGATGCTGTGATGCAAAGACCGGTTGGTCGTTTTAAATGTATCAACCCAAAACATCACCCTTATATTTATGGTGGTTGTAGCCAGTTCATTGATCGTGATGGCGGGCTTTTTAGAGCCTTTTAAAACTCCATCTACATTGTTTACTGTTTCAAGAATTAACTTTATGGCTTCCGTGGGTTTGTTTTGATAAGTGATTCCGATCATAAATTCGTATCGCAAAAAACCATCAATGGTGTAATTAAACAATGGGTTTTTTAGAATTATGGCGTTAGGTATAAAAACATCCTTGCCATCAGGTGTTTTTATTAGCGTTTCACGAATGTTTATATCTTTCACAAACCCTTCAATGCTGTTTATTTCAATTAAATCATCTATTCTAAATGGACTCTTAAAGGCAAGGATAATTCCTGCCAAAAAATTTTCTCCAATGTCTTTCAATGCAAACCCAATGACAAAGGTTAACAATCCCGCTCCGGCCAAAATTTTGTTGGTAAAAGCATTGAGACCCAATAAATAAAGGGTTATAAAAATCACTACTGTTTTCAGAACAAAGCTGATAATTTGCGATATAAATGATGCAGTAATATGGTTAGGTGATTTTCTAACTAAGCGCCGTCTAACTTTATTTTTTATAAAATTGGTTATCACGAACCCTGCAATAAAAAATAGCAGGATAAATGCATAATTAAGGTAGTTTGTTTTAAAATATTCTATCACATTGTGATAGAATTCAACGGTTTGTTCCATGTTGAATCAATCATTAAATAAATTTTCGCGCGGCAATTTGTACCGGATCCCAAACGGTAGAAAATGGTGGGGCGTAAGCCAAATCAAGGTCCACCAATTGTTGTACGGTAAATCCTGCCGTAATGGCTGTTGCAATGGTGTCGATGCGCTTGGCTGCACCTTGGTATCCAATAATTTGTCCGCCTAAAATCCGCTTGGTGGCTTGGTCAACTAAAAGCTTCACCGTGATTTTTTCGGATCCGGGATAGTAGCCTGCCGGTGAAGATGAAGTGATTGTTTCCACCTGATAATCAAGTTTCAATTTTATTGCTTCTTTTTCGGATATGCCCGTACATGAAATTTCGAGACCGTTAAATTTTGTGATGGCAGTACCCAAAACGCCGGGAAACCGGGCACTGCCACCACTGATGTTAATTCCCGCAACCAGCCCATGCTTGTTGGCAACAGTACCCAAAGCAATGTGAACCTGTTTTTGGGTAATTAGGTGAAAGGATTCGGCGCAATCGCCTGCTGCCCAAATATTGGGCGCAGAAGTTTCAAGCCGCTGGTTGACGCAAATGGCGTTATTGGCACCTAATTTTATGCCGGCTTGTGCTGCCAGTTCAGAATTGGGTTTTACGCCCATACCAAGAATGACAATGTCGGCAGGGATGGATTGTTTGTCGGTTATTACCGTTTTTACACTACCATCGGGATTCTTTTCAAACTTCACTAGTTTCTCTTCTAATAAAACCTTTACCTGCTGTTCCGTCATGTAGTCAAAAATAAGGTCGGCCATATCCTTATCGAAAGTAGCCATTAATTGTGGAGCCATATCGATTAGGGTAACTTCCATTGATCGATCGAGAAAAGCTTCAGCCATCTCAATGCCAATGTATCCTCCACCTACCACCACTGCTTTGGTCGGTTTTTTCTCATTAACGAAATTAAAAACATCAATTCCGCTTTGAAGCGTTGAGAGAGTAAATATTCCACCGGCATCAACATTTTCCATTTCGGGTACAATTGGTGAGGCGCCTGTGGCTATAAGCAGATCATCCCACGGTTCCCAAAAAACGTTCTCTTCATCGAGACTTTTAACCTTTACGCGCTTGCTGATGGGATCAATTTCAATCACCTCATGACGAGTGCGTACATCAATATATTGTTTTTGCCTGAAGACTTCGGGTTTACGGGCAATCAGTTGTTCCTCAGATTCAATTTGCCCACCTATGTAATAGGGCATTCCACAAGCAGAGTAGGAGGTATGAATGCCTCGCTCAAAGACTACAATCTCACATTCAGGTTGCTCACGCCTCACTTTGGAGGCTGCTGTCATACCAGCAGCATCTCCACCTATTACAATCAATTTATTGTTCTGCATTTGGTAAGTTTTTATGTTTTAAAGTTTTATATCGGTCTTTCATGTTTTTCAGGTCATGTTTTTCTGAAAATGAATTTTTAGCGGCATTCATAATCATTTTAGCATGGAGGTTAATGAGTTTTTGTTGATTTTTATTTCTTGTAAAAGTGCTTATGGTTAGCATTGCCTCCATTAACCGTATAAGCACTGCCGGACTACCTTCACCATATTGCCTGATTTGGTTAAAAGCTGTGTTCAGCATACCGGAAAAAGTATGGGTATCGGCAACAATTCTTAATTTACCCTGGGAGTCGTAACGGTATGGTGAGGGGAACTCTGCGCCAGCCAGGTAACACATGATGGATGTCAAGTTGTCAATGCAGGCAATGGCAGTATAGGGGTCGTTCACTCCGGGCGATAGGGCTCTTGCAGCTACTTCAACCATCTGATGAATTGAGAACTCCGCATCCTGTAAAGGGGTGCGGACTTTTCCAAGTATGAAATCATTTTGAATCTTTTCATGCAAATTTTTGCTGCACTCTTCATTGCAAAAAACCTCGCAAAGGACCATTCCCTGAGTGAGAAAGTTTCCGGGTCGGAAACGCAAAACAATGACACAGTCATTGTTTACAGCAAGATTCATCAGGCCTTGTCCGTCAATAGATTGCAAATAGCCGCTTTTGCTGTTGGTGATTTTTTGCTTATAAGCATATTCTGTTTTCAGGGCGTTTATGTCGGGAATTGCATTTTCTTCTTCAAGGCCAATTTCATCAGGAAAGAGCTTTTTGATACTCTTTGACATGGATTCTGAAATATCGGAGATCACCTTATCGGATTGGATACTCATGGAAACATGATGAATAAAAACGACCAGCAGGATAATACCAATCATAGCCGATACCAGCGCGACCAGAACAGAAATGGCCGGAACAAAATTAAAGTCGGTGCTATCTTTTATAGAAGTTAAAACAATTAGGCAATAGACAAAAGAAGAGACATAGGTTCCTAAAACAACCTGATTTAGTTTGTCGTACATAAAATTTCTAACCAAACGGGAGCCCAATTGAGAGGATGCCAAAGTGAGCACCACCAACGTAATGGAAAAAACAGTACCTGCCACGCCAATCATGGCTCCGCCTATGATGACTAGTATGCTGCGAGCAGAATCAATACTTGCAGGCAAAAGGTATTTTAAAACACCATCCGGAGTGTAGGACGTTTGGCTATCGAGATAAATTAAACCCATGGCCGAGCCACTTGCAAGCATAAGCATCATGACAGGAATAAACCAAAAACTTGAATTGAGATCTTCCCATAAGTACTGAAATTTCTTCATATTCTTCTATTTTTTGAATTCATCCTTATCTCTTTGTCCTAGTAAAAAGCCGATGGGTCTTAGCTTAGATTGGTTGAGCGAAATGATTTTAACCATTGCAATAATTGGAACAAACAATATCATTCCGGCTAAACCCCAAATTATTCCTCCCACAACTATAGTGACAATGATGACCAGTGGATTTATTTCGACTTCTTTCCCGAGAATTAGTGGTTCGAGTACATAGCTCTCAATTAGTTGAATAACAATAACTATAGAAGAGAAGATTAAAATCTTTTGCAGACTGTCGAAATAGATAAAGGAAAACAAAATTGGTAGCAAACCGCTTAGTAAAGGGCCAAAATATGGAATGATGGTTATTACTGCACCGAATAAAGTAAACAGTAATGCATAAGGAAGTCCGAAGAGTATAAAAGTGATGAAAAACATGATTCCCAAAAGTATCATCACTTTCGCCCGACCCCATAAATAGTGAAATGCGACATGACTGATCTTGCTGAGAGTCTCTTTAGTAGAGCTCTCTTGTTCCTGTGAAACATACATCATCAGGAAATCAAATATCTTCTTTCTGTACAATAGTAGTAAAAACAGATAAATCAATACCAAAAAGAAACTAAAGACAGTACTTAATACATTTCCGAAAAAGTTGGTTACGAAAGGTTCAATTTTCTCGATGATCTGTCCCGATCTTTCCTCAAGGATCTCATCCTGCTGGCTTAGAGATATATTGGTTATGGCTTCAATTCTGTTTTGGCCGCTTTTGATTAAAGACATTACTTTGTCTTCCATCGACGGCATATCGGATACAAATAAATTGATTTGAGTTATAAACAAGAAAAGAATGCCTCCGAAAATGATAAATACAACCAGAGTACTTAATAATGCGGCGATGGTACGATTTAACTTTATTTTTTCGAGGAATTTGCAGAGGGGAACCATCAGGAATGCGAAGAAAATCCCAAATATAAATGGGATTAAAAACGGAGCGCCCAAATAGAGAAAAACTACAATGAGCAAGAAGAATATTAAGATTCTATTGGTCTTTTTTAGTTGATTCATGTTACATAAGTATTAAATTTCACTGGTGTCCGATTAAAATATTTGACCATATTGACAATCGTTTATTCGTGAGGTATTTATTAATTTTTGCTATTAATGGGGGCTTACTTCCGCCTCAAGGAATTTCCGTTAATAAAATCAAGTTTATTGTCGTTAAAAAATCCGGGTTGTTTGAGCGTAGCGAGTTTCCCGGATTTTAGACAATAAGATTGATTTTTAGGAAATTACTTGCAGCGGCGGCATTTTTTGCTTACTTTTTTTTGCTGTAGAAAAAAAGTAAGAGCCCGTGCGGCTTGAGCACTTAAATAATATGGAATTATTTTCCCGGACAATAATGATTAAATTTATAAAACTCTAATAATCTATTGATTTAAAGAATAAGTTTTGTTTTTATGCGATTTTGTATTTCTCCTGAGGTTTTAAAGACCTTATGTTTAATAATTTAATTTTGGTAGAAATATTTGCAACTAAAGTCAACCTTATTAAAGATAAAACGAACATGTTTTTTTAAACACTCCGATTTAGTTCACGCCCGGGTTAGAGGCAAACGGGTTGATTTTGATATTGCTGATTTATGCGTTGAATACTTATAACCCGACACTCTCAAACCAAAACAGCAAAAGAACAATCAGGGTAACTGCCGGTACCACTGCCGCCCAATCGTTTACCTTTAGTAAGCGCGGCAAGGTTATATCTCCAAAATCGCCTTTTTTCAGGATGCCATTTTTTAATTTGGAGTAAGTTACTGCAAAAATCCAGGTACCCAGAACAATGCCTGCCATTCCGCCAACAATTGCATCTAAATAACCGTTGCCAATGGCACCGGCAATGGTGCCGGGGCAATAGCCCAAAATGGCAAAGCCAACGCCAAAAATAAGAGCACCAATCACGTTCTTGCCCACTGAGCCGCTCTTAATGGAAAGCTTAATCCATCCCATGGATTTCATAAAATAAATTCCAATCATCCCTGTTGCCACTGCCGAAAGCATTATTTTCAACACTGTAAAATCGGTGAGTAGCAATTGCCCTACAATCACATCATATTTGGTTGCACCGCCTTTGTGGAGAAGAAAGCCGAACAGGATGCCAAAACCCAAACCAAAAAACAAGGGTCTTCTATCCGGATCTTCCTTGATGTGTGGTTCAATATTTTTATTTTTCATAGATATAAAAGTTTGTTGAGTTTTTAAATGTCAGAAATACAGATGTGTGCAAACCTGTTTTCTGTGGTCTAATCTCGCTATGCGAGGCTTCGCTGAGCTTAGCATCTCATGATCTAATCCCGATTTTAGAGGGATTAGATCTATTGTAGTTAAAAGTTAATGATCACACCCAAGTTAGCAAAATGCAACATGGCAAAGTTGTAAACAGCTTTTACATCTTTACCTCCTTCTACTAATCTGTATGCTACCTTTAACATCAAACGCTCATTAATTTGTCTTTTCCCTCCCAGATATAAGTCAAAAGTTCTTCTGGAGCTATTGGCCAAACCATCTCCTTCAAAATAAAGAATCCAATTGTTTAAGTTGTATCCAGCATATAAATGCCATAAAGGCATAAACCCAAAATTTGCCTTTTTCTCTATGGTGTTAGATTCCGATAAACGAATTTTTGCATCCCGGACTTCTGCAGTTAAGCCAATGCCAACGATCCATTTATCAGAGCTGTAAAAGTCTCTGCGATATGTCGCTCTATAACTGTTAAATTTATAGCGTGCATTTATAATTTGTTCCTCAAGAAATGTTGTGTTCTGAAACCTGATATCAAATGGTGCTGCACCCTCATAATCTACACTTAGAGGTGCATACAGTAAAAATATGTGGTTTTTATCCCTGAAGCTATAACCGAGTTTTAAGTTATAGTACATCACAGGTGTCTGTATTTGAAAATCTTTATACAAATCAAAGGGAGTTCCTTCTTCGTTAGGAATTTGAGCCTTGTTATAGGTTTGTCCAGCCAATCCGCCGGATACATCCAGGCTAAACTGGCCATATGTATAAAAAAGCAGCCCAGAAAAGATTATTGTCAGGAATAGTTTTTTCATTTTTTTTGATTTGCTAAATATTCAATAGAGTTACTTTTTCTTCATTTATCTCGACCCAAAAGGGAGTGAGAAAACCAATTTGTTCCTTTAGTTTCAATTTTAATATGCAAAAACATGAAATATTAAATGGGCAGTTATAATGCCTCCAATAAAAAAAAATATGGCCGAAACCCAGCTTGAAACAGCAAGTTGCAGTGTGCCACTGATGCCGTGTCCGCTGGTGCATCCACCGGCAAAACGTGCGCCGAAGCCGAGAATAACTCCTCCGGTCAAAGCGACAATTACCCTAAGGATTGCGCTATCGCCAAAAGCTGAAGCCCAAAGTGATGGTACCCACACACCAACCTGAAGATCGCCTGAGATAATTGCCGATAAAAACGCCCCTGCCACTACACCCATCACCAGCATCCACTGCCAGTTGAGGTTAAGTTTTATTTTTTTGTAGTAGGGCCTTCGTTTTGCTTTGCCTCCGGTAATTAAATTCTCAATCAAACCACCGGCTCTGGCAAATGTGGTGGAAGTGGCAATGGGTTTGCCCGAAATTAAAAAACTGAGCCAGCTCAATAACCCAATGCCTATGCCAACGGCATAGGGCGACCAGCGGGCATCTGTAAAAACGGAAGCAATTGTTTCCATAATTTACTGATTAAAATGCATTTTTACTTCTTCAATTCGAGAATAATACCTTGAACCGTGAGGGTTTTGACAAACGGCACAGCGTTTGGCATAACCGGCAGCACTATAACCTGACATGCCTCCGGCAACATTGTAGAGGTTTTTAAAACCATGCTGACTTAGAATGCTTACCCCCAAACTACTGCGATTCCCCGAACTGCAAATCGTAATTATCGTATCGTCCTTATTGAGATCGATATGCCGTTCACGTAAATCAGCCACCGGGATGTTAACGGCTTTCTCTATATGGCTGTCCTCAAACTCCTGTTTCGCTCTTACATCAAGCAAAACGAACTTTTCAGAACCTGTCACCATTTCATGCAAATCTTCAGCTGAAATTTGTGTTACCTGGTTGGTTTTATAACCATTGGTTACCCAGGCGGACATGCCACCATCCAGATAACCCACAACACGATCCTGACCAACTCGCCTAAGCCAAACATTTGTTTCATCGGCTTCTTTAAAACTGTCTGATACCACCAGCAAGTCCTTGTCAATTGGCAGTACCCAACCTGCAAAAGTGGGCAGGTTGCCATTGAAGTCCAGGCTCCACGAACCATGAATGTGCTGACTGCCAAAAGCCAGGTAGCTGCGGGTATCTACCACAGCAACATTTTCATTTTCAATCATCTCTTTGAAAGTCTTTGCGTTAAGCTCTTTCATACGGGGAAGTTGCGAAATAAGCGCAGGCCCTTTGCGATTGATCTCGTTGCACCGGCTAAAGTGATCGGGCGCAGGGGGCATGTAATCGGTAAGTGATTTGATGAATTCAGTCTTATCCTTGATTTGCAATGCGGCGTTGTATTTCTTTTCGTACCCGATGGTTGATCGCCACTTGGCACCCATTGCCCGTCCGCAAAGAGAGCCGGCACCATGTGCAGGCAGTACTTCACAAAAGTCGGGAAGCTTTAAAATCTTATCGAACAGGCTGTGGTATAGCTTTCCGGAAAGCTCTTGGGCTATATCGGGGAATATGTCGGGACGCCCCACATCGCCAACAAACAGGGTATCGCCCACAAAAGTGCAAACAGGCTCGTCGCCTCGGGCTCTATCCACAACTACAAAGCACAGATGATCAGGTGAGTGTCCGGGGGTTTCCAGCACTTTGATATCAATGTCTTCAATCTCTATGGTGTCGCCCTCGCTTAACGCCACATGATCGAAAGTGCATTCTGCCATTTTGGCCACATAGATTTTTGCGCCGGTTTTTTCTGCAAGGTCCATGTGTCCGGAAATAAAATCGGCATGCATATGAGTTTGCAGAATATGGGTGATTACAACACCCAGTTCGCGTGCCTCTTTAATGTAAACATCAATGTCGCGTTGCGGGTCAATAACGGCACATGCATCTGATCCTGCCAGGATGTATGAACTGTGGGCAATCTTGTTGATGAAATAGTGTTTTATCAGCATGGTGTTGTTTTTAGTTGGTAAAATCAAATTCATTATTTTCAGGGAAAATAGTTCCCTATATTTAAGTGCTCAAGCCGCACGGGCTTTTACTTTTTTTCAACAGCAAAAAAAAGTAAACAAAAAATGCCGCCGCTGCAGGAAAAAGACTAAAAATCAATATTGTTTTAACCTCATTATCATAATTGAAACAAATTGTATTCGGTTGAACTCGTCATAAGCTGTTTACGCACTAAAGAATCAAATTACAATGATGACTCGTTTCTAAAAACCATGAACTCGCTTCGCTCAAACAACATGGTTTTCTTAACGAAAACAACATTGATTTTTTTAACGCCTTTTTCCTGAGGCGGAATGGAAGTTCAATATTTTCAGAAAAATTTTATCTTTAAAAAAATTGCATAATTCGGATTTTTTAAAAGGTTTTACCGCGCAGATATAAATTAAATCATAAAGAAATAGAACAGTAAGACTGTAATGGTTAGGAACAGGATGGTCATTCCGCTGCCTGCCTTGATATAGTCGGCATTGCGATATCCACCCGATGACATCAGGAACGCATTAACCTGATGTGTGGGTAAGATAAATGAGTTTGCGGCACAAACGGCTGCCATCAGCACCAATGGCCTGGGGTCAATTCCGGCAATGTCTGCCATGCCCATTACCAAGGGGGCCAAGACTACAATTGCTCCTACGTTGGACATAAACAGTGAAAAAACCGTTGACAACACACCAACCATCAACACGATGAAAACAGGGTGTAAATCAATCACTACCCTCATGATGGATTCGGCAAGAAACATGGCAGCGCCGGTTTTTTGCATGGCCACGCCCAATGGAATCAATCCCGCCAGCAGAAAAACCACTTTCCATTCAATGGCCTCGTAAGCTTCGCCGATATTCAATACACGGGTTAAAATCATACAAAGAGCCCCGGTAAGAAATGCCATGGAAATGGGAAAACCTACCATAGCCAGGGTAATGGCAAATAAAAAGCAGCCTATTGCCGGCCAGGTTTTTGACTTGTCTTTTTTAGGCACTTCAAATTCGGTGAGTACAACAAAGTCACTGCTCTCTTTCAAATCCTTTATTTTGTCCCACCTGCCGTAAACTATCAGGGTATCACCCGGGCGTATTTCCACATCAGAAAAATCAGCTTCCACTCTTTCCCCATTGTTGAATAGGATGACCGGCTCTACAGCGTAGCGTTTTCTCAGGGAGTACTCTCTTAAACATTTCCTGCAAAGTTCTGATCCCGGGGGAATAATTATCTCGGCAAAACCGCTGACATTGGGGTTAAAATCATCAGAGAAATAGGGAGACTCAGAGATTACCTCTATCTGAAAGTCTTTTGCAAATTGCTCAATTTTCTCCGCAGAGCCCAAAATGGCAAGGGTTTGTCCATCCTCAAATTTGGTTTTACGCCAAGGGGCGTAAACCACATCGTCTTCCTTTCCCATGCCTAAGAGGTTAACATGGTAAGTTTGCCATAAACCAGCCTCTTCCGTTGTTTTTCCAATCAATGAGCTTTCACGGGTGACGGTTAGCAATTTGATGTTTTCTGGTAATTTAAGTCTCTCCACCAGCTTTTCCTGCTCTGTTTTTCCTGATTCCCCAACATTCTTTTTGGGTAAAATTTTGCTCCCAAACAGCAAAAAATAACCTACACCCGACAACAGCAGCACAAGGCCAACAGGAGTTACGCTAAAGAGGTTGTAGGATTCATGGCCTTCATTCAGTAATAGGTCATTAATCAGAATGAGCGGGCCCGAGCCAACCATCGTAAGGGTTCCCCCCAGTATGGCTGCAAACCCTATGGGCATGATGAGTGATGATGCAGGAATCTTGGTGCGGCGTGATACCTGCAATATTCCGGGCAAAAAAAGCGCAGCTGCACCAATGTTTTGAATTAATCCCGACAGTAATCCTGTTGAAATAGATAGTAATCCAACTAAATTTCGTTTTCGGGTGCCAGCCTTTTTGATTATAAATTTTGAAAATCCATCCATAATTCCGGTGCGGGCAATGCCCCGCCCCAGAATCATCACGCTCAGCATGGCAATTACGGCATTACTGGAAAACCCGGAGAACATCTCCTGCGGGATTAATATTCCGGTCCAGCCTAACGCCAGCATGCAGCCTATGGCAACAATGTCGATGCGAACGACATCGAGTACCAGCATAATTACTGTTACACTAAGGATTAACAAAACTGTTATAATACCTGAATCCATTTTTTTAGTTGAGTTCAGAGGGTTTATGTTCAAACCATTCCGTATGTCTTTGTTAATATCTCTGTTTTTATCGTTAATGATTTTGTATTTATTCCGGCACCCATACCGAAACGGAACCACCTTGACAACGAAACTCTCCCCATCCATCCTTATTAGTAGTTATGGAACCCTCTATATGTTTCGTAATATCAACATAAGTTGTGTCAGGCGAACCTGTTTCCATGTACTTAACTCCCTCATCCCCATTACTGATTAAAACAGCCATTCCGCGTTGGTTATCTTTTTTCCCCATTCTTGTCCAGCCAATACAGTTAGGATGATCGAAATAGTAGGTATTTCTAACTCAGCCAGACTTTTGGAATTTTCTGCCAATTGTTTCCACAATTTCCCATCAGCAGGAGTATAAAAGTGGAAATATTGCATCATTACACCATTTGAAAGAGGCATATTTCTTTATTATTGGTATGTATTTAATTTTCAAGTCCTTATTCAGTTCTTACCAACTCATTACTCCTTTTTCTGGAGGAGCAGCTTTATCTGCTTCCGCTTTGCGTTTTGCACTTATTGATTTATTCTTCTTTTGCACAGATTTTTCTGTTCTCTCTGTCCCCTTGGCTTTTTCGTCCAACAAACCATTGGTTTGTTGCACATGTTCAAGTGGACTGGCAATATATTGCCAATCTTCTCCCATTTCCGGACTTTTACCTTCGTTCCAAGGACCCTTGAAATCTTTGCCATTTGACATGTTGAAATATTTGTTGCTAAATCGTGGGTCGCTTTGTAAAATTCCTGGAGGAAAGTTTGGCTGAATGCTGTTTAAAGCTGCTTCAAACATTTGAAAGTGTGCAACCTCTCTGGTCATTAAAAAACGTAAAGATTCCAGGACTAAAGGATCATCGGTGAATTTCATGAGGTTCTGATAAACCATTTTCGCACTGGTTTCTGCTCCTATATTTAAACGAAGATCAGCTGTTAAATCTCCCATGCCCATTATGTAAGTTGCACTCCATGGATTGCCAACACTATCGGTAAGTGTAGGTGTTCCACCGCTAACAACAAAGAAATGGGGATTTGTCATGGCTTCGTGTATATAATTTTCCTTTGCCGGTTTCCCATCTAACATTTTGGTTAAATCAGATTCGTCCGCAGCATTTTTTAATTCACCGTTTACGCCGGTTAATAACATTTGAACAGTTGCACCTACAATCTCGAGGTGACTAAACTCTTCGGTAGCAATATCCATGAGCATGTCATATACGTCAGGATTTGATTTTCTGCAACCAAAAGCCTGAACAAAATATTGCATGGCTGCTTTGAGTTCTCCATTAGGCCCTCCAAATTGTTCAAGGAGTAATTTTGCAAAACGTACATCGGGTTTAGAAACCCTTGCGTTGAACTGAAGTTCTTTAACATGATGAAACATAGTTGTAATTTTTAGCAATTGAGCAAGATTTGTTTATATAGCACAATCAAAATTATTGAGGATTATCGACTATTGCGTTACATAATTTCCTGGAAGAGTTGTATAATTCACACATCCCTCATTGAATTTGAAGTGTCTATTTATACAATAGGGTGTCCAATCAGAAATGTAACATTCAAACCATATTTGCTTTTCATTTTTCCTGAACGCCATTTATATGCATAGGGCTCAACTTCGTTGGCAATTTGCATAAGCTTGGTTGGCTTGTATAAACGAATGATGGAAACAATGCCATCCCAAACTGTACAAAACGGGATAATGGGAATGATATAGGTAAACAATATTCTGGAGAAACGGAATGGTTTAAAGAATGGTGTAAAAATGAGGAAAACTAAGGGATGTACAATAAGAATAGCCAGTATAGCAAGAATGTTTTTATTGCCACCGTCAAAAATCCCAATCCCTGATTTGGCATCAACGGCATTTTTTAAAACTGCTTTGGCCAAACCATTATCGAAATGATGAAAACTTGAGAAAATTGTTCTGAATCCTTTTAATGATAATGGAACATCGGCAGCATCAACAGGAGAATTATGAAAAGAAATTGCCCCATTGGTTTTGGCTTTAAGAAATGCATAAGCGCTTGTATTGGGATATTTATCAGTTAGGATAATTTTTATATCAGTCTCAGACAATTGCTTCAGGTCATGATGTATTTGCTCAATGGCACCGCCACCGCCCGAGCCTAAATCAATGATCTGATTTGCATTTGTTCTTATTAATTCTTCGATTATCGATGGAGCAATAGGGCGGTAAAAATCAACTTTTGTGATGAGGTAACGCAGATAGTCGGTCATGCTTTCCCGTATTGTGTTGGGAAACCATGCCAGGTCTTCAAATTCGAACAGATAATTTCTTAGTTTCATGTTATGTGCAATTAAGTTTTGATTATAAATATTTTTTTTCTTCGTGTGCTCTTTGTGTCTTTGTGGGAGATATTTTTGTTGCCCACAAAGACACAAAGAGCACAAAGGGATTAGTATTAGCAATACAGATTCTAGGTAGCTGATTAGATAATTTTTCGAATTTTATTATAGACTATAATCTTCATCCGAATAATTTACTAATTAACTTATGCACGTCATGATTAAAAGCTTATGGATGAAAGTTGCATGAGTGAGAAACTCACATCAAGAGCATGAATCGAAGATCGACGCAGTCAATACAACTTCTCATGCAAGTTCCATGAGGCCAATAACATAACTTAATTATATACGAATGAAATGATACTGAAAATATAAGATATCAGGGCTACGCCCCTCATAATTTATCAATAAATGTTTTCTACGAAGATTACAGGGCTAGCGCCCCTAAGTCATATTAGCACAAATAATTAGGGGCGTAGCCCTGATATTTTCGTAGAAATAGATATTACTAATGGTTTTAGGGGCGTAGCCCTGACATCTTTAATATATTCTGTGTCCGCTCACAACTGAATTAATCAGTTGCAAATATTTTGAAAATCAAAGCTTTAAATGATATTTCGTTAATATTTCTTATTTTATTGATTATCAGGCATATGAAAATCTATTTTTTTGTGAATACAATTTGCTTATATTTAATGATTTACATTTATCTAGTCCTGCCATGCGGGACTTCGCTATGCTCAGCATCTAAGATCTAACGGTCTATCCCGATGCATCGGGACTAACGATCTATTTTTAATAATAGTCGATTTAAATGGCTGTTCAAGTTTTCGGTATCGGTTGTAGCTGAACGTATTTCAATGTACATATCAGGGCGAATAAGGTAATATCCAGTGTGTGCAATACCCAGTATTTTGTAAATCGTATCTGTTTCGGGCAGATGTTTTAACAGTACCGTTGTCAGTTCATACTTATCTGAGATGGATTGTATCTCGGGTGTTAACTCCTCTGCAAATACCAAAAGCGTATATGCGGATGCATTTAAAATTTGGTGGCTGTTTGTATTTTTGTTTTCATAAGTAAAATCTATGTAAGGGAGTCGATAACCGGGTTTTGGAGTTTCACGAGAGAATGGCTTTTCCAGATCTTTGTATGTATTGTAATTCGGTTTATAATGAATGTCAATTTGGGAGATGGATTTAAAAAACATCAGGCGTGATTTTTCATTGTTTTCCAGTTTTGGAAATATCCTTTTGAAGAAACTTTTCAGAACAAATGTTCTGAACAGCCTGACAGCGAGATTAGTATTTGTGACCAATCTGAAAATCGCATCGGCATATTGTGCAAATCCTTTTGAGATGCCCAGCCGTTCTGTAGAGTAGGAATCAAGCAATTCCGGGTTTGCTTTTTGCTTTAGCACAAAAGCCATTTTCCAGGCCAGATTGTGAGCATCCTGAAGTCCGGTATTCATGCCCTGTGCACCAACTGGTGTGTTGACGTGTGCCGAATCGCCAGCTAAAAAACAGTTTCCAATCCGAATGTTACGAGCGTACTTTTGTTGTGAATGTGAAACTGAAAACCATTCGGTGTTGTGCAAATCAAAATTCAGGTTGTTCCAGTTGCGAAGACCTTTTGTAACAGTTTCCAGAGTAATGTTATTTGTTTTTTTCGCTTTACCGGGAAAACTGCCGTCCACCCGCCACCTTTGGTTTCTTAATGGAAAAAAACCGGCAACTGACTTTTTCGAAAAATCAAAGTAAATTACCTCTGAACTAAATCTGGATATAAAACCACAGTCGATAATGAAAATTGGCATAGGGTAGGATATGCCGTTAAAAGGAATATTCAGGGAATTTCTGACGGCACTCCTGCTTCCATCAGCACCTATTAAATATTTTGAGGTTATTGTTTGTTCATATCCATCAGGCATTGTCACCCCGGTTATTATCCTGTTTTCATCTTCTTCAAAGCTATTTAAACGAACATTTCTTTCAACATTACATCCATGCTTTTCCAGGAATTTCAGCATTAATTGCTCCGTTTTAGATTGCTCGAGCATGAGCAGAAAAGGGAATTGAGAAAGATTCCGGCCGATGTCTTTTATTGAAGTGCTTGCTATTTTTTCTCCATTGTATAAAACATCTATTTTATCAGCAATGATTCCCTCCGTTATCGCTTCACTTGCAATTCCCAACTGCTCAAATATTTCAAGGGTTCGGGCTTGAACAATAAGTGCTCCAGAATTTTGCGAAGAAGCAGTATTTTTATCAATGATACGAAATGAAACCTGGTGAAGAGCCAATTGACAGGCCATCATCAAACCTGTCGGTCCCGCACCAACAATCAGGACTTCGGTGGTATTATGCGGAGAATGTGCCATAATTGCTGGTTTTTCCAACTACTAAAAAGCGGAACAGTTGCTTTTTTTCTATTATGTAGTTTTTGATGTTTGCCTTTTCGAGCAGATATTTTAATTCGCTGAATTTAAACGCTCTAAGGACAGAGATCGGGCCATCATTTTTTGCCAGAACAGTTCCATTTAATAAGCGAGTGAAAAACCATGCGCTGTAATAAGCCATCCAGTTTCGCTGCAAGTCGTTAACGACAAATCCAACTTTGACATTTTCGCTGAAATAGGTGAATAGCTTTAGTAATTCGTTTTCGTTTAAATGGTGACAAAACAAGGAACAATGAACAATGTCAACGGTTCTGTTCTGATCAATAAATACCTGATGATCGGCGATAATGCCGGTGATTTCCGGATATGTTCGGCAATGTTTTCTCAAATAATCAATTACATTGGCATTTTTATCAACTCCTGTTAACTGAACATTGAAATTGTTTTTTCTGGCCCAATCGGCAATGGTTCGCAACGAGTCGCCGCTTCCGCATCCAAAATCGACGATATGATAGAGTTTGGTGTGATCTGTTACTAATTGTTTTATGCCTTTAAGAGTAATCGCATGTCCGCCGGTGTTTCTATTCATTATATCAAGCTCCCACAGGTTTTTGAAGAGCAAATTCTTCTGAATGTTGGTTTCATCCAGTAATTCTTGTTTATAGGAGCGGTATTTGAATTTTGTGGTCATGAATAGTTCGTTGAAAAAATAGCTAAACGCAGAGAAGCTCTATGCTAAAGCTACGGACTCTGAAAGACGCAAAGTTTTTTTATTTCTGGTTGGGAAAACCTAAATCTGAGTGCATAGGGATTTCCTGCTGCGGAGGGGTAAAGTGATCTAAATCAAATATTTTTATTTTCGTTCTACTTTATTTAAAATAAGGTTTATTGTTATGAGATATTGTGTTTCTACTAAGGTTTCAAAATCCTTATATTTAATTATTTAATCTTAGTAGGAATATTTGGCAACTAAAATTCAACCTTATTAAAAATAGATTGAATATATTTTTCTAAATACTCCGATTTCGTTCACCCCAGGTTAGGGGTGTAGGTTGGCATAAGACAATATTTCAGCAGTTTTCTTACCGGCACTAATTTTTTTCGTTGAATCTGCATTCTCACCTACGTATGATTTTTCAACCCTATTCGTTACATAAGTTAGCAATGCGGTTTCAATGCTTAATCCGGGACCAAACCCGATTGAAAAGATGGTTTCACCATTGGTGTTTTCAGCTTTCATGATTTCATTCAGAACAAAAAGAATGGTTGGCGACGACATGTTTCCGTAATCAGAAAGTACTTTATAGGAGTATTGCACATCGTAATCGCTCAGTTGCGTCTGTTTCTTAATGGCATCAAGTATTTTTTTTCCACCGGGATGAATGGCCCATTTATCGATAGATAATGGGTCTGTATTTAACTTTTTGCTGGCTTTCATTATGACTTCATTCACTTCATTGCCAATAAAATCTGGAATTCCACCATCAAGAACCATTTCGAAATTATTTGGTGTTATGTTCCAACCCATTAAGTTTTTGCCTTTATTAAGCAGCAGTGAATAGAATCCATTTAAAGATAAACCCGACTGTTGATTTCTTCTTGCAGCCCTATCAGAGACCACTACCACTGCTGCTGACCCATCGCCAAAAATGGTGTTGGCCAGTAAATTATCGCTATTGTTTACCGGCTGGAAATGTAAGGTGCATAACTCCACACAAACGATTAACACTTTAGCATTTTCGTTGGTTTTGGTAATCATATCAGCGAGGTTTAAGGCCGGAAATGCAGCATTGCATCCCATGTAGTTTATTGCAGTGTGAAAGGTATCATCAGGTAAATCCAATTGCTCAATTAATTCAGCACCCAAACCCGGAGCATAAACACCGGTACATGTAACCGTTATTAAATGGGTGATGTTTAAATCACCCATGTTGGTATTCAATTTTTGTAATGCATTTTTCAAAGCAGAAATAGCGAGAGAAGATGCATTTTCTTTAAATAGAGCAGTTCTTTGTGTCACATCAGGAACTTTTATATTCTGTTTAAAGAAGCTGTTTTCGGATGGATAATTACCAAAATCAGAAAGGATAGAATAACGGGTTTTTATTCCACTATTGTGGAATAAAATATTCAGTTTTCGCGAAGCAGTATCATCGTTGTACGCAGCTTTCATGAATTCCAATATGGTAGATTGTTTTGCACCATATTTTGGTACTGCTGTTCCTATGGAGATAATTGTGCCCATTGCTAAAACCAGTTAATGTAATTATTAAAAATAAGAACCACAAAGTACAGATTCATGCTTGTAGATGTAAGCAGGTTCATGGTCATGGTGTTCTCAAAATTGGCTTTGTTCTTGTTCTTTCGAACTTTCGAAAACCAGACCGACAAATAAACAGTCACTGGCAACATCAGTATTAAAAACAATAGCAATAAAGTCATTTGTTGCTGCCTTAAATTGAAATAGTAGTAGAGGAGCAAGGTTGCAACGGAGAATAGTATCCCGGAAAAAACAAATGTTCCGTTGTACCCGAGTTTATAACTTAAGCTTGTTACGCCATCTTTTTTATCTGCATCGTGTTGATAAATTTGGGTGAGCGGATAAACACTTCCTATAAAAAGACTTGCCACACTCATACAAATGATGTTATTGAGCGTGAAAAAATTCACCAATGAAAATGAGGAAACTGCTGCTGATGAAGCCATCAAATAAACAAAAGCGCCCTGAAAAATAAACACTGTTAAAAATCCAATTATCGGGTATTGTTTTAATCTCACATTCCGGTAACTATAAGCACGGGAGGCCAGAATAAAAATGAAAACTAAAAGTGAGAAAATATGTGAAATAAAAAATCCACTTAACACTGCCACAACATCCATCAACAATGTTACCCGATACAGATTGCGCGAAACTTTTGGTGGATGTTTTAATCCACCAATACTGCCAGTATCACGATCCTGGAAACTATTATACCCGTTACTGGATGGAAATACAAGCAAATGCAGAATAACAAATGCAATGGCCGTTGTCTCCCAGTTGATACTGCTAACCTGACTTACCGCAAATAAAAAGACAGGCATTAAAAAGAAAGAAAATGGCAACCGCAAGTGTTTTACAGTGCTTTTATCGAACCAAGAAGGGATGTTAAAGTCCTTCATTTATCTGATTGTAAAAAAGATTTAGTTATTAAGCTGATAAGTTCCAAACTACTCTTTAGCAAACTTTAATAATTCAGCATTAAACTTCTGAGTTTCCTCCAGAAATAAGCTATGGCCGCTATTTTTAAAAGCCACAATATGCGAATTTGCGATTCGGTTTTTCATTTGTTCAGCCAGGTCGAAAGAACAAATTTTATCCTTTTTGCCATGCATGATTAATGTTGGAATTTTAATTTTAGCAAGGTCAGTTCTCAGGTCAGTATCGCGCAAGGCAATTAAACACTCCGCCATTGCATAGGAAGATGAACTGATGTTAATTCCGTTTAACCAGCTGGCGATGCCATCGTTCAGCGCAGTTTCTGTGGCTGAAAATATTTTACCAACATTGGCCAACAGTTTCGGCCGGTCTTTATAGTTCAAGGCAATTAAGTCATCAACAGCACTTTTGGTAAGATTATAAGGAAAATCATCCCGCTTTGTCCATATAGGTGCGGCGGCTCCAAACAGAGCAAGTTTCGAGAAAATTGCTTTCTCGTCTGTAGCTGCCAGCCGAATTGCAATTGCACCACCCATTGAGAAACCGCCCAAAACAGCATCTTTAATTTTTAGCAGAGTTAGAATCTTGCGGATATCTTCGGCATGTACATCGTAATCGTACTTTCCAAAAGGTTTATCTGATTTTCCGAAACCCCGTAATGTAATGCCTATGGCTCTGAAGTTATTTTTTATTAAATCGTGGTATTGGTATTCGTACATTTCGTCACTTAAAGGCCAACCGTGTATTAAAACAATTGGTCTGCCTTCACCTGCGTCTGTAATATGAAGTCGAACATTGGGTTCTACTTCAATATATTCGGCTCTGGTTTCACCTGCTTTTATTTTTTCCATTTTAATTATTTTTTAAACGTCCGGTAATTTTTTCCAAAGAAGATTTTAATTTGTCTACAGCGCCAAAAACAGCCTGCTCCTGGGTGTTTGCATGGTCGGTAACTGCGATTGGTTTCATTCCTGCCAGTCTCGCTTCCACCATGCAGCGCTTGTCGTTTAGACCTTTTTTATTGCCATCTTCATCTGAGAGATGTATTTCCACTCTTGTTATTTGTTCTTTGAACTTGCTTAGTTCGAATGAAATTAAGGAAGTAGAGAACTCCAGAAGCTTTTCGCTTCCAACGACATTCTTGTCTGAATTAAATTGTATTTGCATTTTTCTTAAAATTAATATCGAAATATTGCGGCCAACCCTGTTTCGGATGGCATTTTATCCTTAGGAAGCACCATAACCTTTCCACCCATTTTCATGACTAATTCTCCCATATCATCCAGCAAATCATCTACTCTGGGATTGCTCATATCTTTTTTTTGTGTATTTCCCGTCACAAGATTTGTTATCCTGACCGGGATTATCCGGTCGTGTTCAACAATAAGCGTATTAACGCGCCCCTCAACTGCCGCTACGGCAACTTCCTTATAGTCATCGCTGCCTTTGCCATCAATTCTTGCCTGCTCAAAAAGTGCAACCAGGTTGTCCAGTTTATGGTTATATTCCGGCTCCATTATTTCCCAGGCCATTTTTGTAAGTTGACCCGATGAAACTGATGAAGGGTTTATTGCAATGCCTTTAGGGAGCAGAAGAGGATTTTTACTTACTTTTTGAAAAAGATGGTGGTGTTCGGGCAATGCCGCAAGAATAATTGGCCAGCCTGTAGGCTTCGAAAAGTTTTCTTCAATGGCATTTGCCACTACACGAAAAAATCTTTCAGCATCTTTTTCAGTTTCATTTTTTCTGCCTCCATGACCGTGGTGCATAGACGAGCTTTCTCCCGCGGAACCACCATAAGATGCAACGGTTGTATGCTTTTCTGTCAATTCATCACCCAGCGCTTCGGTAATGGTTTTTGGAGTGTCAGATGTAAGTTCTATTTCAGTAAGCGAGTGATGGTTGCCCTGAAAAAGGCGAATATCATGAAGGGTTAAAGCCAATAAATGGAATTGGTCAAGGGATTGTAAATATTGTCTCAACGGCTTGGTATGGAAACTGTCGGCTACAATGGCCAGTTCTTCAAATGATTTATGTACACCAACCACTTTAAATATTCCGGTTCCACCAAATATAGCCAGACCATCAAATGTGTGGTTCCAGGTATTATCATCTTCAGCCAGAGTCTCAAAAGGTTTAAGATATTCCTGAACATCATCGGCTGAATATTTTTGCAACAGGGATTCTTTCATTTGCCGGATAAGATTTTTAAAAAGAATTGTATCCTGAAGGTTTTCAGGATGCATTCGGTGTGTAGGCATATATACGGAAAGACAAGGGGCCTGATCTGCTGCCAGGAGTTCCTGAATTAATGCTTTTGTTAGTAATTCCATTTTTTATTGTTTTTGGATACAACATTTGTCTTTGTGTTCTCTTATCATCTTAGTTTAAGCCATGCATGAATTACAAACAGACCTACAACGGTTCCACCAAAGTGATTGATGATCCTGTCTGTAACAAATGCAACCAATCAGCACGTAATTAGATGATTACTCTATAAGGAATCAAATAGTTATATCACCTGTTGGCATGCTCTTAACTATTAAAATTAGATAGCTCTTTCCACTGCATAGTATCGTTGTTCAACTAATTTAGTAATTGAATGGTCTATTTATTTGCGATAGTATCACGCAATTTTTTCAAATGGTCGTGGTCGGCTTTTAGCATTAATTTTTGAGCGTTTATCATAACCTGTTGTTCGGTTTTTATTTGTTTTAATTCGTTCTTTAATGCCTTGTCATATGTGTCTAATGCCTTATCTTCACCATACTCACAAGCATTAAGAATGGCTTTGCTATTTTTGCCGGTGAGTGCTGCCTTTGCATCCATCCATACACGAAAAAACTTCCCTATAGTCTTTGTTTCTTCCGTTTCCTCGCCGCCCAGGGTGATTACTTCTTTAACCAATTCTTGCTTGCATTTTTGACTGGTTGAAATGAATTGTCTGAATAAAGCTTTTAAATCAGGTTCTTCAGTTTCTTTTGAAGCTGTTTCATAGCCCTTTATTCTATCGTTGTTGATAGTGATGAGTGAGTTTAGAACTGCAATTGCTTTTTCATTTTCCTCTAAAATGGTTGTTTCATTTTTAGTTCTTTTAATATTGTCTGAAAGGGAATCAAGTAGATTATTGTATTTTGATTTTACTATATCCACATAATGGTCGCCTTTATGTATTATTTTTTTACGGACTTTTGAACCCTTTTCGGGTGCGAATAAAACTCCTGCTATTGCCCCAATGACAACCCCTGCCAATGCTCCGAATGCTACCCTACCTGTTTTCATCTGTATATTATTAAATTATATTATTGGCCTCATTTATCTGGCTTGAGAATTTATATGCAATTACCTGTTAAGAGAATTTTACTCATGCAACTTTCATATTAATAGTACTTGCCTGATCTTACTTCCTACAAATTGTCCAACGTTTTATATATCCCCTCCAATTAATTCAATTCAATATAATGCTGTTAGTCAATTGAAGCGTTACAATATCTTTGTGAATTATTACATAATTCACACATTCCTCTTGTCGTTTTTAAAATCTCGAAAATCATAGATTTCTTTTGAAATTTCCAGACTTAAATTAACCGAGAGCTCGAACAAATGCGCCTGGGTTTCGAAAAAGTGCATCATGTAGCCGGCGGTATTTACAAAACCTATGATGTCGCCAATTTGAGGCAGGTTTGGCAAGGCTATTTTACGCTTAAGTACAATGTCTTGCTCTAGGCAATATGCGCCGGTAAAATAGACTTCGACCAGGTGTTTTGGTGCAGGGGCAAAAGCGGTTAAGGGATCTGCTAAATAATCGGTACTGGAGCTTTTTAGCTGGCTCATGTTCATATCAAGCCCGACGAGCCACCTGCCCCGCATGTCTTTTTTCCGGAAAACAACTTTGGCTAACGTCATGCCCACTTGATTTAGCAATGAACGCCCTGGTTCCATGCGTATTTCTATGTCTTTATCCCGTAGTAATTCAGTTACACTTGCCTTGTTTTTATATCGAAAACTCAGGATTTTTTCAAGAAACAAGTCGCCGTTTACTTCATTGTAAAAGGGATAGGTTGCCAGTTTTCCCTGTAATTTATTATCGATTAATTGATATCCAAGGCCATCATTGTTAAAGGTGATCTCTTTCCGTTCTCCTTTCACCGCTTTTTTCAGTTCCTCCCGAAAAGCCTTCCACTCGTTTTTAAATTGCAGGTAATTGATCAGAAAACCACCGCCTATGTCAATAAACTGCGTAGTGAATCCATTGTCTTTAAGTTTTTCTGCCAATATGATGCACTGGCTTAATGCTGCCCCTCTTTGTTCAGTAGAATAACCGTTTAAATGAAAATGCAAACCCGTATAAGACAGATTTGAATGTTCCCCTTGCGGGGAACAAGTGGAGGTTATAAAGGATGAAACTTCGTCTAAATCAAAACCAAATCGACTGTAAAGCTTTCCCATATCGGTATTAAATCCGCTTACACGAAAACCCACCGGCGTTTGTTTGTCAAGTTTTTTGGCAATTGTGTTCAATAAATTGCACTCGTCCTCATTGTCCAAAATAACAAGTACGTTATTTTCAACTGCCAATTGGAGCAGTTTTTCAGTTTTTATAGCAGCTGTCACGGTCAAATTCTCTGATTTCACACCAGCTTCAAGTGCTTGCAGAAGTTCTCTATAGCTTGCAGTATCTACACCAATTCCGTTTTCTTGGGCACATTTTACTATACTTTTGCTTTTGTTTGCTTTGTGGGCATAGAATATTTGGTATGAAATTCCATGTTTTGTAAATACTTTTCGGAAAGTATCAATGTTTTTGTCGAATTCAGGCAGATAATGTATGTTAATAGGTGAACCATAGGCTGCGAATAGCGAATCAAGGAGCACCTTGTCATTCATAAGCTTTGGCATCCAATCACTTATTACGGGCGTAAGTTTTGGCAGTTGATTATTTGAATGCATCATAAATTAGTTTATTTATTATCCTGACGGAACTTGCATGAACTCTCTTTTGCTTCCGTTTGTGAGCACGGTGCTCATGATATTTGCATTTGTATAATTAATGATATGTTGCATTACCGAAAGTGACCAAGAACTTGCAAAATTGTTTCGGGTGCGAGACAATGTATCATTGTCGTGAACTATGCTTTCAGTCGGCGTGCCGTAAAGAGTTATGTTTTCTGCTTTTCCCTGTGGGTTAATCAGATTGCCGTTTCGGTCAATTTCTAACGTACCTGGTGCGTAATTCATGTTTTTGTCCCTGTTTTCATAAGGTCGTGCCAAATGGTTTTTACACAAATTGATGAATAAGCCCGTCACTTCTTTTTCTATTGAATTTTTGGGAATACGGGCATCAATAAGGATGTCACAATAGTTTTCTGAAATGCCATTGCTGAGCATATATCCGTTTTTAAAAGGCTCTATGTTTGGGCTTTTGGCAAATCGAAAGTCAACGATTCCTGTATTAGCTAACGCAATCATTTTTTTAAGGTTTTCGGGCGGTGGGCCATAAGCAATGCGATTCAGTTTTCCGAAATAGTATTCATCAAACTCCTGATGCGATGCGGCATCGAGACCACTGAACGAATAGATGTCGTTAAAAATAGGACTTATTCTTCTCCATACTGAGGCAGCTCGTAATTGCGCCTCGTGTTCTATGTCTCGATTGTTTTCGTTGGTAAAAGCAGTAAGGTATTCCAGAATATTCTGATGATTGCATTTTGAGGAGTTAAATTCCGGCTCCAGTAATTTATCCAATGAAAAACGTGCATATCCAGGATGTTTTTGATGGAATGTTTCTATTTGGCGGTTTATTACATCATAGTTTGGATGGTATTCAAGCATCTCTCTTTCATGTGTGAACAAAGTACTGTAGTAGGTATATCCCATATCCCGCTCAATGAGCGGGAGTATCTCATATTTAAAACTTAACTTCTTATGATTTAACAGCTTGAGTCTTTTTACAAATAGCTCATAATCATTTTTCAAATTAAAATCATATTTAGGCATTATAGGCCAGCCGGATTTTGAAAAAGGAAAAATACGTTTCGGTTCCCTGCCAGATGCTTTGTAGATATATTTTCCATCATTGTTTTTGGTGAAAAACCCTCCTTTTCCTTCGGTAAGGGCCAATACCGCATCTATAAAGGTTAAACCCATCCCCTTTACTGCAACAGTGTTTTGTTGCGTCCATTCATTTAACTTTTGTTGAACCGGATATATAAATGAAACTTTACTATGGTTTTTGTCTGTTGCCTCTTTATGGCGCTGGTGCCCAGTAGTTATTAGGATGTTTTGGAAATCGGTTAACCAGCATTTTTTTCCCCCCTGCATAAAGCCAATCGAATAGACTTCATCCATCTTTTCAACAGAGCGCACTTCCAGAATATGTTGTTGAAGAATGACGTTTTCGGGCAGGTTTTTTTTGAGACGTGCAAAACCTTTTTCTAAGTAGCAACCAACTGTCGCCCTTGATGCATATAACGATTCGATTTCACCTTGGGGCGTTTGTGTTTCCAGTGATATGTATTCTGAAAAACTTAAGGGATCTTCAACTACCGGAGGAGGTGATTCCTCAGTCCACATATTAATGTGTTTATTAGCAAAATTCATGAGCAAATAACCGGGTTGATCGCTTCTGTAAATGTCTCCGGAACCCATGAACCTGGTTTTATTAAATAGGTGGATTTCCACCTTCTCCTTTGTCGGATTTGCCTTTAATTGGGCAAGAATCCTTTCAAAACCATACAATCCCTTAGGTCCCAGACCTATTATTGCTATTTTAAATGGAGGAACTTTCATCTGTATATAAATGAGTTATGTGATTGGATTTATGCAAACTTTCATCAAATCGAATTAACTGTTAATGTTGTAGCCCTTTTTCGTGCTTGCCCTTTTCGACTGTTGTTAGTGGTTTCTTTGTTTTGTCTTTTAGGAAATTTAAAATCTGCAAAATGTTCTTTTACCCAGGTTTTGTTATAGACGGTATCCAAATACCGTTCACCTCTGTCGCATAGAATTCCGACACAATTTGAACCGTCAGCAATTACCGATGCGTATTTTTCTATTGCTGAAATTACAGCTCCGCTGGATCCTCCGCCAAGAATAGCTTCATTCTCCAGTAAATTCCAGCATCCCTGAACAGACTCTTCATCTGATATATAAATGGCATCGTCCACAAGATCGAGGTTTAAAAAATTGGATGGTTTCCCTGACCCGTGTCCCGTTATGAGGCGAAGACTTTCTTTCTGGCCAAAAATGACGCTTCCTATTGCGTCAACGGCAATGATCTTGGTTGGCAAGTGATTATCATATACATACTGAGCACATCCCATAAGGGTTCCGCATGTACCTGTGCTGATAAACATATAATCCACATTTTGATCAAGTTGGTGGACAATTTCATTCATGGTTTGATAATGGGTAATAGGGTTGGCTGCATTTTCATACTGATTTAAGCAGTGAAAACTTGGATTTTGCGCCAGTAGTTCCTCTACTTTTTGGAGGCGGCTTTCCAGATAGCCTCCATGCAGTTTGGGATGGGTAATTTTAATCAGTTTTACGCCATATGCTTTTAGTAATTTTTCGGTATGGACATTAAGCTTAGGATCGATAACTACAATAAGTTTTATATGGTAAAATTTACATGCTTGCGCCAGTCCCAAAGCCATATTGCCGGAACTGGATTCAATTATTGTATCGCCGGGTTTGATCTCACCGCTTTCAAGTGCTTGCGATAGCATATTTAGTGCCGTTCGGTCTTTAATACTGCCTCCGGGATTGAAACATTCCAACTTCCCAAAAACTGAAAAACCCCGTTTTTTTGAAAACCTGGATAAATCTACCAAAGGTGTTTTGCCAATGGTTGACAATATATTGGGGCGGTATTTTAGTAATCCCTTCTCAGGGACTGCAGTTGTTTGCATTTAAGTTGTTTTTGATTGTAAATGGGTATTAACGGTCTAGCTTCATGTCAAATTTATGTTATCCCGTACTTCACCACTAACCCCCATAAGAGGAACCGCCAAATGCACGAGAGTAATACGAATTTGTATGGTTGACTTACCACTGTATAAATTACTTAAAGATGCCCAACATTTAATCGGATTGTATTACATGATTGTTGAAAGATGTTACATGATTCACAGTTTATCTTCTTGGTCAGTAAACACAGCGTGGCTTTTGGGTATCATCTTATAGCCGTAACGTTGGGTATATACCTTGGTAAACTCGGCTCCAAAAAACAGGATGAGACTGCTATAAGTAACCCACAGCAGGATAATTATTACCGATCCGGCAGCCCCATAAACATCGCCGGGACTTAAAAACCCAAAATAGAAACTGAGCAATTCTTTACCCAAACTAAACAATATTGCTGTAATCAATGCGCCAACCCAAACACTTCTCCAACCTATAAGCACATCGGGTAAATATTTAAACATCAATGCAAAAAGAACAGTTACTACTCCCAATGAGATTACAATTTCGCCAATTAATAGAGAATGAAAAGCCACATCAGGAAGCCATTTTGAAAAATATCCCTCCAACGAGTTAAGTAGGGCGGATACAACAAAACTAATCAGGAGTAGAAATCCGATGATCAATACAAATCCAAAACTTTTGGAGCGATCAATAAGATATTTGACAAATCCATTTTTGGGATCAGATTGCAGGTTCCACACCCTGTTGATTGAGATCTGCAAATGGAAAAAGACACCTGTTGCGCCAAATACCAGTGCCCCAATACTTATAATAGCTGAAAACCAAGATGTTTGGTTTTCGCTGGCCGTTACAAAAACAGACTCGATCGTTTCAGCGGCTGAGCTCCCCAGGGCAGATTCAATTTGCCCGTAAATTTCTCCTTCTACAATTTCTCCTTTCCAAAAAAAATTGAGAATGGTAAATACGATGACAAGCAAACCGGGCAACGACAATAAAGCAAAGTATGCCACCACCGCACTCATTCGCCAAGGGTCATCTTTAGTCCAGTTAATTGCTGTTTCCTTTATTAGAGAGGGTATATGTCTAAATTTGAAACGAGACTCTTTTGAAGTTTTTACAGCAGTCATAAATTATCGCTTATAGGTTTAACTTCTAAAAACTAATTTAACAGATGCAAACACAAGGTCTTTAGTATGGGAGCGTGTTTAATTTTTTTACTATTGCAGATGGCGCATTGTCTGCATAAATCCCATATGCATTTACCACAATTCCTTTTATTTTTTTGTTTTTTGAGGTAATTGCATAAACAATCATCTGGTCACCCGGGTCAGTCTCTCCTTCGAATCTGTAGAAATCGTCAATTTCAAAGTCATCAGGCGATAATGCAGTTGCCGTTTGATGACAAATAAGACACTCCTTTTCACTCAATATTGAAAAATCAATGGTGTAACCAAGTTTTCTAAGGTCAGCCATCGCCTCTGTGACGGTATCGTAGCTTTTTCGTTCCATAATTTCTATTATTTATGATCTTTTCCTATGCAATGGTGATATCCTTAGAAAGATATACATCCTGTATCAGATTCAGTAATTTGATGCCCTCCTTGAGTGGGCGTTGAAAAGCTTTTCTACCTGAAATTAAGCCAGTGCCTCCCGCTCTTTTATTGATAACGGCAGTGCGTACAGCTTCCGCAAAATCGGACGCTCCTGAAGAGGCGCCCCCCGAGTTGATCAAACCTATTTTACCCATGTAGTTATTGATGACCTGGTAACGGCACAGATCAATAGGATGATTGGAGGCCAGCTTATCATACATTGCCGGAACCATTTTTCCAAACTTGATGTCACGGAACCCGCCATTGGTTTCAGGCAGTTTTTGTTTGATCATGTCTGCTTTAATGGTAACTCCTATATGGTTGGCTTGTCCGGTAAGATCGGCCGCACTATGGTAATCTTTATCTTTTGTTTTAAAGGCACTGTTTCGTGTGTAGCACCATAAAATTGTTGCCATTCCCATTTCGTGTGCTTCCTCAAAAGCTTCAGAGACTTCTTGAATCTGCCGGTTGGATTCCGGCGAGCCAAAGTATATAGTTGCGCCGACAGCCGCAGCCCCCAGGTTCCATGCTTCGCGTACTGATCCAAACATAATTTGGTCATAGGTGTTTGGATAGGTCAACAGTTCGTTGTGGTTTATCTTGACGATAAAGGGGATTTTATGCGCGTACCGCCTGGCATGCAAGGCCAATCCCCCAAACGTGGTCGCCACCGCGTTGCACCCTCCTTCAATGGCCAGTTTGATGATGTTCTCCGGATCGAAAAACATAGGGTTCGGGGCAAAAGAACTGCCCGCTGTATGTTCGAGGCCTTGATCCACGGGTAAAATTGACACATATCCACTGCCCCCCAGCCTTCCGTGGTTGTAAATGGAAGCAAGGCTTTTCAGCACCTGCACGTTACGGTCGCTTCCTGTGAAAACCTGATCTAAATAATCAGGGCCTGGAAGCGTAAGCTGATTGGCGGTGATTGTTTCACAAGTATGTTTCAATAAATCATCCTGCGCATCACCCAGATATTCTTTGATTTTTTCTATAGTGTTAATCATATCTTCTGTGTTTTTTAATTGGTTTTTCCTAGTATTCGTTTTTCTTTTTGAGTGTTTCGGCGAAGATGTTAATCAGGCAGGCATATCATCCCCGATTAAACCATCAGCTGTTTTTAAGATTGCTCTAATTCGTCCGATGTGAACTTGCGAGATTTTTGCCCTTTCAAGGGTCGATTGAGCATCGACACCTTTTTTCCCCCGAGCCATTTCCGTGAGTAGGTTTTTATGCTCCTCAAACATCCGCAATGCCGTCCACATTGTTTCTTCAATCTTGTGGGTCTGTTCGGCCAATAGGGAAGCTACCGTATATGCGTGTCCAGTATGGCAACGGTAACGTAAGTTGCTATCCTTATCTAGGCATATCGGGATACTCGGCTTCGTTAGGATCCTGTACAATACAAATTCCTCCGCATGTTTTAATGGCATGCATTCCTGACGTTCCATCATCAAGATAGCCGGTCAGCAATATTCCGATAACGCCAGAACCATAAGCTACGGCAGCTGACCGAAATAACGGATCAATGGCAGGACGTGACCTGTTTTCATGAGCCCCTTTGGTTACCAGCATTTTCAGGTCTTCTCCAATTAACAGGTGATGATCTGAGGGTGCCAGATATAAATTTGCAGGTTTCAAGTTGTTACCGCTTTTCGCATGCTGACATTTTAAGGTGTCTAATTTATTCAGTTCGTCCAATAGCACATTTCCTGTAGCATCGGGAGAAATATGGCGGACAACCATAACCGGCAGAGGGAACGCTTTGGGTAGTTGGCCAATTAGCTTTTTTAATGCACTCACTCCTCCTGCAGATGTACCAATTACAACTATCCGGGATTTTTTTTCAGACTTATCGGTTTTACTGCTGTTCTTCATTTTAATTTATTCTGCATTGAACTATTACCAATTGTTTAAATTTCCCTACAGAGTGGTATTGTTTTTAAAGCAAAGCCAACACCCTGTTGGGTTAAACATAACTATTTAACTCACCATGGTAGGCGCAGATTGCTCAAGGTTACTTAGCATTGAGTCTTTCACAACCTCTATGTTCAGTGTAAGACTTCATAGAATCTATGCGTTTACTATTTTTTAAATTGATCGTTATTCATTAAAAACCAAAACTATAATATACCAAAACTATGATGGTTAGTCAAGAGAAGCATTACGTAATTCTTAGAAACAATTACATAATTCACACATTCACTTTGAAGAAGTAGTAGAATGTGCCCAATGATTTGATGGTGTACGATATTCAATAGATCATTAGGTTGATTGTCAGAGTTAAGTTTATGATATTCAGTAAGTTATACCTATGCAATCAGCAGGTGCAAATCGCTTAAAATCAGCGACATACAAAGTTGTGACGAGCTGTTAATATTAAAATTAGGCCGTATTGAAGAGTTTGTACTAGATGAGACAAGTAATATCAATAAATTGATTTCAATTTGAGCATTCAAATGTGAGAATCATGTAAATTTTCCAACAAATTTTATAACACTTCCCAGAGTAATAGATTTTAATTTTGAAGAACAATCATTTTATGTCGAATTTAAAATCAACGTTATGCGAGTAGCAGGAATAGTATTATTGATTATTGGAATTGTAGGCATTTTGGTATTCGGAATTCAAGCCATTCAGGATACGGAGACATTTAGTTTTTTAGGAATCGATATTGGTGTATCGAGTGCAAACTGGACTCCTGTAATAATAAGTGCAATCTTTTTTGTAGTGGGCATTGTTCTAATGAATTCAAATAAGAGGACGATGGCCAACTAAAATGTCTTACAACATTACATTGGATTGAACAATTAGACTAGGTTTTAGATCATAACTATCATTGATAACTTCAATTCACAAGTTGAATTTCTCGTGTCAATTAAAACATGAGTCAACATGCGCTAAACATCCAAGCGCACGAAGCTAATGCGATTGTGTATGCTTGATTCTATCGCAGGTAAACAAAGTTTTCAGGTTTGAGCTACTGACTTTTTAAACGAATTATTAATCAACAAAAACATTGGTCTATGTTAAGATGGATAATAATTTTTCTGATAGTAGCACTTGTTGCTGCGGTGCTAGGTTTTACAGGTATCGCAGCTGGTGCAGCTGCGATTGCAAAGGTGTTATTCTACATTTTTTTGGCACTTTTTATTATAAGTCTAATAATAGGTGGAGTAAGAGGATGGAAATAGTTATTGTTTAATGTAGAGTTATGACGATATGGAAGAAAAAAATTACCCTCTACAGTCAGAAAAAAGGTATTTGCTTGTTAAACGAACAGCCGTTGTTTTACTGGCCATTTTTCTTTTCATTTATGGCCTTATGGCTATACGCAATTTTCTTTATCCTATAGCTTTTGGTTTGGTTCTGGCATATCTGGTTTACCCATTAACAAGGTGGTTCGAGATTAAAGGCATTCATCGTATTTTGGCCAATTTTATTGTTATAATGGGTACTCTTGCCTTTATAACTGGTTTAATCATTGCTGCTTATCATATTATTACGCCCATTTCGATTGATTTTGCTGATCTCACTGACAAAGCGATTGATAATATAGCAGAAATGATTGTTGTTACAGCTCAGTATTTTGGCATTGAAACGAACAATGTAGGAGAATCTATTAGAAATCAGCTTGGTTCTGCTACCGAGGCAGGGGGAGAACAGCTTGGTAAGGTTTTTACCGCCACCACCAATACCATTGTTGCATTTGGATTATTGCCGGTCTATATTTTCTTGTTTTTATACTATCGGACAAAATTTATGTATTTTTTGTTAGGTCTGGCTGGTAGATCCAGAAGAAAGAAAATGGTAACCATGTTGCGCGAAATAGCAGCGGTAATGGTACAATACCAGGGCGGGGTTTTATTGGTTGTTTTTATTCTTTTCTTTATTAATTCAATAGGGCTTTGGATTGTCGGTGTTCAATTTGCAATTCCTTTGGGCGTAACGGCAGCATTGTTCAATTTTATACCCTATTTTGGGACATTGCTGGGAGGTGCGGTGCCACTTATCTTTGCTTTTCTTGTAGAGGGTGATCCAATTCTTGCATTCAAAGTAGTTATACTTTTTATTGTTGTTCAGTTTATTGAAAACAATATTCTTACCCCCAATATTGTAGGCGGAAATGTGAAGATCAATCCGTTTTTTATTATTACCGGATTGGTTGCTGCCAGCATGGTTTGGGGTATCCCGGGTATGCTGCTTATTGTACCGTTTCTTGCAAGTATTAAAATAATTTTCAAGCACATTGATTTCATGAAACCTTATGCTTTTCTGCTTGGGGAAAAAGGGACTGAAAAGCACTCTATAAAAATGGATAAGTTTAAAAGGATTTGGAAACGAGTCAAAAAGAAGATAAAAAAATAGATCGTTAGATTTTAAGAATATTAGATATTTAGACTGATAGGAATTTTTATATTTCTACAAATCTCTTTTCTTTATCTAATCTATCTGTCTTCAATCTATAATTCCAATGGTCTGTAATCCAAAATAAAGCACTCGACATGAAAAATAGAAATGCAAGGTTAATGTTATTTATAGCACTACCTGTTTTGATAATTGCTTTGGGAATACTGTATATTCAGGCACATCTTCCCAGAGTTCTCACAAGTTATATTGAAAATTTATTAGAAGAGAAAATCGCTGGTTATCTTGATCTGTCTTCAGGCGATTTGGTTGATGTAAAAGTGCAAATACTAAACTGTAACATGTTTGCAGCAACGGTAACAACAGATGAAATTTCCATATATGCAGAAACAGAAGTTTATAATGAAGACAGTTCTGCAATGTCACAAAAAGTGGCTTATGAAGCTGGAGTAACCAATCTTGAAATCTCCCTCAAACCGCTTGTGCTAATTGCTTTGGGGTTTAGAAAGTTCACATTTAACCGATTAAAGGCAGACAGCATTTATTACAACACCAAAAGTCTTTTGGATGAGCCCTTAGAGAAGCTGAAATTTCATAGCGGGGCAATTCACTTTAAGGGAAAAATTGAGTTGCCTGATCAGGAAAGTAGTGCCATTGAAAGCACTTCATTTAAAAATCACTTATTTCAAGCCTCAAATCTCTCTATTTATTTTCCTCAAGATCTGTATTCTTTTCATATTGCCAGTATATCTGTTGATGGTGTTATGGAGACCATCCACATGGAGAAAATTATAGCGCTTCCCAATTACGTCAAAGAAGAATTTTATCGGCATGTTGAATTCGAAACCGATCGCATAGAAACACATTTGGATCATCTCGAAGTAAAAGGTTTGCGGATAGATAAAAAGCATGGCAGAAGAGAGTTGATGGTTTCACAGGTTGATATTCGAAATGGTCTAATCGATGTTTTGCGTGACCGCAGACCCGCTTTTAATGAGGAACAACGCCCGGTAATGCCCACCAGGTTATTTGCGACTGCACCGATTAATTTTTTTGTTGGTGAAATAAATATCAGTGAAGTTGATATTTTGTATTCAGAATTTCCGGAAGATGGTTCCGATTCTGCTTTTCACGAATCGTCCGGGAAAGTGCCTTTTAAAAAGCTGAAGGCTTCCCTGAGCAATATTACGAATATTGCAGACTCACTTCATAAAGACAGTATTATGCGCATAAGCGCGGAGGCATTTATTTTTGATGATGCCATGCTTCGAGCAGATTTTATTTACAATCTTAAGGATATTAATGGTGGTTACAGCGCTGACGTTGAATTGACCGAATTTCAGTTTGAAGCCATCAATTCTGCCATATATCCACTGGCGGGGATTAGGTTTGCTGGCGGAATACACAAAAGTTCTGTTTTATCATTTACCGGCAACGATGTTGAATCAAGAGGAGAGTTGTACATGGAATGGAATAATCTTTCGCTGAATTTTACTCCGGAGTCAGGAAAGATGATTACAGGTATTACCAAATATCTTGGTAAGATAATATATCATCCATCCAATCCCAATGATTTTAATAAATCTCCCTCCGGCGATATTTATTTTGAACGGGACATCCAGCGGTTTGTATTTAATTACTGGTGGAATTGCTATTTATCAGGGATTAAGAATTCCGTTATACGTGATTTTGTCCCAATATAGTATTTGTTCTTTCTTATTTGATAATGGTTCAGAAGAATCTTCTTGGTAGTTTTCCAGTAAGGTGTTTTATCATTCTTTTGTCAGCATGGTCTACTGCAGTTGGCCAACTGGTTCTCCAACGAAATTCCCAGTCAGGTATATGAATAAAAGCGACAATGCAATTGTTTTAAATAGCAGGGGACGAAAGCAGAGGAATAAACCACAATATTATAACTGTCTATGGCGATTGTTTTGTGATAGTATATAAATTCCCCAACTAATCGCATTGCTATGTGAATTGCATTGTCACTTTAAGCTATGGGTTTTTAAATAGATGAGAGAGAGTTAACTTATGAAGCTGAATGTTTAATTTCCGTTGCCATATTTTTCACCTCTTTTTTGGCATCGTCATATTTCCCTTTTGCTTTTTCCACCTCTTTCTCTGCGCTTTTTTTAGCTTTTTCCGTTTTAAGCTTATGCCAATAACCATCACCTTTGTGCATGATGTCTTTGCGGGTTTTTGAACCTTTTTTGGGTGCGAATAGGATACCCCCAATTGCACCAATGGTAAGTCCTGCCATTGTTCCTAATACTACTTTACCTATACTCATTGCGTTTTTTTTATGCCCCAATAAGCTTTCCTTAAGGGGAAACTTTTGAAGCCGATTAATTGAATGCTATTGGGTTTTTTTAAGGGTCATTACGTAGTCTGACGGATTGAAATAAATTCAATGTTGTTCAATTTATGCGTAATCTAAAAAATGTCAGGAGAAATCAATTAAATGTCAACTGTTATCAGCCTAGTGTTCCAATTCTTTGCCTATAAATAAGATTGGAAATTTCTTAGGTTTCTGATCCCTGTTTTGGAAAACGAATAAACCATTAAGATCTCTCCTGACATTCATTCCATAATTAAATTTTCAATCATCAACAGGAAGGTCTATGCATTTAACAACGCATCACGCATTGAATTTACATGGTCGTGGTCGGATTCTAAAAATGTTCTTTGCGCGATAATCATGGTTTGCTGATTTGCAGTTAAATGTTCCAAATCATTTTCTAAGGCCTTATCATAGGCATCTAATGCTTGGTCTTCTCCATACTCGCATGAGTTGAGAATTGCTTTACGGTCTTTTCCTGTGAGAGCAGCCTTTACATCCATCCAAGCACGAAAGAACTTTCCTGAAGTCTTTGTACCTTTAGCGACCTCGCCACCTAACATGTTTACCTCCTTAGCCAACTCTTGATTGCATTTTTTACTGGTTGAAATAAATTTTGCAAACATGGTTTTTAAATCCAACTCACTGGTTTCTTTGGATGCGGTTTCATAACCTTCAATTCTATCGTTATTGATAGTAATGAGTGAATTCAGTACTTCTATCGTTTTTTCTTTTTTCATATTCTGGTTGTTAATTTGATGCCAATTCATCACTTTTCTTTTTACTTTCTATTGAATGATTCAGATGCGAACGCAAGCCAGGAAGCATTGCTATTGCCCAATTTACGATGTCTGTGTCGTTTCTGTCAGTGGTTGCTTTTTCGAATTTTTTAATTGCATCCTCGTGTTTATTAACCATTATATCACCATATGCTTTGTCAAAATCATTTCCTGATTTTTCATTTAAATCCTTGTAAGTATCTCTTACATTTTCTGTAGGTGTGGTAGGAATGGTCATTGATTTCCTTCCGGCAAATGCAGTTAAATCACGTTGTAATTTGGTGTGTGCTTCTTCCATCATTTTCCCCAGTTCCTTAACATTCGAAGTACTCCCTTTTTGCTGTGCCAGTTGTCCCAGCTGAATTTGCATCAGATTAAACTCAGCAGCGTCAACAAGGAGCTGTGCATCATTTACCTGCTTTCTGTCATCAAATCTTTCTTCATTTCGGTCTTCAGCCACATCTTTGGAATCTTGCGAACTTTGTCTATTGCCGCATGATGTAATGAGTAATGCTGCGATAACCAACGTTGCCACCAGCATTGTTTTTTTGAAATAATTATTATTTTTCATTTTCATATTATTTTGTTAATGAGCACTTTCTTTGAAATTGAGATCCTTATATATTGAAAATCTTAGTTCCTGATGTTATCGGGAATGAGATACATATTTTACTTCATCTTGAGCCTCTCCAATTTCTACAGCCGTGTTCTCAAACATTACGTTTTTTTAAAGCTTCTTCCATATAATTTGAACGTGATAATAGATTACCAAAGGTGATAAACATAAAATTGAATAGCATTACATAATTTTTTAAAGTTGTTGCATAATTCACACATTACTGTTTGAAGAAAAGGTCATATGTTCCTGATATTGAATGGATGATATCTGATTCAGAGCAAAAACCTATTGAACGGTATGCGATGGTAAAGACAAGAATCTATTTCTGCGTTTGTGGTAAAAATGCCTTAGATAATGCAACACATCCCTGATGAGCCTTTGCAAAATGCAAAGGCTCATCAGGGATGTGGTTTGATATCATAGAAGTTCAGGAAAAGTCGTGGGGACGTTGGTTGTATGCGTTTTTGGTTCATCTAAATCTTCTCAACTTCGCTGAAAACGGGCAATTTTTCGTCTATGTAGCCTTGAATTCATTAATTAAGCAAAACTTGCTGATGGGTATATTAACAAACACATGCTTTTTCGACATCATTCTTCAGCACTTTCCTTTTTGCCATTTTCAATTTTTTCTTCAACTTCCGCTTTTTCATCGGCATCTGGTTTTTCAATATCCTCTGTATTGTCTTCTTCCGGCTCAAAATTTAAACCAATGAGAAGTGGAAAATGGTCTGATCCAATGTCTTCAAGTTTTTTAAGGGTTGTTAGTCCAAACTCACTGGAGTAGAAAATATGATCCAGAGGATACCGAAGCAAAGGCACAAACACATTGTAGGTATTAAATAATCCTCTGCCCTCACGAGGGTCAACCAGTTCGCTATACTTTCTGAAAAGCTTTGAAGTAACCGACCATCCCACATCGTTCAGGTCGCCTGCGACTATGGTTGGATTGTTGGATTCTCTGATTTTTCTTCCGATAATCAGCAATTCTGTATCTCTTTCATAGGTATCGGAACCTGGTTGAGGTGGTTGTGGGTGAACACCATAAAAATCAATTTTGGTTCCAGAGGGTAAGGTAATTTTGCTAAAAAAAGATGGAACATCATCTTTCACTAGAAAATTGACACTGCTTTCAGTCAGTGGAAGTTTTGATAGCAGCATCATTCCGTAGGTGTTTTCAAGCGGATGTTTGATGGCATACGGAAAATTCTCGTCGAGTTTACTTATAGAAGCAGCCCAGTCATAATTGGGTTCAGTTAACAGCAAGATATCAGGATCATACTTTTTTACAAGCATATTTAAACGCTCTTTATGGTCACTCTCCATGCGTACATTTGAAACCAAAAGGGAAAAACTGGTTTCTGAACTGTGATTTGTACTATCTTTTGCCTGAGTTTTGTAAAATGGCATATATACTAAAACAAACCGTAACTGATATAAAAGAGATGCAGACAAAACCAACAATAAAAGTAGCTTGTATGCCCATTTGAAATCTAAAAATATATATGCCAGAATTATAGCTACTAAGATTAAGAAAGCAATTTGAGTTCTTGGGAAATCAAAAATTCTAATCCACCAGGCTGCTGAGTTGATAAATGGCAATGCTGTGGCAATTAGAACTGCAGCACATAATATTATGGTGAATATTTGCATCTATCTAAATTAAAATTAGAAGAAACCATTTCTTTGATTGCAGCTCCAAGTTAATGCTATCTTACTTAAATCTACAAATCTCTTCAATTATAATTTATTGGCGATTATATCTTTTCTCTTCATTTTCAGGAAACCGAGAAAACTTTGTCGGAGGATCGATTTTCACTTTTATTGGCTCAGCGGTTTTAGGATGGATGAATTCCAATGCTACTGCACAAAGGAAAAGACCCCGATGTTTGAGTATCAATCCCTCGGTGCCGTATAGGGTGTCGCCAAGAATTGGGTATCCAAGCTCTTTCAGGTGAATTCTTATTTGATGGGTTCGGCCTGTTTCGGGCGTCACTTCAAGCAGCGATAGGTATTTGTTTTTAATGGAACGCCAGGTTTTTATGGTCCTAAAACGGGTAACGGCTTCACGGTTTTCGATGGGAGATGTGATGATTCCCTCATCGTTGGGTTTGCCGATGACAACGGCGTTGTACCTCTTTTTTATGGTTTTGTTTTGAAACTGACGGCTGAGATGCAGATGTGCTTTGGCGGTTTTAGCAACAATGAGCAGTCCGCTGGTGAGACTGTCCAGTCGGTGCACCGGTTGAGGAGTCATCAAAGCATCCTCCGAAGGAGATGCTTTGAGGCTTCCGGGTAGTGCATTCTCAATGGTTCTGAACTGGTTTCCACTCACCACAATGCCTGCCGGTTTATTAATCACAGCCACTTCATCATCTTCAAAAATTACATCAAGGTGTAAATTGAAAATTTTACGTGGCTCAGAGATGGGTTTTAGATAAACAATTTCATCGCCGGGATTAATGAAGTCGGCCGTTGTGGCAATTTGATTGTTGTGACTGATTTCCCCGCGTTTCAGGCTTTTTTTGACCGATGATTTGGTGTTAAGGCCTGGGAAAACTCCCGAAAGATAGTCGCTGATGCGCATGCATGTTGTGCCATCAGGCACAACGTGTGTATGGCTGGTATGGTCGGTTTTTCCGTGCATCATCGTTTATCGGACAATCCCATGCCGTTGATTTTTCTGTAGAGATTAAGAGCGTAAACATCGGTCATCCCCGAAATGAAATCGAGTACGGTTTGCAGTTTTTGCGGAACCGGAGCGTTGTCTGCCACCCGGTATTGTTGCGGTATGAAGGGGAGGAGCAGTTTCGCATAATAGTCATTGGAATGCATCACCGCATGACAGAATTCGTGCAGCAGGGTGCCAAGAATTTTAAAACCGGCGATTTCAATTTCAACCACCGAGGGGTGCTTATAGATGTTCTCATAACCGGTTTTTTCGCATGCTTTCATGGCTGTGGCAAGAGTTCCGTTGAGATGACCAATAAGGGAGCCATTAAATTCTCCCTGTAGAATTTGTTCATGGTTCTCCCTGAAAATACGCGAGCATTCATCCACCAGTTTTCCAATGACCAATGCACGAAGAAAGGCAATTTGTTCATTGGCATCAGTCACTTCGCAGCATATATTTTGGATGTAATCAAGGCTCTCTTTTTCTGAATTGGCATCAAAAAATTGCATAAAATGCTCACGGGTGGTTTCCGTTGATAAGATTCCCAGCTTATGTGCATCTTCTATGTCCATGAGGTGATAGCAAATATCGTCGGCAGCTTCAACGAGGTAAACCAGAGGGTGGCGCGCATATATTTCAGGTTTACCGGAAATTTTTCTGATGCCCAGTTCACTGACAATCTGCTGCCAGGTTTGATGCTCAGGCTGAAAGTAGCCATATTTTTTTCTTTGGGGAGTTCCGGATGCATAGGGGTATTTTACAATGGCTGCAACGGTGGTATATGTGAGATTAAATCCACCCCTTCGGCGTCCTGCAAATTGGTGTGTGAGCAAACGCAATGCGTTGGCGTTGCCTTCAAAATCGATGAAATCGTTCCAGACAGATTCGTTATTGATGAGGTTTTTATATTGTACTCCATGGCCCGATTCAAAAAAGAGGGAAATGGCTTTTTCGCCACTGTGGCCAAAGGGAGGATTTCCCATGTCGTGCGCCAGACAGGCCGCAGCAGTCACTGCGCCAAGTTCTTTTACCAAAGGGTTTTGTACAATGTTTTTTTCGGATAAAAAGCGGCTGATGTTATTTCCCAGGGAGCGACCAACACTGGCCACTTCCAGACTGTGAGTGAGCCGGTTGTGTACAAATATGCTGCCAGGCAAGGGGAATACCTGGGTTTTGTCCTGCATGCGCCGAAAGGGGGAGGAAAATATCAGCCGGTCGTAATCTCTCTGAAACTGTGTGCGGTCGTGGTTGATTTTCTGGCTGTCGGTTTCTCCTGTTCGTTTGGATGAAAGTAACTGGTTCCAGTTCATGAATTAGAATATTTTTCCTATTGTGAAGTACGAATTTACGCTTTATTCAGGAATAATGCTGATTTATGGGATGATTTCTGATTATCTCTTCCAATTTCAAAAAACATCGCTATTTTTGAATCGAACCGATAAATATCAGATTGATGAGAAAAGGCGTTTTTGCGGAGTACCCTCCGATGTTTCATTTGTTGCTGCTGTTTGTGCTGGTGATTTTATCTGCCATTTTTGTCTCGATGTTAGGTCTTGCACTGGCCATCCCTTTTACAGGGTGGGATCCGGTAATGGCCATCAGTCGGGGAGATGCAACCTTATGGATGTATCGCTATGTTCAGTTGGTTCAGAGTTTCGCCGTTTTCATAGTTCCATCGTTGTTGGCTGCCCGTCTGTTCTCCCATTTCCCCATAAATTGGTTGTGGTTTGGCTCAGCCAAATTCAGACTAATGTTTCTGTCGGTTTTGCTGATTTTGGCAGCACAACCGCTCTCTTCGTGGCTTGCAGAAGTGAATACACGATTGGTTTTACCACCATCAATGGAAGGCATTGAAAATTGGATGAAATCAGCTGAAGCCAGCGCCGGAAATATGATTTTCAGGTTTTTAGATACTCAAAATGTGGGAATCATTCTTTTCAATATATTTTTAATGGCCATCCTTCCGGGAATAGGTGAGGAGTTGCTTTTCAGGGGAGCTATACAGCCAACGGTTCAAAGAATTGTGAACAATAAACATGCAGCGGTTTGGTTCACGGCTTTTTTATTCAGTGCCATGCACATGCAATTTTTAACCTTTGCTCCAAGATTTATCCTTGGAGCATTGTTGGGATATATGCTGGTTTATGGAAAGAGCATTTGGTATCCAATTGTGGCTCACTTTTTTAATAATTTTATGGCTCTGATGCTTTTTTACTATTTGCGAACCACTAAACCTGAAATAAACCCACTTGATGCATCAACAGGCAGCTATGACGGATGGCTTACTGTGGGAAGTTTTGTGGTGGTAGTGGGTTTGTTGATAATGTTTCGGTATAATTCACCGAAGAACAACAAGGTAGGAAATATTTTGAGTTAAAATGAAGAACCTTCAAGCGAGAATATTCCCTAACTAAGCAATTTTTCATATATTTGATTAAAAATGAGAGGTATGGAATCATTAAGAATCGAAATCATAAATCCAAAAGCAAAGAATATCATTAAGAATCTTGCCGATATGGATTTAATAAGAATTAAGAAAGAAAAAGTGAAAAACGAATTTGCTGAGTTACTTGAGAAATTAAGGAGAAATTCAGACAAGGTTCCTTCTTTGGATGAAATTACAAAGGAAGTAGAAAAGGTTAGGAAAGCTAGATATGAAAAATAGGAAAGTGATTCTGGATACTAACCTATGGATTAGCTTTTTGATTTCGAAAAACTATACTTTTCTTGATTCTTATGTTTTAAATGGAAAAGTTAAGTTGGTTTTTTCCGAAGAGTTATTTTCAGAATTCATTTCCGTTGCAAAAAGACCAAAATTTAAAGCTTTCTTCTCACCAAATGATGATACAAAGTTAATAAGCATAATCAATAAGTTTGGGGTGCTTTATGAAATCTCGTCGAGTGTTAAAAATTGCAGAGATGAGAAAGATAATTTTCTACTAAATCTTGCCATAGATAGTAAGGCAGACTATCTGATTACAGGTGACTCAGATTTATTGGATATGAAATCGATTCATAAAACCAAAATTATAACTATTAAAGATTTAGAATACGAGTTATGATGGAATCTGGGTTGACAGTATGTGATTAACTCTTCTTCAAAACATCATCATCATGTTCCACAAAAAGTTTGATATCTCATTTCAAAATCCGTATCGGGTTGCATCATAAAAGAATCCTTGTTTTCTTGATATGAATAGGGTGTTTTTAAAACATCCAAAAACTCATTAAACAAAGTCATGTTACCTACTATTGCTTCATCCAAAGCCTTTTCTACCAAATGATTTCTTGGGATGTAAACCGGATTGTTCCGGCTCATTAGTTTTTTAGCGGTCGCCTGGCCGTTGGAATTACTTAAAATGGCATTTTGCCATTTTTCCAGCCATATGTTCAACGCCGGATTATCCGACAAATCAATATCATGTACTAAACCTTGAAACGTATTGGTATAATCAAGATTCAGGTTGGTCATCAATTCAAGCAACTCGTCAACCAATGGATAGAAATCCCGGTTTTTGTTTTTAATCCCCAGCTTATTCAGCATGGTTGAGTAGTATTTTTCATTCCAGATTTCATCAAATTCATCAATGAGATTTTGAGCCAACCTGAGAGATGTTTCGGAATCGTGATGAATAACAGGCAGCAAAGCTTCTGCAAGCCTTGCGATATTCCATTTAATGATTTTGGGTTGATTACCGAAGGAATATCTCCCATAAGCATCTATGGAGCTGTAAACCGTATCAGGGTGATGTGAGTTCAAAAAGGCACAGGGACCAAAATCGAAAGTTTCGCCACTAATGGAGACATTGTCGGTATTCATCACTCCGTGAATAAAGCCAACCCGCATCCAGCTTACAACCAGTTCAATTTGGAGCAACATCACCTTTCTTAGAAGATTTAAGGCTTGGTTCTCGTTGTTTTCAATTTCCGGAAACAAGCGTTTTACGGTGTATTGCAAAAGCGCCTTTAAATCATCTGTGGTGCCGAAATGTCTGGCATATTCAAATGTGCCAATTCTGACGTGACTTTTCATAACTCTTATGAGAACAGCCCCTTGGTTGATAGTTTCTCTGCGCACCGTTTCGCCGGTTTTCAGAACGGCCAAGCTCCGCGATGTTGGAATGTTTAAATGATGAACCGCTTCACTCATCAGGTACTCTCTGAGCATGGATTTTAATGTGGCTTTTCCGTCGCCGGCCCGGGAGTAGGGTGTTCTTCCGCTGCCCTTAAGCTGAATGTCGAATCTGTTTCCGTCGTCTGTTAGGTGCTCTCCAATGATGATGGCTCTGCCATCGCCCAGCATGGTGAAATGACCAAATTGATGGCCCGCGTAAGCCTGGGAAAAGAATTTTGAATTTCCCGGCTCTCCGTTGTATATCTCATCAACAAGTAATTCCGGTTTTATGATTGAGATATTGAGTTCGTTGCACAACTCTCCATTGAGCAATAACATTACAGGTTTAGCCACCGGTGTGGGGATAACCTTGCTGTAAAACATGGCCGGAAGCGATAGATATGAATATTCCGCATTAAAACTGCTGTTTTTGCTCATTGGATAATGGTTTTATTCAAAATGAAGAGATTTCATCTGCCTGGATAGAATTTAAACCACAAACCAGGGTTTTGGTTTAATGATTTGGTAATATGACATAGTTAGAGTGATTGAATAAATACAGACAAATAAAATATGCTTGATTCAAAATGTGTTCGAAATATTATTTATGGGGTTAAATTGGGAACTTAATTTATAATTATTATTTTTATTTGTTCTAAAATTCAAAATATTAACAAATGGGTATTCCCTAATATAAAGAACGTGTGTTTGCTTAACCATTTGAGCTTATTTAATAATTCATTATTATCATATAAATAGAATCGTGAGCGAATTTTCAATTCGCATTTGATTTAATTTCCATTATTTAAACCCAAAAGATTATGAAAACAACAAAGATTTCAGTTTTGATTGTTACAGCAATCGCAATATTAAGTTGTTTTGGCTGTTCGGAAGATTGGCTAGAGAAAAATCCAGGTATCATTAATCCCGCTGATGGGATCTGGGAACCACTTATTTCAGCCATCAATCTTAATGCCATTAAAGATTTTGAACAGGTTGTGGTAGTTGATGTGAGGGCTCAGGAAGAATATTTGGAGGGGCATGTTCCCGGCTCAATAAACATTCCTATTCTGATGCCATCATCCGGATGGATTGTTTCAGATGAGTTACTTATGGAACTACCTCCTTTGGATGACCTGGAGGACATGCTTAGTGAAGCAGGTATCTCTAACGATTCAAAAATTGTTTTGATTTCAGGAAACACCTTAGCACCAGAACCACCTTATGTTTTAGCTAATGTAACGCGTGTATTGGCCACCTTACATTACGTTGGCATTAAGGATGTTGCCATTCTTAACGGAGGCATCAATAGATGGGTGGAGGAGGGTTTTGCATTGGAAACAGAACCTTCAGAATTGCCAGCTACATCCTTTATTGCCGATCCCAATTTGGGTCTTTTTGTTTCTACCGAATATGTGGAAGCTAGTATTGGTTCCAAAATCATTATAGACACCCGCGACGCCGAAGTTTATTCCGGTGAAGTGATTGAACCATGGGCGTCTAAAGCCGGGCATATCCCTACTGCTGTTTCCATGCCAGTTGTTGATGTATGGAATGAAGATGATACCTATAAATCTATCAGAGAGTTAAAAGAATTGTTCGAAGCAGCTGTAGGCAATGGTGTTTCTAAGCATTGCAAAATCCGGAGGCATCCGGACACCCGTTCTGGAATTATCCGGGCAGGCATTCCGGTAATATCCGGACATGCGTTCTGGAATTATCCGGACAGCTAATCCGGGATTATCCGGACAGTCATTCCGGAAACATCCGGACACTAAATTAGGTCTGTTT
>NZ_SLWK01000002.1 GCF_004345615.1 Natronoflexus pectinivorans
TTTTTTTTTTTTTTTTTTTTTTTTTTTTTTTTTTTTTTTTTTTTTTTTTTTTTTTGTGTGGGTTTGGGTGTTTTGTTGGTGGGGCCCCCCCCCCCCCCCCCCCCCCCCCCACCACTCTCTCCTTGACCTCCTGAAGGTTTTGTTGTTTCGGGCAGAGCGAGAAATCTATATTTATTAGTCGGTCAATAGTGTAATTAAAGATTTACCTGGCAGGATTAGGAAGAAAGCTATCTTTGAAAAGAACTATCCTGTTGTAGAGTATTTGCTAATTCTGTATCTTTGATCTTTGCAGATTATGACGTATAACAAGGGAAATGTCATTCATGCAAAGTTGATAAGTCCCATAATTTAAACTTCAATATGAAAACACACTTAACCCTTCTATCTCTCTTAGGTCTGATTATTATTTCATCCGGATGCTCAACTTATCATTACGTGAGCTTTAACAGTGAACTTCCTCAGGAATTCAGAAATGACATGGTTTTGGATCTTGATTCTGTCATTGTCAGGCATGTTTTTACAGAGGATAACCAGATTTTATTTGAGGTAAAAAATCAGTCCGGACAAATGATTTATGTTGATAAAACCCGCTCCTTTTTGATTTTTGGAGATGAAAGTTTTCCTATCTGGCAAGATTTGACACATACAAATATGTCGGGTACAATAACTGAATCCGGCCAATATTCAAACAGAAGTTTTATAAATGCTCATAGTGCTTCAATTCGCGATCTGGCAGTGGTCGCAATCCCACCGGGTACCCGAATTTCTGAAAGCGCCGGGGTGATACCAAATATCAATTATGATGAAAAATCTGAACATGATAAAGTAATCATTCCTGGAAAAGGAGTTGGGTTTAACGGGAAGGTATATAGATACAATGAGGATAATTCTCCATTGTCTCTCAGGGTTTACCTGACTCTATATTTTGATCAGGAGATAGATTCCAGACTGATAATAGATGAGCGCTTTTGGGTTTCTGAAATTTTGACGACCGACATGGGGCCGGGTTATCGAAATGAAGCAATGATAAATAAGGTTATTCAGACAAATGATAGCGGTGATAAAACCGCCGGACTTTTTTTTATTGGAGCATTGTTTGTTGTGTTATTTGTAGCGATGTAAGCTATGGCATTTAAATCATAAAGGGAGTGAGTTCAGATATCATAAAAAAGTCCACAAAGGAGATTCCCCTTTGTGGACTTTTGTGTTTTAATCAAATAGTAGGTGTTTTCTGCGTCTTGAATTAAAGAAAACCCCTAATTATATGTTCATCCTTCCTCAATATCCCCCGCAAGTTGGCCGTAAATACTGGCCATGGCACAAAGTGATATTGGAGTTAAAAGAATCAGGTAAATAATTGCCAATGGAGTCCATATCCAGCCTAATATAATGTATGGAATTGCAAGGACGATCCAAACAAGAAAAATTGTCCATTTGTTGCCATGAGTAATTGTGTTGCTCAGTTTTAAAGCTTCGGTTGCACCTTTGCCTTTATCAACCACTAATAAAGGAGCGAGACAATATGCTATTCCCATAACAATGCCGGGAATAATCATGAAAAGGGTCGCTATAAATATGATCAGCATGCCAAGACTTACCACCAGGAAGTATTCCCCCATAAACTTGCGGTATTTGCCATCAAAAATCTCCAGCGGATTAATCATTTTTCCCTTACTGAGAGCAGCTGGCAAGGTTACCATAGCAATGGTGGTTCCAACATTCAAATATGGAATCCAGATTGTCAGCATCCAAAGAAGATAACATGCAATCAGTGATAGAAAATTCTTCAGTCCATTCGTAAATGCGTAGCTGAGAACGTCACCAAATTCGAGTTTTTTTTCCATGATTTTACTGTTTAAGGTTTAATAAAACCCAATTTACAGAAACATTCTATTAATAACCAAATGTTTGAGCATCTATTCTATAAGAATCTTATGAGTAACTATTTTATGGTCAATCGGATTCCTGATCTGGAGCAGGTAGATTCCTGCGGATATTCCACTCAATTCTAATTGATGATCGCCCTGATTAACACTTTTTCTTAACACTTCTTGTCCTGACATGTTTTTTAGGGTTAAAATGGAGTTTTCTTTTGTAATGTTTACATGTAGATAATCCTTTGCAGGGTTTGGGTATGGTTTTGAACCATAATTTAACTCCATTTGCTCTGTTGAGGTATATCCATCTATCAGGTTTCCTGAAACCAGGATGTTGTCAAATCTGTTGTTTCCTGCATCGCCTGTATTGTTTTCTCCGGTGAAGAGAATGCGAAACTGCAAATTGGCGTTATTCTCTGTTTCTGCATATGCCGACAGAGGGAATGAGTAAACATGATAGTCGGTTTCAATTTCATAACCCAGAGCAATTGGAACCCATGATGCACCCTGATCAACGGAATAATGCAGGTTTTGCTGTGTTGGGCCATTGTTAGATCGGTGCACTTCAAATGTTAAATGTAAGTTGGTAAATCCCGATGAAGGTGCATCAATGATAAGCTCTCTGCTGATGGCCGGGTTTCTTACACGAAGCGCAGCTCCGGCATCTGCATCCATCTGAAGGTTGTACGCTGAGCCATTATCAAAAAAGTCCATATAGCCGTCGCCTGTTCCGGGATAGGTAATAATTCCCGGTTCGAAAGCAGAATAATCTGCTGTTATTTCTGTCAGAACACCGCCGGGCAGCTCATTAAAATGCCAATAATGAATAATATTATCCCCCAATTCGGGTTCAAAAATGGCGGTGAGAGTAAGATCATTATCAGGCATGGTAAATGTAAACTCAGTATTGGTGGATACTTCGTTGTTCTCGTAATCTACCCATCGGATAAAGTTAAATCCGTATAATGGAAGAGCTTCTGCAACAACTTCTGCGCCTGCCTGAAATTCGCCCGTGCCAATAACAGTTCCTCCACCGGGCATATTGTAAGTCAGTACCAAATTTCTTAGATAGCTATTTGCAATAATGTTTATACCCTGCGAGGCTTCAAGATCATCCGCATTTGCACGTATTTCAAATTCTTCTGCCACATCGTATAAAATACCTGATATGGTAGTGTTTTGCAGACCTTCAGGGATGTTACCGGTAATTGTTCCGGTTAACTCTCCATTGCCTGAAACCAGCTCCAGGGTGATCTCGGTATCTGCTTCAGCTGCTGAGGGTTTGCCATCTGCATTGTAAATGCCTACTTGCAAGCTAAATGGATGATCAGCATATACCGGATTGTTTTCGTTTACTGATTCAATCTTTAATACTGTGGGGTTAGGATACAGGATTATTTCGCCGGAGAAAGCGACATTACGCAACCTCCAGTTTCCTTCGGGGCTGTATGGACTGCCACCGTCGTCAGCGTCACGTGCTCGATGGTAGGCTATATTTGCGCCAAAATCAATATCTGGTACACCCGGGTTAAATGATCCCGGAGAGAATATTGAAACCATTCGGACTCCAAAATCGGGATTATCATTGGCTTCGGGTATTTCGCTCAGGTCTATCATAAATGGATGGAAAATATCTCTGGGAGCTAATCCACCATCATTGTTTCCATAAGTCTGCCATGTAACACCCCCATCGGTGGTGTATTGAAACTGAACCCAACGGCTGGCAGTACCCGATGCTCTTTGTTCGAAATTAAGGATGATGTTTTCATAACCTTCAGTATTTACCATAAAGGAAGCGCCGGCTGTGCCTGATGCTGCTCCCTGAATGGGAAAGTTGTCAAATCGCCATCCGCTTTCCGAATCAATAGAAACCTCTGAGGTTTCTCCAATCAGCTGTGCCACACCTTCACCTTCGGATGGTTCTGTAGTTCCTTCAAAATCCCATCGAGCAAAAACCTGATGGTTGTCAGGAGTAATAAACTCTCCCGTGAAATTTACATCTCTCAGTCTCCAGTTGCCGTCAGGACTGTATTCGCTTCCTCCTTCATCACGTGCACGCTGATAGGCTGTATTGGCTTCAAACTGTTGATCAGGTTTCCCGGGGTTGAACTCCACAGGGCTGAAAATTGAAACTATACGCACTCCAAAATCGGGGTTGTTGTTGACCGCTTCAACTCCTGAAAAATCCATGGAGAATGGATAAAAAGTATCTCTGGGAAATAACCCCCCATTATTATTTCCATAGACGTTCCATGAATTACCTCCATCTGTGGTATACTCAAATTGAGCCCATCTGCTGGCGGTTCCGGAAGAGCGGTGCGCAAATTCCATAATGATGTTCTGATACCCTTCAGTGCTGATCATAAATTGTGCACCGGCAGTACCTGAATTCTGATTTTGTTCAGGGAAGTTAATGAATCTCCAACCATTATCAGCTTCCACGGAATGTTGTTCTGTCCCGCCGATAAGGGAAGCAGAACCCTCCCCAATAACTGGTTCGGTAATTCCGTCAAATGTCCATCGGGTGATGGTTTGCCTTACATCGCTGTATGAGAAATGTAATGTCACAAACAGCAAAATGATCGTAATGGGTAAATTTCGTCTCATAAAAATATACTTTTTTGTGTCTGAATTCATGAATGATTTATTATTGAGCAAGGTTTACCCTATAAAGTAATCCTCTGCGATCTTCGTCACTCTCCTCGGAAATATAAAGTGAGCTCCCGTTTATAAAACCAATTCCCTCAACCTGCCCAACGCGTTCAATAAACCGGTAGTCGGTAACTTCACCCTGGAAAAATCTGGTGCCGGGGTAATTGGTAAATGAAAGAAGATGTGAACGGGTCAATAAAATTACTTCTCCGGTTTCGAAATTGATATCTGCTCCTGTTACTCGTGAACGATTGTTTCTGTTGTCAATGTATAGAGAATCCAGGAGTTTTGCTGTGTGACTTCCCGGTGAGGCGGGTACTCCATACATTTTGGTGTAGCCGGTTAGCGGTTCACTTCTATCTTTTGTAAACATGAAAATGGAGTCCGATTTCCATATGATGGCTTCAATGCAGAAGTTTCTGTTGCTTCTTGGTGGTGGAAACTCTTTCTGATCTTCAAGTGTAAAAGCAATGGCATGAGCAAACGTAGAATTTCCGGTGGTTTTGTCGGGATGTGGAATGCGCCAAATTTTCAGGTCTTTACGATCGTTGTTGTTGTTGCCGGCATCATTGATGTATACATATCCATCCGGATCAATGGCAAGGTCTTCCCAGTCAATGTTGGTTGCATTGGAGATAACCAGTGTTCTTTGAAGCACTCCCGTTGAATCAATTAAATAAAGTTCGTTGGGATTACTCGAGTCATTATGAGTCCAGATGTTATTGGGCGATGTGACGATAAGGCCTGAACTTTCAGGAACTTCCAAAGGAAGTTCTCCCATGGTTTCAACATGGACATGCTTTACAATAAATCCTGCATGACTTGTTGTTTTCTTATCGCATCCGCAAATAAAAAGGTATGTTGATAAAAGAACTGTACAGATTATAAATCTCATGGGACGCATCATTATTTGGTTTCTTTTTTGATTGCTGAATCAAAAAAGGCATTTAAAGTTAAGAATATTATTCTGAATGGTCAATTATTGTGGAGGCTTGTGGCCGGAATAGTAGGAAGTTAAAACTTCCTCAGCTCAAAGATAAGCTGTTAGTTAAAATGCTTTTTAAGGGAGATTTAGGTCGTATTTAAACTTCAAATCATCACTAAAATATTCGAATAAGGATATCCTCGGAAACGAGTAGGTATTTCACATCTGGTTCGGGAAACATTTCAGTTTAAAATGCGTATAAAAATTCAGATATTTTTTGCATGGCTTTATTAATCAAGCCAAGCTGCCTGTTTAAAGGATGTGTACATCCTGTATTCCTTCCCAAAATTAGTTGGTAACGTGCATTCTTTTTGCTACTTCTGGTTGTATGTTAATCAGAGGGGCTGTTTTAATGCATAATTGTAATTGATAAAATCGGGATATTTAAATGACGATATTAAGGAAATTGTTGCATGTACTAAAAGGGTTTAATTCTTTTTTGATGGGTTGTGGATCGGCTGGCACTGAGGCTAAGGAGCCTGTTGCACGAGATGTCATTCCTTTGGAATTACATCCTGATTTCGGAAGTTTTATGGCTGCCAACGATTATGGAGTAATATGTCTTTCTGAATATTTTGAGATCATAAGTGTGAATACATCCGCTTTGAAAACTCTCCAATTGATTGATGGAGCAGATCTTTGCGGACAGGACTTTTGGAATTTACCTTTGGAGTTTTTCAACGAAGGAGAGGAACTTCTTTCAAAAGAACTAAATCCGATTTGGATTTCTCATCATGAAGAAGAAAATTCCACAACAGTGCTGAAAATCGTTAATTCAATAAAGAATTATTCGAGCTGGTTTCAGGTTGAATGCAAGGTTCATTTTATAAATAGTAGAAGTAATGATGATTACCAGATTGTAATCGTCCTTAAAGACATTTCGGATGAAAAGAAGCAGCATCTAAAAACCGCTTATAAGCTCAAAATGGAGATGTTGCTTTCTGATCTATCCAATCGATTTGCAAGTGTTAATCTTGATGAAGCAGATTATGAAATAACTTACGCTCTTCAGGAGCTAGGTAAACTTACTGGTGTTGATCAAAGTTATCTTTTTCTTTATAACAAGCAGGGCACAAGTATTTCTTGTACACACGAATGGTGCAAATCAGGAGTAGATAGTCAAATTGAGAATCTTCAAGATTTACCAACTGAAGACTACCAGTGGTGGGATAGCATGCTGAATAACGGCGAACCTGTTATAATTAACCAAACCGACGAATTTCCGGATGCTGCGTTGAGAGAGAAGCAGCTTGTGGAGGATCTTAATGTTGAATCACTATTGGCAGTTCCTGTTATTCATACAGGAAAAGTAGCAGGTTTTTTTGGTTTTGCAACAGTAAATAATAAAAGAAAATGGAATGACGGTGATCTGCGTTTACTCAAAATTGCCGCCGGCAGTATTGCCGGAATGCTAAAAAACATTGATGTATTTCGAAAGTTGTTAACCAGTGAAAGAAAATTCAGAGGCATCATAGAAAATTCAGGGGTTGGAGTGTTGGTGATTGATACCAATGGTTTGTACAGATTTGCAAATCGTCAGATTTATGATCAATTAGAAATTGATAAAAATATTGAAGGTTTTTCGGTGTACGATGTGCTTCCTAGTCATACTGCTGAAGAGATTATGAAGGACATAAAATTTGTGCTCACCGGAAATGAGATATTATGTAAAGATTATGTTTTTAATTATGGCGGTATTACGAGGTGGTATCAGACAACTATTCAGCCCTTGACAAATCCGGAAGATGGGCTGGAAGAAATCATTATGTATACTCAGGATATTTATGAGAGAAAAGAGAATGAAGAGAGAATTGAAAGTCTGTATCGTATCAGCAAATTAATTCTGAACGGTTTTGATCATGAGCGAGATCTTTTTGCCAATGTTCTGGAGGTCATTCATAAACTTTTGCCTGCTAAATGTTCAGCTGTAGTTGAACTTGAAAAGACCGGCAAATATCATCCGGTAGCTGTATTTCCAGTTAACTGTACCGGACATGAAGGTGCTCGATACGATCTTGGCAGAAACCTGGATAAGTCGCAGATAGAAGGCGTAAAAAATCTGTTTGTTATAACCGATAAATATGATGTGAGAGCCGTTTTGGGAATTAATGCTTTCCCTGAAGCCAAGAGTTTGCTGTTGATGCGATTAGAGTCCGAAAGTGACAGAGATCAGTACTTAATGATGGTTTCAGAGACTGTGGACTTTTTTAATGAGAAAAGAATCAACATGGTTAAAGAAATGACTCATCAACTAAATATTGGCCTACGACAGAAGCATCTCAACAACCAAATAGTGAAATACAATCAAAACCTTGAGGTTTTGGTTGCCGAACGTACACGTGAAAAGCAAGAACTAAATAAACTAAATGAAACCATCATTGAAACCACCCGCGCCATAGTAATCTCTTCATCAAACGAAGGCATAGTTACCAGTTTTAATCCCATGGCAGAAACTGTTTTAGGTTATCAGGCAATGGATGTAGTTGGTCGCATGTCTGTTCTGGAATTATTCGACCCCTCCCATATCAGGCAAGCGGTTGAGTTGGCAGTAGAAATGAGTGGGTCTGTATTTGAGTCGGATTTTAAGGCTCTCGTTTATCTGTCTGAAAAACTTCCGCCTGAAAATGTGGAGTTTGCATTTTATACAAAAAGCGGTAAATCTGTCCCTGTATTGTTATCCAGAAAAGTCATCAATAATGATGTGAATGTAAAGGAAGGATACCTCAATGTGGCAATGGATATCAGTCGTCTAAAGAAGGCCGAGCTTTCATCAAAGTTGTATTGGTCAGCTTTCGAGAAATTTGTCTACGCGTTGGTCATTGCTGACAAAGACGGAAAGATTGTATGGGCCAACAACAGCTATCTCGAACTCTCGGGGTATAATCATGATGAAGTAGTTCAGAGAAAAGTAGGCGAACTACAGGGCAGCGGTATTCAGGATGAAGCTTTTTATAAGAAAATGTGGAATGAATTATCTTCCGGCAGAACATGGAAAGGAGAGGTGTTTAATAAGCGGAAAGATGAAACCATTTATACTGAAGAACTAGCCATTTCTCCCATCAGCGATGATAACGGTAATATTATAAACTACCTGGCCATTAAGATAGATGTTTCTGATCATAAGAAATTAACGGAGGAACTATCATCCGCAAATCAACAATTGAGCACTCTGATTAATAATTTGCCTTCGGTCATTGTCTTTGAGGATGTTCAACGACGTATCCAACTTGTTAACCAAACCTATTGCGATACTTTTGGTGGGGAGTATGATCCGCATCACTTTGTTGGGAAAGATTGTCAGATGTTAAGCGAAGCCTTTGCCGATTCAACCATTGATCCTGATGGCTTTTTAAATCGCATGGATGAGCTCATTAAAAACCTGGAACCTGTTTTAAATGACCGTTTGCAATTGACCGATGGCAGGGTTTTTATTCGAAATTTCTTCCCGGTTTGGATCAACAACGAACTGTCCGGCTATTTATGGAGGCTTCAGGATATTACTCAGCAGAACCAGATTGAAAAGCATAGAATGATTCAAAGATTGATGGGTTATAAATTGGCAGCAACCATTCATCAGCAGGAAGCACTTAAAATTATGGTAAACCATTTAGTTCAGATTTCCTCTACGGAGGGTGTTGGCATTTATTTACAAAAAGATGATGACGATGCCTCACTTTCTGTATCCAAAGGGTTTTCTGATCTGGTGAAAAAGCAGTTCCCTGTTTTTCATTTGTGGGTCAGTGCGTTGCACCTTGAAGTTATTAATAAACCATCTTATTACTTATCAAAAGAATTTTATAACCCTGAGGTGTTGAATAACGTAAACGTGAAAAAAATTGCCATTACTCCGCTCACGTTCGATAACACCGGAGTTAAGGGATATGTGGTTCACATATCATCTTCCGATGAAATGTGGGATTACAATTCAAAGTTAACTATGGAGGGTATGGTATCTCAGGTTGCTCCTGTTTTAAACCGGATTTGGAAACAAAATCCTGCATAAGCAGTATAACATAGTATTATAACCTCATTAACCCGATTGATTTAATTTGTTATCAGAAAATGAATAGAATATGAAAATGTTTTATAAACAGAAGTTTACGTGGTTTTTAGCGGTGCTTTTAATATGGTCTTCGTCGGCGTTTGCACGGGATGTTGAGTCGCAGGATGAAGAGTTTATCGTTGAGTTTTATTCAATCCCATCGCCCGACGAGATATTGACCTATATTCACAACAGTGAAATTCAGTTTACTCCCCGTTTGCTGAATGATGTCAGGAAGAGCGACAGCTACAATACGTTTCGTGAACGTTTGTTGGCTTATGGGTTTTATATGGCAAATTTGGCATATTCTATCAGCTTTGAACAGAATAATACGGGTTTGCAGTATTTTAATACTGTAGATGAGATGGGTCGGCAATTGAATATTTTCCCTCCTGAAGTAGAGGAATTGGGACACCGTTTAATGAGAAATATGAACCAGATGGATTCGTTAAATTTGATCTATGATGAATTATATCTTCTGGTGATCGCCAATTTACACGATACTGACAGGTTTGGAGAGTACGCACTTATTTCGGCGGGGGGATTTGTGGAGAGTCTTTACCTGGCACTCAATTCTGATGGGTCAAAAATTCACGATGACGGTTTCAGAATGAGAGTTTGGGATCAGAAATTAATTATAAATCAGCTGGTCATCATGTTTAGTCGCCATTTAACCGCCTCGGTTAAAAACTCCATGATGAATGATATGCAGGGGTTGATTGATGCATTTAACGAGTTTACCATTGAAACTGAATCCACAAAGGTGGCTGGAACCTCAAATGGAGTGATAACCATTGGAGGTGGAAGAGCAACCGGATCTACAGTCAACTCCATCAGGCGAATACATGAGGAGGTGAACAAACTTAGAGAGAAATGGGTCAATTAATCTTAAGAGAACTTTAAAATATAGAGAGATGTTGCAGTTTTTTAAATATATCATTCCGTTAATATTGATCTTTTCAGGTTTTGCAACCATTGATGCTCAGTTTTGCAGAAATTACGAACAAAAACATTGTTCCGAACCACCTGCAGATTTTGTCAATAGCTCGGTGTCTCGTGCTTTTACTTTAGGGAAAGATCATGTTGTTCGCTTCAATCAGATTTTATACGGGGGGCGCACCTATTTTTTAAGTGTCTGTGGTGAGAAAAAATTAGGAAATATTGAATTTCGCCTGTTAGCCGATGATGAAGCTGGCACAGTGCTCTATTCAAATTCGTCTAATGGATATATTGGCGAACAAACTTTCCAAATAGAAAACTCCATAAAACTGGTGATAGAAATTCTGGCTCCTGATTATTCTGTTGCAGACAACCACCGGTGTGCAGGGCTGAAAATATATTATAAATAACCCCTTCTCCTCTCACAACGCAACAGCTTGTCATTTCGAGCGAAGAGAGAAATCTATTATATGATTATTAATAAAAATAGTAGTTCGTTAAGCTTTTTTATTTGCCTAATTACCAAACGTTTATGAATTTGCTGTAGTAGTGCTTAATTAGTTGAGAATAAGAAGCTTACTTGTGTCTTATATCTAATAATCTATTAGTCTAACGATCTATTGTAAAAAAGAACTTAGTCGGACAGCAGTGATAAATAATATAACACCCTGAATGATTTAATAAATCAGTTCAGGGTGTTTTTTCAGAGTCAGAGATAAACTACTTTTAGTCAGTTATTTGAAAGCTTTGGCTCCGATAAAAGGAGCATCGCTTTTCCATCCTGTTACTGCACGGATGTGTTCCGGGATTTCGACTCCGGCATCTGTGCCTGGGAATTGAGGAGATATTTTATAATTTTCTTCGAAAATAGTTTCTCTAAAGCTCAGGTAAAACCTGCTGTCTGCTTCAAATTCCGGAAACTCCTTGTTTAGCTCTTCTATAGAGTAGAAAGATGTCTGGCATCTTTCGTTTGAATAGGGGCTCCAAAGATATAGCCGTCCACTTTCTGAGGTCTTTTTTACATAAACATTGTTGTTTATGTATTTAATGGGTGAGTCGGGCAATCTTTGACATAACTCTGCAGGTTGCCAAAGTTGAATCATTGGAAATACGTAATCATTCTCAAATACCATTAAGTTGTTGACAAATACATGTCCATCGCGCTCTTCAACTCCGGGGCCTGTGCTTGGGTGCCAGCCAAAATGGTCGGGATCGTCACCTCTGGCGGTTCTTCCAAAACTTGCTCTGCTGTTAATAAATGTGTTGTTGTAAATTTCAACGTCGCAACTATTCAGAATCAGTATAGCCTGATTGCAATTCACGAATACGTTCCCAGCACAAATGGCTCCATTAGATATTTCAAAAAAGAACCCGTTGCTGCTCGGCCATACCTGTTCATCACGAAATGGTTCGTTTGGACTTCCAACGTTTTCAACGAGGTTGTTTACAAATACGCCGTTGTTGTTGCCTACGTCATACCAAACCCCATTTGAGTTGGGATGGTCTGTTACCAGGTTTTCACGGAAAGTTGCGTTATGGCTTTGGTTGAATATCTTTACAGCCGCCGGATAAAATCCCGTCCACTTTTCAATGTTATTGTTTCTGAATATGTTATGCTCTATTAGAACATCGGCAGATGCTACCACATATAGGCCTTCGGTGTTGGTGTCATAGAATTTACAATTTCGCATCACCATGTTGTCGCTGATGCTGAAAACAGCAATTCGGAAATTTTTTGAAAACACACAGTTTTCAAAATAGGTGCCTTCAACATCCCTTCCATGCTGATCAATGGCCAAACCAACGCCTCCTATGTGAACCATGGTGTCAGGGTATTGAGTAAAGGTGATGCCTTTAATGATTGGGCCTTTGTTGTCTGGCTGTTTACCATGAACCTCATAAAGAGGACGATAAAGTGCTTTTCTAAACGCTGTGATCTCAATGGTTCGTCCTTCAGGGTTTAATCCGATGTAGATTTTTTTGTTTTCGTAATCTACGTAATAGGTTTCAGCTGTAACCTCTTCTTTGCTTCCGGCTGATTGCAGAAATTGTCCGTCAACAAAAACTCCATCGTTGTTAAATCTGTGCAATGGTGTGGTTTCTTCAAATATTTCTCTTCTCCACCAATCTTCAGGCCCGGCTGGGAATAGGTAGTCCCAGTCTGTTGCCCATAATAGTTCGCCGTCTTGTTGCCAATCGTTGGCAATCAGAGTCCCATTCAAAACTGGCCTTTCATCCATGTATGCTTGAATGGTAATTGCTTGATTAAAAACAAGGTCGCCAGTGCGGTAAGTACCTCCTCTTAAAACAATGGCATCTCCGGAAACAACTTTACTGATTGCAACCTCAATAGCGGTTGGGTTTTCCAGGGTAGTCCCTTCTGATTCAGGATTCCCGTCAGGCGATACAAAATAGATCGTACCGCTAACATCAGGCAACTCATAAACGGTATCAATGGGGCCATAATGTATCTGTTTTGTCTCTTTAACTTCCGGTTCGCCACAGGAAATAAGAGCAGCAGGAATAATAAGAAATAAAAGCCGGGAAATCTTGGTGAGAATTGTTTTCATTTGTCTTATAGTTTGAAGTTTTGTTAAAGTTAGTGGAGTAGATTGAAAATGAGGTAGAAATATTTTCCTATATGGTGGACATTTTTAGAGACAGAGTGTTTTAGTTTGACGAAGATGGACATCATTTGATCAGAATAAAAGATTCCATCTTGATTATATTAAAGTGCAAACCGTTTAATTTGCCTTTAGGTTTGATATTGGTTAAATTTAGATATTACTTATCCGAAGCAAAAGATAAATAGCTTAAGATTTTATTAATATCTAATAGATCAAGAATTTCAATCTTATCCGGATTTATGCAAAATTCCAGCTATGCATGGTGTCTTGTAGGGTTAAGCTCTCTTCCGAGCCATTAATAAACAAAATTTAAGCAGATGGATAATGATGGATATTTGCCGGTAGATCCTGATTTCTTCAAGATTCTGGATGATGCCATAGAAAAAGACCATGCCAGGATACATTTCTTTAACGAATCCAATGAAGTTGATTTTGTTAAGGGAAGTCCCATTAAACTTTGGACACCTGATGATTTTTCCTGGTTTCTCAAATTATTGGGCGACAAATCAGTTCGAATTGATCGCATAATAACTATTAATGGCCGACCCGGTCCCGCTTACGATGAATATGATCGATTTGCCTTGGAATGTCTAACTTGTATGGGGGGTATGGATTGATTTCTTCCAGTTATTGGGTATTTCAAAGGCGATGGTGGGATGTGGCAAAACCTTTTATAGTGTGAAGAGGGAGATAAGTTCAACACGATGTTAACAGCAGCTGGGTTTGATAGAGGAATAAAGCCTGTATCAATGCGGATGAGGCCCCTGAAATAACAAGTGCAGCAAGACCTAAATAGCCCTGCTGCACTAAAAATCAAAATTACTCGACCTTTACTTCCAATTCGGTAAACTCAAAGCTACCGTTGCTCATGTACCCTTCAACGACAAAAGCCACTTCGTTCATTTTACCCAAAACCATACCCAGCGACTCCCATTTGTCAAAATGCGCTGAGATATCGATGCTACCACTGTTCCTAACATCTCTTCGAATGCTGAAATACTGCTGAAAAGTAGCATCCCCAATTATAGAAGGCTGATTATAACGGGTACTCTCGTATATGTCGTAGATGCTACCATCAATCTCAAAAGTTCCTTTTAATTCACTGCCTTCAGCCATCGACGGAATCCAGCGACGCCAGTCCTCTACAACATAGAACTCGATCAGGGGCTCTACCGTCCATCCGTAAACAGACAAATAGGAATTGCCCGATTCGGTAGTGGGTTCATAAATACAACTGTAAGTGGTTGAGAAGCGCCCAATTTCATGATGCAATTGGGTTTCGTCAAACACCAAGCCTCTGCGCGCTAAATAATTATCGATACCTTGCCAGTGCCCACTAAACAAGGCACCCGCACCAATGGTCATACAGGCGTCACCCGCACCATTTTGGTTCCACAACTCATAAGCATAGCCATCATGCTCGCCTTTAAACTGTTCGTTGTCGGGGTCGGAACAAAAGGTAAGCACTTTTGACGTTTCTGCTCCTTTATCCGAGGCAAATTTGGCTGCTCCTCCAAAAGCGGCCATCACAATCATCACCAGAATTAATAAATTCAATCTTTTCATAATCAAATAAAAAAAATAATTACGTTAATTTTAAAAACAGATTTCCCTCTATTTCGGGAAACGTTCATGAATCAGGCTCATCGACTCCTGTCGTTATTGTTTTCAATTCGTTAAACCGAATCAAAAATCATGGTTTCACCATCTCATGCGAATAAACATTCCATTTCGGCAAATTTTCGTCCACATTAGGATTGCCTTTCCTGGCAAAATTTGTCCAGGCTTTACTCATTTTCCCGGCCAGAATTACCGCATATTCTCTATTTTAGGGCTGGATGCATCATCTTCTGGATCTGCCAGGTAAGCAGGTAGGTATAAAGAGGTGCATCAACTTGCTCCGTGATGGTCAAAGGCCTAAACAACCTTTGTGGTGCCCACGCATACAATCAGATAACCCGAGTACAATTAAGGAATATCCCAGAATCAATCCCAGCAATAATCTATTTATTGAGGAAGCCGTTTACTTCTAACCAATACATGAAAGAACCAAACCAGCGATTACTGGTTCGATCCGGGTTTCCCAAACCAAAACCGTGACCACCATTTTGATACAAATGAAACTCTACAGGAATACCTGCCTTGTACCACGACTCAATAATGCCGAACTGACCGTTAAAGAGGAAATCGTCGGTGGCAATCACATTAAACATGGGAGGTGCATTTTTTGGTACTTCAACAGCATTCATCCCACCGTAAATCGGACCGATAAAAGCCAGATCCATTATTTCGGAATTTAAAGTAGAATGCATGGTTAATCCTGCACCGGCCGAAAAGCCAATCATACCAATGCGTGATACATCAACGCCCCATTTCTCAGCGTTATTAACAATTAAAGTATAAGCGGCTTCTGCATCTTCCAGCTGATTATCAAGGCTCCATGCCATTCTTCGTTCCCGAGTAGGTGCCGGAGCTGCTTCAGCCTCTCCTTCTTCTCTTGGGGTGGCCTCAGCAAAGGTGCGATTCATCGACTCGGTAAAGCCCTCTAAAGACTCAGGCGTTGGAAACAGACGGTATTTCAAAACAAAGGCTGCAATACCCTGATCAGCTAAAGCCTGGGCGACTTTCCAGCCCTCGTTGGACAGAGATAGCCAACGGAAGCCTCCACCCGGAGCTACAATAACGGCAGCACCAGTGGCCTTCTCAGGATCGGGTAAAAAAGGCGTAAGCGTTGCAGTAGTTATGTTACGGGCCATTGGGTCGCCCCACTGACGAAACCAGGATTCCTGGGCAGGCTGGTTCTCTACCCCTCCTGTTCCTAAAACAATGGCATTGGGCTCATCGGGATTATCCATCGGATAAATTGTTCCGTCCTGAGCAAGAGCATTTGAAGCAAAGCCGATAAAGATGAGTGCCAAGGCTGAGCGTGTGATTTTCATAAAATTTAAAGGCATGGTAAAGATGTTTTTAGTTAATACGTTAAAAAACCAAAATTAGATAAAAGCAGTCATTAATAAAAGTGGGAATTACACCAAAGTCAGCTTTAGCTAAAATTGAGATTCCTTCGATTAGGCTAACCGCATCATGTTTATTGTTTGAATAAATACATAACCAATTAAGCCCATTTTAAAACTAGCTGGTAAGATGGGATTTTTTATATTAGAAGAAATGAACCTGGGGCGCTTCTCAAATGTACCATAATCGATGATTTCGAATAGTTCTGTACTGTCTACTTTAATGGTAATCACTGTTCTAAGATCTTCCAAAACATAGATCAATCAAGGGGAATTCTTTATAAAAAACAAAAACCGCTGTAAATCAATCAATTTACAGCGGTTTGGTGTTTTTTGTAATGTGCTTTGGTGGTCCCAACGGGATTCGAACCCATATCGCTGGAACCGGAATCCAGTATTCTATCCATTGAACTATGGGACCATTTAATTCTGACTGCGAAAATAGATAATTTATCCTATTGCTACAATCTTTTTTCTCTTTTTTGCTGAAGCCCTATTTTATAGATGGTATGTAAACTGTTAAGTTGGTCAAATTAGTTGACCATCGGCGTCTCTCTTTTGTAACTTTATAATTATTGGATTAGCGAAAGGTATTTGGCGTGATTCCTCATCTGATAAAGAGTCTGCTTTAATTCAGACGTTGCGTAAGGATTTCTATTTTAATGCTTAAAATCTACTGTTATGCCGGTACAAGTTTTAAGGGATTATTTGGACAAACATGGTATTAGGTATCTTACCATTTCTCATTCAAGGGCTTATACCATGCAGAAGATTGCCGCTTTAACACACATTTCTGGTAACGAAATTGCTAAAACGGTGATGGTTAAAGTGGATGGGAAAATGGTGATGGCCGTGCTTCCGGCTTCCACCAGAATAAATTTCTCTGCCTTCAAAGATTATTTTGATGCAACGGAAGTGCGTTTGGCTCAGGAAAGTGAATTTAAAGATGTGTTCCCTCACTGCGAAGTTGGAGCCATGCCGCCTTTTGGTAATCTGTGGAACATCCCTGTTTTTGTGGCCGAAAAATTAACACGCCAGAAAAACATCTCCTTCAATGCTGGAAATCACATGGAACTCATCCAAATGAATTACAAAGATTACGATCAGTTGGTTCAGCCATACGTTTTTCAGTATGCTTACCAATCTGTCTGATTTCTGTTCTTAAATCAAATACTTAGTGATTTTTCCACAACTCGTTTTAATTTATCGAAGAATAACTCACATAAAAACCCGGGGCACAGCCACCGGGTTTTTTATGTGAATGGATCATCTCAAGTTTCCCCAATCCAATCTCCTAATCCTCTATGTTTTATCCCGCTTTCCGGTCTCCTGTTCCGCTACGCGGAATTTCACTACGTTCTATACTCCTTTCTCCTTTCTCCGATTTCCATTCTCCTTTTAACCCTTTTACCTTACCACCTTTCTCCCTTCTTCCCTCTCTTCAACAACCATCCTCATAACATGTTTCTCACCCGGTTCAATTAAAACTGCATTATGAAGTAGGTTGGCTGCTTCCACGCAGACAAATTGATTAAAGTCATCGCTTTTCAGATCCTGCATTTTGTTGGAAAGTTCAGCCCACGGATTCCATACCACAGTGGAGTTGCTTCCGCTTTTCTTTATTAAAATGGTTCGCTGTAAAGATGGGTCAATAATTTTGCAGAAATTGATGGTGTCGGTATAAGTTCTGTCTGTTTCCCGGTGAAACTTAATGGGAGCAACCTCTCCTGAAAACGGGTCATCCGAACGAATTTCCTCCATAAAGGGAGTGTTTTCCAAACCGGTAATACTCACTTCGTGAATACTGCCCACATTAAAATAGGTGTGCAAAGCGTTGGATATTTTAAACGAATCGTTACTGCTGCTAAGCGTGGTCCATTTCATCATCAGTTCCTTGCCGGCAGTTATTTCCAGAGTGCATTTAAAACTGAACGGGAAATATTGTTTTGTGTAGTCATTGTCAGTAAGCGACATTGAGATTTTTGTCTCTCCGCTTATCAACTGTTCAGTTGCATCAACATTCCAAAACATTAGGCGGGCAAAACCATGTTTTGGAAATGTGTTGTTTTCCTCATGTGGGCCAAACCATGGAAAGCAAAGTGGAATACCCCCTCTGATGGCAACACCCGGCTCGTAAACCGCTGCTTCACTTACCCATATAAGGTTTTTTGAGTTTGCAGGGATGAATGATAAAACCTGTGCGCCATAGATGGATATCTTGCAGGTGCATAGGTTGTTGCTGATGATTGCAACAGGCATCCCGTTCTCTTCTGAGAACTGAAGCCGGTCTTTGATTCCCCATTTTTGGTTAAGTTCGTCTATGGTCATATGATTATTGAGATAAAATTTATTCAAAACAGCTTAAGCTGTTTTAACCTGTTTTATTGCCTAAGGGCGAACTTCGTTTCATGAATTGTCGTTATGAGATGATTAAATACCAATAAATACGGACAACCGCAAAGAAAATTGATGAAGGTAATAATTGATTATTTTCAAGTCAATTTTATTGAGGACGTCAGTATTTAGCAGGTAGTTGATCATCGTAATAGATAATTTGTGAATAATACAGGTTAAAGTCAAGGACTATTAGAAAAGTAAATACCATCTTAATGCTATTTTTTTTCTAAATTCGCACCTTATTATTTAAATGAAATTTTTACTGCAAAACCGGTTATGGAATACAATTTTAATGAAATTGAGCGTAAGTGGCAAAAGTACTGGGTTGATAATAAAACCTACAAAACAGAAATCGACCCGTCGAGGCCAAAGTTTTATGTGTTGGATATGTTCCCGTACCCTTCGGGAGCTGGACTTCATGTTGGGCATCCACTGGGTTATATTGCTTCCGACATCTATAGCCGTTATAAGCGATTGAATGGGTTTAATGTTTTGCACCCCATGGGTTATGATGCCTATGGCCTTCCGGCAGAACAGTACGCCATTCAAACCGGACAACATCCGGCCATCACCACAGAGCAGAACATTGCCCGCTATCGCGAGCAATTAGATAAAATAGGGTTTTCGTACGATTGGGACAGAGAGGTGAAAACCTGCGATCCCGATTATTATAAATGGACCCAATGGGCATTTATTAAAATGTTTGAGCATTATTACGACAATGATGCAAAAAAAGCCATGCCCATAACGAACTTAATCAGCCATTTTGAAAAAAATGGAACGGAAGGCATCAACGCTTCACAAACTGAAGAACTTGCTTTTACCGCATCGGAATGGAAGAGCAAATCTGAAAAAGAGCAACAAGAGATTCTTTTAAATTATCGTCTGGCCTATCTGGCCGATACCATGGTTAACTGGTGTCCGGCGTTGGGAACGGTTTTGGCAAACGATGAGGTGAAAGATGGTTTCTCTGAAAGAGGCGGGCATCCGGTGGAGCAAAAGCGTATGAAACAGTGGTTGTTGCGCGTTTCCGCATACGCGGAACGCTTGCTTACCGGGTTGGATACCATTGAGTGGAGTGATTCTCTCAAAGAGATTCAACGCAACTGGATTGGGCGCTCCGAAGGGGCTGAAATGATTTTCCCAGTAAAAGATTCCGATGTGGAGATGAAAATCTTCACCACTCGTGCCGATACGGTTTTTGGCGTCACTTTTATGGTGTTGGCACCGGAAAGTGAGTTGGTTCTGCAACTCACAAAACCGGAGCATAAAGCAGAGGTAAATGCCTATCTTGAAGAAACCAAAAAACGCACAGAGCGTGAGCGACAAACAGAAGTAAAAAGAGTCACCGGTGTATTCACCGGCTCGTATGCCATCAATCCGCTGAATAATCAGGAAATTCCAGTTTGGATTAGTGATTACGTGCTGGCCGGATACGGAACCGGAGCCATTATGGCCGTTCCGGCGCACGACAGTCGGGACTTTGCTTTTGCCCGTGCATTTAATCTGCCCATTCCGCAGGTGGTGGTGCCAAAAGGAGAGGAGCCTGCCGACACCTCAACCTGGAGCGATTCCATCGACTCCAAAGAGGGATATATGATTAATTCCGGTTTTATCAATGGGTTGGATGTTCCCGATGCCATTGAAAAAACCAAACAATACATCACTGAAAAGGGCATTGGCCGGGTGAAGGTGAACTATCGTTTGCGCGATGCTATTTTCAGCCGACAAAGATATTGGGGCGAGCCTTTCCCGGTTTATTATAAGGATGGCATGCCAAACATGCTTTCATTGGAGAAGCTTCCGTTGGAACTGCCGGAGGTGGATAAATACCTACCAACCGAAAAGGGAGAGCCGCCATTGGGACGTGCCAAAAACTGGGAAACTGAGGATGGTCATCCGCTTGAGTTGAACACCATGCCTGGGTTTGCCGGATCGTCGGCTTACTACCTGCGCTACATGGATCCAAAAAACAACGATGCATTGGTCAGCAAAGATGCCAACAACTATTGGCAGGATGTGGATCTTTACATCGGGGGAACCGAGCATGCCACAGGTCACCTGGTTTATTCAAGGTTCTGGAATAAGTTTTTGTACGATTTTGGTGAGGTTTGTAAAGATGAGCCATTCAAAAAACTGGTGAACCAGGGAATGATTCAGGGACGATCCAACTTTGTTTACAGAATAAAAGGAAGCAATCAGTTTGTATCGCTGAATCTGAAAAAGGATTACGATGTGATGGAAATCCATGTGGATGTGAACATCGTTCACAACGATGTTCTCGATATTGAATCATTCAAAGCATGGAATCCTGAATATAAAGATGCAGAATTCATCCTTGAAGATGGAAAATACATTTGCGGATGGGCGGTTGAGAAGATGTCCAAATCCATGTATAACGTGGTTAACCCCGACACCATTGTGGAGCAATATGGAGCCGATACTTTAAGGCTTTACGAAATGTTCCTGGGGCCATTGGAGCAGTCAAAACCTTGGGATACCAATGGCATTGACGGAGTACATAAATTCCTGCGCAAGCTTTGGCGATTGTTTGTTAACCGCGAAGGTGAATTTATTGTGACAGATGAAGCACCCAATAAGGATGAGTTGAAAGTATTGCATCGTACCATCAAAAAAACTGCCGACGATGTTGAACGTTTCTCGTTCAACACCGCTGTGAGCTCATTTATGATTTGCGTAAATGATTTGAACGATTTAAAATGTCATAAAAAAGCCATTTTAGAACCTCTATTGGTGCTTTTAGCGCCATTTGCACCACACATCGCAGAGGAGTTGTGGCAAAAGCTTGGTAATTCAGGCTCCATTTGCGATGCAAATTGGCCTGAGTTTAATGCCGGTCATCTGGTTGAGAGCTCTGTATTGTATCCTGTTTCCTTCAACGGGAAGATGCGTTTTAAATTGGAGCTTCCTGTCGACATGAAAGTGCCTGAAGTTGAAAAAGCAGCAGTTGAAAACGAGCAATCCCAAAAATGGATTGAAGGCAAACAGGTGAAAAAGGTGATTGTAGTACCCGGAAAAATCATAAATATTGTGGTGGGGTAATGACGTTTAAAGATATCAGGAAGGAGATTCAATCCTATGTTTTTCTCACCATTGGTTTGGCCATTGGCACCATTGGGTGGGCGGGATTTATCATTCCTTCTGAAATCATCGGTGGTGGTGTCACAGGCATTGCCACCGTTTTTCATTTTGCCACTGGAATGGATGTGGGTTTGCTGGCATTTGTTATGAATGTAGCACTCATATTAATATCCATGAAAGTGATTGGGGCTAAATTTGGTGTTAAAACCATCTATTGCATAGCTCTTTTTTCAATTTTCCTTTCCATTATTTCCATTTACGTAAAGGAGCCTCTGGTCTCTGAGAAGTTTATGGCTACAGTAACCGGGAGCATTTTGGCAGGAGCAGGGAGCGGAATTGTTTTTTTGAATGGAGGGAGCACCGGTGGCTCAGATATCATTGCCCTGATGATAAATAAATATCGGAACATCAGTTTGGGACGATTATTGTTGTACATCGACTCTGTTATCATCAGCTCTTCATTTTTTCTGTTTCAATCCATCGAAACCATGATTTATGGTTTCGTTTCCATGGCCATACTGGCCTACACGGTGGATATGGTGATCAGTGGAAACAAGCAAACAGTGCAGTTCTTTATCTTTTCAAAAAAACATGAAGAACTCAGGCATCACATCATACATGTTGCCAAGCGGGGGTTAACGGTACTGCCCGGTGTAGGCGGGTATTCAGGTGAAGAAGTTAAGGTGTTAATGGTGATTGCACGAAAAAGCGACAGTCAGGTTATTTTTCGGCTCATAAAACAAATAGACCCCAATGCGTTTATAACCATGGGAAGTGTGATGGGGGTATACGGGCAGGGTTTTGATACCATTAAAGGAAGATGAAGATATCTTATGCAGGTTTCTTATCGTAATCTGGATTATTCATTGTTCTTTTTTTATTTTTGAACGTTTTAATATTTTAATAGTTCGTTAATCTTTTTTATTAGATTGATTGCCAACTGAGTGTGAAGTTGTCTGATGGTTTATAAATTGATCATAATCAACAAGATAATATTGTCTAATCCCGCTTAGCGGGACTTCGCTATACTCAGTATCTTACATCTATAATTCTTAAAGTCTAACGATCTATTAATATTTCACATAGAGTTCTATTATGTCATTTTTTTAACCTAAGCCTCAATAAAGAGTTTACAGCAACGTAGGGTTATGCCCTTGGATATTAAAGACTGTGCCGATATGATCGGCATTAACAATCTATTAAAAATATGAAGAAACTTATTATTACTTCAGCTGTCTTAGTCATCATCATCATTTCAATTTCCATATATGTACGCCATTGGCGTGCAGTTAATGATTTGAATATCAGTTTGCAGGACTCTACTTTAGTAGAGGAGTTACCCCCGCTTCCTCCACCTCCCATGCTGTATGGTTTCATTGAAGACTCTTTTTATATTGAGCATGGTTCGGTGCGTAGAAACCAAAATCTTGCATCCATCCTTTTAGCCAACAATGTTGATTACTCTACCATTCACAATTTGGCAGAGAACAGCAGGGATTTTTTTGATGTACGGCGAATTAGAGCAGGTAATCCATATACAGTTTTTTTTAGTCCCGACTCCTTAAGAAACCCAGAGTGGTTTGTTTATGAGATTAATAATACAGATTACCTTGTTATGCAATTGACGGACTCATTAAAAATTTACCGTGATACAAAGCCCATTCGCACAGTTCGGAAATCAGGAGCCGGAGTGCTCAACTCCAGTCTTTGGAACGCTATGCGTGCCAATAATTTGAACCCGATGCTGGCCATTGAAATGTCGGAAATCTATGCCTGGACGGTGGATTTCTTTGGTATAGAAAGAGGAGATAATTTCAGGATACTCTATGATGAAACTTACGTGGATACAGTATCTGTTGGAATCTCGGAAGTGCATGCCGCTCATTTTGTGCATAAAGGACGCGATTTTTATGCTTTTCGATATAAAGAGGATAGTGTTTGGAGCTATTTTGACGAGGAAGGAAACAGCCTTAGAAAGGCTTTCCTGAAAGCTCCGCTCAACTTTTCCAGAATCAGTTCCCGATTCAGTAACAACCGTTTTCACCCGGTTTTAAGAATCTATCGCCCTCATCATGGAGTGGATTACGCGGCGCCGGCCGGTACGCCTGTATATGCCATTGGTGATGGCACCATTGTGGCGCGCGGTTGGGATAACCGTGGAGGCGGTAATTTTGTGCGGATTCGTCACAACAGTGTTTACACTACTGTATATATGCATTTACAGGGTTTTGCGCGGGGATTGCATAAAGGACAACATGTACAGCAGGGACAGTTGATCGGATATGTAGGACAAACTGGATTGGCTACGGGGCCTCATCTCGATTTCAGGGTGTTTCAGAATGGACAACCCGTTGACCCGCTAAGCATCGAGGCACCTCCTGTTGATCCCATCAGCGAAGAGAATATGGAGCGATACCTTGAATACATCCGCCCCCTGAAGGATGAGTTAAGACAGATTCCTTTGTCAATGAACGGTGATCAGTTAAAAATGGCCAGTGAACAGTGATCAATTGGCAGTGATCAGTGAACAATGACCAGCGGGCAATTGTAAGTGCCTTCCGGTTCTGCATTGCGGAATTCATTCTCTAGGTCATTCCACTTCCGATTCCGCTTTGCTCTGTCCCGTCTTGGGAAACTCTGTTATAACTTGGCCTCCGATTCTGTCATGGCGGAATTCCGCTGCGCTTCATCTCCGGTTTCCGGTTTCCGGTTTCCGGTTTCCCGTTTCCGTTCTCTTATCCCAACAATCCTTCAATCACTTTCGGAAAATGCGCATGCTCCAACTCATGGATTTTTTCAGCCAGCGATTCCGGAGTGTCGTTCTCACTTATGGAACATGAAGCCTGGAAAATAATATCCCCTTCATCGTAATTCTCATTCACGAAATGAATGGTAATACCTGATTTGTTCTCTTTGTTTTCAATAACTGCCTTGTGAACATGCTCCCCGTACATGCCTTTTCCTCCATATGCGGGCAGAAGTGCCGGATGGATATTAACAATGCGGTTTGGGAAAGCTCTAACGATTTTTGGTGGAACCAGTAACAGAAATCCTGCTAAAACAATAAGATCCGGTTGCTTTTCAATTAAAAAATCCAGAACTTTATTATGTATGGAAAAATCCTCTTTTGAAAATATCATAGTATTGACATTGAGGTTTTTAGCACGTGTGATTGCATAGGCCTCCTTTTTGTTCGATAACAACCAGGTGACCTTTGCCGTATTGGTGTTGATAAAATATTTTATAATATTTTCTGCATTGGTTCCCGAGCCCGAAGCAAGTATGATTATGTTTTTCATTATGAGTGTTTTATTGTTGTGATTTTGAGGTATTTTAAACCATAAAAATATATAAAAAGAACCCTTAAAAAGAATTTCGTTCGAAGAATATTTGATTTATTTTCCACAAATCTTTTTCTTTGCACAATTATTTTTTCAAACAAAACTGAATTATTAACTTAAAATTTAAAGCTATGTCAGACATTGCATCAAGAGTTAAAGCAATTATTGTAGACAAGTTAGGCGTTGACGAAACAGAAGTTACTGCAGAAGCAAGCTTCACCAACGACCTTGGTGCTGACTCTCTTGACACTGTTGAGCTGATCATGGAGTTCGAAAAAGAATTCAACATTGCTATTCCTGATGATCAGGCTGAAAACATCGGTACAGTAGGTGATGCTATTGCATACATCGAAGAGAATGCCAAGTAAGACAGTAAATTAGTATTTCTGAAAATTTATTTATGGAGTTAAAAAGAGTAGTCGTAACCGGGCTAGGTGCCATTACGCCCATTGGTAATACCATTGATGCATTTTGGGACAGCCTCTCCAAAGGAGTGAGCGGAGCCGGCCCTATCACTCGATTTGACACCACCAATTTCAAGACTAAATTTGCTTGCGAGGTAAAGGATTTCAATCCTACTGATTACCTGGATCGTAAGGAAGTCAGAAAATTAGATTTGTTTGCTCAGTATGCCATGGCGGCTTCTGAGCAGGCAATTCTGGATTCCGGTTTAAACCCCGAAGAAGTTGATCCCGACGAAGCCGGGGTTATTTGGGGTGCAGGTATTGGAGGGATTATCACATTCATGGAGGAGGTTCGTAACTACGTTGAAGGAAACGGAACTCCCCGGTTTAGCCCGTTTTTTATTCCTAAAATGATTTCGGACATTGCGGCCGGTCATATTTCTATGAAATACGGATTCCGGGGGCCAAATTATGGAACCGTTTCAGCATGTGCGTCTTCAACTCATGCAATTGCCGATGCCTTTAACCTGATTAGGTGGGGTAAGGCAAAAGTATTCATAACAGGAGGTTCCGAAGCAGCCATTAATGAAGCAGGCGTTGGCGGATTTAATGCTTTGCAGGCACTTTCTACCCGAAACGACGATCCGGCGACGGCCTCGCGTCCATTTGACAAAGGCAGAGACGGTTTTGTGATGGGAGAAGGTGGAGGATCTTTAATACTTGAAGAGTACGAACATGCTGTAAGCAGAGGTGCGACAATATACTGTGAAGTAGCTGGTGCAGGAATGACAGCCGATGCACATCACCTCACAGCACCACATCCCGAAGGGTTGGGTGCCAAAAAAGTGATGGAAAAAGCCATCAGCGACGGTAATATTAAACCTGAAGAGGTTGATTATATTAACGTTCATGGTACTGCTACACCACTGGGAGATATTGCTGAAACCAAAGCCATTAAGGACGTTTTTGGCGAACATGCTTACAAATTGAATATTAGTTCAACCAAATCAATGACCGGACACCTTTTGGGTGCTGCCGGTGCTGTTGAATCCATTGCTGCTATTCTCGCGATTAAACACGGAATTGTTCCCCCAACCATTAATCATTTTGAAGACGATCCTGATATTGATAATAAACTCAATTTAACTTTTAATAAAGCACAGGAACGCAAGGTAAGGGTAGCAATCTCAAATACATTTGGATTTGGTGGTCACAACGCGTCTGTGGCCTTTAAAGCTATTGAATAACATTGTGTTAAAAGATTTATTCACATCAGTAAAACTTCTTACCCGAAAGGGTAAGAAGTTTTCTTGTTTAATCCATAAAGTAACCGGGTTTTATCCCAAAAACCCGGAATACTACCGTTTGGCCTTTCAGCACAAATCTCTTATGATGCGTGACGAAACCGGTATGCCTGTTAACAATGAACGTCTCGAATATCTTGGTGATGCTGTATTAAGTGCAGTTGTAGCGCACGAACTGTTTATGCGTTTTCCTGAAAAGGATGAGGGAGCACTCACCAAAATGCGATCTCGCATTGTGAACCGGACAACTCTAAATCATTTGGCCGCAAAAATGGGGTTAAATAAACTCATAAAAACTCAGCCATTGAATGATCTGGCTCAAACCCATATACCAGGCGATGCCCTCGAAGCGCTAATTGGAGCGGTTTATCTTGACCGGGGTTATTTGTGTGCCCGCTCATTTATCATTTCCGGTATCATGGAGCACTTCAACGATGAGGAGGCGCTTGTGGAGAATGATACCAACTTTAAGTCACTTCTTATCGAATGGGCACAAAAAAACAGATGCGACATCCATTTTATAACTGAAGAGCATCACCCAAATTTACCTTCCCGGGAAACAGCTTTTATAGCCAAAGCTTGTATAGATGGTCAGGTAATTGGGGAAGGAAATGGGGCGTCAAAAAAAGAAGCACAGCAAAATGCTGCCGGTCATGCCTTGAAATCCCTCGATTCTTATGCGTTTGATTTTTCTGGACTACAGGATCAAACTCTTTTAACTACTTGATAAAGCCTTTCAATGAAGGCCTATTAGTAATGTGCAGCTATTTTTATTTAATTTTTGCATTAAAAAGATTAAAAAAATGCTATTAGCTAACCGTTTATGTTGTTCTGAAGTAGGCTGTTTTCAATATTCTTACTGAAACATCTTAAGAACCTGCTGAAATATCAAGTTAATTAATGTTAAACAAGGTGGTAGTTTGCTGTAAGCCGTTATTTTTGTCAATATGAGTAGAAGGTTTATCCAAATCCTTGTGGTGGTTATTGCCATAACGCTTATTGGTTTGATATACATGCAGACGTTATGGATCAAAAATGCTACCCGTATCAAAGAAGATCATTTTGACCAACTGGTTCGTCAATCGATGGATCAGGTTGTATACCGTTTGGAAATAAATGAAACTTCTATGCTTGGAGCTCAACTTGATTTTAATCCGTCTTTAACTATTCCATCAGGATTACGCCGTGAAACCAAGTACTTTTCCGGACAGAGCCAGAGCTTATTGGATGAGAGTATGCTCCAATATGGGATATCTTTAGATCTTACCATACAGGGCGATCATTTGAGCACCCGATTATCTACCTATCAAAAAGATTCTCTCATTTATAGTTATCAGGAACAAACCCCTGTGGTTTACAATCCACAGGACAGGATTGATCCACTTTCGCATGCGCTGAATCATTTAAAATCGCAGTTACAGAACCGAATTGAAGAGCAACAGGCTCGCTTGTTAAAGGATATTTTTACTTCTGACAGACCATTAAAAGAGAGAATTTCCCGGGAGATGACAGATGTATATCTGGTTCAGGCTTTTGAAGAGAGGGGGATTTCTGTGCCATTCGAGTTTGGAGTGTATGATTCGCGTGGAAACCTTGTTGTTTCTACCGCCCGTTATGATAGAGAAGAGGCCGGACAAACCTATCAAAAGCAACTTTTTCCAAACGATGTGCATCCAAGAGCCAATTATATGATGGTTTATTTCCCAAAAAAACCTAACTTTATCATGGAATCGATGGGAATGGTTTTACCAACTGTTATATTTACCATCGTAATGATCTTGACATCCATATTAACTTTGTTTATTATTGTTAAACAAAAACGTTTGGACGAAATCAAGAATGATTTCATTAACAATATGACCCATGAGTTTAAAACACCCATATCAACCATCTCGTTGGCATCACAAATGTTAAAAGATGGAGCAGTGACGAAAACCCCGTCAACACTACAACATATATCGGGTGTTATACAAGATGAGAGTAAAAGACTTTCATTTCAGGTTGAAAAAGTCCTGCAAATGGCTATCTTTGATAAAGGAAAAGCCAGTTTAAAGACGCAGAAAACCAATATCAATGATCTGGTTCACGGCGTGGTTAACACTTTTCGTATTAAAGTAGAGTCGCAGAACGGCAAAATTATTGAAAAATTAGAGGCGAAAAATCCTCATGCCCATGTTGATCAGGTGCATTTTACAAATGTTATTTTTAACTTGCTGGATAATGCACTAAAATATAGAAGAGGAAAACCGGTGTTTTATGTTAAAACATGGAATAGACCCACCGGAATAGTGATAAACATAGAAGACAATGGTCTTGGTATATCTAAGGATAACTTAAAAAGGATTTTTGAAAAGTTTTATCGCGTGCCTACCGGGAACGTCCATAATGTAAAGGGGTTTGGGTTAGGATTGGCTTATGTAAAGAAAATTGTGGAGGACCATGGCGCCGAAATTAAAGTTGAAAGTGAAATAAATGTAGGAACTAAATTCGAAATATTTTTACCCCTTAAAAGCAACAAGGAATGGAAAAAGAATATAAAATTCTCCTGACCGAAGACGATGAAAACCTGGGGATGTTACTCCGGGAGTATCTGGTAGCCAAAGGTTACGAAACCGATTTATTGCCCGATGGAGAAGCGGGATATGAGGCATTCATGAGTAAAAAATACGATGTGTGCGTATTTGATGTGATGATGCCTAAAAAAGATGGGTTTACACTGGCAAAAGAAATAAGAATGGTGAATACCGAGGTACCCATAATTTTTCTGACAGCCAAATCCATGAAAGAAGATATTTTTCAGGGTTTCAAAATTGGTGCCGACGATTATTTGACCAAGCCTTTCAGTATGGAAGAACTTCTTTTCCGTATTGAGGCCATTCTTCGACGCACCAAAGGCACTTTGGCAAGCCAGGATGTATTCCAGATTGGAAAATACAAATTTGATACCCAAAAGCAGCAACTCATCGATGGAGAAAAAGTTGTGAAGCTTACCACCAAAGAGTCTGAATTGCTGAAGCTTTTATGCAACAATGCCAATAAAGTATTGGAACGCAATTTTGCACTCAAAACCATTTGGGTTGATGATAATTATTTCAATGCACGCAGCATGGATGTTTATATTACGAAACTGCGTAAGCATCTTAAGGATGAACCTGCCGTTGAAATACTTAATGTCCACGGAAAAGGATATAAGTTGGTGATGTAGTTTTATCATCAGCACAAATTTAGCAGAGCATAAAAACTAAGTTCCGTATTACGGAACTTAGTTTTTATGCTCTGCTTCTATCTGTTTACTTCATTCAAATTTCTCTGTTTTCGGGGCATAAATATGACAATGCTTTTAACCAACACAACCTGTAGTTAAAACATTTTGTGCAAAAAGGAGTATAAATATCGTCAGGCTTATTATATTTGTTATGACTGTGCCTTTTTCCCATATCCAAATATGGTATGGGAATTGCAGTGTAAAATGAAAGAAATTATTTGCCCTATGTTAGGTTGGCATTTATACCAAATCTGTCAGTTATGAAGCGATATATGATTCTGTTGAGCACCATATTGTTTTTTATGGTGCCGCAAGAGTCTGAAGCTCAAATAGAAAAGTTTCAGGTCCAATTTATATATAATTTCACCAGATTGGTGCAATGGCCCGGACTGGAACGTCAATTAACGTTTAGAATTGGGGTTCTTGGAAAAGATCAGCCAATAACAAAGGAGTTGCTGGAAAGTGCACATGAACGAAATGTTGCAGGTAAACCAATTGAGATTATTGAATTTGAGAGTCTTGACAAACTCACTGCTTGTCATATCTTATTTGTCCCCAATAACCAGCTGGCATTTTTACGACGTGCTTCAAATATGCTTCTGGGAGTCCCGGTTTTAATCATAACCGAAGCCCAGGATTTTACTCCCAACGAGGCTGTTATTAATCTATATGTCGACAACGAAAGAATGCGCTACCGATTAAGCGAGAGAAGAGCCGAAGAACGTAACCTCACATTGAGCCGTCAGATTATTCACTATTCAAGATAGGAAATCAGGTCGATGAGAAGTTTAGACGCATATCATGACGACTTCAATTGACGGGTTAGCAAAGTGAGTTTGGCTTGCCCCCCCCCCCGCCCAGATAGAGGCAAGCGATGATGACAATTCAGTGACCCTACACATTAAACAGAATATGCGGGTTGGTCTAGCATATACTCCATTTAAAAGATGTAAATCATTTGTCTCAAATACCGGTTTATCTGATATATTTTATCATTCCAAGAACCGAAAAAAGACTCGCACCAAAGTCTTTCTATTTTTATGTAATTCGAAATTTTGACGAATATGTGTTTTTGTTACACAAAAGGATGGTTTATTTCCACTAGTTTAATCCTGATACTCTTGGTCTTCCTAATCATTTTCCCCGTCAATCTTATTTTAACATTGTTTTTTAGCGTTTTTGACTAACTTTTTTTAGTAGTTTTGCGTATGAATGATAGCGAATGTTGTTGATTTTTAACGTTGTTTGATTAATTTAAAAACATCGTTGTTTTGCTTATGCAATTTACTAATGTCCTTTTGATGAGTCTGAAAAGTATTTTAATAAACCGTTCCTTAATAGTTCTGCTGATATTCATTGGCTTGAATTATAATTTGGATGCCCAGGACATCCATCAAAATGTATGTTTAGGAGGTCAAAGACTGGTTAGCCTTACAGGTTCTACCCCTAATCAGGTTCGATGGCATGTAGAAAACGTTACTGCAGGGACAACAGTATCTTATACTACAAATGAAGGTTCTTATAATTTTCAAATGCCATCATCTGGTTCTGATGTTTACGCAGTATATGCACAAACAAGAGCCAATTCAACTCAACCATGGGGGAATGCAACAAACCGGGTTGTAATGTACCCCTATTCAATGCCGGATGCAATCATAGATCCTTCAGGATCAGTTCCACTCAATGGAGGAGTTCCGTTAAATGGTTACCTGGATGGAGCAGTTCCAGGCTCGGGAGCACCTATTACTGTTGACCTAGATTTACGATATGAATGGAGGCATGATGGAGATTTAATTGACGATGGAGTGGGTACTTCAGACGTGTTAACAGCGACCAATGAAGGATATTATAGATTCCGAGTATATGATCCACACGAAAGAGTTTCCGGTTGTGAATCCACATCTCCAGCTACTTTGGTTACGCAAAATACAGTTTGGGATTACCCTGTTTGTGAAGGTGGGTTCATTATTGGTGATGCATTATTGGCTCATTCAGGTATACCAGCCGGGCAAAGAAGTGGCGGTGAGTGGACTGTTACATCCGGACTAAATTTCTCTACAACAGACGGAGCAAATCCAACCATAAGCGGTTTTACGCAGGGGAATTCATACTTAGTTACATGGCAGAGAAATCCAGCGCAGTCATACTCTTTCAATTTGATTACCGGAGCCGATCAAAATATTGAGCTTTTAAACGAATCTGGGAACACTTCCGGTGTCATTTTATGTGCGGCCAGCCATAACTTTACTGTATCCCCCGCAGGGGATATTCATACTTTCCTATATCGCAATTCTGCAGGAACAAGCACTATTTTAGTTGGAAATGTAGCAAATCCTGTCTACTCTTTCACGCCACCGACTCCCGGTGAGAATTATGAAATTTATGCCATTGTTGAACGTGGGGGGTGTTTTTTTGAGACAAATTCTATTGATATATCTTCCGACGAAGATATAGAGATTCGTGTAGATGGCGACCGATCAATTTGTGAGGGTGACCTTAATTTCAGTCTCAGGGTGGTTCCTTTTGATTCTGATTATTCATATTCCTGGGAACGAAATAGCATAGAAATTTCAACTGGAGAATTTGCTGATGTTTCTGTGCATGGTGAAGGAACTTATATTGTCACAGTAACCGGATGCGGAGGAAATGAATATAGCTCACAGCCGGTTGAAATTGTCAATCATTCTCTTCCCGAGGTTTTAATTGCATATGATAACCTAATTTTATGCAGCGGCACTACAAAACTTTTGAATGGCTATCTAAATGGAGCTCATCCTACCGGTGAAGATATGGTTTATCGTTGGCTTTATAACAGCGGTGAGGTTTTAGATGATGGTTTTGGATCTTCTTCAACATGGAATGCTGCCAACTCAGGCCAATATAGTTTTATGGTTATGGAGGATGGGAATTCTTTATGTTATGCAATTTCTGATCCTGTTTCTCTATCATCAATAGAACTTGAGGTATCTGCCTTTTATGCAAATGGTCCAACGGTATTTTGCGGACTTACATTTGCTTCTGCAACAGTAGAAGCGAGGCTAACCGGAGCTGCAGGTCAGATTACAGTTGAATTATCCAATATTACATCGGGAACCACTCAATCCGTCATTCTTAACAGCGGGGAGCCTGTTTCAGTTCCTTTGGGTATATTAAGTACTTCCACAACTTTCAGAATCACTTCGGTTTCAGCAGGAGGATGTTCTTTATCTCCTGCCGAAATAAATCTTATTCCGGAAATTAACTATATAAGGGAGACAGACCCGTTGGTTTTTAACGTAACCGGTAATGATGAATGTAGCTCTGGTAACGTAGGAGTAGCTCTGTCTGAGATTGGTGTTGACTATTTTCTTTATAGAAATGGGGTATATACCGGACAGAAAGTTGATGGTACCGGGCTACCGGTTTCTTTTGGTGAACAAGCACAGTCAGGTATTTATACAGTTAGAGCTGAACGCAGTGGGTGTGAAAACCTTATTAACATGAATGGGCAGGTGGTAATTTATGAAGAGCCACTCACAGATCAAAACATCGTATTCACTGGTTCCGGTTGCTCCGGTAATCCTCATTCATTTAGGGTAGAAAATGCTGAAGCCGATGTGTTTTATTCCCTTAATCGTGATAATGTTCAGGTAAGGACACCAAGAAGACCACAAGTTGGAACTGATTTTGTTGAATTTGCAGGAGAAATCCTTCCGGGTACTTATTCTATTGTAGCCTCCCGAGGTGCATGTAGTGTTGAGTTCAGTCAGACATTTATCATAGATCAAACTCCTCTGCAACAGGTTATAACTGAAACTGAAGGTTGTGAGGGAACTCCATTACTTATAGGACTTGAAAATTCTGAAGAAAATTTTGAATATCATTTATATAATGGACCCAATGGAACTGGATCTATTATAAGAAGTTTAACTGGTAATGGTGAAGCTGTTTCTTTTGCCGGAACTATTTCTGCTGCAGGGACTTACTCTGTTGTAGCCACTAACCCCGGAACCGGATGCTCCGTTATTTTTGATGATAACATTGTGATTAGTGCAAGACCTGAGTTATCTTATACCTTATCTACATCAAGTGATCCGATTTGTGGAAATGCCAATCACATCATTACATTGTCAAATTCACAGGGAGGCATTCGTTATAGATTGTATTTGAATGATTACGATATTGATTCACGGGTAAATGCTCAATGGGGTAATGAAGGCAACCCCATTAACTTTGCTCCCCAGGGAGTAGTTGGAACATATTTAGTCACAGCAGATAACAATGGTTGTGAATATCCGTTGCCAAACGCAGCGTTAACCATCAACCCGGTTCCTTTAGTTCGTGTATTGCAAGGTGACAATGTGTGTGCAGGCGAGGTTGCTGTAATTTCCATTGCGAATTCGCAACCTGGCGTTCAGTATCTACTCTTACGGGATGGAAACCCACATACAACAGCGATTAGTGGAACCGGGGGAACCATAAATTGGAGTGGAGAATTTCCCACCGGGATTTATACAGCCATAGCTGATGTGGAAGGATGTATCACTCCTATGACAGGAGATGTAAGGGTTAATCCGCTTCCTTCAAATGTAACAATTAATAACTTAGGGTCAAACTATTGCGATGGAGCAGGGATTATTTCTTTTAATGGTTTCCCTATAGCTGGGAATAACCGATGGATTGTAGAGGAGTTTGATCCTCTTCTTCCTACATGGTTTACTGATGGAGGAAACCACACGGCATCAATTAATGTTGATGAAGCAATATCAGCATCCGGCCCAGGTTCTTATACTATTACATACGAATATCAGGATCCTAATAATGGATGTATCAACACCGCCTCAAGAGTTGTCAATTTTCATCCGGATATTACTGACGATCTTGATTTTGAATTTCGCTACAGCGATGCATCTCCATGGCAAAATTTTAGTTCTATCGATCCTATTATTCTCTGTCAGGATATCGATCCCATCGATTTACGAGCGGTGTTTTTGAGTGGCATTGCAATTGGAGATGGAGATTTTAGTTCTTCGGGTTCCGGATTGATAAACACCGGAAGTGGTACTGCAACCTTTGATCCAAATATTGCTGGTATAGGAATGCATACCATTGTCTACACTTATACAGATACAAATGGATGTACCGGTTCAATCGATTACCAAATACAGGTAGGTGTTCAGCTACAGTTTTTCAATTTGAATACATTATATTGTATAGATGATGCGACATTCACTGTCAGTGCAGGACCGGTTGATGCTGCACTTCCATTAGGAGGGGTGTTAAGTATTTACCGAGAGGGAGAGGCAACTCCCATTGCAACAGATAATCAGACTCCTATTCCTGCAGGAACCAATCCGTCGTTAAGCATTAACCCTGCAATTATTGGTGCAGGAACCTATATTTTTGAATATGTTTATGAAACCGGTAGTGGTGATGACTTTTGTGCAAACACCATTACACGACAAGTTGTAATTCCTCAAAACCTTTCAGCTGAATTTGTCACCCAATCGGGTAATACTCAGTTTTGTGAAAGCCAGAACAATGTTGTACTGGTACCCGATCAACCCGGAGGTGTATTTATCGGAACAGGTGTGTCAGGAAATGTGTTTAGTCCAGCTGTAGCAGGATCCGGTGATCATCAGGTAACATATACCATTAATACCGGCGGGTGTTTCGAGTCTGAATCAAGAATGTTAACAGTCGTTGAATTGCCTGATATATATATTAATAATCTTGCTTCAATATACTGTGAGTCTGAATCACAATTTCAAATATCTGCAAACACTTTAGGTGATGGTGGTGATGTGACATTTTCTTCAACCCTTAACTCTGAAGGTGTGTCTCCAATAGTGGTTGACAATGGAGATGGAACTGCTGAATTTGATCCAGCTGTTGCAGGTCCGGGAATTTATTTTGTTACAATGACCTATGAGCATCCTTTATCAGGATGCGTTAATAGTGTTACGGATAGAGTAGAGGTATTTGCGCTTACTTATGTTAATTTTGATGACGACAGGCCGGGAGATGATTTAGAATATTGTCAAAATGGTGGCGATGTTACATTCACTGCTAATTTAGGTGTTGGTGCAACAGGTGTTGGAACATTTATATTATCTGGGGGTGTAGGTACTGAGTTGGTTAATCATGGAGATAATACTGCAACACTTGATCCTTCTGCTTTATCCCCGGGTAATTATACACTGACTTTTTCGTATGAAAATATTAATGGTTGTATTGCAGAAAGAGTAAAGGAGATAACAATACTTATTGCCCCATTGGTTTTTGAAGTGCAAGGTGGAGGTACATATTGTATCGGCGGATCCGGGGTGAATGTCTTATTAAGTGGTTCTCAGCCCAATGTGACGTATGAATTGTTGTTAAATGGATTACCATTTGCTACACCCATTCAGGTTGCCGGAACAGGGAATTCCATTGTTTTCTCAGATATTACAGCTGCCGGAACTTATTCAATAAGAGCAGTAAACAACACTTCCGGATGCGAAGCATTAATGAATGGATCTGCCACAGTTTTAGTAAATGAGGTATCATTACTTGTTCAAAACATTCAAAATGCCTCTTGTAACTCCGGCAACGATGCATCTATTCAAGTTACAGCCTCAGGAGGAAGTGTTCCTTATGTTTACTACCTTTATGAATCGGATGGGACAACACTTATATCATCAAATGCTTCAGGATTGTTTATAGGTTTGTCTGCCGGTAATTATTTTGTTGAAGTAGAAGATGCCATTGGTTGTGAGTTGATTGCGCCTGTTTCGGTCATCATCAACGAACCTGCCTCGCCGCTTACTATAAATGCATCATCACAACCTGTGGGTTGCATGCCATGTACTGATGGTGTCGATTGTGAAGGTTCTGCCTCCATTACCATCAGCGGAGGAACTCCTTTTTCCGATTTAACAACCTATCCAACAGGGTTTAATATTGAATGGCGCGATTCCGGAAATAATATTATTGGAAGTGGTTTATCCATTAACCAAAAACCGGCCGGAGATTATACCTACATTGTAGAAGATGCCAATGGTTGCATCATTACAGGTTCCATTGAGATAGAAACCATTGCCCCCATCACAGTTAATGAAGATTTGTCAGAACATGTTGATGTTCTTTGCAATGGAAACAACACCGGAGAGTTTCTGGTTATTGCAGCAGGTGGAGCTACAGGTGCTGTATATCAGTTTTCTCTAGATGGTGTGAATTGGTTCCCGGCTAACGTAGGAACAGACGGACGGCGGTTTGTCAATCGAGTTGCGGGGACATATTCCGTTTCAGTCAGAGATGTTAATTCTCCACGATGCATATACACATCAGACCCAATCGTTATCTCTCAGCCCGATCCACTAACACTCGATCTGGTTCCAGGTTCCAGAGTTCATGTGGATTGTTTTGGAAATAACACAGGTAGTTTTCAAGTAGTCGCCGATGGAGGAAGCGGAGATTATGAGTTCTCAATTAATAATGGAATGACATGGGTAACCAATCCTGTGTTTATAGATTTGCCAGCAAACAGTTACAATGTAAGAGTTCGCGATGCTCAATCAACATCGTGCATGCGGTCATTGTCGGTTGAGGTTACACAACCAAGTTTACTTAGCATCACCAATTTATCAGCTACACATGTATCCTGCCATGCAGGAAATAATGGAACCCTTTCTGTTACGGCATCCGGAGGCACAGCTCCTTACGGTTATCGTTGGGAGTTTAACGATGGCGGCACATGGACTGAAATAGGAACTTCTTCAGAAATAAATAACAGAATTGCCGGAACTTATAGGGTTATCATAACCGATGCTAATGGCTGTGGCATTCAAAGTAATGAAATTACCATCAATCAACCTGCATCATCATTGAATATTTCTGTAACTTCTAATCCTACAGTTTGTTCTGATGTTGATACAGGATCAGCCACTGTAACCATTGCAGGAGGTACCCCCTTATACTCAGTATTTTGGTATCAAGCAGGTGTTGTTTTTAACAACAATGAAACCGTCACCGACCTCTCTGCCGGTTCCTACTCCGTTCGTGTTGAAGATGCCAACGGTTGTTGGGTGGAGGAATCTTTTACCATAGCGGCTTTACCGTCATTGGTCATTGAAAATGTTACGGTTGATGATCATGTTTTATGCAACGGTGGCAACAATGGGCGATTAACTGTGAGGGTATCCGGAGGCTCTGAGTTATACCGTTTCTCACTCGATGGAAACAACTGGTTCGCAGTAGCATCCCAACTTACAGATAATGGAGATGGCACATTCAGCTATCAGTTTGAAAACCTGACTGCCGATAACTATACGGTTTATGTAAAAGATGCTGCAAATCATAGCTGCCAGATTCAGTTTAGTGATGTCCTCATCAATGAACCGGTCGCACTCTCATTACAGGTACAACTTAAACAAGATGTTACCTGCTACTCAGGCAATAACGGTCTCATACGTTTTGAAGCACAGGGAGGTACACCAGATTACGAGTATTCAATTAATGGAGGAGCTTGGCAATCTTCCAACGAATTTACAAACCTTTCTGCCGGTAGCCATAACATACGTGTGCGCGATGACAACGGATGCGTTTACCAAATGGCTCCTGTGAACATTGCACAGCCTGTTCAACTTCAGGTGTTTGTGGATGACAGAGGCGATGCGTCCTGTTTTGGCGCAGCAGATGGTTTCATTTTAGCCAGAGCCACAGGAGGTAGCGGTAATTATGTTTACTCGCTGGATGGAACCGATTGGCAGGCAAACCCACTGTTTGAAAATTTAGCCGCCGCCACCTACCAGTTGCATGTGCGCGATGCCGATGATGCTTCATGCGAGAGCACTCAGTTGGCAGTAATCATTACTCAGCCTGCGCAATTGGTCGTGACCGAAGTTGCCGCTAATCATCAAAATGTTAGTTGCCATGGAGGAAACAATGGCTCATTCAGAGTTCGGGGAGAAGGTGGCACAGGCAATTACGAGTTTTCAATCAACAATATTGACTGGTTTACCAACAATACAGCGTATTATACTTTCAACAATTTGGAAGCAGGAAGTTATAATGTATATATCAAAGAACAAGGTGACGACGACTGTTCTGCTGTTATTGATGATGCCATTATAATAACTGAACCCACTCAAAGCATTGCAATTACCGATGCAACCCTCAACCATGTTGAGTGTCATGGTGAGTCAACCGGAAGTATCAACATCACTGTGGAAGGTGGTAATGAAACTGACCCATACAATTATGTATGGGAGCGTCCACTATCCGGAGGTGGTTGGACTTTGCTTGGCGCAGCCAATGACGGCACCACCGCTTCTCCCACCAATTTGCAAGCCGGTACTTACAGGGTTGTGGTGACGGACTCTGAAGGATGCAGCGTTACCGCTACCTATGAAATTACACAGCCAGCCTCACCACTAAGTGTTACGCTTGCCTCGGTACAGCACGTTACAGCCAATGGCGGTAGTAATGGTGCGCTATCTATTAATATTACAGGAGGTACGGGAGGTTATGTTATTGCTTGGACTGGCGAAGATGTCAATGGAGACCCCATTGCCGGATTGCCGATAAACCAAACCGACTTATCAGGGTTAGTTGCCGGTATTTACACCGCCGATGTTACCGATGGTAATAACTGTACTGCAATCATTAACGTTGAGATTCTGGAGCCCGGGCATCCCTTGCAATTGATCCAGGAGGATATTACTCATCCGTTATGTTTTGGAGAAAACACAGGGGGAATTGAACTGAGAGCCACAGGTGGAGTTTTCCCATATACAGTAACTTTAACCCGTTCATCGGGCGAAGTTGTTACAGCTGCTTCTGTATCAGGGAATATATATAACTATACCGGCTTATCGGCAGGATTCTACAATGCCGTGGTCGAAGATGGCAATGGAGAGACTTTCTCAATACCTAACATTGAGATTACGCAGCCTACACAATTGGCTCTAAATGTTTCAAGTACTGTTGATGCCACTTGTTTTGGAAATTCTGACGGACAATTATCCTTCAGTACCACAGGTGGGTCTCCAGGCTACACTTATACTCTTATTCCTGATAATGGTGCTTCTCGTCTTCTATCCGTACCCGACGATGCCACTCAACTGTATAACGACTTGCCCGCCGACAGGTACCGATTAATGGTGCAGGATGCCAATGGATGTGCTACTCCCCAACAGGTGATAACCATTGGGGAGCCTGATGAAATTAGCATAACCGGAACGCCAACCAACATCAGTTGCTTTGGTGCTGATGATGGTCGTATTACCATTGATGTTACCGGTGGCCGAGGTACAGTGGCTTACGATTATTTTTGGTATGAAGTGAGCCAACCTGCAGTTCAGATTGCCAATACCCGCGACATAACCAATTTGGAGTCCGGTAGTTACCAGCTTCAAATTACAGAACAGGCCGGAACCACTTGTTCTGCCACATCAGATATTTTCACTATCACCGAACCCTCCGAGATTGTTGTGTCGGTAGATGCATTTGATGTAAATACCTGCACAGGCGATTGTTCCGGTCGACTGGTGGTGAATGTAACAGGAGGCACCGCTCCTTACCTGATTGATTATGAAGCCGGAACCACAACCGGCTCAGGTCCGCTCTTTAACATCGAAAACCTGATAGCCGGAAATTATACCGTACGTGTTGTTGATAACAATGGTGTTGGTTGTGAGATAGTTATTCCCGATAATGTCATCGGTGAACCTGCAGCTCCAATTTCTTTGGTTTCATTAGATTTCGGAATTGATTGCGATGCAACTCAAACCACATCGGGATTTGTTACTTTTGAGGTAACAGGTGGATTATCCGGTGGCGATTATGAAGCTGTTTTGCGCAACATATCCAACCCCGCCCAACCGCCCATTGGTCTAACCATTCTGGAAGGTGATGTACAACCTCTAACCATACCTAATTTGCGCGCTGCGCAATATGAACTCACCATTACCAATCGAAATGTAGCACCAACTGCTGTATGTCCTGCCATTGTGGAAACATTTGAGCTAACCCACCTGGTGGTTTCAGGCAATGTAACCCCTGCCACTTGCTCAGGTGCAAATAATGGAGCCATCGATATCACCATTGCAGGCGGAAGCGGTTCTTATACATACTCATGGACAAAGGATGGTGAGCCCGGATTTTCCTCAACTGAACAGGATTTGAGTGGATTAACTGCCGGTTCATATACTGTTGCGGGTACGGATGTTGATCGTGGTTGTACTGTTTCTCAAACATTCGTGGTACAGGATGGAAAAACCCTGGTTGTTGAGGCTTCTGTATCTGCGGTTTCATGCAATGGCGGGAATAATGGTGCCATCATCGTAACCAATGTTGCAAATGCAGCACCTCCGTTACAATTCTATTGGAATGGCGTGCCTGGAACAGACAGTAATACAGGATTAACAGCCGGTGTTTATGAACTGCGTGTGGTAGATGGAGAGGGATGTGAAGTTATTCGTTCATTTACTGTTCCTGAACCTCCGACCATTAGCTATACACTTTCTTCCACGTTGGATGTTTGTGAGCCATTCAGCCGTTCCATCGAAATCGAAACTCTTACAGGTGGTGTATCACCATACACTATTACTTGGAGTGGCCCGGGTACATTCACTGTTGTCGGAGGCAATCTTTCAATTTCCGACATCTCTCAAGCCGGTACTTACAAGGCTTTGGTGCGCGATTCCCGCGGTTGTGAAACTGAACGTTCTATTACCGTTCCCGGCAGAATGAATCTTTCTGCTAACGTTACGCATATCAGTTGCAAGGGTGGCAACAATGGAATGATTGATTTGGTGATCTCCGGTGGTAGTGGGAATTACCAATATGCATGGATAAAAGATGGTGTTTCTATTGCAAATACAACCCAGGACATTGATAACCTCGAAGCCGGTACTTACCGGGTTGTGGTGACCGATGTGAATCAGGTTTGCGATAATACCGGCGACCCATATACCGAAGAGCTTGAAGTTATAGTTGCTGAACCTACTGCCATCTCCATTAACTTTACCAAACAGCACCTCACTTGTGCCGGAGATGCCAATGGCATCATCAATATTACCGAAATCACGGGTGGTACAGGAAGTTACACATTAACCTGGGCACCCGCATCGGCTCCCGGTATTATACAGGGTCAATGGATTCAGCGAGATTTGCAGGGTGGTGAATATACAGTAACCATTAGAGATGAAAACAATTGCGTGTTGGTTCAGAGTTTTGAAATTATTGAACCGGCACCGCTCAATTTCACACTTGAGGTTGACGACACCGATTGCGATGGCAACAATCGGATAGGAATTACTAACCCTGTTGGAGGAAGTGGATTATACACTTATGTATGGGCTGGTCCCGGAATCCCTGCCGGGTTCAGTGGGTTGGAACAAACCGACCTACCTGGTGGAGAATACACCATTACCATGGTTGATAATGATCCGGGAATTGGTAACTGTGCCATTGAGAAGAGTGTCATCCTGACCCGACCATTACAGGTTGAGGCGGTGGTGACCAATGCCTCTTGTCCCGGTGTGCACAATGGCGCCATCACTTTAAACATCACCCATGGTGTTGCGCCCTATACATTTAACTGGGAAACCATTTCTGGTACGGCAGTCAATGCATCGGATATGAACCAGAGCGGTTTGCGGGCAGGCCTTTATCGTGTTACGGTTACCGATGCACGAGGCTGCGATTTTCTAATTGATAACATTGAAGTAGAGTTTATGAACCAACTGGATATTGGTTTATCTGTTGTTAACGTTACCTGTCATGGCGATAGCAATGGAAGAATCGAAGCTACAGTTTCCGGTGGTTCAGGAGAATATCAATTCTCACTTGATGGAGCAGACTGGACAACTGGTTTCGCCTTAACACATACCTTTGAAGATTTAACCAGCGGCAGCTATACGGTTTTCGTCAGAGATGTGAATTTATCCGGATGCTACACCACCAAAACGGTAGATGTACTGCAACCTGCTGCTCCGATTGATGTCGTGGAAACAATTACCCACGTCCTTTGTAAAGATGATTTCACTGGTGAAATTGAGGTTGAAGTTGCAGGAGGTACTGCGCCATACACATATCAATGGACTACCACCACAGGTGGAGGGCTGGTCAATTCCGCTCAAAACCAGGATGGACTCTCTGCCGGTATTTATCATCTGCGAGTTGTGGATGCTGAAGGTTGTGTGGCGAATTTCGGACCTTTTGAAGTAACAGAGCCTGTACTGGCACTAAATGTTGAGATTGTAGAAGTGGTTAACGTTGCCATACCCGGCGATGCCACAGGTGCCATTGAAGTAAGTGCAACAGGGGGCTCAATGGGTTATAGTTATGCCTGGGAACTTTATGATGAAGATTTGGATGTTTGGAATCCAATTACAGGTGTATCTCATCGAATCGAAAATCGCATAGCCGGCCTATACCGTGTTACCGTAACCGATGGAAATGGCTGTGTAGCTTCGCTTCAACAACGGATTACTGAGCCTGGAACTCCGCTAACCATCGATACTCAAGTGGATCATATTGGCCCGTGCCATGGCGCAGCCAATGGCTCCATTGAAATTAATATTTCCGGAGGCAATCCAAAAATGGATGGCGGACAACCGGGTTACGATGTTGTTGTGGTTGGCCCGGGCATGAATGAAACCCGATATGGTACATCATTTACTTTTAATAATCTTCTTCCCGGGACATATCAAATCTCTGCAACTGATGATTCGGGCATAATTGAGGAGGTTGATGTAACCATCAATCAACCCGATGAATTGATTGTTAATATTGAAGTTATAGATGATGTAACCTGTTATGCAGGCAATGATGGACGCATTAGGGTAACTGTTTCGGGAGGTATGCCAAATACAGATGCAGGAGCCGGGGGCAATTACAGAATTCGACTTTCCGGCAATGGCGTCAACCGCATAGAGGAGGTAGATGATCTGTTTTTATTTGAGAACCTGGCTGCAGGGTCTTATCAGGTCACCGTTTGGGACGATTTTAATGGAGATGGTCTTTTTAATTCAAATTATGATTGTCGCAATGTTTTCAATGACATTATTATAACACAGCCCGAAGCGCACGCTGTTTTAAGTGTGATGCCGGGAAGTACTTCTATTTGTGAAGGAAATATTCCGCAATTGCAGGTCATTGTGAGTAATTGGGATGTGGTTGCAAATCCATTGGAATTAACATTAAACGATGGAACAGTTGTCACAGTAAATCAAACACCTTATGTGTTTGATGCGGATGAAATTCCTCCGGTTGGAATCAGTGAGTATGCCATTGTTAGCTTAATCAATCCGGCTACAACTTGTTCAGCGGGGACTTTTACCGGCACACCTTCGGTGGTGGTAAATCCGTTGCCCACTGCTACCATATCCGGAGATAACGGGGTCTGTTTGGGCGGCACCGTTGATTTAAGGGTTGATTTAACCGGAACTCCTCCATGGAATATTACTTACTCCAATGGAGTTGAAAGCTTTGAAATCCATGGAATAACCGAATCAATCTATACCATTGAAAATGTTGAGCCGTTAGAAACCAGAACATTTACCATTCTGGAAGTGACAGATGTTCATTGTACAAACAGCGGCAGCGGTTCTGCCGTTGTAACTGTAGACCAGCCAACAACTGTTGAGTTTGTGGAAACTGACTTAGGTGATATATGTAGGGGAGAGAATATTGAGCTTCAATTCAGATTTAACCCTTCCGATACTGGCCCATGGGTGCTCCGATACAGGGAGATAGATCCTTCTGGAACGGTGTTACCTGTTCTTCGCCAATTGCTTGTTAATAGCACAGACCTTGATGGAGATATTCTCACTATTGAAGCAGAGCCTCGTCGTACGGCTCGTTATGAGATCGAACTGGTACGTGACAGGCATGGTTCAACCTCAGGTTATTCATGTAATGGCGTTGTATTGGGTGGTCCGGCAAATGTAATTGTTCGTCAATTACCATATGAACCTGATGCCATTGTTGGTGAGTCGGTTGTTTGTCAGGGAACTGAACATATATATTCTGTTCCTGCCGTTTTACATGCCGAAACTTACGAATGGACGGTACAGAAGAATGCTATAATTCTCTCCGGGCAGGGCACCCGAGAGATCAATGTTCGTTTTAGCGATGATGTTCAATCGGGTTATATCTATGTAAAAGGAATCAATAGTTGTGGAGATGGCTCCATACAGAGGCATTATGTAACGATAAATCCGTTGCCATTGCAAACGGCAGTTATTGAAGGCCCGGTAAATATTTGTCAGGGTTCATCTGAAATTATTTTCAGAACAGATCAGGTGATACATGCCACCAGTTATATCTGGAATGTGCCGGATGGCTTTACCATTAATGGGGATGCCACAGGGGCAACCATTAGCATTACTCCAAACCCCGATATTGATACTTTCACTGGTCAGATATCGGTCACACCGGTAAATGATTGCGGTGAGTCCTTGTTTACCGCCACACATACATTCAATGTGCGCCCATTGCCGAGTGCAAATGCCGGATTGAATGCACAGATTTGCGGAACAACTCATACCTTAGGAGCAGATGCACTGCTAGCCGGAGAAACCGGTTTGTGGATGCTTGTTCCCGGCTCTGGTTTTGCAGAGATTGTAAACCCGGATCAGCCTAACTCAGAGTTAGATAATATAGCACGAGGCAATACTGTTTTAAGATGGACTGTAACGTCAGAGTTCGGATGTAGCTCTTCAGATGAAGTCACCATCCGAAACAATCAACTGCCTGTTTATGCCTATGCGGAAAATAATCTGGTATGTGATGGCACAGCGTCTCTATTTGGTTCGGTTGTGCAGAGTTATCCTAACACCTCCGGAGTTTGGAGTGCTGTTGAACCTGTAGGTTCAACAGCTGCATTTGCCAACGCTGCATCCAATGAAACAACCGTCAGCAATCTTGCCCCAGGCTCCAACCTATTACGTTGGACCATCACTCAAAATGGTTGCCCAAGCTATGCCGATGTTGAAGTGGTGAACCATAGACCAGATGATGCCATCATTCAGGGAGCCAAAGTCATTGATCGTTGTGATGAGGAAAATATTTCTCTCGAAGCAGAAGAGGTAACTAACGGAACAGGAAGATGGAGCATTATTGAAGGATTTGTAACCATATCTCCCAATCCTGAAAGCCGTAATATTACAGTTTCTGAATTCTCTGAAGGAGAAATTGTTATACGCTGGGCTGTAACCAATAACAGTTGCTCTGTTTACGATGAAGTTACCATTCGTAATAACAAAGTAGTTGTAAGTGCCGGTGCTACCCAGGAAGTGTGCGAAAATGAGGTGTTTCTCTCAGGAACAGAAGTTCCCGCCGGAGCTACTGGAAGTTGGGAATTCATAACAGGCAGTGGTAACTTTAATAATGGAACCATTCACAACCCGCATGTAACCAATTTGGCTTATGGCATTAATGAGTTGGAATGGAGAATTGAAAAAAATGGCTGTATAAGTGCCAGCCGGGTAATAATTACCAATAACTCCCCTGCAACAGCAACGGTGGGCAGTCCTCAAATCAAATGTAGCTTCGCTACAGAGCTCACGGGTAATAACCCCAACGGACAAGGTGTTGGAAGATGGAGCATCGTTACGGGCAGTGGTGATTTTGATGATATTACTGACCCTGTCACCGAGGTCACCAACCTGGGTTATGGAGAGAATATTTTCCGCTGGACCATATCCAATGGCTCGTGCAGTTCATCGGCCGATTTGGTTGTAAATAATCTGCATGTGGCGGTAGATGCAGGAAAAGATTTTGCTACATGTACCAGAACGGTCACAATGAATGGTAGTCCTGTACCTGCTGGAATGACAGGACTGTGGCAAATATCTTCCGGATCAGGAGGAGCAACCATACCTTTGGATGAAAGAAACAAGCCAAATGCTACCATCAGTGTGGACTATGGAACAACGACACTAATTTGGACCATAACAAATGGGACTTGTGTCAGCAGTGATAATGTAATTGTTACGAACAACATGCCTTATCCCGTTGAAGCCGGCCCATACAGAGAAATTGATGGGTCTACTTATACTTTTGAGGCAACTCCGGTAATCCAGGGTACTGGCAATTGGGAGTTAATCTCAGGTGGTGGGGAAATTCTGAACCCCAGTCTGCCCAATGCACAGGTGACCAATTTACGAAGAGGTGAAAACATTTTTAGGTGGACAGTAACTCATGGGGACTGTACAATATACGATGAAGTAACCATAGTTAATGGTCAGGTTACCGAAGCGAATGCTGGATTAGACAGAGTTATTTGTAGTAGTTCGGCCACATTAAATGCCAACGATCCTGATGTGGCCGTAGGTACTTGGTCTGTTGTTTCAGGTACTGCTAATTTTGAAAATCGAAACAATCCAAGAACCCGAGTTACCAATTTAAGCCCCGGGCCTAATGTGTTGCGATGGACTATTGAGTATTCAACCAGTTCAAGTTACGATGAGGTTACCATAACCAATAATACGCCAACAGAGCCTAGTGCAGGGTTCTTTTCTGCACATTCATTGGGAAGAGACAATGCAATTTGTGCTGATAACGTTACCCTTACCGGGAACAATCCCGGAGCCGATATGGGAGAACCTTCCTGGCATCTTGTGCAGGGAGGTGGGACAATAGTCAGCCCCAACTCTTCGGAAACTGAGGTAAACGGACTGGCAAGAGGTGTTAATGAATTTATATATCGAATTACCAAGGGAAGTTGTGAACTTGAAAATCGCATCACCATCATAAATGGAACTCCCTCAACTCCTGATGCAGGAGAGGATGTGACCATTTGTAGTGGAAGTTATCAGTTAAGGCCTTTGCCACAGGTTCCCGACCATGGCGTAGCATCTTGGCGGGCTTTAAGTGCTGGAGAAATTACTTTCAATGGAAACTGGGTGCACGGTTTGTCGCAAGGCGAGAATGTTTTAGCATATGAAATTTCTACAGAGTATTGTACTTTAACCGATGAGGTTGTCATTACCAACAACGAAGTAATCCCTGCTTATGCTGGGGAAGACCGACGTACTTGTGGTAATGAGGTTGTGCTTGAAGCGTGGGAGGCAGGTACTGCTGGAGATGGCATGGCAGTTGGAACGTGGAGCCGCATTTCAGGAGGAGGAACTTTTGATGATCCAAACGATCCAAATGCGACCATAACCGGGCTTGTAGCAGGTGCCAACCGTTTGCGCTGGACTGTTTCTTACGGAGCTTGTTCCGATTATGACGAGGTTATTATTTACAATGATCATAGAAGCGCTGAAATTCTTCTGGATGATTATACTCACTGTGCGGATACTATGGCTATATCAGCCCGAGTTCCAAGAGATGGTTCTGGTAGCTGGGGTATAGCACAGGGAAGAGGTAACTTCGATGATCATCGTTCTGCCAATACTATTGTCAGAAATCTACAGCGTGGAGATAATGTGATCACCTGGACGGTGAATCATCGAAATTGTACAGATACAGATCAACTGACCATTACTAATAATATGGCAACCCATGCATTTGCCGGAGAAGATGAATCTTTCTGTGTGGATCAAGCCACACTATCAGGCAGTGTTAAGAGGGATGTTGAAACTTCAACATGGACACTTATTGATGGAAGCGGAGAGATCGCAACACCAGATAATTCAGCTGTTACAACTGTCTCAGGACTTGGTTTTGGGGAGAATATTTTCCGTTATACCATTCGCCATCAGGATTGTATTTCCTATGATGAGGTAACCATTGAGAATAATCACATTGCTGCCAATGCAGGCCCCGATCGGACATACTGTAGTAATGAGGCTGTTCTTGCCGGAAGCAATCCTGGATTAGGTGTAGGAACATGGTCTGTTCCAGGTGGATTAGGGGCTGCTGTGTTTGATAACCCCAATAGTCCAACAACAAGAGTTACCAATCTTGGTAAAGGGAACAATACATTGAGATGGACTGTACGTTATAAAGGGTGTACACATTCTGATGACGTAATCATTACCAATAATCTTCCCGTAACGCCCAATGCGGGTAATACTCAAATTCTTTGTCGTGATAATACAACATTGGAAGCTTCTCCTTTAGGAGCCGGAGAGCAGGGAGTATGGGAAGTGTTAACAGGTTCTGCTGATTTTGCTGATGAAAACCTCCATAATACCCAGGTTGCAAATTTGGGTAAAGGCGACAATATTCTCAGATGGACAACCTGGCGAGTAGACGGATGTCCTTTATCTGAAGAGGTTCTCATTAGAAACAATGATCCTTATGAGCCAAACGCAGGCAGCGATTATGAAGAGGTATGTGAACGTACATTCACTCTAAAAGCAGATGCTCCTGAATTTGGGACAGGTAGTTGGAGTTTTGTTCAGGGAGGTGGAAACCTGAGTGATCCTTACGATCCCAGAGCAACCATCACCAATCTCGATCATGGAACCAATATTTTGAAGTGGACTGTAGAACAGGGTAACTGTGCTCGTTCGGCTAGGGTTACCATCGAAAACAATACACCCAACAGGGCAAATGCAGGGCCCGATATTGAGGACTGTAAAGATTTTCATGTTCTTGATGCCAACGTTCCATTACACGGTGCAACAGGCCGTTGGGAGCGGATGAGTGGCTATGGCGAGTTTGATGATGATTTTGATCCCAAAACAACTGTTCGTAACCTTGAGTTTGGAATGAATCAATTCCGATGGATCATCGAGAAAGGCAATTGTTTTTCTTCGGATGTAATAACCATTTTTAATATGGTTCCCGACCGTGCAGACGCGGGTTCAGATCGCATTGGAATCTGTGAGAATTATCTCACTCTGAATGCTAATAATCCGCAGTCGGGCACAGGGCGATGGAGTGTGGTGAAAGGAACAGGAACTTTTGACAATCCCGAGGAGTACAACTCTGTTGTGCGTAATGTCGGCTTTGGTGAGAATATTTACAGATGGTCCATATCTTATGGCTCTTGTTCCACCGAGGATGAAATGACCGTAGTAAGTCACAAAACCAATGCCTACGCCGGTGAAGATCAGATCGTGTATGAGCCAAGGGCATTGTTGAATGCCAACAATGCCGGAAATCTGAATGCCCGTTGGATTGTTGTGGGAACGAGCACTGCGGAGTTTGATGATGAAACCTTTTTCAATACAAATGTGTATAACCTAAGCGATGGCATTAATACATTCCGTTGGGAAATAGAAGTGGAAGGATGTATTGCTTCTGATCAGGTCAGCATTGATTACAGAGTCGTACCCGATGCCGGTTTTATCACAGATGTGGATTCGGGTTGCTTCCCGCTTAGAGTTCTGTTTACCAACTATTCGGTAGGAGGTAGTGATTATATCTGGGATTTTGACGACGGTCATTCCTCCGGGGAGAGAAATCCGGTTCATGTATTCGAATCGCCCGGTGTTTATAATGTCAGGTTGATAGCACCCGGGCCTGATGGAAGAGATGGAGAGTATTTCAAGGAAATAGTAGTACACGATCATCCTGTAGCTGATTTCACAGTTAATCCGCAGGTTGTATACCTGCCGGGAGAAAAAGCACGGTTTTATGATCTGTCGATTGATGCCATAAGTTGGCTATGGAATTTTGGTGATGGCACCACCAGCTCAGACAGAAATCCGTCGTATGAATACAGAGATGAAGGTGTTTATGATGTTTCCTTAACCGTTACCAATGACAGGGGCTGTGTAAATACTTTCACACAATCAGGAATTATTACAGCCTATCAGCAAGGTTTTGTCAGATTCCCGAATGCTTTCAGACCCAGACCAGATGGAGCATCTGGAGGTATTGATCCGTCAGCTGAATATGTTGTGGTGTTTAAGCCTGCCTACAAGGATGTTGACGAGTTTAAACTTGAGATATTTAACCGCTGGGGGCAAAAGATATACGAAACCAACGACATTGATCAGGGTTGGGACGGTATGCACGATGGCCGTTTAGCTCCTCAGGCTGTTTATGTTTATCAGGTTTCGGGCAGATATATCAGCGGACGTGAATTCCGAAAAACTGGTAGTGTTTTATTGGTTCGTTAGAATTGGTTTTTAATAGACTGATTTAAAGTTGTAAGATGGTGAAAAGGTTTTTGCATATAATATTTGTATTTTTATTAATGGCTAATGCCGTTAAGCTCAGTGCACAGGATGTTTCATTCTCGCAGGTGTATTCAGCACCTTTGTATCTGAGTCCGTCATTTGCCGGATTTACCAGTGGAGGGAGAGTTATTTTAAACTATCGTGACCAGTGGCCAGGCGTGTCCAACACTTTTCGTTCTTATTCATTTTCATATGATGAGTATTTGAGTAATTATAACAGCGGTGTTGGAATACTATTCCTTCGTGATGACCAGGGTGGGGGCCAGCTTGTTACGCAGAATCTTGGGGTGGTGTACGCTTATGAATTAGCAATCAACCGATACCTTTTTGTCCGCCCGGGATTACAGTTTAAGTATTCCGAAAGAAAGATTGACCCTTCACGACTCACGCAGGTGGGCCCTGATGGTGAGGTTTTTCCCTGGATCAACGCCGAATTTCCGGTCGATCAGTTTAGAAAATTGGATGCAACAGCCTCCGCCATGGTTTATAGTCAGGATTTTTGGCTAGGTTTTACTGTGGACAACCTCGTGAAAAACAACATCGGTTTTACAGATGTTGAATCTACCATTCCTGTTAAAACAGTTGTTTATGGAGGAGCCCGATGGGTCTATAGACCATCGGGACTTGGATATAACGAACAGAGTGCAAGTTTTGCATTTATGTATCGTAATCAGCAATCTTTTCAACAACTTGATTTAGGTGTTTATTGGAATACTTATCCCATTGAAGTAGGTTTATGGTATCGCGGAATTCCAGGAATTAGTACTGAAAACCTGTCAAACAACGATGCATTGATATTTAGTCTTGGCGTGAATGTTGGAACGATTCACTTTGCATATTCCTACGACATGACCATAAGTGGTCTCACAGGATACAGTGGTGGAAGTAATGAGTTTTCACTGATTTACAGGTTTAATCGTGGCCCAATCATCACACGCCCTATTGGGCCTATACCATGTAGTGAACCTGCACATGGATGGGGATCTTCATCATCAAGTAATAGGCCGCAGCGCAGATCTCTGTTTTAGTTTTGTTATGTGTTGTAATACAGGGTAATATAGCGTTGCGAGTTGGACCGGTTTTTGAAGTTGTTCTCTTAATATGTGTGCTTTACATCTCAACCAGTGTAAATTAACACGATAAAACTACTTTATTTCTGCTTAATTGTAAAAAAAAGAGTGCTTAACAGTTTTTTTATCTTACTTAAAAGTTATATTTGTTCCCGTTAAATTAAACAGAGTAATAATCATGGCAGAAAATATGAAAAAAATATCTGTTATTGTAAATGTTGTTTTACTTGTGGCCGTGGCTGCATTGTATGTTGTTGTTCTATCAAACGGACGTACTCATTCTGAGGAGGAGAAAAAACCGGGAATGAGGGAAACATCAGATCATGGGATTGTATATATAAATACCGATTCCCTGATTATTAATTACGAATTTGCGCGGAAGCTAAGCGAAGATCTTTTAAGAAGAGAGGAGTCTTCCAGAACTGACTTTAATTCCAGAGCAAGAGTTTTTCAGGAAGATATGATGGAGTTTCAGAGAAAACTTCAAAACAATGGTTTTTTATCTTTAGAGAGGGCTCAAAATGAAGAGCGCCGACTTCGTCAGAAGGAGGTGGAGTTGCAGGAGCTTAATACACGCTTATCCAATGAGTTGATGCGCCATCAGGATCAGATGAATCAGCAACTCAGGGATACCATCACGAACTTCCTTTCAGAGTTCTCTGAAAAAAGATCTTATCGTATGGTTATAAGCAATACCATGGGAGATAATATCTTATATGCTGAACCTGTTTATGACATAACCAAAGATGTTGTTGAGATGTTGAATAAACGGTACAGAGCAGCTGGTAACTAAACTAATTAATGTTCTAATAAGATATCTGTCGGGTACCGTTTAAACGGTACCCGGCTTTTTTTTAACAGGAGACTCATAATGCCTAAGAAAACTGATTTTACCATTTTGGAAAAATACATCCGAAAGCACCCGATGCTGTGTGATTTTCACTCCGAGTGGAAAAAAAAGGGCGGCCTTATGGTGGTTATTCCTGTTTATAGAGAACAGGACTGGATCAATGAATCTTTGGAATCCATTATGAAATGCGACAATCCTGAGTGTGAGGTTGGAGTTGTTTTGGTATTTAATGCATCAGAATATGACTCTCCTGAAGTGGTGAGAGACCAGAAAACATCGGCAGAGTTTATTCGAGCTAATTACCAGAATAGGTTTCCCAGTTGGATGCATTTGTTCATCATGGAGGAGTATGCTTTACCCAAAAAGCATTTTGGAGCCGGATTTGCACGTAAAATTGGAATGGATGCTGCTGCCTACTGCTTTTTGAATGCTGAGGATCCGCACGGTGTTATTGTAACTTTGGATGCAGATACTACTGTTTCCCCAAATTATTTTGTGGCCATTCGGGACTGGTTTACTGAACCTAGTAATACAGGAGCTTCCATCTATTTTGAACATCCATTAAGTGGTCATGATTTCTCCGATGAGGTTTATGAAGGGATTACTCTTTACGAACTTCATCTTCGTTATTATTTGCAAGCTCACAGGTATGCAGGCTTTCCATATTCGTTTCATACCATGGGATCCGCGATGGCCTTAAGGGCTGTGGCTTATGCAAAAATAGGTGGCATGCCAAAAAAACAGGCCGGAGAAGATTTCTATTTTCTGCAAAAGTTAATTCCACTAGGCGGATTTGGAGATCTCAATACAACCGCCGTTTATCCGTCGCCCCGACCTTCCGACAGAGTGATTTTTGGAACTGGAGCTGCCATCACTTCCCATGTGGATGGATCAGTGAATATCGGAAAAACCTATCATATACAAGCTTTTGAGGATATAAAATTGTTTTTCGAACGGAAAAACGAGTATTATAATCTTAGTCCTAACAAATTGGAAGAGTGGAGTTATGAGTTTTCCGGACCGGTTCGCAGTTTCCTGCTAAATTATTCAGTGCTCAGCGATCTTCAGGTTATTAAAAAGGATTGCTCTTCCGTTGATGTTTTCAGCAAGCGATTCTTTGAAGTATTTAACGCCTTTAAGATGGTTAAATATTTGAACTATACTCATGAGCATTTTTTTGAGAAAATGCCTGTTTTTAATGCTTCTTTAGCCTTGCTTGAAAAACAGGGACACTCAGTAGATGAGTTTATGTTTGAAAAAGAGTTGTTGGAGTATTTTCGAAAACTTGAGAAGGGAATGGGAATTGGGAGTTGATGGTTTTGAATTGATGTGTAAGTCATTAACCCTCAACAACAAACTATAAACCCTAAACCCTAAAACCTCCTAAAACTGATATATAAATCCAGAACCGCTGAAATGGCCAGGAAAAGAACCCAATAACTTCTTCCGGTGAACATGGCTGCTCCCGCCAACGTAAGCATAATTGCACTTATTACTAAAATTCCGTGTTTTCTTCTGTTCTCCAGGCGTCCGATCATCAAATTATATACCCTGATGCCCAAAACAGGAAGTAATCCTAACGCATAGAGATACATCCCGGTTGATGATTCTGCGATATGAAGTATAATGCCGGCTAAAAGCGTCACCATTCCGATGTAGTAGAGCGTGCTTAGAAGTTTGTTTAATCCCATGTTTTGTGTTTGATTGTAGTTTGTCTGTTTAAGTCTTGTTTAGAAGGTGGTTTGAATGTTTTTACCCTCTTTTTTACATTCGTATAGAAAGAGGTATTTGCCCAATGATCAGCCCTTCTCTATCTCTCTTTAATAATAAAAAGTTCTTCATCAGGTTTTTTCATGAGATATTGCTCACGCGCAAATTTTTCCAGATTTTCGTGACTGCTTTGCAGTTCGTCCATCCTTTCCCTATTGCTTTTTATTTCGTTTTGGTAATGCTCTTTCTGTTTATTGAGTTCACTGATTCTCTTTGCCAACGAAACCCGGTCAACGATGTTGTTTTGGTCAAAAAAGCCAATCCATATAATGAATACCAGACCCGCTATTACGTATTTATTACGTAATAGCGGGAGCAGAATATGCATATATTTTTTGAGATACTTCATAATGGATTATTTCCATTACAAATGTAATGGTTTTGTTTTACTCTTCCATCATAAACGGATACTTGAAATCAACAGGAGGCACGAAGTTCTCTTTTATGGTTCTTGGGGAAACCCATCGCAACATATTAAGCATTGAACCGGCTTTATCATTGGTTCCTGAACCACGTGCGCCGCCAAATGGCTGCTGACCAACCACCGCACCGGTTGGTTTGTCATTTACATAGAAATTGCCGGCTGCGTTGGATAACCTCTTTGTTATTTTTTGAATGATTGCCCGATCATTTGCAAAAACGGCGCCGGTTAGTGCATAAATAGATGTTTTGTCCAGAACATTCAGGGTTTCATCAAGTTTTGAGTCATCATACACATAAATGGTTAAAATTGGGCCAAAAAGCTCCTCCTCCATTGTTTTGTAGGATGGATTGGTGGTAAGTATGATGGTGGGCTCAATAAAATACCCATGGGTTTTATCGTAGTTTCCTCCAAAGATTACTTTCGTGTCAGGATGGTTTTTAGCAGCGTCAATCTCAGAAGAAAGTTTGTCAAATGAAGGCTCATCAATCACTGCATTCATGAAATTTCTAAAATCCTCGGGAGATCCCATTTTAATCTCCTTCATATCTTTTTGAAGGTAACTTAATATCTCATCCCATCTGCCGGATGGCAGATAAGCTCTTGAAACGGCAGAGCATTTTTGTCCCTGATACTCAAACGCACCTCTAATCAGTGCCGTGGCAACTGCCCGTGCATCACAGCTTTTATGTGCGATGATAAAATCCTTTCCACCTGTTTCGCCAACTATTCTGGGGTAAGATTTATATTTATGTATGTTGTTACCAATGGTTTTCCAAATATCCTGAAACACCCCGGTAGAGCCGGTAAAATGGAAGCCTGCAAAATCAGGGTGATCAAAAACGGCTCTTGCCACCACCGGGCCGGGAGCAAATATCAGGTTAATGACACCGTCCGGGAGACCGGCTTCCCGAAACAGTTCCATGAGGATATGTGCAGAATAGATGGCTGTTTTTGATGGTTTCCAAATCACCACATTGCCCATCATGGCCGGAGCCGAAGGCAGGTTCCCGGCAATGGATGTAAAATTGAATGGGGTTAATGCAAACACGAATCCTTCCAGTGGACGATACTCCATGCGGTTCCATATCCCAGGGGCTGAGGCAGGTTGATCATTGTAAATGGCTGTCATGTAATGCACATTGAATCTCAGAAAATCTGCCATTTCGCATGCTGCATCGATTTCAGCCTGGTATACATTTTTTGATTGGCCCAACATGGTTGCAGCGTTTAGCTTTTGGCGGTATGGCCCGGATATTAAATCGGCCGCTTTCAAGAATATGGCTGCCCGCTCCTCCCAGTTCAGTGCTTCCCAACCCTCTTTTGCATTCAGGGCTGCGTCAATGGCACGGTAAACGTGTGTCTCGTCTCCTGCATGGTAGTGGCCTAAAGTGTGTTTGATATCATGAGGCGGGAATATTCTTACGGTATTTCCGGAGCGCACCTCTTCACCTCCAATGAACATGGGTATGTCCATTTCTGATGATTTATATTGTGCCATCTGTTCTTTTAGTGCTGCTCTTTCGGGTGATCCGGGTAAGTAGTTTAGTACCGGCTCATTTTTGGCTGTTGGAATTTTAAAGAATCCTTTTGACATAGAGATCGGTTTTATAATGTTTTTATCTAAATGAGTATTGCAACTAACCGTTAAGTTACAAATTCTTTAGATAAATTTCCATGCCAATTATCATGTGGATAATGTTTTCAGTGGCCCGGTCTGCTTCTTGGTTGCGGAAGTGTTGAATTAAATGTTTCAGCTCCAATGAGTCTGTGTACTCTGTCGGTAAGCCCCTTGTAATATATTAATATGAGATAATCATTTTCTGTTTGTTGAAAGCTGTTTTCCATAGGAAACAGCTTTCCTGTTTTTTCTCCCTCTTCAACTACCAGATAGTGGTAGTTGTAATATCCCTGCTTCAGCAGTAAAGATAATTCATAAGCATTGTTGGTTGGATTATAATGCATTTGCGAACTTTCATTCAGTTCCCAGTTTGTAAGTGCTCCGTTGAGATATACCCTTTGTGATAGTTGTGGTTGATTCACCCGCAGCCTGAAATGTACAAACATATAGTCTGCTTCCAGATCGGCATTGCTTCGCTCTTGAACCTCAATGTAATAGCGCCCGTTTAAATCCTGTCTGTATTGATAAGATGATGGGTTTCGGGGTAGATCGGCAAATAATCGTACGTGATAAAAGGGGTCGAGAAACACAATTTCCTCAATTTTATCGGAGTAAAACCGATAGCTTCGAATATCGAGGTAACGAAACTCGTTACCTCCTTCCATCATGGTTTCCCGGTTATAGTTAAAGTCTAATAAATCGTTACGGACAAACTGTGGTCTGAGCCCTTGAATGCGGTTGTCTTTTCGCCCATTCTGAATAATGGTTGCCGATATTTCATCCATTGGATTTCTGATGGTAAAGCCGGGGTGGTGAACCTCAAAGTTTATTTCATGATGAGAGGCGCGGATGGATGAACTGGCTGTATTTCTTATTCTTGGGACGATGTTAACCATTGGCTCAGAAATCATGAACTTTTTCTTTAATACAGGGTTATTCTGATCGTAGTCCTCAAAAACCATCAGCATGTAATTACCCGATCGAAGTGGCCGTATGTCTTCATTGGGAAATTTTAATCGGTAATGTATGTAATCAATGGTGGTATTAAACGAGAATGAATAATCGATGATGGGATTTATGGGCGATCCTGAAATGTATTCTGTAACCATCAGGTCAGAAATATTCCAATCGGCATCGCATAAAACAATGGTGTACTGAAAGTTTTTTGTGCTGCTCCCTAATTCATCGAAAGATAGTAACAGTTGTTGTTCACTGTTTAGCCTGATGATTGGGTAGGATAGAGGCCATTCGTTTCGATGAAATTGTACTGTTTTTATTGAAGAGGAAATGTATTCTTTAAGGGGTTCAGAGCAGATGTTTGACAGGATGAAAATGTTAAAAATACCAAAAAGAAAAATCGTTTTTCGATTTTTCTTTAAAGAAAAAAATCTGTAATAGTTCAGCCTGAAACAATTATAGCGATTTAGGACTTTTTTGTATGTTTTTTTTGTGCTCATAATGAAATGGTTTCTATGTTGCAATATACTATGTATTACTTATTATTTTATGTAATTTTGCCATCAAATTAAAAAAAATACATTTCAAATATGTCTGAGGTGATAAAAATAAAAAAAGGGCTTGATATTCCTTTAAAAGGGAAATCCGAAAAGGTTTTCGGACAAGCACAATTGCCCGGTTTATTTGCTGTAAAGCCCACCGACTTTCACGGGATAGTTCCCAAAATGGTAGTAAAGGAGGGAGATGCGGTAAAAATTGGTTCAGTTCTTTTTTACGATAAGTATCATCCTGAAGTTAAGTTCGTTTCTCCCGTTAGCGGGCGTTTAAAAAGCGTCAACAGGGGAGAGCGCAGGAGGATTCTCGAAGTTATTGTAGAGAATGACGGGCAGGATGACTTTATTGATTTTGGTGCAGCCGATCCATCAAAATCCGAACGAGCGTCCATCGTTGAAAAGCTTCTTGAGAGCGGAGCCTGGCCGTATCTGCGTCAGCGTCCTTACGATGTGATTGCCAATCCGGCAGATACTCCAAAAGCCATTTTTGTATCAGGCTTTGATTCAGCTCCATTAGCTCCCGATATGGATTTTGTTCTTACCGGGCAGGAAGATGAATTGACCACTGGTTTTGAAGTTCTGAAAAAGCTGGCGCCTGAAGTCCATGTAGGAATCAGCAGCTCATCGGCATCAAAAGTATTTACTAACTTAAAGGGTGTTCAGATACACAGTTTTGACGGGCCACATCCGGCAGGTAATGTTGGTGTTCAGATACACCATACAATTCCTATTAATAAAGGAGAAAAAGTATGGGTGATTCAACCACAAGCCATTGTCTCCATTGGACGCCTGTTTCTTAAAGGCAAGCATGATTTTTCCAGAGTAATAGCACTTACCGGATCAGAGGTTGTAAAACCTTCTTATTACCGCTATCGCATGGGGGCATCAGTTTCCGGACTCATCAAGGATAATTTGATAAATGATGAGAAGTTGAGAATTATCAGCGGAAACGTTCTTACCGGCGATCACATTGAAGAAGATGGTTATATAGGTTTTAATCATTCCCAGGTTACTGTCATTCCTGAAGGCGATAAGCATGAATTTTTGGGATGGATTCTTCCCGGTTTAGAAAAGTTTAGTACTTCTCGTACATTTTTCAGCTGGTTGCGTCCTAACAAAGAGTATCGAATTGACGCCAATACGAAGGGTGGAGAGCGTGCCATTGTTATTTCAGGACAATATGATTCGGTTTTGCCTATGGACATTCTCGCAGAGTTCCTTATTAAGGCCATCATGATTGAAGACATTGATAAAATGGAGCAATTGGGGATTTATGAGGTGGTAGAAGAAGATTTAGCTCTTAGCGAATTTGTTGATACCTCTAAAATTGAGATTCAGTCCATATTGCGCAAAGGCATTGATCTAATGATAAAGGAACTTGGTTGATATTTTCAATGATTATGTTACAGGACAAAGAAAATCAAAATAATTTCTAATGAAGGCATTAAGAAAACTATTAGATAATATCAAACCCCATGTTTCGAAGGGGGGACGATTTGAAATGCTTCATTCAACTTATGACGCATTTGAGACATTGCTTTTTGTCCCCGATAGGACCAATAAAAACGGGGTTCATGTACGTGATGCCATAGATCTTAAACGCACCATGATGATGGTGGTTTTCGCTATGGTTCCGGCTTTGGTATTTGGGATTTGGAATACAGGCTATCAGCATCATCTTGCATTGGGTGAATCAGCATCATTTTTAGATAACATCCTTCATGGAGTGTTACGAGTGGTACCAATTTTGGTGGTTTCGTATGCAACAGCCTTAGGACTTGAGTTTGGCTTTGCTCAGATGCGCAAACACGAAGTGAATGAAGGTGTTTTGGTGTCGGGGATGTTAATTCCGCTGATTATTCCAATTGACACACCGCTTTGGATGGTAGCCATCGCTACTGCCTTTGCCATTATTATTGGAAAGGAAGTTTTTGGAGGTACCGGAATGAACATCTGGAACCCTGCTTTGCTGGCTCGGGCATTCTTGTTTTTTGCCTATCCGGCACAAATGTCGGGCGATATTGTATGGATATCAGGATTGGGCAGCATGGAAAACCTTCCTGATGGATTTTCAGGAGCTACTGCTTTGGCAGCAGCCGTTGAGGGGAATATCTCTAATTTCTCCTTTATGGACAGTTTCCTCGGCTTTATTCCAGGTTCTATCGGAGAAACATCTACACTTGCCATTCTTTTAGGAGCGATGTTTCTAATTATAACGGGAGTGGGAAGCTGGAAGGTGATGTTGTCGGTTTTTGTCGGTGGTTACCTGATGGCTTTGGTTTTTAACCTGATTGGATTAAATCCTTTAATGCAGGTTGAAGCTCATCACCACCTTGTATTGGGAGGTTTTGCATTTGGTGCAGTATTTATGGCCACCGACCCAGTTTCTGCAACACGTACCGAACAAGGCAAATGGATTTACGGATTTTTGATTGGTGTATTTGCGATAATGATCAGAGTGTTCAACCCTGCATACCCTGAAGGTATGATGCTGGCCATTCTGCTGATGAATACATTTGCTCCGTTAATTGACCACTTTGTTGTTCAGGCCAATATCAAACGGAGATTAAAAAGGGCAGTAGTTAAAGCATAAAAATAGAGAGAAAATGGATAAACAGGGAAATACATATACATTTTTGTATGCTGCTGCAATGGTAATCATTGTAGCAACCATTCTGGCTCTTGTTTCCCAGGGGCTCAGACCCCGGCAGGTTAGAAATGAGCTGGTGGCAAAGAAAATAGATATTCTCCAGTCTGTGAATATTTCAAGCACCAATCGCGATGCAGTGGACGTTTTCAATCGTTACATCGGTGAAAACACATATGTTGTCGATTTTCAGGGAAATCGTGTTTCCGGAGAAGAAGCCATAGATATAGATATGGCAAGGGAGATGCGCAAGCCATTGGAAGAGAGATTTTTTCCGGTGTATGAAGTTCGTCTGGACAACGGAGAATTGAAATATGTCCTTCAGATGAGGGGCAACGGTTTATGGGGTCCAATTTGGGGCTATGTTTCCATTGAGGATGACGGAACGACCATTTTTGGAGCCACTTTCAGTCACCAATCTGAAACACCGGGATTGGGTGCAGAAATAGACAGTGATTCTTTTCAAAATCAGTTTAGGGGAAAGAGAGTTTTTAATGAGGCCGGAGAACTTGTGAGTGTAGATGTGGTAAAAGGTGGGGCTCGTCCTGGTGATCCCCATGCTGTTGATGCAGTTTCAGGTGGTACCATTACAAGTGATGGGCTGGCAAATATGTTGAGAAATTACTTTTCTGGATACGAGCAATTCTTAAAAAATATAGAAAGGGAGAGTTATGAGTAGCGATAAAGAACCTTTATTCTCAGCTAAAAATCTTAAGCTGATTACGACCCCAATCGGACCACAAAACCCTATCACCATTCAGGTATTAGGGATATGTTCAGCACTGGCTGTAACGGCCAAGCTGGAACCATCCATAGTGATGTCTCTTTCGGTTGTCTTTGTAATGGTATTTGCCAATTTGATTATTTCGTTGTTGAGAAATACCATTCCTTCCAGAATCCGGATCATTGTTCAGCTGGTAGTTGTGGCCTCCCTGGTAATTCTGGTTGATCAGATTCTTAAAGCATATGCTTACGATGTGAGTCGTCAGCTCTCTGTTTTTGTTGGACTGATTATTACCAACTGTATCATCATGGGACGGCTCGAAGCATTTGCCCTTGGTAATAAAGCATGGCCGTCCATTCTTGATGGTGCAGGAAATGCCGCCGGATACGGAATCATATTGATCATTGTTGGTTTTGTACGCGAACTGTTTGGATCGGGAACGTTATCGTTCCCCGGGTTTGGAACTTTTCAGGTAATTCCCCAGGCATTTTATGATCTTGGCTATGTAAACAACGGATTTATGATACTTCCTCCAATGGCATTGGTGGTAGTGGGAATCATTATCTGGATTCAGCGCAGCCGTGATAAATCATTGATTGAGTCGCATTAATCTGGTAACATTTTAAGTCTAAAAAAATGGAATTACTGAATATATTTGTCAAAGCTATTTTTATTGAGAACATGGTTTTTGCCTACTTCCTTGGCATGTGTTCTTATCTGGCGGTGTCAAAAACCGTAAAAACCTCCTTCGGCTTAGGTGTTGCCGTGATATTTGTTCTGGGAATAACTGTTCCTGTGAACTACCTGTTGGAAAACTATGTTTTGCAAGAAGGCGCATTGAGCTGGCTCGGTTCAGGTTTTGAAACCGTTGATCTGCGATTCCTCAGTTTTATCATGTTTATTGCTGTCATTGCATCCATGGTTCAACTTGTGGAAATGATCATCGAAAAGTTTTCACCAACTCTTTATACATCTTTGGGGATTTTTCTTCCCTTGATCGCGGTTAACTGTGCCATTCTGGGAGGTTCACTATTCATGCAAGAGCGCGCTTATGCAAATATTGGAGAAGCCACAGTCTTTGGGTTGGGCTCTGGTGTAGGCTGGTTGTTGGCCATTGTTGGTATCGCCGCTATACGTGAAAAGATTCGTTACTCGAATGTTCCCGCACCTTTAAGGGGCCTTGGTATTACTTTTATTGTGACCGGGTTAATGGGCATCGCGTTTATGAGTTTCATGGGAATTAAACTGTAACAAGTATCAGATAAAAATTTAAAATAATGAGCGTTTTACTTGCTATTCAAGGATCAGTCATTATAGCCAGTGTGGTTATTTTCCTTCTGCTGGTGTTGCTTCTGGTTTCAGTACTGCTGTATGCCAAAAAGAAGTTGACGCCCTCAGGAACAGTAACCATTGATATCAATGACGGGGAAAAAGCCCTCACTGTAGAGCCGGGGCAAACGTTGCTTACCGCCTTAGGAAACAATAAAATCTTTTTGCCTTCAGCATGTGGTGGTGGCGGAACATGTGCCATGTGCCGTTGCCAGGTTGGTGATGGAGCAGGAGGTATTTTGCCTACCGAGACGGGTTTCTTTACCCGTAAAGAGCAGATGAACAACTGGAGATTGGCGTGTCAGATTAAGGTTCGGGAAGATATAAAGATGGAGATTCCTCATGAAATTCTTGGGATTAAGAAGTGGGATTGTGAAGTGGTGTCCAACGACAGTGTTGCAACATACATCAAGGAGTTTGTAGTAAAACTTCCTGAAGGAGAAAATCTCGATTTTAAATCGGGTGGATACATTCAGATTGATGTACCTAAGATTGAGGTCGATTTTAAGGATATTGAAGTTGGTGAGAAATTTAGGGAAGAGTGGGAGAAGTTTAAAATGTTTGACCTTAAAATGAAAAATCCGGAACCAACGTTCCGTGCTTATTCAATGGCTAATCATCCGGCCGAGGGCAACATTGTAATGCTCAATATTCGGATTGCAACTCCTCCATTCGACCGTGTAAATGGTGGATTTATGAAAGTAAATCCTGGTATATGTTCATCTTACATATTCTCCCGAAAACCAGGTGATAAAGTAACTATTTCCGGCCCTTACGGAGAGTTTTTTATAAAAGAGACTGACAGGGAAATGATGTTTATTGGTGGTGGAGCCGGAATGGCTCCCATGCGATCGCATATTTTCCACCTGTTCCATACTCTGAAATCAGGTCGTAAAGTAACGTTTTGGTATGGAGCCCGTTCCAAAAAGGAGATTTTCTACGAGGAACATTTCAGAGCAATCGAAAAGGAGTTTCCAAATTTCAAATTTACCATAGCTCTTTCAGAGCCAATGCCTGAAGATAATTGGGAAGGATCAGTAGGGTTTATTCATCAGGTAATACAGGATAATTATTTGATGAACCATGAAGAACCCGAAGATATAGAATTTTATATTTGCGGACCCCCGATGATGAATGCGGCGGTTACAAAAATGTTATATGATCTTGGTGTTCCCGATGAAATGGTTGCATTTGACGATTTCGGATCGTAACCAAAATATTAAAATGCAGATGTGAAAACATCTGCATTTTTTATCAGACTAAAATCTGTTTTTTAATTGATTCTGAAGTTTCGTGCTTGAGACAATCCTTTCAATGCTTGTCTTGCATCTCGCATTCTATGATCTTATGTCTAAAAGTCTATTATTTAAATTATATCATCTATCAATTGAATATGAGAATACTCTTCTTTGTTATCACCTCTGTTCTCTTTTTCGCTTGTGAGCCTGAGAAAGAATATCATGTTAACGGAGGTCGTATTTTTGGAACTTCTTATCGGATCGTATACGAAAGTTCCGAAGATCATCATAATGAAATCCGTTCTTTGCTGGATTCATTTAACCGTTCTCTATCAACTTATGACAGTACTTCCATTATTAGCCGCATCAATCGATGTGAAGAAGGAGTTGTTCCCGATCCTTTCTTTAAAAAGGTATTTAGAACAGCCCAAATGGTCACTGACCAAACCAACGGAGCATTTGATATGACTGTTGCCCCGCTTGTAAATGCCTGGGGTTTCGGGTTTCAGAAAATGGCCGATGTAACCTCTGAATTGATCGATTCCCTTTTGCAATTTGTTGGCATGCATCATATAGACATCATAGATGGAAAAGTGGTTAAAAAGATTCCCGGGGTTATGCTAGACGGGGGAGCCATTGCCAAAGGATATGGAGTAGATGTAGTAGCTTCTCATCTGACTTCGCTGGGAGTAAAAAATTATATGGTTGAGATAGGAGGGGAGGTTGCCACAAGAGGCCATAATCCTCAGGGAAACTTTTGGCGGATAGGTATAGATAGACCAATCGACGATCCGTTAGTTTTGGAGCGTAAAACCGAGCTGATTGTGCATCTTTCTGGAGAGGCTCTTGCTACAAGTGGGAATTATCGGAATTTCTATATTCGCGATGGCAAAAAGTACGCACACACCATTGATCCCAGAACCGGTTATCCAGTATCACATAATTTGTTGAGCGCAACCATCATTGCTCCAAGTAGCATGCTGGCAGATGCTTACGCTACGGCCTGTATGGTCATTGGTTTGGAGGAGAGCATAGAGCTTGTAGAGGGAATTACTGATGTTGAAGCTTGTTTTATCATCGATTCGGATGGAGAATATGAGGTGATATACAGCTCAGGGTTTCATCAGTTTCTTAGATAATTAAGATTTAAAGCAGGAGAATCTGCCACAGGGACGTAAATTAAAAAAGGTTGTTTCGATTCATCGAAACAACCTTTTTTAATTCATAGCGGATTTTCTTCAGGCCTCACTAACGCAGGAGTTTTGTGTTCCACAACCACAGGAATTTCCTGCGCCTGATCCGCTACAGGTTGACAATTGGTGTTCGCCTTTTTTCAAAAGCGTTTTTAGTGCCAACCCTGCTAGCGCCAGACATATGAAAAAGATGGATAAAGCGAGAATAACTAAAAACTGTGTCATAACGCGAATTTTCGTGAGTATCAACAAACAATCAAATCACCTTGATGACACAAATGTAAGAAAGGTTTATTTCGGATACAATAGTCCGAAATAAATTTATGCTTTTTTCACATTTGAAATAGGGAGAGGTTGCAGGGTTACTGCAACTTCTCTTTTATTAGTTTGATGGCTTTTGCAAGTGCAGAGTCTATTCCATCAGGATTTTTGCCGCCTGCGGTGGCAAAGAATGGTTGTCCGCCACCGCCGCCTTTTATCTCCTGAGAGACACTTTTAATGATTTCAACGGCATTGAGACTTTTTTCTTTTGATAATTCCTCTGACATGATAACAGTGAGTTGAGCCTTATCTTCAGCAGCTACTCCTAAAACTGCAATCATGTTTCCATCGCATGCTGTTCTAAGACTAAAAGCGATGTCTTTCAGGTTTCCTGCCAGCATGGGCTTAACTCTGGCTCCAATCAATTTTACCTCTCCAATGGTTTCAGCATGGCTGATGAATTGGGATATCTCATTTTGAATGATGCTCTGTTTTAAGGCATTTAATTCTTTGTTAAGCGCAGCATTCTCACTGATCAGGTTTTCCACATTTTTTTGAATGTGGAATTGATTCTTAAACAGCGATCCCAGATCTTTGAGTGTGTCTGCCTGTTGATTGATCAACTCCTCAGCTTTGTCGGCTACCACTGCTTCAATACGTCGTATTCCTGCTGCAATGGAAGACTCACTAATGATGCGAAAAAATCCAATACGACCTGTGGCATCAACGTGGGTGCCGCCGCAAAGTTCAAGAGAATCGCCAAAGCCAATGGTTCGCACCACATCACCATATTTTTCTCCAAAAAGTGCCATGGCACCCATCTCTTTGGCCTTGGAAACCGGAAGTTCCCTGTGCTCTTCAAGGGGGAGGTTTTTTCTGATTTCGCGATTGACAAACTTTTCAATGGCATTGATCTCTTCATCGCTCAATTTCTGAAAATGAGAAAAGTCAAATCGCAGATAGTCGGGATTTACCAACGATCCTTTTTGCTCAACATGCGCGCCCAGGATCTCTCTGAGTGCTTTGTGCAGAAGGTGAGTTGCGGAGTGATGACTGGCAGTCATACGCCGTTTATCCAAATCAACCTGCGCTTTAAATGTGGCATTTAAATCTTTTGGGAGTTTGGGCGCGATGTGGATAATCAGATTGTTTTCACGTTTTGTATCAATAATGGGAATGCGTTCTTCACTGTTTTCAATAAATCCGCAGTCGCCAACCTGACCGCCACTTTCAGCATAAAAAGGCGTGATGTTGAATACAAGTTGGTATAGTTCCTTGTTTTTTGATTTAACTTTGCGGTACTTTACCAGTTGGATGTCCGATTCAAGAAAATCGTAACCAATGAACTCTTCCTTATCGTCGTCGGTTAAAACAACCCAATCGTCAGTTTCCACAGCTGCTGCATTTCTGGCTCTGGTTTTTTGCGCCTCCATTTCAGTTTCAAACTCTTTCCTGTTCACCACGAGCCCATTTTCCTTAAGAATAAGCTCCGTTAGGTCAAGGGGGAATCCGAAGGTATCATAAAGTTCAAAAGCCACTTTGCCATCCACCACTTTATATTCATTGTTCAGGGTGTCCTTAATAATTTTATCCAACAGTGTGATTCCGGTTGAAAGTGTTCTGAGAAATGAGTCTTCCTCTTCTTTAATCACTTTTTGAATCAGATCTTTCCGGTTTTCCAATTCGGGGTAAGCTGTTCCCATGGTTGCGATCAACTCCGGCAGCAACTCTCCCATAAAAGGTTTTTTCAAATCCAGGAAAGTATATGCATACCGTACAGCTCTTCTTAAAATCCTGCGGATCACATATCCGGCTTTGTTGTTCGATGGTAGTTGTCCATCGGTGATCGCAAAAGTGATGGTACGAATGTGATCGGCAATTACGCGCATGGCGATATCCGATTCCGGAGAACTGCCATATTTAATGCCTGAGATGGATGATATCTTTTGAATGACAGGCTGAAAAACGTCGGTATCATAGTTTGACATTTTCCCTTGTATCACACGGCACAGTCTTTCAAATCCCATGCCTGTATCCACATGCTTTTGTGGTAGTGCAACCAGAGAACCATCGGCTTTGCGGTTATACTGAATAAATACAAGGTTCCATACTTCAATCACTTCAGGATGATCTTTATTCACCAGATTTTCTCCCGGCACCTGCTCTTTTGCATCGCTGCTTCTTAGGTCCACATGGATTTCCGAGCATGGTCCGCAAGGACCAGTATCGCCCATTTCCCAAAAGTTATCCTTTTTATTTCCATTGATGATCCGGTTCTCAGGCACATGTTTCTTCCAGTACTCCAATGCTTCCTCATCTCTCTCTATGCCATCTTTTGCATCTCCTTCAAAAATAGAAACATATAAACAGTTTTTATCAATTTTGAGTACTTCTGTCAGGTACTCCCATGCCCAGTCAATGGCCTCTTTTTTAAAATAGTCTCCAAACGACCAGTTGCCCAACATTTCAAACATGGTATGATGATAGGTGTCGTGACCTACCTCTTCCAGATCGTTATGTTTACCCGATACACGCAGACACTTTTGCGAATTGGCAACTCTGGGGAATTTGGCAGGCGCATTTCCCAGAAAAATATCTTTGAACTGGTTCATGCCTGCGTTGGTAAACATAAGAGTCGGGTCATCTTTCACCACCATAGGTGCTGAATCAACGATTTTATGCTGTTTTGTTTCAAAGAAAGTTAGAAAGCTACTCCTGATTTCCGATGCTGTCATAGGATTATTGTAATGTTTTTTAAATTTTGTTTATCAAAAAAAAGCAACCTTTTTTTTTTGTGTGTGTATAAACCAGAGATGCCGATGGTTTTTTGTTTTGTGAGATTGCGGTTATGTAAAGCAAGTGGGTGCAGAATTAATGAAAACTATAATAAACCTCAGTTCTGCTTCGTCAGAAGCCAAACAGCAAAAACAAATCAATTGATTTTAGCTAAACACCTCACACTCTTCCATCACCGCAAAATTGCAAAAAAGTAATCGGAAAACATTCTGTTTTTTAAAAAGTAATGCACAAAAATAGATTATTCAACCAATTTTGGTTGAATATTAACAAATTTTTCTATTTTAGCAGCAAAATAATCTACGTATGTCAAAAGTTAAGTACAGATATAATCCGGAAACATTAAGTTACGATAAGATTGAAACCGGATTCAGATATTATCTTTCCAGAGTATTTACATTTTCGTTCTTTGGTGCCCTGATGGGTCTGGTTTATTTCTTTGCCTATGTCTATCTGATTGATAGTCCCAGAGAAATAAGGCTCGAGAGGGAGAACTCCAGAATGTTGGCTCAGTACGAAATCATGAGGGATAAGTTGTCGCAGGTTCAGGTGGTGCTTGACGACATACAACAGCGTGATGAAAATGTTTACCGGGTGATTTTTCAGGCCGATTCCATACCAAATTCAGTACGGAGAGCAGGATTTGGTGGTGTAAATCGTTATCGCTACCTGGAAGATCTTGACAATGCCAGTCTGGTTGTGAATACTGCTCAGAAACTGGATGTTATCATGAAGCAATTATACGTACAATCCAAATCTTTTGACGAAATAATCGACCTTACGGAGAGAAAAGAGGAGATGTTGCGATGTATCCCAGCTATCCAACCAGTTTCTAACCGGGATTTACGTCGTACAGCGTCAGGTTTTGGATGGAGGATTGACCCCATTTATAAAACACGTCGTTTTCATGAAGGGATTGACTTCTCAGCGCCTACCGGAACTGAGATTTATGCAACGGGTGATGGCGTAATCACTATGGTAAGAAACTCTGCTATTGGCTACGGAAAGCATATTGAAATCGACCATGGATTTGGTTATTCTACACTTTATGCCCACCTCGATGAATTCAACGTGAGGGTAGGACAAAGGGTTAACCGCGGAGATGTGATTGGTTTTGTTGGGAATACAGGGAAATCAACAGCGCCACACCTTCACTATGAAGTAAGGATTAAAGGACGTGCAGTAGATCCTACTCATTACTTCTTTCAGGATTTAACGCCAGAACAATATGAAGAGATGATCCGAATTGCATCTAACAGTAACAGAACTTTTGACTAGAAAGTAAATGAATAGATTCTCTATCAAACCATCTTGCGGATGCAAGATGGTTTTTTTATGCGTTGGTTTTTCCTGTTTCAACAATTCTGATCAACCATAAAATAACGAAGGTCAGAAAACCATTCAAAATCAATTTTTCATACCCCAGTGAAAAGCCAAACCACTTTTCAGCATTAAAATCGATTATTCCGGTGATTACCGGAGGCAATATTGCAGCAAATACTACAAGTTTGTCTTTTATTCGGTATTTTGTAAATAGGCCGAAAGCATATAATCCAAGCAATGGGCCATAAGTGTATCCGGCCAGCACGTAAACCAGATTGATGATGCTGTCTTGATTGAGAGCACGGAAAATCAGGATGATGAGCGCTGTTATAATCGTAAAACCAAAATGAACCAAAACCCGGTAAGTTTTGGCTTTTTTTGGCTGCATCGCATCAATTTTCAGGATGTCGAGGGAGAATACAGTGGTTAAAGATGCCAGTGCCGAATCGGCACTGGAGTATGCTGCAGCCACTAAGCCTAATATAAAGAATAATCCGGCAGCCATTGGCAAATATCCACCCATGGCAAGCATGGGATATAGATCATCGGCTCTGTCTGGTAAAGGAATTCCCGCTTCGTTGATATAGATGTACAGCAAAGCTCCCAGGCTTAAAAAAAGTAGGTTTACAGGCAAAAATGCAATGCCATACCAATACATGTTTTTCTTGGCATCTCTGATGTTTTTACATGAAAGGTTCTTCTGCATCATATCCTGATCCAACCCGGTCATCACAATGGTGATAAATGCACCTGAGAAAAATTGTTTAAGAAAATGACGTGATGAGGCCCAATCTGTATTCAGAATAGTAGAGTATTCACTTTTGGAAATGGTATAAACCATTTCCCGAAAACCGAGCCCAAGCTCACTGCCAATATAATAAATGGTTATGCCTACAGCAGATAGCATTAACAGAGTTTGCAAGGCATCAGTCCAAATAATGGTTTTTATGCCCCCTTTAAATGTATAAAGCCAGATTAATCCAATGGTAACCATCACCGTTTGGTAAAACGGGATGTTCAAAGGGTCTGAGATGGCCAGTTGAAGTACTCCGGCCATAAGGTATAACCTGGCAGAGGCGCCTGTGAGCTTTGAAATTATAAAAAGAATGGAGCCCGATTTGTACGAATGAGTCCCAAACCTGTTGTTCAGATAGGTGTAAATGGATGTGAGGTTCAACCGGTAATAAAGTGGTAGCAGTATGTTGGCTATAAAAATATAACCTGCAACAAATCCGGTAACCATTTGAAGATAGTTGAACTGCTGTGTGGCTACCCATCCCGGAACAGAGACAAATGTAACACCTGAAAGAGACGCTCCAACCATCCCAATGGCCACAATAAACCATGGCGACTGCCGGTTTCCGAGAAAAAAAGTGGCATTGTCGGCTTTTCTGCCCGTAATCCACGAAACAAAAAGGAGAATGAGAAGATATCCTCCAATAAGCGAGCCTGTAAGTATCGGGTTCATTTTTTTATAGCAAAGAAAAGCTTTTTGCCGGTTCCGGCAAAAAACTTCAGCATGTTACCTCTAATTTTTATTACCTTTGGACTTCGAAAAATTGATGTGAGAACAATTTAATATTATCTTTAATGAACAACTCCCGATATCCGTCAAGGTTGCTGGAGAGTGCTGTTAATGAGTTTGCCCGTTTACCGGGAATAGGAAGAAAAACAGCGCTCAGATTGGCGCTGTTTGTGCTTAAGCAGGAGGTTGATGATGTAACTCGTTTCACCTCAGCCATCAGGGAGCTCAGGGAAGAGATTCAGCATTGTAAGGTTTGTTACAATATATCAGATTCCGAAATTTGTGAAATATGTGCTTCTCCCAAACGCGACCGTTCGTTGGTTTGTGTGGTGGAAAGTATTCGTGATGTAATGGCCATTGAAAATACCCAGCAGTATACCGGTATTTATCACGTGTTGGGTGGGGTTATCTCGCCTATGGATGGCATTGGTCCGGATGATTTGACCATTGAGCCGCTTGTGGAGAAAGTTAAATCAGGTGAAGTAAAGGAGGTTATTTTTGCTCTGAGCACCACCATGGAGGGAGATACAACAAACTTTTTTATTTATAGAAAGCTGGCTCCCCACAGTATTGAGATGACCACCATTGCACGTGGCGTTTCTATTGGGGATGAGCTGGAATATGCAGACGAGGTAACTCTGGGACGATCCTTGATTAATCGAATGCCATTTGAAAAAACTCTTTAGCCTGCTTTATTCATGAATTGTCGTAATGAGATGATCAAATACCAATAAATATGGACAACCGCAAAGAAAATTGATGAAGGGAATAATATATTATTTTCAAAGCAATTTTATTGAGGACGTCCAGATTTAGCAGGTAGTTGAGCATCGTAATGGATAATTTGTGAATAATGCAGGTTAGGTAGGTCAAAATAAAATTCTTTAAAGTCATCTAATATAGATTATTATTAAAAGCACAAAGCATGGAAAAACCAAATTACCTTAAACAGATATTATTATTCTATTGGTTTGTTTTTGTAGCACTTTTGGTGTTTGCATTTATTGCCGTATCGGTTGGTTCCATGGTTAGCGGAGCTTTGGACTGGTCGTTACAGGATGTGGAAACTCTTAAGTCGTTGATTATTATTCTGGCATTGGGTGGAATTCCTGCCGGTTTTATATTTCACAATAAAAAGATAAAGAAGTTGCCGGCAGATATGGCTATGAACGATCGTATAAAGCAATATAGAAACAGCTTTTTTATTAAAATAGTGACTTTCGAAGCATTAGGTATTATCTCATTAATTGGATATTTGGTGTCGGGCGATTTTGCATTTATTATGATCTTCGCGTTGCTTTTTGTGGCTTTTTTGCTTAATATTCCTATTAAAGAGCGTATTATTAACGAATTGGAAGTAAAAAACGAAGAGGACTCTTTATGATAATCGCTGTAGATTTTGATGGAACCATTGTCGATCACCGCTATCCCGAAATTGGTAAAAAGAAGTTTTTTGCCTTTGAAACGCTCAAGGCTCTTCAAAGAGATGGACATCATTTAATTCTCTGGACATATCGGGGTGGTAAATTACTGGAAGAAGCAGTAGAGTATTGCAGGAAACACGGGGTTGAGTTTTATGCGGTGAATTGTAGCTATCCGGGAGAGGTCATCGAAGAAGATCAGAGCCGTAAAGTTCATGCCGACTTGTTTATCGACGACAGAAATATTGGGGGGTTCCCGGGTTGGGGGGAGATATATCAGATGATAAACCCAAATGTGAGCACCGATGAACATGCTGAATTCAGGCAGAACTATGAAAAGGCTCGCCGGCGTACTCTGGGTGGGTTTATCCGCTACATTCTGGGGCGAGAATAATTGAGATGAGCATGTGTATAATCGCATCAGGCTGATGCCAAGTCAATTATAAAGTTGGCGAATTTGGTTAGCGTGTGAGCGTGAGATAATTAAGATTTAGTTTGACACTGGTAATTGAAAATATAAAAAGCCAATTCATAACAGAAACTTAATAAGTGAGAATTAAAAACAAGACAATGAAGAATATAAGATTGATTATTGCTGCCATCATTATGATTCCCATATTGAGCAGTTGTGGCTATAATAAGATGGTTGATTACAGCGAAGCTGTGGATGCTCAATGGGCACAAGTGGAGAATGTTTACCAGCGACGTGCCGATTTAATCCCTAATTTGGTTGCTACCGTAAGAGGATACGCTAGTCATGAGCGCGAAACCCTTGAAGCAGTCATCGACGCCAGAAGCAGAGCAACTGGTGTTCATTTATCACCTGAAATGATGAACGATGCTTCAATGCGTCAGTTTCAGGAAGCTCAGGAAAATCTCTCATCGGCTCTGTCGAGGTTGATGGTGGTTGTAGAGCGATATCCTGATCTGAAAGCCAATGAGAATTTCAGAGATTTGCAGGCTCAGCTAGAGGGTACAGAGAACCGTATCGCTGTGGAGAGAAACAGATTCAATGAAGCTACCAGGCAATATAATGCATACATCAGGCGTTTTCCGCAACGGATGGTTGCATCGATTTTTTCATTCGAGCGCAAACCCTATTTTGAGGCCGACAGAGGTGCACATCAGGCTCCACAAGTGGAATTTTAGAGTTTAGATATGGCAGAGAAACTATTTAGTAGTGAGGATAAAGAGAGGATTGTTGCTGCTGTTAAGCAGGCTGAATTAAATACCTCGGGAGAAATTCGTGTACATATTGAGAATCATTGTCCGGAAGAGTTGATGGACAGGGCAGCTTACCTTTTCGAAAAGCTCAAAATGCATAAGACCGAACTTCGCAACGGAGTGTTGTTTTATTTAGCTGTTAAGGATCACCAATTTGCTATTTTGGGTGATGCGGGTATAAATGCCGTTGTGGAGGATGATTTTTGGGAGTGCATCAAAGAAAAGATGACAGAGTATTTTAAACAAAGTGACTTTGCCGGGGGATTGGAGTGCGGTATTCTTAGGGCAGGTGAGAAGCTAAAGTCGCATTTTCCATACCAGAGCGATGATGTGAACGAACTTCCTGATGAAATTTCTTTTGGTAAATGATATTTGATGAATATGAATAAAAGTTTAAGGTGTATTTTAATTGTTCTGTGTTTTATTGGATTTACTGATCTTTTGGCGAATCCCATACCGGAAAGGCCGGTTCCAGCCCGTTTGGTGAATGATTTTGCAGGTGTTTTGCCGGAAGGTTCCAGAAATAATCTGGAAAATAGTTTGGTTCAGTTTGCCAGAGAGACCAGTACCCAGGTAGCTGTTGTAATCGTATCTGATCTGGGTGGTTATGATGCAGGAGATTATGCCTTTCGGGTGGCAGATCAATGGGGGATAGGGCAGGCAGGTTCAGATAATGGTCTTTTGATATTGGTAAAGCCTCGCATCGGAAATGAGAGAGGCCGTGCCTATATCGCCGTTGGTTATGGTTTGGAAGGAGTCATTCCTGATGCAGTGGCTCGAAGGGTGGTTGATAATGAAATGATTCCTCATTTTAGAAACGAAGACTATTACACCGGGTTAATTGCCGGATTGAATGTAATCATGGATTTAACCAGAGATGAATACACTGCCGATGCCTACATGTCCAGAACCGGAAGCCGAGAAGAGGCTGTTGGTGGCGTGGTTGGGTTGGTTATAATTATTGTGATGTTCATGGTCATATCAAGAGCAAGACGAACAAGACAGTCTTCTTTGGGGCATGATGTGCCATTTTGGGTAATCATGTCGATGCTGGGCTCCGGTTCGCGAAGACACAGCGGGCAGTGGGGCAATTTTAGCTCAGGCCGGGGTAGTTTTAGCCCCGGATCCGGAGGTGGTTTTGGAGGGTTCGGAGGAGGCCGCTTTGGCGGCGGAGGTGCCGGGGGAAGCTGGTGATGTGAAATAATTCTTTTGATATAAAACAAAGAGGTGTAAATCTTAGATTTACACCTCTCTTATTTTTAAGTAATGTATGGATTACAATTGGTCGTCCACAAGGATGCGTCCGCAATATTCACATACAATGATTTTCTTTCTAATCTGAATGTCCAACTGACGCTGAGGTGGAATTTTGTTGAAACAACCACCACAAGCATCCCTCGCTACGGTAACAACGGCCAACCCGTTGCGTGCATTTTTACGAATACGTTTAAATGCAGTTAATAGGCGGTCGTCAATTCGGGTCTCAATTTCTTTCGATTTTGTTCTCAGGCGCTCCTCTTCGTTTTGAGTCTCTGAAACAATCTCATCCAATTCTGCTTTTTTAGCAGTCAAGTCAGATTGGCGCTCTTCCATCTGCTTTTTTGAAGCATCTACCAACTCCGATTTGGCTTTCATTTCAACAGTGAACTCTTTAATGCGCTTTTCGCAAAGCTCAATTTCCAGAGTTTGGAATTCTATCTCTTTAGTAAGAGAATCATATTCGCGGTTATTGCGAACATTTGATTGTTGCGCCTCATATTTTTTAATGAGTAAACCTGCATCCTTAATTTCATTCTTTTTGGTCAGAATACCATCATTAAGGCTCTTTACTTCAGCTTCCAGGTTCTTTATGCGGGTCTCTAAACCCTCTATTTCATCTTCTAAATCCTGAACTTCCAAAGGAAGTTCTCCCCTCAGGGTTCTGATTTTATCAATTTCTGAAACGACTTTTTGTAAATCGTGTAGTGCGCGAAGTCTTTCTTCTACAGGGACTTCATTTGCACTGGTTTTTGAATCCATTGTTGCCATTCTGCTAAAAATATTTTATAGGATTGCTATTTACTTCTGATAAACGGACTGCAAAATTAGGGATTTTTTTTGTAAGTATCTCAAAAAAAAGTTCTTTAGTGAACTGTTCACTTTCATAATGTCCCACATCTGCAATCATAATGCGGTTTTCTGCATCAAAAAACTGATGGTACTTAAAATCGCCGGTTACAAACGCCTGGGCACCCAAGGCAATGGCATTTCTTAAAAAAGAACTGCCGCTTCCTCCGCAAACAGCCACTTTTTGAACCTTTTCATGCATGCATTCGGTGTAACGAATGCATGAGGCATTCGTCACTTCTTTTAGTTTTGAAAGAAATTCTGTTTTGCTCAGCGGTTGTTGATATTCTCCAACAATTCCTAGCCCTGCTTCCGTCCAACTGTTGTTCAGAGGATAAAAATCAAATGCAGGTTCTTCATACGGGTGTGCTTTTATCAAAGCATTTAAAACCCTGGATTGCAAAGTGGCCGGGAGAATGGTTTCTACCCTGATTTCAGACTCGGTATGCAATTCTCCTTTTTTCCCAACATATGGATTGGTTGATTCATCGCCCCGAAATGTACCATCGCCAGCCATGTTGAAACTGCATGAGTTGTAATTGCCGATTTGACCTGCTCCGGCCTCAAATATGGCATTTCGAACTTCACCGGCAGCTTCTTTGGGCACAAATACCACCAGTTTTACCAGGGCATTTTGCTTAGGCGACAGAATTTTGTGATTGATGAGCCCCAGTTTGTTAGCCAAAATGCCGCTGACACCGTTTTTTACATTGTCAATGTTGGTGTGTGCGGTATAGATGGCAATGCTGTTTTTGATGGCTTTGATAAAAACCTGTTCTGACAGGTTTTTTCCGGTAAGGCTTTTTACCCCTGAAATGGTGACCGGATGGTGACTGATGATGAGGTTGCAGTTTTTCTTTATCGATTCATTAACAACCTCCGGTGTAACATCAAGTGTGATGAGAGCTCCGGTAGCATTTTGGTTTACATCGCCGGTTTGCATTCCGCTGTTGTCAAACCCTTCCTGAAGCGATTGCGGAGCAAAGTCTTCAAGATGGCTGATGATCTCTTTTATGGTCATTTTTTCGAAACTAATTCAATTTGTAAAATGGCAGGCTCAAACCTACATTCCTTCTTTGATATCGATTAGCATCTCTTTGATATCTTTCAGCCGTTTTACTACTTCGAAGTTTTCTATGGTGTCTTCTTTGTTCTCTTTCAGTTTTTTTTCGGCACCTTTCAGTGTCATCCCTTTTTCTTTTACCAAATGGTAGATCAGGTGGAAGTTCTCAACGTCCTGAGGCGTAAAAAGGCGATTGCCTTTTTTGTTTTTATGGGGTTTGATGATGTCGAATTCTTTTTCCCAGAAACGAATTAAGGAGGTGTTGACGTTAAACATTTTAGCTACTTCACCTATGGTGTAGTAGAGTTTTTCAATTACAGGCTCTTTATATGGCATGGTACAACTAAATTTAGGAATATCTATCTTACAATTTTACTCTTTTTTTTTAATGATTACAAGTAATTTTGATGCCATTATTTTAATGGCCACTCTTCGGTTGCTTCTCGTATATAGGTGTTTAGTTGCATCACTTCCCTTGCGCTTTTCAGATATTGCTTCATGCCTTCCCATCCCGGGGCGATATGGTCAGGAACACCCTGCCTGTCCCACACAGAAGCCGGGTATATATAGTACCTACGGCGATTGTCGATGATTGGTGTGTGAACCCAGGTAAGCAGATGCTGAGCATCTTTAATGTAGGTGTCGCCTTTGTGCTTTGCCAATGTAATTCGAACCATTGCCCCACCGTCAGTCAGTTCCCATCTTTGATTGGATATGAAATTTCCCAGAGAGTAAACAACCAATTGTTCGCGGTCGTTTTGGTAAGTGAGGTGCATGGGTTGAATGACGTGCGGATGGGCTCCAATGATGATGTCTGCTCCATGTTCAAAAAGAAATTCTGCCAATTCTGTTTGATCATTTGATGGTGAGGTGGCGTATTCGTTACCCCAATGCAGAAACATGATGATTTTGTCAGGATGCATGGATTTTGTCAGTTTTAGATCCTGTTTCATTGTTTCTTTGTCGATGAGGTTGACAATGTTTGGTTGCGTAACAGGAATGCCGTTGGTGCCGTATGTGTAGTTTAACAGAGCCAGTTTGATACCATTGATGTGAATGATACGGGGATGGTGTTTTGCCATATCCGTGCTATCCAGAAAAGTTCCTGTTCTCACAAAGTGATGTTGATCCAGAACTTTGATTGTTCTTTCCAGTCCTGCTCTACCACGATCGCACGAGTGATTGTTGGCTGTAACCAGAACATTTACCCCTGACTCTTTGAGAGCCGTTGCGAGCTCGTCCGGAGAGCTGAAAAGCGGGTATCCTTTATAAGGTTTTCCGGCCAGTGTTACTTCAAGATTACCTACAACAACATCTGCCGATCGGAAGTAGGGCTCAATATATTTAAAGTTTTCTGAATAGTCGTAGTATCTGCCTTCATCGCGTTCTGCACTCTCAATTTGTGCTCCATGTCCCATTATGTCCCCAAAAAAGAGCAGAGTGGCTTCCTGACATGCAGCCCTGAATGATATTACGATTAAAATGAATAAAAATATTTGTCTCTTCATGATTTGCTGCTCTCAATATTTAAAAATGGGTTTGCTGAACTTTTAATTCTGCGCCTTTGTTCTTTAATTAAATTATGATGATATTTAAAACAAAATTGAAACAAAATGAATTCTAACATATTGATTGTTTATGGGTCATCCTTAGGTAATACCCGTTTTGTGGCCGAAAAGTTACAATCACTTATTCAAAAAGCTGATTTAAAAGGAGCTAATGATGTTTCTCCGGAAACCATCAAGGCATATTCTACTATTATTCTTGGAACCTCAACATGGGGTGTGGGTATGTTGCAGGATGATTTTGAAACATTTGTGGAGATGTTGGTTCAGCAGGATTTGTCCGGCAAAACCATTGCGCTGTTTGGTCTTGGTGATCAGCAGAATTACCCTGATACTTTTTGCGATGGTATGGGGAAACTCTACGAGCTTTTGCAGAATAAAGGTGTGAAGTTTATAGGTGAATGGCCGGCAGATGAGTACGATTTTGCATCATCAAAAGCCTATAGAGAAGGCATGTTTGTTGGTCTTGCTCTCGACGAGGATAACGAACCTGATTTGTCCGATTACCGAATTGAGAAATGGGCTGAAAGCATCAGAGAATTATTATAATCTGTTTTCCGGTTCAGCAACATGCCTTACCACCAGACTGTCCAACTCCTGTTTTGCAAACAGAGTTGGATAATCTTCCAGGAATTGGGTCATAACATTTCTAAGTGCGGATTCCCGAATAAAACCTGCTTTTGATTTAACCTTGTATTTTTTACAATACATATCAATCGCTTCCAGTTCCTTATCGTTTAATAGGATGGTTACTTTATGTTGCCGCTTTAACGCCTGATGTCGTTGTACAGAAGCGTTGTCACTTTTCTTGTTTGCCTTTTTTGCCATGAAGACCCTTATTTTAAGCCGTAAAAATAAGTAAAAATGTGAAACTGTACAATTTGCAGAAACGGATATGAGTTCTTCTGTTAGCGTATTTATAATACTTGGTTTTCTGGGTTTTTCTTTTGATGGATAATAGATGTCTCAAAGAAATATCCATTGCCATACAATTCTTTATAGTTTTACTCCAAATCCAATCATGAAATTGTAGTTTTTCCAATCGTTGGCTGAACTATTATTTACTAAATCATTTGTTAGCACATTTTTGAGTCCATAATTAAATCGAGTCAGCACTACTCCATTTAATCTTTGTGATAATTTAATATCATAATCAAGTTGAAGAGATATGCCATAATCAATCGCGGAATAATTCTTTTTTACATCCGTGTTGTATTTTTGTATTGGTTCTATGGATTCTAATAAAGGGTCTGGATCATCAAAAATAAATCCCGCGGTATCAATATAGGTAGTGCCTTTTTCATTGGCACTAATTAACAAACTAAGGTAAGGCCCTGTAGAAATTGAAATTGGTAATTTATTGGATAAACGACATTTTATCAAAACTGGAAAGGTTAAGTATGAGTTTGTCAAATTACCTTTATTTTCAAATAGCCCAATCTTATCGCTTATTCCAAGTGCAGTGTAATTGTAATTCAATCCAGTGTTAATCGAATATTTCCTGTTTAGGTTATATGAAATCATGACTTCAAGAAAATATCCGAAATTTGGACTATAATCAGTATGTGGATGTTTATCTATCTCAGGCCATATTTCGATTGTGCTTTTATATGGAATTGTCAATGTAGTTCCAAAATCTAATTGATAATTAATCCTTTTAAAATCTTGTGCGGAAATTTCTCCTATTGTGAATAGTCCTAATATTAGAATCATTAAAATCTGTCTCATATTATCTAAATGTTCGCTTTTAATTACCTGAATCAATCAATTTTACAATCTATGTATTACCACCTCAGCCATTTACTGCAAGTTTTTGTATTCAGGCAGTCTCCCGTAATTATTATTCTCGTAATTGAAAATGGGTCGTGAGGAGCATCTTGATATTCTTTGGTCATACAATTACATTTTGGTCAAATCTATTATTTCATCAATCTCAATCACTTTACCAATCATGCAATAACTACCTAAATCAGTCCTTTGGTGATATTTAAATATTATTTCTTTATTTTCTGCTAATTGCAAATCGAAGAGATCTAAATTAATAGGTTCTAACCTGGATTCATCAGCTAATTCGATAATCCAACCACAACCATCAAGTCCTGTATAATTTTTTAATTTCCCTATGTCATAATTGTATTCCACTTTTATTTTATTAACAACCAGTTTATTGTCTCCTACATCAATTATTTTCCATTGATATCTTGCTATGCCGCCCCAATAGTCAACTAAAATAATTACTAAAGAATCATTCTTTACCCATGAACCTTTAAAATTTGAATATGAAATCGGGGGTGTTGCGCACCATCCCGAATTATTCCTCTCAATGAATGAACCATCAGAATGAAATGCAATACCATAATTAGCGTCAACCAATTTACTTGATTTACTAAAAGTAACTAATGAATCGACAATTTGAGGATTTATCCAGTATCCAATTAATAATTCTGAATTATGCTCTGTTTCAATCTTCTCTTCACACCCATTGAAAAGGAAAATCAATAAAAAACAGAAGATGTTTTGAACCCTAAGGTTTTTCATAATCTAAAGTTTTTATTTTAGTCTTTCAATTAAGATGCTTAATACAATGAAAAAGTTGCGTCACACTTGCTGCCAACTTATTCATAAAACAATTACGGTTATAAATACATTATCACAACCCCTTATAAAACTAAACAAAAAAGCAGAAAAGCAGAAAAAGATTTGACCAATTACGCAATGTGGTCGAAATGCTCCGGAATATCTATATGGCGCAATAAAGGCTCGGAGAGACTTTGTCATCTATAACCTACAAAGCCTCCTGAAAATCAAGAGGCTTTGTTGTAAAAGTGTACCCGGAGCGGGACTTGAACCCGCACGGCCGCAATGGCCACTGGATTTTAAGTCCAGCGTGTCTACCAATTCCACCATCCGGGCAGACCATAGTTTTTATGTAAAAAATCCCCGCGTTACGGGGATTAAACTGAGAGCGAAAAACGGGACTCGAACCCGCGACCCCGACCTTGGCAAGGTCGTGCTCTACCAACTGAGCTATTTTCGCGTTTGCAGTTGCAAAGATAGAACTTTTTTCTTTTGTGCAAACATCAGTCGCAATTTTTTCATCCCTTTTTTTAGAAAAATTTCGTGAGTTTCTTTTCGTTTTCTACAGATAATTAGAATTCAAATATTTCTGTTTTCGGAGTATGTTGTCTTCTTTTTTGACATTTTGGATTATTATTACGAAATTGAATAGATGTTTGAATATAAACGTATGTTTTATGAAGAAAATAGGAGTTATTCTTATCGTTATTGGATTATTGATTACAATTTTTACCGGCATTTCATTTAAAACTGAAGAGGACGTTGTTGAAATAGGTGAATTTGCCATTACTCAGGAAAAAGAGCATGAAGTCAACTGGCCACAATGGGTTGGAGGAGCTGTTGCTCTGGGAGGTATTATAATATTATTGCTCAGCCGGAAAAAGCAATAATTAGTTTCTTCTGTATCTAATTTAATATGAAGTTTAACTTTTAATTAATTAATATGGGTGGTTTACTATATTTAATTGCCGTTATATTGGTTATTCTTTGGGCTATCGGTTATGTCGGGTATAGTGTTGGTGGATTAATTCATATTTTGTTGGTTATTGCCATCATCGCAGTTTTGTTGAGGATAATTAGGGGAAGGTAATTTCACTACTGTTGGGTTGTGTGCTCTTCTGGTGATTAGCTTAGGCGAATCTCATGATTTACCTAAACAGTTTTATAACAGTTATAACCCAGCAATTTTCTTTATCTCGTTTAGTTGGTTGAGTGCATCCATGGGAGTCAGATTGTTGATGTCCAAACTGGCAATTCTGTCTCTAATTTGCTTTAGAACGGGGTCATCCAATTGAAAAAAGCTCAGCTGGAAACCCTCTCTTTGTTTTGCCAAATCACCCACGGGCTTGGAAAGTTGTCCCTTGCGATGGGTGTCTTCAAGTTCTTTCAGTATGTCGTCGGCACGTTTCACAACGCTTTTCGGCATTCCGGCCATACGTGCCACGTGAATCCCAAAACTGTGATTGCTACCGCCAGGAACCAGCTTTCTTAAAAAAATCACTTTGTTGTCCACCTCTTTTACTGAAACGTTGTAGTTTTTACAACGTTTGTAAGTGTTGGCCATCTCGTTTAGCTCATGGTAGTGCGTGGCGAATAATGTTTTGGCCAGCGCTCTTTTATTTTCATGGATGTACTCAACAATGCTCCATGCAATAGAAATTCCATCGTAAGTACTGGTTCCGCGTCCCAGTTCATCAAACAAAACCAGGCTACGATTCGAAATGTTATTCAGAATGCTTGCGGCTTCGTTCATTTCAACCATAAAGGTGGACTCTCCCTGCGATATATTATCCGATGCACCTACGCGGGTGAAAATTTTATCAACCACGCCGATTTGTGCTGCTTCAGCGGGCACAAAACTGCCTGTTTGTGCAAGCAGCACGATGAGGGCTGTTTGTCGCAAAAGGGCTGATTTACCTGCCATATTTGGGCCGGTAATAATGATGATTTGTTGCTTTTCGTTGTTCAGACATACATCGTTGGGGATGTATGCCTCTCCCGGTGGGAGTTGCTTCTCAATTACAGGATGACGACCAGCCGATATTTTGATTTCATCGGTGTCGTTGATATCGGGGCGAATGTACTTGTTTTCAGCCGCCAATACTGAAAAACCGATGAGGCAATCCAGTCGGGCCAATAAAGTTGCATTTACCTGTATGGCAGGAATAAATTCTGCTGTAGCTGATAAAAGTTGAGCATAGAGCCGAGTTTCGAGGGCAAGGATTTTCTCTTCCGCCCCCAGAATTTTTGATTCGTACTCTTTGAGTTCTTCTGTGATATAGCGTTCAGCATTTACCAGAGTTTGTTTGCGTATCCAGTTTTCAGGAACCTTGTCTTTATGGGTATTTCTTACCTCAATATAATAGCCGAATACGTTGTTGAAAGCAATCTTCAGGCTTGGAATTCCTGTCAGTTCGCTTTCTCTTTTCTGCAAATTATTAAGATAGTCTTTGCCGGAGTATGCGATGCTACGCAGTTCATCCAGCTCTTCAGAAACTCCTTCGGCAATTACTCCGCCTTTATTGAGCTGAGCCGGCGGGTCGCTTGTTACTTCCTTGTGTATGCGCTCATACAACGATCGGCATGGGTTGAGTTGTTCCCCAATATGCTGAAGAACCTCGTTTTCCGATTGTTGGCAAAGTTCTTTGGCAGGAGCGACATTCCCCAGGGCATTTTTTAGTTGCACCATCTCACGCGGGGTTAGTCTTCCGGCAGCTACTTTCGAAACCAGGCGTTCCAGATCCCCAATGGGGCGAAGGTAGGTTTCCAGACTGCTGCGCAATTCCGGCTCGCGAAAGAAATATTCCACAACGGCCTGCCTGTCTTTAATGGGTTGTACATCTTTGAGAGGAAGTGCAACCCATCTTTTCAGCATACGGCTCCCCATGGGGGTGATGGTTTTATCTATGATGTCAATGAGGGTTTTTCCGCCTTCATTTACCGGCTGAAATATCTCCAGGTTACGTATGGTGAATTTATCCAGCCACACATAGCGTTCTTCTTCTATGCGCGACAATGATGTAATGTGTGATATTTGATGATGCTGTGTCAGATCAAGGTAGTGAAGGATGGCACCGGCAGCAATGGTTCCATATTTCAGGCTCTGAACACCAAATCCTTTAAGGGATTTGGTTTCGAAATGTTTTAGCAGCCGATCATCGGCTGCATCGGCTGTGAAAATCCAGTCCTCCAGAGGATATACATAGTATTTTGATCCGAACACTTCAGTGAATTGAGCCTTCTTTGCCTTCTCATAAAGAACCTCCTTTGGCTTGAATCCGGAAAGAAGCTTTTCAACATGTTCATGGGTGCCTTCAGCGGTTAAAAACTCTCCTGTAGAGAGATCCAGAAAGGCGATTCCTCCATATTTGGAATCAAGGTGAACAGCAGCCAGAAAATTATTCTCCCTGTGTTCAAGTATGTTGTCGTTGATGGCCACTCCAGGTGTAACCAGTTCAGTAACACCTCTTTTAACGATGGTCTTGGTCATTTTTGGATCTTCCAGCTGGTCGCATACAGCTACCCGCTGACCAGCACGTACTAATTTTGGCAAATAGGTATCCAAAGCATGATGAGGAAACCCGGCCAGCTCAACATACTGGGCAGCGCCGTTGGCTCTCCGTGTAAGAGTTATCCCTAGAATTTCCGAAACTTTAATGGCATCTTCAGAAAAGGTCTCATAAAAATCGCCCACTCTAAACAGCAAAATGGCATCGGGATATTTGTCCTTTATTCCATAATATTGTTTCATCAGAGGTGTTTGAACTGCCTTCTCCTTTGCCATTATTTCTGTTTTTGATGTAAAAAGCTTGTTGTAAAATGTTGAAATCTTTTTTTGTAACACACAAAGATAAGTGCAAATGAATAAAATGAAACATCCATGTTAAGAAAATTAGGCATATAGGCAGATGATTATTCATGGATGTTCCATCTGGTAACTTAAAAAACAAATTATAAACAGATGAAACGAGCCATGAGAAAAAGTTCTCACACAGGTGAAGTACTGAGCCTAGTCGAAGTAAGGATGATTATTGGCGAGTTCCATCTATCCTATAAAAAACAAATTATAAACAGATGAAAATTTTCAAAAAAGAATATGATGAGATATTCAGTCACCGATTCTTTTAATTCAAAAAAGTTTGAAAAATCGGTTTCTGTTTGTACTTTTATGAAACGGGCTTAATTTATAAAATACAAGCACGGATGAACCTGTCTCATTCGAGTTCTGTCTGGCCATGTTGATAAGTAATTTTATTCATGTTAAAACCATAAAAAAACAAAGCACTTATGAATGATTTGATTAAATACGCCGGTATCATATTAATAGTATTAGGAGCAATACTTTTAAGCGTATATGTAATTCAGCACATGGTAAGTAATGCCGTTTTGGTGTCAGGTGGACTTTTGATTGTAGGAGGAACAGCAGCATACGTCATTCTTAACCGCATATTTGATTAAGTAAAAATATTTAAGATCCCTCCCTGCAGGTTGCTGTCAAATCGATCAAGCTAATCCCTTCTCTTTTGATGGCACCTGCTTTTTTATGCCATTTTTTGATAAAACTCCCTGGTGAGGGCAATGTATTCATCTGAATATTTGTGGCGACCATATTCCTCTATAATGATTTCTTCTTTGAAGGTTTCTGATGTTTTTTGGAGTCCCCATATTCCCATAATTCTTACAGCCGCATTTTTTGGGGTGGGAAAGATGGTCATGTTTTGGTTTTCGTAGAAACCAAAATTTTCAGCTTTCCTTGAGAATAATTGGTATTCAGTTACCGGTAATATCAATGCCAGTTTTCCATTCGCTGTCATCAAATTCTTTCCATCAATTAATAGGTCTTCGTGGGGCAGGAGATGGGTATGCCTGGCTGTGGATCTTGCTTTATTCTGAGCATGAAGGGAATTATTAAAAAATGGCGGATTGGTTACGATGAGGTCAAATTTTACCGGATGGTTTTTGCTGAACTTTTGCAGTGATTCATGAATCACTGTTATTCTATCGTGCCAGGGACTGTCCAAGACGTTTTCCATTGCCTGTGAAAACGCATCTTCATCAATATCGATGGCTGTAATAATGGCGTTTGGATTTCTTTGCGCCAGCATGAGGGTTATCAATCCAGTACCGGTGCCAATATCCAGAATTTTGCAGCTGTTTTCAACCGGAACCCAGGCGCCAAGAAGCACCCCATCGGTGCCAACTTTCATGGCAGTTTTGTCCTGTTTTACCGAGAATTGTTTGAAATGAAACATCGGTTTTCGCTATTTTTCGTAAACACCTGAGCCAAAAAGAGCATAATCGTAAAAGACCGGATCGTGGGGGCGGATTTTTTTCAGTTCTTGAGTTAGTTCTACAACTGCTTTCCAGTCGTTCTGTTTGCGTTGTAAAATACCAAGATTTCTTGCCACCCGGGCAACATGAACGTCCAGCGGGATCATGAGGTGTGCCGGATCTATTTTTTTCCAGATTCCAAAGTCAACACCTTCATCAGGTCTTACCATCCATCTTAGGAACATGTTGAACCGTTTCGCTGCTGATCCTTTTTCAACGTTTGCCAAATGCTTCCCGGTGCGCGGCATGGGACTGAAAGAGGTGAAGAATTGACGAAAGTAAACCAATGCATCAAATATGCATTGGTTGGTTTTGTAGCCTATTAAAAACAGTTCTTCCAAGCCTCCATGATGTCTGTAGATATTTCTAAGAGTACTTAGAAAATAGATGCAATCAACGTGATTAAATGTTCGGTAAACAAATGAGTTGAATTTTTGAAATTCTTGATGTCCGGCGTTTATCAAAAAGTCATGCGGGTTGTTTTCCATCAACTCCATTAATAGGGAAGCTTTTTGAAGAATCATTTTTCTTTGTCCCCAGGTAATGATAGCAGTCAGAAAAGCGCTGATTTCGATGTCTTCTTTTCTTGAAAAACGATGAGGGATGGATATGGGATCCTCCTTGATAAACCAGGGAGCATGATAGAATGCTGCTTTGGTGTTCAGGAATTCAATGGTTTGTTGTGGGATGCTATTCAATGAACCCATCTTTCATATGAATGGTGCGGTCTGATTTCTCGGCCAGATGTTCATCGTGGGTAACAATGATGAAGGTTTGCTTAAACTGTTGGCGGAGATTTATAAACAGATCCATCAGCTCATCCTGATTCTTGGAGTCGAGATTTCCTGACGGTTCGTCGGCAAAAATTACCGCCGGATCGTTGATTAATGCTCTGGCAACCGCTACTCGCTGTTTTTCACCACCACTGAGCTGTCCTGGTTTATGTTCCAGTCGTTGTTCCAATCCCAGGAAAGAGAGAAGTTCTTTGGCCTTTTTTTCTGCTTCTTTTTGTGGGATTCCGCCGATGAGAGCGGGAAGCATGCAGTTCTCGGCTGCTGTAAATTCCGGTAGCAACTGGTGAAACTGAAAAACAAAACCGATGTTCTGATTTCTGAACCGGGCAAGTTGCTTCTCACCCAGTTTATGAACTGCTGTGTTGTTTATGAATACCTCTCCGTGCGTAGGATTGTCAAGAGAACTTAAAATTTGAAGCAGCGTTGTTTTTCCTGCTCCGCTGGCTCCTAGAATGGCAACAATTTCCGCCGGGGCAATTGATATATCAATGCCCTTAAGTACTTCCAGGTCTCCAAAAGATTTTCTGATACCTTTGCCTTCAACCATATATTAAAAATCGTTAGATTTTTTGATGTGAAAATGAATCAACTGCTTTTACAAACACGTTGTTACGTGTTTGGACGTTGTCTTTTAACAGAAAAGCGGCTCTATTCTTATCAAAACAATATGTAAATATAGTATATATAAACCAGAAACAATAAAACCCCTTTCCAGCGTGAAATGATTCCGTTTTTTAATGGCATCATAAAGATGAGGAGCATAACTGATAGAAGTATGGTCCATAACAGGTCAATTCTCAGCATGGCCACATTTGCAATTCCAAGAGGTTTAATTACTGCAGTCGCTCCCAATACGGCCCAAATATTAAAGATGTTGGAGCCAATGATGTTTCCAACGGAAATGTCGTTCTCTTTTTTAGCGATGGCTGCTAATGAGGTGGCCAGTTCCGGCACGCTGGTTCCAAATGCTACAATAGATATGCCTATGACCCTGTCACTGACACCCCATGTTCTGGCAAGTTCTGTGGCTCCTTTTACCAGCCATTCGGCCCCAAAATAGAGTCCGACAAATGATACCAGTACAATGAAGATAGAAGTTGGGAGTTTAATTTCCGGTGTAGGGTAGGTTAGGGCTTCTTTTCTACTTTTTCGTCTGGATTGCCATACCGACCAAATCAGATAAAAGATAAGTGCTGAAAGAAAAGCGAATCCTTCCCAGGAACCAATTATTCCATTTGCTGAAAAGAGAATCAGCATGAGGGTTGCAATGATCATGATGACCCAGTCGAACAATATGGCCTTTGATTTTATAGCGATGGGCATAACCATAGCAACCAGTCCGAGTACCAGCCCAATATTGGCGATGTTTGATCCCACAATGTTACCTATGGCAATATCAGGCACGCCGCTGAATGCCGCTTTTACGCTGACAAACAGCTCGGGTGCTGATGTCCCAAATGCAACAACGGTAAGTCCTATAACCAGAGAGCTGATTTTAAAATGAGCCGAAAGCTGTGTGCTTCCTTTCACCAACCAATTGCCACTATAGAAGAGGAGAGTGAACCCCAAAATTAGCCAAATGTATGCCATTGTGTAGTGTTAAAAAACAACCGGCCATGGCCGGTCTTTATAACCTGTTTTATTAATTAATTGTGAAAATAGATGATTTATGAAACGAAGGTCGGCGTATGTCAATAATACAGATTAAATAGCAGTTTGTTAATTACGAGCAACATTTACTCCTTTTCAGGTTTTTCTTCTTCGTTTTCGGAATCCGTATTCTTCTCCTCCAATTGATCTTCTATTTCCAAATCGTTACAATTTGCAGTAATTTCATTGTTTTTGAGAGACTCCTCGCTATCTTTTACTTCATCTTCGTAGGATTGCTCAGGTTTATCCAGCCCGTATATGTCTTTTACAGCAGAATCGTCATGAGTTCCGTAATCGTCTCTGTATACATCGTCTGCCAGGTCGCGTATCTCTTTGCTGTTCTGACGTATGTTTTCTTCAATTTCGTCAAGTTCTTCTTTGATTTCAGTCGTACTTTCCTCAAACTCTTTTTTGATATCGTCAGCAGCCCTCCTGAACTCATTCATTCCCTTGCCCAGTGAGCGAGCCAGATCAGGTATCTTTTTAGACCCGAATAACATCAGTACAACCAGAAAGAGAAGTACAACTTCTCCCATTGATATGCCAAAAAGAAAAATAGTCATATTTGTAATTATTTACTGCAAAGATATAAAAAAAGGACTGCTCGTGGCAGTCCTTTTTAGTTTTGAGTAAAAGTTTATTGAACTTTAAACTTATGCTTTTTTTGCTTCAGCTTTCTCTTTCTGTTTAATGAAGTTGTAAGCAATTGGAGAGGCCACGAAAATAGATGAATATGTACCTACCAATACTCCTACTATCAGAGCAAATACGAAACCTCTGATGACTTCACTTCCAAATACAAAAATCACCAACAATACCACAAGTGTTGTCATAGATGTATTTATGGTTCTGCTGATGGTTGAGTTAATTGCCAGGTTAAACACCTCCCTTAAATTGCGTTTTGGATATAGCAATCGGTATTCCCGGATACGGTCAAACACAACCACGGTATCGTTAATGGAGTAACCGATTACAGTCAGGATGGCCGCAATAAATGCCTGGTCAATTTCCAAAGCAAAAGGCGCAATGGTGTAGAACAGGGAGAATATTCCAAGAACAAACATCACATCATGAATAACTGCGGCCAATGCTCCTACTCCTAACTGCCATGTGCGGAAACGCAATAGAATGTATAAGAATATTACAATAAGAGAAAACACAACGGCATAAGCAGCTCTGCTTTTAATGTCGGCAGCAATGGTTGGGCCAACTTTTTGGGAGCTCATCACATAGTCGCTCATAAAAGTATCCTGTGTGGTGCCTGATGGCAAAAATGGTTGAACACCTGCAAAAAGACGATCCTCAACTCGAGAGTCAGCAACTTCATCAGTTTCGAATACCAGGTAGTTGGTTGCAATTCGCACCTGATTTGCGGTTCCAAAAGTTTTTACCTCGGTATTGGCGCCTTCAAAAGCTTCGGAGACAGAAGAAAATACTTCAACAGAATTGACGTTTTCAGCGAAACGTACCAGATAAGTACGACCCCCGGTGAAGTCAATCCCCTGTTGAAGTCCTCGTACCGAAAGGGAACCAACTGCTATCAGAAAGAATGCTCCGGATAGAATGAATGCTACTTTACGTTTTTCAAGGAATGCAATTTTTGTGTTCTTAAACAGGTTTGATGTAAATTTGGATCCAAATTTAATGTCAACCTTGCTATCAAGTAACCATTCGTAAACCAGTCTTGTGATAAACACAGCTGAGAAGAACGAGGTGGCGATACCAATCATCAGCGTTGTTGCAAAACCTTTAACCGGTCCGGTTCCAAACATAAACAGAATTAAACCAGTCAGGAATGTTGTTACGTTGGCATCAATGATGGCTGAGAATGCGTTTTTATAACCATCGGAGATGGCAAGTCTCAGTCCTTTACCGGCTTTTAGTTCTTCACGTATTCGTTCGTATATCAGAACGTTTGCATCTACCGACATACCAATCGTAAGAACGATACCTGCAATACCGGGTAGTGTCAGTACGGCATTAAATGCCGCCAGAACTCCCATTACGAAGAACATGTTCGAAACCAAAGCAATATCGGCTACAACCCCAGCTTTAAAACCGTAGTATATCATCATGTAAATGAGCACAACAATAAATGCCCAAATGAATGATTTTAATCCTGCGCTAACGGCCTCTGCTCCTAGAGATGGTCCAACTACGTGGTCTTCTACAATATGAGCCGGAGCCGGAAGGGATCCTGATCTGAGGATGTTTGCAAGGTCTTTTGCCTCTTCCGGACTGAAGTTTCCGGTAATGGAACTTTGCCCTCCTCTGATCTCATTTTGAACTGTGGGGAAACTATAAACATACCCATCAAGAACAATGGCAATGGATTTACCAATGTTTGCGTTTGTTAATCGAGCCCATGTTCTGGCTCCTTCGCTATTCATTGACATGGCAACCTCGAATGCTCCCGTTTGGGTCACACGGTCACTGGCATTAGTAATGACATCTCCTTCAAGAGGAGCTCTTCCATCCATGGTGTTGGCACGAATGGCCACCAGTTGGAAAAACTGTTCACGGGTATCACCAGCGTTGGGAACCCAGAACTGAAGATCATTTCTTGGAATCGGTTTAACAGTCCACAGTAATTTTAGGTCGCGAGGTAGTGCTGAACGAACTTCTTCTAATTGCAGCCACTCATCTATTTGAGCCATGTGACGTGAAGCGGCCACACCTACTACAGGACCCGAAGCTCTTCCAACCGGCTGCAATATGGTGAACAGTGTTCTTAAATCCTGATCTGTGGTGTCAATATCCTCCAGATCAAGATCTCTTAACAGCGAAGTTTCATCGTCTTCACCTTCTAATTGGTCTGCAATCACATCAACATCATCAGTTGTTTCGGTCTCAACCGCACTATCCATGCGTTGAGCCATAACACGACGGGTGATGATTTCGTTGGCTTGTATCAGGTATGGTTGAATGGTCTGATTATCGAAAGTTTCCCAGAACTCAAGGTTGGCAGTTCCACGCAACAGGTTACGAACCCTTTCAGGCTCGGTTACACCAGGTAGCTCAATCAAAACACGACCTGGGCTTTGTGGAAGGCGTTGTACGTTTGGCTGAACAACACCAAAACGGTCAATACGTGTACGCAGGATGTTGAAAGCATTACTGATGGCAGCTTCTGATTCTCTTCTTAAAACTCTGATAACCTCGTCATTTGAGGAGTCGTATCTTACACGATCTCTTAATTCCACAGTGTTAAAGATAGCAGCCAGACTGGCATCCGGTGCCACTTCTTCGAAAGCTTCCCCAAACAAGGTGATGAAATCACGGGTTGAAGTCATCTCTCTCTCTCTTGCCAATTGCAGAGCGCTTCTGAAATTGTCGTCCTGATTGTAGTTTGACAAAGCATCTACGATGTCGGCAACCTGAACTTCAAGTATCAGGTTCATACCTCCTCTCAGGTCAAGACCAAAGTTGATTTCTCTGGCTTTGGTTTCCAGATATGTGTATTGTCTCAGGCCAAAAAGGAAGTTGTAAACAACTTCGTGTGCCATTGAGTCCAGAAATTGAACTTCATAACCACGGAGGGTTTCCTGATCGGCATCTGGGCCGGCCATTTTAATGGCAAATTCAGTAGCATCCCTTTCAACCTTGCGGGCATGGTACGTGAAAATTAGCTGGTATAAACTCACCAATGCCAATAAAATGGCAAAAAGTCTTATTGCTCCTTTGTTCTGCATTTGATTTCCCTTTTATCTTTTCAATTACTTTACTTCTTTTATTATAATATGCTTAATACATGTAAATGTGCTGTGCTGTTTGGCTTTCATGCATATGTTTAATATGCTTTTTAAGTCAAATTTGTTGACTTCACCTTTTTTATGAGGTTCTTATAATCGCGCAAATATATTCATTTTTTTTCTAAAACCCATTGTTATCTTTTGATTTGATTTTTGTTTTCAGAACAGTTTTTAACCTATATCAAAACTTACTATGCAATAAACCAATTCAGATTCAAAGTCGGCAGCCGGTTTTGTTTGTTTTCAAAACAGGAACTCTATGCTGGGAAAGAAATTTCCGCAACTATTTAAATGTTTTATTAAGTTCCCGTTTCCCGGCTACATAAGTTATTAATATGTATGTAGAAGCGATAAGAACAACCGGTATCAGAAAGTAACACCAGGAAGGATTAAAGGATTTATAAAAACCGGAAAGCCATATGTTTGAAGTATGTACGCTTAAAGGGATTGAAATGAGTAAACTGAGTGCTACAAATATGCCAAAAGATGAAAAAGTCTCCATCATTATCCGTTTATATGGGGCGGTGAATATGGTTTTTAGTCGTATATTTTTATGATGGTAGTATAACAGAAAAGCAGCAAAACCAATTTGACTCATTACTGACAAAAGATAAGCCAGCAGGGAGAACATAAATGCGATTCCTGCAAATCGTTTTTCTTCTGAATAGAAATTGTCAATCACTTTTTGTAATGTATGATGTTGCATGGTGCTGCCTTCAAATTTTGTCTCCCATATAGCGTTGAGCTTTTTTATTAATTCCTCTTTGGGAGATACGGTTGAGAGCTGAGCAATAATATGACCCGGAGCCTGATTCCTATGGTTTTGAATAAAAACCATAGGACGTGAAGGGTTCTTCATATTTTCGAAGTATATATCATGAACAACACCTATGATGTTATACACATGAGTTTCATCATCGGATCTTCCTCCAACAAGTTCTATTTGATGATTGCTTTCGGGGCAGAATTGAATCATTCGTGCGGCTGATTCATTGATGATGATTTTTGTAACATCACTGGTGTCAGAGACTTCAAATAGCCGACCAAGAGCAGTTTTCGCTCCAATTGCTTTGAAAAATCCGTCATCAACATAGTTTGTAGCCATCAACATCACTCTTTCTTCTTCGTCGGTGCTTCTGAATGAGATGATGTTACCATCCTCTCCCGGACTGAAATGTGCAATTCCTGCCTGCTGAACTATACCGGTACGTATTATTTCCTTTTTAAAATCGCGAAGTTCCTGTGGTGTTGATACACCTCGTTCTATTACAATTGTGTTTTTAGTGCTGAATCCATGGTCTGCGTTTTTTAGAAAACTGAGTTGTCCATACATTACAAGGGTCAGAGAGATCAGTAATATTGATAATGCGACCTGTGCTGTTACCAGAAATCCGCGCACCAAGATCCCGGCTTTTTTTATTTTGCTTGATCCTTTGATAATGGAAATTGGGTTTAAGCCGCTATAAAATAGTGCCGGATAGCTTCCGGCCATCATACCTGTAATAAGTGTTATGATTATAAGCCAGAGTAAATCAGGTCGCTGAATAAAGCCTCTGGTGCTCATGTTTATGTTGAAAAGGGTGTTGAAGGCGGGGAGAAATAATTCAACCAAAACCAAAGCCAAAAAGAGTGCCATGAATGAGTATACTATGGCTTCAGTCAGAAATTGAACAATAACATCCTTGCGACGGGCAAAAAACACCTTTCGCACAGCAACCTCCTTAAACCTTCTGGATGAACGGGCAGTGGTAAGGTTCATGAAATTGATGGCCGTAACAATGAGGATAAAAAATGCTATCCCGGTAAAGGCTTTAATATAAATTGGATTTGAACCGTCCTTCAGTTCATTATTAACATCCGAATAGAGGTTTATATCATGTATGGAGATGGATCCGAAATTTAACTGAACGCTTCCTGAACCCGGTGGATCACTTCCAAAGGCTTCTTCTATCTGGATGTTCACTTTTTTCATGGCCTGATACGCCAGCCTAGCGAAAACATCCTCGTTGGTAAATCCATCTTCCAGAAGGTAATAGGAATAACTGTTAAGGTAGAGCCAATTTCTGTCCATCGTTCTTTGTTGACTCAATGTGTCCTGCCTTATGGTTCTTTCAACCGCAGCCCAGTTTCCTAGTATGTCAAAACGAAGATGTGAATTGACAGGGATGTCTTCTACGACCGCTTTTATGGTATAATCAATTTCGTTGTCCAGTTTAAGTCTTTCACCTATTGGGTTTCGATATCCAAATAATCGTTGTGAAGCTGAAACCGTAATGATTGCAGCATTTGCATCGTTCCTGAAATCCTCTTTGCTCCCCATTAAAAATGGCAGATCAAAAACCTCGAAAAAATTGGAGTCTGCATAGAAAAAATTGGACTCAAGTGATCTGAAATGCTTACTTTCGATTACCCTGCTCAGCCCGGGCATCAGTCTGGTAGCGCTTCTAACTCCTTCTGTCCTTTTGGATTCCAAAGCAAGAGGGATGGGTGTTAAAGCACTGTGGATGGTGTCTTCTCCAATTTTGCCGTAACTGTTTAGCCTGTATATGCTTTCGGAATGGGGGATGAATCTGTCGTAGTTTGACTCAAAATAGACATAGATAAGAACCAGCAGCCCCATTGCTATACCAAGCGAAAGCCCCAGAAGTGTGAGGAGCGAAAGCCCACGGTGTAGGAGTATATTCCTAAAAAGGGTTTTTATGAAGTTGCTGATTTGCATAATGTCTTTTCCTATATCTCTTTTTGTATGGCTTCGGTTACAATATGTCCATCAAAAAGTCTGATGATGCGACTAGCTCTTTGCGCTTCGGATATTGAATTGGTGAAAAATATTACTGTGGTTCCTGCTTCGTTGACTGAAGAAATAAGTTCAAAGATCATTCCTCCACCAGTTGAGTCCAGACTTCCTGCGGGCTCATCAGCCAGTATGAGCTTGGGGTTGTACACTGTTGCCCTGGCTAAACCGACGGTTTGTTGCTGCAGTCTGGTTAGTTCTTCAGGGTAATTATTTCGTTTATGATCTAGTTTAAATTTGTAAAGTATCTCACTAACCATCTTCTGACGCTCTTTTCGGGAATATGGCAAGTAAAGCAATGGTAGTTCAATGTTATTATATACTGATAGTTCGTCAACCAAATTGAAATCCTTAAACATGTAACCAATGTTGCCACGTCTTAAGCTGATTCGTTTATTTTGGCTTATTCTGCTGCACTCTTTGCCCATAAAAAAAACTTCACCACTATCGGGTGTGTCGAGAAGTCCCAATATATTGAATAGTGAAGATTTTCCACTCCCGGCCGGGCCGGCCACAGCAACAAACTCCCCTTCATCTATATCAATGTTGACATTGATGAGTGCCATGGTTTCCACTTCTCTGGACTTGTACAGTTTTTTTAGGTTTCTTGTATAAATCATTTTTCTGAGTGTTCGTTTTAGTACACTACATGTCCGTTATCGCACGCTTTTTTGTGCGAATTGAGTTATGGGCTAAAAATCAAAGTATCGTAATGTGTTGTGGGTCAGATTCAATAAGTTGGTGCTTTACAGATTATTAATATTATATTAAACTCTAATGTATTCAAAACAGAAACCGTGCCACCTGCCTTATTAGCCTATTAATCTTAGTGTTGAGGGTTGGGATTCTTGAGCTGTTTAAAATTTGGCTTATATAATTGTTCGTTTTCGTACGTTCTGATTTCAAAGATGAACATTTTTTTGTAGTTTTGAGAATCATCAGACTTATTTTAAAGCGAAATCTCTATGACCTCAAAAAAAGGGAAAATCCTTGCAGTGGACGATAATGCAGATATATTATTTGCGTTAAAGATGTTGCTAAAGCCTCATTGTGAGTTGATTCAAACAGAAATTAATCCCGAGAGGATTCCCCAGCATATGGCAGAAGACGATTATGATGTCATATTACTTGATATGAATTTCAATAAGGATGCCATCAGTGGTCACGAAGGGTTTTCCTGGTTAAAACGTATTCTGGAAATAGACCCAGGAGCCGTGGTGTTGTTTATTACTGCTTACGGAGATGTAGAGAAATCCGTTAAGGCCATAAAATCGGGAGCCACCGATTTTATTATCAAACCATGGCAAAATGAAAAATTACTCGGAACCATTTGGTCGGCCATAAAGTTAAGAGAATCTCGTAAAGAAGTAAGCAGTCTGAGGGAACGACAGAAGGAGATCAATACCATAATGGATCAGCCTTTTGCAGATTTTATTGGTGTATCACCAGGTATGCAACAAGTATTTAACACCATTAAAAAGGTTGCGGGTACCGATGCCAATGTGCTGATTTTGGGAGAGAATGGTACTGGTAAGGAGTTGGTGGCCAGGGCGCTTCACCGACAATCCAAACGTGCTGACGAACCATTTATAAGTGTGGATTTGGGTGCGTTGAGTGACACCTTGTTTGAAAGTGAACTTTTTGGACATGTAAAAGGTGCTTTTACTGATGCCAAGTCTGATAGACCGGGAAGGTTTGAACTGGCAGCTGGCGGGACGATCTTTCTTGATGAAATTGGGAACCTCTCTCTACCGCTGCAGGCCAAATTGTTGACTGTTCTTGAACGCAGAGAGGTCACCCGAGTGGGTGCCAACAAGCCAATTCCAATAAATATACGCTTGATTTGTGCCACCAACATGGGAATTAAACAGATGGCTGTTGAAGGTGGTTTCAGACAGGATCTTTTATATAGGATTAATACGGTGGAGGTTGACTTGCCTCCACTCAGAGAAAGACATGAAGATTTCCCTCTTTTGGCTGATCATTTCATTAAAATTTACAATAAGAAATACAACAGAAAAATATCCCGGCCAAGCCAGCAAGTTTTGCGAAAACTAACAGATTATCCGTGGCCCGGGAATGTGAGGGAATTTCAACATGTGATTGAACGCACCATCATCATGAGTGAATCGGATACTCTTACTGTTGATGATTTTCAGTTAAGTCATCATTCCGGAGCAAAAGATGGAGTTGAGTTGGAAAATTACAATCTTGATGAGGTTGAAAAGATGATTATAGAGAAGGTTTTGAAAAACAACCGGGGCAACATTTCCAAAGCCGCTTCTGATCTGGGATTAACCCGCACTTCTCTTTACCGAAGAATGGAAAAACATGGGCTTTAATCGTTTCAGGCTGATTCTTGGTGTCAGAATCTTTCTTTTATCGGTATCACTTTTTGGAGTTATGTATCTGTTTTTAAATACACAACTAACCATTACTGTGGTAATGGTTGCTTTGTTGGTTATTATTCAGATAGTCTCTCTGTTCATTTTTGTAGATAAAACCAACCGTTTGCTAAATAGTTTTCTGCAATCAATCCGGTATTCTGATTTTACCAGAACTTTTCAAGTGGAAAATAATGATTCATCGTTGGATCAGTTAAAAAAAACCTTTAATGAGGTTATTTCAGATTTTCAATCTGTAAGAGCTGAAAAGGAGGAGAGTTATCATTATTTACAAACGGTCATTCAACATATTGGAATTGCACTGATTGCTTTTCAGAAAGATGGTTCTGTGGAATTGATAAACAATGCGACCAAAAAGCTGTTTCAGGTTCGAAGCCTGAGAAATATTCAGGCTCTCCGGGACTATAGTCCCGATTTGGTTCAAAACCTGCTAACCATTAAACATGGAGAAAACATTCTTGTTAAAATACGGGAAAAGGACGACATTTTGCAATTGTCGATTTATGGGACTGAATTCAAAATTCACAACCGCAACATCATTCTGGTATCCATAAAAAATATTCAGCACGAATTGGAAGAGAAAGAGATGGATTCATGGCAGAAACTGATAAGGGTTTTGACTCATGAAATCATGAATTCAATAACACCCATCTCATCACTCTCCTCTACTGTTCATCTTTTGATGAACGATATCATTGAAACCATTGACAGTAAAAATGAATGCACTGAAGAGGTTGAAAATCTTCGTGAGATTCAAAGCGCATTGGCTACCATCCAAAAAAGAACCGAGGGGCTTATCCATTTTGTGAATACTTATCGAAACTTAACAAAGATTCCGAATCCCAGTTTTTCTATTTTCCCGGTGGAACAGCTGTTGCAAAATGTATATGAACTGCATCGCCAGGAGATGACAGAGAAAGGAATCATCTGTAATATATCTGTTTTGCCTCCATCTCTTGAATTGTCGGCAGATGAAAAGTTAATTGAGCAGGTTTTGATTAATTTAATGACCAACTCGATACAAGCTTTAACAGGGAAGCCGGACGGACGTATTAACTTAAAAGCTTTTCTGAATAAACGCGGAAGAATCACCATTCAGGTGATTGACAATGGCCCCGGAATTTTACCTGAGGTGCTTGATAAAATCTTTATTCCGTTTTTTTCAACCAAAACAAATGGCTCGGGTATCGGTCTGAGTTTGTCACGACAGATTTTACGACTGCATTCAGGTAGTATCAATGCATTTTCCGTTCCAGATACTGAAACCAATTTTACATTAACGTTCTAGTTTGAAAGACTTTTATTCGGGAGCGCTGTTTAGCCGGTTAAACATCACGGCTAAATGAGCGTAAAGCGAGGTGTTTTGTACTACGATATGTTCAGGCACAACAATTCTAACAGGCGTAAAATTCCAAATGGCCTGAATGCCATTTTCAATCATCATTTGGGCTGCTTCCTGTGCATTTTGAGCCGGAACGGTAAGTATGCCAATTCGTACTCCATGACCTTTTCGTTGAATAAATTCATCGATGTGATGGATTTGAACTTCTCCAATTTTTTTCCCAATTACATTGGGATCCACATCAAATGCTGTGGATATTTTCAATCCATACTGCACCAGTCCGTGGTCGTGAAGCAATGCTGTACCAAGGCTTCCTGCGCCAAACAGATAGGCTTCATCCATTTCTCTGAATCCCAGGAAATCCTCCAGCGCATCAATAAGGGGTTCAACTTCATAACCAACGCGGGTTTTGCCGGATATTCCTGTATATGAGAGGTCTTTTGTTACCTGGGTGGGATCAACACCATTATCACGCGCAATTAATGTAGAGGAAACATACTGGCTACCTTTTCTGTGCTCAAGCTTTAAGTAGGCCAGATAACAGGGCATTCTGCGAAGTGCCGGTTCGGGCACTGCGTAGTTCTTCTTTTTAATACTGCCTGTTTCCATTACAGTTTGAATTTAGGTGTCGCAAATACAAATTTAAGGAAGATTTTCAATTCAGAAACTTTTATATTATTAGACTGTGTCTAAATTAAAATCGTTTAATATCTGTTAGATGGAAAAAAAAAGACCACCTTTGGTGGTCTTTTTTTTGTGGGCACTAACGGATTCGAACCGCTGACCCTCTGGGTGTAAACCAGATGCTCTGAACCAACTGAGCTAAGTGCCCGATAATTTATTGGGATGTGGGCGCTAACGGATTCGAACCGCTGACCCTCTGGGTGTAAACCAGATGCTCTGAACCAACTGAGCTAAGCGCCCCAATTACTGTTTTGCCAAAAGCGATGCAAATATAGAAGAGTTTTACTCAACAGCCAAACTTTTTTTGAAATTAAACCACCTCTGCCACAATAAAAGTGCTTCCGCCAATGAAAATCAGATCGTTATCGGAAGCATTTTTTTTAGCTTCATTCAATGCTTTTTGTACGCTATCATAACAATTCCCCAACAAACCATGTTTTATCGCTTTTTCTTTTAGCTGTTCTGAAGGTAAACTCCTCGGTATTTCTGCCCGGGTAAAATAATATGAGGCATTTTTTGGTAGCATTCTCAGAATGCCATCAACATCTTTATCGTTAACCATGCCAATTACCATATGTAAATGGTTGTGTGGGGTCTCTGCAATCTGATGCAATATTTGTGAAATTCCATCAGCATTGTGACCGGTGTCGCAAATTGTTAGGGGAGAAGTGTTTAATGTTTGCCATCGTCCCATTAATCCGGTGTTCGTGATGGTTTTCTCAATTCCTCTTTTTACATCTTCTGAGCTTAGATGAAAACCATTCATCTTCATGGAATGAATGGTGGCAGCAACGGTGCGTAAATTTTCCAGTTGATAGTGACCCGCTAAAGGAAGTTTGATGTCCGACAGCCATTTCTGGTCTTGAAAAGTGATGTCCGTTAGCAGGTAGTTTGTTTCTTTTGATTTAAGGATTACTTCAAAAAGATCTTCTGCATAAATGGTCTTTGTATTTTTTTCTTCGGCTGTTTTGCAAAAAACAGCCGTTGTTTCAGTTTGCTTTCTTCCAATAACCACCGGAACCCCTTCTTTAATTATCCCTGCCTTTTCTTTTGCAATGGAAGGAATATCGTTTCCTAAGAACTGCATGTGATCCATCCCAATATTGGTAATTACCGAACATTGGGGAGTAATGATGTTGGTTGAATCAAGTCGACCTCCCATACCTGTCTCAACTATTGCCATCTCCACATTTTCAAGAGCAAAATATTGAAATGCCATGGCCACCGTCATTTCAAAAAATGATGGAGATATCTCTTCAATGATTTGTTTGTTTTTGATAACGAATTTAGTAACCATCTCTTCAGAAATCATATCTCCGTTTATCCTGATTCTTTCTCTGAAATCCTTTAAATGAGGAGAGGTGTATAAGCCGGTTTTATAACCGGCTTCCTGAAAAACAGATGCCAGCATGTGCGAAACTGACCCTTTGCCATTGGTGCCGGCTATGTGAATGCTCTTAAATTGTTTGTGAGGATGATTAAACCAGCGATCAAGGTAATGGGTGTTGTCAAGATTGTTTTTGTATGCAACGGCTCCACTTCTTTGAAACATTGGTAGTTGATCAAAAAGAAACTGTATGGCTTCAGAATAATTCATGGTTTTTGGTGATTATAGCAATGCAAAAGTGCGAAATAAGCACGGATTTTGATATATTTATGATATTCGAAATTATCGATAATCTTTAAAATACACTTTATGGCTGCTAAGAAAAAACAATCTTCGAAAATTTTCATTCTCGATACCAATGTGTTGCTGCATGATCATAAATGCCTTTATAATTTTGAGGACAATGATGTAATTCTTCCAATTGTGGTTTTGGAAGAGTTGGATAAATTCAAAAAAGGGAATGATCAAATCAATTTTCAGGCACGGGAGTTTGTGAGAATCATGGATAAATTATCGGGAGAAAAGTTGTTCAGCGACGGAGTCTCCTTAGGTGTTGATAAAGGAAGATTGTTTATCGCAACAGGCAAGCCTTTTCCTCAAATTCTGGAGGACTCATTTTCGGATAGAACACCCGATCATCGCATATTGGCTATAGCCTTACACGTGGCCGAGAAATTTGAAAAACGTACCGTGATTCTAATTTCAAAAGATATCAATTTGCGAATGAAGGCTAAATCTCTCGGCCTTAAAGCTGAGGATTACGAGACCGATAAAGTAAAGAACATCGAAATTCTTCACAAAGGGGTAGAGACCCATGATAATTTTGATGCATCTATCATTGATCAGTTGTATCAAAAGGGAACCGTTCCCCGTGAGTCTTTTCCCATGGATGAAGAGGCTACGCCGGCAAATCAATATTTTGTTCTTAGAAACAGCAGCCAAAGTGTGTTGGCCTGGTTTGATCCATTCAGTAACTCAATTAGGAGGGTAGAAAAGCATGGAGCATATGGTATCGAACCCAGAAACGCAGAGCAGGCATTTTCACTCAATGCTTTGCTGAACCCCGAAATCCGTCTGGTTTCTTTAACCGGGAAAGCCGGAACGGGGAAAACACTTCTGGCATTGGCCGCAGCGTTGCAGCAACATAAAATGTATAAGCAGATTCTTCTTGCTCGGCCAATTGTTCCGCTGTCCAATCGTGACCTGGGGTTCCTTCCGGGTGATGTCAATGAAAAAATTGGACCTTATATGCTGCCGCTTTTTGATAACCTGTCAGTGATAAAAAACCGGTTCAGCGGACAAAGCCGCGAACTTGCGGCCATTGAAGAGATGCAAAAGAGGGAGGAGTTGATTATTACGCCACTGGCTTACATTAGGGGACGGAGTTTGTCGGACGTCTATTTTATTGTGGATGAAGCACAAAACCTTACTCCGCATGAGGTTAAAACCATTATTACACGTGCAGGAGAAGGAACTAAAATGATTTTTACGGGTGATATACATCAGATTGACTCTCCATATCTGGATATGCAATCCAATGGGCTTGCCTATCTCACCGACAAGATGAAAGGACAGGATCTTTTTGCCCATGTTAATTTGATTAAAGGAGAGAGAAGTTATCTTGCAGAATTGGCATCAGATTTATTATAATGGATTATCAAGGGATTTGCATACAGGTGGTTAATTTGGCTCGTCAAACCGGCAGCTATTTAAAAGAGGAAAGAGCCCGCTCGGCGCCTGATTTGGAGCGTAAAGGAAAAAATGATTTTGTAACCCGATTCGATAAAGAGGCTGAAGTACGAATTGTAGATGCTTTGTCGGAAATATTACCTGATTCAGGCTTTATTGCTGAGGAAGGAACCGGAAAAGGCACTTCTGGCAGATTTAATTGGGTCATTGATCCCATTGACGGAACAACCAATTTTATTCACGGATTATCCCCTTTTAGTGTAAGTATTGCGCTTATGGAGGGAGAGGAATTGGTCATTGGTGTTGTTTATGAGCCTGGTCTTGACGAGTGTTTTTATGCCTGGAAAAATGGTTCCGCCATGCTTAACGGGCAAGTGATTTCCGTTTCAAAAACAGAAATGGTTTCAGATGCTCTTGTGGCAACAGGGTTTCCATACACTAATTTTTCCCGCATGGATAATTACATGGACTCGTTGCGTTTTTTGATGAACAATTGCCGAGGCGTAAGGCGCATGGGATCGGCTGCCGTTGATTTGGTATATGTTGCTTGTGGTAGGTTTGACGGATTTTATGAATATGGCCTTAAACCGTGGGATGTGGCAGCGGGTTCATTCATTCTTGATAGAGCCGGTGGAAAAGTTTCTGACTTTTCTGGTGGGAATGACTATCTTTATGGCCGTGAAATTATAGCCACCAACAAATCTATTTTTGAAGAGTTCTTAAAGGTTGTTTCGGGCTATTTAATCTGAGTTGATGATGTTAAACTACATAGGATTTTATCTCTCTTATCCGTTTTTATGGCTGGCAGGGAATATGCCATTCTGGATTTTATACAGGTTCTCTGACTTTTTTTACATCGTTGTTTTATTGGTGGGTTATCGCAAAAAGGTGATTGAAACCAATCTGAGGAATTCGTTTCCTGAGAAAAGCAACAGTGAAATCAGGAAAATCAGATATTCCTTTTACCGGCATTTCTGCGATATTTTTGTTGAAACAATTGCTATGCAGAAATCAAATGTTTCCAGAATCCGTAAAAGGGTGCGGGTGGTAAATCCTGAAGATGTTAATGCTGTACTTGAAAAAGGACAGGATGTGATAGCGGTAACTGGTCACTACGGCAACTGGGAGTGGGTTCCTTCTGTCTCCGACAGGCTGAACGCTTTAGGCGTTTCAGTATATCGCCCGCTAAAAAATCCGATGATGGATAAGTATATGCTGATGTTGCGAAGCCGTTTCGGATCTGTTAATATTCCGAAGAAAAACACCAGCAGGGAAATTGTTCGATATAAAAGAAGTAACCAACGTTTTATTTTGGGGCTAATTTCTGATCAAAGCCCCGGAAAGAGGGAGTTGCAATATTGGACTCGTTTTTTAAATCAAAACACACCTGTAATACTTGGACCCGAAAAATTGGCTAAGTTGACCGATTCTCAACTCTTTTTCTGGCAGATGGAGAAAGAGAAAAGAGGGCAATATAAAATCACTTTTATTCCATACGAGGGGAATGTTAAGGATTCAGCCGATTATGATATTACCGAATGGCATCTGAGGTTACTGGAAAAGTTGATAGTATCCAAACCTGAGCACTGGCTTTGGTCACATAAACGATGGAAATATCAGCATCTGTTTCCTGGAAAGGAATAACCATTGCCTGAAAATAATAAGAAATGCATAAACCGGAACTCTCTGTTGTTATACTAAATTGGAATACGCGTTCGTTGCTGGAGGAGTTTATTCCCAAAGTAATTATGAACAGTGCACCCTGCGATGCTGTTGAAATAGTGTTGGCCGATAATGGATCTGCAGATGATTCGGTTGCCTGGGTCAGGCAACATCATCCGGAAGTGAAGGTTCTGGAATTGGGAGATAATCTTGGATTTGCAGGTGGTTACAATGAGGCATTGTCACGTTTAGAAAGTGAATTTGCGGTGTTGCTCAATTCTGACGTGGCACCTGGAAAAGGTTGGCTGCCACCTTTGCTTAAAACCATGAATGAAAATACAGATGTTGCAGCTTGTGTGCCTGCCATCAAGGATGTTCGTAGCCCTGATTATTTTGAGTATGCAGGCGCGGCCGGTGGATTTATAGATGTGTTGGGGTATACTTTCTGTAGGGGACGGCTTTTTGATGTAGCTGAAAAGGATTCCGGTCAATACAAAAAACCGGGTACGGTTTTTTGGGGAAGTGGTGCAGCATTGATGGTTAATCGAAAGCTTTTTTTGGAAACAGGTGGTTTAGACGAAGCATTTTTTGCACACATGGAGGAAGTGGACTGGTGTTGGAGGGTGAAAAATATGGGTTACCATATTTTTTATGTGCCGGAAAGCGAGGTGTTTCACCTGGGAGGAGGAACTTTAAGCTATCAAAATCCAAATAAAACTTACCTGAATTTTCGCAACAATCTTTATATGATGCGGAAAAACCTCCACAGGCGTTCATTATTGACTATTTCTTTTCGAATTTTAATGGATGGCCTGGCATTTATTCATTTTTTGGTAAAAGGAGAGACAAGAAATGCATCAGCTGTTTTTCGGGCTCATCAGGATTTTTTGAAAAACTATGGCAAATTTAAAACCGTTAACTCCAAATTAAAGCAAGGGGTAAAAAAGATTGATCATCCGGAAATCTATCATGGTTCGATTGTGTGGGATTTTTTCCTTCGCAGGAAAAAATATTTTCACAGCCTTAATTTTCGTAATTTTTAGAGAAGGTCCAGCAGTTCTTCCAATTTGTTTGCCCGACTACCTTTAAGCAAAATGGTTGCGTTTACTATCCGGTTACTAACCAGATGTTCTCTTAAATCTTCGCTTTTTTCAAAATAATTGATGCTTTCAGCCCCGGTTGAGGTATTCTGAAACTCGGCTCCAACCAAAAAGCATGTTTTTGGTTGGACTTTTAATGCCTTTTCTACCAGTTCTTGGTGTTCTTTTTGGCACTCCTTTCCAAGTTCTTTCATTCCGCCAAGTATAAGGATCTTATTGTCTCCTTTCATGTCGGCAAAGTTACTTAGTGCGGCTTCCATACTTGAAGGATTGGCATTGTATGCATCAAGAATAACGGTGTTGTGTTCTGTTTTTATAATTTGTGAACGGTGGTTAACCGGTTGATAATTGTTTATGGCTTTATTTATTTCTTTAGCACTAATCCCAAAATGAAGTCCTATGGTAATGGCAACTAAAACATTTTCATAATTATAGGCACCAGTTAATTGTGTTGACACTTTTTCCCATTCCTGATTTTCTGATTTCCATTCAAAACTTAAGAAGGGATCGGTTTTAACGTTGCGACCGGTTACTTTATAATTATCATCGTTCCCATACCTGAATATCGTTCCGTTATAATCTCCGATCATCTCTTTTAGGTGGTGATTATCCCCATTTATGAATATTTCATTTCCCTGTGTCTTAAGATGGTTATAGAGTTCTCCTTTGGCTTTTTTGACGCCTTCAAAGGATCCAAATCCTTCGATGTGGGCTTTCCCTACATTGGTGATCAGTCCCATGTCGGGTTGGGCAATGTCACAAAGTTGGGCAATTTCTCCTATGTGGTTGGCTCCCATTTCCACTACTGCTATTTGGGTTCCGGGTGGCATGGAAAGTAATGTTAGAGGCACTCCTATGTGATTATTTAAATTGCCTTGAGTAAACCAAGTTGAAAAACTGGTTTTAAGAACCTCGGCAATGAGTTCTTTAGTGGTAGTTTTTCCATTGGAACCGGTTATTCCTATCACTTTTACCTGTGTCTGATGCCGATGATGAGTTGCCAGTTGTTGCAGCGTCTTAAGTGCGTCCGGCACCCAAATACAATGGGGCTCATTTTTCAAACTGACGTCGTCTACAACTGCCAGGGAACAACCTTTTTTTAAAGCTTCCAGGGCGTAGTTATTTCCGTCAAAGCGTTCTCCTTTTAGTGCAAAATAAATTGCTCCGGCAAAACAGGTTCTGCTGTCAGTTGTGACGATTCCTGACTTGAGATATGAGTCGTAAATTTGATTAAGTTCCATGGCATTAATTTTATACAAAAATGCATAAAAAAAGGCTGGTTTTACAACCAGCCTTTAAAAATCTTTGTAGCTACTGTTAATTACCTTCTTCTGCCTGATGCTTCTGGAGCACCCACGCGTGTCATGGCGCAGCGGAAGCCTAAGTCGTCACGAGCTTCGCGTTCGTCAAGGAAACGACGGGTGCCGGGGCTTAGCCAGTATGCACGGTCACGCCATCCACCACCTTTGTATACTCTTGAACGGTCGCTGATTCCAATACTTAAAGCAGTACCAGGAGTTCCGTCGTACATGGTAGATGAGTTGTGCTCTGATTCAGTCCATCCTTCACCGGGAGCAATGTTTGAAATAGGATCCCCGTCAGCAAAGTTTCTGTTATCAGAAATTCTGTAATTATGTCTGTCAAGAATGTCTTCGTCTGATTCTTCGCGATAACGAATACGCCCGAATTCATCTTTATCTACCACCATACCTTCTTCATCCAGAACTTTTGTTTGGAAGATGTTACCACGGAATGGGCTGAATTCCTCAACATCCTGATGTGATAATGGGCGATATACATCCGCAACCCATTCGTTAACATTACCAGCCATGTTGTAGAGACCATAGTCGTTTGGCCAATATGATCTTACTGGAACAGTAATGTCACCACCATCATTAAGTGATCCGGCCATACCCATGTAGTCACCTCTTCCACGTACGAAGTTAGCCATCATTTGTCCGCGATCTCTTCTGTCTGGATTTCTTACAATGTGTCCATCCCATGGATAAATGCGACGATGTGTTAATCTTTCCTGGTAAGAGTTACCTACAAGTCCTAATGCTGCGTATTCCCACTCAGCTTCTGTCGGAAGACGGTAGCGTGGTAATAAAATCCCATCATCAGACCTTACTCTTCTGGTATCGCGATTAGGATCCAGATCCCGCATTGGGCGGCGTCCTTCTATACCATCATATTGCCCAAGAAGGTAAGCTTCGGTATTGAAGTTGTTTTCATTCTGCTGGTTTACATCCAGTTCAAGGATGCCTCTGTCAATAAGTATCTTTTCGTTTACACGATCGGTACGCCAAGCGCAGTAATCATTTGCCTGTAACCAGTTTACACCTACAACGGGATACTCGCTGTACGCCGGGTGACGGAAATAGTTCTCCACCAAAGGTTCGTTATAAGCCAAAGGTCTTCTCCAAACCAAAGTGTCAGGAAGAGCTCTGCGATATACTTCGGGATAATCAGTGAACACTCGCTGAACCCAATACAGGTATTCTCTGTAGTCTACGTTTCTTACCTCTGTCTCATCCATGTAGAAAGATGGTACTGTAACTCTTCTTGGAACGTTGTTCCATTCACGCATTACATCTTCATCAACTTGTCCCATTATAAAGGTTCCACCTTCTATAAAAACAAGTCCTGGTCCGGTTTCCTGTTCATAACCTGAACGATACTCGAACCCACCATAATCGGGATTGTTGTATGCCCAACCTGTGGTTGAAGAAACGTCTCGGCCTCCTCTTCCGCATGATGCAAGGATCAGAATTGAGGCGAAAACGGCTAGTAAAGAACTGGCTCTAAATCTCATAGCTTATTTTATTGAGTTCTGATTTTTATTTTATTAATCTACAAATATGGTGAAAATTTAGGGTTGTTGCCATATTTATCTTTTGCTTTATACTGCAAAAGTAAAAAAAGGTTATACCTAATCGGATACTAATTTTATTTTTTTTCTTAATTCTGTTCAAAGTTAATGAATGACTTCAATAATTCAATGGTTTGAGATGTCGTTCTATCTTTGGTTTGAATTTAATAATGTATGATTTAAAAAAACTCTAAAAAAAAGAAATTGTAAATATTAGAACGATGTATTTTTAAAATTGTTATATAAGTTATCCTTTTTTATTTTTTTGAGGAGATGGACTTTATTTATTTGAATGTTCAATACTGTCATTATAGTACAATTAATTTAAAAAAGAGCCGTTATAGTTTTACATTTTATTAGTTTTACTTCGGTTTATTCGCGGTTTATTGATCGAAGATGCGAGGTGGTATCGATTTATTATTGAGATCCTTTATAGAAACAACTTTTGATTTTTTACGTTTAACCTGATATCAGGTTTTTTATTAAGTATATCTTATATTATTAGATGCAAAGGATAGGTTTTTTTTCAGTATTGTTTTTATTTGCAATATCTTCATTATATGCCCATAAGCATAGTTTAGAAGTTAGTAAGCAAATAATTTGGGGAGAATATACTATAAATGAGATATTGCCTTTTGAAGATGACGGTCATTGGGAAGATGGTGGTGTTCCTGTTTACAGATTTCGGGTTCCTCTGCCAAATGAAACAGATCCCTCATCTATCAATGTTCAAATACAAGATTTGCAACTGTTGCCGGGAGATTCCGGGTTTTCACATTTAGCGGAGTATCGAAACGCTTTACCAGAGCTTCGAAGTATGGTCGTTTCTATCCGCATGAATACATATCTCGAAATTGAAATAATTCCTTTCCACCTCGCGGATAACGAGATCTCACTTGTATCAGGTTTTACTGCGTTAATTGAGTTTCAAACGTCTTCTGTTGAGGCTCTACAAAGTGTAGATTTAAAAGCTTCTACTTCTTTATTTAAGTCTAATTCGGTGTTGTCTTCTGGGTTTTGGCAAAAAATTTCTGTTTCAGAAACAGGAATTTACCGCATTCCTTATTCAACCTTAACGTCGTGGGGCTTTAGTAATCCACAAAATGTTGCGGTATATGGTTATGGGGGACAGATGGTTCCGCGTATCAATGCCAATGCACGACCTGATGATTTACCTGAAGTTGGGATTCTTCATCATAACAATGCAATATATTTTTATGCACATGGTCCGGTTTCCTGGAGGTGGGATTATAACAAGCAGATGTTTACTCAACAATTGCATTATTGGTCAAATTTTGCTTTTTATTTTTTAACTGAAAAAGACTCTCCTCCCAAGTCAATCCCTATGATGGAGGTTGAAACCCGTACACCAACGCATACAATCACAACATTCGATGAACGGAAATACCATGAACTAGAAAATCATAATATATTGAAATCTGGTCGTAAATGGTTTGGTGAGAAATTTGAAGGTACCGGTGTTCGAAGCAGGACTGTTTCATTCGATTTCCATGGGCGGGATGTCTCTGCTCCGGTGAAAATGGATATCAATGTTGTTGGACGATCACCAAATATGCATTCATTTCGTGTATCTGTAAATAATTCATCCGCTTTGCTGAATTTCTCGATTCCTCCTGTTTCAATCTTCTCAAATGACGGGCCATTCGCACATGAGGCTTCCGGAGTGGTTGAGTTTCAAGATGATCAGGAGAAGTTAGATGTGAAAATTGAGTTTAATGAAACCCATAATCGTGCAGAGGGTTACCTGGATTATATAACGATTAATGCACGTAGTGCATTAAGTATGCAGGGAGGCCAATTGCATTTTAGGGACAAGAAATCATCTGGATCTGACCGGGTATTGCGCTTCAGAATTCAAAATGGTAATTCCAATCATGTTGTTTGGGATGTAACCGATATCATTTCCCCACAGAAAATGCAAACTCAATTGGCGGGAGGAAACCTTGAATTTGTCGCAGATGCTGAAATTAATCGTGAATATGTTGCTTTCGACCCATCAGGTCAGTTTCCTGTTCCGAATAGAGTTGGGCAAGTCCCAAATCAAAATTTACATGCACTTCAACAAGCTGATTATGTCATTGTAGTAGCAGACGAGTTTGAAACTTATGCACATCAGTTAGCAGCGTTACATCAACAGCACAATGATTTGGCACCAGTGGTTGTTCCGGTAAGTCAGGTTTATAATGAGTTTTCCTGGGGACATCAGGACCCAACAGCTATAAGATCACTGATGAGGATGCTTTTTTACCGAGCCAATGGTGACCAAAAGATTGCTCCAAAGTATTTGTTGTTATTTGGTAATGGTTCATACGATAACCGTTCAAAGACTGCCGGTTTAGAGCGGGGGATAGTTACTTATCAGTCAGCAAATTCTACCCATCAGACTAATACTTATGTAACTGATGATTACTTTGGTTTTTTGGGGCAAAATGAAGGATCTGATGACCGATTTGACCGTTTGGATATAGGGATTGGACGTTTCCCCGTAAATAATGAAGTAGATGCGCAAGTGGCAGTAACCAAGGTTCGTCGTTATTTTGAAGAACAAGATCCAGGTGAATGGCGTAAATTGGTAACCTTTTTAGCCGATGATGGCGATTTTAACATCCATCAGAGAGATGCCGACTTTCTTGCTGAACGGGTTTTGAGAAATCACGCTGAATTTGATGTTCGTAAAATCTACCTTGACAATTATCCTCATACATCATCATCTGCAGGTCGAAGAGTGCCAGAGGCAGAGGACTTGGTAAACCGTACAATTTCGGAAGGTACGATTTTATTTAATTTTGTTGGTCATGGAGGGCCGGGTGGTCTTACTGAAGAAAGGGTGATCACAACCGCAAGCATCAATAACTGGACAAATATTCGTCGCTTGCCATTATTTGTAACAGCTACCTGTGAATTTGGCCGATTTGACGATCATAGCAGTGTGTCAGCAGGAGAGCGGGTGTTTTTAAACTCCTCGGGAGGAGGCATAGGATTATTAACGACAACCCGGGTGGTTTTTTCAAGTCTTAACTTCCAGCTTAATAATTCGTTCTTTAATTATGTTTTTTATAGAAACAATGATGGTTCAAAGCCGGCTTTCGGGGACATTATCAGAAATACAAAGAACGGAGCCGGAAGCAGTGTAAATAAGCTTAACTTTACATTATTGGGCGATCCTGCGCTGAAATTGATTTATCCGGAACATTCAGTTAATACTATTGCAATCAATGGTAGGTCCATTGATGCCATCGCAGACACCATCCAAGCACTTTCAAAAGTGCATCTTGAAGGAAGGATTACAGATAAGCAAGGTAATTTTATGGAGAACTTTAACGGGGAGGTGGATGTTGTGGTTTTTGATAAGCCATTGGAGGTTAAGACGCTAGGAAACGCTGGTGCAACTCCATTCGAGTTCAAGAGTTTTTCAAGTATTCTGTTTAGGGGGAAAGCGACTGTAGAAACTGGTTCTTTTGATATAGAATTTGTAGTTCCATTTGATATCAGATACAATTACGGTTTTGGGAAGATTAGCTATTATGCACGCTCGGAACAGTATGGCACAGCATTTGGTGCTTACGAAAATATTGTCGTTGGGGGATTTAATGTAGATGCACCCGAAGATAATGACGGGCCTCAGGTGAATATGTATCTTAATCATGCAGGATTCAGATCAGGAGATGTTACTAATTCCCGACCTATGCTTTATGCAGATATATTTGATGAATCTGGAATTAATACATCCGGGGCGGGAATCGGGCATGATATTGTTTTAATAATAAATGGAAACCGGAATGAGCCAATTGTATTGAACAGTTACTTTCAGGCTAAACCCGATACTTATCAGGAAGGTACTATTGTATATCAATTACCAGAACTGGAACCTGGGAAACATGAAATATCGCTAAGAGTTTGGGACACCTATAACAACTCCACAACAGAGGTGTTGGAATTTACTGTTGGTCGTGGAAAGGACTTAACGATAAGAGATTTTAAATGGTATCCAAATCCGGCATCGGGCAATACCACTGGTTATTTTAGTTTTGGTTTGGATGAACCCAACTCCAGATTGAATGTCAATTTGGATGTCATCTCTTCCGATGGCAGAACTGTTGGGAAGTATCGGGTAGATGTTGTTGCCGAAGGTAATTATGTGAGTCCTGTGCCAGTCGCTTTGGGCTCCCTTGGTATAAGAAGACCCGGACTCTATTATATCAGATTCCATATCAGCACCAGTGGTGGTAAGGAATCTCAGATTGTCGAGAAAATTTTGGTGAAGCCATAATAAATCCAGAATATTGCAGTTTAATAGACAGATACTAGTTAAAAAGTAAAATCAATAAAAATAATGACAACACAAATTAAATTTTTTCTTCGAAGGGTTGGTATCATGGTGTTTATTTCGTGTGTGTTAGCAACAGCAGGTGTGGCACAACGAGAAATAGACTTAAATGAGTTGGGAGGTCAGGTAAACATTATCAGCACTGCAGTTCCTTTTTTGGGTATTACACCAGATTCACGAGCGGGAGCCATGGGAAATGCCGGTGTGGCCTCAACTCCCAGTGTTCATGCTCAGCATGTCAATCCGGCGCAATTTGCTTTTATCAGTGGTAACCAGGGAGCGGCCATGTCTTATACTCCATGGTTGAGAAAATTGGTCAGTGATATTAATATGTATTATCTGACCGGATATACACGCATTGATGAGCTACAAGTGGTGAGTGCATCGCTCAGATATTTTACCCTTGGGGAGATTTTTATTACCGATACAGGACAGGATGGTTACCATGTAAAACCAAACGAATTTGCCATTGATGTTGCGTATAGTCGTCTGTTGTCAGAAAGATTCTCAGGTGCGGTAGCCTTCCGTTACATACGTTCGGATCTTTACGGAGGCATGGTTGAAAATATGGAGGCAGGAAACTCTTTTGCTGCCGATTTGGCATTTTATTTTCAAACACCAACAGAGCTAATAGGAAATAACTCTGTTTTTACCTCAGGCATCAACATCTCAAACATTGGTAATAAAATATCCTATGATGGTGGAGATACACGGCAGTTTATCCCGACTAATTTGAGGTTGGGGGTTGGTTTATCTACCGATCTGGACGCATTTAACAGTTTAAATGTCTCTTTTGATGCCATGAAGTTGTTGGTTCCAACACCTGGCGTTGCTGGTGATATGACGCGAGAAGAGTATTTCCGAATTAACGATATGTCGGTTACCAGTGCCATGTTTCGGTCTTTTACTGATGCTCCGGGTGGTTTCAAGGAGGAGATGCAGGAGATTGCCTATGCCATTGGTTTAGAGTATTGGTATGATCAGCAATTTGCCATACGTGCCGGTTATTTTCATGAGCATGAAAATAAAGGTAACCGTAAACACTTTACTGCCGGTATTGGCTTGAAGTTTAACATGCTTTCGCTGGATGCTTCATACATTATTCCGGTTGTTCAGAACAATCCATTGGCCAATACAGTTAGGTTCTCATTGGGAATTGATATTGATCAATTAAGATAAACAATAAGATGCAACAGATGAAATGGCGGGTTGGAATGGGCTTTGATGTCCACCAGCTCGCTTCTGGTTTTAAATTATGGCTTGGAGGAATTCATGTTCCTTTCGATAAAGGATCGGTGGGGCATTCAGACGGTGATGTTTTGATACATGCCATTTGTGACGCACTTTTTGGTGCTGCTAACCTGCGTGACATCGGTTACCATTTTCCTGATTCAGATCCCATGTTAAAGGGTGTGGACAGTAAGATTTTACTTCGAAAAACCATGGAAATTATCCGTAAAGCCGGGTACGAGGTAGGTAATGTTGATTCTACAATCTGCCTTCAGCAGCCAAAAATCAACCCATTTATTCCCGAGATGCAGGAAGTTTTAAGCAGTGTGATGCAAATAAGTGTAGAGGATATCTCCATTAAGGCAACTACTACTGAAAAAATGGGCTTTGAAGGCAGGGGAGAGGGTGTTTCGGCTTATGCCGTGGTGATGCTGTATAAGTAAAGCTGACGTTGAGGTGGATGTTTCTGTCGAAAATATTATTGCTGATCATCAGGCGGTATTAATATACTTCTCTCACGAGGGTTGTAGTGTCTGCAAAGTGCTACAGCCAAAAATCAAGGAGCTGCTGGACAAAAAATTTCCTCTTATAAAAATGTCGTATTGTGATGTTACAGAAGCTCCGGAAGTGGCTGCACGATATTCTGTATTTGCCGTTCCAACGGTTATAATCTTCTTTGAAGGGAATGAGTTATTGCGTTTTGCGCGAAATATGGGAATAGGACAATTAGAAGAGGCTTTAATAAGACCATACAATATTCTTTTTGGTCATTAAAAAAGGGTTTCGCATTGCGATACCCTTTTTAAATCGGAAGTTATAGTGTATTACTCTACAACTAAGCCAGCTTAACATTTACAGCGTTAAGACCTTTTCTTCCTTCTTGAAGGTCATACGTTACTTCATCGTTTTCTCTGATCTTGTCAACAAGACCTGTTACATGTACGAAGTATTCTTCGCCTGATTCTTCATCTTTAATGAAACCGAATCCTTTGGTGTCATTAAAAAATTTTACAATTCCTTTGTTCATAATAGTGTAAAAAAAATATTAGTTACACCAAAGGTAAAATTTTTTTAAAAAAACCACCATTTTTTTTTAGAAAATGGTGGTTTTTAACATTTTTGCGAATGAAATCAACTAAACTTGTGTTTTCCACGATTTTCTTCTCCTTCGTTATAAGAGTATATCTGCCTGATTATATCAGCATATTTTTTGTAAAGAACTCTTCTGCGTAGTTTCAATGTTGGCGACAATTCTCCCGATTGTGCTGTCCATGCCTCATGAACCAGTCTGAATCTGCTGAGTTGCTCAAATTTCCCAAGCTGTTTGTTATAATGGTCAATTTCCTGTTGGAATCTTTTTTGCACGGCACTGAGTGAAATTAGTTCCATGTTGTCGCGGAAATGTATGCGTCGATCATGCGCCCATAAATGCAGATATTCAAAATTTGGAAGTATCAGTGCACTGGCAAATTTTTCATTCTCACCCACCACCATGGCTTGTTCAATGAAAAATGACTCTTTCAGCATGTTCTCAATAACCTGGGGTGCGATGTATTTTCCACTCGATGTTTTAAACATCTCTTTTTTGCGGTCGGTGATTTTGAGAAATCTGTTATCGATGAGTATTCCAATGTCACCGGTATGCAACCAACCATTCTCATCAATGACTTCGGAAGTGTTTTTTTCGTCCTTGTAGTAGCCTTTCATTATGTGTGGCCCTTTTGTCAGTATTTCCCCGTCTTCATCTATTTTTACTTCAACGTTTTCAATTACAGAGCCAACAGTGCCAATCAACAGGCTGTTTGGTTTGTTAAGATGATTTACTGCAATTACCGGAGAAGTCTCAGTCAGTCCGTAACCTTCCAGTAGCGGAATTCCTGCTGCAAAGAATAGCCTGCTTAGACGAGGCTGAAGCGCTGCCCCTCCGGACACTACAAACCTCAGTTTTCCTCCAAATGCTTTTTGCCACTTCGAGAATACCAGCTTGCGTGCCAGCCACAATCGAAGTCCATACCAAGGGTTGTGTTTCCCGTTATAGCGGTATTTTTCACCAAGTTTTAGCGATTGAAAGAATATGACTTTTTTGAGTCCGGTTAAGTCTTCACCTTTGGATACGATGCGGTCATAAATGCGCTCTATTACCCGCGGAACAGTGGCAAATGCGTTTGCCTGGATTTCCACCATGTTTTGCGCTATGGTTCCCAGATTTTCTGCATAATAAATGGCGCAGCCTTTGTATTGAAACAGGTAGTTTACCATTCGCTCAAAAACATGGCATATTGGCAGAAAGCTAAGAATGCGGTCGCCTGCTCTCAGGTCGAATAGTTCAGCACACGCTTTTACGTTGCTGATGAAGTTATTATGTGTAAGCATTACCCCCTTGGGCATGCCGGTGGTTCCGGAGGTATAAATGATGGAAACGACATCGTCAGGGGATATCTCTTTTCTGATTTTCATAAGCGTTTCCTTAAATTTCACCCGGCTTTCCTCACCTTGCTTGGTAATTGAGCTCCAGTGAGGAATGTCCTGATAGAAATTAAAGGTTAAAACTTCCTCAATATTCTCCAGTTCATCGGCAATGGGCTTCAGCCTGTTGTATAAAGCCAAATCGGACACAATAAGAATTTTGGCATCAGAATGTGCCAAGATGTGTTTGTATTCGTCATCGCCTATGGTTGGGTAAATGGGTACATGAATGACACCGGCCATGGCCATTCCCATATCTGCAATGTTCCATTCCGGCCGGTTGTTGGATACCGTTGCGATTTTGTCCCCCTTGTTAAATCCCCTGGCCAATAAACCGTAGCTGAAATGTTTGGAGGTTCGGTTGTAGTCGTCGGCGCTGAAGTTCACCCACTGTCCTTCGCGTTTGGCCATTAATATGTCCGGCCTGTTGTGGTTTTGCTTGATGTTATCAAGCAAATCAAATGTCCGTTCAATTTGCATATTAAGTTTCTTGTTCAGTAATGGTTTTCAAAACTAAAGGTAAAAAAAGAATATAAAACGTGCGAAAGGATCAGGTATGTTTTAAAACTGCCATCTATTTTTTACAGATTAGGGTGATTCCGTCTCTTACTGGCAATATGGTTTTTTCAACACGCGTGTCTTCTTTAACCATACAGTTAAAGTCCATTATGCCTTTGGTGTAGGCATCATCGGGCATGTTGGGTTTTGCTACTTTGCCATCCCACAAAATATTGTCGGCCAAAATAAATCCGCCTGGTTTTGTTTTAGGCAATACAGCTTTGTAATATTCGGGATATTGTCGTTTGTCCCCATCAATAAATATCAGGTCAAACTCTATGTTTAATCTCTCTATAATTTTTATAGCGTCGCCAATATGAAGTGTGATTTTATTCTCAACTCCTGCTTTCTTATGGAATTTGCGAATGATGTGTTCCAGCTCGTCGTTGATTTCGATGGTGTGTATATGTGCTGAGTCAGCACATCCATATGCCATGCATATGGATGAATATCCGGTGTAGGTGCCAATTTCCAGTATGTTAGCCGGCTTTATCATCCGACAAAGCATTGTTAACAACGAACCCTGTAAATGACCTGACAGCATCCGCGGGCGCAAAACGTGAAGGTACGTGTAACGCTCCAATTCTTTAAGAACCGGATTTTCATCATTAATGTGGTCAAGTATATATTGTTCTAGTTTTTTTTGCATCAACTTTGTCTGTAAATCAGATAGGATAACTGTTCGGGTGCAAATATCTCATTGGCTGTTTCTAAAAGCTTTTCGGCAGTAATGTTGTCTAATTTGTCATATATTTCCTCTATTGTATCCACTTTATTGTACAGCATAAAACTTTTTCCGATGGAAAGCATCAGGTGTTCCCTGTTTTCGTTGGCAATGGTGATCTGGCCTTTCAATTGTCGGCGAGCATTGTGAATCTGGAGTTTGCCAAGCTTTTTCTCGCGCAGTTTTTTAAGCTCTTTGTGCACAATTTTTATGCTGCGTTTAAGATTTTCTTCATCTGTTCCAAAATAGATGCTGAAAACCCCGGTTCCAAAATAGGGGGTGTAGATGGATTCAATGTTATATGCAATTCCATTTTTCTCTCTCAACGACATGTTGAGACGGCTGTTCATTCCCGGCCCTCCAAGAATGTTGTTGAGCAGTAAGAGATTCAGCCTGTTTGGATGATTCAGATCGTAGGCCACGTTGCCAATGGCCACATGGCTTTGAAAAGTATCCATGGTTTTTTCCACTGTTTGTGGCAGGTAGGGTGAAATGGGTTGACGTTTTACTTGACGCAAGTTGGTTGGGATACTTCCAAAATATTGAGTTGCAATTTTCATGATTTTACCGGGAGGAATTTGTCCCACGGTACAAATTACCATTTGGTCGGTATGGTAGTTTTCGGCCATGAATTTTCTAATATCCTTCTGTCCAAATTTTGAGATTGTCTCAGGAGTGCCAAGAATGTTCCTTCCAATGGCATCTTTTGAAAAAACCAACTCTTCAAAGTCGTCCAAAATCAGGTCGGCCGGACTGTCTTTGTAAGAATTTATTTCATCAATAATGACCTCCTTCTCTTTTTCAATCTCCTTAACCGGGAAGGTTGAATTGAATGCAATGTCGTGAATTAACTCCATGGCACGATTGAAATCCTGTTTTAGAAAAGAGGCGTAAATGCAGGTCTCCTCTTTTGTGGTGTAGGCATTAAGTTCTCCGCCAACATCGTCGATTCGGCTGAGGATGTGATAGGTTTTGCGTTTTTTTGTGCCTTTAAAAAATACGTGTTCAATAAAATGAGCCATTCCGTGTTCATTCTCTTTCTCGTCTCTGGATCCGGTGTTGATGATGAGTCCGCAGTGACCCACCGGTGAATCTACAGGATGATGAATCAAACGTATTCCGTTTGGCAATGTATGTGAAAAAAGTAGCATTTCTTGTTTTAAAAATGAGTGCGCAAAATTAGTAAAATAAACGGGGATAAACATGATTACTCTTTGGTAATGCATTGCAATGTGTGCGGATTCTGTAATCGACTGAAAAATATTTTTCAATTTAAAGTTATTGAAATACAGGTTTGTATACGTTTTTGATGGTTTGCCATGTTAATAAAAATTATAGAGTGGTTTTGAAGAAAGAAATCTTTACGTATATTTGCACCGCGTTTTCGCAAGGTACCATAGCTCAGTTGGTAGAGCAACGGACTGAAAATCCGTGTGTCCCTGGTTCGATTCCAGGTGGTACCACAGAATTTAATGTTTTAAAGGTGCATTAAATTTAATTCAGGTTTGATTATTTTGAAAGGTTTTCTACCTGAGGATTTTAAGGGTTAATTGATTTTGGGTATTTGTTATTTTTGCAACAGTAAAAATAACAATCCGGTACCATAGCTCAGTTGGTAGAGCAACGGACTGAAAATCCGTGTGTCCCTGGTTCGATTCCAGGTGGTACCACAAAAAAATAGCCGACCGGTTTGGTCGGCTATTTTTGTTTTCAATTTTCTTATTTAGAATGAATTAACACTTTTCAGTAAAGAGTTAGGGTAAAAATAGGTAATTTTGCATGGTTTGATTAAAACGAGCAAAACACTGAACACAAGTTCTATTCGAACTGTTATTTCTATAAAATATTGTAATACTACTATTTCATGGACAAAAAGACCATACTAATTATTCTTGATGGTTGGGGTTACGGCAACAAGTCGGATTCTGACGTGATATTTAAAGGGGATACACCATATTTTGATTCTTTGGTAGCAAAATATCCCAACTCTCAACTTGCAGCATCCGGCGAAAACGTTGGATTGCCCGACGGACAAATGGGAAATTCCGAAGTTGGTCACCTTAACATTGGTGCGGGACGTGTTGTTTACCAGGATTTGGTTAAAATTAACCTGGCTATTCGTGATAACTCAATTTCTCAGAACCCTGAATTGGTTAAAGCTTTGAATTATGCCAAAGAGAATGGCAAGCAGGTTCATTTTCTGGGTTTGGTTTCAAAAGGAGGCGTTCACAGCAGCCAGGAACATTTATATAAGCTGACTGACGTGGCCACCGAATTTGGTCTGGATAAAATATTTGTTCACGCATTTATGGATGGTCGCGATACCGATCCAAAAAGCGGAAAGGGTTACGTTACCGAATTGCTGGAACATTTGAAAAATAATAACGGAGAAGTCGCTTCAGTTATCGGACGTTATTATGCCATGGATCGCGACAAAAGATGGGAGCGCGTTAAAGAAGCTTATGATTTAATGGTTAAGGGTGTTGGCACACCGGTTACTGATGTGGTTTCTGCAATTCAGGATTCATACAACAATAATGTGACCGATGAATTTATTAAACCCATCGTGAAAGTTGATGCCGACGGAAAGCCTGTTGGAAACATTCAGGAAGGTGATGTCATTATTTTCTTTAATTTCCGCAACGACCGTGCCAGGGAATTAACTGAGGTGCTGACTCAAAGAGACATGCCTGAGTATGATATGAAAACTCTTCCATTGTACTATTGCACCATGACTCCATATGATGCAACATATAAAGGAATGCATGTGTTGTTCGATAAAGATAATGTTACCAATACCATTGGAGAAGTTGTTGCAGCAAACGGATTGTCTCAGTTGCGCATGGCTGAAACAGAAAAGTATGCGCATGTAACATTCTTCTTTTCGGGAGGCCGTGAAGAGGTGTTTGCCAACGAGGAGAGAATTCTTGTTAACAGCCCTAAGGTACCAACTTACGACCATCAGCCTGAAATGAGTGCCTACGAAGTTAGGGATGAGGTTGTGGCAGCATTAAATAAAAAGAAGTTTGACTTTATTTGCCTGAACTATGCCAATGGCGATATGGTTGGACATACCGGCGATTACAATGCCATTTTAAAAGCTGTAAAGGCTGTTGATGAATGCTTGCGTGATACCGTTGAAGCAGCAAAATCCAACGGGTATGAAGCAATTATTATTGCCGACCACGGGAATGCCGATAATGCCGTTAACGAAGATGGTTCGCCCAACACGGCTCACTCTCTGAACCCTGTTCCATTTATTTGGGTAACCGAGCGCAAAGGCAGTGTTACCGATGGGATTTTGGCCGATGTTGCTCCTTCAATTCTTAATATCATGGGAGTTGAAAAGCCGGCAGAGATGACAGGGAAGAACCTGATTACAATCGATTAATTTTCGTGAAAATATTGTTTCTTTGTGCAGCAATTTCCCGATGAAATTGCTGCATTTTTTTGTATGATATGGTACAGATAGATGATAAACTGATCAGCCTGAATTTATTTGAGAAGCATTTTATATGCGATTTGCCAAAATGCCTTGGAGCATGCTGTGTGGAGGGAGAGTCCGGAGCACCATTGGAGGAGGAAGAGACCATCATATTGGAGGAAATTTTGCCTATAGTAAAACCGATGTTGTCGGAGAAGGCGCAAGCCGAGATTGACAAAAAGGGTGCCTGGGAAGTGGATGGCGACGGAGACATGGTAACCCCGATCATTAACGGACGGGAGTGTGTATATGCTCTGTTTGATGAGAATGGGATTTGCAAATGTGCCATAGAGCAAGCGTACAACGAAGGTGAAATTGAGTTCCGGAAACCCGTGTCATGTCATTTATACCCCATCAGAATCAATAAGTATAAGGATTTTGAAGCCATAAATTATCATCAATGGCATATTTGTGAGGTTGCTCGTTTGTTAGGGGAGAAAGAACAGGTTCCTATTTTTCGATTTCTTAAAGATGCCATTACCAGAAAATATGGAGAACTGTTTTATAATGAAATGGAAGAGGCCGCTAAGTTGTTGGAAGAAAATCCTCCGGATTCAATGTAATATTCCGAAATGCTACTGACCGGTTATTTAATTTAGATTTCTCGCTATGCTCGAAATGACAAAGCTTTCAGGAGGTCAAGGTAGGTGAAGGGGTTATTGGGGCGTATTCTCAATTACCCCTTCACCTCTCGAAACGTAAAAGTATGTCATTTAGAGCGAAGCGAGAAATCTATTATATGATTATCATTATAAAAAAAATCTTAGTCGGACAGCAGTGGTTCCGAAACAAGAATTTTAGTTTAAACTAAAAATCTATCAAAACTTTGAAGTTTTGAATTCAATAAATATTTTAAATTTGCAAACCAAATTATTATTTGATTCATCCATTAACACATTAATCTATACTTAAAAATGGGACGCGCTTTTGAATATAGAAAAGCCAGAAAACTCAAGAGATGGGGAACCATGGCTAAAACCTTCACGAAAATAGGACGTGAAATCGTTATTGCTGTAAAAAGTGGAGGTCCCGATCCGGTTGCCAATCCTCGTTTACGCGTATTGATGCAGAATGCCAAAGCGGCAAATATGCCCAAAGATAACGTGGAGCGCGCCATTAAAAAGGCTACTTCAAAAGATCAGGCCGACTACAAGGAGGTGGTTTATGAAGGTTATGGTCCTTATGGTATTGCTGTTATGGTAGAAACAGCTACCGACAATCCAACGCGTACTGTAGCCAATGTGCGGAGTTATTTTAATAAGCACAACGGCTCATTGGGAACTTCAGGAAGTGTTGACTACATGTTCGACCATAAATGCAGCTTTAAAGTGAAAATGAAAGATGGGGTAGATGTTGAAGAACTTGAACTTGAACTGATTGATTTTGGCGTTCAGGAAGTGTTTGTTGAAGAGGAGCACATGATGGTATATGGAGAATTTGAGGCATTTGGACCGGTTCAGAAATACCTCGAAGAGAACGGTTTTGAAATTCTTAACGCAGAGTTTGAAAGAATTCCTCACGATACCAAAACATTAAGCGAAGAACAGGTGGCTGATGTTGAAAAACTTCTGTCAAAATTTGAAGAGGATGATGATGTAACCAATGTGTTTCATAATATGGCTTAGATTGGTTTATAACGTTTTAAAAAGACACCGGCCTGTTCAAATCATGATTTAAACAGGTCGGTGTCTTTTCAGATATTTCAGTTAATGATTATTTGTTACTCTTCTATGGTTAAGGAGTTTATGGCAGCATCCAGCTTGCCTGCCAACTCAGATGTGTTAGATACATACATTGACATTTGCAAGATTGAAGAATTGACATTGTTTGCCTCAGCCGATTGAACCTGAATTGACTGGTTGATTTCTGAGATAGTGGTTACAATTCCGGAAACAACTTTGTTAAGTTGGATGATCTTGTCATTCGCTTCCTGTGACAGAATTTGCCCATGTTCAGATAGTTTTCGAATATTCATGGCCACTTCAGAAGATTGGTCTGCAAGTTTTTTTACCTGAGAAGCAACAACAGCAAAGCTTCTGCCATGTTCTCCGGCTCTTGCGGCCTCAATAGCAGCATTTAATGAAAGCAAGTTAGTCATTCTTGCAAAATCTGAAACAAACCCAATGCTTTCAGAGATGTTATTGATAGAGTTTAGAGTGTTGGAGACAATTTTAACACTTTCTTCAGATTCTCCCTCAACTTGTTTAACCTTTTCAAGCATTTGAAGCATATTGCTTGCATTTTCCGCCATTTCACTGGTGATTTCTTCCATTGAGGCTGAAATTTCTTCTGCCGTAGAAGCCTGACGGTTGCTTGCTTCAAGCAGTTCTTCTGATGCTTTGCCCAATTCGCTTTTAACATCATCCATAATGCGTGTTAGTTTTGTCTGAGCCTCTTGAAGTTTGGAGTTTTGAGCAGTCACCTTATCGGTTGCCTCTTTAACTTTTAATTCAAGCGTTCTTTGATTTTCTTTTAAGCGTTTTGTTTTATAAGAAATAAACCAATAAACAAGTCCGACAATCACTACAATCATCAACAATCTGAACCAGATGGTTGCCCACCAGGGAGGCCGAATAACAATTGTTAATATTGTCCCCTCTTCATTCCATACACCATCATTGTTTGTGGCTCTTACTCTAAACGTATAGGTGCCGGGATTAAGATTGGTGTAGGTTGCGCTTCGATTCATGGTATAAACCCAATCTTCGTCAAGGTTTTCCAGATAATAAGCATACTGATTGCTCGAAGGATTTGCATAGTGTAATCCGGCAAAATGAAGAACAATCATATTGTTCCTATGGGATAGGGAAATGGAGGAGGTCATGTGTATTGGTTTTGAAATAACCACTTCGCCATTTATTTCCTGACCAGGACTTACCGATCTGTTTGAGATTTGGATATCCGTTAAAACTACATCGGGTAAAAACGGGTTAGTCATAATGTTTTCAGGGTAAAACGCGTTAAAACCATTTGGGCCTCCAAAGAAAATTCGTCCTTCGGAGTTAATGAAATATGCATTCTCCCTAAATTCATTGCTTTGTAAGCCATCGCTCTCAAAGTAATTGATGAATGTATTGTCGGAAACATTAAGCCTGCTGATTCCGTTCGTAGTACTCATCCAAAAGTTACCCGTTTTATCCTCAACAACGCCAAGTATCCCGTTAGCGGGTAGGCCATCTTCCATTAAGTAATGGTCAAAATTAAGCATGCTGTTTGTCGTGATATTTTCCAGCAAATTGTTTTCATCAACCATTTTGTTTAAACCTCTGCCTGTTGCTAACCATATGGTTCCGGATGGGTCACAGTATATGGCGTTAACGGTATTATTACTGAGACTATTATTGTCGTCTTGGTTGTGGCGGAAATTTACGAATTGAGGTCGTTCTTTATCCCGTTCCCTGTTGGGTAAAATGCTTAGTCCATTAGAATGTCCCCCCACCCACAAATTTCCATGTTTGTCTTCACCTATTGACCATATGATGTTGTCACATAAGCTGTTTGGATCATTGGGGTCGTTGGTGTAAAAAGTAAACTCCTGAGTAGCCTCGTCAAAGCGCCATAAACCTCCATCCCATGTACCACCCCATAAAATACCTTTACTGTCTTCAAATAGATTAAAAGTCCATACCTGCATTGGGTATCTTGTAACTTGTGGACTTCTAGCTGAGCCAGGTGATTCAGGAATCAGTTTTGTGACATATCCTTGTGAACCAATCCATACTTCACCGTTCCTGCGCTGTAGTAGACTTAGGCAGCTGATGCCAAGAATGTTGTTGGGGTCATTCGGGTTATTGAGGTAATGATATACTTTGGGTTCGTTATTCCCATTGAAAACAAATCTGTTGAGACCTTCTCCATCACGGGTGCCAACCCATAATTCATTTGCATTGATACTGGAAATTCCAGATATGGTATTTCCGCTCATAGAATTTGTGTTACCCGGGATTGATGAGAAGTGGGCGAAATCTTTTCTGTATAAGTCAACTTTATTAAGCCCCTGGCTGTAGGTTCCAACCCATAAAACCCCAGTACGGTCAACATGCATCGAAAATACATTTGCATCGCTGATGGCGTTCGGGTTCAATCTATCAGGCAGGAATCTGTTTAATTCGTCTGTTTCAGGATTGTAGCGAAATAATCCTCTGGTTTCAGTCCCAATCCAAACAATTCCAAAATCATCAATAGCAACAGAACTGCGGTTAGATGGTGCAGGGTTGATTCTTGAATTATCACCAAGTCGATAGCTTGAACTACGTTCGTCCCATTCGAGTTTGAAGACTCCTTGAGCAAATGTACCTACAAGTAGATCTCCGTTTTTATCTTCTGCGTAGGAAATAACACGATTGGCTGGAAGTCCAAAGGCGCGTGCAACGGTCTTCGTTTCTCTGTCGAAATAAAATAGAGAGCTACCCATTAATAGAAAATTACCTTTCGAGTCTTCGTAGGCTCTTGTGAAATTGTGTTCTGGAGGATTGGTAAATCGTTGGAAACTAACTTTGGCTTCTCTGTCTTTACTATCCTGAACGACCAAGTTAAGGGTATTGTCGGCACACACCCAAATGTTGCCCTCATTATCCTGCATTACATGATGTACCGTGTTGCTGCTTATGCTGTTTGGGTCGTCCGGATCATGTCGGATTCGAAGGAAGTTTTCTGTTTGTGGATCAAATCTGTCTAATCCTTCGTTCCCATTGTGCACTATCCAAATAAAGCCATCCCTGTCTTCGAATAATAGCTCATTATTGTTGTTTCCAAGACTTGTATTGTCGTTAACCTCATTTTGATAAACTGTAAAGGAGTATCCATCATATTTATTAAGGCCGCCATAGGTCGCAAACCACATAAATCCATGTCTATCCTGAATAATATAATTTACCGTTGATTGTGAGAGCCCGTCTCTAATTGTAACCTTGTCAAATGCTACACTAGATATTTGAGAATAAGTATGATTAAGATTAACTATTGTTAAGTTAATTGTCCAAGCCAAGTATAATAGAAACTTATGCGTTTTCATAGATTGTAATTAGTGTTTATAGTTGTGTGTAATTTTTGATATCCCTCTATTTGTTTTTATTGGGGAATTCAATGATTTCTTTTTTATATGTACCTCTCTATTATTATTCCAGGCATAGAACTTAATAAAGTCTTTTATATGTGGTCAGTAATTCTGCATTATATCAGATAGATAAGTGCTTTGTGTGTTGACAATGTTATCTTGAAAAACGATAAATTGCTATAAATGTTATTTTAACTTTAATAGTGTTGTTATTTGTTACGAATATTTTAAAAATAAGTTACAAAATTCTTAAACGCTTGATAGGGCTGAGATAGATAGAAATTGAAATATTGGATAATTATGTTTATTAAGAAGTCGAATAAGATTAGATGGTTATAAAACAAATAATAAAAAGCTAAACATACTATTTTGTGTTAAAAAAAATGAAAGAAAAGATTATTTGTAGGAAAAACTTGGATTTAAGGGATATTCATGATTATAACAGAAGTTGTTGATACATATGTTGTATGCTTGGATAAGCTTACTAACTCGATAAAAATGCATTTCTAAATATTGGAGAGCCTTCCCATTTTTCGTAAATTGCATTTTAATCTTTTAATGCAACGTCTTAATGAGACCATATAAAGAAGCCGGTGTTTGGTTATTATCATTAATTCTTTTCTTTCTGATCAGTGGATGTAAAAGTGAACAGCCCGACTATGAAGCGCAGGTTAGGGAAGGGTACAATAGTTTTGTGACACTTGTAGAGGCTGGTGTGAACGCCATGTTAATCTTTCGGTTGGAAGATGACGGAACGTTAACAGCCCGGATAGAGAGACCAACGCAAGATGATCTGGAAAGTTTTTATATTGAGTTTATGGAGCGCCCTTTATGTGAGAGTCTGTCTGAGACTGATGAAATCGTAGCATGTCTTCTGAATCATATCTTGGAACATGGATGCGTAAGAATAACCACTTGCTCATCATGCATGCACGCTTGTCCTGAATGAATTTCTTATTTATACTCCTTAATGTGTTTTGGCAAATCCTTATTTATATCATAAAACGAGGAGATGTTTTTTTGTACCTTTAAATCTTTTAAATTTCAATTTGGTGTTTGAGTATTATAGATTTGGATATTTAAACAGTTACGAAAACATTGTGTTGTTAAGAGGCACTTGCCTAAATGCTTTGAAATTACCTCACTCTTAATTCTATAACTATAATAATTCGTTAATATTTTTTATTTGCCTAATAATCAAATGTTTATAAATCTGTTGCGAGAATATTTAATCAGCTGGTAATAAGAAGCTTACTTGTGTCTTATGTCTAATAATCTAAAAGTCTAACGATCTATTGTATAAGATCTGTATTTAAAAATAAATGAATATTTATGAGCGATTTAAAAGAATATATTTCAGAAAATAAAGAGCGGTTTCTTAGTGAGTTGTTCGAATTGTTACGAATTCCGTCTATCAGCTCACAATCTGAACATAAGGATGACATGCGTCGTGCAGCTGAGTTGTGGAAAAAGCTACTGCTTGAGGCAGGAGCCGATAAGGCAGAAGTGATGGAGACCAATGGTAACCCTGTTACTTTTGCAGAGAAAACAATCGATGAGAAGTTTCCCACAGTTTTGGTTTATGGACACATGGATGTGATGCCGGTTGATCCGGTAAGTTTATGGGACACCCCTCCGTTTGAGCCGGTTATAAAGGATGGAAAAATTTACGGTCGGGGTGCCGATGATGACAAAGGTCAGGGGTTTATTCACGCAAAGGTTTTTGAGTATTTAGTAGCTTCTGGTAAACTAAATTGCAACATCAAGTTCCTTATCGAGGGGGAAGAAGAGATTGGTTCTCCCAATCTTATGGCATTTTGTGAAGAGAATAAAGATCTGCTGAGTTGTGATGTTATACTGGTTTCAGATACTTCTGTGATTTCTCCCGAAATACCTTCAATTACCACCGGTCTGAGGGGGCTTGCTTATTGGGAGGTGGAACTTACCGGGCCTAATCGTGATTTGCATTCCGGGTTGTTTGGCGGAGCTGTGGCTAATCCCATCAATGTATTGTGCAAAATGATTGCTCAAATGACCGATGGCGATGGACGAATCACCATACCCGGATTTTATGATGATGTGCTTGAGGTAAGTCCGGAGGAAAGAACAAAAATGGCAGAGGCTCCGTTTGATGAGACTGCTTATAAAAAGGCGATTGGAGTGAAGGCTTTACAGGGTGAAACGGGCTATTCCACATCTGAACGTACTGGTATTCGACCTTCTTTTGATATATGTGGTATATGGGGAGGTTATACCGGTGAGGGAGCGAAAACTGTATTGCCATCAAAAGCCTATGCTAAAGTTTCCAGCCGATTGGTTCCAAACCAGGATCATGTGAAAATTGCCGTGTTGTTTAAGAATTATTTCGAAGGCATCGCACCTGAAAGCGTTTCGGTAAAAGTTACTCCACTACAGGGTGGTTATGGTTACGTTTGTCCAATAGATATCCCGGCATATAAAGCAGCTGAAGAGGCTTACGAGGCGGTTTTTGGCAAAATTCCGATTCCTGTTCGCAGTGGTGGCTCTATTCCTATTATATCTTCATTTGAGCAGATATTGGGTGTGAAATCCGTGTTGATGGGATTTGGTCTGGAGTCGGATGCCATTCACGGACCCAATGAAAATTTTCCATTAGAGCAATTTTTTAAAGGAATTGAGACGGTGGGGAGGTTTTATGATTATTACAAAGGTTAAGGGTGTCCTATTTTTAAATCAAGCAAAAAATGACGGGATCGTATAGTGTGTTTGGCGTTCCCCCTAGGTAAGAGGTGAGCGAGAGAGATTATTCAGATTTGACACATATATTTAAGATAACAAAAGCCATCGCATCGCGATGGCTTTTGACTTTTAAATAATGAACAATGGCTATCGATTTACTGATAATTTAAAATTTAAAAGAAAACCCGGAACAGAGCAACCAGGTAAAGCTCTGTTTCCGGATTTCTCAGGTTTAGGAACGGATAGGATTAGGTTTGGTTTAGGTTTAACCAGGTATTAGGAAAATTTAGGTATATATAAGTAATTAGGTCTCAGTTTGGCTATTCTCCACTTTTACCATAGTTTGGTAGAATTCTTGCGCTTGGATCGTTTACATTACAATGTTCCCACTCTTTGTTCGGCATCCAGAAGTCTTTAATCAACTCTGCTCTTCCCGGGAAGTGTCCTTCATAAATTTCTCTGTACATCAGAGACTCTTTCGAAATAGGTGGCGCATGTGTGAATTTTTTCTGTGCCAATACCAGATCTTCGTCGGAATACATCTCTTCTGCATAGGCTTTCAGATAATCCACTACACTATGCCCAACTGCATCAGAAAACGCAGCTTTCTCTCGGTATAGAATATCATGAGGCAAATAGTTGTCCTCAAAGGCTTTTCTCAAAAGATACTTGCCAATTCCGGTGAAATTCATTTTTTTCTCGGGAGATATTGCCATGACATATTTTACAAAATCCAAATCCCCGAAAGGAACCCTCGCTTCAAGTCCGTTGGATGAGATGCACCTATCGGCTCTTAATACGTCGTACATGTATATTTCACGAATTCGTTTCTCAGCCTCTTTTTGAAAAGCATCCGGAGTGGGTGCGAAATCGGTGTACTTGTAACCAAATATTTCATCACTGATCTCCCCTGTCAACAGAACTTTTACGTCTGTTTTTTCATGTATATACTTACAAAGTATATACATACCCATGGAGGCACGAATGGTGGTGATATCCCAGGTTTCGGTATTATATATAAGAGTGCTTAAGGAATCAAAGATCTCTTGTCTCGAAAACAGAACCTCGGTATGATCTGTTTTTAAATAATCAGCCACAATTCTTGCATACTTTGTATCAATTGGGCCATCCTCAATACCTACCGCAAAGGTTTTTATTGGTTTGTCGGTAAGTCTGGCTGCAATGGCACAAACAAGACTTGAATCCAATCCTCCGCTGCAAAGAAATCCCACAGGGGCATCAGCATCCATTCTCTTCTCTACTGCTTTTGTAAAAAGGTCATTTATATTTTTAAAAATCTCTTCCTGCTCGTCCTTATGAAATTTTTCTACTTTTGAGATGTCTGCATATTGTACCAGTTTTTCTCCATCATAACAATATCCAGGTGGGAAAGGGTATACTTTGTCACAAATTTTATGGAGGCTTTTCATTTCGCTGGCAAAGCATATTTCACCTGATTCATCATATCCATAAAACATAGGCCTGATTCCAATGGGATCCCTGGCTGCAAAATACTTTTTCTGAATATCGTCATAAATAACACAAACATATTCGGCATCCAATTCTTTTGCCATTCCTACAATTCCTTTTTCCAGAAAAAGGGGCAGCATGACCTCGCAATCACTTTCAGATTGAAATTCAAAACCGGATTCATATTTCTTTTTCAGTTCTCTAAAGTTATAAACCTCTCCATTGCAAACCAGATGGATATTATTATGAGTCAACGGCTGATTTCCTGCATCCGACAGATCCATAATTTTTAATCGGTGGAAACCCATCCATCCTTCTTCTCCAAAATCCCTGATGATGGTGTTGTCGGGTCCCCTGTACTGGATTTTCTCAAATTCGTGGGCTATGTCAAGCTTCAGCTTCTTATCCCCGCCTGTATAAACTGCAAATCCACACATGGTTAAACTTTTTTAATTAGTAATTCGATGATGATTTGATTGTGATTTCGATACAAAAATACGGAATTGTAATTAAAACGCAAACAAAAGTGATAAAATATTGCATAAATTTTATTATTCGTTTTATTTTGATATTTTTGTGGTGTCTAATTGTATAGATTTCACTTTGTCTATAGACTATTAAATGCTGAGTTTAATATTAAGAGGTGAGTATTGTTGATTTGAAACTGTAAGTGTATGTGATTATGTTGCTGAGAGTGTGATGTTGGATGGTTTTTATTGGTTGTAGTAAAAAATGTTAACTGATTAATATATTACGTTGTCAGGTTTCATTTTGAAATAAAAAGAATTAAATTTGTAATGTTTATTAATTCCAAGCCATGAATTAATTCAGTTATGTAACTAAACCGTTCCGAGTGTCAATTGTTACATCACATATACCCTAGAGTTACTACTATAATAATGTAATGTATATAGCTTAGCCGAATTAAATTTCGGAAAAGCCAATAACCTAAATTTTGATCGAATGGAAATGCAACAAAGACTTCCAAAAGCCCAGGGCTTGTATGACCCGGCCAATGAACATGAGAATTGTGGGATAGGATTCGTAGCGAATATTAAGGGTGTAAAGTCCAATGAAATAGTGCGCAGAGGATTAGAGGTGCTTGTGAACATGACCCATCGTGGTGCTGAAAGTTCTGATAATAAATCCGGCGATGGAGCCGGAATTCTGATGCAGGTTCCGCATGATCTGTTTTCTACGTTTGATTTTAATCTTCCTCAGGCCGGTAGGTACGGTACTGGTTTAATCTTTCTTCCACGGAATGAGAAGGAGCAGATGTTTTGTGTGTCTGAGCTAAACCGCTGTTTGCAGGAGGAAGGTTTGGATTTGATAGGATACCGGGATGTTCCTGTGAATAATAAGGTGCTGGGCGAGATAGCAAAGAGCAATGAACCTGTTGTTCGTCAGGTGTTTGTTCAGGGCGATTACGAGCAGGATGTTTTAGAAAGGAAACTGTTTTTGGCTCGAAAGGTTACCGAGAATGCCATCAGAATTTCCTCCCTGAAGCAGAAAGAACATTTTTATATCGTCAGTCTGTCAAGTAAGGTATTTATATATAAAGGAATGTTGACGCCTGACCAACTGGGAGAGTATTTCCTTGATTTGAAGCATCCGGGCATTTCCAGTGCGATCTCACTGGTTCACTCCCGCTTTAGTACCAATACATTTCCTACATGGGATTTGGCACAACCTTTCCGTATGCTTGCGCATAACGGAGAGATCAACACCATAAAGGGGAACCGGCTTTGGATGGAGGCAAGAGAGGGCTTGCTGGAGTCAGATCTTTTTGGTGACGACCTGAAAAAGCTGTTTCCTGTCATTGAGCCTCATAAGAGTGACTCAGCATCGCTGGATAATGTACTGGAGTTCCTGTTTATGACCGGTAGAACGCTCCCTCATGCACTGACGATGCTAATTCCCGAATCGTGGAACGATAAAAACCCGATTCCTCCCAGCTTGAAAGCTTATTACGAATACCATAGTACCATTATGGAACCTTGGGACGGTCCGGCATCCATTGTTTTTTCAGATGGACGATACATTGGTGGTACATTGGATAGAAACGGTTTGCGTCCCTCAAGATATGTCATAACAAAAAATGACATGATTGTGATGGGGTCTGAGGTGGGTGTTCAGACTTTCCCTGCTGAAGAGATTGTTGTTAAGGGACGTTTACGTCCCGGAAAACTTTTGTTGGTAGACACTCAACTTGGCATCATTATTCCTGATGAAGAGATTAAATCTCAATTATCAAGATTACATCCATATGAAAACTGGTTGAAAGAAAACCGAATCAGTCTGAATGATATTGATGTAAAGCAACGAGTTTCATCATCGTTGGGGAATAAATTTGATACTTATTTAAAAGCATTTGGATATAATAAAGAAGATTTTGAACAGATTATTTTCCCGATGGCTAATTCAGCCAATGAACCGGTAGGTTCAATGGGTAATGACACACCTATGGCAGCTTTGTCAGATAAGCCACAGAGGTTGTTCTCTTATTTCCGGCAGCTATTTGCACAGGTAACCAACCCTGCCATCGACCCCATCAGAGAGGGTTTAGTGATGGCCTTAACCAGTTATATCGGGTCTGTTTCAAAAAATCTTCTCATCGAAACTCCAGCACAGTGTCGTTCCATAAAATTTGCTTCTCCAATTGTATCCAATACAGATTTAGGCAAGATAAAGGATTACAGGCGAGAGGAGTTTACGCATGTTACCATTCCTATGACATTTACCGCCGATCAGGGTGGGGAAGGTCTTAAAAAAGCATTGATAACCATATGTAAAACGGCTGAAAAGGCCGTTGATGACGGTAATAATTATGTGATTCTTAGCGATAGAAACATCTCTTCCAAAGAGGTGGCTATTCCTTCATTATTGGCAACAGCAGCTGTTCATCATCATTTGGTGAAAGCCAAAAAACGGATGCAAATCGGGTTGATTGTAGAGACCGGAGAAGCACGTGAAGTGATGCATTTTGCCTTATTGTTGGGTTATGGAGCCAGTGTGATAAACCCATATGTAAGCTTTGCCGTGATTGATGAAATGGTGAAAAAAGGGGTAATAAAAATGGATTATCATGAGGCTCGTGAGAATTATGTGAAATCTATTAATAAGGGGCTCCTAAAAGTACTTTCTAAGATGGGTATTAGTACTCTAAGGAGTTACCATGGTGCACAGATGTTTGAAGCAGTGGGTGTCTCCCAAGAGGTGATATCAACTTATTTCACCGGAACTTCATCACGAATTGGTGGCGTAGGATATGAAGAGCTTGCAAAAGAAGCACTCTTGTTCCACGAAAAAGCGTTTGCAGATGATAAGAGTGAAGGTCCTTTTGACAGCTTTGGAACATACGCTTTCAGAAAATATGGCGAAAAACATGGTTGGAACCCTGAGACCATCGGATTACTTCAATGGGCTACAGCTGAGAACGATTATTCAAAGTTTAAGGAATACTCAAAAAGGGTTGACCATGACAACCAGACACCACTCTTTTTACGTGGATTTTTAAAGGTTAAAACAGGAAAATCCATTGACATAAGTGAAGTAGAGCCGGTAGAGTCTATTATGAAAAGATTTGTAACCGGGGCAATGTCCTACGGTTCTATATCAAAGGAGGCGCACGAGGCTTTGGCTTTAGCCATGAATAAGATTGGCGGACGAAGCAACACAGGAGAAGGAGGAGAGGACGCTTCCCGATTTAAGTCCAATGCACGCAGTGCTATTAAGCAGGTTGCCAGTGGCCGATTTGGTGTAACCAATAATTATCTGGTAAATGCTGATGAACTACAGATTAAAATAGCTCAGGGGGCTAAACCGGGAGAAGGTGGTCAGTTGCCGGGTTATAAAGTTGATAAAGTAATAGCCAAATTACGTAATTCCACTCCGGGAATTACGTTGATATCACCACCACCGCATCACGATATCTACTCCATTGAAGATCTAGCTCAATTAATATTCGACTTGAAATGTACCAATCCATCAGCTAAAATCAGTGTAAAACTGGTTTCTGAAACCGGAGTTGGAACTGTTGCGGCAGGTGTGGCTAAAGCTCATGCCGATCTTATAACCATAAGCGGGACCGAGGGTGGAACCGGTGCTAGTCCGGTTAGTTCAATCAAGCATGCAGGTCTTCCTGTTGAACTTGGATTGGCAGAGGTGCAGCAAACTCTGGTGTTAAACAACCTGCGCGGACGAGTAAAGATTCAGACCGACGGGCAGTTAAAAACAGGGCTTGATGTTATTAAAATGGCGCTTATGGGTGCGGAAGAGTATGGCTTTGCAACTGCCGGTTTGGTTGTGCTTGGTTGTATTATGATGCGTAAATGTCATTTAAATACTTGTCCCGCCGGAATTGCCACTCAGGATGAGGAACTTCGCAAGCGTTTCATAGGAAAGCATAAACATCTGGTTAACTTCTTTACATTTATTGCAACAGAGGTGCGTGAGCATCTTGCTGCAATGGGCGTTAAATCCATGGATGAAATCATAGGTCGTGCTGATCTGTTAGAGCAAAACAAAGAGGTTGGCAACTGGAAAACTTCAGGACTTGACTTATCTGCTTTAACCTACTTCCCTAAAGAGGGACGTAAATATCCCATTCGTCAGACCCTGGTTCAAAAGCACAAGGTTGACCAGGTGCTGGATCATGAATTAATTCGCCAGGCCAGACCTGCCATTCAAAATAAAACCAAGGTCTGGATAGCTCACCCAATTGCTAATACCGACAGAACAGTAGGAGCCATGTTGTCCGGTGAGGTTTCAAAGGTTTATGGTGAAGAGGGTTTACCACCAAGTACCATTAACTGCACATTCACAGGTTCGGCAGGACAAAGTTTGGGAGCTTTTCTAGTAAAAGGTGTCAGCATTCGTTTGGAAGGTGATGCCAACGACTATCTGGGTAAAGGTTTGTCGGGTGGAGAAATCGTGGTTGTACCGCCCAAAGGGTCTTCATTTAAACCTGAGGAAAATATCATTATTGGAAATACTGTATTATATGGTGCTACCTCAGGAAGTCTTTACGTACATGGCGTGGCAGGTGAAAGGTTTGCAGTCAGGAATTCAGGAGCTAATGCTGTAGTTGAAGGAGTTGGAGATCATTGCTGTGAGTATATGACCGGAGGTAGAGTGGTTGTAATTGGACCAACCGGAAGAAATTTTGCTGCCGGAATGAGTGGAGGAATAGCTTATGTGCTGGATGAAAGTGGTAAGCTTGATTATTTCTGTAATAAAGGTTTGGTTGAGCTGAATCCGGTTCACGACTACGATGATGTTAAAGAGCTTCAGGAGCTGTTAAATAACCATCTGTTGCATACAAACAGTGCTAAAGCAAGAGAAGTTCTTGTTAATTGGGATTACTATCTTCCGAAGTTTGTAAAAATAATTCCTTTCGAATATAAAAAGGTTCTTCAACAACAAAAATTAATGGAGCTGGAGCAGAAGCTTAAAGAGACGGAAGATGCTCCTTACATCAGAGAGTAGTTGTTTATTTAACTTAAGTAGTACTTTGGCCATTCCGGTAAAACGCCGGATGGCTGAATAATAAAATAGAATTATGGGAAATCCAAGAGGTTTTATAGAGGTGCCGCAAAAATTCAGTGGAAACAGACCGGTCAATGAGCGAGTTGATGATTATGGTGAAGTAGAGCAGGTGTTGAATGATCAGGATCGCCGGTTACAAGCGTCCCGCTGCATGGATTGCGGCATTCCGTTTTGTCATTGGGCGTGTCCTGTAGGAAGTAAGATTCCAGAGTGGCAGGACGCTTTATATAAAGGTGATTATGATGAGGCGTATAAAATTCTTCACTCAACAAACAGTTTTCCTGAATTTACCGGGAGAGTATGTCCGGCACCATGTGAAAAGTCATGTGTGTTGGCTATCCATGAAGAGGCTGTGACCATTCGGGAGAATGAGTCTTCAACTGTGGAGAAAGCTTTTGAGCTTGGTGTGATCAAGCCACGTATACCAAAGAAGCGCACCGGGAAAAAAGTTGCAGTGATTGGTTCAGGGCCTGCGGGGTTATCTGTGGCTGATTTATTGAATCAGGCCGGACATTCAGTTACTGTATTTGAGCGTGATGATGCTGTCGGCGGTTTATTGCGTTATGGTATTCCGGATTTTAAGCTAAATAAAAAGGTGATAGACCGAAGAATTCAGATTTTTGAAACAGAAGGGATAGAGTTTAAGACGAATACGTCCGTTGGTGAGAATATTACCGGAAAGGAGATACTGAAGAAATATGATGCAGTAGTGTTGGCAATTGGCGCTATGAAACCTAGAGATCTGGCGGTTGAAGGGCGCGAATTGAAAGGTGTCTATTTTGCAATGGAGTATCTGACTCAGCAGAATAAAGTCAACCGGGGTGTTACTTTCAACGGTGAAAGAATTGAAGCGAAAGGGAAAAAGATTCTGGTAATTGGAGGTGGCGATACCGGAAGCGATTGCGTAGGGACAGCAAACCGTCAAAAAGCCTCATGGGTTGGTCAGTTAGAAATTCTTCCAAAACCTCCGGCTAAACGCAGGCCAGGTAACCCTTGGCCATATTGGCCAAATGTACTAAAGACATCCTCATCTCATGAAGAGGGGTGTGAAAGAATGTGGAGTTTGGCCACCCGTAAATTTTTAGGTAAAGATGGGGTTGTTACCGGTGTTGAAGTGGCGGAGGTTGAGTGGGCCAACGAAAATGGAAATTGGAAGATGAACGAAAAGCCTGATACGGTGAGAGTGATTGAGGCTGATATGGTTTTTCTCTCAATGGGTTTTGTTCATCCAGTTCATGAAGGATTAATAAAAGAACTTAATCTGGAGTTGGATCCAAGAGGTAATGTTAAGATAGATGATAACTATTCAACCAGTATGGATGGGGTCTTTGCTGCGGGTGACGCAGCAAACGGAGCCAGTTTGGTGGTGACTGCTATTGCCAAGGGTCGGGAAGCAGCAGAAAAAGTTCATGAATACCTAAGTAAAAAATAAGGGGTAGCTTCCTTTTTTAATGCAAATGGATGCGTTGAGTGTGTTTAAAAAGGGGGTGGAGTTATAAAAAAGAATGTTATTTATATTTTTTAACATGAATATGTAAGGGGGTTTAATAAAAAAGTTACATATTTGTAGTGTCTAACTCTCTAAATAAACAATTTGATATGGCAACATTAAGATTTATGGCATTGAAGGAGCTTCTGAAAAGGAAGCCCATGTACATTGATGAACTGGGTAGAGCTACCTCAGAGTATTATGGCAAGCAGGTTTTCGATAAACCTAAAATGAAAAAATATCTTTCTAAAGATGCCTATGAGCATATAATGGAAGCTATTAATAAAGGTACCCGAATCGATCGTAAAATGGCAGACCAGATTGCTTTGGGAATGAAAGCTTGGGCTACCGAGAACGGGGCTACCCATTATACACACTGGTTTCACCCTCTTACGGATGCCACTGCTGAAAAGCATGATGCATTTATTGTGACTGATTCAGTCAGCAATGGTGTGGTAGAAAGCTTCAGTGGAAAACTTCTGGTTCAACAGGAACCTGATGCATCCAGTCTTCCTTCAGGAGGCTTACGAAACACTTTCGAAGCTCGTGGATATACAGCTTGGGATGTATCCTCCCCTGCGTTTATCGTAGGTACAACATTGTGTCTTCCAACCATCTTTATTTCCTATACCGGAGAGGCTCTGGATTACAAAATGCCATTGTTGAAAGCTCTTGGAGCCGTTGATAAGGCGGCTGTGGATGTTTGTCAGTATTTTGATAAAAACGTAAGCAAAGTATCAAGTAATCTTGGATGGGAGCAGGAGTACTTCTTAGTTGATGAAGGACTCTTTATGGCACGTCCGGATCTTATGTTGACTGAAAGAACCCTTATGGGACACTCCTCGAGTAAAGATCAACAGTTAGAAGATCATTATTTCAGCAGCATTCCTGAAAGAGTTATTGCATACATGGAAGACTTCGAACACGAGGCTTACCTACTTGGAATTCCTGTGAAAACCAGGCACAATGAGGTAGCACCAAACCAGTTTGAGGTAGCTCCTATCTTTGAAGAGTGTAACCTGGCCAACGATCACAACCAGTTAATCATGGATGTGATGAAAAGAATTGCTCGTAAACATGGTTTCCGAATTCTTTTCCATGAAAAACCATTTAAAGGAATTAATGGATCAGGAAAACATAACAACTGGTCGCTAAGCACAGATACAGGTGTTAACCTGTTGTCCCCAGGAAAGAATCCACGTACCAACATGCAGTTTTTGACATTCCTACTGAATGTAATGAAGGCTGTATACGAGCATCAGGATTTGCTACTCGGAAGTATTTTGACTGCTAGTAATATGCACCGATTAGGTGCTAACGAAGCACCTCCGTCAATTATCTCGGTATTCCTTGGTCACGAGTTAAACCGTGTGTTGGACGAGCTTGAGGAAACTGTACCAGATAAGAAGATGACGCCTGATGAAAAGACTTCCATCAAGCTGAATATTGGTAAAATTCCAGAAATTCTTCTCGATAATACCGATCGTAACCGTACATCACCTTTTGCTTTCACAGGAAACAGGTTTGAATACAGAGCTGTTGGTTCTTCTGCAAACTGTGCATCAGCAATGATTGTGCTGAACACCATTGTTGCAGAGCAGCTGAAGAAATTCAAATCAGAGGTAGATGGCTTAATTGAGAAAGGCGTTAAAAAGGATGAGGCCATTCTTCAAACATTGAAACGCTACATCAAAGAGACTAAGAAAATTCGTTTTGATGGAAACGGGTACAGTCCGGAATGGGTTGAGGAAGCAGCTCGAAGAGGTTTATATAACATCTCGAATGCTCCTGAAGCTTTACATGCCTATCTTACTGATAAATCTAAAGCTCTGTTTGCTGCCAACGGTGTGTTTGATCCCAAAGAATTAGAAGCTCGCGTTGAGGTGGAGATGGAGAAATATATGAAAAAGATTCAGATTGAATCTCGTGTGTTGGGTGATATAGCCATCAACCATATCGTTCCTACCGGTGTTAAGTACATGAACACTCTAATCACCAACGTTCAAGGATTGAAAGATGTATTTGGTGATACAGCTGATTTCAATGAACTTGCCGGGGATCGTGTCGATTTGATTAAAAAGACTTCATACCATATTCAGAACATTAAAAACAAAGTTCATGAAATGGTTGAAGCAAGAAAAGTGGCTAATAAAGAAGAGGATGCGCATAAAGCAGCCGAACTTTATGATAAAACTGTTCGTCCATATCTGGATGATATTCGTTACCACATTGATAAGCTTGAGCTTATTGTGGATAATGAAATGTGGCCACTACCTAAATATCGCGAACTCTTGTTTGCACGATAGTTTGATTTTAAGGTTATTAAAGGGGGAAAACGGGTCTGCTTCAAAAGTGAAGCAGGCCCGTTTCGTTTTTAATTTATTTTGTTTGTGAAAGAGGTGCTTTTTTATATCTTTCAAAATCTATTGTTATTGAAGAGATAATTATGGACGATTTTGAACAGGGAAGAGATGGTGTACATATGCCACGGGTAATTGGTCCAATGGCAGGTTTTACTGTGGTTGCAGGCTCCATGTTGGGAGTTGGTATTTTCCTTTTCCCATCTGCAGTTGCTTTTGAAACAGGTTCCCTTCTGATGTTTTTTCTGATTTGGCTTCTGGGTGGATTTTTTGCCTATTCAGGGGCTGTTGCGTGTGGCGAATTGGGAGCAATGCTCCCAAAAGCCGGAGGGGATTATGTTTTCCAGAAAGAAGCTTACGGTGATTCCGTTGCTTTTGCCTCCGGTTGGGTTTTGTTTGTCACCATTTTTGGCGGCTCAATTGCCGGAATGGCTGTGGCGGTTTTTCAGTATCAGATATCTGCTCTATCCGGTTTGGATATGATGGCCAATATTGCACCGGGTATTCCTCTGCCAAAAGCTAATTTTTTCGCAGTATTATTAATTCTTTTGATTACTGCCATAAATTATGCCGGAACTCGAATTGCAGCACGAACACAAATTCTTTTTACCCTTATCCCGATTCTTTTCCTAATCTTTCTTGGTGGTTACGCTGTGTTAAGTGGATGGAGCATCAGGCCGGATCAACCTGTTCAGGTTTGGGATTCATCGCTTTCAGCCGGAGGCGTCATTACTGCTTTTCTATTTGTGAATTTTGCATATTCCGGATGGCTTAATATTATTTATGTTGCAGGTGAAGTAAAAGATCCCGGTCGTAACATCCCAAAATCCATGACCTGGGCTACGGCTGTTGTTACTGTTCTCTATATTTTGATGTGTGCTGCTTTTGTATTGTCTCTTGGTTTTGAGGGATTGTCATCCCTCAAAAATATGGATGCGGGAACTGCCATGGCCAGAGCACTAAACAGTCCAATTATGGCAAATTTGGTTTTAATCACCATCACCATTGCCATTGTAACTTCATTAAATGCCACAATATTGACCAGTGCGCGTGTGGCATTTGCCATGGCAAAAGAGAGGGCTTTTTGGACGGGAGCTGCACGACTTAATAAAATGAAAGTCCCGGGAAGAGCCTTATGGGTTCAGGCAATCTTCGCAGTTTTTTTGGTTCTTACCGGTAGCTTTTATGCCATTATAGAGATGGCCAGTATTGCCATGTTCATAACCGGCTCTTTGACTGTTTTGGCCCTATTTGTTTTAAGAGCAAAGCAACCCAATAGGTTCAGACCTTATAAAGCAACAGGATACCCATGGTTGCCTGTTATTTATCTTCTCTTTTCTGCAATAGCCTTGCTTGGTGCGGTTCGTCAGGCCTTTTGGTCCGATGGGTTTTCAGGGTTTTATTCTTTTATGGGAGTGGCTGTCCTTATACTTGCTTATATCGGTCATCGGTTTATGTCAAATAGAGGGATGGTTTAATCTGTAATTTAGAGTGGTTTTATATAGTGTTTGTACTATTTTATATGCCATTTATCATCTATTTTTATGCTTTCATCATATAATTGAAACCAGTTATGTGAATTGCGTATAAAATAATTAGTTTATAGTTTCTTTGTATGAACCTTCCTAACCCATAACAAAAGCTCATTAAAATTTAAACCAAAAAGCAACTGTTTTATGAAAAAGTTTCTACACTTTGTTGGGGGACGTGCGTCTGTATTATTAGTTCATCTTCTTCTTTTTCTCTCCTTGTCACTGCATGCGCAGGTCTCATTTACTCACACCAGTAATGATGATTTTAATATCGGTAATTTCAATGATTTACTGGTTGGTTCCAATGCCATTGGCTTGCCTTTTCAGGCATTGTCTATGGGCAACTGGGTCACGACTACAGTTATTCCTCAAACGCTGAGTGGTCATCAGGCGGCTACCTGGAATAATCGTTTTGTATATCTATCCGGTGGTTTTAATGGAACCAATAACTCGGCACAAGTTTATCGGGCTGCTTTGCAAGCTTCGGGAATTAGTGGCTGGACAACGGTGTCGGCTCTTCCCAAAGGGGTTAGAAACCATGCCATGGTCATTGGAGACAATACCATTTATGTGTTAGGTGGTGCTACAGACGATGAGGTGAGTGACAGAATTTTTTATGCCTCCATGAGTTTGAATGGAAATATTGGACAATGGCAAGAGATGGAAATTCGTTTGCCATCATCATTGCATGGGCACACTGCTGTGTTTTGTAACGGATATGTCTATGTTACCGGTGGAAGCTCTCAACTTTCAAATGGTAGTGGAACTTCTGAAGTATGGGTGGCACAAGTATTGGCTAACGGTAAATTATCAGAGTTTGAAGTAACAACTGTTCTGCCTGTGGAGGTGAGAAATCATACCATGGTGGTAGATGGTGAAGATGTTATTGTGATAGGCGGTGTTAATAATGATGATGAAAAACTCAATACTGTATTCCGTAATTCTTCTCAGTCAGATGGCAATTTGGGAGGATGGGTTTCTGAAACAAACCTCCCTCAGGCTGTTAGTCATCACTCATCTTTTATTGCCAATGGGCTTTTGGTGGTGATGGGAGGCGAGAATTCGACTTCTATTACCAACAGTGTTGCTTTTGCTGACGTAACAACCACTCCACTGGTTTGGAGTTCCTCTACGGGGATGGTTGATTATGTAAAGGATTTTGTGGCATTTGGAGCAAACGGACAAGTGGTGTATAGCGGAGGAACCAATCTTTCAGGGGTTCCGATTGTAAATGCGAGGTATAGTTTACTAACGCTTTCAACCAATCGAAAAAGTAAAGGTTTGTTTATTTCAACCAAGTTTGATGAGCTTGGTGCCGAGCGTACCATTAGCGAACTCTCCTTCGCAAGAAGCATAGCAGATGGTGCAGGATTGGAAGTATCCTATAGAATTGCCGGTAATGATGGAGTATGGAGTAGTTGGAACACTTATCAGGATATAAGTCCCATTGAAATTGAAGAAACCGCGAGATACCTGCAATACAAAGTTAAGTTTTTCAATGATAAAACAGCTGCGCAGGCTACTTTGAGTAGTGTTACCATGCGAACGCCCGGTAGTCAGTTAAGCGGAAACCTCAGTGGAAATGTTACCTATACTAAAGCTGCAAGCCCATATTGGGTGACCGAAAACATTACTTTTACCGGTGGAACCCATACATTTGAAGCAGGAACACAACTTTTGTTTTTACCTGAGGTAACCATGGAGGTTCGACAGGCTAATATTGTTTGTAACGGACTGGAAGGTGATTCTGTATATTTTACCGGTTATCTTGATGAAGAGGGGCTTTGGGGAGGAATTTGGTTCAGTGCGAACAGTAACAACGGGGTGTCTTCTCAATTTAATTATGTGGTGATATCAAACGCAGGACATGGAACCAATAATGCGAACCTGCGTTGCAGCGACACTACCGAGCCTATGTTGAATAATTCTGTGATCAGGAATTCTACAGGTAGAGGAATTCGTTTGCAAAATGCAAATATTAATATTGAGAATACTCACGTGATAAATAATGCGTCGCATGGGATTAGCTTGCAATCATCTTCTCCAACATTTATCAATACAGACATTAGCAATAATGGAGATGCCGGGGTTATGATGACTGGTTTTGACTCCAACCCAACTTTTACCACTACAACCATTAGTGAAAATAAGTATGGAATATATTACAATACCCCCAATACCAGCATCAGGCAGCCTGGGGGGAGTCCCATACTGGTTGATAACGAGTTTAATGGCATTGTTCTGCCGGAGGGGGATATCACAAACGATCAAACATGGTTTACCATTGATTATGATATTATTCTGTTGGGTCAATTAACAGTTCGAGCTAACAGACGTTTAACCATAGAGCCCGGAAACACCATTAAAGCTTTAGAAGGTGCTAGCATGTATTTTAGCACATCATCTGTTAATTTTGGTGAATTATATGCTGTAGGAACTGAAGAGCAACCCATAAAATTCACCTCCTTTAACGGAGAGCCTGGAGGATGGGATGGTATTCATCTTAGATTAAATATATCTGGGCAAGCTCCTTCAGAATTAGCATATTGTGTTGTAGAGAATGGAAGGCTTTACAATATTTATGCTGAAGGATCAGTTGTTAATATTGTCAATAGTATCATACGAAATTCTGAAGGTGATGGCATTCGCTATAGTAACGGTCGTGGAGAATTAAGCCATTCTCAAGTGTTAAATAATGGAGAGAACGGGGTTGTAATTAGCGGTTCAAATACACCGGTTATAAATAATACCATCTTTTCTAACAATGAAGAGTATCCAATAGTGGTATCAGCATGGAATAGCATTCCAATTATAGAAAATAACAGTTATGAAGGTAATGGATTGCAATTTATATCGCTAAGCGGTGGTAGTTTCACGAGTGATGTTACTTATGTTAACGATGGGATACCTTATCACGTGACAAGTGATATTGTTTTGCGCGGTGACAGGAATAATGTTGATTTAACCATTGAGCCTGGCGTTGAAATGCACTTTAGTCCAGGTGTTTCACTTAATGTGGGAGAGGAAAATAGCACTCGGTATGTAGGAAGTTTATTGGCCGTTGGAACTGAAGATGCTCCAATTGTTTTTACTGCTTATAAAGCTGCTGAAGGCTGGAGTGGCATTAATTTTAATATTGGAAGTGATTTGTATGCGGCTTCTTCAGAGATGAAGCATTGTATTGTTGAGTATGGAACCGAATATAATATATTCTGCGACAGAACAACCACACCTGTATTGGAAAATGTTACAATCAGAAATGCTGCTCAGAGTGGTGTTTATTTAAATGCTGCTTCCCCTGTGATTGAACAATGTCAAATATTGAATAATGGGGAGCACGGGATTTTTGTCACAGGAGCCAGTACGCCATCTATAAGTAATAGTTCCTTTGTTGGAAATGGAGAGTATCCATTGTTCTTAGCTGCATGGAATAGTCTTCCTGTTCTTGAAAGCAACAGTTATGAAGACAATGGAATGCAATTTATATCTTTAAGTGGTGGTAATTTTGCAAGTGATGGGACTTATGTAAACGATGGAATTCCTTATCATGTAACGGGCGATATCGTTTTGCGCGGTGACAGGAATAATGTTGATTTAACCATTGAGCCTGGCGTTGAAATGCACTTTAGTCCAGGTGTTTCACTTAATGTGGGAGAGGAAAATAGCACTCGGTATGTAGGAAGTTTATTGGCCGTTGGAACTGAAGATGCTCCAATTGTTTTTACTGCTTATAAAGCTGCTGAAGGCTGGGGTGGCATTAATTTTAATATTGGAAGTAATTTGTATGAGGCTTCTTCCGAGATGAAATATTGCATTATTGAACATGGAACAGAATACAATATATTCTTTGACAGAACCACCGAGCCCACTTTTAACAACAATACGGTTCGTAATTCAGCAGGTTATGGCATGAGGCTTTGGAACTCACAGCCTGATACGCTACGGAATAATACTTTCGCCAACAATCAGGCATCATCCATCTATTTGGATGGCAACAGCAATGTGGTACTTGGTGGGAAACCTAAATATGTCAATAATTTTTATGGTATTTCCGATTTTGCTGTTTATAATAACACTACGATTGATGTTGATGCCCGCTACAACTTTTGGAGTGCAGCCGATTCGGCCATGATTTCAAATGTGGTATATGATGTTTTTAATCAATCCAATCGGGGTAAAGTTAATTTTGTAGAGTTTGCCCAACTCCCTTGGGTTGAAAGCGACGAGATTGTTCTAACCGGAGAACTGTTTTATGGCAATTCCACTTCAACTCCAATGAGCGAGGCGGTGGTAAGTATTGTTGATTTTGCCGGAGGGGTCATTTCTCAGCAGACAGTTTCTGAAACCGGGGCTTTTGCATTTGCTCCATTTGCAACGGGAGGTTATCGAATGGTGGTTGAGCCTGCTGAACCATGGGGTGGAGTAAATGCAACAGATGCTTTGTTGGTTTTGAATCATTTTACCCGCAAGGAACTACTTACCGGGCTAAGTCTTGCAGCAGCAGATGTAAATCTGAGCGGAAGTGTTAATGGAACCGATGCACTCTTTATGTTGAAACGATATGCCGGATTGATTGACGAGTTTCCATCAGGCGATTTTCTATATCATTACGATGATTATTTAGTGGATGGGAACTCCATTTTAAGTGTTCTGAGAGTTTTATGTTTTGGCGATGTTAACGGTTCATACAGCCTCTTGAAGAGCCTGAAAACAGGACAAGGAATTACCCCTTCGGGAGAAGTGGTTGTAACATCATACAATGAATTTGAATTGCCTTTCGATTTTGATATTGATGAAAATGCTGGTGCCATCTCCTTTGGGTTTTATTATCCTGAGGATATGATGAAAGTGAAAGGCGTGCGTTTTGATGGTGGAAATGGGTTTGTACATAGTGCACAAAACGGATTATTCCGTTTTGCATGGGCAGGAACTGAACCGATTCAAACGAATCAGGGACAACCTCTGCGCATTGTTGTAGAGATGGAAGCATTGGATTTTGCCCCAACTTCTGAATCTGTATTGCCAGAATTGTACGAGCACATTGAAATCGCCAATCAGTGGGGAGAACCTTTAAGAGCTAATATATCTGCTCCCGAGTTAAGAACGGTAGCAACATCTCTGGATAAAAACAATATTAAGACATCATCGCTGGTAGTGTATCCTAATCCGGTAAAAGAGAGTGCAACAGTAAGTTTTGCCCTCGAAAGTGACGCTAAGGTTTCATTTGAGTTGGTTAACGCTGCCGGTACATCGGTTTATCAGTCAGATGAGCAGTCTTTTATGCCTGGCAGTCATCAGTATAGTATGGATGCTTCTTTGTTAGCGAATGGTGTTTATATGCTGAATATGAGGGTTAATACAAATTATAGTGAAAGCATTAAAGTTGTAAAAATTGTTGTGTCCAAATAGATAATTATGAGAAATTGCATTAAAGAATTAATCGTTCTTTCTCTTATTGTACTTTTTGGGCAGCAAGCACTCTTTTCGGAAAACGCAGTTGTCAAAATAGGAACAGTCACCGACTGTTCCTATGAAATCGCAGTGCCGGTAGAAGTTTCTAACTTTAATAATGTAGGAGCCATATCTCTGGTACTTGAGTACAATGAGGAAGAATTTACATATGTCAATTACCAAAACAGACATGCCGATATTGGTAGTGGTATGCTGATTGTTAATGGTGGCAATGGACGTGTGATGATAAGTTGGATTGACACCAATCCAGTAAGTATTGATGACGGTGTGCTGCTTGAATTGGAATTTGAGGTTCTGAAATATGGAAGCAGTTCACTGGGTTGGGATCTTGCAACCCCCGGAAATTGCGAAATAAGCAATGATTCCGGAGAGGTTTTGGATGTATCTTTTCAAGGAGGCTCTGTTACGTTATTGCAGCCACCTTCAATAACTCTTCAGCCCACTACGCAAAGTATTCTGGAAAACGGTACCGCTGTTTTTTCTGTTTCAGCACAGGGTACTCAGTTGAGTTACCAATGGCAGGTGAGCGAAGATGGGGGAGAAACGTTTTCAGATTTATCAAACGCAGCGCCTTATTCCAATGTGACCACTGCCAATCTGAGGGTAACCAATGCGTCAATCGGATTAAGCGGCAACCTTTATCGTTGTCATGTTTCGGGCACATGCTCCCCTTCAGTTTTTTCTAATAATGTTTTGCTGGAAGTTATAAAGCCGGTTATAGCATCTATGCCCTCTTTAAATATTTGTCCGGGAACACATTCAATACCTATTGAAACGGAGGGTTTCATCGATGTATCTTCTTTTTCGTTAGCTATAGGTTTTAATGCGGATGTGGTTGAATTTTTAGATGTTGATAATTTCCATCCTGATTTTAACAATGCCGTTGTAGTAAACCAGGAGGATGGGATTGTTTATCTTTCATGGGCTGCCTTGGAGCCCATGACGATTATTGATGAGCCACTATTTGAATTGTTGGTTAATGTTGAGCCTGGAAACAGCCAATTGCAATGGCAGGTTGAATCAAATGAGTTTTTTAGTTCATTCATGAATGAAATTCCCGGTGTATATAACAACGGCAGTTTGCAAGTAAATTCTTTGCCCCAGATTACGAATCAACCACCCGACAGGGTGATTGCAGAGAATCAAAATGTTACATTCCCGCTATCAGCAACCGGAACCGGCTTGTCATACCGTTGGCAGATAAGCACCGATGGCGGAGAAACTTTCACCGACCTGAATAATGGCAGCGGGTATTCGGGTGTAACAACTGCTACTTTATCAATATCTTCTGTCGGAATAGATCTGGATGAAAACGTTTATCGTTGCCGGATAACAGGAGCTTGCGAGCCAACGTTACATAGTAGGGAAGCCACGCTTACTGTCTTGCCTAACATTTCCACTTCATTGGGTACATCAACTATATGTCCCGGGGAAATTGCAATTCCTGTCAGGGTAAGCAGTTTCTCAAGAGTCGGAGCCTTTTCTCTTGCACTTGAATATAATGATGAGGTATTGGAGTTTACCGGATACAGTAGTTTGCACGAGAGTCTGAGAGACGGCATGTTTGCGGTAAATGCCGATGAGGGGGTGTTATATCTCAGTTGGGTGGGCACCACCGCGGCCTCCATTCCCGATAATGGAGTGTTAGTAGAGTTTGAATTTGATGGTGTTCCTGGGAGTTCTCCTCTTAACTGGAGGGCAGGTTCTGAGTATGTTAATATTAACGGATTAGATATCTTTTCGTCCTATCAAAACGGGAATATTAATGTTCCTCAAAATCCTGTTATAAATTCGCACCCTGAAGATCAAAGTATTTATGGAACCGGAAGCGTGCAGTTTGCTGTGCAGGCTTCAGGGGCAGGGTTGTCGTACCAATGGCAGGAGAGTACAGATAGTGGCGAAAACTGGAGCGATTTATCCAATGGTGGGCATTATAGCGGGGTAACCAGCACTCAATTAACCTTAAGTAATGTGACATCCGAAATGCAAGGCAACTTATATCGATGTAAAATTTCTGGAAGTTGTCCTCCTGTGGTTTTCTCAAATGCAGGTAAGTTGGAGGTCACAACCCCCTTGATTTCTGTCTCGTTTGATCATAACACGGGATTATGTGCTGGGATGCTTTATTTACCTATAAAGGTCACCAATGCCAATAATTTGGGAGCCATATCTCTTGTTGTTGCTTTTGATTCAGATGATGTGGATTTTTATGGGTATGATTGGGTACACAGTGAGATGGAAGATGGCGTATTATCAGTAAATCAAATCGGTGATTTGATTTATATTTCCTGGGCTTCAGCTGAGCCTGCTAATGTTGGTGATGATATGCTTATCGAGTTGCGATTTGATGCTGATCTTGGAGTTTCTACCTCCTTTTCATGGGTGGATGAGGAGGTTGAATTCAGTGATTTCAATGGAAATCAAATTCCTTTTAATCTGGGGAATCAATCAATAAGTATTTCACATGAGCATGAGAATTACTTCGAAACTGATGAAGATGAGCTATGTCAAGGTGATGTTTATTATTTTGGAAGACAAAACCTTACTGAGCCAGGTACCTATACCGAAATGTTTAAGGCCTACAATGGCTGTGATTCCACAGTTTTGTTGACTTTGGTTGTGCTTCCATCTCCTGAAGTTACAATGCCCGATGATGAGGTGTTATGTATTAATGATGTCCCATTAGTGTTATCCGGGGCCTTGCCCGTCGGTGGAGTATTCTCAGGCTCTGGAGTTCAGGAAGGCATTTTTGATCCGCAGGAATCAGGAGTAGGTGTTCATGAGATTGAATACCTTTATACATCTGAAAATGGATGTAAAAGTATTGGGGTGTTTATTGCAGAGGTGTTTCCGCTCTCTGAGATCGTGATGCCGTCTGATCTGCAGTTGTGTTTGAATGATGCGCCGCTGGAACTGCCGGAGGCACTGCCTGTTGGTGGTATCTATTCGGGTTCCGGTGTTTACGAAGGGTTTCTTAATCCACGTGAATCAGGAATAGGTGTTCATGAGATTGAATATCTATACACAGACGAAAATGGTTGTACAAGTACCGGAGTTTTCTCAGCAGAAGTGTTTACATATCCTGAAATCGTAATGCCTCCTGATCTGACCTTATGCACAAATGATTCACCCATAGAGTTGTCGGGTGCGACTCCGGTTGGTGGTCAGTATTCTGGTTTAGGGGTTATGGATGGCTCTTTTGATCCGCAAATATCAGGAGACGGATTGTTTGATGTTGAGTATTTTTACACTGATGGAAATGGTTGTATTGGTGAAGGAGTTATGCAGATAACCGTTGAGGTCTGTACTGGGTTCAATTCTCACGAATTGAAAGATATGAAAGTATGGCCAAATCCCGCAAAAGAAGAGATCTTTATTGATGCCTCTCGATTTTTGAGTGTTATTATTTATGATATTACGGGGCGTGAGGTGATTGTTACTACCGTTGATGTCCTGAATCAGAAAATAGATGTATCCGGCTTGCCAATTGGAGTTTACGTTGTAAACTTATGCTCGGATGAAGGCTGTGAGAGTCTTAAGCTGATCATCCAAAGGTGAACTTGTTGAAAATGTATGTTTTAAAAGTCCTGTGCAGCACGCTGCACAGGACTTTTGATTTTTAATGCCAATAAATGATCAGATAGGTTCTCCAGAATATTCATAGATAAGGAATCATTTCCTCCTTGGCGAAAAGTTTTATTTATGGTTTGATGGTTACACTAGTTTCATCTTTTATTTCTACGAAGCTATTTAAGTGTTCATTTTCGACTTTTGTTAAAATTGACCCAGTCGGTTTGTTTCAAACTATCTAATATGTGTGTGTATGTTGCCAAAACTTTTTTAATTAATAACTAGTCACACTTATTCAGATAAAATGTGACAACTTTTATTCACGTTTTTATAAGATATTTGTGATAAAGAATAATTCGACTATACTTAATATGACATTCTATGAGATTTTATTTATCTGACATTCGGATGAGGTTGGTGCAAAAGTCAAAGTTTGGATTACTTAGCATTATCCTTGTAACTTTTTTTGGAACTGTAGCATGTGCACAGGTGAAACCTGTGGCAACAATTCCTTATGAGATTGCTCCTATTGTGGCGCCATTTGAAATGATTCAATTGGAAAGACCCACGTTTCCTGATCGCGTATTTAATATTGTCGATTTTGGAGCCAAAGAAATGGGAAGCGATAAGTCTTTTAAATCCACAGAGGCCATTCATCGCGCCATTGATGCTGCACATGCAGTTGGTGGAGGAAAAGTATTAATACCTGCCGGAAACTGGTTAACCGGACCGATTCACCTGAGAAGTAATATTCATTTACACATTTCTGAAGGAAGTACAGTGTACTTCAGTGAAGATAAAGAGGACTACCTGCCTGTAGTTATTCAGCGATACGAAGGTGTTGAAGTATATAACTACTCTCCTCTTATTTATGCTTACAGAGTGAGAAATGTTGCAATTACCGGGAAAGGAGTTCTTGACGGACAGGCTGGTCATTGGCTGGCAGACTGGACTGTTCAGCCCAGGGCAGAAGCAACCAAAGTTCCTTTGTCAAGAAGAACAAATTTTGGAAAAGGTTCAGGTACAGAGGGGATGCGACCAAATTTTGTTGTTTTCTGGGAGTCTGAAGATCTGTTGATTGAAGGAATTACCGTTAATAACGGGCCGATGTGGAACCTACATTTGGTTTATTCGCAACGTGCCATCATACGTGATGTCACCATCAATAGCCGGGATTCTCATAATGGTGATGGAATTGTGATTGACTCATCAAGAGACGTTTTGGTTGAGCATACTACCTTAAGTACGGGAGATGACGCCATTGTTATCAAATCTGGTTTTAACGAAGAAGGATTGGAAATCAATATTCCGACAGAAAATGTTGTGATTCGTCATTTCCATGCCTACAGAGTGGTTACCGGTAGTGGAGGTGTAGTGTTTGGAAGTGAAACTTCGGGAGGTATTCGAAACGTTTATGTTCACAATGCATTGTTCGAAGATTGTGATCGTGGGATCCGATTTAAAACTGCCCGTGGTAGGGGAAATGTTACTGAGAATATATATATCAGAGATATAGAGGTGATTAATTCTACATATGAAGCTCTTAACTTCAATACATTTTACACAGGAGCTGGAGTTGGCCCTGCTCCACTGTTAAGAAACATCGACATCAGAAACATACGAATTGACGGAGTCCCCAGAGCAATAGTTTTAAATGGTCTGCCTGAAAAATGGCTTGAGGATATCTATCTGGAGAATATTGAAGTGGTAAATGCCCGCGAAGGAATTCGTCTTCACAGAGTGAAAAACCTCAATATGAGAAATGTTTCGATTCAATCAGAAGAGAGAGCGATGGTAGCACACGATGTGTATGAGCTATATCTTGACAATGTTTCTTTGTCTGATAAAAAAGGAGAAGAGCCCATTCGTTTGGAAGGAAAATATACTGGCGTTGTGGTGATGCCTGACTATGAGCCGGGAATGGTAAGTTTTGACAGGGACGTGAAAGAAGATGTTATCAGAAAGGAACTTCCTACTGCAGCTTGGTAGAGATTAAAACTCTTTGAGTTTATTTTATTGATGAAAGCCATGCAAAACCTATATTGGTTTTGCATGGCTTTTTGTGCAAATATTTCTGTGGAAAATTAAAAGCCTTGAGATATTTACTTTTAATGCTATGCTACATAATTATTTGAGCAGGTTGTTTTTTTTTATTTACTTTTGGCAAATGTATTTGGTAATTATTACATTGTAGGATGTAACGCATGTAAGCGTGTTTTTTTATGGATAGATTAAAACAAATAATTCAAAATATTTCAGAGAATAAACTCATAAGAGTTTATTCAGTTTTGATTTTGTTTGTTTCAGCTCAATTCATAGTAAATGCGGAAACTTTTCGAGTAGGGATATATCCGAATCCTCCAAAACTCTATTTTAATGATGCGGGAGAACCTGTTGGTTTTTTTGTAGATATATTGAATGAGATTGCCAAAAATGAGGGGTGGAAGCTGGATTATGTGGAAGGAGAGTGGGAAGATTTTTATTTAGATATTCAGGGAGGGAAAATAGACATACTTCCTGATGTTGCGTACTCTTCAGGTCGCGATACCATTTTTCACTTTAACCAGATACCAGTTATAGAATCCTGGTTGGAGATTTTTTCAATGGGGGAAATTATCTCATCTGTTGCAGATTTGGATGGGACTAGGATTGGTGTTTTGCGTGGTTCAATACAGGAATTATATTTAAGAGATGATCTGCCAAATTCTTTTCAATTGGAATATGAAGTAATTGGTTACAGAAACTATCCTGAATTGGCTCAGGCTCTGGCTAAGAATGAAGTCGATTTTATTATTGCCGATCGCTTTTTCTATTTTTCCGGACTGTTTGATTCTGATTTTGTCTCTTCTCCGGTAGTTCTTCGTCCTTCTAAGTTACATTTTGTGTTTTCTCCGAATATTGACTTATCAACTATCGAAAAAGTTGATCAACGACTTCGGGTTATGATCAATGATCCACAGTCTGTTTATTTCCGATCTTTGCGTCAATGGCTTGAACGTGATCAGGCCGACGGAATTCCCGGATATGTTTTTTTGTTGATCTATATATTGTTGGGTGTAATCATGTTGTTTGTGGTGTTTACACTATTATTAAGAAGTGCCGTTAAAAGTCACACACAACTTTTAGGAGAAAAGAACTCAGAATTGGAGCAGGTAAAGAACGAGCTGGAAGATCAAATGACTTTTCTAACCAGCGTTGTACAGGCTGTTCCATCAGGTATATACCGGATTAAGATGAAGGCGGGAAGCGTTTATCACGAGTCAGGCATGCCTATTATCAATGTGTTGTACTGCAACGAGCTGTTTGCCAAAATGGTAGGGACAACTGTTGATGAACTCAAGGCTAATCCATATATCCCAATAAATGCCATTCATCCCGAAGATAGACAGAGTTTTCTGGAGGCCAATCAAAGAGCGTACGATAGAAAAGAGAAATTTATTTGGGAAGGACGACTAATAACAAATGAGAACGAGCGATGGCACAGGGACGAGTCTATTCCTTATATTCTTCCAAATGGAGATGTAATCTGGACAGGATCCATGCAGGATATTCATTTTAGAAAAGAAAAGGAAGAAAGACTATTCGAAAGTGAGAAGTTGTTCCATAAATTGGCTGAAATATCTCCGGTGGGAATATTCCGTACCAGGGCAAATGGATATACCACATATGTGAATCCACGTTGGACTGAACTTTCGGGTCTGAGTTTTAGTGAAGCACTTGGAGATGGTTGGTTGAGGGCTGTTCATCCTGAAGATCTCAACAGAGTTGTTTCCGGATGGAAACAACGTACTCTTGACCAGCAGCCTTCATCAGTGGAGTATCGTTTTCTCAAACCTGACAGGACGGTGGTCTGGGTTCTTGGTTTCGCAGTTCCTGAAAAAAATGACGATGTTTTTGAAGGTTACATTGGTACCATCACAGATATCACTGAAAGAAAAATAAATGAACTCATTTTGGAACAAAAAAACAATGAGTTAACCAAAGCAAAGGAAAAGGCAGAGGAGAGTGATCGTTTAAAATCAGCATTTTTGGCAAATATGAGCCACGAGATTCGTACTCCGATGAATGCGATATATGGGTTTTCAGAACTTTTACGCACGGCTGAAGGCGATGCCGAACGTGAGGAGTTTATCACGATAATTAAAGAAAATAGTCATCTGCTTCTGGGTATTATCAGTGATATTCTTGATGTTTCCAGAATTGAGGCGGGTCAAATCACGGTGTCGTTAACAGAATTCTCTCTTAATGAGGTGTTTGATTCGGTTTTTGCACTGTTTAAAACCCGTGTAAAAGCTGGAAAAGCAGAATTGTTAATAGAAAAGGGAGCAGTGACACCATCTGATATGATATATTCTGATGAGGTTAAACTGCGTCAGATTTTGAATAATCTGCTATCGAATGCGGTTAAATTTACCCCGGAGGGAAAGATTATAGCCGGTTACCAATTTAAATCAGACCATATTGAGCTTTATGTGAAAGATACCGGCGTAGGAATTCCTGAAAATTGTTTTTATCAGGTATTTGAACGCTTTCAACAGGTCAATAACTCACTCACTCATTCCTTAAAAGGAACAGGTTTAGGACTGTCAATAGCCAAAGCGTACGTTGAAATGTTAGGTGGGAAGATTTGGTTTGAATCGCAGGAAGGGAGAGGAACGAGTTTTTATTTTACGTTGCCGGTAAAATAAAAACCACTCCGAAGCTTAACTCCGGAGTGGTTAGACAAACCATTTTGAAGGAATGGTTATTTGTTTATGGTGATGATATTATAATCCCATGGTTTCAATGTTAATGACTCAAATGGAAGAGTCATGCTTTTCTTTGAAAAGTATTCCTGATACTCTCCGGAAATTCCAACAGAGGCATCTAGTACAATTTCTTGTGGAGAAAGATTAAAAAGGGCAACAACTTTGTTGTTGTCTTTTTCCCTTTTAAATAGGAAGATCTCTTCCGGATACTCGGTGGTTATGATGGTCATTTCTCCACCGGCTTTACCGTTCCATAAAGCTCTGTTTTCTTTCTTTAACCTGATAAGAGATTGGTAGAACGGCGTCATATTCATAGGATCGCTCCAATCTACTTCATCTTTCTCAAAGAATTCCAGCATGTGATCCATTCCAACTTCCTGACCGGTATAAATCAGAGGCATCCCTTCAATAGCGAAAGTCAGCGTGGCAAAAGTTTTTACTGCGTCACCCATTCTTTCAAACTCGGTTGATGCCCAACTGTTCTCGTCATGGTTTGTGATGAATTGCATGGGGTAAGTCCCTAGAGGATAAGTTTCGTAGAGATTTTCGAAATATTCCACAACATGCGTCACATTCTGCTCTCCGGCTGCCACGGCATTCATGATGTGATGGAACGACCAACCATAATTTGAGTTAAAGGCTTTGTTCAAGAGTGCGGTTTCATCTTCGTCTTCAGCTAAAAGATAAACAGGTTTAATTTTGTCCAGTGCTACCCTTGCATCCTCCCAAAAGTCCACAGGAACCAGCCCGGCCACATCGCAGCGATAGCCATCAATATTTGCCTCCCGTACCCAGAACTCAAGCGCATCAATCATGGCAGCCCTCATTTCATGGTTGTTGTAATCAAGCTGCGCTACGTCTGTCCAGTCGTAAGGAGCAAACATGTTTCCCAATGAGTCACGATCGTACCATTCAGGATGTTTTTCAACCCATGGGTGATCCCACGCTGAATGATTGGCCACCCAGTCGAGAAATACTTTCATTCCCAAATCGTGCGCTTGATTAACAATGGCTTTGAAGTCTTCAAAAGTGCCAAATTCGGGATTGACACCTTTGTAGTCTTTAATGGAGTAGTAGGAACCAAGTGTTCCTTTTCGTTCTTTTTCGCCAATGGGATGGATGGGCATAAACCATAAAAAATCAACTCCCAGTTCATTCAGTCGCGGCAGATGCTCTGCAAATGCCTCAAAAGTACCTTCAGGAGTAAACTGACGTACATTTACCTCGTAAATTACCGCGTTATGACTCCAATCCGGGATTGGAACCTTGCTGACAGGTCTTTGTTTTTTAGATATTTCTTGTTGAGTCTGCGTACCACAGGCCGATATAAGGCCAATCAGGGCAAACAGAAAAATAAATTTCTTCATTTTATTCTATTTTGATGTTTGTATTGTTTTAATTAATTATAAATAGGTCTCTTATGTGGTTTAGTCAAGTCTGAAAGGGTTCAATCCCGTTCGGGATTGAAATTTTTGGGTCTGTTTTAACCGTAAGTTTTACTTACGGTTATTCAGATTTAATCCCTATCGGGATTAATTGAATTTCCCACAATCTTAACTAAACGATCTTAGTCAAACTCTATTCTATTTTTGAGAGCACAGAGTCTTATTTTTTTCTAATACTTATTTTCTTATTACTATTTCTACTTTTTCCGTTCCCCTGTTAAATGGGATGATTAGTTTTGAACCGTTTATATCATACGAGAAGTCTGTTCTTCTTCCGTTTATGTTGACTCTTCTTGGCTCTTTCTCTAAATTGTGTATTGTAACAATATAGTGTCTTTGCTCCGGTTTTCCGTAATAATTGCCCTTGTTGCAATTCATTTCAATTCTTAACTGTCGCCCGGTGTTGGTTGCTTTGTAAGACACCAACTCATACTCATCATTCTCAAGAGATGTCGGATTTTTGCCGTCATCCATGAACATCTGCCCATGTCCATTTTCTGTTTTGGGATGGTGGTAATAACTTACCAAAAGAGTGTCTGTTGAGAAAAAGTCGGTGGACATGATCGGTTTAGCTTTCGTAATGAAACTACCTGCTTTCACAAATACAGGTATGTTCTCAAAGGGCGTTTCAACAGAAATGGTTTGTCCTCCACTGTAAATTTGATTGTTGAAAAGGTGAATCCAGTAGCCTTCAGGCATTGTAACATCGCGGGAACGAATGCCTGGCTCTAGTACCGGCGCAACCAAAAGGTTGTCGCCCCAGTAGTAGGTATCATAAATGTCGAAATAATCAGAATTGTTCGGGTGCTCATAGAAAAGTGGACGGGCAAGAGGGGTCCCCTCTGTTGTTTGTTGCCAACTCATGGTGTATAGGTATGGCAACAGTTCATACCTTAGTTTTATAAACTCCCTGGTAACATCTTGCGATTTCTGACTGAAATAGATGGGCTCTGAAGGAACGCTTTCACCATGGGGACGATAAATGGGGTTGAATACTCCAAATTGCATCCATCTGGTATATAACTCATCATCTTTTTCTCCGGCGGCAAATCCTCCCAAATCGGAGTGCATGTATGGGATTCCACTCACCGACATGCCCAACATAATGGGAAGTTGTGCCCTAAATCCATCCCAACATCTGGATACATCTCCCGACCATGGAAAAACGGAATACCTCTGGCTCCCTGCATATCCTGCCCGGTTTAGGAAAAACAACCTTTGATCGGGATAATGCTCGCGGTATTTATCATGCAGCATTTTACTCCAGTAGTGTCCGTAGATGTTATGTATCTCATCAGACATCCCTGCTTTGTAGTAAATTCCCGATGGATGTTTTTCAGGTTCACCCAAATCACCCCACCATCCAGCGATTCCTTTCTCTATGTGCGGCACATGTTTATTCCAAAACCATTCCATGGCGTCGGGGTTAAATACATCGATTAATGATGCAGGCCCAAACCAAAAATCGTCAATAACAAATGCGTTTCCTGTGCTGTCCTTTCCAAAGTATCCCTTTTGAGCCATTTCATCGTAATGGTCTGAATCAGTCAGGAAAAAAGGCTCTGTGATTAGGATGGTTTTGACTCCGTTATCCAAAAAATGATCAATCATTTTTTGAGGCTCAGGCCAGTTCTCTTTTTCCCATGTTAGATTTCCCATTCTGAAATCGCCAATTCCTTTTCCAAACCAATAGAGATCCATAATCATGGCATCCAATGGAAATCCGGCCATGATGGTGGAGTCGGCTACATTTACCGCGTGTTCCTGCGAAGTATATCCAAATCGACTTTGTAAGTGACCCAGTGCCCAGATAGGGGGGAGTGGCTGAGTGCCTGTCAATAGTGTGTATTCCTTTAAAGTTTCTTTGTGGTTGTTTCCGGTAACAATATATACAGTGAAGTTTTCCATGTTGGATTCCAGTCTGAATATATTTTCATCGCTGTATCCAATATCGGCTGTAGCTCGTTGAGGTGAGTCAAAAAATATTAGATATGGGCGATCGGATACAAAAACAGGAACGGAATAGTTGAGGTTTTCTGCACCCCATGCGTAACCCCAGTGTGGCTCGTTGTTGAGTTTTAACTGGTAGCCTCGTCTATCCATCGGGATGGCGCGACTTCCACCTCCGGTTACTCGCTCTCCAGGCTGCAATTGAATTGAAACACCGGTTGAGTTCCCATTTTGCATACTTCCATGAATCAGAATGGTTTCCTGGTGCTGAGATCCGGTGCGTAAACTTATTTCAAAGGGCTTTTTTTGGATGGTGACTTGATTTTGACCCATTCTGGCCATAATTCTGGAGTCTTGTTCCTGAACAATTAAGGGTTGTGATCCGGGATGTGCAATCAGCGCATCACTTGGATTACTGAAAATTGAATCTCTGCAAAAAGAGATCATGATGCTGTTTGGGGTTACAGCGGCCATTCGTATATGACCTTCGTTGGTGGTTAAGACCAGACAATCCCTGGTTTGGGAGTGGTTAATTAAACTGACTTTGGAGTTATTCCCGGCTGGCGAGCCCCAGAGGGCTGCCAGAGGAATAATCAGGAGAATTTGGGGAATAATAAACCTGAATTTTAACATGGTATAGCTATTTAAGTTCGATAATCAAGGCTGATTTTGCCGGAACGGTTATTTTGTCCAGTTTTTCATATCTCTTTCCTGTGACTATCTCTCTTCCGCCTGAATAGTTGGCCAAAATTTCATTGAAGCGGCTCATGTCCACCTCGGTATTGTTTTCATCATTATTGTTCATCATTACCATGATGGCTTCTCCGTCTAAATATCTGAAATAGACATATACTTCGTTTTGAGGAACAAAATGCAGCGTGTTTCCGTGATGAATGACATGGCTGTTTTTACGGTAGTTGAGCACGGTGGTCAGGTAGTCAAACACCTCGTTTTGCTCTGCTGTTCTTCCTTCGCGGGTAAAGGCGTCCACTTCATCGCCGGGCCATCCTCCCGGATAGTTTTGACGAATGGCACCATGACTTAGACCTCCATCTTCGCCCATCAAAATTTCACTACCATAGTACCATTGAGGAATACCTCTCACTGTACCCAAAAATGCAATGGCCAGTTTCATTTTGTTGATATCGTAGTTAAAGAAGTGCATCATTCTGCCGAAATCATGATTTTCGGCAAATACTACCAGGTGTTTTGGATAACGGTAAAGATGATCGTCAGCTAATACATCGTAAAGACGCTGCAATCCACTGTCCCATCCTTCACCTTCGTTAAATGCACTGCTGATGGCGTAGGCCAATGGGAAATCAAACAGGTTCTTGATGTAGGAATTGTATCCATCCTGATTCGGAAAGTCCTTTTGCCAGTAAGCCAGTTGCGAAGTGTTGCCAATCCATGACTCACCAACAATTGAGAAGTCGGGGTACTCTCTTTTTACGCGAAGAACCCAGTCCGCCATTGCGTCTTTGTCGGGATAAGGATAAGTATCCATTCTGATGCCCTGTAGTCCGGCATACTCAATCCACCAGATGCTTTTTTGGGTCAGATAGTTGAGAACAAGTTCATTTTTCAGGTTCATATCCGGCATGGTTGTGTCGAACCAGCCACGAACGGTCAGATCAAAATCAGCTTTTGATGCATATGGGTCCGAAACCGTGCTCAAACGATAGTTTGAGCGCGTGAACTCAGGGTATTGATGCACCCAGTCTTCCGTTGGTAAATCGTTCATCCACCAATGCTTGCTCCCACAATGGTTGAAAATCATATCCATGATAATTTTGATGCCTCTTTCGCGACTTGCATCCACCAGAGCCTTAAATTCCTCATTGGTTCCCAGTCTGCGATCGATTTTATAATAATCTGTAGTGGCATATCCATGGTAAGATGCTACCGGTTGATCATTTTCAAGAACAGGGTTTAACCAAATGGCAGTAAATCCCATATCGCTAATGAAATCCAGACGCTCTTTAATTCCTTGTAAATCGCCCCCGTGACGTCCATATGGCTCGTCCCGGTTTGGCTTTTCAAGCATTCCGGGAATCATGTCGTTATCGGGGTTGGCATTTGCAAACCTGTCGGGCATAATCAGGTAAATGGCATCCGACTGATTAAACCCTTCCCTTTCGGCTGAGCCTTCTTCGCGGGTTAAGAGTTCAAATGTTCTGGTGGTACGAACTCTGCGTCCGTCTCTGAACCTGATCTCCAATTTTCCGGGATTGGCATCCTTACTGATATTTACATCGATGAAAAGATAGTTTGGATTTTCAACCGCGATGATTCTTTCAATGGAAACACCTGGATAATCAATTTCCGGTCTTAGTAACGCGATGTCTTTACCGTATGCCATTAACTGAACGGTTGGGTTTTGAAATCCAATCCACCAGGAAGCGGGCTCGAGTCTCTCTTTTATGTTTGATGCAAAACTCTGATTTCCGTTCCCAACCAACAATGTGGCCAGGAGCATAAGAATGATAAATCTACTCTTTTTAAGCATAGTATGTAGGTTTTAATGATAGTGTGACAGATTCTGATGGTTTTACGGTTACTTTTTCGTTGTAAACCATTAGGGTTGCTTCATTACTGGCATGAGAGATGATCTCAATATTTTTCTGGCTTACCTTGACCTCCAGATAGTTCCCTCTGAATACCACCATGAATGCATAGGATTTCCATTGTTGCGGAATGATTGGGTTCAAATGGAGTTTTCCATCTTTTACCCGTTTTCCTCCAAAACCTTCTACAATCGACATCCATGTTCCGGCCATACTGGTGATGTGAAGGCCCTCATGAACTTCGTTGTTGTAGTCATCCAAATCCAGGCGGCTGGTGCGCAGATAGAGTTCGTATGCTTTCTCCTGTTTGCCAAGACGTGCTGCAAGCACGACGTGAACGCAAGGCGAGAGCGATGATTCATGCACAGTGCGAGGTTCGTAGAAATCGAAATGTCGACGAATGGTGTCTGTATCAAATTCTTCCTCAAATACATAAATGCCTTGAAGTGTGTCGGCTTGTTTTATGAAGCATGAACGCAGGATTCTGTCCCATGACCAATGCTGGTTGATTGGCCGGGTGGATGCCGGCAGGTCATCTGCCATCATCTGTTCCTTGTCCATGAAACCATCCTGCTGCATAAAGATGTTTAGATCCGTATTAAATGGGAAATGCATCTGCTCACATATTTCTGCCCATTTAGCAGTCTCCTCAGCATATTTAAAATCGATGTTTTCTAAAATGGCCTGATAACGGGAGGGGTTCATGGTTTCCACAATTTTTAGTGCCTTGGCTGCGTAAGTCATACACCAAACGGCCATTTTGTTGGTGTACCAGTTGTTGTTGATGTTGTTTTCGTATTCGTTTGGCCCAGTAACGCCCAAAATGACATATTTCTGTTTTTCTCCCGACCAATTGGCTCGCTGGGCCCAGAATCTTGCAATCCCAATCAAAACCTCCAGGCCATATTCTTCCAGGTATTTTTCATCACCTGTATGGCGGATGTAGTTGTAAATGGCAAATGCTATGGCTCCGTTTCGGTGAATCTCCTCAAAGGTAATTTCCCATTCATTATGGCACTCTTCTCCGTTGATGGTAACCATGGGGTAAAGTGCAGCACCACCTGTGAATCCAAGTTTCTCCGCATTCTCAATGGCTTTCTGAAGGTGTTTGTAACGATACACAAGCAGGTTTCTGGTAACATGCTGCGGTGCAGTAGCCAAAAAGAACGGAATACAATATGCTTCAGTGTCCCAGTAGGTTGTTCCGCCGTATTTTTCGCCTGTGAACCCTTTGGGTCCCACGTTCAGCCTTTCATCATCGCCGGTGTAGGTCTGGTTCAGCTGGAAAATGTTAAAGCGGATTCCCTGCTGGGCTGCTACGTCTCCTTCAATCTTGATGTCGCTGTGTTCCCAAATGGTGGCCCAATGATTGATCTGGATTTTCAGCATTTTGTCAAATCCTACTGTTTTAGCCTGCAACGCTCTTTGTTGAGCCTTGCTAATAAGTTGCTCGTTTTGATGATTTAAAGAACTGGTAACGCCTATGAATTTGTCGAAAACGATGGTTTCGTTTTCAGAGGCTTTAATTTCTACTCTGTTTGATGTTCTAACAGCATTGTGTGAAGAGGAAACTTTGTGATTTCGTGTGTTGATGTCCCAATTCATGGCATATGCAACCCTGAAATCCAGTTTCTTCGTCTGAGCCATCAGTTCACCTTCTCCATCTTTGCTGTTGGTGCTTAAAATGTTCCAGAATTTCTCATCATAGTTGGAGTCTTCGTTTTCCACATCACCATCAATATATGGCTCAAAGGCCACTTGCCCGGTGAAATTGAGAGGAGTTAAAGCGTACCTGATAAATGCACATTCAGGTTCAGACATGCTAAGAAACCGTGTTGCTTCTACTTTAACTTGTTTCCCACTGTTTAAAGTCGCTTTGAATTCTCTGGATAAAATGCCCTTTTGCATATCGAGGGTACGCACAAAACCTTCGGTTTTGCACATAAATAGATCCAGTTGTTCACCTTCAATCTCAACGTTGATTCCTATGTAATTGGGAGAATTCAGGACCTTGGCAAAATACTCAGGGTATCCGTTTTTCCACCATCCAACTCTTGTTTTATCGGGATAGTACACCCCGGCAATATAGCTTCCCTGAAGGGTTGATCCGCTGTATGTTTCTTCAAAGTTGGCTCTTTGTCCCATTTTACCGTTTCCGAGACTGAATATGCTCTCGGAAGCTCGCTGGTAATCAGGATTAAAACCTTCTTCAATTATTCTCCACTCATCGTGCTTCAAATATTGTCTCATCTTACTGTCAGTTATTGGAGTTTAATAATGTCCTGCAATTTAATTTTGTCCAGCCCGCTTACTACCATGTTGGCTTTTGAAAGAATTGAAGGTGAACCAATGCCCACGCATTTCATTCCTGCAGATATGGCTGCTTCCACCCCGGCTTCGGCGTCTTCAAAAACAACGCACGTGCTGGCCGGAACGTTAAGCGCTTCAGCTCCTTTCAGAAATACTTCAGGATCTGGTTTTGCCTTGGTTGTATTGGTTCCATCAATAATGGCGTCAAAATACTTGGTTAGTTCCAGGCGTTCCAAAATGGTCATGGCATTTTTACTTGCCGATCCCAAAGCTGTCGCAATCCCATTTTTCTTACATTCTGTCAGGAACTCTTTTGCTCCCGGTAAAATCTCATCGGGTTTCATTTGCAGTATAAATGAGAGGTAATGCTCATTTTTGCGATCTGCAAGCTCTTCCTTCTCTTGGGTGGATTTAGTTACTCCTCCAATTTCAAGAAGAATATCAAGTGAAGCCATTCGGCTTACACCTTTAAGGCGTTCATTGTGTTCAAGGGTGAATTCAAATCCCATCTCACTTGCCAGTTCCTTCCAGGCGATGTAGTGATACTTGGCGGTATCAACTATCACTCCGTCGAGGTCAAACAAACAGGCTTTTATCATGCTTTTTAGTTTTAATATGTTCTTTCGGTTCCGCTTTGCGGAATTCCATTCACTACACTTCCAGTCTCCTGTTTCCGATTTCCGATTTCCAGTCTCCGGTCTCCGGTTTCCGGTCTCCGTCCTACCCTTCTTTCTCCATTTTATCTTCAACAAATACCACCGAAATAGCAGCGATTAAAAGACTGACTCCGGCAATAATTAAAGCGTAAATGGCCTGTGAGTCGAAAACACGCTTAATGATTGGTCCGCCAAATATTCCGTTTACAATTTGCGGCATGGTAATGAAAAAGTTAAACAGCCCCATGTAAATTCCATATTTGGCTGCCGGTAAAGCGCTGGATAAGATTGCGTAAGGCATTGATAGAATACTTGCCCATGCAATACCAATGGCAATCATTGGAACAATTAGCATGGTAGGACTTTGAATAAAATAGATAGAAATTAATCCAACTGCTCCAATTGCCAATGCAGCAGCATGTGTTCCCTTGCGCGAAATTTTCTTTGCTAAGAATGGTAATGTAAATGCAAAAATTGCGGCAACACCATTATAAACACCAAATAGAACTCCTACCCAGTTAGCTGCATTGTTGTATTCAGCAGATGCAGTGTCGTTTGGCGCCAATCCATAAATATGTTGTGCAATTGCCGGTGTGGTGAAAACCCACATTCCAAAAAGCGCAAGCCATGAGAAGAACTGAACCAGACCAAGTTGCTTCATGGTTTTTGGCATTGCTGCAAAGTCCTTGAAAATTTGCATAAATCCGGCATCTTTCTCCTTCGTGTCATCGGTCTCTTCAGCCACTCCAAACTCTTTAAGCTCTTTTGCCGAGTACTCTTTGGTTGTTACTACCGTCCATATGATGGCTCCTACCAATACGGCGGCACCAACATAAAAGGAGTAGATAACATTGGAAGGTACAATTCCCGGATCGGCGGTTTTGGAAACACCCAACCATTCTGCCAGAACGTAAGTAATAAGTGACCCGACAACTGCACCAATCCCAATTAGTGTTGCTTGCACCGAGAAGCCTCTGGCTCGCTGTTCATTGGGAAGTTTGTCTGCAACCAGAGCTCTAAAAGGTTCCATGGCTACATTGAATGATGCATCCATAACCATCAGCATCCCTGCTCCAATAAGCATAGGCGGAATAAATAATGTTAATGATCCTGAGTTGGGCATAAAAATCAATGCTATGGCAGCGAAGATTGCCCCTGCCAGGAAGAAGGGTCTGCGTCGTCCCAAGCGGGTCCAGGTGCGATCACTGTAATGCCCCACTATGGGTTGTACAAGCATGCCGGTTATTGGAGCTGCAAGCCAAAACCATGAAAGGTGTTCAACATTGGCTCCAAATGTTTGTAAAATACGACTTGCATTGGCATTTTGCAGGGCAAAACCAAACTGGATTCCCAAAAAGCCTACGCTCATGTTCCAAATTTGTGCTGTTGACAGCCGAGGTAATTGCTTCATCTGTTTTAGATATTAATTCGTGTGATTCATGAACCATTCCTTCAAAAGTTCCTCTGCTCACGAAAAGGTTAATTAATAGTTTATAGAATGTTTAATACTTGTTTTATTCAATACGCTAAATAAATTAGCCATGTTCTATATGATTGTACTCTCTCTTGCTTCTAATTCTCTGCGCTGCTTCTTTCTTAAGTGAAAAATATGGGCAACTTCTGTTAGAATATTATAAAAAGAGTACAATATCACCTGCTATTACTCGTGTATCGTTAATCGACACAGTAATTTGTAATAAAAAATGCAATAGTTTGATTTAAGTAAAAGCGAACCTGTCTGGCAGGTAAAAGAAAGTTGTTGTGGTAATTTCTAAATTGTAAATTTCCCGTTTACAAAGACAAATATAGGAGGTTTTTAATCTAATGTAAATAAAGCAAAGATTTTTTTTATTTGTGTTTATTGCAGGTATGCAGTGAGTTGCCTTATTGCAATCGTTTGCGAAGGGTTTGCTCTAATTTGTTAAATTCTAGAAAGATGCTTGATTTACTTTGTTCGCAATCGTTTTCGAAGATTTAAATTCTATGTTGAACTTCTCTTTTTTAATGTTGGGGTAATTATTTTGGTTTGGTAATTGATTGGTGCTGTGGGGTTCTCCAATCGTTGAATAAGCATTCGCACGGCCTCACGTCCCATTTCATATCCTTTTTGTTCTACAGTAGAAAGCGGCGGCGAAGCGATGGTTGCATTGGGTCCGTCTCCAAAACCGATAACTTTAATTTGTTCAGGAATTTTATATCCATTTTGCTGTAATACTTGCATGATAGCAATGGCAGTACTATCATTGACGGCAAAAACGCCGTCAATTTCAGGAGCAATGTCCAGAAGGTGCTGTCGCATGGTAAGAACTTCCTCTCTGGTATCACATTTTAATGTGAACTCTTCTTTTATCTCGATATTATGACTTTTTAAAGCATGGCAATACCCTTCATATCTTTTCTTCCCAATTAACAGATGTTTGGGAGCTGCCAGATGGAGAATTTTTTTGCATCCGCATTCTATAAGGTGTTCGGTTGCTACGCGGGCACCTTCAAAATCATCGGTAATGACTCTGTCGGTTTCAATTTCGTCGCATATTCTGTCAAAAAACACGACTGGTGTTCCATTGTCAATAGCTGTTTGCAGATGGTTGAACTCTTTCGTTGTTTTGCTTATGGAAACCAGCAACCCGTCTACTCTGTGATCCAAAAGTGCTTGGGTATTGATCACTTCCCGATAATAATTTTCGTTGGATTGGCATATCATCATATGGTAACCTTCTCCATAGGCCAGATCTTCCATCCCACTAATGACCGATGAGAAAAAGTGGTGAACGATTTCGGGAATAATCAGGCCTAAAGTATTGGTTTTTTGTTTTCGAAGACTTAGTGCTAAAGCATTTGGCCGGTATTTTACTTTTTCTGCAAATGTTTTTACCAGGTTACGGGTCTCTTCACTGATGTCCGGATGGTCTTTTAATGCTCTTGAAACAGTAGAAGGGGAAACCCCTAAAATTCGTGCAATATCTTTTATGGTGATGTGTGAAGGTTTCATATACTCTAAGTTCTGTGGTGTTTTTTTGTTACTGATTTAAAATTAATAAAAAAAAGGAATGTCTTGTTAAAAGATCCCGCAAAATGCTCTTTTTAGTGCTTGAAGAGTAAGTTGTCAGGTTAACTAAAATAGTTGATGTAATTATATGTGGTTTTAAATTGAAAGTTAGGATTGCTTAATGTTTATATGGAGTTTGGTGATTGTATATTCGTATAGAGTAAGAATTACTTATAAAAATTTAAATCGTTTGCGGAAGATGTCTAAAACATGTTATAAAACATATGGGATTTTCGCAATCGTAACCGCAAACGTTTGCGGTTACGATTGCGAAAAATATCCTGCAAAAAACTGGCTATCAATGTTAAAACATGTTTACAATTCTTTCTGTTTGCTCTATATTTGTTGCAATGATTTTTGATTTCAGATTGAAGCGAAAAGTTGTTAATTCATTTTTATTTCCCCGTTTATAAGATTTTGTCATGCTAACGAGCATCAGAATCTTACGCCAAAAACTTTTATAAAAATTAACTAAATCATGTTTTTATGAAGAAGATGTTATTAAAACAAAAATTCCTGATGCTTTTATTGGGCTGCCTTATTCCCTTGGGAGTATCTGCTCAGCAGGTAAACGTTACGGGTCGGGTCACAGATAGTGCTAATGGAGAACCTGTTCCAGGAGTAACTATTGTGATTGCCGGAACGCCAACAGGAACAATTACTTCTATTGATGGAACCTATTCAATTAATGCCAATGTAGGGGATATGTTACAATTTTCTTTTATTGGCTACGATACAGAAAGACGAAATGTTTCTGCCGACGCAGCAGTTCTTAACGTTGTTATGCAGCCGAGTGTATTTGGAGTAGATGAGGTGGTCGTTATTGGATATGGACAAATACGTAAGTCTGACGCTACTGGTTCAGTGAATGTAATTGGAGCGGATGACTTCAACCGCGGTCCAATTACCACGCCACAAGGATTGATTACGGGACGTATTCCTGGTGTAATGGTTACACAAGGCAGTGGAGCACCCGGATCCGGATCAACGATCCGAATCAGGGGAGGGTCTTCATTATCAGCCTCAAATGATCCGCTTATTGTTATTGATGGGTTCCCCGTTGATAATAGCGGAGTAGAAGGATTGGCTAACCCCCTTTCTACCATAAATCCTAATGATATCGAGTCAATGACTGTTCTAAAGGATGCTTCTGCAACTGCCATTTACGGATCACGGGCTTCGAATGGTGTAATTATTATTACAACCAAAAGGGGAACAAAGGACGGTCTGAATATTAACTATACCGGAAATGTTTCAGTTGGACAATTGGTTAAATATCATGATGTTTTTGACGGGAATGAGTTTCGTGATTTAGTTGCCGATCGCGTTGCCAATCATGGCATGGATCCTGTAGCATTAACCAGATTGGGACAAGCTAATACTGATTGGCAGGATGAAATTTACAGAACTGCAGTTTCTACAGACCACAACGTGAGTTTTTACGGACGCTACAATGATATTCCATTTAGAGCTTCTATTGGACACACCATAGAAAATGGTATTCTTAAGGAATCAAGTTTGTCAAGAACAACTCTTGCTGTGACTGCAAATCCTTCTTTCTTTGATGATCAACTTAGGGTTACCATTAACCTGAAAGGGATGGACATTCATAATAATTTCTCTAATCAGGATGCGATTTCTTCAGCCTTTCAGTTTGACCCATCGCAGCCAATCAGAAATGATAACACCAGATATGGTGGTTATTTTACATGGATTGAATTGGCTCAGGCTGATCAATTGAATGGAAACCCCATAAATATTGCGACTCACAACCCATTGGCCCGCTTAGCCTATAGGGATGACCAATCAGATGTTCAGTCAGCAATTGGTAATATTCAGTTCGATTATGCTGTTCCATTTTTGGAAGGGCTAAGAGCTAATTTGAACATGGGTATGGAAATTTCTGAGGGAGAGGGTAACAATAATACCGATCCACGAGCTTCATGGAGTTTACGTGAACCTTCATTTAACGTGCAAAGTTACAGAGGAACACGCAAGAATCAATTGCTTGATTTTTATCTGAATTACATGGCCGAAGTTGGAGACCACAGATTTGATGCTACAGCTGGTTATGGATGGCAGTATTTTTACCGCTCAGGCAGTTCACGCAACAGATCCTGGGAAATGGGTGATGATGGCGAGTACATCGGAGCCGGTTCTCGTTCTTATAAGAATGAAAACTATTTGGTGTCTTTCTTTGGACGTTTGAATTATGCTTTTATGGACAGATACCTGGTAACTGCTACATTAAGAAATGACGGTTCTTCCAGATTTGGAAAAGACAATCGTTGGGGATTGTTCCCCGCTTTTGCTTTGGCATGGAAGATAAATGAAGAGTCTTTCCTTGAGAACGCTGATTTCCTTTCTGAATTAAAGTTGCGTTTAGGTTATGGAGTGACAGGCCAGCAGGATATTGGTACAAATTATTACCCATATATCCCAATTTACAGGGAAAGTGAGCAAGGTGCCTATTATCGATTTGGCGATACCTATTATTCAACTCTGAGACCAAATCCATATGATGCTAATCTTAAGTGGGAAGAGACAACGACCTATAACCTTGGTTTAGATTTCGGATTCCTGAATAACCGGTTCCAGGGTTCAGTAGATGTTTATCACCGAGAAACAGTTGATCTTATAAGTAATGTTCCAATTGCAGCAGGTACTAATTTTTCTAACTATCTGACTACTAATGTTGGCTCTCTTGAAAATCAGGGGGTTGAAATCGGTTTGACCTATCGTGCCATATCAAGATTGGATTTGAGTTGGAGTATAGGAGCAAATTTTGCTGCCAACAGAAATGAAATTACTTCTCTTTCTAATCTTGACACAGAAGATGCAGGTGTAGGATATCCTCTTGGAGGTATTTCAGGAGGAACAGGAAACACAGTTATGTGGAACCGTGTAGGGCAAGCAGCCAATACTTTCTTCCTGTTCCAGCAGGTTTATGATACCAACGGAATGCCGATTGAAGGATTGTATGTAGATAAAACCGGAGAAGGTGGTAATGTTGCCGGAAATAATGACAACAAATACTTTATGGGAACGCCAACTCCCGATTTCTTGATTGGTATTTCTTCTGACCTCAAATACAGAAACTGGGACTTTTCGTTTGCCGGAAGATTAAGTATTGGAAATGAGGTGTATAACAATAACTGGTCAGACAGAGCTATTTATCAGGAGCTTTACAACCAGTCTGGTTACCTTTCAAACATTCCAAAGGCTGTGCAGAGAACCAATTTCACAAATGCACAATATTGGTCTAGCGTTTATTTAGAAGATGCTTCATTTTTCAGAATGGATCATATCACGCTGGGATATTCATTCGAAAGATTGTTGACTGAGAGATTAAGTGGTCGTGTTACTGCTTCGGTACAGAATGCATTTGTTATTACTGATTATTCCGGATTAGATCCTGAGGTTTCCGGAGGAATTGATAACAATATTTATCCCAGACCAAGGACATTTATGTTGGGAGTGAATGTAAACTTCTAAAATGATCACTTCTTAAAAGATTATAGAATATGAGACATATTAAATTTCTATCAATATTTGCAATTGCTGTGATGGTAGCCTTTACAGCATGCATAAACGATTTGGATGTAGAGCCTATTGACCCTAATGAGGCAACTGCAACAAATGTATTTTCTGATGAGTTATCATATAAACGTGCATTGGCACGTGTATATGCAACCTATGCCATCAGTGGTCAACGTGGTGGAGGTGGTGGTCTGCCTGATATCGAAGGGATTGATGAAGGCTTTGGTAACTACCTGCGTTTATACTGGAATTTACAACAGTTGCCAACAGATGAGACCGTGATGGCTTGGGATGATGCCAGTATTAAAGATTTTCATTGGCACACCTGGTCTCCAAATGATGTGTTTATTGGTGCTATGTACTCACGTATATTTTATGCCATTACATTGGCAAATGAATTCATCAGGACTTCTGAAGAAGCTATGGGTAGTGCAACAGGTGATTTTCTTGAAGATCTTAGACTATATCAGGCAGAATCTCGTTTCTTAAGAGCTTTTTCTTATTGGCATGCCATTGATATGTTTGGAAACGTATCTTTTGTAACAGAAGAAGATCCGATTGGGGCATTTTTCCCTCAACGAATCACACGTGCCGATCTTTTCGATTACATCGAGCAGGAGCTTATTGATTTAGAAGGCGAGCTTGCCGCGCCTGGTACCAATGAATATGCTCGTGTTGATAGAGTTGCTGCGTGGATGTTGCTTTCTAAATTGTATCTTAATGCACAGGTTTATATTGGAGAATCAAAATATACTGAAGCGTTAACCTACCTCAATAAAGTGATTAATGAAGGAGGTTATTCAATTGATCCAAACTACATCAGAATGTTTAGGGTAGATAATGACCAGAGTCCGGAAATCATTTTCCCAATTTCTTTTAATGCTCAAAATACTCAGCAATATGGTGGTATGACATTTATTACCAATGCATCAAGAGGTGGAAATATGTTGCCAAATGGTGTTGGTGCATGGGGTGGAATCAGAGGAATCAAAGAGCTTGTAGAGATTTTTGGGTTTAATGAAAGCGATTTTACTACTGAAGATCCTGTATTTAGTGCCAGAGAAGATCAGCGAGCTCAGTTCTTCTTCGATCCTGAAAGTTGGTCATGGGAAGTAGAAAATGTTGGTTTGTTCACTCATGGTATTGGTGTCTCCAAGTTCACAAATTTAAGATCTGACGGGGAACCAGACCCAATGGCAGAGGGAGACTTTGCCAGCACTGACTTCCCAATGTTCCGTTTAGGCGATGCTTATCTTATGTATGCCGAAGCTGTGCTAAGAGGAGGACAAGGTGGAAGCAGAGCTACTGCTCTACAATTGGTTAATGAACTACGTGACCGTGCTTTCGGAAACACCAACCATCGAATCACTGATTCTGAACTTACTTTGGATTTTATTTTGGATGAACGTGCAAGAGAACTTTATTGGGAAGCACATAGAAGAACTGACCTGATTCGTTTTGGTAAACTCACAGGTGGCGATTATATCTGGACATGGAAAGGAAACGTTCCCGAGGGACGTTCTACAGGAGCGTTTAGAGACTTATATCCAATTCCGGTGAATGATTTGGATACAAATCCTAATTTGATACAAAATACCGGTTATTCAAATTAATCTGTTCGGTTTTTGCCCAAAGGCACTCTTTAAAGTGCCTTTGGTAAAAATTCAAAAACTGTTTAAATAATTATCTCTATGAAGAAGTTAAGATTTTTAATAATAGCTATTCTGGGTCTGGCTGTTTTTGCTGCTTGCGAAGACGAGTTTAAACCCACATTGGATTTGGATGCGTCAACACCCCCTGCTTTGACAAGTCCAACTCATGATCAATCTTTTCAATTGCTGGAAGAGGATGCCTCACAACCTATGGTGTTTTCATTCTCAAAGGCTCTGTTTGATGTAAATGTTTCAGAGGAATATTTGATTGAAGTTTCTAAGGCGGCTGATTTTTCTGCTCCACGCACTTTGTCAGGCACTGAAAACCGGACTGAGGGAACATTTACCTCGACTGTATTAACGTTTAATCAAACGTTGATTGCTCTGGGATATGAAGTTGGCGAAGATGCTTATGCATACATCAGAGTCAGAGCCAGACTTATTGGTACCAGTATTAATGTTCCTTCTGAGATTGTCAGAATTGTTGTAAACCCATTTATGTCTGATGGGCCAGCGGCAGAAAGATGGACCGTTATTGGTAGCGCTGTAGGCGGATGGACCGATGCTGATGAGAGAACAATGAGTTATAATGCAGAAACAGGATTATATTCTCTTACTGTTGATATGACCCCTGGAGATTTCAAATTCCGTGCTCCTGAGAAAGACCCGTCTAATGCGTGGGCGCACAACTTAGGTTTGGTTGGTGATAAGCGTACTGTTGTAGAGGAGGCCAATGTTGCACTGGAAGCTGATGGAGCAGATATTAATACCCCGGGAGGAAACTACACAATTACTCTGGATGTTGAAAATCTGAGATTTACAATTGTTCAAAATGAAGCAGCTGATTTAACCGATTGGGATGGCGTTGTAGTAGAATTGGTTGGTGCTGCCATCAGTTCAGAAAACGAAGGTGCAGAACCAGATCAGGCATGGATTTGGGGTAATGTATTGTTGGCAGATAATGCAGGTGTTCCTTCGCATTCTGAAGGTAAATATACCTGGACTTGGGAGAAAGTGGTCATTGATGCAGACGCAGGGTTTAAAATCCGTACGCTAAATGGCGTGGCTGCACCTCAGAACGATATCAATTTCGATGCTGGATATGATAATCTTGATGCAGCCAATAGTTCAAGTCTGGTCATTAATGATGATGGCAATTTGATGGTAACCGAAACAGGTGAATTCACCATTGTGTTTATGATTGATGCTGTTAATGCAAATGAAATGACCATTACCATCCAAGAATACAAAGAGTTTCCAGAAAATGTTTACATGATTGGAACCGATTTTGGAGATTGGAATTGGGAGTCTGATGGTATAGTGGAGATGCTTCCATTCCCGGGACAAGAGGGAGAATTCTGGATCATTCGTCATTTTAATGCTGCTAATGGATTCAAATGGAACACCGAAAAAGGTTGGGGCGGTGACTTTGAACAACTAGGTGAATCTGTTGGATTTACGACTGATGCTGGTAATGCTTTTGTCCCTGAGGACGGTCTTTATATGGTTCGCATTAACTATGCTGAAGATAGAATTACAATAGAACCTTTTAGTGAATTGTATTTAACCGGATCGGCAACGCACGGATGGAGCTGGGATGAGCCTGTTACCACAATTACCTGGACCAGTGAAAATAGATTGGAAGGTGAAATCAACTTTAATAAAAATGAGCATTTCCGATTGTTTGCGCAAAAGGATTGGGGTCCACTTAGCATGGGGCACGACATCATTACAGATTTTGATACTTCGGTAATTATCGTTGCTGAAGGTCATGGAGATCCAAACTGGGAGTTTGTTGCCGAAAGCGGTACATATCATTTTGTTCTTGATTTGGGAAGTAGTTCTATTGTAATTACACCAATTGAAGACTAGAACCAAACATACCAGTTTATAATTTATACACTTTACACTCACCCGATGATTTTTTCATCGGGTGAGTATTTGCTTGTTTATTAAAACATCATCTGATGCTGTTGTATGAGTTGTTCATATAGAGATGAATCTTATTCGTTATGAACGAATAAGGAGAATTGAGAATGACTCACGAGGAAATATCATGCCAGATATTTGTTTATTTTTTTAAAAAAAACTCTAAGGGTTTTAGCGTATGAAGTATTTACTACAAATAATTCTTCTTTTCATATTCATAGGTGGAGTGCAATCTCAGGTTGTTACTACAGAGCCGGTTATAGTTACAGAAGATGAGTCGGTTACAATAACATTTTATGCCGACAGGGGATCAAGAGGATTGGTGAATTTTACCGGAGAAATCTACGCACACACAGGAGTCATAACCAATGAGAGTACGGGAAGCTCAGATTGGCGATATGTGATTGCTGAGTGGGGCGAAAATATCCCCAAAGCAAAATTAACCATGGTTGCCTACAACAGGCATCAACTGGTTATCGATAACATCAGGGAATACTACGGTGTTCCTGCCGAAGAAGAGATTCTTCAAATGGCCTTTGTTTTCAGAAGTGCCACACAAATAAACGGAAGTTGGAGAGAAGGCAAAGATACCGATGGCAGCGACATTTTTATAGATGTATTTAAGCCTGAACTTGCAGTTGTTTTTCAGTCGCCACAGGACGATATGCTTGTTTTGGCCAATGAGGAGATTACTGTTGTGGGACATTCTATGAATGCAGATGGAATGAAACTGTACCTGAATGAGGATGTCATACACGAAACATCTTCTTCAACATTGGAGCACACTTTTGCGGCACCAGCCTCTGGAGTACATGAATTAAAACTTGAAGCATTTGATCAGGACAACTCAGTTTTCCAAACCCGGTCTTTATTCATTCGGCAGGAAACGGTAGAGGAACCAAAGCCAGAAGGATTACGTTTGGGAGCCAATGTCATTGATGAAGAAACAGTAACGTTTGTTCTGCAGGCACCCTTTAAGGAATATGTATATCTTATAGGTGATTTCAATGATTGGGAGCCAAATCCAGATTCTCAAATGAAGCGGGATGGTGAGTTCTACTGGTTAACCATCAATGATCTTGAGCCAGGGGTGGAATATGCTTACCAATATTTTATAGACGGTTCTCTTCGGCTTGCCGATGCATATACAAACAAGGTGCTTGATCCATGGAATGATCATTATATCCCGGATAGAATTTACCCAAATTTAAAACCATTTCCGGCCGATAAAACAACCGGTTTGGCTGCGGTGGTAAATACTGCTCCCGAAGTTTACCCGTGGCAGGTAGTAGATTTTTCACCCCCTGCAAACGAAGATCTTGTGATTTATGAGGTTCTGATCAGGGACTTTACAAGCAATCAGGACATTAAAACCATTACAGATACGCTTGATTATTTTGTGAGATTAGGTGTGAATGCCATTCAATTAATGCCTTTTAATCAATTTGAAGGAAATGAGAGTTGGGGATATAATCCTTCTTTCTTTTTTGCCACCGATAAGGCTTATGGAACAGCCAATGACTATAAGGCATTTATAGATGCATGCCACGAACGTGGCATTGCAGTGATCATGGACATTGTTCTGAATCATACATTTAGTCAGTCACCTCTTTTGCAAATGTATTTTCAGGGTGGACGAGCTGCTTCTAATAACCCATGGTATTTAAGAGATAATAACATTCAGAATCCGCATTTACAATGGGGGTTCCCTCTAAATCACGAAAGTGAGTATACCCAGGCTTTGGTTGATAGTGTTCTCTCTTTTTGGGTAACGGAGTTTAATATTGATGGATACCGGTTCGATTTTACCAAAGGATTTACGAACACGCCATACGGACCCAACTCATGGGCCAGCGAGTATGATGCCAGCCGGGTCGCTATTTTAAAGAGAATGGTTGATAATCTTCGTGAAGTTAAGGATGATGCCATCATTATTTTTGAGCATTTGGCCGATAACTCTGAAGAGACAGTTCTGGCAGACTACGGTATTCTACTCTGGGGAAATATGAATTACTCTTTTAGTGAGGCTGTAATGGGCTATCATGATGGTGGAAAATCAGATTTCTCCTGGGCGTCATATTCCAACAGGGGCTGGAGCAATCCAAACCTTATAGCCTACATGGAAAGCCATGATGAAGAGCGGGTTATGTTCCGTGCACTGAACTATGGAGCAGAAGTTCCTGGTTATTCAGTTAAAAATCTCCGGAACGCACTGAACAGGAAAAAGGCTGCGGCAGCATTTTTATTTTCTATCCCGGGGCCTAAAATGATCTGGCAGTTCGGGGAATTAGGATTTGACTACAGCATTGATGATTTTGGTGGCCGTTTGGCACCAAAACCGCCAAAATGGGATTATCTTGAAAACGCTGATCGTAAACGTTTATGGAATGTTTATTCGCAAATGATTCATTTGAAAAGGGAAGAGGCTGTCTTTTCTACCACTGATTATAATATGAATGTTGCAGGAGCTGTTAAGCATATAGCACTTAACCACGAGAGCAACGACATTCGTCTTGTCGGTAATTTTGACACTCAAACACGGACTGTCGCACCACAGTTTAGTTCAACCGGTTGGTGGTACAATCACTTTAAAGGTGACAGTATTTATGTTGAAGATCTGTCATTGGAAGTTGAGCTGGCTCCGGGAGCATTTACTCTGTTTTCTTCCACCAAAATGTTTGGATTTGATCCGACAACTTCTATACGTGATTTGCAGAAATCGGCGGTAAATATAGAGATGTATCCGATTCCGGTAAATGATAAGCTTTATGTGCAGTCACCTTATGTGATTTCATCTGTGTATGTTTTTGATGCCAATGGACGACAATTATTGCAACGTATAGTCGATGATCATGATCTTGAATTAGAAACATCCCATCTGTCTGCCGGTTTTTACTTTATTCAAGTGGTGCATCAGAATGGAATTGTGAGTAGGAGAAAGTTCTTGAAATAGAAATATATTAACTCAATATTTCAATTAGGTGGTATTTGCCTTTTGGGTAAGTACCACCGTTTTTTATATATCACACTTTGATACTGGCTGATGATTCGTTTGGATCTATTATTTGTTCAGGTATTTTTAAGTTGATGGTTTCTGGTTGAAACGATTTCGTACAACCTGTCTGAAGAAAATCTTTTTCAAAATATAGACAAATGTACTTCCGATAATTTTTAGATCGGCGATGATTGAAAGGTTATTTATGTATATGACATCGTAAATCAGTCTTTCTGTCATTTCATTCACATTGTGAGCATACCCATATTTTATCATACCTAACGATGTTAGTCCGGGCTTTACCTGTAAAATGAATTTATAGTATGGAGTCTCTTTTTCCAACTGAGATGCAAAGTAAGCCCTTTCGGGACGAGGTCCCACCAGGGACATTTCACCTTTAAGAATATTCCAGAATTGAGGAAGTTCGTCCATATGAGTTTGTCTTAAAAAGCGCCCTATTTCGGTAATTCTTCTGTCATCGCCTTTGGCAGCCAGCTGAGGGCCGTTTTCTTCAGCATTTACATGCATTGTACGAAACTTGTACATGGTAAATTGTTTCCCGTTTTTCCCCAACCTTTGCTGCTTAAAAAGAACCGGGCCTGGCGAGTTTCTTCTGATTTTCCATGAGAGAAAGGGATAGGTAATAGCGGTAAATATTAACCCTGGTATAGCCACCGAAATATCCAGTATTCTCTTAATCAGTTTATATCCCAAGTTGATGCTCCGTGGTCGTATACAAACAACCGGGATTTCAGTCAGATGTGATAGCCCAATCTGAATCGGAATGGATTCTATTGAGCCTGGCGCCAGTCTTACTAAAACCTCTTCTGTGTTTATTTCTGTCAGTATTTTTTCTGTTTGCCTGGTTTTCTGGGAGTGGTTGAATATGATTACTTCATCAATAGAGTATTCTTTAACAATGTCAGGTGCATTGTAAAATCTTCCAAGACAGGGAATTTCAGGGTGAAAATCGGGTTTTATTTTTTCTGTTCCACAATAACCTGACAAAGTCAGGTTATTCACGCTTATGTAGCGTAAAAACTCTTTAAAATAAGCGTTGCTTGGAAAATTATGAAATACAAGTAGTACTTTGTGCGATAATATATTTGTTTTAAGCAACATGGTAAATATCAGATGAATCAGCAACCTGTTAATTGAGATGGTTGCGGCATAAATAAGTGTTACCACGAGAACCTTCAGCAAAAAACGCGAAGGAACACCACTTGTTGGTTCAAAATATGTAATGGCTACAAGAGTTGTGAGATAAAAGAGACCGAGGATCACCAATGGGCGTTTGATGGAAACTTGTCCTACAATGGAAGTGTCGGTTTTATAACTCCCAAAAATTGAGAAGACAACAATAAAGGTAAATGGTATCCATATTTTAGGACTTACATCAATTGGCAGACTATTGTCTGTGAGATTTGTAGATATAACCAGGGCAGTGAAAATGTTGAGAATTAAAACCCCGGTCAGAAAGTCTGTTACCAGCGTTATTAAACCTGGTAATCCCCGTTTGATGAATTTTTTTGAGAACATTTAAATCTTGTAAATCTTGTCAATAATATTGGCTTTAATGTGTTTGCAGGGTTAATTGTGCTGTGGTCTGTTTTTCAAAGATGTAACAGCAAACTGATACGTTAAGTTGTTGTCTTAAAAATGAACTTTCGGGATGTAATATATCTTGAAAATAACAATAATGTACTATTATTGGTCGAAGATATCACAAATTTAAACGTTGTTTTTTGATTAATATTATACTAAATAGCTGTTTAAATTTACCTTTTTAATTAGGAAGATATCCAGCATATTTTCTCTTAAAGCCGAAATAAAGTTTTCGCAAAAAAACTTTATTCTTTTTGATGGGATTAGCTTTTCAAATCAATTGTTCTTTATCTACCTTATATCAATAAATTCTATTAAGTTTTACCAAAATGAATATCCTCTGGTGCTATATCCTTCATGGAACAAGGTGTTGAGGGGGTGCTGTTGATGTTGGTTTTATGAAGGTTGGGTTCGCAGTGTGGCGTTATTTTTAGTCGATGTAAGATTAGATTGATGTGCAATCATTCATCTTTGATGAATTATTCATGGTAGTTCTAAAAAGTCGATTAATTTTGTCCTTATGCTAGAAGATTCATTCCGACATAAAGGGTTGCGTGCTCGTCTGGTTGACGAAGTCCGAAAAAAGGGGATTTCTGATGAAAAAGTCCTGGAAGCCATTGGTTCGGTGCCCAGGCATGTTTTTCTTGATAGTTCCTTTGTAAAATATGCCTACAAAGATATGGCTTTCCCAATCGGAGCTGGCCAAACCATTTCGCAACCTTCCACCGTTGCACTTCAAACAAGTTTATTAAAAGTAAAACCCGGACAAAAAATACTGGAGGTTGGCACAGGCTCAGGATATCAGGCGGCTGTGCTTTGCGAGATGGGAGTTCACCTTTTTTCTATTGAGCGTCAGCCCGAATTATATAGCAAAACAAAGATTGCATTGACCGGTTTTAAGTATCGAAAATTGCGACTTTATTTGGGCGATGGATACGAGGGATTGCCCGCATTTGCTCCATTTGACGGCATACTTGTAACTGCAGGTGCTTCAGAAGTACCTCCTTCGCTTCTGATGCAATTAAAAACCGGAGGGATTATGGTTATCCCTGTTGGAACAAGTACTCAGGTCATGTCCAGAATCATACGTATCAGTGATCAGGAATTTGAAAAGGAGGAATTTGGAAAATGTGCATTTGTACCAATGTTAAGTGGCGTTGCACAAAAACAATTATAGGCTATTATCGTTAGAAATTAGAAAAACTTAAACAGGAAGATATGATACAAGTAAAGAATTTAGTTTATAATCCGTTTCAGGAAAATACCTATATCGTTTATGACGAAAGCAAGGAGTGCGTAATCTTTGACCCGGGTATGTTGAGTGACCAGGAGTGTCAGCATTTTTCTGATGAAATTGAGAGTCTCGGTGTTAAACCGGTAAAGCTGTTGCAAACTCATTTGCATTTGGATCATGTGTTTGGAACATCATATGTGTCCAAAACTTATGAACTTGATCCGGTTTCACATAAAGATGATCTTTTTTTTCTGGAACAAACCCAGGATTATGCGTTGCAATTTGGTTTGGAAGTTAAAGAAAAGCCTCCTGTACCAAAGGAATTCCTGACGGAAGGTGATGAGGTTCGATTTGGAAATACTGTTTTTAAAGTCATTCATATTCCCGGTCACTCTCCTGGTGGAATTCTGTTTTATAATGAAGAAAGCAAAACTCTGTTTTCAGGAGATGTGCTTTTTCAGGGAAGTGTTGGGCGTAGTGACTTGCCGGGAGGCAATCACGAGAGTTTAATAAAAGGTATTCAAGAGAAATTGATGGTTTTACCCGATGATGTGGTTGTATACAGTGGTCACGGCCCTTCCACAACCATCGGTAAAGAGCGCTATAATAATCCCTTTTTGTAATTGATAAATATCATCCTGATATTGGATGGATAATTGACATATTTGTGTTAATTTGAGTACCTGAATAATGAAGGTTTATTAATTTTCTGCCCTATGAGTTTTTCCCCGTTTGTAGCCAGACATATTGGCCCCCAAAATCAAGATGTTGAAAAGATGCTCTCGGAACTGGGAGTGGAGTCACTTGATGAATTGCTTTCACTTTCGGTTCCTGATTCTATTAGAACTCACGAGGAGTTAAGCATAGGTAGGGGAATTAGTGAGTCAGATTATCTTGATAAAATTCGCAAAATAGCATCAAAAAACAGGCTGCTCAAAACATATATCGGCATGGGGTATTATAACACACATACGCCATCTGTAATAGTTCGCAATGTGCTGGAAAACCCGGTTTGGTATACTTCTTATACTCCCTATCAGGCTGAAATTTCTCAGGGGCGTCTGGAAGCTTTACTCAACTTCCAGACCATGGTTTCAGAGCTCACTTCAATGGAGGTAGCAAATGCCTCTCTACTTGATGAGGCCTCTGCTGTGGCTGAAGCCATGATTATGATGTTTAACACCCGTTCCAGAGACCAGGTGAAAACTGGTGTAAATGTTTGCGTCGTGGATAATGCAATTTGGCCACAAACCCGGTCGGTGATTGAAACACGAGCATTAGGATTAGGAATAGAACTTGAATTTGTTGATTTTAATGAAATAAATTATTCAGGTGAAAAGCATTTTGGTGCCATTTTTCAATATCCAAATGCATTGGGAGAAATCAATGATTATGAATCACTGGTTACAGTGATTCATCAGCAAGAGGGGAAAGTTGCCGTAGCATCAGATCTTTTGTCGCTCACCTTGTTAAAGCCTCCCGGCGAATGGGGTGCTGATATTGTTGTGGGGTCAACACAGCGAATGGGCGTTCCTATGGCTTATGGCGGACCACACGCAGGTTATTTCGCCACTCGTGAAGAGTTCAAAAGATTTGTGCCTGGTAGAATCATTGGAGTTACCCGCGATGTGAAAGGAAAGCGTGCCTTGCGCATGGCTTTGCAAACCAGAGAGCAGCATATAAAACGAGAAAAAGCCACCTCTAATATTTGTACTGCACAGGCTTTGCTTGCTACAATGGCAGGTTTTTACGCTGTTTATCATGGTCCTGATGGATTAAAAACAAAGGCTTTAAGAATTCACGATCTGACAACATCATTGGGTTTAACTTTAAAAAAAATAGGAGTTAGCCCGCTTAATAAATCTTGGTTTGATACCTTGCGGTTTCGTTTACCCGATGGGGTAAACTGTGAAAAGTTGAGAGCAGTTGCACTTCAAAACGGGGTAAATTTTCTTTACAGAGGGGTGCGGGATTTTGGAATAAGTCTGGATGAAACCACTACAACTCCGGATATAAAGAAAATCGTTGAAATAGTTGCCACAGCGATTGGTGTTTCCACAATCGAAGTTGAAAAGCGCGGAAGTGATGTCATTCCCCAATCATTGAAGCGTTCATCGGAGTTTATGAAACAGGAAGTGTTTCATAAATACAGGTCGGAAACAGAGATGATGCGTTACATAAAACTTCTGGAGAGAAAGGATATTTCCCTGGCGCATTCTATGATTTCTCTGGGTTCATGCACCATGAAGCTTAATGCTGCTTCTGAAATGTTTCCTATTACATGGCCTGAATTTGCAGGTTTACACCCATTTGTTCCTACGGAACAGGCGGCCGGATATCATGAAATGATGAATGAATTGCGCTCTGATTTAGCAAAAGTAACAGGATTTGCAGACGTGAGTCTGCAACCCAATTCAGGAGCGTCAGGAGAGTATGCCGGGTTAATGGTTATTCGAGCATATCATGAAAGCAAAGGTGAAGGACACCGTAATGTAGCCTTGATTCCCTCATCAGCTCACGGAACCAATCCGGCAAGTGCAGTTATGGCGGGGTTAAAGGTGATTGTAGTTAAATGCGATGAAAATGGAAATATTGATGTTGCCGATCTTAAAGAAAAAGCTAAGGAGCACCGAAATAATTTATCCTGTTTAATGGTTACCTATCCTTCAACTCATGGGGTTTTTGAGGCAAGCATAAAAGATGTTTGCAAAATAATACATGACAATGGCGGTCAGGTTTACATGGATGGAGCAAATATGAATGCTCAGGTTGGTATTACCAATCCCGGAATTATTGGTGCTGATGTTTGTCATTTGAATCTACATAAAACCTTCGCCATTCCCCATGGTGGAGGAGGTCCTGGTGTTGGCCCCATTGGTGTGGCAAAGCATTTGATCGAATTTTTGCCCGGCCATCCGGTTATTGATAATAAACGCCATGGTGTTATGACCATTTCGGCGGCTCCCTGGGGAAGCGCCGGTGTGCTGCCTATCACTTACGGGTATATTAAAATGATGGGAGCAGAAGGATTAACATATGCGACCAAAATTGCCATTCTAAATGCCAACTACATTGCTAAAAAACTCGAAGAAGATTACAATATTCTTTATAAAGGAGAAAAAGGCTATGTAGCGCATGAGTTGATTCTGGAGTGCAGAAACTTTAAGAACAGTTCGGGTGTTACTGAGACGGATATTGCAAAGCGTTTAATAGATTACGGCTTCCATGCGCCAACACTCTCCTTCCCGGTATCCGGCACTTTAATGGTTGAACCCACCGAAAGTGAATCTTTGGCGGAACTGGACAGGTTTATCGAGGCCATGAAGGCAATTAGGGATGAAATTAAAGAGATAGAAAAAGGTGAGACTGACAAAGAAGACAACTTATTAAAAAACTCTCCGCATGCCGACTATGAGCTCACCTCAGATGATTGGACTCATCCCTATTCACGGGAACGTGCAGGCTTTCCATTAAGCTGGGTGAGGGAACGAAAATTTTGGATCTCCGTTGGAAGGGTTGACAATGCCTGGGGCGACAGAAACCTGATTTGTACCTGTGACCCGGTGGATGCGTATCAATAGTGCTTATTTCTTTTTCAGCCTGTAAAGGCACTGTTTTTCGCTGATGTCCATTTCCAGGATGTTCATCACCAGTAAATTAATGATGATTTTTTCAGCTGACCAGCGATTGATTCCGGCAATTTTTTGAAAACCCGGTAAAGAGATGCTTTCGTTTGTCTCAAAATACTTTAAAAGAGTATTCTCGGCTTGGGTTAATTTGAGAAATGTTCCGGTTTTTCTTTTTTGTCGGGCCCATACTTTTAATAAAACACCATTGGCCAGGATGTTTTGGTCGTTTACACGAACATAGACTTTGTAATCACCATCTTTTGTAGGTGCCTTGTGGGGTTTCTTACTGCTCTTGGGAACAATTACCTCAAGTACGGTTTTAGAATCTTCTTCCCATATTTTTGTTTCGAAAGAGACCGGAGGCTTACAGTACATGTTTGCTGCCGCCTCAACCATATAATACTCTTCATCAGAAGCCACGCCCGCAATTCTCCCGTTATCTTTTACACCAACCAACAAGCTGCCACCATCTGTATTAGCAAAAGCAGCCAATGAACGGGCTATCTTTTTTGAATCGGTAATGGCGTATTTAAAATCCTGGGTTTGGTGTTCTCCCTCTGCAATGATATCTCTTAGCTTTTTCTTCACTGTTCTGTTTTTTCGTAATACAAATTAAAGAAATATCCGTGATTTTGGAAACTTAGACTGAGAATGATAATCTCGATTTGAATTGTCGTGGATTTATGATTTGTGATGTTAGATTGTCCTACAAAATCGAATAAAATCAACACAGGTTGGGGTTGTTTTTTTAATATCTTTAAACAATAGTTTGAATGTTTTGGTATTTGAAGATTGATAAAAAGAATTTTGATTATGGATAGAAGAAAATTTTTAGCAAGTACAGGTTTGGCCGCCGGATCATTATTAATGAATCCGGTGAACAGTTCCGCTGCCCGCCGTTCGCGTGGAAAAAAAAGAAAAATGGCTCTAGTAGGCACAGGCATCCGTGGTGTAAATATGTTTGGTCGTGATCTGCTTAGGCAATATGGTGAATATGTTGAATTGGTAGGTCTTTGTGATATTAACCCCGGGCGACTCAGGTATGCCGATGGTTATATTGGCGCTAATTGTCCCACCTTTACCGATTTAGAGGAGATGATTCGGAAGCAAAAACCCGAAGTTATCATTGTTACTTCTGAAGATTCATCTCACCATACTGTAATTATCAAAGCCATGGAAATGGGATGTGATATCATCACAGAAAAACCACTTACCATTGATGAAGATAAAGCACAGGAAATTCTTGACGCACAGAAACGTACCGGGCGTGAAATAATAGTGACGTTCAACTATCGTTATCCACCCTACAGAGCCAAGATGAAACAACTGATAAATGATGGTCTCATTGGAGATATCAATACAGTTGAGTTTCATTGGAATATTGACCACAGCCATTTAACCCGGTATATGCAAAGATGGCATGGGTATAAAGACCATGGAGGAACGTTGTGGGTTCATAAATCAACACACCATTTCGATATGGTAAACTGGTTCCTGGACTCTGAACCTAAGGAAGTTTTCGCCTACGCTTCACTGGATCGATATGGAAAGAATGGTAATTTCCGGGGAGAGAATTGTCGGAATTGTGCGCATACCGCCAAATGTCCCTATTACTGGGATATAAATAAAAACCCTCACCTTAAGGCTTTGTATGCTGACAATGAGCACCACGATGGTTATATTCGTGACAATTGCGTATTCCGCGAAGATATTGATATATATGAGCATCACTCTGCGGTTGTTAAATATATGAATGGCACTGTTTTAAACTATTCTCTTACAGGGGATACCGATTATGAAGGGTATTGGATTGCCTTTAATGGTACAAAGGGGCGATTGGAAGCCCGCATTGAAGGCTATCCGCAAAAAGATTATGCTGAGATTACATTTACTCCAATTGACAGATACACTGATGATAAACCAAGAATTTTCAGAGTGGATTATACACGTTCCGGTCATTGGGGGGGTGATGTTTTAATGATGGATAAATTGTTCAAAGATCCTGATATGCCGGATCCACTTCGACAACAAGCTACTTTGCGCGATGGTGTCATGTCAATACTGACCGGTGTGGCGGCTCGTCAAAGTGCCGAATCGGGAAAATCAGTTCAGATTAAAGATCTTACTACTTTAAAGCCTCAAGCGAAGGTAGGATAGTAATTTTTCGAAATAGTATATCAAAAAAGCCGGTGAAAGCCGGCTTTTTTTGTTTTATTAGTCGATACTACTATTTTTGCGGGCTTCAAACTTCTACCTTCGTTTGTTCCCAAAATGATAAAATACTTGAGTTGTCGGGTTGTAAATTTTTTTGATACGTTTAATCTTAAGAAAAAATGAGCAAAAAGTATAGGATTGATGTCGTTGATGCGTTGCGGGGTTTCGCAATAATGGCCATTTTATTTGTTCATGCAGTAGAACATTTTCATTTTTTTGTATACCCAGATTCGGCTGCCAATCCAAATTGGTTGAACGTATTGAACCAGGGTGTATCCAAGATTACATTTAATTTATTCGCAGGTAAGGCATATGCAATCTTTGCTCTTTTATTTGGGTTTTCATTTTTTATACAATTTTATAATCGTCAGAAAGAAGGAGAGGACTATGGGTATCGGTTTTTGTGGCGTCTTCTAATATTGGTTCTTTTTGCCACTCTTAACGCAATTCTGTATCCGGCAGGAGATATTTTATTACTATATGCTATTGTCGGATTATTTCTCTTTGTTGTGCGACATTGGAGCAATAAAGCTATTTTTTGTACAGCACTATTCTTTCTTCTTCAACCAGCAGAGTGGTTTCATTATATAGCCAGTCTTTTTAATCCTGACTATAAATTGCCTGACTTCCGCATAGGACAATTGTTTGGAGAGGTTTTTAGATATATCTCAGGAGGTAACTTGCGAGAGTTTATTATAGGAAATTTAACTGTGGGACAAAAGGCTAGCCTTTCATGGGCTATAGGAGCCGGACGTTTTTCTCAAACAATAGGACTTTTCTTGCTGGGATATTATATCGGGAGAAAACAGTATTTTAACGATACTCCCCAAAACTATAATTTTTGGGTGAAGGTTCTTGTATTCAGTGCCGTGTTATTTGCTCCTTTATATATGTTAAAAGTAGAGCTATACGATAATGCTTCAGTTGCGTTAATAAGAAACACGGTAGGGACGGCTTTCGATATGTGGCAAAAGTTCGTTTTTATGATGGTTTTGATTGCCGCATTTGTATTACTTTACAGATTCCCCAAAACTCTGAAAATACTATCTAAGCTTCGGAATTACGGAAAAATGAGCTTAACAAATTATATTTCTCAGTCTTTAATTGGTGCCTTGATTTTTTTTCCAATAGGGCTTAACCTTGCTCAATATTCCGGGTACGCATTGAGTTTTATGATCGGGATATGTGTTTTTATTTTTCAGTTGGCTTTTAGTAATTGGTGGATGTCGAAGTATAAGAAAGGCCCTTTGGAACAGTTATGGCGTAATCTGGTCTGGATAGGCAGGAACAAATAAGTTTAAATCTTTTTTTATCCAAACTACAAAAGCAGGAATGCTTTTTAGTTCTGTTTTTGGTTTTCCATTTTCTAAAGTCCTTCTTAAATTTTATATAAAGATAAAAGAGTCTTTATATGTGTTTTATTCGTAAATTGCTCAAAATATTTAAACCATATAGATTCAGATTGTAAGCAATTGCAAGTTGTAATAAAATCACTAACTTGTATAATGTATTTGTGCCAAGATCTTTAGGAGAGTCTTGATTCTGCTTTGTCACTCAAAAAAACATACATAAAACTTTCATCTATGAGCGAATTAATAAATAATTCTGAAAAGAGAAAAGAGATGCTCAAGCACATGATTCTTGAGCTGCATAGCGGACAGGCTCCTGAACAGGTTAAGAAACGACTGGCCGAACTTTTGAAAAACATCCCTTACGACGAAGTGGTTGAAGTTGAACAGGAATTGATTTCTGAAGGCTTACCTGTGGAAGAGGTTTTAAAGTTGTGTGATGTTCATACTCAGGTATTGGACGGACATATTGATCAAAGCGCAGCCAAACCGGTGCCTGCAGGTCACCCGGTTGATCTGTTTAAGCAGGAAAACAGGGAATTGGAAAAGGTGACGGATGATTTGAAAAAAATGTTTCAGGAATCATCAGGCATCAAATCCGAAGAGATGGAAAAATGGCTCATTGGTGCGCATCGCCATTTTAACAGTCTGATGGATGTTGACAAACACTATTTGCGCAAAGAGTATCTTCTATTTCCTTTTCTTGAAAGCCACGGCATTACGGGGCCTCCGAAAGTAATGTGGGGAAAACACGACGAAACCAGGGAGTTGCTGAAAACAGCTATAGATGCAGTCAGTTCTCATGCAGGTATCAGTCCTGATGAACTTCCACTGTTGATTGATGGAGTTTTGCAGCCTGCTGCACAATCGGTTTTGGATATGATTATGAAGGAGGAGGAGATTCTGCTACCCATGAGTATGGATACACTCACCGATGAAGAGTGGTATCAGGTGCATCAGCAAACCCCTGAGTATGGATTCTGCCTGGTTGATCCGGATGTGGATTGGAAACCCGAAGGCGTTAATATCAGTGAGGTGGAGTATGGTGTGGATAACAGCGTGAGACTGCCAACCGGAGCATTCAATATAGATGAATTGGCCGCACTTTTTACCACCCTGCCAATTGATCTTACCTATGTTGACAAGGACGACAAGGTAAAGTTCTTTTCCCATGGACCAAACAGGATTTTTGCACGCAATCGTGCCATATTGGGGCGCGATGTTCGCATGTGTCACCCACCGGGAAGCGTTCATATTGTGGATCAGATTGTGGAAGATTTTAAAAGTGGAAAAGAGAGCAGTGCTGCCTTTTGGATAAATTTTCAGGAGAGATTTATTTATATCGAGTACTTCGCGGTAAGGGGAAAAGATGGTGAATACCTCGGTGTGGTTGAATTTACTCAGGATTTAACCAAACTTAGAAAACTTGAAGGAGAACAGCGATTACTGAATTACTCGAAAGAGTAATTCAGTGCGTTACAAATATTTATTTTGCTGTAAATATGGACAATAAACAGTTGGTTATCACTCCAAAAACAAAGGTGGGGGAGTTGCTTGATATATATCCGCAATTAGAGGATATTCTGATTGGAATGGCTCCTGCTTTTGAAAAACTTAAAAATCCCATTCTTAGACGAACTGTTGCCAAAGTTGCCACATTACATCAGGTTGCCGGTATTGGCAACCTGGATGTTGATGTGGTGGTCAATAATCTTCGAAAAGCAGTCGGACAAAGTACCGACTCATTTTCCAATGGCGATTCAGAGTATATTCAAAATAAATTGCCCGATTGGGTTAGTGAAGGTCAAATCGTACAGCGATTTGACGCTACAATCATGATAAATGCCGGAGAGAATCCCATGCAAGCCATTCTTAAATACACAAACGAATTAAATGCGGGTGAAATTTTTGAATTGACAACACCCTTTATTCCGGCTCCAATACTCGATATTTTAAAAGAGAAGGGATTTACTGCGTGTTCTGTAAAGTGCGAAGATGGGTTTAGGAATTATTTTGTGAAATAGGTTTATTGGTTGTTTCTCAACCGGATGCTTGTTTGCGTTAGTTTCAAAAATGTGGTAAGTTTATGGAAGACTCTTAATAACGTACCCTTAAATTTAAAACATTAATTGTTTAACACATGAAACGAGCCATGTTGAATACTTCGACACACAGGAGAATGATTATTGGCGAGTTCCATCTATCCTATAAAAAACAAATTATAAACAGATGAAACAAGCTTTTGAAGTACTGAATCCGGATTTTGAATTAAGCCCTTTAACAGGGATGACCCGCCAGCACTACATTGAATGTGCGAAATATCTGCTTGAGCGTGCTTTTACGCATATAAATTCTATTGATGAGCATCTGACATTCCCAAGGGTTCCGGGTAAAACATATCCGCAACCCAATGCACCGGAGTGGCGCTATCGTTCGGCTGATTTTGAAGCGTTGGAACGAACTTTTACCTTAGCAGGACCGCTTATACTCAACGATCCGGATGTGACTATTAAAGGTATTAAGCTTAGAGATTACTACAGTTTACATTTCTATAGAGCATTCACGCCTGGGCATGCCAATTCTTTACCTTTACCCGAAGATTTGCCCGATTCAAATTATCAGTTTACATGTGAATTTGGCGGATTGTTTAAGACTCTTTTATTGATGCCTGATACCATTTGGTCTCAATACACAGAAGAGCAAAAAAATGAAATGGTTAAAACCATTTCAAAATGGGGACACCACCGTACAACACAAAACAATTGGCGCATTTTTAATATCACCACCCTTTCTTTTCTTAAAAAACATGGATATGAGATTGATGATGAGTTATTGAAAAGTCATCTTTTATGGGTCGCTTCTTACCATTCCGGCAACGGTTGGTATCTTGAACAGACTTATAATTATTACTCAATAAGTCTCTTCATCGTTTATACCACCATTTGGAATCGGGCTTTTGGAGACGAGTATTATCCTGAAATTGCCGATATAATTGAGCGCTCAGCTCAAAAATTGATGGAGTCTTTGCCCAGTTTTTTTGGCCGTGATGGATACATTAATATGTGGTCGCGAAGTATTTGTTATCGTACTTGGGTTTCCGGTGCATTCCCGGTTGCTTTTATGCTCAAAAAGCAAAATTTATTAGATGCAGGATGGGCTCGGAGGTTGTGCTCCGGTTCTTTATTGCAATTTGTAACTCGTGAAGATTTTTATGATAATGAAATCCCAAGTCTTGGCTTTTATGGTACACGCGAATACATGGTTCAAAACTACAGCTGTCCCGGAAGTCCGTATCTGATGTTTTTGCCGTTTATCTGTCTTGCCCTACCTGAGGACTCTCCATTTTGGACAGCTAAAGAAAACGATGGATTTTGGGAGAATCTTGGAAACGATTCAAAGAAAGTCATTTTGGACAATCCCGGTTTGGTTCTCGTCAACCATGGAAAAACAGGAACCTCAGAAATCATCCCCGGAAAGGTTTATTACGATGATCCAAATTATTCGAAGCTGGCATACAACACTCATTTCCCTTGGGAAGATCACGATCCCGATGGCGGAACCTCTATGGAGTATAGTTTCCGGAGTCTCGATCCGAGAGATTTAAGGGGCGATGATGTTAATTTTTATCTGACAGGACTTACGGTTGATAACGATGCTTTAATAAATCAAAAGTTCACCATTTCGCAAAGCATGCTCTACAATGGTGTAATTGATGACGTGCTATACCGACAAGCCATAATGAGGAACCCCCCTAATAATGGAGTTGGTTATATTATTGATTTGGCCGAAATAACCTTGCCGGCCGGAGTCATTCGCATAGACCGAACCCGTTTGGCTTTTGAGTATGAAATTACTCTGGGGCACTTTGGTTTGCCTCATTATAATGGTAAGAGTGCTGTGATAGAGCAATTTGAAGAGGGTGAGAAGATGGTTATAACCGCTTCCATTCCCGGACGTAGTGTGGCTTTAATAGCCTATAAAGGCTGGGATCAGTTGGAGAGTAAAGTTCATTCCAATATGAATGCCGAAACAGATGATAGCACGGTGATTTTTGCTCGTAAAATGAGGCTGGAAAAGAACCCTCCAATGGAGTTGCTTATTTCGGTAATGCTTCATAAAATGGATGATAAACCCTGGACTAAAGCGGAGTTGGATCCTGTGAAAAAGATTGAGATCGTTGAAGTTACATCTACCTATTCAACTCTTGGTGCGGTCTTGACTTTGGCAGACAACCGAAAGTTTACCGTTGACTTTAAAGATATTGACGGGCGAAGAAGTTGTTGATTATTCGTTTTTCTTAGTGAGCTAAAGATAAAAGGGGGGCAGAATTTAAGTTCTGCACCCCTTTTGTATTTCATCTTAAAGTTTTATTGTTCTGTTTTTTGAGATTTTATAGAGTTTAATCAGGGGTTCTAAGTAGCATATAAACAATAGTTAATATGTTTATGAAGTACGAAAGAAGTAGGCGTGGTTTTGGATGACGAAACTTAGGAGTAACACTTTTCTTTGTTCCGGATTGGGTTTGGATTTATTTTGCTTTCACACAATTTTGCTGTTGTTAACATTTTGCAGTTGATTAAGATTATGAGCATCATTGGCATTTGTTAATAGGAAATTAGGTAAGGTGAATTTCAAACTAAATTTTTATGGAAGAAATGAAAAAAAAATGGTTAACCAAAAGCTCAATTAAGAGCACTGTTTTATCCTGTATGCTATTTATGGGCGGCCTTTTCGGTCTTTTTGCACAGGATGTAACTGTAAGGGGGACGGTTACGGATTCGTTTTCTGAACCTCTTCCCGGTGCATCGGTATTAGTGAAAGGAACTACTCAGGGTATTGTAACCGATATTAACGGGGAGTTTGTTTTAAATGCTCCTGTAAATGCAATTCTGGTTTTCTCCTTTATAGGGATGGAAACAGTTGAGGTTGAGGTAGGTGGTAGGAGTGTGGTTGATGTTGTATTGCATGAAGAATATTCAATCCTTGAAGAATTAGTGGTCGTCGGTTACGGATCAGTTGCAAGAAGAGATGTTACCACATCAATATCCTCAGTTTCGACTGATGATTTAGAAAGAACACCTGTTACGAATATTGCACAGGCTATGCAAGGACGCGCTGCCGGGGTGTCTGTTATCCGACCAAGCGGGTCTCCAGATACTGATATGGTTGTGCGAATAAGGGGTACAACTTCCATGAACGCGAGTAATGACCCTCTATACGTGGTGGATGGGGTGCCAATGACAGATATTCGGTTTTTGTCGGCCAACGATATTGAAAGCATTCAAATTTTGAAAGACGCTTCATCTGCTGCAATTTATGGTTCTCGTGCCGCAAATGGCGTTGTAATGATTACTACCAAATCGGGAACTGCAGGCCATTCAAGAATTTCGTTTAACGGACATGTAGGTGTTACAGAGCTAACGAACAGAATAAGACCGCTAAATATGTCTCAATACCGTGAATATATTGATGACCTGGGTGTTAATATTACTTTGCCTGATCATCTCACTGACCAAACGGACTGGTATGATGAAACATATAGAGCCGGGGTTGTACAAAGCTATCAGCTTTCTGCTTCTAACTCTGTGGATAATTTGAGTTATTACATATCTGGGGGATATACCCGCGAAACCGGTGTTATTCAGGTCTCGTTTTTTGAGCGTTATAATTTTCGTGCCAATGTGGAAAATCAAATCCGACCCTGGTTAAACCTGAGTACCAATGTTGCTTACTCAGATTATACAGGCAATGGAATTATCTCCGGACAGGGGTCAAACAGAGCCGGCGTTGTTTTGTCTGTTGTTAATACGCCTACCTATGCACCGGTTTGGGACGAGAATAACCCGGGACAATATTACAATAATTTCTATGGTGTAAACATTACGCACCCTGTTGAAAATATGTCCCGTAGTGAAGACAACAGAAACAACAACCAAAGGTTGTTGGCTACCGGAAAGACAGTTGTTTCATTTTCTGATAACTTGAATTTGTCTTCCTCAGTGACTTTAGATCGGCATCATAACCATAACACATCTTTTCTTGATCCCATAAAAACATCTTACGGAAGATCCAATTATGGTCAGGCCAGTGATAACCGTTCAACCGGCACTGTAATGATATATGATAATGTTTTGGATTATAACACCTCAAGAGGTTTTCACCGATTTGACGTAATGGCAGGGAGTTCCGGAACGACATCTTTTTGGACACAAAGCTATCAAAGTGCGTCTCACTTTCGTGATGGAAAAATTCAGACACTAAATGCAGCGAATCGGATATCTCCAGGTAATGGAACCTTTGAGTCTGATTGGTCCATTATGTCCTATTTTGGACGGGTTGCATACAATTATGACAGCCGATATCTGATCACAGCAAACATGCGTGCGGATGGATCTTCAAAGTTGCATCCTGATCATCGTTGGGGATACTTTCCTTCTGTTTCAGGTGCTTGGCGATTATCATCTGAACCTTTTTTGGCAGATGTGTTTTGGATGGATGATTTTAAAATCCGGGGAGGCTGGGGACAAACCGGAAATCAATCCGGGCTGGGAGATTACGCTTACCTTGAAAGATATAATATACAACGCCAAAATTGGTGGGAACCTGGAAATGCCAATGCCTTGATAATGTTAAACCAGGCAAATCTTAGAGCAACCGATTTGAAATGGGAAACCACAACTCAGACCAATATTGGGATAGACCTGACTGTTTTAAACAACAGAATAACCATGGCCATGGATTGGTATTACAAACTCACAACTGATATGCTCATGCATGTTACTTTGCCATCGGGATCTGCTGCTGCCAACTCAATCCAGAGAAATGAAGGTGAGATGGTTAATAAAGGATTTGAATTTATGATTGATTCACGTAATATTAGAAACCGACAGTTAACGTGGGATACTAATTTTAATATATCCTTTAACAGAAATGAGCTTAAGTCTCTTGAACTTACCAAAGTGTATTACCACGCCAATACCAGCGACCACGTAAACCAATATATCGTTCGCAATGAGCCCGGACGTCCCTTGGGAGGTTTTTACGGATATGTTAGTGATGGTGTTGATCCTGAAACCGGAGACTTGATATATCGTGATTTTGATGATAAAGGTTTTGTGTCCACATCAGACCGAAGATATATTGGCGACCCGAATCCTGACTTTATTTTTGGGCTAAGGAATTCTTTCTCATACAGAGGTTTTTCTCTTAATGTGTTGATTCAGGGAAGTTATGGTAATGATATTTTCAATGCGTCACGCATTGAAACTGAAGGGATGTATGATGCCAAAAATCAGAGCCGGGCAGTGTTGGATCGTTGGAGAATTCCGGGACAAATTACAGACATGCCACGAGCAGGGTTTGAAATCCTCCCTTCGTCATACTTTATTGAAGATGGTAGCTATCTGAGGGTAAAAGACGTCTCTCTTTCATACAGCATAAATCCAAATGTTCTGAGTCGGTGGGGGATTGCAAGACTGGAACCGTATGTCACAGCATCCAATCTTCTTACATGGACAAACTACTCCGGGATGGATCCGGAAGTCAACCAATGGGGTGGCAGTGGTGCCGTTCAGGGAATTGATTGGGGAACCTACCCGCAGACCAAATCTTTCATTTTCGGGGTAAATGTTGAATTCTAAAGGTAATAATATGAGATTAAATATGAAAAATACAGTTTTATCATTGTTGATGCTTGGCGTGTTGGCTGCCTGCTCACTGGATAAAGACCCTTTGTCTGAATATTCTGAGGTAATACTTGGAAGAACCGATGAGGATGGAGATCGAATAAGATTTGAAAATCGTGGTGAAGTGCTTGCGCAGTACGAAAGTATGTATAATCGATTTCGCGATAGACAGGAGCACTGGTATCTCGACTATCTTCTTATCAATGAAGCTAGAGCCGATAATGCGTATGCCGGAACCACCGGTGCCGAAGTGGTTCCATTTGAGAATAATTCCCTCAATGCAGGTAACAGCGTGATCAGCAGAGACTGGAATAACTATATGGCTGATATGGCTCATGCTACCCAAATCATTGAAAATATTGATTTGGTTCCGGATCCCGGATTTTCTCAGTCAGAGAGAGCTCAATGGAAAGCTGAAGCAAAAATTTTCAGAGCCATGATTATGTTGGATATGGCGCGGTTGTGGGGTAACTTTCCGGTAATTACAAAAGTTCCTGAGGATATTACATCAGAGAATATCACAGAAGTGTGGCCGGCTTATTTTCCACCACAAAGTTCTCAGGAGGAAGCTTTTCTGCAAATAGTAGAAGATTTAAAGGCAGCAATACCTCATGCTCCTGCTGCAGGTAGTGATAAAACCCGTTTAACCAAAGCGGTAGCGCGATCTTTGCTGGCTAAAGCTTATGCAGAGAAGCCGATACAGGATTACGCCAAAGTTATTGAGTATAGCGATGCTGTTATTAATGACGGATTTTCGCTGGTTGAGGATTATTCCATGCTTTTTGGAATGAATGAGGCCGTAACCGACATCATGGCTAGAAATACTTCTGAGTCTATTTTTGAAACTCACTTTTATACTGGAAGTGGAAACTGGGTGTCATGGATGTTTGGAAGGGATTTGCTTAATTGGGATACACAGTTTTCTTGGGCTAAATGGGTTACCCCGTCACGCGACTTAATTTCTGCCTTTCAGGCTGAGGGAGATGATATCAGGTACAGTGAATCAATTGTCTATTATGAGGCAGGTTGGAGCAATTATTACCCCGCTGATAATTATCCTTTCATGTTTAAAATGAGATCTGCAAATAACAGTATCATCAGGTTGAGATTGGCCGATATCATGTTGCTAAAAGCAGAAGCGTTAGCATGGACTGGAGATTTAAACGGCGCCGCTGACATTGTTGATCAGATCCGGGCGAGAGTAAACCTTTCTCCACTACCTGCTTCTGTAAGAGGATCCCAGGATCAGATGATTGATGCGGTGTTGCATGAAAGAAGGCTTGAGCTTGCTTTTGAGGGGCAGCGTTTGTTTGATCTAATTCGGAACAACAAACTTCAGGAGGTAATGAACACCATTAATCAAAGAGATAGTGGCCGTTTGCCACAAGTGCGTCCATTTGATGAAAATTCGGAATTGTTACCGATTCCTCAAACTGTTTTAGATGCGAACAGTAACCTGATTCAGAATCCGGGATATTAATATGGTTAAAACCTGCGGCCTCGCTTGAGGCCGCAGAAATATAGGAATTTTAAAAAATATGAATATGATTAAAAGAGTGATTTATTCAGTGATGTTGGGTTTCCTGTCTTTTTCTTGTGTTGCATCATGCAGCAAAGACAGCGGATTAAAAGAGGAGGTAATTAAGGATATACCCGAAGGTGATGTAACGGTGTTTGTAACATCCTCAAATCGTGCATATGATTTTGAAAGGATGGCATTGGACTTCAGTTCAACTTCAAACATGTCCCCTACCACCATAACTCTTAATCCTGAGGTACGTTATCAGCAGATTCACGGTTTTGGTGCTGCGGTTACTGGTTCATCAAGCTATAATTTATTGCAAATGACCCGGGAAGATCGAGCCAGATTTTTAACAGAAACATTTTGCCACGATAAAGGAATGGGTTTCAGCTATACCAGAATCTCAATCGGCGCATCTGACTTTTCTTTAAGTGAATATACGCTTTGCGATACTCCGGGTATTGAAAATTTTAGTCTTCAGCATGAAGAACTGGAGTACATTATTCCTGTTTTGAAAGAGATTCTGGAAATCAATCCAGGTTTGAAAATTATGGGTTCACCCTGGACTCCTCCGCGCTGGATGAAAGTGAATAACCTGAATGATTTGCAACCTCATAACTCATGGACTGGTGGCAGATTGAATCCAGTCTATTATGAGGATTATGCTGCATATTTTGTGAAATGGATTCAGGCCTTTGCCGATCACGGTATCGAAATTACCTCAGTTACACCGCAAAACGAACCTCTCCATCCTGGTAATTCAGTATCTCTGTATATGACATGGCAGGAGCAACGGGAGTTTGTGAAATATATGGGCAGAGCATTCCAGGAAGCCGGATTGAGTACCAAAATTTATGTGTTTGATCACAACTATAACTATGACAATATTGCTGATCAGGTTAATTATCCCATACATATATACAGCGATGAAGAAGCCCGCCAGTTTGTAGCAGGTGCTGCTTATCATGATTATGGAGGTCATCACGATGAATTATTAAATATTCATTCACAAGCTCCTGATATGGAGTTGGTATTTACTGAATCCTCAATCGGAACCTGGAATGATGGGCGTAATCTTTCTCACCGTTTAATGGCAGATGTTGAAAACATAGGGCTTTCTGTGGTAAATAAATGGGGTAGAGCAGTAATTGTGTGGAACTTAATGTTAGATATGAACCGAGGGCCCAACAGACCTGGTGGTTGCACCACTTGTTTTGGAACTGTAGACATCAGCAATGACTACAGTTCAATCACCCGAAATTCCCATTACTATATGCTTGGACATTTATCTTCTGTTATTAAACCGGGTGCAACACGTATAGGTACGTCAGGTTTTTCTGATGCCGGTATAAATTATACTGCCGTAGAGAATATTGATGGAACCTATGGTTTTGTAATTAAAAATGATACGGCAGAGGCTCGTTCAATAACAATCAGTGATGGTGAAAAACACTTTACATACAGGATTCCTGCACGTTCAGTGGCCTCATATCGTTGGGAAAAGTAGGTTTGATGGCTATAAATAAGCCTTAATAATGCTTTTGTTTGATTTTTGATATTTGCGATGGCAAATATCACGGTAGTTAATCAATTTAAAACAAATCAATATGATACGAAACATATTAAAAGCCGGAGCTTTATTCTTCTCATTAATGATTTTAACATCATGTGATGATGATAAGGAAGTGGCAGGAAATCCGGAGCTTACTGTCAATACTGAAATAGTCTCGGCTCATTTTGGTGACAGTATTCAATTTAATGTTACTGTAAATGATGATGAGGTGCCCCTTTCAACGGTTAAGGCTCAACTCTTTTTCGGTGACGAGATGGTTGAAGAAACCGTCATTAGAACAAAGGAAAATGGTCAATACCACGGGGTGATTTTTGTTCCGTTTTTAAAGAATATTCCAAATGGCACAGCAACCATGCGTTTTGTTTTACAGAATATTCGGTTTGCAGTGGCGCAACAATCATTTGACGTGGCATTAACACGGGCAGATTATCCCTATCTTACTCTGATAACTGATGATCAGGAGTACGAGATGTCACGTGTTGGCCTATATCAATATGCTGCCAGCGCTTCTTTTCCCCAAAAGGTGAGTGGGTATATTAAAGCCCCGGTGGTGTCAGAATGGGGTAATGAAATTACTTTTGGGTGGAGCAATGGAGAAATCTCCGAAGGAGTGACTAATCTGATTCATTTTTCAAATTATGCTGCAGGAGAATATGATATTGAATTCAATACCTTTACTTATGCTGCTGCTCCATTTATCTCACTCGAATTTGCCGGTATTGAAATGGCTATGATAGATGAGGATAATTATCGTGTTGAGTTAAATCTTGACCAGAATCAGGATATTGAATTAGGCGGTATTGCAGATATCGAGGAGTGGTGGATTGATGAGGATTTCTTTACTCTGAATTCAGACAATACGCTTACATTTTTGCCGGTGTCCGGTCGATACCGTGTGACGGCTAATTTTAACCGTCGGTATTTCATTGTTGAAGCCATGACTGGAAACAATCTTTCAACCTTACAAGCTGATGGAGGCGGAGCTATTTGGATAATTGGAACTGATATTGGCAAGCCGTCATTGTCTAATGAAGTTGGATGGAATACCGATAAAGCTTTGTGTATGGCTCAGGTTTCACCTAATGTTTATCAAGTAACTGTAGTTGCTGGTGAATCTATGAATAATGAGAGCATTAATTTCAAGTTTTTCCATCAAAAGGGATGGGGAGGTGAGTTTTCCAATACTACCCTTACAACTGAAAGTGACATCATTTTTGTAGGTGATGGTGAAAATGGCAGAGACCCTGGGAATCTTGGATTGATGGAAGGGGTGATTTTGCCATCTGGAAACACTTATGTTATTACAATTGATGTAAATGAAGGGATTGAAAATGCTGTTATGTACGTAACAGAGAAGTAATAAGGTTTTTCACACCTGACAACCATCATGCAGGTAGATTGGAAACAGGTTCCTTTACTACCTGCATGATTTTTTGAAGTTTTGTTTTTGCAAATTTTAGAGATTTATACAATCGTCAAATATGGCCTCTGGCCAATAATATCGAAAATAGTAAGGAGTATGAAGTATACGTTAATGACTGTTAAAGCAGTTCTGTTCGGCTTGGTTATGTCAATCTCAGCTCAGGAGATACCAATATATTTAGATGATTCATTTCCAATAGAAGAAAGGGTGGAAGATGCGTTATCTCGGCTAACTACACAAGAGAAAGTCGCACTTCTCCATGCACAATCAAAATTTAGCTCTGCAGGTGTTGCGCGTCTGGGAATCCCTGAAGTATGGATGACCGATGGACCACATGGTATTCGACCAGAGGTGTTATGGGATGAATGGTCTCAGGCCGAATGGACTAACGATTCATGCATCGCTTTCCCGGCACTTACAGCACTGGCTGCTACCTGGAATTTGGAAATGAGCAGGAAGTACGGTGAAGCCATTGGTGCAGAGGCTCGGTATCGCAAAAAAACAGTCCTCTTAGGACCCGGTGTGAACATCTACCGCACACCCCTAAATGGGCGGAACTTTGAGTATATGGGAGAAGACCCGTTTCTTGCCTCTAAAATGGTGGTGCCCTACATTCAGGGCGTTCAATCCAATGGTGTAGCCGCTTGTGTTAAGCACTTTGCTGTAAACAACCAGGAAGTCGAACGTGGTACTATAGATGTCCAAGTGGATGAACGTACCCTTAGAGAGATTTATCTTCCAGCATTTAAAGCAGCTGTGCAGGAAGGAAATGTCTGGGCCATTATGGGTGCATATAACAAATTCAGAGGCGAACATTGCTGCCACAATGACTATCTTCTCAATAAGATTTTACGGGAAGAGTGGGGTTTTGATGGCGTGGTAGTTTCAGACTGGGGTGGTGTTCACGATACCCGGGAGGCAATTTTTAAAGGCTTGGATATGGAATTTGGCACATGGACTGATGGCCTTTCATGGGGAGCCAGTAATGCTTACGCCAATTACTATCTGGCACAACCCTATCTTAAGTTGATCAAATCCGGAGAAGTAGGAACAGAGGAATTGGATGCGAAGGCCAGAAATGTACTACGTTTGATTTTTCGTACCGAAATGGATCGCAACCGACCATTTGGCTCTTTTGGTACTGAGGAACACGGCATGATTGCCCGTGAAATAGCACAGGAAGGTATTGTGCTTCTTAAAAATGATGGCAATATTCTGCCCATCAATCCTGGCAGAACAAATAGAATTGCGGTTATTGGCGAAAATGCCATCAAAATGATGACTGTAGGAGGTGGTAGCTCATCGCTTAAAGCTAAATATGAAATCTCTCCTTTGGATGGTTTGCGTCAGCGTTTAGAACCCAACGTGGAAGTGGTTTACGCACGGGGCTATGTAGGAGACGTGGGTGGTACTTATAACAACGTTTCAACAGGTCAGGATTTGAATGATGACCGCTCTGAGGAGGAGCTGATGGCCGAAGCCATTCAGGTAGCCCAAGAAGCCGACTATGTTATTTTCATTGGAGGACTCAATAAAAGTGAACATCAGGATAGTGAGGGTACAGACCGATTAAGTATGGATCTTCCCTATAACCAGGATGTTCTTATAGCTGAACTGGCCAAAGTAAATGCTAATTTTGTTGTTGTAAATGTTTCAGGTAATGCTGTAACTATGCCCTGGATAAATGATACACCTGCTGTTGTGCAGAGTTGGTATCTGGGTTCAGAAACAGGTACTGCATTAGCCGCCATATTGGTCGGCGATGTGAACCCTTCTGGTAAACTACCCTTTTCATATCCGGTTAAGCTTTCAGACAATTCGGCTCATGCTTTTGGCGAATATCCAGGTAGCAATGGCGTTGTGAGGTATAACGAAGGTTTATTGGTGGGTTATCGATGGCACGATAAAATGAGTGTAGAACCTCTTTTTAGTTTTGGGCATGGGTTAAGTTATACCACTTTTGCTTATGGCAAGGCTCAACTTAGTGACAAAACCTTGTTGAGAGATGGAAAGATAACTTGTTCAGTAGCGATTACCAATACCGGGGATAGAGCTGGAAGCGAAATTGTTCAACTTTATATTTCGGATAAGAAATCATCTCTTCCCCGTCCGGTTAAGGAACTTAAAGGGTTTAAAAAAGTTAAAGTTGAGCCAGGCGAAACTGTTGTAGTTGATTTTTTAATTGATGTTTCTCTGCTGCAATTTTATGATGATCGAAAGTCTCAATGGGTTGCAGAATCCGGAAAGTTTGATGTTTTAATTGGAGCATCCTCTTCTGATATTCAAACCACAACCTCATTTACTTTGAAATAAATAACCATTCTTAAAAAAGTTAGTTGTTTTATTAACTCCAAATACGAGACTTTGTCTCGTGTTTGGAGTTTTAATTTAATAATAGGGAGCTTCTTTTGTGACAAAGCTCTCTCTCATTTTTTTATGCTTAATCTCTTACGGGTGTATAAATTGCCTGTCCTGGTGTAACTATAGAATATATCCTTACAACTTTGTTTAAAAGAAATATCATGTGTATTAAGAGACTGTTTAAATTTATAATTAATCTGCATTGAAGACTTTTAGATGTTAGACATCTAGACTGATAGACAAGATTAAATTGAAAATAAGATAAATCTAATCATCTTTCTAAACTACTCTATCTGTCTTATCCCGAAGCCTCGGGATAAAGATCTATAATCTATAGAATTCTTATAACCTAAATTTAAACAGTTACTAATACAAATGTATTATTCTGTCTAGGACATATTTTTGCTCTTTTCTATCAATTCATCTATTTCAGGATAGTTCTTTCTCAATCTGTAACGAGCAGTCTCCAATCCCCTAACCGAGATGTTAAGGACACTAGCCATTTCCTTGTTTGTTAATTCCATTTTAATAAATGCACAAAGTCTTAGATCCTTAGATGACATGTCAGGGTAATGGCTTTTTATCAGGTCAAATAAGTCTTTATGCACTCGCTCCAAATTTGAGTCGAAAAGTTTAAACTGTTGTTGGTTATTAAGATTAACTGAGATGGTTCTGGTTAAATTTAATATTTTTGAACGAATATTGTCGCTTTTAGCCTGTTGCCTTATATTGTTTAGCTCATCTTGTAATTCTATCAGCAATTCTTGCTTTTTAGCTATAAACATAGTGTAATTGGCTAAGTCCTTACTCTTTTCTACTACATCAGACTCTAATTGCTCCTTGTCTTTTAGAATCTCTTTTCGTTCCTGTTCAAGTTTTATTTTCTCCAGTTCTATCTCTAATATCCTTTGGTGTTTTTTCTCTTCAAGTTGAGTTTTTGCTTTCTCTTTTTTGACGATAATTCGCACCCATAAAACAATCAGGTAGATGACGGTTATGCCACTTAATGTCCAGATAATAAGGAAGATTCTTGACGCATACCACACCGGCTCCACTAAAAGTGAAATGACAGCGGTGTTGGTTATTTCTCCTGATAAGCTCCGCCCTTTTACATGAAACAGGTATTCCCCACTTTTTAAATGAGGGTATATAACCGAAGCTTCACTTTGCCAGTTTGTCCATTGATGTGATTGCCCCTCAAGCCAATACGAGTATTGGATGGTTGCTTTATCACGGATAAAAGGAGCGTTAAAAAAGAACTGTATGTTTGTGGCCTTATGCGGAATTGTTATTGTGTTTAAGGGGTCAGGAATATGGTGAATTATTAATGAATCTTCAATTTGAAATATTAATCTGGATATGGTTATTCCTGGTTGAATGGTGGTTGTTTTCTCATATTTCTCTATGTCAAATGAATAGAGGCCGAATGAGGTTCCGATTAAGACCCCTTTGTTTGAGTATGGAACGAGGCATTCCATACTCTGGTTGAGTGTGCCTTTAAGCGACAAAAATGGGTCTCGAATCACACTATCCATCTTCTCTGTTTTGAAGAATGCAATCTCATCATCAATTACACACCAAGAAATACCATCTTTATCGATGATTTGTCTGATGTTAAGATCATCGCCGAGCAGGGCATTTAGTTTTTCGTGTCTTTTAAATCTGTTTGTTTCTTTGTCAAAAAAATAAATGCCATGATTAGTCGTAAAAACAACCTGATTATTCCACCAATGAGCATTAATGTTAAAGGTTGAAGGTAATCCATCTTGTTCAGAAAAATGTTCAACTCCTACAATTCTTCTATTGTTTGAACTTGTTTTTATTCGATATACCCCTTTGTAGCCATGGCAAACCCAGTATGAATGAGATTCGTCAGTCAGAATGTCTCTTGTGGACTCCTCAAAACCCGGTAACTGAAATTCAATGGGATTTATTTCCCCGTCGATAATGGATATTAATCCCATTCCATTGTAGAGATTCACGAAGTATTCATTTTTACTGTTCACTACCGGGTAGAGTTTCCAAACACCTGAAAATCCCGGGATTTTCTGTGCAATCCCGTTTGAGATGGTATATAATCCATTATCGTGACCACATAGTAATATGCCATTAACGACTTGCAGACTCCATGCCTGGCCTTCAGTGTTCGCAACTTTTTTGAACTGAATTTGATTAATGGAGTTGTTGCTCTGTTTTTCCGAAGACCTAAAAACACCTTCATTTGTGGCGAGATACATTCTGTTTTCAAAAATTACAACGTCATACACTGAGGAACCCTTGAAAATGTTTGTTAAGAATGAATTAGGGTCAAAATAGTCCAGTCCTTTATCCAGTAATGCCCATATTGTTTCTTCCTTGCTTTCAAAAATTGACAATACGGTATTGTCCTGAAGGTTTGAGTAATGTCTTGCCGGGGTGTAATATTCCCCATTCGGTATCCATGAGTGCATTTTATGACTTAAAGACCCGATGAATAATTTGCCATTTTTGGATTGAACGGCACTGATGTAGGGCGGTTGAAAAGTTTGAGTGGCTAATTTCTGGATAAATGAACTGTTATTGAATTTGAGATTAACCAAGTAAAGAGATCCCTGCCGGGTTAAAAGATGGATTTCTGTGGTTTGTGATGTGGGCAGAATTTTGAGAATTTCTTCATTGTTTATTTCCGAGAGGGATAGTACGATCTCCGTTTGTAGGGTGTTTATATTTATTATTTGTAGTTGATTACTGTCAACTACAAATAATAAATCATTGCAAATTCCACCAAATTGAAATTGGTCATCAGCTTCAATAATTGCCATTCTTCCTTCTTGGTAAATAAAAAGATAAGAAAAGCTTCTGAAAATAAAGGTGTTGTTTATTTCATGAATGCCCCATAAATTGCCAAAGTTTCTGTATTCTGCCGGAATCAATTCCATCATTGATTCGTAGTAATATCCCTTACTATTGTGGCGTATATTACCTATTTCGTTAAAAGCACCTGCAAAAATACGATGATCAGATGTAGCTAGCAGACTTCTTACCCCACTGTGATTTGGAATTTTCACATGATCCCATCTGGCTCCGTCAAAAATTAAAATCCCATTGTTGTTGCCAAAAAAAACATTTCCATTCTGATCCTGACAGGCATCCCAAAATTGTGATGCATTTTTATAATCGTTTCTTGTAAAATGAGTGATAGGTGGGTTGCCTAATATGTCATAAGAGTTTGTGGAAATGGCAATGATTATTGATGTCAGTATAAAATTTACTATAAGCCTATGCTTCATTATTTTATCTTTTTGATCTTGCAGCCAGATATATTTTAAGGTTAAATGCAATGGGTGTATGATATAATTGTATCTGTTAAATTATTAAACAAATGTAGCTATAAAATTTGTGCTGTGGCGATTCTTACTTTCTAATTTATTGTTTTCTGTCTATTTTATTGGCAGGGTTTCATAGTTGAATATCAGATTTATATGACTTTTTGACGTAAAAAAGAAGTACTCCCCAACAGCTAGGGATGTAGTTTAGGAGTGCCCATATATTTGAGTAATGTTGTTAATAACTATTAATTCGTAGTGGTTGAAATTACTTTTTATTAACAACTCAGGTTGATTTTTTGCTATTGTTTAACTTAAATTTTAAAAGATGAAAAAGAACTACTTTTTTGCTGTTGCAATTGCGATGGTTAGTATGTACACCACTGCTCAGGTAAATATCTTGTCCGGCAGCACCATGGAAGCAGACGATGAGAATGCCTGGAACTTTTCTACTCTAAACACAGATGCAGGCAACACTTCTGATTACGTTTTTGGTTACACTGACGAGATACCTGATGGAGGTGAGGCTGGTGCTCTTAAAATGACTGTTACAAATACTGGTGGAGGCGTTCAGCTTATGGTTTATCAGGCAGTTACAGTGAAACCTGGTGTTAATTACGCGATTGATTTTGATATTAAGTCGCTTGATGGTACTACTTTGCATCAATTTTGGGTTGAAACCTACGTTGGTCTTGTTGAACCAGCTGCTGGAGCTGATTACTCCGGTAACGAAACTACCTACATGTTAGGCGGATTTAAGTATCAGGGATGGGCAGGGGACTGTCCGACGGAATTAAATACTTCCTTATTAGCAAATGAGAGCTGCATATCAGGTGATGTAACCGATGGTAAAGATGCCTCTTCATTTTCTATTGATTTTATTAGTGAAGAGACCACTGTGTATGTTGGTTTGAAAGTTGGTTCATGGGATGGTGGCGGAACCATGAGTCTTGTCATTGATAACTTTGTAATGATGGAACTTAGTGCGTCCTCTTTGTTTTCGGGACAGGCTTCACCGATTTCAAAAATTGATGTATGGCCAAATCCTGTTAAGGATGTGCTAAACCTGACAAGTGATATTATTATTAACGATGTTAGTATATTCAATGTTATGGGACAAGAAATGACAGCTCCTCGTTTTAATGATAGCATGATAGAGGTGTCTTCACTCGGTAAAGGTGTATACTTTGTAAAGGTAATTGATGCCAATGGCAATGCCTACGTCAGTAAGTTTACTAAAGAGTAGCGGATAAATAAACAAATATTAAGTTTTATATTAATTGCAGGCACTTTGTATTTATACGAAGTGCCTGCTTTTTTATTTAGATCCGACTAGTTCATTCAAACCATCAATATTGGAATACTCTTTCTTAGGACTAAAAGGGACTGTTTCTAAGAACTATTTATATTTCTACGGTAATGGTTAGGAAATGAGTATTATGGAATTTCGGAAACTGTATCATGACACAACTTAACGATTCTGATATTTTTACCCGAACCTTATTCCTTCCTCCGGGTAGAGTAATTGGTCATAAATTTTTTAATGGAGACATTACAGGGAATCAGTGGGATGGAAATGAAGAACTGGAGGGGATGGAATGTGTTGATGAATAGAATAACAGAGTACTGTTGCTTCCTGAAAGTGAATATTCGGCTAAACATATTTTTAACAGTTGTGAGGTTCCAACATCATTAATTATTCCATCTGCTCCTGGAATTCGTGTGTCCCCTAATCCATTTGTTGAGATGGTATTTATTGAAGGGGGTGATTCTTTGAATAAGATTGAAGTAATTAAACTTAAGTGGTGTTGTTATGGGTTCATATAATGATGCTGCAAACGCTATTGATTTGGGATATCTCAGCAGCTGAGTATATTGGTTGAGAATTCATTCAGCAACAGAGGTTGCTGTTGTCCCAATTTTAAAGAAATAAGAGGTTTTCTATTTTCTGTCATTATTTAAAAGCAAAAGTCAGGTAAATATTTTACCTGACTTTTTGCTTATTCTATCAGTTTGTCACAATCACAGTCGCCAACGACTGTTTTTTGTTATTGATTCTTACAATACAACCGGCTTCGCACCTTTTTACATGCTCATAGTCAATTCTTATTTTTTCTCCGTGATCCACTACGTGTGAAAAATTTGCTATGGGGCGACTGAATGTGTCAAATATTTCAATGTCGACCAATCCTGTGATATTTCCCGCTACATAAAGAGGCTGACCAGGCTTTATCGGGTTAGGATATATTTTAATTTCTGAGAAGTTATCGAAACTTTTATTTTCAGTGGTCTTAAGTTCGACAGTCGTTTTTAATCCGTTGTTGTTAATATAATCTGATGAAAGAACATAAATGGCATAACTTCTTGCAGGAGCCTCAACCCATACGCGACCATCTCCATAAACCTGGGTAGAAATGTTGTTGTTAAAAGCGTTAACCAGTGTTTGGTTGCTCCAGTTTGACCATCCACTTGGCGTTGCATCTACCCAAAGCCCTTTGGTTGTATTTGAATTGTTTAGAACGATGATGGCTCCGTCTTTTACTCCATTTCCCTGACGACGTGCGACATAGACATCGTTGGTGTTAGATGCGGGATATGGGTTTCCGGTTTGACTCAATACGGATATGACGCCATCCAAATAGGTTTTTCTGACGTCAATCAGTTTAATAATTTCGTCCTGTACCCACGCAGGAGTGGTTACCTGCTTTGAGGCATCGTCTTTGTCTAAAAGTGTAACGCCATACAGGTGAGGATAAAACAGGCAGGGACGTCCTTCGTGGGTCAGAATATAAGCATAACCTAAATGCCAATCTTTGGTTACCCATTTATCGTGTTCTTTCCCGGTGTCATGATTCTCTAAAAAGGTCACGACAGATGTCCCGGGTAGATGGTTCCCATCGTTGTTTCTGACTATGCCTGCATGGTTTAACCAGTTCATGTTGAAGCTTGCATCTCCGTTACACATGTCTGTTAAAGTCGCTTTAAGGGGAAAGTCAAACGCATCGGTGGCAGCTCCATATGAACCTACGTTATTTACCCAACTGTTTATGGCTGCTGCCGATCCCCAATACTCGCCTACAATGTATCTCTGCTCACCGTTCAGTAGCGGTAGACTATTAATCCACGATGCCACATACGACTCCTGAAAACCCCTCACAAAATCAAGCCTGAAACCATCAAAATTTATTACATCAGCCATCCATGCTCCCCATTCATTCATCCGTTGCTGTATGGCCGGATCAAAGGTGTTCAAATCGTTTCCAAACCCTTTTGTGTTTGTTATAATCTCATCACCCATGCCCCAATCTCCCAACCAGTCGAATTCATCAACCGGATGAAAATGAGTATAATTCCAAGTCCAGTTTTGTTCGCCAACTCCGGTTTTGTGAGGAAAAGATAGGCCGGTGTTGGTTACAGCCTGAAGTTGTGTTGATGCAATGTTTTGACCGTTAAACCAAATCTCAAAAGGGTAGTAACCTCTTGTCTGGTCTCCCCAGTACCAGTTTTCACCTGATTGAATCCGGGACGTTAGTTTTATGATAATGTCTTTGTTTCCCGGCGCAGTTACTCTGAATTCGTCAATATCACCTTCATAATTTATAAAAGCTCGAACAGTATTACCCGAACCCGGAAATACATTGAAATCACCACCGCCATTATTGGGTTCAGTTTCCCAGCTATAGTTGTTGTTGAATCCACTGTCGTTGTAATCAATTTGGATGTCATACGCACGATTTTGATATGAAGTGTTGTAATTCAGATAATAACCTTTGATTTTAATGTAGTAGTCTCCAGCCTGTGCGTTTGGAATTACCCAGGTAATTTCATTGGTTGGATAGGGGACGTATTGTTGCCCGTTTCTATAAGCTTCATCAAACACATACTGTTTAACAGCCGGGTTTACCTCGGCATCATCATCGCCGGAGTATATATGGTTAAGAATGATGTCTGCATATACATCAACCTTTGGCAATCCATTGGATGTATCATGCATAGTAGCAATCATGTTTTCAAGTTCAGCACGACTCCCGAAACGGGTCTCCACTGAACCCTTTTGATAATAGTTGCCCAAATCATAATGATCATAAATGCCGTACCCCATATCAATAATGCCCCAGTTGCCTTTGGATGGTGAAGGCACCCATATACCGGTAATTCCCCAATTTTTAAAATCGATGGATTTATTGCTGAGATTGTTCCACCATAGTCCTTTTTTTTTCTCTGCGTCGACCGGCACATCCCAATAAAAAGCCTGAAGCATAACATCATTTTGTGCCGCCAATGGCTTTACCATAGAAACAAGAAGCAGTGAAAACATAATATAGACACCTGCTTTTTGCATTTTCTGAATGAATGATTTTTTCTTCGATTTCATTTTGTCAGATTTTTTGAATTTAGTTAAAGAATAATTTTGGAGATTAAAATCGAAGCAATATTCATAAATAGAGGCACAAAAAGCGACCTGCTTTTTGTTTTAGGACTTTTTTATTTTCAAGTATTGGTCTGGATTTTTAAAATAGGACTTTGTAAATAATATAAAATCAGTCATTAAATTGGTTTTGTTTGAAATACTCTCTGGGAGATAAACCTGTACTTTTTTTAAATGCTAAATTAAAAGTAGATTTTGAATTAAATCCGGCCTCATGTGCCAGGGATAGATAAGTGAGATTTTTATTCCGGTTTTTATTTATCATGTTTATAAAATCACTGATTCGGAATTGATTTATAAAATCTCTAAAGTTATGATGAAAGCCTTCATTTATTGCTTTCGATAGGATGTGTGGTTTTGAATTGAGTAATTCTGAAAAATGAGACAATGTGAGTTCCGGATTTTTATAGGGTTTTTGGCTGTTCATAATCTCTTTGATATTTTCAAGCAGCAATATGTCATTGCTGCTTAATGTGCTGAATTGTTCTGTTTTAGTTGTGAAGAGAATCGACTTCTGATTTATGATATAGTAAAATGCCCAAAATATTTGTAAGGGTAAAAAAATGAAAAGTGCGCTTATAAGATATTCCTGTGAGACAAATTTTCCATAAAAATATAAAGCCACTGCAACAATGGCCTTTATTACCAATATCAGGTTAAAACAAACAAGAATAAGAATGAATGTTTTTGCATAATTGTTCTTGTGTTTTAATTCGTTTACTCCACTCATAATAATATTCATTTCAGGAAAAAGTTTGTTCCAATAATAGTTGGAATATGCTTGCTGATTCCATCTCTTTATTATGATTTTTATGAGTGTAAAAATCAGGTATATAAGCAATGAGCTGGTAGTTATCATCAAAAGTGAAAAGTCGAAATAGTAGAGAAAGAGATCAACATCTCTTTCTGGAAAAAGTATTGGAAACAGGTTTGTAATTCTAATGGCAATAACAACGATCAAGATTAAAGGAAACCAAAAATGATTGGTTATGCTTTTCTCGGTGATGTCCATGAAACGGTGTGCAAGATTCATTATTAAAGGACCCGCCAAAGAAAATATAACAGGCAAAAGAAGGGATATTCGCAATCTCTGGACTGGATCTGAAAATTCATAGATGATGGTGCCTGTAAATGTCAGAATGAGAAAAGTTTCCCAGATTATGATATTCATGACTTTTTGTTGATCAGTTATTTTTATTCTCAGGAGAATAAAAATAAGTAGCAGCCCATTTAATATTCCGGCTGAAAGAACAAAAATATAAAGAGGGATGGCTTTCCTGCCTCCAACATCCTGCCAGTTTATAATTGAGACAAATTCAGAGTCCTGATTCCTGTTAATTATAGTTCGGTTCGGCAGATATGTATTGTCGGAGCCAGTTTCAATTTTCATCCAGCTTCCTCTGGAAAACTTATATTCTAAAGTATCTGACATGAACGGAATTTTTACAACCAACTTTCCATTGGTTCGGGGACGTAGAATATAATCAGGGTCATTAATCTGCCAATTGTTAAAGTTCCCGCAAATGTAAATGGAGTCTTTTTTAGGAGTATTAACAGGAAGAGATTCAACGATTATGTTTATATATGAAATTTCCTCAGAATATACATTGTTCCAGCCAAATGATATAAATAGCGTAAGCTGGAAGACGTGTTTTAGTTTGGCTCGAAATAACTGCCCTATTGGATTAGTACATACCATTGGTGTCCGGTTGAAATTTACATGACGATTAATTGCAAGATTCCTATTGGATCAAACCTTGCTTTCGCTGAATCCCAAAAAGTGATAATCAAAAGAATATTTTCCCCGGAGAATAATCTATACGAAGATAATAAAATGATTTGGTATTTAAGAGAGTGTGTCGATGTTAATGTTTTTTGCACGGCCAAAGGAATGTATCTAAGTAGAATAATTATAAATAGAACATAGGTGCACAAAACATGACAAAAGTCATAAAAAGGAAATTTAGGATTATTGTAACTTATATAAAGAAAAAAGTCTCTAATTGTATCACCTTAAATCTCAGTGCTTATGTCACCAATCCAGGAAATAATTCAAAAGGTTTCTGCCAGTCATGGAACTGAGAGGATAGCATTGCTTCCCATTTTACAGGCTATTTATAAAAATAACCACGTTCTCACAGAAGAGGATATGATTGAAGTAGCCCGGGAATTGGATATCTCTGCTGCACATGTATATGGAACTGCTACATTTTACAGTTTTCTTGAAACCCAAAAAAGTGGAAAATATATCATACGGTTGTGCAAAACCATTACCTGTATGATGCATGGAAAAAATATCATCTTGCAAGAACTGGAACGGTTACTGAAAATCAAACCAGGACAAACAACCCCTGACGGTATTTTCACCCTCACCGAAACCAACTGTTTAGGTCAGTGCCATAAAGGGCCTGCCATGCTGGTTAACGATACTCCTCATACAGACCTGACTCCTGAAAACATCAGGGAGATAATAGATAAATACAGACGAGAAGCATTGCAGTAATTTATGTTGTTGCAAATGAAATATTTTTTGAGTTGATTCTCACAGTTTTAAAACCAGATCATTATGACAAAAAATCTGAAACGACTCGACTTAATATTCAAAAACGAAGGGGACTCTGAAGTTATCCTGGGTAAAACATTAGCCAGGAGCAATGAAGAGTTGATTAGCGATTTAATTGCTTCGGGTTTAAAGGGCAGAGGTGGAGCCGGTTTTCCAACCGGTTTAAAATGGAGATTGGCTGCTGATGATAAGGCTGATGAAAAGTTTATTATTTGTAATGCCGATGAAGGCGAGCCCGGTACCTTTAAAGACAGAGAAATACTGACAAGTGTTCCACACAAGGTGCTTACCGGGATGGCCGTTTGTGCACGCATTATAAATTGTAGGCAGGGATTTATTTATCTCAGGCAGGAATATACTTACCTGATTCCCCATCTTAACAATGCCATTGAAGAGTTTCATCAGCTGATGAAGAAATTCAAAGTGGATTTTGAGGTTAAGATTTTTATGGGTTCGGGCGCATACATCTGTGGTGAAGAAACGGCTCTATTTGAAAGTATGGAAGGAAAACGGGGAGAACCTCGCAACAAACCTCCTTATCCAACCAATTTTGGATACAAAGGAAAACCCACAGTCATAAATAATGTTGAAACCCTGGCCCATACCTACTCCATATTTAAGTATGGTCCTGAAAAATTCAGAGATTTAGGAGTTAAGGACAGCAGGGGAAGCAAAGTGTTTTCTGTTTCAGGGGACACACCCATACCGGGGATTTACGAACTGGAATTTGGTATGACGCTTCAAAAGTTTGTGGATGATTTTGGGGATGGAGATGCTAAAGCGGTACAGGTTGGCGGTGCTGCCGGTTTTTGCGTTCCCCGCAAAAAATTCGAAAAAACAATCATTGGTTACCAAGGAAAGCTTACAGGAGTATCTCTACCAACGGGAGGTTCCATGATGATTTTTAACTCCTCAAGATCTATGTACAATGTTCTGCATAATTACCTCGATTTCTTTGTGGAGGAGAGTTGCGGACAATGTACTCCCTGCAGGGTTGGGACTCAACAGTTGTTAATGGGAATTCAAGCCGTAAAACGAGGAGAGCGACCCTCTACATATCTCGATAAACTATTGGAACTTACAGAGGTGATGCGGGTAACAGCCAAATGCGGACTTGGACAGTCGGTAGCAAATTCTTTTTCTTCAATAGTTGAGAATTTTAAGGAAGAGATGATCTATTGATTATGTGAGAGGCATTTAAGTCTCTGTTTAAATTTAGTTTATAAAGAATTCTATAGATTATAGATCGATAGAAATTAGACAGATAGAATAGTTAAGAAAGATGAAACTCGTCCCGAGACCTCGGGAGCCTATAAAAACAATTTATAAACAGATGAAACATCCATGTTGAGGAATCTTATCACACAGGCGGATGATTATTCATGGATGTTCTCCCGAGTACTCGGGAGCAACTTAAAGACAAATTATAAACAGATGAATAGGCACAACTGGTTTTCTAATTTGTCTTGTCTATCGGTCTAGCATCTAATATCTAAAAATCTATTTAATTTATCTGATATGGATTAAATAGTCTCTAAGTTCAGTTATTTGCTTTGTTTGAGAGTTGAATCGGTATAGCCAAATCTGTTAAAAATTAAAATTTTATAAGCATATGAGTAGCCAGGTAACTTTAAAAATCGACAGCATATCTGTTAGTGTTAAGCAGGGTACTTCATTGCTTGATGCAGCACGATCAATTAATATTAAAATTCCCACACTATGTCATCACGAAGATTTGTGTGTGGCAGGTAACTGCCGGGTTTGCGTGGTTGAGCAAACAGGTTCTGACCGCTTGTTGCCGGCATGTGCCATTCCGGCATCAGATGGGATGGAAATCCATACCAACAGCATGAAGGTTCGTAGTTCCCGAAAGCAAATTCTTGAACTTTTGGTTTCCGAGCATCGCGCTGAATGTACCACTTGCTACAAAAGTGGTAATTGTGAATTACAGGAATTGTCACATGAATACATTCTCGGGGAGAATGCATTCATAAATCTGGTCCCATTTAAGGAATATACCATCGATTATTATTCTCCTTCCATCATTAAAGACGATAGTAAATGTATTCGTTGTCAGAGATGTGTCCGCACCTGTGATCAGCTGCAGAATATTGGTGCCTTAACAGTCTCCAAAAAAGGAAGTGAAATGAAAATTTCCACATTCTTTGAGAAGCCTATTTACCAGGTTGTGTGTACCAATTGCGGACAGTGTGTTAATCGTTGCCCAACAGGGGCACTCACTGAGAAAAACTATGTTGAGGAGGTTTGGTCGGCTATTAATGATGTTAAAAAATATGTGGTGGTGCAAACAGCTCCCGCTGTTCGCATTGCACTGGGCGAAGCTCTTGGAGTTGATCCCGGAGAAATTGTTACTGGGAAAATGGTGGCTGCTCTGCGGCGGTTGGGTTTTAATTCGGTTCTGGATACCGATTTTACTGCCGATTTAACCATAATTGAAGAGGGGCATGAGCTTCTTCAGCGCCTTAAAAAAGCGCTGAAAGAGAAGGATAAGAATGTTCGGTTGCCTATGACAACCAGCTGTTCGCCGGGGTGGATTAAATTTATTGAGCATATATTCCCTGATTTTCTGCCAAATCTTTCTTCCGCAAAATCTCCACAGCAAATGTTTGGCGCATTGGCTAAAACGTTTTTCGCCAATAAAATCGGGGTTGATCCCGCTTCCATGGTCAGTGTATCGGTAATGCCATGTACGGCTAAAAAATTTGAAGCCAACAGGCCGGAGATGTTTTCAAGCGGATATCAGGATGTGGACTATGTTTTAACCACTCGGGAGTTGGCGCTTATGATTAAACAGGCCGGCATAGATTTTAAATCATTGGCCGATGATACCTACGACAGTATTATGGGAGAGAGTTCAGGAGCAGCTGTAATATTCGGAGCCACCGGTGGTGTAATGGAGGCCGCTTTAAGGACAGTTTATGAAGTAGTTACCGGTAGGGAGGTCCCGTTTGAAGGACTAAACATTACTCCGGTCAGGGGAATGGAAGGCGTTCGAGAAGCTACCGTCAAAATTGAGAAAACTCTGCCGGAATGGGATTTCCTTGAAGGGGTGGAGGTGAAAACCTGTGTGGCGCATGGACTCGCCAACGCAAAAAAAGTAATGGAGTCGGTAAAAGATGGTTCTGCAAACTATCATTTTATTGAGATCATGGCTTGTCCCGGTGGATGTCTTGGGGGAGGCGGACAACCAATCCCAACCTCTCCAGAAATCAGGAAGGTTAGATCTTCTGCCATTTATCGGGAAGATACGCATAAAACCATCAGGAAATCCCATGAAAACCCGGAAGTGGTTAAGGTTTATAAGGAGTTTCTTGGCGAACCGTTGGGGCACGAGTCGCATCGGCTACTCCATACACATTATACACCAAGAGAGCGGTATTGAATCTATTTGCATAAAACATAAGCATTTTTGACCGGATTAACGCATAAAACCGGGATTGCTGATTTGTTTTTAATGATGTGGAGTTCATCAGGTCCGGTTATATAATGACCTGCACCATAATGCTTGGTGGTGCTTAGCACCACCAAACTGTTTCCGGATTCATCAGCAAGTTTGATGGCCTCCTTTGGTAATCGTCCTGATCCGGTACTGCTCTCATGCAATACGTATTGTGTGCCGGTTTCTTTAAATAATTTATCAACAAAGCGAATGTTTAAGTCTGTATTGTTCTTTGCCCATTGTTCTTTTTCATTTGCTTTGAGCACAATAATGCGACTGCCTGAAAATCTACCAAAATATGAAGCCCAAATGGCAGTCTCTTTATCCGTACGATCATAGCCAATTGGTATAATGACTGTGCTGGGAAACCAGTTGTCATAAGCAAATTTGGGTAAAATCATATAGGGAAGCCTTAACTTTCGGGTTTTCAACATAAATCTGAGTTCTTTCAATGGCCTTGGAAAACCGCTTGGAAGCTCAGGGAATATTATCATAATCGCCTCCTCATTATGGCTGTTCTTTCCCATTAGCTGGTTGTAATTGAAGTTGTATGGGAATGAGATAAATCTGAATGCCGGAAGTGATCTGAGAGTAGATTTTTTAGTTGTTAAGCTTTTCTCAACATATTCTGTTGAGAATTGGTCGTTCATTAACAGAAACGTGACAGATGCTCCGAATACCTTTGCAATTGGGAATACTATACCTCTCAATGTTTGTAAATCTGGAGGTTTAGCACAAGCCACTATGATGGTGGTTTGAATGTTTGGAAGCATTTTGTTTATTGATTTAGTTCTGAAAAATACAATATTTTTTAAATTTTGAGTTATTTTGTTTAAATTCATACCAAATCATAGGTGAAATTAATTCGGATACCCAATGAATCAGGAGCATAGAGTTACTATTTGTCTTGGAAGTTCTTGTTTTTCAAGAGGGAACAAACATGTTTTAGAGATTGTGAAGAGTTATTTAAAGGAGCACAATCTTGAGCCAACTGTTTTTTTTAGTGGGGAGTTATGTACCGGTTTGTGTGAGGAGGGTCCTGTACTTAAAATTGATGGTAATTTATATAAAGCGGTGTCATCTGAGAATATTTACGAAATACTCGATGAGTATTTCGGTCATTCGTAGTGTTTTCGGAAATTACCAAAGGAAATAAGCATTATTATGAGGCAATTGGTCGTAGTTGATCCGGAAAAGTGTAATCTTAGTCTGGCATGTATCAGAACATGCCCCACCAAAGCGATAAAAATTGAGGAGACCCATGCAACCATCGTTCCGGGTCGCTGTATTGGTTGTGGACATTGCGTGATGGTTTGTTCTCAAAATGCCATTTCCTATAGGGATGAGAAGCAGATAGTAAAGGATTTTCTTGCTTCGGGCTCCAAAGTCGCTATTATTTGCGATCCCTCCATTTCCGGAGAGTTTGTAGATATTACTGACCATCGCAAATTTGTTGCAATGATTCGCGGATTGGGTTTTAATTATGTGCTTGAAATGGCCTTCGGGATTGATTTACTTGCTTTCAGATACCGCGATTTACTTCATAATTTCCATGGAAAATACTACATACACACTGTTTGTCCACCCGTAGCAGCTTATGTGGAAAAGTTTGAGCCGGAGCTGGTTGAAAACCTGGCGCGAATGGTTCCGCCATACGTGGTGATGGCTAAAGTGGTTCGAGAGTATTACGGAGATGATTTAAAACTTGTGTATGCCACGGCTTGTGTGGCAGCCAAAGACGATGCCCGCATGCATAAGGATGATGGTCGGATTGATGGCGTCCTTACTTTTATTGAGTTGCGTGAACTTTTTAAGGAGTTTAAAATTACAGAGAACAATGTTGAATACAGTGAGTTTGATCCCCCAATTGGCCGCAAAGGGGGACTCTATCCCATTCGTCGGGGAATGCTTCAGGCAGTGGACATCAACCAGGAATTACTTTCCGGAGATATCATCAGTGCCAACGGACAATTTGACTTTAAGGAGTCTCTGTCAGAATTTAAAAGTCAGACAGGCTTGAAACAGCACCTTGACCTGTTTTATTGTGAGGGCTGCGTGATGGGCCCCGGAATGAGTCCGGGAGGTAAGAAGTTTATGCGACGATCAGAGGTTATCAAATATGTAAACAAGCGTTTGAAGGGTTTGGATTTGGTCAACTGGCATGAACAAATTGAGCAGTTTAAGGATCTGGATGTTTCCCGGACATTTAAAGCTCAGGACAGACGACTTCCCATGCCACCCGATAGCGAAATCCGGCGAGTGTTGCACGAAATGGGCAAAAGTAAAGCTGAGGACCAACTGGGGTGCGGTGCCTGCGGTTACCCATCATGTCGAGAGTTTGCCATCGCATATTGTCAAGGGCTCACCAACTATGAGATGTGCTATAGTTATTCAATTAACAAACTTCATACTTTTATCAATAAAGTAAATGCCACGAATGAAAAGCTGAAAAAAACCAAGGAGGCTCTTAAAGATAGTGAAGAAAAAGCCAGAGCAGGCGAAATGGCAGCACTTGAAGCAGCTGAAGTTACCACAATCATGTTGGACAAAATAAATGCCGGAGTTGTAGTCGTAGATGAAAACCTGAAAATTATGGAGTCAAATCATGTATTTGTTGAGATGTTGGGTGAGGATGCTCAAACCATAAACGATACCATTCCAGGCTTGAAAGGGGCAGAACTTTCTGCTCTTGTTCCGTTCCATCGTCTGTTTGCCTCTGTTTTACAATCCGGACAGGACATGTTAAATCGCGATACACCTTTTGGTAATTCAATTTTCAATGTCTCTGTATTCACCATTAAAAAACATAAAGCGGTTGGTGGTATCATTCGTGATCTCACCTCTCCAAATGTACGGAGGGAAGAGGTAATTAACCGGGCAAGAACCGTTATCCGTGAAAACCTTGAAACAGTTCAGCAAATTGCCTTTTTGTTGGGAGAAAGTGCATCAAAAACCGAAAAAATACTTTCCTCCATCATCGACGCTCAAAAATTAGGAACAGATACCACTAGTTCTGAAGAAAAAACAGACTCATAAAGAAATAGAATGCTGGTACCCGAAAGTCATATATACATCGATATTTTTTGTCATCAGGCCAATCATGTGGGCGAGGAGATTTGTGGTGATGTGTTTTTATCCAGAAGAATAAAGGAAGAGGGACGCACCATTGTGGTGCTTTCCGATGGCATGGGGTCAGGTATTAAAGCAAACGTGCTGGCTTCATTAACAGCCTCAATGGCTGTTAATTTTACCATGGAACACCGTGAAGTTAAGAAAAGTGCAGAAATCATCATGAATACCCTTCCGGTTTGTTCTGTCCGCAAAATCAGCTATTCAACCTTTACCATCATCGACATAGAAGATGACGGTTTTACAACCATTGTTGAGTATGATAATCCGGATTGTGTTATTCTGAGAGGGGAGGAGGTATTTGATCCACTATGGGAAACCATTCAGTTGGATGACGAGAAGTATAAGGATAAAGAGATCAGAACCTGCAGCTTCAGGGCAGAAATGGAAGATCGAATTCTCTTTTTGAGCGATGGGGTTGTGCAGTCCGGAATGGGAACCAGAGCCTTCCCATTTGGATGGGGACGGGACGGAGTGATTGAACAGGTTAAAAAACTATTACAAAACACTCCTTTTATATCCTCTGCAAAGTTGGCAAGAAAGATAGTCAGTTTATCAATGAAACACGATGGAGGAATCGCAAAAGATGATACCTCCTTTGGAGTTATTTACTTCAGAGAACCACGCAAAATGCTGTTGGTCTCCGGCCCTCCATTTGATGAGCGTAATGATTTGGATTTTGCACTAAAAGTGCAGCGTTTTTCTGGTAAAAAGATCATCTCAGGAGGCACCACTGCAGAAATTATTGCGAGGGAATTGGCTTTGCGTTTCGATGCAGGTATGGATCAGTCTGATCCTGAGCTTCCACCAGCCTCATACGTGGAAGGGATGAATTTGGTCACTGAAGGAATTCTTACGTTAGGAAAAGCTGCCCGCATCCTTGAAAATCTCAAAAAGGATGAGAAAATTGGCACCGGACCTGCAGATCTCATAGTTAAATATCTTTTGGAGAGCGACCGCATTCATATCATCAATGGAACACGAATCAATGTGGCGCATCAGGATCCCAATCTGCCGGTTGAACTAGAAATACGCAGGTCGGTTGTGAAAAGAATAGTAAGGGTTCTGGAAGATAAATTCCTCAAGGAAGTGACCGTGGAATACATATAATCCTTCAGGCATTATCGCATGTCATTATGGATAGATCATGTTTTTTGTAGAATATTTTAACAAATTCGACACAAATTGCGCGCTTGTTAATTTAGACTGTTTATATATTACTGTAAGCCACGTCAATAAACCCTTTTAATATTTTTAAGGATTGTACTTTCCGTGTATCTTAACATCTGAAAATCCATGCGATTATTCTGATTTGTTTATATGTTTGATATTTAGTAATATAATATTTTTATGAATATAAGTACGGTTGTGGAACTTTTGGAGGCCAGGTTGATTTGTGGCGATGTAAATCAGGAAAGGGAATTTTTGTATGGATTTGCCAGCGATTTAATGAGCGATGTTTTAACTCTGGATTCTGACAACCTGATTCTGATAACAGGTCTGACCAATACGCAGGTTATAAGAACTGCTGAAATGGCTGACATCCATTGTGTTGTCCTGGTTAGAGGGAAGAAAGTGTCAGCCGAAATGATAAATTTAGCTGAAGAAAACCACATTACCTTAATTGAAACCCCGTTTTCTATGTTTAGAACAGTTTCTGTTCTTTACGAAGCGGGTTTAAAACCGGTTTACTAACCGCGAAAACCCTATTGAAAATGGAGTTCAGGTACGAAGTAGAAGGTGGAAATTTTTCCCGGGCCGGCCATGCCAGCAGTGCGGTAAAAAAAATATTGAAGCAATTAAATGTCGACAATCGCATCATTAAAAGAATTGTGGTAGCGCTTTATGAAGGAGAAGTAAATGTGGTGGCACATGCGCATAAGGGAAACATATTGGTTTACATTGATGAGCAAAAAATAAATATTAAGATAGAAGACGAAGGACCCGGTATTCCCGATATAGATCTTGCTATGCAGGCCGGATACTCTACCGCATCTGCCGCAGTGCGCGAAATGGGGTTTGGAGCTGGGATGGGACTTCCGAATATTAAAAAGAACACCGATGAGTTAAAAATTGCCTCAGACGTGGGAAAAGGAACAACGTTGGAAATGATCACTTATTTGCAATAAAATCAGGTTGTAAACATGGCAAATGACCAGTTTTATCATGCTTTAAAAGTTGACGAATCGCTCTGCTACGGATGTACTCATTGTATGAATGTATGTCCTACCGGGGCTATCCGAATCCGGAATGGTAAGGCTTCCATTCGTAAAAACTGGTGTGTTGACTGTGGTGATTGTATGAAGGTATGTCCTGTAAATGCTTTTTATGTTGAACAGGACGATTTCGATAAAATATATGATTATAAATATAGGGTGGCGCTGGTGCCTGCCGTCATGATAGGTCAGTTTCCGTCAAATATTTCTGAATCTCAAATATTCTCCGTGATGCGGGAACTGGGGTTCACGCACGTGTTTCAGACGGAACATACTGTGGACATCATCAATGATGCCATGATTGAAGCTGCCCGGAAGCAGACAGAGAAACCCTTAATTTCTTCTTTTTGTCCGGCAGTTGTTAGATTGATACAGGTGAAATTTCCGGCTTTGGTTGATCAGATTCTTTTGGTGAAACCACCCATCGATGCGTCTGCCATTTTCTTTAGAAAGAAGTTGCAGGATGAAGGTATCCCCGACGAGGAGATAGGCATTTTCTTTGTTACCCCATGTGCGGCCAAAATTGCTGCGGTTAAAAGTCCGGTTGGTGAAACCAAATCTCCTGTTAACGGGGTCATTAACATGGATTTTATGTACAATAAAGTGTATCACGGAATCAAAAATCGCAGCGGTTCCGGAGTCCGTTCACCCGGTGAAAATCTGCCCAACTTAGGGCCTAAACATATTAAATGGACGCTTACAAATGGTGAGGCTACGCATATGCGGGGCCGTTGTCTGGCAATTGATGAAATACATAATGTAATAGACATACTTGAAAAGGTAGAGAATGATGAGATTCCGGATTTGGATTTTCTTGAACTCAGAGCATGTGACGAGAGTTGCGCAGGAGGCGTTCTGGTAGTAGGAAATCGTTTTCTAACCGTTGAACGGTTAAGAAAACGAGCTGAACTTTTCAAGGACATACATGGGATACCCGAAGATTTGGCATCGTATGTGGATTTTATGAAAACCCGCCTGCCACTTAAGCCATTGGAGCCACGGTCTATGTTGAAACTTGATGAGGATATGACCGTTGCTCTCAGAAAGATGCAGCAGGTAAGGAAGTTGATGTGTTATCTGCCCGGAATTGATTGCGGAGCCTGTGGCGCACCAAACTGCCTGAGCCTTGCACAGGATATTGTTCAAAAGGAGGCTCAACTCTCCAGTTGCGTGTTTATTCAGAGAACGATGGAAAAACATAAGAAGCTTCACAGCGACCATGCCATCAGGATTATTGATAAAGTTTGGGGTAAAGACAGATTAGATAAAGATTGTACAAAATTAGGAGCTAAAGATGAAGGTACGTGATATGGTTCAAAAATTGGGGCTGAAGGTTTTTTCAGGAGAATCTGGCCTCGAAAATGAGATAGCCGGGGGCTATGTTTCCGATTTGTTGAGTGATGTCATGGGAAATACAGATGAAAATTTTGTGTGGATGACTCTTCAAACCCATAAGAACATTATGGCCGTGGCATCACTGAAAGAACTTGCGGCAATTATCATTGTAAAGGGATTGCAACCAGATGAGGATACCATCGCCCACAGCAACGAGGAGGGGGTTCCTTTGCTTGGGACTGATATGGAAACCTTTGAAATTTCAGGTAAATTGTATGGTTTTCTAAACAATTGAAATGGATTAACAACCGGAAATGATGAAGTGGTATCGGGCTGATTTGCATATTCACACCGTTCTTTCACCTTGTGGAGGTCTGGATATGACGCCCGAACGGATTGTTCATGAGGCGCTCAAAAAAAAGCTGGACATCATTGCAATAACCGACCATAACTCTACCAAACAATGCATAGAAGTCATGGAAGTAGGTGAAGAGAAGGGATTGGTGGTCATCGGCGGATCAGAAATCAACAGCCGGGAGGAGGTTCATTGTGTAACGCTCTTTGAATCGATTGAAAATCTTAAAGAATTTCAGGTGTTTCTGGATGCCAAATTGCCTGAGATTCTGAATAAGCCTGAAAAGTTTGGTCATCAGGTATGGGTCAACAGGCATGAAGAGATTATAGGAGAGGAGCCCAGATTGCTATGGAGTGCATTAAATGCATCCATAGATGAGATTGCAAGCGAAGTACATCGGCTCAACGGACTGTTTTTCCCGGCACACATTGATCGTATGATCAATGGGATGTTGCGTCAGCTGGGGTTTGTTCCGCCTGATTTACAGGCCGATGCTCTTGAAGTTTTGTTTCTTAATGAGCCAAGAATTGCAGAGGTTAAAAATCAGAATAGTAGTTTCTCAATCATAACCAATTCTGATGCCCACGAACCTGAACATATTGGAAGGCGGTTCACATGGCTCAAGATGAAGGAGCTCACATTTGAAGAGATCAGGATGGCTTTGAATCATCAGGATGGCAGAGAAGCTAAAGCCGGGAATGATTAATTATGAAGGACATCTCTATGCATATGATGGATATAGCACGAAACTCTGTGAGAGCCGGAGCAAAAGTCGTGGAAATATCCTTGAATTTTCACTCAATTGATAATTCCATGGAATTATCAATATTGGATGATGGATGTGGCATGGATCAGGAAACGGTTAGCAAGGTAACAGATCCGTTTGTCTCCTCCAGAACCAAACGAAAAGTGGGGTTGGGACTGCCTTTTTTGAAGATGAATGCTGAACAAACCGGAGGATCAATATCGATTGATTCTGAAACCGGAAAAGGAACCCTGGTAAAGGCCGGGTTTTTACGTGGACACATTGATTGCATTCCATTGGGAGATATCGCAGGCACTGTGGCTCTTCTTATTTGTGGTACGCCCGATGTGGATTTCATTATCCACATCACACAGGATGAAAAGAGATTCAATCTGAATTCAAAAGAGGTGAAGGAAGAACTGGGGGATGTTGGTGTATACAATCCTGAAGTAGTCAATTTTTTGCGCGAAATGGTAAAAGAGAATATGGACGAGATGAATATTAAATAAAAAACCCAAAATATTAAAACATCCAATAACTATGGCAAAAGTTAAGACATTGGCCGACCTTCGGAAAATGAAGGACGAACTCAGGAGCAAAATTTCGCTCAGAGAAAATAGTGACAATCCTGAGAGTATGGTGCAGATAAAGGTCTCAATGGCTACCTGTGGTATAGCTTCAGGTGCAAAAGAGGTGATGAACCATCTCATTAATGAGTTGGACAGCGAGAACATCCCCTCTGTTGTTACGCAAACGGGATGTATGGGATACTGCTATGCAGAGCCTACCATCGAGGTGATTAAGCCCGGTGAACAACCGCTGGTGTTTGGTGATGTAACTCTCAAAAAAGCATCCGAAATCATAGAAAAATATATTAAGGGTGGTGAGCTGGTTGATGGCATCATCCCTGATAGTTACGAAACAATAGAGTAATAAACTGATAACCCTCTTGAATGTTATGGGAAAATATAAAAGTCATATTTTAGTATGTGCAGGCACAGGATGTCGCGCCTCAGACTGCGAAGGCATTGTGTCTAACCTTGAATCTGCGCTGGAAGAGAACAACCTCAATGAAGATGTGCAGGTTGTACGAACCGGGTGTTTTGGTTTTTGCGAAAAGGGGCCGGTTGTAAAAATGGTGCCGGATAACACTTTTTATGTAGAAGTGACTCCTGATGACGCTGGCGAACTTGTTTTGGAACATCTGGTAAAAGGACGAAAAGTTGAGAGACTTCTTTACATTGATCCTGATACCAAGGAGCGCATTTCCGACTCCAAACACATGGGATTTTATAAGAAGCAGTACCGCATTGCCTTGCGCAATTGCGGATTCATCGATCCTGAGAATATTGATGAATACATTGCCCGTGATGGTTATGCTGCTATGGGGAAAATTCTGGAAAGCATGACGCCCGAAGAAGCAACTGCAATCATAAAGGAGTCCGGACTGAGAGGTCGGGGTGGAGGTGGGTTCCCCACCGGCCTTAAGTGGGAGTTTACCAGAAAAGCTCAGGCTGACAAAAAATACGTGGTATGTAATGCCGATGAGGGTGACCCGGGTGCGTTTATGGACAGGTCGATTCTTGAAGGTGACCCACACTCGGTACTTGAAGCAATGGCTATATGCGGATTTTGCATCGGAGCCGATACTGGTTTGATCTACATCAGAGCAGAGTACCCGCTGGCCATCAACAGATTGAAGACGGCCATAAATCAGGCTCGGGAATATGGCCTTATCGGGAAAGATATTTTAGGAACAGGATTTAACTTTGATGTAGAAATACGGCTGGGTGCGGGCGCTTTTGTATGCGGAGAGGAAACAGCACTGATTCACTCCATGGAGGGACTCAGAGGTGAGCCCACCGTTAAGCCACCTTTTCCAGCGGAAAAAGGTTACAATGGAAAACCAACCAACGTTAACAATGTAGAGACTTTTGCCAATATACCTCCCATTATTCTCAAAGGAAGTAAGTGGTTTTCAGAAATTGGCACAGAGAAAAGCAAGGGAACCAAAGTGTTTGCTCTGGCCGGAAAGGTCAACAATGTTGGACTCATTGAAGTGCCAATGGGGATTACCTTGCGCGAAGTCATATTTGATATCGGTGGAGGAATAAAGGGTGGTAAAAAGTTTAAAGCCGTTCAAACCGGTGGTCCTTCCGGTGGTTGTCTTACCGAAAAACATCTGGATATACCCATCGACTACGAAAACCTTCTGCAATGTGGTTCCATGATGGGGTCGGGAGGGATGATTGTTATGGACGAGGACGATTGTATGGTTTCTGTGGCCAAGTTCTACCTTGATTTTACTGTGGAAGAGAGCTGTGGTAAATGTGCTCCGTGTCGTATCGGGAACAAAAGATTGTATGAGATGCTCGATAAAATTTCATTGGGCAAATCAAGTGAGGAAGACTTGGGGATGCTGCGAAACCTTGCCAACGTAATTAAAGACACCTCCTTGTGTGGACTGGGTCAAACATCACCAAACCCGGTGTTATCAACCATGGATAATTTTCATGAAGAGTATCTGGCTCATGTTGCAGATGGCAAGTGTCCGGCCGGACAATGTAAAGCGCTGATGCATTATATCATTGACTCTCATCTCTGTGTGGGATGTACGTTGTGCAACAGAGTGTGTCCGGTGGATGCCATATCAGGTGAAAAAAAGACTCCGCATGTCATTGATAGCAGTATCTGTATAAAATGTGGAGCTTGTCTGGAAAAATGCAAGTTTGGAGCCATTAGTGTACAGTAATTCCAAATTGTTGGTAACCAAAAAATCTTAAAAGAATGGATATTGTAAAATTAACCATAGATGATAAGCCGGTAGTGGTTGAGAGGGGAACAACTCTTTTGGAAGCTGCCAAATCAATAGGGATTAATATTCCCACACTTTGTTATATGAAGCTGGAAGATCTCAACTTCGAGAACAAACCCGGCGGATGCCGTGTTTGCGTTGTCGAAGTAGAGGGACGCAGGAATTTGGCTCCGGCCTGTAAAACTGAGTGCAGTGAAGGCATGGTGGTTCATTCTCACACGGTGAGGGTAATCAACGCTCGTCGCACAGTTATGGAGTTGATTCTCTCTGATCATCCGGCAGAGTGTCTAACCTGTGCAAAATCCGGGAATTGCGATCTGCAATCCATGGCTCAGAAGCTTGGTATTCGCGAACTGCACTATAAAGGTGAGCAATCCCGATATAAAGGAGATAAGTCACCAGCCATCATTCGCGAAATGGATAAGTGTATCATGTGCCGTAGGTGCGAAACAGCTTGTAATGATGTTCAAACGGTTGGCGTTTTATCTGCCATCAACCGGGGGTTTGAATCGGTTGTAGCACCGGCATTTGAAATGGATCTGGATAAATCTTCCTGTACTTACTGCGGCCAATGTGTGGCTGTTTGTCCAACTGCTGCACTTACCGAAAGGGACTCTACCTGGAAAGTGGTGGAGGCCATTGTGAATCCTCAAAAAACCGTGATAGTTCAAACGGCTCCTGCTGTTCGGGCTGCATTGGGTGAGGCTTTTGGTATGGAGCCTGGAACCCTGGTGACCGGTAAAATGGTTGCAGCCCTTAAAAAACTCGGGTTTGATTATGTGTTTGATACCGATTTTGCTGCCGACCTTACCATCATGGAAGAGGGAGCTGAGATCCTCGATCGTTTGTCGCGCCATCTTAATGGCGATAAAGAGGTTAAGTTGCCTATTTTAACCAGTTGCTGCCCGGGTTGGGTGAAGTTTTTTGAACATCATTTCCCTGAAATGATTGATATTCCTTCCACAGCCAAATCACCGCAGCAGATGTTCGGAGCCATTGCCAAATCTTATTTTGCGCAGCAATTAAAGAAAAAGCGTGAAGATTTGGTTGTCGTTTCTGTTATGCCATGTCTGGCGAAAAAGTATGAATGCACCCGTGAAGAGTTTCAGGTTAATGGCGATCCGGATGTCAATTTGTCTATTTCTACCCGTGAGTTGGCAAATCTCATTCGAAATGCCAATCTCGATTTTGGTAAACTGACGGATGAGGATTTTGATAATCCGCTTGGTGAATCCACAGGTGCATCGGTGATTTTTGGAACTACTGGTGGTGTTATTGAAGCAGCAGTGAGAAGTGCTTATGAAATGTTTACCGAAAAGAAACTCGAAAAGGTAGATTTCATGGAATTGCGTGGAATGGACGGCATCCGAAAGGCCTCTGTTGATTTTGACGGCCTGCCCATCAACATTGGAATTGCTCATGGATTAGGGAATGCCAGAAAACTCCTTGAGGATATAAAGGCCGGAAAGTCAGAGTTTCATGCCATCGAGATTATGGCATGTCCCGGTGGATGTATCGGCGGAGGAGGCCAGCCTTACCATCACGGTGACGTGGAAATATTAAAGAAAAGACAAAAAGCCATATATGCAGAAGATGCAGGGAAGCCCATCAGGAAATCACATGAAAATCCTTATATCCAAAAATTGTATAAGGAGTTTCTGGGCAAACCTCTCAGCGATAAGTCTCATGAACTTTTGCATACACATTATTTCGATAGAAAAAGTAAGATTGAGATTAATCAAGAATAATCCTGATACTCTATCGATCCAATTATTAACAGATATTAAACAACAAAGATATGGCAAGTGTCAAATTACCTGAGAGTAAGATTCAGGAGTTAAAAGAGGTCTGTCAGAAATATGACAACAAGGGCAGTGAACTGATCAATGTTTTGCATGGAGCGCAGGAGTTGTTCGGCTATCTGCCGGCAGAAGTGCAGGAAATTATTGCCGATGAGTTGAACGTTTCTGTGGCTCATGTATACGGTGTGGTGACTTTCTACTCTTTCTTTAGTATGTTGCCCAAGGGACGGAACCCTATTTCTATTTGTATGGGGACGGCATGTTACGTGAGAGGTGCCGAAAAGGTGCTGGATGAGTTTAAGCGTATTTTAAATGTAAAAGTAGGCGAAACTACAGGAGATGGAAAATTCTCTCTTAGTTGCCTCAGATGTGTTGGCGCATGCGGACTTGCTCCGGTAGTCACCATCGGTGAGCGGGTTTATGGAAGGGTCTCTGCCGACGATGTAAAGAAAATATTATCGGAATACGCCTGAATGAGACTGTCTCAAAAGTCGAATTATATATATTAAATACATATAATTCGTAAGCAATCACAATTTCACCTCTCCAAACCTCCCCCAAGTGGGAGGCTTAAAGTCCTCCAAGGATTCAGGAGGAGAATTTTAATACGGATTTTTTGATTTGATAGAGAAGGATTGTTGAAATTTTATTTTGAGACAACCTCATAAGAAAATTAACCACAAAGTTCACAAAGTTTTTTTGCGTGTTTTAACAATTCTCTTTGTGTACGTTGTGAAAACTTTGTGAGCCTTGTGGTTTTGTTTTACCGTTTATTTGATAAGTTTCTTGATCCTGTTTTTCTATTGGTTTTCGAACAGAGCCATAACCTGAAATGCAACCTTCCGGTTGTATTCCGTTGCCAGAGATTTATGGTTAATTAGGTCAACAATGGTTCCAATAAAACAGAATCCCATGGTGAAAAAGTATAACACCCCCATCCCAATCTGATTTATTAGGAACCTTTGAATGCCGGCAAAACCTAAAAATCCAATCAAGGTTGTGAGTAAAATAATTTGCGGATCGCGTCGTCTCGAACGATAGATGTACAGAATATTTCTGAACTCCTCGTCCGGTTTGTCTTTTAAGAGTGAGTTTAGAAACTGAGCTTCTTCCAGTTCTGCTTCAGGTAAATAGTTGAAGATTTTTTGCATGGTGTCTGATTTAGTAGCGATTATTCAATAAAGTATATATTCTGTGTGTTAATATTATCATTGTAGGGATTCCTAATGGATGGCTGTGAATCGACTTTATAATCTCTCCCCTGAAAAGCCATGATATTGAGCGTCCCAAACCGCAACCGGGACAAAACCCCATATCTAAATTATGCAACAGACATAATGAAAAATGTGCATGACTGGTTGGATTGTTAATGGCCAATAAAAATAACGCCAGCAACCATGTTGCGGCTTCAAAATATTTGGCTTTATAGCTCAAGATAGACCTAAATGAGATCATTTATGAATTGATTATCAATGTCGTTTAGTTAAGCGAAATAAACTGACAGGTTTTTTCCGGTCACTATTGATATTATTTCTTTTATCATCCTGTCCTAATAAGAATATCGAAACCTGTCAGATCTTAACTAAACGATATTGAATTGATTATGTATGTATAAATTTAATTCTTTTTGATTAGAAATAAGCATTTTATTTTTATCATTGTATAAAAAATACGAATCAATTAAGTCATCAAAATTGTATGATACCTTTCAAATTGTATCCGTCGCTTGTTGCCATTTTATTGATGGCTCTTTTTTCGAATGTAAATGGTCAGGCATTAACAGTCCGCGACAGCACACGAATTGAGCGTGCAGAGATAAAAGTTGAGCGTGCACTGGCTTCGCATAAACGGCATGAAAACAGGATTGTAGAAGGGGATTCGCTGATACAGGTGGGGTTGGAGATAAATGAAGCAGCAGTGGCGAAAATTGACAGTCTTTCATTGGAGATGCAAAAGCGAATGGATGAGTATCATGCCAAAGAGAGACAACTGAGGCGACAAATGCGTAATTCAAGTGAGGCAGAGAGCAGAACTATTCGAAATACATTGCGTGATATGGACCGAGATCACAGAGCTACAGTGAGAGAAGACGATGCGAAAATCAGAAACTGGCTAAGGGATGCCACTCAGGGGGCACGGCTGGTTGAAAGAGGAGAGAAGATGAAAAAGGATGCCAACAAGGCAATGAGATCTACCCAACGCAATCTGAACCGTGCAAAAAAAGAACATTCCGATCTGCTCAACGAGCTAAATCTTGACGCTGCATTCACCGTCCGGTAATATATCCCAATTTCAAACCCCTCCACCTTCTCACCCTTCTACCATTTGACCTTTCTACCTTTCCACCATCTTTCATGACTATTGTTATGGTTTTTCAATGCATACTTTATTAACTTTAAGAAAAAGGAGCATTATGACAAGACCATTCATCAAACCCGAATCTCTTATGCAGTCTCATGGCTACGATTCCAGAGACTACTCAGGTGCAGTTAAGTGTCCCTTGTTTCAAACATCCACTTTCGCCTTTCATTCATCCGAAGAGGGAAAGTCTTTCTTTGAGTTGGCCTATGGGTTAAGAGAACCAAAACCCGGAGAGGAGCAGAAAATGATTTACAGTCGTTTGAATCATCCCAATCTTGAACTTATAGAAAAACGTCTTGCCGCATTGGAAAAATGTGACGATGCCGCATTTTTTACCAGCGGAATGGCTGCTATTTCAGCGGTGATGTTTGCTTGGCTGCGTCCCGGAGATTTATTGCTATATGGTGCTCCGGTTTATGGCGGAACGGATCATCTCATCAACCATGTTCTGCCACTTTTCGGAATCAATTCAGTTAGGTTTACAGCAAGTGATTCTATGGATAGGATAATGAGTATTATAAGAGAGTGTTATCCCGGGAAAGTGCCATCTGTAATTTTTATAGAAGTGCCGGGAAACCCCGTAAACTCTCTGATAGACATAGAAATGTGCAGTTCAATGGCTGCGAAACTTGAGCGACTTGGGAAAAAACCGGTGCTGGTTGTTGATAACACTTTTTTAGGGCCTGTTTATCAAAAACCATTAGAATTCGGCGCTGATATTTCCCTCTATTCGGCAACCAAATTTATAGGCGGGCACAGTGATTTAATCGCCGGAGCTTGTGCAGGCAGTTCACAATTGATTGCTCAACTCAAGCAACTGCGCACGTTTTTTGGATCAACACTTGATTCTCACACCTGTTGGATGATCTCAAGAAGCCTTGAAACGCTGCATGTAAGAGTGAAGCAGCAGGTTGAAAATGCTGTTCAGGTGGCTCATTATCTTAAAAATGAGCCGAAGATTCAAAGAGTTAATTATCCCGGGCTTTTGGAAGATGATCACCCCCAGCGGGAGATTTATAATCGTCAGTGTTTATCTCCCGGATCAATGATTGCCTTTGAAATTAAAGGAGGGGAGGAAGAAGCGTTCAGGTTTTTAAATAACTTACGGCTATTTAAAATAGCCGTAAGTCTTGGTTCCACTGAAAGTCTTGCTGAGCATCCTGCCACCATGACACATGTGGACGTGGCCTATGATGATCGGATTTTGTATGGCATCAGCGATCAGCTTATTCGCCTTAGTATTGGTCTGGAAAACTCTGAAGACCTTATAAATGATATCAAACAGGCGCTTGATCAAGCAGTTCTGGATTAAAAACTGAATGGTTATTTTTTATGACCAACAGATTGCCCGTACAATGGTCGTTTCATTTGATCAAGTTCCAGGAATTCGTGAATTTCATCGGCATCTATCCAGGCTCTGATAACACTTCCCAGCCCTTTGGATGCAGCTACCAGGTATACATTTTGTGCCATGAAGCCTGAGTTGGCATGCGATGGAATCAGACTCTCTGGTGTGATCTCATCGGGTGAATCCAGACCAGCTTTTTTCATGTCAGCAACAAAAACAAGATTTACTGCTGCATCAGCAACAAAATCCTGTAAACCTGCAACGCTTCTGTGATCTCCTTTTTTTATCAGTTGCAGTTTATGCTCTTCAGCATTATATAGATATACTCCCTTCTTTAGAAAAACGTACAACAACATCTCCTGTTTGTTCATCGATGAGGGGGCAGTTCTTTTATCTTCACGATTAAAACCCCAGGCAGCCCAACAGATATCGGATAAATCCTGAAGAGACAAATCTTTATCTGCAAACTCCCGTGTTGTCTGACGATCATTTAATGCCTGCATTAATGGTATTCCACCTGTTTTGTCGGGGGATGGAAGTTGTATGTCCTGAGCGCAAGCGCCATTGAAAATGGAAATAAATAAAAGTGGTAAGATAATACGTTGCATACTAAATGGTTTTAGTTGATTAATAGATATCCAAAAATAACAAAAAGCAAATTAAGAGATCAGCAACAGAGAAGAATTTTATTCTTGTTTTTAATGTCTGATGTCAGATGTCTTGTTGTTATTGGGGTTTCTGGATTGGCATGGTTGATTTGGGATTAGTAATGAGGTGATTGTGCGTTCGTCAGGTATATTTTTACGTTCGTCATAAAAAATTAACCATTTATCACATATTAGTAACCAATTGACTGTTATCTGTTCAGCTATATATATCTTAGTTGCATTCAAACCTAAACAGCCATTAGACATGAAAAATGTAACATTCAAATTCCGAAAAGAATTCCTTCTTGTTTTAGTCGTTCTGTTTGTGTTACCGGTTGCATTGATTGCCGGGACTTCTAGTTCTGAAAACAATCCAACGGACAGACGCATTCAAAATGTTAAACAACAGCATGAAAGATATCAGTCGAGACTTGAAATGGCAGATTCTTTAATTACCACAGGCGATACCATCAGAGAGAGAACTTCTATTGAAATAAGGATAGCTACAGACAGAATGCACGAAAGAGCAAGAGCATATACTCAGGAAAGACGTGAATTGGAGAAATTGATGAGAAATGCAACCCGAGAAGAGTTAACCGAACTGAGACTTCAGTTAAGAAATTTTGATCAGGCCTACCGTCAGGAGTTGAATGCTTATGATGAGTTTATGCGAGAGGTTATTCGCGAATCCGAAATAGGAACCCGAGATTTTGAGCGGGGACGTGAATTAAAGCGTGAAGCAGAAAGAGGGTTACGTGAAGCCACCAGATTGTTGGCAGAATTGCAACAAGAGATTGGGGGCGGTGAAAGTAGAGAGGTTGATGTGGCGACTAATTAATGACTGAAAGGATTTAAAGATGTCTTTCAATTTCTTATGAGACCCAATTAAATTATGATAGAACGAGCTATCTGCTTATGCAGATAGCTTTTTTTATATCTCTCTGGAATTGACGTCCAACTTGATTTATTCTCATTTTATTACCTTTGTACAATAGGGTGCTGTTTTCTGTATTTTAAAATTGAGTTTTTATTTATGGAGGAGAAGAATAAACAAGAAAATATATATGAGGAAGTATCCATCCCTGTTGAGGAGGCTGCGCGATGGGTTATGCGTAATGTAATTCCTTTCTCACTGATTGCTTTGGTTCCTTTTTTTATGGTTTTTGGATTTGGCGTGTTTAGCGGAGTTTCTTTGGTAAGTGTTATCCTATTTATCGTGTTGGTATTGTTTGGCCTGGTTTTTCATGAACTCCTACATGCTTTAGTTTTTGTGATTTTTTCCAGAAATGGAATTCGTAACGTTTCTTTTGGTATTGAACCGAAAACTCGCTCTCCATGGTGTCATTTTAAAGGGGAAATGTCAGTTCTGTTGTATCGTGTAGGGGCATTAACTCCATTTTTTGTTATGGGTTTGTTCCCATTAATTTATGCCTGGTTCAATCAGTCTCCCGGATGGCTCTTTTTTGGATACATTTTTAGTGTAGGAGGTGGTGGCGACTGGGTCTCATTTTTTCTTACACGAAACCTAAAATGGAGTGACAAGATTAAGGATCATCCCTCAAAATTGGGTTTTTATATTGTGAAATCCTCAGAAAGATAAATTGTTACATTTTTTTTGTTGTCTAAAAAAACTTCTTTATTTTTAATTGAGATGCGATTTAATTTGTTTTAGACCATGATTTATCCGCTTTGTGAGTTTTTTTTTAGTTTTTTTTCAACAGTTTAATAAATTTGTTGAGAATGTTAATTATTAAGGGTTTCCATCGGTTATTTAGAATGTGTTTATATAAGATTCGATGGTGTACGCTGTTCATTTTCTTGTACAGCTTCTAGGAATAGTTTATTTTTACGTGTTTGGTTGAAGAAAATCAAGGCAATATATTTATGAGAAATGCTTTACCGGTATCGGTTAAACTGCACATACACTAAAGAGGGTTTACAGGCGATAACATCGTCTGTAAACCCTTTTTTTATATCAATTTTTAACAAAATAAACAATTAAATACTTGCAACAGCGTCAAAAATGAAATGTTATGCAAACAAAAATTCAGGAGTTAACTGAAAAAATTTATAATGAGGGCGTTGAGAAGGCCCGGCAGGAGGCAGAAGCCATCATTAATGAGGCAAAAGAAAAAGCTGCTTCTCTCGAAAAGGATGCCCGAAAAAGTGCTGAATCCATTGTTAAGGAGGCTGAGGAGAAAGCTGAAACACTTAAAAAGCATGTGGAATCTGAACTTAAAATGTCCATTAATCAGGCTGTAGCTGCATTAAAGCAGGATTTGGCATCGCTGGTCACCATGAAAGCTGTTCAACCAGGAGTAAAAGAACTGTTCAATAATATTGACTTTCTTCAGGAGGTGGTTGTACAGATGGTTAAAGGCTGGGCTGAAAAAGAAAGTCTGGATATCAAGGTGGTGTTGTCCGAAAAGAATCAAAAGGAGTTGGAGAAACATTTCAAAAACCAGTTGGCCGATGAATTAAACAAAGGTTTGGAACTTGCATTTTCTGATGGTGTAAAATCCGGATTTAAGGTTGGTCCTGCTGACGGAAGTTATCAAATCAGCTTTAGTGATCAGGATTTTATCAACTTCTTTAAAACCTATTTGCGTCCCAAAACCAGTGAACTTCTTTTTGAGGAGAAGAAATGATGCAAAAAAACTATTATGCTTTAGTGGCCGGACTTCCTGATATTGCACTTGATGATAAAAAAGTGCTTATATCATCGTCCGATATGCGTGAATTGCTCAGAGACGAGGTGAATCAAAAGGACTTTGCTCTGGTGGAATTGATGTTTTTGCCATACGATCATATAAACCTTCTTAATATTTTATTCAAAAAAGAGAAGGATTGGGATGAACGCGGTAACATCTCAAAAGATGTTATGGAGAAATTGCAGGATAGAAAAAGCATTGAAGCAGCTGATCCAGATTTTGTGCCTGCCTACATGATCGAATTTCTTGAAAGGTTTCATGGGGAGGAACTGGTGGAGAACTATCATCAGGCAGAGCAAATGCTCACGGAAGGTTATTTTAATTTCCTTTTGGATAGCTCAAATGAGTTTGTCCGCGAGGTATCTATGTACCAAAAAAATATTGGAAATTTAATGATGACTCTCAACGCCCGCAAGTATAACATGAAGTTTGATGAGCATCTGGTTGGAGATGATGAAGTTACTTCAGCATTAAAAAAGAGCAGAACACGGGACTTCGGGCTCTATAATCAAATAACAGATATCGAGCTGCTGATTCAGATTTTCGAGTCTGAAAATATGGTCGACAGGGAACTAAAATTAGATAACCATAAATGGCAATTTTTAGATGAGATCACGTTCTTCAACTATTTCACCATCGAAAAAGTGCTTGCCTTTTTGCTTAAGTTGTTCATAGTGGAGCGATGGATGAGTCTTGACAGCGAAAAAGGGAAAGAGATGTTTAATCAATTGCTGAAAGATCTTGAATCAGACTTTCAGATTCCGGAAGAATTTACATTAGCATATGGAAAGAAAAAATAAAACCACAGGAAAAGTTGCCGGAATTGTGGCCAACCTGGTGACCGTAAAAGTCGACGGCCCGGTGGCGCAGAATGAGATCTGCTTCATTTACCACAACGATGAGCGGCTCATGGCAGAGGTTATTAAAGTGATAGGCGTTAATGCTTATGTCCAGGTGTTTGAAAGTACCCGTGGCGTTAGAGTAGGCTCTGATGTTGAGTTTGAGGGGCACATGCTTGAAGTAACTTTGGGGCCGGGAATCTTATCCCGCAACTACGACGGTTTGCAGAACGACCTGGATAAAATGGATGGCGTTTTCCTCACAAGGGGTGAATATACCGACCCACTAAACCGAGAAGTAAAATGGGAATTTAAACCATTGGCAAAAGCAGGAGAGACTGTCTCTGCAGGTAGCTGGCTTGGTGAAGTGATGGAAAACAGCATTCCGCACAGAATTATGGTGCCATTTAAAATGGAAAAACGATACGAGGTGAAGTCGGTGGTGGATGAAGGAGAATACACCGTTGATGAAACCATTGCCGTAGTTGTGGATGAGGATGGAAAGGAGATTCCTCTGACCATGGTTCAGAAGTGGCCTGTTAAAATGCCTGTTAAGGTTTATAAACATAAACCTCGTCCTTTTAAATTGCTGGAGACAGGAGTCCGTTGTATTGATACATTGAATCCCATAACTGAAGGAGGTACAGGTTTTATTCCCGGTCCCTTCGGTACCGGAAAAACCGTGTTGCAGCATGCCATCTCAAAACAGGCGGAAGCAGATATCGTGATTATCGCAGCTTGTGGAGAGCGTGCCAACGAGGTTGTGGAAATCTTTACGGAATTTCCCGAACTTGATGACCCACGTACAGGAAGAAAACTGATTGAACGTACAACCATTATTGCAAATACTTCAAACATGCCTGTGGCAGCGCGTGAAGCGTCTGTTTACACAGCCATGACTTTGGCGGAGTATTATCGTACTATGGGATTGAAGGTGTTGCTTATGGCCGACTCAACATCACGATGGGCTCAGGCTTTGCGTGAAATGTCAAACCGTTTGGAAGAACTTCCGGGACCCGATGCTTTCCCAATGGATCTTTCAGCAGTTATTTCCAATTTCTATGCCCGTGCAGGCTTTGTTTATCTTCCAAACGGAGAGACCGGATCCATTACATTCATTGGAACCGTATCACCAGCCGGAGGAAACCTGAAAGAACCAGTTACCGAAAGTACACGTAAGGCTGCGCGTTGTTTCTACGGGCTTTCTCAAGCTCGTGCAGACAGCAAGCGATATCCGGCCATTGATCCTATCGATAGCTACTCAAAATATCTTGAATATCCTGAAGTACAGGAAAACCTGGTAGAAGTGGTAGGGGAAGAGTGGTTGGGCGAAGTACTTAAAGCCAAAGATGTTTTGCTGCGTGGAAAAGAAGCCATGGAGCAGATCAATATTCTGGGTGATGATGGAGTACCCATCTCTTTCCACGACAGATTCTGGAAATCTGAACTGGTGGACTTCGTTATTCTTCAGCAGGATGCTTTTGACTCGATTGATGCTTCAACCCCTATGAAACGCCAAAAATATATGTTGGCAAAAGTGCTTAAGGTGGCCGATTCTGAATTTGAGTTTGCACATTTTGAGGAGGTATCCGGTTTCTTTAAAGAGATCATTAATTTCTTTAAGCAGATGAACTATTCTGAATTTGAATCAGAAGAGTTTAAAAAGCATGAGAACAGGCTGGAAGATCTAATAAAGGAACGGAGAAATTAATTTGTAACCTGAAAATTATTGATAATGGAAAGTCAGGCATTTCAAAAAATATATACCAAACTGAACAACATCACCAAGGCAACTGTAACATTAAAGGCGGCTGATGTAGGCTATGATGAAATAGCCACTGTTCATGGCCGCATGGCACAGGTAGTAAAGTTGATGGGCGATGAGGTAACCTTGCAGGTGTTTTCCGGAACTGAAGGAATTCCTACCAATGCAGAGGTTACATTCATGGGACGCCCACCACAGCTTAAGGTTAGTGATGATTTGGGCGGACGTTTTTTTAACGCCTTTGGAGATCCCATTGATGGCGGTCCCCATGTGGAAGGCGAAGTTCGGGATATCGGTAGCCCTTCGGTAAACCCGGTACGCCGTAAACAGCCTTCGCAGTTAATTGCTACAGGTATTGCCGGTATCGATCTCAATAACAGTCTTGTTTCGGGGCAGAAGATCCCATTCTTTGCCGATCCCGACCAACCTTATAATCAGGTGATGGCAAGTGTGGCATTACGTGCTAAAGCTGATAAAATTATTCTTGGTGGTATGGGATTGACCAACGACGACTACCTCTTTTTTAAAAATATATTTGAAAATGCAGGAGAACTGGATCGCATCGTGAGTTTCGTTAATACCACAGACGATCCGCCGGTGGAGCGTCTTTTGGTGCCGGATATGGCTCTTACAGCAGCAGAATATTTTGCCGTTGATAAAAACGAGAGTGTGTTGGTGCTTCTTACGGATATGACCCTCTTTGCCGATGCATTGAGTATTGTATCCAACCGTATGGATCAAATTCCATCAAAAGATAGTATGCCGGGATCTCTTTACTCTGATTTGGCTCGTATATACGAAAAAGCGGTTCAATTCCCATCGGGAGGATCAATTACGATCATTGCTGTTACAACGCTGTCGGGTGGTGACATTACCCACGCTATTCCAGATAATACAGGTTATATCACGGAGGGTCAGTTGTTCTTGCGTCGCGATACAGACATTGGTAAAGTAATTGTTGACCCATTCCGCTCATTGTCACGATTAAAGCAATTGGTTATCGGAAAACAGACTCGCGAAGATCACCCTCAAGTGATGAATGCAGCTATTCGTCTTTATGCAGATGCAGCCAACGCCCGTACAAAGTTAGAAAATGGTTTCGATCTCACCGATTACGATGAACGTACTCTGGAGTTTGCCAAATCTTATTCAGATAAACTTCTGGCTATTGATGTGAATGTGGATACTGATACCATGCTGAACATCGCATGGGAACTGTTCTCTAAGCATTTCAATAAGGCTGAGGTAGGTGTCAAAGGGGAGTTTACTGAAAAATACTGGCAAAAATAGATGTTTGATAGATTTGTCTAATCATCTTATATCTATTTGTCTGATATCTAGCAGTCTAATGTCTTATAGTCTAAATATCTGTTTTTAAGATGGCAATAAAATTTCAATATAATAAAACATCGCTTCAAATCCTTGACAAGCAGTTGAAGGTGCGTCAGCGAGCTTTACCAACGCTTAAAAACAAGGAGTCGGCGTTGCGAAGCGAGGTAAAGCGCGCCAAAGACATGGCTATCAAACTTGAAAAGGAGCTGGAACAGGAACTTAAGCGCTATGACAACATGGTGAGGCTTTGGGGAGAGTTTGATGCATCGCTTTTAAGGGTTGAGGATGTAAATCTGACGGTAAAGAAAATTGCCGGCGTCCAGACGCCTGTGCTTGATGAGGTAAAGTTTGATATTGCTCCGTATAATCCTTTTAATAAACCGGTTTGGTTTCCCGATGGGATTGACATCCTGAGAAAACTGGCCGAAATTAGCATCAACCGGGAGGTGTGGCTCCGAAAAATGGAACTGCTAGAACATGCTCGGAAGAAAACCACCCAAAAAGTGAACCTGTATGAAAAAGTTCAGATTCCGGGATTTGAGGATGCTATGAGGAAAATCAAACGATTCCTGGAGGATGAGGAGAATTTGTCCAAATCGGCGCAGAAGATTGTCAAAACCCGACAGGAACAGGAGGTGCAGTTATGATAGTACCAATGCTTAAATATTCGTTTCTGGTATATCATGCCGACTATAAATCATTTCTAAAAGATTTGAAACGCCTGGGTGTGTTACACATAGAAACCAAGCGAAAGGAGCCTACATCTGAAATGCAGGAACTTTTTCGTTCACACACCGATCTGACCCGTACCATTGGTCAGATGCGCGACAGGGTTAAAGATAAGCAGGTGGAAGGAGACAAACCGGCTTTGAAGAGTGGGGAAGAGGTGTTGAATCGTATTCGGGAAGTGGAAGGTACACTCGAACAGTTGAATCAACAGGTGGGGCATCTAGATAAAGAAGCCCAGCAGTTATTGCCTTGGGGCGACTTCTCCATTGATCGGGTGAAGGAACTTGAAAATTCCGGAGTTTATTTCCGATTTTTGGTTTGTCGGACAAAACAATACGACCCGGCCTGGGAGGATGAGTTTTTCATTCAGGTAATCAGTGATCAGGGCGATTATCGCTATTTTTTAATGATTGATAAGAGCGTGAATAGAACTGAGGATGCCATTGAACTTCCCGGAGCAGAGGAGTTGCAATTACCCGATAAATCTTTAGGGACAATTCGCAAGGAGCAGGAAGAGATTAAAAAGGAGATAGCGGTTGTCAACTCAGAGTTGGATCTTATTGCCGCACATTGCATGGATGAATTACTTGAGCATGCCAATGTTGTGAAAGGAGACCTGGATGAGAGCAATGCCTGGCATCAAACTGAGAAAGAAGTAGAAGATCAGGTGATGTTAATTGAAGGCTGGGTGCCGAAACCGAAAGTCGAAGAGTTAAACAGTTACCTGGATAAGCAGAACATCCTTTATATCGCTAAAAATAGTCGTGATGACGAAAAGGTGCCTGTTTTGTTGAAAAATAATCGTTTTGCGCGGTTGTTTGAGCCAATTGGCAACATGTATGAGCTGCCAAATAGTAAGGAGTTGGACTTAGTTCCTTTCTTTGCTCCATTTTATATGCTGTTTTTTGGATTTGCGTTGGGCGACGCCGGCTATGGATTGTTGATCATCGCCATTGCCTTTTGGTTGAAATATGCCAAAGTAAAAGATGAAAAATTCAGACGTATTCTTACTCTGGCGCAATGGTTGGGGTTATCCACGGTGGTTTTTGGTGTTTTTACCGGAACTTTCCTAGGAATCAATCTGATGGAGACCGAAGTGGCTTGGCTCGAGAAGTTTAAACAGTATATGATTGACCCCAGTTACATGTTCTATCTGGCACTATCTCTGGGTGTGATTCAGATACTCTTTGCAATGGTGCTGAAGATTATAAATATTTCCATTGCACGCAGTTTTAGATATGCATACAGTACCGTTGGGTGGCTCATATTGCTTATTGGAAGTGGCGTAACCTATCTGCTTAAAATAACAGGAGCATTTGATGAAACAGTTGCATCATACAGTCAGAATGGGGTGCTTATTGGTTCGGGAGCATTGATCTTGTTATTTAATAATCCCAAAAGAAACATTCTAATGAACTTTCTGGCCGGATTATGGGATGTTTACGGAATGCTCACCGGGTTAGTAGGAGATATACTTTCATACATTCGTCTGTTTGCCCTGGGAATTTCCAGCGCCATTCTTGGTTTTGTGTTTAACCAGTTGGCCTTTAGCTTAAAGCCTGATAACATTATTTTAGGCCCTCTTGTGATGGTTCTTGTATTAGTTATAGGGCACAGTATGACCATTTTTATGGCAGGTTTGGGTGCATTTGTCCATCCCATTCGTTTGACATTTGTGGAATTTTATAAAAATGCCGGTTTCACCGGAGGCGGAAAGGCCTATGCGCCTTTTGCCGAAAACAGTGTAGAATAAATAATCGTTGATTTCAAATTAAAACAAAAAAAATGGAACCTATTGTATTAGCTTACATCGGAATCGGTTTAATGGTTGGATTAGCCGGAACAGGAAGTGCATTTGGATGTTCAATTGCCGGAAGTGCTGCTGTTGGAGCATTGAAAAAGAAGCCTGATGGATTGGGTACTTTTCTATTATTAACGGCTTTGCCCGGTAGTCAGGGATTATATGGTTTTGCCGGTTATTTCTTGATGAGTAATTTTTTCGGACTCCTTACTGACCCAACCTGGTTGCAAGGTGCTGCTGTTTTAGGAGCCGGAATGGCTGTTGGAGTAGCTGGTTTGTTCTCTTCTTATGGTCAGGGGACTATTTGTGCCAACGGTATTGCTGCAGTTAGTTCAGGTCATGATGTTGGAGGTAAAACCATCGTTTTGGCTGTATTTCCTGAGCTATATTCAATCATTGCTTTGGCAGCAGCATTCCTTATTGGTCAATCTGTTGCTTAATTTTTGGCCATCAATAAAGTGAAGGAATGTCATAACTTTGATGTTTTTTGAGCATTTTAAAGCTTGACAGTTTAATAATTATGAGTTTATTGAATAGAAGATGTCTTACATGAGAGGTTAACAAAAACGCATAGTGTTGTTGTTTTAGCATTTTTCTCTACGTGTTACCTGTAAAATTTTTGGTTAGCGTTAACTATCTTTATTATCAGACAGTCGCTCTTCTAATTATCAATATTGAGCCTTATAGCCAGACAGCTTTTTTTTAACAAAAAAAATCGCTTTCTGGCTATTTTTATTATATTTGAAAACTGTTTTTGCCCGAATGGTCAAAAACTATTAATCCTTATTTACTTGCCCTTATGTATCATTCTATTATGCTAAAATGCCCTTTCTGTAGTTATGAAGGGACTCCCGTTTTCGAAAAAAGAATCTCTTCAACAGGCTGGGTTCTGTTTGTGGTTCTTTTGTTTTTTTGCCTCCCGTTATTCTGGATTCCTTTTGTGGTTGACGGTACAAAGGAAGAGGTGAGAAAGTGTGCTCGATGTGGCAGCAGACTTGGGTAAACATATAGCGCTTGATAGGGAGGGAATTCTTAGCCAAACAGGAAAAATCATATATTTGCTGATCCTTTTTACCTGCTCAGCTACTTTGTTGTACCCTTTTGTTACTTGTTCAGGTGAATTTGGAATAAGTTGTCTTTTTCGCTCATTGACCGCGGTTCCGTGTCCTACATGCGGTTATTCGCGCGCAGTTTGTCATGCTGTTTCCGGAGATTTGGGTCGAAGTCTTAATTTGAATCCTTTGTGGTTGGTTCTTGTTATTTACCAGATTTTTATGATCTTCATCTCTGTAAAGGCGATTATTAAGAACCGGATGATTACAATCCCTAAAGGGATTGTAATTGCCTTCTTTGTTGTGCTTGGCGTAAATTGGTTGATCATCCTGACTTTGGGGTATGACTTTTGGTGATTATAATTATTGCTACGTCACTATAATTGTTTTGCTAATTCTTAGTCCGTTTCGTCTGGATCATTGCATCACCTAGCGAGAACGTGCAGTTGGGCGCAGTATATTGGTAGAGATGAATTGCGCGCATTTTCCCGTGTCCTGTGGGGAAACCTCATTTGTCATTTTGCCTGAGATTTTATCGGACAGTCTCGATTTTATAAATTAAACAACTTCCTTTTCTAAAAGATCTCATCTATCTTTATTCTTTTGAAAGGAATGTGATTTTATGTCATTACATTAAATAACTATGTTTAAAGTATTATTGTTAGCCATTGCATTAATGGCCGTTGTAGCCGTTTTATTTTCGGTTGGTGTGTTCCTGAAGAAGAAAGGCGGCATGGTAAACACCCATGTTGGAGGTAACAAGGAACTGACTAAGCGAGGGATCAGTTGTGCCACATCTCAGGATAGGGAGGAGAGGAAAAAGAAAAATGGAGCACAGTAGCCGTGAATTCATTTCTAATTTGCCTTAAGCATGTCTTATGATGTGTTTATTCATCCTGGTGCATTCTGAATTATACGAATAGAATAGTTCGATGAATTTTAAATAAACAGAATCTGACTGAATATTTCTATTGTATGAAATAAAACAGGGTTGTCGGAAACGACAACCCTGTTTTGTATATAAATCTTAATCTCCTATTTTTTAAGGATTCTACTCAAAACTACCTCTCCATCAATATTGGTGATTTTTACCAGGTAAATACCACTTGGTAAATCACTTATATTAATGTTGTGATTTGATGAATTTGCAGTTTCAGATCGTACCAATGAACCTGTAATGTTATATAGCTTTATTGAGCTTATAACATCCGGTGAATGAATGGTTAAAACATCCTTTGTCGGGTTGGGTGTTAGACTGTAACCATGAGCCTCAGCGGAGTTTAATCCTGATTCAATCACCTCTTCAAAATCAGCCCAAGCGCGTGGAACCAATTGTATGTCGTCTCTGAATTGCAGAATTACCCCTGTTATATGATATTTCTTGTCAGTAATTTCCATATCAATATAATCGAGATCTGCGTATGCTGTGCGTAATATTAGGCTGTAATCCTCAGCATCAGTCAGAGCATAGCTGGTACCTGCTTCAAAAATAGATTCTTCTGTGTCAATGGTCAGATCTTTGACTATTACAAGCCTGGCTTGATAATCGGAAGTGTCATTGGTTAATGCAGTGATTAAAGTCAGCAGCGAAACTTCCTGAGGAACTATCGTATTCTCATTAGAAGTCGCTGCACCCGGATCGGTAGACGGAACAAACTGAAGCATTCCTTCATAACCTGTTAGCTGTCCGGTTAAACCTGTTATTCCGTCATAAAGATCATAATCACCGGTAATAATACCACTGTTATCATCAATTAAAATGGCGGCCTCACCATCTTTATCCTGAATGTATTTTTGATTACGGTTTGATGTGAAGAAGGTAAATACCACTTCACCTGTAATTCTGTAGTAATCATTGTTACGCTCAACTTTTCTGAGGTCTTCAATAGATGCGACTTCTATTGGGAAGGTAAAGGTGGCAGACGCTACTTCGCTGTCCTCCATTTCGTCTTTCCCTGCGTAAGCCCATATGGTTGTGTTCTCAGATACGAAAATCTCTTCCTCGTAAAGAACCCAATCTCCATCCTCTGTTGTTTTGTACCAAATGGTGGCATCTGTTGTTGACGTCTCAATGGCAACCGGCGTGGGCTCAAAAAGAACTCCTCCGTTTGGAGTTATTGATGGAGTTGCAACAACATTGCTTTCTTCCAGTGCTTCGAAAGCGCCTATGCGCATTCGGTTATTATTGTTTGTATCACCATAAAAAACAACAACAATTTGCTCTGCTGAGAAACTTTGTGCACCATCCTGGAAATAGTATGTGAAAGGATAAAAGTCATCCTCATCCTGAGCCCAATTGGCATCAATTACATCAATCATGGTGAAGTTTTCTCCTCCGTCGAAACTGATATGAATTTCGCGATCGGCTTTGGGAGAATTTCTCCAATCTCTTAGCCAAAGTCTGAAACCTCCCAGTCCGTCAATAGGCAACAGATTTGTGATGGTTAAGTCATCACGGTTTCTTAAAGAATAGTTAGATTCCTCAAATGTAATATCTGTATCACGAATAGAATTTTCAGCCGTAAAGTACCAGCCTCCCTCTTCATAATGTTTTTGTCCGTAGGAGGTCGCACCAGAAACCAAATCCCAGTATTCCGCTACAGAGAACTTTGTCATAAATGGCACAACCATAGGATCCGGGAAGTCGAAATATGCATGGGCAAGAGGACTGTCATTCATTCCCTCTTTTTTAGTTTTGGCCCAAATGTTCGAAGATTCAGTAATGGTAATGGTTCCGGTGTATTCAATCCATTCAGATTCATCTGAATCGGGTGCAGTGAAATTATACCATATGGTACCATCTTCGGTTTCTGTTGTGATGCTTACATCTACGGGTTCGATGAAATAGCCTCCGGCAGGATCAATTGCCGGCATGGCTGCAAGATCATCATTGATGTCAGATTCTTCAAAATCACTTAAAAATCTTGGAATAAAAATGACCAGGTCGTCTTCCTGAAGAATTACACCTGTCAGATTTTGCCATCTGCCCGGGATGGACTCTTCCAGATAATCTTTATCGGGGTATGGGGTGCGCATAGTGAGGGTTTGGCCATGGAAATCGCGCAATTGATAGGCCGCTCCTAGTGCGAACTCTTCTGCCTCGGTAACGATAAGTACATTTTCCAGTTTTATCAATTGACCCTGATAATCGGCTGTATCATTGGTGAATGATGTGTTTAGATCTTCTATGGAAACCGTCTGGGGAGTCATTTCATTGTTTTGCGAGGCAGCATTGCCTGGGTCAACCGCAGGAACAAATTGCATCATTCTGCGGAAACCGGTGATTTGTCCGGTTAGACCTGAAATGCCATCATACAACTCATATTCAGTGGTGATGGTACCACTGCTATCATCAATCAGAAGAGCTTCGCTGCCATCCTTATCCTGAATGTAAACCTGATTCCTGCTATTTTCGGTAAAGTATGTAATGACTACCTCTCCCGCAATGGTGTAGAAATTGTTGTTTCTTTCAGCGTTCCTCAGTTCTGCTATGCTGGCAACTTCAATGGGGAAAAGGTAAGAGGCACTCACCACATCACTGTCTTCCATATCTTCTTTTTCAGCATAAGCCCAGATGGTGGTGTTTTCAGAAACCATGATGGCTCCTTCGTAAAGAATCCAATCCCCCTCTTCCGATGTTTTGTAATAAACATCAGCATCGGCGGTTGATGTGGTGATGGAAACCTCTGTGGGTTCAAATAGGTTGCCTGATGCCGGAGAAAAGGTCGGATTGGCAACTATTTGTGGTGCATCGGGGTCGAAGGCGGTCATTGTAATATCATCAATGTTTAACCGCCTGTTAGCTGTACCTGATTCCGTTGCTCGTTTAATTCGTATTCTTACGTTTCCTTCAATATTTACAGTTTCTGAGAATAGTTGAACGTCATCTGATGATGGCGCAGTAAAGTCACTGCCAATTTGTGTCCAGCTATCTCCTGCATCTGTACTATATTCAACTATCCAGTCAACCTGAGCATCAGTTCCATACCTTCTGTAATAAAAAGAAATTGTACCTAATCCATCCTCCAAGTCTTCAAGCATAGTCATCGAAGAAATGCCATATCCTCTCATCCTGGCTGATCGTTCTCCGTTTTTCCAATCGGCAGGTTCGTTTCCTCCAATTAATGCTTCGGTCATATTCCAATCAATGCCATTGAGGTTTACTGTTCCAGAACCGTAGCTTCCTTTGGTTGCGTCTTCAAAATCTACAACATACTGTCCGTTTAATTGGTTAATCCAAAAAACAGAAAGAAAACTAAGTAGAAAAGATTTGAGTATAAAGTTCTTCATAACAACATGGTTTTTAATATTTGTATTTATTTGACCATAAATTTAGTTTTTAATTTTCGGTTGTTCAAGTTGATCTTAGTCAATTATTTGTTAATTGTAAGCGCGACTTTCTCTGAAGTGAAAAACTAAACCTCAAAGTTTACTAAGTTTTATGCAAAGAGCGCAAAGGCTATAAAACCTTTGCGCTCCTTGTGTGTTCTTCGTGTTCTTTGTGGTTAACTTCTCTTGCAAGAAAATGAGTCTGAATTAACCGTTTAATATTTACTGTTTAACAACTTTCTGCACTGCGATGGTTCCATCTGTATAGGTTAGTTTAACTAAATAAATTCCACCGGGCAAGTTGCTCATGTTCAGTGTAACATCTGTGGCGTTTTTAGCTGAAGAGAGAACCAAACTGCCAACAGCATTGTAAACCTCCACCAATCTGATGGCCTCAGCTGAGTTGATGCTCAGAACATCCTTTACAGGGTTGGGGAAGATGGAAAAGCTACCGGTTTCATTCAAAGGAATGTTGACGGTTGATGATGGGGTTATATCTGCTGCGAATCGAGGAACCAGTCTTAGTACTGCAAATCTTTGGTGAATGACTCCTGTAATATCCTGTGCCGCTGTTGGGATAGCTTCGCCAATAAAATCCAGATCATTGGCATAAACCCTTAAGGATCCAGACCCGGAGTCATCTGAGATACTGTATGTTTCGGGTTCGGCAAAAGTTTCATCCCCGGCAGGATCGATGGTTGCTTTAAGGATTGTAACGAGCATTCCTTGATGAGCAGAGGTTAAGTCCTCTAATGTAACTACTTCAGGCGTAATGCTGTTGTTTACGCTATTCGCTTCAGGAGTGTTTTTAGCGGGTATTAATTGTAGCATATCCTGAAACACGCTAAGTGTTCCAACAATATCTTTAATACCATCATATAGATCGTATTGGGTTGTAATAATTCCTTCATCATCATCTATTAAAACTGCACCGGTTGCGTCTTGAACAAATTTTTGATTGCGGTTGCTTGTGGCGAATGTAAGGAATACTTCACTTGTTAGATGGTAATATGTCCCGTCGGTATTTCCATCACGCAGTTCAGCAATGGAACTGACTTCAATGGGGAATTGGAACGTAGCAGAAGAAACATCACTATCGTCCATGTCTTCCATTTCGGCATAAGCCCAAACGGTGGTGGTTTCAGATATGGTAAAAGCTTCGGTGTATGTTTCCCACTCATCCTCTTCATTGGTTTTATAGAAAACTGTTGCTCCATCAGTAGCACTGCTGATGGTTACTTCTACTTCCTCAAAAAAGTTCCCGCCGTTGGGGGTGAAGGTGGGGGCTGAGACTTTTGTTATTTCTAGTGCTTTGGTATCTAGAACATCATTAAGCACGGATCTTAACTCAAGATGTGCTAATACTGTACCTGCTTCATAAACAAGGGTGAAGTTGCCTTCATCATCAGTTGACGTAGCAGAAATCAAATTACTTGCAGCATCAAACGCTAAAACGACATGTTTTTCAGAATAGTCTGAATGATCAAAAACTATATCATTTTGAGTTATATAAACAGGGTTCGTTATTTCTTGGGCTGCTGGTAGGGCTTGTGTTTGATAGTTTGAGCCATAATTAGGGCCGAGTCTGTCTCTATAAGTCGCCGCAGTGCTAATGTTATTTCCTCTTTCAAACAAAATCCAGAAGGTTGTTGATGAAGAGGGGGTTCCTAGTACAAGTGGTGCATCAGCATAACTGGTGGATGTGATATATCGGCTTGATTCACTATCCCAACATCTATATTGGTTTGAACTGTTAAAGAGCCGATAACGTGCATCATCCCTCTCGTAGTCCGTTAATGTTACCAGAATTGCACTTTTGGAGGTTGGCGTCGAAATGTCTATCTGTGCAGGTCTCATTTCAATTGTAACTGATTGAGAAAAAGATAAGGCAGGAATCAATACAAATAAAATAAGGATGGCTTTTTTGAGTAAAATTCGTTTCATAATTTCATTTTTATATTAAACATTTATAACTGTGATTATTTTCTTTAGATAATAAGTTAAAAATCATATTTGTCTATAGGATTTCTAATCATAATGCAGGCCGGATCTCTATAGCGCTTATGCGTTATGCCAATAGCTGTTTCATAAAAATAACAAAATAACTCTTTATTCCAAATGACAGATGTCGGCTAAAACCTTGAATTAAATCTTTTTGAAACTTGAATCAGCAATAAAAAGACCTTTGCGTCTCCCTGTCTCTGCGTTTATCTTCTTAAAATTACCATCAATAAATCAAATTTTCAATGAATTCATGTAAAGATTTTGTTGCCAGCTCATCTTTATCAATTATTTGCCGGATTCTTTAAGCATCAACTGATAGTTCTCCTCATCAAAGCATACGAAAACGACCTTTTTGATGGCGGGTGTTTGCGAGAGTGTTTGCTTTACCGTATGGTATGCAATTTTCGCTGCATCTTTCTTTGGGTATCCATAAACCCCTGCGCTGATGTTGGGAAAAGCAATGGAGGTGCAGCCATGCTCTTGGGCTAGAAACAAGGAGTTTCGGTAGCAGTTGGCAAGTTTTTCAGGTTCGCTTTGGGTACCACCTTCCCAAACGGGGCCAACGGTATGAATTACATATTTGGCAGGAAGCTTACCGGCTGAGGTAATGACGGCTTCGCCGGTTGGACATTCACCCGATTGAGCGACAATTAGTTTGCACTCATCTAAAATAGTCGAGCCGCCGGCTTTGTGAATGGCTCCATCTACACCACCACCTCCAGTCAGACTGCTTTTGGCTGCATTAACAATGGCATCGCATTTAATTTTGGTGATGTCACCCATCACGATTTCAATGGTTGATTGCATGAGAATGGAGATTTTTGGTAATTCCTATTTACAATAGATAGTTAGTCCCGAATATCTCGGAATTAGATTTAAGACGCAAGTAAGTATCACATAGTCAGCTAATTAAGTGTTGTTGCGGTAGATTCATAAACGTTTGATAATTAGGTAAATAAAAAAGATTAACAACTGTTGTATTTAAAACGAACCTTTAAGTTAGTCTATTTAGTGGCATTAATGAAATAATTCACTGCTTTCCGACTAGGTTTTTACACGATAATAATCGCGTAGCAGATTTCTCGGTTTGCTCGTCTTGGCCTCCTGAAGGTTTTGTCATTTCGGGCAGAGCGAGAAATCTATCTTAATTAGTCGGTCAGTTGTATTTTTATTGCCTTATGTTATAGATTGTCCACCGATGGAACGATCTCGAATTCATTTTTACAACCATGGCTGAACCCCCTGATTTTGTCGAGAAAGAATGTTTTAATCTGTCAGTGTAGAATGAAAGTCTTGATTGTCTATAGTGTAAATAAAACACTATAAACGATTGTGGTTTATCACAGATGTATTATCTTGCAACTCTATCCTTGCCACTTAATCACAAAAACCTGAATGATATGCGAAAGATTACAATTTGTTTATTGTTTTCTGCATTGCTGTTCCATGTTTGGGGGCAGGATGCAAACCGTTTTTTTCCCGAGGATAGATTGTTGATTCCCGGTGCATTTTATTATCCCGAGCACTGGCCTGAACATCAGTGGGAGAGAGATTTTGAGAAGATGGCCGAGATGGGTTTTGAGTTTGTGCACATGGCAGAGTTTGCCTGGGCATTTCTGGAGCCAAGTGAGGGTGTTTATGATTTTGATTGGCTTGACCGAGCCATTGAACTGGCTGCGAAAAACGGTCTTAAAGTCATGCTCTGTACTCCCACTGCAACCATTCCTGTTTGGATGGGCATTAAATATCCCGATGTTTATCTCATGAATAACCAGTATCGGCGGGCTGAGCATGGATCCAGACAGAACAACTCCTTAGTAAGTGCTAAATACATTGAATTGTCGGAGAAAATCATCCGTGAAATGGGCAGGCGTTATGGAGATAACCCGCACGTATGGGGCTGGCAGCTTGACAATGAACCTTATGCCAAGGACGATTACAGTCCTGCAGCGCAAGAAGCTTTTCGTCAATGGCTGAAGGATCGTTATGAAACCATCGATGCACTTAATTATGCATGGGGAACTGCGTTTTGGAGTATTACCTACAGCAGTTTTGATGAGGTGCGGATTCATAATACAGCATCCATTGACTGGTGGGGGAATAATCCGCATGCAGTTTTGGATTTCAGAAGGTTTACAGCGTGGGTACAAGCCAACGATCTCGATCGGCAGGCCTTGATCTTACGGGAGTATATTAATCCCAATCAGTTTATCACAACCAACTACGTGGCTGTACCTGGCAATGCCGACCCCCGTTTAACCCGGAATCTTGATTTTATCTCTTATACTTCATACCCGAATAATGGCAGTCCCAATTTGGGAGAAAATGGATTCAGGTTGGGCAATCATACTTCCTTAATGCTGGCCAACGATTATTTCAGACCTATTAACGGAGTTACCGGAGTTCTGGAAATTCAACCTGGGCAGGTAAATTGGGCCAACTCAAACTCCATGTTGATGCCGGGAACGGTTCATATGTGGTTGTATCATTGTTTTGGTGCCGGCTCCAGATTGGCCAGTTCATATCGTTTCAGGCAAAAAATATATGGCGTTGAGCAATATCACGATGGCATGTTGAGAACAGACGGTGTTACTCCTTCTCAGGGAGGAGAGGAGTACATCAGGTTTATAGAAGAAGTTAAGATGCTTGAGGGTATGGATGTTAATGCTGAAATGCCGAAAGATTATGCAGCGAAAGCGACGGCAATTTTATGGAGTCACGATAATATGTGGGATCATAATCGTCAGCCCCAAAATCATCGATGGAACATCTGGGATCATACCCTTAAGTATCATCAGATTCTCAAATCTATTGATGCCCCCGTAGATTACGTTTCAGAAACCTGCGATTGGAAACGCTATCCAACATTGATAGTTCCTGCCTATCAGGCGGTAGATTCTGCCTTGATTGAAAAACTTTCGAATTACGCATACCAGGGTGGAAACCTTATTGTTACATGTCGTACAGCCAAGAAAAATCGGTTTGGACATTTCTGGGAAGCTGGCTGGAGTGCCCCAATTTACGACCTTATTGGGGCAGAAATATCCGGTTATGATATGTTACCTGGCTATCGCCACGCAACTGTGGAGATGAATGGCAATAAGTATCAGTGGAATGTGTGGGGTGAGTTATTAAACCCTTATAAAGAAGAGTATGCAATAGCCAGGTACGCCGACCAGTTCTATGCAGGTAAAAGCGCTGTTACCCATCGTGTAGCCGGAAGTGGAACTGTTACTTACATTGGAGTGGATACTGAATCGGGCGAATTGGAAAAAGAGCTGATACGTTCGCTATTTGAAAAACGAGGCTTGCCTGTATCTGACCTTCCGCAGGGAGTATTCTCATACTGGAGAGATGGATTTCGAGTGGCAGTAAATTATAGTTCTGAAACTTTTGAAATGCCACTGCCTGAGAATGCGAAAATCATAATCGGGGAGAGAAAACTAGCATCTCCTGGTGTTTTGGTTTGGATTGAGTAAGAAGATTTAGTTGAATTTTTTGGTGGCGGCCAACGAATATAATCACTTTGAAAGCAAAGCCAGAAAAGATTTATCTTTTCTGGCTTTGTGGTTGTACATGGTTTGATTATCTGGTTTTTAATTTAAAGCTTCTTCATTTTTAATCTCAGGCTGTTACTAACCACCGATACCGAACTCAACGCCATGGCTGCACCGGCTACCATCGGGTCTAGCAGAAATCCTGTAAATGGATAGAGTAGGCCGGCTGCCACCGGAATGGCAATGACATTATAAATAAATGCCCAAAAGAGATTCTCCTTAATGGTTTTTACTGTATGTTTTGAGAGTTGAATGGCTTTTGGAATCTGTTCCAGATCCGACGACATCAACGTGATTTTTGCCACGTCCATAGCTATATCGGTGCCTTGCCCCATGGCAATGCTTACGTCTGCCAAAGCCAAAGCCTCGCTGTCGTTAATGCCATCGCCCACCATGGCCACTTTTTTCCCTTTTTGGCGAAGTTCTTTTACAAAATCTCCTTTTTGTGATGGAAGAACTTCTGCTTTGAAATGTTCAATTCCGGCTCTTTGAGCAATTACTTTTGCTGTTTCATGGTTGTCGCCGGTGAGCATATAAACTTCAATGCCGCTGGCATGAAGTTTCTCAACGGCTTTGGCCGAAGTGGGCTTTATCTCGTCGGTAATGGCTATAACAGCCATTACCTGCATGCTGTTTGCAAAGTAAATCACAGTTTTGGCTTCATCGTGAAATTGCTCAATCTGTTGTTCCCAATCAGGAGAAAGTTCGATATTATTTTCATCCATCAATAGGCGGTTTCCCACAAGCCACTTTTGATCATCTACGATGGCCTTCGCTCCCCTTCCCGTAATGCTTGAGAAGTTCGAAATTGTAACATCTACTGTTTGTGAGTTTTGCAGAGACTTGCAGACGGCCTCTGCCAGAGGATGTTCCGATTGCGATTCTATGGCCAACAGGATGGAGCGGAGTTTTGATTCTTCTTCCGGTTTCCAAATCTCATCGGTGACTTCAGGTTTGCCAATGGTTATGGTTCCTGTTTTGTCCAACACTACTGTGTCGATGTTGTGAGCCAACTCCAAACTTTCTGCATCTTTAATCAGAATGCCGTTTTCGGCCCCTTTGCCCACTCCAACCATGATGGCCGTTGGTGTGGCAAGCCCCAAAGCACACGGACAGGCAATGATCAACACCGTAATAAAAGCGAGCAATGCCTGAGTAAAGGCATTTTGTTCTGACAGAAAAATCCATGCAATGAAACTGATGAGTGCAATGACGATGACCACCGGCACAAAAACAGAAGCAATTTTATCCACCAGTTTTTGCACAGGCGCTTTGCTGGCCTGTGCTTTCTGTACCATCTCAATGATTTGCGAAAGCATGGTCTCTTTGCCAACTTTTTGGGCCACAATTCTCAAACTTCCTTTTTGGTTTACCGTGCCGGCAAGAACCTGGTCGCCCTTCTGTTTCTCCACAGGAATAGGTTCTCCCGAAATCATGCTTTCATCGACAAAGGATTCGCCAAAAATCACTTTTGCATCCACAGGAATTTTATCACCGGGGCGCACCAGAAGAATTTCTCCTTTGCTGATTTCGGAGATATCAGCAATCTGTGTTTTTCCGTTTTTATCAATTTTAATCACCTGTTTTGGCTGCAGTCCCATCAGTTTCCGGATGGCCGATGAGGTGTTTGATTTGGCCTTCTCTTCAAGAAAGCGCCCAACTAAAATAAAGGCGACGATCACTGCAGCGGCTTCAAACCACACGTGTGCATGAAGTCCCTGGTGGTGCCAAAACTGCGGATAAACGGTGTTGAAAACACTGAAAATGTAGGCAATACCTGTACTCAGAGCTACCAGAGTGTCCATATTGGCCGTGAAATGTCGTGCCTGTTTCCATCCATTTATGAAAAACTGCCGGCCAAATACCATCAAAACAGGAGTCGTTAACGCCCACATGATATAATTGGCATAAGGTATGTTCATGAAGAACATACCTATGACCATCACCGGCATGGAAAATGCGATGGCCCACCACATATTTTTACGCGCTTTATTGTGAGCCTCCTTATAGATGTCTTCCTGCTCAACGGATTCATCAATGAGAATATCGTAACCAATTGAATTAAGAGCTTCCTTAAAATCGGCGGGTGAAACAATTGCATCGTCATATTCAATATGTGCCGATGCATCTGCAAAATTTACCGAAGCACTATTTACGCCATTTTGTTTATTGAGTGTTTTTTCGGCATTGATGGCGCACGAGGCACAGGAAAGTCCTGTGATGGCATATCTTTTATTGGTAACTGAAGATTGGGTTTTCATTGTACTGTCTTTTTATTGTTGTTATTAACAACAAAATTGCAAAAACATGGGGGGAGACGTGTTATACTTTTTCGTAAATGATTTACAATATTTACAGATAGTCCAGAGAATTTCTTTTTTTCTCTTTTATTTTTTTAAAATGCGATGGAGTTAATCCTGTCATTTTTTTGAACTGACTGCTGAGATACGCCACGCTGGAATAGTTTAGTTTATCAGCAATCTGACTTAGACTAAGTTCATCATATACCAATAACTCCTTTGCCTTTTCAATTTTTTGCGTGATGTAGAACTTCTCAATTGGTTTTCCTTCGGTTTCGCTAAATATGTTGCTGATGTAGTTGTAGTCGTAATTTACCAGATTTGTGAGATATGCGGAAAGGTTGATGTTCGGAGCTTCTTCAGAATGGTGAATAAGTTTGATGATGGATGTTTTTATCTTTTCTATGATTTGTGCCTTTCTATTCCCGATTAAGTTAAAACCCAATGGTTTTAACTTGCTTTCAATGAGTTTTATCTGTTCAGGATTTAGTTCTTCCATAATCTCAACCTCACCCAGTTCAGTTTTTATTACATGAAAGCCGGAATCCTTAACCAGATTTTCAATCACCAGAATACAACGGTTGCAAACCATGTTTTTAATATACAACTTCATATATTTTGTTTAAAAAATAACAATCAAATTACTGATGGGTTGTTAAATGTTTTCAATTTTTATACATTTATTTCATTTTAATAGTTTGTTGAGCTTTTTTATTTACCTAATTATCAAACGTTTATGAATTTGCTGCAATGATATCTAATTAGCTGATAATAATAAGCTTACTTGTGTTTAATATCTAATAATCTATAAGTCTAACGATCTATTGTAATTTATTAAAAATAAATATAATGATTCTGACTCGCTTCTGTCTTGTTTTAATGGTGTTAAGTTTGGTTTCCTGTGCCGTAGAGAAGCCAATTGACCGTTACAGCCTTGTTAACCGACATAATATTGAGCATTCAGATCCTGATATTTTTAACAGCCTGACCATTGGTAATGGTGGATTTGCTTTTACAGTGGATATTACCGGTTTACAAACTTTTCCGGATAAATATGAGGCTGGTGTACCATTGGGAACGTTCTCTGATTGGGGGTGGCACTCATTTCCCAATGCCGGAAATTATTCTTTTTCTGATGTAACTCGCTACTATCAGGTTGGCGACGATTCCATCCCCTATTTTTATCAGTTTGAAGACGGAGAGGATAACCGTGAAAACAGAGCCACGGCCTGGTTGAGGGAGAGCCCACATCGGATTCATTTAGGAATCATTGGCCTTGAATTGACAAAATCAGATGGCAGTCCGGTTTCGCCGGAAGATATTGTTAACCCGCAACAGAAACTGAACTTGTGGACTGGTGAAATATCCAGCAAATTCTACTTCGATGGCGTGCCGGTGGAAGTTATTACCATGTGCGATCAAAAGGTAGATCGTGTTGCTGTGAAGATAAACTCTCCTTTAATTAAGACGGGTCAATTGGCAGTTAATTTCCGTTTTTCATATCCGCGTTCAGAAAAATTTAACTCTGGTAACGACTTTTCGAGACCTAAGGATCATTCTACGACATTGCGATGGGAGGGGGATGAAAAAGTTTTATTTACAAGAGAACTGGGTGAAATCGTTTATCATACATCCCTCCAATGGGAAGGTGCGGCATCAATCAACAAAAAAGAGGATCATTACTTTGTGCTTCGACCGGATAAAAATAGCAATACACTTACTTTTGGTGCATTATTTTCAGAAGAGCAAAGCGACATTATGTTTGATTTTAATGACGTAAGGTGCACTAATCGTCAGGCCTGGAGTGAGTTTTGGAACATTGGTGGCGCTGTGGATTTTTCCGGTTCAAAAGATGAAAGAGCTTTTGAACTGGAGCGGCGGGTGATTCTTTCTCAGTATTTAACCAAAATTCAATGCACCGGATCATATCCGCCGCAAGAGACTGGTCTTACCTACAACAGCTGGCATGGAAAGTTTCACCTGGAAATGCATTGGTGGCATGGCATTCACTTTATTCTTTGGGGACGAGAGGATTTAATTCTTCAACAGCTTGATTTTTATTATGATATCAAGGATAAGGCACGTGAAATGGCTCAATTGCAAGGATATGAGGGTGTGCGTTGGCAAAAGATGACAGATCCTTCAGGATTAGAAAGTCCCAGTTCCATAGGTGTATTCCTTATTTGGCAACAACCCCATATCATCTATTTTGCCGACCTTTTATATCGTTCGATGGGAAATGATTCTTCTGTAGTTGAGAGGTTCATTCCTTTGGTTATGGAAACGGCGGAATTTATGGCCAGTTATGCGCGATACGACACAGCCAGAGATGAATATTTACTAGGGCCAGCGTTAATTCCTGCTCAGGAGAGATTTACTCCTGAGATAACCATTAATCCTGCATTTGAACTGGCTTATTGGCATTGGGGATTGGAAACAGCGCAACGGTGGCGCGAAAAAAGCGGGCTTGAGCGAAATCCGCAATGGCAGGATGTGATTGATAAATTGTCCCCTCTCCCGATGAAGGACGGACTTTATCTTTTTACCGAGTCTGCTCCCGATTCATATTCAAATGAAAACTACCTGACCGACCATCCGATGGTGTTGGGGCTTTTAGGAATTTTACCAGAAACACCCATGGTTGATCATGATTATTTAAACAATACTTTAGATGCCATTATGGAAAAATGGCACTGGGAGACTTGTTGGGGATGGGATTTTCCAATGGCTGCGATGAATGCCGCCAAATTGGGACGACAGCATTTGGCGGTGGATTTGTTATTAATGGAAACACAAAAGAACACCTATCTTCTTAATGGGCATAACTATCAGGATGATGACCTTTCATTGTATTTGCCGGGAAATGGGGGATTGCTTACCGCTGTTGCCATGATGTGTACCATGCAAAACACAAAGGCTAAATCCGGATTTCCTAACGATGGTACATGGAAGGTGAGGTATGAAGGTCTTAAGCCACTTCATTAAACCGACAGATTAAGAGGGCGTTTCAGGCAAAGAGAAGGAGAATCGTGAGCCTTTACCAGGTTCCGATTCTAATTTTATTTTGCCGCCCAATAGTTCAACATAGGCTTTGGAAATGGCAAGTCCAAGTCCTGAGCCGCCTGCGCGTATGGTGTGGTCTCCTTCCACTTGTCTGAAGCGCTTGAAAATCAGCTTGTGATGAATTTTATTGATACCAATTCCTGTATCTTCAACAAAAAAACAGAACTGGTTATCTTTTGATTCATAGCCAAAATTTACTTTGCCGGCTTCAGTGAACTTAATAGCATTGCTTATAAGGTTTGAGAGTATTTGGCGCAGTTTTACTTCGTCTGTAACCATTAATTGATGACTTTTTGCTGCGGGAGTTGAGAGCTGAAATTCAAAACCGGCATCATCTGGTATGGTGCGTAAAAAACTGTTGTATATATCTGTCATTAATTCTTTTAAATTGACAGGCGTTGTCCTCACTTTGGTGTGGCCACTTTCAATCCCCGAAAACTCGATCATGTTATTGATAATTGCCAAAAGATGATAACCACTTTTTTTAATAACATTAGAATAGAAATGTTGATCTTTACTATGGATGTTTGGTAATTGGAATAATTCCGCAAATCCAATGATTGCATTCATAGGGGTTCGTATTTCATGCGATAAGTTTGCAAGAAAGGCAGATTTAAGTCTGTCGCTTTCTTCTGCTCTGTTTTTGGCTTCAATCAATTCCTGAGTTGCCATAACCCTTTCAGTAATATCCATTACCAACCCGGTAGAACGGACGACATTACGTTGTTCATCAAAAACATTCTCGCACTTTTCCAATACATGTCGTATTTCTCCGGTATCTCCTTTAATAATTCGGTGCTCAAATTCATAATTTGGTTGTTTGTCTATTACCGATTTGTTGTATGCAGATATTACCATTTCACCATCATGGGGGTGAATAAACTGCACGAAGTCATCAACAGTCGTTATTGGATTGTCCGGATTAGCTCCAAAAATCTCGTAAACTTCCGGCGACCATGTAAGTGTTTTGGTTGATTGGTCTAAATCCCAATTCCCCATTCTAGCGAGGTTTTGAGATTTTTTTAACCTGTCAGCACTTTCCGAAAGTTTTTGCTCGGTTTGAAGTCGGGATTCTGCAAACTGAAAGAGTATTATTGAGACTGTAAATCCGCTGAATAACAAAATCCAAAGAGCAAGAGAGTAATAATGCTCATATTGATGATGCATGGTTTTTATGAATGTGGAATCAAGAATGATAAAAAGCCCCCATATACTAAATGCAGTAACAACCGCACCGGAGAGGATTTTCTTATTGTATCGCATATAATTTGTAACAGGCAGATTATATATTTTACGCACTACTGGGATTCTCAATAAAGCAGAACCGGCAATGATGAGAAATAAGGCATTTATTGAATCCTTCACCACAATGCTTGTAATGATGTTTCCTGCGAGAAACTTGACGGTGTTTCCAGCCCAGAATGGAGGATTAAAGGATAAAAGGTAATTGAAAAATAGAAAATAGCTGGTTGAGAGACTGATTATGAATATTATGTATTGTCTTGTAAGTGCTTTATAGTATAGACCTTTGTTTGCTGTTTTGAATTCTGGCGATGTTCGTCCTAAAAGCAGCAACAGAAAAGTTAAGACCGTTATGCTGAGTATGCTTGCATACCCATTGGTAGGCCATAATAGAAGAGGGTATAGAGCACCTCCGGAAGTGGCACAAATTAAAGCATATTTCCATCCCAAAACCAAGGATGTCATCACAGAGAACAAAAGAGACCATGGCAATGTCAGATTAATTTGCCCAATGTCAACTGTAATGCTTGCTTTGGCGAACAGAAATGTTAAAACTCCGGAAATTACGGCAATCTGCACCTTTCTGGTTGTAGAAAGAAAATCGCTGCTGTAATTCTCCTGGTTATAACTATCCGGTTCTGGCCGCATTCAGATAAATCTTGGTCGTTGCTTAAGTTTTAATAACGTAAATATACCAATTTTAGATAATTTATCTTCCTGTGTGAATTAAAAAAGATACGGAACGTCAATGTTTTTGCGTTTGTCCTCCTGAATTAACTGGCGACACATTTGTCAGCAAATTCGGCTAGTTTGAAGTCCTTTTCGGTTATCCCTCCTTTATCATGTGTGGTAAGAGAAATTTTTACCTTATTATAGGAGTTGCTCCAGTCGGGATGATGATCCATTTTTTCTGCTTCAAGGGCAATGGCAGTCATAAATGAAAACGCCTCAATAAAGGTCGAGAATTTAAATTCTTTATGGAGTGCTTTATCGTTTACAGCCCAATCTTGCAACTGTTCTTTTAACATTTTACGTGCTTCGTCTTCTGAATAAGTTTTCATAGTAGTTGGTATTGAATTAGTTGATATTACAGTTTATTGAACATGTTTGTGTGAGGTTTTTTCCTTTAAATGGAAGTGACCTCCGAAGAGCATTACAAGTTATGCTTGTCATTTCATGATGTCAAGAAAATCTTCATATTTCCATGACTACTTTATTTTTTTCCGGCTTAATCGATAAAGGATAACTTGTAAGAGTGTATTGTTATTTTATTCACTCCCCTTACCTCTCATGACGTAAGAGTTAGTCATTCAGAGCGAAGCGATAAGTCTATTTTATGAATGTCATTATTAGAAAAACTTAGTCGGACAGTCGTGTCTTTTATTATTAGTTTTCCTGATTTTAAAGCGTGTAAGTTTTTGATGTGTCAAACATGCATAAAATCAGAGATATAGAACCTGTATTGTCTGATGGTATAATAATCTCGCGTTCTGTTGTTTTATCAAACATAATCAAAATTGTATATTTGATTATCGGTATTAAGTTGTCTTATTGAAAATAGGGTATATGTATCGTCTAATTATACTGATATTGCTGTTTTTGGTTTTCTCAGGGTTGTTTCCTTGTAAAGGTGATGATTTGGGAAACAGCTACGTTGTGTATGTTGTTCAAAACCGTTGGCACACCGGACTGGTTTTTCGGGTAGATGATCTGAATGCCGATATTTGGCAGGAAGCAGAAAGTTTTACAGATCGCAGATGGGTTGACATTGGTTGGGGAGATGAGCGTTTTTATCAAGCAGACGGGAGTCCTGTTCACTTGGCAGCACGTGCTGTTTTATGGCCAACCTCAAGTGTTTTACAAGTTTTCCCATTCAGCAATCCATTGCGGTTGGCTTATGGAGAAAACGCTCGAATATTGAGAATTCCGGTTAATGAATCGCAATTAACAGCTTTAATGCAGTATGTTGCCGATAGTTATCTGCGGAATAAGGAAGGCAAAGCTCAGCCAAGCAGTGTTTATGGTGAGAGCCGGCATTTTTTTAGAGCAACCCGTAAATATCATCTGTTTAGAACATGTAATACATGGGTGGTAAATGGATTTAAGGAGGCAGGTTTGCCTGTTCGATCCTTTTGCGTTTTAAATGCCAATCAGTTGTTCCGGCGTTTATCTAAAATTCCGGGTGCTGAATTTGAATAATTACTTTTATTTATCCTTATCCAAAATGAAAAAAGCTACAATTTTATCCATTGATGGAGGAGGCATTCGGGGCATCCTTCCGGGAGTCGTTATTGCTTATATTGAGCAACAACTTCAGAAAAGAGATGGAGAAGATGCCCGTTTGTCCGATTATTTTGATCTGATTGCCGGAACCAGTACCGGGGGCATTCTCTCATGTTTATATCTTACACCAAAAGATGATGGCAGGCCGAAGTTTACTGCTTCCGAAGCGGTTTCTCTCTATCTTGAGAATGGAGCATCCATTTTCAGACGTCCTTGGTATAAAAGAATGTCTAATCCGGCGGCTCTTCTCAAGGCGAAATACGACGTCAGTGAACTTGAAAAGATAATTCTTTCCTATTTGGGTGATACCAGGTTGAGTCAATCTCTTAAGCCTTGCCTAATTACTGCATATGATTTCTTTCAGCGCCGAAGTATCTTTTTTAATAAAAAAGATACCATGAAAGGGGATATTTATGATTACTATTTGAAAGATATTGCCCGATCCACTTCTGCTGCTCCAACCTATTTTAAGCCATCGCGTATTTATTCAGTTTTTAATGCACCTTTGTCTCTGGTAGATGGAGGAGTGTTTGCTAATAATCCGGCTATGTGTGCATATGCAGAAGCAAGAACTTCTGATTTTTCATCCTTGTTAAAAAGGGAGGATAAGCCGGTTTTTCCAGGAGTGGATGATATGCTGATGATTTCAATTGGGACAGGATCAAAGGGAGAGCCATACACTTTTAATAAAGCTAAAAAGTGGGGTGTGGCAGGATGGCTACCTGCTTTAATTGATATATTGATGTCGGGAAGCTCGGAAACAGTTCATTATCAGTTAAAACAGTTGTTTGCTACTTCTAAAAATGAAGAACGCGGTGGATATTACAGGTTAGAGCCTTCCGTGGGTGAGGCTTGTACAAAAATGGACGACGCTTCCAATAAAAACATGAAACTACTCGAAGAGGCGGGCCGAAGTTTTGTGGCAGAAAATCGAGAGACTTTAGAAAAAATTGTTGATTTATTAATATTGAATAAATAAATCACTTATTGAAAGGTTGTTTGAAATTGCTTAAGAAGAGATTGTATAACTTTTTGATTTTTGAAAAAATCAAATGGTTATTGCGTATTTCGGTAAATATTTAGATACCATCTAAGCATTGATCTTATCAGTGAAAATACCATTTTTATAACCTGAATTATTCAGGTTATAAAACAGATGATTCAAAAATGTCCAAGCATCAAAATAATAGACAAAAATTGCAGGAAGGGTTTCCCGGCCAACGAATGATTGTCCTACCTGATAAACTGATTGAAGATGTTGCCATCAGTGATTTGACATCTGCCTTATTTCTGACCGATGCCGGCTTTTATCCTCGTGCCCGATTTCATTTCAGGGAACGTGAATCGGGGTGCCGGGAGTATATCCTGATCTATTGCATTGAAGGTAGAGGAGTCATTGAAACACCTAAAAACAGCCTTAAAATCACACCCAACACCTTTTGTATCATTCCTCCTGACACACCTCATACCTACTTTTCGGATTCGAATGATCCCTGGAGCATTTATTGGATCCATTTTCAGGGGTTATATGCTCCTCATTTTTTTTCTAAATATGCACCTTTGGGTGAGATACATAACAGAGAAGTTTTTTTTGATGAGCGCAGACTTAAATTAATAAACTCTGTCCTGTTTGCATTGGAAGATGGATTCGCCAGCCATAACATTGAATTCGTAAATTTAAATATGTGGCAAATATTAACCTCTTTTCTTTACCAGGATCTTTATAGCGGAAATGTTTCCGGAAAAGACAGTAAAGTTTCGGATGTTATAGATTTGATGAAAGCTTCGATTGATCAATCATTAACCATCCAGGATATAGCTGAAAAAGTAAATTGTTCTCCTTCTCATTTGTATGCTCTTTTTAAAGAGCATACCGGTTATTCTCCTCTTCAATATTTTACTCAGTTAAAAATTCAGAGAAGTTGCTACCTGCTGAGTTTTTCCGATCTAAGCATCAAAGAAATTTGTTGTAAAATAGGCATTGCTGATCCTTTTTATTTTAGCCGATTGTTTAAAAAGGTGATGGGTCTATCACCTTCTCAATACAGAAGAAAACACAAAGGATAGATTGATGGCATATGCTTAAGTCTCTAATATTAAGGATGGGGGCTTCGTATAAGGTTTTAGGAATAATCATAGTTTTGTCCATATGATTTAAAAAATGTCCATTTCTATTTATAAATGTTATTGGGATATTTGTAATTGATTTGAATTATTTATCTGTAATAATTTAACCATCTGCGATTGGATATGAAAAAATCAAGTTGTTCCAGAGAGTTGTTATGACCTTATTTCAATATTTTAAGTTTTTGATCACAATAATTTTATATGGAGCAAGAAACTACTCCCGAAGCTTCGGGAGCCATTGAATAGCAAGTTATAGTATATGAAAAATAAGCTTTTAATCATCCTGTTTTTATTCCTGCTTTCATTTCCGGCATGGCTGATGTCAGGAGGTAAATATCACATTGATTTGTCGGGTGTAAACACAGAAGTTTTACGTGGGCACCTCGATTTGGGTGGCCGAAGTATATCCGGAGAAATCATCGATGTAAATAGCTTTTACATCGAGCGCAACGGAGAACCTTATATTCCTGTAATTGCGGAGTTTCATTATAGTCGTTATCCCCGGGAGTATTGGGATGAACAGATAAAAAAAATCAAAGCTGGTGGTGTCACCGTTGTAGCTTCTTATGTGTTTTGGAATCTTCATGAATTTAAGGAGGGGGAGTTTGACTGGAGCGGAAATCTTGATTTGAGACACTTCGTAGAGTTATGTGGAAAAAATGGATTGGATGTGATCGTGCGAATAGGTCCATTTGCGCATGGAGAAATGCGCAACGGAGGCTTGCCAGACTGGCTATACGGCAGGCCTATCGAGGTACGTAGCAACGATCCGGCTTATCTTTATTACGTTAATCGGCTCTACCATCAGATTGGAGATCAACTATCCGGACTTATGTTTAAGGATAATGGACCCATCATAGGAATTCAGATTGAGAATGAATATCAGCATTCGGCAGCTCCATGGGCTTTTACATACCAAGGAGCTCCCAGAGAAAATACAGTAGCCCGACGCGATGTGGATATTACCCAAATTGGTGTAGGAGTAAACGAGTTTGGAAATGAATTTGCCGGTCTTGGCCGTGACCACATGAAAACTCTGAAGATGTTTGCCATCGAAGCAGGCATGGAAACTCCTATTTATACTGCTACTGGGTGGGGTTATGCCACCATCGTTGAGAAAGGCTCCATTCCTGTTATGGCCGGTTATGCTTATCCATTCTGGGTGCCTGATAATCGACCTTCGCCATTCTATCTTTTTAAAAACATTCATAAAAATCCTGATTACTCCCCTGTAAGTTATGATGTGAATCTATATCCATCGATGGCTGCAGAACTGGGAACCGGAATTGCTGTTACTTATTCCCGTCGTCCGAGAGTTCCCGGTGAGAGTTTTCTTCCCATGATGGTGCGAACTGTGGGAAGTGGAACCAATGGTTTGGGATTTTATATGTACCATGGAGGCACTACTCCCTCAATAGGCAATTTTTTTATGACGGAAGGGTTTGGTCTTGCCAATAAATCTTATGATTATCAGTCTCCCATCGGAGAGTTTGGAAAGACAAGTAAGGGATATTACCCTCTTAAGCTGATTAATTATTTTCTGCAAGGGTATGGAAATGTTCTTGCCCCTTTTTATCCTGTTTTACCTGAATCAAATGAATCAATTTCGCCAGATAACACCGAGACTTTACGCTATGCAATAAGGACAGACGGAATGTCCGGTTTTATCTTTATGCATAATTTTCAGGACAGAATTGCTATGCCAGATCATCGGGATCTGCATATTAATGTGAATACAATTGAAGGTACTTTCCGATTCCCCCATAATGGAACTTTTACATTGAAATCTGAAGCTTCCGGGATTTTTCCGTTTAATCTGGATTTTGATGGTGTTTTTATTCATCAGGCAACAGCACAGCCATTTATGCGCTTTGAAAACGATGGCCGCGTTTATCATGTGATGGTAGCTATTGAGGGTTTTCATCCTCAATTGGTTTTAAATGGAGATACAGATGTTTCAGGAACCGGAATAAAAACTGAACTCATTAATGGTCGTAAAGTGGTATCATTTCCTGATGACCGACTTTCGGAAATGGTTTCCAATGATGTTTCTTTTCTGGTTATTCCCTATGAAATGGCTTTGAAGGCCTGGCTGACAGGAAAGGCAGGTAATCAGCATCTGATTATTAGCAATGCTCTCGTGCTTGAAGATGAGAAAAGTCTTTCGCTTATCAGCGATCATCAAACAGAGATATGTGTGCGGGTTTATCCTGCCATTAGGGATTTACGATCTGGTGAGGCAAACGTTAATAAACTCGAGCAGGAACTTGCTTCTGTTTCGGGTTGGATATTGTCTATTGATCCAAAAGAGCCAGTTCTTCAGTTGATTCCCTCGGGTGATCGTCATTTTGTATTGAGAGCTGAGCAGTTGGATATGAATGGGTTCAATGATGTGTTTATAACTTTCGACTATCGTGGTGACAGAGCTGTATGCATGATGAATGGAGAACTGATGACCGATCACCTATATACCAGTGCTCCGTGGACCATTGGATTAAAGAGGTATGTAGAGATGCTGAAAGACCATGAAATGTATTTTTATTTCATTCCCATGAGAAGCGATGCTCCTTATTTGAGCTGGCTCGATGAAGAAGTGATCCCTGATTTTGGCGAAAGACGTGAGTTTTTGGAAATCAAAGAGCCTGAAATATCAGTTGAGTACCGCATAGATATTATGATTGAAAAGGATTAATTAGTCATGAATAAGATCAATTCAAAATATGTGTTGGGTCTGTCGCTGGTTTCTGCCATGGGAGGATTGCTTTTTGGATACGATTGGGTAGTGATAGGTGGAGCCAAGCCTTTTTATGAGAGTTATTTCGGAATAGCGCATTCGCCAGGCCTTCAGGGATGGGCTATGAGTAGTGCTTTGGTGGGATGCATCGTTGGCGCACTGGTAGCCGGTCGCACCAGCGACCGATTGGGCAGAAGAAAACTGTTGATGCTTGCAGCAGGGTTGTTTGTCATTTCGGCATTAGGTACTGGTGCTTCTAACTCTTTTACTTTTTTTATTTTATATCGCCTCATAGGAGGAGTGGGAATAGGAATCGCGTCCACCATTTCTCCCATTTATATCGCTGAAATTGCACCGGCAGGGAAACGTGGCATGTTTGTTTCGATCAATCAAATGACCATTGTTATTGGTATTTTGGCTGCACAAATTGTGAATATGCTCATCGCTCAACCAGTTCCGGAGTTATTTTCAGCTGAGGAAACACTTGCTTCGTGGAATGTCCAATGGGGCTGGCGAATGATGTTTTGGGCAGAGCTGATTCCAGCCGGATTATTCTTTGCTTTAATGTTTTTGGTACCTGAAACACCTCGTTTCCTTGCAAAGATTGATCGCTACGATAAGGCCCAAAAAATATTATATAAAATTGGTGGATCAGAATATGCCAATTCAGCGTTGGAGCAAATTAGGGATACATTAAAGGAGAGCAGTTCCAAAGTATCACTAAAACCTCTTATGGACAAACGAGTTGCTCCGGTAATTCTGATTGGAGTTGTTTTGGCTGCTTTTCAGCAATGGTGCGGTATTAATGTGATATTTAATTACGCAGAGGAGGTGTTCACATCAGCTGGTTATTCAGTTAATGACATGTTTATAAATATTGTGATAACCGGAAGTGTAAATTTGGTTTTTACCATTGTGGCTATGGGAACGGTGGATAGATGGGGAAGACGAAAACTGATGTTGCTTGGCTCCGGAGCTCTTGCATTAATATACATGGTTTTAGGAGCTTTTTATTTCTTTGGTGTTACGGGTTGGGCGGTTTTGCTCATAGTGGTAATGGCCATTGCTGTGTATGCCATGTCATTGGCTCCAATCACGTGGGTGGTTTTATCCGAGATCTTTCCAAACAGAATCAGGGGTGTAGCCATGGCTGTAGCCACCTTGTCCTTATGGACTGCGTCAGCTCTGCTCGTGCTAACTTTTCCGTTTCTGAATAGTGCTTTTGGAGCATCCGGAACATTCTGGATCTATGGGGTGATTTGTGTTGCGGGGTTTATATACATCTATCGCGTTTTACCAGAAACAAAAGGTAAAACCCTGGAGGAAATTGAAAAGGACTTGAATAAGGATAAGAAATTGAAGAATTAAATATGTCAATCAAAAAAGCTAAAGCCTGGAAAGAAAAGGTGGTTATCCCTACCTACGAAACGGGGCTTCCCGAAAAAAATCCGATGTTTCTCGAAAAGCGTGTTTATCAGGGGAGTTCCGGTGTGGTGTATCCTTATCCGGTAATTGAAAAGATTTTTGATAAAAAAAAGGACAAAGTTTGGCAGGCACTTTTTCTTGAGAATGATTTTGTGAAGATTATGATTTTACCAGAGTTGGGAGGTAGAATACAAATGGCTTATGACAAAACGAAGGAGCGCCATTTTGTTTATTATAACCAAGTGATAAAGCCTGCTTTGGTCGGATTAACGGGTCCTTGGATATCAGGTGGTATTGAGTTCAACTGGCCTCAACATCATCGTCCGACAACTTTCGATCCTGTCGATTTTTCCATTGAAGAGAATCAAGATGGGAGTGTTACGGTATGGTGCAGCGAACTGGAACGAATGTTTCGAACCAAAGGGATGGCTGGTTTTACTCTCTACCCCGATAAATCATATCTTGAAATCAGAGTTCAAATATATAATCCCACCCCCTTGCCACAAACATTTCTTTGGTGGGCCAACCCTGCCGTAAAAGTAAATGATCATTACCAATCGGTGTTTCCTCCGGATGTAAATGCTGTATTTGATCATGGCAAGCGGGATGTTTCTTCTTTTCCTGTGGCCACGGGAACTTATTATAAAATAGATTATTCTCCCGGCACGGATATTTCCAGATATAAGAATATACCTGTTCCTACTTCTTACATGGCCATTGTTTCCAAATATGATTTTGTGGGAGGTTATGAAAATGATTCAAAAGGAGGACTGCTTCATGTGGCTAATCATCATGTTTCGCCAGGAAAAAAGCAGTGGACATGGGGGAATGGTGAGTTCGGAAAGGCCTGGGATCGACATCTTACGGATGAAGACGGCCCATACATTGAGCTGATGTGTGGGGTCTTTACCGATAATCAGCCCGATTTTACATGGTTGGCACCCCATGAAGAGAAGTCTTTTGTTCAGTATTTTATGCCGTATCGAGATTTAGGCGTGGTTAAAAATGCAACAAAGGATGCAATGCTTAATATGGAGATCGTTAACGATCGACTTGTTTTAAAGGTTTATACGACTGGGATTTATCCAAATGCAACAATAGAATTAAATGCGAAAGGAGAGCGCATTTTTGTAGATAGCTATAGTGCTTCACCTTTAAATTCATACGAAAAGAGCATCGAGCTACCTGAAGACACCGTTGAGGAAGACTTGTATCTAAAGGTTACCAAAAGCGATGGAACGTTATTGGTGAGTTGGCAACCCGAAGGTTGCCGGCAGAATGAAAACCCAGATCCTGCAAAACCTGCCAAATTGCCGGAACAAATTGACTGCATTGAACAGTTGTTTTTAACCGGACATCATCTCGAACAGTACCGACATGCCACTTATCAGCCAAAGGATTATTACGAAGAAGCTTTGAAAAGGGATTCTGGAGATGTACGTTGCAACAATGCAATGGGTTTGTGGCTTCTGCGAAAAGGCAGATTTGCTGATGCTGAAGGATTCTTTAGGAGAGCGATTAAAACTTTAACAGATCGAAATCCAAATCCATATGATGGAGAACCATATTACAATTTGGGCCTTTCTTTGAGATTTCAAGGGAAATGTATGGAAGCTTACTCTGCATTTTACAAATCCACGTGGATGGCTGCCTGGCAAAATTGCGGCTATTTTCAATTGGCAAGGCTGGATACGCTGAATGGAGAGTTTGGCAAAGCTTTGGAACATATTGATAAATCCATTTCAAGAAACAGCTACGACCATAAGGCGTTACATCTTAAATGTGCAATTCTGAGACATACAAATAAGATTAATGAAGCGCTTCAGTTGACCGAACATGCTCTTACCATCGATCGGTTCAATTTTGGTGTTCTTTATGAGAAAACGCTGATTTCCGACGACAATAAGACACAGCAAGAGTTTAGTACACTCATTCGCAAAAACATACATAATTACATTGAATATGCATTGGATTATGCTGCTGCCGGAATGTGGAATGAAGCCATTGCTTTATTGAGAACAGGTCTTGAAGAATCAGCTACATATCCAATGGGATGGTATTATCTGGGCTGGTTTTTCTATAACATAGGAGATCATAAAGAGGCATTTTCAGCATTTCAATATGCTGAAAATGCATTACCTGACTATTGCTTTCCCAATCAGTTGGAGTCTCTGATTGCTTTAAATAAGGCAATTGATATCAACCCGGAAGGTTCAAAAGCATATTACTACCTGGGAAATTACTGGTATAATGCACGACACTACGAAATTGCTGCAAAATGCTGGGAAAAATCCGCACAATTGGACGTAACTTTTCCGACGGTTTTCAGAAACCTTGCATTAAATTATTTTAATAAACAGAAAAATGCAGAATACGCATTAAACTGCATGGAAAAAGCTTTTCGGCTTGATCCCGGCGATGCTAGAGTGTTGATGGAATTAGATCAATTATCCAGGCGTTTAAATCATTCGATTGAGAATCGTTTAAGGAGGCTTTACAATTTTCCCGAACTTATAGAGCAGCGTGATGACCTTTATCTTGAAGTTGTCACTTTATTAAATCTTCAGGGGAACCATGAACAGGCACTTGATATGCTTATGAAACGGAAATTCCATCCGTGGGAAGGGGGTGAAGGAAAAGTGACGAATCAATATGTGAGTTGTTTGGTTGAAATGGCAAAAAAAGCCATAATGCAAAAGAATTTTGATTTGGCATTGGATTATCTTAAACGATCGATGGATTATCCCGAAAACCTGGGAGAAGGCAAACTTGCTGGTGCTCAGGAAAACGATATCTGGTATTGGATGGGGTGTGTTTTTGACGAAATGAACCAAGTATCAGAGGCTAATGAATGTTGGGAGAAAGCTACAAAAGGGATAAGTGAACCAGCTGCTGCGATTTTTTATAACGACCAGTCGCCCGACAAAATTTTTTACCAGGGATTGGCATTACTGAAGCTTCAAAGGAGAAGTGAAGCCGATGATCGTTTCTCCCGCTTGATTGAATATGGTAATAAACATCTAAATGATGAGGTGAGAATCGATTATTTTGCAGTTTCTCTGCCAGATTTACTTATATGGGACGATGACCTGAATATCCGAAACCGAATTCATTGCATGTATATTAAAGGATTGGGGTTATTGGGACTTGGCCGGGTAGATGAAGCGGAAACGTTATTTAAAGAAGTGAGCTCGATGGAGTGCACACATGCAGGTGTTAAAATACATCAGAGCATGATAGAATCAATTTGAAAAACATTATAAATCGCAACCTGATCAGCAAAGTGTTTGCTTTAAAAGTGAATTAGAACAAAATTAAACCATTTCGATATGAAAAACTTATTATTTAATCTGTTTCTTGTGTTACTGGTTGCTTCCTGTTCAAGCAGGAATGCAATGGAAATTGATCTGTCCGGAAATTGGAATTTCAGAATTGATGTTGATGATGAAGGAGTTGAAGGACGTTGGTTTGAGTCCCTATTGCCGGATCTGATGGTGTTGCCTGGTTCTATGATGGAACAGGGTCTTGGACTGGAAATAACTTTGGAAACACAGTGGACAGGGAGTATTTACGACAGCTCCTGGTTTTTTAACCCACACACTGAGCCTTATCGTCAGCCGGGCAACTTGATGTTCCCTTTTTGGCTCACACCGGAGAAGTACTATGCTGGTGCAGCTTGGTATCAGAGGGTTGTAGAGAAACCTTCGAATTGGGATGGGGAACGGGTGTTTTTGCATCTGGAACGACCACATTGGGAAACCACGGTTTGGATAAATGAATCTAAGGCTGGTATGCAGAACTCTCTCTCAGTGCCTCATGTATATGATATTACAGATTTGATGTCAAAAGGAGAAAATGTGATTACCATACGAGTTGATAATCGAATTAAGGATATCAATGTGGGACCCGATTCTCACAGTGTAACCGATCATACCCAAGGAAACTGGAATGGAATTGTGGGTGATATTAAACTTATAGCTCGTCCAAATAGTTATATCCAAAATGTACAGGTCTATCCCGATGTGCCATCTAACAAGGTGAAACTAATTGGCAATTTAGTTAATAAATCAGATAGAAAATATCATGGTGAGATTGAAGTTTCAGCCATTCTTGCCAATGTAAACGTTTCAGTACCTCCTGTATTAGCATCTTTTCCTGTAACAATAGAGTCAGGAGAACAGTTGGTTGAGTTGGAGTTTGATATGGGTGAAAAGGTGCAGTTGTGGGATGAGTTTCATCCTGCCTTTTATCGGCTCGAAGTAAGTCTTAAGATTGATGCAGGTGCCACTGATGTGTTTAGAACGCAATTTGGTATGCGCACATTTACAGCTGAGGGTACGAGGTTTGCCATAAACGGACGTCCTGTTTGGCTTCGGGGTACAGTAGAGTGCGCTGCGCACCCGCTTACCGGTTATGCACCAATGGATAAGGAATACTGGAAAGAAATCTATCAAAAGGCCATGGCTTTTGGAATCAATCATTTTCGTTTCCATTCCTGGTGTCCTCCTCGTGCAGCTTTTGAAGCCGCTGACGAACTAGGCGTATACCTGCAACCTGAAGGGCCATTTTGGACCAATCATGGAACATGGGTGGGTGATGGACTCCCAGTCGATCAATACATCATTGATGAATGCGATCGAATTCTGGAGGAATATGGCAATCATCCTTCCTTTGTTATGTTTGCATATGGAAATGAACCAGCAGGTCGGAATCAGATCCCGTTCCTTAACGAATTGGTGGAATACTGGATGGAAAAGGACAATCGAAGATTGTATACCCATGCTGCCATTGGACGCAGTTGGCCTTTGGCTCCATCCAATGAATTCATAATAAGAGCTGAGTCCAGAGGGCTTCCATGGGATCAACGCCCCCAGAGTTTGTTCGATTATGCCGAACGCATTGCTCCTTATGATGTACCGTACGTAGCTCATGAAATGGGTCAATATTGTGTTTTTCCTGATTTTAGCGAAATACCTAAGTATACCGGGGTATATCAACCAAGGAATTTCATGATGTTCCAGGCCGAACTGGAACGGAAACGAATGGGTGATCAAGCTCGTGATTTTTTTATGGCTTCGGGACATTTTCAGGTGATTTGTTATAAAAGCGAAATAGAAGCTTCCCTTAGAACTCCAGGGAATGCCGGTACTCAATTGCTGGCTCTTAATGATTTTCCGGGACAGGGGAGTGCCATTGTTGGGGTGACCGATGTGTTTTGGGATGCAAAAGATTATGTGAAACCTCATGAGTTCAGACGTTTTTTTGGGACGACTGTACCTCTCACACGTTTTCCAAAATTTGTTTATACCAACAAAGAAGTGTTGCTTGTAGAAGCTGAAGTTGCTCATTTTGGTGAATCTCCATTACTAAATGTAACGCCTGTTTGGAAAATCACTGATGAAAATGGCCGGGTAATAAATGAAGGAACACTCCCACCTACAAATATTTTATTTGGGAATTCTGAATTAGGAGCCATTCGTTTTCCTCTGAATTTTAGCATGGAAGCGGGTAAATATAATCTGGAGTTATCGTTTATGGGATTTGCAAATGATTGGGATTTCTGGGTTTACCCGGCTGAATTGCCAGAGGTGGCAGATAATGAGATATTTATAACGGATGATTATAACGATGTAGCAGTCGAAATACTTAATAACGGAGGTGATGTTTTGTTGTTGGCTGCCGGGAAAGTGGAGAAGGGAAAGGACGTGGTTCAGTATTTTCGCCCGGTATTCTGGAATACTTCGTGGTTTCAGATGCGTCCTCCTCATACGTTAGGCATTTTAACCAACCCGAACCATCCGGCTATGGCTGATTTTCCTACAGATTTTCACAGTAATTTACAATGGTGGGAATTGCTACACAATCAACAGGTAATGAACCTGGATAATTTCCCGGCTGAATTCAAACCCATTGTACAACCCATTGATACGTGGTTTATTAATCGAAAACTTGGGTTGATTTTTGAAGTCAGGGTGGGTGAGGGTCGTTTATTGGTTTGCAGTGCTGATCTCGAAAGTGATATGGAGAATCGAATTGTGGCCAGACAAATGCGACATTCTCTAATAAATTACATGCTGAGCGATGATTTTAGCCCTGCATTCACTGTTGACTCTGATCTTGTAGCAGAAATTTTTACCGAAGGGGATTATGATATTTATGATGTCCATACAGCCGGAAGTCCCATGGATTTAATCCCTGAGCAGTGACCAGGGAGATTATTCAGAGAATTGATTATTACCAATCTTACATTTCAGATTATAGAATAGCGTTAGAGACACAACACTTTGTGTCTCTAACGCTATTCTAAGTTTTAAAAGGATTACATTACAATCTGGCAAATTTATTATTTCTGAAATTCAAGTTTTTATTAGCAAATTTGTTTATCCCAGACTTAAAACTATTGGTTTAAATTGATGTTTTGGGAAGCGCTTCATTATATCCCATTATTTGCAGGTGCCTTATTTGGCTACAAATAACAGGACAAAATTGAGATTCCTATTGTTGTTTTGGGAAGTTTCTTTTTATGTAATAGTTCGCTAAGATTTTTTATTTGCCTAATTATCAAATGTTTAAGAATTTGTTGCAGTGATTTTTAATTATCAGATAATAAGAAGCTTACTTGTGTCTTATATCTAATAATCTATGAGTCTAACGATCTATTGTTTATGGAAATGCTTCTAATAAATTCAAAATTAATGAACAGAAATATCCGAAGTAATGCATATAAGACGCCCAATATCTTTTATTATTGATCAGGTTCCCAAAATTTATATGTAGTTTGTTTGCCCTGGATCCCGGAGTTATCATTAATAGAATAACCATTAATTGTGGTGGGTTGATTGCGACATATTCAGTTTTGGATGAGACCTTAGTGTTTGATTAATCTATAGAAGTAAAATAATTTGCAAGATAATATATTATAACTGTTTTATTATGAGTAAATAATTGCACCTTTTTAACCTGCTTTATTGACATAGGTCGAACTTCGTTTCATGAATTGTCGTAATGAGATGATCAAATACCAATAAATATGGACAACCGCAACGAAAATTGATGAAGGGAATAATGAATTATTTTCAAATCAATTTTATTGAGGACGTCCAGATTTAGTAGGTAGTTGAGCATCGTAATAGATAATTTGTGAATAATGCAGGTTAAGGACTATGGGGTAAAAGTAAACTCTTATATTATTAAAACAGTCATAAATGACAAATTGTCATTTATGACTGTTTTTTTATGAAAAATTGACTCGCATTACCTGGTGGTATGTAGTTTGTTAGTGACTATAATGGATAGAGTAAATTAAAGTTTAACTAAAAAATGGAGGACAAAGCTATGACACTAGCAAGATTTTCTGGTCATCTTCCCTCGTTGTTCGACCATTTTTTTGACAATGAGTTGTTTGACTGGTCGAACCGGAACTTCTCAACCACCAATACCACACTGCCATCAGTAAACATTAAGGATACCGATGAAGCATACAAGGTTGAGATGGCTGCTCCCGGACTCTCAAAGGAGGACTTTAAAGTGGAGTTAAACCAAAACACCCTCACCATCTCCTCAGAGAAGAAATCTGAGAAAGACCAACAAGAGGATGAACAATTTACCCGCAGAGAGTTTAGTTATCAATCATTTACCCGCAGTTTTACCCTGCCCGATATTGTGGATGCAGATAAAATTGAGGCACGCTACGAAAACGGTGTTTTGTTGCTCAGCATCCCGAAAAAGGAGGAGGCTAAGCCAAAGCCCGCTAAAATGATTGAGATCAAGTAAAATCTTAGGGATATGGGGTTGTCTCTGATTGCATTTGTAATTTACTTCCTTTAATTATAAATCGGGGATAACCCCTATTTTTCTCACAAGGTGGTTTTTATTATTACTGGTGAAATTCATTAAATCACAAGGTTATGGAAATAGCAAAATGGACATCAGATATAAAACCTAAAATTTCAGGTTTTTTGGGGAAAATGTTTGGCAAGGGTGATGATGGCTTGCCTGCGAACGTTTTAGACAGCAATAAAGCCTTTAACATTGAGGTTGCACTTCCAGGTTTAGATAAGAAAGATGTTAAGATAGAAGTGATAAACAATTATCTGGTCATATCATCTCAAAAAGATTACTCAAACGAGGAGAAAAATGCCAACTGGATTCGTAGGGAATATGGATACAGCTCATTTACACGATCTTTTCGTTTGCCCGAATCTGCTGATCAGGATAGAATAGATGCCAATATGAAGAATGGCATACTTTCTATTTCAGTTGGAAAGAAAAAGGGATACGAAAGTAACATCAGGAGAATTGCGATTGCATGATTTAAATGAGAATTGTAAATGGTTAGATGGTATAGAATTAAAGTGGTTAGGGGGATACAACTGAAATAAAAGAGACGATGAGTCTCTTTTATTTTTTTATTTTCAAGAATGTTGAAAACGACATGTTTTGTAACAAAAGCCTTTTTTTTGCGTAAAAGTATAGGGGTTATTTATACTCATCATTTTTGCATTAGTAAAATACAACTCATCTATATTTAAACCAAAACTCAGAGTCATGCTCAAATCTACGATTTTTTTATTCTCCTTTCTTTTGTTTGTTTATTCAAATGCCCAATCCTATGAAAATCCTCATGATTACTTTGATGGAATGGGTTGGCAGAACGATCCGTTTTTGATTCAAAGCGTGGAAGATTTAAACAATCTCCGGTTATTTGCCAATTCCGAATGGGATGATATCTTTTATGAGCAAACAAACGATATTGATCTGGATATTGCACCCTACAATTCAGGTCTAGGGTGGGAGCCTATTGGCCGTCCTATAGGAAATGACTATGATGGTCAGGGCTTTCAGGCAAATTTTAATGGGAATGGTTATCAAATTACGGGGCTCTACATCAACCGACCCGGTGAAGATTATGTAGGGCTGTTTGGATATATAGCCAATAGTGCTATCCTGAAAAATGTAAGGATTGTAAATGGCGATGTTACTGGAAGGGATCATGTTGGTGGCGTGTTGGGATATAACTCCGGCGGATCAACCATTGAAGATTCTTTTTTTGAAGGCTTTGTTAATGGTCGCGAGTATGTAGGAGGATTGGTAGGCCGAAATACAGGAGCTTATGTTTTTGGCTCTTTTAGCCTGGGGTTGGTTCAGGGGGAGCAGAGAGTTGGAGGTCTAGTTGGATTTAACTCTTTTGCTAGTTTTCCTCAAGGTGTAAGAAGTTGCTACAGCAACGCTTCTGTAATTGCAGATTCTTTTGGCGGCGGTCTAATCGGGCACAGTCTTAATGCTGCTGTCTCCAACAACTATAGCACGGGAATGATTGTATGTGAAATTTTCGGTGATGGTTTAGTTGGTTTAGCTGAAGGGACAACCTCTCAAAATGCATGGAATAAAGAGACTTCCGGGCTTGATTGGATCAATCCTGAAGGGGCAGGGACGCCATATACAACAGCTGAGCTTCTGGATCCAGATGTGATGCATTCTATTCTTGCTGCAGGAATGACACTCCCAAATGGTGAGGCCTATGGATATGCAACTTGGCAGCAAGAACCATGGCCACATAATTATCCCGGGAAAATCATGCTTAGTTTGGAGAGTAGCCCGGAGAATTCGGCAGAACTATCAGGTGCCGGAGAATACCATAATAGTACAATTGCTTTTGTAAAATCTGAGGCTCAACCTGGTTTTGAATTTCTATATTGGAAGAATCAACATGATCAGGTCGTCAGCCATGCGGATAGCTTTGTTTTTGTAATACCCTATGAGAATGCTTTATTAACAGCGCATCATGATTATGTGGACTTTAATCTTTCTGCGGAAGCTTACCCCGAAGGAGCGGGAGAGGTATCTATTGACCCTGATAAGGAGCATTATCATGTAGGAGATCAGGTTACTCTTAATGCTACATCCAGCGGTGAGTATCTTTTTGCAAACTGGACTGATGAAAATGGGACTGTTTTAAGTGAAGATGCGGAGTTTGTATATACAATGCCGGCAGATGATGTTGTTGTTACAGCTAATTTCGGAGTTTATACTTTGCAGGTTAATGTATCGGATACCGATAAAGGAGTGGTTGAAATAGTTCCTGACCGGCCTTATTTTAACCCGGGAGAAGAAATCAAAATCATCTCTGTTCCAGTTGAAGGATGCTTTATCGCAAATTGGGAAGATGATGATGAAAACGAATTAGGAAACAGCACCGTCCTTATTTATACAATGCCCGAATCGAATGCGGTGATTACAGCTGTTTTTAAAAGATATTTTGATGTGGGATATGGTACGGAGGAGAATCCCTGGTTGATTGAGAATGCTGAACAACTTGATAATGTTCGTAGGTTCACCGGGAAGGAACATGGGGATAAGCATTTCACCCAAATCAATGATATTGATTTAGGGGTTGCCCCCTGGAATGTGGATAATGGTTGGAAGCCCATAGGAGGTCCTCTTTATGCTAATGCCTTTAACGGAGTATATGATGGAAATGGTCATAGCATTTCAAACTTGTATATCAACAGGCCCGAAGAGGATGCTGTTGGTTTATTCGGAATGCTTGCTTATTCTGTAATCAAAAATGTGCATTTAAAAGATGTTGCCATTACTGGAAGTAATTCGGTTGGAGGGTTAGTAGGAGTTAATAGAAGCGTAAACAGTGGATTATTTATTGAAAATTCTTCTGTTTCCGGAATTGTGCAAGGTGGTGCTGCGATAGGCGGAATGGTTGGGGAGAGTACACATCTAAGTACTATTTCTGATTGCATTACTGATGTTATGGTTTCGGGTCAATCGTCTGTGGGTGGTTTTGCCGGATATGCATCTAATTTTACGAGCATATCTCGATCTTCTGCCTACGGAGATGTTTCCGGAACTAGCAGTTATACAGGAGGATTTATAGGAAGAGCCCTAAGTTACACAATCATTGAGGATTGTTATTCAAAAGGTAGTGTAACTGGCAATTTGTATTGTGGTGGCTTTGTAGGGTTTATATCTTCCAATCGGCATCTGCAGATTATTAACAGTTTCTCAACCGGAAATGTTGTGGGGGAGAACCATCTTGGAGGTTTGATGGGAGTTGCTGAGGGTAATTGTACAATATTGAATTCATATTACAACATTGATGAGGTTACCATCAATGGAGAAAACACCATTACTCTTGGTGGGATTTTTGGAAGTCAGTTTGACCATTGGATTTCTAATGATTTACATATGAGTATCTCCGATTATGATGAAACACTAGTGCTTGATGGCGATTATTATAATATAAGTTCTCTTGATGGGATGAGGGATGTGTTAGCATTTATTGCCGATGAGGATAAGCGTTTTAGGTTGACAAATGATGTTGATGTACAAAGCATTCCCGGGTACAACATGCCTTATTTTAAAGCTGCTGAATTTAACGGGAATGGACATGCTATTTTAGGAGTTGATATCAATGTTGATTCATGGTTTAACGTTGGTTTTTTCGGAATAGTAAGAGGCTCTGTAATTCGGGAATTGGGTCTTTATGAGGCCAAAGTATCCGGGACTAATCACGTAGGTGGTTTCGTAGGGTCAGGACAAGACCTTATTATTGAAAATTCCTGGATGTCGGGTGAGGTCACCGGGACTCGTGCTGTCGGTGGATTGGTTGGAAATTCCAGAAATGTTGATATTAGTGAATCTCTGTTTACAGGAAAAATACAAGGAGATTATACTGTTGGAGGATTAATTGGAGAGAATAGTATCGGTAGTAGTATTGTGAACTCTTATGCATCATCTTCAATATACGGAGAAGTTTCTAGTGGAGGTTTAATTGGAATTGGACGAAACATTAGCATTGAAAATTCTTATGCAGTCTCCCTTACATCAAATGAAAACATAGGCGGTGTTATTGGGTCAATAGTAACCAATCCTGATGATGTCGTTGGTAATTATTGGGATGAAGAGGCCTCAAGTCAGGAAGACTGTGCAGGTAAAGGGCAGGGAACTTATGGAAGAACCACTACAGAGATGTTATCTCAATCCACTTTTGCAAACTGGGATTTTGATGAGATTTGGCGCATTGAGGAGGGCGTGTCTTATCCTTATTTAAGTTGGCAAATTGAACCAGACACCCATAACTTCCCTCCGGAGCGTTTCCAATTAACCCTGGAGGTCTCGCCGGAAGAGGGGGGCACAGTGACTGGTGGAGGCGAATTCTCGGCAGGTACTATGGTTCGATTATTCACACAAAGCGCAATTGAACATGATTTCATCGGATGGAGGGATGAGAGTGACCAGATTATAAGTACTGATGATCTCTTTTATTATGAAATGCCTTCGGCAAATACGGTTTTGGTTGCAGAATACTCTCGTAGAGATTATCTGTTAACAGTTAACATTTCCCCTGATGATGCCGGAACCGTTCACGTTGACTCGGAAAAGGATTCTTTTTATTTTAACGAACGGGTTCTTTTAACCGCTGATCCCGCCGAAGGCTACAGGTTTGTCAAATGGACAAATGCCCAAGGTAACGACCTCGGTTGGGATGAAATATATGAAGTTGTGATGCCTGCCGGAGATTATGTAATTAATGCCAACTTTGAACTCATAGATTTCTCTTTTGGAGTAAATATTGTCCCTCCTCATACGGGTTTAGTGACCATGGATTTGGAGCAGACATGGTATAATATAGGAGATGAAATCACTCTGTTTGCTGCTCCTATTCAAGGTTATGTGTTTGTTAATTGGCAGGACGCAGACGGAAATATTCTCGGAACAGATCAGGAGGTGTTGTTTACTATGCCTGCAGGAAATGTTCAGCTTTTTGCCAATTTTACAACAGCTAACAATTTGGATGAGTTCGGATTAAATGGTATTAAAGTGTATCCGAATCCAGTTGTTGATGTTTTGATGGTTGAGTCTGAAAAGTTCATGCATCAGTTGGTTCTGTTCGCAACTACAGGTGAATTGTTGTTAAGGAAAAATGATGCAGCATTTAAAGCTGAAATCAATATGAGAGGATTATCGTCTGGTATATACCTCTTAAAAATAGTAACGGATGATGGTGTTGAAGTTATGCCCGTTTTAGTTAATCTATAGTTTTTTTTGCTCCGGCTATGATCACATCCCCTTTTTGAGGTTAAATGTGTTTAGTTTAATTCAGAAAGTATAAAGGGTTTTACTATTAAATGTCAATTAAACAGATTTTTAATAGTAAAACCTTACTCTTCTTATTAGAGTTAAATGACCTGGCTGTCGTTAGGCCTAAGCATCCACTCGGTTCATACATGGATTATATATGAGCCACCTCAAGAAGTCGATAGGGAAGGTGAAAAAGCTGGTACCCATTACGGTTGAGGGTTTGTTATAACTTAATCGGACGTTGGAAAATTCCCAATAAAATTCTGAACAATACAGAGTCTGGCTGTTATTAGTCATATTCAGATTCAATTGTATACGAATTAATAATAGTATATTGTATACTTTTGCTTATTTTAGCCATTGTTTAACAATTAGTGCTTGGTGAGATGTTGGCTTTTTGTATAATATTTTTTTATTGTATCCATATTCTTTTTTGGGGATGTTTCAGAAACATATCTGGATGCGTGTTTGAAACAAGTAAGGACTCCTAATTGCGAATTGTCCCCCTTGATAATTGAGAGTTTTATAAAGTTTTTCAGCCAAAGTAAACTATGTTTTTTTGAGAAAATCAATAAAAGTAAAAAGAACTACAATTTTAGGGCGCATAGAATATTGTCTCTCTATTTTGGAACCAAAAAATACAAAACTATAAATCTATGAAAAGGAATCTTGTACATTTTTATTATTGCTTTATTTCAGTATTGTTGTTGGGAGCATTCTCCAATAATGATTTACAAGCATCTTATCCTAATGAGGTACGCCAGGAAGGCGATAGTTATATCTGGAGAATTGATGGAATAGACAGGGGCACAACATCAAGTTTTACTCAGGCTCTGAACAATGTAATCTGGAGTAATGTAGCTCCTGTAGAGGGACGTGAAATTCATGTCCTTTGCTCCGGTGCATTGACCAGTTCAATATCAATGGCTAATGGACAGAAATGGTTTTTCCATGGCAATACGTTAACACGGAGTAACAATGATACTCAAATGATTAATGCCAGGAATGTAAATGATATAGAGATTCATGACTTAATAGTTAAAGGGGGAGGGACCTACGGAATTCGGTTAACAGCAAGTAACAACATTGTTGTAAACAATGTTGCTGTTTCCAATGCACACATCGGGATTAGGATTGATAGCCGAGCCAGCAATCCGTGGGAAGCTCGTATCCACAACGTAACAGTAACCAATTGCCGTTTTGAGAACACTGGATCTCATGGACTCGAAACATATGGAGTGGTAGGTATTCATGTTGATAACATTATTGCAAGAAACACGGGAGGTTCCGGAGTTCAATTTAATGCAACGTCAAATGGAACAGTTGGCACAGTAGACGCCTACCGATGCAGTTATTTGGGTGGTTATGCCGGCATGCGTTTTGCAAATGGCTCTCACGATATGGTTGCAGATACATTGTTTGCCCGAGAGTGTGGAAGGGGGCTTTTTGTGCTGTCTGATAGTTACAATATAACAGTAAAGTATGTTGAAGCAATAGATTGCATCGACCAATGGGGAGCCGGACGCGGTGTTTGGCTACAAGATGTTTCAAACGTGCGGGTTGAGTCGGGGTGTAGCAATACCGGTTGGAGTACTTCAGGAGCAGGGACTTATGCTAATCTAAGCAGATACTGTAGCGATGCTGACCGACCTGTTACCTATAAAATTAGAAACGTAGAAACCGGTATGTACCTTAACGGAATGGGACGTACTGCTAATGGATCACTAGGTGGGCAAACCATTGAAGGTACAAGTCTTAATGCACAATGGGAAATGGAGAGGTTTCCCGGAGGGGATTTTGGTTTACGGAACCGTGGGACAGGCTTATTTCTGGATGCAATGGGTGGTGATGGATTTGGAAATGGATCGAACTGTGCACAGTGGAGTGAAAGTGGACATGTAAACCAACAGTGGGACACAACAAGGGTCGATGAACAAATTTTTACCATCAGAAATATTGGGACTGGATTTTTTCTTGACGGAATGGGGAGGGATAACAATGGCGATAATGTAGGAATGTGGCAAGATGATAGCCGGGAAAGTGCAAAGTGGGAATTGATTGGTGTTCCGCCTGCTGCACCAACCGGACTTAGCATGAATTACATTAAGCACAACGGCTTTTCTTTAAGTTGGGATGGATTGGAGACCAATGGGAGTTATGGGGTTTATATTAATGGCGAATTGATTTATAATACAACTGAAACGACTGCTGTAATTGATGGTCTGATCTTTAATACAACTTACTTAATAACTGTCAGAGCATTGGATGTTGCAGGTAATGTTTCTGAGGACAGCGAGGCTCTTGAAGTAACCACACTACCCGACCCGGGAATTGATGATGAAGAACCTCCAACCCCACCAACAGGTCTTACAGTTGTTGAAAAAACTGATACATCTATATCATTAACCTGGAATGAATCAACTGATAATATATATGTGGAAGTTTACAAAGTTTATGTTGATGATATCCTTAAGGTGATAACAAACGATAATTCAGCTATAATTTCTGACCTTGTACAGGGGACTGAGTATTCAATTATTATTGTAGCCGTAGATCCATCCGGCAACTCATCCGAGAGTGAGTTGTTTACAGTGATGACTGTCGACATTGAAGCACCTACAACTCCCACAGGCCTTATAGCAGAATTTACCGAAACAACAATTTTGATGTCATGGGCCGCTTCAACTGACAATGTTGGGGTTGTTGGTTATAGGATATTTGTTAACAACAACTTTGTGGAAACAATATCAATTACATCGTATGACCTTAGTGAATTTGAAGATTTATCAACTTTTACATTTGGTGTTAGTGCAATAGATGCTGCAGGAAATGAATCAGGAAGAGCGTCTTTAATTGTTAGTAATGAGCCACCTTCTTTAATGAATCATTACGAATTTGAAGGAAACGTCAGGGATAGTAAAGGAACTAAGCATGGAACGGCTTTCGGTTCTCCAACATATCCAGATGGCTTAATCGGGAGAGGAATTAATTTTAGTGGGAATAACGACTATGTAAAGTTGCCAAATGGAATAGTTACCTATTCGCAACTAACCATTGCGACTTGGATTAAGTGGAATGGGGGAGGTGATTGGCAGCGAATTTTTGATTTTGGAGATAATACCAGTAAATATATGTTTTTAACACCAAAAACAGGAAGCTCATTGCGTTTTGCTATACGCACGGAGGATGTAGGCGAACAAATTTTAAACGGACCGTCTCTTCCTGTTGGCGAATGGAAGCATGTTGCCGTAACTATGGAAGGGGAAACTGCCAGATTATATGTCGATGGTTTTATGGTTGCAGAGAATACCGAGATGACTTTACTACCAAATTATTTGGGTATTACGCAAAATAATTTAATCGGGAGATCTCAATTCCCGGACCCTTATCTTAATGGACAATTAGATGATTTTAGAATATATAATTATCCGTTAAGTTCAGAGGAAATCAATGCACTAATAACCGAAGCTTCTGAAGGAAACGGAACGAGTATATCAAATTTATATTCAAAAAATCAGGATGTAGCTGTTTATCCGAACCCATCGTCTGGTAAATTTACTTTAGAATTAGCAGACTTTAATCCAGGTGAAATAAATATTTCAGTTTATGATATCAATGGACGGATTCTTTTGCATAAGAAAACGGATTTATCTGGGGGGATTAAAACTATCAATTGTGACTTCCAGGAACTGGAATCCGGATTATATTACCTTCAGGTTAGCGATAACATAAGTATGAAAACATTAAAATTAATCATAAGAAGATAGTATTTCTTTAATCATTTTGTTGTAGTTGTAAGTAATTGACAATGCAGTGGGTTTACATAAAAGGGGTTGAGTTAAAACTCAATCCCTTTTCTTGCTTCTACACCATTGGCGTAGTAATGTTTTATCTCCTTCATTTCAGTTACTAAATCGGCAAAGTCCATCAATTCCTGCGGTGCATATCTTCCGGTTATCACCACTTCGGTGGCTGGATGTTTTTGTCTGAGAATCTCAATCAAATCATCGGTCTGAAAGAGATTGTAATATAATGCAATATTAGCTTCATCAAGCACAATCAGATCGTATTTATTTGATTTCACAATTTCTGAAATCTCTCGTAAGCCTTCCTTTGCCGCTTCAATATCGGCCTGTTCAGGTTTTTTATAGATAAAACAACCACGACCGTACTGTTTTAAAGTGATGTTGGGAAGATATTGCCGAATGGCATCTATTTCTGAATAGATTTTTCCTTTTACAAACTGGCAAAAAAACACTTTTTTGCCGGCTCCCACTGCTCTGAGCGAAAGCCCGAAGGCAGCAGTGCTTTTTCCTTTGCCATTGCCTGTATATACTTGAATGTATCCTTTTTCTGAAGTTGGATGAGTCATGATTAATTTTTTAATTTGTTGGGTAAAGTTAGCAATAAGTCACAATTTTGGAGGAACTAAACAGCCAATGTTTCATAGTGATTTATAAAACTGCATTCGATTCAAATTTCCTTCTGATTATCAGTATGGTTGTAAGATTTATTAAACATTCCGTTCTGTTGTCTGTTTGAATTGTGGCTGCATATTCCATTTTACCGGTACAGACTGGCGGGTTAGTACTGATATTTTAATAAATTTGTATGCATTCAAGAGAAAACTATATGGAGATGGCAGAAACATCCGATATCGATCTAAGTTTCGAGGATTTTAAAAATGAGGTGTTAAACGATTATAAAACAGCACATCTGAGCAGGCAGATGAGCCTGATAGCCCGAAAAGAGGTGCTGACCGGTAAAGCCAAATTCGGTATTTTTGGTGATGGCAAAGAGGTGGTTCAAATTGCCATGGCTAAACAATTTCGTAATGGCGACTGGCGTTCCGGCTATTATCGTGACCAAACTTTTATGCTGGCTACCGGAATGACGACGCCTCACCATTTCTTTGCACTTTTATACGGAGAAACCAGTACAGAACTGAATCCCGATAATGGCGGACGCTCCTTCAATAACCATTATGCTACTCGTTTTATCGATGAGGATGGTAACTGGCGCAATCAGATGGAAGGCGGGAATACTGCTTCTGACATCAGCCCAACGGCTGGGCAAATGCCCCGTTCGGTAGGATTGGCGCTGGCTTCCAAGTTTTATCGCAACAATGAAGAGTTGCATCAACTCACACAGTTCAGCAACAAAGGCAACGAAGTTGTTTTTGTTACCATTGGAGATGGCAGTACTTCCGAAGGCCACTTTTTTGAAACCATGAATGCTGCCGGTGTTTTGCAAGTTCCAATGGCCGTTTCTGTATGGGATGATGGATTTGCTATTTCTGTCCCAACCGAAAAGCAAACCGTTAAGGGAAGCATTTCCAAAGCCCTGCAAGGCTTTGAAAAAGGAGCACGTGATAAAAATGGTGTTTTAATTTACCGCGCTAAAGGGTGGGATTACGCAGGTCTGTGCCAGATGTACGAAGAGGGTATCGCCCGTTGTCGTGCAGAGCATGTTCCCGTGTTGTTTCATGTTGATGAAATAACTCAGCCCATGGGGCACTCTACTTCCGGATCACATGAGAGATATAAATCTCAAGAGAGAATGAAATGGGAGAGGGAAAACGATTGTTTGGTTCGTATGCGTGAGTGGATTGTGGAGTCGGGGCTGGCCGTTGATACAGAGTTAGATAAAATTGAAGAGGAGGCTTTAAAAGAGATCAAAGAGATTCGAAACGAGGTTTACCAAAAATTTATGCAACCGCTGGAGCATGAGCGCGATGAGCTTATTCACCTGGTAACTTCAAAACATTGTGTGTGTAATCTGGCACGTCAGAATCAGATCGATGAAGCCATACATCAACTGCAGACGGCTCATACGCTCAATCGCAAAGAGATTTTAAGTGCAGCCCGCAAGGTGTTGCGCAATGTTTGTGCCAACTGCGACATTCCCGGCGGATTGAAAAACGAGCTGAAGCAGTGGGTGGTGGACTACCGGAAAATGGGACATGAAAAATACAATACCTCTCTATATGATGAGTCGCCTCGATCTGTGTTGAAAGTTGTGCCTGTAGAGCCTGAGTATGTTTCTGACTCTGAGATGATTCATGGCCGTGAGATCCTTTTGCAAAACTTTGATGCCATGCTTTCCCGTGATCCCCGACTGATGATTTTTGGAGAAGATACCGGTAAACTTGGAGGTGTTAATCAGACTCTGGAGGGGATGCAGGAGAAGTATGGTGAAAATCGTGTTTTTGATACAGGGATTCGAGAAACCACCATCATAGGTAAAGGCATTGGTTTGGCTTTGAGAGGACTGCGACCAATTGCCGAAATCCAATATTTTGATTACTTGTTGTACGCACTTCAAACATTAAGCGATGATGCAGCAACGCTGCATTACCGTACCAAAGGCGGACAAAAAGTCCCATTAATCATCAGCACACGCGGCCATCGTCTGGAGGGCCCATGGCATGCCGGTTCCCCATTAAGTATGGTCATCAACTCCATACGCGGGGTTTATGTTTGCGTTCCGCGCGACATGACACGAGCTGCCGGGTTTTACAACACTCTCTTACAAGGAGACGATCCGGCATTGGTCATTGAGCCGTTAAATGGGTATCGTTTAAGGGAAAAAAGGCCAGAGAACCCTGGTGAGTTCAGAATCCCGTTAGGAATTCCGGAGGTATTGAAGGAGGGACGTGATGTCACTCTTGTAACTTATGGTTCGTGTGTTCGCATTGGATTGGAAGCTGCTCGTCAACTGGAAGAAGTTGGCATCTCCGTTGAATTGATTGATGTACAGACACTGTTGCCTTTCGATATTCATCATGTCATTGTGGAGTCGGTTAAAAAGACCAATCGCGTGGTCTTTTTCGATGAGGATGTTCCGGGAGGAGCTACGGCATATATGATGCAAAAAGTGGTGGAAGAGCAGGGAGGTTTTTATCATCTGGATGCTGCCCCCGTTACTGTTTCGGCCAAAGATCACCGGCCGGCCTATGGCACCGATGGCGACTATTTCAGCAAACCAAATGCCGAAGATGTTTACGAAGCCATTTATGAATTGATGAATGATGCCAGTCCGGGTAAATTTCCGCCTATTTACTCATGACATGCTCTAAATAACGGGAATGGTAACCACAAAAGTGGTTCCCTTTCCGGTTTCACTGGTTACGCTGATGCTCCCTTTGTGCAGCGAGATAATTTTATGAGCCAGTGGCAGCCCAATTCCGTTTCCTTCGGTGTATGAACGGTTGCTGCCGCGGAAAAATGGCTGAAATATCTCTGTTATCTCATCTTCCGGAATCCCAATTCCGTTATCCTTTATGGTGATGGTTATGTCTTTTTTGAATTGATGGATGAATGTTTCGCATCTGTTGTCGGGGCTAAATTTACAACCATTCTCCATGATTTTTGTGAAGGCTGTTTTTAGAAGGTATTCGTTACCGAATACCTCTGCGGCTTCATCATTTTCCTCAAAGTCCTCAAAATGGATGTTGACTGCATACCCGGGATGATGTTTCATCACGGTCTGCATAGCGTCCAAAAGAACTTCATCCATGCGGATTGCCTTGTAGCTGATTTCCTGGGGGTCGTAGCCGGCCTTTGCCAAATCAAGCAGGTTGTTCGATAAAGCAGCCAGTCGTTTGGAATCGAATAAGGCATTTTTTATGATTTTCTGATACTCTGATACAGAACGCTCTTTCTGAATGGCCAGGTCAAGTTCCGTGGTCATGGCGGCCAACGGAGTTCTTAGTTCATGGGAGATGTTGCTCACAAACTCCTTTTGAGAGTTAAACGAATCCTCCAACCGATTGAGCATTTTATTAAAGGTGTCTGCCATTTGCGAAAGTTCATCGCGGTTTTCTGTTGACGGAAGCCTTAAATCCAGGTTGGAGGCTGTGATGGACTCTGCTTTTCGAATCATGGCTTTTACCGGGTCAAACGCCTTTTTTGAAAAATAGCGCCCGGCCAGAATAATCACAGCCATTGCCATGATTAAAACCGTAAGAATGGTGTTTCGCAAGTCAAACAGCTTACTGAAGCCGTAGCGGTCGTATGCCGCTGCGGTAACGGCGTATGCCGTTCCGTTTGCCTCGTAACGAAGCCCGATGACCTGCCAGTCGTTCTGAAAGAAGCGAATTTCTCCTTTGTTGATGATGTCATCAATCATTTCTCGTGTTTCCTGCACATGGTCAATATCTGCTGCATCGTGATATAACAAGTTAAAATCGGCATCATAAATGGCCACTTCTACTTCGTTAATCACTTCAATATTGCTTCGGTAAATGGTTTGCAAGGTTGTGGTATCCACCTTGGCAATAAAAAAGAGGTTGGCTTTGGTAATGGCTTCCTGCTCCAGTGCGGTAAAGAATTCACTTTGGCGGCTTTTATGAGCAGAATAATAAACAACTGCGGAAAAGGCCAGCAAAATGGCCGTGCTTAAAATGCTATATATCAGTGTGAGTTTTGTGCGAATTTTCATGATATATTATCCTTTAACATAAACCCCATGCCCGATTTGGTATGAATCAGTTTGGTTGAAAATTTCTTGTCAATTTTATTTCTCAGGTAGTTGATATAGACATCTATGAAGTTTGTGCCGGTGTCAAAATGTGTCTCCCACACATTTTGTGCTATTTCCGTTCGTGACAGTACCCGTTCTTTGTTTCTCAACATGTACTCAAGCAACTTAAATTCCTTCGGAGTGAGGTGTATCTCCTGGTTGTCGCGTTTCACCAGTTTGGTGTGGATGTTTAGTTCCAGGTCTGCATAACTGAGTATGGCCTGGTTGTTATTATCAATCTGGTTATATCGTTTCAGCAGGGTACGTATTCTTGCAAAGAGTTCCCTGAAATCGAAAGGCTTAACCAGGTAATCATCGGCACCTGCATCAAAGCCTTCCACTTTGTCGTCGGTGGTTCCCAGTGCGGTGAGCATGATGATTGGTGTATTGGGAATTTGCTCCCGAAGCTCCCGGCATAGGTCTATCCCGTTTATTTTTGGCAGGATGATATCGGTGATGATGAGGTCGTAAGAGCCGCGTAATGCCAGCTTTTTGCCTGTTTCTCCGTCGTAGGCAACATCTGCCTGACAGCTGTTTTCTTCCAGGCCACGCTTTATAAGCGTGGCAATGCGCTGTTCGTCCTCTATTACCAGAATTTTATACATGTTTTCTGAAATCAAATATCAAAGATAAAAGTGTATTTCATCAACAGCATATTTTCGTGGTAAATTTTTTCCCCATAATGCTGATACTCTAATCTTAATCTGTGATTTGTGTATGGAAACCAGGAAATTCCTGAAATAATTGACTTTTCGTTTATGGTTCCCACACCATCTGTCGCAAGAGGCAGTTTTAGTTGCTGGTACATGATGCTTGCACTCCAATTTTCAGATGGCGAATATACCAGGAAAGCATAAGCACCGGGGTAATTGCTGCTTCCATATTTGCGGTTCATCCACTCGGTGGTAAACAGCAGCGATTGATTGCTTCGTATGTTGTGGCTGATGGTCAGGCTGCCGCCCCATCCATTCTTTTTTAGTCCGGTTCGTAGCTCTCGCATTTTAAAGTTTTCTTCATCTTGTAGAGCCAAAAATGGATGGTTGGTTGTTTGATGTTCCCAATATCCAAAAATGCGGGGATTAATGGTTGTGCGTTCGTTTGTATGCTTGTAGCTTAAGGTGTTGGTGAATAGAGTGTTCTCTTTTTCAATGCCGTTTTTTGCAAATTCCGTTTTTAGTGCTAACTCTGAATTGTCGGTTGAATAATGCAGTTTGGTTCCTATACCGTCAATGGCCATTCCGTGATTACTTCCCCAATAAGATGTAAATATCCGTGGTTTCATGTTAAACTGAAAATCGGCCAAATGCAACTGGTTTACCGGCGAGATGCGTGAGAACCAACGTCCGGCAGTAACTGTAAGAAATCTGGTCGCATTCCAGGTTAGGTAGAACTCTTCCACTTCCAGTTCTATATCGTATGGCGATGATTCAGTCATGCGTGTTTGACGAGTTTCGTTGAGTAAATCGTGCCATGGAGAGGAGTCGAAGTGAAATGCTCCAAACAGGGAAACCTTTTCATTAAAAACCAAATCAATATCAATCATTACTGCTGCTACACCCATCATATAGTTACCCGATTCTGTGGTTTGCTTTGCAAACAGCTCTCCACCAATCTCCAAATCAACTTGAGGAATAGCCATGGAGTTTTGAGAATTCATAACAGTGGAGTTTAGTAAAGTGAGAATGACTATCTGGATGGTAAAAAGACGAATTGAGATGACTTGCATAAGATGTAGTCTTAAATGAAATGTGGGTTTTTAAATTGCTGTTGCAAAGTTAGTAAGTGTGGTTGGTTATATGATTAGAATACACTTAAAATAAAATTAGAAAAACATTAGAGATGTTTTGGTGGTGTTGGTTTAAAGTGCACATATATAGGATTATATGATTTTTTTTCTTTTTGGGCTGGGGTTTTAATTTGCAGTAAAACAGTTAGATATAATTCTAATTTTATTTTAATTTATTTCTAAAAGTCCTCTAACGACAGGTTACAAGGGGGTGGCGTAGTTTTGCGGTTAGAAATTAACAACCAAAAAATAATAACCATGACTACTTTAAGATTCAAAAGAAAAGCAAGAAGCAATTTTACCTTTCTGACTCTCTTTCTTTATAGCATTGGCATCATTGCATTTGCCGGTGAAAGAGATTCAGAGAGCTCTGCTCAAACAGGCTTCCCCGTGAAAGGGTTCGTAATTGACGGAGGGAATGAGAGAGAGCGTTTGCCTGGGGCAACGGTTTATATCCCTGAGTTAAGTATGGGGGTTGTAACATCAGAGGATGGAATGTTTACTTTGGACGGTCTTCCGGCTGGTCGCTACGAAATGATTGTCAGTTTTATCGGGTATCCTCAGCAACGGATGAATATCAATGTCCCTGCCGGGCAAGATGTTCTGCGAATTTTTATGGAGCCGGGAGGCGTCCGCATGGACGAAGTGGTGGTTACTGCATCGCCAACCAGAAGTCCTGTTAATTATCAATCTGTGCAGGCATTCAATACAGCTGATCTCATTCGAAAAACTTCGGTGTCTTTGGGAGAGATGCTTGATGGAGAGCCTGGTTTAAGCTCACGTTCGTTTGGTGGAGGCCCTGCACGTCCTGTAATCAGGGGGTTCGATGGAGAGCGTTTGGTCGTACTTGAAAATGGTGAAAGGATGGGCGATATTCAGTCAACGGCGCCAGATCATGCCATTACTTTGGATCCATTAGGAATGAGTCGGGTTGAAGTGGTGCGTGGCCCTGCAAGTCTTCTGTATGGTTCAAGTGCATTAGGAGGTGTAATAAATCTCTTTACCGAAGATGCCCCAACACACTGGGATGAAGGTTTTAGTGGTGGCGCCGCATTTCATGGAGCTACCGTCAATAACTTGATGACTCAGTCAGTTGGTCTTAGAAAAGGGACAAAAGATCAGGCTTTGGCGTTGCGATTTATCAGAAGAACTGCCGGAGAGACAAATACTCCGGATGGAGTATTACCCAACACGCAAATAGATAGTTACACTGCTTCTGCAGGATGGAGCTTCCGCAGCAATCGTTTTAAAGGAGGCATTTCCGGACGCTATTATGAGAATCATTATGGAGTGCCTGAGTTTGCATCATTGAGTGACCCGGCAAACCCGGGAATGTATATAGAAGAAGAGCCGGAGATGGAGATTCGTATCAATAGATTTAATGTTCAGGCTCATGCCAGTTTAACTCTAAATACATTCATTGATGAGATTGAAGGCCGGTTAAGTTATTCATCATCTTTGCAGGAAGAGGGAGAGCCAGATCCACTTCCCGAGGAGTTGGAATTGGAAATACAAACACAGACCGTTAGTACTTCTCTACTGTTTTTACACAGGCCATTTGCTTTTTTCGACAGGGGTACTTTTGGCTTTAATCTGCATCGTCGTTATCAGGAAGTGGATGGTGTAGAGGCATATCATCCGGGAGAAGATATTTATAATCTCGCATTTTTCACCTTCCAGGAAGTTCCTCTTAACCAATCTCTGAGGATGCAATTTGGTATAAGGGCTGAACAGGAGTGGTTGTCATCCACTCAAAATCGCTGGTTCCCTGAAGATGAAAAAACCACGGATGAAACATTCAATGTGGTAGGGTCGGTAGGCTTTAATATTCGTCCTGCATCAATCGAAGGGTGGGAGACAGGAATTCAAATAGCTCGTGCCCACCGCAATCCAACCATTTTAGAAAAATATGCTGATGGATGGCATGCCGGTGCAACCAGAGTTGAACTTGGTGATCCTACATTAAAAAGTGAATATGGATATGGAATCGACCTTTTCTCAAAATATGCCAATGAAAAATTCCAAATTGAAGTCAGCGGGTTTGTAAATCGCATTGATAATTACGTGGCTTTGCGAACTCTTGATCCTGTTGAGGCGGTTAATATTCCTTACAGAGTTCGACCCGATCGGGAATTTCCAAACACTGTTCAGTTCTTTGGGGCTGATGCTTTGTTAGCCGGATTCGACTTGAGAGGAAGCTACTTTGTTTTTGATAATTTGAGAGTCGACATGGGTGTGGATTATGTACAAGGAACTCGACGTGACGGAGACAAAGATCCTCTTCCATTTATGCCCCCATTAAGAACAAACATAGGATTAAATTATGTATTAAACCAATTTACAGCAGGGAGCAATTTTAGGTATGTTTCGGCTCAAAGCCGAGTGCCTTCAGATGAGTTGCCGACTGATGGTTATGCACTTGTACGACTGGAAACCGGATATCGCTTCTCAATAAGAAATGCCGGAACACATTCAATCAACTTTAGAGTTGATAATGCTTTAAACACAAGCTATCAAGATCACCTATCTGTTGTCAGAAGATTTCCTAACCCACAATTAGGTCCTGCGGCACCTGAGCGTTTTAATATGCCAGGGCGAAATTTCAATCTTGTTTATAGAATTGTTTTTGGATGATTCCGGATTATGTTACTGTGTAAGCTGTGCTTACCCAGTAACATGATTATTCAAGGGGAATTGAAATTATTCTTAAACAATAACTTTTGATAAATTTTAAAAATATATGAAACATCCATGTCAAAGGAAATTAACACACAGGCGATGTACTGAGCGTAGTCGAAGTAAGGTTGATTATTCATGGATGTTCTCCCGAGTACTCGGGAACCTTAAAATACAAATTATAGAGTATATGAAAGTTCCATAAGAGAGAAACTCACAACAAGCATACGCATACAAATGCCTGTGGCACTCTCATAATACCAATGAATTAACTTAATTATATGCGAATGGAAATATCTTAACGACAACAGATGGTTTATGACCTCCTGTTTTAAGGGGCGTAGCCCTGTTATCTTCGTAGAATTAAGTATCAAGCGTAGAAAACAGAGGGGCGTTAGCCCTGAAATCTAATAAATAATATGCATCTGGAATGGAGGTGATAGATTAAATATGAATCTAACAGATTCTGGAGAGTTGTAGTTTATGCAGTAAGATGCCAGGGCTAACGCCCCTTGGATCCTGGTTTGATGCTTATCTGCTAAGAAGATGTTAGCGCTACGCCCCTACATTAAACAAAAATTATCTAACGCGAATCATAGAGTTAGGACGCTCAAGGCTTTAGGAAATCAGGTCCAATTTGTATCTTCGGCCTCAAAAATCATCTCAAAAACAAGATAGTGCTCTATATCATATTCTTTACCCCAATTTTCGATTTCAGTTTCACTATTTAAAACAGTACACCAATATAAAACTTCATCTTTTTTATAGGGCAACATGTAGGTAAGGAAATAGAATTTCTTTCCTGGTTCAATCTTTGAATGCTTGCCCTCAACCATGTTTCTCAGACTGTAATTTTCAGAATTGACGGCATCAAACTGCCTTTCCACTGTAACACCCGGAAATGCAAACCTCATTTTTAGTTTGTTGTTTGATGTAAGTTTTGAAATGATGTCTATTGTAAAAATAGTATCGTTAATTCTTTTAATATTACGAACAGGAAAATCAGCTGAATTAATTAAATCGGATTCTGATTTTATCTTGCCATTCCATATCTCTTTTACTGTAATACGGTAACTTTTGTTGATTAATTCATCTCCATTATATCGAATTTTTAGAAATTCGATTCCTTCAAATGCAAGTAACCTTCTTATATCAGAATCATTAACAGTTTCATCGGTTGTAAGAACAATTCCACTAACCGGTTTCTGTCCGAAAGAATGAATTGATGTTATTAATATTAATAACACCAGAAAATATTTTTTTATTTCCATCTGTTTATGGTTTTGTTTTTCCGTTGATTCTTGTGTTTTGGGAGAACTCGTTCCGATGCTTCGGTACGAGCTCTCACTAGACTTCGTGTACAAATTAATAACAAATTATTAACAGATGAAACATTAAAGATAGACAGTGCTTTTGGTATTAATTTTTAGAAATTATTAATTTGTCTTCAACTCGATAAGAGTCGTTATAGATCACGATGTTGTATAAACCTCCGGGTAAATGTTCCATTGATATTTGGGTTTTACCTTCATGTATTTCTGATGAATGAACCAATTGACCTGAAATATTAAAAACCCTGACACTGCTTTTTTGACTCACTTCAATGGTGTAAATCCCATTACTTGGATTAGGATAAATGTTATATTTGTTGTTTTGCTTTAGACTGTTAACACTGGTTTGGACGCTTCCAACAACTTCAAATATGTATGGTAATGAAATATTGGTTTCAGTATGGAGCACCAAGCTATATAAGCCATTATTGATAGGAAATGAATGATTTTTTGGGGCACCTTCTGAGTCGAACAAATCGTCTTGATGAATGGTTATGGGGGTTGAAAAGTCTGTTCTGTCATCCCTGGAACCACTTACTTGATAGAACTGTATGGTTCTAATATCATCACCCGGCCACCAATAGACGCCCGTGTTGTTATCTGATATGGGAAATTCATCAAAAATAAACTCCATCCATTCAAAAATATCTCCAAAGTCTGAGTTCCCACCTACATTCGGGGGTGGAATAAAATCAATTGCCTTTTTATACATCGACATCCAGTTTCCTGTGCTTCCCACATCCCAATCTGTTGGAGGATTGTCATATCCCGTTCCATTACAGGTAATAGCCGGATCCAAATCTAACCAGGTGTTAGCATGATTATTGAAAAGACCAATTTCAACGTCGGGGTTTTGGCTCACCAATTCTCCACAAACGCTCTCGGCAGAAACCTGAATAATGGCTACCATTTCCTGGTAGTCTTTGTAATGACCTAAGGCTTTTTGTATTGCATAAACATCATCAACGATCCACTGGTTGTTCATATCTCTATAATTTCCGGTGGTACTGTTGGGGATTTTCATAAGTTTTACCCCATCCAGTTGCTGGTTGTTCTGATTAAATACCGACCAACTGACATCATAATGCGCAAAGGTATTCCAGTTAAGATAAGCATTGGGGTCATGTTGGGTACTTTGGCTGTTCGCTTTAAGCGACTCCCATTCGGTAAAATTCATGTATCTATATAATGGGCTGTAAATATTATCATCTTCATCGTAAGTATAAGTTCCATAACTCCCGTTTATCCTTACAGCAGAATATCCATTATTCAGAGGCTGTCCGGTATTCATGTTATACTCTTCTAAAATTTCAATTTTGTAAGCGTATGTTCGTCCATTACAAATAGAATAGCATACCGGAACCCATTCTGTGGCCGGATACATAGCTTTTTCAATCCATTGATCCTCTGCAATGGTTTCACCTGAAGAGTTTTGTCCATATACTTTGAATAATTTTTGAGTTGAGGGGTCTTCAAACCTCTGCGGGTTAATTCTGAGATAATTTTCTCCATCTCTACTGAATTGGCTTTCTACTAACTCATAGTTTTCAGAATCGCCTTCTCTTATGATTTTGTAAATATCAACCCTCCAGTTTAATATTTCAGGGTGGTCGCCGGAATTAAAAACAAAGTAATTTTGGTAGGCATCGGGAGTTCCGTAAATGATGGGGTTTTGAATTCGGTCTTCAGCGTAAAGACTGAAAGCAATATTTACAAAAATCGCTATAAACGAATGTTTTAGTAAAGAACTCATAGCTTATAAGTTTTGTGGCAGGCTCTATTTGTTAGGTCAAATAAAAAAAAAACTCTGAAAAAGCAGAACCTGTTAACAGTTTTCAGAATTTATAGAATGATTAGATTTTAAATCAATCATAAATAAGTATAAATGGTTGTTTAGTAGATGTTTCTGGTTTTTAACAAACCGAAACTATTTTGCACTGTTTAATAATTTAACAGCTAAAGAAGCAGAAAGGTTTAACCAATTTTGATTAAAAAAGGATATAAACATCCTTGATTTTGCTAAAATCGAAAATTGTTTTGTCTATGGTGGTTGTATGTTGTTTTTCAGCAGTGTTTTTACATAAGTAAAAACAGATGATGGTTGTTGTATTTTACTTGTTTTTTCTATGTGTACACGTGGCACTTGCTTGATTTGTTGGCATCAGCAACATATCATTCACATTTACATGTGGCGGACGAGTAATTATAAATTCAATAGCCTCTGCCACATCGTTTGCGTATAAAGGTGTCAGGTCTTTATAAACGTCATCGGCTTTTTTCTTATCACCGTGGAATCTTACCGTGGAAAATTCTGTATCGACCATTCCCGGAGAAATGCTTGACACTTTAATGCTATATGGAAGCAGGTCAATTCTCATTCCCTTGGTTAGAGCCTGTACGGCGTGTTTTGATGCGCAATATACATTCCCATTGGCATAAACTTCAACGCCCGCTATGGAACTAACATTGATAATGTGTCCTGATCTTCTCTCAACCATTCCGGGAGATACAAGACGACTAATATAGAGAAGTCCTTTAAGATTGGTATCAATCATTGCTTCCCAATCATCCAGTTTTCCATTATGAATTGGATCAAGGCCGGAGGCAAGTCCTGCGTTGTTAACCAGGATATCTATCTTTAACTCCTCAGCAGATAATTGGTTCCATGCATCCTCAACCTCTTGCTTTTTACGTATGTCAAAAGCGAGAGTAGTAATGGATACGCCTTTTAATTCTAATTTCTTTTGTAAAGTTGTCAGTCGTTCCCTTCTTCGTCCTGTAATGATTAGGTTGTAGCCCAAATCGGCCAGTTTTATTGCTGTGGCTTCGCCAATTCCGGAGGTCGCTCCGGTAACGAGTGCTCTTTTTCTCATAAACGTATATTTGATGAATGCATTTGTATTGTGACCGAATTTTATTATTTTCAACTACGAATTTAGTTGCATTTATATTATTGTCAAAGCAACATTGCTTACATTTGTGACTGGAATACTATTTTTAAAACATCAGCTATGTCCATTCAGGAAACAACAATTCATGATGCCGAATCCTTTAATTTAACATCTGAGGAATTCGCACAAATAAAATCAATATTGGGTAGAACTCCGAACATAATCGAATTGGAGATTTTTTCAATTCTCTGGTCTGAGCATGCCAGTTATAAAAACTCCTTGAAGTGGCTTGAGATTCTTCCTGTAAAAGGAGACGGGGTTGTTGTTGAGGCAGGAAAAGAGAGTGCAGGAGCAATTGATATAGGAGACGGACAGGTATGTGTCTTTAAAGTAGAGTCTCATAACCATCCATGTGCTGTACAACCAAGACTTGGCGCTTCTACCGGATTAAGAGTGGTTACCCGGGATATTTTTACCATGGGAGCAAAGCCTTTGGCTTTTCTTGATTCTTTGCGATTTGGAAATGGCGTGAGGGACACTGCCCGATGGTTGTTTGAAGAGGTGATTACCGGACTTGCTGATTTTGAAAAAGGGTTTGGTGTACCTGTTGTGGGAGGAGAGGTGTTCTTCTGCGATGCCTTTAATTCAAGCCCCATTGTCAATAACATGGTGGTAGGTGTTGCCAACAAGGAAGACCTAATCTCTGCTGTTGCTAAAGGTAAAGGAAATTTGATTGCTGTAGTAGGCGTTTCAACAGGAGATGATGGCATTGATGGAGATGCATTTGCTGCTGATTTTATCACCGACAATGGAGTTAAAGGGTTATCACTGGACAGATTGAAGAATGTTGAAGTTGAAAAATCACTTTATAAAATTATTCGAAAACTGATAGAAAAGAAACTGGCAATCGGCGTTCAACCGATTGGTGCACAGGGTATTGCGGGTGCTGTGACTGAGATGGCTGCTCGCGGAAAGTCAGGGGTTAAAGTGACCACCGCCAACATTCCTTTGCAGAACCCCGGGTTATCTCCCCGTGATATCCTGATCTCCGAAACATGGGGAAGAATGTTGGTGTGTTTTGAGCCGGAGCATAAAGAACAGATTGAATCAATTGCCAGAAAGGCCGGAGTTGAATTTGGAGTTATTGGAGAAGTAACGGATGACGGACTATTCAATCTTGTTGAAGATAGTGAGTCTCTAATAAGTATTCCTGTGGATTATTTAGGTCTTGGAGGAAAGGCACCAATATATGAGCCCGAATATGAACTTGATGGGAAAGAGGTCGTTATTTGTGATTTGGAAGAACTTCCTGAGCCTGATCACTATCCGGCTGTGGTAAAACAAATGATGAGTTCGTTAAACCTGGTGTCAAAAAAATGGTTGAGTAAGAAATTTTCGAAATCTCTTCGTCCACAGGCAATGAGTAGCAAATATCCTTCCGATGCATCTATTATTGAAGTGGAGCATAATGGTAAGGCATTGGTAGCCACTATGGATTGTAATCCTGGTTACATGACAACTGATGCATACAAGGGTGCACAGATTGCTGTTGCTGAAGCTGCAAGAAATATAGTTTGTGCCGGAGGAAAACCATTGGCCGTATCTGATTGTTTGAATTTTGGTAACCCAAACGAGCCAAAGGCTTATGGAGCCTTTGTTGCTTCTGTGAAAGGAATAGCCGAAGCCTGCAAACTGTTCAATGTTCCGGTTATAAGTGGGAATGTGAGTTTTTACAACCAAAGATCCATCGATGGGCAAATTGTTCCCATCACCCCATCACCAATTATCGGAATGGTAGGGCTCTTAAAGGATTCAGCAAAGCACACCACATTAACGTTCAGACATAAAGGGGACATGATCTTTTTGGTAGGGCGGTCACGAAATGATGTAAACGGATCGGAATACATCAGGAAAGTTCACCGAGTTAATGTTTCGCTACCTCCTTATTACGATCCCGAAGAGGAGCGAGAATTGCATCAGGTTGTTTCAGGGATGATAGAGGCCGATCTGGTTCGGTCTGTACATGATGTTTCAAATGGCGGACTTTTCTTTACCCTTTTGGAGTGCGCTACTCCATTGGAGTTTGGGTTTGATATAACCACTGATGCAGAAATCAGAAAGGATGCGTTTCTTTTTGGAGAATCTCAAAGCAGGGTAATTGTTTCTGTTTCTGCCGAAAAGCAGGATATGTTTGTGGATTACATGGTTGAGCAGGAGTTTCCGTTTTCAATTCTCGGGCATGTAACAAAGGGAGAGGTTCGTATTGATGATGAGTCGTACGGATATGTAGATGAGTTGAAAAAAGTGTTTGAAAGCCAGTTGAAAAGCTGGGTAGAAGGGAAATAGAAAAGAAATGGATATAGTTCCGTATACTCAACAAAGGGGCACAAAAAAAGAACAGGTTACATACATGTTCAATAAAATAGCCCCTCAATACGACTTGTTGAATCATTTATTCTCATTTGGAATTGATAAAGACTGGCGTCGAAAGGTTGTTGACGAGGTAAAAAAAACTAAAAATCCAGTTATCCTTGATGTAGCAACTGGTACCGGTGATTTGGCTTTAGCTCTTGCTGCCAGTCGTCCTACAGCCATTCATGCCATCGATATTTCTCCGGGGATGCTTAATATTGCCAGGAAAAAGGTGTTAAGCCGAGGTTTACAAAACACCATTATGCTAACCGAAGCCGATTCAGAAGCCATCCCCTTTCCGAATGGTAAATTTGATGTGGCCACAGTGGCTTTTGGTGTCAGAAATTTTGGTAACTTGAATCTTGGATTGATTGAGATTAACCGGGTACTTAAACCCGGCGGAAAAATCATCGTATTGGAGTTCTCCAGGCCAAATGTTTTTCCCATGAAGCAATTTTACCGATGTTATTTCAATCGACTGATTCCGTTTTGCGGAGCTCTTTTTTCCAAAGACAGAGAGGCTTATTCATACTTGTCGGCCTCCGTTATGGCCTTCCCCGAGGGTGCAGAGTTTGAACAGGAATTGATGATGGCTGGTTTTGATGACATAAAGACTCATAGACTGAGTTTAGGTATTGCTTCAATTTATATTGCAACGAAGTCTTTGCAATAATATCAGTGATTATTCGTTTTATTCGCTAAACCATTATGTTTTTTTGATATCCGACTTCAGATGAAGAAAGTTGTTTCCATAATCCTGTTTATCCTGGTGTGTTTCGCATTGGCTGCGCAGCCATCAAAAAGAAGGGTGCCAAACTTGCCTTCTTTTGATGATCGTCATCTGAACTTTGGATTTCTGATCGGGTTAAACACTATGGATTTTAGAGTGGTTCATGCAAATCCATCTGATGTGACAGGAACGGAGATGAGATATGCCGATGTAGTAAATCTCAACCCGGGAATTAATATCGGTATGGTTACAAGCTTCAGGCTCAATCAGTACCTGAACTTGCGATTGTTGCCGGGAATCAGTTTTGGTCAGCGAGATTTACACTTTATCAGCAATGATGGAGAAGAAGACAGATGGCCCCTTGAGGTTAAGTCAACTTTCATTGAATGCCCCATTCTCATAAAGTTCAATGGTGCCAGAATGACCAATGCAAAACCATATCTGGTGGCCGGCGTTAATCCCCGTTTCGACCTTGCCAAAAGTAAAAAGGACGGGATATTAATGCGTCCTTTCGACCTCTACTGGGAATTAGGTGCGGGAATCGACTCCTATATGAGCTACTTCAGATTTTCTACCGAATTGAAAATTTCTGTGGGCATGTTGAATGTATTAAGTCCGGAAGGAACCGGAGAGCCTGAAGATGTTCTATACACAAATGTTTTGGACAGGCTAACATCCCGCATTTTTGTTCTCACCTTTTATTTCGAGTAAACCATCAGTTTTTTGATGTCTTAACGGTTATTTAGTAAAGACGCTGATATATTTATAAGGATAAATCAATCCGATATGATATATTTGCAAAAATGTCGTTTTTTAGTTTATCACTTCTGATTCTTCATAATTTGAAGATCAGCATCAATCCCTGAGAGGATTGACTCGATGATCTAACGCTCTGTAGTTAATGAAAAAAGAGGTTGTACTCAGAATTACTCCCCAGGAGGCTTATGATGATGCTAAGGTGTTATCACTTATCGCATCTGCTTTGAAGGTGAAGCCTTCAAAAGTAACAGGATATTACATTCGTAAACGTTCAATTGATGCACGACGTGCGCCAGTCATGATACAACTTCATATCATGGCCTGGGCCAATGCGCCAATGATAAAACCAGAAATGGCCTCTTTTGATTACCCTGATGTCAGCCGTTCGCCTGAGGTGATTATTGCAGGAGCCGGCCCGGGAGGGCTTTTTGCTGCGTTGAGGTTGATTGAACACGGTTTAAAACCAATCATACTTGAAAGGGGAAAGTCCGTAAGCGATCGAAAAAGGGATGTCGCCTTGCTCAACCGCAACCATCCGGTTAATCCTGATTCCAACTATGCTTTTGGCGAAGGTGGTGCAGGAACTTTTTCTGATGGAAAACTTTATACCCGAAGCACTAAGCGAGGAGACTTTAAGCGTTTTTTGGAAATATTATGTTTTCATGGTGCTCATCAGGATATTTTAATAGACGCTCATCCTCACATCGGTACAGATAAATTGCCAGGAGTTATTAAAAACATCAGGGAAACAATTATTAATGCAGGGGGCGAAGTTCGTTTCGAAACCAAAGTAAAAGACCTCATCATTGATGGTGATACGGTGTGTGGAGTGGTTACTTCTAACGATGAGAAAATTTTTGGGGAAGCTCTTATTTTGGCCACCGGACATTCAGCTCGCGATGTTTATGAGATGCTGCATTACAGAGCAATTAAACTGGAAGCAAAAACTTGGGCAATGGGCGTCAGGGTGGAGCATCCTCAGCATCTGATTGATCAGATACAGTACCATTCACCCGAGGGAAGAGGAGAGTATCTGCCAGCTGCATCATACAACTTTTCCTGTCAGGTTGAAAATCGTGGTGTTTATTCGTTTTGCATGTGTCCGGGTGGAATTATTGTCCCTGCAATGACAGGAGAACAGGAGATGGTCGTTAACGGGATGTCGGCATCGGGACGAAATTCTCCTTTTGCCAACAGTGGAATGGTCGTGGAGATTCATTCTCAGGATCTGGACGGATATAAAAAGCACGGTGATTTGGCCGGGCTGGTTTTTCAAAAGGAGGTTGAAAAACTGTGCTTTGTGAACGGAGGAAAGAATAATGTTGCTCCGGCGCAGGGATTGGTGGACTTTGTGAATGGAAAACTATCATTTGATCTTCCTGAAACATCATACATTCCGGGTGTGATTAGTGCTCCGCTGCACTTCATTCTTCCAGAAATAATCTCAGCAAGGTTGCGTGAAGGATTCAAAATGTTTGGTAAATGGGCCAAAGGGTTTCTCACTGACGAAGCCATTGTTTTGGGGACAGAAAGCCGCACATCTTCGCCTGTCAGAATTCCGAGAGACTCTTCAACTCTCGAACACATACAGATCAAGAAACTTTACCCATGCGGAGAAGGTGCCGGTTATGCCGGAGGTATTGCTTCTTCTGCACTTGATGGCGAGCGCTGTGCCGACATGGTTGCGCGCTCTTTGGGACTTGTTAAGGATTAGGCATCATAAGTCGCCTTCTGAATTCGGAACAGATAATTGCTGTGGCAACTCCTGCATTTAACGATTCGGATGTTTTTTCCCCTCCGGGATATGATGGAATGGATATTCTACCGGTTACCAGATGGTCAACCTCCGGACGAATGCCATTTCCTTCGTTACCAATGATGATCAGGCACCCCTCGGATAACTCCGAGTGATAAAGATTGTTGCATCCCGGATAAGTTCCATAAACGGGGTTTTGCGTCTCATTTTTATATCTGACAATAAACTCCGGCAAGTCAGTGTAGTGAACGGGAACCCTGACGGCAGAACCCATAGTGGCTTGTACCACTTTGGGATTGTAAAAGTCGGCAGTGTCGATACTGCAAACAATATGCTCTATCCCAAACCAGTCTGCAATTCGTATGATGGTGCCAAGGTTTCCTGGGTCTTGTATCCCGTCGAGAATTAAAACTGTTTTATTTTGAATGGCACTATTATTGAGATGATATTTAAACTGAGGAAACAGAGCTAAAACGCCTTTGGGCGTTTTTAGAAACGAAACAGATGATAGTTCATTGCGTGAAACGTGAATTAAATTCTCCGTTATCAATTCGGGATTATCAGGTAACCAATCGTCTGACACAATAAGTAAATGAGGAACTATACCCGCTGATATGAATTCGTTCACGGTTTTGTTTCCTTCAGCCAAAAAAAGTCCATGGAGGTCACGGTATTTTTTTTGCCCCATAGAGGCAATCAGTTTCTTTTGGGATTTACTTAGCATCATCATTTTTTTTACCTTTGTTTGCAAAAGTAATAAACTGTAAATGATATTCAGAACAGATAGAGCAAACCTGCTTGTTTTTTTTATTTTTATTTTGTTTGTGCTTCTGCCGGGATGTCGCAGCACGAAGTACGTTCCCGAGGGGGAACGTTTACTTACGCGCGTACAAATCAGAAATGATGCCAGGGATATTTCCCGTGATGATCTGCGGGGATACATCAGGCAACAGGAAAATCTGCGAATTCTCGGATTTTGGAAATTGCACCTTGGTATTTATAATTTGTCAGGGCGCGATGATTCAAAGGGGTTTAACAGATGGTTACGCCGCATTGGAGAAGCCCCGGTTATTTATGACTCAACATTGGTTGATCGTTCAGTTGATCAAATGCAATTGTTTTTAAGAAACAGGGGGTACTATCTTGCAGAGGTTTCTGATACCGTAACTTTTCCAACCCGTAGACGTGCCAGAGTAAAGTACACGGTTGAATCTGGTCCGCGCTATCGGTTAAACAATGTTTACTACAGAATTGATGATGACAGCATCCGTCCATACGTTTTAAGCGATACTACAAACACCTTTTTGCGTCGGGGGCGCGGTTTTACAGTTCAGATGCATAATCAGGAAAGAGACCGAATAACTGAAAACCTAAGGAATAACGGGTTCTTCAATTTTTCCAGAGAATTTATCTATTTTTTAGCGGACAGTTCAGTTGGGAACCACAGAGTGAATGACACATTGGTTATTATACCTCCTCCTCAAAATATGTCAGGTAGAACAGAGTCGGGAAACCATGCCCGATATTCCATCAGAAATGTATTTTTTCAGGTTGGTATAGACCCCCAGGAGAGATCAATTGATGGAATTCGTCCTGATTTTCAGGCTGACACTTTGTTTTACCAAGGGTTCTATTTCGTGTTTGAAGATGAACTGGACTTTAAGCCGGAAGTTCTCCTAAACAGTAACAGCATCATGCCGGGAGGGTTATTTCGCAGTAGTCAGGTTGAAAGAACTCAAATATTGCTGAGCGATTTGCGCATATTCAGATATATCAATATCCGTTTTAGGGAGCTTGAAGGGGAGTTTGACGAGCATGGGAATAAAATTCTGGATTGTGTAATACATGTGGTACCTGGTAAATATCAGTCATACGCTCTTGAGGTTGAAGGAACCAACTCATCAGGAAATCTCGGTGCTGCGGGTAATATCAAGTACCAACATAAAAATATTTTTAATGGAGCCGAACTATTTACTCTCAATACCAGGGTAGCCAGGCAAAATCAGTTCGTAATGCGCAGCGGTAGCAAAGAGCAGTTCAATACCATGGAGTTTGGAGCAGAGGGTTCGGTCGTATTCCCGCAGTTTTTGCTTCCTGTCAGGATTGAAAGGTTCAGACAAAGATACAATCCGAAAACAACCATTGCCGCTGCATATAACTATCAGCGACGACCAGATTATACACGCACAATTGTAAATGCTCGTATGGGTTACACATGGCGTGCTTCCAGGTATAGTACACATTCATTCTTCCCATTGGACTTCAATCTTGTTAATATTCCCAGTGTCAGCGATGCTTTTAAAGCCATTATTGATGAGTCGTTTCTGCGTTATGCATATGAAGATCACCTCATTGCCAACCTCAACTATACCTATATCTTTAATCAGCAGGAAATTGGTCAACGATGGCGCAATTTCTGGTATTTGAGATTGTCACTTGAATCTGCAGGGAATATCCTTGATCTGATGGCTCCTTTATGGTCTGAAAATATGCAGGATGGGTATAATACCATTCTCGGGATAAGGTATGCACAATATTTGAAAGCGGACATAGACGTCCGCTACCACAGTCCCATTGACAGATACACATCTCTTACCTACAGGTTTTTTGGAGGAGTAGGAATTCCTTACGGAAACCTTAATGTACTGCCATTCGAAAAAAGATACTTTTCCGGAGGAGCCAATAGCATAAGGGCCTGGCCCGTAAGGGGTCTGGGGCCTGGTTCTTCGTCCGATGACCGATTAACATGGTACAACCAGACCGCTGATATTAAACTAGAGGCCAATGTGGAATATCGTTTCCCATTATTTTGGCTTCTGGAAGGAGCATTGTTTGTTGATGTGGGAAACATCTGGGGCATTCGTCCTGAAGGTAGTATGGAGGATGGCCTTTTTGAGTTTGACCGTTTTTATCGTCAACTTGCTGTCGGCACAGGGTTTGGTACGCGATTTGACTTTAACTACTTTATTTTCAGAATTGATACTGGTCTGAAACTTCGGGATCCGGCAGAGCTTTCTGGTGACAGATGGATTCCTTTTTCCAGAAGCTATAATTGGAATGATGTCGCATTTAATTTTGCCATTGGATATCCTTTCTGAAAATGGGACGATTTTATGCCATTGGTTTAGTCAGTGGACTTTAATTTTGGGGAAATCTCAGTCGAACGGGGCTAGGGGTAAGCGAGGGAGATAATTCAGATTTGAATTGACACTAGTTAAGAAACAAAAAGGAGTTTCCATAACGGAAACTCCTTTTTATATTTTCTAAAATGATTTGATTAAGCTTTTCCGGCTGAACCTAAAACATTTTTGTTTTTGTGCATATATAACTCCTTTAAAGCATCACGAGCAGGTCCAAGATATTTTCTGGGGTCAAACTCACCTGGATTTTCTGCCATTACTTTGCGAACGGCAGCAGTCATTGCTAAACGGCCGTCTGAGTCGATGTTGATTTTGCAAACGGCTGATTTTGCCGCCTTACGCAATTGCTCCTCAGGAATTCCAACTGCAGCTTTAATGGCTCCACCGTTTTCATTAATGGTATTCACATGCTCCACTGGAACTGAAGATGCTCCATGAAGTACAATTGGGAATCCGGGGATTCTTTTTTCTATCTCTTCAAGAATCTCGAACTTCAATGGGGGAGGAACCAAAACTCCATCTTCGTTTTTGGTACACTGCTCTGGTGTAAATTTGTGAGCTCCGTGAGAAGTTCCGATAGAAATAGCCAGTGAGTCAACTCCGGTACGTTTAACGAAATCTTCAACCTCTTCAGGGCGTGTATAAGTAGACTCTTCTGCAACAACGTCGTCTTCAACGCCGGCAAGAATTCCTAGCTCTCCCTCAACGGTTACACCTTTAGAATGAGCGTACTCAACTACTTTTTTGGTTAACGCTATGTTCTCTTCGTATGAGTGGTGTGAACCATCAATCATAACAGAAGAGAATCCGCTGTCGATACACTCTTTGCAAAGCTCAAAAGTATCGCCGTGGTCTAGATGCAAAACGATAGGAATTTCACATCCAAGCTCTTTTACATATTCAACCGCTCCTTTAGCCATGTTTCTGAGTAAAGTTGCATTGGCGTATTTACGGGCACCTGACGATACCTGAAGAATAACCGGTGATTTGGTCTCTACACAAGCCATTAAAATTGACTGAAGCTGCTCGAGGTTATTGAAGTTATATGCCGGGATGGCATAACCTCCGGCAACGGCTTTTGCAAAAAGCTCTTTGCTATTTACAAGACCTAATTCTTTGTAACTTATTGCCATTTTTCTATTGTTTAATTATTGGTTTTACGTGTGATATCAATGGTCTTATACCCAATGATAATTCTACCGCAAAAGTAGTGAAACCTTCTCACTTTTACAATTTTTCTTCTAAAACTGAAAGTTTCTTGAGATTTTATAACTAAAATTTAACTTTGCACGAGAAATTTTAACCTGTAACACCATACAATTTTCTTTTTTTGAAATTAAATTTGGCTCACAAAGTCAAATCTAGAATATTATTGTACCATATAAAGATATTATGACAAAGCTTGATCAGACCAACAAACGGGATAATTTTACGGGGCTATTTGGAGTCATCGCTGCTGCAGCAGGATCTGCAATCGGGTTAGGGAACATTTGGCGGTTTCCATATGTTTTGGGCGACAATGGGGGAGGTGCTTTTCTTTTACTCTATCTGGGATTTATCATTACCATATGTGTTCCTGTTATGTTGTCTGAGTTGCTCATTGGCCGAAAGGCTCAATTGAGTATTTTTGGAGCATTTCGAAAGCTCGCTCCCGGATCTTTGTGGTGGATTATTGGTTTAATGGGGGTTGCTGCTTCCTTTATGATTCTTTCTTTCTATGCGGTTGTGGCAGGGTGGACTCTGGAGTATGCTTTTTTTGCACTAAAAAACCACTTTGCAGGAATGACCCCTGCCGAACTTAAACATACTTTTGATTATCTCACAGGATCTACTTGGCGGCCGGTTGTTTTTATGCTCATTTTTATGTTTATAACTGCCATTATTGTCCAGTCCGGGATAAAAAAAGGAATAGAGCGCTACACCAAAATTTTAATGCCGCTTTTACTCGTTATTATTCTCGTATTGTGTGTTAGGTCGCTAACTTTGGATGGAGCCTCTGCCGGATTGGAATTTTTGTTTAAGCCTGATTTTAGCGCTATAACCACAAATACGGTCATGATGGCACTGGGGCAAGCATTTTTCTCTCTGAGTCTTGGAATGGGTGTCATGGCAACATATGGTTCTTACATAAAAAAAAGGGAGAGCCTTGGTAAAACTGCTGTTTTTGTAACCATTACCGATGTATTCATTGCAATTCTTGCCGGAATTGCCATATTCCCCGCTGTTTTTGCTTTTGGTTTGCAGCCGGGACAAGAGTCGTTGGAAGGTCCCGGCCTGGTTTTTATGATTCTACCCGGAATTTTTAATCAAATGGCCGGAGGTTATTTTTTCTCTGTTTTGTTTTTCTTCTTACTGGTAATAGCAGCACTAACCTCCTCTATTTCGCTTATGGAAGTGGTTGTGGCTTACTTTGTGGAAGAACTTAAAATTAAACGGGTAAAAGCCACGTGGATTGCTGCTGCCAGCATGTCTTTTCTGTCTGCATTGTCAGCTGTTGATGGTCGCATATTTAACTTCTTTGAAAATACTTCGTCTAACATCCTGTTACCATTGGGTGGTTTATTAATCGTGATTTTTGTAGGGTGGTTCCTTGGGAAAAAGATTGTACGGGAGGAGCTTGAAGCTGATGGAAGAGTAGCATTTTACTTCAGGTTATTTGTACCTGCCATTCGTTTTTTAGCTCCCATTGCAATAGCCATGGTGTTTTTGAATGCTTTGGGAATAATAAGATTTTAAAAAATTGACTTTTTGCAGGGCACTTTATATTTTGCATCTAAAAAAAGATGTGGAAAGATTACCTGTCCCTAACTCGGAATGAACAACGTGGATTTATTATCCTGGTAGCAATAATCCTTATCCTTCTGGTATTTAGGATTTCAATGCCTTTGTTATATAAACCCAATACCAGTTTATTAGTTGTATCAGATTCAATCCCGCTGAAAGTTATTTCGATTATACCTCATGCTTTTGATGAGCAAATTGAACGAGCCTATTTTGCTTTTAACCCAAATGAGATTGACATTGACGACTTATTGCGTCTGGGGGTAGATCGTCGGACTGCAAACAATTGGGTCAGATTTCTGGAAAGAGGTGGCAGGTTTAATGAGCCTACCGATGTTGGGCGGGTGTATGGAGTGGAAGAGGATCTGTTAAACTCTCTTTTACCTTATATCGAAATTCCAGCTCCTTTGATGCCTCAACAACAATCTTTAAGTGAGAATATTAATTCTATACGCACATTGGATCTGAATCGAACTGCACCCGAATTATTGGAGGAAATAGGATGGAGCCAATCCATGATTGACTCCTTTACCAATTGGCAATCCAGCCACTGGTTTCCGACCAGATACGAGCTTCAAAGAGTGGAGTCCTGGACCATTGATTCCTTAATTATTCTAATACACCCCACATTAATTGCAAAACAGGAACGACACACTTCCGTAATGGATGATTTACGAATCAGCATCAATCTCGCCGATACAGCTCATTGGCAGTTGCTGCGAGGAATTGGGCCGGTTTTGAGCCGCCGCATCGTAGCCTATCGCCGTGCATTGGGTGGGTTTGTGGACATTAATCAGATATCTGAGGTGTACGGCATTTCACCCGTTTTATTTAGCGACATCAAACCCTATCTTGTTTTAGATACCATTGTTGTTAACCCAATAAACATTAACACAGCATCGGTTCGACAACTCAGGGAGCATCCCTATCTCAGTTTTTTTCATGCCAAAGAGATTGTCGATTACAGACAGAAAAACGGAAACATCCGAAATTTAAACGAAATTGAGACATTGAAAGAGTTGAGTGATTTGTCCTGGGAAAGGATGCGTTTTTATTTATGTTTAGGTGTTGATAATGAGTGATTATAAAAAAATATGCAGAAATATTTGCCGCAATGCGGAAACTTCCTTTTCTTTGCATTCTGAAAAAACGCACGTAGGTGCATTTTTTTTCAAATAACAGATTGAACTATTACATATTAATCGTATCTTTGCAAGCCAAAAAAATTAAAAACAAATTGCTATGATAGTAGTACCTATTAAAGAAGGTGAAAACATTGAGAGAGCTTTGAAGAAATTCAAAAGAAAGTTTGAAAAAACCGGTACCATGCGTGAACTGCGTTCACGTCAGGCTTTCACCAAACCTTCTATTGTAAAAAGAGAACAAAAAAAGAAAGCAATTTACATCCAGCAATTGCAGCGCGAGGAAGAATAGAGATTGCAACATATTTTTTTGCATGAGATGTCTTATTTTTCTCCTTTTTTTTCCTTATATTCGTAAGGAGAGAGGGGACAAATAAGACATTTTTTGTAAATGCAACATATAGAGGGTTTTCTACATTATCTGGAGTTTGAGAAGCGCTGCTCACGACATACATTAACCGCTTACCATGGCGACCTGAAGCAGTTTTTTAGCTTTATGGGCGGCTCAGATATTCACTTGCTCTCAAATGCCGGACGTGCCCATATCCGAAAATGGATCGTGGAGATGCATGAATCCGGAATGTCTTCTAAAACCATACATCGTAAAATTTCGTCCATCAAATCTTTCTACAAGCATTTGCAAATAGAAGGACTGGTAGAGAACAATCCAGCGTTAACTGTTAATCTTCCAAAGATTCCCAAAAAGTTGCCTGTGTTTGTTAAAGAAACCGAGATGACAACCCTTCTTGATATGGTCGATTTCGGATCAGATTATGAAGGTGTGCGAAACAAGTTGGTGTTAGAATTGTTTTATGGTACAGGGATGCGTCTAACGGAACTAACCGAATTGAAAGTGCGCGATGTTAATCTGAAAACCGGTTTGGTAAAGGTGCTTGGGAAGCGTAGTAAAGAACGATTAATCCCTCTCACAAATGAATCCATATCGCTGTTTAATACGTATTATAAAATAAGGAATGAAACTTTTGGAGAGAATTATTCTCCATGGTTGTTTCTGACTGCCAAAGGAGAAAAAATCTATAGCAAACTTGTTTATCGAATTGTTAATAGTTCTCTGAAATTGGTTACAACCATAGACAAGAAAAGTCCGCATGTTTTGCGACATACATTTGCCACGATTTTATTAAATCGTGGTGCCGATTTAAATGCCATAAAAGAACTTCTGGGTCATGCCAACCTGAATGCAACCCAGATTTATGCACATAATACTTTTGAGAAGTTGAATGCTATTTATAAACAAGCTCATCCGCGAGCTTAAAACTAAGGAGGAGTAATTATGAACATTACTATTCAATCAGTACACTTTGACACTGCCGATCATCTTGAGCAGTTCATTCACCAGAAAGTAGGTAAACTGGAACAGTTTTTTGACGGGATTCTGGGGGCAGAAGTCGTATTGCGTCTGGACAAATCAGAAACGCTTGAAAACAAATTGGCGGAGATAACCCTCGACATTCCGGGGAATAATTTGTTTGCCAAAAAGCAAAGCAAATCTTTCGAAGAATCTGTTGATTCTGCCTGCGAGGCGCTTCGTAAGCAATTGGTAAAAAGAAAAGAAAAAATTAAAGCCAAATAAGCACTAAAAGAAAATTAAAAAAGAAGACAATATTTTGTGTTGTTTGAAAAATATTTTACATTTGCACACCATTTTTAGTGTGTAATCTGAAATGTAAGTTATACAATAGGCTGGTTATCAAAGGTGATCAGCCTATTGGAATGAAATAACGGTTGGTTTTTGTGAAAATTTATCAGGGGATAACATTCAGTTAACCAATGATATAATTAGAATTCATAAGAAATCAACGAAAATGAGCAAAGCCTGTTAAATAATTTATAATGCTCTTTTAGAGATTTTTTCCTATAAATGCATTAACTTTGTAGGCTTTGAAATTATTGCGGGAATAGCTCAGTTGATAGAGCATTAGCCTTCCAAGCTAAGGGTCGCGGGTTTGAGTCCCGTTTCCCGCTCAAAATTTCGCCGATGTAGCTCAGGGGTAGAGCGCTTCCTTGGTAAGGAAGAGGTCATGGGTTCAATTCCCATCATTGGCTCATTTAAATAGTTTATATTTATACGGTTTAAATATTGTTCTAATTGTCTTAAATAATTTCGTACTATGGCTAAAGAAACATTTCAAAGGACGAAGCCTCACGTTAACGTAGGTACCATCGGTCACGTAGACCATGGTAAAACTACCCTTACTGCTGCTATTACAACTGTACTGGCAAAAAAAGGTTTTTGTGAAGTAAAAAGCTTCGATTCTATTGACAACGCTCCTGAAGAGAAAGAGCGTGGTATTACCATTAATACCGCACACGTAGAATATCAGACAGAAAACCGTCACTATGCACACGTTGACTGTCCTGGTCACGCCGACTATGTTAAGAACATGGTTACTGGTGCTGCTCAGATGGATGGTGCTATTCTTGTTTGTGCTGCTACCGACGGTCCTATGCCTCAGACTCGTGAGCACATCCTGTTGGCGCGTCAGGTAAACGTTCCAAAAATCGTTGTTTTCCTTAACAAAGTTGATATGGTTGACGACGAGGAGCTTTTGGAACTTGTTGAAATGGAAGTACGTGACCTGTTGAGTTTCTATGACTTTGACGGTGACAACACTCCAATCATTAAAGGTTCTGCTCTTGGTGGTCTTAACGGAGAAGCTGAGTGGGAAGAAAAAATTATGGAGTTAATGAACGCCGTTGATGAGTGGATTCCACTTCCTCCACGTGACGTTGAAAAGCCATTCCTTATGCCAGTTGAAGACGTGTTTTCTATTACAGGTCGTGGTACTGTTGCTACTGGTCGTATCGAAACTGGTATCATCAAAACCGGAGAAGAGATGCAGATCATTGGTCTTGGAGCAGCTGGTAAGAAAACTGTTTGTACCGGAGTTGAGATGTTCCGTAAAATTCTTGATGAAGGACAAGCTGGTGACAACGTAGGTTTGTTGATGCGTGGTATTGATAAGAATGAGATCAAGCGTGGTATGGTTTTGGCTAAGCCAGGATCAATCAATCCTCATACTAAAATCAAAGCTGAGATCTACGTATTGAAGAAAGAAGAAGGTGGTCGTCACACTCCTTTCCATAACAAATATCGTCCTCAGTTCTACTTGCGTACTCTTGACGTAACTGGTGAGATTACTCTTCCAGAAGGAACTGAAATGGTAATGCCAGGTGACAACGTAACTATCACTGTTGATCTTATCTACCCTGTTGCTGTTAACGTAGGTCTTCGTTTCGCTATTCGCGAAGGTGGACGTACTGTTGGAGCTGGTCAGGTTACTGAGATTGTAGAATAATACGTTTGTATACATAGAACACAATGGTTGAAAGCGGCATAATTGTTGTTTTCAACCATTTACACGGGTGTAGCTCAGTTGGTAGAGCACTGGTCTCCAAAACCAGGTGTCGGGAGTTCGAGTCTCTCCTCCCGTGCTTATTGAAAGAAAATGTCAGATTTCCATAAGGTTACCTGAATGATTGATATTAATAAATTATCTGAAAATGAACAAGGTAAAGGCGTATTTTAAAGAAGTTCATAACGAATTGATCAACAAAACTTCATGGCCTACCTGGGCTGAATTGCAGAATAGTGCAATTGTTGTTATGGTAGCTTCTGTAATTATTGCAGCAATTGTATTTGCCATGGATATGTCTTTTGATACTTTACTGGAGTGGTTCTACGAAAAGTTGTACTAATTACCTGAGAAACAATTTGTAATGGGTGATATAGAAAAAAAATGGTACGTACTCCGTGCGATTGGTGGTAAAGAAAAGAAGGTTAAGGAGTATATCGAAAGTGAAATTTCCGGGCTGAAAATGCAGGATTATGTCTCACAGGTATTAATTCCAACCGAAAAGGTTTACCAGATCAGAAACGGAAAAAAAATCAGCAAGGAAAGAAACTACTTTCCGGGGTATGTTTTGGTTGAAGCAGCACTAATTGGAGAAGTTCCGCACATACTCCGTAATATTCCAAATGTTATTGGGTTTTTAGCTGATCGAAACGATGTGCCGACACCCCTAAGAATGAGCGAGGTCAATCGCATATTGGGTAAAGTAGATGAACTTTCTGAAACTGCTGAAGAATTAAACATTCCTTATGTGGTTGGTGAAACAGTGAAAGTTACAGATGGTCCGTTTAACGGGTTCTCTGGTATCATTGAAGAAATCAACGAGGAAAAAAGAAAATTAAAGGTTATGGTCAAAATTTTTGGCCGTAAAACTCCACTTGAATTAAGTTTTTTACAGGTTGAAAAGGAGTAGTATTTTCATTTAGTAGCGGGGCTTCCAGGGTCGTTAACGGCCTCTACAAATGAGATGAACAACCTGATTAGATCTGAATTTTTATAACTAACACGAATTGCTACAATGGCTAAAGAAGTAGAAACTTTTATTAAGCTTCAAATCAAGGGCGGTGCAGCTAATCCGTCACCTCCGGTGGGTCCCGCATTGGGAGCTAAAGGGGTGAACATCATGGAGTTCTGCAAGCAATTCAATGCCAGAACTCAGGAGAAAGCCGGAAAAGTACTACCGGTTGTTATTTCAGTTTATAAGGACAAATCATTTGATTTTGTTATTAAAACTCCTCCTGCAGCGGTACAGCTGTTAGATGTATCTAAAGCAAAAAAAGGTTCTGCCGAACCCAACAGGGTTAAGGTGGCATCTGTTACCTGGGATCAGGTAAAAGGAATTGCTGAAGATAAAATGGCTGATTTGAATTGTTTTACAGTGGAATCTGCGATGAAGATGGTCGCCGGGACTGCCAGAAGTATGGGAATCACCGTTGATGGTGAGTTTCCGGGTAACAATTAAAACTTGTTTGCAAAAATGACAAAACTAACAAAGAATAAGAAGTTAGCTTTAGAAAAGATCGATTCCGACAAGTCGTATACCATTCAGGAGGCAGCCAATCTTGTTAAAGACATCACCTTTACTAAGTTTGATGCATCTGTGGATATCGACATCCGTTTAGGCGTAGATCCCCGGAAAGCTAATCAGATGGTTCGTGGTGTTGTTACGCTTCCTAACGGAACCGGAAAAGAGACCAAAGTATTGGTGCTTTGTACGCCGGATAAGGAAGATGAAGCAAAAAATGCCGGTGCTGATTTTGTTGGGCTTGATGACTATATTGAGAAAATCAAAGGTGGTTGGACCGATGTGGATGTTATCATCACTATGCCTAGCGTTATGGGTAAAGTTGGGGCTCTTGGACGTATCCTTGGACCTCGTGGCTTAATGCCAAACCCTAAAAGCGGTACCGTTACCATGGATATTGGAAAAGCTGTTGCCGAGGTGAAAGCTGGTAAGATTGATTTCAAAGTAGATCGCTATGGAATTATTCATACCACAGTCGGTAAAGTCTCTTTTACTCCTGAAAAACTAGTAGAAAACGTTAAGGAGTTTGTAGGAATGGTTCAAAAGTTGAAGCCTTCTTCAGCTAAAGGTACTTATATCAAGAGCATTTATCTGTCAAGTACCATGAGTCCCGGAATTCGGATTGAAACCAAATCTTTGGAGGTTTAATTTTTAATTTTAGAAATCTGGAAACATGAAAAAGACAGAAAAAGCTACGATAATTAACGAACTTGTAAACATCATCGGTGAGTATAGCCATTTTTATATTGCAGATACTCAAGGATTAAATGCAGGTTCTACAAGTGATCTTCGTCGTCTCTGTTTTAACAAGGAAGTTAAAATGATGGTTGTGAAAAATTCACTTTTTCAAAAAGCCATCGAGCAGAGTGAGAAAAATATAGAAGGCCTTGATGAGGCTTTAAAAGGCACATCGGCTGTACTTTTCTCCAATACAGGAAATTTACCTGCTAAATTGATTAAAGAATTCCGCAAAAAAGCAACCATTCCAATTTTTAAAGGTGCTTTTGTCGAAGAATCAGTTTATATTGGAGAGAGTCAATTGGATACATTATCCAATATTAAGTCTAAAGAGGAGTTGCTGGGCGATGTTATTGGCCTGTTGCAATCACCAATGAAAAATGTTGTTTCGGCACTTCAATCTGGTGGATCAACTATTTCAGGAATCCTCAAGACACTAGAAGAGAGAAAATAAAAAATTACTAACAGAAATTTATTAACACTTACAAAAATGGCAGATATTAAAAAGCTTGCAGAAGAATTAGTTAATTTAACTGTAAAAGAAGTTACTGAACTGGCTGACGTATTAAAAGAAGAATATGGTATCGAACCTGCTGCTGCTGCTGTTGCAGTTGCTGGTCCTGCTGCTGCCGCTGGTGGCGAAGAAGCTGCTGCTCAAACTGAATTTGATGTAATTCTTAAGTCTGCAGGTGGTTCAAAATTAGCCATCGTTAAACTGGTTAAAGAAATGACCGGTGTAGGTCTTAAGGAAGCTAAGGAATTAGTTGACAAAGCACCGGCTCCGATCAAAGAAAAAATTACTAAAGAAGAAGCTGAAGCACTAAAATCTCAATTAGAAGAAGCTGGAGCAGAAGTTGAACTTAAGTAATCAGATACTCCCGATTTAGGGAACGGTTTAGGAACCCAATGGTTTGGGATCCTAAACCTTTTTATGCTTATATGTTTTAAGTTCAATTAATTAGTTGATAAATGACTCCAAATACTGCCGAAAGAATTAACTTCGCAACCATCAAGAATCAGTTGCCATACCCTGATTTTCTTGAGGTTCAATTAAAATCTTTCCGTGAATTTTTCCAGTTGGCATCTACGCCTGAAGAAAGGAAAATGGAAGGGTTAAACAAGGTGTTTTGGGAGAATTTCCCTATTACTGATACCCGTAATAATTTTGTACTCGAGTTTCTCGATTACAGCATTGATCCGCCCCGATACTCCATACAGGAATGTATCGAGAGAGGATTATCATATAGTGTTCCGTTAAAGGCTAAACTAAAATTATATTGCACCGATCCCGAACATGAGGATTTTGATACCGTGGTTCAGGATGTTTACCTGGGTACAGTACCATACATGACCGATAAAGGCAGTTTCATTATTAATGGTGCCGAACGGGTTGTGGTATCACAGCTGCATCGTTCACCTGGTGTCTTTTTCGGGCAAAGCATTCATGCCAACGGAACTAAGTTGTATTCGGCACGAATTATTCCTCTAAAAGGATCATGGATTGAATTTGCAACAGACATCAACAATGTCATGTTTGCATATATAGACCGGAAAAAGAAGCTTCCGGTTACTACTTTGCTGCGTGCAATTGGTTACGAGAGTGACAAGGACATTCTTGAAATCTTCAACTTGGCCGACGAAATTAAAGTTTCAAAAGCAACACTTAAAAAGGTTGTGGGCAGAAGGTTAGCTGCACGTGTGCTGAAATCATGGATAGAAGACTTTGTGGATGAAGATACCGGAGAAGTTGTATCCATTGAACGTAACGAGGTGATCATAGACAGGGAGACAATTCTTGAAAATGAACACATAGATGAAATTGTAGATTCGGGTGCAAAAACAATTTTGTTGCATAAGGAAATGACCAATGCAAGTGATTTTGCAATCATCTACAATACTTTACAAAAAGACCCATGTAACTCTGAGAAAGAGGCAGTTGTTCATATTTACCGTCAGCTAAGAAATGCTGAGCCACCTGATGAAGCTACTGCAAGAGATGTCATAGACAAATTGTTTTTCTCAGATAAAAGATATGACCTTGGAGATGTAGGTCGTTACAGGATTAATAAAAAGCTAAATCTTGAAACTGATCTTGATACCAAAGTATTAACCAGAGATGATATTATTGCCATTATCGGTTATTTGATTGAATTGGTAAATTCAAAAACTGATGTGGATGATATTGACCACTTGAGTAACCGTCGTGTTCGTACTGTAGGAGAACAGCTTGCCAATCAGTTTGGAGTCGGGTTGGCACGGATGGCCAGAACCATTCGCGAGAGAATGAATGTACGTGACAATGAGGTTTTCACCCCAATTGATCTGATTAATAGCAAAACGTTATCGTCTGTTATTAACAGTTTCTTTGGAACCAATGCGCTGTCGCAGTTTATGGATCAAACCAATCCATTGGCTGAGATCACTCATAAACGCAGAATGTCGGCATTGGGACCAGGTGGTTTGTCGCGTGAGCGTGCCGGTTTTGAAGTGCGCGACGTTCACTATACACATTACGGCCGACTTTGTCCGATTGAAACACCAGAAGGACCAAACATTGGTTTGATCTCTTCTCTTTGTGTGTTTGCCAAGATTAACGATCTTGGATTCATTGAAACCCCATATCGTAAGGTTACTGAAAAGAAAGTGGATTTAACCAATGAAGGGGTGGTTTACCTGAGTGCAGAAGAAGAGGAAGCACGAACCATTGCTCAGGCTAATGCACCGCTCAATGAGGAGGGATTTTTTGTAAATCCAAGAGTAAAAGCACGTTTGGAAGGTGACTTCCCTGTTGTTGAGCCTGAGGAAGTTGGTCTGATGGATGTGGCACCGAACCAAATTGCTTCGGTAGCAGCTTCTCTGATTCCATTCCTTGAGCATGATGATGCAAACCGTGCTTTGATGGGGTCTAACATGATGCGTCAGGCAGTGCCTCTTTTACGTCCTGAATCGCCTGTTGTAGGAACAGGATTGGAGAGTGTTCTAACGCGTGACTCAAGAACTCAGATTGTTTCTGAGGGAGAAGGAGTTGTTGAGTATGTGGATGCTGATGAAATCATCATCCGCTATGACCTGACAGAAGATGAGCGATTTGTAAGCTTTGAAACTGAGACCAAAAGATATAAACTGACCAAATTCCTCAAAACCAACCAGAATACCAGCGTTAACCTTAAGCCAATGGTTGAAAAAGGGCAGAGGGTTACTAAGGGACAAATTCTTACAGAAGGTTATGCCACTGAAAAAGGTGAATTGGCATTAGGCCGTAATTTGCGTGTTGCATTTATGCCTTGGAAAGGATACAACTTTGAGGATGCTATTGTATTGAATGAGCGTCTTGTAAAAGATGATGTGTTTACTTCGGTACATATAGATGAATACTCTCTTGAGGTAAGGGATACCAAACGTGGTTTGGAGGAACTAACTTCTGATATTCCGAACGTAAGTGAGGAAGCTACCAGAGATCTTGATGAGAATGGGTTGATCCGCATTGGAGCTCATGTTAAACCTGGTGATATTCTTATCGGAAAAATCACCCCGAAAGGTGAAAGTGATCCAACCCCTGAAGAGAAACTTTTACGTGCGATCTTTGGCGAAAAAGCAGGAGATGTAAAAGATGCTTCTCTTAAGGCAACTCCTTCACTGTCAGGAATTGTTGTTAATAAAAAGCTTTTCTCAAGGGTAATGAAGGATAAAAAGTCCAGAACTTCAGATAAACCTTTATTGGCCAAAATTGACGAGGAGTTTAACAGATCTGTAGCAGACCTTACAAATCGATTGGTTGACAAACTTTTCTCGTTGATAAACGGAAAAACAAGTCAGGGAGTTAAAGATTATCTGGGAGTTGATGTTATTGCCAAAGGTACTAAGTTTACTCAGAAGATACTTCAGGACACTGATTATCTGAACGTCAATCCCAATAAGTGGACAACTGACAAAGAGAAGAACGAACTGGTTCAGCGTGTAATTCACAACTATCGTTTGAAATACAAGGAGTTGGAAGCATCTGAGAAACGTAAGAAATACAATGTTACAATAGGTGATGAACTGCCCGCAGGAATTGTTCAGTTAGCGAAAGTATATATTGCTAAAAAGAGAAAAATTACTGTAGGTGATAAAATGGCAGGTCGCCATGGTAATAAAGGTATTGTTTCTCGTATTGTACGTCAGGAAGATATGCCTTTCCTTGCAGATGGTTCGCCTGTAGATATCGTTCTAAACCCGCTTGGTGTACCATCAAGGATGAACCTAGGACAGATATATGAAACTGTTTTGGGTTGGGCTGGAGATGTATTGGGCATTAAATTTGCCACTCCAATTTTTGATGGAGCATCAGAGGACGATCTTGAGTATTATACAACAAAAGCCGGAGTTCCAAAATTCGGTAAAACCTATTTGTACGATGGTGGTACCGGTGAGCGTTTCCACCAACCTGCAACTGTAGGGGTTATATATATGCTTAAACTTGGTCACATGATTGAGGATAAGATGCACGCCCGGTCAATTGGACCATATTCGCTTATTACGCAACAACCACTGGGTGGTAAGGCTCAGTTTGGAGGTCAGCGTTTTGGAGAGATGGAAGTTTGGGCGCTTGAAGCATTTGGTGCAGCCAATATTCTTCAGGAGATTCTTACAGTTAAATCGGATGATGTACTTGGACGCGCTAAAGCATACGAGTGCATTGTTAAGGGTGATCCGTTACCAACACCTGGTATTCCTGAATCGCTCAACGTACTTCTGCATGAAATGCGTGGTTTAGGATTGAGCGTAAATCTTGAGTAGTATATCACCGGATGGTTAGCCGGTAACGGCTAACCAATTCGGATATTAATTTTAATTACTTAATACTCTACTATATATGGCATTCAGGAGAGAACAGAAAGTCAAGAGTAATTTTACCCAAATCTCAATAGGTTTGGCATCTCCCGAAGAGATACTCGAACGCTCAAGCGGCGAAGTACTTAAACCGGAGACCATCAACTATAGAACTTATAAACCCGAAAGGGATGGATTATTCTGTGAAAGAATATTCGGACCTGTAAAGGATTATGAGTGTCATTGCGGAAAATACAAGCGCATTCGTTACAGAGGTATTGTTTGTGACCGATGTGGTGTGGAAGTAACCGAAAAGAAAGTAAGACGTGAACGCATGGGACATATTTCCCTTGTGGTTCCTGTTGCTCATATTTGGTATTTCCGTTCATTACCCAATAAAATTGGTTACCTGTTAGGGTTGCCAACAAAAAAGCTTGATTCAATCATCTACTACGAGCGCTACGTTGTTATTAACGCAGGAGTAAAGGAGGCAGATGGTGTAAAATACATGGATTTTCTTACTGAAGAAGAATATCTGGATATTCTAGATTCACTTCCAAAAGGAAATCAGCAATTGGATGATGAAGATCCAAATAAGTTTATAGCAAAGATGGGGGCAGAAGCATTACACATGATTCTTTCGCGCCTCGATTTGGATGATCTTTCTTATGACTTACGTCATAAGGCCAATACTGAAACTTCACAACAGAGAAAGAATGAAGCACTTAAGAGACTTCAGGTTGTTGAGTCATTCAGGGAGTCAAAAGGCGTAAATCGTCCTGAGTGGATGGTTGTAAAGGTTGTACCTGTTACTCCGCCTGAGTTGCGTCCGTTGGTGCCGTTGGATGGTGGTCGTTTTGCTACATCTGACTTGAACGACCTTTATCGTCGCGTGATTATACGTAATAATCGTCTTAAGCGATTGATCGAGATCAAAGCTCCGGAGGTAATTCTTCGTAATGAGAAGAGGATGCTACAGGAATCAGTTGATTCACTCTTTGACAACTCACGTAAGTCAAACGCGGTTAAAACTGATGCCAACCGTCCGTTAAAATCTCTTTCCGATAGTTTGAAAGGAAAGCAGGGACGTTTCCGTCAAAACCTTTTAGGTAAAAGGGTGGATTACTCAGCTCGTTCGGTCATTGTTATCGGTCCAGAATTGAGAATGCACGAATGTGGTCTGCCAAAAGACATGGCTGCTGAACTGTATAAGCCATTTATCATTCGTAAATTGATAGAAAGAGGCATCGTTAAAACGGTTAAATCAGCTAAGAAAATTGTAGATCGTAAAGATCCTGTGGTTTGGGATATTCTTGAGAATGTATTGAAAGGACATCCTGTTTTGCTGAATCGTGCTCCAACTCTTCACCGTTTAGGTATTCAGGCATTCCAGCCTAAATTAATAGAGGGGAAGGCAATTCAATTACATCCATTGGCATGTGCGGCTTTTAACGCCGACTTCGACGGTGACCAGATGGCTGTTCACCTTCCATTGGGTAATGCTGCAATTCTTGAAGCTCAAATGTTGATGCTTGGTTCACAGAATATTCTAAACCCTGCAAACGGAGCTCCTATTACAGTGCCTTCACAGGATATGGTTCTTGGTCTTTATTACATGACCAAAATGAGACCTGGAGCCAGAGGTGAAAACCTCGTGTTCTACTCTCCTGAAGAGGCAAAAATTGCATATAATGAGAAGAAAGTAGAGCTTCATGCCAAAGTTAAGGTTAAAACCGTTGACCTGAACGATAAAGGTGAACTTGAATTGATGTTTGTTGAAACAACCATTGGGCGGATACTCTTTAATGAGGTTGTTCCTAAAGAGGTTGGGTTTATCAATGAACTTTTAACCAAGAAGGCTTTACGTGATATTATTGGTGTTGTACATAAGCGTTGTGGAACGCCAGTAACAGCTGATTTCCTTGATAACATCAAGAACCTTGGTTATAAAATGGCCTTTGAAGGTGGTCTCTCCTTTAACCTTGAAGATGTTATTATTCCTGAAGAGAAAGCTACTTTGGTAGAGTCAGGATATCAGGAGGTTGAAGAGGTTTTGAATAACTATAATATGGGATTCATCACCAATAATGAGCGCTATAACGCCATCATTGATATCTGGACGCACATTAATGCGCGTTTAACGCATATTCTGATGGAACAGCTTAGTTCCGACCAGCAAGGATTCAACTCAGTATATATGATGCTTGACTCTGGTGCGAGGGGATCAAAAGAGCAGATTCGTCAGTTATCAGGTATGAGGGGATTGATGGCGAAACCTCAGAAGAGTGGGGCAGAAGGAGGTCAGATTATTGAAAACCCGATCTTGTCAAATTTTAAAGAGGGATTGTCAGTACTGGAGTACTTTATTTCAACTCACGGTGCTCGTAAAGGTTTGGCCGATACCGCTCTTAAAACAGCTGATGCCGGTTACCTTACTCGTCGTCTTGTTGATGTGTCTCAAGATGTCATCATTACAGAGGAAGACTGTGGTACTTTGCGAGGATTAACCGCAACAGCACTTAAAAACAATGAAGAGATCGTAGCTTCTCTTTACGAACGTATTCTGGGAAGGGTTTCTGTTCATGATGTATATAATCCTTCAACAGGAGAAATAATTGTAAAATCTGGTGAGGAAATTACCGAATCAGAGGCTAAATTAATTGACTCATCTCCTATTGAGCGCGTTGAAATACGTTCAGTTTTGACTTGTGAATCAAAAAAAGGAGTATGTTCCAAATGTTACGGGCGTAACCTTGCCAATGGACGTTTGGTTCATAATGGAGAAGCTGTAGGTGTTATTGCAGCCCAATCCATTGGTGAGCCAGGTACTCAGTTAACACTTCGAACATTCCACGTTGGGGGTACTGCTTCCAACATTACATCTGAGAGCAGTATGTTGGCACGTTACGATGGTGTTGCTGAAATTGATGAGTTGCGAACAGTTCCATTTACCACGGAAGAAGGTGTCGAGGTTGATGTTGTAATTGGTCGTTTGGCTGAAATGAGAATTGTGGATAAGAACACAGGTATTGCTTTAACAACGCAGCCTATTCCATATGGAGCAAAGCTTCACATCAAAAACGGTGCTACCATTGCTAAAGGTGATTTGGTATGTGAGTGGGATCCATGGAATGCATTGATTATTACAGAGAAATCTGGTACCATATCATTTGAAAACCTGATAGAGGGTGTAACTTACAAGGAAGAGTCTGATGAACAAACAGGTTTCCGTGAAAAAGTTATTATTGAAACCAGGGATAAGACAAAGAACCCAAGTGTTCGAATCGTTGATGGAAAAGGAGAGGTGCTGAGGGTTTATAACTTGCCAGTAGGTGCTCACATATCGGTTGACGAAGGAGAGTCGGTAAGTCAGGGACAGATTCTTTCTAAAATTCCAAGGGCTATGGGACGTTCCGGAGATATCACCGGAGGTTTGCCTCGAATCACGGAGTTGTTCGAGGCCAGAAATCCATCAAACCCATCGGTTGTTGCCGAAATTGACGGAGAAGTTACTTTTGGAAAAATCAAAAGAGGTAACCGTGAGATCATTGTAACCACTAAAAGTGGAGAAGTTAAAAAGTATCTGGTACCGCTTTCGAAGCAAATCCTTGTACAGGAGAATGATTACGTGCGTGCAGGTACTCCACTGTCAGATGGAGCAATTACCCCGGCTGACATTCTTGCAATTAAAGGACCCACAGCCGTTCAAGAGTACATCGTAAATGAGGTTCAGGATGTTTATCGCCTGCAGGGAGTGAAGATTAACGATAAGCACTTTGAGATCATCGTACGTCAGATGATGCGTAAAGTTGACATTGACGATCCAGGTGATACGAAGTTCCTTGAAAAGCAAATTGTGGATAAGATTGAATTCATGGAAGAGAATGATGAAATCTTTGGCAAAATGGTTGTGGTAGACAGAGGCGACTCACAATCATTACGTCCGGGACAAATCATAACTGCCAGACGATTGAGAGATGAAAACTCTCAATTAAAGAGAAGGGATTTAAAATTGGTTCAGGCTCGTGAAGCTGTTGCAGCTACCTCAAGTCAGGTGTTGCAAGGGATTACCAGAGCAGCTCTGCAAACCAAGAGCTTTATGTCTGCAGCTTCGTTCCAGGAAACAACAAAAGTTCTTAATGAGGCCGCAATCCAAGGAAAGATCGATCGCTTGGAAGGTCTTAAAGAGAATGTTATTTGTGGACACCTCATTCCAGCGGGAACCGGTTTGCGTGAGTACGATAAACTTGTTGTAGGATCAAAGGAAGAGTACGACAAGCTTGTTGGAGGCAAAAAGGATTCTGAGAAGGTATATCAGTAAAACGATAAACTTTGATATATAACAAAGGCTGCCTGCTAAAGGCAGCCTTTGTTTTTATGCATTATCAAGTGCTGATTTTAATTTCTCTGTTACCTCTTCAGCTATTTGTTGTACTTGTTTGTTTTTGATGGGTAGCATCGCCGCATTGGCATTGATGATGGCGACTTCAATGGTGCCTTCATCCAACTGCTGAACGATGACATTACATGGTAGAATGGTGCCTATTTTGTTATCAGCTTTGAGAGCTTCAAATGTGTATTTGGCGTTACACGCTCCAAATACAATATACTTTTTAAAAGTAATATCCAATTTCTCTTTTAGCACTTCATGAAATTTAATCTCAAAAAGGAACTCAAATCCTTCATCTTTTAAAGAACTTCTGATCCTTTCTTTTGTATGATCAAATGAAGTGGCAAATATTCTGCTAAAATAGTAGCCCATGGGTTAATAGAGTTTTGATTAGAGAATTACTAAGCCTACTAAAAGGGGGAACATGTCATAAACAGAACGGAAATAGCTGTGAACTATGAAAAAATGAATATATTTATACCAGTTAATGCAACATAAATACCGGCAAACGCCTGAAATATTATTATAATGGAAGATACAAAAAAGAAACCACAATTGAAAATTGAGTTGAATGAGGAAATTGGACAAGGAATCTATTCCAATTTAGCCATAATCAGTCACTCACCTTCTGAATTCGTTTTGGATTTTGTACGTGTCATGCCCGGGGTACCTAAAGCCCAGGTAAAGTCCAGAATTGTTCTCACGCCGGAACACGCTAAGCGTCTCTTACACGCTTTGAAAGATAACATCAATAGATTTGAGCAGCAGCATGGCCCAATAAAGAATATTGAACCACAGGGAGGTGTTAATCCCATGGGATTTGGCGGCCCTGTTGGTCAGGCATAATGTAAAGAGTAGCGTTCTTTTTTTAGTTTTCTTAGAAGAAACCGATGACTCAACATTAGAGGTGTAACTGAGTTTCGGTTATTTATTTGATAATCTTTGACCAATAGCTCTCCAGTCTTTTCCTTTTACCCTCTATTTTAAGCCCTGGATTTTTTCAATTTGCAGGGAAGTGTCATTATGAGACCTTTGCTAAGACGCATTTAATAATGCGTTTAATTATTTGTTGTAATAGAGGAATGTATGTTGTTAGAATGCGTACATCATATTGGGGTAAGGCATGCAAAGTTTGTTCTATATGGTTGAATTATTCAGGAATCTTTTTTTATAATCTTAAATGATCGTAATTTTGAAAGAGTTTGGTTGGCAAACCAAGCTCTTTCTTTGATTATACCTTGATTCTGATTAATTTAAAGTCAAATGGTTTTTGTGAAATTGCATAAATATAAAATCTCCGGGTTCATTTTTTTTCTGTTTTTTTTGACTCTGCTATCTCTTAATTGTGGAGAAGCCTATACAGAAAAGAGCAATACCTCTGATGTTTGTTTCTGGGAAAAACTTAAATCCGAGAGCCGATACTGGGTTGATTCGGTGTACAATTCTCTTACACTTGAAGAACGCATCGCGCAGCTTTTCTGGATTGCAGTGGAAAATCCAACCAATGCAACAGCCTTTCGAAGAGCGATTTCCGAAACTGAAACATATCAACCCGGAGGAATTCTGCTTTTCAGGATGTCTCCAGAGACTGCTCTGGAGGTGATTGATGAATTTCAGAAAGTCTCCAATACTCCGTTGTTTGTTTCCATTGATGGGGAATGGGGGTTGGCTATGCGGTTTCCCGGTGTTGAGCCTTATCCATTTGCCATGACTTTAGGAGCCATTCATAATGACTCGCTCATTTACAGAATGGGAAGAAAAATGGCTCATCAATTCCGGTTGTGCGGAATTCATGTAAACATGGCTCCCGTTGCCGATGTAAACAGCAATCCTGCAAATCCGGTCATCGGATTTCGTTCATTTGGCGAAGACCCCAAAAATGTGGCACGGAAATCCATTGCCTATATGCAAGGGCTACAGGATGGGGGAGTTATGGCAGTTGGGAAACACTTTCCCGGACATGGTGATACTTCAACCGATTCGCATAAAACACTTCCACTCGTCGCACATTCACGCCAGCGGCTTGATTCCATGGAGATTTATCCTTTCAAAAGAATGATTGATGAGGGTTTGTGGGCTGTAATGTCTGCACACATTGAGATTCCTGAATTGGAGAGTGAACCTGGATTACCGGTAAGTTTTTCTCAAAAAGTTTTGAAAGATTTGTTGAGAGATGAAATGGGATTCAGGGGTTTGGTAATTACTGATGCTCTGAACATGGAAGGCGCCAGGGTGATGGGGAAACCCGGAGAACGGGACGTGCTTGCGCTTTCTGCCGGAAACGATATCGTTGAATTTACAGAAGATCTGCCTGCTGCCATCAAAGCTGTTAAAGAAGCCATTAAAAATGAAACTTTATCTTTTGAGGCGATTGAAGATAAATGTCGGCGTTCGCTGGCATTTAAATATTGGCTGATTGAAAGAAAATCATTGGATGTGGATGCCATCGATGATGATTCAGATTCATTAATGGAGATGACATCTACAGAAAATATTCTGGAACTACTCAATAATGAACAAGTTACTGAATTAAACAGAGAATTGTATGAGGCAGCCCTTACTCTGCTTAGGAATGAGAATGATGTTATAAGCTGGTTTGAAAACCAGCAATATGAAGGGGCATTTGTTTTATTGGGAGAAGCGCCTGCTTTACTGAATAAAATCAGCAACCGGTTTGATTGTCCTGTTTATCAGCTCCCACTGAATAACCCTTCTTTGTTTAGCCAAAGAGTCCGCCAATTAGAAAAATATCAACAAAAGGTCATTGTGATATCTGACACCCGTTGGGGAAGCAGGGCGGGTAATGCAATACAGTTGTCTGAGATTGGTGTTTTGGCCGATGAAAACAGTGTCGTTTTCTTTTTAGGGAACCCCTATCACCTGATAAACTATGAGGTCTTAACCAATGCCGCAGGGTTAATTGTGGCATATCAGAACAATGAGCAGGCTCAGCTGGCAGTGATTAATGCGTTATCGGGGCATATTAATTTCAGCGGAAGGCTTCCGGTTTCGGTGGGTGAATTGTTTGATGCCGGCGATGGAATAAAACGTTAGCCTGCTATTTCTTTCTTTTCACACCTCTTGTGGCTTTTTCATTCCATGGGTCGTCGGGCCAAACATGCTTTGGATAGCGGCTTTTCAACTCTTTTTTTACTTCAAAGTAGGCGTTGTTCCAAAAACTTTTCAAATCGGATGTAACCTGTACGGGCTTAAATCCGGGCGATAAAAGGTGAAGCAAAACTTTGGTGTTGCCGTTGTTTACTTTCGGTGTTTCTGCCAGGCCAAACATCTTCTGAAGCCTGACTGACAATACCGGTGGTGAACCATCTGAATTGTATTTCAGCTTTATTTCCGACCCGGATGGTACTTGTATGGTTCGTGGTGCGAGTCTCTCCAACTCTTTTTGTTTCTCCGGCTCCAGATGATAGTGCAGCGCATTTATTAAATCAATTTTAGCTAAATCATCGTTGCGCTTGATGTTGATTAGATATGGCTCTATCCAGTTTTCACAGTTTTTTAGCAACGCTGAAGTGGATACATCCGGCCAATTCTCTTGCGGATTCCATATTTTCAGACTTAAAACGCGATTTTGCCACTGTTGTACATCGGGGTTAAAGTCCAAAAGGCGTTCGCCTTCTTTTTTTAACGCCTCCACAATAGCTTTTAAAATCAGTTCAGAATCGGGGTTCTCCAGAGGCACTGACTGAAGGGTTATGCTGCCTATTTTCAGGTCTTTTGAAGCAACGAGGCCACCTTTCCGAACGTCCCATGTCACGGTTTCGGTTGTTTTTACCATGGACGCCAAATCCTTTGGATTAACCGGCGCTGCCAGAAAAATCTTTCCGTCACCTTGTCGTGCATCCATGCTGGCAACCACCAGCCAGGGTTCGTGGGTCAAATCGTCGGTGTGTGAGGCAATGGCGTAAGTTCCGTTGGAGAGTTGAAACCGTGCGTTGTTTCCCGATCGCGCTGAGGCTATGCGTTCCGGGTAGGCGAATACCAACAAAAGCCCGGTATCGTATGGGTCGAATAGAGAGTTGGAAGCATCAATATTAAACATTTTTCGGTAGGAAGATGCTACTTTATCAATTCGACTCCATATTCTGTTTCCGGATTTTTGGCTTCGGTATCTGCGAAGTGCTTCAATTCTAAGATTGATATCAATTCCCGAATCTCTGCCTAAAGGGTCTCGCTCTTCAAGAACGGCTGCCAAATCAGTTGCCAATGGCAACTGATTTTCTTCTTCAGCTTTTAATAACATGTGTGCAATACGCGGATGGCAAGGCAATGCAGCCATCTTTTTTCCATGGGATGTGATTTTTTCATCCTCCAAAGCTCCAAGTTGAGTCAGTGTGTCAATAGCCTGTTGCAAGTGTGAGCGGGGCGGAGGTGTTAGCCATGTTAATTCATTGATGTTGAGATTTCCCCACTGAGCCAAGTCCAAAACCAACGAACTCAGGTCCGACTCTTCAATCTCTGGAATTCTGTGAGCCTTCATTCGGTTTTGGTCAGCTTTGCTCCACATTCTGTAGCACTTTCCGGGGCCTAAACGGCCGGCTCGCCCGGCACGCTGGTCGGCTGTGTCTCTTGTTATTTCAACCGTTGTAAGTCTGGATAGTCCGTTTCCCGGGTTGAATTGCATGGTTCGGCCATAGCCACTGTCCACCACCACCGAGATGCCTTCAATGGTTAAGCTGGTTTCGGCAATGGAGGTGGCAATCACCACTTTGCGTTTTCCATGTTTGTTTGGCATGATGGCTGCCATTTGAGCGGCGAAAGGCATTTGGCCGTAGAGTGGATGAATGTTGATTTCCGGTAATGATTTTTTCAAAATCTCTTCACATTGCCTGATTTCTGCCTCTCCGGGCAGAAATACAAGAACATCTCCTTTCTCTTTTTGTATGGCTTCACTAACTGTTATGGCTGTTTGTTGGGGCAAGAGAGTCAGGTCTCTTACACCGGTATAAATCGTTTCTACAGGGAACTGGCGTCCATGAGCTGAAACCAGGGGAGCATTGAGTGTTTTGGTGAGTATTTCGGTGTTTAGCGTGGCAGACATGACGACCAACCTGAGGTCGGGGCGGATAATTTGTTGAGCCTCGCGGCAAATGGCAAGTGCCACATCTGCAAATAGGCTTCTCTCGTGAAATTCGTCGAAGATAACGAGTCCTGCGTTTTCCAAACTGTTATCAGACTGAAGCATACGGGTAAGAATTCCTTCAGTCACCACTTCAATGCGGGTTTTTTCCGATGTTTTGTTTTCAAAGCGAATGCGGTAACCAACCGTTTCACCTATGTTTTCACCTAGCAAATTTGCCATTCGTGCAGCAATGGAACGTGCAGCAAGCCGCCGTGGCTCAAGCATAATGATTTTTTTGCCATCCAGCCATTTTTCTTTAAGCAACGTAAGAGGTAGCATGGTACTTTTACCTGCGCCGGGAGGTGCATGTAAAATAAGCGTGTTCTGTTTGTTTAATTCCTCTTTTACCTTTGGAATTATTTCATGAATAGGAAGTTTCTGCAGTTCCTGTTGAAAAAGTTGATTGCTCACGTTATTGGTGTATTCTGATTAAGTACATCACTTAAAAATTAAATTTGGCTACTTGTGTGTATAAAACAACTAAAATCAGTTGATTCTACTATAGAAATCATACTAATAGCGAGATGGATAGTCAATTGTAGCTACCCAAGTTCCCTTTTGGGTTGGCAGAATGGTTTCAAGTCCTGGTAGTTTTGTCATGAAGAGCCTAGTAATTGTCGAGATTCGCCCATTTCGATACTCCTGGAGAAGGGTTTAGGGGAGGGACTCTTTTTTACCTGCTCGAATTATTATCAAGTTTCGGAAGCCCACCTCTTTTCAACATTTCAATAGCCTTTTCTAATTTTTAGGAAAAAGAATTTTATCGTTGAAAAGGTCCAGTGACTTGTCCACCAACACTAGGGGTTTCTTTTTTGTATTAATGTCTTTTGATCCCATTATAGATTTAACGGTCATATATATGAAATGTTTGGGATTGCGGGTGTTATTACTGTCTGTCGTTACAAAAGTTGATGAGGGGCAGTCCCGCATGTGCGAGATCAAGTGTCTACTTAACCCCCAATGCTTAATACATGATATTAGCGAACGTAGTCAATTAAATTTAATATCATGACATTTGTAAGTCGAAGTCTTTTTTTGTCAGCTTTATTTTGTTGTTAGACAGTGACTCCAATGTCTTTTTAATATGGGTCGCTCTTTCTTGTTGTATAAATGTAGGAATTAAATCTTCGAGTTTAATTTTAAATAATCGGTTGATTATAACTAAATCTTCTTTAGAAAAAGGTCTTAGTCCATTAATCAACTCCGACATATATCCTTTTCTATGTCCAAGAATTTTCGCCAAGTCATTTTGTTTTAATCCAGTAGCTTGTAGTTTTGTTTTAATTAGTTCTTTTCTTTTTTGATAAAACAGATTTTCTGCTTGAACAATTGCTTCGGCTAAGTCACTCTCCTTTATTTGATTATCTGTGATTTTATCTTCGTCTGCCCAATTGTTTTGTTCATAATCTTTAATCAATCCACGTAAATGTCTGCGAATAGGTTCATATGATTTATCTTCTTTTACTAAAACTCGAAGATTTAAATACAAAGATGATGCTTTTTCATATTCAAGTTCACTTGTCAGCGAGTTAATCTTTTCTATGTTTTGTATTGAAAATTTATCCATTTTATATTAGTTTTTGAACACGTAACCATTTCTCAATTGTTGTCTTATTGCCCTTGAAAGTTTTATCATACTCACTATGTGAGCCTGCCCAGATAACTGTTGCCTCGTTTTCCTCAAATACTATCAAAATCATGGTACGGTGAATGTTTATGTCAAAAAAATAAAATCCATCGCTATGTACACAATCGGCATCTAATCGAGTTTCCTTAATATCAGTCTGTTTTGTCCAGTTGGCATTTTCAATATCTGAGATTAATTTATCAATCGCTTTGTTCAATTTAGTATTGCCTCGATTCTTGGATTTGAGTTTAAATAGTATGTGTTTTCTTAATAATTCCAAATTTGTAGTTTTAATCAATACAAAGCTAAGAAATAAGTTTCATATATTATGGAACATCGGTTCATTTCTTTGTAATGGATCTTGTCTGTTTTTTAGCTAACTCATACTTATCAATCATCATTTCTAACCATGTTTTTACAAAAATCGCAATTTAATCACTAAACTTCTATATTTCCATGAGTCTTCTAGTTTATTGATTTAGTGTTAGTATTTTATAATTTGCTGTTTTTGTAAATGTGTAAAACGCACAACAGAATGAGCAAATATTTATAAAAAAGCTCAATAAAAAGCGCATTTGTCTGTTTTTTTGCTTGCGAAATTATGTTTTAGAAAGTCAAGTAAGTAGAAGTAATACAGACCCTCTATTTGGATTATTAAGTTAAATCTAAATTGCCTCCCTCCCTCACACTTAAAAAGCCAAACGCACCAGTTTACCAGTTCATTTTATACTTGACTTTACACTAGCATCAAATTTTACTATCTGATTCCAATAAAACCATTCCTCAATTCTTATTGATTAATCCACTCCTTAAAACTTCTTGCTCTTTCCCTGCTTACCACAATTTTTTCAGGGGTTTCGGGTCTGGTTTTAACTATGAGCTTGCCATTGAACCAATTTTCAATTTTATGAATTATTTCAATGTTGATGATGTATTGCCTGTTGGCACGATAAAAATAGGAAGGATTTAGTTCGTCTTCAAGTTTTTCCAGCGGAAGGTCAATGATGTGGTGAGTTCCATCAAAAGTTACGGCTGTGGTAACTTTTTGAGAGCTGTGAAACCACGCCACATCTGCAATTTTTAGTTTGGTATATCCATCTATGGCAGGAACAAGAATTCTCGATCTGAAAGTTTTTTTTCCTTCTGTGAGTGCATAAGCAAGGTCTTTGATATCGGTAATGTTGGTGGTATGTATTTGAGAAGCTTTCAGCTTCTCAAACTTTTCTATGGCACTTTTTAAATTTTCCGGTCGCACCGGTTTTAATAAATAATCTATGCTGTTTACCTTAAACGCCTGAATGGCATATTCATCATAAGCCGTTGTGAATATAATCATTGAATTCACCTCCGTTTGGTCAAAAATCTCGAAGCTGATGCCATCCGATAACTGAATATCCAAAAACATCAAATCCGGATGTGGATGGCTTTGCAGCCATTCCACGGTTTCTTCCACTGCGGTTGTGGCGATGACAATCTCCCAATCGGGTCTGATTTTTTCTATCATCCCTTTTAAAAGCCTTTGTGTAGGAATTTCGTCTTCTGCTATTAATACGGTTGTTTTTATTGTTTGCATGATGCTTTGTTATTTCTCGTTTCCCAATAACGGTAAAGTCACAATGAACTGTTTCTCGTTATGAATGATATCCACCTCCTTGTCTGATAGGAATTTATATCTTTTTATGATGTTCTCAAGACCTGTTCCAGTGGAGTAAGTTGTGGTTTTAGGGTTTATGTTGTTGGTTACGCTTAATGTCTGGTTATTGTTGCTGGTTATTTCAATAACTAACGGGTCTTTTTCGCTCGCACGATTGTGTTTTATAGCGTTTTCAATCAGTATTTGAAGGGTCATGGGCGGCACGTACAAGGTGAGATGACCGGATTCGATATTGGTTTGCATCTGTAATGCATTTCCCATCCTGATATTATGAAGATACCTGAAATCATCGAGAAAATCCAGTTCTTCTTTGAGTGTGGTGGTGAGATTGTTCCGTTGCTGAAGTACGTAACGATAAACATCGGACATTTTTTGTGCAAACTCAACAGCACCCGGTGGATTGTATTGAATTTCAGAAATTAAAACACTAAAACTATTGAACAGAAAATGCGGATTCAGCTGGTTTTGCAGAGCCATATAGTCCGATTTCAGCTTGGCCTGTTTCAGTTCCTCATTTTCAATGAGCGACTGTCGCCAATTGTAGGCAAAGCTACGCATAATCAATACGCTGTTGAAACCAAGAATAAAGATTGTTCCAAAAATAAAGGTGATGATGGCATCTTTGGACAGAGAGCGGGGTGCCAGCAGTGAAAAAATAACGGTTACAGCAATCAGCCACAGCACACTGATGAATACCTGAATTCTGATTCGTTTGGTGATTTGTGAGAACCAAGGCACTCTTTGGTTTAGTATTCTGTTGATGATGATGTTGCCTTCGCTCAGCATGTTGATGCCTACCACCGCTAAGATAATAGAGAGTGGCTTGCTGTAGATGTCATCCACATCCAGAACCGCACCTAAAAAAAGCATTGAAACAATACCCAAAGCTGAAACATAAGCCATTCTCCTGATGGTTGCCATCAATCCGGGATTCATGATTTGATCCTGAAGTTTTTTGAAATCGTGGGTATTGAATTTTTCTGCTGTATTCATTGATTGTGGTTATTCAGATATTTTATTGCAAATGTAGTTCTTTCGTAAAGAAAACCATTGCTGAGAATAACCGTAACGGATTAATCACAGATTAAACCGTTTGTAAATGAGAGCGGATTAAAGAGTTAATCAAACCAATATGGATAATCTGCATCTCCAATGAACTTTTTTCTTCGCGAACCATCGGGATTCATCATTTTAATGGAACCTATTGCTGTAGTGGAGTTGGATCTGTTTGTGAAAACAATATGGCCTCCATTGGGTGAATACATTGCATTTAAGTCATTGGTTCCACTGGATTTTCCCTGTGAAAGATTGGTCAGTTGCCCCGAATTTGTGTTCATTCGATATATTTTGGCATCCAGCATTCTTCCCACAGGAGAGTCTGTTCCGCTCATGTCCATAGAGAACAATATGTGGACATTGTCAGGATGAACTGCCAAGCCTTGTATGGCATAATCACTGTTTTTATAAACTTGTTGCATGTTACTGCCATTGGCGTTGAAGGAGTATATTTGTCTGTTTTTAATGGTGTTACCAATGATCATGACAAACAATCCTGAACCATCAGGTTTATATATGACTTCCCTGAAATGAGAACCTTCAGGAGCGACTGCCAGAACTTGCATGCCGGTACCGTCCGGGTTGATTCTGTACAATTTATCGAAACTTGTAAACACCAGATGGGAACCGTTTGGAGCCCAGTCATATTCAATTTTTTGGTGAAAGTAGCTTCCGATTGGGACTGTCGTTAACCTTTTTACATCTGAACCATCCAGGTTCATGGTATAGAGTTGTGGAGCGATGTTTTGAGTAGATTCAAATGCAATTCTTGTTCGCTGATTGTTTATTTTGGCATTCCAGATATGGTGTTTGCTGTTTGTAATTTGAATTATATTGGCTCCTAGTGTGTCTGTTACAAACAGCTGAGATAATTCATTCTCAACTCTTGAAAACAAGATCTGATTTTTAGGGAATGATTGAGTTTTGAACTGACGAATTTCTGAAAACACTCGTCCTGCTTCGTTATAGGCCTGAACTTGCCAGTAGTACCAGGTCTCAAACTTGAGGTTGTTGATGTGATAGAACGTGTCTTCCAAATTTGTATAAATCATTGGATTGCCGAAATGGCCTGATTCATAAACAAGAAGGTCGTAGAATGTAGAGTCTGTATTCTCTGCTTGCCATGAAATGGTTATTTTTGTGCTGTTTTGGTTACTGTTATTCAGTGGCCAGTGTTTTGACGTGAAAGCAGGTGCATGCTCTGCCGTGAGATTCTTTTCTATCATAATCTCTACATCCGTTGTTTGGTTATGAAGCACACTAATGGTTACGCTTTGGGATTTAAACCCGCTTTTCCCGGCAATGACATTGTATTCCCCTTCATGGATGTTTTCAATATAAAACATCCCTGTTTCATCTGTTCTGACACTTTCACTGTATGGATGGGTTGTGACTCTGACATCAGGAATGGGATCAAAATTGACGTTGTCAATGACATATCCTTTCAGTTTTCCGGTTAGAGGTGTCTCCAATCTTTCTTCACATCCTGAAAATATAATCATTGTCAGGAAAATTATTACGTACCAGTTATGAGTGGATTCTATTTTCATTGTTTCTTTTTTTAGTTGCCAGATTGAATTCGTCGGGTATAATTTCTAATTAATCTTGTTGGCTAAACCAGTAATGCGAAATGTCAGATTTCTGATCGAACATTGGATAGACTCAGTTGATTCTGGGATTCTCATGGCTCGAATTATGGCCTTTATTTATCGTCCGTTTGAATTGTTAATTATTCGTTTTTAAAAAGATTGAATCTGTATGCTATCCCAAGGCTAAACCCCCATATTCGATCGTTGTATTTTCCATGAACCATTCCATCAAATTCATCATTTAAAAAATAGTGACAATCTGCCGAGACTCTAATGAACAGTGGTAGTTCCTGCAACTTCCATTGATACCCTGCGCCAAAATGAATAAACTGAAATATGTTGTTGTTAAAGGAAGGGTCATCGTAAAACCATTTTTCTCCATGTTGGTAGTTGATTCCATATCCGGCTTTCAGAAATGGCGAGTTTCTATAATGAGGGAAAATGGGGAGGTTCAACGTTAAACTCGACCAGCTTACATTTGAATTGAAATTTCTTTTTGCAGCTACCTTGCCGCTCCCTATATTTAATGAGAGATTAATGGGTTTGTTTTCAAAGAAACCCAGGCTCACTTCCGATCCCGGCTTAACAACTCCGGAGGCTACGTCGCTGTCAAGAATCAATCCTCCCATATTTAAACCAACGCAAAACATCTTGTCGTTTTGCATGGAGATATTTCCAAGATGGTCGGTAGCGTAGCTCATCTCCTTTTCTTGTCTGTAACTCTCAAAAACAGGCATGTTTATATGATCCGGATCCAGAAGCTCCCACAGGTTGTCTTCTATGCCTTCAACAATTAATGCCAGCACGGCTTTGTCTATGGCCTCCTGAACCGCAACAAATGAAGGCTCGTTATATGTATAGCCGGTTTCAGCCTCCAGAAGTTTTTTTAGCGAAACAAACCTGAAAACGCCCATGTCCATTTTTTGTGAAAGGATTGTTTTGGAGGCATGTACTGTTTTAAGGATTCTGCCGGTGCTGGTTGACACCGCTCTTAAATAGACTGTAACCTGATCTTCCCGATATTGGCCGGAAGCACCGGTTCCGAAGTATCTGGCTCCAACTCCTCCTGTACGAATGTTGGTCTCATAAGCAATGATTCCACCTTCAATAATGACTCCTGCGTAGAGTAATGGCGGAAGGTTTCCGCTCCCCTGAAACTGCTCTTGAGTCTGACGAATGATGCGACGTTCATTCAACAGATTCGATAAACCTTCGCGTTCTATTGTAATGAACCAGTTGGACTCTTCCAGAGATTGTATGAGTACAGAAGTGGCTCCCTGAGTGACAACCGTTGACCAGCTTGAGGAGTGTTCTGTTAATTTGTACTGTCCCGTTTGATCTCTGAAGCTATAAACTGCTGCATAAATTCGTTCACGGGGAGGAGGCAGTTCACTGATCTCTTTGTGATGTACCCTGGAGAATTCTCCAAACCTCGCCGGCATTGTTTTAAGTGGGTGTTTAAAAGTACCGGCACAGCCCGTTAGAATATAAATGGTGATTAGGGAAAGCGTGGCAAATAGTGCACTCCTTTCGTATTTGTGGTGTAGGAACATAAGTCAATTCGTATAGTTTTGGGTTGTGTACTCCGGTTGCCGCTTTGTTTAAAAATATGGAACCGTCACGGTGGTTTTATCACCTGTTGCCGTATCTAGTATTTCTATTTCCAGACCGCCTAATCCTGGTGTTATTTCTATTTCATAACTACCAACATTGTAATGTCCTTCGTTAAAACCTTCACTAAAATAGTTGCGCATCAGGTTTCGGCTTAACTGGCTCAGTATTTGTCGATTCAGATTCTCTTCAAAGTCCTTGAGTGGATCCCGGGTCGCTCTTTCTGCTGGCTTTGCTTCGTGGGTATTCTGCACTTGTGCTGAACTTAAAAGCCATTGATAGTTCAGATAGTTTCCACCGAATGCCGGATTTACCGGCTGATATACGAAGTTTTGCGCCAATGATGGTCCGGTTGAAACCAAAATCGTTGCGAAAATGGCAAATGCGCGAATCAACTTCCTGGATGGAGATGATGGTTGTGACATAATTGAAATATTATTTAGGTTTTGCAGATTTCGTTTTAAAACAGTCCGGTTCCGCTGAAATCATCGCTTTCAAGCTCTTTTTGAATGAGATCATAATTTATGAAATATGACTCAGCCTGTTGTAAAGCTTTTTCAACGCTTTGTCTTAATTGTTCCTGGTTTGGCCTTACAAAAGATCGGAAAATATACCGATCTTCGACTCTTATCCATATTTGAGTACCCATACCGGGCATGGGTTGCTCTCCTATAAACATATTTACACCTCTTACATTAGATGGGTTTTCCCACTCCGAATCAAACATCCGGAAAAAGTCCCCACCGATTTTTGTAATGGTTTCATCAAAAACAAAATTCATGAACTCAACGGCCTCTATGGAGTTTTCGTTGTTGTTTCCATTCTGATCACTATTACCAGAAAATAATTGTTTCAGAAGTTCAAGTGTTGCATTGTTTTGGATGGAATCATTTTTCTCCTGTGACTCCTGATTCTGACCTGTGGCATTTATGCGCATTGCTGTTATACAAAGCATCGTAAGGTAAAATGCAATCAATTTGGTGGAAACAACTATGTTCATCTCTCTATTAAAATATCCTGACTGTCTGATCTGATATAAATTTCCAAATTTATTTCAGACCAAATGATGAATATTGGTAAACAGCAATTAATTAAGGGTAAACGGTAAAAAATGATTATCGCATTTCCTTGTTGCGAATGGTGTCGCCTGCCACCATTTGATGCTTGTAGTAGATCAGCAATATGGCTTCCCACTTTTCGTCCTTGTTGCAGTTGATGGAACTGTATGACAATTGCGTAACCATTCCGGGTAGTGCAGTAACACTTCCTGCCTGGTTGCTTTGGCTGGTTCCTGAAGAACTCTGTCTTACAACTTTGAGGCGATAATCAAAGGGAAGTTCTAACTCTTCATAATTAATGAGTTTCCCTGTAAAAGTATATTGATCTGAAATCTCTCTGATTTCTATCCACGACTTTATGCGCACAGGAGCTTCCGGACTTCCTTGAGCTGAGAGAGAGATGAGGGATCCGGAAAATGCGACAAAGAAAAGAGACCCCATCATTAATTGTGGATTAATAATGAATTTGAGAAGCATGTTGTTTAGACTTTTGGTTGATCAGGGATAGGCTTTTTGATGCTCAATAATTATTCTCATGCCACTACTGCCGTGTTGGTGAATCTGGTAGGCAGGAGATGTTCCATCTTTTTCGATCTGGATTACTTCGTGGTTGTTCCCTTCCTGGATAATGTCCAGCTTCATTCCATTGCCTTCCAAATCCTGTATGACTCGGTTGTCATTCCCCAGTTGTAAAACCCTGATCAGATTCTCCTCTCCAACCAGAACACCCTGGTAGAAATTAGCATCACCATATTGCAATAGTCCAAAACTGTTGCGATCGCCGGTTTGTTCCCATGTGGCGGTATTGTTATGTCCTTCCTGAATGACAATGCTATGATTATTGGCTGCAGGAATTGCTCCCGGAAATATCAATTGATACTCCTTGTTTTGAATAAACTCATTGATGTTTACAATGGAGCCTTCGCTTTCGGACTGAATTATTCCATTGAGCAAGCCGAGTTGTCGCAATTCAACAACCTCTTCCAGCTGTTCATCTTTTTCGGTTTGCTGGGCAGTTAGCGTGGTTGTAGCTAACATACACATAAGTAGTGTGAAGAAAATCAGAAGTGGATTTTGCATTGTTGAATTATTAAGGAGTTGTTGAATGAATTCCCGCAAGCAATTTTGCTTGCGGGAATCTCTCTTAATTAACGCCCATTATAACAGAAAATTAACATTTCTCTTAAAATTGAGTTTGTACGATTGTTGAACTGTTTCCAAATCCATTTTGAGTGGAAGATGCAAAGTTAGCAACGCCGGTTTGTGTTTGTTTAGCTATGTTAGCTGTACCAAATTGTTCAATTAGTGCCGTATTGCCTGCTCCATCTTGAGTTTGGAATGCTTTGTTGCAATCTCCATTCTGAAGAATTGTAGCTTCATTACCCATACCCCATGCACCGGAATGGTTTTGTGTTTGTTCAGCAAGGTTTCCAGCACCACCCTCTTGGGTAATGGTTGCTACATTTCTGTACTGTCCAACGATAAAACCTAATCCTGAAGTTTGTGTTTGAATAGCTTCGTTATTGGATGATGATGCCAATTGATTAATTGTGGCATTGTTTTTTGCGCCAATCTGAGTTTGTAATGCATAATCATCAGCTCCGCTTTGATTAATTAATGCAACACTGTATGTGCTTCTCATTTGCTGGTTTTGTATTGCTTCGTTACCAGTAGCTCCATCATTTTGGTTTATGGTGGCAAGGTTTCCGGAGCCATCCTGAACCTGAAGAGCTGAATTATTATGTCCTGCCTGCATAATAAATGCAGTATTGAAGCTGTTTTCATAATTCTCAGCATCTCTTAGGTCTTGCTTTTGGATAGCTGTATTTCTGTTCCCTATTTGATCAATTGTTGCATTATTACCTAGTCGCTCCTGATATTGTTCGGCTACGTTTTTAGAACCACTTTGATCAATAGAAGCTTCGTTACCTCCATATAATCGATCAACTACGTTTTGCTCCTGTAAAGCAGAGTTTAAGCTTCCACTTTGATCAATATCAGCAAGATTACCTTCTGCATATTGAGTTTGTGTTGCTACGTTAACATCTCCTGATTGAAATATTATCGCTTCATTGTCTTTTCCATCCTGATATTGTTCTGCTTTATTGTAGTCCCCAGTCTGAGTAATCAAAGCATCGTTTTCCTCACCATGCTGAGTTTGTTTAGCATCATTAACATACCAAAAACTAGGACTTGATTGCTGATTAATGACAGCTATATTTTTATCTCCTTCCTGGTATTGAACAGCAGTGTTTTTACCATGGATATCTTGATTTATGAATGCTTCATTCTCATCACCTTTTTGAGTCTGAGTAGCTCTGTTAAGGATGGTTGCGTCCCCTTCAGTATCCTCATTTGCTCCCTTTTGAATAATTGAAGCCTCATTACCATCTCCTCTCTGATATTGTGTCGCACTGTTTCTCCATCCCAGTTGATCAATAACCGCACTGTTTCCTTGTCCAATCTGCTCTTGCGTGGCTATCACATTCTGAACCCCATATTGTGTAATGGTAGCAGTGTTTACGGCTGGTCCACTTTCGTTGGTTTGCTTTTGATCTGCTACATTGAGTTTTCCGGTTTGAACAACCTCAGCGTTATTGTGCGAACCGTTCTGAGCAGTTGTCGCTTCATTTGATGTTCCCTCTTGGGTATGAGTTGCTTCATTGTTATATTGAGCAAATAGCAATCCTGAGCATAGGAATGTTGCTGCTGTAAATAAAAATAACTTTTTCATGATACTTGAGTTTAAAGTTTAGTAGATGAGTTGCCTCTGGGCAACGAATGAAATAAAATTGTTTTTCGTAGGTTTTGATTGGTTTAAGGCTTTGCTTTTGGGTTTTTCTAGCCAGGTTCGAGTTTTCTGTTGAATTGTTTTTGTCTTTCCATAATTATATTGTTTTGGTGAACAATTATGAATTTATTTACATGAAATTTAGAGCGACTTTACAGCGATTGCATCTTTAATTTGTTAACAACCGAAATCTGTTTGTGAATTGCATTTTTTATTTTTTTTGGAAGATGTTGAGCAATGTGGAAGTTGATATTTAGTGAAAAATTCCGGTTATCCTCAATTTATTATACACATCTTAAACCATTATATCTCTTTGTTTTATGTGTTCTTTAAATTTATTCAGGTAGGTTCTTCCAATGGGAATGTTGGTTGAGTTAATGTGTATGCTTTCCCTGGAAAAAAAATCGATTTTTGAAACCGCCACGATAAATGATTTATGAACCCTTATGAATTCATGACTGTCGAGTTTTTTCCCTAGGTACTTAAGATTTTGATGCGTGATGTGGCTTCTCTCTTTGGTGTGTATTTTGGCATAATTATCTAATGCTTCAATAAAGAGTATTTCTGAAGTTTCTATTTTTATGTTTTTGTACTCAGATTTCACAACAATGTACTCCTGACTGCCATTGATTATTTGTTGTTTTAGCTTTTTATATTCAATGATTTCCCTGGCTTTGCAAACTGCTTGTTGAAATCTCTTAAAACCGTACGGTTTTAAGAGATAGTCTGTGATGTTGAGTTCGAATCCATCAAAAGCATAATGTTTATATGAAGTAGTGAAAATGATCATGCTTTCATTGGAAAACTCCCTTGCAATTGCCAATCCGGAAATCTCCGGCATTCCAATATCAAGAAAAATAATATCCGGTTTATTGTTTTTTAAATGTACCAGCGCATCCCATGGATTGTTAAATGCTTCTGTGAGTTCAATAAAGGAGATTTTTTTGCAGAATTTTTCCAGAATAGATAATGAAAGGTTATCGTCGTCTATGGCGATGCAAATCAAATTCATTTCTCTTTAGCTTTATTGAGTTTTGGCCTGTAATAATTGGTCTGTAGATTGTTTTTCGTCAACGGGTTGATTTATGACGATTTTAAAATCAATCATAAGTTATGGCGAAATTTGACCAGCGTTGGAGAAATAGTTGTTAACTACCGGAAATTGAAGGTGAATAACATTTTCTGAAATGGTTCGATGGGATAGATGATTTGGCGTACTTTTTAGATAGGATGGTTTCGGTTTTTCCAGATTGAGAATGTCTGGATTTAAAGTACATGGTTGATTTTCTCAGTTTTGATTATTGGCAGAACAAGTACGAGATATTTCAAAGAAGAGGGGTGAAGAAAGCATGAATGAGGACTAAAAAAGTCCTCATTCCATAGTGTCGTTCGCATTTATATGGTGTTACTTTACTTTTTCATGAAAATTTTGAGCATATGATCGGCCTATTGGAATTTCCCGTCCATTAATGCGGAGTTGATCACGTGAAAAGTACTCAATTTTTGAAACCGCTACGATGTATGATTTATGTACCCTTACAAAATCTCCATTTAATCTTTTGCTGAAGTGTTTAAGATTTTGAAGCGTCAGGTAATTTCGTTTTGCGGTGTGAATTTTTACATAATTATCAAGGGCTTCAATATATTGTATTTGTGAAAGCTTTAGTTTTATGTTTTTGTACCCCGATTTAATTATCACATGATTGTTGTCTTCAAAGGATAGCTTTTTCAAAGCCTTGAATTCAATACGATCCTTTGCCTTACATACCGCCTGAAAAAACCTTTCAAAATTAAGAGGCTTTAAAAGATAGTCGGCTGCATTCAGTTCAAAACCTTCAAGAGCAAAATCTTTATGGGAAGTGGTAAAAATAATGGTGGTCTTATGATTGTAAATTTCAGCAATTCTAATGCCTGATATCTCAGGCATATTGATGTCCAGAAAAACAATGTCCGGATTTATTCTGTCCAGGTGAGGCAATGCATCTGTAGGGTTTTCATAAGCTCCTCTTAGCCGCAAACTTGGAACTTTTTGGCAATACTTCTTTAAAATTGATAAACAAAGGGGATCATCATCAATGGCAACACATTTCAGTAACATACGCTTTTGGTTTGATAACAGTGAATAATCTCTTTATCAAAATTCTATTAGGTTTAATAGTGGTGGTGATGTTGATTTTTAATAGTTTGTTAATATTTCCTATTAACTAGATATATTAGGTGTATAATAATTTGCTTAAACTGAAAAACTTTCTTAAAAAAGTGTTTCCTCTTATCTAATATCTGATCCCGAGATATTCGGGACCGACGATCTGTTTTTTAATACATAGAATTCCTGTTTCCCGATTTAAATCGGGAAAAATTTAGAGAATCATTTGAATAGTATCTCATCAAATGCTTCAAAAGAAATAGTCTGGTTTTAAATTTAAATTTCGAACTAAATTGTTCTGTTGTCAACTAGATATTTTTTTGATTTGATTAAGTGTGATTTTTAAGTGATGAATTGCCCGTTTTATTTGACAACTGAATATAAGGCGAGTAAGCACGAAAATACTATAATGCTTTTTTCACAACAATTATATAACCTTAACCGTTATTTTCTTGTAGAAATGGATGATGTTGTAATTTTGCAACGTTATATTTTAAGTATGATATTATCTCATAATATTATGCAGAATTAAGAAGGGAAAGAGATGCATTATCAAAGTGGCCTGATTTACCTGATGATTTTTTTAGTTTTAGCCATTGATGTTTTTTTATTCTGGCGATGGAAAAAAGGAGGTTTAAACAGGCATATTCCCGGCCGTACTTTGGCCATTTTACTATTTGCGGTTCTACCGCTGTTTTCAATTGCAGGTTTTATTTACATTGGTTACCGCCTGCCTCATGTTGACAACTCACTTATTTATCGCAATTTTGGATGGATTCTGTTTACTTTTCTAAGTATATACTCTTTTAAACTTATTTACTCTGCTTTTCATGGGGGAGGATTGTTGATTTTTAAAAGATCAAGCGAAGAAAAAGCTAATAAACGCCATTATCCCCGAATTACCCGTCGTAAGTTTTTAAGTCAGGTTGGCATCATCATGGCAACAGCGCCGTTTGTGTCATTGATGTTTGGTGCTTTCAGAGGGCGATTTGCATTTTACACCCGCCATGTCAGACTCTCATTTCCAAACCTGCCGGAGGGTTTCGATGGGGTGAGAATTGCTCATATTTCCGATCTGCATTTGGGCAGTTTTGGTAACAACCGGGAGCCTCTTCGCGAAGCTGTAAAGTTGATTAACGCAGAGCATCCCGATTTGATTCTGTTTACCGGAGATATGGTGAACAATTTTGCCGGAGAAATGGATGGTTGGGAAAGCATCTTCTCAAAACTGAAAGCTCCTATGGGGAAATTCTCAGTGTTGGGAAATCATGATTATGGCAATTACAGCCGATGGCAATCGAAAGCTGAGAAGGCAGCAAACTTTGATGGCATCATTGCAGGTCAGGAACGGATGGGGTTTAAGGTACTCAAAAATGAGTCGGTCATTCTTACACGCAACGGTGATTCAATCGGATTAGGCGGTGTGGAAAATTGGGGGACTGCCTCATATCCCAGAAATGGAGATTTGGATAAAACATCACAAGATATTAAAGGACAATCTTTTAGTGTGCTGATGTCTCACGATCCTGACCATTGGGATCAGAAAGTTCTGAAACATGGCCGGTTTGATTTAACTTTATCTGGCCATACCCATGGAATGCAATTTGGGATAGAACGGGGAGATTTCCGCTGGAGTCCTGCACAGTATGTTCAAAAAAGATGGGCCGGACTTTATCAGGAGGACGATAAGTTCTTGTATGTAAATCGCGGTTTGGGATATCACGGATTGCCGGCTCGCGTAGGTATGCCGCCAGAAATTACTATTATTGAATTGAGTCGGGGTGCATCGGGCACTGAACCCATGTAGTGGTGTTTCATGCTGAATTCCATTTTATCCATATTGGTTATCTGGTTGAATGATTAGATTTTGGCAATCAGGGTTTCTGTTATGCTGCAATCACTCTGTCTTAAGTTTTATCTTCTACCATTTGTTTTAAAAATTCAGGGAGCTTGCAATTTTTAATAAAAAGTGCTTATTTTGATAACGGCATTAATTAATAAAACACCATTTTAATGGTGTTTTTTGTTTTATCTCTAATCCTTTTCAAAATGAAACTCATTTCTAAGAATTTACTAACTGTTTTAGGCTGTTTCTTTGCCTTTTCTTCACTTACTGCTCAAAATCTTGCAGAAATACCCGTTCCGTTAGACCCAATGGTGCGAACAGGCACATTGCAGAACGGTCTCACATATTACATTCGCTATAACGAAGAGCCACAAGATAGAGCCAGTTTCTATATTGTTCAAAATGTGGGAGCACTTTTGGAAGAGGATCATCAAAATGGGTTGGCTCATTTTCTGGAGCACATGGCTTTTAATGGCACAGAAAATTTTGAAGGGAAGGGAATTCTCAATACGCTCGAACGTCATGGAGTGGCTTTTGGTCGTAACATCAATGCATTTACCTCTTTTAATGAAACTGTATATAACATCAGTGATGTGCCGGTTAATCGTCCCGGTATTCTTGATACCTGTCTGTTGATTCTTTATGATTGGAGCAACGGACTATTGCTTACCGACGAAGAAATTGAACTGGAGCGAGGCGTGATTCTTGAAGAGTGGCGAACCAGAAGGAACTCCAATGTCAGGATGAGAGATCAATGGTTCCCGGTTTTATTTGAAGGGTCGATGTATGCAGTTCGTGATGTTATTGGCGACACAACGGTAATTAAATATCATGACCCTGAAGTACTCAGACAGTTTTATCATGATTGGTATCGAACCGACTTGCAGGCCATTATTATGGTTGGTCAATTTGATGTGGATGAAATGGAGGAAAAAGTTATTGAACTTTTTTCAAAAATTCCAGCAGTAGAAAATGCCATGGAACGACCGTTTTTTGAAATCCCAGAGCGGGAAGGCACCGCATTTGTTGTGGCCACCGATAGAGAAGCCACTCAAACGAGCATCACCATTTATATCCCGAGAAGAAACTTGGATTTGCAAAATAAAACTCTTGAAAATTTGAGGTCCGGATACATACGCTCTCTGTATAACTCAATGACAAGTGCTCGAATTCAGGAACTATTGCAACAGGGAACACCTCCTTTTATAAATGGTTACACACAGGCTGGTGGTTTTATGAGGGGTTACGATTCTTATGCTATTGGGGTTACTGCGAATCCCGGAGAAGCAGAAAAGGCTCTTGAAGCCATAATGATTGAAACAGAGCGTGTTTTAAGGCATGGGTTTACCGAAAATGAGTTGGCAAGAGCCAAATCCAATATTCTCACAAACCTGGAGAGTAGGTATAATGACAGGGGGAAGATTCGAAATGATGTATTTGCACGACAATTGCAGAATCATTACCTGATTAATGCTGTAGTTCCAGGCATTGAGTTTGAGTATGAATTTGCCAATCAGGTAATTCCCGGAATCACTGTTGAAGAAGTTTCTGCAATAGCGCGGGAGTGGATACGCGAAGATAACCGAACCATTGTTGTGACTGGTCCTGATAATATAGAACACATAACAGAGGCAAGCGCCCTATCTATAATGGATGGTGTTAAACTTGCCGAAATTGCACCATATGAGGATCGCTTGCTCGCTGAGAGCCTTATTGAAGAGGGCTTGCCCGGATCCTCAATTGAGAAAACTGTAATTCTTGAAGATTTTGATGCCGTGGAATGGACGCTTTCAAATGGTGTTCGTGTGGTGTACCGACATGCTGATTATGAAAAGGATAATGTGTTGTTGTCCGCCTATAGCCCGGGTGGCTCTTCTGTTAAGGGAAATGATTTTGTGCCATCAATTACGCTTTTTAACGAGCTGATAACCAGTTATGGTGTAGGTGATTTTGATGCCGTTTCATTGCAACAGATGCTATCCGGGAAACGGGTTTCGGTGCGCCCCATGGTTTATGATTTTTCGGAAACCATAAGTGGCAATGCCGCGCCACGCGATTTTGAAACCATGATGCAACTGGTTTATCTCTATTTTGAGCAGCCAAGATTCGATGAGGAAGCACATAATGCATTGATGTCGCGCTATGTTTCGTTTGTATCCAATATGCAGAATGAGCCTCGCAAAATAATGAGTGATTCTATCACATTATTATTGTCAGATTTTCATCCCAGAGTGAGAAACTTAGATGTTTCATTGATTAATGAGGTCTGTTTTGAGCAGATTAGAGCGATTTATCAGGATAGGATTCAAGATGCTTCTGATTTTGTTTTCTTTATCGTTGGTAATATGGATGAAGATGTTGTCAGGTTAATGTCGAAGCAATATCTGGGTTCCTTAACCAGCACCGGCCGTGAAGAGACATGGGTTGACCATGGCATAAGGTTTCCTCAAGGCCAACAGAAAAAGCAAATTGAAATACCATTGGAAATACCCAAAGCCAATGTAAATGTGTTCTATTCACGGGAAATGGACTACAGTCCTGAAAATTTGATGTATCTGCGCGTGTTGAGAGGAATCCTTAATTTGAGATACATTGAGACCATTCGTGAAGACGAGGGAGGCACTTACGGAGTTTCTGTTGGCTGGTCGATGAACCGTAAACCGGTTCAAACGGGAGGGATACAGATGAGGTTCGAAACAGACCCTGAAAGAGTTGACCATCTGAAACCAATTCTTTACAGAGAGATTGAGAAAATCATTGCAGAGGGTCCCACGCAGGATGACTTCCAAAAAACCATTGAGAACATTTTGAAGGACAGAGAGCAGGCACGCCGGCACAATTCGTTTTGGCTTAATTCGATTTATAACTTCTATAGAGAAGGGGTTAATCATGCGGATGAAGAGAACTTTGAAGAGATTGCCCGTAACATGACTTTGGATGATATACATCAGTTTGTTATAGAGTTTTTTAATGAAGCTGATTTGATGGATATACTATTTCTGCCACAGGCAGAAATAGTATCTGCTAATTAATTCTAATCAGTTCACCAAAAAACTATTAAAGCCCGTTCTCAGAATAAATTCATGGAAAGGTTCATTGTCGAAACTTCTTATTCCAAACCGGTATCCTAAACTAAAAGGAAGAACAAAGCGGAAAAAATGAGTGTCGGCGTGTAATTCGGTTCCATAGGAAGAGAAGTTGCGTTGGTTTTTCGTGATTTCACCGGTTTGGGCATCGGTCAATGAATAGTTGACAATGGCTGCATCGTAAAACAGGTTTAATCTCAGCCGTTTAATGTATGCAAACGCCCCCATTGAAACATCAGGATTCCAGAGTGGCAGCATGTAGGTGTTTCGCATAACATACATTTCATCGTTGTAAATGGATGAGTAGCCTCGCGGATAACCCAGCACATCGTTGTATCTGAAATAACGGACGAAATCGTCACCATTTCCGGATTCTTCTCCGTTATTTTTTATCTGATAGTTGTTGTCGATGGCAATAGCGTGGTGTTGCATTATGCCCGGGAAATACAGCCTGGAGAACAGGCCAAAAATATTTCCTCTGTCCAGGTCACCATGGATTGAATGCCTGTAAACTCCTTGAATTACCTGACCCATGCGAGGTGCAACATCACGGGATGCACCGCGTCTGATGTTTTGAAAATAGAGACTGTACTCCATGCTGTAAAAATCATAACCGCGACGTGTCTCTTGTTTGGTAACTCCTGTCGGAATAAGCTGATTGGCTTGCAAAATATATTGCGTCATAGGGAAGCTGATGCCGGTCTGTTTTTGCCATGAGAGGGTGACTTCAGGCGATAAAAACCTGCTGTAATTTCCTCTGCTAAGGTTCAGCGGCACCTGCATTCCTAACTCAATTCTGGTATGGTTTATTTGCTGGTCGGTATCAATAAAATATATTTCATCATCTAATTGATAAAATCCACTGCGTTCAAATTGAGATTCACCTGCTCTGATTCCCAGTTTCAGCACTGGAAACCAGGCACGATAAATCATTTGAAGGTGATATTTTTCGTGCGATTGAGACGGATCGGCATTATATCCTGCCGAAAAGATTGCTGTACCAAGTAGATTTTGTGACATTACAGAAACGCCGGTATGAACCTCACTGCGGTCGAAATCTGCATAAACCGGAGCCCAGCTGTGGACGTTAAACAGGTTCCATTTGCTGTATTTTTCAACTTCATATTCGGTGTTTGGGACAGGCGTCGGTGTGGTATCTTTCTGTACTATGATGCTGTCAATGAGGTTGTCGATGAATGAATTGGTCTCTGTTGTCGCTTTTTTCGATGGGTTGTCATTGTATAGCGCCAAAGAAAACCCGCGACTGTTATATTGGCTGTAAACTATTTGATTGCTTTTTGAAACGGCAGGGAACATCGCCCCAAATCTGGATGAAGTCAACTGTTTTTTTTGGCCTGTTTGGATGTTGATGGAGAATATTTCATCACTGATTGCACCTTTGGCATTGTACCAGATGGTGTCTCCGCTTTGTGCCGGATGTCTGATTTCATCAAACCCCGGTGAGGTAATCTGTCGCCACGTTTCTGATTCAGGGTTTAGTGTATAAATTGCTTTCCCCCCCGGGGAAAGCAATACGCAAACAATGTTTTCTCCATTCAGATTCCATGATGGTGTGAGCGGAAAGTAGTTTTCCGGAGTTGAAATTTCTTTTAATTTCTCACCTGTTTTACCATCAATCAAGGTGATGAAAAACCTGTAATCGGGTGTTGATTCAACAACGGCTATTCTATCTTCTAAGGGATGCAAGGCAGGTGCAAAGAAATTGGTTTTTTGAGTAATGGTTGAGGTTTTTCCCGTTTCCAGATGATGGGTTCTGATGACCGACCATGATTCATTTTCCCATCGCGGATGGTACACCAGTTCACTCCATGCCACAAGGTTGCTGTTGGCCGATATGGGTTCAGCTTCACGTATTCCCGTGTAAACAAGAGTTTCAGTTTGTCCGGTATGCAGATTCACTGAAACTATTTGCGAACGCAACGCCGGCCCGCGCAGCTCTGCAACCACCATTGAGTCAGAGATGAATTGCGGATGTGTGTAGCGAAGATAATCGGTGTGCAAAGCAGACACAGAGTCATACCGCGTAAAATTTTGTGCAGCTATTTCATTTTCCCATTCACGGGTTAATTGCTCAAACATGTTGTTGTAAAGCCGTTTTTGATTCAAACCGGTATGTTGGCGTATGGCACGATTAAAGGGGGTCAGCATCCAGCTGTTTCTACCGCTGTTTCTAATGGTTTTTTCCCAGAGCTCGGCGCCATAAGTCTGCCTTGCCATAGCAGTGAGCGGGTAACCCATTTTGTAATAATCAGGCACATGGTCTCTGAATGAACCCATATATGCCTTATCGTAGCTGAATTTTCCTTTTTCAACCAGCTGCGCTTTCAGCTCACGGTTAAACTCGAAAGAACGGCCACGCCCACTGTTTGTAAGGGCTGTTTCAGCAATGATGGCATCACCCTCCAAAAACCACATGGGTAAATACATTCCCAACACTCCGCCCACAGCCTGTTGACCGGTAAAATAGCTTAAAATTCGAGTGAAACCCTGGTTGAGTTTGTCAATCTGCACAACATGCCTGTATTCGTGAATGGCTAAATGTTCAAGCCAATCAGTTGAGCCGATGTTTTGATGGGGAGTTGAAAAGAATTCAGTTCGCCGGGGAGCCCACGAAACAAAACCATTTGAATATACTGTATGATTGTGAATGAGCACATCAACCCTTCGGGGTTGATGTTTCAACGTTCCTGAAATATGCGGAGCCATGCTGTCGATGAAAGCCGCCAGCCGTAACGCTTCTTTTTCTAAGCTCTCCTCAAAAACAATGCGAATCGCCGGTGTTTTTATCTGGTTCCATCTGAGTCTTGCAGGGTCTGAACCTGATGAGTAATACTGCGACAATACCGAAAAACTTAATACCAGAAGGACAAAAATGGCAGTATATCTCATTGGAGTGGTTTCTTATTCAGTTTATATTGTGTCAAATATAACAATAGATGATTAAATTTTGGGTGTGGATGAAGTTGGATGTTAATCATCACATCTAAAATTGTCCATTTTTCTATACTGAAAACAATCGGGTTTCGCCGATTGTTTAAGCCATATATATTAGTTTGATTAATCTGTTTTGTTGAACAATGGAAAATTAATCTCAAAAATATCATATTTTTACCTCGATGTTTTTTTTAGTGGTTTTGAAGGGAAGAAATTCAGGATGGATAAACACAGGTTTGTAATATACCAGTTGTTGCCACGTTTGTTTGGTAACACAAAGAGTGTCAATGTTCCCAATGGAAACATTGACCAAAATGGATGCGGAAAATTTAATGATATCAGCAAGGAAGCGTTGATTTCTATTGCCGGATTGGGTGCCACGCATGTATGGTACACCGGAGTGATTGAGCATGCCACATGCAGTGATTTCTCCAAATATGGTATTGCAGCTGATTCCCCCGATGTGGTTAAGGGACAGGCCGGGTCTCCTTACGCCATAAAGGATTATTACGATGTAGCTCCTGATTTAGCCGTTGATGTAAACAACCGAATGGCTGAATTTGAAAACCTCATTACAAGAACACATGCTGCAGGTTTAAAGGTGATTATTGATTTAGTGCCCAATCACGTAGCAAGAAATTACAACTCCGATGCAGCACCAAAAGGCATTGAGCCTTTTGGGAAAAAAGATAATAAAAAGGTCTCTTTCGCAAAAGACAACAACTACTACTATTTACCCGGTACCACATTCAAACCTCCTTTGCAGATTTCCAACGAAAAACCATGGAAAGAAACACCTGCCAGAGCTACCGGAAATGATTGCTTTTCGCCGACTCCATCGGTAAACGACTGGTACGAAACGGTGAAACTGAATTACGGAGTGGATTATCCGGGAGATACTCAGGTTGATTTTGAGCCCGAACCGGACACCTGGAAAAAAATGCTCGACATCGTACTTTATTGGTCTCAAAAAGGGGTGGATGGATTCAGGTGTGACATGGCCGGGATGGTTCCCGTTGAGTTTTGGCGCTGGATGATTGGTGAGGTACGCTCTAAGTTTCCGGAGATGCTTTTCATCGCCGAAATTTATGAGGCTGACAGGTATCAGGATTATATTTTTAAAGGAGGATTTGATTTTCTGTACGATAAAGTGGTGCTTTACGATGCTTTGCGTGATGTCATGGAGGGAAAGGTTCCGGCATCCGGGTTGACAGATTGTTGGCAAAAAACTGACGGGCTGCATCATTTTCTTCTCTATTTTTTGGAAAATCATGATGAGCAGAGACTTTCCAGTGACTTTTTTATGACCGTAGGTCATAAAGCCATTCCCGGAATGACTGTGGCCGCCACCATGTTTAATAACCCTTTGCTCATCTATTTTGGTCAGGAACTTGGCGAGAGAGGAATGGATGAAGAGGGTTTCAGTGGTCGGGACGGACGTACCACCATTTTTGATTACTGGAGTCTGAAATTAATTCAAAATTGGCGTTCAAATGGCGATTGGACGGGTGCGGATTTGCCAAAAGCGGCCGCTGAATTACGCAGTTTTTATCAAAAACTGCTAACCATTATCCATCAAAAACCTGCATTTTACAAAGGTCGCTTCTATGATTTGATGTGGGTGAACAGACATGAATCATTCTGCCACGACAAAATTTATGCATTTATGCGATATGAAGGAGGCCATTGTTTTCTCATATTGGCCAATTTCTCAGACAAACAGCAATCCTATAAACTGAAAATCCCTTTGGATGCCATGGATACTTGTGGCATGGAGAAAGAACTGTTCTATAATGGGATTGACTTGCTTGGATTTAACCGTCCACTTCAATTTCCTGCCGCTGTTGCTTTAAATGGAGGGATAGGAGGTCGTTTGGAGCCCTATACAGCCTCAATTTACGAGTTAAAGGGGTATGTATTGGATTGATTATTCTGGTTCGATTCTGACCAGGAACTATTTACATTCACTCGTTTTGTTTGTATATTATAGAAGTTATCATTTACTAAACTTCTAAACACACAAAAAATGGGGAAAATTAATTTCACTTTTAACATTGCCCTGGATGAGCAGGAATTTGTGAGGGTTGACGACTATATTTTTACCACCAGGGAAACTTTAAGGAGGGAAGAACCAAAGGTTCAACTGATTTGTGAGAAATTTCTTTCTACGCTTAAAGAGTTTGAAGGACAGCTTACCATGAAAATAGTTGAAGAGTACCTTCTTTTATCAAGAGCTTTAGACCAAACCTGCAGTTTTGAGAACAATTGGGACGATAAAAAAATCCTCACCGAATTAATCAATGGAGCAGACCACCCGGTTAGCTGGTACGCACGTAATTGTAAAATGGCTTGTGTTTGATTAATCTGATTTTTGCTCAGTAAGTTCCTGATATTTTATATTTTTGTACAACATCTGTTCAAAAGGGTTTTTTAAAGCTCTTTTAAACAGATGTTGTATTGTTAAATGATATTCAATTCAATAAGAATATGATAGAAAGTTCGCAGGTGATAATCGAAGATGTGGTGGTTCACCACATCGGAGCTAAAGCTGAAGGTCAGCCGGTTCGATATTCAAAAAATGCGCTTAAACTTCAGGATGAAGAGTTGGTTGGCAACGTTCTGAAAAGTTATTTTTTTAACGCCTTTAAAACCGAAGCTTATTTTAATTTTATTGGAGCAGAGGAAGGTGCAGCCGGAAAGGTATATCAGTTAGCCTGTGAGGTTTTTGACGATTCTTCGTTGTTTTACAATACGTCTCTTCAATTTGCCGAATTTTTGCACGAACAAAGCAATCATCCAAAAATAAGAGGTGGCGAGTTTTACCTGGCTCTGTTTCGCAATTGCGTGGTGGATGGGGAGGTTGTGGATGGCTTAGGACTATTTAAATCTGAAAATAAGGAAACGTTCCTGAAGGTATATCTCAAAGAGCAAAATTTTGAGTTGGGAACCCAGGAGGGAATCAACATCCGAAAGCTCGACAAAGGGTGTATTATTTTTAATACCGAACGCGAACAGGGTTTCAAGTGTGTAATGGTTGATAACATCAACAAAGGAAATGAGGCTCGTTTCTGGAAGGAGGATTTTCTGGGGTTGCAACCACGTGAGGACAGCTACTATTTTACACAAAACTACATGGATGCCTGCAAAGGGTTTGTGAAGGATGTTTATAACAATGAAAACCAGGTTTCCCGCCCTGAGCAGTTCGACTTTCTGAATCGTTCACTGGACTTTTTCGATAATAAACCCAATTTTAAACAGGAGGATTTTGAGAGGGAAGTGGTTCGCTTTCCCGAAGTTTCTGAAGCATTTGCCGATTATCGTCAGCAATTCGAACAGGATAGGGGTATTCCCTTAAACGACAGTTTTGATATATCAAAAAGCGCTGTTAAAAGTGAGAAGAAACACTTTAAATCGGTACTCAAACTGGACAAGAATTTCCATGTTTACGTGCATGGAAAACGCGATTACATAGAAAAAGGATTCGATTCCCAAAAGGGGATGAATTATTATAAACTCTTTTTTGAACAGGAGTTGTGATGCATTCCCGTTTTCCTGCAGAGTTCATACAAAGAATCAACCAGCAATTTGGAGATGATGCCAATGCTTTTCTGGGCGCTCTCTCCAACGATGTTGTAACGTCGGTACGTTACAACCCCAACAAAATGCAGGCATCTTACGAATTGGGAGCAGAGCCTGTTCCATGGTGTAAAGATGGGGTTTATCTCTCTGAAAAACCAGTTTTCACTCTCGACCCTCTTTTTCATGCAGGATGTTATTATCCTCAGGAGGCTTCGAGCATGATTCTCGATTGGGTTTTGCAAAACCTTACAGATTTGCCTGAACATCCGCATGTTCTTGATTTATGTGGTGCGCCGGGAGGTAAAAGCACACTGATGGCCTCTTTTCTTGCAGGGAAAGGTGTTTTGGTGGCCAATGAAGTCATAAAAAGCAGAGCCAATGTGTTGGCAGAGAATCTGATGAAATGGGGTTATTCAAACTGTGTGGTAACCCGAAACGACCCTTCGGATTTTAGCCGTTTACCATCACATTTTGATGTGATGGTGGTAGATGCACCATGTTCCGGTGAGGGGATGTTCAGAAAAGATGAACGTGCCATTGAAGAGTGGAGCCAAGGCAATGTCGCGATGTGTGCATCGCGTCAAAGGCGAATATTGGCCGACGCATGGCCGGCTCTCAAGCCTGGTGGTTACCTGGTTTATAGTACTTGTACCTTTAATCCGGATGAAAATGAGGAGAACATCAGGTGGCTGTGCGAAGGAAACAGAGCTGATATCATTTCATTAAATGCACCAAATGATTGGTGCATTTCTTCGGTAAAGATTGCCAATGGCGAAGCATTGGCATTTTATCCCCACAAATCGAAAGGGGAGGGTTTGTTTGTCGCTCTATTGAGAAAAAATGATGAAGATTCTACAATATCCTTTCCAAAAAAGATTAAAAACAAAGAGAAAAACAAAGCACCCGGTGCTTTGACGCAGTGCTTTAAAAATGCCCCAGCTTTTTTCTTCTCTGAAGAAGCAAACGGTTGGAGAGCTTTTCCGGCTGAGTTTAAAAATGACCTCTTTCAGTATCAGAAGAATTTGTCAGTATTGAGATATGGAGTAGAAGCCGGTCAGGTTATCAGGAACCGCTATCAGCCGTCACATGAATTGGCGATGAGTGTCGATTTGCAACCCGAATCCTTTGTTACCTGTAATTTGTCGCTCAAGGATGCATTGAAATACCTGAAAGGTGAGGTTCTGGTGCCGTCGACAGGATTGGAGACTGGCTTTGTTCTGATGAATTACAATGGGGCTCCGCTTGGTTTTGCAAAGAACATTGGCACCCGGATGAATAATCTGTATCCATCATCGCTGAGGATTCGTATGGCATTGCCGGACTAAAGGTTTAGGTAATATTGTTCTATCGATTTTAATTATAACGAGTCTATTGTTCTTAAATTCTAATAATCTCATCATCTGTTCTAACTTTTAATGTATACATTTGCGCCGCTGAAAAGGGTTTTGTAGCTTTATTCTTTCTTATTTAAAGTGATATAAGGTTGTTAATCTTTTTTTTGTCCGTATGATAATCAGGTGTTTATGAATTTTGCAAACGTAGAGTTCAATCGTCTGATAATAAAAATCTTGCTTATATCTTAAATCTAATATCTGAAAGTCTAACGTTCTATTGATAGTGATGAACATTCGCTTTATAATAAATATTTTTGGACGAGTCCTTATTTTGCTGGGCTTGTTTATGTTAACCCCCATTATATGGGCCTTTGTGTATGGTGAAGATACTGTGGGAGGCATTCTTGCATCTTCGCTTATCACACTTGCAGCCGGAACGGTCATGTATTTTGGCTCCTTAATTAATCTTAGAAAAGAGTTGGGGCTTCGCGACAGCTATTTTACGGTTACGTTTACCTGGGTGGTTATATCTTTGTTTGGCATGTTGCCTTATATTTTTACAGGCACCATCGTGGGTCTGCCAAACATCTATTTTGAAACAGTTTCGGGTTTTACTACCACCGGTTCGTCTATCTTAACAGATATTGAATCTTTACCAAAGAGTGTTTTATTTTGGCGCAGTTTAACTCACTGGATTGGAGGTATGGGAATCATTGTTCTTGTAGTAGCCATTCTACCACTATTGAGAATTGGAGGATATAACCTTTTTAAAAATGAAGCGTCCGGTATTTCTTACGAGAAACTGACTCCTAAAACGGCCAGCACCGCTAAAAGATTATGGGGGGTGTATGTGGCTTTGACATTTATAATGACTGCGGTTTTAATGTTTGGAGAAATCAACTTGTATGATGCACTTAATCATGCATTCAGCACGATGGCAACAGGAGGTTTCTCTACTAAAAATGAGAGTGTTGGTGCTTTTTCTGCTTACGTGCAATATGTTGTAACTTTCTTTATGTTTTTAGCCGGAGTCAACTTTTATTTACACTATCACTTTATAAAAGGTCGGTTTAAAAGAGTGTTTTCCAACGTTGAATTGCGAACTTATGTAACAGTAATTCTTACTGTTACCATTATGATTGCTTTGGTAATTCTTTACGCTGACCATGCACCTATTGAGCATGCATTCAGAGATGCTCTTTTTCAGGTGATTTCAATAATTACAACTACCGGATTTGCCACCTATGATTATCTTCAATGGCCAACACCTGCATGGACTTTGATTTTTCTTCTGATGTTTGTTGGTGCCTGCGTGGGAAGTACCGGCGGTGGAATTAAAGTCATTCGGCATGTGGTATCTTTTCGTAATGTTGTATTGCACTTTAAGCGTATGCTGCATCCCAATAGTGTCAGTTTGTTGAAAATAAACGGGGAGGTCATTGATGATGAAAAAGTGAGCAGTTTGATTACTTTTCTGGTGCTTTATCTGTTTACATTTATTTCCGGATCAATTATTATGGTATTTTTAGGCACCGATACACTCACAGCCGTAGGTGCTGTGGCTGCCAATCTTGGTGGTGTAGGGCCTGGTATTGGAACGGTTGGTCCTGCTTCCAACTATTATCATATTCATGATGCCGGTAAGATTGTACTCTCTTTTTTAATGATTATTGGCCGATTGGAACTTACCACGGTTATCATTTTGTTTACAAGTATGTTTTGGGATAAATACAGGTAACCGGGAGTTCTTGAGGAAGGTTTTCTTTTGGGGATATTTTTATGTTGCCAGTCAGGTAAGAAATAGAAAATCAACAGTTCATATGACAATTTTCGAATTCTAATTTATATTTGTAAAAAATGAATCTATGGACTTACAAACAAGAAAACTCAAAGCTATTGAATATCTAATTGGACTTCGGGATGAAAAGTTATTCAGAAAGATTGAATCAACTATTGTTGAAGTCCAAAAACAACAGACCTCTCACCGTAGTGAGAAACCTTTTTCTGTTGAACAATTAGTTGACAGAGCGAACAGGTCAACAAGAGATTATCTTGCTGGCAATTATAAGACTCAAGAGCAGCTTGAAAAAGAATCAGAAAATTGGTAATTATATGAAAATAGTCTGGTCTGACTTTTCAATCGAAATGCTTTTAGAAATTTATTCTTACTACAAGAAAAAAGCAAGCCCTTCAATTGCAAAGAAGATTAAGACAGAAATTTTGACTGCGACCAATCAATTGAAAAAACATCCAACGTCAGGGCAAATTGAAATGAATCTTGAAATGTTGAATGAAGGGCATCGTTATTTAGTAAAAGGAAACTACAAGATTACTTACAAAGAAATACCAGAAGGACTGCTTATTACTGACGTTTTTGACACAAGGCAAGACCCAATAAAAATCAACGACGAGAAAAGAGAACCCAGCTAATATCAAGTATTAAATAAGTTATGCAATGAATAAGCTGTAATGAGAAACGGGATCTAGCAATTCTATACAAATCATCCCGAAGGGATAAAATACAAAAAAACACCACATATACATGCGGTGTTTTTTGTATGACTGTGTTTTTATTTATCCACGAAGTGGATAAATGGCATTAAATTTATCCATTCTTCAATTTCAGGTCAAATACATCAGTCCTTCTATCCTTGAGATTTCGCACACTTCCGTATGTGTGCAGCTCCGATAGCAAATCCAAATCCACATCAGAAACCAAAATCATTTCTGTATTAGGTGTGGCTTCGGTTTTTACCCCGTTGGTAGGAAAAGGAAAATCGCAGGGTGTGAACACTGCCGACTGTGCATACTGAATGTTCATGTTGTGAACTTTTGGAAGGTTTCCAACCGAACCGGCAATGGCTACAAAGCATTCGTTTTCGATGGCTCTGGCTCTTGCACAGTAACGAACACGACTGTATCCGTTTTGCGTATCAGTAAGGAACGGCACAAAAAGTATTTTCATCCCCTGGTCGGCCAGGATTCTTGGTAGTTCCGGAAACTCCACATCGTAGCAAATCAAAATACCTATTTTGCCGCAATCGGTTTCATACACCTGTAGTTTATTGCTTCCAGATAGCCCCCATGCCTTGATTTCATCAGGAGTAACATGAATCTTTTCATAAGAATCAAAAGTCCCGTTCCTCCTGCAGAGATACCCAACATTAAAGAGTTTGTCATCCCGAATCAGTGGCATGCTGCCTGTTATGATGTTTACGTTGTAGCTGATGGCCAGCTGGATGAAACGATCACGGATATCTTCTGTGTATTCTGCCATCTTTCTGATGGCATCGGGCTCCGACAGGTGGTTGTATTTTGCCATCAATGGTGCGTTGAAGAACTCCGGGAACAATATAAAATCACTTTTATAGGCCGAAACGGCATCTACGAAATACTCAATCTGTTCGTACATATCCTCTGAGGTAGCGTAATGGCGCATTTGCCACTGCACCAATCCGAGTCTGATGACTGATTTTTGCTGTTTTAGTTCTTTGGTCTTTTTGGTATAGTAAATGTTGTCCCACTGCATCAGAACCGCATACTCTTTCGACTCTTTATCCCCCGGTAGGTAATCAGTTAAAATCTTTTTAACATGAAAATCGTTTGAGAGCTGGAAAGTAAGCGTTGGGTCGAACAGTTCTTTGTCTTTAACTTTTTGGATGTATTCCCTTGGTGTCATTTTTGAAGCGTGGATGTGATATTCAGGAATACGTCCGCCAAAAACAACGGCTTTCAGATTCAGTTGTTCACAAAGTTCTTTTCGTGCATCATACAACCTTCGTCCTAATCTTAACCCTCTAAACTCAGGATGAATAAACATATCGATGCCGTAAAGAACATCTCCACGCGGGTTGTGAGTGGTAAATGTGTAGTTGCCGGTAATTTCCTTATATGAATGTTCGTCTCCGAACAACTCGTATTTTACACAAATAGAGAGAGCACAACCAACAATAACTCCATCCACCAAAACAGCTAATTGTCCCATTGGGAAAATATTCAACAGCGTTCTGATTTCGTGCTCACGCCAGTATGATTCCTGCCAGTTTGAATAGGCTTTTAGCATGGCAGCTTTCAGTTCTTCGTAATCGTCGATGTTAAGATTGCGCAGTTCTACATTTTTAATGTCGGTCATATATTCAGTTTTTGCTTTTTTGAAGTAACAATTTTACGGGTTTTAAAACCCGTAAAATCTACTAGAAAAGTATATAAAATAAACTTCTTAAGCAATGGATTGTTTAATTTCTAAGTCATCAATAATATTTTGGATTAACGACCGTTGAGTTAGAGTTTATTTTAACAGATCATTCTTCTATCCCTAAATTGATAGATATTAATGATTATGATTCTTAAAGGAACCAAGTTTGATAAACCTACTTTCTTTCTAAACTAATTAGTTCATCTCAATATCCAGGGGCATAGTATTAAAATTGTGGAGACAATTCATTTCTAAATGAATCCGAGATGAATTCAAAACAATATATATTGCTTTTAAAGCTAAGAAATATTTCGTAAATTTAAATGGATTGAAGTTCAATGCAATAAGAATATATGAAAACAATAAAATACTTATTTCTTCTTTTGATTGTTGTTTCCGGTTGTGGAACTGACATTGAGACAATCACCATGCAGCGGGAAGGCATTCTGACCTTTAGGGTGGAAGGTTCTGACGAAATTTGGAGGAGTCGTGATATGATTTTTTATCCCGGACAATCTGTGGTAGTGGAGTTTGACGATGAAGAGACGCCGGCTGTGCTGTTTCGTCGATATTATCTGGTTTTTGAAGGACGGTCTCCCGATGGAATGGACTTTGAACTTTCGTTCTCAATTGATGTTAATGACGAGGATGATATGAGGCACCGATATACTAAAAACTATCATCCTAAACGAGGCGGTCTGCACAATGTCTCTCTGATATTAATTGAAAAAGAGAACCCCATTCGCTATTTCATGGCTGAGTTATGTAAAGATAGCATGGAGGATGCTTTTTTTGAAATCGACAGGCAGAAATCTGATGAGCGTATAATTGCCGGAGTCCTTGGAGCGAGTCTCTGTTTTATTCATGACTCTGACTCCCTGTTTTCTATATATAATGCGGAATTCAAAGATATTGAATATTAAATAAATGATGTATGAACAGATTATACCTTGCTATATTATTTCTTTCAGTAATTGGTTGTTTAGAATCTCATGCTCAGGTTACCGATGTGCGGCCTGCAGGTTTTGATGTGATTGTTAAAACCAATGGTGAAATAGTTTACGGAAAAGTAATAGAGGTAAGTAGAACGCAGGAATTGGTTCGCTATAAGCGAACCGATATTCCCGATGGGCCTGTGTATGAACTTTTCTGGGATGAGATATATGCCATCAGCTATCGGAATCAGCTAACTGAATATTTTGTTGAGAATGAGCATGAAACTTTTCGAAGTCCTGTCCGTTGGCCTTTTGGCAGGTCAGCAGTGGTTGAACCCACAACTGATTCCGATGAAACGCTTTGGTTCTCGGAAATTGACAATGGAGAGTTACGCATAGGATTTGGATTGCTCAGGCAGTATTCAAAAGTTTCAGAAATTGATGATTATCGGGACAGGACGGGGTTTCCATCAATGGCGATTACATATCTGTTTCCTTTTCGAGAAAATATTGAGTTGGGAACCTCCATTAGTTGGGCCAGTTTTAAGTATTCGGACAGAACTTTAAGTGAATATGACCAACTTTTAACGCAACGTGATATAACTGAAACGCTTTTCACATTTGCATTGGTTGGCCGTTATTATATTGATATGGATTTGTTCAGACCATATCTTTTAACAGGGTTGGGTTATACAAATTCGAGTGTAAGAACCGATGGCCTCATTACCTTTACCGATGATGAACGTTCTGTTTTGGTTCAGGGTGGTGCTCGCAGTGGGAGTTTTGGAGTTCCTTTGCGTGCGGGTTTTGATGTTCGTTTGAGCGAGAAAGCAGGAGCTTATGTGGACATTGGAACAGGTTTGACTTTGTTACAAATTGGGGGAGTTTTTAAAATAGGAAAGTGATGAAGGGAATTTTAATACTTTTAGCGTCTTTTTTGATGATTTGTTTTCCATATAATTCGGAAGCTCAGACATCAGAAGGTAAAGAAAGCGGTGGCCTTGCTATGTTTTTCGGGCCATCTGCTACCTATTTTCATGGAAAACACTCTGATGAATTTGATTCTTTTGAAAGTGACAGGTTAAACTGGCAACTGGATGCTTTTCTGGGATTTTATTCAGGCCAAAGAGATGGCGGAACTGCCATTGGTGTTTTTGGCACAGCCGGATACAGTAATAGGAATACAATTAGGGAGATGAGTGGGTATGCAGGTTTTGAGTTGGATGATGTGATTGAAAGCCGGTTTAACTCCTTTTATCAAATTGAGGGAGGATTTTTGCTGGCCAATGTTTTACGATTAAGTACGGGAGTGGGTAAACAGTATTATACAACAACCGGCGGTGACAATAGTTTCAACTATCTGTCGACCACCGCCGGATTTCTTATTAATATGGGTAAGGTATCGTGGAGTATAAATGCCAACCTCAATTACGGCAGAGACTATTCGGATACCATTCTAAGATTATCTACAGGATTAATGTTCGGGTTCTAGTTTTATCAAGGAAATTTTGGGAATTTTTTGAAGTCGGGGTCTCTTTTTTCCAGAAAGGCATTTCTACCTTCCTGTGCTTCCTCCATGAGGTAAAACATCAGGGTAGCATCACCGGCCAGTTCCATGATTCCCGCTTGTCCGTCGAGTTCGGCATTGAGGCCTCGCTTTATCATTCTCAGTGCCATAGGGCTGCGCTGGAGTATGATTTTGCACCATTCAATGGTCTCTTCTTCAAGAATATCCAAAGGAACAACTTTGTTGACAAGTCCCATTTTTTCAGCTTCTACTGCGGAATATTGTTTGCACAAAAACCATATCTCACGAGCTTTCTTTTGTCCAACATGCCTGGCCAGATACGAAGAACCAAAACCGGCATCGAAGCTACCCACTTTGGGACCACTTTGTCCAAATATGGCATTCTCACTGGCAATGGTGAGGTCGCACACCACATGTAAAACATGGCCGCCACCGATGGCATACCCGTTTACCATAGCCACCACAGGCTTTGGAAGGGAGCGAATGCGCTTGTGTAAATCAAGCACATTGAGCCGTGGAACCCCATCTTCATCGATATAACCTCCATGTCCTTTTACATTTTGGTCGCCACCCGAGCAAAATGCTTTATCTCCTTCGCCGGTAAGAACAACCACGCCAACATCCTGCCGTTCCCTGCAAATATCAAAGGCTTCAATGAGTTCTTTAACGGTTTGTGGACGAAATGCGTTGTAAACGCGTGGTCGGTTGATGGTAATTTTAGCAATCCCTTCCCAGGTTTCCAACCGGATGTCTTGATATTCCTTTTCTGATATCCAATTACGTTCCATTTCTTTATTTTTTTACCACATCAGAAACATAAGGTTTCTGATAATAATTATTACAGACTTCCTTAATATTTTCTTATGTGCCTTATGTGTTATACAGATTAAATCTCGTTTTTCAAAAACTTAAAATATTGTTTCAGCAATTTACCACTTTCTACGTTAGGAGTAAATACCTCCATAACGGCAGGTTTGTTTGAAGGGTTAAAAAAGGTTTTTAATTGCTCAGCCACATCCTCAGCATTTTTACACGAGTAGTAATCAAGTCCAAAAGTGCGGGCTATTCCTTCGCTGCTGTGGGTGTGTTTTGCTTCAAAGAACTCTTCCAGCTCTTCTGTGTCTGTGGGGCCGGGAATAAACCTAAAGATTCCACCCCCACCATTATTGACAATGATAACTCGGAATGATGGGGGCAGGTATTTGTGCCAAAGTCCATTGCTATCGTAAAGAAAAGAGAGGTCTCCGGTTATCAGCAGCACAGGTATCTCTGAACCATAAGCTGCTCCCGCAGCAGTACTTACACAGCCATCAATGCCGCTGGTTCCACGATTTGCATACCAGGTATTTCCTGTATTCCAGTTAAAAAGTTGTGCATATCGCACCGGTGTGCTATTACCCAGATGTATCTGCCTGAAGGAGAGGTTGGTTTCACTCAGTATTTTAAAGAATTCCAGGTCGCACCATCCCAATTTGTCAAAGAATTGGGTGTGCCTTTCGGCGGATAAGGTTGCACGTTTATTCCATGTGTCTCTAAACCGCTTTTCCCGCTCCTCCATTTTGTTGGCTACCTGTTGAAGAATTTGCGCAGCATTTCCTTTTATAATCCTTGAAAGTGCCTGATAGGTGTCGGTTATTTGATGATGATTTGAGAAGTGCCAATGAATTTTAGGCTTGGTTTTTCGTAGTATCTTTTTTATCATCTTCGAAAGCACAGGAACATCAAGGGTGATCAGCATGTCGGGGCTGAAAAAAAGATGCTCGTCTTCGGTAATGGTGGAGACAATTCTGTCCATATTGCCAATGAAATTGTCGCTTTCCAGATTGGATAAGGTTTCTGTAAGCACAACCACTCCCTTTTTTGCAAGCAACTCCAGTGCGTTTTTAAGTTCAGGTTGATGATACATGGCTCCGGTAATTACCATGACCCGCTCGTACCGTTCAATCTCTGATGTTAAAAGAGAGATGGCCTCTTCCGACAATTGACTGTCGCCGGTTAATAACTCAATTTTTCTGGCTGTTTTTTCGGGGTAGACCGTTCTTCCATAAAGCGGTTCGCGCATGGGAACGTTGATGTGAATGGGGCCACGTACTGTTCCGTTGCATTTCTGAAAAGCTTCATTAAGCATACGATTCATGTACCACTCATCATCGCTGTGTCCTCCTGAAAGTGGCAGGGTGCATTGATGGCGAATAAAGTTATTGTAAATCCCTGGCTGGTCAATGGCCTGACCGTCTGCCTGGTTAATCCACTCTTTGGGGCGGTCGGCAGTGATTACAACCAATGGGATTTTTTGATAGTAAGCTTCTGCGACTGCAGGTGCGTAATTGAGTGCAGCTGTACCGCTGGTACAGACCAAAGCCACGGGCTTTTTCTTTTCACGGGCCAGTCCCAATGCAAAATAAGCCGCGCTGCGCTCATCCACAATGCTCAGGCATTCAAATTTTTCGCATCCGTTAAAAGAAATAATCAGGGGAGCATTTCGTGAACCCGGTGAGATTATAACCTGCTCAACACCATGAAGGTGACATAATTCTACTAGTGCTTTAACAATTGGTTTATCAGAAATTGGTTTACTCATTATATGGTTTTGATTATATACGAAAATAGATAAATGCTTAAAGGAATCAAGCTTGAGCCTGTTGAAGGCTTTGCTCAATAGCTGAAAGCATCATGTGGCTCTTGAGAATTGTTTCATCCCACTCTTCTTGGAGTACAGAACGTCGTGTAAGTCCGCCTCCTGCAAATATAGTACTATGATTTTGGTTAGTTTTCATGCAACGGATGTTTACGAAAAGATGCAGCCCGTCTCTGTTGACAGGACCTAAAAAACCACCATAATATTCTCTTTTATGTGATTCGGTTTCCCGAATCAGTTGCATGGCTTTTTCTTTTGGCTCTCCGCACAGAGCTGGTGTAGGGTGAAGTTGTTCTATGAATTCTCCGGTTTTGTTTTCTATATTGGAATATGGAAAAGAATACAAGGTTTTAAGATGAGTCACATTGCCTGCTTTCACTACTGAAGGTCCAATCTTCTTATAGTTGTTGATTTTACTTCTGGTTAATAATTCATCAATGTAGTTGCTGACCATTTGTTGTTCTTCCTGTTCTTTTCCTCCCCATTTGTACATTTCGGAATCATAAATCCGGCGTGTGCCGGCAAGTGATACCGTTGTAACGGTATCATCTGTTTTGTCCAGTAAAATTTCGGGTGACGCTCCAATCCAAATGCCGGTTTGGGGTGTGTGCAGCAGATAAACAAAAGCGTTGGAGGCTGTACGGCATAAATTAAGGTATATTTTAGCCAAGTGTGGTATAAGGTTCTGTTCAACTTGTATTTTGCGCGATAAAATTACTTTTTGAACAGTTTCTTCTTCAAGAGCTTTAGCCATTTTTTTGAACTGGTGTGTATAGGTTTCAAATGTGTTTTCGCAAATTACGGTTTCGTTCTGGACAGCAATTAGTTTTGGAAAGCTCTTATTTTCTGGCTCAAATTGGTTCTCGGTTGTTTCAAACCACCAGGCTTTTTCACTTTTTGTGTCAAATGGGAATAGGAAAAATCCCTTGAGGTTAAGATAACTATCGAAGTCCTTATGCGTTACTTCAATGCTCCTTTTTATTGAGCAAAACGTTAATTTGCCATCGCGGGGAAGCCGGTAAATGATGCAGGATTCCTTTTGCAGTTGTTTATTTATTTCTGAGATGATGTTGGTTTCCATTTTGTCTTTGTACAATTTGCAAAGATAACCAATTTGAGGTAGTTTGTGTTGAATTTGGACACGAAGAGATTCTCAAAAATGATAAAAAAATAACCACAAAGACCATTGAGTGTTACACAAAGTTCACAAGGATTGTATGTTGGGATATTTACCTTTGTGAGTCTTTGTGTATTACTTCGCGTTCTTTGTGGTTAAATCTTAATAATTACTCTCGTTCTTAAAATATGAACTGTATTCCACCCAGATATAATGCACCAATGTTATCCATGTAGCCAAATTCAGGGGAATCATTGTTGATTAAGTTACGGGCATTAATAAAAATACTCAGGTTGTCTGTAGCTTTGTACGAAATCTTGGAGTTCAGAATTATTTTGCTGTCAATATTAACATCACCGTTGATTGTTTGATAGGTCTGACTGCTGTAAAAATATGTGTCCGAAGCAATTGTCAGCTTGTCGGTTGGCCTGTAAATAATTCCTGCCATTCCCCAAAACGAAGGAGTGTTCTTGTGTTTTACACCATCTTCAAATTCTGTTGGTTGCCAGTCTGATGTTACAGGTTGTAGATTCTCAGCTGTTGGCTGAATCTGTCCTGCCATAATTCCTCCAATCAGATTTGTTAAATTCTCTCCTGCGGTTAACAATTGTCGCTGCGTGATTTGATTTCTATTTATGTTTGAGTAGTTGTCAAGTTTAGTGTGTTGAATCGTTCCATGAAAACGTGTGATGATCTTTTCTGAAATGATATAGTCGAGGTTAAAACTGGCTCCTATTTGTGTGGCTTCCAAATCCATGTTGTTGTATGTAATGTAAACATGTGTTTCTGGGGTTTGAGTCTGCCCTGTTACCAGTTCCATGACATTGAATATCCCTGAATAATCTGTCATCAAAGCACCAAAATTTTGGGTTTTTGAGGCGAATAACTCTAAATCCAACAATATTCTATTGTTTGGTCGCACTCTGTATCCAAATTCCACCATGTCAGTTGTTAGCAGGTCTGCTTCGGGGTTTCCATTAAAATGGACAAAGTTTGGAGGTGTTCGCCCAGTTCTATCCCAAGTGTAATTTGAATGTGCATTTACAATAAAGGAAGACCTGTTGGCTCTTGAGTAAACAGCACGTACGGTCTGATTTTCGTTTATGGGCAGTGTTCCGGCAAATTGCCAGGAGGTATACCATTTATCAGGATTGTTATATTTTTCAGTACGCAATGCTGAGATAAGTCTTATTCTATTGAACAACATATAGTCGAGACGCAGACTTAAGCCAAGAGTGTTAAGCTCTCTTTTAGCATTCAGATAGCCATCCTCTCCTGTTTCAAGATATGGTGTATCATCATAATAGAGATTTTGGTAGCTTACCCCTGGGCGGATGTTAAATGAGTTTATATGGAAGTCATATTCTGCATTGGCATTGAACTGACCCATATCGATTTTAAAACCTGTTTCACCGGTAGAAAAATCCTGCACTCCCCCCATGTAATTAGATTGAACTCTTAAATCACCCAAATTAGCTATCAGGTTAAAATAGCCGGTGGATGATTTTCTGCCAGCCAGTGCTCGGGGAAGATCTCCAACCGGAGAACTATTAACATAAGAGTTTTGGTATCCACCGCTTAAATCAATGCTTGAATTGGTAGAAATATCATAGTTTATATATGCATTTACGCCAAGATTTTCTCTTCCCAATCCAGGATCCGGAAAGAGGTTGTCAATGTCGTCGGTTAACAGGTTGAAATAATGCCCCTGATAAAGTTGGCGAAGGTTTTGATATTGATTTACGGGAAGAAAACCACCATTAAATGGTTCATATTCATCTTCTCCTGTCTGCAGATACATTTCACCAAGATCAAAGAAATTTACTTTATCGGTTTCTCTGTCTCGCATCTGGAAATTGGTTGTAACCGCTGCTGAGAGCCTTTCATTAAAAGACCTCCTGATAGACAAATCACCCGTGTATGTGTTCATGCTGCCCGCTTGTACCGAACCCGAAACCAATGGTGACTGACTGGTCGTTTTTGAGGTCAGGATGTTAATGACGCCATTCACTGCGTTAGAACCATAGAGCGCGCTGGCAGGTCCGCGAACCACTTCGATACGCTCAATGTCTTCAAATCCAATTGGCAAAGATTCCCAAACTATCGCTCCGTGAGCATAGTTAAATACAGGTCGTCCATCAATCATCAGAAGTGTATTGGTGTTTTCTGAGTAAAGCATCATATTGTGAGTCGGCAAATTGTCCAGCCCTCTTAAATGCACATCAAAATTGCCATTGGTTTTTTGGCGGACAATGATTCCCGGAATTAATCTTAATGCTTCTTCAATTGTTGTGGCACCGTAATCTCGAATTTCCTGCCGGGTAAGTACGCTCGAAGATAGAGGGGATACCATGGTACTCTCATCTCGACCAGAAGCTGAATAAACGTTTCTATTGATAAGCAGGTCGATTAGCTCTTCAAGACTTGATACACCCATTAAATCCATGGCGGCCATGAGTTCTTCCAGATCAAGATCCGCAAGATCTTCAATTGACATTTCTAAAACGGCTTCTCTGGTTAATGGAGCTCGGTCTGGTTGTTGCGCAATGGTATTAACTGAGATAAAAAGTATAATAAGTATTGATATATATTTCTTCATCTTAAGAATTATTAGTGTTGAATGATTAGGTTTAAAATTGCAACATCATTTATCGTACCTCGTCACCAAGGGCAATAAGTCGACTGGAGGTGTTTAGTCCATGTCGCTCTATGTTTTGAGGGCTGATTTGGAAACGCAATCTCCCATCACGCATTAAAAAAGAAATCCCGGCACCTTTTTCACATAAGCCCTGTTCGCCTCCAACAATCAATACCGGTTCGTTCTGTTTTAGCGAAATCAAATCAGGTAAAATACCACATCTGTCAGGAGCCAAATATATGATGTGGGTTTTGTCTATGCTACCAATAGACTCAGCACTTCGAACCACAAGTCTGTTTCCGCCGATAGTTCTGGATTGTGAAAGTTCTGTGAGTTCTCTGACAATTTCATTGTCTCCAACAATGGTGATGATGAAATCTCCGGAATTCGCGTCTCCGGGCCATCCGATGTTTTGAGCAAAATTGAAAAGGAAGAGTGCTTTAAATTTTGCTATTTGCCCGGCTGAAGTTGCTGCCGGACAAAGCAATGCTAACATGAATAACAACAAAAGTGTTTTTTTCATAAGTTCATAATTGTTAAGATTTGTAGATTGAGTTTAATATAATTAAAATATTTTTTGCTCTATAATTCTGAAAGTTATACTTTAAACATGATTGCGTTTACGCAATTTTCAATGGCAAGGGTTCGTTATTTAATCAAAGATTACATACTGTTCATAAAAAAAAGAGAGCCTTTCGTCAGGCTCTCTTTTAAATTGAGATATTAGAAATGTCATAAATAAAAATGTGCTTATGACATTTCATAAAAAATATGACAAACTAATCCAAGATTAGTGATCGTGGTGGTGATCGTCATGATGATCATCATCTTCCACTTCAATTTCGATGAATTTTTGCGCTTGATTTCCGGCTTTATCCACTGCAAAAACACCTAAATGGTATTCCCCATGCTTTGCATCATCTGGAATTTCCAACTCTAATTTAAGTTCATAGGTCTTTACATTTCCTTCAATTACTCCATCTTTGTGCACATGCCACTCTTTTTCACCATGATGGTGATCATGATCTCCATGTTTCAGAGTGATCACCTGGCTGTGCGTGTGACCATCGCTGTTGTAATGGATGTCAATTTTCCATGAAGCCAACTCCGTGTCATCGGTAATAATGGCATGCAAGTGAATGGTTTCTCCGGGATGAAACTCTTCATGATCCTCTGGTGAGATGATTTCAATGACTGGGGCAGTGGTATCTACATCGTCGTCGTCACTGCAAGCAGCAAACAAGCCAAGAGCCAATATGGCTGGTAATATATATTTAAGTTTTTTCATTTTGTAAATTCTTAATATGATATAAATCAATGAATATTCTATATTATTAATAGTTCGTTAATCTTTTTTATTCATCTAATTATCAAATATTTACGAATTCGCTGTGAAATTATCCAATCAGATGAAAATAAGAAGATTACTTGTGTCTAATATCTAATAATCTAAAAGTCTAACGATCTATTGTATTATCTCCTGCCCTGTAAAAGATGTTTCGTCTCTAACGAAGCAAAAAATAACTGGCATTATCCCATTTTCTTGAGATTTTTCCGGACAGAAGTGTTGCTTTAACTAATTTTTAAAGGCAAGGAGGGCCTCTCAGCAGATAGTAAACAATTGCCTGACAATAGATTTTCTTCTCGGTGGATGATATTATTCTTTCTTCTCTTTCAAGTGGTATGCAGCACAAGGGTGGTTCAGATACCGACGCCGGAAAAAACTGAATTTGGCTGAAAACACAAGTTTCATCCTCTTCATTTTGATTGTTAGAAACATCGCAATGATGATGGCAGTTTTCATTGTGTACCGGAGCCAAATGATACATAACAAAATGCAAACCCTTTCCTGCTTCAGTAAGCAGGAAAGAAGCAGCCAAAAATAAGGCCGGTATTTGCAGTTTTTGTATCATATTAAAATTCGATCTTTAGTAATAATTGAATGTTTCTTCCAGGTTCCGGAATTTCCAGGTTTCTGTAAAAACTGATGTGGTTGTAATATCTTTTATTCAAAAGGTTGTGTCCGGTTAAATTGAGCTCTGAATTTAATCCGCTTATTCTAAAAGGAACTGAAATTGCTGAACCAAACAGGATGTAACCCGGTGTTGTTTTCTCGTTTCTTGCAATTCGGTTTTGAGAAGCTGCCACCCGCGAATTGAGCGATAGGCGTACCCGAGTGTCATTGGTCGAGTATCTAAATAATCTTGTTAATTCAATAAAACCATTGGCAGGGGGAGAAAAGGGCAGGGGATAGGCTGCATTGTTTGTTTGAGCAATTTGTTGATTGTAAAGCCATTCGGCGTTGATTTCAATTTCCCATCCCGGATGCAACTCTTCAAAATAACTGATCTCTACACCAGACATAACTGCTTCTGATTCTGAAAATCTAAAGATTTGCCCTGTATGCGGAAGATAGCTCCACTCTCCTGTTGGCCGCAGAAATATGTAATTCGAAAAATGATAAACATAGGGCGACACACTGATTTGGCGTCTATAGGTTTTATAATTCATGGTAACATCGGCAAAGAACCCTCTTTCCGGTGAAAGATGAGGATCTCCCAGCTCGTGACGAAAGGAGCCGTGATGAACTCCATTGGCTCCCAGTTCAATTGCTGTTGGAGCACGAAAACTCTCTCCCAGATTCAGAGAAAGTTTTATGTTTTGACCAGCATTCCATGTGGCACCAACCAGCCAACTGTAATTGTTAAACTTTCTATCGGTTTCAATGGCTCGTGTAGCATAAAAGGCTGCTGTTTCAGCACTTCTTCCCTGATTCAGCATGTATTGCTGTAATATGGGATCAAAATACCCTTTTGTCTCTAACGAGATTAGATCGTATCTGATCCCACCATTGAACTTCCATCTTCTGTTGGGCTCATAGTCATATTTTATGAATGCTCCGTTGGCAGATCGTTTATACTCAGGAAGCAGAAAAGCATATCCGTCTGTCTCATTTTTTTGCCATTGGGATTGTATGCCTGTGGTTATGGCGTGATTGGGTGTAAATCTGAAATTCCATCTACCGTTGGCACTATAGGTAATCAGGTTAAAATCCAGTTCCAGGTCGGGATTGGTTTGTGGTGGAGGCTGGTTTCCAAAATGTGTGTGAAATTCGGCCCATTCCTGTCGGTGATTATTTTGAACACCCAAATCCAGCATAATTGTGGAATGGGGAGTGTGAATGGTGGTGTTGGATGTCATGCTTATGTGTTCCACATTTTGATGTGGAAGTTCAATGTTTCTGTAATTTCCATCGTCCTTAACCCGCCTCAAATCGGGGATTCCATGCGCTCCTGGAAAAAAACCGGATTTTTGCCAAACTCTTGATGCCGTGATGCTGGTTCTCCAAAATTCACCCAGATAACCTGCCTGAAAAAAGAGATTGTAGTCATGTCCGGCACTGTTTTTTAGCCTTCTGTTGTGAATGGGGATGTTTCTTGTAAGATATACAATCGAGTCGGTTGGAATGCGGTAATCGCCGTATTCCATGAGGGTTAACCGGCTTTTGAAAAAAAGCCGGTTGTGTCTTCCCTGCAAAAAGAGAGAACCTCCTACAGTTTCATTTACTGATTTTCCCAGAAGATGAAAAGAGCCGCTGATCCCTTCATCTGGAGGTCTGCGGTTGGATATTTTCAGAATCCCTCCAATGGCATCACTTCCATGTTCCAACGAAGCTGCTCCTTTTATAATTTCAACCTGCTCCGATAGAAACGGATCAATTTCAAGACCATGATCTGCTCCCCACTGTTGACCTTCTTGTTTTAGACCGTTATTAACCACCACTACACGATTAAAGCCCATTCCCCTTATAACCGGTTTTGATGCAGCTGCTCCAATATCCATTGTGTTGAATCCGCTTTGCCGTTCCAGACTGCGTACCAATGTTCCATTAAACTGACGGTGTAATTGCTCTGCAAAAATGGTTTCCCTACTAAGTCCGGGAGCTGTTTGCATGTTATTTCCCCTGACTTCAACCTCGCTGAGATGAATGTTATCAGGTGTCAGATTGATGCGAAGATGCTTGTGTCCATTAACAATCAGCAGTGTGTCAAAAGTTTTGTATCCCATAAAGGATACAGACAATTGAGTATGACCGGCAGTAATTTGATTAAAAACAAAGCGTCCGTTGTTATCGGTGACAGTCTGTTCATTTTCTGTTTGAACATAACTGCCGGGAACCGGCATGTTGTTTTCGTCAAGAACCAGTCCTGCAACGTGGTATCTTTCCTGCGAGAATACAGAAAATGATAGCAGAATAAACAGGATAGTTACTAATATACGCATCAGCGTTTTTAAATTAATGTGGTTAATCTACAATCTGGCTGAGGAAAATTGTCAGCAGGCTAATCTGTTCGAGTGTCGCACGATGCTACGATTACCAAAACTTCAAAACAAGTCACAACTCCATGATTTTTAGTTCATGTTGGAGTATCCTACTTAAGTTCTAAATGAGCAATCTTGCTTTTGAACAATCAAACTACAGATCACATGGCTGTTTATTGCAACAGCAATTAACCAAATGTTGGTTGTAAAAAAATATGAGAAAAGTAAATTAAAGCACCGAAGGTGGTGCTCTGAGTTGTTTGTGAAGACCGTTAAACGAGTGGTAAAAATCAATTACATATCCCGGGATGAAGGAATCCGGAAAGATGTTAGCTGTTTGAGTAATGCTGTTTTTTATCTCTGAACAGAAGGTAAATTCATATTGACAGATGAAGCATATTGAAACCTCTCCGGTTTCAATCAGCAGAAAATCGCCAATATGAGTGACTATATCAGTAGTTGGTGAATGATGTGGGATATAGCAACAGGCATGAGATTCATGGCACTCGGCTACATGTTCCATTTTATGGAACGACTGAAACAGCATGGTAAATATCATTACCATGGCCGGAACAGGTCCCAAATATTTAAGCCATCGATGTTGTCTCATTACTTATTTTGCTTCTATTCGTATTACAAAACTAATAAATTAGAGAAAATGTTTCGGCTTTTATTGTTTTTTAGCATTTGAAGATGATTTTGTGAATCCCCAAAATTCGGTATTCATCTGGCAATTTCTTCCGTTTATCGAATTTGGGTTGGTTGATTCAGTTGCATGGTCTATTTTTACTTCATAATATTTTAAATAATTATTATGGGTAGTTGTAAAGCATCCGGAAAATATGGTTTTGGCCTGGTAGTATTACTGGCCGGTTTAATATTGTTGGGAGGTAATCTTGGATTGATTCCCGAACATATTTATAACGTAATAATGCGCTGGCCAATGATTTTGGTGGCCATATCTATGATCAGCTTTATTAATCGTGATTGGCTGGCCGGCTTAATCTTGCTGACCATTGGTTCGTATTTTATGATGCCGCATTTGGTCGATGATTTTTCCATGAGGGAAATATGGAAATATTGGCCTGTTTTGTTGATAATCATTGGAGTTGCAATTTTAAGAGGCAAGCGAAAAAAAAATGCTCCTTTACACTATCACTCCAACAGCGATGATTATATTGAAGAGATAACAATTTTTGGTGGTAATGTCACCCGAATTGACTCTAAAAACCTTAAGGGAGGTGAAATTACGTCGATATTTGGAGGAAGTGAGATTAATCTTATTGATGCAGAATTATCAGACAATGGCGCAACCATTGAGATGACAGCCATCTTTGGAGGAGTGAAGCTGATCGTTCCCCGCCAATGGAATATAAAGATTGAGGTAACAAGTATTCTTGGAGGCTTCACTGACAAACGTGTTCCAGGAGGTGAAGGTGTTGATGCCAGTAAAACTCTTGTCATTAAAGGCGAAACCATTTTTGGAGGAGGGGAGTTGGTTAGTTATTGATGCAAGTATATGACGTCATAAATCTTGCATATTGACTTTATTTTAATGGATTAAAAGTCTCAAATTCAGGATTATAATCCTGAATTTTTTCTGGCTTAGCAGAAGATCAGACCAACTTGAGTATTGCATGGTTCATCGGGTACATACTTAATTGGGATGGTTATTCAATACCAAAACATATTGATCTGGTAATTTCGATGTTTTATCTGAAGCAGTTAAAAAAATAAGATATACTTTATATTAAAGGATCAAAAAGGTGACTAAACAAGAAATTTTACAAGTAGAGGGATTACGAAAGCGCTTTAAAGATATAGATGCGGTTAATAACATTTCCTTTTCTGTTGCGGAAGGAGATGTATTTGCATTTTTAGGACCCAATGGTGCAGGTAAAACAACAACCATAAGAATATTAATGGATATCATTCATGCCGATGAGGGCACAATTAGCTGGAACCTAAAAGGGCAGGGAAATGGTTTTCCTTTGGCTTCCCGGCTGGGTTACCTTCCAGAGGAGCGAGGGTTGTATCTGGATTTGCCGGTAATTAATTCCCTAATTTATCTTGCCGGTATAAGAGGGATGCAAAAACCAAAGGCAAAGGCTGCTGCTATGCATTGGCTTGAAAAATTAGAATTGGCTGATCGTGCCAATGAAAAGCTTCAGGCGCTTTCCAAAGGAAATCAACAGAAAATTCAGTTTATTGCCTCCATATTACATGAACCGGAATTTGTAATTCTGGATGAGCCTTTTTCAGGTTTTGATCCTATTAATCAGGAGAAATTCATAGAATTCATCAAAGCGATTAATTGCAATGGTACAACAGTTCTGTTAAGTGCTCATCAAATGGCATTGGTTGAGAGAGTTGCCAATAAAGTGTTTTTGATAAACGATGGATGTGAATTGTATAATGGCTCTTTACCCGATATCTACAACAGATTTGGCGACAGGATGGTTTTAGATCTTGCTTTTGAAGATCATGCTCCAGTAAATAGAATTTCCGAAATTGAAGAGGTTGAGCATGTTGAGGCTGTAGATGAGAAGCAAATAAAAGTTACTTTTATGCCCGGAACCAAAATGGAGTTCATACTAAAAAAGTTGTCAGGTTTTCAGGGAATTACAGAATTCAGTACTCAAAAATATACATTGCATGATATTTTTCTTAATCTGGTTAAAAATCATCGTTCATGAATTATTGGATACAATTAAAGACGGTTATGTTGTGGGAGTACCATCGTTTCTTTAAGATAAAGAATGAATTGATTGGTATAGTTATAATGCTGGTATTTTTCGTTATTGGTTTTTTTGGAAGTAGTTATGCTTTTAAGGCATCTCAGGATAAATCTCCAATATTTGTTGCTAATGATGTTGATGGAGAGTTGATTGAATTGTTAAGTGAAAACTTTGATGTGACAATTTCAGATTATCAGGAGCAGGAGACTTTTATTGCGGAATTGCCTGAAAGAAAATCAGGATTGCTTTTAACTCAGGAGGGAGCAACATTTGAAGTACACAGTTGGAGAAATTCCGGAAGGATAAAAGAGTTACAACGTTATTTGGATGAATATCGCAGTAGACAGGCCATGCAGGAGATTGATTTGCCAAGAGAGAGTTTGCAATATGTTTTAAAGCCTGCAAATGTTAACGAGGTTTATTATTTCACTGCCGGAAGCAGGGAACGAAGGATCATGGCAATCTTTTTCTCGGGAATGATGGTGATGGCTGTTTTTATCAGTTTCGCATATCAGTTCACAGCTATTACAGGCGAAAAGCAACTGCGAATTACAGAGCAGATTGTTTCAGCTATTCGGCCACAGGTCTGGATGGATGGGAAGATTTTGGGCATTACATTGACTGGATTCTCTTCTATACTTATTTATACCATCATCAGTATTTTAGGTGGGATTATTTATTTTCAGATAACCGGCTCTCCGTTATCCAGCGTGCTGGCATATTTACATGTGCCTTCTATTCTGCTTTTTTTATCATTTACTGTGGTTGGGGTATTACTCTGGAATTCTGTTTTAGCCGCAATCGCTTCAATTATAACTGATCCCAATAACTCAGTCAAGTCGTCTTTAATGATTTTGCCTTCATTGTTCGTTGGAGCCTCTTTTTTGCTCCTTTTAAATCCCGATAATCACGTAGCTGTTTTTCTTTCTTGGTTTCCGCTTTTCTCTGCTTCCGCAATGCCTATGCGATTTGTGGTAACTGATGTTGCATGGTGGGAGATTTTGGGATCGTTTATTTTATTGGCGTTAGCTTTTTATTATATAAGGAAGCTTGCTGCCCGGATATTTCATGTTTCCATTTTGATAAATGGAAACGAACCCACATGGAAGGATGTTTTTCGCATGCTTAAAGAGTCCAAATAGACAGAATTATGCTGCACCCGGTTTTATCACATAAATACACTGTATTCAGTCTGTTGCCTTTTTTGGTGATACATGCGCTGGTGCCTGCAGCTCTTTTATATTATTATGGCAACCTTAACTGGCAGGATGCATTCATCGACGGGTTGGTTTACAGCGCTGTCATGGTGGTGGTGGGGTTCAGTTTATGGTATCCGATTGGCTATGGGGGCGGAGATAACTCCATTTCAGGGAGATTGGTAACCAATGTTTTGGTTGGGGTTTTAAGTGTGATTGCCTGGATGTTGGTTTCAGGAATTGTAAGTCACATGCTTCTTGGTCACAATTCTTATTATGTGGCACTGGCTAAACAAATAATACCAATCCGCGCCTTATGGGGAATCGAACATTTTATGATGATCATGGTGATGTACCACTTTTTTGTGTTTTATCGTGACCTTGAGGAAAAGCGATTACAGGAGGAGGTCTTAAAAAAGCAGGTAAAGGAGTCAGAGCTTAAATCTTTAAAATCTCAATTAAATCCCCATTTTTTGTTTAATAGTTTAAATTCTGTAAGCTCACTTACCATCACAGAGCCGGAAAAAGCAAGACGTATGATAACCCAACTATCGGATCTGCTTCGCTACTCGTTGCGTAATAAACATACCGAATTAATTCCTGTATGTGATGAGTTGCAAAATATTCGTCGTTATATGGATATTGAAAAGGTTCGTTTTGGTGATTTATTAATTTACAAAGAAGAGGTGTCAGAAAGATGTAATCAATGCAGATTACCGGCAATGGTTTTACAACCATTGCTTGAGAACTCCATAAAACACGGGTTATACGAAAGTCTTGACCCTGTAACGGTAAAGATTAAATGTAATTTTACATATCCTAATCTGGAGATTTCAATTTCAAATAACTGCGATGTCTCTTTACCTTCGCCAAAAGGCGAAGGTATGGGACTTCGAAGTACAGCCAATATTCTTCGTAATATGTACAACCGGGAAGGTTTATTGAGGACAGAAAATGTCGGGAACGAATTTATGGTTCATCTGATTATCCCACAAAACAGTTAAGTTATGGCAATAAATAATTTTAAGGTTTTAATCATTGATGATGAGCAGCCTGCGCGTCAATTGGTAAGGCTGTATCTTAAAAATTTGACCGAAATTGAGATAGCTGGTGAATGTTCCAACGGTTTTGATGCCATGAAAATGATTAAGGATATCAACCCTGATTTAATATTTCTGGATATTCAGATGCCAAAGGTGAATGGATTGGAGTTGCTTGAGGTACTTGAAAAGCGACCAAACGTCATTTTTACGACAGCCTATGATGAATATGCCATAAAAGCTTTCGATTTAAATGCAGTGGATTACCTTCTTAAACCATTTTCAAAGGAGCGGTTTGATTCTGCTGTTAAAAAGGCATTGGAGAGGGTTGGTAGCAACTCCGAGGCCATGCCCTTGCCGGTTGAAAAGATCAGGGAGAGCACTCCGGAACTTTTATCCCGCATTGTGGTGAAAAAGGGGAGTGGGATGGAGGTCATTCCGATAAATGAAATTATTTTTCTTGAAGCTCAGGAGGATTATGTGATGATTTATACGGCCAAAGGCCGTTTTATGAAAAACCAGACCATGAGCTACTATGAATCTCATCTGAACGATTCATCTTTTGTTAGAATTCACCGCTCTTATATCGTAAACATCAGTAAGATATCCCGTATTGAACCCTATGACAAAGATTCGTATGTAGCCATAGTAAATCCGGATCATAAGCTAAGAATCAGCCGTTCAGGATATAAAAAACTAAGGGAGCAATTGGGTATTTGATTTGTTGTTTTTGGGTTCTCGATCCTTCAGAATAACTCACCATTTTAGTCATTCACTTAATTAAGATACTCACTAAGTAGGGTCTGCTGAAAAAGTCAGCAGACCAAAATAATACTTCTTTTGTCCTCAAGCCGGACGGGCTCTTACTTTTTTTCAACAGCAAAAAAAAGTAAGCAAAAAATGCCGCCGCTGTTGAAAAATTGCCTAAATAACAATCTGCCAGGCTAAAATCTGCGAACTCGCTACGCTCAAACAACGCATATTTTTACGCCTGTCACATTGTTATTCTTAACGGCATTTTTCAAAGGCGGAAGTTCCCATTATTTCCAGCTTTTTCAATGCACGGAAATTCTATAGTTATATTAAAAAAGCTTGCATTTTAATGACTGAGAACAAGGCTATGTCACACATTATTAATTATGTAAAAGTTTTTCAGCAATCCCTAAGTAAAACTTGCCATTACTGATAGTGTATGTTTATTCAAGGGTATAAAGTTCGGTTAAATTTTAATAACATAATTAAATTAAAATCATCTGATTATTAATGCATAAGTAAATTTTTTGTATAAACTGTTATGTAATTAGTAAGTATTATTTTATCGGTTTTGTATTGTGTTTATTATTTATTTATGTATGTTTAACAGATGATTGTGTTTTTTATTATCTTCTGTGTAATATTCTTTCAGCTTATGCTTTAACAGTGTTTTGCTTAAGAAATTAATATCGATCGTGAACTGGATATTTACTATGGCTAACTATTATATTTTTAGCTGTACTGTAATAAAGAATAAATAAGTTAATATATAAAATTTTTGGAATGGTTTTTTGGAAAAGTAAACCCTCTAATAAACACACACTATCTGATATAATGAGGGGGATGCAGCATTCAGTGAATACTGCACAGGAAATATTGGCAAAGCACTATGTCAATTTAATGGAAAAGTTTTTTGATGATGAAGGTAAACCAGTCACACGTACTGTGTTTTTGCCTGACAACAGGAGTATAGAAGTTCCTGTTATTTCATTAATGAATCAACATTCGCTTTACGTCGATGAACTGGAGATTGATTTTAAAGCACAGATTAATGGAGTGGCTTTAAAGAATCTGAGAGAAGGAAAAGAAGATGTAGATCGTGCAAGCTTTGCCATTGATTTTACTCCAAGCGATAGAAGTGATAATGCAGTTTCTGTTAAAATCAAATTCAAATCCTGTCAAAAACCTGAAGGTGTGTCCAGAATTGTGGATGAATTTGATAAGACCATTTTACCGGTTGATAACTTACCTGATGAGCCGGAAAGCGATGAAAATCAAACTGACAGCTAATAAATAGCATCAATTCTTGACTTAAAATAACTTTAATCTTAAAACAAATTTGTTATGGCAAACAGTATTACAAAAAAACTTGAAGGATTATCTATGGACGACCTTATTTCTGCACCATTGGTGGCAGCTTGCGAGGCTCAGTCGAAATTGGCTCAAACTGCCTACAAATACATGACAGAGATAGGTTTTGAGGATGGAGATTTTTCAAAGCCTAATTTATTGAATTTTACTCTTCAACGTCCCGTCGAGACCAATGAAGGCCTTAAAACTTCAAATGTTGAAGTTCAGGCTCCTTTTTTGGGATTAGTTCCCATTCCGTCACTATTGATTGATGATGTAAAAGTTGATTTTCAGATGGAGGTAAACTCAGTTACAGCCTCTTCAAATAAAAATGAAAAAGAGGCATCTGCTGAAGCAAAGGGAAGTTTTAAATTGGGCTTATGGGGAAAAGGGAGTGTGAAAGTTAACGGAAAAGTTACAACTTCAAAAGAGAACACCCGAAGCACAAATCAGACAGCTAAATATCAGATAAGTGTTTCTGCTAAACAACAACCACCCACAGAAGGATTGAGCAGACTAATGGACATCCTTGCTAGTTGTACAGCCCCTATTTCCGAAAAGTAACCTAACAATCCTGTATAAATTATTTTGAGCCTGATTTATTTATTGACCAGATAAATAGATTAGGCTTTCATTTTTTATGTAAATTTACTGAGTGAACATGAGAATTGCTTTTAATATTAAAAGAATCCCGGTGGGATTCTTTTTGTGATTCAGCCTTTATATTAATACGAACTGAATTTATTCTATCCCGAAATATTTAAAATTGACGTACTGATTTAATATAAGTTTATCATCATCTAATCTAATAAAACATGGCAGCAATAATTGTAGTTGTAGTTTTGGTCTTAATTGTTATATTGATTTATAACGGGCTGATTCGCAGACGTAACGAAGTAGATAATGCCTATGGTGGCATGGATGTTCAGTTGAAGAAACGATATGATTTAATCCCTAATCTCGTTTCCACCGTAAAACAGTATGCATCACACGAGAAGGAATTGTTGGAGAAAATTACCGAATTAAGAGCAAGAGCCGTTTCCGGGTCGTTAAACAATGATGAAAAGGTTGATTTGGACAATCAGATTTCCGGTACCTTAAAAGGAATTATGGTGGCCGTTGAAAACTATCCCGATTTAAAAGCAAACGAGAATTTTCTCAACCTACAAAGAACACTCAATGAGGTGGAATCTCAAATATCTGCTGCACGCCGCGCATACAATGCAGCTGTTACCGATTATAACAATGGAATTCAGACTTTTCCTGGAAATATGATGGCCGGAATGATGGGAATGGAGCGAAAAGAGGTATTTCTAATCCCTGAAATTGAAAGACAAAATGTAAACGTTAAGGATTTGTTCAATGGATAATGCATACAATCCGAGGGAAGTAAACCTTGGAGCGCTTTACAATGAAAAAATTGAACCTCACCTGGTTGAATTAAAAGGAGAAAGACGAAAATATCAGCAGGAGTTATTTAGAATAGTCCTTTCCGTTATTGGGTTGGTCATTTTTATTCTGATGTATAGCAAATCAGGGAGTGGCTTGTTTTTGGTACCGGTTATTGGTGCTATTGCGCTGATAATTGTTTTCGGCATAAAAGCCAGTCGAAAAATGAAATCTTATCGGTCGGCTTTTAAGGAAAAGGTTGTTGTGAGAATTGTTAAAACAATAAATCCCGATTGGTCGTATCATGCTGATGGAATGATATCCGAATCAGTATACCGTACCAGCGATATTTTCAGACGAAGTTTTGACAAATACAGGGGAGATGATTTGGTGAGAGGAACTCTTGATAAAACCGACTTTGAGTGTTCCGAGCTCCATACTCAATACCGCGAAGTTACAACAGACAGCAAAGGACGAACCCGCACCCGTTGGGTCACCATTTTTAAAGGTCTATTTTTTCATGCTGATTTTAATAAGGAATTTCACGGCAAAACTTATGTCTCTCCCGACTTTGCTGAGCGTTTTCTGGGAAGAATCGGACGAAAATTTCAGAAAATATCCGGTCCCGCTCCTTTGGTTGTGCTTGAGAATGTAGAATTTGAAAAGGAGTTTGTGGTGCATGCAACCGACCAGATTGAGGCAAGATATATTTTAACTCCAACCATTATGGAGGCGATGGTTAACATCAGAAGAAAGTATAATTGCAACGTGCATTTCTCGTTTATAGGGTCGCGTGTTTACTGTGCACTGAGTATGAGAAAAGACCTTTTTGAACCAAAATTGTTTGGTTCAATTGTGGATTTACATGAAATTGAAAACATGTACCACCTTTTCCGTGTTAATGAAGTAATCATTCATGAACTAAATCTTAATACCCGAATCTGGACAAAAGATTAGTATCAAGTCAATCATTAAAATGACGGGTTAACTTGGGGGTTAGGGCTGAGCGAGGGAGATAACTCAGATTTGACTTGACATTAGTGTTTTTTCTAACAAATTGATTCGATATATCAGGTTATGATTTTCAAGAAAGAGATCATTCGTGCTTTAGTGCCGGTGTTTTTTGTTGTAGTTGGGTTCTCTCCTTTATTGGCCGAAGATGGACCGGTGCAAAACGGTAAACAGGGTTGGGGATTCGGGGTGTTACCCGCGATTTCCTTCGATGCCGACTTGGGATTCCAATATGGTGGGCTGGTTAACTTCTTCCATTATGGTGATGGCAGCAGATTTCCCGATTATGACCATTCACTCTATTTTGAGATTTCCAGATATACCGGGGGAAGTGGAGTGTTTCGCTTTTATTATGATTCTGACCGGCTTTTTGAAGGTTTGAGAGTTACCACAGATTTAACTTATATGCCTGAGCAGGCTTATGATTTTTATGGTTTTAACGGGTATGAATCGGTTTTTAATAAAAGTTGGGAGGACGATGGTTCGGCAGATTATCGTTCAAGAATGTTCTATAAGATGCAACACAACCTGTTCCGGTTTAAAACCGATGTTCAGGGTGCTATTGGTGACGGAAATTTCAGATGGATAGCAGGTGTTAACTTGTTGAATTTTGACATCGGTTCTGTAGATATTGACCGCCTGAACCGCCGACGAAGCGATGAAGACCAGCTGCCTTCTTTGGAAGAGCAACCCGGGCTATACGAGAGATATCTCGACTGGGGAATTATCCCCGAAAAACATTCAACCGGCGGCTTTGTGCCGGAAATAAAGGCCGGAGTGGTTTTTGATTCGCGTGATAATCGTCCCAACCCCATGAGAGGTGTTTGGACTGAGGCTGTTGTATTGGTTGCTCCGGAGTTTTTGGGCGCAACCACAGGTTTTTCGAAATTAGCAATTACCCATCGTCAATATTTTACCATCATACCCGAAGACCTCTCTTTCGCCTGTCGTCTTGGTTGGCAGCATACCATATTGGGCGATGTTCCGTGGTATTACCAATCGCAGATTATTACATCGGTCATGGCAGGTTCTACATCCACCGGGTTGGGTGGGGTACGAAGTTTGCGTGGAATTCGTCGTAACCGTGTGGTTGGTGATGGAATGGTGTTTGGAAATTTTGAACTCCGATGGAAACCTCTATATTTTAGCCTTTTAAATCAACAATTCTATTTGGGTGTAAACAGTTTTCTGGATGCCGGCAGAAGCACATCAAAAGTTGATGTTAAGTCTCATATTTCCGGAATTGATGCTCCCATTGATGATTATTTCGATTTTGGTGCAGAAGCTCTTCATGTGAGTTACGGTTTGGGTATTCGCGTTGTTATGAACCGCAATTTTATTATTGCGGTGGATTACGGACGTGCTGTTAATGAGCAGGATGGTGACTCGGGGTTTTATGTTGGATTGAATTATCTATTTTAAAACAACCCCATCGCATTTCTTACCGATGCCTTAAACATCAAAACTCCTTTTTGTGGATTTGAAACCCGGTAACGTTGTTTTAATATGGCTTCGGGTTTAGCAAATTTAATTTTGTGGAACAGATTGAGGTAGTATCTGTAAGCAAGATATACCCCTAATCTCACTTGTGGTTTTAGCCTGACGATGCCTTTAAAGGCTTCGTCAAAGTCAGATTGTATCTCTTTCTCAATTTTTTGTTTGGCTGCGGGTGTAAAATTATTGAAATCAATGTCTTTAAAATAGATGCGTCCTTTGTTTTGGTAGTCATCCTGCGCATCGCGCAGGAAGTTTACCTTCTGGAAAGCTTCTCCAAGTTTGCGTGCCGGATAACGCAGTACATTGTATTCTTCGTCATCATCAACATAAAAAACGCGCAGGCACATCAATCCAACCACCTCGGCGGAACCGTAAATATATTTTTCCAAATCATTGCGGGTGTAGGTTTTGTAATTGAGGTCCATCTCCATGCTGTCCAAAAAAGCCGTGATGAGGTCATGGTCGATTTTACACTCGTTCACCGTGTGCTGAAAGCTGTCCAGTATGGGGTTGAGGCTGATGCCACGCTCAATGGCTTTCCAGGTGTCATCACGAAATTCGTTTAAAAGGGTTTCACGATCGTGCTCCAGAAACGTATCAACAATCTCGTCGGCATATCTCACAAAGCCGTAAATGCTGTAAATATGATTGCGGTAATTTTTATCGAGCAGGCGTACTCCCAGCGAAAATGATGTGCTGTAAAGTCGGGTGGTGCTGATGCTGCACTTCAGATTGTTTTTGCGGTAGATGTTCATATCGGCCTCCTTTCAATTCTTTTGGTTTAAATCTTCTATTACCCTGGCAGTAGTCAGTTTGCTGCTGATAACTGTCATGGGCAATCCGGTTCCGGGAATGGTGGACGCTCCAACGTAATAAAGATTCTTTAGCTCCTCATCTTTATTGGATGGCCTGAACCATCCAATTTGGTTCAAGTCGTGTGCCAATCCCAGTCCGCTTCCTTTGTACAGGTTAAACATGCTTTCCCAATGCTCCGGAGAGAGAATTGTTTTGCTGACTATCATTTCTTGCAGATTGTAGCCGCTGCGCCGGGACAAATCATCAATGATGTTTTGTGCGATCTCTTCGCGGTCGTTCCAGTCGGGTTTGAACCGCAAATCGGGAGCGGGACAAAGTATAAAAAGACTCTCATGACCTTCAGGTGCATATTCAGGATTGTTCTTTGAGGGTACGTTTACATAATAATATGGCTTTTGAAACGATACCCGGTTTTTAAATACACCTTTGGCGTACTCATCAAAATTGTTACCCAAAAAATAGTTATGATGTTGGAGATTGTCAAGTTTTCCTTTAATGCCAAGGTAAATGGTGAGTGGCGCCATGGTCCACTTCATTTTGTTAAGTTTTGATTCCCTGTATTTTGCACGATTAAGTATTTTACCACGAAATGATGCCGCATCGGCGTTTATCACAAACAAATCGGCCTGCCACTGCTTACCGGAGCTGTCGGTGAGGGATTTAAGGGTGCTGTTTTGATAAACAGCACCCGTGATTTCTGTATTGTAATGAAATTTCACTCCTTTTTCCTTTAGAACCTTCTCCAAACTCTCAACTATTTTATACATTCCACCTTTCACGTTGTGGTAACCATCGTGCTTCATTTCAACATAATTAAGCAACGAAAAAACGGCAGGCGTATCAAAAGGAGTAGCACCCAGAAAAAAGCCAACCAATGAAAATACCATACGAGCTTCCTTGCTTTCGAAGCTGTCGCAAAGCTCTTTCCACATGGTTTTAAATAGTAAAGGGGTATGTTTTAACGGCACTCGTGCCATTTGAAACAGGTAACCGGGAAATGAGTTGAAATTCCGGTGAACGATGCGGCTAACCGTATCGTTATATAGACTTTCGGTTTTTCGAAGGTGAGCTTCCATCTTTGCTTTAAAGTCCGGCTCAAACGGTTCAAATTGCGCAGAAAGCTTGTCTAGGTCCTTATAAATTGTAAAGGTTTGGCCTATGCCATGAATGTTTACGGTGAAAAGAGGCTCCAACTCAATGAATTCAAAAGGATAATCAATGCCGCAACTTTGGACCAGTTCATCAAACTCGTAACTCATGCTGAAAAATGTCGGACCTAAGTCAAATTTAAAACCATCTTTCTCCAGCATATTGAGGCGACCTCCAGCCTGATGGTGTTTCTCCAAAATGGTGACATCAAAACCTTTTGACGCCAGCCGCAGAGCGGTGGCTAAACCACCAAGTCCGGCACCTACTATGATTATCTTTTTTTGGGACATTCGTTTAGCTTTATTTCTGCAAATTAGATAATGTTTTTGATGATTGCACTATATTTACTGCAATTTAAACCATTTATGGGTTTGTTTTGTTTAATGAAGCAAGAAAATTTATTAAACAGAAGTAAAAGATACTTGATTTGAGTAAAAAAGCAGCCATAATAATTGGAGCCGGAATCGGTGGTATTGCTGCAGCCTTGCGTCTTGCAGCAAAGGGGTATGATGTTTCTGTTCTGGAGAAAAATTCCGAGGCAGGTGGGAAAATGGCTCAATTCACCCAAAAGGGATACCGTTTCGACATGGGACCCTCGCTTTTTACTTTGCCACACTTGGTTGAGGAGCTTTTTGCTCTCTTTGGCAAGCGAATGGAGGATTATTTGGGGGTGGTTGAATTACCAATGACCTGCAACTATTTTTTCCCTGATGGGAAAATCATAAAAGCATGGAGCAACCGGGATAAATTTCTCGATGAGGTTCAAAATTCAGGTGTTAGCCGACAGGTTGTTGAGGAGTACCTAGAAAAGCAATCTTTTCTTTATACCCACACGGCTGATTTTTTTCTGTTTAACTCCATTCATAAACCCTCCACCTTTGTTGGTGATGCCGGGAAGAAAAGCTTAAAAGCTTTACACAAACTGGATGTTTTTACATCCATGCATCAGCGAAACAAAAGAACCTTTGGTGAGAGTTATCTGGTTAGGTTGTTCGACAGGTACGCCACTTACAACGGGAGCGACCCATATCGGGCTCCGGCAACTTTGAATATGATTGCACATCTGGAGCATAACACAGGAGCCTGGTTTCCGAAAAATGGCATGTATGGCATTTTAAATGCCTTAAAGAAATTGGCTGAAGAGGAGGGTGTTCGATTCCTTTTTAACACCGAAGTTATCGGTTTGGTAACTTCCGGAAGGGAAGTTACAGGTGTGCGAACGGGTGATTGTATTTATCCGGCATCACTGGTTGTAAACAACACCGACATAACCCTCTTCTACCGCGATATTTTGCCTAACAACAATAAATTGAGAAAACTGATGAAAAGGGAGAGGTCGTCATCGGCTCTTATTTTTTATTGGGGAATGAAAGTTAAATCTGAATTGGATGTACATAACATCCTTTTCAGCAACGATTACGAGGCAGAATTCATAGGTTTATTTAAAACCAAATTGTTTGCCGACGATTTGACTGTTTACATATTCATCAGCAATAAAGTGGTGCCTGATGATGCACCAAATGGTTGCGAAAATTGGTTCGTGATGGTTAATGCACCCGAAAATGTTGGTCAGGACTGGCAGGAAGAGGCCACCCGTGCGAGAGAGTTGATTATTTCAAAAATCAACACTGTTTTAAATATGGATGTTGAGAAAGTGATTGAATTTGAGCAAATTCTCACTCCGGAAGACATTGAAGAGCGAACAGGCTCTGTGCATGGTTCACTATACGGTCACAGCAGCAATTCGCCTTTGGCTGCTTTTTTAAGACATCCAAATTTCAGCAGAAGATATAAAAACCTTTATTTTACGGGTGGAAGTGTTCATCCGGGTGGCGGAATTCCGTTGTGCCTGGCATCGGCAAAGATTGTGGATGGGATGATAGATTAAACGCAAAGGCACGAAGACTCAAAGTATTTCATATATTTAAAAAGATAATTCCCATGAGTTTTATTGTAAACTATTGCAAAAACCTTACTGAAAAGGAGGTGGAAAGATTTCTTATCATTTACTATTGTGTTGGGGTAGCAGGCTTTCTGATACCTTACACCCGGCCAATATTTGAGGCGCTGATTCCTCTGTCGGTAATTTTGAATATCTTTTTAATCCTGTTGTTTCATAAAACTTACAACAAAACAGAGATTGCAGTATTCTCTTTTATCTTTGTTTTTACCATTGCGGTTGAGGCCATTGGGACAAAAACCGGCATGCTTTTCGGAAGCTACTTCTATGGACCAAATCTTGGGTGGAAAGTGTTTGATGCCCCCATTCTGATTGGAGCCAATTGGCTGGTACTTGCTTATGGCGCTACGGCCATTGTTCGTCAGTATCCGGCACTTAAAAAATGGGTTCCATTCTCTGCAGCAGCACTTATGGTTTTGTTTGATTTTATAATGGAACCCGTGGCCATGAAAACCGGGATGTGGGACTGGGCTGGCGGAGTTGTCCCTTTGCAGAACTATTTTATGTGGTTTGTGGTGGCCGTTATTGTTGTTGGGCTTTTCGAACTATTCAATGTAAAAACTGTAAAACCTATTGCCATCCGCCTATTTTGGGTGCAAATGGTGTTCTTTTTGGTGTTGAACATCTTTTTGTAAAGGAATTTTGAGAGATCTTAGAGACTGTGTAATATAGTTCTCTTTTCTTTATCTCAACTTTCCATCTAATATCTAAAATTCTAATCATCTAACCTTATGATTAAAACCTGCCATAATCGGTTGTACGACTCTTTCTTTAACTATTATATTCATCGAATCCTGAAGAAGGATTTTCATTCAATTCATGTTGTTGGAGAATGGAATAGAGATGTTGAGAGCAGTCATTTAATCATAGGCAATCATGTGAGTTGGTGGGATGGATTTTGGGTATATTACCTCAATAAACGCTTTTTCCAAAAGCGCTTACACGTAATGATGCTCGAAAAACAATTGAAAGAGAGAAAGTTTCTAAGCCGTTTTGGTGCTTTTTCAATAGAACCCGGGAGCCGGTCTGTTTTGGAGTCTCTTAATTATGCCGCAGAAAAACTGAGAGAGCAGGGTAATCTGGTGGTCATGTACCCACAGGGAAAGATAGCCTCTTTTTCGGCAGGAGTATTGCCTTTTCAGCCGGGTATTGAGTATGTTTTGAAAAAATCCGGCATTAATCATGTTTTATTTTACGTGGCTTTGGTGGACTACTTCTCTAACCGGAATCCTGTTTTAAACTTGTATTTGGGCAGAGCGGAATGTAATGAACCAACAGCAGATTCAATTGAAGAGCAGTTTAGGAGGTTTTACTTTCAAGCTGTTGAGAAGCAATCCGAGATAGAATCTTGAGAAGCAATGGGATTAAGACTTGCGTTGGACTATAAGTTTTAAGTTTGCATTTGACGAACGGTTTTAAAAATTACACGAACGGCATAAAAACATTGATGAACGAAACCTTCACTCATCTTCGGCGTATAAAAATTACCAATTTAAACCACGCTGAAAATGAAGAGGATGAACTATTGGATACCGCGGTTTTGTGCCTTTTTGACTGTAATTCTATTATCTACGGTATTGCAGGCCACAAATAAAAAGGATAAATGTGTTGAGTGTTTCTCCACAGAAATTATATCCATTGAGAAAGTTGATGATTGTATTACCATTTCGCTGGAGATATCTGCCGATAAAACCTGTCGATTTGCGCTCTCTCATTTTGTAGTGGCCATTCCATGCGGTTCTGTAACGGAAGCATGGAACAGTGGAGGTTGGAAAATGGAGTACATCATCACCGACCCTACAACAGGAGTACGTGGTTTAAAAGTGGACGATATCAAAGGGTTTGGTGAAAGAAGAAAACCCGGGTCATTCACGCTTACCTACACAGTTTGTGGAGATTCTGAATGCCTGGAAACCATTTTGAAAGGTTTTGAGGTGTCCTATAAAGCTGCGTGGTGTGTCTATTATGAGGAGCTTATCCCAGATGTAGATGACCAAGCGGATGAACTGACAGCTCAAATGTCAGCAACCCATGTCAGCTGTTTTGGGGCTTCTGATGGTTCAGTGGCGGTGGAAGTCGCCGGTGGAGAATTGCCATACATTTATTTATGGGAAAATGGTGCTGAGACAGCCGTTCTGGAAAATGTTCCGGCTGGTCAATATTCTGTCGTTATAACTGATGCTGCCGGAAGTTCAATAGAACTTTCAAAGGAGGTTACTCAACCTTCCATCATTAATGTTGCAGCTTCGTATCAGCCTGCCACCTGTACTCAGCCCGATGGGCATATCAATTTGACAGTGACCGGTGGAACCGGGGATTTTCAATACGAATGGAGCCATGGGGAGGAGACTGCAAATGTTTATGGCTTGGCCGTGGGAAGTTATAGCGTCAAAGTTACTGATGAAGCAGGATGTTCTGTTTCACGTACATATTATGTCAACAGCCAATCGCCAATTCAGATATCTGGTGTTACCAATCGTCCGGCTTGTCACGAAACCAACGGCGGAACCATTGATATCAATATAACCGGCGGAACAGAACCATATAGCTTTAAGTGGTCAAACGGAGCCACAACACAAAATTTGACCGGACTTAGAACAGGCTCATACCATGTTACGGTTACCGATGCGGAGGGATGCACCCAAATGCGCTCTTTTTCGATAACCCGGGAGGTGTTTTTCGCCTCAGTTCAGGTTATTCACGCCGATTGTCAGGGAGAGGGGGGGGCTGCCATTCTGACTCCCAATAACGGAACAGCACCTTATACCGCAAATTGGAGTACCGGTGATACCGGTTTAGAAGTTGAAAACCTTCCTGCCGGTCAGCATTCTGTATTGATTACCGATGCCAATGGCTGTCAAATATCTCAGCAGGTAAACATTCAGGCCGATAACGCCATTCAGTTGAATGTGACAGTGAGTTCACAATCCTGTGATGCCAACGGTTCGGTGCTGGTTGATTTGTCAGCCAGCGGGGGCGAGGCTCCATACCAGTTCTATCTCGACGGAGAGTTAACCGACACACAATTTTCAATAGATGCGGATGGGAATTATCTCATTTCGGTCGCCGACCAAAAGGGATGCACCGCCAGTGAAAGCATCACAGTCAACCTATCGCAGCACTCCTTAAGTTTAAATGTCGAAATTTCCCAACCGGATTGCTTTAATCCACAAACGGGAGTAGCAAATCTTCAAATATCCGGCGGAACCGAACCTTATGCCATTTATTGGAATGACGTTGAGGAATCCGTATATGAGAAAAATCTGCCATCCGGAAATTATGAAATACAAGTCATTGATGCTTTAGGGTGTAAGGCTTTTTCATCTTTTATAATAAACGAAATAACATTGCCCACCGTCAATATTTTACCGGCCGATGATCCGGAGTGTGAAAGCATTAATAACTTGGTATATGCCGAGATAATTAATGCTGATGATTTTGAGTGGATGATAGATTCCGAATCATCCGGATGGATGATTACAAACTACAATGCAACTACGTTGCATTATAGTGCCGGAACGGGAAGTGCAGTCATCAGTTTAATGGCTACCTCTCCCGATGGTTGTGAAGCCATGGATTTCATTGAGGTGGTATGTACCGCTGATGACAATGGAAACGATGACGACACAGGTACACCCGGTGATGGAGACGATTCTGACTCAGATGACGGAGATTTGGATGATGGAGGAAACCCTGATGATGGAGACGATGACACCGGAGAACAACCTGATGATGGATGTATGAAGGGTTGTATTTGGTTGGATAAGGTTGTCGTTACCAGTTCATTTAAGAATTGCACGAAATACGAATTAACCTTTGTTACCGATGGCAGTTGCCGATACGATTTATCTCATTTGGTGATTGATTTGGATGGACACTCCGCCTATAAAGTTTCCAATTCACGGAATTGGAAACAGGAAATCAATCGCACAGACCCTAAGTCGGGGTTAACAGGAATCAAAATTGACGAAATAAAAGGATTTGGAAAAACGGCGGGCGACAGCTTCACCGTCTCATTTAAACTTTGTGATGCCGGAGATTTTAATTCAGGATCATTTTTGGTGGCATTTAAAGCCGGAAATTGTCTTGAAATTGTGGAACTCAGTTCAGAAGTTAACAGCGTAAATGCGGGGTCTCTTCAAATGTTTTCCTATCCAAATCCATCGGCAGATGATACTTGGTTTGAGTTTGAATCCAATGTTGACACCCGTGGAAAGTTAATCATATATAATCAGGCAGGTGTTCCGGTGGAAACCCTTTTTGACGGCAAAATGCGAAAAGGTGTCGTTTATAGAACCAAATTCAGCGGCAAGGGTAATGATAAAATTTTATTCTATCAAATGGTTACAGGCCACGATAAAAAGGATGGAAAGCTATTAAGAATTGGTCAGTAGGAGAATGTGATTAACCACAAAGAATTCAGAGGATATCTATACATTTAAAATCATTAAGATTTTAATTTCTTCATAAACAAAACTTTGTGGTTAATTCTTAATTCCCAATTCCAATTCAAAACGAATACTTCAATGCCACGTACCATGCAGATCCGGCTTCTTCAAAAATGGTGTTTCTACCTCCTGCAAATATTTGCGATATAAAATCCAAATCCCAGTTGGTCATAAGTGAGTAGGACAAGGATGGTGATATAAAGAATGATTGCTGGTCGGGAAGCGACATAATGGCCATTCCTCCCGACAGTACCGGTGAAAAAGGATGTTGCAAACTCAGTGTGATGGCATATTCCGAGAACATGATGTTATCAGCCGAAAGTGGTTGGTTCAGTAAAAGTGCTGCACTTTCTAATGGTCTGTAACCGCCGTTGTACAGAAATTCCAGTACTCCAAAAGTGCCGTTTGAAAACATGTAATCAACTCCTGTGGCAGCCACTATGTCGTTGTTATTGCTGTTATCCAAACCCTGAAACCATGTAGCTTCCCCCTTAAATCCTGCGCCGCCAATGTTGCCTGCCCAGCCAAAACCAACCGCACTTCGGTGTCGATAATAACCGGCCAGTATCTGAAAATCATACCCGCGGTGATTGGTTACCCACATCAGAGCACCCACACTTTGGCGTCCATCTCGAGCCGGACTGTAAGCTGCCTCCACACGTGAAGCAAATCCCATGTTGTATTGAATCCTTAAGGCATCGGCTCCGGGTCGCTCTTCATAATCGAAATCAAAGAATGAATAGGTGTTGAATAGGTCGTTTGGATTTGATACCAGGTTGATTCCCCAGTTGATGCGTTGTCTCCCAACACGAAATTGCCAGTCGTTGTGCCTGTAATCCATAAATATACGGTCAATCTCTGAGTTCCCAACCCACCGACCATTGTTCAACCAGTTCCACGATAAGTCCATCAATCCATCGTCCTTGGCCAAGATGTCGGCAAAAAATGGATAATCAGCGAAAAGTGGATTGTATATAATACGGTTACGCCCTTCAGCCACAAGGCGGAGGTGGTTGTTCAAATCCCACCTTAGGTTTAAGCGGTTGTGGATGAGGTTATCGAAGGCCGGATCAGAAAAGCTGTTGGAGAGCCTTACACCCGGCATCTCTTTTACGTAGCCTCTCACGGTGATGTTTTCAGTTGCCTTTAGGCAACTGAAAGTTGTGATGAATATAAATAGGGTGAATATTCTTGTTCTCATAAAAAACTTTTTCTACTCCTGCCTTACCGCTTCGGCCGGTTTAAGCCTGATGGCTTTTAATGCAGGATAAATGGATGTTGAAAATGCTGTAATTATCACCAGAATTGGTAAAACCAATCCATAGGAGGGAGCCAGTTCAGGATATATAATTGGCTCAAAGCCAAAGTCGGTAAGGGAGTCGCCACCTACGTTTCCCAAATTAATTCCCTTGTTTTGAAAAAGAGATACCGTTGCATACCCTGTCAGCATGCCACCCAATGCGCCTGTAAGTGTGAGAAAAGTTGTTTCCAGTAATATCATCACAAACACCTTTCTTTTACTCATTCCAATGGACATCAGCATACCAAGTTCTCTGATTCGCTCAATGACCGACATCAGCATGGTATTCATCAATCCAAAAGCCAATGCCATGAGGATGATAATCAGGATAATCATGAACATTGTACTTCCCAGTTCATTGTAAAAGGCCAGTTGGGGAGACAGTTCCGACCAGGTTCTGATTTCCAGTTCAGGGTATTTTGAAGCGTAGTTTTTTGCAAAGTCTGATACTTGGTTTAAATCGCTCAACACGATGGCAATTTCATTCACAACAGTTACTTTGCCAAGGTATTGGCCAATGTCTTGTTTTAACACAAACACATTGGTTTCATCAAAAAAGGAGTTGGCTGTTTGAAAAATGCCCGATACCCTGAACGATGCCGATGCCAGTTCTCCTTCCAAATCCTGAAAGGTAAGAACAATTCGTGAGCCGGGACGGGTTTTTGTTTTTTCTGCCAGACTTCGTCCAATCAGCACGGGGTTACGTGCTGATTCATCTAAATATGAACCGTCTATGATGTTTTCGTTCAAAAAAGTTGTTTGCGCCTCCATCTCAGGGTCAATTCCTTTGATGGTAACCCCGCTGGTCAATGTTGCAGTCCCCATCATGCCACTCACAATGGTGCGGCCACTCCATGCGGCCACCAGTTCATCGTTATTGAGCTGGTTTGTCAGCTCCTCCCGGTTCTCAATTACATATTTTGCGTTGTCTTGTTTGATGAATTCGGGATGATGAATTTGGAGGTGTGAAAATTCCTGTTCCACACCGGTTCTGAATCGTTGATTCATGAGTCCCTGAGCAAGGGAAGCGGCCATAAGGCCACCCCACAACCCGGCCATTATGGCTATAATCATTACAAAACTACGTTGAGGATTCCGCCAGATGTTCCTCCATGATATGATTAGTAGTGTGTTCATAGAAATCTATTTTTTTGCTTCCATGATATGAATTCTGAATACCTTGTAAACAGGAAACAGTCCAATCAGAAAGGAGATGATGAGTACTATTAAAGCCTGGTTTAAAAATATGTTTGGGTCTGCAGAAAATGGCAGCACCGGCTCAAAGCCATAGTCTGCAATGGCTTCGGCCATATCACCCGAGAGAGGAATGGGGTGGTGGTAAAACCACGCCACAACCGGAATTGAAATGATGATTCCAAGAACTACGCCCGCCATTGAGATAAAAAGGGCTTCAAAAAAACAGACAATGGCCACCTGCGCCCGCTTCATCCCAAGAGAGAAGAGCAGAGCAAACTCTTTGCGCCGTTCAATCAGCATGGTAAGAATGGTGCCAAACAAACCAAAAGCAATAATTATGTATAGAATCATCATCATGATCATGGTTCCGGCCACATCAAATTTCATTAAATTAAGCAGGTCTTCAAGCAACTCCTCCCAAGTTAATACCCGATGCCACTCCGGGTCAATCATCATTCTGAGATTTTCGGCCAGCTGCTGAGTACGTGCCGGGTTTTCCGGCATAATGATAAGAGAGGTTACCCGGTTGCCTGTTCCGTAAAACCATTGAGCCTCGCTGAGCGACATGTAGATGGTGTTGTTGTTGATTTCCGGAATTTTCAAATCTACAATTCCCTTTACCGGATAGGTTCCCGCAGCAGTTGAGCCATGAAAACCCTGCCCGAGCAGTACCAGCGTATCGCCAACGGTTACATTCAGAATTCCCGCCAATCCTTCTGCCAACATCAGACCATTATCATCGGGTTTTAGAAACTCTCCTTTTACGAGGTCTTCATTCAGATCATTCATCCTGATTTCCAGTTCAGGGTCTATCCCGTTCAGAATGCTTCCGCGGGTGTTGTTTTCTGTAGCTACAAGCACAAAGTTTTGCAGCCTTGGAACATGGAAGGCTATTTGTTCATCGTTTTTCTTAAGTATAGCCTCTATCTCTTCGTCAAACAGCAGGGTGTGGTCAATGGAAGGCTCTTCATCAAAAAGCACATCCTGAATCTGTATATAGCCGGTGCTGTATCTAACCATGCTGTCAATCAAACGCTCATAAGAGCCTTTCTCCATAGAAACGAACAGAGTGGCCAAAAGTACGGCAAACAATACCGAACTGACGGTGATCAATGTCCGTTTTCTGTTGCGCCACAAATTGCGCCAGGCAAGTATTAAGAGAATCTTCATTTTATTATTTTTTAGTAAGTGTAAAGTTTAAGGTTTTATGTTTAAGGTTCTAAGTTCTAAGTTTAAAGTTCAAACTTCAAACCTTGCACTTCAAACCTCAAACCTCAAACCTTGAACTCCCAACCTCATCCTCACTCACTCTTCCGTCCACCAAAGTGATTACTCTTCCGGCACGTTCGATGACTCGTTGGTCATGGGTTGAGAAAATCAGCGTTATGTTCTCTTCCTTGTTAAGTTTTTCCATGATATCCAACAGGTTAAATGCCGATTCTGTGTCAAGGTTGGCTGTTGGTTCATCAGCCAGTACAAATTTTGGCTTGGAAGCTAGTGCCCTCGCCACTGCAACTCTTTGTTGTTGCCCGCCTGAAAGCTGATTGGGGCGTGAGTTGAGCTTGTCGGACAAACCCACCTGTTCAAGCATCTCCGTTGCCCTTTTTTCCATTTCAGCTTTGGGACGTTTTTGCAGAAGCATGATAAATGAGACATTCTCTTTTGCTGTTAGCACCGGAATCAGATTGTACGATTGAAATACGAAACCAATGTTTCGTAATCTGAAATCGAAAAGCTCGCTCTCTTTCATCGTGGAAATTTCTGTTCCATCAATGAATATCTCCCCTCCGGTTGGTTTATCCAATCCGCCTATCAAATTCAGAAAAGTGGTTTTTCCACTACCTGACGGGCCTACAATAGCAGTAAACTCTCCTTCCTTGAATTCCAGGCTGATGTCGTTCACCGCCTTAACAGGCGCCACAGAATTGTTGTAAATCTTTTGAAGGTTGGTGGTTTTTATGACTGTTTTCATATTTCATATGTTTTGAAATTCTTTATCTCTATGTAATGACTTTTAGTTAAGGCATTTATCCTTCCCGCTCCCCTTAATCCCCCCAAGGGGGAAATCCTTCTGCGCGGGTTGGAATCCCCTTGGGGAATAAAAGGGTGAGCGAAGGCGAATATAATTTTTCATTAACTAAACGACATTGAATCTCTATGGGTTGTTCTCATTGCTGGTTTCAGATGTTTGTGTTCGTTACCTGCTAATTAATTCCTTTATTCCAATTGTTAATAGTTCGTTATTCTTTTTTATTTGCCTAATTATCAGATATATGAATCTAATTGTGTGAAATCTAAATACCAGATAATGAGAATCTTGCTTATGTCTTAAATCTAATATCTGAAAGTCTAACGCTCTATTGTAAATTGCACCCATAGTTTCTCAATTAATTTAGATTTGAATTACCTCACGTTTCGCATGTTCTGTTGAGAGAAGAAACTCCGGTTCAAATTGATTGAGAAATCCATTTTGTGAGTGGTGATGATGGTTCTGTGTCCATCTCTCTCCTGCGGTATCATTTCCATAATTGTAGGGATTTCCCTGCCGCCCAATTTTTTCACCTCACGAAACAGGATGGTGCTTACCAACTCCTGGTATTCATCATAGTTCTCAAGTTTTACCGGCAAATAGTTGCTTTTACTCACCCAGTATATTACTTTTTCGTATACCACTGGTGTTTCAGGGTGGGGGATCATTTCAATTTTGTAGCAATCAACACCATCAATAGTTTCGCTGCCTAACAACTTGTGGTCATAGTCATCAACAGATGAAGTCCCGCGCACCAAGTCGTCGTTAGTAAAGTCGCTTCCCATCCACGATTGAGACATCATGCTGGGAGGCATCTTGACGGTTCTGTCAATGTTGGGAACATAATTCCAAATTTCATTGCCTCGTTTTAGAAAAGAGGTTCCCTGGTCGCGAGCCGGAGCTGTAACCAATATTAAAGAGTAATCATCACCCAATGCCCATGATTTCATGGTAATTTCCCGTGTGTACCTGGGGCGAACTGTTTTCATAGTCATTTCACTGTAGGATGCGTCTCCTCGCATGTTATCCTCCATTCTGCGGATGATCTCTTTGGGATCCTGAGCAGTAGCTGATGAAACAGTAAGAACCAGTAAGCCAATCGTCAGAATAGTTCTTGTTAGTTTAGCCTCTTTTTTCATTCTATTTAGTTTTATGTGGTTTTTTAAATACAATAAGTTCGGGCATAAAAGAACCAAAAAGATAAATAAATAGTCGTAAACTATTTATTCTTTTTATAAAGATCCCATTTTTTCAGCACTTCCGGAAATTCTTCAATAATCCAATCATAGAATTCGATGGCATTTTCCAGCCAGACCGATGATTTGTCCTTTTTATTGGATCTGAGATTAAGTCCCTTTTTGTATAAAGCCTTCAAGTATTTAAGTTGCTCTGTGCGTTGATGAAACAGTTCCACCCATGAAATGTCGTCGGATAACATGTAATAGGTTTTTCGGTCGCCGGGGATGGTAACAGGTTTTATAAACTTGGTTTGGGTCATGGCTTTTACATTGGTGCTGATGGAACTTTTACTGGCTTGCAATACCTGAGTGAGCTCGTCAAAAGAGACCATCTCTTTATCCGTAACCATTAGGTAACCCAGAATTCTTCCTGCCATTCGTGTCATTCCGAATGTTTCAAACAGCAATCCTGTTTCTTCAATATATGCACTTCTATCGTTTATGGTTGACATATTTCTATTCTTCGTATTTTAATGATGGTACAAATATATGACATATTATTAAGTTCTGCAATAAAAGAACTAAAAAAACGATATTAAAAATTGATTCCAGGCGATTGAGATGTTTTAATTGCTTTCTTAAAATTGATGTGGTCATAGCCACATCAAAAAAGCAAAGATCATTAGGGATTTCCTAATGATCTTTGTGGTTTGAATCTTATCACCTAAATGGTGGTTAACCTGTTTTATTCAGAACCAATTAGGTAATCAATTTAGAGGTTTTGAATAAAGCAGGTTAAGAGCCTTAAGCTACATAAACATGACTACATTTTTACCACCTTCACAGTTTTGCTGCTGCTGTCCTGCTTAATGGTTAGGATATAAACTCCACTTATCAATTGATGCCCAATTTCGATATGGTTAGATGCATAGCCACTTTCCACCATTACTCCATTTATCGAATATACCTGATACATGAAATTTCCGCTTTTTAAAATGGTGATTCCATTGTTGAAAGGGTTGGGGAAATATTGGAAATTGATATCCTCCTTGATTGTTTCTAAAGTTGTCGTATAATCTATCAGTTTTCCATACAGAGATGATGTTTGGATGATTTCCCTTGTTTGAGATTGACTTTCCCACTCAAGTTTTAATCGGGTTGTTTCTGCATTGTACTCTGACTCAATTCTGATTCTGTTTTTATGAAAAGGGACATGAGGCATCTCAATTCTAAATTCAGTTGCAGATGCAACTGTCCCGGTTTCAAGGATCAGTTTGTCATTAATCCATACTTTGGTGTTATCTGATGTTGTAAGGTATAAAGAGTATGGTTCTGCATATCTGGTTTCTAAGACTCCGGAAACTCTTAAAAGTCCGGAGCCAACTCCATCTATCACACCTCCTTCTATATTGACTTTATCAAGGAATTGACTAACCGGAATAGTTACTTCTTCATCTTCGAATAATGAGAGATTTAAGCCGTTCCCATTTCCTGGATGCTTTTGTTCAAGTTGGTAATAAGGAACAATGATTTTTCCATCATTGTCGCTATGAGCAAATACAAATGAAAGAACATTCTCATTTAATAATGCTGTTCTGTCGATCAGTCCTTCATTCATTCCAGTATTACTTTCGGAAACATCCAGTTCTGTCCAAGTTTGATAGTTTTCAGAAGCTGCAGCAAAATATATCCTGTAATTCCCACCAACAACATAAACGTTATCGTTTTCATCTACTGCAATTTCACTTCTGTTTCTTCCTGATGGCGCAATTAAGGTATTGTGCCAGTTCCCATCGTCATCAATAAATATGTGACGCAGAAATCCATGATTTATTCTGGCACCCCAAAAATCGTTGTTGTTTGGAAGATGATCCGGCATGTAAGATTGAAGGATATGGATTCGTCCTTTACTGTCAACAGCTTGAGACTCCTGATTAATAAGTCCTCTGTTCGTTCCGATATCCCAAATCTTTGTTCCCGGAGATGTTAGAGTAACAGGATTGGTGTTGACAGTTCCAATTTGAGTACCCTGAGCATTGTACCAGGTTCTTCCGTCGTCATCGCTGTATGCATAATAGACATCATGATTTGTCCGAGGATCAGGTGTTCGTCTCCAAATCCATGAAACATGCAGTCGTCCATTGGGATCGTAATTGATTCCATTGATGTATGCATTTTCATCGCTTGTAGTGCCATGAAGATATTCACCGATGTAGGTCCAGGTACCGGATTCTCCTGAATACTCCCAAAGGAATGAATCTCCGCTGCCACTCCAGCCTATTCTGCACTCGAATAAAAGGTCTCCATTGGGTTTTGAAAGGAATCTGGGGTAAGTTACATTGCCAACCGGATTGCCGGATATCAGGTAATTAATTCTTGGGCCAAAGGATGCTTCATTCCAGAGATGCTCATCAGGATTGTTTGCTAGACCTGGAACTGAGCGTTTATATCTTAGTTCGGTATTGTGGTGATCGTATGATAAATGAATGGTGCCGTCGTTTTCACATATTCCCATTGAAATCGTATAATGGTTATCCGCCACTCGACTTAGGCTCACGGTGTGATCTGTAAACTCTATAACCTCCCACTCTCCATCAGGAAGTTGCTTCCTTGCCAGGCATACTCTTGCAGCCCGGTTCCAATATGTCACATATTGATAACCATTGTAAGTCATTATGGCGTTTTGTTGAAACGAGGCAAAATTGGCTCCTTCAACTGATGTGGCTGCAACTTGCGTTACAACGTCGTATTGAAATTTAGAATGATTGATAAACAACTCGGTGTTTACAGTTAACTTATTATCCGGTGACAATTTTTCCGGAACATAACGTTGAGGTTCCACTCCATCAAGAATAAAACTCTCGCAATACAAAGTAAACTCATCACCATTCAGTGCCTCAGAGGAAATGTCATAAGTAATCCATATGTGATTATTACCTGCTATCAATGTGTGATCAAGTTGGATCTCAAATTCATCAGTTATTGATTCATCTTTTAGTTCAGCAATAAGTTGGGCTGTGTCAAACAGCTCAGATTTGCCTGTAGAGTAAACCCTGATATTGGTTATATTATTTTTATTTGAAGTACCTGCTGGATTTAGAACCAGCTCTGTTAAGCGCAATGGATTCTTTTGATATCTGGTTTGAATTTCCAATTTTAATACTGCGTTATTCTTTGAGTTGGCATTGATGTATCCAACTAACGGTTGGGAGTTGCTGCTTTGGTACTCCATCGGTGTAAACACCGAAGAAACAACATATGTGCCACCTTTAATTGTTCCGTGATATTTACTTGAGCCCAGATTGACAGCCTGACTGTTGTTTAAAAGATCAAAATTCCAATAACCCAACAACTGCTCTTCGCTTCCAACGTTATAGATTGTAAACTTATTCTCTTCTATTTGTTGAGTTGTTCTTGCGGCGTTCCAAACTCGAACTTCATCTATAGTGCCGTTAAATGCTCTGTTGTTTGCGTCACTGTCCCAGCCAATATATAGATTACCTGTTGAGTAATCGTAATTTTGATTGTTAACCTGTCTGGAATATTCATTTCCATTTAAGTAAATGGTGCTAGAAGTTGAAGTGACCACTGCAGCGACGTGTTGCCATTCTCCCGGTACTACTTCTATGTCAGTAAGGGTGCCATAATCGTTGCTTGCAACATTAGTCATTAATCGCAATTTTCCTGATCCCTGCCATCCTGACGCATATTGAATTCCACTCTGAGATATTCCCCTATGGTAGAATAACCCTGTATTATCCGCCTGGGTTGCTTCAGGTTTAATCCACATTTCAATGGTGTAGGGCAAATTGTTTAAGGGGAAACCTGAAATATTGATGTGACTATTATTTCCATTATCTCCGGAAAGTTGTAATGCATAATTGGTTCCATCTGCTTCGGAGACATTAATTGTATAAGTTCTTGATGTTTCGCCATCTGTTGCAGTAACCTCTATGTGAACAGTTGTCATTCCATTAGTCAGAGAGATGTTGCCATCTCCAGCCAAAGAAGCTTCTTGTATGTTTGTTTCAGCATCAATGTTAATTGATGTAGTACCTTTAGGAACAATCAAATTATATTGCGAAACTTCCGGGTCAAAGATGGGATCCAGAGCCCCTATCTCAGGTGTGATTTGAGCCAGGGTTGCATCTTTCGATTCATCAATTACAACCAATTGAATATTGTAACTTGAAGTTGTAATACCGTCTGCAGCTGTTACAATGAGTTCTATTTCAGCACTTCCACTTGAAACATCAATGATACCACTGTTTGGGTAGTGGATGTTAGCCCCATATATAACTGATGTTTCAGCAGATATGTTAACTGAGGTAGTGCCTGAAGGTAATTCTGCTGTGTAGTTAAATATTGAAGAGCTGAAATTTTCATTTATGCTGCCTGTGCTAAGAGAAATGCTCTTTAATGATGCATCTGTTAAGTCAACGTAAACAGCGCCATTTATGATCCCGTGTTTCTCATTATTTGTAAGATCGGTGACCTGAGGAGATGCATTATTGAAGTTCCAATAACCTATAATCCCATCTTCGCAACCTGTAAGGGTTTCGTTTTTATAATCGGATAGTTCTTGTGCTGATCTGGCAGTATTCCATATCCTGAATTCATTAACCAGACCTCTTAAAGTCCGATCATTTACAGCAGGATCCCACCCAAGATAAGTTGTTCCATTAAAGTTGAAATTTGTAAATGACCCTGTTTGTTCAAAAGGTACACCATTTAAGTACAGAGTCTTTGTGTTTTCGGTTATTACCAAAGCAACATGGTTCCACTCTCCTTTTAGCGGGTAATTAGGATGAAGTCCTGTACCGGAACTCCCGTTCCAGACTCCTTTAATTTTTTCAGTATCTCCCCATCTGTCATATTGTACTCCACTATTGTTATTTTCAGATTCCCTTGTGTACCATAATGTTGAGTAAAATGGTTGCATGGGGTCAGGCATGTACCACATTTCGATGGTAACCGGCAAGTTTTCTATATTTAATGGAGGAATAGCTACGTTGCTATGATTGCCATCATTTCCTCCTGGAAAGTAAATTGCCATTGGTGGCAATTTACCAACTGCATCAACTAATTTTATAGTTTTCACTTCTACAATATCAGGTTCACCCTGCGGGTTGTTTATGGTGCTCCATCTTTCAATGGCTGTTGCATCCTGATTCCTAAAATCAGCATTTTCAAATATTAGTACCGGTTCAGGCATGTTTCCTGTTTGTGCCCAAGTAGTGTAGGTTTTGGATACAGGATCAATTTCAATCCAAAAATGATATAGTGAACCTGAAACAACAGGAATATTTGTAATGTTGTTTTCGCCACTAAAAACTCCTCCATGGCGAACTTGAATGTTGTTGTAAAATGCTATTGCAGCTGAATAGTCACTCCAACTCTGAATTTCATCCTGAGATAGAACGAAAGCCGCATCATGGTTCCCATTTTCATTCTCGTCTATAAAAATCATCGATGCGTAAACGATGCTTTGACTGGTTATAGGTTCGGGAAACGCAGAACTTTCAAGAACCCTCTGAGCATTGATGTCGTTAATACCCCAGAGAAACAATAATAATATTGTAAGATTCAGAGTTAATTTCTTTGGTAATAGGCCATTCATAATAGTCTGTTTGTTTGTAAATAATTAAAAATGTTTAATAGTGTGAAATTAGGCAGGCTTTTGGGAAAGGATTTGCATAAAATTTAAATAGGCTATTAATTATTTGAAATAGCTTACACAACATCCCAATTAATTCGCAAGTGTGAATGGATATTGTTTTTGATGGCACATCAAATTTGTGTTATTGATTGTGTTTTTTGTTATATCCAGTATCGATTTCAAATACTATTTTTGAAATGTTAAAAACTATAAAATTGTGTGCTACAGTATTTATTAAAAAGCATTTATTTAAATTTTTAAAATAATCATCATAATATGAGAAGTCTTTCTTTAGTGTTTTTAGGGTTAGCAATTATATTTATTGCCTTTGGTTGTTCTGATGATAAGGACTCCAAATCGTTGCCGGTTGTTGCTGCGATGGAGGTTGATCATATATCCAAATCTTCGGCTACAGTTTTAGCTCAAATAATCTCAACCGGCGGTTCTTCTGTTATGAGTTATGGCGTTTGCCTGGATGTTAATCCTTCACCCGATATAGATAATTTGTATGTGGAAGGTTCAGGAAAAAGTCCTGATGGAATTTTTTCTGTTGAGATCACTTCACTGAAAAGCGGGACAGAGTACTTTGTCCGGGCATTTGCTATTAATGAAGTAGGCATAGCATACAGCGATGATGTAAGCTTTATTACAGACAAAAGTCCTACAAGTAAGATTTTAATCAAAGATGTTACTGATGTTTCATATACATCTGCCAGGGTTATTTCTGCCGTAAAAGTAAATGAAGGTTTTGATTTGGAAGAGTATGGCATAGTATGGGATTTTAACACAACACCTGACATGGAATCTAATAAAGTGGAGGGTGAGGAGATAGACCAGGACGGTTCCTTTATTGTTGATTTATCCGATCTTGAAAGTGGAAAGACATATTATGTGCGGGTTTATGCGATTATTGATGCAGAAGTAATTTATGGAGAGGAATACTCTTTTAATACTCTTGAAACAGAAGTAGCAAAAATTGGACAATCAGAAATTATAGAAGTTGCTGCCAATTCTATAAAGATTAGAGCTTTAATAGAAGATGATATGGGCACATCCGTTATTTCAAGGGGCGTTTGCTGGAATACAACTGGTATGCCTGAGATAGACGATTCATTTGTTGAGGATGAGGATGGTGGTATCGGAGAGTTTGTCACAACAGTAAGCGGCTTAAATAGCTCTACAACTTATTATTTCCGTGCTTTTGCTATCAACAGCACAGGCGTCAGTTATGGTGAAGAAATGGTAGTTGAAACAGACGCTGCTGAACTGGCCCGGGTTTTTGCTGGAGGAATTGAGAGCCAAACAGGTATCACTGCCAACTATTTAGGACGTGTTCCAAATGATGGAGGTTCACCTGTTACCAGCCGCGGAGTATCCTGGAGCAAAGAACCCAATCCTACAATAGAGTACAATCATATAATAGAAGGTGAAGGAACTGGAACTTATCGAACAAGAATTGAGTGGCTTGAACCGAATACAAAATACTATGTAAGAGGTTTTGCCATCAATGGGGAAGGAATCGCGTATGGCCCTGAAATAACCTTCACTACTAATAAAGCAAATGTTACCTATACTTTACACCGATCAGCTAACCCAACGGCAGATGAGTTGGATGCATACGAGCGGATCACAGTTGCTATGGATGAGGCATTATATTATTATAATAAGTATACTGCTTTTGAAAAGCATCTAAATGTATATTATAATCCCGATGTTCCAACAGCTGATGGTAACTTTAACGGAACCATTCGCTTTGGGAACAAAAATACCATGCAAAAGGTAACTGCTATGCATGAAATTGCTCATACTGTAGGGGTAGGAACAACAAATCATTGGAGGAGTAACCTGATTGTTGGAGGGGTGTACCAAGGTGCTAATGCCACATCGATGCTAAGATATCTTACAGGAAATGCAACTGCAAGACTAAATGGAGATGCTGCTCATTTTTGGCCTTATGGGTTGAATTTTTATCATGAGTACAGTTCGGAGCAGGATCTTATAAACCATTGTAAAATAGTTTATTCTATGACTTTGGATGGTCTTGGTAACTGGTAATTTAATATCACAAATTATGACTTGCACTCATGGAAACAGCAATATTCTATTAGAGTTATATAATTGAAGAAACGTTTAACCAGAAACTTAAATATATTTTTTCAAATGAATAAACATTACTATTCCATAGGAGAAGGTTTATTATCAAAACTTATTTCCTTAGATAAACTGGTATCAGTCAGAAACAGACTTAGACTGGTTTTTGCTATCCCGGTGTTTTTGCTGATGTTCTCGACCATGGCCATTACTCCTGAAGTCGTTGAATTTCTTGAGAATGAAAACCGGGTTTTGGATCAACCTTATGAGCTGCATATTACTGCGGATGAAAATCCTTTAGTTAATAGCACAATCTCTTTAAATCATGTGGATGGTTGGGTTTTCTTTTTAAATATTAAACCTTCTGTTGTAAATGAAAATTATATCGACAATATTTTAGTCAATGGTGAACCTTTTCAGCATGGAGTAAACGGTCGTATCGGTATTTATGCTCATGGAGCTGTGCTAATGCCTCACGGATCAGGTTTTCGGCCATTGACGGTTTTCACTGAAGAAGGATTTGAAGGCGAATCACGTGAGTTGGATTTGCACACCTACCACAACAATTTAGGTGATTTCAACAATGAGATTCGGTCATTTATTCTTAAAAGAGGGTATCAGGCAACATTTGCTGTTAATTCTGATGGTTTAGGTTATAGTCGGGTTTTTATCGCCGATCAGGAAGATGTTGAAATCGATGTTATGCCTGAACTATTAAATGGAACAGTTTCATTTGTTCGGGTATTTCGTCATCAATGGGTCAGTAAAAAAGGATGGGCCGGTTGGAATATGGATGAAGTTAGAAGAACAAATTCGACCTGGTATTATGACTGGGGAGCAGGAGGGAACACTTCATTGGATTATGAATATGTACCCAACAAGCATAATGCTGGTTGGCCAGGTTGGAATGAAATTAATAACAAGCAGAACATCTCCCATTTGATGGGATTCAATGAGCCAGATCGTCCCGATCAGGCTAATATGACTTTTGATGCTGCTTTGGCCATGTGGCCTGAATATATGAAGTCCGGACTCCGAATTGGTTCCCCGGCAACTTCTGATCCCTTTAACAACTGGTCTCTATTTAATTTTATTGACAAATGTGATGAGCTTGACTATCGAGTTGACTTTGTTGTTATACATGCATATTGGGGCGGAATGACCCCAAGACAATGGTACGACAGGCTTCTTCATGTACATGAGCGCACAGGAGGTCGTCCAATTTGGATCAAGGAGTGGAACAACGGAGCCAACTGGACCAATGAGTGGTGGCCTGAATCCTGGGAAGATAAGTTGCAGAAACAATTAAACGATTTGCAAGGAATTCTTAATGTTCTTGATACCACTTCTTTTGTTGAAAGATATTCTATTTATAGCTGGGTAGAGGCGCATCGTGAGATGTTCCAGAATGGAGAGTTTACACCTGCAGGTGCATATTATGCCAGTACGACACCTCCTATAGGATATAATTCAGCTTTTGAAGTTATTCCAAGCTGGTCGTACCGTAAGCCTGAATTGTCAGGAAGACATTTAACCTTGTCCAACAGCATTAGTTTGTCGTGGACTGATCCCAATGGTGATTTATCTCAATCCTATATTATTGAGAAGAAAACCGGGAATGGCAGCTTTGAAGTAATTTATAATTCCAGTGATGTTTCGGTTCGAACATTTGCTGACCCTGTGGATCCAAATGTTTCAGGGATTACAACTTATCGTCTGGGTTTAGAGTCTATGTTTGGGGGGTATGTTTATTCCAATGAATATTCTTTCTATCAAACAGAGGGAGACCAACAAATTCAGGCAGGAAAATTTCCTGTTAACAACCCTGATTGGTCAAGAGTGATATTCGCCGAAAGATTTTCTGAAAATCCGATGGTTTTGTTGGGAGCTCCATCTTTTCAAAACGTTGTAGCATATTCAACCAGGGTCAATTCGGCTTCTGTAAATTCATTTAATTTCCGTTTGCATCCATGGAATTACATCAGCAATCCAAATTTCAATTCAATTGATCAATTATCTACCATAGCATTGGTTGCAGGTAATTATAATTTTGGAGGATTAAAAGCCGAAACCAAAGCTGTTACAGGAGTTACTCAGGATTGGGTGGCAGTAACATTTGATGAGTCCTTTGAGACAGTTCCAGCTGTGTTCTGTACACAGGTGTCCAACAGTAACAATTTCGCGACAGTTGTAGCGGTAAGGAATATTACCACTGAGGGATTTGAGGTTGCCATCAGAAAAGAGGAAGGAGTTACTTCCAATGTGTTTGGAGAGCGGATTAATTATCTGGCTATTGAAACCGGTACCGGAGAAGTTGATGGCAAAAGAATCACTGTTGGACGCTCAGAAGAAGGTTCAGGAATAACATCTCAACCTGTTAATATAACCTTTGATAATACATATTCGGAGCCTGGGGTTTTTGCAGGCTTGCAATCAACAAATAATCCATTTGCATCTGTTGTAAGGCATCATAACCTTCAGGCCGGATCGGTGAATTTGTTACGACAAAGGGAGATGTCCGGTGCTATAGTGCCTATCCAATCCGATGTATTGGCATGGATGATCATCGATTTTGCTGCCGATCAGTCAACCAGTATTGGAGGAATCCAAAACTCTAACAGCCTAAAGATTTTCCCAAATCCCACAAGAGGAGTTTTGTTTTTGAATATTGATCAACCTGCAAAAATAGAGGTTGTAGATATGTTTGGAAGGTTACAGATTGAAACAGTTGCGATAAACCAGATAGATGTGAGTTCATTGCCATCAGGATTTTATATTCTGAAAGTAGAGGATCATCAACCTGTCAGGTTTTTAAAGCAATAATTTGAAGGTGTTAATTTTTTCAGCCGGGTAGTTCAATTTAATTGGATTACCCGGCTTTTTTTTAACTACTATTGAATTTTTGAAATGTTATAATCGAATTTGTGCTAATATTTAACGGAAGGTTTTAATCATTTTTAACAGTCTGTATTTTTATTTTTGTTTAAATATCAATCAGATAATCAGGGTGGTGTAATTTTTTTAGATTAGTGTTAAAGTTTGTGTTTTGCTGTGGTTGTTTTATATGAAATTCCATTTTGGTTTATTATTTTTATGCTTTCAACTTATACTATCCCATCATTCTTTGGTCTTTAATTGAATTCGCCTTTTATTTCATTACCCAAGATTTTTAAAAATTAGATCCGATTTTACACTCTGCTCTAATTGTATAAAAGTGTTATGTACTTGAAATCATTCAGATATATTATCAGATGGTTGTGTTAATTTGATTTCGGTGCATATTTAATGATCATGAAATGAGGTTGTTGTGACGCTTGTCGAATTTCTTATAGTTTATGTTGATTTATTGCAAAACATATAGAATATGAGAAAATATATTTGTAGTGTTAAAAAAGATTTTTTTTAACACTTATTTCAAAAGAGTCATAATTACTGTAAAGAATGTCCTTCCTATCACCCAATATCACAGAAGTCTGTTTATTGTATTTATCATCATACTTTAATTAAATTTTAATATTAAGATGAAGCAAAGAATTTGGAAACGAAATTCTCGTTATGTCATAACGGCTTTCTTTTTTCTGGCAGGAATGCTTGCGATGGTTTCCTGCGAGGATGATTACCTATATACCGAAAAGGAACCAGAGTGGCTTGGTGAGAGTATCTATGATTATCTGGCAGAGGATGGTAATTTCAATTATTATCTGCGGATTATTGATGATGTTGGGTACGCTGAGGTGATGAAGCGCACAGGCAGTAAAACCGTGTTTGCTGCCAATGATGAAGCGTTTGAGAGGTTTTTTCAGGGTAATCCTTGGGGTGTTACCCGCTATGAAGAACTTTCGTTAGCTCAAAAGAATATATTACTTAACTTTAGTTCCATTGATAATGCCTACCTAATTGAAACATTGGCTAACTTCTATGGCAGCGGACAGCTAAACAGAGGAACCGCTTTACGTCGTGCTTCGTCTATTTCAGTTCTTGATACTGTAGGTTTTGAATCTGGAGCACAATTACCTGACGGACCACACTGGGATTCATTCCGCCAATCGGGTCTTTATCTTGTAAAAGATGATTCTCCATGGCCGCTTGTTCATTTTCTCGACAGACCTTTGCGCAGAGCTGGTATCAGCGACAGCGATTTCGAATTAATTACTGGTGTTCAAAGAAGTGGGGATGACGCATTTATCTTTGATAGCAGAATTATTGAAAGGGACATCACCTGTAAAAACGGATACATTCATATTTTGGAGGAGGTTCTTGTTCCCAGAGTAAATATGGCACAACACATTGCAGAAAATGAGCGTACCACAATTTTTTCTAGTTTACTTGAGCGGTTTAGTGCTCCTTATCCTGCCATGGATTTAACTGATAATTATCGCCAGATTAACCCCGGATTTAACGATACCATATACACAAAAGAGTATTTCAGTCTGGTAGGAGGACGAATTCAATATCCGGATTTTACTATGATTAGTGATCAATACTGGTTGCCTTTTAATCCCGGTTGGAATAGTTATCAAAATCCTACCTCCGCAGGATTACAGGCTGATATGGGTGCCATTTTCGTACCTACTGATGAAACAATGGAGTTTTATTTTAACAGTGGGAGTGGTGCCATACTGAAAGATCGTTATGGAAGCTGGGAAAATGTTCCTGATGACATAGCCGCATTGTTACTCAGAAGACATATGCGAACCTCTTTTCTTGAATCGGTACCTGCTCGTTTTCATCGGTTGAGAGATGCAGAGAACTCTCCGATTCCTATTTCAACTTCTGATATTGAGAGTGCTTATGTAGGGGTTAATGGAGTCGTATATCACACGAGCAATGTGTATCCTCCAGATGATTTTATCTCTATATACGGTCCGGTTTTGTTTAGTGAAGACACGAGAGTATTCAATTGGGGAATCCGTCAAAATGACTTCCGACTCTATTTGAACTCCCTGGTTTCACGTTATAGCTTTTTTGTACCAACCGATGAGTTTTTTGAGAATTACATTGATCCGTATGCCTTTGGAATGGACCAAAAAGCGGCACTTAAATTTTGGTATAATACCGAAACAGAGGCTGTAAATGCCACTGTTTATGAGTACGACCCATTTAATCAAACAATTGGAGACTCTTTGAGAGTTATTACGACCTCTGCATTTTTAGCAAATCGTTTGCTTGACCTGCTCGATTCTCATATTGTTATTGGCGATGTTGAGTCCGGTGCTCGTTATTACAGGACGAAAGGGAATAATACCATACGTATTCAGGGTGCTGGCGAGAACTTAACAATTCAAGGTGGTGGTGATATCGAAAATGGTGCCATCGTAAATGTTACAGAGGTCTACAATCAGGAGAATGGACGTACATATTTTATTGATAAGCCAATTCAAACGCCACTTAGATCTGTTTATGCTATATTAAGCGAAACACCTGAGTTTAACGAGTTTTTTAATCTCATGTCTGGTTTTCCTCCCCCTGCTACATCGCAGGATCCGGATAGACGTATTTTTGTAACAGGGAATAACTTTTTTGGCATTGATTTTTCAACAAGATTCTTCAATACTTTCCACTATACAGTTTATGTTCCCACAAATGATGCGGTTAATGATGCCATAGAGCAGGGATTAATATCTCCATGGATCAGTAGACCGGGCATTCAGGGAATTGAAGATATGGATGAAGGACCTGCACGTCAGGCAGCCATTGATCAACTTGAAAGATTTATCAGATATCATTTTCAGGATAATTCACTTTTCATAGGAGGTCAAGCTTTCACAGGGTTATTTCAAACCTCTACCATTAAACTTGATGATGAAGAGACTCTTTTTAGAACCTATCAAGATAAATATTATCGTGTTAGAGCTCAAAGTAGTGGGGAAGACCTTGTTCTTACCACGGAAATAGAAGAGAATATAGATGTGGTAAGTGCCAGAGTTAGAACCGATAGTGGTCTTTATAACATCATGGCCAGGGATTATATTTTTAATTCAAACCCAGGAAATGTTGTGAATCTCGAAAGTGCTCTTTATACCAATTCGTCTATAACAACTTCCTCAACAGCTGTAATACATCAAATTGATAATGTGTTAAGGTTTGAATAAGATAAGGTTGTCATGGTTAGAGTAAAGATAAACGGCATGAAAAGTGGGAAAAATTATCCCACATCACATCGAGAATGGAATTTATTTTAATAGGGTTTATCCCTGGTAAATATATAATTATAATCAGATGAAGATTAATTTTTCAGCATTAACATTCATACTTTGCATGCTTTTTCTCTGCGGAGATTATATGCAAGCTCAGGAAAGCAATGTAGTGGTTCAGGGAACTGTTACTTCGGCCACCGATGGTGAAACTCTTATAGGAGTAAATGTTATCGAGATCGATAACACCAATAGGATGGTAGGTGCCACGGTAACAGATTTAAATGGGCGGTATCTGCTTGTTGTTCGAAACCCACAGAACCGTCTTGTTTTTAGTTTTATATCTTTTGTTAGTCAATCCATAGAAGTTGGCGATCAGCGACGAATTGATGTTCAACTGCAAGAGGAGATTCAGGAGTTGATGGATGTTACCATTACTGCAGAACGTACGTACTCAGACGGGGCTTTTGCGATTCCTCAACGAGAGATTTCCATGGCAATGTCTACAATTAGTTCCCAAGCGTTTGAGGGAGTTCAGGTAACATCCTTGGATGATGCACTACAGGGACGTGTTCCCGGTTTTGATATTGTAGGTTCCTCCGGTGACCCCGGAAGTGGCTCAACCATGCGAATTAGAGGGACTGCTTCCATTAATGCCAATGCGCAACCATTGATTGTATTAAATGGTATACCATATGAACAACCAGTCGATCCAAGTTTTGACTTCTCAAGTGCCAATGAGGAGCAATTTGCAAACATGTTGAGTATTAATCCGGATGATATCGAAGAGATCACTGTGTTAAGAGATGCTGCTTCAACAGCCATTTGGGGTTCTCGTGGAGCCAATGGGGTTTTACAAATTAAAACCAAGGAAGGAACCAGAGGTCCCACCAGGGTTCAGTACTCTTATCGTTTGTCACGCGCCACCATTCCTCAAGGCATCAAGATGCTTACGGGGGATGACTATACCATGATGATACGACAGGCTTATTTTAACCCGTTTCAAAATGAAACGGCAGCGAATATTCCTGAATTGATGTATGACCCTACATTTCCTGAATACCAGAATTTTAACAATAATGTAAACTGGTTTGATGAGGTTACCAGAACCGGTTACAAACATGATCATTATATTACTCTGACCGGTGGAGGTGAACGCGCTCGGTTTAGGGTTTCCGGGGGGTTCTTGGAAGAACAAGGTACTGTAATCGGAAATAGTTTAAGCAGGATATCTTCACGTGCTTATCTTGATTACGCCGTTTCTGACAGGATCCGATTCATATCGGAGTTCTCGTTTACATATACAGACCATGATCGTCCCTGGCGTGTAAATAACGACGCACCTACAATTCTGGATTTGGCCTACCGTAAAATGCCAAACGTTAGTGTTTACCAGCAGGATTTACAAGGAAATAGCACCAATATTTATTACAATATTTCCAGAGATTCTGATTTGCATGCTGCTCAGAGAGATATGTTTAATCCCGTGGCCATAGCTAATTTGGCTACCAATAACGTGCAGAATTATAGAATTCTGCCAACATTCCGTTTGCAGTACGATATGCTGCCCAGGACTGACAGGCAGATGTTGCGTTATAACATGTATGTCTCTTTTGATGTGAATAACGACAAAGTATCAAGATTCTTGCCGGCCGAAGCATCCAATCTGGTTTGGAACAATGAGATGGTAAATCTTGCCGACCATAACGATTCTGAGAATGTTACAGTCTATACCGACCATAATATTTCCTGGCAGCCCAACATAGCAAATCCCAACCATTTCTTGTTGCTTTATGGTTCTGTTCAGGCCACAACCGGAAGTAATATGAGGCACAGAAACGCAACTGCTAATTTACCTTCAGGACAAATCGTGGATGCATCCGCTTTGGGTTTTATTAATGACTTTCACACAGATCGATACAGTTACAGATCAAATGCATTGCTTTTGAGAGGACACTATTCCTACATGTCCAGATATATTTTGAGTGCAGTATTCAGGCGTGATGGAAGCACCAAGTTTGGCGATAACTACAAATATGGAAATTTCCCCGGCGTATCTGCAAAATGGATCATTTCTGATGAAAGGTTTATGGATTTTTCAAATAACTGGTTAAGCATGTTGGCGGTTCGACCCAGTTGGGGTATTACCGGAAACCAACCCGCCCATGAATATCTTCATTTCAGTCGCTATGCTCCTTATGGAAGTTATATGGATATGAGTGCTACCCGTCCATCAACATTACAGCTTTCAGATTTGAGATGGGAAACCACCACTTCATTAAACTATGGATTTGATTTGGGATTTCTTAATGACAGATTCAATCTTAAATTGGATCTTTATGATCAGAGAACGGAGGATTTGTTAATGAAAGACTTGTCAATTCCTTCATCCTCAGGTCATGGTCTAATTCCTTGGCAGAATGTTGGAACCATGGATAACAAAGGTTGGGAGATAGAAATGTGGACCAGCAATGCCATACGTGCCAATGACTGGACCATTGACTTTAACTTCAACATAGCTAATTTTGTTAATACCATTGTTGAGCTTAGAGATGATATCCTGGATAATTATAATTCTGATTTCAATTTTGAAAATGGTAGTTACCTGACGCGTGTTCAGGAAGGTAATCCGTTTGGATCAATTTATGGATTCCGTTTTAAGGGAGTTTACCAATACGATGAGTATATTCCAGGAGTTCAGGAGAGTGCACCTGTTGCTCGCGATAGAAATGGAAATGTCATTGTGGATGCCAATGGTGATCCGTTGCCAATGATGTTCGCATACGGCCGCAGTAACCAATACCAGTTTAGAGGAGGAGATGCCATTTATGAAGACATAAATAATGATGGTTCAATAGATGAATTGGATATCGTTTATCTTGGAGATTCCAACCCCGATTTTAGTGGTGGATTTGGAGCCACCGTACGTTTTAGAAACTGGAGAATGACCCCGTTTTTTAACTTTCGTGTAGGTCATAAAATTGTGAATCACGCCAAGATGCATGCTGAGAATATGCATTCAAATAACAACCAGAGTACTGCCGTGAACTGGCGTTGGCGTAAAGATGGTGATGAAACCGATATCCCAAGAGCACTTTTTAATCATGGATACAATTGGTTAGGAAGTGACCGTTTCGTAGAGGATGGTTCATTCTTAAGATTTCGCCACCTCACCATTAATTATTCAGTGCCGAGCAATAAACTAAACTATTTCCAACAACTTAGTTTTTATCTGACTGTAAACAACCTTTATGTATGGACCAATTATTCCGGTGTGGATCCTGAGGTAGGGACAGATTGGAGGGGAATTGCTGTTGACAGGTCAAGTACACCTCGATCTAAAGATTTTACCATAGGTGTGACGGCTATTTTTTAACCGTGAGTTAGAAATATTATCAGCCGGATTTTCTTAATGACATCTGGCGAAGCTTAGATTGAAAAACAAATTGAATAATATATGAGCATGAGAGAGTGTCGCAACAAGAATAGAATGAATTCCGATTATGCAAGAACTTATGTCCATAGTATTCTGTCAATGAATAAATTAAATTATATTCTAATGAAAAAGATATTTTCAATAGTGATGATGACCGGATTGATCTTTGTTTTTTCCGGTTGTGATGACTGGCTGGACATCAAGCCTGAAGGCGAAGTGGTTTTAGAGGATTTCTGGCAAGATGAAAGTCACGTAATGCAGGTTTTGGCCGCATGTTATCAGTCCTTGACTGAATATGGAGCAATGGAAAGCATGCTGATGTGGGGAGAGGTGCGTTCAGACAATATTATGCCTGGAAGCTTGCCACAAGATGGTGGCGCTGCTACAGATATGTTGAGAATGATGAATTTTGATATCATTCCTAATAATCGATATGCTCAATGGGGTGCCTTTTATACTACTATTAACTATTGCAATACATTCTTGCACTTTGCTCCCGAAGTCGTTAGACGTGACGAGAATTTTACGGAAAATCGGTTACGCGCTCTTACAGCCGAGGTGTTAACAATCAGAGCATTGTCCTATTTTTATTTGGTTCGTGCTTTTCGTGATGTACCGTGGATAGAGGTACCAAGTATCGATGATGATCAGGATTATCGCGTGCCTAAATCACCAGAAGATGAAATACTTGATAACCTGGAAGAGGATCTCAGATATGCCTTAATTTATGCGAGAGAGACTTTTGAAACCAATCGTCATACTAAGGGGCGTGTTACAAGAAACGCTATTCGTGCACTGTTGGTTGATATTTATCTGTGGCGCGAAAAGTATGAAGAGAGTGTAGCCATGGCTGATGCCATCATCAATGATTCTCAGTTCAGCCTCGTTCCCGGTGAGACTCTGTTACAGCAAGTGTTTTACACCGGAAATTCCACTGAATCCATATTTGAGTTACAATTTGATACTGATAACCGTTTTAACCAAGTTATTTACGATTATTATGGGGGAAGCGGACGTACCATAGGGCATTGGCAACTTAATTATAACTTGGTCAGTCCCACTAATACTTTCCGAATTTTCAACCGACCTAATTCCGGGAATGTGATTGAGAGTGTAGATGACATCCGTAAAAAGGACTTTGTCAGAACCATGGTTGATATGGTTTTCCCTTTCAAGTATGTAGGCTTGCGAACTGAAAGCGCCAGCGGAGTCAGTTCATATTTTTACAGGTCTAATACCGCGAACTGGATATTTTATCGCCTTTCAGACATCAAGCTGATGAAGGCTGAAGCTCTGATCCAAATGGGAGAGGGGCATTTTTCTGAAGCTATGGAATTGATTAATGCTGTTTATATGCGTTCCAATATTGAGGAAGATCAACAACCACTTTTGCTTGATCATTATAATTCAAGGTTGGAATTGGAGGGATTGTTATACAGAGAGCGTCAGCGTGAACTGATGTTCGAAGGGAAGCGTTATTTTGATTTGCTGCGTATTGCACGTCGGGAGAATAATCCCGGATCGCTGCTAAATGTGGTAGCACGCAAAGTTACCTCTCTTCCTACGGATAAACTGTCGTCCATGGATGCGCTCTATCTTCCTATTCACATCAATGAATTAAGGAACAACCGGGCTTTGGAACAAAACCCCTATTATTTGTTAAGTGATCAATCTATCAACTGGTAAATAAAATATTATGGATAGAAAAAATATTTTTAATCAAAAAAGAAACATACTCAAAGTAATGAATGTGTTGACGAAATCGCTGGCTGTTATCATGTTGGTTTTGTCGGTTGGTTTCTTTAGTGGTTGCAATGATGATGATATTGGTGAAAACTACTACACTTTTCGAGGCGAAACAATTGGTCAGTATATTGAGGCGCGTCCTGAGAGATTTTCTGAATTTGAAAAAATGCTGGAGTTATCCGGTGTAATGGGATTGTTAAATGCCTATGGAAGATACACGGTTTTTTTACCGGAAAACGATGCCATGCTTGCGTTGTATAGTTCCAGAGGAAAATCTTCTGTAGAAGATTTTCCGGTTGATACAATTCGCAGAATTGTACATGATCACATCATTAGAAACTTTGAGGTTCCATCTATGGAGTTCACAGCAGGAACTCTTCCATATCTAACCATGACTGGTCGATCATTAAACATCCAAATCCAGAGTACAAATGGAGGATATAATTTTGTTGTGAACGAACTTTCTGTTATTCGTAATCGTGATATAGCTGCTCATAATGGTATTATACATGTTATAGATAAAGTTATAGAGCCCAGTGATCTGACCGTGGTTGAAGCCTTTTCACAGGATGATCAATTTTCTCTTATGTATCAAGCTCTGATTGAAACTGAGCTTTACCAGGAATTGCTGAAGATAAGAGATGAGGATTATGTTATTCCGGCCGAATATGCGGATTTACCAGTGACTAATAACATTGGAAGTTTAAATGTTGTTCCCCAGGAAAGATTATATGGTTTTACCATTTTCGCAGTTAGTGATGATACATTTGCCGAACATGGGATAAACTCTTTGGAAGATATGGCTGCCTATGCAGCAACTGTTTATGACAGAATGTATCCCAATGATTCCGGTATTGAAGACATCACAAACAGGAGAAATAGTTTGAACAGGTTTATTGCATATCACTTGGTGAACAAAAAGCTTCCACGACATTTATTGATCGAAGCATACGACAATACCGGTTCGAATCCAACGGAAAGTCATTCTGTTAAATCTGTAGATATGTTTGAGTACATTGAACCAATGGCTCCAAACACATTGTTGGAAGTGAGGACTTTAAGGGATAATAATGAATACGATGTGTTCAATATGATCCCGTCTTCCGGACAAGCGGTTCGTTTGGTTCGTGATAATGTTGATAATGACGCATTAAACGGTGTTTATCATGAAATTGACGGTATTTTGATCTATAATGAGGAAGTTGAGCAGATGCTATCCAGCAAGAGAATTAGAATGAATTCCGCCAGTTTTTTCCCTGAATTAACTAATAACAATATCCGAGTGGGTAATAGAAGAGGAGGTTATCCATCGGAAAGATATTATTTCCCTAGAAATTATATCGAACGCGTTGATGTTTCTGAAACAACTGAATTTGGATATTTTAACTCTGATGACCGGTTTGTTAATTATCAGGGAGATGAAGTTTTTCTTATTGGAATGTATGAGTTTACCATCGTTACCCCACCTGTTCCACCCGGAACTTATGAAGTTCGATTTGGATTTGTAGCAACAGGTAACAGAGGTGCTGCTCAGTTGTATTGGAACGGGATTCCCAGCGGTATTCCTTTGGACTTGTCCAGAAATGCAGGACATGCATCAATAGGTTACATTCCACCGGGCAGCGATCCTAACGATCCTGAGGGTTTTGAGAATGACCGGATGATGCGTAACCGCGGGTATATGAAAGCTCCTGCCAGTTTCAGGGTCATCAACGGAACATGGTATGGACATTCAACTCAGTCTGCACGCCAGGGTCCATCTGCATTAAGAAGAATACTTGGCATTTATACTTTTGACGAGGCAAAAAACCATGAGTTTACTGTGCGTGCGGCACGTTCGGGAGAATTTATGTTCGATTATCTAGAATTTGTTCCCGTGGAGGTGTTGGAATTTGAGGATATTTATTAAACGTGGATTATAATCTTTTATATATGAAAAGGACAGTATTATATCGCATTTTTAGCGTAATAATTCTGGTCATGACCTTGGTGTTAACAAGCTGTAATGATTCATGGGATGATCATTACTCAAAATCAACCAAAGTTGTTTCCGATCAGACTTTATACGCGTATATCAATTCAAAACCTGAACTAAGCACTTTTGCAGAAATGCTGCGCATTTCCGGGTATGATAAAGTAATTAATTCAGATCAGACCTATACTGTATGGGCACCAAACAATGCTTCACTGGAAGGTGTAGATTTGCAAAATGAAGATTTGGTAGTAGAAATTGTTCGAAACCATATAGCCAGAAGCATTTTTTCTACTTCTGGAGTGATGTTAAGCAGAGTGAGTATGCTTAACGGAAAGTATGTTACATTTATTCGGGAAGAGGCAGGATTTAGCTTTGGGCGAATGCTATTAAGTGAAGGGAATACCTTGTTGAAGAATGGATTGTTACATGTTATTGATGGGTACGTTCCATATACCAATAACATTTGGGAGCATATTGGCAGGACATCAGGGTTAGATTCTTTACGTAGCTTTCTCTATGGGCAAGATCGATTTGTATTTGATCCTGTTAATAGCGTTGAGATTGGTTATAATGAAGACGACCAGCCTATTTATGATTCAATTTTTGTTTACCGAAATCTGGTTTTAGATCGTCTTGGCCACATTAATGATGAGGATAGTATATATACAGCACTTCTTCCAAACAACGATGCGTGGAATGAGGCCTATGAGAAAATTCGTCCCTATTTCAATATCCCGGATGTTTTTGGTGGGGCAGGAAGAGCCCGTTTTATTACACAATTTACCATTATTCAGGATTTGTTTTACAGAGGGGTGTATGAGAGTCCGGAGGCAATGCCGTATTTGACATCTACCAATGGAAATACTATGTATAATCCGGCTGGTTTGTTTTCGAATACTGTTGCGCAGGAGTTGAGTAATGGTTGGGTTTATCAAACTGCTTCCATACAGATTTCAGACACAGCTTCATGGTTTAAACCAATTTTGGTTGAAGCAGAAATTCCTCAAGGACGCACCAATGCAAACAGCAGCATACTTCAACGCAATAGCCAAGGTTCAGGGTTTGATATATCTGACGACAGGTACATTGTTGTAGAGCCCACCGGCTTGAGTAACGTTGCTCAACCATCAGTGACCTTTCAAATTCCAAATACTTTATCTGCTACTTATAATATTTATGTAGTTTTTGTACCGGAAGCAATTGTAAATCCAAACAGTCCAAGGCCAAATAAAGCAAATTTCACCTTGGTATCCATTAATACAACCACAGGTCGTATTCGAAGGAATCCAATCACACCTTCAAACAATGTGACAGATGCGCATGAAGTAACAAGGATGCATTTGGGCGAATTTACCTTTGATTTTGCTAATGTAGTTGATCAGGAGTATCCTTCTGTCCCTGTTGTATTGGAAGTAACCAATGCTGTCCGAACCGATGAGACTGCTGAGTATAGCAGAACAATGCGTATCGATTGTATCATTTTAGAACCCGTAATTGAGTAAGGGGATGCTAAATATTATTTTGATGATAATGAAACACAATATCTTAAGAAACCATGGCTTTAGAGCCTGCGCACTGATGAAAAGCCTGAGGATTTTGATGGTCTTTGGAGCTATAGCAATGTTTTCTACGGTATCCGGTAATGATGCTACTCAGGGAGATAATTCTTTCCCGGTTCACGTTTTAGTGCGGGATGCAAATACCGGAGAATCTGTATTAACTGCCCGTATAGAGGCTGTTAATAATCGGGCTGCCGCAACTCTTCAGGATGATGAGAGTTATATCATAAGCCTTACTTCGCCCAACGAAATTCTTCGAATTGTGGCCATTGGTTATGGCACGCGGGAAGTCCCTTTGAGAGGAAGAGAACGTCTTGTAGTTGATTTGTTTCCAGATATATTCACAGACAATTATCGGGAGATTGAAAGTTTTAAGGGGCCTGTTCGTAAAAGTTTTATGCCTTTGGCATATGGCGAAACCAGGGATGTTGATCATCCATCAATTTTAACCATCGATGATGTCATTAAAACCCGTTTAGGTGGAAATGTGAGATCTGTAAATCGTTCCGGCGTTGCTGGAATGGGATCTTCCATGTTTATTCGTGGATTCAATTCATTAAATATGAATGCGCAGCCGTTAATTATTGTGGATGGTGTTATATGGAACAGTCTTTATGATATAAACTCAATACATGCCGGATATTTTGGCAATACATTGGCTGACCTGGATTTAAATGATGTTGAGAGCATTAGTGTGATCAAAGATGGTACTTCCATTTATGGAAGCAAAGGAGCCAATGGAGTCATCCTTATTAAAACCAGAAGAGGAGAGGGGGTTGTAACCCAAATAGAATTTAATGCTTATGGAGGAATCACCACTCAACCGGAATCGTTGCCTGTTATGGGGGGAGATCAATTCAGGATCTATGCATCTGAACTTCTGGGGACAACCAATATTCACCGAAGTGAATACAGCCAATATGGCTTTTTGATGACTGATCCAACTCGTCCGGGATACAACCGTTTTCATAATAACACAAACTGGGACAATGAGGTATATCGCACTGGTTTAACCCATTCATACCATGTAAGTGTGAACGGCGGTGATAACATGGCATTATACGCTCTTTCTGTTGGATATACAGGTGTTGAAGGTGTTGTAAGAGACACAAGAATGGAAAGATTAACCACCAGATTTAATGCTGATTTTGATCTTTCTGAACTTTTTACTTTAGGCTTGAATGTGTCTTTTTCAAATGTTGACAGGGAGCTGTTTGATGACGGAGTTGTATTTCATACATCTCCTACCTATCTGGCTATGATCAAGTCACCATTTTTAAATCCATATACTTTTACATCTGCAGGTGTACAATCCAACGATCACGAAGATAGTGATGAGTTTGGCATCAGTAACCCAAGTGCAGTTATGGATCGCTCCTTAAATGTTAACAAGCATTACCGATTTTCATTGGGGGCAAAACCAACCTTTTATATATCCCCAAGGCTTCAGTTGAGTACTCATTTTGATTATAGTCTCGACAAAGTTAAGGAGACTTATTTCAGACCTATTCTTGGGGTGGCTGATATTGATTTACCTGGGTATGGGGTTTCAGAAAATATGTTTATGTCTCAGCAAATGCGCAATGTTGCTATTTTTGACGACACACGGTTGACTTATCGCAATACGTTTGATCATGTGCACAGAATTGATGCTATGGCTGGCTGGCGTTTCCTATCCAATTACTACGAATTGGATTATGGAGAAGGGCATAACTCTGGAACGGATCAAAGAAGAAATCTTTATGGAGACATGGAGTTCCGTTTTATAGATGGAATTAACGACAGAATCAGGTCAATTGCCAACTATGCTAACGTAGAGTACAGTTTTGATAACCGCTATTTTGTAACAGCTGCTGTTTCAATGGATGCATCTTCCCGTTTTGGAAAAGAGACAGAAGGTGGTTTTCAAATGTTAGGCCACAGTTGGGGTATGTTTCCATCATTAAATGCCGCATGGCTTGTTTCTTCTGAAGAATTTATGGCCGGAGCAGATTTTATTGACCGTTTAAAGTTTCGTGCAGGTTATGGTATTTCTGGTAATGATGACATTGCAGCTTTTTCCAGAGATTCATATCTGATATCTACACCTTATATGAATCGTGCGAATGGTTTAATCATTGGCAATATTGCTAATACTTCCATTCAATGGGAAACAACTTCCAAAGCAACTTTTGGATTTGATGCCATCTTGCTTAATGACAGGGTAGCATTATCTGCAGGGATATTCCACCATAATACAAAAGATTTGCTGGGTTTAAAAGAGCTTCCTGAAGTGGCCGGACAGGGATATTATTGGCAAAATGGTGGAGAACTTCAAAATCAAGGGTTTGACTTCTCAGCCAATGTTAAGGTGATCAACAACAGTAATTTCCAATGGGAACTTGGAGCTAGCATCGGACATTATAGAAATGAAATTGTTTCACTTCCTGATGGAGATTATACTACAACCATTTATGGTGCAGAAATTCTCACATCTGTTGGAAATCCTGCAGGGCTGTTTTATGGATATAAAACCAATGGTGTTTTTGCAACAGAAGCTGAAGCTTTAGCTGCTGGATTGTTAATGACCAATTCTCAGGGACACACTTACCTTTTTGGAGCAGGAGATGTTCATTTCGAAGATGTTGACGGTGATGGGTTTATTACCGCCAATGACAAACAGATTATTGGTGATCCAAATCCTGATTTTTATGGTTCTTTTAATACCCGATTTGGTTATAAGAATTTCACATTGGATGCTTTCTTTACTTACTCTGTCGGTAACGATGTTTATAACCACTTAAGAGCCAGTTTGGAGTCAGGTAGTGATTTCAGTAATCAGTCAACCGCCATGCTCACTCGATGGAGAGCAGAAGGTCAACAAACCAATCAGCCGCGTGCTTACTATGGAGATCCAATGGGGAACTCAAGGTTTTCTGATCGATGGATAGAAGATGGGTCATTTCTTAAGTTAAAGAGCATAAAACTAAACTATAAGGTTCCTGTGCAGAGTAACTGGCTAGGAGGTCTGGATGTTTGGGTAGCGGCCAATAATCTTTGGACAATGACAGATTATCTTGGTCGGGATCCTGAAGTTTCTGTTGGAAACGGAGTCCTATATCAAGGAATAGACGCAGGTCTTCTTCCATCCACCAAGAGCTTTTTTGTAGGAGTTAAAATGAATCTCTAACAGAACTTACTGTATAATTTTAGCAGATATTTTATTCTGTAGCATAAATGAAACAAGAGATGAGAAATATATTAAAACTATTAGCAGGCAGTCTCATGGCCGTTATTTTAATTACCGGCTGTGATGATATTCTGGAAGTTGATTCAGATCGACTGTTACTGGAAGAGAATCACACCATTAATACGACTTTTGACGCCATGTATGGTAAAACCGGGGTTTATGCCAAACTTCAGGAGTTAGGTAGAAGGTATGTTCTTCTGGGGGAGCTTCGGGGCGACATGATGGATATTACCAACAATGCCGGTCGTGATTTACGTGAAATTTCTGAATTTAATATTTCACCAGATAATCCTTACGCTGACATAAGAGATTATTATGCAGTTATTAATCAGTGTAATTACATCATTAGTAAATTAGATACTTCTGTGGTCATTCAGGCAGAGAAGGTTCTGATGCGCGAGATGGCTGCTGTTAAGGCTGTTCGTGCATGGACTTATTTGCAAATGGCTCTTAATTACGGTTCAGTAAGGTATTATGAAGAACCCTTACTTACAATAAATGCGGCCAAAAAAGATTTTCCTGAACTTTCTTTGAATGACTTATTACCAATTCTTATAGCTGATTTAGAACCTTGGAGAAATATTCTTCCCCCTAATGAGTTTACCATTGACGGAAATATTACCTCATTGGAAGTTAATTTTCCTGTACGGTTTGTTCTTGGAGATTTGTATCTCTGGAATGGTGAGTATGAGCGAGCTGCCTTGGAGTATAGAAATCTGATGGTGGCAGAATTTATTATAGCCTGGTCTATTAGAAATACATGGGAGGTTACCGGTTCTGCTTTTACGGGGCAAAATCGTACATGGTGGAATGCTTTTGATATTGAGAACATCCACGCAGAAAGGTTAACCATCATGGCTAAATCCACTGAATATGGTTCCGGTGCGTTTTTGGATTCAATTATGGTTTATAATTTTGAAGTGGCGCCCAGTAATGCCGCAGTTGAAACATTCCTTGAGCAGACCTATTATCACAATGCAAATGTAACAACAGATGGCGATTTACGCCGTGTACATACTTTCTATCTGTTCGATGAAATGTTTGGAACTGTTCCTGACCAATATGTAGGGCAGTCAGGATATATATCAAAATATGTAAATTATGCCAGTACTGAATCAGCAAGTGCAATTTTTATTTATAGAGCAGCTCAACTTCATTTGAGGTATGCAGAAGCTGTTAACAGAGCCGGTAAACCGAACCTTGCGTTTTCAGTGATTAAGCACGGATTGAAGGAACAAGTGATTATGAATGATAGCATTGTTCCATCGCGAGAACGGACAGCCAATTTGCCAACTTACATGGATTTTTCCCATGCATTTTTTAACAATAGTCGGGGAATTCGTGAGCGGGGAAGTGGAAATGTAAGTACTGTTAATTCTTTCAGAATTCCATCTCTTCCTACTTTACAGGATTCAATTCGATATGTTGAAGATATGATCATAGAGGAGTATGCATTGGAATTGGCTTATGAAGGTCACCGTTTTCATGATCTGATGCGTGTAGCCTTAAGACGTAACGATCCGGGATATCTTGCTCGAATGGTAGCAAGGAGAAACAGCGCCTTGGAAGGAATTCTTTCTGATCCTAATAGTTGGTACCTGCCTAAATAACATACAATGATTTTTGGTTTTCATAATTTTTGATTTGGAGTTGGATGTAAAAAGGGACTTGTGGTAACACAGTCCCTTTTTTTTTGTTTAAGCTTACTCTCAGTGAATGTTTTTGATCTGCTATAATCGTTATTCACTGAATACTTAGTTTGTCTTAATTACTTTTATCATCTCAATCTTTAATTCTGTTTCAATAACCAAAATATACACACCTGTATTTTGAACAGTGATGGTTTGTTCTGTTGACTTGTTTGTATATTTTGCTATAATTCTGCCGCTGATGTCATATACCGTAATGTTATTAATTGGTAATTCAGAAATAACATTAAACTCGCCTTTTGAAACAGTTGGGAAAACAATTACTCCTTTGCTTTCTGGTGTATAGAAATTACTTCCCGGGTCTGGATCAGGATCAACAACCTCTTCTTCTTCTACATCAAAAACAATGGTATAAATGAGTATGTCAATACCATTTTCGGCTGTTACCTCAATGGTAGCAATGCCAGGCAGTGATGTAGCATTTTCTACCAATGCGGTCGCGATAGGATTTCGTGTTGTCGCAGTAACGGCCGGCAAAATTGTTGTTCCAAACGGCAATGTAACCTCATAATCCAATATGTGTGGATCAAATTCGGTCAATAAAGCTCCATTAACCCTTATCTCTGATAGTTTGGTATCAGATGCTGCGTTGTAAAATTCAATTGAGTATGTGGTGGTATATTGGCCGTTTTCTGAAGTTACCATGATGGTTGTGATGCCAGGTAATGATTCAGCCGACGTAATAACAACTGTAGAGTTGGTGTTTTTTGGTGCTGCCAATACTTCAGGGACTTCTGTTTCGGTTTCTTCAATGTTTATCAAATAACTTGTTGTATGTGGGACAAACCCCTCCAATTCTGCGCCTCCTATCATTATTTCCAAAAGAGTAGCATCCGAAGTCATATCATATACAGGAAAGTCCGTAGATCTTAAAGCTACAATGGCAGGATCCATAACACCGTTATATATATTAAATTCTATAATTGAGCCTCTCCATGTCTGGTCCCCTGTGTAGCCTGATTTCCCCAGATATGCTAAAGAGTTCCCAATGTTTTGCACTTTATGTGATTCTGGTAGGGATGCAGAACCAATATATTGCCCGTCTACAAATAGAGAAATTGAGTCTCGCGTAACAGTACTTACCAGATGGTGAGGCATTCCGTCATCGAGTTTGTCCCCTCTTACATCAATGTCAGCGTTCCATGGACTTCCGTATTGTCCTATGCTGATGGATGCACGGCTGTTGTTGTCGTTGGTTGCAGAGAGATAAAAATAATCATTCCCATAATTATTACTTGGGTTTGTATCACCAAAATAGGCCAGCATGGTGTGGTATGGGTTGTCCTGACCTGCGATAATATAGGCCTCAAATGTTACTATTCTGTAATTGTTAATTCCAATTTTATGTGCAGGCAATTCTATATATTCATTGTTGATTGTTGTGGTAAAACGTCCCTCCGAAATAGCACCCCCATGAACTTTTCCGTGTGCATTGCCTATGACGTCAGTTGCTGTTCCACTATCAAAACGGTACGAATGTATTAATTCGAAAGGTTCTTCAACGATGTTTAAATGATAGCTTTTTGAACTGCTACCATCTTGCGATGTTACTTGTATTGTTGTGGATGCTTGTCCATTGCTAAGGTTTATTAAACCATCACCGCTTACTGTAGCTCCAGGGAAGTTAGGAACTCCCGAGAGGATCACTGATGACATCCCATTTGGAACATAAACCTTGTATTGAGTTGTTTCGGGATTGAATTTTGGCTCAATTGACCCTGTATTAAAAGTGATGTCACGTAATGTGGCGTCAGAGGTTCCTTCATCCACAAAAATAGCTACGTAATAAGATAATTCTGTTCCATCTAGAGCTGTTACTGCAATCTCAACATCCACACCATCCTCAGAAAAAGCAACTACGCCGTCTGATCCAACCAACTCTCCTGCTCCAACAAACATATCAACGGATGCTCCCATGCCTTTGGGCAAGGCATTGATGGTGATGGATTGTGTTCCATAAGGTACAGCCAATTGGTAATCTCTGATTTCCGGATTGAAAGCCGGGCTGATTTCACCCACATTGGTGGTAATGCTTGCCAGAGTTGGATCACTATCGGTAACCAGACCAACCTCTAAAACTTCAAGTCGTGCATGGTTGTTATCGGGATTGTGCAATGCCGACCAATAACCTATTCCAGATATTCCAGTTTTCCTGAAGTGTGCATCTCCGTTATAAATGATAACGGGTTCTTCCATCTCTTCAGATTTAGCATAAACCCGATAAGTCTCAGCAGGAACATTTACTGCAACCCAAAGTTCGTAAGTGGCACCGTCAACCGGTATTACAGGATTGGTTAACAGAAAACTGCCATGCACTCTTACATGAATGCCATTTGTATAAAATGGAACTGCCACTGAATAATCTGTCCAGGCACTTATGGGTGTTTCTGATAAAGTAAATACTGCGTCAAAAGTTCCATTTTCATTGTAGTCATAAACAATTACTTTGGCATAAATCAGGTGCCTGTTGGTTAAAGGTGGATCAAATGTTCCAAAATCATCAACAACTTGAGCTCTCACGTTGTTGGTTATTGATATACCAGCAATTATTAACAGGCACCACCATCTTAATAATGTAAATTTTCTTTTCATAATTGTTGTTTTAATTAGTGCATATTTGATTTTTGGTTTAAAAAAAGGGAACCAAATATAATAATTCAGTTCCCTTTTTATTCGATTGATATTGTTTAAATATCAATAAGTAAGAATGTTAGTTGGTTTTAACGACTTTGAACATTTCAGTCTTGCTACCGGTTTCTACCATTAAAATATAAACTCCGGCATTTTGAACTGTGATGGATGTTTCGTTGCCTACATTTTGATAACGGGCAATAACTCTGCCGCTTAAATCAAATACAGTGATATTATTTATGGCCGTTTCAGAAACTACATTGAAGCTGCCGTTTGTAACTGTTGGATAGACAACAACACCTGAAGTTTCTTCTTCAAATATACTGTTGCTTGGATCTGGATCAACAACCTCTTCAGCAAGTTCAAATTCAATGGTGTATGTTTTGATATTGATTCCATTCTCTGCGGTTACTTCTATGGTTGTTACACCTGGTAACTCTGTGGCTTCGGTTATTACCATTGTTGCTTCAAGATTTCTGGTAGTTGCTGTTACCAATGGTATCTCGGTAGTTCCAAATGGTAATGTGATAACATATTCAGTTACCGCTGGGTCAAAATCTTCAAGAATGTCGCCATCAACCACTATTTCGCTCAATGAAGCATCAGCCTCAGCATTGTAGAACTCAATTTTGTAGGTAGTGGTGTACTCTCCATTTTCTGAAGTTACTACAATGGTTGTTATGCCAGGAAGAGATTCGGCAGGATTGATCACCACAGTTGAATTGGTGTTAGTGGCTGCTGCCAATACTTCTGGTACTTCTGTAACGGTATCGTCAGTATTTATAACGTAGCTGAGGATATGAGGCGCAAAACCTTCCAATTCAACTCCATCAACCAGCACTTCAGATAACGTTGCATTTGATGCTACATCATATACCGGGAATGCAGTAGAACGAAGCGCAACGGTTGTTGCATCCATTATTCCGTTGTATATATTAAATTCTACCAAAGAACCTCTCCATGTTTGGTCACCAGTATAACCTGATTTTCCAAGATATGCCAGATTCCTACCAATGTTTTGTACTTTGTGCGACTCAGGAAGTGCCGCTGATCCTGCATATACTCCATCAACGTATAGAGAAATAGAGTCACGGGTTAAAGTGCTTACAATATGGTGTGCCATTCCATCGTCCAACTTGTCTCCTCTAACGTCTATGTCCGCTGCCCATGGACTTCCATGTTGACCTATGCTTAGGGCAGTTCGACTGCTGTTGTCATTAGTAGCTGATAAATAGTAATAATCGTTTCCATAGTTGTTCCCGGCGTTGGTATTACCAAAATAAGCCATCATTGTATGGTACGGATTATCCTCTCCAGCTATGAAATACGCCTCGAGAGTTACGATGCGATAGTTGTATATGCCGATTTTGCTGGCTGGTAATTCAATAAACTCACCGTTAACTGTTGTGGTAAAGCGGCCTTCAGAAATGGCTCCACCATTTACAACTCCGTGGGCATCTCCAATGGCATCTGCAGCAGTTCCACTATCGAATCTGTATGAGTGAACCAATTCAAATGGCTCTTCTACTATATTGACCGTGTACGATTTAGTAGCTGATCCATCCTGTGAATTTACCACGATTGTTGTAGTTGCAGCACCGTCACTTAATACCAATTCACCACCTCCGGTTACAGTTGCCTCTGGGAAGTTAGGAATTCCTGTAACTGTAACGCTCGATGATCCATTTGGCACATAAGCAGTATAGCTGGTTACATCGCGATTAAAGTTTGGTTCAAGTAATCCTGCGCTTAATTCAATGTCCCGAAGAGTGGCATCTGAAACACCTTCATCAACAAATATGAACATGAAGTAAGTAATTTCAGTGCCGTCCATGGCTGTTACAGTGATTTCCAGGTCAACACCGTCTCCTTCGAATGGAATGACACCGGTTGCCGGCATAAGTTCCCCTGTCCCGCTGTTAAATATGTCGATGGAGGCACCCATTCCCGCCGCTATTGGCGATACGGTGATGGATGTTGTTCCGTAAGGAACAACCAGGTCATAACTTAGTACTTCTGCATCGAATTCAGGAGACATCTCGCCTACATTCGCGCTCAAACCTGAAAGTAATGCATTGTCATCCAGTGGAAGGAAGTCAATGACACTCACTTCCAGATAATCCGGCTCACCCTGGGAATTGTGGTATGCTGTCCACCTGGTTAATTCTGATACGTGATCTTCTCCATAGAAATTAACATATCCATCGTAAACAGCCTGTGGTGCATCCATTGTGGAAGTTTGAACAAACAAAGAAAATCTGTTGTTTGGTACATCAACCGGCATCCATAGCTTCATTAGTTCTCCGGGAATAGGAATGATTTCACGTGAACGTTGGTGCTGAATACCTATGCCCCCACCTGTGCCATAAAATACGATCTCAGCGATGGCATCTCCCCAGGCAACAATTTCATTGTTGGAAAGCGAAAAAACAGCATCGAAATTACCATTTTCATTTGCATCATAGAAAACCATTTCAAAATATAAAAGGTGTTCACCTGTTAATGGGGGATCAAAAGTTCCTGTTTGGTCAACCGCAGGTTGAGCCAGAATGTTTGTAGTAAAACCCAGCAATCCCATAACAATAAGCAGGAATCGGGTCTGATTGAGTAAAAATCTTTTCATAATGATTATTGTTTAAAAGTTTAAAAGACAATTAATTATAATAGGCTAAAAACAACCCTTTATGTAAATCTATGTTTTATAAAGTTAAAGAATTGAAATCTATAAGTAATAGTACAAATTCAAAAATTAGTGTAAATTATTTGATATTTTTTTAACTGATGGTTTTGTTTGTTTGTTTTTAAAGTGCAGATAAACAGAGGGTAATAGAAAAGGCCGTCATTTTCGTAGAAAATGACGGCCTTTAATTATCTATTAATACTCTAAAAACTACTATCTGGATTTAATCACTCTAAATGTTTCCACATTAGAATTATTTTCAACTAAAATGATGTACATGCCTGGAGATGGAACATCAATTGTTTGCTCAGAATAAGCCTTCAATATTCTGCTGATCACTCTTCCCTGCATATCAAATATAGAGATGGTGCTTCCAATGGCTTCAGATTTTACTGTGAAACTACCATCGGTTATGGTTGGGAAAACAACAGTTTGTTGCTTGGTTTCTCCCGGAATATTGGTGGTTGGCTCTTCAGTAAACTCAACAGTATATGTTAGTTGGGTAATACCATCCTGAGCCGTAACCACAATTGTGGTTGTGCCTGGGATCTCTGTTGCTTCAGTAATCACCACATCTGCCCCCTGATTGGTGGATTCTGCTGTTACTACTGGTACCGTTGTTGTTCCTTCTGGTAGTTCAATGGTGTAGTTCAAGACAGCTGGATCAAAATTTTCTAAAGCAACACCGTCAATCAATAGCTCAATCAGAGTAGCATCGTCAATTTCACCCATCAGCAAGAGTAATTCAATGCTATAAGTATTGCTGTATTCGCCGTTTGCTGATGTTACCTCAATGGTTACAGTTCCAGGCAAATTATCGGGCGAATTAATAACCACTGTGGCATTTTCGTAATATGGAACAGCTTCAATCACTGGTATATCAGTAGTTCCTTCAGGGAGAACCATCAGATACTCCATCATAAACGTACTGAAATCTTCTAATGGTTCACCATCAACTGTAATTTCAGAAAGTGTTGCGTTGGATGTGTTGTCGGCAGTTGGCCAGTCTGTTGCTCTTAGTGCAACTGTTTGCTCATCCATTTCTCCTGAATAGATATTAAACTCATGGATGGTTCCGTTCCATGATGGATCATTCCATCCTCCTCTTCCTAACCATGCATTTTCGGTGCTGATTCCTTTAATGATAAGATTGTCCGGTGTTGGAGTAACCGCCTGAAGTGCACCGTCAATATACCAATAGATGTTATCGTAGGTAAGCACACTCACAGAATGTTGGTTGGCACCATCAACGGCTCTTGCCCCTGAAGATGTTGCTACAGCAGCGCCCAGCATATTGCTGCCAAATTCAGTGCGGCTTGTTAAGTCACCACCCCCTCTTGTTGGCTGCATCCAGTATGCATTTGAACCTGTCATGCCTCCGAAATATGCAAGCATTGTAAAGGACTCATTAACTCCGTTTGTAACATATGCCTCTAAAGTAATTGCAGTATATTCATTTAAAGCAATTGTTTCAGCCGGAAGTGTAATGTAATCACCAGCTTCGGATGCAATATAAGTACCATTATTTATAACGCCCCCGTTGATGGTTCCATTGGCACCGGATACTACATCTTTAGCAGTTCCATCCACAAATGTATAGGAGTGACGTAATGCGTATGGCTGTTCTTCTATGTAATTAATAACATAGACCTGAGTATACCTTTCGTCTGCGGATGCCACTTCAATTGTTACCTGGCCTTTTTCCTCTGATATGGAAATCGTTCCGGTTCCGGAAACAGATGCCGTTTCGTCAATGGCAACTGCACTGATTTCTAATTCAGTAGTTCCTATTGGAAGCACGGTGTAATATTCAGTTACATTGCTTCTGAATTCCGGGTAAATATTTATATCAGTAATTTCAAGAGACTCCAGGTTTAAATTTGCCTTGGGGAATGAGGGAACATAGGTTCCGCCTCTGATGATTCCATGGTGCTGATTAGTTGTTAGATCCAATGCATAACTTGGAGTTGGCGTGTCGAAATTCCAATAACCTACCAAACCGGATTCGTCTCCGTTCAATATTTCATATTTATTCTCATTGATTTCTTCAACAGTTAGTTCTCGGTTCCAAACACGAACTTCATCAATATCACCTTTAAAAGCGCGATTTGCATCACCATTATCCCATCCAATGTAAAGTTTGCCTATAGCATAGTCAAATGGCTGATTAATGGTATGTTCAGCACCCCCAAAATCAGAAGTGTATTGGGTGTATTCTATACCGTCCAGAATAATGGTTCTTGAGTCTTCGTTGAGAATAACCGCAACGTGTTGCCAGGTATTGGTAGGAATAGGATCCGTAAGGACTCCGTAATCACCGGAAACATTGGTCATAAACCTGAGTCTTCCAGATCCCTGCCATCCTGATGAATATTGCAAACCTGCGTGGTGGTTGTCATTCTCTCTATTATAGAATAAACCTGCGTTATTGGGCTGTGCTCCATCAGGTCTAATCCACATTTCGATGGTATATGGCAGACTGCTTAAACTCAATCCGCTTAAATCGATGTGGCTGTTGTTTCCATTGCCTCCTTGCATGCGAATTGCATAGTCGGCAGGCTCAGCTTCCTCAATTGCAATTAAGTAGTTTTGTGTTTCAGAACCATCTGCTGAAGTGACTGTAATCGTTGCCGTTGCTGTTCCATTTGACAAAGTTATCTGAGTGTCTCCTGAGATAGTTGCTTCCGGGAAGTTAGTTGTTCCAATGATATCAACGGTAGTGGTTCCCGCAGGCACGATAGCGGTATATTCAAAAATCTCACGATTGAAAATGGGGTGAATTGCACCGGCACTTAATTGAAGATCGCGCAAAGTTGGATCGCCAGAACCCTCATCCACGAAAATATACAACCAATACGGCATTTCAGATCCGTCCATGCTCGTTACAAGTATCTCTAGGTCAACTCCGTCACCGGTAAATGGAACAACGCCATCACTTCCAATCAGAGCTCCGGTTTGGTCAAAAATATCGAATGATGTACCAATGTTTGGGAATGCGTTTACTGTTATAGATTGGGTTCCGTATGGAACGGCCAGTTCGTAACTTGTAATTTCTGAATTAAAATCTGGTTCAAATTCCCCAATGCTAGTTGTTAAACCTAATAACGTTGGTTCAAAATCCAAGGGACGTATTTCAACTTCGTCAACAATTTCCAATCTGGCATGCTGATTGTCTGGATTGTGTAGAAGCGACCAGTAATTTATAGCAGAAACATCTGTTTTTCTGAAATGCGCATCTCCATTGTAAATAATTACAGGAAATTCCATCTCTTCTGATTTGGCAAAAACCCGATAAGTTTCAGCCGGAACGTCCACTATGATCCATAATTCATACATTCCACCGTCTACAGGAATAACATCATTGGTTTTTAAAAAACTACCGTCCACCCTTACATGAATGCCATTCGTGTAAAACGGAACTGCTACAGAGTAATCAGTCCAAGCTTGAATTTCTGTTTCAGACAGAGTGAATACGGCATCAAAAGTGCCATTAGCATTGGTATCGTAGACTATTACCTTCGAGTAGATAAGATGTCTTCCGGTTAAGGGTTCATCAAACGCGCCAAAATCGTCAACAACTTGGGCATTTACACTTGTCATGCTGAATAATCCGAGGAATGTCAGCAAGCAACTCAATCTCACAAGTAAATCTTTCTTTTTCATCTGTTTTCCTTTTGTTAAAAAAATAATAAAATGACTTTGTTCAATTTTCCGAAATTGCTTTTGCCACAAAAACGATTGATTATTTCAAAATTAGTATCTCTTATAATTGATGTATGTTTAAAAATTAACAAAAACTATCAAATTTTTGAAATAATTAGAAGGGAGCCGTTTTGAATAGGGGTAATGTAAAAAGGTGTAAAGTCTATATTTATAATGGATCTGTGAAGTTTTGTATAAAAGAGAAGGCTGCCTTCACGAGGCAGCCTTCTAAAAAATAGAGCTATAGGTTTTCGGCACAGCCGAAAAATGGTTCTAGTTGTTTTTGATCACTCTGAATGTTTCAACATTTGAGTTGCTCTCAACTACAATGATGTACATTCCGGGTGTAGATAAGTTGAATGTTGCTTCCGATGAGTCAGCAATAGTTCTTAAAACAACTCTTCCCTGAAGATCATAAACCGTAATAGAGCTCCCAATGGCTTCTGTGTTTACAGTAAAACTTCCATTAGATACTGTTGGGTAAACAACTGTTTTGGGTTTCTCGTTTTCAGAAATATTTGTGGTTGGCTCTTCAGTAAACTCTATGGTGTAGGTCACTTGTGTTGTTCCATCTTGAGCAGTAACAACTATGGTTGTGAAACCTGGAATTTGATCAGCATCGGTTATTACCATGGTTGCTCCAGGGTTATTGGCTACTGCAGTAACAGCCGGAACTGTCGTTGTTCCCGAAGGAAGTTCAACTGAATAGCTCAAAACTTCAGAATCGAATCCATCAAGTTCAACGCCGTCAATCATGATTTCTGTAAGGCTCGCATCGTCTATCTCGCCTTGAAGAACAACAAATTCAATAGTATAGGTGTTGCTGTACTCTTCATCGGCTGAGGTAACAACGATGGTGGTTGTGCCCGGTAGATTATCAGTAGCATTGACTACGACTCCTGCATTTTCATAAAATGGAGTAGCTTCAACTACAGGGATATCTGTTGTTCCTTCAGCCAAAAATACTGTGTACTCCATTACAAATGGACTAAAACCTTCGATGATATCAGAATCAACCATAATCTCAGATAAAGTTGCATTGGATGCATTGGTAAGAGTAGGCCATACTTGTGCTCGCAAGGCTACCTCTTGCTCATCCATTACTCCTTTATAAATGTTGAATTCGTGAAGCGTTCCTCTCCAACTTGGATCGTTCCATCCTCCATAACCCAACCATGCATTTTCTGTACTGATGCCTCTTATTAAAAGATCATCAGGTGTCTCAGTTACTGCTTGTAATTGACCATCGATATACCAGTAAATGTTTTCATAAGTAAGGACACTTACAAGATGCTGTTGTGCACCATCTACCATTCTTGGTCCTGAAGCCGTAGCTACGCTGTGGGTGTACATGGTACTGCCAAATTCAGTACGGCTGCTAAGATCGTCACCACCTCGAGTGGGCTGCATCCAATAGGCATTAGAACCCGATGCTCCACCAAAATATGCCAACATGGTATAACCTCCGTTTATATCACTTGTGATATAAGCTTCAAGGGTGACCGCCGGATACTCATTCAACGCAATCTCTTCAGCCGGAAGAGTAATGTGATGCCCGTTAGCACTGGATATAAATGTTCCATTGTTGATGGTTCCACCATTGATATCACCATGAGCATTTCCAACCATGTCTTTGGCTGTTCCATCAGCAAAAGTATATGAATGTTGCATAGTCAGTTCAGGCATTTCCATGTAATTAACTACATAGTCTCTGGTGTATTCAGTATTAACAGCTGTAACAGTAATCGTCAATTGGCCTTCACCGCTTACTTCATGAGTGCCATCTCCTGAAACTGTAGAACTCTCATCTCTTGGAGTCGCATTGAAAGTAAGAGATGTTGCGCCTGTTGGCAGAATAACATAATACTCATCTATATGCATATTAAATGCCGGATGTAGTTTTATCTCATCATCTAACGACAAGTCTGAAAGATATGTGTCATAAGGAGAAACGAGTTGTTCTATCGGCTTAATACTCCATATTGCTAATTCATTATCAAGCCATTTGTCAGAGTAAACTCCACCTTCCAGATTTGTGTTGTTGGTTCCGATGTATCTGCCTCCTTCATTAATTCGTCCAACCGGAATAATTCTGAAACGGCCAGGTTCAAATTCGTTAACAACGAAACGGCTGCTGTCAAGATCATCGGTCTTGTTTTCTGACATCACCAAATCCCAAACTGGTTCTTCTACTAAAGTTAAATATAGATCATTTTGATTTTTAATGAAATATTGACCTTCAACTCCACTTTCTTCAAATACAAACAGTATAGATGGCTCATCATTTATCGCATGATAAATCCTTGTAACATTATACTCTTCTCCGCTTTCTCCTAATACAAAACCAGAGGCTTCATGCTGTATGAATAACGGTTTCTCTGTAGTAAAATCAGTTACGAATAGTTCTATTTCATATGTTAATGTTGATTCACCATCTTCGGAAGTTACGGAAATTGATGTTGATCCAGTTCCTTCAGATAGAGTGATGCTTCCGCCTCCTGTAACTGAAGCCCCTGCCCACATAGGAATTCCGGTCACTTCAACAGATGTGGATCCATAAGGGGCAATTGCAATATAACTGGTTACATCGGGGTCGAATTCGGTGGTTAATCCACCTGCAGAAAATTCTATTGCCGATAAAGCTGCTGATTCCTGACCAGGATCATGATTGATGTAAACATAATAGGTTAACTCGGTTAACTCATCCAGGGCAGTTACTACTATTTCCAGATCAATTCCATCTTCAGTAAATGTAATATCTTCATCTATAGGTAGCAGATTGCCTGCCCCATCATAAACAACAACTTCAGCTCCATTTGCTGAACTTCGGGCGTTCAAGGCAACCGAGGTTGTACCATAAGGCACATAAAGGTCATAAAACTGTTCTTCCGGATGGAATTCCGGTGTAAGTACTCCTCTATTAAATGATAGTTCTGAAAGAGTCGGATCAAAGTATGATTCTCCCATGAAATCCCAGAAGCGTTGTTCTACGTCTTCTGCAGAAAGAGTGCCATCGAAAATGTTCATCTCATAAACTTCTCCTTGCCATTTTGCATCATTTAGATAAACAATGTAACCAATAAAGACTTCCTCATTGCTTATGGCAGATAATGCATTGTTGCCTTCCAATGGTTCTGTTGACATAAACTGACCATCCAGATAGAGAGTGATTTCAGTTTCAGTTAACACCCCCACTACCTGATGGGTTCTTGTATCTGTAATCATATCTCCATTGGCACCAACTTCTGTTGTCCATGGGTTCTCGGTGTTAAGAGTTGAAATGGCAAATCTCGAGAAGTTATCATCACCTCCTCTGGTTGGCTGATAAATCAAATAGTCAACTCCCATTGGCCATCCCGGATCATGATTGGTTCGGCCAAAACAGAATAAAGTTGAATTGCCGGATACGCCTGCAGCCTGACTAAAAAATACTTCTACTGAAAGGCTCTCATAAGAGGCAACGTTAATTTCTTCGCCGGGTAGTGATACGTAGCCTGTGCCCGAGAGTATTAGTCTTCCGTTTTCCACGACTGCATCGTCATGCAGTGTGCCATCCGCTCCCCCTACGATGTCTGCTGCTGTTCCATCCTCAAACGTATAGGAGTGTTTTAATGTTTGTGCCATGATTATATTGGTACTTGAAAGTCCCAAGACAAATATAACCATGAAAATTTTCAAGAGTAATCCTGTTTTTTTCATAAAGCTATTCTTTTAATATATAATAATTGTTAAAGATACTTTATTGAAAAAGCAGGGTTTGTCAATTTCTCTGCATATGATGTTAATTTTTCTAAAATCCTTGATTTTATTGAGTTTTTGTAGTTTTAGTATGGCTTGTTCGGACATTTGTTTAAGTCTTTTTTCAAAGATTTAATTCTCTGAATTTGCAAAGTGTTAATTATTTATTTTGTTTATCCTATAAGTAATGGAACGGCCAAAACGCATTTTTTTATGGACTGTACTAAGTTTATTTACCGCTTTAACATTGCTGCTGCTTAGGTTTTTGTTGATCTGGAGAAAATAAAATTTCTGCCTGTCTTTTATGATTGTCACCTATATGTCATTTGTGAAATCCTTTATTGATCAGAGAAATAAAATCGCTGCTTTAAAAAATGTTATATATAATGCCGAATTTATGATGTTTGAGATATCTTAATAAGGCTAATTTTACATTAGTGTGTAAGTTGTTAACTATAATTGATTAACTATTATATTTAGGCTAATGAAAACGATGAAATTGATTGCTGTAATATGTACATCTATATTAATGTCTTGTATTGTTGCAGACAATGGAGATAACTCGCAAATTCGGACACCGGATGGGTATGAGCTTATATGGTCGGATGAATTTGATCAGGATGGCAGAGTGAATGAGAATTATTGGGAGTACGATGAAGGGTTTGTTCGTAATGAAGAATTGCAATGGTACCATCGTGATAATGTGTACATAAAAGATGGTGTTCTTGTTTTTGAAGGACGGAGAGAACAGATTGAAAATCCGAATTTTGATCCCAATAGCCGAAATTGGAGAAGAAATAGAGAGTATGCAGAATACACTTCGGGATTAATAAAGACACGAGATCGGTTTTCTTTTAAATATGGGATAATGGAAGTGCGCGCACGAATCGATCCACGAAAAGGATCGTGGCCTGCAATCTGGACTTTAGGCATAAATAGAGGATGGCCCTCAAGTGGCGAGGTAGATGTTATGGAATATTATCGCATTGATGGTGTTCCATCTATTTTGGCAAATGCAGCTTGGGATGTTAATAATGACTATAACCCCAGATGGGATTCCGAGGTTATTCCTTTTTCGTATTTTCTCGAAAAAGACCCCGATTGGGCTAGTGAATTCCACATATGGAAGATGGATTGGACAGAGGATTATATCCGTATATATTTGGATGATGAGTTGTTAAATGAAATTGATCTTAATGAAACCATAAATTATGATGGGTTCAATCCATTTCGCCAACCTCATTATATCTTATTAAACCTTGCAATTGGTTCTAATGGCGGAGATCCATCTGAAACAGATTTTCCGATATTGTATGAGGTTGATTACGTAAGGGTTTTTCAAAAGGTTGAAAATAAATAAAACTGTCAGATTTCGAAGGTTGGTTCAAGTTGATAGTTTAAATGAGATGGTCGAATACACCTTGTCGCATGATTACGATGATTAGAAAGATCTGTTCCGATTGTTATAGATTAGAGTCTTGTCTATCGGTCTATTAGTTTTATTCCGCATTGTGGGACTTCGCTTTGCTCAGCATCTAATCTAAAAATCTTTTCAATTGATTCAAAATGAATTATTACAGTCGCTTAATTTAATATTTATAGAATGAAACGGAACTACTTTTATTTTACATTATCGCTTGTCCTGCTTTTGATTTCCTGTCATCAGAGTAAGCAAGATCAAGTGGTTGGCAATCCTCTTTTCGGAGGATACTTTGGAGCTGATCCCGCAATAGTTGAATATGAAGGGAAATTTTTTATTTACGCAACAAAGGATCCATGGGGAGGAGATGATCTGGCTGTGTTTGTCACGGAGGATTTTTTGTCGTGGGAAGAAGCTTCCCTAAATTGGCCAACTAAAGAGGCATGCACCAGTCCAACGTCAATGGATGCAAATGTTTGGGCTCCAGATGTTATTCAAGGTAAAGACGGGCGCTTTTACATGTATATATCTGTTGGAAGTGAAATATGGGTCGGCGGAAGCGACCACCCTCTTGGCCCTTGGGAAAACCTAAAAGCCGACAACACTCCATTGATTCCATCTGATTTTATCGAAGGAATACATCACATTGATGCAAATTGCTTTATTGATGATGATGGCAAAATATATCTATACTGGGGTTCTGGTTGGGACTGGGTTAATGGACGTTGCTTGGTTGTTCGTCTTGACGATGACATGAAAACTTTTCTTGAAGAGCCCCAGGATGTGACCCCACCAAACTTTTTTGAGGGAGCCTTCATGATTAAGAGAAACGGACAGTATTACCTGATGTATTCTGATGGAATGGCTATTAATGAGACTTATCACATTAGGTATTCGGTAGGAGATACGCCTTATGGACCTTGGAGGGAAGGTAAGTACAGTCCGATTTTGGAATCAACTCCCGATGGGGCAGTGGTAGGACCCGGCCATCACAGTGTATTCAGAGTTCACAATCAGGATTATATTCTTTATCACCGGATATATCCACAGGAGCAGGAGTATGTTTTGCGTCAGCTATGCCTTGATAGTTTAAATTATGACGCAAAAGGGAATGTTCTGCCAATTTCATTAAACAGCGTACCGCCTTTTCAATAGGTTCACAAATGTATGAAATTTTAAAAAAGTACAGATAAACGGTTTTTAGATGTACAATATCCTTCTTGAAATACTCATTGTATAATTAAATTTAAAAAATTATTTTTACAAATGCCGGAATGAGTAAGTCTTAATGCTTAATTCTAGAATTGATCGTCTGGTCTTATATTCCGGGATTTTTGTTAGGTGTGATTTGTTTTAAAAAAGGGCTGTCGATCGACAGCCCTTTTTACTCCTAGACTTTTAAATTTGGATTATTCTGTTCCGGATTAAATTCTCCTACTTCGGATATTGGGTTTGGTGCGAATTGGGTGTAATTTCCCACTTTATCATAGTATCCAGTAATGAAATATTGGTATGCCCATAAATCTCTTTACGACATCCAAATTAGTGCGAGCATTATATGTCCATATGACGAGGATGCCATCCAACTAATTGTTTGAAGCTTGCTTTTTGTCTAACTAATTTCAGAGAAGGAAAGAGTATATGAAAATATAAATAAACTCACGGAAACATCTCATTTGTGTTGGGCTCTTTAGAGTTTGTTTAGTTAAGTGTTTGATTGTTTGTGTGTAGTGGTGACGTTAAAATACATTTAACACCTAAGTGGTGTACATAGCAACCTTGTATTTACACAAATTATCCCTTTAAGTTATACAAATACGTACAAGCAATCAAAAAGTGTTAAGATATATTTGTATAGTCTAATGAATTGTTTCTGCCGGGACGTTTGGATTTTGCCAACTGTAAAGTGTGGACTTTTACCGCAAAATGCCGATTTTTCGTTAATCCGGTTAAAAAGATTATTGTTGTCCGGATCATGCGAGATTATTTTAAACAATTACATTTAGTAGGAGGTATATCTAATCAGTTCTGGGAAATAAATAAATTCTAACAAAAATTAGAAGAGTAATGAATATGATACTAAGAAAATTGGGAGTTCTGTTTGCAGTCTTGATGTTGTCTTTATCAGCAATTGCTGATTCATCACCTCGCGAACGCTTACTGATGAATTATGACTGGAAGTTTGCATTTGGACATGCAACAGACATTGAAGAGGACTTTAATGTTGGAACCAGTTATTTTACCTATTTGGCCAAAGCCGGATATGGTGATGGTGCCGCAGCTGCTGATTTCGATGATCGATCATGGCGGCTGTTGGACTTGCCTCATGATTGGGCTGTAGAAGCAGAATTTCATCCCGATGCTAGTCATAGCCATGGCTATAAGGCTGTAGGACCAGGCTTTCCAGAGTCAAGTGTTGGTTGGTATCGACGTTCATTTTATATTCCGGAGGAGGATTTGGGAAAGCGTATTTTTATTGAATTTGATGGTGTTTTTCGTGATGCCAGGGTTTGGGTGAACGGATTTTATTGCGGCAATGAACCCAGCGGATATACCAGTTTTTCATATGATGTAACTGAATACCTTAATTATGGAGGCAATAATGTAGTTTCAATTCGTGTTGATGCAAGTATGGAAGAGGGGTGGTTTTACGAAGGAGCCGGTATTTATCGACATGTTCATTTAACCAAAACAGATCCATTGTATGTTCCGCAATACGGAACATATGTAACCACACAAGTTGATGACGACCAGTCGGAGGTTACAGCTCGCATCACTGTTATGAATAAAAATCTGGAACCGGTATCTTTCCAGATTGAGAATAAAATAATTGATGCTGAGGGACGAGTAGTCGCTTCAGGAAAGTCTGGTATTAAAGAACTAAAATCTATGTATCATGGGGAGTACCCCATGATATTAAACGTTGATAATCCACGTTTGTGGGATATTGACGACCCACATCTTTATCAACTGGTTACAAATATTTGCCAGAATGGTGTTTTGGTGGACGAGTTTAAAACAACGTTTGGCATTCGTACCATAGAATGGACTCCTGATAGAGGCTTTTTCCTCAATGGCCGACATGTGAAAATTAAAGGAACCAATAATCATCAAAATCATGCCGGGGTTGGAACGGCCATCCCTGATGCACTTCACGAATGGCGTATTCGTCAGCTGCAATACATGGGTAACAACACTTACCGTATGGCTCATTATCCGCCATCACCTGCACTGCTTGAAGCGTGCGACAGAATGGGAATGCTGGTGGTAAATGAAAACCGGCTAATGGGTACTACCGATGAGATTTTGGATCATCTGCGAAGATTGATCATAAGGGATAGAAATCATCCAAGTGTTATCCTTTGGTCAATTGGTAATGAAGAGTGGATGATTGAAGGCAATGAAAAAGGCGCTCGAATTGCTCTCAATATGCAGGCTTTTGCGAAAAAGTACGATGAAACAAGACCCATTAATGTCGCTGTAAGCGGTACCTGGGGGGGCGGAATTTCCAGTGTGATTGAAGTTATGGGGTATAATTATTTGCGCCATGGAGATACCGATAAGCATTACGCTGCAAATCCGTGGCAGGCCTCTTTGGGAACAGAGGAAGGATCTACCAACACCACACGAGGAATTTATTTTGACGATTTTGATAAACAGCATTTAGCTGCTTATGATCGTCCTACAAATGGTTTTATTAGAATCCGCGATGGTTGGAAGCATTACGCAGAGCGTGATTATTTAGCCGGAATGTGTATCTGGACCGGGTTTGATTATAGAGGAGAATCTACACCATTTGAATTCCCATCAGTTGTTTCTTATTTTGGGATGATGGATTTGTGCGGTTTTCCCAAAGATAATGTTTATTATCTGAAGTCGTGGTGGTCCAATGATCCGGTTTTGCACGTCTTTCCTCATTGGAATTGGCCCGGCCGTGAAGGAGAAGAGATTGATGTTTGGGTTTACAGCAACTTTGAGGAGATAGAGTTATTCTTAAACGGTGAAAGTTTGGGGAAACAGACTATGAAACCCAATGATTATCTTTCATGGATGGTAGAGTACCAGCCCGGCACAGTAAAAGCTGTTGCTTACGAGAACGGAGAGGTTGCCATGACAACTGAGGTTTCTACTACCGGTACTCCTTCTTCTGTCGCACTGGTTGCCGACAGAACCGAGATTCGTGGCGATCGGGCAGATCTGTCTGTTATCACTGTGCGGGTGGAAGATGAGAACGGTGTTTTAATTCCTGATGCGATGCATGATGTTGTTTTTGATATTTCCGGCCCCGGACGCATCATTGGAGTTGGAAATGGCGATCCGGTTTCTCACGAGCCATGCAAATTCGTTGAAACCATTAAGGCATTAAAGATTGAAAGTATCCGGGCAAAACCGCTTTCTGAGGTGCGTCTGAGAAGGGTTTTGGCACCAGGTTTTGATTGTTCATCCTGGGAGCCAGGATTGCAGGGAGATGGTCTTGCACCCGGCACAGAGTCTGTGCCAGTGGTTTTCCGAGGGACGTTTAACCTCACCGGAGAGGATCTTTCGAAAGGTAAAATTCAGTGGATGTATAAGAGTATTGGACACAATCAGTCGGTTTATGTGAATAGCAAACTTGTTGGAGAAAATTTATCAGGAGATGCTCCGTTTCACCAGTTTGATCTCGCAGCATCAACACTAAAGGTTGGAGCAAATGTAGTAACAATTGTGGCCAATCCATTTGTTAAGGCACATGTCTGGAACAGTGAAAATACCAATCCTGGATTGGTGCGCGTTGAAATTCCTGCTGATCAATGGAGAAGGAGGGTATTTAACGGTTTGGCACAAGTTCTTGTGCAGAGCACAGGAGAAGCAGGGGAGATTGTTCTCTCAGCAAAATCAGATGGGTTAACGCATGATGATATTGTGATCACTGCTTTAGAATCTGATATTGGGCCTGTTGTGAAATAATGAGTATTTAATTGTGGTTTGTTTTGTAATGATTATGTTTTTTCTTAAATGCCGAATCCCTTTGGGATCGGTATATAGAAGAAAATAGTTTCAAATAAATAGAATCTCAGACCACTGTATTTCGCTATCCTCCTTTTCAGAAAATAACAGATTGTTGTGAATTCATTAGAGTCAATAATTCGTGATTTTAACATGTTTTGTTTAATTAATAGTTCGTCAATTATTTTTTATTTACCTAATTATCAAGCGTTTATGAACTCGCTATGGCGTTATGCAATTAACTGATAATAAGAAACTTACTTGTGTCTAAAATCTAATAATCTATCCCGAGGGAGTCGGGACTAACGATCTATTGTATAATATAGTACAAGTTTTTGACAATAAAATACTAGGCTGGTTGGTAGTGGTAGGGTATCTTGCATATACCAATTCTTTAATCGGTTTATAAAAATCTTAATGTTATGAAAAAATCTAATTGGCGTGTTTTCAAAATGAAAACACTGGTTGTTTTGGCAATTGCTTTACTGTCGGTTCCGGTTTACGCACAGATGCAGGGAATGCAGTTGCTGAATGAACCTCAGGAGCTGACTCCGGATTTCAGATCTTTCCGGAATACATATTTTGTGGCTGATCGTTTAGCAGACTTTGATCCGCAAACAGCTTCCGGGAAAATTGTTTACGAACGATACAATTACGAAACTCGTCAGGCTTTCAGTAATATGTTGGGAGTTCTGGCTCCGGCTGAACCAAATGAATTCCCCGCAGGAGAATACGAAGTATCTCCTGCATTACCATTCTCAATGGAGTTTATTTCACCCCGTGCAGTCAGGATTCGGGCTCAATCAGGAGTTGTTGTCCCCCAGGTGGCAGCACAGAAGTCGTTGATGCTGATCAATAACGATATGCCGCCATGTAAAAATTGGGTTTATTCCAAAGTGGAAGAAGGCCATAAGTACACCAGCCCCTATGGCTCTGTTGTTATTACTGAACAACCATGGCGCGTGACTGTGTACGACGAAAATGGTCGCATATTAACAAGTACAAATAATTATGAGGATAATACCTCAACCTATACCCCGGTTCTGCCTTTCTCGTGGGTGCGAAGAGCAAGAGATTATTCGAGAAGTTTTAATGCAGCTTTTAATCTTCAGCCGGGTGAGAAAATTTTCGGGTTTGGAGAGCAATATACCGAGTTTAATAAAAGAGGACAAAGCGTTACCCTTTGGGTAAACGACGCAAATGGAACCCAGAATGAAACCAGTTATAAACCTATTCCTTTTTTCTTAAGCAGCAGAGGTTATGGAATGTTTATTCATACTTCAACACCAATTACTGCCGATATAGGTAAGTATTTCAGTGGTGTTAATGCTCTGATGATTGGCGACGAAGAACTGGATCTGTTTGTATTTATAGGAGAACCTAAAGATATTTTAAACGAATATACTAACGTTACGGGAAAACCAACCATGCCTCCTTTGTGGTCTTTTGGATTTTGGATGAGTCGCATTACCTATTTTTCTGAGGCCGAGGGTCGTGAGGCTGCCCGTCAGTTACGCGAAAACAGGATTCCGGCAGATGTTATCAATTTTGATACCGGCTGGTTTGAAGTTGATTGGCGATGTGATTATCAATTTGCAGAATCGCGGTTTGATGATGCTGAAAAGATGATATCAGACCTGAAGGCAGATGGCTTTCATACATGTTTATGGCAGTTACCTTATTTTGTGCCGAAGAACAGATTATTTCAGGAGATCGTTGAGCAAGGATTGTTTGTGAGAAATGCAAAAGGAAATATTCCATACGAAGATGCAGTTCTTGATTTCACCAACCCAACTGCCATTAAATGGTACGAGGATAAAATACGAGGTTTGCTTGAAATGGGTGTAGGTTCTATAAAAGTCGATTTTGGTGAAGCTGCTCCGGTATATGGAATTTATCATAACGGTCGTACCGGATGGTATGAGCATAACTTGTATCCCCTTCGCTATAATAAAATAGTGGCCGAACTAACTCAAGAAATTAAAGGTGAAAACATCATTTGGGCAAGAAGTACATGGGCCGGCTCCCAGAGATATCCTCTTCATTGGGGTGGAGATCCGGCTCCGACCAATTCAGCCATGAAAGCAACATTGCGTGGAGGGTTAAGCATGGGGTTGAGTGGATTTACTTTTTGGAGTCACGATGTAGGTGGATTTGTTGATCCTACACCGGCAGATGTGTATAAGCGTTGGCTGGCATTTGGTGTTCTTTCTTCGCACACTCGTGCTCATGGTCATCCTCCCAAGGAACCATGGGAATATGGTGAAGAGTTTCTGAACGATTACAGGGATGCTGTAAACATGCGGTATAAGTTGATGCCTTATATTTATGCTCAGTCGAAGCATGGAGTGGAAAACGGCCTCCCAATGATGCGTGCTCTATTTATTGAGTATCCTGACGACCCGGGTGCCTGGCTGGTTGATGATCAGTACCTTTTTGGATCTGATATGTTGGTAGCGCCTCATTTTGAAAATCTGGAGGCCAGAGATGTCTATTTGCCGGGAAATCATAAGTGGATAGATTATCAAACGGGAAAAATTTACAATCCCGGATGGAACAGAATTGAGACCGCTCATATTCCCGCAGCAATCCTGGTAAGGGACGGAGCTGTAATCCCACACATTGGACTTGCTCAGGCTACTAAATATATGGACTGGTCGAATATTGAACTGAAAGTATTCAGTGCAGATGAAACCACTGCAAGAGGAAAGGTTTGCTTGCCCTCTGATGATTTTCTAAAGGAAGTGGTAATAAATAAAAGAGATGGTAAAGCTGAACTTGTGTCAAATCCGTTTGGCAGAAGAACCAAATTGAACGTTTCCGTTTTTGATGTTAAATAGTTGAGTACTGATCAGGGCTTCACTTAACGTGAAGCCCTGATTTTGTATATTTAGAATTGAATGTGGCTTTTTTATATCACACCAAATGAATTCAGAAATGTTCTGATTTCTCATTTTCAGATCAGCAACTAGATTTTTAAGGGTGATAATGTTGAGATGGTTGAGCGCAGATATATAGATGTATGGTTGCATTAGCTGTATGCAATTGAAATGAGACCCGAGGCTTCGGGAATAACTAACATAAATTATAAACAGATGAAGAAACAGATTGTTACTCTTTTAACGGCACTTCTGATTCCCTCTCTTTCATATAGCGAGGTGCATAAGGTGCATTCACCCGACAAAAATCTTGAAATCAAAGTTGAAGTCACCGATCATGTATCCTGGTCACTTTTAATGGATGGAGAAAAGGTGATGGGGCCTTCTATTATATCCCTTACTCTCGAGAACGAGGGAGTTTTGGGAAAAGACACACGTGTGCAAAGGGTCACCCGGCAATCTGAAAACCAGATCATCAACACCCCTATTTACAGAAAAAGTGAGGTCATTAATCACTATAATCAAATGACTGTTGAGTTGAGAGATGGACTTGGCATTGTTTTTAGAGTTTATGACGATGGGGCTGCGTATCGGTTAACCACTTCGCTTCGACGTGATATAACCATTTTAAATGAAGAGGCAAACCTGGTGTTTCCAACGCACGAAAAGGCCTGGGTTCCCTATATTGTTCCGAGGGATTTTGATCCATACAGTACTTCTTTTGAAAGTACTTACGATTTGCTTACCCTGGATGAGGTTGTGTCAGATTCGTTAATTATCATGCCACTGCTTGTGGAAGCCGGGAAAAACAGGAAGATTGTGATTACAGAAGTGGATCTTGAAGATTATCCCGGAATGTTCCTTACTGTGAATAGCGAACGCACCGGCTATTCTGCCCGGTTTGCACCTTTCCCTCTTGAAGAGGAGAGGGGTGGGCATAACAATCTGCAATCTATTGTCACGAAACGTGCCGGTTACATTGCCAAAACAGAGGGAAGACGAAGTTTTCCATGGCGTGCAGTTGCTGTCAGTAATAATGATGTGGAACTGCTTGATAACGATTTGGTGGCTCGTTTGGCATCCCCCAATCGCATCGGTGATTTGTCGTGGATTAAACCCGGAAAGGTTGCATGGGATTGGTGGAATTACTTAAACATTTATAATGTGGATTTCAGGGCAGGTGTAAATACTGAAACATACAAATACTACATTGACTTTGCGGCCGAATATGGTATAGAGTATGTTATTCTTGATGAGGGCTGGTCTGAACAGGAGAGTCTGCTTCAGATTAAGCCCTATATAGATCTTGAAGGTATCATTAAACATGCAAAAGAGCGTGGGGTAGGCATTATTTTGTGGGCAGGGTGGCTGCCTTTGAATCAGGAAATGGATGAGGTGATGAGGGTCTATTCAGAAATGGGGGTGGTAGGATATAAAATTGATTTTATGGATCGGGACGATCAGCCGGTTGTAAATTTTTACTATAAGGTGGCAGAAATGGCAGCTAAATACCAACAGCTGGTTAATTTCCATGGTTCATATAAACCTACCGGATTGCAATTTACCTATCCAAATGTAATTACTTTTGAGGGCGTTTATGGTTTGGAAAATGTGAAGTGGACTGACTATCTGGATATGCCGGATTATGATGTGACCATTCCGTTTATCAGAGCTTTGGCCGGCCCCATGGATTATACGCCCGGCGCCATGATTAATTCTAACCGCAGGAACTGGAGAGCAATGCATGCAACTCCCATGAGTCAGGGTACAAGGTGTCATCAATTGGCTATGTATATTGTTTATGAATCGCCTCTTTCGATGATGGCCGATAACCCCACTCATTATAAGAGGGAACATGAGAGCACCATGTTTATTGCTTCAATTCCCACGGTGTTTGATCAAACAGTTGCGCTTGAAGGTGTTTTAGGAGAATATGTTGCCATCGCTCGCCGCAATGGGGAGAATTGGTATGTGGGAGCTATGACAAACTGGGACGAACGTGATATAACCATCGATTTTTCGTTCCTTGGAGAGGGTGAATACGAAGCAGTAATCTTTAGAGATGGAATTAATGCCGACCGTAACGGGCAGGATTATGTTCGTGAGATGAAGCGAGTTGATAAAAGTACAACAATGACTGTTATAATGTCATCAGGTGGCGGTTGGGCTGCCTCAATAAAGAAAAGGTAACTATTTAAATTCATTCTAATGAAGAAAAGGATTCCGGGAAACCGGAATCCTTTTTTTGTCTCCGTTATCAAATAAAATGATCTGGATTTAACTCTTTTTGATCTTTAGTTTTAAGTGGTTTTGGTTGGTGAGGTGATTGAAAGTAGGACTGTGTAATTTTTAAGGACTTTATAGACAGGTTGTAAGAGTTTTTATGATGAGGTTTTTATGAGGTGTGAGTTTTAATAATAGAGTTTATTGTGAAATGATATTTATTCAAAAATTAACATCTGTGCATACTTTTGCTGTGTTCATAAGCTGTGAACCTAATTTCACACCTGACTTTTTATTGTTGAAAGCGTTCCCAACGATCTATTGTTGGGAAACGTTTTCATAATTAACTGAAGCAATGTTCAAGGAACGATTAAAAAATCATTTTATCATACAATTAATCTAAAATCTTGAAAGAATGAAGAAGAATTACCTTGTTTTACTTAAGTTGTTCGTTGCGGCCTTTATCATGTCAGCAACTGCACAGGAGTACCAACTTGTTTGGGAAGAGAATTTTGAAGGAACAGAATTAAACACCAATGTGTGGAATTATGAGACAGAAGTTGGTGTTTGGAACTGGGGAGCCAACCAGGAACTTCAGCACTATCGTGCTGAAAATGTGGAGGTGGGGCCTGACGGAGAAGGAAATAATGCTTTGATTATTACTGCAAAACGTGAAAGTTTTGGCGATTATCAGTTTACCTCCGGACGAATCAATACCTCCGGCAAAGTAGCTGCATTATATGGTCGTATTGAGGCCAGAATTAAATTGCCGGTTTTGGCAGACGGCTTATGGCCTGCATTTTGGATGCTGGGTACTCAGAATACATGGCCGGCAAGTGGTGAAATTGACATTATGGAGGCTGGACACAGGGAAGGTATCGATGCCGGAACTCAGGACAGAACATTTAATGGAGCATTACACTGGGAACACGCAGGCAATTATGCCGGATATGGACCGCAATGGACTGCACCCGAAGGGGCATCTCTATATGAGTACAATGTATTTACAATGGAATGGACGCCGGAAAGAATTGAGATGTATTTTAATGATCATCCAACTCCTTACTTCGCTATGGATATTACCGGCGAAGATGCAGAAGAGTTTCGTGACTGGCCTCACTATTTCATTCTAAATCTGGCAGTGGGAGGCTCATTCCCGGGAATAACAAATCCTGATAACATTACAGCTCCTCTTCCAGCTCAGATGTTTGTGGATTACATTCGTCTATACCAACGAGAGGGCGAAGGAGTTCTTGTTGTTTCTGAGCCGCAAACACCTCAGGCAGATTATTTCGGAATTTTCACGGAAAATCCTTCTATATCTGAGCGGTTCGTATTCGATGACTTTTCTAATACATTGCAGGTTTGGGATAATTCATTGCAACCACTCGAAAATGCACCTTCTTATGATGGTGATGAGGTTTTAAGTTTTTATGCATACCCTGCAAGAACCTGGTTTGGATTTGGAATTAATGCTGCTGCCGGTATTGATTTTTCGCATTTTAGTAACGGTTCTCTGCATTTGGCTTTACGCACTTCAGCGGATAATGATTTCTGGATTGGCATGGGAGGTGCTGCCGAAGGGCGTATAAATTTTAATGAAGGGAGCGATCCCTATGGATTTCAACGGGACGGGCAATGGCACGAGTTATCCATTCCTGTTTCGGAATTAGTTGCAGCAGGTTTGGATTTGTCTGATGTTAGAAATATTTTCATGCTTGGAGGGGAAGGCGCAATTTCCAATATTCTTGTGGACGATATTTATCTGTCGGTTGATGGGCAGCCTTTGATGAATAGTGAGTTAAAACCCAATAGAAATGATGATTTGCAACTTTTTGAAAACAAGGTTATAGCAGATTATTATGGTATCTTTACTGAAAATCCTAATGTAGAAGAAGTCTTACTCATTAATGATGTTGATGCTCACATTTATATTTGGGAAGGAACATTGAACAACATCTCTTCTTCGCCATATGATGGCGAAGAGTATCTGGCTTTTACATCAGTTGGTGCAGGTTGGTGGGGTTTTGGAATTCATGATGACATGGCGGCAGATCTTTCTCATTTTGAGAACGGTTATTTGGCGTTTTCAGTAAAAACATCTTCTCAGGAGAGTTTCAGAATCACCATCACTGGTGCCTCTGGGACTTCCGGTTCTATTGATTTTGTGGCTGGTTCAGATCCTGAAGGATTTGAGCGTGATGGCGAATGGCATAGAGTTAAAATTCCTGTTAGCTCTTTTGCGGGCGTTGATTTATCTGCAGTTCCAATTCCATTCTCCGCAACACAAGGATCTGGAAGTACTTCCATTTCCGACATTGCTTTTGATGATATCATCTATACCACCGGAGTAGATCCTGAAAACCCCAACCTTTATGATGGCTCAGATGACAATGGAGACCCCAATGGAGGAGATCAGGGTGTTTGGGAATATTGGTTTGGTGATGGAGGACAAGGATCAGTTGTTTTCCCGTCCGAACACCTGGCAACGGTAAGTATCACCAATGCAGGATGGCAACCATGGTCGGTTCAATTTTTCAAGGATAATATTGATACTCCAGATGGTGAGTATATCCTAACTTTTAGGGCAAGAGCTGATGCTCCACGATCTTTTAATGTAAACTTTGGAAAGGGCTTGGATGCAGCTCCGTGGTTTATTGAATTTATGAGCCCTGCACAATTCAATGTTACTACAGAATGGGATACCTATTCTATCACCATTAACAAAGATAATGTTGAAACTTTAGGTAAACTGGTTTTTGAACTGGGTAGCACAGGAGGCGATAATCTGATAAATACTGTTTATATCGATGATTTTTCCCTGGTTTATTCAAATGCAACTAATATACCTGAGATTATGCAATTGGAGACAACTGTTTATCCCAATCCAGCTTCTGATGGTTTTACTGTTAATTCGGATGCAAGCGTGTTTAATGTAGCTGTTTACAGTGTGGCCGGAGTTCGTGTATTTGAAACCGGAAGCATAAATTCTTCTTCTGTCAGGATTAGCACTTATGGTTGGATGGATGGCGTTTATATTATTGTTGTAACCGGCGATAATGGAGAAAGAGTTTCTAAAAGAGTTGTGATTAAAAAATAGAAAAACCAATCAACGGGAATCAAAATCAGGTTTTTTCTTTCAGGGGCTGTCTTTAAGACAGCTCCTTTTTTATATATTCGAAGGATTTTCATCCAATTGTTAATATGTCTCCGGAACGATCTGCTGGATAGTATAAGTCTGCTGGATTCACATGATTGTTTGATTAAAAATCTTTCGGTTTATTATCATTCAAAAGAGCTTTGGTTGAAAGCAAGCCACATGCAGCATAAATGTCTTCACCTCGTGAACGGCGTATGGTGGTGGTTATGCCTTTGTTGTTGAGTTGGTCACAAAACCATTGCATGGTTTTGTGAGGTGTTCCTCTTAGAGGTGAATCAGGAATGGGGTGAAACCTAATCAGATTTATTCTGCATCGTATGCCGTTAAGGAGTTTAGTGAGGCCTTTTACATGTGCGGGTGTGTCATTTATCCCTTCAAACATGATGTATTCAAAAGATATTCTGCGCTGACGACCAAAATCATATTCACGAAGAGTTTCAATAACCTGCTCAATAGAATATACCTGTTCAATTGGCATCAGTTTCTGCCGTTCTTCATTAAAAGGAGTATGAAGGCTGATGGCAAGATGGGCTTCGCTCTCCTCAATAAATCTCCGCATGGCTGGGACTATTCCAATGGTGGACACATTTATTCTTCTCGGACTCCAGCCATATCCCCAGTCAGATGTGAGTATGTCAAGGCTTTTGAGAACTTCCTCAATGTTATCAAGAGGTTCTCCCATGCCCATGTAAACCACATTGGTCAATTCTTCACTTTCGGGAATGCTCCTGATTTGATTTAGTATTTCACCGGCTGTAAGTTGCGACTGGAAGCCTTGTTTCCCGGTCATACAAAACAGGCATCCCATTTTACAACCAACTTGAGAAGAAATGCAGAGCGTTTTTCTGTTGTCTTCCGGGATGTATGCAGCTTCAATAAATAATTGCTTGTGTGCCGGAAAAAGATACTTTTTTGTTCCATCAACCGACTCTTGTACTTTTGATGGTAAAGTGATGCCGGTTTCGAAATTTTCAGATAATAATTGTCGGGCTTTTTTAGAGAGATTGGTCATTGAATCGATGGATTCAGCTCTTTTTTTGTATAGCCAGTCAGCTATTTGTCCGGCTGTAAAGCCGGGCAAATTGTGTTGTTTTACAATTTCTTTTAGTTCATTTAATGTCTTCCCGTACAAAGGCTCTTTTTGCATCTTTAAAAGTATATTTCTGCTACTATGTTATTGAAAGGAATTCCTTTATTTATTAAAATATCTCTCACCTCAACCACCATCTCGGCACTTCCGCAAAGGTAATATTTTATTTTGGGCGAAAGGGTTTCTTGTTTTTTTAGGTAATCGGTTAATCTTCCATGTATTACCATGTTATTCTCTTCAGCAGTGCAGAACCTTAAATAATTCTTGTGCATTGCTTCTTCAAATTTGTCGGCAAAGTAAAACTGAGAGATATACCTGGCTCCATGTAATAGTGTTTTATTTATAGCCAAGCCGGATTCCAGCATACTGATAAATGGTGCAATGCCTGTTCCTGTGGCTATCCAGAATGCCTGTTCCTGAGTCCCGATAAACTTCCCGAAAGGCTCTGAAACAAATACTGTATCACCTATCCGACATTTGGACAGTGCAGGCGTCAGTTGACCCTCCGGGTTGATGTCGAAAAGAATACGCAGAGTTTTTCCTTCATTCCCCGATGCAATGCTGTATAAACGAGGCTCATCTTCGGGATTAAGCGCTAATGCAATGACTTGCCCGGGGATAAAACTGAACTTTTTCTCTGTTTCAATAGTGAAAACGCCGTCAGCAATTTCCTTTTTGCCAAGAACAAGACTGGGGTATAGATTCTTTTTTTTTCGTTGAGTGTGGGGCATATCTATATCACTTATATATCATGAACTAACCGTAATTTAACTATTTACAAACAAAAATATAGAGCTTTTTGTTTTTGTTAAAAAACGCAACTTAATGTTATAAAGCATGTATAAATTAATTGAAACCAAAAATGATATAGTTCCGCAATTTTTTGCGATTTTTGTTGTTTCTAATTAAGTCGTGATTTTAACAGTTATTAATGTCGTTTTTTACCCATAAGGAAAATAATAGTTCAATAAGCAAGCGGGTGTTCCGGGGATACATTGTCAATTTGTTATTATTGGTAATGGTTTCAGGTGCAACGGTTTGGGGGGTTCAGCGTTTGCATGAATGGATTGATAGTACCGAAAAGGTAGATAAGCTACTACACCAAATATATCTTGCGCGGATTGAGGCCAAAGGTTTTAGTTTAAGTAGTGATACCACCCACGCGTCACAGGTTGATAGTCTGGCCAATGAAATAAGTAATGCCTTGTATGCAGCGGAGAACAGCAGATTATACTCCAAAAGCCGCAGTGAGTTAGAGAACGTGAACGTCTGGATGGAGGAGTTCAACCAATATTGGTTAATGTTTATTGACTTAAAACAAAAGAGGTTTGATGCGGAGGAGAGAATGGATCGTTTGTTTCAGCAAATTTTTATAAATGCCAGAGAACCTTTCCCGCGGCTTTTTCGCGGTACTTCCCAGGTCTCCGGAGCCGATACTCACAACGATCTGCTGTTTCAGCTTTTGCATCTTAAGGAACTGGAAAAACGAATATGGAATTTTCCGCTGGAGATTGTTCATCGGGATTCGGTGGATGTGATATTTTTGCGAATCCGTAGACTGCTACCTCCATCTGATCTTGTTCCTCCCGGTACCCGAGCGGGAGAGTCCATACGACAGTTAAAAACAGATCTCGCATCTTATCAGTCCGTAATAAACGAATTGGTTTTTGCCATACATGAGTTACATAGTGCTCAGGGACTGATGATCAGCAGTGCTGAAGCCATTCAAAATGCCGGTGAACGTGCCAACGATCAACAAAACAGAGCCATGGAGCGGCTATCGCTCTATAGTTTGTATGCACTTATAACCATCATGGCCCTGGCCATTATTGTTGGATTTTGGATGGCATATATCTTTATGCGTAAAGTTGATAAGGATGAGAAAAACCGCGCTGTGAAAGATCAACTGCTGCAGGAGAATCGAAAACTTTTGAATGACATTATAAACAACAGCGCATCTCTTATTTATGTAAAAGACTTAAGAGGAAAATATACCCTGATTAATCAACAGATGGAGGAGATTCTGGGCATGGAAGCTCACAGGATCATTGGAAAGACAGATGATCAGATTTTTCCTTCGGAGTATGCCCTGGCACTACAGAAGAATGACCAGGATGTTCTGAGAAAAGGAGAGCCGGTTCAAATAGAGGAATTTCTGCCATCCTCAGGTAAAAGACGAACTTTTCTCTCTAATAAATTTCCAATCCAAAATCACGATGGGGAAATTACATCTCTTGTATGTGTTTCCACAGATATAACTCCTTTACGCCAGGCTTTATCGGATTTGGAGCTCAGCCGGGAAAACTACCGAAACATTGTATCCAATGTTCCCGGTGTTGTTTATCACTGCCATAACGATGCCCGAAGAACCATGCTTTTTATTAGCGGAGGGGTTGAAAAGCTAATTGGTCTTGGGGTTGATGCTTTTATTGCAGAAGGTCAGTCAATGATGCCATTTGTTGACAATGAAGATGTTCAAAAAGTTCGGGAGACCATCAGAAGTGCTGTACTCAGGCAGCGTCCTTATGAGATTGAATATCGCATTCGTGATCTGTTTGGCCATCGAAAGTGGGTTTATGAGAAAGGTTTACCTGTCTATGAAAAGGAATCAACCAAAGTGACGTTGCAGGGTGTAATCATAGATATTACTGCGCAGAAAGAAGCCATGACAGAGTTAATGCTTCGTGATAAGTTGCTGGAAGGGGTATCCGAAGCCGTCAAAGAGTTGATCATGACTGCCGAGCCTGAAGAAGCATTGCTAAAAGCATTGCGCGTGATGGGGCAGGGAGCGGGAGTTGACAGAGCTTTTGCTTTTACCAACGAGAAATCGCCTAAAACAGGGAAGTTGATATTACGTCATATTGTGGAATGGGACAGGATTATTTTGGAACCAGTTAGCCGCAATGAATTTGAGAATGTGTCCTATGAGGAAATATCCACCACCTGGTTTTACAGGTTAAGCGAAAAAAAGGAGGTAGTTGTTTCTCAAAGAAATGCCGAGCCTGGAGAAATGCAGTTTCTCAAAACGATGAAATCAGCATCAGCAATGCTTATACCGGTATTTGTTCATGAGCGATTTTGGGGATTTATCGGGTTTGGATTGGGAACCAGAAACGGCGACTGGAATGAGTCTCACAACACTCTTTTTAAAGCATTTGCAGGAACACTCGGGATTGTATTGGCCAGAAACGAAGGAGCCATAGAATTGCAGAAAGCCAAGGAGGCTGCCGAAGCTGCCACTCGTGCTAAGAGTGATTTTCTGGCTCGTATGAGCCATGAAATTCGTACGCCATTAAATGCCATCATCGGCTGGACTCATTTGGGGTTAGAGAAGCTGAATATCCCGGGGCATTCTGATTACCTTAAGCGGATTCAATCCTCCTCAAGGTCGCTTCTGGGAATCATTAATGATATTCTCGATTTCTCAAAAATTGAAGCTGGTAGGCTTGAAATGGAGAAAATTGATTTTGATTTGGAGGCGGTCATGCAAAACCTGGCTGACATCGTCATGTTCAGAGCCAACGAAAAAGGCCTTGATCTGGTTTTTGATTACGCTCCAAATGTTCCTTTAAGTCTTGTGGGTGACCCTTTAAGGATTGAGCAGGTTTTGGTTAACCTCGTTAATAATGCCATTAAGTTTACCGATCAGGGAGAGGTGGTTGTTAAAGTTCGGGTTAAACGCAAAGATGGCGATCAGGTTAAACTATTATTCTCAGTTTCCGATACCGGTATTGGTTTAAAGGAGGAACAAAAGAACCATCTGTTTAAAGCATTTTCACAGGCCGATGTTTCCATAACCCGAAAATATGGAGGAACCGGTCTTGGATTGGCGATATGCAAGAGATTGACCAGTTTGATGGAAGGTGAGATTTGGGTGGAGAGTGAGTATGGAGTGGGGAGTGTCTTTTCATTTACAGTATCACTGGGGATGCAATCTACCCAGAAAAAGGAGCAAATGCGTAATGCCTTTGAAGGTACAGGAGATACCGTTTTAATAGCCGATGGAAATAAGGCCTCTGCAAAAAGTTTGCAGCAAATGCTACAGGATTTTGGATTTAGTGTGAAAAGATGTAGTTCTTCACGATCCCTGTGGCAAGAGTTAGAGCGTTCTGAAATGGGTTCTCCATTTGGAATTTTATTCCTCGATCCGGAGATATTCAAAACACATTCAGACATCGAAATACAGAAAATAGTTAAGAGTACAGGAGAATTTGAACATTTGGTTTTTCTTACAACACCATTTAATGAAAATCGTTACGCCGATTTTTATGTGAACAACGAGAAGGTTACAAGGCTCAATAAACCTGCGAACTATTCTTCTCTATTTGACTGTTTTATGGATGTTTTGGGAGGTGATGTTATTGGAACAAATGCTTCGGCTGGCAAGAGAAAAATATATAGAGAGCTGCTAAAGGAGAAATCTCCGTTAAAGATTCTTGTTGTGGATGATACTGCCAGCAACAGGATGCTGGCAGTAGAATTACTCGATATGGCAAACATTAAAACTGAAGTGGTTGCAGGTGGCCCCGAAGCCCTGGAACTCGCTTCTCGATTCAGCAGTGATTGTCCGTACGATCTTGTTTTAATGGATATTAATATGCCTGGAATGGATGGGTATGCCACCACCAGAAGATTGAAAAAAATGCCTGGATGGGAAGAGGTGCCAGTGGCTGCTATGACTGCTGAAGCTTTTGGAGATGTTGAATCACTATGTCTGCAGGCAGGAATGACAGGAATGGTGGCAAAACCAATTGATCCTGAAGACCTATTCCGGGTAATTTATGGTTTGGTTTTTGGCGTACACGATTTAAATGACAGGCAGGTGATGGCTGAAGATTCTATGGAAAGGTTTGATTTTCCTGAGATAAAGGGTCTTAAGGTGCATCATGGCATTCGACGCATGGGGGGACGGTCTGATCTTTATAAACGTTTGCTCAAAGGGTTTTGCCATGATTATAAAAACTTTGGAAGTAGTCTTGATGATCTGTTGGGTGAAAATGACAGCGACAGTATTTACAGGTTGCTCCACTCTCTCAAAGGAATTGTGGGAACGATGGACGCGACGGAATTATATGATTTGGCCATTAAAACAGAAAGCGCATTTAAAAATCAGTCTGATGAGTTTGCAAAGCTGGCCGATGAATTAAAGGAGCAGGTTAAAGAAATGGTTACACGATTAGAACACATTTCGGAATTGCAATAATATGAGATGTTGCTCATTTTTGAATGATTGTGATTATATTTTAATGATAAAATAGTTGGTCTGATTTTTTTATCAGTTTTTGGTTAGTTAGCAAAACCTTTTCATACTAAAAGCCAAAAGAACTGAGCAAACTATTATTTAGAATTTGATAGCAAGCAATCTGTTGTTTAATAATTAGAATTTAATCATATGAAGAAATTGCTCTGTGTACTATGGAACTCTTGTTTTCTTCTGTTTTTGGTGCTTCTTTTTGGTTGCAACAGAACTCCTGTTACCGAAGTGCCGTCAATGCCGTTAATCCATCTAGAATTTGATAACAAAATATCCAATGAAGGGGTTTTGCCTGTAACTTTTAGAGGTGATGAAAATGTCTCTTTCTCTAAAGACGGTGTTTCTAATTATTCCTTAGATCTGACATCGGCTGCAAAATTTCGTAAACCTGTAGTTATTGTAAAAGGTGATGGGCAGTCGTTCAACGACTACCCTGGATTGTCGATCTTTTTTTGGGTTAAGGCGCATCCGGGTGATCCTTATGAATATACCATTATCTCTCAACTGGCCGATGATGAATTGGCGCCCCAAGGGTGGCTGTTCGGGAAAACAACTTCCGGTTCATACAGATGGATGTTAACCGATGGTCTTAACGAGGCAGTTTACGAGCCAACCAGCATTCGTCAACCTATTGCTAACGGCGAGTGGCATCTGCTTGGTTATACACTTGATTTTGCCAGAAAAGAGGCAAGAGTTTATTACAATGGAGAGAATGTCGCTGTGTTTTGTTTGCAAAATTTTAACCTTGATATATTCAAGGGAGACATTTATATAGGTGGTCATCCTTTTTCGACCAACCCAATTAGAGATGCTTTTCATGGGTTGATAGATGAATTTACCATATGGAGCAGGGTATTAACTCCTGAGCAGATTAAAACTCTTTGCGGTGATAAAAGCCAGTTAACGCGAAGACGAAGAGAATCGAGACCCGATTCGTTAACAATTATGACCTGGAATATATGGAATGGTGGTCGTGCTGATGGCCTTTTTGCAGGGCCACAAAGGGTTGCAGAGATCATTCGAGAATCCGGCGCCGATATTATTTCTTTGCAGGAAGCCTTTGACAGTGGCGAAATGATTGCAGACATACTTGGCTTTTATTACTATCAGCGAAGTCCTGGTCTGAGCATTTTAAGTCGCTACCCGTTTGGACGAACTTACAATGTTTATCGTCCAAGACACTCTGGGGCTGTTGTGGTAAATCTTCCCAGGGATAACCAGATTGTAATGGTTCCCGTTGCCTTAAGCTACCTTCCCAATCTTGGTCCCTACATTATGTCTGGCCACGCCAGATCCGATTCAGTAATTATCAGGGAAATGCAATCACGAGGAAGCGAAATTCGTTTTATTATGTGGGAAATGCAATCTATCCAAAATTCGTACAGCGATTATCCCATCATATTAGCAGGTGATTTTAACTCCGGGTCACATCTCGATTGGACAGAAGCTAATCGTGAGAGCCGGTTTGATCTTGTTATAGAGCATCCTGTGAGTAAAACCATCGAGGATGCTGGTTTTATAGATGCTTTTCGTTATATTTATCCTAATGAAGTAACCAACCCCGGTTTTACCTGGTCACCCAGATATAAAGAAGTTATGCAGGACAGGATCAATTTTATTTATTATAAAGGCCCCGGATTTAATGCATCCTGGAGTCGAGTTATAGATCAGTTTGAACCAGGTTTCCCTTCTGATCATGCAGCGGTTGTTGTTTCTTTTAAATGGGACGATCAATAATCTGATATATGCAACAACCTCCATATCCTGAAAAAGAACTATTCGCGCAAATAGCCAATGGAGATGAAAAAGCTTTCGAAAAGCTTTTTCGGTTGTTTTACCCTATGCTGGTGAATTTTGCCATGAAATATTTAAACGATCGGGAGATTGCTGAAAACGTTGTTCAGGAAATGTTTGTGAGCATATGGGAAAAAAGGGGGGCATTAAAGGTGGATAACCCCCGGGCATACCTCATGCGCGCTGTCACAAATCGATGTTTTAATGAAATGAAATCCAAAAAAACGTTTTATGATGTGGATGATTTTCAGATTCCCGAGGTTGATCAGGATATTCCGGATGAATCACTTATTGCAGAAGTGCAATCAGTGATATCAATGCTGCCGGAACAGAGGCAAAAGATCTTTCGCATGAGTCGCTTCGAGGGAATGAAATATAAGGAGATCGCAGAGAGATTAAATCTTTCTGTTAAAACCGTTGAAGCTCAGATGGGAAAAGCTCTTCAATTCTTAAGAGAGCAATTACCGAAAAAAATTAAAGAGAGTGGTAAGGGTTTTCCCAATTAGTGTTGTCAATATTACAGGAATGCTATAGAATTATCGCAAATGAAATTATCAGACAATATAAATTACAATCAGTTATGCAGGGTGTTGTCGGGCGAGGCGACCAGTAAAGACATGGCCTTTCTGGAAACCTGGCTGAGAAGTGATGAGAGAAATCATGAGATATGGAATGAACTGAGGGAATCATGGATGCTTGCCGGAACTGCTTCGCAATGCGATCAAATCAATACAGACAGTGCATGGCAACAAGTTAGTGCCAGAATGAAGAGTAAACCAACTTCCAAAAATCGACTGATTCCTATTTATCAATATGCCGCTGCTATTGTTGCTGCAATCGTACTGATTGGTGGCCTGCTCTATTTCCTGCTTCCAACATTTTACCAGCAGGCTGACCAAGTTGCATATATTACCTATTCAGACAGTTCTGAAATTATTCTGCCTGATGGAACGCTTGTAGCGCTAAACAGCGGTAGCAGTATCAGTTATCCGGAAAACTTCGGTGCCACTGAACGACGGGTTTTGTTGTCTGGAGAAGCATGGTTTGAAGTAACTTCTGATCAGCAAAATACTTTTATTGTTGAGACTAGGAGTTTTGAAGTAAAAGTGTTAGGTACCTCTTTTAATGTTCGTTCATACGAACACCTTGAACTTTGTCAGATCGATGTAAACAAAGGAGTTGTCGAAGTTGTTTCATTTTTGTCTGATTTAGACCCGTTAAAACTGGCAGCAGGGGATGGAGCCGATTTTTATGTTCCATCCGGGACAATGATTAAGCGATCACTATATCCCAATAACCTGGCATGGAAAACAGGTGAACTAAGGTTTCATGATGTTTCATTGTATGAGGTCTTTAATACTCTTGAACAAACATACCATATCAGAATTGTGACAGAAGACCCCTCAATATTAGATGAGAAACTGGTTGCTTCATTTTCTCAGAATACTTTTGATTATATCATGGATGTTGTATGTTTAACTTTTAACCTGACCCAGGTAAAGTCCGATGAGTTTGTCCTGGTTAAGAGGCTAAATGCAGATTAAGTTTTTAACCTATTTGGTCAGCATCCCGGTTCTTTAACTTTCGGCTTTTTATTTTCTGAATACAGATTGTAATTCCAAATCGATTAATGCATTGAATAGTGATGGGGTGACAAGATTAAGCATCATATGGATTTTAAGTGTGATCAGTTTTTTCTTTCGAAAAAAACTGATTGTTACCTGTGTGGTTTCATTATTTACAATTGGTACAGTCTGGTCCGGTGATCACCAACGCGATTCCTTAATTATCTTAGATGATATTTCCACCTCTGCTTTAATCGACTCTCTTACTGCTATCCATTCTCTGGATTTCGCCTACGATGCCGATATTCTTAACGGATCGGAAAAGCGCAATATTGCAGTACCCTATCTTATTTCGGAACAATGGCTGGAGGAGGTGTTTGGTCGTGATGGTGTCGAAGTGCGTCTCATTAATAACCAGGTAATCATTGGTCGCAGAAGGGGTCGGATTCTCTCTTCTGAGGCAGTCAGAGTTAGCGGAAGAGTTGAGGAGGCTTTATCCGGAGAACCAATGCCAATGGTTAATATTGGCTTAACCGGAAGACCCATGGGTACAATTACAAACGATGCTGGTTATTTTGAGTTTCTGGTGCCGGAGCAGTTCAAAGGAGAACAAATGGTTTTTTCTCACCTTGGATATATTGGCGAAAAAATTATAGTTCCTTCTCGTGATACCATGGTGGTTGTGAGTCTGGCCTCATCATCGGTAAATTTACCGGAAGTTAACATTCTTTATCAGGATGCTGATGTGATTATGCGGCGGGCATCACAAAGGGTAGTTGAAAACTACCCGGTTTTCCCCACTTTTTTAACAGCATTTTTCAGGGAAACCATACAACAGGATGACCGTTTTGTTGACGTTTCGGAGGCCGTCGTGGAGATTCTAAAACCTTCATATCAAAATGTATTTGATCAGGAAAGAGTCCGCTTTATCAGGGGAAGAAAGGGAAGAGAAACTGTTGATATGGATTTGATTAATTTCAGACTGGTAGGGGGGCCATATCATTTTTCAAGATTAGATGTGGTAAGGAATGGAGATTTCTTTTATAATGAGGAAGGGTATTCGCAATACGAATATACTTTTAACGGTGTTGATATTGTATTTGATCGGATGGTTTATCGGGTGGGATTTGAACCAATTAACGATGCAGAGTCCCTTTTTTATAAAGGAGAAATGCGAATTGATGCTGAATCTTATGCTTTGGTGAGCATTGAATTTGAACTAACCTCTGCCTCCATACGGCGGAGTCGAAGTTATTTGGTTCAGAGAGATGCGCGTCGTTTCCGGACAACTCCTTTGTTTGCCAGGTATCTAGTTGAATATCGCCCATGGGGTGATTTATGGGTGTTATCAAGGGTAAAGGGCGAAGTGAACTTGCGTGTAGTTGATCGGAATAGACGTCAAAGAACAGTTTTTCATACGGTATCCGAAATGTTGGTAAGTGATCATACCCGTGCAGCAAGCCAGCATCGGATTCGTTGGGCTGAAACTTTTCGCCCCTCTTATGTGCTTTCTGAGCATCTTGGGGACTTTGATCCCGAATTTTGGAAGGAATATAACATCATCCAGCCAGACGAAACCCTCGAGAAGGTGTTTAGGTAGGATTAAGAATCAAAAAAATCCTGCATAATCCACCTTAAACACGAAGATGCTAAAAGATTAATATCCTGGTGTATAACGCTTCAATGCAGGAGCGGCTCTGTTGTTAATCGAATCGATTCTATGCGCAGCGTTGCTGCAAATAATCAATGGTTGATGGAACTGAGTTGATGCGAGGTAGCGCATCATTATCAATGTTGACATTAAAACTGGTTTCCAGATAAAATAAAAAACAAGTCATATCAATCTCATCCATCATCAAATCCATTGAGAATGAAGAATCCTCAGCTATTCTCTCCCTTGGAACTCCGGTCTTTCTTAATACGCGGTATAAATTCCTTCTTATGTTTTTGCAATTCATATCTGTTTGTTTTCTGTTATTTGATAGTATGACAATCAAACTCTATTTGACACGTACTTAGGATATGAATTTTTTTTTGCTTTGTTTGAAATTTCTGATTTGCTCATGTTGTTGATAACTTCCTCTCACATGATCAGATTTGTAATCTTTGTCTTCTTATCTTTGACTCTTTAATTTCAAAATTTATTATCATGCATACCTGGTTTGAATGTAAGGTGAAGTACATTAAAATTGATGAAACTACCGGAAAAGAGAAGAAAGTGTCTGAGCCCTATTTGGTGGACGCTGTATCTTTTACCGAGGCAGAAAGCAGAATTCACAAGGAGCTGGAGCAGATGATTCGTGGAGAGTTCCATGTTACCAATATTCGCAAGGCTGACTATTCTGATATTTTCCCAAATGATAATGCTGACAGATGGTATAAATGTAAAGTGGCATATATTTCCATTGATGAGAATGCCGGCAAAGAGAAGAAGGTTACATCTCAAATGCTTGTAATGGGGAACGATTTAAAAGAAGCGTATGAAAATCTTATGAATTCGCTGTCGGGCATGACCGTGGATTTTGAGGTTACTGCTATTATCGAGAGCCCTATCATGGATGTGTTTCCATTTTTTAGTGAGAAAGAAAAGGAATAACTCCTGTCAACTTATCTTAAAAACCAATACAATTGACGCCTTAATGCTTTTTTGGGGCATTTGAGTTGGGTCAGGTGTAGAAATAATACATAAATTGAAATCTATTTAATAGCCGGCAGCATCTCAAGAAGCGGAGATAAAATGTTTTGTGTTTGCTTTAAGTGCTTTGGTGGAATGGCCACTTTTAATGCCAGAGGGAGAATTTTTACTTCTGCTTTATTGCCAAGAACAACAGGTTCCCCATCTACATGTCCCAACAGATTGGAGTCATGCTCTATGGTTATTTTTACCGCTTTCACAATGATGTCATATCTGTTTTTGTCAATGCTTCGGTCAAGCATGCTGATGAGCAGAGCCGGGGCTGTTACTTTCGGGAAATCACGAATCAGGCAAACATCGATTAACCCATCGTCTATACGAGCCTGAGGGGCAATATGGAAATTGTTTCCATATTGTGTTGAATTGGCGAAACTTATTAAAAAAGCATCCCACAGTTGCGTTTGGCCATCAATGGTTACTTTGTATTTTGCGCTTTTGTAGTTGGCAAACTCTTTCGTAATTAACTGCATGTAAGCCAGTGGGCCTCTATTCTTCTTTTTTGCAAATTTATGACTGATAAACGCATCAAATCCAATTCCCGCAACATTCAGAGAGAAATAGTCATTAGCCTTTATGACATCAATTTTTCGGAAATTACACTGGTTTAAGGCTTTTAGGGCTCTGTTTATTTTAAATGGAATTTCCAAATGCCTTGCCAGTCCGTTTCCCGAACCGGTGGGGATTATTCCAAGAGCACTTTCTGAATTAATTAGTCCCCGCCCTACTTCGTTAACTGTGCCATCTCCACCTACGGCAACCACCACGTCATAAGAATCTGCTGCTTCAGAACTGATTTCAAAGGCATGGTTTTTATATTCGGTATATGCGATTTCAACGAGCCATTCATCCATGTTCATCTCTTGATGAATGATTCCTTCCATAGACTTTTGACGTCCAATGCCTGATACTGGGTTTATAATAAAAAGAATCTTTTTCTTCATGAGATATCAATTGATTGCGGCTACAAAGATACTAAATTGTAAATGGTAAGTCTATTGTTTTCAGTATTAAACTTTTGTTACGGGACTTTCATTATTTTCCATTTCAGTGGTGTGTATTTGCAGTTCAGCATCAAATATGTGCAATTGTGCAGATGTTAGGCGACCTCATGCTCTATAGTTTATTAATTTGCCACCAGTATTGATCATTGTACGGCGATTGTTAAAGAGTTATAAAACATGAAAACCGAATTGGTTTTATGAGTTTTCTATCATAGTTTTGTATTGTTCAAAAAATCGAATAATGGAAATAAGAGAAAGAATTCTGGATACTGCCGGAAAAATGTTCTTTACTGAAGGAATACGCAGGGTTACGATGGATGCCATTGCCCGTAAAATGGGTATGTCTAAGCGAACTATATACGAAATTTTTAAAGATAAAAACGAGATATTAAGAGCCAGTATAGCAGACTTAATAGACAAGAATGAATTGGAATTGAATGAACTTAAGGAACGTTCGGCTAATAGTATGGAGTTGATTGTTGGCGCATTTGAGTTTGGAATAAAAGCCATTAATGAAGTGAACCCTGTCTATTTTGAGGATTTGGAACTTTATCATCCGGAATTGTGGAATGAAACCATGTACCGTCGAAAACAGGAAAGCTATCGTGACTTTCAGAATTTGGTTAAACAGGGGATTAAAGAGGGATTCTTTCGCGAAAAGTTAAATGTTCCCCTGGTTGCTAAAATTTTTATCGAACAAATGAATGCCATGCATCGAAGAGATGTTTTTCCAGCACATGAATATCCTGCTGCGGAGTTGTTCGAAACCTTGTTTTTAAATTATATAAGAGGTATTTCAACCTATGCTGGAATTGAAAAACTTGAGGAGTTATTATTGTCCAAGTTGAAGTAATGATAAATATGAGTATGAAAAAAATGAGATTTTCGTTTATGAAATGCTTTTGCCGGATTAAATCCGTGAGACGAAGCCTCACGTTGTGGCTTGTTTTAGGACTTATGTTTCCGGCACTGAATTCAGCTGCCGGGAATGACGAAGTGTTGCCTTTAACACTCGATCGTGCCATTGAAATTGCTTTGTCCGAAAACCCGATGATAAAAATCGCGGATAGAGAAATAGAGAGAGTGGACTATTCTTTGCGAACTGCCAAAAATGCATTACTCCCTTCTTTAAATGCCGAAGGAAATTATTCACGTAACTTCAAAAAGCAAGTTATGTATCTTCCTGATGGGATATTTGGACCGGGGTCAGGTGGTGCAATGGAAATGGGATTTGATAACAGTTATACAGCTGGGTTAACGGCGTCGCTTCCATTGTTTTCGTATTCAATATATCAAAACATCCGATTGACTGAACACGATGTGGCTCTTGCCATTGAATCGGCCAGAGCTTCAAGGGTTAACATGGTGTCAGAGGTTAGGAAAGCTTACTTTGGTCTTTTGTTGGCAGCAGATTCTTATCGTGTCATGTCTCAAAGCATGGAAAATGCTGAGAAAAATCTTGAAGATGTCCGAAATTTGTTTAATCAGGGCATGGTTGCGGAGTATGATCTTATTCGCAGTGAAGTTCAGGTACGGAATTTACGTCCATCTTTATTGCAGGCGCGAAATGGAGTACGTATGGCCGAGTTGATGGTACGCGTTCTATTGGGAATTGATGAGGCTGTGGTGATTGTAACGGAAGATGATTTAGAATCATACAATGAAGGAAGTTTATTGCAGACCAACAGTGCGGGTATGGATTTGACCAACAATCCAGATTTGCGTCAACTGAATCTGGAAATTAATCGCATGCATACACAATTTCAGGTTGTGCGTGCTCAGCGCTTTCCTACTCTCGCTGCATTTGGAAATTTTCAATATATGACACAAGCCAACGATTTTAGATTTGGTAACTATCAATGGGCTAATCCTATTATGGCTGGTCTTCAATTACAGATCCCTATTTTTAATGGTTTCTCTGTTCGCAACCAGGAACAACAGGTATCAATTGGCATTGAGCAGATGCAAATGCAGATGGAATACATGGACAGAAATATTCAAATGCAGCTACAGAATGCCTATAATGAGATGGAAACAGCTTATGATCAAATTGAATCAAACCGCGAGGGAGTCCGACAGGCGGAGCGGGGCTATGTCATTGCACAAACTCGTTATCAAACAGGTTCAGGAACTTTCCTTGAGTTGAATGATGCCGAAATGGCACTCACACAGGCTCAACTTAACCTGAATCAGTCATTGTACAATTTCCTTACGGCTGAGTCGGAATATCGAAGAATTATAGGAATGGATAATGTTGCTATTCATTAGGGATTTATCATTAGAAGAATTTGAAATATAATTAATAACTGTTCTGCCTCCAAGAGGCAGAACAGAGCAAACTTCCGAAAATACTATGAGAGAGTCATACTTAACATACAGGGAACAAGGATTTTCCTTGTTGTACAGCCAAAAGGAGAATCAAACCTATCAATTAAACAGTAAACGAATGATAAAGAATGTAAGGCAGTTTTTTATACTGTCATCGGTGGTTATGTCCATGTTTGCGATGATGGCATGCGGAAGCAGTACCGAAACTTCAGAAGATGCCGGTGACGAAAAGGTGTTGGTTAAAACGGAGCGGGTCGCAGTGCAACAAGTTGAGCAGCGCGATCAGTTTACGGGCAATGTGGAACCTTTTGAGAAGGCTTATATCAGTCCTGCAACTCCTTCCCGAGTTTCCAGGATTTACAAAGAAGTGGGTGATGCAGTACGAAAAGGTGAACTGCTTGTACAAATGGATGCATCCAATTATCGCCAGGCAAAGGCTCAACTTGACATACTTGAACGTGAGTTTGCCAGGCTTGATACCTTGTATAAAGTAGGGAGTGTTTCACAACAGCAGCTTGATCAATTAGCCACCGAATTAGAAGTTACCAGAACTGCCTTCGAAAATCTACAGGAAAATACTCAGTTACGTTCACCGATTAATGGCGTTGTGACCGGAAGATTTTTTGAGAACGGAGAAATGTTCAGCGGCTCTCCCGTGGTGGATAATAGAGCAGCCATTTTAACTGTAGAGCAGATTAATCCTGTTAAAGTGACGGTGAATGTGAGTGAGCAACATTTTCCCAGAGTTGATAAGGATTTAAATGTTTCGCTGGCTTTGGATGTTTACCCCGGAAAAACCTTTGATGGCTCTGTGCACTTAAAGTATCCAACCATCGATCCGGTTACCAGAACTTTTACCGTAGAGTTGCAGTTTCCAAACAGAGATCAGGTGATTCGTCCCGGAATGTTTGGCAGAGTAACCTTAGGTTTTGGAGAGTTTGAAAGAGTGGTTGCGCCAGACCTTGCTGTACTTCGACAACAAGGTACAAGTGAACGGTTTGTATTTGTAGTAGAAAACGGAAAAGCTGTAAGAAAAACAGTGAGAGTTGGACGCAGAATAGGTGATACTTACGAAATCATCAGCGGACTTACTGATGGGGAAGAAGTGGTAACCGCCGGACACTCCAGATTGTTGGATGGAACTTCCGTGAGATTTGAATAAGTCTGGTTTATTCTGTCATTATAAAAATATAGAACCATGAGGATATATGAAACGGCTGTTAAAAAGCCGGTTACTACAATATTGATATTCTTTGGGGTAGTGATATTTGGGCTCTATTCATTGCGATATCTGCCCATTGATTTGTACCCCGAAATTGAACCACCCATTGTTACTGTTTTTACTTTTTACCAGGGTGCAAGTGCCATTGATATAGAAACAAACGTATCACGTTTGTTGGAGGATCAATTGAATACGGTTAATAATCTTAAAAAATTAACCTCTACATCCCGGGACAATATTTCCGTCTTGATGATGGAATTTGAATGGGGCTCAAACCTCGATGAAGCCACCAATGATATTCGGGATGTTCTTGGAAGGGCAGAGGCTTTTTTACCTGAAGACTCCGATAAGCCAATTCTTTTTAAGTTCAGCACCAGCATGATTCCAATCATGATGCTGTCGGCAACCGCTGAAGAGAGTTATCCGGCATTGACTAAATTGCTTGACGATGCCATTGTAAATCCTCTTAATCGGGTAGAGGGAATTGGAGCAGTATCACTTTCCGGAGGTCCTAAACGAGAGATCCAGGTGAATGTTGATCCCGGTAAATTGGAAGCCTATAATGTATCGGTTGAACAGCTGGGAAATCTCATAAGGCAGGAGAATTTAAACCTGCCGGGAGGTACTTTGGATATCGGTAGTTTTTCATATCCCATCAGGGTAGAAGGCGAGTATAAAGGAGCCGACGAGATTGCAAATTTGGTTGTAGGGAATTTTGAGGGACGCACCGTAAGGATGCGTGACGTGGCTGTTGTAAAGGATACCATCGCCAAAATGACCATTGATGAACGGAGCAACGGACGACAAGGTGCCAGAATCATCATTCAGCAACAATCGGGAGGTAATGCCGTTGAAATTGCCAAAGAGGTGAATGCCATGTTGCCATCTTTAATGGAGTCGCTTCCTGCCGACGTAAAGCTTGATATGATTTTTGATACTTCTGAATTTATCGAAAACTCCATTAACAGTTTAGCTACTACCATATTGTATGCCGGTATCTTTGTGGTTTTGGTGGTGTTGTTCTTCCTTGGAAGATGGCGAGCAACTTTCATCATCATACTCACCATTCCGGTGTCGCTTATTGTGTCGTTTATTTATCTTTATGTAACAGGCAATACTCTGAATATCATTTCTCTTTCATCCTTATCCATTGCCATTGGGATGGTGGTTGATGATGCCATTGTGGTTTTGGAGAACATCACTTCTCATATTGAGAAAGGCGCCTCACCACGTGAGGCTGCCATTTACGGAACCAATGAAGTGGGATTGGCTGTGGTGGCTACAACCCTCACAGTGGTGGCGGTTTTCTTTCCGCTGACATTGATCCAGGGGTTGAGTGGAATTATGTTTCGTCAATTGGGGATGATTGTGACACTGGTCGTAATTGTTTCAACTTTGGCAGCCTTAACGCTTACGCCCATGTTGGCTTCGCAAATGATGCGTGCACAGCCTCCGAGGAAAACGGGTGTAATAAAGGTGATTTTTGATCAAATTGAGAAGTTTCTCGGTTGGTTGGATGATATTTACGAGAATACATTGAAGTTTGCTGTTCGCCGTCGATGGCTGGTAGTGGTTTCTTCCGTTGGACTGTTTATTGGAAGTTTATTCTTATTACCAATTGTAGGTGTTGAGTTTTTCCCACCGGCCGATAATGCCCGAATGGAAGTGTCAGTTGAGTTGCCCATGGGCGTTGGGCTGGAAAAAACCAAGGTCGTTGCCAGACAGATAGAAAAAACTTTTCTTGAAAAGTATCCTGAAGTGGAGGTGATTTCAACCAGTGCAGGGGTGGCCGATGACGGAAATATTTTTGCTGCTTTTAGTGATAACGGCTCACACATCATCAATTTTACCATGCGAATGTCCCCCAGTACTGAGCGCGACAGGGATATTTATGAAATAGGTGATTTGATGCGCGCCGATCTCTCATCCATACCCGAAATTGATAATTTTAGAGTCGATCCTGGAGGAGGTGGTGGTGGACTGGGTAGTGGAGCCAGCACCGTTGAAGTTATTATTTCAGGTTTTGACCTCGATGTTACGGGTGATTTGGCTGACCAGATGGCCGAAGCCATGAACAATATGGACGGTCTGAGGGATGTTGAAATCAGTCGGGACCGTTCAAGTGTGGAGTATCAGCTGGTTCTTGACAGGGAAAAAATGGCGTTGCATGGTCTGAATACTTCACAGGTGGCCAATGCACTGCGCAACCGCATCCAGGGATTAACTGCTGCTCAGTTTCGCGAAGATGGTGAAGAGTACGACATTGTGGTGCGTTACGATGAACAATTCCGCACTTCTCTGGCTCATGTCGAAAACATCATGATCCCGAACAGTCAGGGAGTCTTTATCCGATTAAGCGAAGTTGGTGGTTTGCAGGAATTTTTCTCTCCTCCATCCATCGAAAGAGAAAACAGGCAGCGTATCATTCGGGTTACGGCATCCATTTTCAATGCTTCACTTACCGACGTTGTAAGGGATATTCGTGCCGAATTCGCGAAAATGGATGTGCCGGCCGGAATAGGAATGGATATTGGAGGAACTGTTGAGGAGCAACAGGAAGCTTTTGCAGATATTTTTCTATTACTTGGCCTGGTTATCATTCTTGTTTACATTGTCATGGCATCTCAGTTTGAGTCCTTGCGATCACCATTTATTATCATGCTAACGTTGCCGTTTGCATTCACCGGTGTGTTTTTGGCTCTGTTTGTTACCGGGCACACTCTTAATCTGATCTCTCTTATTGGTTCGGTGATGTTGGTGGGAATTGTTGTGAAAAATGGTATTGTTTTGGTAGATTATACCAATCTGATGCGCGATAGAGGGTTGCAGTTAAAAGAGGCTGTTGTAACCGCCGGGAAATCCCGTCTCCGTCCGGTACTTATGACAACATTAACAACTGCTTTGGCCATGATTCCTCTTGCCATGGGTATTGGTGAAGGTTCAGAAATCTGGCAACCAATGGGGGTTAGTATCATTGGTGGATTGATGTTCTCTACACTTATAACTTTGATATTAATTCCTGTGGTTTACACTCTGTTTGGAGCCAATCGTATGAAGCGTGAGCAAAAGCGTTTGGAACTGATGGAGTTGGAACTTCAATAGAAATGAGAAGGTTATAACACCCGATGACCTATGGTCATCGGGTTATTCAATCATTAGAAGATAATAGTCAGATTAAAATAGATTGTCAAATGAAGGCAGTGTTTATAGCATATAATCAGGCTTTAACCGAAAAGGTAGAGTTTATTCTTGACCGAATGAAGATTCGGGGTTATACCCGTTGGAACCAAGTCCAAGGGAGAGGGAGCGAAGATGGCGAACCCCACATGGGAACACATACCTGGCCGGCTCTTAATGATACAATTTTAACCATCGTTCCTGATGAAAAAGTAAAGGAGCTTATGGACACTTTGCGAAAGTTGGATTCTAAAACACAAATGCAAGGAATCCGAGCCTATGTTTGGAATGTTGAAGATTCTCTTTAGATAGAGAATATTCATAGTTATTGTTTTGTTGTTGAGTGCAGTGATGTTTAATTTTAACCACATAAGGCACATAAGATTGAAACCACCATGTGCACAAAGAAGGACACAGATGTCACTAAGAACGCTTCGTGTACGTTGTGTAAATCTTTGTGAGCATTGTGGTTAGAAAACTACCAACCATAAACTCAAAACATTTCAACATTCCTTATCAACTCAAAACCATAAACTCTAACTCCTTTTAACCCTCCAACCGTGCCACCTTTCACCCTTCCAAACCATTACCTTTAAAAATATCACTTATTAACAATCAACACTGGAATGTTTCTGTCATGTGCGATCATTCTTTCCGCCACGCTACCAATTAAAAGGTCGCTGTCGTCTGCTTTGCCTTTATTTCCTAAAATGATTAAATCAATGCTTTGGAATATGGCTTGATCGTAAATGGCTTTGGATATGTGCTGATCGCCTGCATTTACAATCAGGCAACTCTCTGAAATACCAGTTTTTTGTTTCAGTTTCTCAAACTTTTTTTCGACCTCTTTTTCAAGCATCTTTTCCAGTTCTTCCTTGTTTTTTACAAAAGGATAGTACTGCAGGCTCATTTTTAATGCGTGAACCGGAACCAACTCTGCATTTATCAGATTAGCACTTGTTTTGGCTAGTTTCAGCACTTTTTGGGTGTAATTCGAAAAGTCAATGGGAACCATGATTTTATGAATATCACCTCTGGCCATTTCAGTTACAAACAATGTGTTGTTGCTCAGTAGCCTAACCATTTTTCCTGAAAAAATACCGGAACCATGTGAACCCGATTTCTTGCCAATTATAACCAGATCAAACGACTGTTCATCCATCCACTCAAGAAACGATTCCATTTCACCTCCTCCATGAACATGTATTTTTATTTTTTCCTGACAATGTGGGAGGCAGTCGTTTTTGTACTCTTCAATCTCTTCGGCAATCATGTTTTCTATGGGTTGGTCAAGATCGGGATACATTTCCAGAATTTCTTTGGGAAATTCTGTTACCTCCACAAAATGTACCAGGTGAATGGAATTGAAATGATGGCTTTCGTCCAGCCGTTTTGCATAGTTCAGTATAATGTTGTCCATTTCGGACATGTCGATTAATATGGCGATGTTTGCATTCTTCATTTTTCTGATGTTTTTGGTTTTCCATTAATGGAGAGCAATTCATTAAGCATACGCGTAATGAATTCCGGGAACAGATGCTTCAAACTATTTTTTTGTCTCTTTTTTAATTAATCGTTTGGCAATCATTCCGGCTATTTTCTTCTCATACGATTTTTTGTCTTCACTTTTGGATAAGTAGATGGTTCTTGCCATTTCCGATTTCAAGCCTTTGTTTAAACTATAAATCATAACCAACAAAATAATGAGAAATGGGAGTCCGGTAGTAACTGCCGCTGTTTGCAGTGCCGTTAATCCTCCGCCTACTAAAAGTACTGCGGCTACGGCTCCTTCGGTGTTGGCCCAAAAAATGCGCTGGCCCACAGGTGCATCAAGTTTTCCGCCTGCCGTGATGGAATCAATTACCAATGAGCCGGAGTCCGATGAGGTGACAAAAAAGCTCATAACCAAAAGAATTCCAATAACTGAGGCAATGTTCGCCAATGGAAAATTCTCAAAAAAAACGAACAGTGCCGTTGACTCGTCTGCAATTATCCGTTCTCCCAAACCGGGAACAACACCTTTCAGGTCGAGCCATATGGCCGAGCCTCCAAAGGCAGTAAGCCATAAAAAGGTAATTAAGGATGGAACCAGAAGCACGCCAAAAATAAATTCCCGTATGGTTCTTCCTTTGGAGACTCTGGCAATAAACATGCCCACAAAAGGCGACCAGGAAATCCACCATGCCCAGTAAAACACTGTCCAGCTACCCTGCCATCCGCGGTCGCGGTAGGCCTCTGTCCAGGTGGAAACCATCAGTATTTCGTTCAGGTAATTTCCAATGTTTTGAATAAACGACTTAAATATGAACAGCGTTGGTCCTACAATCAGTACGATGAGAAGAAGGATGGCTGCAATTCGCAAGTTCCATTCACTCAGAAACCGAACTCCCTTTTTTATGCCGGTTACAACTGAAATGGTTGCGATTAACGTAATGCCTATAATAAGCAATACCTGCATGGTTACAGTATTTGGCGTGCCAAATACGTGATGCAATCCGCCGCTTATCTGTTTTACGCCTAATCCTAAGGATGTTGCCAATCCGAAAAGCGTTGCAAGCACAGCAAAAACGTCGATGATATTTCCAACAGGTCCGTTCACTCGTTTGCCAAGCAAAGGAAGAAATACGGAGCGTATGGTAAGGGGTTGTTTGCGGTTAAAAGCGAAAAAAGCCAGTGAAAGTCCCACCAGAGCATATATTCCCCATGCATGAAATCCCCAGTGCAGGAAGGTCAGATTCATAGCCTTTTCAGCCGATTCCAGTGTGCCACCTTCACCAAACGGCGGATTCATGTAGTGAAAAACTGGTTCGGCAACGCCCCAAAACAGGATTCCAATACCCATCCCGGCGCTGAATAACATAGCAAACCATGCAGGTGTTGAAAACTCTTTTTCGGCATCATCTCCGCCCAGACGTATGTTCCCATATTTACCAAACCCTATGTATAAGCTGAATATGAAAAAAAAGTTGACTGCGATGATGAATAACCAGCCAAAATTTCCGGAAATGGCATTTTGAGTATTTGAAAATATCTCTGCCATGGGTTCTCCCACAATCAACGTTATGGCTATAAACAATACAATCAGGATGGTTGCCGGCCAAAAAACAGGTCCGTGAATATCAAAGTATCTGTTTTTCATCTGTAGTTTCTTTTGAAATAAACAATTGCATTATCGAAATCTACAAAATTTCATTCAATATTGCTATCAATCTGCATTTCTTTTGCAAAGAGATTAGGCAGTGTTTTCACAACCATAAAGCGAAAACTGTAAGATGGATTTTTTATAGAGGGGATGATCAAATTTAGAGACATTGAAACATGACACGTTTTTTCATAAAAAAAAGGACAGATTCGAAAATCTGTCCTTTCCCCTTAAATCAGCCTTTGTTAACCAAATCCAAATCTATGAAAAAAAATCTACTACAAATATATGCTCTAATTCGGTGAAAATCTTTGAAATGAGGTTAATTAAACTTAATAATCACACAAAAAAGAAAGGATGACATCTTTCGATGATCATCCTTTCATAAAAACCGACTAACTAAATTCAGGTTTTTATTAAATCCCCGTACAAATATCGTCATAGATAGGTAGTTAATTTTAATATTGGTGGTTAAATATTGTTAATTGTCATTGGGTATGCCTCCCATTGCATTTGCATTATTTTGAGGAAGATTCATAAATACAGGATGTTATAGATGTGTTGCGAAAAAGTTAAATTTTAAATTGGGCAAAAAACCAATATTGAAATTTTGTGAAAAAATTAAATTTAAAGTATCATTGCAAAACACATCTAACAAATATTTATATTATGGAAAAGAAGAGCAACAATGTTCTGGTGGGCATGTCCGTTTTTGGAGCCATATTTTTTATTTTTGGTTTTGCCACCACGTTTATTATTCAGCTGAGTGCGCCGGTTATGGCGGTTTTTAATCTTACTGAGTTTCAAGCTCAGTTATTAACCTCCTCCTTCTTTATTGCTTATCCAATCATGTCAATTCCAACAGGAATATTGATTAACCGTATTGGATACAAATGGACAGTGAGCATGGGGTTGATTTTAATGGCAATTGGTAGTTTGGTATTCATACCTGCTGCAAAAATACCATCCTATCCCTTGTTTTTGATGGCTACTTTTATTTTGGCAACCGGAGTTGTATTTCTTCAGGTTTCTGCCAATCCTTATGTAACAGCAATTGGCCCTGAAAGCGGTGCATCCAGTCGTCTGAATCTGACACAGGCATTAAATTCAATTGCTACAATGGTTGCTCCATGGCTTATTGCCGTTGTGATTTTCCGTGGATTGGAACTTCCTGCTCAGCCAACTGAAGCACAGGAACTTGCCTATGGACTTGAAGTTGCAACACGTATTCCTTTCCCATTTATTGTAATGGCACTTATTGTTGCATTTGTTGCAGTTGTTCTGTTTATGATTAAACTTCCTGTGATTGCTGTGGATAAAAAGGATACAGCTCCTGCAAGTGTATATCGTTATCCTCACGTTTTAATGGGTGCTTTTGGAATTTTCTGTTATGTAGGCGCTGAAGTTGGTAACGCCGGTTTAATGGTTAACTATCTTCGTGGAGGTACCCTTGGCCTTTCGGCAGAAATGGCATCAACCTATGCCGCAATTTATTGGGGTGGAGCAATGGTTGGTCGTTTCTTCGGGTCAATAATGTTCTCTGATATTGCAGAAAAATCGAAAAAATTTATGTTGGCCGGACTTGTTCTAATTCTGGCATTTGTATCCGGTGCTTTTGTAACAGAGTGGAACTGGCAAATTGGTGGAATCTTTACCGGTGTGGCGCTTGTTAATTTTATCATTATGCAGTTTGGTTTTGGAAAACCAGCACGTACATTGGCAATTTTCGCACTTATGGCCGGAATTCTAGGTTTGGTTACAACCTTTACAACGGGACATGTGGCGTTATGGACTGTGGTTTCTATTGGCTTATTCAATTCAATCATGTTCCCCAACATTTTCTCACTGGCCGTAAAAGATCTTAAAGGTGGTGAGCTGGGATCAGCATCCGGTATCATCAATGCGCTTATTATTGGTGGTGCTATTATACCTCCTCTTATGGGGTCAATTGCCGATAACTATGGATATACATATGCCTATATTGTTCCTGCATTATGTTATCTTTATATCTTCTTCTTTGCTGTTAAAGGAAGCAAGATTCGTCCTGCTTCGATGTCATAATACTTTTTTTAAATTAAACCCATCACCGATATTTCGGTGATGGGTTTTTTAATTGTTGAATCTGTTCCGACAGATTCTTATCTTTATTGATAATTTTTAAAAATTAATCACATAAATACCTCTGTAATCATGAAGAAATTCTCAGTAGGAATAGATATTGGCGGTACCAATACCGCTATTGGAATTGTAGATGAAGATGGAAATGTTCTGGTAAAAGGTGGGATTGACACTCCTTCTCATGGCGATATTGACAAGTATGTTAAAGAGATGGCAGCTACTGTTAAGGAGATGACTAAATCTGTTAAGCTAACAAATCCGGATTCAGAGATTCTCGGAATTGGAATTGGAGCACCAAACGGTAACTACTATAGCGGAACCATAGAATATGCGCCGAACCTTTCTTTTATAGGTGTTGTACATTTGATAGACCTTTTAAAAGCGCAATTCCCGGAATACAAGTATCTGGCGCTTACCAATGATGCCAATGCCGCTGCATTAGGCGAGATGATTTATGGCGGTGCAAAGGATATGAAAAATTTTGTGATGTACACGCTGGGAACCGGAGTTGGAAGCGGCATCATTGTTAATGGTGATTTGGTTTACGGACATGATGGATTTGCCGGCGAGTGTGGACATACCACCCTTATTCCAGGAGGCAGATTGTGTGGCTGCGGTGCTTTAGGACACCTGGAGGCATATTGCTCAGCTCCGGGTATGAAAAGAACAGCTTTTGAACTGATGGCGAAATATAATGCTGCTGACAGTTTGCTGGCTGACAAATCTTTTAAGGAACTTGATTCTAAAATGATATACGATGCTGCCGAGAAGGGAGATAAGGTAGCGCAGGAAGTTTTTGAACTAACCGGAAAATACCTGGGACAGGGACTTGCCGACACTGTTCACCATTTGGCTCCGGAAGCCATTTTCCTTTTTGGAGGGCCTACTGCTGCAGGCGATTACATTTTTAAGCCAACCATTGCAAGTATGGAACAGCACCTTCTGCCAATCTTTAAGAATAAGATTAAGATTTTGCCTTCGAAACTCAAAGCTGGAGATGCTGCCATTGTTGGAGCCAGTGCTCTTGTTTGGAAAGAGATGGAAAAGGAAGCATAGTCCAATAGCATTAATAAATACCAAAAGGAGAAACCATTACCGGTTTCTCCTTTTTTTGCCGAAATTCAGGAGTTTTGCTTTATGTTTGAAATGAATAATACACTTTTTGATTTTTATTTATTACTTTTAAGCATCAAAAAATATTAAAATTATGTCTGAGAACTATTTCAAGAAATATCCTTCCAAGGATGGATTTTATAAAGAGTACGGTGGCGCATTTATTCCTCCTGTTTTAGAGGAGGAGATGAAAAAAATCAATGATGCTTATTACGCCATCAGCAAATCACACAATTTTATTTCAGAGTTGCGGAGCATCCGGAAACATTATCAGGGTCGGCCGACGCCTGTCTATTTTTGTAACCGGCTTTCGGAAAAATATGGTGGCCGCATCTATCTTAAGCGCGAAGATCTGAATCATACAGGAGCGCATAAGTTGAATCACTGCATGGGAGAGGCGCTTTTAGCTAAATATTTGGGCAAAAAGAAGCTGATAGCTGAAACCGGAGCAGGACAGCATGGAGTGGCATTGGCCACTGCCGCTGCCTATTTTGGTCTTGAATGCGAAATTCACATGGGAGAAGTTGATATTGCAAAGGAGCACCCAAACGTAATGCGCATGAAGGTACTTGGAGCAACCGTTGTTCCTGTGTCTCATGGGTTAAAAACCCTGAAGGAAGCTGTTGATTCTGCGTTTCAATCTTACCTGAAAGACCCGATTACCACCATCTATTGCATTGGCTCCGTGGTTGGCCCACATCCGTTCCCTATGATGGTGAGAGATTTTCAGCGCATTGTGGGAATCGAAGCCCGTGAGCAATTCTTTGACATGACCGGTGAACTGCCCGACAGTATTGTGGCGTGTGTGGGTGGTGGAAGTAATGCGATGGGGCTTTTTTCCGGATTTATGGATGATGAGGAGTGCAAACTTTATGGAATTGAACCCGGAGGACGTTCCATGGACAATGGAGAACATGCTGCAACCATGACTTTGGGTAAACCCGGTGTGATTCACGGGTTTAAGTGTTACATGTTGCAGGATGAAAAAGGTGAACCGGCTCCTGTATACTCGGTAGCCAGCGGACTTGATTATCCGGGCGTTGGACCTGAACACAGCATGTTGAAGGATATGAAAAAAGTGACTTACGATGTAATTGATGATAAAGCAGCCATTGATGCATTTTTTGAATTGAGTCGTTTGGAAGGAATCATTCCTGCTCTGGAAAGTGCCCATGCCGTTGCTTATGCCATTAAACTTGCTCAAAAAGAACCACAAACTTCCATTCTTGTGAATCTCAGCGGACGAGGTGATAAGGATATGGACTTTGTGGTTGAAAAATATGGAGAAGATTATTTTTAGTCAGAAAAGTATTGACTAATAATACAATTCCGGCTGCATCATTTCATGATGCAGCCGGAACATTTAACAACACACCCACAATATGTTCTTCATTTTATCCAAACTACTGGGATTTCTTCTGTCGCCTCTCAATCTGGTTCTTCTCTGTCTACTGGCTTCATATTTCTTTCTAAAGCAGAGGAAACGGCTTTGGTTTATTGCGCTGTTTTTGGGCTTGTTTTTCAGTAATCCTTTGATATTTAGAGCTGTGATTGTGATGTGGGAAGATGCGCCCGATCCATTACCGGTTAATGATTCGTCTATCAGGCAGGTAGTGGTTCTTGGCGGGATGAGTTCATGGTATGAGGAGTCGGAAAGAATCAGGTTTTGGCAAAGCAGCGACCGGTTGATGCAAACACTTTTATTGGCTCATCATAACCCTGTTGAACGCATCATCATTTCTGGGGGATCAGCTGCTGTTTTGTACAAGGAGAGGGGAGAGGGAGCTTTTCTTTCTGAATTTATGGAGAACCTGAGCCTTGCTGATGTTGAAATAGTCGTGGATTCACTGTCCAGAAATACTTATGAAAACGCTTTGTACACGGCACAGATTTTTAACGAATTTGGTTGGGAAAAAGAGATCGTTCTGGTAACATCGGCCTGGCATATGAAAAGGGCAAGGGCTGTGTTTGAAAAGCAGGGATTTAATGTGATACCGTTAGGTGCCGATCCGCTTTATCCAAATAGTCCAATAACCCCGGCTAATGTAATTTTGCCATCGGCGGGGATTTTTAATTCATGGGAGTTGATTCTTAAAGAGTGGGTTGGTATTGCAGTTTATCGGCTAAGAGGATATCTTTAACGATTCTTAGTGGTTTAAAATCCCAACATCAAAAACAGACAATAACATTACTCAAATATGAATTGAACATGATAAAAAAGAATTTTCTGATTGCCATGGGCATCATCAGCATCGTTTTTTTTGTAACCGGTTTTGGTGTCGGAATCAGTGGTATGCTCATTCCATTTTTGCAAAATGCATTTCAACTCAGCAATGCGCAATCGTATTTGGTAACAGCAGCCATATTTTCGGCCTTTGTTGTTTTTGGTGCGCCTTCGGGGATAATTCTTAAAAAAATTGGATACCGTCCGGGGTTGGCAGTGGCATTTCTGTTAATGGCATTGGGAATGTTTCTGTTTATCCCCTCTGCACGAATGTTAAGTTTCCCTATGTTCTTGCTGGCCTTGTTCATTGGCGGTATGGGAAATACACTGCTACAAACGGCCATTAATCCATACATCACCATTATTGGGCCACAGGAGAGCGCAGCCATGCGAATTTGCCTGATGGGAATTTTCAACAAAACAGCATGGTGGGTATCCTCTCTCTTTTTAGGAATGTTTCTTGATTTAGGCAATGCCAATCTGGCCGATGTAGTTCAGCCCTTTTACTTGATTACCATAATTCTGTTGGTTCTGGCTGTTTTCATATTTTTCGCTCCCCTTCCTGAGGTGAAAGCTGAAGGTGAGGATGAAGAGGAAGGGACTGATGGTTCATCTTATGCAGCAGGAAAAACCTCTATCTTTCAGTTTCCGCACCTTCTTTTAGGCGTATTGGCTTTATTTCTTTATGTTGGAGTAGAAACACTACCCATGGCATCGATCGTAAGTTATGCGCGAATGGTTTTTGGTCACGATGTCGCTGTGGAGAGTTTCTCGGTGTATGTGACTCTTGGTTTGGTGCTTGGATATATTTTTGGAGTTATTGCCATTCCTCGATTTATCTCGCAGACGAAAGCATTGACGGTATTCTCTCTCATCGGAATTGTTGCATCACTTTGTCTCATCATGCTTCCGGGCGAATATGGAGTTTACGCACTTGCCTTGGCTAGTTTTGCGAACTCTCTCATGTGGCCAGCTATATGGCCCTTGGCCATAGCCGACTTAGGAAGATTTACAAAAACAGGATCCTCGCTGCTTGTTATGGGCATTGTTGGAGGAGCTGTTATTCCTCTCATTTTTGGTGTACTGGTGGATGCATTCACTGTGGGTGATGCAGCAACTGTGGTGGATTACCAGAGGGCATACTGGATATTTATTCCGGCGTATATTTATATTCTTTACTACGCCATGAAGGGGCACAGCATCCGGCGTTAATTCAGGTCGGCAGATGTTATGATGACTTCCGTTGATGCTCCCTGCCAGTTTTCAACCAATCTGCGGATTTCAAGATCAGAGGTGGCCTGACGCACCATCGATCGCAGATCGATGGTGGCTGTTAGTCGTTCTGGACGATCCCTGATGGTTCTTAATTCAGGAAAAGCAATCAACCCTTGTTGATTGCTCACAGCACGGTTTCTTGACAAATAGCTCCCGGTGTAATCAAAACGCACTGGGACATCGGCAATGGGTTGATCATCTTCATTCACTATGATGAAATGCCTGTTGTTTTGTTCGGTTGCTGATTCGATCTCGGTTTTAATATTAAGACTTCTGGAAATTCTATGAAGTCTGGATAAAGATTCAGTTCCAATGTCAACGGAGGTGTCATCGGTGATGGCAATGGTTGTGCCGGTGTGCAGATAATCCTTTACCAATTCAAGGCACTCTGTATAAAGGGAAAATGCCCTGGCATAGTTGAAGGTATGTTCATAAATGACAGCTTGCTCGAATCTGGTTCTGGCGCTGATTAAGGCTTCGTTTCTTCTCCTGTTTTGATGGTAGCTGTATTCTGAAACCGACAACCGGTAGTATTTATGAATATAACCAGCACTTTCCCATCTGTCAACAAATTCATATCCTTCCAGGTGCTCGTTGGTAACGGTTTCGATGCGACTTTGGAGAAATTCTCTGGCTCCAAACCGGTCTTCGGCCTGATAAACAGTGGTAGTGGAGGTCAATTGAGTTCTGATTTGTGCAGCCAGGTCGTCCAGAGCAGCCTGACGGGCTCTGTCCCGGTATAGTTGAGGTGAGCCTGCTTTTGGCACGGATCCAATTCCATGATAATATTGTCTGTCGATTGGCCGGCTTCGCAGCCATTCGGGCTGCGAAGCAAATTCTGCTTCGGCTTTTCTGGCTGATCCACAACTGTTTAATAATGCCAAAAGCATTATTGCTATCAATATATATGGAAACTTGGTACTCATCTGCATCATAAAACTCAACTTTTATATTTAACCTTCGGGGTTGTATTTCTCTATTTCTCGGGCGATAATTGAAGCTGATGTGTTCAGAAGTTCTTCCAGCAATGCACTACCAGGTTTAAGTTCTTTCCGTGCATCAAATAATTCTTGTAAAGATCTGATGGATCTGCTGCTGGTATCAACGCGGTCAGATTCGTGGTCTTTATTGGCATCTCTCCAACTCCCGGGAACTAAATTTCTATGGTTTCCATCAAAATCAGCAAATTCAACCTGATCTCGTTCTTCCAGACTGATGGATTCGCTGATCAATATTTCACCAGTTTTAAAGTTAACAAGAGAAAACTCAATACCCAAATTTGCGATGCTTCTTCTTTCAATTTTGGTATAGCTTGTTTTGCTGTATTCAGTTATTTTTTCGGTTTCGCCTTCTTCATTTTCCACTTCTCGGGTATGCTGAAGGTATGCTCTCTGTGTGGTTCTGCGAACTGGGCTAGTCTGTTCATTCATCCTGGTTATTCTTCCCAAAAGAATATAATCTGTGTTAATGGAAATGCCTCTGCGATTGATATAGTCAATGGCTAAAAGAGGGTCGTTAAAATTCTGATTTTGAAATGCCGATGCCAATGCCGGCTCATTGATGAGCCGGTAGAAAGGACTCTCCAGCCGGTTTATGGAACCAATTGTTTTGGTTTGAAGTTCTCTGGCTTGTGGTCTGTGTTCTCTTTCAACGGCCATAAATGGTATCACCGTGATGTGCATCATGGCCTCTTTAAGTGCTTCTTCTCTGAGTTGTAACGCATTTTTATAATTGCCTGTGCTGGTAATGATGGAGTGAAAAGTATTGTAGGCATTTCGGTAAAGTCCGTTGGCCATAAACTCCAGCCCGTTGCGATAAACGGGCTCATAGGTTGCCGTTTTTATATGGTCGGCAGCATCTTTGTAACGGTTGTCAATGCTCAGAATTTCCTGAAAGATGGAACGTGCTGATGAGAAGTTTTCCAGGTCGATGGCTCTCAGGCCATCCTGGTATAAATCTTCAAGGTGGCTCTCTTTTGAATCATTGAAAAAAACCTGATAATCGGAATCAATGTCCAGTCTTACGCCCAAATTGGCTACCCGGGCTCTGTATGCTTCAACTTCCATAAAGGTGTTTACGGCTTCGGCGTGTTGGTTATTTCGGTGAAATGCCATGAAATCTCTCAACTTGTTGTCAACCATCAGCTGCCCCGTCCTCATTAGCCCCAAACGGGCATCAACATTGTTGCGGTTGGACGATAAAGCGCGCATGTAGCTGTCTGCGGCATCCTGAAATAAACCTGAGTTTTCAAGTTCCAGAGCCTGTTTAAGATGTCTTTTGGAACCACATCCGTAAATGGTTAACATCACCAGAAGCAGTGAGAGAAGTAAGGAGCCTGTTTTACAAGTAAAAATACGCATATGAAATGATTAAGTTTTGGTTGATTTAACTGATTCATTTTGTTTTTACGGTTTAATACAGAACCGATAATCCACATTATATACGAAAAAATCAGGGTTTGGTTTGAATTTTATTATTTTTGAATTTCAAAAATAATAATTTATGCTTCGAAAGGTACCCCATACTTATGTCATTGTCTTTTCCCTGATTCTAATTTCTGCAGTTGCAACCTGGTTTGTCCCAGGTGGAGAGTATGTTCCTTTTGTGGACGAACATGGTGTTGTTCAGGAGGGGATGCTGGTGTTTGAGTCCATAGATAACCAACCACAAACCTGGGAGGTTTTTGCGGCCATGTTTCAGGGCTTTGAGCGGCAAGCCGGAATTATAGTTTTCATTCTGATGATTGGCGGAGCATTCTGGATTCTTAACGAATCCAGAGCCATTGATGTAGGTATTCGCTCTTTCCTTAAATTTACCTCGCAGTTGGATAAATATCGCATCATGAGATGGCTGGGTACAGGGAACATCATCATCGTGTTCATCATGTTGATGTTCTCAGTTTTTGGGGCAGTTTTTGGTATGAGTGAAGAGACCATCGCATTTATTATCATTCTGGTGCCGTTAGCCATATCTTTAGGATATGACTCCCTTACCGGGGTAGGAATGGTTTTTGTGGCTGCGGGACTTGGTTTTGCCGGGGCGGTTCTCAATCCGTTTACCATCGGTATTGCACAGGGATTGGCTGGATTACCATTGTTCTCGGGGTTTGAATATCGCTTGTTTTGTTGGGTCGTCATCAACATCGTTGGAATCTCATTTATATTGTGGCATGCCAATCGTGTAAAGCGTCGTCCGGAAAATTCTCCGGTTTATGAAGAGGATGAGTATTGGCGTGAGCATATCCACATCAATGATGTGGATAATGATAAGCCTGTTACATATAAATCCTCCTGGATTACATGGGGTATTACCTTAATGACGTTGATTCTCTTTTCTTTTTCTCATCCAGAAACCACGCTTGTAATTGGTGGCGGTTCCGGTTTTACATGGTATTTTATTCCTTTAATTACCCTTCTTTTTGCAGTAACCGGGTACTTATCGCTAAAGGTTTCATCGCCGGTTTTTGTTTTAAACCTGCTGGCCTATACTATTGTTTTCCTCATTGTTGGGGTGATGGGGTATCATTGGTATATTATGGAAATAGCGGCTCTATTCTTTGCAATGGGAATTCTGTCAGGATTAGCGATGAATAAAACTGCAGATCAAATTACCAATCTTTTTCTCGACGGAGCAAGGGACATCATGGCGGCAGCTCTCATTGTCGGTTTGGCCGGTGGTATCATTGTTATTTTGGAGGAGGGACGAATCATTCACACAATACTACATGCCATGGCCGGTGGAATGAGTGATTTGGGAGATGTTGCTTCAGTGGGGGTTATGTATGTTATTCAAACTGTTATAAATGTTGTGATTCCCAGTGGTTCGGCAAAGGCTGCGCTTACCATGCCGATAATGGCACCGTTTAGTGATTTAATTGGATTATCCAGACAAGCCACAGTAATGGCTTTTCAGTTTGGCGATGGCTTTACAAACATGATTACACCCACCTCCGGTGTGTTAATCGGGGTGTTAGGAGTTGCAAAAATTCCTTATGTAAAATGGGCTAAATGGATTGCACCGCTGATCATTATTCTAGGAATTCTTGGTTTCTTGCTGCTAATTCCAACGGTAACCATGGATTTGAATGGCTTTTAAGGCTTTGTGAAATAACTTTTCCAATTAAGTACTGTTTATACCTTAACTCGAATTGATTCATTCATTTGAACACTTACATATTTGTGTTGTAATTATCTAAAATATAATCTTTTAGGAAACTCTTGCAATGACCGATCCTGTTGACGTAATTAAGTATTGTCCCAAATGCGGATCACCTGAATTTTTCCCCGATAATGAGAAGTCATTCACTTGTGGTGGTTGTGGATTTAATTTTTACGTAAACTCAGCAGCGGCAGTAGCAGCACTAATTTTTAACGAAAAGGGAGAACTTCTGTTAACGCGTCGGGCATTGAACCCAAATAAAGGGATGCTTGATTTGCCGGGCGGATTTGTAGATCCCGACGAAAAAGTTGAAGATGCGGTTATTCGGGAGATCAATGAAGAACTTAACCTGGAAGTTACTTCACTAAGGTATTTGGTTTCGTGGCCAAATCGGTATATTTTTTCAGGTTACACGGTTTTTACCATCGACCTTGGGTTTGTTTGTGAGGTGAAAACTTTTGATGGAATCGGATTTCATGATGATATTTCAGGTTACGAGTTCATTGCACCTCATAAAATAGATAACACACAAATATGCAGTGAATCTATCCGACAAATTATTGATTTCTATAGAAGGGATACTGGAAAGAAGTGATTATTTTTAGTAACTGTTTAAATTAAGTTTCTGAAGATTCTTATAGATTATAGATCTTTAGAATTTAGACAGATAGAACAGTTAATAAAGATGATTAGACACAACTGGTTTTCTATTTTGTCTTGTCTGTCGGTCTAAAATCTAGCATCTAAAAATCTATTTGTTTTACTCGATACAAATTTAAACAGTCTTTTAGTTGTCTTAAAAAATCTTGTCATGGAAAATGTCAATGGGTTTTGGAGGTTTAACGAAGAGTTTGACTATGGCCGTAAGGTTGGTGAGGTGCGGCTGTTTCAGGATGGAGAAGATATATCAGGTATTCTGGTTTTTAAGGAGTGGGATGAAAATAAAGATTTCATCATGGTGCGTTGTCATCTTGAAGGATCTTTAAAAGGGAATAAACTTGAATTCAAAGACCTTAAACCTACATTGTTATTTGGTAAGGAAGGTGATGAGTATCTGCCTGAAAACCGAGAGGGAGTCATCAATGAATTGGGTCAAATCGTTGGAAGCACCATTGATGCGGAGGGGATCTCTGGAATATTTGTGATGGAGCGTTACAAGTAGTATTTATAAAACTTGATGTTTTCTTTGATTTTTGCGTAATTCTTCTTAAATTAAGTAACAGTAAAGCGGGGTTTCCCGATGGCTTGACCCGGCTATGCAAATCATTGGTACAGCATAGTTGAAGTAAGTTGAACCCAAAACTGTTACATCATGAAACGAATTCTTTTATTGACGGATTTCTCGGAAACAGCAAGGAATGCATGTCGCTATGCATTAGAGATGTTTCAGAATCACAAAGTGCAGTTTCATCTGCTAAATGCTTTCGATGCAGAGTTCGGAGGGAGCCCATATGTGATGCAGGTTAAGGAAGAAATGGCCGAGGAAAGCATGCGTGGCCTAAAAAGAGAGCTCGCAGAATTGCACCGCGATTACCCAAATTCCCGAATAGAGCTTGCCAGTCGGTTTGGTCCTTTGGTTGATGTACTCATCAAGGAGAATCATGAAGATGGCATCGATCCTGAATTTATTGTTTTTGGTTGCAGGGGCGAAAGTGCAATTGAGAATTTCCTTCTGGGAAGCAATGCGTATGATGTCATCAAACATGTTCACAATCCCATGATGGCAGTGCCAAAGACAGCTCAATATCGGTCTCCTGATAAAGTTGTGTTTGCCACTGATTTCAAAACCATTGATCAGAAAATAGCAACTCCTGTTCTCGATCTGGTTACGATGTTCAACTCCGAGCTGCTTTTTGTTAATGCCATACAGGAAGAGGAGATAGACAGACTCTCCTCCGAAAAACGGGTAGCTTCCTTTTTTCCCGGCATAAAACTTAGCTTTCATTTTGTTGATGGTGATGATGTGTGCCGAAGTATATGTGATTTTACTGAAGAAAATGATGCTGAAATGGTCGTAATGGTTCGCCATAATTACAGTTTCTTTGAAAGGCTCTTTCATCCCAGTCTGACAAAAAAAATGGTCATGCATCCACAATTCCCGATGGTTATCCTACACGCCCGATAACTCTGAATTAAGTTTTCTTTTGCAAATAATTCAGATTAAATCTGATAATTGTTAGAATCAGGCTGCAAAAAATATCTTATTTTTGAAACTTTGTTTGTCCTGAACCAATTTTTAACCCTGTTATTCAACAGGGTTTTATTGATATTGTAATTGCAAAAGAAAATTCTAGTTATGAGTGAAACCAAGAAAGATGGATTCTTTAAAAGAGTCCTCGATAAAGTTGAGGTAATAGGTAACAAGCTACCACAGCCGGTAACTTTATTTGCCATGCTGATGGGAATTGTTCTTGTTCTATCATGGATATTTGGAGGAGGGATCCCCTGGCTGATAGAAGGAACTTCAGTATTGAAACCGGGAACCGGTGCTGATACAGGTGTTGCAGCGGAATACATCAAAGTTAAAAACCTGTTGACCAAAGATGGTTTACAACAGGTATTTACCAATATGGTAGATGTTTTTGCCACTTTCCCGCCTCTTGGGTTGGTGTTGGTTGTCATGTTGGGTATTGGTGTAGCTGAACACACTGGAATGATTGCTGTTGCCCTTAAGGTATTTGTATCAAAGGTTCCTAAATATTTAATAACTTTTTCAATAGTAGTTGCCGGTATGATCAGTTCGGTTGCTGCCGATGCTGGTTATGTGGTTCTGATTCCCATGGGGGGAGCCATCTTCTTAGGGATGGGTCGACATCCGCTCGCTGGGATTGCAGCTGCTTTTGCAGGAGTATCCGGAGGTTTTGGAGCGAATTTCCTGCCGACAGGACTGGACCCTATGATTGCAGCGTTTACCGAGCCTGCAGCGAATCTCATTGATCCTACATACACAGTAAACCCCCTTTCTAACTGGTATTTGATGGCTGCGTCCGTACCTCTTGTTGGTATTGCCGGAACATGGGTTACTGAGAAGATTCTGGTTCCACGTTTGGGATTATATACACCCGAGGAAGGATTGGATCTTGAGGAGCAAACCAATCATGTCACCCGAGAAGAGAAAAAAGCTTTGATGTGGTCCATGATTTCAGTGCTTGCCCTGATTGGTCTGGTTGTACTGGCCATTGCTCCCGCAAACGGATTGTTGCGAGGAGACTTTGATGAGGTTTTAGGTACAAACAGTTTTCAGCCATTTTACAGTTCTTTGGTGCCAATCATGTTCATCATTTTTTTTGTGGCTGGTTTGGTGTATGGCATTGTAGCCAAAACCATTAAAAGCGACAAAGATGTTTCTGATATGACGGCCAAATCCATGTCCACTATGGGATTGTACATTGTGATTGCCTTTGTTGCGGCTCAGTTTGTTGCTTATTTCAACTGGTCAAATCTGGGAAGTGTACTGGCGGTGAAAGGATCTGATGGACTACAGGCCATAGGTTTTACAGGAATTCCCCTGTTGGTTGGCTTTATCCTTATATCATCGTTGGTTAACCTTGTGATGGGAAGTGCTTCAGCTAAATGGGCACTGTTGGCACCAATCTTTGTCCCCATGCTCATGTTGATGGGTTACTCTCCTGAAACCACCCAGGCGGCCTACCGTATTGGTGATTCTTATTCCAATATTCTCACTCCTTTGTTACCTTACTTCCCGCTTGTGATTGTTTTTGCACAGAAGTATGTTAAAAATGTGGGAATCGGAACGCTTATTTCAATGATGTTGCCTTATGCCATCGCATTTATGGTTGTAAGGATACCGATGTTCGTAGCCTGGATCATGCTTAACTTACCGTTGGGTATTCAAGGTCCTATCTATTATAATCCCTGATTTTTTTAAAAAACAAAGTCAGCAGATTGTTGTAATCTATGCATTGACTTATTAAACCAAACAAACAGTCCTGCTCCTTATTTGGAGCAGGACTGTTTGTTTTATTACTGTTTCATAATGTTTCTGTCAACTATTCTTTTTAAATTTGTTAATGTTGAAATTTTCAATCTTTTATTGTGATGCACCATTAAATTGTCAAGGTTAAATGAAGATATTTCCTGTAAAATCCATAGCTGAAATAGATCAATATACCATCGAGAACGAACCGATTCTATCTATAAATTTAATGGAGAGAGCATCTCGTCGGCTATTTGATGTGTTAGATCCGATATATCGGAATCGTCCTTTTGTGGTTGTTGCAGGAGCAGGTAATAACGGTGGAGATGCTTTGGCTCTCTCAAGAATGTTGCTTTTGGCCGGGTATGATACAACCATTGTTTTACTAAAGTCGGATTGTTTATCGACCGACACAGCATTAAATCTAGAGAGATTAAAGCACATTCGGCAATCTAAAGTTATTTTGTACCAATCCGTAGAGGATTTACCAAGCATAACATCAAATCATGTGATTGTTGATGGCCTTTTTGGGTCAGGTTTAAACCGCCCATTAGAAGGAAAAGCATTGGAATTGGTGCAATGGATGAATGAATTGAATGTTGAGATTGTATCAATTGATATTCCCTCAGGATTGATGGGTGAAGATAATTCCGGTAACAACCCGGAAGGCATAGTAAAAGCCCGCAGGACTTTTACGTTTCAATTTCCAAAACTATCATTTCTTTTCCCTGAAAACCATAAATATACCGGGCAATGGGAGATTATAGATATTGGGTTGCATCCAGAAAAAATCTCAGAAATTACCACTTCATGGTATTTCATTGATAGGGACATTTGCAGGAACCTTCTTCCACAGCGAAGTTGTTTCGACCACAAAGGAACCATGGGGCATACTTTGTTGATTGCCGGAAGCTATGGGAAAATGGGCGCTGCTGTGTTATCAGCGCGTGCCTGTCTCAAATCCGGAACTGGCCTTCTGACTGTTCAGGTGCCGCACGACACTTGTCAAATCATGCATGCAGCTGTGCCGGAAGCCATGGTCAATATTGACCGTTCTGACTTAATGTTTACGGAATTTCCTAATCTGTCCACATTTTCTGCAATAGGTGTTGGCCCCGGCATAGGCATCCGATCCAATGCCGTAAAAGCATTGGATGCGCTTTTGGATTCCATAGGAGATCGCCCGTTGATTTTGGATGCAGATGCCATCAACATCATTGCTCAAAATCCACATATGAAAGAGAAACTCCCGCCTGGTGCTATTTTAACTCCACATCCGGGAGAATTTAAGCGTTTGGTAGGGGAGTGGGACAACGATTTTGAACGTCTGGAAAAGGCAAAGGAGTTTGCAGCACAACATAAGGTTATTCTGGTTCTAAAGGGAGCCTATACAACTGTGGTGCTGCCATCGGGTGTTTGCTACTTTAACTCAACGGGAAATCCAGGGATGGCAACGGCAGGAAGCGGAGATGTACTCACAGGCATAATTCTTGCTATGTTGGGACGGAAGATGGATGCCTGGAAAGCTGCTGTGGCCGGGGTATATATTCATGGCCTCGCCGGAGATATTGCCTGCGAGACAGAAGGTGAAGAGGCTTTAATTGCGTCAGACATCATAAGTTCACTTGGAAAAGCGTTTATAAATACAAAGTAATTGGTTTTTACCCTAAAACAATTTAACTATTTTCAAATGAAACAGATAGGATTATTTTTATTGATAGCTATACTTTTTGGTGGTTGTTCATCCAAAGAGACTCTAACCCGTGGAAGTGTAGAACAAGTCAACAGTGATTACCCAACCGGACACGGATTATGGTATTATTTACCGGAAACGGTCATACAAGTTGAAATAATTGCAGAAAAAACGGTTGCCCGTTCGGGGCCTTTTTTCCGGTTTTCCCAGAGGTTTTTGAATGTTTCGGATGTGATTACCGAGAACAAGGAAGAGTGGCGCATTGTTGGAGCTAAAGTAACCACAGTTGGCCGGCCTGATAAAACACGGTTGTTTAGGGTTGAATCCAGCGGTAATCCTTCGGTTACCGCTTTAACTCTTTCTGAAAATGGTGTGTTACATGGAATAAATCTGCCATTTATTCCTGAGGTCACTACCGGAGTTGCAAAATCTGATCAACCTGTTATTAGTCTGGCAGATATTAATTTTAACGATGTACCTTTTACCGAGGAGCAATTGATTAGAACCAGCAGTACTGCCATGGCCGAGGAGGTGGCAAGGGAAATTTACAGACTGCGTGAAATGCGTTCAAATATCCTTGAAGGGGATGTCGATTTGTTGCCGCCCGATGAGGGTTCTTATGCCATTGTCATGGCGGAAATTGACCGCAAGGAACAGGCATATTTGGAGCTGTTTACCGGAAGAACCAGAACTCAACAGGTAAGTCGGGTGTATGAATTTGTTCCCAGACCTGGCAAGACTTTAAATACTGTTCTTTTGCGTTTCTCTCATCAGAACGGATTTCTTGATTCGATGGATGTGAGCGGAACTCCGGTTTACATAGAAGTTGATGTTCATGAGCAGGCCGCTTATAATTTTTTAAATGATGAACATGACAAAAGTCCAAACCGGCGCGGGATGGTTTATTGTTATCCCGTTGAAGCAGTTGTAAGGATCATCGACAGAACCCTTTTGCTTAACGAGCAAAAGGTGAATCTGGCTCAGTTTGGCCAATTGGTGCGCATGCCGGCCGATCTATTGGATGCAACCAATGTGGTTGTTGAGATGGACGAAAGAACTGGTGCTGTAAAGAGAATCTCTTACAAATAGTAAATGGAGTAGGGGCTGTCTTTGAATTCCAGGAAGTAAATTCAACCCCCGTCTTAACTCGATGAGGTAATCAACCACATAAAAATATACGATATGACACATTCTTTGAAATCTCTTAAACCAACAAAACTGTGGGAGCAATTCCATCACCTGACCACCATTCCACGTCCATCCAAAAAAGAGGAAAAGGTGGTGGAGTATGTGAAGAATTTCGGGGAACAACTGGGTTTGGAGACCATTGTTGATGAGGTTGGAAATGTGATCATCCGAAAACCTGCTACCGCAGGGTTTGAAGATCGTAAGGGTGTGATTCTTCAATCACATCTTGATATGGTTCCGCAAAAAAACAGTGATAACAACCATAATTTTGAAACCGATCCCATTGAAACTTATATCGAGGATGGATGGGTAAAAGCCCGGGGAACAACCCTTGGAGCAGATAATGGCATTGGAGTGGCAGCTGTTTTGGCAGTTTTAGCTTCTGATGATTTACAACACGGACCTGTGGAGGGGTTATTTACCATAGATGAAGAGGCCGGGATGACTGGTGCTCATCGTTTAAAACCAGGTCTTTTGAATGGTGAAGTACTTCTAAACCTTGATTCGGAAGATGAGGGTGAATTGTATGTAGGGTGTGCTGGTGGAACCAATGCCAATATGATTTTCTCTTTCAGGGAAGAGCCTGTGCCAGATGATCACGTTGCATTTAAAATCTCACTGACAGGTTTGAAAGGAGGTCATTCCGGACTGGATATAAACCGGGGACGTGCAAATGCCAACAAATTGCTGTTCAGGTTTATCAAACATGCTGTTATACACCTGGGGGCTAGATTGGCCGACGTTGACGGAGGCAGTCTTCGCAACGCGATTCCTCGCGAGGCATTTGCTGTTTTAACCGTGCCAAAGGAGGAAGTAGTGGGTTTTGTTGAAGAAATCCACAGTTTTGAAGTTAAGTTTTGTCAGGAATACAGTACTGCCGAGCCGGATCTCTCATTTAAAGTTGAGGAAACAAATATCCCGGCCTTTGTCATGGAGGAGATTGTTCAGGACGATTTAATCAATGCCATACAGGCCTGCCCGAATGGGGTGATTAGAATGAGTGCCGATATGGAGGGATTGGTGGAAACTTCTTTGAATCTGGCAATTGTAAAAACAGAGGGGCATGAGGTAAAAGCCCTTGCTTTGTTGCGCAGTTCAGTGGAGAGTTCCAAAGAGGATTTGGAATCTTCATTGGAGAGTTTGTTTCGCTTGGCCGGAGCCGAAATTTGGTTCGATGGTCATTATCCGGGTTGGAAACCCAATATGCAAAGCGGTATTTTAAAAACTATGCAGGAGGTTTATAATCAAAAATGGGGAGTAACCCCTGAAATTAAAGCCATTCATGCCGGTTTGGAGTGCGGGATTTTGGGAAGTGCTTATCCACATTGGGATATGATATCTTTTGGCCCTACCATCCGATTCCCCCATTCACCCGATGAAAAGGTTGATATTGCAAGTGTTGAACAGTTCTGGGAGTACCTAGCTGCAACGTTGAAGGAAGCTGGTAAATAAGTCATAAATTTTAATATTCTATGCAAAAAACATTACGCGATTCGGCTGCATTGAGGTGGCTGGTATTGATTCTGATTAGCAGTCTTCTGTTTTCAACTTATTGGTTTTACGATTTTTACGGTGGCATAAAAGGTCTAATGGAGCGTGGGATGGGAATCTCAAGTGAGGAGTATGGCCGCATTATGTCATCAACCACATACGCTAATGTAGTTGGGATGATTATTCTGGGTGGAATCATCCTCGACCGCTGGGGAATTCGTTTGGCCGGACTGGTCTTTGGCGGGTTATCATTTTTAGGTGCAATAATCTCTGCCGCTGCTGTGGCCGGCTGGTTTGGCGATGATAAGTCAACCATGCTCATATGGTCTATAGTTGGCCGTATTATTTTTGGAATTGGAATGGAGGTGGTGTGTGTCATGGTGACCCGAACCATTGTGAAATGGTTCATGGGTTATGAAATGGCACTGGCCATGGCCTTAAATATCGGATTTGGCCGTTTGGGAACGGCCATGGGAATGGCCGTGGCTCCTGATTTAGCAGCTGGAGGATTCATTAGCCCCGCATTCAGTTTTGCCGCCATCCTTATTGGTATATCGCTGGTGTTTTTTATCATCTATATCTTTTTCGATATAAAAATTGATAAGCAGCGTGCCGAATCAGGAATCGTAACGGAGGAAGAGGTTGATGAGGAGAAGTTTCGGTTTGCAGATTTCAAAAAACTGATTACGAACCGTTCGTTTATATACATTGCTCTGTTGTGTATGGTGTTTTATTCGGCAGTGTTCCCTCTTTTGGCTTATGCACCGGATTTATTGGTTAATAAATACGGTTTCTCCTATGAAATGGGGTCTGATGGTGAATTTTTGATATTTGGAAGTGCCATACTTGGCACGGCTTTCATATTTGTGTTGTTGCTCATTTTCGGACTTAGTTTCTCAATGGTTCCCCGAGCATTTAAAAGCAATACACATAAGTTGCTGAGTTTTCTCGTAATTTCTACGCTATTTCTAGGGTATGTATATGTTCTGCGTGATGTCTTTTCCGAATGGCTTTTAAACGGCCCCAAAACGGCATCACTTATTCCCATGGGAACCATCTTGTTTACACCGATTTTCGGAAGCATTGTTGATAAAAAGGGAAAAGCTGCCACTCTTATGATGATTGGATCTGCTTTGCTTGTTTTCGCATACCTTTCCCTGTCGGTGTTTAATCATGTATATCTTGGTTATCTGGGATTAATTAGCCTTGGAATTGCCTTTTCATTGGTTCCGGCCGCCATGTGGCCTGCTGTTGCCCGAATTGTTGCCGAAAACCGGTTAGGAACTGCGTACGGCACCATGTTCACCTTTCAAAATTGGGGACTCGCAGCATTTTTCTGGGGGATTGGTGCTCTTCTGGATTTTGTAAATCGATACCGATTAGCAGACATTGAAGCCGGATTGACCAATTATGATTACACCATACCTGTTCTGATGCTGGCTTTACTGGGAGTGATTTCAGCCTGGTTAGCATATAAACTGAAACAAGCGGATAAATTGCAAGGTTACGGACTTGAAAACCCCCATACATCAAACTAAGAGTTGAAGAATTCCTGGAGACATATTCGCACCATATTAAAGTATGTTTGGAACAGTTCACCAGGGTGGACTGTTCTGAACATACTTCTGGTATTGGTTCGAGGAGTTTTACCATTGCTTCTGCTCTATTTGGTTAAACTCCTCGTGGACGAAATCCAAATCATTGCTACATTGCCTCTGGATGAACGGGATTTTAGTCTTCTATTAACGGTTTTGATTGCTGCGGGTGTCATTTTTCTAATCAATGCGTTGACTGCATCTTTGGGTTTATTGGTGAGAGAAAAACAATCGTATGTTATTTCTGATTTTTTCGATAACCTGATTCACGATAAAACAACCAGCCTGGAGTACGGTTATTTTGAACATCCCGAATATCAGAGCATTTTCTATCGGGCACTCAATGAGGCATCTTTTCGCCCTTCTCGTATTTTTTATGGCGTGCTGGGGGTTGTTCAGAATTTTATTACCATTCTGGTAATGGGTGGCGTATTGCTAATGGTGCATTGGTCGGTTTCTGTAATCCTGTTATTGATTACAGTTCCTGTTTCCTGGATTCGCTTAAAACATGCAAGAGACCTGTTCAGGTTTAAAAAAGCTAACACGCTTCTAGAGCGGGAGGTCAATTATTACAACCGTTTAATTACAGCTCCGGAATTTGCAAAAGAGGTCAGAGCCTTTGATTTGAGCGGTTTGTTTCGACGTCGGTTTTTTAACAGGAAAAGAAAATGGAGGCAAACTCAATTTTCGATGCTGGTGAGTAAAACACGTCGGGAAATAGTTGTGCAACTTCTGGCTGCGACCTGTTTCTTTCTGGTTTATGGTTTAATTGCCTGGAAAGCCTTTGAAGGTCAGATTTCCATTGGGGAGGTGGTCTTATATTTTCTGGCCATGCAAAGAGGCTATGCCTATTTGCAGGATTTTCTTGGCCGGTCATCTGCTTTATATCAGGATTCTCTATTCCTCAATAATCTCTTTGAATTTATTGATTTGAGAGAGGTTTCAAAACCTGTTGTAAGTGAAGAGTCCCTCTCTTTTCCATCACCTGTAAATAATGGGTTCGAGTTTCGGAACACAGGATTTCATTACCCATCCAATAATCGTTGGATTCTTCGAAACCTGAATTTTAAAATTTTGCCGGGCGAAACCGTTGCCCTTGTTGGAGCCAACGGTACCGGAAAATCAACCATCGTGAAACTTTTGTGCAGTCTTTATCAGCCTGTGGAAGGGGAGATATTGGTGGATAATATTCCCTTGAACAAAATAGCAAATTCCGAGCGAGTGGCTAACATCAGCGTTATTTTTCAGGATTTTATCCTGTATAATGTAACGGCACGAGAGAATATCTGGTTTGGTGACGCACAGAAACCTGCCGATGATGAACTGATAAAACAGGCTGCTAATCGAGCCGGAATCAACAACGTGATTGAGGGTTTCGAGAAGGGGTATAACACGACCTTAGGCACTGTTTTTGAAGGGAGTGAGCAGATGAGCCCGGGGCAGTGGCAACGACTTGCGTTGGCGCGATCATTCTACAACAATTCTCAACTCATCATTCTTGATGAACCCACCAGTTCGCTGGATGCCTTTTCTGAGGCTAAATTATTAAAATACATTCGTTCGGTTACAGAAAACCGCACGGCGTTAATTATTTCTCACCGATTATCAACCATCCGGATGGCCGATCGTGTGGTTGTTCTGGAGGGAGAGCAAGTCACCGAAACAGGTTCTTATGAAGAGCTCATGAGCAAAAACGGCTCATTCAAAAAAATGGTGGATGCTCTATCTGATTCGTTTATTTGAGGTTGGAAGGTTGAAGTTCAAGGTTCAAGGGTGACAAGGTTGTTAGGGCATTAGGTTGAAAAGTTTGAGTTTGTAGTTTTGAGTTCAAGGTTTAAGGTTCAAAGTTTCGCAGCGTAGCGAAATCCCGAGAATCGGGATAAGGTATAAGATTGATAAGAAAGCTGAAAGGTTTTGTTTGAGTTTCATTGAACTTCAAACATTAAACATCAAACTTCGAACACTAATCTTATCCTGTTTGCATTGCACACCTATGGCGGCGTTACCTATCGTTCCAAAAGCACTCTGCAATTGACATACTCCTGTCTTTAGTTTCCCGTCTCCATCTCACCCTGTCACCCTTCTACCATAAACCATCCAACCAAAAATTCCGATAAAATAAACTCCTGTATACCCTATGCGGAAAAATCAGATTTGAATTTCATCATCAGATGCTAGAGTACTGTACCTGTAAGCCGCTTTGTTCATTCTATCCATGATGGCTAAACCAATTCCTTCCGTCTTAACTTTTAGCGCATAAATCTGTTCGACTTCGGGATCAGATTCCAGTTCATGCAATACAGTGAACATGTTTGAAGCAGCCTCAAGTAAATCCCCTTTATCGGAGAGCAATCGAATTCGCTGCTCGACTCCTTCTGGCAGCTCGCGTGGTTCAAAAAGCATTAATCGCACATACTCCGGAATTTCATCGGGCATTTCATCCAATAAATAGAGAGGCTTTCGAGGAGAGTAGTGACTCTTTAATTGTCCGGGTGCCTGAATATGGTCTTCCGTACTGGATATCGATACATTGGCATCGGGAAAATCAGATTTAATCTGTTCCGGAGTAATGGCTCCATGTCGCAATACCTCAATGTTGTTACCATTTACTGATACAATGGTAGACTCAATTCCATAGTTGGTTTTGCCGCCTTCCACTAAATAATCAATTGTAGTGAGTTGTTCTCTTACATGTTCAGGTTCGGTTGGGCTCAACCGTCCAAATAAATTGGCGCTGGGGGCAGCCACCGGCACGCCTGCTTGTTTAATTAGTTTAAGCGCAACAGGATGTTTCGGCATTCTGACAGCCACAGTTTTAAGTCCCGCAGTAACAATAGCCGGGACTTTCCTTGTTTTTGGAGCCACAATTGTAAACGGTCCAGGCCAGTATTTTTCTGCTAAACGCATAATCAATTCTGGTACAGGAGATTTGAATACGGAATCCAGTTGCTCTGTGGAAGAGATGTGTAGAATTAACGGATCGAAAGATGGTCGTTTTTTTGCTTCAAAGATTTTTGCTACTGCTTTAGCATCAAATCCATTTGCTCCCAACCCGTAAACTGTTTCGGTAGGAAAGGCAACCAATTTACCCTCCCTGATTAATTTTGAAGCAAAGATGATGTCTTTTCCTGATTTAATCATTAAACATCAACTTAAAAATAAAGAAAACTTTGTTTGAACTTTTCTGAAATCCCCAAATTAAATCTCTTTGTTGGGATCTGTACTGAATTCAAAACCTTTTTTTTGAATCTCATTTGATACCTCATTGTTAATATTGAAATCCCTATTCCCGTTTGAGTTATTTACTTCGACTTAAACAAGACGAGGGGATATCACAGGCAGAATGGCCAGCTCCTGAGAGCTGGCCAATTAACCTGTTAATGATAAATAATTTAATCATTAATTATTACTTGTTCTTTTTAAGAAAAGCGTATTTGTACTCCATTGGAAGCAATTCATTGTAACGCTCAACGGAAGCACCTTCCAAACAAGCCTCAATAATTTTTCTTCCAAGTGGTAGCAACTCAGGCTGCAAATATTGCTGAAGTTCTTGTTTGAAGAAATCATACAACATTTCGGCACCTTTATCATAACCTTCAACACCAACCTCAGGCTGTTTGTAAACCTTAAGGAAACGTGAAGGAATTTTATTTCCTTCAAGAGTCAGGTAGTTTAACTCATAACCTAACAGCGGGCAACGAGCGGCCTGGTATTGATCCTGAACGAATTTTGCATTTCCACGACGGGTAAGATACTCACGCATCAGCAACTGAGGTTTGAAATCAACTTTCCAAACACCAATGTGCTGGTTTGGAGCAATGGTGTAACGAACTCTTGGTGTACTGATTATTTGCTCCAGAAGCAAGTTAGCCTGGGCAACACGCTTTCCAGTGGCAAAAGGCCAGTATGAACCTACACCTTCACTTGACATTTTGTCGGTTCCAACAATACTTGGATTTGCATGTCCGCGTGGACTAACCAAGCGCCACAACCATGCTAGTGCCGGAGGAAGAATATGGAATAATCCGAAGATCCCGTAATTGGGGTTTTCAAGAGAAGAAGGCGGAGTACGTACTCCAAAACTACGAATATCTACAGTAACATTTTTGTTTACTGCGTTACCAACAATATGACGAGGTAAGATAACCCTTGGGTTTGGACACTTTTTGCCGGGCTCATCTTCAATATGATTCCAAATCATTGCGGTACCATTTGGATTGGTATCAATGTTCAGGAACAATACTGGCTCAGGTGGATTCAATGTAAGTTTTTCCAATACAGGATCATCACCATAACTATGAACGCCATCCACACGAATAAACCAAGCTTGCTCAGCATCAGCCACGGTTAGTTTTCCGTTACCTTTTTGGTATGATGGGTGGCACAATGCCATATCATCGGTAACCGGAGCAAAAGTACAGAAAAGAGGAATGTTAATCATACGCTCTTCACCAGTAATAGTATTTCGACCGATCATAACCTGTCCGTCTGGTTCGCGTGGAACCATCTGTAACATTTCACTCTTTCCACCTCCACTGGCTCCTTCGTGCATAAATGTGGTGGTATTGTCATAAGGGTTGGTAGCCTGAACTGTAGAACAGTGAGCAGTTACCCATCCTTCGGCTTCTCCACGGGTAATTAATACACCATAAAGACCTTTTTTCGCACTTGGCCCAGGATATAAGTTGTATGAGAACAACTCATGAATATCATCTAAACGATTGTGAATAACCCGCTGTTTCCCTTCAAAATGAGTGTGACGGAACGGAGGAGCTACATAAATAGCAGAGTCCAAACGGAATCCCTTTGGAAGGTCGTTCATAGGAAGAATCTTCTGAAGGAAAGCCAAACCTAAAGCAAAGAAACCTGCATTGGCCGGAGCAATGGCGATTCCACCAATTCCTACCGGATAGTTACCTGCATAGTACATAAATACTGCAAGCTCTTGTCCTTTTAGCCATTCAAATGTATCCTTACGAAGATCTTCAAATTCGTATCCATAAACATCCTTAAATTTCTTTTTATCAGATGGTTTGTCATCTGCAATTAACATGGTACCCGGGTCACGACGACGCATATAGGACTCAGTGTAATTTGCAGAGATTCCGTTTGATACACGATGTACAACAGCCTCTGTGTATTCTCCTTTTCCGGGAACATCATATTTCACCTCGAATGAAGAATTACCAGCTCCACCTACTGATGCATCCACCAACTCATCGGTTGTGTTGAAGTAATGCACTTTGGGAGCATTAACCAAAAGGTCTTTGATTTGCGCAGGTATTTTCACACCTTGCTTTTCGAGTTCTTTTAACATGCTCATTTTATTATATTTATTAATTACTATTGTTATTCTCTATCACACAAAGTTAAAAAAAAATGACATTTATCTCTAATTTAGAACACAGATATTGTGATCTGTCTGTCAATAAAATCAGGACTTAGAAGTAAGGAGGGGTTATCACCCAAAGAACCTCTGCCATTGAACTACCAGAATTAACAACTTCTCTTCTTTTTTGGGAATTGGTATATAAACTATCTCCCTTTTTCATTGCATATGTCTGGTCATCCACAAAAAATGTCACTTCTCCGGCAACTATGTAACTGAATTCCTGACCAGAATGCTTTTTCATCCAATCTCCTGAAGATGCACCCTTCTCAAGAACCACCTGGTATGCTCCCATGATTCGTCCCTCTTCCCTGTGAGTCAACATATAAAGAGCTGCTCCTGTTTCGTTTTTATCAACCAGAACTTTATCCTGATCAGGCACAATCGGTGCAGGTGCTGCCATTTCATTTTCGCCAATTAATTCGCCAACAGTCGACCCAATTGCATTTGCCACCGATTTTAAGGTAATAATGGAAGGAAATGCTTTGGCATTTTCGATTTGCGACAAAGCACTGGAACTAATGCCAGCCAATCGGGCTACCTCTCCTAAGGGCATCCCAAGCAATTCTCTTTTCTTTTTAATGCGGCTTCCTAACCTCTTCATTAATTTTATTATAAAACACCAAATTAACAATGTCCTTCTTTCCCGATACAAACATATAAATTAAACTGCACTTAATTTGTTAATCATTACTTAATAAAACTTAAAAAGCAAAAGGGAATATGGGGATCGGAAACCGCAGACCGGAAAGTGGATACAGGGTTTATGGTGGGATGGTGACAGGGTGGAAAGGAGAAAGGGTGAGCGGAGACCGGAAATTGAATGCAATGAAATTGCGATAGGTTTTTAGGTTAAGAGGTCGATAGGCTGATGAAAATCAGAGACCTGAGCATGCCAATTGCAGAGTGCTTTTGGAACGATAGGTAACGCGGCCATAGGAGGCAGTTTAACCACATAAGGCACATAAGTTTTTTTAACCACAATGGGCACTAGAAACCTTTGTGAGCGTTGTGCAATCCATAGTGACCTTTGTGGTTCCTCTTTCCTATTTTAAACCACGATGGGTACAAAGCTTTTCACAATGGACACAAAGAAAAGAATGTTGATATAATAATCATAGTGAACATTGTGTATCCTTGGTGAACTCCGTGGTTAGGTTATACCATATAAGGCATATAAGATAGGGTTTAGGGTTTAGAGTTTAGGGTTTAGAGTTTGAAAGGAACTGAACTGTCTTTTCATAATAGAGGTTGACAAGATTTTACAAGATCCAACTACCTGTTGAAAACTTTAATTATCTACCTTAATTTTTATTTCAATATTTAC
>NZ_SLWK01000003.1 GCF_004345615.1 Natronoflexus pectinivorans
TACTGGGACACCCAAAATAGCAACTAAAAAACATCTATTATGTTGACTGCATGTGTTTTAGTGTTTTTGTTCGAAAAAAAGTGCGGAACTCAGGAGGAATAACTAATTGATATTTATATAAAACCATGCAACGTATGTTGCATGGTTTTCTTTTAACCCTTAAAGTCAGATTTTTTAGTAATCTTGTTTTTAAATGAGATACTCTTGTTCATTCCTTTTCTAAATAATCCTGCATATAAGAGAATAAACAAAGATATGTTGAAAATCCAGATCACAGCTAAATTAACCCAATAAGTATCAAAGTTTTTGTTACCAATATTTTTGGTTGGTGCTAAAAAGTGTGCCTTAACCAATTGAAATTGAGGATCCATGTAAATTGGATCGAATTTTTGGATCAGCTGATTATCGTATCGTATGACTCGATTTGCAAAAATATCGTTACTTCTACGCACAAATCTTTCAAGATTATCGTTGTGATGTTTGTTTCGCAGATAGGTCAGATATTCGTTACCCTGGTTTTCAATTAATTTGCGGCGACGATCTTCATGAGCTTCATCGGCACGATTATAAAGATTGATATAATAGGTTCTTACTCTGCTAAGAAATTCCTGAATTTCCATAATGAATTCATCATCCAGAGTGGCAGTAAATATTATTGAAGTGTCAAAATAGAGATCCTGGATTTCTCTCTTATTTAATTTGGTAAACTCATTATAGAACAATTTTAATATTTCCTGCTGTTCTTTCTCAGCCACTCTGGGTAGACGATTTGACAGGTTGTTCAATTCCGAGTACCAAAAATCCTTTTTATAGGTTGCCTGACTTTTTAATCTCTCATATACGTAAAACTGTTGCTGATATTCGTTGTTTTTGAATTGATGAACAGCAAGTCCTTCAAACGCCCACCGTGCTGTTATCAGCTCACCATACCATGGAATAGATCGGGTGGAGGATAGCTTTGGATTCAACTGGTCATAACTTACAAAAACGCCACTTAATATAAGTTGCGGAATAATTAAAAAGGGAATCAGAATATAAATGTTTACCGTTTTCTTAAAACTGTCGGAAATATTTAGACCTAGTAAATTAGCAAATACGGCAGATGAAAAAAGCGTCATCCAGTAAGCCATTCCCATATTTTCTATTTGCATAATTGAATTTCCAACCAGAACAAATAAGCCGGTTTGAATGGCTGATAATATGGCCAAAATAAAAACTTTTGAAAAGAGGTAGCTAAGTCGACTCAGATCAAGAAAAGCCTCTCTTTTCAGAATTTTCCTGTCATTAATAATTTCTTCAGCACTTACCGACAGGCCTATGAAAATGGCAATGATCACTGCGATAATTATATATACAGTAAGGTTTGGGTTGTGAAAGAATATATAACTACCCGCGCCATCTGCACCTACGTCAAAATATAGAATCATACTTGCAAGAATAATTGCAAGCATCGGCGATTCAAGCAGATTAATTACCAAATATTGTTTGTTGGCAAGTTTCGAGTATACATCTCTTTTTAAAAATATGAGGAACTGTTTTAGACGGTTTGGAATATGAAAACTTATGTCAGGTAATTCCTCAGGCTTATGCGGTTTCTGCTTTTTTGTTGTTGCCAGTGAATTATTGTATGTCCGGTACCACTCTTCTGCTGTTACTTTTCTTGTATCAGTAGGGTTTCCATATTCATCAAGAACATGGTTGTTGATGATTGTAAGAATTTGCTCAGGACTCACATTACCACATAACGGACATTCGCTCTCGTCCCGGTTGATGTGATTTATACATCCCTTGAAAAAATTAATGGCCTCTACTGCATCTCCGTTGTAAATCAGGTATCCACCTGAATCCAGAACGAGCAACTGGTCAAACATCTTGAAGATGTCTGAAGAGGGTTGGTGTATAACAACAAATATGAGTTTTCCCTTTAGAGCCAATTCCTTTAACAAGTCCATGATGTTTTCGGAGTCTCTTGAAGATAATCCGGAAGTTGGTTCATCCATAAACATCACAGCAGGCTCTCTGATGAGTTCAAGAGCAATATTCAGCCGCTTCCTCTGGCCTCCACTGATTTTTTTATCGAGTGGCGATCCAACTTTCATATCCCTGATTTCGTAAAGACCCAAAGTTTTCAGAAGCGAGAGAACTTTTCTTCTGATGTTTTGAGTTGTCAGATGATCAAAACAGAGCTGTGCATTAAAAAAAAGGTTTTGATATACGGTGAGATCCTCCATTAACAGGTCATCCTGAGAAACGTAGCCAATCAACCCTTTTGTCTTATCTTGATTTTCATGTATGTCCTGTCCATTAATGGTCACTGAACCACTTTGCGGTGTGAAAATCCCCGTTAGAAGATTAATGAGTGTAGTTTTTCCTGCTCCTGAGTCTCCCATTATTCCCACTAAACTACCAGATTCTGAGGTGAAGCTTAATGGATGAAGTCCTGTTTCGCTGCCGGCATATTTAAATAAAATATTGTCAACATCAAATTGCATTGGTTCTTTGTGTCCGGGTTTATAAAACCTGGAGGCAATATCCGTGTATGTTATAGGCGTAATCCGGATATGACGTAATGAACTCCCGGGACGCATAAAGTGGATCTTCTTTGGTTGAATCAGCTGACCGTTTATGGTGAGGTCGCTACCTTTCTGTGATTTGATAATCAGAAGATTTCCAGAGTGGATGTTCAGGATTCTAAGTTCGTTTCTCAGGTGTTCCCTGTAAAGATAGCCTTGCTTACCTTTGTGGCTCTCTTTTCCACTTACAATAAGAACATTGTTTCCCGGAGTTTGGCTTTTAAAATCATCTGTAATAAAAGCAAATATCTCAAGGTATTCATGGGAATTAATATTAAACGTATCGGCAATGGTATTTGCAAACTCAAGTTCGGTCTCTGCAATGCCTTTAATACCTGAATTTAAAAATTCAAGAAGTTGAATAATAACAATGAGTTTCTGATAGTGTGTGAGTTCCTCGTTAATACGAGTGGCTATTCGAAGCACTTTAACCGAACTAGCAGCAAACCTTTTCTTAATCCTGCTTTTTTCCTTTAAGCGTGTTTCCTGTTCAAGGAGAAAATTCTCATAAATGGTAAGATACTCTTCTACTCTTTGATTATTCAACTGTTGCGTGAGATAATCCCTTACTACATTATGACGGTTCTCTTCATTTTGGTTGGGTGAAGATACCAGTGCAAATAACTGCATGAGTGCTTTAAGAATACCTTCGCTCATTTTAAAAATGGTAGATTAGAACCGTGGGGTAAATCGAGGATTGTCGGTTATTCCCTGCTATGTTTAAAACCTATCAGAAGCATGGCCATACCCGATTGAGCAATTTCATTGTTCAACCGGGCTTCAATGATGCATTCCATAGAGCCTTCCATTTGAAAATCCCACATGCCTGTATGTCCAAATTCTGAACTGTTGAATAAAAGGTTTCTGTTTGTATCATAAATTGAAAACTCCATCAATTTCTCTTCAAACGTGCACAAAATAATACGGTATGTGTTCCCGTCAAAAAGTGTGGTTCTGAACTCTGCAACTTCATCGCCTGTTAAAAATGCCTTCATGGAGCGATCTCCTACAATGAAAGGCGGGCGGATATCGGTCATACATTCTTTTACCAGATCTTCCTTCTGTGAATTAATACCTGTTGGTATTAATAACATGGATAGTATAAAAACGAAAAATATAAGATGTTTTTTATTCATCGGTTATGGATTTTTTTCCTTATGTATCCCAAAGTTATTCAAATCATCTTACATTATAAATAGCAAAATCATCTTTTTTTATAAAAGAATCAAAAAGAAGGGTGATTTTATTCATTTGTTTGATGTGTGGTTAATTGTAAAACAATAGAAATAAAACTGGTAATAAAATTCCTGCTATGGTTAACCATGCACCCCGCCGGGTTATTCCATTTTTCCCTTTCAGGATAAAAAGTCCTGTTATGGCAATTAAAATCAATGAGATGGCAAAAATATCTGAAAACCATTTCCACCAGATTCCGGGGTTGTAGTGGAGCAGGTTAACCTGGTAAAACAACGGTCTTTTTCGAATGCTTTCGTAGATTTGAGTCTCTGTTTGAAAGTTTAATGTAAGAGTGCTTTCTCCTTCCAAAAATATTCTGATTTGATGTGGTGCCGGACTAAAATGACTTTTATACTGTTGTCGGATGTTTTGTTCTTTCAGGAAGTTGCGGAAATCCTCATCCGAACCCGTCAGTAAAGTCGAGTCCTCCATCAGCGGACTCTCTTCGTGTGTTATGATGTAATTTGGATTCCAGTCGTTGCGATGGTTCATAGCAATTCCAGATATTCCATAAATAATAACCATACCGAAAAAGAAATATCCAAGATCGCGGTGAATAACCCGATTAACTTTTCTCCAATTTAGCTGCATTATTTGTGAATTGCTTTTGCTCTTTTTGCAAAATCATTTGGTTTTTGCCTTCAGGAATGATCCATCTGTATATGGTTTGTTTTAGAACATTCCCGAAGCCTCGAAGCTCAATCGTTTCAAGAAACGCTTTTAAACTCCTGACACAACATTTCAAGTTGTTGAGCTGAAGCGGCAGCTGAACAGCTGTGACCATCTGCATGGTTGTGTCCACAACCACTTCTCATTACACTAATAACTCCGGTGGCAGATACTTGAGATCCTTCAAGAGATGCCTCAAAATTGGTGATGGATTCGCCAGCCGATATCAATAGAAGATAATCATCATGATCTCCCTTTATAAACATGCGCTTCCCGCTGTGACGACAGGTGTGAATGCAAAGTCCGTTAACTGTAACAAGTTTGCCATTGTATTTTTCTGAATTCTCAAAAAGTTCATCAACGGAGATTTCTGCAACCGGCTCAGCTGGTTTATGATGGTCGCAGCACTTTTGGGGCGTTTCTATGTTTGAAGTTACAGGGGCACTTCCGGGCGTGTTACACGAAACCAGAAATGAAATGAAAATTGTGACGATGAATAAACCGGACTTTTGCATAATGTATTTGTTTTGGTTGTATCTTATGAGTTATATGGTGCTAAATTAAATAATTGGGATGTTGTATCCAATATTAATCTGATATTTTAACGAATTAACCTGTCGGAATTCAATAAACGTTAAAGAAGCAAGAATTGTTACAAAATTAGATCAAGTGAAAATTTGGCATTTAAGAATAAGTATTTAATGCCATTTTGGCATTAAATGTTTAGTGGCAATGATTTTGATGCCATCAATTCAGAATATTATTTAAAAAGAACGATATGAATTTGAATCAATTTACCATAAAAGCACAGGAATCTGTTCAGCAAGCTGTTCAAATTGCTGCCGGCTTAAATCACCAGGCAGTGGAAAACGGTCATTTGTTGAAAGGTATTCTGCAAACGGAAGAACAACTTACAAAGTATCTGTTTGGAAAGTTAGGAATTTCAAATGTTTTCCAGATATTGGATAAGATTGTTGAATCTTATCCAAAAGTGAGCGGTGGTGAACCATATCTGGGAAGAGCTGCTTCGGAAGCATTGCAGAGAGCCATCAGTAAAGCAAAGCAAATGGGGGATAAGTTTGCATCCATCGAACACATTCTTATTGGAATTGTTGGAGGAGCCGACTCAGTTGCAAAGATGTTGAAAGATGCAGGTGCAACCGAAATTGGCCTTGAAATGGCTGTACAGGAGCTTAGAAAAGGCAGTAAAGTGGACAGTCAGACAGCAGAAGACACCTATGATGCACTGGGGCGATTTGCCATCAATCTTAACGACAAGGCTCGTTCCGGAAAGTTGGATCCTGTTATAGGCAGGGATGATGAAATTCGCAGGATTCTTCAAATTTTATCCCGAAGAACCAAAAATAATCCGGTTCTGATAGGAGAACCGGGTGTAGGAAAAACAGCCATTGCAGAGGGGTTGGCACATCGCATCATTAATGGCGATGTTCCTGAAAACCTAAAAAGCAAACAAATATTCTCCCTGGATATGGGAGCTTTGGTGGCCGGTGCAAAGTACAAGGGTGAGTTTGAAGAGCGTTTAAAGGCGGTGGTGAAGGAGGTCATTGCAAGTGATGGTGAAGTTGTCCTTTTTATTGATGAGATACACACCCTGGTAGGTGCGGGCAAGAGTGAGGGCGCCATGGATGCTGCAAACATTCTTAAACCTGCATTGGCAAGAGGTGAGTTACGAGCCATTGGGGCAACTACATTAAATGAATATCAGAAATATTTTGAAAAGGATAAGGCTCTGGAACGCAGATTTCAAATTGTGATGGTGGATGAACCGGATGTTTTATCGTCTATTTCCATTCTGAGAGGATTAAAGGAGCGTTATGAGTCTCATCATAAGGTGCGCATCAGGGATGAAGCCATTATTTCGGCTGTGGAATTGTCAAAACGATACATTTCAGACCGGTTTTTGCCAGATAAAGCCATCGATCTAATTGACGAAGCGGCCTCCAAATTGCGATTGGAAATGAATTCAGTTCCGGAAGAAATTGACGAAATTGAAAGGAAAATAAAGCAACTGGAGATTGAACGGGAAGCCATTAAGAGGGAAGGCGATAAGGCCAAATTGGAATCATTATCCTTTGAAATTTCTGAACTAAAGCAAAAGCATTCTTCCCTCATGGCCAGATGGCAGGAGGAGCGGTCGATAATTGAAAAGATTCAGAAATTCAAATCTGACATTGAGACTTATAAATTTGAAGCAGAGAAGGCCGAGAGAGAAGGCCTTTATGAAAAAGTTGCGGAATTAAGATATGGCAGAATTAAAGATGCTGAGCAGAGCATTGAAAAACTAAAGGCCACTCTTTCGGAGAAACAGATGGAGAGTGCCATGATTAAGGAGGAGGTTGACTCGGAAGATGTTGCGCAAGTGGTGAGTCGGTGGACGGGCATTCCTGTCAATAAAATGCTAAAAACCGAACGTCAGAAGTTGTTGGCCATTGAGGAGGAGTTACATAAACGAGTGGTTGGACAAGATGAAGCCATCTCAGCCGTGGCTAATGCCGTGAGGCGAAGCAGGGCAGGTTTACAGGATGCCTGGCGACCCATTGGTTCGTTTATTTTTATGGGTTCCACCGGAGTTGGTAAAACAGAATTGGCTAAAGCCTTGGCCGGATTCTTGTTTGATGATGAGAACCTTATGACTCGAATTGATATGTCTGAATACCAGGAGAGACACTCCGTTTCCCGCTTGGTTGGAGCACCTCCCGGATATGTTGGATATGACGAAGGCGGACAACTCACTGAAGCTGTCCGTAGAAAACCATATTCCGTGGTGTTGCTGGATGAAATTGAAAAGGCGCATCCCGATGTGTTTAATATTTTGCTTCAGGTTTTGGATGATGGCCGTCTGACTGATAACAAAGGGAGGGTTGTGGATTTTAAAAACTCCATTGTTATTATGACTTCCAATCTTGGATCTCATCTGTTGCAAGAGAGCATCGACAATGGACATAGTACCATTGATGATAACGTTCGTGCAAAAATGACCGAGTTGTTGAGACAAACCATTCGTCCGGAGTTCTTAAATCGAATCGACGAAATTATTTTCTTTACTCCTTTAGATAAGGAGCAGGTGAAAGAGATTGTTAAAATGCAGTTTGACGTTTTGGTTGGTATTTTGAAAAATCAGGGTATCAACATTGAAATTACGGAATCGGCCATTGATTGGCTTGTTAAGGCGGGATTTGATCCACACTATGGAGCTCGTCCTGTTCGCAGAGCCATTCAGCACCACGTGCTGAATCATTTATCAAAACTGATTCTTGCAGAATCCGTTCAATCCGATGCATCTATTCTTGTAGATGCCGATGAGAATGGATTGGTATTTAAAAATCAGTAGCACAAAAAAACGGGATGTTGCATTTTAATGCAACATCCCGTTTTAAAAAATATCTAAAATAAAGATTATTCGTTACTGAAGTCGAATACTTTATCGAGTTTCATCAAACTTAGTAAGCTCATTACATCTTTATTAACATTTTGAAGAATAAAAGAGCCATTGTTTTCGCGGGTTGACTTTAAAATGCTTATTAATACCCCAATACCAGTACTATCAATGAACCTGATGTTTTCAAGATCTAATACAATTTTATAATTGTTTTTTGAAAGATGCTCAATTAGTTCATCTTTTACTACTGGTGCTATGGGTGCATTGAGGCGATCTGTGCCTTCTAGCTTACCAACCTGAATATTGTTTTTTGTTTCTGTCTTTAACATGACTATTTCTTTACTAGTACATTTTTTAGCTCCGTGCTTGCAATGTCACACGATCTTCTAAAATTATCTATAATGCTTTTCATGGTTTCCTCAGTTCCATTGGATTTTATCCAATCTTGTTTCTTCTCTGGGTAACCTTTAATATTCAAATATAAATTTTTTATCTCATTTTCCTCTTTTTCTGATAAATCATTTTTCTCTTCAAGTTCTTTAATTCTAAATGATTTTGCTATCAATTCAAGGTTTTTGAGATCTTCGTTACCCAAATTTTCCATTCCCATCGACAGAACCGAAGACTTTGCCTTGTGCGCCAGTGCTGCTAAATCTTTCCAATTCTTCTCTTTAAAATAGGTATCAAAACCATCTTCATACTCCGGTACCTGATCTAGAAAAATATTAATTAATTCAGTTAATATTTCGTTATCCCCATCTGCTATGCTTTCAAGGTATGAAAGATCTATTAATTGGAATTTGGAGGACATAAATCAATAATTTTTGGTGTATCGGGTAATTTATTCTAATTATGCAAATCTAACATATTAGATCAATAATTGGAAATATATTTTTATTTAATGTATTTGATTTTATAATTTTAAGGTGTGAAACTGGTTGTTGTTAAAAGATTTAGTGAAGATTTTTATATAGTCTGATGCTGTAATTTGCTGAATAAAAGGATTTTATATTTAACGATTTAGAAAACTCCGTACAGAAATGCAAAAAACACCTTTATATCAAAAACATATTGATTCCGGGGCAAAAATTGTGCCTTTTGGTGGTTTCTTAATGCCTTTGGAATACACAGGAATTAGAAATGAGCATATGGCCGTTCGAAATACGGCCGGACTCTTCGATGTTTCTCATATGGGAGAAATCTGGGTAAAAGGAAAGGGAGCTAAAGACTTTTTGCAAAGAGTTACCTGTAATGACGTTGAGAAATTACATCCCGGCCAGGCGCAATATACATGCCTGTTGAATAGCGACGCAGGAATAATAGATGATCTGCTTATTTACTGTTATGATCCGGAAAAATATATGCTGGTTGTAAATGCATCCAACATAAATAAAGATTGGGATTGGTTGAAACAGCAGGAGAGGGAGAATTTAGTAATGGAAAATGCCAGTGATAAAATTTCACTGCTTGCTGTTCAGGGACCACAGGCCAAGAAAATTTTGCAAAGATTAACCGATGTTGATTTGTCATCAATTCCCTACTATTCATTTATAACACACTCTTTGGCAGGCGTTAAAGAGGTGATAATCTCCAATACCGGATATACCGGAGCAGGCGGTTTTGAAATATATGCCTATAATGAGAATGTGGTGCAAATATGGGATGCCATAATGGAGGCAGGTAAACCGGAGAATATTTTGCCGGCAGGACTTGGAGCACGAGATACATTGCGTTTGGAAATGGGGTTTTGTTTGCATGGCAATGATATTGATGAATCAACCACTCCTCTTGAAGCCGGATTAGGCTGGATTACAAAACTTGAAAAAATCAGTGATTTTATCGGTCGTGAGTCCTTAATTAAACAGAAAAATGAAGGAGTCTCCAGACACCTCAGAGCATTCTTAATGGAGGAGAAGGGTATTCCACGCAAAGGCTACCAGATTACCGATTTGCATGACAATGTTATTGGGGAAGTCACTTCAGGAAGCATTTCACCTGTTCTTGATAACGGTATTGGTCTGGGGTACATCCAATCCGGAACCGTTAAAATTGGCGATGAAATCAGAATTTTGATACGGAACAGAACGATCAAGGCAAGAATTGTTAAACCGCCTTTTATTTAAATTGTATTTCTTTTGATATTTTATAAGTAATATATCTGTTTTTCTTTTAATTTTGCATTCGGAAAAGTAATTCTGTTGCAATTTTTACCTGTTGAAAAATAGTGGAAAAAAGATTTTAACTATAATTGATTCAACAGTATGAATAGTTGTAACTTTGTTGATAATATTTTTTCTTTCAATGGTTAATGAACTATTTGAATTACTTCTCAATTGATTGATATTTAGAATATAATAACCGATTCTATACTTAAACAATTTAAATACTCATGAAGAAGCATAATTTTTCAGCCGGACCGTCTATCCTTCCGGAATATACCATTAAAAACACAGCAGAAGCAATTCTAAATTTTGCTGGTACCGGTTTGTCTGTCATGGAGGTTTCTCACCGCGATAAAGAGTTCATGGCTGTTATGGAACAGGCAAATAAATTGTTCAAAGAACTGTTGGATATTCCTTCGGGGTATGAGGTTTTGTTTTTGGGAGGAGGTGCCAGTATGCAGTTTTGCATGGTTCCTTATAACCTGATGAACAAAAAAGCGGCTTACCTGAACACTGGTACCTGGGCTTCAAAAGCCATTAAAGAGGCTCACTTTTTTGGTGAGGTTGTTGAAGTTGCTTCTTCCAAGGATGAGAATTTTAGTTATATCCCAAAGGGTTACGAAATTCCTTCTGATGCCGATTACTTTCACATCACTACCAATAACACCATCTTTGGGACTGAAATTAAAACGGATTTAGATGTGAATGTTCCTTTGGTTGCCGATATGTCTTCGGATATTTTTTCACGACCAATTGATGTTTCTAAATATTCATTGATTTATGGTGGAGCTCAAAAGAATTTGGCACCATCCGGAGTTGCTTTTGTCATTGTGAAGGAGGATGCGTTGGGTAAAGTCGATAGAAAAATTCCTACCATGCTGAATTACAAGACCCACATCGATAACGAATCCATGTTTAATACACCTCCAGTGGTTCCAATATTTTCAGCTTTACAAACCCTTGTTTGGCTTAAAGAGCAAGGTGGAGTTAAAGAGATGGAAAAAAGGAATAACTTGAAAGCAGATATGTTGTATTCAGAAATTGAACGCAACAAGATGTTTAAATCTACGGTAAAAAACATCGAAGATCGATCTGTTATGAATATCTGCTTTGTTATGAATGATGAGTATAAGGATTTGGAGCTTGAATTCCGGGAATTCGCCATTTCCAAAGGAATGGTTGGAATAAAAGGCCATCGTTCTGTTGGAGGATTCAGAGCTTCTTGCTATAATGCTTTACCGGTTGAGAGTGTTAAAGCACTTATTGACGTTATGAAGGAGTTTGAGAAAAAGCATTAATACACGCAAAGGAATAATTCTTTTAGAATTATTCCAGTAAGAGATAAAAGGGGAGCTGGTGGGGATCATTCATTGCTCTCCTTTTAATATTTTAAAATATTTGAGACATAATAAAAACTTAAGATATGAAGAAAGTATTGGTTGCAACAGAGAAACCCTTCTCTCAGATTGCCATAGACGAGATAAAAATTGTATTGGACAGTGCAGGGTTTCAACTCGAATTACTTGAAAAGTATACAGACAAATCACAACTGCTTTCAGCAGTTGCAGATGTGGATGCAATGATTGTTCGCTCAGATAAAGTAACTTCTGAAGTTTTGGATGCTGCGAAGAATTTAAAAATTGTTGTTCGTGCCGGTGCTGGATATGACAACCTGGATTTGGACGCATGCACACAACGTGAGGTGGTTGCCATGAATACCCCGGGTCAGAATTCAAACGCTGTGGCCGAGTTGGTATTTGGAATGATGATTTACGGAATGCGTAAGCAGTTTAGCGGTGGAGTAGGTTCAGAACTGAGAGGGAAATCCATCGGGATTCATGCTTATGGTAATGTTGGATACTATGTAGGGAAGATTGCTCACGGGTTTGATATGAAAGTTTATGGATACGATCCATATGTGAGTGCAGATCGCATGCAGGCTCATGGAGTTGAACCTTTGGCTTCTGTTGAGGAGTTATACAGAACCTGTGAATTTATTTCACTTCACATTCCGGCCAATGATTTTACTAAAAACTCCATTAATAAAGCATTGCTTTCTATGATGCCTCAAGGAGCTGTATTGGTAAATACAGCGCGTAAAGAGGTAATTGACGAGGATGGAATGATTGAATTGATGGATGAGAGACCTGATTTTATGTATTTATCAGACATCTCTCCCGATAAGGCTGAAGAATTCAAAAAGCGATTTCCCGGAAGATATTTTTTCACACCCAAAAAAATGGGAGCACAAACTGAGGAAGCCAATGTGAATGCCGGAGTGGCTGCTGCACGGCAAATTGTGAGTTACCTGACTTCAGGTGACGAAACTTTCAGGGTAAACCGTTAAAAAGCCTTATTCATTTGACTATAAATCTAAATCTATGTCTGTTTTAAAACCATTTAAAGGAATTCGTCCCCCAAAAGAAATTGCCGCAGAACTTTCTTGTCTGCCTTATGATGTTATGAACTCGGAGGAAGCAGCAAAAATGGCTGAAGGGAAAGATCACTCACTTTTACATATCACAAGGTCTGAAATTGATTGCAATCCTGATGCTGATGTTCATTCAGAAGAGGTATATGCCAAATCTGTAGAGAACTTTCGTAATTTTAAATCCAAGGGATGGTTGGTGCAGGATCCGGAAGCATATTTCTACATTTATGCACAAACCATGGACGGACGCACTCAATACGGGATGGTTGGATGTGCAGCTTGCGAGGACTATTTTAATGATGTCATCAAAAAGCATGAATTAACCCGTACTGATAAAGAAGAAGACCGGATGCAGCACATCCGTATTAACAATGCCAATATGGAGCCGGTGTTTTTCAGCTATAAAGCGGTTCCAGAAATAGATGCAATTGTAGAAACTATAGTTTCTTCAAATAAAGCCGATTATGATTTTACCAGTGAAGATGATTTTCGCCATCAATTTTGGGTTATAAGAGATAGAGGTACGAATGAGAAAATTGAGAAGCTTTTTGCTGAAAAAGTTCCGGTAACCTATGTTGCCGACGGACATCACCGCACCGCTGCTGCTGCACGGGTTGGTCAGGAAAGGAAAAGTAATAATCCAAACCATACCGGAAAAGAGGAATATAACTATTTTATGACGGTGTGTTTTCCTGATGACCAATTGGCTATAATCGATTATAATCGTGTTGTGAAAGATCTGAATGGACTCTCTGAAACTGATTTTTTGATTGCTTTGGGTCGTACTTTTGAAGTGACAGAAATAGGAGAGGAGATATATAAACCCACTTGCTTGCATGAGTTCAGCATGTATTTAAGCGGAAAATGGTATAAACTTGTTGCCCGAAAAGGAACTTACAATGATCAGGATCCGATTGAGGTATTGGATGTTACCGTTTTATCGCGCCATGTACTAGACAGAATTTTGGGTATTGAAGATTTGAGAACTTCAAAAAGAATTGATTTTGTTGGAGGGATCAGAGGTTTGGGAGAATTAAAAAAACGAGTAGATTCAGGTGAGATGCAAGTTGCATTTGCTCTGTATCCTGTTTCTATGAAGCAATTGATAGATATTGCCGACACCGGCAATATCATGCCTCCAAAAACAACTTGGTTCGAACCTAAACTAAGATCAGGCCTCGTTATTCATGAACTTGAATAGAGTTCTTTGAATATCAGATATAATTACATAGTGCACATGGTGTTATTCTAAACTTTTAACCCATTGTGCTCTTTGTTTTTTTATCAAAAATGAAATCTGTGATTCTTTAACAAGAACCATGAATTGAGCATAATTTAACTATGAATATTAAAACCAACTTACAGCAGATAGAAGAATCAATTCCCGGGGGTGTTAGTCTGATTGCAGTATCCAAAACACATCCTCCTGAATTAATTCTTGAGGCTTATCAGCACGGCCAACGTCAATTTGGAGAGAATAAAGTTCAGGAGCTTACAGCTAAAGTTGATGTTTTGCCTGGTGATATTGAATGGCATATGATTGGACATCTGCAATCCAATAAAGTAAAATACATAGCACCATTTGTATCTTTAATTCATGGGGTTGATTCCTATAAGCTTTTAAAAGTAATCGACAAAGAGGCAAAAAAAAACCATCGCATCATAAAGTGTCTGTTGCAAATTCATATTGCTAAAGAGTCAACAAAATTTGGTCTTAGCGATGATGAGCTGCATGAACTGCTAAAAAGTAATGAATGGAAAAAACTGTCCAATGTTCAAATTATTGGATTAATGGGGATGGCAACCTTTACTGACAATCAATGTGTTATACGTACTGAATTTAAGTCACTTAAGCAACTTTTTGAAGAAGTAAAGGATCTCTATTTTCAAAACGATTCCGGATTCCGGGAGATAAGTATGGGGATGTCTGATGATTACCAGATCGCCATTGAGGAAGGAAGCACCATGGTAAGAGTAGGAAGCGCAATTTTTGGGGAAAGGTGATCAAAATTGGAAACTATTTTTATATTTGTAGAATCAATAAAGGTTTCCGGGTCTTGTAAAACCTTAAACATTATCAGGCTGATGTAATATCAGGACGATGATTCGTCCTGAAAACAGAAGACCATATTTCTTATGTTGCAAATACTAAATAGCAAATTAGATGGCAAAACTTGAAACGACTTATTTGGGACTAAAATTGAAAAATCCCATCGTGGTAGGAAGTTCCGGACTAACCAACAGCGTTGAAAAAATAAAAAAACTCAGAGATGCCGGCGCTGGTGCTGTGGTGTTGAAATCTCTGTTCGAGGAGCAGATAAATCATGATGTAAACAGAGCAATTCATTCAGGACAAGGTTTGGATTATCCTGAAGCACTGGATTACATGAAAAATTACTCCAGAGATAATTCTGTTGCTGAGTATTTAAAACTGATAAAAGAGGCTAAAGCTGCTGTGGATATTCCGGTGATTGCCAGCATCAACTGTTATTCCGATACAGAATGGATCGATTTTGCAGTACAGATTGAAAATGCGGGTGCCGATGCCATTGAATTGAATCTGTTTGTGCTAAATACAGACAAAAATTCCACAGCCGACTCGTACGAAGAGCTATATTACAACATTGCCAAAGCTGTTAGTGAAGAATTAAAGATTCCTGTGGTAATGAAATTGGGACTTTACTTTTCCAATCTGGTTTCTGTGGTTAATAAGCTATCTGTTTCGGGAGCAAAAGGTGTGGTTCTTTTCAATAGGTTTTACGAGCCGGATATCGATATAAATACGCTCTCAATAACAGCAGCAGAAGTTTTCAGTTCGCCGGCTGATATTCGTCGGTCTTTACGTTGGGTTGCCATTGTAAGTGATAAGGTTAAGAATATTGAAGTGGCAGCATCAACCGGAATTCATGATGGCGATGCAGTTATAAAACAATTATTGGCTGGTGCCAGGGTCACCCAGGTTTGTTCCTCGGTATATAAAAATGGCCCGGAAGTTATTACCAGGATGGTTAAGAAACTTGAGGAATGGATGGATGAGAAGAAATTCAAAACCATTGATGAGTTGAGAGGATTAATGAGTTATAAGAAGATACAGAATCCTGTTTTGTATGAAAGAGCTCAATTTATGAGATACTTCTCGAAGTTTGAGTAACAGTATGTAAGAATTACAAAAAAAGTGTCGTCCATGACGACACTTTTTTTGTAAATATCTATCTGTTTCATCTTAATTTACTTTAACAGATTGTGGTATTTTACATACCGGAAAAATCCTCACGATTGGCATGAGCAATCATTTTAAATGACCCCAAAATCATTGTTTTCTGCCTTTGGTTCAATATTTTTTTGATTTATATCAGATAACTCTTTGACCGTATTAATTTTTTTGAGAATTTTGTGTAACTTGTGTCACTGTTATTATAAATCAAGAATTCAAATAACCCAATATTTATTGAATATTAAGATGTTTAGAATTTTATTCTCATTTGTAGTTTTCGTTTTGCTGTTAAGTAGCTTTTTTTCATGCACTTGCCAGCAACAACGTGACAGGTCTGCTGAGGAAGAGGAGATCATCCGCTCAGTTATTGTTGATGAACAATTATTGGAAGATTTTGCCAAATCTAAGATGATTTTTTATTCTCTCCCGTCTCCTTTAGAAACAGCCATGTTAATAAAACGTGCCGGGGCTGGGTTCGATGTAGACTTATTAAATCCTCTTTCAAATATTAACAGGTACAATACCAACCTGAAAATGGCGCTTAATCTGGGTATATACAGTGCAAATATGAGTTACTCAAGCCTTTTTGACCAGACTCAGAGTACCTTGAATTATATGAACAACTCCAGAAAACTTGCTGATAATCTTGGAATTCTGGAAGCCATCGATGAGGAGACCATTCGCCGTTTAGAGGAAAACATGAATAATCGCGAAGTGGTCATGGACATCATTTCTGAGACTTTTATGAACTCAAATGCATATCTCACCGAACAAGACCGTCCTGCTATTGCTGCCATGGTTTTAGTGGGGGGATGGATTGAGGGTTTATATATTGCAACACAGCTTACTAACGGGTCGCTGGATACAAATCCGGAACTAATCGACAGAATTGTTTATCAGAAACTTTCCTTAAATACAGTTCTCAACCTGCTGGATTCCTATAAAGAAAATCCAGATATCAGCTACCTGATTGACCGAATGAATGAACTCAGAGTAATTTATGATGATGTAAAAATCATAACCACTTCCAACGTAGAAGCCGAAACTCATCCTGATAAACGTATGACCATTTTACGCAGCGAAGCCGAAACTTTTATTTCTAAAGAAACTTTCAGGAAGCTGTTTGAAAAAGTGGCGGAAATACGTAATGAGTTTATTTCGTAGTCGGAAAGTGAAATTCTTGTTATAGTTATTTCTATTTATATTCATTTCCTAAAGAATGGTGATTTCGAGATTGATTAGATGTTTGGTTTTGATTGTGGCCTTTTGGTCTGGGGTAGAAGTTACTGCTCAATGTATAAGTTTTGCTCGTAATATTGCACGTCCTCAATTAGAGCCTTTTACGCATGATGGTAATTTCAACGCCACATATATGGAAGAAGGCGAAAGTGCAGAATTATATAAAACTTTTTTTGAAGGAGAAGAATACCGCTTAGTCGTTGCTGCTGTGGAAAGCTTGCCTGAACTGCATATTCAAGTACTGGATGAACATCGGCATGTGGTTTTTGATAACAAAAACTATGAAAATGCGCAAGTTTGGGATTTTACTGCTGAAACCACCGGAACAATGATTGTTTTTGTCAGAGTTCCAGACAGGGGAGAGGAAACCATTACAGGAGGGTGTGTAGCTTTACTGTTTGGCGTAAAAAGCAGCGGTGGTTCGCGCCGAAGATAAAACATTAAGTATTTCTAACGAATTCTATCGATGAAACGAGCCATGAGAAAACCTTCTCACACAGGAGAATCGAAGATCGGCGTAGCCAATGACTATGATGGCGAGTTCCATCCCGAGTACTCGGGATGGAAATACAAATTTAGACACATGAATAGACACAACTGGTTTTCTATTATATCTTGTCTTTCGGTCTAACAATCTCATCCCGCAATACGGGACTTTGCATTGCTCAGCATCCAATACCCTAAAAATCTATTTAATTCGATTTAAAATTTAAATAGTCTCTAAGCCTTGCCAATTTTGATATAAGGTGCAAGATATTGTCCAGTATAAGAGTTTTTCATTTCTGCAATCTTTTCAGGATTACCTTCATAAACCAGATTTCCTCCATTTTTTCCACCTTCAGGTCCCAAGTCAATAATGTGATCGGCTGATTTTATTACTTCCATATTATGTTCAACTACAACAATGGAATGCTCCTTTTCTATTAAGGCATTAAATGCCTTAATAAGTTTGTTGATGTCGTGAAAATGGAGTCCGGTTGTAGGTTCGTCAAAAATAAAGAGAGTGGGTTCTGTCTTTTCCATCCCAAGAAATGAAGCCAGCTTAATCCTCTGACTTTCTCCTCCGCTCAGAGTACTGGACGATTGCCCCAGTTTTACATAATTAAGTCCTACGTCTGCCAATGATTGCAGCTTGTTTACTATTCGTCGGTCGGTAGCGCTGTGTTGTTTTGAGAAGAATTCGATGGCCTCTTCAATGGTCATCTCCAAAATGTCGTGAACATTCTTTCCGTGATAGTGAATATCTAATACTTCTTGTCTGAATCTTTTCCCATTACAACTTTCGCATTTAAGAACCAGGTCGGCCATAAATTGCATCTCGACTTTTATGGAACCTTCTCCCTGACACTCTTCGCAACGGCCGCCATCCACATTAAATGAGAAATGAGATGGTTTCATATTTTCTAGTTTGGCCTGTTTTTGATCGGCCATTATTTTCCTGATGTCATCCCATGCTTTCAGATATGTCGCCGGGTTCGATCTGGATGATTTTCCGATGGGGTTTTGATCAATGAACTCAACGTCATGAATAGATTGCAAATCACCTCTTAACAAGTCAAATGAACCTGTTTTGTCTGCCGTTCCCCCTTTTATCTTTTTTAATGAAGGGTAGAGTATTTTCTTTACGAGAGTTGATTTGCCGGAACCACTAACTCCGGTAACCACGGTAAAGATATTCAGAGGAAACTTAACCGTGATATTATTTAAATTATTTTCCCTTGCTCCAACAACTTCAATAAATTTGCTCCACTGCCGACGTACTGTAGGTATCTCAATTTTTCTTGTGCCGGTAAGATATTGAGTGGTCAAACTCTCTTTGGTGGACTCAAGTTGTTCGAAAGGCCCCTGAAAAACCACTTCTCCGCCATGCTGTCCAGCTCCCGGTCCAATGTCTATGATTTCGTCACACGCTCTGATGATGTCCTCATCGTGTTCAACAACAATAACAGTATTTCCAAGCTTCTGGAGATTCTTCAGAACATTAATCAACAGATGGGTATCTCTTGAATGCAGGCCAATGCTTGGTTCATCAAGTATGTACAGTGAGCCCACAAGACTGCTTCCAAGAGATGTGGCTAGATTAATTCGTTGGCTTTCTCCACCACTTAAAGTGGAGGAGAGTCGATTCAATGTCAGGTATCCAAGACCCACCTGGTTTAAAAACTGAAGTCTTGAGGTTATCTCCAGCAGTATTCGTCGAGACACTGCCCGGTCGTGATCATTAAGTTTTATCTGGTTGAAGAAATCAGACAGCTCAGACACCGGCATCATGACCAGGTCGGAAATGCTACGATCATCAACTTTAACCCAGCTTGCTTCCTTTCTCAGACGAGTTCCTCTACATTCCGGACAAACTGTTTTGCCCCGGTATCTGGCCAGCATAACCCGGTTCTGGATTTTGTATAGTTTTTCTTCCAGGTGATGGAAGAATTCATCCAACCCGTTGAAGAACCTGTTGCCAGTCCAAAGCAGACGCCTTTCTTCCTGTGAAAGTTCAAAATATGGTTTATGAACAGGAAAATCAAACTTATGCGCGTTTCGTAACAAAAGTTGCTTCCATTCTCCCATTTTTTCTCCTCTCCAACAGGCTATTGCGTCCTCATAAATGGAAAGATTCTTATTTGGAATTACCAGATCTTCATCTATCCCAATGATGCTTCCAAAACCTTCACACTTTTTACATGCGCCCAACGGATTGTTGAATGCAAACATGTGTTCAGATGGCTCTTCAAAGGTAATTCCATCTGCCTCAAACTTATTGGAGAAGACAGAGGTTTCCTGAGAGTTTTCTGCATAAATGCGAATGATGCACTCACCATTTCCTTCATAGAATGCAGTTTGAACAGAATCTGCAATTCTTGATGTATTGTCTTCATTGGAACTGTCAGCCATTACCCTGTCAACCAGTAGATTTATGGCATTGCAATCAGGTATTATTTCAGTTTGACTGTTCAGCATTTCCTGAATGGAAACAAAGTTTCCATTGTATTCTATCCGGCTGAAGCCTTGTTTTAATAATAGATCTAATTGGGTTTCACAGGAACGATCTCCGTTTAGGAATACAGGAGCTAAAATGGCAACTTTTGTTCCGGCAGCATGATTATTGATGTAATTAACCACATCAGATACATGATGGCGTTTTACCTCTATCCCGCTTACAGGAGAGAATGTACGCCCCACTCGGGCGTATAAAAGTTTTAGATAGTCATATATTTCAGTGGAAGTACCTACCGTGGATCGTGGATTTCTGGTATTTACTTTTTGCTCAATGGCTATGGCAGGTGGAATGCCTTTTATGATATCAGCTTCAGGCTTATCTATTCTCCCAAGAAACTGTCGGGCATAAGCACTTAAACTCTCAACATAACGACGCTGTCCTTCGGCATATAAAGTATCAAAAGCTAAAGAACTTTTTCCTGAACCGCTCACCCCGGTAATTACAATGAATCTATTACGAGGAATATCCAGTGAAATGTTCTTTAGGTTGTGAACTCTGGCTCCTTTAATTATTATATGGTTCTGTGCTTTTACTTTTGTAATATCCATTTCAAATATGTGAGAATGCAAATTTACCAAAAATGTGTACGATAATTCATATAAACTACTTGATTTATTTTCTACCATCAATTTGTATATACTATATAGCTTATAATAGGTTTTTACCGTACACTAATCGGCATATTGAGCAATAAAACCTTTCAAAATGGGAGAATGTTGCTACAAATTTATACTGAAATAAATCATTTGTTAGGGTTTATTTTTTCTCTTACTCAAAATTATTTACTATAGAAACATCAATATCGCCCTAATAGTTGAAACCATTAAGGGGATTATCAGGTATAAAAAGTAGCTGTGTACGTTTGTTAGAAACATTTTTATAAAACCTTTGTTTACTGATGTATAGTTTGTAAAACTGGATTAAATAGAATTCAAATATTAAAAAATGTAAATATTGTTTGGATTTGTTGACATTTTTTTATTTATTCGTATTCTCAAATTCTTTAAAACCGTTTGCCTATAGAGGAACCTTTACAAGTTAAGTTAAATATTTGGTTATGACAGATTTACTAAAACTGTCGGACGAAGAGCTTGTAGAAGGATTCGTTTCCGGTAAACAGAAATGTTTTGATACTCTCATTGAGCGTCACAAACAAAAGGTATTTTCCTATATATTCTTAATGGTTCGCAATCAGGAATTGGCGGAGGACATTTTTCAGGATGCCTTTCTCAAAGTACATCGTACATTGATGAAAGGAAAATATTCTGAATCAGGACGTTTTGCCTCTTGGGTTATGCGTATTTCGCACAATCTGATTATCGATCATTTTCGTAGGCAAAAGCACTTTCCTATGGTCTATAACGAAGATCACTCAAGAGATATTTTTAATCATACGAAGTTCTCCGAAAGTACAATCGAAGACCGCTTGGTGCAGGAAGAGGTGTTGAAAGATGTGGCTGAACTGGTGGAGTTATTGCCAGATAATCAAAAAGAGGTTGTGAAAATGCGTCACTACATGGGGCTGAGCTTCAAAGAGATATCAGAGGAAACCAATGTAAGCATTAATACTGCATTGGGACGCATGAGATATGCACTGATCAACCTCAGAAAAATGATGGAAGAGAGAAAAATCTCTCTCTCTTATACTTAAGGAGGTACACGGATTATATTTTCGACAGATTCGGCGCTTTGGGAATAGTCAGCTTCTTATTTTTTGCTGATTTACACAAACCTCGATGTAATTTTAATGTAATTGATTATAAATGATTTGTGAAATATAATATAGCCTACAGGTATATTATGTATTATGAATAATTGGTAATAATTTGATGATTTTGCGTATATAATGCATCGCAACAAGGAAATTATTCGTCAATGAGATTGATTTGTCGACTCAAAGCATATTTTTCTTGTTTATAAAATACTATAATTCATGCAATGTCGTTTTAGTTAATATGACACTCGTAGATTCACATTGCATGAAAAAGTCCACTGAAATTAACCACCTTGAGTATCTGAATAAAAAAGGACAGATATTACGTAAACTAATTATGCAGATTTCTGATGAAGATTTGTTAAGAAAACTGCCTGCTCCCGGGAAGCATATTATTAAACAACTAAAGATTAAAACTTCTACAATATCAGCATTACTTTCATCTCGGAATTAAATCAAATCTACTTGTAAAAGTTAGACCTGAATGCGTGAAACTCTTTTTTCCCAAGAATTTTTCTAACAATTAAGCCCTCGATAAAACCAAGTCCATATCCAAATGTTTGCGTGTAAGCTGCAGCAATAGCCCAAACGGATGTTCTAATTTCTCCCGTTTCTTTCATGGCATGTGACATTACAGTAATTGGAACCACCAGGAATAATAGAAGATACCAGGGAGAACCAAATATGGCCAATAGAATGATGAACAGATGCCCTCCAACAAATAAGGAAGGGATGGTATGTACCGGTTTAAGTGTTCCTTTATGTCTGATTTCAAGATTGATTCTGGCAATTCCTGAATTATAAACTTGCTTGAAGAAAGATCTGAAATTGTTTCTTCTTTTGTGGAATACAAAAGCTTCCTTAATTAAACGTGTGGAATATCCTTTCTTTAATAAGCGCATACTAAAATCAAGATCTTCACCAAAACGCATATCCGAAAACCCACCCATTGCTTTAAAAACGGATTGTCTTACTCCCAGATTATAGCTTCGCGGATAGAATATGTCAAGTTTTTCCTTCGCACCTCTGATACCTCCTGTCGTTAAAACACTGCTCATAGCGTAACCAATGGCTTTTTGAATGGTGTTGAAATTGGGGTGGGGTTTGTCAGGCCCCCCAAAACAGTCAAAATCCTCGCTGTCTACAGATTCGTTCACAATTTCAAGATAATTTTCAGGCAATAGACAATCTGAATCCACAAAAATCAACCATCTTCCTTTTGCTGCTGTAGCACCGGTATTTCGGGCTGGTCCGGGGCCTTGATTCTCCTGTTGAAGGTAAGTTATTTGAAGTTCATTTGTATATTTATCAATAACCAGGTTACAAGGCTGTTGAGATCCGTCTTCAACAATAACCACTTCGAATTCCCGAAATGTTTGTTTTGAAAGGGTAAACAAAAGCTCTTCAAGCTCTTCTGATCGATTGTAAACCGGAATGATAAATGAAAATGATGGCATATACCGTATTATAATTTATGACAGACAAATATACAAATTATTAAGGTTTTTCTATTTTGCATGTGTCATATCATACGCTATATAGTAAATATGGTTGTGCAAATCATTGAAATATATGTAAATATAATTTTGTGATGTGTTGAATTAAGTCAATTATTCCGATCTTTTATATTCTTGGATTGCTATAAGAAACCTAATAACTCGTAAATTGACTAAAAATTAAATGGTCATTTTTTCAAGTTTGGAAAAATATTCTCAAATTTGCGTTGATATTCATATGCGACTTACCTGCGTTGATAATTAATAAGCATCAAATAATTTAAAACACCTAACATGGTAAAAAGTCCACTACAGATTGCCAGGGAGAGCTATTTTCCCAAATTACCTGCCTCATTAAAGGGTGCAGTAAAAATAGTTGAAGGAAATAAAACTGAATCGGTTGCTGATCAGGCCGATATCAAAAAGATGTTTCCCAATACGTATGGAATGCCTGTCATTACATTTGAACCCGGAAGTGAGTCCAAGGAATATCCTGCCGTAAAGGTTGGAGTTATTCTATCTGGAGGCCAAGCTCCGGGAGGTCATAACGTAATCAGTGGTCTTTTTGATGGACTGCTTAACTGCAACAAAGAGAATAAACTATATGGATTTTTGGGAGGTCCAAGTGGGTTGACCGATAACCAGTTTATTGAATTAACAGCTGACGTTGTTGATCATTACAGAAATACCGGTGGTTTTGATATCATTGGATCCGGCCGTACAAAATTGGAAGAGGAAGCGCAGTTTGATAAAGTGATTGAAAACTGCAAGGCTCTTGGCATTAATGCTTTGGTTGTGATTGGAGGAGATGATTCCAATACCAATGCCTGTGTATTGGCTGAGTATTTTCTTCAAAAGAAGGCAGGTATTCAGGTGATTGGAGTACCTAAAACCATTGACGGAGATTTGAAAAATGAAGTTGTTGAAACTTCATTTGGATTTGACACCGCTTGTAAAACTTACAGCGAATTGATTGGTAACATACAGCGTGATGCCAATTCTGCAAAGAAGTATTATCATTTTATTCGCTTAATGGGACGTTCAGCTTCACACATTTGTCTTGAGTGTGCCCTTCAAACTCAACCTAATATTACCATTATTTCAGAGGAAGTTGAAGCAAAAGGAATGACCCTTGACGACATTGTTGACAATATTGCTGATATTGTTGTGAAGCGTGCAGAGAATGGTGACAATTTTGGAACCATCCTAATTCCTGAAGGAGTTGTGGAATTTGTGCCAGCCATGAAAAAATTAATTTCTGAGTTAAATGACATTCTTGCCAAACACGAAACAGAAGTTAATGTTCTTGATTCCAATAAAGATCGCAGAGATTTTGTGGCAACTAAATTAACTGAAGAGTCAGCAACTGTATTTACACATTTACCAAATAGCTTTGCCAATCAGTTGATGCTCGACAGAGATCCTCATGGAAATGTTCAGGTTTCGGCCATTGAAACCGAGAAATTATTGATTGACATGGTAAAAGCCAAACTGAAGAAATTGAAAAAGAGCGGAGATTTCTCCGGCAAGTTTGGTGGATTGGGACATTTCTTTGGTTATGAAGGTCGGTGCGCCACCCCGTCAAATTTTGATGCGGATTATTGCTACAGCCTTGGAATGACTGCTTCACTTCTTATTTCTGAAGGAAAAAGCGGTTATATGGCATCGGTTAAAAATCTTACCGCACCTGCTGATGAGTGGATTCCGGGTGGAGCTCCAATTACCATGATGATGAATATGGAAAAACGCCATGGAGCTATGAAACCTGTTATTCAGAAAGCATTGGTAGTTTTGGACGGTGCTCCCTTTAAGAAACTTGAAGAGAACCGTGAAGATTGGGCCATGGGAACAAAATACGTTTACCCCGGTCCAATTCAGTATTTTGGACCTAAAGAGGTTTGCGATACAACGACACATACGCTTCGTCTTGAGCAAGCTAGATAAGAAATTTTCTGTTGAGAATCTTACTTAAAAGAGAGCCGGGTTTATACCCGGCTCTCTTTTAACTTACTAAATAGAAATTCAATAATCTTATCTGAAACAATTTTATGGAATAATAATGGTATTTTGACCTCTTATACGATTCGTTCACAGGGTTTAATAACTTTTTTTATTTATATTTGTCTCTTTAAATATTAAAACCAACCGGTTATATATTATGGCAAACATTATTGCGTTAACGGAAGCGGCCTCAATTGGACTCCACAGCATGGTAATGATTGCCCGTTCGGATGAGATGATGAACGTGGGCAACATTGCAAAACAAATTGACAGTTCTCGACATCACGTTGCAAAGATTCTGCAACGTTTGGCTAAAGAGAACTTTATTTCGTCCAACCGAGGACCAACGGGAGGTTTTATTCTTAAGAAGAAACCGGAGGAGATTTCTTTGCTCAATATTTATGAAGCCATTGAAGGGCGTTTTGAAGTTCAGAGTTGTCCGGGCGATAAAGAGATTTGTCCTTTTGGCGAATGCCTCATGGGCGATCTTTCCCACAGGCTATCAACGGAAATTAAAGATTATCTTGCTTCAAAAACGTTGAAAGACTACCTATAGCGAATTTTTTAATGAGATGATATGAACAGCTGCCAGGGCAGCTGTTTCTGTTCTTAGCCGTTTTTCCCCCAACGAAGCCGGTGCAAATCCTTTTTTTTCTGCTTCAGCAATCTCTTCAACTGAAAAATCGCCTTCAGGGCCAATTAGAATGAGTGTCTGCCTCTTCTTTTGGGATATGTCAAAAAGATGAGACTCCCTTCCATCCCTGCAATGGGCAATAAATTTATCCCCATCCTGTTTTTGCCTTACGAAATCGGAAAATGGCACCAATGGTTCCAACACCGGCCGCCATGTGCTCAGCGACTGTTTCATGGCTGCTGTAATAACTTTTTCAAGACGTTCCGGTTTTACCACTTTACGCTCCGAATTTTGACACAATAAGGGTGTGATTTTTTGGATTCCTATTTCGGTCGCTTTTTCCAGAAACCATTCAAAACGGTCGTTGTTTTTGGTGGGAGCAATGGCGATGTGACATCCACCGGGTGGGAGAGGAGTCTGTTCTGTTTCAGAGATTTCAACCCTGCAAAGCTTTGATGCTTCAGCAATAACACCCGTTATCAGGTTGCCTTTGCCATCCATGATGCGGATGGCATCGCCTTCTGTATGGCGCAAAACTTTAATACAATGTTTGGATTCTTCAGGGTTTAAATAACCGCCATTGGTTAATATTTCCGGTTCGTAAAACAGATGCATTTTTTTCTTTCAAAAATAGCATAATTTTTTACGTATTTAATTTTTACCAATGCAGTTGTTTTATTAAAAAAATTACGTTCATTTGATGATTATTATATTTCTGGTTTTGGGAGTTGTATAGTATTGTAAATTAGAGCCATAAACCATATGGAAAGATTAAATTCCATAAAAATTCTACCCCAACCCGATGACACCACATGCGGACCTACCAGTTTGCATGCCGTTTATCGTTTTTTTGGGTTAAAGGTGGAGCTCAATGAGGTCATAGAGACCGTAACCTCTTTTGAGGAGGGTGGAACTTTGGCTGTCATGTTGGGAATTGATGCACTTAAACGTGGCTTTGATGCAACCATTTACACTTACAACCTGAAGGTATTTGATCCATCCTGGGCAGAAACTGATAGTGAGCAACTCTGTGAGTTGCTCGGTGAGCAACTTAAGTATAAAACCGGGAAAAAATTCTCGCAGGCCACTAAAGCGTATCAAAACTTTTTAAATCTTGGTGGTAAAATCAGTTTCGAAGATCTTAACAAAAAAATTCTAAAGCGATATTTTGAAAAAGATGTCCCCATTCTTACCGGATTGAGTGCCACATATCTATACAATACAAAAAGGGAATACACCAATCGCAAAAACAGGTCTGTTTTCGACGACCTGAAAGGTGAGCCAATGGGACATTTTGTTGTTTTATGCGGAATAAGCGGTAATACCGTATATGTGGCCGATCCGTATAAAGAAAATCCTATTTCGGGAAAAAACTATTACGAGGTGGATACCAACCGTTTGTTAAACTCAGTTTTGTTGGGCATTGTGACCTACGATGCCAATATGTTAGTGATTTTACCCAAAGATTAATTATTAATGAGAAAAATCATCGTAATCAACAACCCACAAAAGTGGGTTATTGATATCCCCGGGGTGGAAGTTATTGCGCCCCGCACCTACCTCGAAGATGAAAACTACGCGAAGCTAAAAGGCGCCAGAGTTTTCAATCTTTGTTACGATTATGCCTATCAAACCCGGGGTTATTATGTGAGTTTATTGGCCGAAGCACGAGGACAAAAGGTGATTCCATCGGTAAAAAAAATCCTCGACCTAAAATCTCAGGCCATTGTAAAACTATTATCTGATGTTCAGGATGCTCTGATTCAAAAAACACTTCGCCACATTCGCTCAAAGGAGTTTGTTCTGAGTGTTTATTTTGGACGAAACGTTTCCTCCCAATATGATAAGCTGGCCAAAGAGCTATACAAGCTGTTTCAGGTTCCTTTTTTGAGAGCCAGGTTTACGTTCGACGGTAAAAAATGGGAAATTCAATCGGTTAAAACCATTCCTTATAAGGAGATTCCTGAGCATCATCTGGAATATCTGGATAGGTTCGCGCGAGATTACTTTGGACAGAAAAGGTATGACCAGGCGCGGGTCGAAAAACATAAGTACGATTTGGCTATTTTGGTAAATCCCGATGAAAAATCGCCACCATCGAACAGAAAGGCCATTGGCCTTTTTGTGGAGGCTGCCGAAAAGGCGGGCTGTTATGTGGAATTGATAACGAAGGATGACTTTCACCGCATAGGAGAGTTTGATGCTCTGTTCATCAGAGAAACCACATCAGTAAACCATCATACCTATAAAATGGCTCGAAGGGCACAGAGCGAAGGATTGGCAGTGATTGATTCGCCCGAGTCAATTCTGAAATGTGCCAATAAGGTTTACCTTGCCGAAATTTTGCAATTGGCACGAATACCAACACCCAAAACCATCATCATTCATACCGAAAATGTGAAAGGAATTGAACATCAACTTGGCTTTCCCTGTGTTTTGAAGTTGCCGGATTCATCGTTTTCGCAGGGAGTGGTAAAGGTTGAAACACCTGAGCAGATGAGGGAAAAGGTGAAGGAGATGATGAAGGTTTCTGATTTGTTGATTGCACAGGAGTTTTTGCCAACGGACTACGATTGGCGGGTGGGTGTGCTGAATAACAAGGTGATTTTTGTTTGCCGCTATTATATGGCTCGCAATCATTGGCAGATTTACAACTGGCAATCGGACAAAAAACGTGAAGTCAGCGGTGGTTTTGATATTCTTGAGCCGGATGATGCACCTTCATCGGTTAAAGCGACAGCACTTAAAGCCACGCGGTTAATTGGAAACGGATTGTATGGAGTTGATATTAAGGAGGTGAAAGGAAAGGCCTTTGTGATTGAAATCAATGATAATCCAAACATCGATGCCGGAGTTGAAGACTTATTGCTTAAGGAGAAACTGTACCAGATGGTGATGGAGCACCTGATAAATTCCATTGAAGAATAATTTTACCCCTCTCAATTTATGGCTGATACAAATAAATACTATCTTTTTGATGCTTTTGGCGTGGAGCTGGAGTATATGATTGTTGATAAATCTACTCTGAATGTAAAACCTCTGTGCGATGTGTTAATGAAGGAGGTGACCGGTGCTTTTTTGTCTGATTTTGAGAACGGGGCAATTGCATGGTCAAACGAATTGGTGAATCACGTGGTGGAGCTAAAAACCAACGGGCCTGCATCAGAATTGCTCGGGTTGTCCGACCTGTTTCATCAAAACATAAAAAAAATAAATTCCATACTTGAAAAGCACGATGCCATTTTAATGCCCGGGGGCTCACATCCGTGGATGAATCCCTTTGAGGAGACCATGTTGTGGAAGCACGATTATAACGCGATTTACGCGTTATATAATCGCATTTTCAATTGCCGGGGGCATGGATGGAGCAATCTTCAAAGTACTCACATCAATTTACCATTTAACGGCGATGACGAATTCGCGAGGCTTCATGCGGCAATTCGGATTGTATTACCACTAATCCCTGCTCTGTGTGCAAGTTCTCCGATAATGGACGCTAAATTCACCGGTTTTTCTGATGGCCGTCTGGAAGCTTATCGCCATAACCAGGTCAAAATTCCAGTTATTGCAGGAAAGGTGATTCCCGAACAGGCTTTTTCTGAGGCAGACTATTACAACATGATTTTCGAACCCATTAAAACCGCCATCAAACCCTTTGATAAAGAAGGCATTTTGGAACATCATTTTCTAAATTCAAGGGGAGCTATTGCCCGTTTCGACCGAGGTGCCATCGAAATCAGGTTGATTGATATCCAGGAGTCTCCGAAAGCTGACCTGGCCATTGTGGAGTTGATTGTGGCTGTGTTAAGGCTTTTGGTAAATGAAGTTTTTGAACCTTTAGAGGTTCAAAAATCGTGGAAAGAAGATGTGCTGGCTGAAATGCTTATCTCTGCCATAAAAAGGGGAGAAAACTCGCTTATTGATAACCAGGAATTCTTACAGCAATTTGGCATCAACGAAAAAAACAGCGTGCCGGCAGGCGAAGTATGGAAGCATCTGTTCAACATCTCCAAAAGTTGTTTATCAACCGAAGCCATTGACATTTTAACGGATATTTTACGCCATGGAACACTAAGCAGTCGCATATTACGAGCTGTAAATGAAGATTACTCTCCCGATAATCTGCAAAGAGTTTATGCCAAACTGACTGATTGTTTAATTAAGAATCAATTATTTGCTTGATTATGAAAGTGTTTCTTTCCTGCGAACATGGAGGTAATGTGGTTCCGCCATCCTACCAATCCTTATTTTCTGATGCAGAGGAGGTTCTCAATAGTCATCGGGGGTGGGATATTGGTGCTTTAGAATTGTTTAATGTGCTTCGCCAATGCGAATCACATTTTAGCGATTATTCGGTGGTGACAAGATTGCTGGTAGACTTAAATCGCTCATTGCATCGAAAAACTCTTTTTTCAGAATTTACCCGGAATCTCGACAACGCAGAGAAGGGACAAATTTTGACCGAGTTATATCATCCGTTCAGGAACAGGTTTTTTAAATCAGTAAGTGAGGTGACAGCAAAAGGTGCAGATGTTTTTCATGTTTCTGTTCATTCATTCACTCCAGTTCTGAACGGAGATGTGCGGAATGCTGATATCGGGTTACTTTACAACCCCTCACATGCAAAGGAAAAAGAGATAGCCGGGCAATGGAAATTGATGTTGAAGAGGTACCTGCCTCATTTCAATATTCGTTTTAACTATCCGTACCTGGGAAAGACCGATGGTCATGTGGCGCCATTAAGAATTGCCTTTGGCGAACATTATAACGGTATTGAGTTTGAATTGAACAACAAACATGCCGGGCATCCTGATGTGATGAACGGAATACGTGATTCACTAATGGAGTTGATGAAGGTGATTTAAAGGATATTATTATTCGAATAAGCATATCAAATACATCTAACCCAAAACACCTTTGGTGTTTTGGGTATCAAAGTGGGAACTTTAACAAACATCCATATTCAAAATCTCTGCTATCTTTGCAAGAAAAATCGAGAAAATGAGTTACGACTGGGGACATACCAGAAGATACAATGATTTTGGTACTTACATCAGAGATAAATTCGAAGGAAGGGTTCAGAAAATATCCATACACGCCGGATTTACATGTCCCAATAGAGATGGCAGCAAAGGAATAGGGGGTTGTACCTTTTGTAACAATGAAACCTTTAAACCATCTTATTGTCAGTCGTCTGTGGCGGTTGTTGAGCAGATTGAGAAAGGAATCGGTTTTTTTTCACAGCGCTATCCCGCCACCAGGTTTCTTGCTTATTTTCAGGCTTATACCAACACATATGGAGAGCTAAATGATTTAATCAACACCTACGAACAAGCGTTAAGTCATCCAAAAGTTACCGGGCTCATCATTGGAACCCGTCCGGATTGTCTGCCTGATGAACTGATTGAATATTTTTCAGGTATAAGTAAAAGAACTTATGTGGTTGTAGAATTGGGAGTTGAATCAACCAGCGATTCAACATTGGAAGCCATTAACAGGGGACACGATTACCAATCTACCATTGATGCCACGCACAAATTGGTTAAAGCAGGAATCCCGGTTGGCGCGCATCTGATTTTAGGATTACCCGGTGAATCAAGGGAGATGATGCTTAAGCATGCTGAATTGGTTTCAAAACTTCCGGTTACTTACTTAAAATTGCATCAATTGCAATACGTTAAGGGTTCGCACCTTGGACTATCATACTTGTCAAATCCAAAGGATTTTAAGGTGTTTGACCTGAACGAATACATTGAGTTGGTGGTGGATTTTTTGGAGTTGGTTCGTCCGGATATTGTCGTAGAAAGATTTGCCAGCCAGGCCCCCCATGACCTGCTTTTGGCTCCGCGCTGGGGACTCAAAAACTTTGAAATAGTCCACAAAGTTGAGCAGCTTATGGAGCAGCGGGATACATGGCAGGGGCGTCTTTACCGTTGAGCTTCACTGGAACCAAATACCCTTTCAAGCAGAGCAGTTACCCTCGCTGCGGGGTTGGTTCGTATTTTGGCCTCCTCCTCAGCCAGTTTTAGAAACAACCCGTCCAATGCCTGATGTGTCAGGTATTCATCCAAATTGATTTCAACAGTATTAAAACCGGCAATTTGGCCTGCCAACGAACCTGCCAGTCTGTTCCATTGGCCGGTAAGGCTTTCCCACGATTCATTGGTTGACACGCCGGCCACAATGCTTTGATTCAGCGAACTCTCTATTTTTGGTTGGTATAAATTAAAAAGCTCGTTGTAAGTGTGATTTCTCAGATATTGGGTGGCTGCATTATCTCCGTCTCTTAAAATGGTAAATGCATCCTGGATGGTCATGCGAGTAATGGCGTTCACAAAAATGGGTGTGGCCTCTTTGGCTGCATGCTCGGCAGAACGATTTATTCTGATGATGACGTCCTCTAAAAGTTTATCACCACCGGGAATTCGATTCAGGTTGTCAGTTATCACCGAGGCTTCGGGCGGAAGGAGTATCCTAACCAATTCGTCGCCATAGTATCCATTGACTTGAGAAAGGCGGCCGGCAGCAGAGTCCGTTCCTATTTTTAGGGCTTCTCTGAGTCCGTTGGCCACTTCGGTTTGTGTAAGCGGGCGGTCTCCTTCAATGGTCTGTACAATTTGAGTAAGCTCTGCACAACTTGTTGTTATAGTGAATATTGCGATAAGGTATTTGAAGTGGTTTTTCATCTGTTTATAATTAAGTAAAGCACAAATTATCATTTTTATTATATATCTGAGAATTTCACTAATCGAGGGGCATAGTCATTGATTATCAGCGGACCCAGAACCCTGAAAGGGCTCAACTTGTTTAATTATAATAAATTATCTGTAATGCGAAATTTTAATAAATGATATTAGCGGCTGGCGATTATTGATTTTATATATGATTCTGGGGTCAAAACACCAATCTTACTTTTACTAAAATCCTTTAAATTTCGAGTCAGTATTACATCAATATCTCCATTTTTCATTGCTGCAAAATTCTGTAAACCATCCTCAAAATCTTTAAAGCCTGAATTTAGTGCGTTAACGACAACCTCTTTATCCATTAACAAGACATCAGTAATCACGAGTAATTGTTTTAGATTTTCTATTACTTTATCATGTTTAGCCGTTTGTCTCAGAAGATAATAGACGTTGCTATATATTACCGGCGTCACATATCCTTTTATTTGATTGCTCTCACATAAACCCAGCACTTGTGAAGCATATTCGGCAAACGGCTGTCTGTCAAAGAAGAAATCTAAGATTACGTCGGTATCAATTAATACCTTATCCATCTATAAATATTTTTCAGATAATTTTTGAGATAACTGCTTTTTGTAATCCATATCTTTAGGCGCTTTAAAAGCCCCTCTTAAGGAAGATACAATAGGGGTAGAATCAATCACTTTAGTGTTATTTTCTTTAACAATCACTTTTAGATAATTTTCGATTAAATCAGAAAGACTTCTCCCTTTACCTTTTGCATATCTTTTTGCTTCATCAATCAATGATTGTTCAATTGTCAATGTTAATTTAGTATTCATGACACGATGTTTTTAATTATCGATCTACAATTGTAAATTTAGAACAAATAATCAGTACGTGCAAATAATTTATTAATTACACGTGTTGTTTTTACTTGCGATAAAAATTATGCACATGTGTTGCGATACGATACACATTGCTTGTTACATCATAAATAGATTAAACCAAATGCAATTTCGCAATATTTCCTTAATGTATACCTATTTCCTTCAATAATAGTTCGTTAATCTTTTTTATTTCCTTGAGTTTTAAGCCTGTGTTAGTTCTTGATCATGTCAGTCAATCAATTGAAAATATGAAGCTTGCTTGCATCTAATATCTAACAATCTAATCCCGATTTTCGGGACTTCGTTTCACTTTGAGTCTTACGATCTATTCCTTCTACTCTTTTGCTTTTTCGAACTTGATTTTACGCCTTCATTTGAGTGAAACGGCTTTGATTTGTCCTTACCTTCCTTATAAAACAATAACTTCTCAATTTTCGTCAGGTTATTTTTTCTCAGCAGTGCAGTGATTTTTTTTCGAAATTCGGGTTTATACCAGAAGAAGAACATCCGCTGCGTCTCTTTCTCATCCCGGGTTTTTGCAGTGAACACGGGTTTCATGGTATAGGGATTGATGCCGGAATAGTAGATGACAGTTGCCAATGTCATGGGGGTTGGGGTAAAGTCTTGTACCTGTTCCAGGTTAAAATTTAAAGCTTTGGTTTCAGATGCCAATTCTGCCATGGAGCTTTCCGTTGAGCCTGGATGACTTGATATGAAATATGGAATCAACTGTTGATTTAAGCCTTTGGACTTGTTGATGGCATTAAACTGCCTGTTAAACTCCTTAAACAGGGTGAACGAAGGCTTTCTCATTAACTTCAATACATGGTCGGAGGTGTGTTCCGGGGCAACTTTTAAACGACCTGATACATGGTTTGTAATCAGCTCCTGCATGTAATTCTGATGCGATTTTTTCTCATTTTCATCCGCCTTGGGATTCAGAAACATATCATATCGGACACCGCTGCCAATAAAAGTTTTTTTAATTCCCTCTATTTTATCAGCTTTTTGGTAAATGGAGACGAGTGGATTATGATTGGTGTTTAGATTGGTACAAATATTTGGAAATATGCAAGATGGACGTATGCATTTACTGCAAATATTTATATCCTTTCCCGCCATTTTATACATATTGGCACTTGGGCCTCCCAAATCAGAAATATAGCCTTTGAAATCTTCCATTTCAGAAACTTGTTTTACCTCTTTGAGAATGGAATTCTCTGAGCGGGAAGAGATGAATTTTCCCTGGTGCGCTGAAATGGTACAAAAACTACATCCGCCAAAGCATCCTCGGTGCATGGTAATGGAGTGCTTAATCATTTCATAGGCCGGAATGGTGCCTTTACCATTGTATTTGGGATGTGGAATTCGTGTAAATGGAAGGTTGAAAACACCATCCATTAACGCTTCATCCATAGGAGGATATGGAGGATTTACAACAACTCTTTCATCTCCGCATTTTTGATGTAATCGAGCTGCATTAAATCTGTTGGATTCCTGCTCAATGTGTCTGAAATTCTCCGCATATTTTGATTTATTGGTCAGACACTCTTCATGCGAATGAAGCTCTGTGTTACTCCACTTTTTAACGGTTGGAAGATTTTCATCTACAGGTTGTAAAAACGCTGTTTGAGGAACAGTTTTTAAACTTGAAAACGGGACACCTTTGAGCAAAAGTCGTACGATTTCCTCCAGAGGCTGTTCACCCATGCCATAAATCAGCAAATCGGCTCCAGTCCAATTAAGAATTCCCGGACGAAGTTCATCCTGCCAGTAATCAAAGTGGGTAAGCCGACGAAGTGAGGCTTCAATACCACCAAGAATAACGGGCACATCCGGGTATAAATCTTTAAGTATGGATGTATATACCTGCGATGGATAGTCGGGTCTGAAACCGGCCTTGCCACCGGGTGTGTATGCATCGTCAGACCGTCTTCTTCTTCCCGCAGTGTAGTGATTGACCATGGAATCCATGTTCCCGGCTGATACTGCAAAAAAAAGTTTGGGGGTACCAAATTTCCTGAAATCGCGAAGATCGTCCTTCCAGTTAGGCTGGGGTACAATGACCACATTGAGTCCCAGTGATTGAAGAAATCGAGCAATAACAGCATTTGCAAAAGACGGGTGATCAACATAAGCATCTCCTGAAATCAAAATCACATCAGGTTGATCCCATCCCAACAACTTCATCTCTTTTACAGATACCGGTATAAATCCCTTAGTCAAAATAACGTTGTACTTTATTTTTGATGCAAAGATAATTTATTTGTACCAAAAGGGTCATCATATTTCATTAATTAAGTAGTGATTACCAGATAATTTTTTATATTTGACACAATAATTCCTAAAGTAAAAAAATAAAAGTTGTGAACTTTATTTTTTAATTTTAAAACCAATGTTAATTTTGTATGTGAATTTAATATAAATCATGGTTAATCCAAATATAGACTTAGTTGTTAAACTGGAAGAGAAGATTGATCAATTGGTTGATCGGTACAGGGCTCAAAAAGAGGAGAATAGGCTCCTTAGAGACCGTATTTCGGAATTGACAAACCAATTGGATGAAGCTGGTTCTTCCTACACGGAACTTGAGAGTAGTTTTAATAAGTTGAAGATAGCTAAGACTTTAGAAGCTTCAAGTGAAGATGTGCGAGAAACTAAGGTGAAGATTAATCAAATAGTGCGGGAAATTGATAAGTGTATAGCTCTCTTAAATCGTTAATAGCTGAAGAATGGACGACAAACTTTCTATACGTGTGAATGTTGCCGACAGGTATTACCCTTTGCGAGTGGACAGGGAAGATGAGGAGCGGATAAGGATGGCTGCCAAGCTCATTAACGATAAGGTTTTACAGTATAAGCAGCGTTATAATGATAAAGATGTTCAGGATTTTTTAGCCATGGCTGCATTGCAATATGTCATAAAGGTTCTTGAGCTTGAAAACAATCATGATGTAACACCTGTTATGGAGGCTGTTTCTTTGTTGGATAAAAAAATTGATCAACTTCTAACAGAGGAATAATACTTATTATCAATATTGAGATTACCCGCATTTTTTCCTTAAATAACAATCTGTAAGAGGTTGTTGTTGTGTTGTTTAAGACAAGGGAGAGGATGCGTTTTTTATTTATATATATATCATCAATTTTAAACAGGTAAAACAATGGATATACTAATAGGAGTGGTGGCCTTTTTTGCTGGGGGATTAATCACCTGGTTCATCATAGTAAAGGCTCTAAATAGCCGGGCACGCAAGATTGTTCGTGATGCCGAAGCCGAAGCGGAGATTATCAAAAAGGATAAAATTCTTCAAGCTAAGGATAAGTTTCTGGAACTTAAAGCTGAGCATGAAAAGGAGATCAACAATCGCAATGCAAAAATGCTGAACCTTGAAAACAAATTAAAGCAAAAGGAGACTGCATTTTCACAGAGAATGGAGGAGTATCAGCGGAAGAATAAAGAAGTGGAAACCATTCGTGAAAACCTTTCCACACAATTGGAACTGGTTGAGAAGAAGAGTGAAGATTTGGATAAGATGTTGAAACAACAAATCAGTCAGTTGGAATCGGTTTCAGGTATTTCTGCGGATGAAGCAAAGGATATGCTGATGGAGTCGCTTAAAGCTGAGGCTAAAACGGAGGCGATGTCGTACATCAATGACATCATGGATGAGGCTAAGATTAATGCCAATAAAGAGGCCAAGCGAATCGTTCTTAACACCGTTCAACGCGTAGCGACTGAAACTGCCGTAGAAAACGCTGTTACCATATTCCATATCGATTCTGATGAAATAAAAGGACGCATCATTGGACGTGAAGGAAGAAACATAAGAGCCTTGGAGGCAGCAACCGGGGTTGAAATCATCGTGGACGACACGCCAGAAGCGATTGTATTATCAGCATTTGACCCCATGCGCCGGGAAATTGCCCGACTTGCCTTGCATCAGCTGGTAACCGATGGTCGTATTCACCCGGCCCGAATTGAGGAGGTGGTGAATAAGGTTAAAAAGCAAGTTGAGGAAGAAGTTATTGAAACCGGAAAAAGAACGGCCATCGATTTAGGAGTGCATGGATTGCATCCTGAACTGATTAAACTGGTTGGAAAAATGAGGTATCGTTCCTCGTATGGTCAAAATCTGTTGCAACACAGCCGCGAAACGGCTAATTTGTGTGCCATCATGGCTTCTGAACTTGGACTTAACACCAAGCGTGCAAAAAGAGCCGGCTTGTTGCATGATATTGGAAAAGTGTCCGATGAGGATCCGGAATTACCACACGCCATTTTAGGGATGAAACTGGCTGAAAAATATAAAGAAAAGCCGGATATTTGCAATGCCATTGGTGCTCACCACGACGAAGTGGAAATGACCACCATGATTGCTCCGATTATCCAGGTTTGTGATGCCATTTCAGGTGCACGTCCTGGTGCTCGTCGCGAAATTGTAGAGGCTTACATCAAGCGATTGAAGGATCTTGAAAACCTAGCTTTAAATTACCCGGGTGTACTTAAAACTTATGCCATTCAGGCAGGTAGGGAGTTGCGGGTAATTGTTGGAAGTGAAAAGGTTTCTGATAAAGAAGCCGAGGAACTTTCATTTGATATCGCTAAAAAGATACAAACTGAAATGACTTACCCAGGACAGGTTAAAATTACCGTTATCAGGGAAACCAGAGCCATCAACTACGCGAAGTAAGACTAAAGCTATATCTTGAAATATTATCCCTTGCCAACCGTTCAGGTTGCAAGGGATATTTTATTCCATCAGGAATAAATATGGTAAAACATTAAGAAAAGAAGTAAATTTGCGTGATCGTCTAAATCCTCAAAGAAATTTGACATCTACTAATATTTCTAAAACAACGAAATGAGGATTGGCAAGTTCTCCCTAACATCGGGATTCATTAAAATGCAAACATCATACCCATGAGAATCATAGAAAATAGCAGAGTGCTGGTTACCGGAGGTGCAGGATTTATTGGTTCAAACATCATAGATGCATTATTACAGCAGAACAATGAGGTGGTTTGTCTCGATAACTTTTCTACAGGTAAAAGAGAGAACATTTCCCATCATTTATCAAATCCAAAATTTACCCTGATTGAAGGAGATATTAGGGATTTTGATCAATGTAGAAAAGCGGCAGAAGCAGTTGAAATCATACTCCATCAGGCAGCTCTGGGCTCGGTTCCCCGATCTATTAATGATCCATTAACTTCAAACGAAGTAAATGTTTCGGGATTCTTAAATATTCTTATGGCTGCCAAAGAAGCCGGCGTAAGACGCGTTGTTTATGCGGCAAGCAGCTCAACTTATGGTGACAGCGAGGAGTTACCCAAAGTGGAGGAGAGAATAGGAAAACCCTTGTCTCCTTACGCGGTTACCAAATACGTTAATGAATTGTACGCTGATGTATTTTCCAAAGTTTACGGAATGGAGCTTGTTGGCCTCAGATATTTCAATGTTTTTGGTCCCCGTCAGGATCCAAATGGTGCTTATGCTGCTGTGATACCATTGTTTGTAAAAGCATTGATGAATAAACAGTCGCCTAAAATAAACGGAGATGGGAGTTATTCACGCGATTTCACTTATGTGGCAAATGTGGTACAGGCCAATCAACTGGCTGCATTAACCAATGTACCAGAGGCAATTAATACTGTTTACAATGTGGCTTGCGGAAGCCGTATATCTTTAAATGAATTGGTTATTATAACCCGCGATCTGCTAAGTAATTATGATATAGAAATTAATGAAGTTGTGCCGGAATATGGTTCTGTCAGAGCAGGAGATGTACCTCATTCACTGGCATCCATTGAGAAGGCAGAAAAACTGTTAGGATACAAACCAACCCATCAGTTTGCTGATGGGTTGAAAGAGGCCATCAGTTGGTATTGGAATAATTTAAAGTAAAATATAAACCCACTTTTTATAGATTAAATGGCAAAAACAGCTTTGATTACCGGAGTTACCGGACAGGACGGAGCTTATTTATCCGAGTATCTTTTGAAAAAGGGATACAATGTGCATGGTATTAAAAGACGTTCATCGTTATTCAATACCGAAAGAATAGATCACATCTACCAGGATCCTCACACTGAAAACAGAAACTTCACTTTGCACTACGGGGATTTGACCGATTCTACCAATTTGATTCGGATAATTCAGGAAACGCAACCCGATGAAATTTACAATCTGGCAGCTATGTCGCATGTGGGCGTCAGTTTTGATACCCCGGAGTATACCGCCAATGCCGATGGCATTGGTACATTAAGATTTTTGGAGGCCATTCGTTTGTTGGGAATGACCGAAAAAACAAGATTTTATCAGGCTTCAACAAGTGAACTCTATGGATTGGTGCAGGAGGTTCCTCAGTCTGAAACCACACCTTTTTATCCCCGATCTCCTTATGCTGTGGCTAAACTTTATGGTTACTGGATTACAGTTAACTATCGCGAGGCTTATAACATGTATGCCTGCAACGGAATTTTGTTCAATCACGAATCACCCATCAGGGGGGAGACTTTTGTAACCCGAAAAATTACCAGGGCAGTTGCTCGAATAGTGCTTGGTTTGCAGGATAAGATTTTTCTTGGCAACCTATCGGCACAAAGGGACTGGGGGCATGCAAAGGACTATGTTAAGGCTATGTACCTGGTTTTACAGCAAGACGAGCCTGACGATTATGTGGTTGCAACCGGTGTTACTACAGAGGTGCGCGAGTTTGTGAGAATGGCTTTTGCTCACCTGGGATGTGAAATAGAATTCAGGGGCGAAGGAGTGGATGAAAAGGGGTATATCGTTGCATCTGAAAGTGATGAATTCAGCCATTTGTTAAACAAGTGTGTGCTGGAAGTTGACCCAAGGTATTTCAGGCCAACAGAGGTTGATCTGTTGATTGGTGACCCTGCCAAAGCAAAGAAAAAATTGGGCTGGGAGCCCAAATATGATCTGAAAGCGCTTGTGGAGGACATGGTGTCTTCCGATCTGAAATTAATGCGTAAGGATAGATACCTGCGTGAAGGAGGTTACGAAACGCTAAACTATTTTGAATAATGCTGAAATCGGATAAGATATACATAGCAGGACACAGAGGATTGGTAGGTTCAGCCATCACCCGGCATTTACAAAATGCCGGGTATCATAACCTCATTCTTCCGGAACGTGAGGATTTGGATTTGATTAACCAACGCGAGGTTGATGACTTTTTCGCAAAAGAAAAACCGGATTACGTTTTTCTTGCTGCTGCAAAGGTTGGCGGAATCATGGCCAATAACACTTACAGGGCCGATTTTATATATGAGAATCTGCAAATTCAAAATAACATCATCCATGCTGCATGGAAAAGCGAGGTGAAGAAGCTTCTTTTTCTAGGTAGTTCCTGCATTTATCCCCGGGATTGTCCGCAACCAATGAAAGAGGAGTATCTGTTAACGGCACCACTTGAATATACCAACGAGCCGTATGCCATTGCAAAAATTGCCGGAATGAAGATGTGCGAATCGTATAATCTGCAGTATGGTACAGATTTTATCTCGGTTATGCCTACCAATCTCTATGGACCCAATGATAATTATAACCTGCATGGGTCGCATGTTTTGCCTGCTCTGATTAGGAAAATGCACTTGGCTCAATGTCTGGTTGAAAACAATTTTGATGGCATCAGGGAAGATTTAAAAACCAGACCAATGAATGGAATTAATCCGGATTTTAGCAATGAAATGTTGCTGAAAAGCCTTGAGGAGTTCGGGATATTCTTGGAAAGCAACAAAGTTGAAGTCAAGTTATGGGGCTCCGGAAAGCCAAGACGGGAGTTTCTCCATTCAGATGATTTGGCCGAAGCTGTCATTTTCGTTATGAATAACATCAGTTTTACTGATGTAGTGAAGGAACGAGGCGAGAAAGAGGTTCGCAATACTCATCTTAACATTGGATTTGGTGAAGATCTTTCAATTTCTGAATTGGCTGATATCGTAAAGGAAGTTACAGGTTTTTCTGGTGCAATCAGTTGGGATGCAACAAAGCCGGATGGGACTTTTCGTAAACTGATGGATGTTTCGAGACTGAATCAGCTGGGGTGGAAAGCAAGAATTAATTTAACTGATGGCATCAGAGAGGTTTATAAAGCTTATTGCAATCCTTCATAATCATTTTATGAAGGATTTATCATCATCAACGAGCATTAAGTAATATATCTCGATGTAAGGTTACATGCGTCTTGATGGGTTTCGTTTATTTCGTTTGTTTCGTTTAAATTTGAAGATGAATAAAAAGATAAAATGAGATGAACACATTTGAAGATATTATAAAACCATCAAAAGAAGAGCAAAAAGCTGCGTTGCTTTCATATGATGCTCTTGTCGCCACTCTTAATGAGATTAAAGACAAAAATCCTGAAATCGAGATTGAAGAAACGCAAGAAAGAATTAGAATTCCATTAAGTGCTCTTAAACTTTTGGCAAAAATACTTAAAGAAACCAGCCAAGGAAAACCCGTTTCTATTGTTCCCATTGCAAAAGAAGTGACAACACAAGCAGCAGCGGAAATAATTGGCTGTTCAAGACCACATGTAATCAAGCTTTTAGAAACCGGAAGAATTAAATTTACCAAAGTTGGAAAACACCGAAGAATAAAATATGAAGATGTTATTGCTTACAAGAAAAATATGAAGCAAGAGCAGGAACGTTTGATTAATGAAATTATGGACGCTGACGAAAAATCAGGTTTATATGATTCATAGCGTTCGATTTAAATGTGTTTTAGACACAAATGTGATATATCCGCTTTGGACGAGAGACCTTCTCCTTTGGTTCGCATATTATGAGTTATCTTTGTGGTTGAATTCATTCTCATAACAATATAAAAATAAATCATTAATTCATCACCATGTCTCAATTCGATACCATCATTAACCGAGAGGAAACAAGATCAATTAAACTGGAATACCGTGAACGTCTGTTTGGAAACAGCGAAGTGATACCACTATGGGTAGCTGATATGGACTTTGCCGCTCCACCAGCCGTTCAGGAGGCCATTGTAAATCGCACCAAACACCCGATTTATGGCTATACCAATCGACCAAAACCTTTTTTTGAAGCCATTCAAAACTGGCTATCCCGAAGATTTAATTGGGAGGTTGACCAGTCGTGGATTGAGTTTTCGCCGGGAGTTGTTCCAAACCTAGGTCTTGCCGTTCAGGCATTTACCAATCCCGGAGATGGTGTTATCATTCAACCGCCTGTTTATCCGCCATTTTTTGGCGTTGTTAAGGACTTCAACAGAGAAGTTGTGGAAAATCCTTTAATTGAGCAACAAGAGGGATACTATGTGATGGATTTCGATCATTTGGAGGAGGTTGCTTCAAAACCGGAAAACAAATTGCTTCTGCTGTGTCACCCACATAACCCTGTCGGACGGGTTTGGACGATTGAGGAGCTTACTCGCATGGGGGAGATTTGTAAAGAGCATAACGTCATCATCATTTCTGATGAAATCCATTGCGACCTGGTACTTTATGGAAACACGCATGTTCCGCTGGCAACCATTTCGTCGGAATTAGCCGAAATCACCCTGACTTGTATGGCTCCCAGCAAAACTTTTAATTTGGCTGGGTATAGCACTTCATACATGATTGCATCCAACCCGGAATTGCTAAAAGCTGCACGCGCACAGGTTATGGGATACCATCTGCACATGGGAAATACCTTTGGAGCTTTGGCTCTGGAGGCGGCATATAATCACTCCGAACCGTGGCTGGAAGAGCTAATCAGTTACATTGAAGGAAATGTGGATTTTGTTACAGATTTTCTTAAATCGGAAATGCCGGAAGTAAAGGCACGAAAACCTGAGGCTACCTATCTTTTATGGATGGATTTTCGTAGTTGGAAATTGAAATCCACCGAGCTGAAAAATTTCATGGTGAACGAAGTCGGTTTGGGATTAAATGATGGTGTTACTTTTGGCAAAGAGGGCAGAGGTTTCATGCGTATGAATTTAGCCAGTCCCCGTTCTGTTATTGAAAAGGCCATGAAACAGATGAAATCTGCAAGGGACCGGATGCAAAAGGTTTAGTCTGCGACTAAACCTTTTGAGCCTGAATTGCAGGATATTTTTTTCGAATAACAGGAAACAGAAAAACGGCAGTCAATATGATGGCTGTTCCAACGTAGAACCCTGTTGACATACGCTCCGATTCGCCAAAGATTACAAATGCCATTAAAATACCATAAACCGGTTCCAGGTTTATGGTTAACACTACCGTATAGGCCGATAATGACTTCATGACATAAACACTTGCCAAGTAAGCGTATGCTGTGCATACGCCACCCAGAACTAGCAGGTAAATCCAATCTTCATTAGTAGGAATGGGGAAATTTCCTGTCAGCGTTCCTGAGAGCCATAGTATCAATGTAATAACAATCAATCCGCCAGCCATTTCATAGAAACTGATGGTTAGAGGTGTGTGTTTTGCTATAAGTTTCTTGTTTATAACAGTGAATAAGGCTGCCAGGAAAGCGGATGTTAGTGCCACAATAATTCCATTCAGATAACGGGTTTCGAAACGAAAAATGGCATACAGGCCAATGATTATGATAATTCCTGTAAACACCTCTAGTTTTGATACTTTGCGTTTAAAAAATGCTGGTTCCAGAAAGCTGGTAAACAAAGTAGTGGAAGCCAGGCATCCCAATGCCACCGAAACGGTTGAGATTTTAATGGCATGGAAAAATGTGATCCAATGAAGTGCTACGATGCCACCAACTCCTAAAAGCATCAGAATTGATTTAAAAGTAATATATGCGACTTTTCGTTGCCAGTATAGTACAGTTCCCAACACTAGAAATGCTATGAGCATTCTGTACCAAACCAACTCTGTGGCCGGTAAAGAAATCAATCTGCCTAATATGGCAGTAAAGCCATATATCAGAACAATCAGATGCAAATGAAGAAGATTTTTGTTCTCTGGTTTCATTGTTGATATTTGAATACAAAGAAAATTAAATTGTTGTATATTTCAGGATTCCATTGAACCAGATTATCGGCATAGTGATAAAAATCATATATGTGATTCAGGTTTATTGACATCTATAAATGTTTGAAATAGTTTTCTTAATTATTAGATTAATCACTAAATTTATGATATAATTCATTATATCAAATACCTGTCATGATGGAAACGAATAATAGATATATCTTATTTGTAATGGCAATGATGATTGCCATTAGCGGAATTTACTGGTCTTGTGCAACAGTTCCTATCACCGGAAGGCGACAATTAAGTCTGGTACCCGAATCGGAACTAATGGCCATGAGTTACACTCAATACAATCAGTTTCTTGAGGAACACAAGCTATCAGAGAATCAGGAACAGGTTGAAATGGTGAAAAGAGTAGGAGGACGAATAGCCGCTGCTGTTGAGCAATATTTTGCCCAACGGGGATGGTCTGATCAGTTGACCAATTTTCAGTGGGAATTCAATTTGGTAGAAGACGATACACCAAATGCCTGGTGTATGCCAGGTGGTAAAGTGGTGTTTTACACGGGAATTTTACCCATTACCCGCGATGAAGAAGGTTTGGCTGTTGTGATGGGGCATGAGATTGCCCATGCAGTCGCAAAACATGGAAGCGAGAGAATGAGTCAACAAATTGGTATTCAATTTGGAGCAGTTGCTTTAAGTGCGCTGTTATCCGAAAAGCCGGAAGAAACTCAAAATCTTTATATGGCAGCCTATGGTGTCACCTCTCAAGTAGGTTTAATGCTGCCTTACTCCAGAAAACATGAACATGAAGCAGACCGTCTTGGGCTGATATTTATGGCTATGGCCGGTTATGATCCTTCGGTGGCGGTTGATTTTTGGCAACGCATGGCTCAGTTGAGTCAAGGAGGAAGTCCGCCGGCATTTTTAAGTACCCATCCTTCAGATCAGGCAAGGGTGAATTATATCCGGGAAGTATTGCCGGAAGCTTTAGAATATTATAATCCCTGATATTGAAGAGGTAACCTAACAGTAAAGCCACTGCCTATTCCCGGCACAGATGATGCAGATATGCTCCCCCCGAGTAATTCTGCATAAGCTTTGGCTATGGGCAATCCAAGACCGGTACCGTTATTGCTGACACCGGGAATCGTCTGTACCTGAATAAATCTTTCAAATACATCATCCAACCTCTCTTCAGGGAAGCCGCAACCGGTATCTTCTACTTTAAACTCTATGTAGTTTTGATTTACATAGTATCCAAAACTCACTTTCCCACTAGTGGTAAATTTGATGGCATTACTCAAAATATTGGAGAGTATTTGGTGGACTTTTACATCATCGGAATAGAGAATTACGGATTTCTCCGGCTTTTTAAATTCAAATTCCAAATTTTTCTGACGAGCTTGAAAATGGAAGTTTGAGCACAATTTCTCTGCTAATTTTTTTGTGTCAATTTCTTTACGGGTGACTGATACTGTTCCTGATTCTATCTTCGAAATGTTAATGATGTCATTAATTACATCAAGCAAATAGTAACTGTTGCTTTTTACATGATCAACATATTCATTTCTCTCTGCATCAGACAAATCCTGATCGGTTAAAAGCTCAGCAAATCCCACAATTACATTCATGGGCGTTCTGATTTCGTGTGACATATTGGCCAGAAACGCAGATTTTAGTTTGTCACTTTTAATTGCCTGCTCTTTGGCCATTAAAAGTTCAGTTTCAAGTTTCTTGCGATTGGAGATATCTGTGATGACTAAAATCGCTGCCGGAATGCTTTTATACATTATTCTTGTTGCAGAAACCAGCCCTGTTCGTATTTCTCCTTTTTTGTCCAAAAAATGGTACTCTTGATCTGAAATTTTACCATCTTTTGCTAAAAGATTCTTCATAGTATCCCTGTCGTCCATGGATGTCAGCATTCCTGTTTTCTCCAATGGAATACCGAGAACTTCTTCAGCACCATAGCCTGATGCAATCTCAAAGGCTCTGTTAACTTTAAGCAATTTACCTGTTTCAAATTCGGCAATAAGAACGATTGAAGGTGTTTCCCTAAAAATGATGTGAAATAGGTCTTCAGACTCTTTTTTTGTGTTGATTTGCAATCGAAGTTGACGATATAATGTCCAAGCCCATGCTATACTCGCTAAAAAGAGCAAAACAAAAACTGTAATAATCCAGAAATATGGAGGAAAATCAGATGAAACAGTTTCTGGTAGTTCGGTTATTGTATCATGTACAGATAAATTACCAAACGAAAACTGATAATCAGTCAATTTTAATATGAAGGGAATGGCACTCAATCAGGAATTTATTATATATATTAAATATTTATTGTTAATTCACTTGAGATCTCCGACTTTGTAAAGATAATACCTGTATCTAATAATGAAATAATTATGAGTTGATTTTTGATGATGATAGATAAAAATATGATGAATCATATTTTATCTATCATTAATTACCTGTTTTAGAAGATAGGAATTTTGGATCTGTCTGATTGGTAATTAATTCAACTTAATCCTCAGTGTAATATGTTTTACATAAAAAACCACCCTGCATAAAATGCAGGGTGGTTTTTTAATTCTGCGATGATGTTGATCAATTCAAAGCCAATAAACTATTGATTTATTAAGTTGACCGTTTCCCTTAAGGTTGAAAGTCGTGTTAATAATCCTTCAAGTAAATCAAGTTTCAGCATATTGGCCCCGTCGGATTTAGCATTTGCCGGGTCGTGATGGGTTTCAAGAAAAAAGCCGTCAACACCAACGGCCACTCCGGCACGTGCTATGGTTTCAATGAGTTGTGGTTTGCCTCCTGTAACTCCCGATGATTGATTTGGTTGCTGAAGCGAATGGGTAATATCCAGCACAACGGGTACTCCAAATTGTTGCATGACAGGAATTCCCCGGTAGTCCACAATCATATCCTGATAACCAAACATGGTACCTCGGTCGGTAATCATTGCTTTTATGTTGCCTGCATCTTTAACTTTGTTAACAGCAAACTGCATGGCTTCGGGAGCCAAAAACTGTCCCTTTTTAATATTAACCACTTTACCGGTTTCTGCTGCGGCTACCAATAAATCGGTTTGGCGACATAAGAACGCCGGTATTTGAAGAATATCTACATATTCGGCTGCCATGGCGGCTTCGTTAGCTGCATGAATATCGGTTATAGTGGGGACTCCAAATGTTTGACTAACCTTTTGAAGGATTTTTAGCGCTTTTTCATCGCCAATACCGGAAAAGGAATCAATTCTTGAACGGTTGGCTTTGCGGTAAGAGCCTTTAAATACAAAAGGAATTTTCAGTTTATCTGTCACCTGCAAAATTTTCTCGGCAATACGTAGTGCCATCTCTTCACCTTCAATGGCACATGGTCCGGCCAATAGGAAGAATTGGCCACTGCTGGTGTGTCGGATTTGTGGTATTTGATTTATCATTTTATTTTTTTGTTAATATTTGCGTTTCCAAAGCTGTTCCATTCGTTCGCGGAGTTTTAACTCCTGGGGATTATTTTGTGGCAACCAAATTCTCTTTTCTTTGATTTGTTTTGGCATGAACTCCTGTTCCACAAAATTATTTTCATAATCATGGGCGTATTTATACTCTTTGCCGTAGTCCATTTTTTTCATGAGCTTGGTTGGGGCATTTCGCAAATGCAGCGGTACCGGAAGGTTTCCTGTGTTGCGGACAAGTTCCTGCGCCTGATTGATGGCCACGTATGCCGAATTGCTTTTGGGGCTCGTGGCCAGGTAAATGGTCACTTCACTCAGGATGATTCTTGACTCGGGCCAACCGACCATTTTAATGGCTTCAAAGCAGTTGGTGGCAAGCAGCAGTGCATTGGGATTGGCCAGACCAATATCTTCGGCGGCTGAAATAATCAACCGACGGGCAATGAATTTGGGGTCTTCGCCACCTTCCACCATGCGTGCCAGCCAATAAACAGCACCATCGGGGTCGCTGCCTCTGATGGATTTGATAAAAGCAGAGATGATGTCGTAGTGCATTTCCCCGTTTTTATCATACTGCGCAGGGTTTTGCTGTAATAATGAGGTTACATTTTGGTTGTTGATGATGATGGATTCATCATCTTTAAATGAGTTGCAAACCAGTTCTATGATGTTGAGGAATTTGCGGGCGTCACCGCCTGCAAATCTAAAAAGGGCTTCATCTTCCTGAAGTAGAAGTTCCCGTTTTTTCAGTACCACATCATTCTTAATGATGTGGTTAAATAAATCCATCAAATCCTTATTCTCCAAAGGTTCCAGAATATAAACCTGACAACGCGACAAAAGTGGCGATATCACTTCAAAAGAAGGGTTTTCGGTGGTTGCGCCAATCAGTGTAACCGTTCCATCTTCAACAGCTCCCAAAAGGCTGTCCTGTTGGGATTTACTGAATCGATGTATTTCATCAATGAATAAAATGGGCGATGCACTGTTGAAAAATCTCGAATTTTTGGCCTTTTCAATGGCTTCCCGAACATCTTTTACTCCCGACGAAACAGCAGAAAGCACATAAAAAGGTCGCTCCAGTTGATTGGCAATGATTCGAGCCAAAGTGGTTTTTCCAACTCCGGGAGGTCCCCACAATATGATGGAGCTGATGCGGCCTGTTTCAAACATTTTGCGCAACACGGCACCTTCACCCACCAAATGCTGCTGACCAATATAGTCGTCCAGCGATTTTGGTCTCATACGTTCTGCCAGAGGGGGATATTCATTCATGTTTGCTCTTTTGTGATACAAATATAGTTAAAGTTACAGTGCTTTTGAAGGTGTTTGGATGCTTTGATGATTTTTTGGTATATTCGGTTTTTAATTTAAATATGACACAAATGAGTAATCCAATTATAACGGCAATTGCCTCCTATGGCATGTCGGGACAGGTATTTCACGGACCTTTGCTAAAAATCAACAGCGGATTCAGGGTTAAATCTATCATGCAAAGGAGTTCCAATTCTGCTTTGTCAGTTTTTCCAAATGCTAAAATTGTTCGCAGCTTTAATGATATCATCAACGATAAAGAGATTGAACTGGTCGTGGTTAACACGCCGGACCATCTTCATTTCGAACAGGCCAAAATGGCTCTTAATGCCGGCAAACATGTGGTAGTGGAAAAGCCATTTGTGCAGACGACCGAACAGGGAGAGGAGCTTATTGAATTGGCGCAGAAACAGGGAGTTTTGTTGTCGGTTTTTCAGAACCGACGGTGGGACAATAGTTTTCTGACTGTAAAAAGGGTGCTGGATGAGGGATTGATTGGCCGTTTGGTAGAATATGAGGCGCGATATAACCGTTATCGCACCTATATTCAGGATTCATGGAAAGAGGATGGGAATCTGGGGACGGGAATTTTGCAGAATCTTGGTTCACACCTGATTGACCAGGCTTTGGTCTTGTTTGGCAAACCGGAGTCCGTAAGTGGGAATTTACATGCCATGCGGGATGGTTCAAAGGTTCACGATTTCTTTGATTTGCGGCTAAATTATTCAGGGGTTTCTGTCACTCTTAAAGCCAGTTACCTGGTGCGTGAGGAGATGCCGGCTTATATGTTGCATGGAGTTAATGGTTCGTTTATTAAATATGGCCTCGACCCGCAGGAGGAGGCATTGAAGAACGGACACCTTCCCAATGAACCCGCTTGGGGAACCGACCCGCAAAACCTGTGGGGCTTACTTAACAGTGATGTCAGCGGGTTGCATTTTCGGGGGAACATTGAAACCGTTGCAGGCAATTATTCTGCTTATTATGACAATCTTCACCAAAGTATCAGGTTTGGAAGTGAATCGGCAGTAAAGCCACAGGAATCATTGGAGGGAATCAGAATTATAGAGGAGGTGTTGAGGATGAATATTTAACCACGTTGTGGTTGGTGTATATATTTATTTATTGTGAAACACCGCACCTCATTACATGTGGTGCTAATCATGTTTTGGTATTATGATTCACCGCATGAAATGCGGTGCTAATCGTTTTTAATCCCTTCGGGATTGATATTGCCGGATTATTATTTTCGATAGGATTAAGTCCGAAGGATTTAAAAATGAATAGTATCGGTGAAACCGATGGTTACAACATACGAAATGTTTCCCACAACCCTAAAAGGGTTGAATTCTCAAAACCCTCACCGACTTTATTTGTTATACCATAAAAGAGCATATGAAGAGCAAAGCAATAATAATCGTTTTTGCCTTAATCATAAATATTAATCTTATGGCAGAGCAAAATAGGGAAACCGCCATTTTAGGCGGGGGATGTTTTTGGTGTCTCGAAGCAGTTTTTCAGAAGGTAAAAGGGGTGGAAGAGGTAGTCTCCGGCTACAGTGGCGGATATATTAAAAACCCTGCGTATCGTGAGGTGACTTCAGGGAGGACAGGTCATGCTGAAGTGGTTCAGATTCACTTTAACCCGGATGCAATTTCCTATGAGGTTTTATTGTCCATTTTTTTTACCATTCACGACCCTACCACACTTAACCGGCAGGGAGCTGACGTTGGGACACAATATCGCTCAGTCATCTTTTATTTATCGGACGAGCAAAAACGAACCGCTGAAAAAGTGATGGCTCACCTGGAAGAGCAAAAGGTTTATGAAAACCCCATTGTTACGCAACTCGTGGAAGAAGCCCAGTTTTACAAGGCGGAGGAGTATCATCAGAACTATTTCCGAAGCAATCCAGACCAGCCATATTGCAGAGTAGTTATTGAACCTAAGGTGATAAAATTCAGAAATAACTTTGCCGAATGGATGAAATGACCAAAGGTTCAAGTGTTGAGATGATTTTTTTACCCCTGTTTTTAATACCGGTACTGCCATTTTCCATGCCTTGCTCAATCACATGGATGATTTCTGATGCAAGTTCGGGGTAAACCCTGCAAATATTCGCCACCAACTGCATGGAATTGGCTTTTACAGCAATGTCTGATTTTTCTTCTGTAATCCATTGCAGACAGGCATCAACAACACGTCCGTCTTCAATGGTTTCGGCAGGGATGGTACACAGAATATTGGTCAAATGTCGCCTTACTCCCTGATTTGGCGTTGAAATCAGAATTTCGCAAAACTGGTCTGTGTAAGGAATCAGCATTGGGGAGTATTGTCTCGAAAAGTTATCCAGAATCCACGCAGCTCGCCACGCAACTTTTTTCTCTTTGTTTTTAATTAATTCAATAATAGTTGGAATGACTTCCGGTTGTTCTGACAACTCTTTTGCAATGCGTTTGCTTTCTTCTCCAGACTTCAACTCCTTAATTCTTTTGTTCCAGTTCATGTTAATCTCTATCAATCATAGGCACAAACCTAACCGGCATTAAACGGCGGGTAGAAATTTCTTCTCCTTTTTTTGTGACAATTTTAAGGTGTTGGAGACTGTGAACCGGCCCAACGGGTAAAATCATCACTCCGCCATCTTTAAGCTGCTCCACCAGTCGAGGGGGAATCTGTTCCGGAGCAGCTGTCACCACTATGGCATCAAAAGGAGCATGTTCCGGCCATCCCAGGAATCCGTTACCTGTTTTAACATTTACATTGGTGTAGTTGGCGTTGTTTAAGTCTCTTTTAGCTCTCTCAGCCAGTTCCGGAAGAAGTTCAATGGTATAAACCTCACAATCCAGTTCGGCCAGAACCGCAGCCTGGTAACCGCTTCCTGTTCCTATTTCGAGTACTCTCATACCCGGTTTGGGATTGATTTGTTCTGTCATAAATGCAACAATGTAAGGTTGCGAAATGGTCTGTTCCAATCCTATTGGCAGCGGTCTGTCCTCGTAAGCAAATCTTTGCAGGTGTTCGGGTACGAAAAGATGCCGCGGTACTTGTCGCATGGCTTCCAGTACTGATTTGGAACGGATGTCTCTTGATTTTAACTGTTCATTGACCATGCGTTCGCGTAATGCTTCCCAGTCCTGAGCCATAGTATTATTATTGTTTATAAAAAGTAATGCAATGATAACGATAAAAACCAAGGGAACTGTTACGGCCAGTGGCCGTAACAGCGGATGCTTCATTGTATTTGATTGAAAATTAATGAACCACTTTGTCATGTTTCCCGTTTTTTTGTGTTTCAAAATAGTTTCTCACTCTGGCTATCATTTGTTTTTCAGTCATTTTATCTGCCGACTCCACGTTGATATCTGTGTGCGAGAAATGAGCATTCTCTTTTAGCTCTTTTTCCAACTCAATTTTTGCCTTCGAAGGTCCGAAAAGATAGAGCGCATTCACCTCTGACCCAACATGCTTCATTATCTCCTGATAATAATGGTGTTTCTGCTGTTTTTTTCGGTTGGTTACCTTGTTGTCATCTGCATTGGTGAGTAGACTTCCCATTCTGGAATTTTTCTTCTCACCCGGAAACCTAGTTCTGGATTCCACTTCTGATTCAAGAACTTGAACGGATTCATTGTTTCCGTCCATTAAACTTACCAACACGGCTTTGTTGGTATCTAACCAGATTCCTACTTCTTTTCTCATAGTGAATCACAAATTTAAATGAATAAAATTAAGAACTTATGACATATTAAATTACAAAAGTGCCTTCACACTGTCAAGTTTCAAATGGGTTTTAACAACTTGTTTTAGATTGATATGATAAAGATATTCAGATTTATACAATGATTTTAGTACAAATTGCGTTGGCTTTATTTTATAGAAATTAACAATTAAGTTCATTTGGTACTTATCGTACCAAATGGTCGTAAATTCGCTTCATTCTTTCATAGTCGGTTTCATTCCTTTGATTTTTCGTTTGGAGAATTTTAATTCACTATCAAACCACTACAGTAATAGTTTTGTGGCTTAAACAAAAGAGTGAACAGATGAAGATAAATGTGATTGTTTTATTCTTATTGATGCCGTTTTATGCCTTTTCAGGCGAAATGTTATCGCTATATGAAGCGCGACAACTGGCGGTTTCCCATAACCGGAAAATCAAACAGGCTGAATTAGAGCGCCAGGCATCCGGATTGCAAACCCGTTCGGCATTCAATAACTTTTTGCCCAGTTTCGATTTTGAAGGCGGTTATCAATTGCGAGGTAAAAAATACTCATTGCTGGAAAATGATATGTTTTTACCGGTCGTACCCTATGAAGGCATTGATGCTTCAACGGGTACTTTTAATTCCGCTTTGGCTCCGGGAGCATTTGCAACACATCCCGAAACCGGACAAACTTTAGTCAATGCTGATGGAACGCCTGTCTTCCAAAACTACGCGTGGCTTCCGCAAAGCGAATCGGAGGTTGGTTCTAAACACAACTGGCAGTTTGGTGCGACCATGCGCCAGCCTCTTTACATGGGTGGAAAAATAAGAAGAGGACATGAAATTGCTCAACGTGCAGAAAACATTTCAAAAGCCCGAGAAGAGCTCACCATTATGGAAGTCATTGCCCGTACCGACGAACTTTATTGGCAAGTGGTTCGGTTGCGTGAAATGCTTTCACTCACCAATTCATACATAGAATTGCTCGAGAACCTTGAGCAGGATATGGAAAATCTTTTCCGTGAAGGAATTGTCACCCGAAATCAGCTGTTGCAGGTACAGGTTAGAAAAAACGAAGTGAAACTGAGTGCCATTCAAGTGGAAAATGGACTTGAAATGAGTAGATTGGCGTTGAATCAGTTCATAGGACTCCCATTTTATGACAGGACGGAATTAAGCGAAACATTTTCGTCGGAGATGCTGAAAATGGAGGAGGGATATTATACCGATTTAGCGCTGGAGCAACGGCAGGAACTCCGCATGATGAACGAAGCTGTTACCATTGCTGAAAAGCTGGTGCAGGTTGAGCGCGCTGAAATGATGCCGGCCATCGGCATCATGGCGGGTTATCATGTGAGCAATCCCAATCCTTACAACGGTTTTGCACGCGAATTTGGCGGCGACTATTCCGTTGGCGTGGGTATTTCCATTCCCATTTTCCATTTTGGCGAAAGACGCAACCAGGTTGCACAGGCCAAAATTGCCCGTCAACAACAACAACTGGAACTGGAAGAGACCAAAGAGATGGTTCAGTTACAGGTAAGCCGTGAACTGCTCTCGTTTCATGAATCCAAAAGCCGTCTTGATTTGGCAAACCTCTCGCTTGAGCAGGCAGAAGAGAATTTGCGGGTAACCAACAATCTTTTTAATGAGGGACGTGCTACAACACGTGACGTGTTGGAAGCACAGGCACACTGGCAGGATGCGCATTCCGCATCCATTTCAGCCAAAGCAGCACACAGGTTGGCATATACCCATCTTCAAAAAGCCATAGGTGATTTAAAAATAAGTGATAACCAATAGAATCTTGATAAAATGAGCAATTTGAAACATAAAATTCCATCGGTAGCATTTTGGATAATGCCACTGGCAATATCCATGTTTTTTGCAGCCTGTACAGGTGTTGAAGAAGAGTCAAAACAGGATAAAAGTCTGCTAACAGTGAGTACGGTTGTGGCAAAAGGGGAAGATTACTCTCACACGCTAAATCTCACAGGAACCGTTTTTGCCAACAGGGAAGCCAATTTGGGAGCAGGATTTCCCGGAAAGGTTGAGAAGATTATCTATCCTGAAGGAACCCATGTACGCGAAGGACAGGTTCTGGTAGAGATGGCGGGTGAAATGCTTGCCCAGTCAGAAGCTGAATTCGTAACACTCAAAAGAGATTATGAGAGGGTTTCCCGACTGGTTAAAGATGGTTCGGTAAGCAGGCAGGAGTATGACCATGTAAAAGCCCGGTTTGATGCCTCAAAGGCAAAACATGAATTGGCTCAGAAGAATACGCACATAACGGCACCATTTAGCGGGGTGATTGTTGATTACATGGTAAACGAAGGCGAAAACTATTTTCTCAATTTCAACTTTGAGCCCGGGTATTCCAATACCAGTGGAATTTTAAGACTGATGCAACTAAACCCCGTAAAGGTAGCCGTTGAGGTGAATGAGCGAGACCTGGCAAGGGTTGAGCGTGGACTTGAAGCAAATATCACTCTGGACGCGTGGCCGGGAGAAACTTTCCAGGGAAAAGTATCGCTTATTAAGCCTTATTTATCAACCACTTCACGCACGTCCACGGTAGAGATAACCATCCCCAACGATGATGTGCGCATCAAACCCGGCATGTTTGCACGTGTGGGAATTCAATTTCCTGAAGAGTATTTAGTTTTTATTCCCATCGAAGCCATTTTTCGCAACCCTGAAACCACAATGGAGCAAGTGGCAGTTGTTAAAGATGGAGTTGTGGAAATTCGCGAAATAGAACGGCTTCGTTCAATCAACGACCGTGCGGCTGTTACCGGTCTGAATGATGGCGATGTGGTTATTACCGGGGGTAAAAGCCGCGTGACAAATGGAGAGCAGGTTCGAATTGTAAATAATGGAGGAGGAGAGCAACGATGAAATTACCACATGTAAGTGTAAAGCGCCCCATCACTACCATGATGGTTTTTATCGCCATTTTTCTGTTTGGTGCGGTGGCGTTGAAAATATTACCCCGCGATGTGTTGCCCGATATCGAATTCCCAACACTCACGGTGATAACGGTATATCCCGGTGCTTCGGCAGAGGTGGTTGAAGAACAGGTTACCAGGCGAATGGAAACAGTTCTGGCAGCTACCGAAAATCTCAGAACCATCCAATCCTCGTCAAAAGAGAATGTCTCTTTTATTACCATGCGTTTTAATTGGAATGTGGACATCAACGAAGCATCCAACAGTGCCCGGGACATGATAGAGCTGGTTAAAAGACGCTTACCGCGTGATGTTTACCAACCGGTTATTTTAAAAGTTAACAGTGCCATGATTCCGGTGTTGTCATACGCCATTCAGGCATCCGACAACTACTACGAGTTGTCGGATATCATTGAGGAAGAGATAGCAGCACCTCTGCGAAAAGTAGAGGGTGTTGGTACCGTGGTGGCCATTGGAGCTCCTCGTCGCGAAATCCGCGTGGAGGTTGACCCACTAAAGATGCAGGCATACGGATTGAGCGTTAATCAGATTGCTACCGTTCTAAAATCCGAAAATATCACCATTCCCGGTGGAAATATCAACGTGGGAACACGTGATTTTTCGGTGAGTGTTTTTGGAGAGATAGAAGATGTGTCTGAAATTGAGGATGTGGTTCTGAAATCATTCAACCAAAAACCTGTTCGCGTGCGGGATGTGGCTGTTGTAAATGATGATTTTGAAGAACGAAACTCCTACGCACGAAGCCAAAGTCAACGTTCGGTCATGTTTTTTGTACAAAAACAGACCGGAACCAACACTTTACAAGTAGCTGATGCTGTAAAAGCGGAAATGGACCATATCCGCACTCTGTTACCCGATGATGTGGAGATTATTGAATTGATTGACAGTTCAGATATTGTGACCCGCTCCATTCGTAACCTATTTAGTACCCTCTGGTGGGCCGGTTTGTTTGTAATGATTGTGGTGTTTATTTTCCTGCGTGAATGGAAATCTTCACTTATCATCATGTTGACCATGCCCATTTCGCTTATTGTAGCGTTTATATTTATGTTCATGGCCGATTACAGCATCAATATTTTCTCGTTGATGTCGGTGGTCATTGCCATTGGTATGGTGGTAGATAATGCCATTGTGGTGTTGGAAAATGTAACACGTCATGTGGAGGAGGGAAGCAAACCACGCCAGGCTTCAGTATTTGGAGCCTCTGAAATTGGGATGGCCATATCAGCTTCAACATTAACCACCATCAGTGTATTTGTTCCCATGTTGTTTATGGGGGGGATTGTTGGTGTTTTGTTTAAGCAGCTGGCCGTATTGACCACAGTAACACTTCTGGCTTCATTGATTACTGCATTGTCGTTGACTCCAATGCTCTCTTCAAGACTTCTTAAGCCTGTTAAAAAGGGGGAGGAGAAGCATGGACGACTATATCAACTAAGCGAGCAGGTTTTTGTATCCATCGAAAATTTCTATAAATCCACGCTCAATTGGGCCGTTCATCATAAAAAAGTGGTTGTAGCCGTAGCCGTTCTGTTTTTTGGCTTAACCATTTATATGGGAACCCGTGTAGGAACCGACTATATTCCGCAATTTGATTCTGGTGATGTCATCATTGAGTTTGAGATGGAAATAGGAACAAGTCCGTTGGAAACCGAGCGGGTTGCCCGACGAATTGAGAGCATAGTAAGGGAAGAAATTCCTGAACTACAGGCTGAGTTTTCCATTGTTGGTCAAACAGAAGATGGAGCTCTTACCACCGTTGGCTTTCAGGAGGGACGGAACATTGGAACCATGTTGGTCAGAATGGGACGCCCCGAAGAGCGGGACCGTTCTGCTCAGGAAGCCGCAGATGTTGTGCGTCGGCGAATTGAAGCCGAAATTCCGGAAATTGAGCAGTTTACAGTAACCGGTGGAAGTTTGCTATCAAATGCGCTGTTCGGAAATGTGAGCCCAATTGAAGTAAATATTACAGGACATGATTTTGACAGGCTCAACAACATGGCCTTACGTATCCAGCGTGAATTAAGGCAAATGAGCGGGTTTATCAATATTGAGAACACCATCGACCCGGGTAAAGCTGAATATCAGATACGTGTGGATAAACAACGTGCATCACAGCTGGGACTTAATTCAGCCATGATTGCATTGCAGGTTCGTCAAAACATATATGGTGCCGATGCTGGCGAATTTGATGATGGTGGTGACGAGTACGACATCGTTGTGCGCTATTCTCCGCAACACCGCAATTCTCCGGATGACTTGAACAACATCATGATTTCTACGCTCACTGGAAAACAGGTGCCGGTTCGAGAGGTTGCAGCCATTGTGGAGTCCCGCGGACCACTTGAGATTAACCGTGAAGAACAGCAACGAATTGTCAAAGTAATGGCCGATTTAAATGGCATATCTCTTGGTGAGGGAGCAGCCAGGGTGCAGGCTATGCTTGATGAGATTCCTCACGAATCCGGCGTTAGTGTTGAACTTGGCGGACAAATTACTGACCAGGGGGAGTCTTTTGATAGCCTGATGTTGATGTTTATTGCAGGTATTTTACTGGTTTATATGGTGATGGCATCTCAGTTTGAGTCGTTAAAAGACCCATTCATCATCATATTTGCCATTCCTTTTTCCATCATTGGGGTTATCTGGGCCTTTGTCATCACAGGACTTACCTTAAGCGTGGTGACCTTTATCGGTGTAATTATGCTTTTAGGAGTGGTGGTAAACAACGGAATTGTTCTGGTAGATTACACCAATTTATTGAGAAAGCGAGGTTATTCTTTAGTAGAGGCGGTTCTGGAAGGTGGCCGTTCAAGGTTGCGTCCTGTGTTGATGACCAGTTTTACAACCATCCTTGGAATGACGCCAATGGCGTTGTCAACAGGAATGGGTTCTGAAATGTGGAGTCCGCTAGGGATTACCATCATTGGAGGGATGTTGTTTTCAACTGTCATTACCCTTGTTCTGGTTCCGGTGATATACACGCTGTTTAATCGAAAAAGTCAATAATTAAACTTTGTGCTCTTTGTGTCTTTGTGGGATTTTATACTCCCACAAAGGCACAGCGTTCACAAAGAAAGAAAAACAAATTAATCGTCATAATTATGCAAATGATATATTGTACATGCAACGTAAGCGTGCTGGAGTCGTTGCTTAAAATCATTGAAGAGAATAAAATCAGAGCCTACCAGGTCATCGACCAGGTTACAGCAAAGAACAAGCTGGGTGCACCACGATTTAACGACCCGGTGTGGCCGGGGTATAATTCCGCTGTACTTCTTCAGGTAAAAGATGCTGAAAAAGTGGATCGTCTGGCCAAAGAGATAAAAGCATTCAACCAAAATGCCTTTAATGAGAGTGAGCTTGTGACTTTTTGCTCCTGGAATCTGAATCATTACTTTTTCGATTGATTGTTAATAAATCGAAGATGTTATCTTTGCCATCATAACTTTATAGCGTATGGCAAGATATTTTATGGAATTGGCCTATAATGGTACAAAATACCATGGCTGGCAACGTCAGCCTAATGGTATTTCTGTGCAAGAACAACTTGAAAAGGCAATTTCCGTCATTTTGCGTGAACCGGTATCAATTACCGGAGCAGGCAGAACCGATACTGGTGTACATGCCCGCTATATGGTTGCGCACTTCGATTTGCAACAAAAACTTGAAGAGCCACAAAAACTAGCCATTCATCTGTCACGTTACTTACCCAATGATATTGCGATATATTCTGTTGTAAAGGTAAATGACGATGCTCACAGTCGTTTTAGCGCCATTGCCCGCCGATACGAGTATCATATCACAACGCAAAAGAATCCGTTTTTAAACGGCCTGGCAACAAGAATTAAATTTAAACCAGATGTTGATTTGATGAATGAGGCAGCCATGAGTTTGTTGGCGTATGATGACTTTACCAGCTTCTCCAAGTTGCATGGCAATACCAAAACAAATTTGTGTCGGATAGATTTTGCCAGATGGGAAACACATAGCGACCGCTATGTATTTAATATTCAAGCCGACCGATTTTTAAGAAACATGGTTCGAGCCATTGTTGGCACATTATTGGATGTGGGACGAGGTAAAATCACACCAGATGATTTTAGAAAAATCATCGAACTAAAAGACCGAGGAAAGGCTGGCACTTCCGCACCAGCCGAAGGACTTTATTTGGTGGATGTGATTTATCCTGAGGAGGTGTTTGTAAAAGACAATTTCAAATAATAGTAAGGCATATAGGTGATTGTCGCAAATGAATAATAATAGAAATCTCGTTTAGCAAAAAAATGGAGTTTTATTCTGATCTTGTGTAAGTTAAGAATTCAGAATAGCTAATATAGATTGAATGTATTGAAATAATAGATAAGTTGTCATCTTTAAAATCATAAACCCACTTTTCTAATTTCTTATTACGAAAAATGAAAAGAGTATCAAAATCCGTATAATACAGAAATGGAACTTCACGTTCCAGCTCAGAAAACTGATATATTTTTTGATTTCCAATATTGTTCTCTGCGAAATGTAATGAATCAAGCCAACTTCCAATCCCATTGAAGTCATCTCTTGTAGAAAAATTCATCGTCCATGTCCCGAGTAATTGCGGGTCAAACTCTCTACCGATAATTATATCTTCTAAGTCAGAATCATCCTGTTTATCACATGAAGATAGTAGTATGATTCCAATTCCTATCAATAGCATCAACCTAAACAACATAAACATAGTTTTTAATTGTTAAATTATTTATTAGATTATTCAATAATTATTAGATGGATAGAAATTTATATGGTTGCTTATAATATAGATTAAATTTTTAAATATTTACAATATCAATAGAACAAATGATGTGTTATATGCATCTATATATCAATCCATATTCCAAAGCCTCCAGGCCTCTTCGGCCTGCAGATGCAGCATTTCGAGCCCGTTTTTTACAACAGCACCTTTTTCAGCGGCTTTTTTCATAAACAGGGTGGTCTCCGGATTATATATCAAATCATAAACCAGGTGGTTTTTGGTAATGCTATCATAAGGGATGTCCGGTGCATCCTCTGTATTGGGGTGCATTCCGATGGGAGAGGAGTTGATGATGATTTTATACTCAGAGATTATTTCCGGGGTTAAAGAGTCGTAACTGACATGAGCAGGAGCTTTTGGGGTTCTGCTAACGAACCGGTATAGTATGCCTGCCTTTAATAAAGCGTGCGAAACCGCCTTTGAAGCACCGCCCGTTCCCAGAATCAGAGCTTTGGTGTGTTCAGGTTTAATTAATGGATTCAGGGAATCCAGAAAGCCGGTTACATCACTGTTAAAGCCTTTCAGAAATGGTTTGTTGGTATTCCAGGATATTTTAATCACATTTACAGCACCAATACGGCCTGCTTCATCATCCAGTTCATCGAGGTATGGAATGACCTGTTCTTTATATGGAATGGTGACATTTAACCCGGCCAGATAAGGGTGTTGTTCCAATAATCCTTTAAACTCAGAGATAGAGGCTATGGGAAAATTCAGATACCTGGCACCTATCTTTTCCTTTTTAAATTTCTCGGTAAAATATCCCTGCGAAAATGAGTGGGAGAGAGGATAGCCTATTAAACCAAATGTGCGCATAGTCGTTAATTATTCTGTTTTTTTTCGGGCGATTAATTCAGTGGCATAAATAGTTGCAATTCCTCCCAGAAAGAGAAGCACGGCAAACCAAAATGTTGCATCTGTCTGAGGCCATAACCAATCATAACCAATCACTTTTGTTTTGTCTCCGAATGTTTCAGTCAGTTCGTGTTTCCATGGCCATAAAATTCCCAATGAACCGGCTATAAAGCCGGTTAACAGAGCTATGGTTGAATGCGGAAACCGCTTCATCAGCCACGATAACAGCCGGGAAAACGCCATCAGTCCAAACGCACCTCCTGCAATAACAGGAATCAGGATGTCCAGTCGAAACTGGTTAACAGCCTGAATCATCACCAATTGATAGTTCCCCATCAGAATTAAAACAAAAGAGCCACTCAGGCCGGGAAGTATCATGCTACACACGGCAACAATGCCACATATAAAAAGATACCACAACGCACCGTTTTCGGACGCGGGAGTCATTACTGTGATTGAAACTGCAATTGCTGCACCGACAATTAAGGAGATGATGGAACCGTAGTGCCACTTTCCAACGCTTTTTCCAACAAACCAAACAGATGCCAGTACAAGTCCGAAGAAATAGGCCCAGACATAAGTGGGGTGTTGAGCAAAGAGGAATTCAAGTATTCTGGCAAGTGAGAGAATGGCAACACCAATTCCTGCGAAAAGAGTCACCAGAAAACTTAAATCGGTATGCTTTGAGAAATCTTTAAAATTGCCCTTCAAAATCAACTGAAAGGCTGTTACATCGAATGATTTTATGGCATTTATGAGTCGTTCAAAAATTCCGGTTATCAGAGCAATGGTGCCTCCTGATACGCCTGGTATCACATTCGCAGCACCCATGGCCATGCCTTTCAGGCCATGGCCAATGAATTCTTTTATCATTACAATTTAAATTTTAATCTTCCTCACCGGTAACAGGCGGAATCAGTTTTAACAAAGTAGAGCTGTGAAGCCCCAGTCGTTTGGTTTCTAATGAAATTATATCCTCAGGCGGAATGTTGCACAGGTTAACATTATTCCCGAAAAGATTGATGAGTTCTATCTGATGCTTTTTATCAGAGCTGTCCCATAGCAACTGTTGTGGACTTATATTTTTACCTTCATTTTCATGAATGTATCGGGCCAATCCGTCTTTGCCGTAAACCGGCATTTGTTCACTCTCTTTTATTATCACCATTGAAGCCCCGGCAGCTAACTCCTCGGACGCAAGTTCTGTCCATTTATCAAAGCTGAAATGCTCATCGTGAAGTGTGCCTGTGGTTTGGCTGATGACTTTATAGTTTTTTGAAAATTCCCTGATGGCCGAGAGTTTTTCTTCACGGGTGATGCTAATGGTGCCTTCAGAAATTTCCACATACTCCATTCCATATCTGTCAAGATATTTGCGGTACTCATCCACTAATTTTCTGTGGAAAAAGAGCTCAAAAAGCGTTCCTCCGAAAACCGGTGTAACCTCAGCACTTTTATATATATTAAGTTTTGATTCCAGCGATGGAATCAAAATACTGGTGCCAAAGGCCATTTTAACAAAATCGGTGTATGGAAATATTCCCTCACAAAAACTCTCCGTTTCACGAACGCTCAAACCTTTATCGGTCATCATGGAGACGCCGGTTACGCGAGGTTTATCAGTTCGTTCAGGTAAAAATGGAAGATTAAAGTTCATGACCCTGTGATTTTAGTTTGTATAAATATAACTATAATTTCGGGAGCACGTTCCGATGGTGGTGTTTTTAAAACGGACCGTCATCATGAATAAGGTACTTATAAAGAATGCTTCTGAGTGCCGGACTTCGGTCAATTGGTCCGTCCAGTTCAGGCATAAGATCAATTAATAAGTCATAGCTTCCGGGATCGTTTTGCATGGCCTTTTCAAAATGCATGGCAGCTTTTTTAACGTTTCTACTGTCTTTAATATAGTAAGTGGCCAATATAAAATGCACAGCCGGTGAATCGGGATACTTCTTTAACCAAGCCTGTAACTGACGAACACGTTGTTTTGCAGGTGTTTCTACCAAAATCAGTTGATAAATTTCATAGAAATTTCTCAAGCTTTCAGGATCATCTTCAACAGCCTCTTCAAAAGCTTTGTAAGCCTCGTCGTACATTTTGTTTAGTAAAAGTGCACGACCGTAGAGATACCAGAATTCCCCAAAGTCAGGATGATGTTTAATGGCAAGTTTTCCAGCTTTTACCGACTCCTTCTTAAATTGATGGTTAATCAAACAGGCCAGATAGTTAAGCCAAACCGGCATGTAGGCGGGATCAGTTTTGGTGGCGAGACGATAAAATCGCAAGGCCATTTCAATATCTCCAATCCTTTCATAACAATCGGCAATGTAGTGATAAGGCAGAATTTCTTCGTAACCATAAGAGATATAATCGATATAAATATCGATGGCTTCCTGACACCTATCTAAATTCACCATGTTGTTGGCTTTGTTAAACAAAGCCTCACCATGGCGAGGATTGAGCGCAAGAGTATAGTCATAGCAATTATTGGCTGCTTCATAATCACTGTTCTTAATATGAAGAATGCCAAGATTATACCAAGCGTTTTCCGAGAATGGATTGATGTCAATGACTTTCAGATAAGTCTCCAGACCTTTATCAAGATTATACTCCTTGTCATAGGCGTAAGCCAGCTCAAACAGCAGGCTTTCGCTGTCGGGATAATTATTTATTTCCTGTTCCAGAAAAGATATGGTATGAACAAAAGCCTCTTCCTGGTTGAGATTAATGGCAATATCAAGCAATATTTCATCCCGATCTTCAAAAGCTGACTCCAGTGCGTTATTGAAGCAAATAATCGCATCATTGATGCGGTTATTACGAAGGTAAACCAATCCCAGATTTAGATATACCTCAGGATTGGATTTCTCAAGATTTTGTAACTCCTCTAAAAGGTGAATTGCTTCCTGATCTTCACCTTTTTCTATTAAAACAATGGCTTGTTTAATTTTTAATGATGTGGCATAGGGGTGTTGATGTATGCCGATTTGTAAAACTCGCTCGGCTTTTTCAAACTGAAATTTGTCGGAAAAAAAATCGAAAATATTCTCTATGGTGTGAACGTCAAAAAAATGGTTTTTATGACCATTTTCCATCTGTTCAAATCTTTCAATTTCTTCTTTGATGTTATTATAGTTGGTATGCCAGGATTCATGCATAAATATCCGGTTTTAGATCACAAATTTACTCATAAACAATGATCTTTCAGCATTTATTGAAAAGAATCTTTCAGGGTGTTTTAAACAACCGGCTGATGTTGAGGTCGCAGCAGATCATTTACGGTTTTTACCGGGTTAAAAGTCTCAATTGGGACTTCCACAAAAAGCGTGATCCAATTTGCCATGGCACCATTCCATAAGCCCGGTAGCTCAAGCGCTTTCAGTGGTCGGCCACTGAGCGATTTCTCTGAGATAAAACCTGTTTGGGGATCGGTGTATTTGGTCAGGTCAAATTTCTTTCCTTTGTAATTCCTGACATAGCAGACCAGGTCAACAGGGTTAAAATGCGTGGCATTATTAAGCTGGGTAACCTGGTGCGCATCGTTCATATTTATTTGCGAAGTTTCAAGAATCTGCAGAGATTCCTGTCCGGCCTCATCTTTTACTATAAACGGTCCACCCCCGGGTTCACCTTCATTTTTAACCATTCCGCAGACTCTAATAGGCCGATTCAGAAAACTTTTCAGGTAACTCACTTTCTCATCATTGGAAAAAGCCGGGAAATTCTCCGGCAGTTTAACCGATAGCTGCTCATTTATAAATTTAACAATGCTTTCAATGGTAATTTGAGCCGGTGCTTTCTCAAGCTTTACGAGAAAAGAGAAAATGGTTTCTTTAACATCCAGAAGCATTCCACCCAGTGCTTTTTTGTATGTTATGGTCGTATCCATAAGGTGCTCGGGTACTACATTGTCAATATTTTTAACAAATATCAGATCAGCATTTTGTTCATTCAGGTTTTCGATGAGCGCTCCGTGTCCGCCCGGTCGAAAAACCAATTGGCCACTTTCATCCCTGAATGGCTCATTATCAGGCGTAACAGCCAATGTGTCGGTGTGTGGTTTCTGAAAACTAAATGATACATCCAGACCTATATCAAAACGGTTTTCGATTAAAGGCCCTTTATTATAAAGCATCTCCTTAAATAATTCATGGTGTTCGGGGCTAACAGTGAAATGAATATTGACCAATCCATTTTTATTTAAAGCGTACCTTGCACCTTCCGCCAGATGCTCTTCCATGGCGCTTCTGACGTCATTTTCATATTTATGAAAATGAATTAACCCTTTTGGCAACTGTCCGTATTTGAGTACTTCTTCACCTAAAACTGCTTTAATGATCTCTTCAGCTCTTGATTTTCTAACATGAACATTGTTCAGATTGTATGTTTTTAGTTTTTCCTGAATCAATGCGAAAAAAGCGAATCTTGGCAGCAACTCTATAAATTTTACTACAGGATGGTTAATCTCAAGGGTTTTAAGTGGAACAGGGTTTTCAAGATACTGATAAAGGTCTTTAAACATTCTGGTTGCTGCACCAGATGCAGGTACAAATTTCGAGACGCTGATGCTTGACTCTAATTGCTCTGTGAATCTTTTGGTGTATTCTTCAGTTTTTGAATCATTAAGAATCGTGATGCCGTTGTCCGGAATGGCCGGACGGATAATGTTCAAATCTGGAAAACCCACTTTAAATCTACTTATCTGTTCATTAAGTTGCTCTTCGCTGATCCCTTTCTCTATAAGTGTGTTTTTATCAGTCGATTGTATCATCTTTGTTAATTTTTTAGTATAATTTGAAAATAAATATACGCAAAAGTATGATACCGCTACGTTATTTTTTGTTAAGAGAGCTATGTTTCTGATAAAGGATAATAACTGAAGTAATTTTTTAGATTATAAACTTCAAAGCGATTCCTGAAATGATTTGTATTTATTAAAAAATGGGAGTAGCGAATTGTATTCGTTAAACAGAATAAAGATATTAATGAACTTTAAATTAGACATATACAAATGACGCGTTGATGGTTGTATGGATTTATGTCTATAACGTTCTAATAGTCTGTGGTATAAATTTCTGTGTGATTTAAAAAAATAATTACTTTAGCTATATAAAATTATTGTTACGAAAGTTATTAAACCCTAAAGTTGAAGTAAATTATTATGAGAAAACTATCGTTAATCACATTGTTGTTGGGAATATCAATAACAATAGGTGCCGAAGGTTACCAGGTAAACCTACAGAGTAATCGTCAAACAGGTATGGGACATACGGGAGCCGGCCAGTCATTGGGTGCAACCAGCATACACTTTAACCCGGGAGCTATGGGAATGATGAATTCCCAATTTGATTTTTCGGCGGGAGGTAGTGCTGTTCTTTCAAGCAATTCTTTTGAAGCTGGCGGTGTTAAGGAAGAGTCTGATAATCCAACAGGAACCCCATTTTACGTATATGCAGCCGGGAAAATTAACGACAACCTGGTGGCCGGAATTGGTGTTACATCACCTTTTGGGAATTCGTTAAAATGGGGTGATGACTGGAGCGGAAGATATTTGATCCAGGACATCTCGCTTCAGGCCATTTTTGTTCAGCCTACATTATCGTATAGAATTACGGATAAGCTCAGTGTTGGAGGTGGATTAGCTGTGGTTTTTGGAGGCGTGGAAATGAATAGAGCTTTTAACCTATCATCAATTAATGAAATGTTTCCGAGTGTTGATGGAAAGATAAATCTTCAAGGAAATACTACTGCTTTGGGTTATACAGCCGGATTATTTTATCAGATAAGTGAATGTCTAAGTTTAGGAATTAGTTATCGCTCAAAAGTAGAAGTTGAGCTAGAGAAAGGCGACGTTGAATATACCGTACCTGAGCCATTTGAATCCTTTTTTCCTTCAGACAATAAATTTTCATCAATGCTACCAATGCCGTCTAATCTTACTTTTGGATTAAGCTGGCGAGCTAATAGTAAATGGTTTTTTGCTGTCGATCTGCAACATGTTGGTTGGTCTGCTTATGAATCTCTCGATTTTGAGTTTGAACAAACGGACAACACCTCCATGCCAAAGAATTTTGAAAACACCATGATATACAGATTTGGTGCTGAGTACACATTAAACCCATCAGTATTATTAAGAGCCGGCGTATATTATGATGAAACACCCATCAAAGACCAATACCTTACGCCTGAAACTCCTGGAACAAATAAAACCGGCCTATCATTCGGGTTTTCATGGTTTATAAATGAAGGATTAAGTGTTGATGCATCGATACTCCATATTATGGGAGAGGAGCGAGACTCAACCATGCCTATGTTGCCCGGAACCTACAACACCAGTGCCTGGATTCCGGGAATTGGTTTGAGTTACAAGTTTTAGAAGGGTGGGAGTAAATCTCCAAGACCTTTTTTTATATATATTAAATGAGGGTTTGACTTAAAGTCAAACCCTCATTTATTTTTCTATATCATTGTGAGCAACTTCTTTCAGATTCCTATTTGTCAATCCCATACACCACCTCATAAATCTCATCTTTAAGCTTAATAAATTGCTCTTGGGTAAATTCCGGAGTATTTGTCATGACTTTAAGCGATAATGGCGAATGCTCTTTGTGATATGGCGGTTGAAAATATTTAAAAGGGTGAAGTTTAAATCCCATCCGCTCATAAAAACCAACCCTGCGAATGGCCATCTCATCCACAGGTGGTTCCACTTCGAGTACTACAGGAAGTGTACTTTCATTTAAAAACTCTTTGAAAATGATGTTTCCCAACCCCTGATTTCGGAATTTTGAAGAGACTGCAAAATGTTCAACAAATCGATGCTGTTTTAGCTTCCACCATGCCATAAAGCCCTTAACGTCATTATCTTCATTAAAGAACAAGTTAATTGCGAAGGAGGCGTTATATAATTGAGAGTAATAGTCTTCTCTCGATTTTCTTTCAGTTTCAGGAAAGCTCTCTACCATGATGTTCCAGAATTGCTCGAAAAGCTCCGGGGAGTTGTTTAAGATATTTGTGTAATTCATTATTATATTTTTTATTCAATATGGCCCCACAGTCCTTTGGGTTGCTAAAAATATTCAAATTCATCAAACATTGCTGCTTGGCCAACTCTATTATTTTCTGAATCATATACATTCCAAATAACAGCATTTTGGATTTTAAATCTTCGGCCGGTTTTAGATATTCTTATACCCGAATAGTTTTTTGAATACCCTTTCTCAGTTACATCAGCCAAAACCTTTTCTCTTTTAGCTCTCTCGTCACTTTCAGCAGAGTATTTAGAGGACATATTTGTTATTTCGTCCCATGACATTTCAAAAAGCCTAAGTGCCGTTTTATTTGCATAGTTAAATATGGGTTCCTGTGTCGCATTGTGAGCTAAAAGTACATAATCGGAATTGAATACTTGTTTTGCCTGTTCTTCCAAATTTAATGAAAAGTCCACTAACTCAATGTTCGTTAAGTTTTTTAAACTGCTAGTAATTAAGAAAATGTAATCTTTTAAGTAACCGTTTTCGTTACTTGGCAAATCGTTTTTTTGCATCACTTATTTTTTGTATTGGTTTAGTTTATAAGTATTTGGGACTTTAAATATTATCGAACATTTCCAAATATAGTATTGTTTTTAATTTCTTGACCGACTTGTTAATATAGATTTCTCATTACGCTCGAAATGACCGACTATTAAGTTTTGAGAGTTGACTTTGTTTGCCGAATATGTGGCTAAATCGCAGAATAGTCCATTATTGAAGAAAGATAAACGATATTGCGACGCCTGTTTACCAGATATATTAAAATGCAGTATGCTAAATATGCTTGAGGGCTTCTTTAACCGTCATATTTTTTTTGATGTTACGCTCTTTTGCCAATTGATTACAAACAGAGACAATGCCATTGTTAAGTACGTCCTGCCCGTTAAAAATCTCCGCACTCATGCAGCTTACCGTACAAGCAATTATTCCTGCATCACTTAAAGATTCAAGGCTTTTTGTACCTGCACTGTTTTTGCCGATACCTGCATCGTTAAAAAAAACAGCTTTCAGGCGATGTTTCTGTGCATATTCACCGGCACTCAAACCGCCATGAGATCCACATACAACAACATCACCTGCATTGCTTTCATTCAAAAAAGTTATGCTATCGGTGACAGTGATCAACACACCATTAATTTCTGTTTGAGTTTGTTGCTTTAAAGATTTGCTGTTGGTTTCATTATTGTTAGATGCGTGGATTTTACTTTCTCGAGTCGCTGGGGTGGGGTAACCCATATTGATTATTTTGGCAACGGCATCTTTTACAGCATCACCAATTTCTATTCCTGCTTCTTTGGCTTGGGCGTTGGTGTGACTTATTGTTCCGCTCTCCCAGGTGTCTTGGGCAATACCAATTTCAGCGCTGTTGTGATCAACAGCACAGGCTAGAATATCCTCAGTCTCGTAATGTAAAAGACCTCTGATTCCTGCCTGATTTTTACCAATACCTGCATTGTTTAAAAATACCGCCTTTACATTGCAGTTTCTTACGTGTTGAGCAAGCTCTCTGTTACCACCACAATGTGAACCGCACACCAGAATCGGACAAGTGTTGTTAGGTTTTAAATCACCTAAACTATCCAATAACACAACACCTTCAGGTATCTTCATGTGTTTGTAAATTTGTTATCCAATTACACCCGATATTTCGGGAGAACTCGTCACGAAACATCGTGACTAGTTTCATTTTGTACCCTTAAAGCTTAGCAATTACTTAATTCTGACTCTTTTTCAGCAACTTCTGTTTGAGCAATTGCCATTCCTTTTTCGTAGGCCTTTATGTTTCCCTCAACAAACTTTTTAGGAACATTTTCCTTTACAATTTGGATCATCTCATCGTGCGAATAACCTCTCAACTCAGCATAGAATCCAAGCATGACAATATTCATCATTTTACTGATGTCAAAATCGGGATTTTTATTTTCATCGGGATCAACAATAAATGTCTTCTTTCCCGATTTCCTGATCAGCTCTGTTTTAGATTCAGGCATGTCTTTTTCCAGTCGTGTGTTTACGCTGGAAGTAGATAACTCAAAAGTACTTGATAAAATGATGCCATCTTCCTTCAAGCAATGCAAATACCGCAGTGTTTCAGTTTGTTCAAAAGATATCACGTAATCAGCATCACCTGCTTTAATAAAGGGTGATAGCACAGGATTGTTAGAATACCGGAAATGGCTTTCTACACCTCCGCCTCGCTGTCCTAGCCCAATTACGTCAGATATTTTCAACTCATACCCAAGTTTCATATAAAACTTGCTTAAAAGGTTACTGAAAAGGAGAATACCTTGTCCTCCCACACCAGCTATTATAATGTTTTTACCTGTGTCCTGCATATTTATAATTTTATGGCGTCAAATTTACATGCCGTAGAGCATAACCCACAGCCCACACAAAGATCTTCGTTGATAACTATTTCAACTTTTCCGTCCTTGCCTTTTTTACTCTCAATGGCCAAACACCCAATATGGATACATTTCCGACATTGCGTACAAAGTTCCTGATCAATATGATAAGGATCGCTTTTTGGTAGCTTAAATTTGGTAATACATGGTTTTTTAACAATAACTACTGAATTAGTCTTTGCATTTACCGCGTTGAGGATGGCATTTTCAAGGGTTTCAATTTCGTAGGCATCTACGGTTACAATATCTTTTACACCAATGGCCTCGCATACTTTGGCAATTTCCAGTTTGTTCTCCGGCTTATAATTAAACCCAAACTCACTGGAAGCGATATGCTGACCGCCAGTCATTGCAAGACAGCTATTGTCAACAATAATCACCGTTGATTGACTGTCATTGAATATCAGATTCATCAACCCATTGATTCCTGTTGCCCAAAAACCACCATCACCAATCATGGCAACAAAATTTTCTTTGTGATCTGTTGCTACGTTGTAACCATGAGATAGTGCAATGCTTGATCCCATACACTTTTGTAGTGAATAGGCCTCCGTATGGGGAAAACAACCTATTAGTCCACAAGTTACATCAGCAGCAGCCTTGATTTTATGTTTTTTTAATATTTGTGTAATGAAGAGGTGAGAACATCCGGCACAACTAACAGGCAATCTAAAAGGAATGCCATCCATAATTGCTCTTTTGGGAGCATCGGGAACAAGTTTCTCCTCAATAACATCAGGAGTGAAACGCGTCATTTCGGGAAATTTAGGAAATAACTCTTTCCCAATGACCGATACGCCCAAATCCTTGATGTTCTTCTCCAAAATATCATGACCATCTTCTATTACATAGAGCTTGTCAACGTGTTTAGCCAATTTTCGGATTAACTTTTCCGGTAGCGGCATAACAAGACCCAGTTTTAAAATCGAAGCATCGGGTAAAACTTCTTTTGTGTAAAAATAAGGTGTACCCGCTGTAATTACGCCAATCTTTTTACCCCTCAACTCCAGATTGTTAATGTCGAAGTCATTGCAGTCATCAGCCAAACGTTTCATGTGAGCCGGAAAATCATTAAAACATTTGACCAATTTTGGATGCTCGGAGCCTTTTGCATTCATCATCATGGTGGTCATGATAACTTTACTGAAACTTACGGGATATTTAACCCGGCATTTTGCTTCGTAAGTATAATCTTCATCAATGATAACGCGACTGGTTGTTTTGCATATAACTGATGTAATTTTAAGTATGACAGGAGTTGTGTATTCTTCACTAATCGCGAATGCTTTAACCATAAGATCCTTAGCATCCTGACTGTCGCTTGGCTCCAATACAGGGATATTGAACATGTTCCCGTAATGACGAACATCGTTATAGTCGTCACCAGCGATACGACCAACATCATCGCCAACGACTATTACCAGGCCACCGTTGATCTGACTACCGGCAGCACCACCCAGCGCATCAGCTGCCACGTGTAGGCCAACAGTTTTCATTATTGCCAAGCTGCGATAACCCGCAAATGAAGCACCTATGGCTACTTCTAAACCCACTTTCTCATTGGTTGACCATTCGCAATATATATCGGGATATCTTTGATGTGTATAATCCATTACCTCGGTGGACGGTGTTCCGGGGAATCCGGCAGCAACTTTTACACCTGCTTCAAAGGCACCTCTGGCAACTGCTTCATTACCATTCATCATAACCATTGTGGTAGACTTACTTTCTGTTATCATACTGAAAAGAGCTTCCTATTATCGTTTAGTTTTTCTCTTGGTATTCTATGTAATAATTCTGAATCTATATTAGATATCTGATTCATGGGAATAGAAATCACATCTAATAAACATCCATTATTTTGATATTTAAGTGCTTGGCTTAATAAAAACCAGCCATGCAACAAGCTATGGTTTACAAAATTTTGCGGAAAATAGATAAATTATATTTAGCATCCAAATATGAACTACAGGATAATTACCTTTTACCAGGGCAAAATCATAAATTTAATTGTAGTTCAAAGATGATGTAAATCATGACATTTGTTATGATTTGCTGTTAATACATTTTTTTTTAGCAACGCTCTAAATTGTATCTTGTCTAAATAAATATAGCATAAGAAAATCCCACTTGCCAAGGCAAGTGGGATTTTCTTCGTCGCATGGAAAACCATTTATGATGGTTTTTTGAATTTACACCTATGATAATTTTATACATTACTTTCTATTTCCATCATGTGCCTTAATCATCAAAGAAACTCGTCTCATTGCGTCTGTTATCGTCTTATTAAATATCTGCTCTAATTCTTAACCGGCGGAGAAGGAATGGTTGGTAGTTCCTCGCGCTCTTTAAGTTTTTTAAGTATTACCTCGATGGCTTTATTCAGTTGCTCATCCTCTCCGGAAAATTCTTTGTAAGGATCATTTTCCAGAAAGATATCAGGTTCAACACCAACACCCTCTATCATCCAATTTCCTTCCATGGAGAGGGAAGTGAATTGAGGAATGCGCAAATCTGTCCCATCAATAAATGGCAAAGAGCCGGTGATTCCCACAATGCCTCCCCAGGTTGTGGTTCCAATAACCGTTCCCAGTCCAAGTGCCTTAAAGCCATGAGCAAACAGGTCACCATCCGATGCTGAATATTTATCAACCAGCGCCACCATGGGACCGGCAAGTGTTTGTGCAGGAATGGTAGAAACCACATTAGAGTTTCTTCTCATGTTTACACGATACGGAACGCGGCTCAGTCTTTCCAAAATCATGGGTGAAACATTGCCGCCACCATTTCCACGGTCGTCAATAATCAATGCCTTCTTGTGTAGTTGCGGGTAAAAATGTTTGACAAACTCATTTAATCCACCCGGTCCCATGTCCGGAATATGCAGATATCCCACCTGGCCATTGGTCGCCTCATGAACTTTTCTGATGTTGTTTTGTACCCATTCATAGTAATACAATCCGCTTTCGTCGGCAATTGGAGTAACAAGAACATGACGAACATTACTGGTTGAAGGCCTGTTGCTAATGGTTAACTCAACGGTTTTTCCCGCCGTGCCCTTCAATAGTTCATATATGTCGTTTACACTTTCGGTTGGAACACGGTTTACGGCTACGATGTATTCACCAACTGAGACATTCACACCGGGAGCATTCAGTGGTGATTGTAAATCACTGCTCCAGTTTGCACCTTCCAAAATGTGGTCAATTCTGAAATAGCCTGATTCATGTTGCGAAAACCTTGCGCCAAGAAGTCCCATCGGAATGCGATTAGCCTGTGGTTGGTCTCCGGGATTCACATAAGCATGTCCTGCGTTGAGTTCTCCAATCATTTCACCAATGACATAGTTGAGGTCGGTTCTATGATTAACATAACGAACATGCGGAGAATACTGTTTGTAAATGGCATCCCAATCTACGCCGTGCATATTGTCCACATAAAAGAAGTCGCGCATTTGTCGCCATGCTTCATCAAAAATCTGTTGCCACTCTTCACGGTAGTTTACCACCGCCACCATACCCGACAAGTCAATGGTGTTTTCCATCTGTACCGTGGATGTTGGCAAATCAATAACTCTCCAGGTTTTATTGCGGCCAACCAGCATTTTGTTGTTATTGGCAGAAATGGTATATCGATAATCTCCCAGAGATTGCTCTTTTTTCTCATTGAGGTCATACATCATCAAGCCATTTCCTTCACGTCCTCCCTGGAACATTCTGTTGTAATAAACCCGGTTGTTTACGCAACTGATGTTGAAATACCTGGCAGGCTCAATGGGAAGCTCAACAATTCGACTTCCAATTCCAGCAAAATCTATTCGTACATCTGTCTCTTTTTTCTCCTCATCATTTTTCTTCTTTTCTTCGGTCTTAACTACTGCATTTTGCGGAGCAAAAGGTGATGGGGTATCGCTGCTGAGTAAAACCATATAGATTTTCGCCATGTTGATGTATGCATGATTCCATTCGGTACTGCTGTATATGGGACTGAAACTTCGGTCGGATGCAAACAGCAGATATTTGCCATCGGCAGAGAAAACGGGACTATATGAGTGGTGCCATTTATCGGTAACCGGATCAATGTTGCCGGTTGACAGGTTAATGATTTTCACAATGCCCATTCTGTTGTCATTCCAATGCGTATAGGTAAGCCATTTACTGTCCGGACTCCAGGAAAAGTCATTGATTGGCCCCAGATTATTTTCAGCCAATTCTCTTGTTCTTCCGTTGGAAACATCCGTAACATAGAGCTTAAAACTTTGGTCATTCCAGGCAATCATGCGGCTGTCTGGACTCCAGGCGATGTTGAATTTGTAAACATCACCGCCGGTGGTAAGTTGTCGGGGAACATTTCCTCCGTAAACATCATTCACCCATATTTCGTATTCTCCACTTTTATCTGATAACCAGGCTATTTTACTACCATCGGGAGACCAAATGCCATTGCGTTCGTGAACACCTGAGGTACGGGTTAAATTATAAGTGATGCCTTTATCAGCTGGTACAGAAAAAATTTCTCCTCGTGCCGAAAATAAGACCCTTTCACCATTTGGTGAAAGGTCGGCTGAGAATATTCTCTCCGAAGCATCGACTCTTTCAACCCGCGAATGGTTTTTGTCGTTGTTTATCTTTACAGATACTTTTGCATAATTTCGTGTGGTGACATCCATTTTATAAATGTACCCGCCATTTTCAAAAACAATGTGGTTTTGAAAGTGGGAGGGGAATTTGATGTCAAACTCATCAAAATGAGTTACTTTTTCTGTCTCCTTTGTTCGTGTATTATACACGAACAGGTTCATGGTACGGTCTCTGTCCGATAGGAAAAATATCTCTTCTCCAATCCACATTGGAATGATATCCTGTGCCGGATTGTCGGTAATGGCGTGTGTTTCCCTGGTTTCAAAATCATGAATCCAAATTTCATCGGCCATACCTCCCTGGTAGTATTTCCAGGTTCTGAACTCCCTGAATACCCTGTTGTATGCCATTTTTTTTCCATCGGGAGAGAAAGACAGAAATCCACCTTCGGGGACTTCCACGCGCGTAGAAAGACCTCCTTCGGGACTTACTTTAAACAGTTGTCCCTTAAAAGCATTAAAAGAGTGCCTTCTGGAACGGTATACAATCTGCCCATCGGGTGTCCAATTTAGAACAATATTGTTTGGCCCCATGCGGTCGGCCAAATCATCACGCCCAAGCGTGGCCGTGTAGGTTAATCTTTGGGGAATGCCGCCTTCAGAGGGAATCAGGTAAACTTCGGTATTGCCATCATACTGTCCGGTGAAGGCAATTTGGTTTCCATCGGGTGAGAAACGCGGAAAAATCTCTAATCCTTCGTGTGAAGTGAGTTTTCGTGCTATTCCGCCTTCGTGCGGAACGGTGTATATGTCACCGGCATAGGTAAATACTATTTGATTTTGATTGATGGCCGGAAATCTCAGGAGCCTGGCCTCTTCTGCAAGAATAATTGCAGCAAGCATCAAAAAAGTTGGTAATAAAAGGAATCTCTTCATTGGTATATTATTGTTTTATGCGATTAATTTTTGGGTGATGATGTTTCTTAAGCCTTACCACTCTGTTATTACAACAAAATTAAACCCCACGGGTTTAATTTTATATGACAAATGACAGTGTTTTCGATGATTGTATCTTCCATGTGTTTTAAATCCATGGATATCTATCTTAATGTCTGATTAGTTACTATTTTAGGAATTTAATAGATGCGAAGACTATTAGATTATAGACAGATAGAATAGATGGATAAGATAATTAGAAACATTTGTTCCGATGGTTTGGGGCTATATTTTTCTTTATTAGACTATATATTTTATCCCGAAATGCGGGTTCAGAAGGAAATAAATTAAAGCATCGGAATTTTACTGCGTTCAAACTTTGCCGTGCTTAGCATCTAATATCTAATAATCTAAAGTCTAACAATCTATTATAAAACCTTATGAATATTAATTCAGAAAACAGTTACAGAAGTTTACTCTTCAGGAATATGCAACTCTTTGAGCACCGCATCAAACTCTTCAGGTTTTTGAGTTCCAAGCAACAGTTGCCTGCCTCCGCGAAATTCCAGTTGAACTCCCCAATATCCTTTAATATTATATGCTTTTGAGTGCTGCCCCAGTTTTAAACCCAATGCACTCATCTCTTTTATGGGGTGATACTCGCGAATAAAAGCACTGTGCACCTGTCCCAACGGGTATTTTTTCCGTTTCAAATGAAACGGAAAAAACTGGTATGAGATAAACCTTGAAGAGATTTCCACATCCAATTTAATAATGAGTAAAAAGATGGTAATGATGATGTGAAACGCAGAAAATATGATGCAAAGCGAGTCAGATACGGGAGCTTGTCCGATGGGAGTGTTCAGAATAACCTGGTAAACAAGCGCGAAGTGAGCAGGAATACCTGTTAATATTAAAACGACCCAAAGCCAAATCTGGTCAAATCTCTGAACTTCTTTAAATCTGATGGTTGACATAGAACAATTGTTTTACCTGGTAAACTTTTACGCGACAATTTTAATTCGCGTATTAAAACTATACGTTTTACAGTTTCTCTCAACTTATGCTATTTTATCTCTTTAGATTTGGCTGCATTCACAAATAAAATATCCCCAATATCGTGAAAACTATTGAAAAAATGAACGCCTTCGTGCTTAATTTTTTCATCTCTGAATCCCATGATGGTTAACGCAGCATTGCGCGAACGGGTGCTGATGATTTCACTGATGGTTTGATTTCCGGTAGAGGCAATGATTTCAATATTGGTTAAAGTAATTGGTAAACGGCCACTGGCAATGCGCTCTTCGAGCTCCTGCTTGGTCTCTTCTGTGTGTCCCGGAGCACAAATGCTGAAGATTTTGATGTGCCCTTTTTGCCAATCGGGGTGTGCCATAATGATATAACCCAGTAAAATCATCAGGTTGGTGTTGGTCATGTCGGTAGGTCTAATCCAGACATGAATTCCATTCTGAAAACGAACCGAAGCTGTTGAACTGGCAAAAATACAGACATCAAAATTGCCGGCCTTTGTCAGTTTTATGTTTTCAAGAATCCGGTGAATCTCTTCCGGTTTGTTTTTATCGTATTCAAAAAGCACCATGTTATTTTCCATTCCCGAAATGGATGGAGCTTGAATAACCTGTGCTATGGCTGATGTATAGGATGGTGAAATCATGGTGTCTATATACATTGCATTGTTCTCCTCAATTTGTAAATTGATGAGCTGCTTCATGATTTCCCGCGACTCGGCATAAGTCTGCTTACTGTAATATCCTTCAAGATAATGGAAGTATGTACCGAAACCATGCTTATAGCTTATCCATTTCATTAAATCCAGCACTTTTTCACGTTCCAGCGAATGCGGAGAGATACAGACCACGGCCGGACGCCATTCGTCGGCATCGGTTTCCGACTGGTTCTTCTGCATGTAAACCTGAATTTTCCTGTTCAGCTGGAAAAGCGACCCTTTGAAAATATTTACCAATCCCTTCTGGTCTTTGTTGTAATGCTCAATTACAAGGTATAGAATAACAATGATAACATAGGCCATGATGGTATAGAAAGGGTTAATCATAAACATCACCCAAACTGAAAGTAAAAACCCGGCCAAAGAAAAATACCAACGTGAGCGAAAACGCGGACGATAGGATGGAGGTGCACCAAAATGATTGAGAAAAGATATGAGACATAGAGAACCATAGGTGATTAAAAAGAACATGGAGATGATTTCGGCAACTACATCCACATCACCTAAAGCAACAAAAAGAAAGGCGATGACAAAAGAGACAATGCCTGCGTTGAAAGGCTCCCTTGTTTTTCCTTTTCCTTTGGCCATTAGAAGGTTGAATCGTCTGAACGGGAAAATTTTATCATACGCCAAAGCCTGCAAAGTACGCGGTGCAACCATAACCGACCCCAATGCCGATGAAATGGTTGATGCTGCCAATCCAAGGGGAATGATAATGGCGCCACCAATGGCAATGTGCGACATGATGAGCTGATGCTCCATTAAATCGGCTTGCGATGCAGAAACAGACATTTTCCAGACGATGAAAAGGTAAACAAGCATCCCTGCTACAGTTCCGCCCAGTGTGCCTAAAGGAATAGATTTACCCGGGTTTTTGAGGTCACCGCTCAGTCCTACACCGGCTGTCATTCCTGTGAATGCCGGAAAACAGATGGCAAATATCACGAAAAAGTTATCACGGTTAAAAAAACCAAAATTATTACCCGGTTGCCGCAAGGCCTCTTCTGCTTCAATGGGTTTGCCTGCAAAAAACAGGATGAGAGCCAAAAACAGGATGCCAACCACTACGTAAAGAGCTTTCACGCCCAGATTAGCTCCTCTTTTGAGAATGATTAAAGCCAATAATCCCAATGCTGGAATACTGATGGCCTGTCGTGGCAGTTCATATTCAAAGGTAGCGTACCACCAATTAAAAAAGGGTTCAAATGCCTCGGTAAATGCAATGATGTAAAAAGCCACGCTGATGGCTTGGGAGAGAAACAATGCAATACCGATGGTTGAACCAATCTTCAGACCAAATGAACGGGAAATGATGAAGTATTCGCCACCACCTTCTACGCGGGTGTTGGTTGATATTTCAGAAATAGCCAATGCTGTTGGCAATGTTATCATGTGGCCTAAAACCACAATTAGAATGGCACCCCAAAATCCAAGACTTCCGACTGCAAATCCAAATCGAAGAAACAGGATGGCACCTAATATGGTAGAAATGGCTGTAAAAAAAACCGGCGCAGTTCCAAAACCTACACCATGAGTCGTTGCTTTTGCGTTGGCCATGTATTTATTTTGAATGATGGTTTACGCTAAAATAGGAATTTTTTGAAAATATATATAGTATGATAGCTTTATCTTTACTACTTTTCATTTCTCTTAGCCTTATCCCAGATTTCATCCATTTCGGCAAGCGACATCTCCTTCAAATTCCGCCCTTTTTGTATGGTCTCTTTTTCGAGATAGTTAAAGCGGGAAATAAACTTGCGATTGGTGCGTTCCAGCGCATTTTCGGGGTTTATGCCGTATAAACGTGCGGTGTTTATGAGTGAGAAAAAAAGGTCGCCAAATTCATCTTCAATTCCATCCTGACTGCCTTTTTCAACCTCTGTTTTCAGTTCATTGAACTCCTCCTGAAGTTTATCCCACACCTGAGAACGTTCCTCCCAGTCGAATCCCACACCACGCGCTTTGTCCTGAATCCGGTTGGCTTTAATCATTGCCGGAAGTGAATCCGGAACTCCCGAGAGAACCGATTTGTTGCCGTTTTTTTCTTTCAACTTGAGTTGCTCCCAGTTTTCTTCCACCTCTTTGGCATTCTCAACTTTGGTATTACTAAAAATATGCGGATGTCGATAAATAAGCTTTTCAATCAGGTTTTGCATAACGGTTTCGATGTTAAACGCACCCTTCTCTTCACCAATTTTGGCATAAAAAACTATGTGTAAAAGCAAATCGCCCAACTCCTTACCAATGGCTTCATCGCTGCCTTCCAAAATGGCATCGGCCAGCTCGTAGGTTTCTTCTATGGTCAGTGTACGCAAAGTTTCGTTGGTCTGCACACTGTCCCACGGACATTTTTCTCTGAGAATATCCATAATATCCAGCAAACGCTGAAAGGTCTCTTTTTTAGACTGCATTATCGTTTTTAATTAAATTTTCAACGTAGTCGGCAGCATACCGCACATACTTGTAACATAGTTGTTGTTTCAACTTCCCTGATTTAAACAACGCCGAACCTTCCGGCGTGGTTAAATCACAATTATCCAGCAACTCAAGACAGTTAACATGGCCAAACTCCTTCTCAAAATGAGAAATAAACTCATGCACCAATTGATAGTTCCGGTTTTTAATTTCCATAGAAGATGTCAAAATTTCAACATCTAATTCTGCGGAATCATTATACGGAGAATTAAGAACTCCAATGGCCATTACGGCACCCGTAATGGCACCGCAAACTTTCTGTTTGCGGCCCATTCCGCCTCCAAAACCACTTGAAGCGGCCAATATCAAAGGTAAGTCAAAATTCTTATCCCTAACGGAACCGAAAAGGACAGATTCAGCGCAGTTGAACCCCTCTTCAAATTTTCTCTGTGCGAAGTTGGCATTATTCATAATATCCAAAGTTAAAAATTAATTGAAAATATAGCCTGTCTTGTATCATGAGTTATTCAAATTTATTAAATTAGATAATTAGATAAAAATCGTTAAGGAAATGTTAGTAAGAGGTTCAAAACTAATTGCAAAAAACGCGGCTTAGTAACATCGTTTAAAAAATACGTAGTATTTTTGAGAATCAGGTAAAATGTCCATTTTTTCAGAAACACGACGAAGTGTTGATTATAATGAGCCTGCTTGGGAGCTGAAAATAAATATTAATAATGATTATATGAAACATGCTAAATAGTTTGAATTCAATTCGTATAAGAGAAGAGTTTGAAAATTATTTGAATAAAATCTTTTTGAAAAATCTTACCCTGATTCTAATTTTTGGTGCTCCCTTATTACTATTCTATTTATACTCCGATTTGATTGTGAGGCAAAATTACCCCGGAGTAATAACCCGTATAATCCCTTTAACTATTGTAATTACTCTGTTAATTGTTCATTTAACAAACAAACACAAGAATTTTTGGCTCAAAAAATATTTGTACATATCAATATATTTTGCACTTCAGTTTATGATGTATGCAAAATGCCTTATTCATTTGCATGACGAGGGTCTTGCCCCTAGTGTAACAGGAGCGATTTTAGTAATTTTTCTGGTTTCATTAGATGTAAAGGAGAATGACAAACTGGCGGCTGTAATTTTCGGATTCCCAATTTTGATTTTTACTTTGTTTTTAATTTTCATAAATCAACCATCAAAAGAAGAATTTATCGTTTTGGCCGATGTATACCCTATTATAGTCCTTGGATACATTATAAACAGGATTCAATTTAGGCTTAGATTCAAACTTTTTAAGTCGAATAAGCTATTGGCTGCAGAGCAGGAGAAAACCAAAACTTTGTACGCAGAAAGTCTGTTAATCAATGGTGAACTCAAAAAAAGGGCGAATGAGTCCATGTTAATAAAGGAGGAGATTGAGGAAAAGAATAAGGAACTTAACAAAATGAATGAGTCAAAAGACAAATTTCTTGGTATAATTGCCCATGACTTAAAAAACCCGATTAGCAACATATGGGGATTATCGCAGCTCCTAATAACTGATAAAAGTTTGGACGAAGAGACCAAACAAAAGTGTATTGAAACAATTAATATTAGCATTAAAAATACACATAGCTTGTTGGATAATTTATTAGATTGGGCCAGAGCACAGAGCAATTCTATCGTATTCATCCCCAAGTTCCATAATGCATATGAAATTGTTGAGAGCATTCTTGACGTTGTGCAATATATGGCAGATAAAAAGTCTATATCGATTGAAAACAATATTTCGCAAAGTTTGAAGATTTTCGCAGACCAAAATATGCTGGAAACAATTATTAGAAATTTAATTTCAAATGCCATTAAGTATACCAAAATCAATGGAAGGATTGTTATTAGTGCCAATCAGGTTCAGAATGAGAATAAAGAATTTGTTGAGATAAGAGTTATTGATAATGGCATAGGGATGAGTCAAAATCAGTTATCTGAATTGTTCACAATCTCCAAAAACATTTCAACTAAGGGTACTGAAAATGAGGAAGGGACGGGTTTGGGATTGTTGTTATGCAAAGAGTTTATGGACGAGCATAATGGAGAAATACATGTGAAAAGTAGCCTGAGTGCAGGAAGTTGTTTCACCTGTCTGTTTCCTAGTTTATAAGAAAATACAATGGGTCTATCAATGAACATCTTTGTTCATTGATTAAATACTCAATGGGAGTATTGTTTCAATATTTTAATCAATGAGGTATTAAAGTCCCTTGATTAGGAACTAAGAAAGAGATAAACAGTTATCAATATTATTTTCAAAATCCAACATATCTACTTCCCATCTGCAAAAATTGTTGTTAATTTGTATTTGAAATAATAAGGATTTCCAAACCAATATATGATAGAAAAGCTTATTTATCTTGAATCCATTGATTTGATGGAGTTTTTGGGTGTGAAAAATGCCAATCTGGACATCATCAAAGCCCATTTTCCAAAACTAAAAATTGTAGCGAGAGGTAATTGGCTCAAAGCCATGGGTGATGCTGCTGAAATTGCCGATTTTGAAGAGAAGGTCAATCTTCTGATTGAACATTACCACCAGTATAACGTGCTCAAGGAATCTTCCGTTATTGAAATGTTGGTAGGGACTTCTTCCAGTGGAGGTGGGACTGAGGACAGCGACACCATTTTATATGGGGTGAACGGGAAACCCATTAAAGCCCGTACTGAAAATCAGCGTCGGATGCTCAAAGCATACGACACCAACGACTTATTATTTGCCGTTGGACCTGCCGGAAGCGGAAAAACATACACAGCCATTGCTCTTGCCGTGAGAGCTCTGAAAATACGTGTGGTTAAACGAATCATTTTAAGCCGTCCTGCTGTAGAAGCGGGTGAAAAATTAGGGTTTCTACCGGGAGATTTAAAGGAGAAAATTGACCCTTATCTGCAGCCATTATACGATGCGCTGATGGATATGATTCCCCCCGTAAAACTAAAAGAGTTCATGGAGAACGGAACCATTCAGATTGCACCTTTGGCTTATATGAGAGGTCGGACGCTTAACAATGCCTTTGTCATCCTTGATGAAGCACAAAATACAACCACCAACCAGTTAAAGATGTTTCTGACCCGGATGGGAGACCATGCAAAATTTGTGGTAACCGGAGATGTGACGCAGATTGATTTACCAAATCCACAAACCTCAGGACTGGTTCAGGCCATGCGAATTTTAAAAGGCATTAAAGGCATTGAACGTATAAAGTTTACTGTTAAGGACATTGTTCGTCACCGTTTGGTACAGGACATTGTTGAAGCGTATGAGAAGGAGTGAGAGAGGTTTAAAGTTCTAGGTTCTAGGTTTTAGGTTTGAAGTTTTAGGTTCAAGGTTTTGGGTTGATGAAATTTTATGGTTTTCAAACTTTGAACTTCAAACTTACAACTTTGAACAGTTTTAGGTTAAAGGGGGAGGGGCAATTGGAATAATTTTCTACCTTTTTATGTTTTAAGTTTGTATTGTAACTAATAAATTTTGTGGTTCTTATGTCTTGTTGAGGTATAAAAAGCCATATTTCTTTCAAATATCAATAACTAAAATAATATACAATCAATGGAAAGCGCGATTGTAAAAACCAATTTCAATTTTCCCGGTCAGAAGCAGCAATACATAGGCAAGGTCCGGGATGTTTACAACATCAATGACGATTATCTTGTGATGATTGTTTCTGACAGGATTTCTGCTTTTGATGTGGTTCTGCCCAAAGGAATTCCTTTTAAAGGCCAGGTTTTAAATCAAATTGCATCCAAGTTTCTGGATGCAACTGTGGATATTGTTCCAAACTGGAAAGTAGCCACTCCTGACCCGATGGTAACCATCGGGCATCTATGTGAGCCTTTTAAGGTTGAAATGGTTATTCGAGGTTATCTCACCGGCCATGCTTGGCGTGAGTATAAAGCCGGAAAACGCACATTGTGCGGTGTATCTTTGCCTGAAGGTATGATTGAGAATCAGAAGTTCAGTGAACCCATTATTACTCCAACCACCAAGGCAGCCCATGGACACGATGAAGACATCTCACGTGAGGAGATTTTAAGTCAGGGTATTGTTTCGGAAGAGGATTACATTCAACTTGAAAAATATACCCGTGAACTTTTTGCACGTGGGACGCAAATGGCTGACAAAATGGGTCTGATTCTGGTGGATACCAAATATGAATTTGGCAAAAAGGATGGTAAAATATATCTCATCGACGAGATTCACACACCTGATTCTTCTCGCTATTTCTACAATGAGGGATACGCAGAGCGTCTTCAGAATGGGGAACAACAACGACAATTATCCAAAGAGTTTGTTCGTCAATGGCTAATCGAAAATGGTTTTCAAGGGAAAGAGGGACAACAAGTACCAACAATGAATGAATCATTCATCAACAGCGTTTCTGAGCGTTACATTGAGCTCTTCGAAAAAATTACCGGTGATGAGTTTGTAAAAGCCAAAGCAGAAGATGTTCATGCCCGAATTGAGAAAAATGTAAATGCCTGTTTGCAGGCACTGCATAAATAAGAGATGTTTGATTACATATTAAATGTAAAAATGGCCACTAATTCAATTGTGGCCATTTGTTTAATTATCTATATGATTAGAAATTTCACCCAGTGAGCACCATTCATCATCATTCAGAGAAAGAAGAAAAGCTGCCGCTTGTCGACACACAAGGGAGAGTGATTGGCATGGCTTTACGTTCCGAGGTACATAACGGCACAGATAAGCCATTACATCCTGTTGTGCATTTACAGGTGGTTAAAAACGGTGGCGTATGGTTACAAAAACGTCCGCTTCACAAATTGGTTCAGCCGGGAAAATGGGATACTGCCGTTGGAGGTCACATCTCTTATGGCGAATCGGTTGAACTATCGCTGCAACGAGAGTCTGAAGAGGAGATAGGCATTAATCCCATAGGAGCAATTTCCATTGGAAAATATATATGGGAGAGTGATTTGGAACGAGAACTGGTTTATGTCTTTGTTTTAAAACATGATGGCGAAATCCAACCCAATCCGGAAGAATTAGATGGCGGGAAGGTTTGGCAGATTAATGAAATTGAAGAAAATTTGGGGAAAGGTGTTTTTACTCCAAATTTTGAACATGAGTTTCGTCAATTCAAATATGAGATAACTAAAGCCATAAGATGAAACATTAAGCTCCTGCAGCAACTGGCTCAATATCAATAAAGTGACACTTGTCACAAAACTTTGGGGTTTCATTATTGAACCATAATTGTCTCCAAGCTTGTATTTTTTTGCCATTAAGAATATTCATAACGCCACTTTCAAAAACGTTCCCAAAATTACACTCTTTGGGAAATGGTTTTGCACAACAAGGAGTTACAAAGCCATTCCAACAAATATAGAAATGCGTCCAGGGGAAAGGGCATTTTTGAAAACTATTATCCGTTGAGAAATTACGATTGGTAACTGTTACAAAATCTGAAGAATCAGCCACCCTGTCTAATTCTTTTAATGCGATTTTAAACTCTTCCGATTTATAAAATTGATAATAGTTTCGGTCTATTTTTGTAACAGAAGCCAAATTAAAAAGGGTAAAGTCCAGAAATTCTATATTTATGTCTTCTGAAAACCTGACAAGCGGTGCCATGCAGGTATAATTTTCTTTGGTTACTACCATATTTAACATCAAGGTAGTTTCACTGTTTTTACACAAGTCTGATAAAGATTTTAGATTTTCTTGCAATGCATTAAAACTGGCTCCAATTCTAATCTTTTCATATTTTTCTCCTAGACCATCAATAGAAATCTGGATGGTATCTATTTTATCGACTATTGGTTTTACTATATCAATAAAATCAGGAAGCATCGCATTTGTAGAAACAGATATAATGATACCCTTGTTTTTAGATTTTATATAGTCAACAATTTCTTCAATATCTTTATACAAGAAAGTTTCGCCCATCCCGGTCAGCCCAATAGAATCAATATAAGGCCACAGTTCATCAATGACGGTTTTGGCTTGAGAAATCTGCATTTTTCCTTTATCCATTTTTTTTCCGTAATCGTATTCACGAGGACATGTGGTGCAATGCAGATTACAATGATTTGTCAACTCCAGCATTATGGTTGAGGGGTAAGCAACTTTCTTGGATTTCGTTGCTTTGTAATAAAAGTGCTTTAATTTGTTTCCGAGATATTTAAAGAGATACTTGTTCCTGGGTAGGTATTTTATTCTTTTTATAGCTTTTCGAATTTTTCGCTTATTCATGCTTTCAATTGAATTTAAGTTAGGCTTGTATTATAAATATTGCAGGTTTTTTGTGCAATTCAGGCAGTTTTCCTTTCCATTGGCCGATGGTTTTAGTCACCACATATTCATCGGGCATGGTCAGGTTGTAAGCAATGCAAAGCCGTGTTTGAGGGTTGCAGTTACTAACAATGTCCTGTGAAAGGTGGTTGTTTCTAAAGGGGGTTTCTATAAAAATCTGTGATTGATGCTCGTTACGTGAACGGTTTTCCAATTGGCGTATGGTTTTAACTCGCTCTTCTTTTTTGATGGGGATATAACCAACAAATGCGAAGTTTTGTCCATTCATTCCTGAGGCCATTAAAGCCAATAAAATGGATGAAGGACCTACCATTGGAACCACATCGATTCCTGCCTGATGTGCCAACTTTACCACCTCTGCTCCCGGGTCGGCAACTCCCGGACAACCGGCTTCTGATATGATTCCCACATTGTGGCCTGCTTTTAGGGGTTTCAGATATTCGGCGAATTGCGCCGGAGTGGTGCGTTTATTCAACATATAGAACTGAGAACCATCTATATCCATTTCCCTGTCAAGTGCGCGCAAATAACGGCGTGCCGTGCGTAAATCCTCTACAATAAAATGGCGAAGTGCTACCGCAATGTTTGCTACATCAGCAGGAATTACGTGCGTTGACTCTTTTGTTCCAAGGGTATTGGGAATGAGATATAATTTTCCGGACATTGTTTATTTATTTAGTTTGCAAAGATAGAAATTTGTTCTCCACAAGGAGACAAAAAATACGAAGGTTTATATATTAGATTGATTTCTACACTCAAATGTTTCGGAATAGTTTTAGATATAAGGGCTACGCCCTTTTAAATAATTAATAAATGATATTATACTACAAAGATTACGAGCTAACGCCCTATAACATTCATATCATCAAAAATAAAATAGGGACGTAGTCCTGATATCTTCGTAGTATATAGACAAACCGAATCCTTTTAGGGGCGTAGCCCTGACATCTATTCAACTGTTTTAATGTCTTTCTGCTATTTTTTCCCGAAATGGACGGAGGCTAAATTGTTAATGATTGATTTTAAGCAATTTGTCTCTTCAAATATAATCAGATAACTAGTGTCAAGTCAAATCTGTATTATCTCCCTCGCTCACCCCTAACCCCCGAGGGGGAACGCCAAACGCACCAGGTTAACCAGAAATTTTATGATTGACTTTGATACCAGAGTTGGTTTTAATCGGCTATCCCAATACAAGACTAAAAGATATAATTATCTCCATATTATTTGAACTCAATCGAAAAATTTGCATTTTTGCACTCCGAAATTCAGATAATTTTATCCTTTTAAGGAGTATATCATATGCAAAAAAGAAGATTCAACCTTCATAAAATCATCAATAAAAGAGATTTAACCGACTCTACATTTGTTCTTCAGATGGAACGTAACGGTTTGGAATTTCTTCCGGGACAACACATTCAGGTTGGCCCGCCAAACGGTATCCACACAAGGGAGTATTCAATATATAATGCGCCATCGGACGACTATTTGGAAATATTGGTAAGAGAAGTGGAAAACGGACTGGTAACACCTGCATTAAAGAAACTTGTTCCGGGCGATTCGGTGGTAATTAACGATGCAGTGGGCTATTTTACCATAGAAGAGGCTGTAAAGCTAAATAAACCGTTACTTTTTGTGGCAAGCGGGACAGGCATCTCACCATTCCACAGTTTCGTGAAATCCTATCCGGGAATAGATTACCGGTTAATTCACGGCATACGGTTTGTTGAAGAAGCCTACGAAAAAGAGGCCTATAAGCCAAGTCGATATGCAGCGTGCACATCACAGGATACCAATGGTGATTTTCATGGTCGGGTAACCGGTTGGCTGGAACAAAATCCTGTAAATTCCGATACTTTGTGTTATCTTTGCGGAAATTGTGACATGATTTACGATGTGTATGATATCCTTGAAAAACAAGGCGTAAAGTCATCAAATATTTTTACGGAAGTTTATTTTTGATTTTATATAAACGCAAAGGCGCTAAGTCACAAAGAAAAATATAAAACTCTGCGTTTTTGCGTCTCTGCGTTAAAATAATTTATATGAAGTACCATTTAGTAATATTGGGATGCCAGATGAATCAGGCCGATGCGGAGAGGGTGCAGGCGGTGATGGCAAAGATGGGTTATGAGGCAACGGAGAAAGAGGAAGATGCCAATGTAATTGGCATCATTGCCTGTTCGGTAAGGCAAAAGGCCATTGACAAGGTTTATTCCAAAATTGCCAAATGGAACAAATGGAAGAACAAAAGGAATTTAATCACTTTTGTGTCGGGGTGCATTTTACCCGATGACCATGAGAAATTCCTGAAGCTTTTCGATTTGGTTTTCGATATGAAAGAGTTGGCAACTTTTCCTGCCATGCTCAGTCAATACGGCGTTACTACGCCTGTTTCCAATTTTGGCCGACTTAACGATGATGAGTTCATTAAGGTAGCCACACCTGCATCAACCGCCGAAAAACTGGGTTTTTCCGGCTTAAAGCCTGTCTCGAAAGTTGCAGCAGCCCCTCAAACATGGGAAGTTGAGCCAGTATATAACAGCAGTTTTGAGGCTTACATTCCCATTCAGAATGGGTGTAATAAGTTCTGTACCTTTTGTGCCGTGCCATATACCCGCGGACGTGAAGTCAGCCGTCCATCAACCGATATTATAGAAGAAGCACGTGGTTTAGTTGAAAAGGGATATAAAAGCATCACCCTTTTGGGACAAAATGTGAACTCTTACGGGTTGGATAAGAAAGGGGAGGAGCTCTCTTTCGCTCAATTGTTGGATGAATTGGGCAAAATGGCCGATGATTCCGGCAATGAAGTGTGGATTTACTTCACGTCACCACATCCGCGCGATATGTCGCGCGATGTGATTGAGGCCATTGCGCGTCATCGCTCGCTGGGTAAACAGATTCACCTGCCGGTGCAATCGGGCGATGATAAAGTGCTTATTCGCATGAATCGCAAACACAGTATGGAGCGTTATCGTGAAGTAGTGAGCTGGATTCGTGACTTGATTCCTTCCGCGACTTTGTTTACCGATATCATTGTAGGATTTACGGGTGAAACAGAAGAGCAGTTTGAAAACACCCGTGCTGCGGTTCGGGAATTCAAATATAACATGGCGTATATCGCCATGTATTCGCCACGTCCGGGTGCAGCAGCCTATGCTTGGCAGGATGATGTGCCGCATGCTGAGAAAAAGCGGCGTTATGCCGTTTTAACTTCCGATTTGGAAAAAGTTGCTGTTGAACATACCCAAAGGTTAAAAGGTGAAACAGTGCGGGTTTTAGTTCGTGGAAAAGACCGTAAAGATGGCTTTTTGAGCGGGCATACTGAAGGAAAAATCACAGTACGTTTTGCATCGGACGACCACTCTTTGATTGGCTCTTTTGTGGATATAAGAATTGAATCGGTAAGGCCTTTTAGTACTGAAGGGGAGATGGTAAAACAAACAGTTGATGCTTGATAAATTATAAAGGTTTTATTAGAGACTGTTTCGATTTATATCGAATTGATTAAAAGATCTTTAGATAATAGATTTTTAGATTGACAGACAAGACAAAATAGAAAACCAGTTATGTCTAATCATCTTTTTAATCTATTCTATCTGTCTAAATTCTAAAGATCTATAATCTTTAGAATTCTTAGGAAAAAAAATTAAACAGTTAATTAAATTAAGATAAACCATTATATTATGCCAACAATATCAATGTTCTTCGGAATTATAATTAGGATGTATTATGCTCCAAAGGAGCATAATCCTCCGCATATTCATTGCTATTATCAGGATTTTAGGTCAACATTTAATATTCAAACTGGAGAAATTATTAATGGCCATATGCCAGCGAAACAAATCAAGCTTATTCAGGCATGGATTGAAATTCATAAAGAAGAGTTAATGGCAGATTGGTTGTTATGTCAAAACGGAGAAAAACCATTTCAGATTGAACCTTTAAAATAATAGTGTTATGTATATAGCAGTAAAAGATGTTAAGGCGTTAGATAATTATATCCTGTTATTGACTTTTGAAAATAATGAAGTCAAAAGATTTGATATGAAACCTTATTTACATATCTCAGTTTATCAGCAACTTAAAGACGAGAAAGTGTTTAAGTCTGTAAAGCCTAGTTTTGATACAATCGAATGGAATAAGGACATTGACATCGACCCCGAAATTCTATACTCGGAAAGCTACTAAAACAGCGCTTAAATCACGTGTTGTTGTGTAGTTAATTCCCGACTGAATAATCAAAGTTAAAGAAGAACTATCATTTTGCTATTTCTAAAACATCAATTATACCAAGGAGAAGCATAAAAGTGTTTAGTTTAAATGGAAAGATTAACCTAATAAACTAAAGCTTTGCGATTTCAAATCGCAAAGCTTAATCAATAATATGAAGATTGCATTTAAAACATTAGGTTGCAGGCTAAATCAGTATGAAACTGATGCTTTGGCGGCTCAGTTTAAAGGAAATGGCTATGAGGTATCGGAGCAGGAAGATGGAGCCGATGTGGTGGTGGTGAATACCTGCACGGTCACCAATCAGAGCAACCAGAAATCAAGATACGTCATCAGTCATGCCGGTCGCATCAATCCCGATGCAAAAATGGTGATTACAGGTTGCATGGCCGAGAGCCATGCCAATCAACTGCAAAAAAAGTTTCCGCAAGCCACCGTCATCAATAACAAAGGTAAAAGCGGGATTTTTCACAGTGTGGACTCGTTGGTGAAAACCGGTAATGCTGAACTTTCCAGTGAGGATTACGACCTTTTCAGCTACCAGTCGTTCACCGAAATGTTTCATACCCGCAGTTTGATAAAAATTCAGGATGGCTGCGATAATTTCTGTACATTTTGCATCATTCCCTTCGTTCGCGGGAGAGCCATCAGCCGTCCTGTTGAGCAGGTATTGCAGAATGTGAGGGAAGTTGTGGACAAAGGAGCTAGGGAGATTGTGCTTACCGGGGTTAACATCAGCCGTTATGAATATGATGGAGTGAAATTTTCAGGGCTGGTGGATAAAATTCTTAATCTAGACGGTGATTTCAGGGTACGCATCAGCTCCATCGAACCCGACCGGTTCGACGACCATTTCTTTACGTTAATAGGGCATCCAAAACTTGCACCGCACCTGCATCTTTGTCTTCAAAGTGGTTCGGAGCGCATTTTACTTCAAATGCGCCGTATGTACACGGTGAAAGATTTTTTAAACATTGTTGAAAGGGTGCGGAAAGTCGACCCTAAGTTTAATTTCACAACTGATATCATCGTGGGTTTCCCGGGAGAAACCGAGGAGGAGTTTGAAGAAACCATAAATGTGGCACGGATGGTTGGGTTCGGACACATGCATATTTTTAAATATTCGGTTCGTCAGGGAACGCGTGCAGAACGGATGCCAAATCATATTCCCGATAAGATTAAAACTGAGCGCAGTAAACGAATGCACGAGTTGGCAGAAGAGCTCACAACCGCGTATCGCACGCCATTTGATGGCACTGAGCAACGCATTCTGGTTGAGAAATGGAACGATGGTGTGGCTTCCGGGTATAACGACTATTTTGTGCCTATGGAGTTTGCTTCCGATAACAAAAAACGTAACCGGTTTGAAGTGGTGCAGGCGAGGGTGAAGGATTTTGAATAGGGAAATAAGTGCGCCATAATAGTATAAACGCGAAGACGCTGTGGCGCAGAGATTAAATATATATTGTTTCAGTAATAATATAATTGAACCCATGACCATCACCATACTCGGGTCCGGGACTTCTCTCGGTGTTCCAATGATTGCCTGCAAATGTATAGTCTGCCGCTCCACCAATCCCAAGGACAAGCGATTACGTTCTTCGGTTCTGATTCAAACAGCAGGGAAAAATATTGTCATTGATGCAGGGCCCGATTTTCGTCAACAGATGCTTGCATCGGGGATTTCTCATCTGGATGCCATTTTGATCACTCACGCTCATAAAGACCATACCGCCGGACTGGACGATGTACGTGCCTTTAACTGGATTAATAACACACATGCCAATGTTTATGCCGAAGCTTCGGTCATTGAAAGCATAAAGCAAGAGTTTGCATATGCCTTTTCTGAGTCTAAATATCCCGGCTTACCTGAAATCGTACTAAACAACATTGACAATAAGCCGTTTATTGTTGATTCACTACCTGTTGTTCCCATTCGGGTTATGCATCACCGTTTGCCGGTCTTGGGGTTCAGAATAGGCGACTTTTCTTACATTACCGATGCCAATCATATTCCCGAAGGGGAATATGAAAAACTTTACGGCACTAAACTTTTGGTCATCGACGGACTGAGATACGAACCCCATATTTCTCACTTTACTCTGCAACAAGCTTTGGAGGTTATTGACCGAATCAACCCGGAAAGGGCTTATATTACGCATATTAGTCACCAGCTTGGATTACACAGCGAGGTTAATAAGACTTTACCTCCCGGAGTGGAATTGGCTTTTGATGGCTTGAGGCTGGAGCTGATATAGCAATAGATTTTTAGTCCCGAATACATCGGGACAGAATTTAGATGATAGAGTAGTGTATATTATTGAAATTTAGATTTTTGATGAGCGCCAGCAATTAGGTGACATTCTTCCTTATTAAATTTATCTGCGATATTGCTTACGCCCTTACAGGGCTAATTACGAATTATATATGTTTTCATAGGGCTATGCCCTATGTTGATGATGTCGCCCCGTTGGGGCTATACAAAAAAATACTCTATAATTCTATCTTCACACTTTCGAAGTTTTTCGGTTTGGGCTATGATGTTTTTGGCTAAAATTGCCATACTAACCCTGAAATGATGAAACAACCAAACCACAGACCTGAAAGGGCGAAAGCAATTTGCAAAATAACTCAATAGGCCAACATTATCTGTCAAAGTAGAACAAATTGATTCAAATAAATCGAAACAGTCTCATAGCCTCCCCGCGCTTTTTTAAGCTTCACTCATTTTGTTTATCTTCGTAGGTCGAATCCAATGAATAAAAAGAACCCAATGAAGGTCTGCATAGCTGAAAAGCCCAGTGTTGCTAAAGAGCTGGCTCGTATTTTAGGTGCTACATCGCGTAAGGATGGCTATTTTGAAGGAAATGGCTACCAGGTTACGTGGACCTTCGGTCATTTGTGTACGCTTAAAGAACCGCACGATTATTTGCCAGAATGGAAGCGTTGGTCGCTTGGAACGCTTCCCATCATCCCATCCCGTTTTGGCATAAAATTGCTCGACGACCAGGGAGTCATTAAACAATTTAAAGCCATTGAACAGCTGGTGAAAAATGCCGAAATGGTTATTAACTGTGGTGATGCCGGACAGGAGGGAGAGGTGATTCAGCGTTGGGTACTACAGAAGGCTGAATGTAAATGTCCCATTAAGCGATTGTGGATATCTTCTTTAACAGAGGAGGCTATTCGCGAGGGTTTCGAAAAACTTCATGCAGGGGAAAAATTCGACGCTTTGTATGCGGCCGGAAGTGCCCGAGCCATTGGCGACTGGCTTTTGGGAATCAATGCCACTCGTTTGTACACTTTAAAATACGGTCAACAAGGTCAGGTTTTATCAATTGGACGGGTGCAAACCCCAACTTTGGCTCTCATCGTGGAGCGCCAAAAGGAGATTGACAATTTCACACCGCAACCTTATTGGGAACTGAAAACTGTGTATAAGGAGGTGACCTTTAACAATTCCGAAGGACGATTTACCAATAAAGAGGAAGCCGAAAATGCCATTGAAACCATACGTGGCAAGGAGTTTGAAATCACCGGTTTTGAACGTAAAAAAGGAAAAGAAGCACCACCACGATTGTTTGATTTAACGTCGCTGCAAGTGGAGTGCAACCGTAAATTTGGCCTTTCGGCAGATGAAACACTAAAAACCATCCAGTTGCTGTACGAAAAGAAATTGACCACCTATCCCAGGGTGGACACCACTTTTTTGAGCAACGATATGTATCCGAAAATTGGCGGTATTTTAAAAGGGTTAAAGCCCTACGAGGCTTTAACCGCTCCATTACTGGAGAAGAAAATACCAAAATCAAAAAAAGTATTCGACGATAACAAAGTCACCGACCACCACGCCATCATTCCCACCGGACAAAATCCCTCTTCATCACTAAGCAGAGATGAAAAACTGGTATTTGATATGGTGGCACGTCGTTTTATTGCTGCATTTTATCCCGATGCGGTGATTAACACCACCACGGTTGAAGGAAAAGTTGAGACAGTAAACTTTAAAGCAACAGGAAAACAGATTGTTGAACCGGGATGGCGAGTGGTGCTAAAACAGGCCGGCTCAGGAAAAGGCGATGATGCTGTTTTACCTGAATTTACCAAAGGAGAGAGAGGGCTTCATGAGCCTGATTTGCAGGAAAAGGAGACTCAGCCCCCAAAACCCTTCACCGAAGCCACATTGCTGAGAGCTATGGAGACTGCCGGAAAACAGGTGGATGACGAAGAGTTACGTGATGTGATGAAGGAGAACGGAATTGGTCGTCCCTCTACTCGTGCAGCCATCATCGAAACGCTATTCAAACGAAAATACATCACCAAAAACCGAAAAAGCCTTGCGCCAACCATTACCGGCATGCAGTTGATAGATACCATTCGGAATGAATCGGTGAAATCGGCAGAACTTACCGGACAATGGGAGAAAAAGCTGAGGGATATTGAACATGGGGAATACGATGCAGGGGAGTTTATGAATGAACTGAAGCAAATGGTATCAGACATTGTTCATACGGTTCGTCGTGAGCCTACCATACAGAGAATTGATGTAGTTGAGGAGGAGGATGGCAGTAAACGCAAGAAGGAAACTTCAGATGCAGAAAAATCTGACGGGGGTAAATGTCCTCGTTGCAATGAAGGCTTGATGCTTAAGGGGAAACAGGCGTGGGGATGCTCCCGATACAAAGAGGGTTGCCAAACGGTGGTGCCGTTTGTTTTTATGGGAAAGCAAATCACTCCAAACCAAATGGAAACGCTCTTCAAAAAGGGCAAAACTTCTCTTATCAAAGGATTCGAGGAAAATGGTGAAAAGGTTGATGGCATGTTAACCCTTGATGAAAACTATCAATTGCAACTGGAAAAGGAGGAAGCGCCTGAGTGGAAATGCCCAAAATGTGGCGAAGGGTTAATTATTAAAGGCCGTTCGGCCTATGGTTGCAACAGATATACCCAAGGTTGCAAAGTGCTTATCCCTTTTGAATATATGGGCAAAAAACTGACCGAAAAACAGGTGCAGGACTTGGTATTGAAAGGTAAAACCAACCAACTAAAAGGTTTTACTGATGCTGATGGTAATCCAAAGGAGGGGAAACTGACGTGGAATGGAGATTTTCAGGTGGTTTTGGAAGCGTAATTCATTTTTAATGAATTAATAAGCTTATAATAAAAGGCTCCGAGGAAAACAGAACGTTGATTTTTATCTAATAAAATAGCCAGTATTCTTTTGTAGGTCTTTATTGAAAATAAAATTCTTAAGGCACTTTGGTTTCGCAATAACTGATTTCCAACTGCTTGCTGTTCTGTAATATTTCTATTATATATTACTCTGTAAGCATCTTTGATCCATTTATTATAATACCTATCAAATCGGGAAATGCGATCTATATGGTTTATAAAATCATCTGTATGAATCTTGATGGAACCACTTGAATAATCTATCTTTATTGGTGTCATGCAGTATGAAAATTTGTCCTTTAAAAACTCCATATTTAAAATAGCGCTTTCATTGACATAATCATATATCCGGTGATTCTCAATGTCAAAGACAAAATTTCCAAGGGAATAAAATATTAATGTGTTATTAACTGTTTCAGCCCCTTGAAACGTATGTGAGTGATGTCCTATGATGATGTCAAGTTCATTTATACTTGATAATTTCTTTAAATAGGATCGCTTTTCGGGAGAAGGGTATATAGTATATTCCTCTCCACCATGAAAATTGAGGACTACATAATCAGCCTTTTGTTTAGCCTCAATAACTTTATCTTTTATCAGAGAAAAAGTTCTTGACGAGAATACTCCTTCAGAGCTTTTACTTGCATTTTTAATGGAATGATCGCAAATACCTATTAAAGCAACTATTACATAGTTGTTTTTTAAATAAACAATATTTGATGCCTCATGTATGTTTTTTCCAGCTCCAAAGTAAAAGGAATTGTATTCCTCAATTTTATTTACAGTATCTGAAAATCCATTAATTCCACAATCGAAAATATGGTTGTTTGCGAGATTAAATACTCTAATATTTCGATTACTAAGATAATTAATGGTATTTCCCGGACTTTTCACCACTATATTTTGGCAGGCATCAGTTGTTGCACCTTCCAGATTGCAAATGACATAATCTTTTTTCGATAAAAGCTTTTTAATTTCGTCAGTAAATATCTCTTTATTGTCAGATATTTTTTGATGAAATATACCTGTAACGCTCAAATCCCCTGTAAATGATATATTCAATGAGTTATTGTCCATCTTTGTATTAATGGTCTGCCTGCTTAGACAGTTTTATAAAATAAAAAATAAGAAAGGAATTGAATACCATTCCTACCATTGAATAAAGTACCAATACATAAATGATATTGTAAAAATAATGGTATCCGAGAACTAAAGCAGTTAATCTCAAAAGTAAAAGTAACAGATCATATATCACCAATGATCTCTGTTTACCTAAGATAACAATTAGTGATGATATGGGGGAGTTTAAAAACATCAGAAACAACCACGGAATAAGAAGGCGAGAATAAATACCTGTTTCAGTCCATTCACTTCCCAATATATATTCGAAAAAATAAGTAGAAATAAATAATATCGGAAACCCTGTTAATGCAAGAAGAAAAAGTTTAATGTAGGTTTGCTTTACAAGTTCATGAAACCGGGTAGGTTCATTATTATAAGTCTCCGAAGCTTTATTAAAAAATATTTGACTAACAGCCTCACCGATTAGTCCAATGGGGGTTTTTATCAATCTTATAGCAAGACCAAACTGGCCTCCAATAGCAAGTCCAAAATATTTTGGAATTAAAATGTTCGGAAGTTCATTAGACAGGGTGTTCGTGAAGGTCAATAATGTATTGTATTTTGGAATTTTCTGATACCTTTTTGCCATAAAAAAAATACGGTTGATTGATATGTGATGTACATTTCTTTTAATTGATTTTGAAGCTGAAATTATGGTATGTAAAAAACTCATCAGTTGGCCTGCAATTAATCCTGGTATGAGTCCTAAATATTGAAACGCAGAAAACCCGTTAATTAATTGCACGCTGCTCATTGATAGAGATTTGTTTATCCGTACAAAAGAGATGCTTTTAAATTTTTTTTGTCGATTTAGCCAATAGGTCAGAGTGTTAAACATTCCATGTAAAAAAATTCCTAATGGCAATAAAAAAATGAAACGACCAAGACCGCCATTGTCGAAAAGGCCATTAAAAAATTCATGATACATTAGAATAATAAACAATGTAACCAAAGATATTATTGTTATGATTATGAAACATAGAATCAATAAACTAACAGCATCTTTTTCTCGCTTAGGCAATAATATTGAAAGTTCGTATCTTAAAGCAACTACAGTGCTTAATGTAAGTGTTATTGAAGAAAATAGTGTTAATGTTCCGAACATTTCATCCGTATATACCCGACTTAGAATTGGAGTAATCAAAAATACAACCCCTTGCGCTATAACTGAACCGGAAAGCAATGTCAAAAAAAACTTAACATTCTGATTTATAAATGCTTTTTTTGTCCTATCTATTATTGTCATCACTTAATGTTTTGGCTTAACCTGTTTTCAATAAATGAGACATACCAATTTGTAATTACAGCATTAAAGCTTGATGTGTTTTTATATTTAAAACCAATCGCTTTAGCCATTGGTTTTGTAATTTCGTAATAATACATCCAATCACTTTTAAGCAAAAATCTTATTATTAGGAATTTAGGCAGGTAGCTTTTAAGCAAATTTTTAACTTCCTGGATTTTCATTTGAAAATAATTCGGCTGCAACTCATTATCCAGACACAAACCGAATTCTCTAAAGTAGAAACTCACCAGAATGTCGTCATATAGCATTTTGGCAGTTTTAAACTTTGCTGGAACCATTTTAAAAAATCCCATTAATTCATCGTCCCAGAATGGAATCCTAATTTGATGACCAAAATAGTCATAAACTGTGGCTGAATTTATTATGAGTTTACTAATCTTTTCTTTAATATCAAGATCTTCTATGATTGAATGGGATATAAAATCGTCATCATAATCACTCTTAAAACGCTCTTCAATAATTTCAATTACCCTTTTTTTATAGTGCCTATGAATATTATAGAAGTTAAGTTTTTTCTTAAAAAACAATCCTGTTAGTGCATCTTTACTTATGTTTTCATTAAATACTTTCACGAATTGACTTCCTCCGAGAAGGTCTCCTGAATGTCCCGGAATGAAAACAGCGTCATTTTTTATAAGATTCTTGTCTTTTAAATACTTTACGGCAAAATATTCCTGCATATATGGCATGGAAGATATTTTTCCGGCAAATAACGCGTAATCTTTAAATTGGGAGGTGTCAAAATAGCCGTTTATCAATTCCTGATTGTATTCTACAAATATCCATTTATATCCAAGCCTGTTAGCTGTCGTCCTGGAGTTTTGTAGCTCGAAATTATTCTTTCGGCCATAAGTGAAACAAACCACATCGGTATAACCAAATTTCTTTAGCATCGCTGCAATTAAGCGCGAGTCATAACCTCCGCTGAGAGGCAGAACAACCTGCCTGCCTTTTAGGGAAGTAATTAACCTCCTAAACGCTTGTTCAAAGACCGCCCGTCCATCTTCTTTTAGTTTTTCATACGGTATCCCATCGTTTACTTTTTTGGTGGCATATGAAAAAAATGAACCGGACTCTTTAAGGTTGCTGTTTTCAATGATAAGATATTCTGCCGCACGAACTTCACTTATTCCATTAATTAATGTGTTGTTTCCGACGGTGTAACCTGTTGATTTAAAAATTGCACACTGAACTTTATCAATTTTGACGTCATCCAACAATTTTATCAACTCTTGTGGATTATCACTAAAAATATAGCCTTCGGGGTGATTAATATAGTATAGCGGAAAAAAACTCGATTTATCACATGCAATGCATGTGATGTTTTTAATTCTGACAACAACAGAAAAAACGCCATTGGCTCTCTCTACCTTTTTTTTGAATGAATTAATCTCGCTAATATCTGAAAAATAATCAATCAGCGTTTCTTCTTCGTAGTAATTTCCTTCGGAATCAAACAAATAACCTTTTGCTGATATGGAATCTGTTGAGAACCATTTAAAACCTTTATTATATTGAAGAATTGTTTTGACCATGTCACTCTTATCAATTAAGATTTTTTTGCAGCAGTAGATGAAGGAACTGATTCCATCTTGTAGTATTCTATTCAAAATGATTAAATCCACCCTTTAAAACAGCTATCTCCCGATTGCCTGAAAACCATTTAAGGCTGCCCGATTCTCCGGTTACCTTTCCTATATCAAACAACTTTTTGCCAAATTTATTTTCAAAAGAGGCTGATATATTTTGGAACTTTTCGGCGTTAATCGTTAACAACAGGCAATAATCTTCACCGCCGGAAGTTGCCAGTTCAATGGGATTAAACTGATGCTTTTCAGCAATGTTTATTAACTGATGGGAGAGGGGAAGCCGTTTCAAATCAATTTCAGCGCCTTTTTTTGAGGCTTTTAAAATGTGGTTTATGTCAGACGCGATGCCGTCTGACACATCCATCATGGCATTTACTCCCGATTGCTGTGCCAGCCAAATGCCTTCTTCCACATCAGCCTCCGGACGATTGTGTCTGTTTATCAGCCAATCGGCTTCCAGGTTACTGTTTAAACCCTTCAAAATTAATTGCAAACCGGCGGCTGAATCACCAAGCGTGTCGGTAACAGCAATTACATCACCAGATTGAGCCATTGAGCGCAGTCGGGCTTTTCCCTTCTCAATTTTTCCAATCACACTGATGTTTAAAATCAACTTATCAGGCGATTTTGTTGTGTCGCCTCCCATTAATGGCAAACGGAATTTTTCACTCAAAGCATGGTAGCCATCCATCAGTTCATCCAGGCATTCCACTTCAATGTTTTCGGGAATGGCAACGGACAAAAACGAACCAATCGGACGAGCCCCCATGGCTGCCACGTCACTCAGATTAACGGCCAAAGATTTGTAGCCCAGGTCATATGGCGATATTTTGTTGCGAATAAAATGAATGTCCTCCACCAGCATATCTGTGGTGATGACCAAATCGTGATTTTCATCGCAGGGTAATACGGCGCAGTCATCACCAATTCCCATGGAATTGGGTGTTAGTAAATCTTTAAAGCGGTGTGCGAATCGTTCAATAAAACCAAATTCGCCTATTTCTGAAAGATGCATGCTCTATTAATAGATTTATATTTTCCTTGTTTTGTGAATAGTTCGTTAATCTTTTTTATTTGCCTAATTATCAAGCGTTTATGAATTTGTTGTAATATTATGCAATCAGCTGATAATAAGAAACTTACTTGTGTCTAATATCTAATAATCTAAAAGTCTAACGATCTATTGTTTTGTAACTCGTCAAGATATTCTCTCCACCTTCTTTTGGCTATGAGGCTTTGGCTGTAACAATAATCGGTAAGATATTCAACGGCCAGTGCCGGATTGCTGACAAACAAAGCCCTGGCTGTTTGCTCCACAGCCGGAGCAAAGCGGAGATACTTCTCTTCCAGCTCGTGACGTATTCTCTTGGTTTCATCCAAAATTACCGAATCGTTTCGATTCGGGTATACTCTGTTGATTTCCCCAATAATATCATACTTTTCCCGGAAAGATGATGGAAATTCATCTATTCCAATGTAAAATGGCTGAAAATTACCGATGGAATCACCGCCAACCCACAACCATACAACCCCTCCAATGGGTCGGGGCAACCAGTTTCGCAACTGGGCAATAAAGGTATGAACGGTTTTATCTGTATTTACCGAGTCCTTCTCTTCTCTATGATGGAGATTTTTGGTCAACTCTTTTACTGAGCGCAAACTAACTTTTTGCGACGGCTGAAAAAACAGGGGCAAGGAAAGCGAATCACTTCCCTGTTGAATGGTAGCATTAAATAGACCGGCCGTTTCACGAACAATTCCAGAGTTTTCGTCATTGGATTGGGGGTCGGTATATGCATTTTTAAAATTAAAATCGCGATTCCTTCCATCAAAATAACCCATTTCCCGAGCAAACGAGATAACGTCTTGTGAGTAGAGGACATCATTGTTACGGCTGCTAATGGGAAAGTTGCCAATGGCCGGTTCTGTACCATGAACCGCCATTCTGCCATCCGGAATCAATCGAGCCACCCACACCGCACCCCGGTTCATAGTGCCTTTACCGGTCATCTCCATCATCCACACTTCAGAGGGGTCTGCGATGAAAAAGCGGAATCCATCATCGCTATAACCATATTTATCAGTAAGTTCGTCTATTAAATTGATGGCATCACGTGCGTTTTTTGAGCGCTGTAATGCGATGTTCTTCAGGTTTTCTCCGTCCAGAATGCCTTTATGATTTCGTAACTCTTTTTTCGCTGAAAAGTTATGTCCAATTATGGTCAATTGATGTTCATTGGTACTGGCTAATACCTGAAAACTGCCATTCCCCTCCGGGATTTCACCCAATTTTTCACCGGTTTGGGTTGAGAAAATCTCTTTTACCGAATTGGGTGCGTGTTGTTTTCGTTGCTGAAAAATGTACTTATCTGTATCAAAGCCATTATCAATATTGAACTGCGCCACTATTGTCGACCCATCGGACGAAGCATTATTGGTGACCACAATGGTCACCAATTCTCCTCCCATTAATGGCAACGATGTAAATATTAACAGAAAGAAAAGTATGGATTTTATCATTTCAATGGATTACTCAATTTTTATAGTATTAAAAACAAGAATCTTGTGTATCTGATGTCCAACCATCTGGGCATCATGCTCGTTTCAAATAATTATCCTTTTCAATAAAACTATCTCAAAGCGTTAGTAAAAACAAGAATTGTCTGCTCTAAATTAAACCGGTCATCAACACCTTATTACTTCTCACCAATCTACAAATGTAATGTTCCTTTTTATGAAACAAAAACTAACCGAGTCGGGGTTGATAAACAAAATTAGATTCTTTTATAGTTGCCTCCCCATTCCAACGGTAGGCGGCCAATTGTCCGCCTCCGGCCAAACAATTGTCAACACAGCAGGCATTAGGGGAAACCATCAAAGACATATCTTTAATGCAGTAATGACCAAAAAAAACAGGTGGCGCAGATTCATCATATACATCAAAAGGAACCAAAAGTTGTTCGGGAACAGTGTACTCCGGCAATTTGAAGCGGTTTCCAAAGCTTAGCTCCCTGAATGTTTTTTGGGTTGAAGACTCCCACCATTTTACCCTGAAATTGGTTCGCCTGACGTTTTTACTATCTTTTATAATGAGGTCTTTAGGCAGATTCAATTCAATCCCGCGCGTTGTTTGTCGCACCGCTTTGGCAAATGGTGTTTCGTTACGCACAATCTCTTTAATTAACTTTTTGGTAAGTTTGCCTTTGGTTACATTTTTATCTATTATTTGCACATGCTTATCACTCCAGTAGGCATGTACAACACGGAAAGAGCCGGTTTCAATAAAAAAAGGAAGGGTTCGTAGCCATTTAATTGTGTCACCCAGTTCGCTCTCACTGTTTTTGTACTGTTCTTTTATTTTCTCCATCTGTAGTTTATTGGATGATGGAGGCTGAAACAGCGGTTTTCCTTTTTTATTGTATGTGAAATATCCGATGGCATTCAGTTCATGATTCCCCAAAACGGCAAAGCCCGTTTTGTTTTCAACCATGTTGCGCACCAGTGATATAACCCCTTTGGTATCGGGACCACGACTGATAAAATCCCCGGCAAAGATTACTTTGCGTTCCGGGTGCTGCCATAATCCATCAATCTGCGAATAACCCATTATATGCAACAATAATTCCAGCTCGGTACAATAACCGTGTACGTCGCCAATTATATCGTAATTGTCATCCGGGTTATTTTGTTTGGCTGTAAATTGTCGTCGTCTGATTAATTTGTTAAATAATTTATGCAGATATCTTTTCATATTTATTCTTTAGCACTGAAATTTGCTAAAAAATATGCAATTTAGCATCAACTAGAGTGTGAAAATAATTCAAAAAATAATCAAATGGCTGCAAAACAAGTGAATTGGGGAATGATTGGCTGTGGAGATGTTACGGAGAAAAAAAGCGGACCGGCGTTTAATAAAATTGAGAAATCTACTTTAGTGGCTGTCATGCGTCGCAATGAATCATTGGCAGCCGATTATGCCAAAAGACACGGCGTTTCACGATGGTATTCAAATGCTTCGGAATTAATCAATGACCCAAGTGTTAACGCTGTTTATGTTGCCACTCCTCCTTCTACGCATGCAAAATATGCCATAGAAGCCATGAAAGCAGGAAAACCTGTTTATGTTGAAAAACCGATGGCTGCCACCTATGCTGAATGTCAGGAAATGTTGCAGGTTTCAGAAAAAACAGGCGTTCCTTTATATGTTGCTTACTATCGGCGCACTTTACCGGGATTTTTAAAAGTTAAAGAATTGATTGAAGAAGGGCAAATTGGCAAACCTCTGTTGGCCTCTATTCGTTTAATGCGACCCGCTTTACCCGAGGAAATGGATGAAAAAACTCCGGCATGGAGAATTGACCCCAAAATTGCCGGAGGGGGAATTTTTTATGACTTGGCATCTCATCAACTCGATTTCTTAGACTATTTATTTGGCCCAATTACTCATGTTGAGGGGAATGCCGAAAATAGAGCAGGATTGTATACTGCTGAAGACACCATTGTGGCATCCTTTAAATTTGAGAATGGGGTGGTTGGCTCAGGTGTTTGGTGTTTTGTTACGGGAGAATCGTCTCGAGAGGACAAAATGGAGATCATTGGCACCAAAGGAAAAATTATTTTTTCGGGTTTTGGACATAATCCGATAGTTTTGGTGAAAGAATCAGGCAAATTGGAGTTTCCATATCTAAATCCTGATAATATTCAATACAACTTGATCAAAGAAGTGGTTGAATCCATTCAGCATAAAAGAACATGTGTAAGTACCGGCATAACAGCCTCTCGAACCAATTGGGTAATGGAGCGAATTGTATATGGATAATATTAGAAATATTGGCAAAAAAGTGCTATTTTTGCGCAAAATTTAAAGTTTAGAAACACGATGTTTGAAAATCTATCGGAAAGACTGGAACGCTCTTTTAAGATACTTAAAGGGCAGGGTACCATTACAGAAATAAATGTTGCTGAAACACTCAAAGATATTCGTCGGGCATTATTGGATGCCGACGTAAATTTTAAAACGGCTAAAACTTTCACCGAAACGGTGAAAGATGAAGCGTTGGGTCAAAATGTGCTGACGGCTGTCAAGCCTCAGCAGATGATGGTTAAAATTGTACATGATGAGCTGACCAAACTGATGGGAGGGTCATCCACCGACATCAATCTTGATGGAAAACCGGCTGTTATCTTGATTGCCGGTCTGCAAGGGTCGGGAAAAACAACTTTCACCGGAAAACTGGCCAATTTATTAAAAAGTAAGCGCTCAAAAAATCCTTTATTGGTGGCAGGTGACGTGTATCGTCCCGCTGCGATAAACCAGCTACAGGTTTTGGGCGAGCAAATTGGAGTTCCTGTATATACCGAAGAAGGCAGCAAAGACCCTGTTAAGATAGCTAAAGACGCCATCAAACAGGCGAAGCAAAACGGTAACGATCTCGTAATCGTTGATACCGCTGGTCGATTAGCTGTTGACGAGGAGATGATGAAAGAGATTACTGCCATTAAAAATGCAGTAAAGCCTCATGAGATTCTTTTTGTGGTTGACTCCATGACTGGCCAGGATGCTGTTAACACAGCCAAAGAGTTTAACGACAGGCTCGACTTCGACGGGGTAGTTTTAACCAAACTTGATGGTGATACCCGCGGTGGTGCTGCTCTCTCCATTCGCAGTGTGGTAAACAAGCCCATTAAGTTTGTTGGTACAGGCGAAAAGATGGATGCGCTGGATGTGTTTCACCCCAATCGTATGGCCGACAGGATTTTGGGTATGGGTGACATTGTCTCGCTGGTGGAGCGTGCCCAGGAGCAATTTGATGCCGAGGAGGCTCAAAAACTACAGAAGAAGATTGCAAAAAACCAATTCAGTTTCAACGATTTTCTGAGTCAGATTCAGCAAATCAAGAAAATGGGTAGCCTGAAGGATTTGGCTGGCATGATTCCCGGAATGGGAAAAGCCATAAAAGATATGGATTTTGATGATGATGCATTTAAGGAAGTTGAAGCCATTATCTACTCCATGACCCCTGATGAGCGTGAAAATCCTGCCATTTTAAATGGCAGTCGTCGCAAAAGGATCGCCGCCGGTAGTGGCAGTTCAATACAGGAGGTAAACAGGCTTATCAAACAGTTTGAAGATACCCGTAAGGTGATGAAGATGATGGGCAAAGGAAAAAATCTTTCCAAAATGATGGCCAACCTGCCCATGGGAGGACGCTAAACCAAAATAAACCTGATTATACCATGCAATTAATCGACGGAAAATTAACTTCACAGGCTGTAAAGCAGGAAATTGCTGAAAAGGTTAAAGCCATGATGGCAGCCGGGGAAAAAAAACCCCATCTTGCAGCAGTTCTTGTTGGTAACGACGGAGGAAGTGAAACCTATGTGGCGGCCAAAATTAAGGCTTGCGAAGAGGTTGGATTCAATTCTACTCTGGTTCGCTTCGATGAGAACGTAACCGAGCAAGAACTTCTAAATGCTGTTGAGAAACTGAATAACGACCCGGATATTGATGGATTCATTGTTCAATTGCCTTTGCCTAAGCACATCTCTGAAGAAAAAGTAACCGAAGCCATTCATCCGGGAAAGGATGTGGATGGGTTTCATCCGCAAAACCTTGGAAGAATGATTACCGGCGGTGATGCCTTTGTTTCTGCCACGCCACAAGGAATTATGGAGCTTCTAAAGCGCTATGAAATTGATACCAAAGGAAAACATGCCGTGGTAATTGGTCGCAGCAACATTGTTGGCAGACCCATGAGCATTTTGCTTTCTCTTAAAGGTTCTCCGGGCGATGCAACTGTAACGGTGTGCCACAGCCGAACAGCAAATCTTAAGGAAATTTGCCTCCAGGCCGATATCATCATAGCTGCGTTAGGAATTCCGGAATTTTTAAAGGCTGATATGGTGAAAGAGGGTGCTGTTGTTATTGATGTGGGAACCACCCGTGTGCCAAGTACAGAAACCAAAAGCGGATGGCGTTTAAAGGGAGATGTGGATTTTGCGGCTGTCTCTCCAAAATGCAGCTATATTACTCCAGTTCCCGGTGGAGTTGGGCCAATGACCATTGTATCACTTCTATTGAACACGCTGAAAGCTGCTGAATATAAATAGATTTCAGATATTAACAGATATTTTAAAAGCTCACGTATCGTGAGCTTTTTTTGTTTTGTTAAAATTCTGTTATATTTGTAAACAATATCACCTGTTCTGTTCTGGTTATGATTGCAGCACAGATAATATATATATGAATTACTCGCCATCTTTAACGCCCGCCTTGTCATTTTTAATTATAACTTATCACTATGAAAGAGAGATTAAAAAACATTTTTTGGATGGCTATTTTTATAATAGTCGGGAATACTTTTGTTGCAGCAGAAATTACAAATACGCTGCCATCAGCTGTAATAACTTATCCACACAGCAATGCTTATTACCAGGAAGGATCTAACATTGTCATTCGCGTTTATTCAACTGATTTTGGGGGAACTTTTCAGGATGGAACTGTAGAAAATGTAGAGTTCTTTGTTGATGATGATAAAATTTATGAAACTAACGTTCATCAGGATCATACCTACACATATCTCTGGCATGATGTGCAAGCAGGTGAGTATAGGATAAGAGCAAGAGCCACTGATAATGATGGAGATTCATTTACATCTGCAGGAGTTATTATAAAAGTAGGAGAAGCACCGGTGATTAAAAAAGGGATGAGTGCCGGAAAGGGAAAATATCTTGGAAATGTAATGGGTTCATCTACAGTAAGATCTGATTATTTACATTTATGGAATGGAGTAACTGCAGAAAATGCTCATAAATGGGAGAGTATTGAAAGTGAGAGGGATGTAATGACCTGGACAACTGGTGATAACATTTACAATTTTGCAGCTGATAACAATTTGGTATTTCGTTACCATGCCATTGCATGGGGGAGCCAGTATCCAACCTGGCTTGAAGAGCTTGAACCGGAGGAGTTTCAGGCTGAGATAGAAGAGTATATGGCAGAAATGGCTGCAAGGTATCCTTATATGGATCAAATTGATGTCCTTAATGAAAATCTATATTTAAATACTTGGAATGGGCAGGAACACGCTGCAGGAACACCATATTTTCGTGCCGGATTAGGCGGGCCTGGCGAAACAGGTTATGATTGGGTGATATGGTTGTTTGAAAAAGCCCGTGAATACTTTCCCAATTCAAAACTAATTATGAACGATTTTGAACTGGAAAACAATCCTGCCGGTATTCAAGAAATGCTGGACGTTGTTAAAGTTTTGCGCGACAGAGGTTTGATCGACGGGTTTGGAACACAGGCTCATACGTTCAATGTGGATGGACTGTGGAGCAACCCGGGACTTTTAAGGCAACGTATTGACATGATGGCTTCAAGCGGAGTGCCGGTATATGTTACGGAATTAGATTTAATTGGAGCCCCTGAAGCTTCAGAAGCCAATCAACTGCGCTCGTACCAGAACATTTTTCCCGTTTACTGGGAACATCCGGCTGTTGCTGGTATAACTTTATGGGGTTACGTAGAAGGATCAACCTGGTGGACAGGATCGGGCATCATCAATGCCGACGGAACCAAAAGGGACGCACTCATCTGGTTGGAGCAATACATGAAGGATCAGCCTGATGTAGGTTTTCCTTTCGATGGAGAGGACATGGTTGATGAAGAAAACATGGTATATAACGGCGAATTCAACTTGGGAACGTCGGGATGGAATGTTCAAAATAATGCAGGAGCTTCAAGCACAATGGAAATAGTCAGTGATGCCGACTTGTCAGGATATTATGCATTGCGTATTTGTCCTGAAAATCCTGGAACTGCAAGTTGGCATGTTCAATTGCGTCAACAAACACCCATATTCGATGGTCGTACCTATGCTATTAGCTTTATGGCTAATGCCGACGAAAACAAAACCATTGATGTTGCAGTTCAGCAAGATGGCCAAAGTTTTAACACTCATTTTCAACAGTCGGCGAATATAACAACTGAACCACAAGAGTTTTCTTTTAGCTTTACTTCTTCTGTAAACGACCCCATAGCAGCTCTCAAATTTTATTTAGGTGGTAATTCGGTTTGTGTTTATATCGATAATGTCGTGATGATGGATGTAACTGATTCTTCTACCAACTTGCCAAATATGGATGATCAAGGAAGTAATATCAGCGTATATCCAAATCCTTTTAGAGATAAACTTTTTGTTGATGTAGCAGATACTTCAAGTACCAGTTATTACGAAATTCTAAACATTAACGGCCAAATTATGTTTCAGGGGGTAATAAATAATCAGAAAACTATTTCAACTGAATTATTAACGGCCGGCATATATTTTTTACGCATTGCGGGTGATAATGGATTGGAAATCATTAAAATAATTAAAAACTAGCTGGTATTAATTTCTAACTACTTAATGAAGCCGTTGTTGCTGAATGCAACAACGGCTTTGTTGTATATACAATAAAATGAAAATTAAAATTATATTTGCAATCAATTTAAACATAAAATTTACTTATTCGCTTATAAACAGTCTCTTAATCATTGAAATACAATAAAAAACGAGCATGATTCGTTAACCCAAATACGGATAAAATTTCATCATGCGACCTTTATCCAATCAAATTTAAACAATTATTAGATGAAAAAAGGTATTTTGTTAACCTGTATGGTTTTTATTTTGTTGATTGGCACAAATGCTGAGGACGTTCAAGGAACTCCGGAACATAATCAACAAGGTCGATACTCTCTTGATGTAGATTTTGATCCCAGTGCAATTTTTGATGCTTCGTCTGGCAGTTTGTTTACCATGCCACAAATACGATTTAGAGTATTTCAGGCAGATGGAAGTGCCTATAGAATAAATGCTGGTTTTAATATTGAAACTGAGAAAATATATGAAGATGCAGAGGGAAATGAGTTTGAAAAAGGTTCAGCAGTCTTTTTTAGTTTTGCACCAGGTTTTGAAAAACCTTTATCAAATGGGAAAGTTAGGGTTTACTACGGAGCAGAACTTCCCATTACAATATACTCCGAAAGATATGAAGCTGAAAACAATTTCAATTCACTCAATTTGAAGGCAGGCTATACTGGTATTGGAGTAAATGCAGTATTAGGACTTGACTACAATATTGGAGGTGGTTTTTATTTTGGAGTTGAATTTAATCCTGGTCTGAATTACATTAGTAATTCAGACATTAAAAGGGATAATGATATAATATTAAAGGGGGGAAGCAGTGTCCAATTCGGAACCAATTCATCTTCCGGAATCAGGGCCGGAATCCGCTTTTAATCCAATAATTTGCCGGCGGGGAGAAGGTATATCACACTTTCTCCCGCCGGTAATTCCAATAAGCTGTTTACAGCCTCATCATTAAAAGCACCTACTACCACAACACCAGCTTCAAGTGCTACTGCCTGCAGCAATAGGTTTTGAGCAGCATGTCCAACTTCATTGTAAACATACCGGATGCCTCTGTCACCATATCGTTGTGTTGTGTTTTCAAATACGGCGCTGATAATAAATACTGCCGAAGCTTCTTCAAACATTGATTGTCCCAAAGCTGTCCCAGCTAAATTACTTGCAAACTCACCCTCTTTCTTTAGTTTTATTCGATGCTCATTGGGATGATACAGATAAATTCCTGCATTTATGTCGCTGACCCTATTCACCATAACATAAACTCTGAGAGGAAAAGTGGCACCTGCACTTGGTGCAGTTCTGAACCCACGCCGACTTTCGGTTACACCCTGAGCCGCCCATAACATTTGACCAATCTCCTCCAGATTTAAGGGCGTTTGGGAATAATTGCGAACTGAACGCCTCAACGACAAGGTGCGCTCCAGGCTTACTTCGCCATTTGTAACCGGATTTGGCAATTCAATAATTGTATTTAATCTTCCTTTAATCGTTTCACTTTCAGAGGTTTTTACCGCTCCACAACTGCATAATGCAGTTTTAAAAAAAAGAGGGTTTATGAAAAGCATCGTGATGAAAAAGAAAGATCCAGATATTCGTTTTGCTGTCTTCATATACTCTAAAATATGTTTTTAAATTACTCCCGAGCACTCGTCAAATAATTCACACTAAAACGAGACAACTTGTTCCGCAAGGCGGAAGGCTATCCTCCTGTGCGTTTGAGCATTCAAATGGGCTACTTTCATAGCTGATTGTATTTATATCTCCAATATAACACATTTCTAACATAAATTCAACTTATTCGGCTGACAGTAAAGGCATTTACTTTTATAGTCATTGATGAATCTGACAACGCAGTTTAACTCCACAAAGATGTGTAAAACGAAATATAATGATTACAATATTCCTTTTTTGGTAAACATTCTCATCATTACTACATTTGCTCGAAAGGTGAAATCAAAACTATGCATATTCTAATTATAGAAGACGAACCCAAGGTGGCAGGGTTTATTAAAAAAGGATTGGAGCAGTACCAGTTTTTGTCTGATGTGGCACAAAACGGACAAATGGCTGAGGATTTACTTCGCAACCATACGTTCGACCTAGTTCTTCTTGATGTATTACTTCCTGATACCAATGGAGTGGAATTATGCAAAACGATCAGGAAAATGAATCCCAAAATTCCAATACTGATGCTGACTGCACTGGGAACTTTGGATGACAAAGTAAGAGGATTGGATGCCGGAGCTGATGATTACCTGGTGAAGCCTTTCCATTTTAAAGAATTAATGGCAAGAATAAGAGCACTTACCAGGCGTAATGTCAATAATTCTGAGTCGAATATTCTTTTTGTTGATGACCTTCAGTTGGATTTGAACACTAAAAAGGTAAGCCGCGCTGGTGGTGAAATTAAACTCACGGCACGTGAGTTTAATTTACTTGAAGTATTAATCAGAAATAAAGAACGCGTACTATCCCGTGCTCAAATAGCAGAACATCTATGGGAAGAGGAATTCCTTAATGGCTCTAACATTGTTGATGTTTACATCAATTATCTGCGAAGAAAAATTGACAAAAAATTTGATAAAAAGCTAATTCATACCATTATAGGCATGGGCTATGTGATTCGGGAATAAAAAACCTGATTTAGATGAAACGAGCCATGAGAATCGTCAGATCGACGAAGTCAAAGCTTTTCTCACACAGGCGAAGTACTGAGCCCAGTCGAAGTAAGAATGACTGGATTGGCGAGTTCCATGTGACCTTAAAATACAAATTATAGACACATGAAAATTCGAACTAAAATAACCGTGGTATTTACAGCCATAGTGACAGTGATGTTGCTGTTGCTGGTGTTTCTTATTAATACGTTCTCAACCCGATACACCAGAAAGGATTTTTACAACCAACTACTGGATAGAGCATACGTTCATGCTTGGATATGGTTGGAAAAAGATGAACTGCCACCGGGTGAATACGATATCATAAGAAGATGGGAACTTCAGGAGTTGCCTGAGGAAATTGTAAGGATTTATGACCTGAACCATGATCCGGCGTTTGTAAAAGAGGAAGGCGACTTTTACCTCTCTGATGATAAACTCGAAAGCATTCTTACCGAACGTGAACATTATTTTTCCATTGGAAATCGGCAATTTGCTGGAATATTTTATCGTGATAATCAGGGCGATTTTTTAATCATCGCCTCTGCCATAGATCGCCATGGCAGCAGTCAGTTATACAATATGCGTATGATGTCTGTATTACTGCTTATAGCAAGTGTTTTACTCTCAATAGTTATCGGACACCATTTTGCAGGACGCATTTTGGCGCCACTGCCCAAAATGGTTAACCGCGTAAATCATATTTCCGCATCTAACCTGCATTTGCGACTCGAAAAGGGAAATGGCAGAGATGAACTGTCTGAACTGGCGCAAACTTTCAATAAAATGCTTCAAAGACTATCAGACTCCTTTGAGATTCATTCTGCTTTTATTGCCAACGCATCTCATGAGCTCAGAACGCCGATAACCACCATCATAGGCGAATCGGAGGTTGCCCTGCTTAACAATGAAATGCCTGAAAAATACAGAGATACGATACAAATTATTTTGAATGAGTCGCACAGACTAAAAAATATCTCTGATGGCTTACTTGACCTTGCTCAGGTGGTTTTCGATAAGGATAAAATTACATTTGAGTGTGTGCGTTTGGATGAAGTTCTGATTTTTGCCCGACAAGCCTATTTAGACTCTTATCCCGATCGAAAAATAGAACAGATTTTCGAAAAGATGCCTGAATTTCCTGAGGCATTAGAGATTAATGGGAGTTTCCTGCTACTAAAAATGGCCATTGTCAACCTGCTGGATAATGCGTTCAAATTTTCCAACAATCAGCCGGTGGAACTTATTTTGTCATTCAACAATGATCAACCTGTTATACTGGTTAGGGACAGGGGGATTGGCATAGCAAAATCTGACATAGAAAAGGTCACACACCCCTTTTACCGTGCAGAAAATGCCCGTTCGTATAACGGGCATGGCATAGGATTGGCATTGGTCGAAAAAATAATGATTCTTCATCGTGCTAAACTGCAAATAGAATCTATTCCCAACGAAGGAACCTCTGTAAAATGTATTTTCTAATTTCATTTTAATCTCTCTTTAATAAGTTTGCAAACATCAAAAAGAGAGTTAAAATGATTCAAAGCTTTTATAAAAGAAATACTGTTTTTTTGCTGGTTTGTTTATATAGTTCTGCTTCAACTCTGTTTGCCGGCGACACCATAAAACTTTCGGTACAAGATGCCGAAAAAGTTTTTTTGGAAAATAACCTTCAATTGATTGCTACCCGGATGAATATGGATATTGCTGCCGCAGAAACGGCACAAGCCCGTTTGTGGAACAATCCGCAAATTTCAATCGAAGAAATTAACCTGCACAGAATTCCATCATCTCGCTTATTTGATGATTTGCCCGGTCGACCGCAACAGTTTTCAATCGAAATTGAGCAGGAGATAAGAACAGCCAAAAAAAGAAGTCGATTGGTTGAAATGCACCGTCTTCAGGAAGCCGTTGAGGAAGATCTGTTTTATGATGTGCTTCGCCACCTGAAAAAGGAACTTCGCATGGCGTTTTACAGCCTGGTTTACAGTAAAAACCTGATTGAACTGTTAGAAAATGAAATAGATGCCATAAGACGATTGGTTAAAGCCATGGAGCAGGAGTTTTTACGGGAAAATATTTCTGCATTAGAATTAACCAGAACCAAGGCTTTGTTATTTTCACTGCAAACAGAACTTACTGCAGAAAAATCAGAGTGGTTTCAGCACCAAAACAGATTGCGATTGTTATTGAATCTCCCTCTTCACCAAAACATTGAGCCTTTAATAACTAACAATTACGCTATATTGCCCGATATGCCTGTTGATGAATTGACAGCTCAAGCACTAATTTCCAGGCGTGATTATCTCGCTCAAAACCGGGTTTTGCAAATCAGAGAGGTTGAATATCGCTATGAGCGTTCACAGAGAGTGCCTGATATTACCTTCAGTGGGATATACGACAGGTGGGGCGGTATATCTGAAGATTTCATAGGATTTGGAATCAGCTTCGATTTGCCGGTCTTTAACAGGAACCAACATGCAGCAAGAGCAGCTGCCATTGGTATTGATCAGCAACAAAATAAACTAAATCAATACAAAAAAGAGCTTCAGCAGGAAGTTGCCGAGGCATTAAAACATTACAATGAAATACTGCTGCTGTATCAAGCAATGGATGCCGATTTCATTTCCACGTTTGAACAAATGCACCGTGTTATGCTGGAAGGCTTTAAAAACCGGGAGGTAGGTCTGGTGGAATTCATGGATTTTTTTGATTCATATAAATCAGCTCGTGTAAATCACAACGAAATAAAACTAAAACTTCATAAAGCGAGGGAGAAGTTAAATTTTGCTGTTGGAACAGATCTGTTTTAAGTCAATATAAAAACAAGATATATGTTAAAAATGAGATACTTCTTGGCACTGTGTGTTATCACTTTTTTGGGTTGTAAAACCGTTGTTGAGCAACAACAGGAGACGGTTTTCTGCATTGATGATGGGTTTATTGATAAAATTGAACTAACGTCATCTCAACTGCTTCCTGTAACCAACTCCATTCTTTTAAATGGCGTGATACAGTTTAATAAAGAGAAGGTTGTTCCTTTTATATCGCCACTTAGCGGACAGGTTAACACCGTGCATTTCCAACCTGGCGATTTTGTTGAAAAAGGAGAACTGCTTGCAACGGTGAGAAGTGCTGAAACAGCTGCTCTTGCAAAAGAATTGTCCGACGCAAAAGGTTCGTTAGATATGGCAGAACGTGAGTTGGAAATGACCCGTCGAATGCACGAGTCCGGACTTGCATCTGGAAGAGATTTGTCGGAAGCCAAACGGATGTTTAATCATGCTAAAATTAATGTTGAGCAAATAGAAGAGACCTTACAAGTTCTTGGTGGAGGAGGGGAAAATATGCTGCAACAAATAAGAGCTCCCCGTTCCGGCTACATTGTTCAGAAATCGATGAATTCCGGCATGTACATTGGATCGGGCGAAGACCCTCTTTTCACCATTTCAGATTTGAACGATGTGTGGGTTATGATCGATGTTTTTGAGTCAGAAATTGCAAAAATTTCGGAAGGACAAGCTGTTATCATTCGTACCATAGCTTACCCCGACACTGTTTTTAAAGGATTCATAGATTACAGTTCAAGAATACTCGACCCGGAAAAAAAAGTGATGAATGCTAGAGCTACCATCTCCAATTCAGAAAAATTGCTGAAGCCCGGAATGTTTGCAGCTGTCACACTGGAACATAATCCGGGAAAAAAGTTGGTGGCGATACCTTCAAATTCTTTGGTGTTCGACCGAAACCGATATTTCGTGGTTGTTGCTAACGACTTGTGCGATGTCAACATTCAGGAAGTTAAGATTTATTCGCAAAATGATGAATTCACCTTTCTGAGTTCCGGCCTTGAACCGGAACAAACAATTATCTCTAAAAACCAACTGCTTATCTATAATCAACTCCAATATTAATAAGTTTCGGAGTAGAACATCGGTTACGCTTGATTAGTCATCAATAATAAATCAGCATATGCATAAAATTGTCAATAACATCATTGCCTTTTCCATTAAAAATCATGCTTTTATATTCTTTATGACATTTTTGGTGATTCTTTTTGGAGTCATCAGCTATCAAAACACACCTGTAGAGGCCTACCCCGATGTAACCAATACCCGTGCACGAATCATTGTACAATGGAGCGGACGAAGTGCCGATGAAATGGAGAAATTCATAACACTTCCCATTGAGAAAGAGATGAATACCATTCCATATACCCGCGAAATGCGCTCCATTTCACTGTTCGGGTTATCTGCCATAACCCTGATTTTTGAAGATCACGTGGACGATTTTACAGCACAGCAATATGTGAGCAGTCGTTTAGGAGGGATAGACCTGCCATCAGGAGCCGATGTGTTTCAGGAACCTCCTTCGGGAGCAACAGGGGAAATTTTTCGCTACGTCATTCGTGGCGAAAATCGCCACATACGGGAACTTACTGCCATTCAGGACTGGCTCATTGAACGCCATCTGTTATCGGTTCCGGGAGTTGCGGATGTTGTAACTTTCGGAGGCGAGGAAAAAATATATGAAATTCAGGTGGAGCCTTCACTTTTAGCACGGTACGAATTCTCTCCGTTGGATGTATATGAAGCGGTAAGCCGAAGCAATGTTAACGTGGGTGGTGACATCATTGAAAAAAGTGGACAGGCATACGTGGTAAGGGGCATAGGACTTCTTGACAGGATTGAGGACATCGAAAACATCATCGTGGACAACATCAACGGAACGCCAATTCTGATCAAACATCTGGCAACGGTTGAAGTCTCTTCAAAGCCCCGATTGGGACAGGTTGGACTTGATGATGATGATGATTTGGTGCAAGGCATTGTAATCATGCGCAGGGGAGAGAACCCGTCAGATGTTATTGAAGGTTTGCGGAAAAAAATCAGTCACTTGAACGAACGTATTCTCCCGTCCGATGTAACAATTAAACCCTTTATGGATCGTACCGAACTCATTGAAAATACGCTTAGTACGGTAAAAACCAATCTCATTGGAGGCGTGGTGCTGGTTTCGGCTTTTGTTTTTATGTTTTTGCTTGGATGGAGAACAACCTTGATGGTTGTGATCATTATTCCTGTTTCGTTTCTTTTTGCAATTATTATGCTGCGATTACAGGGACTGCCTGCTAATTTAATATCCATGGGGGCACTCAATTTTGGAATTGTGGTGGATGGCGCTGTTGTTTTGGTTGAGAGTATCTTTGTTGCACTAGATAAACGAGCCAGGCAAATGGGCATGGAAAAATTCAATCGGTTATCGAAAACCGGTTTAATAAAAAGAAGTACAGCGGTTATAGCAGGTTCTGTATTTTTTTCAAAATTGATTCTGATTGTTGCATTGATTCCCATTTTCGCCTTCCAACAAGTGGAAGGAAAAATGTTCGCACCATTGGCATACACCGTTGGGTACGCACTTCTTGGTTCCCTGTTGTTCAGCCTGACGCTTATTCCTGCCATGGCAAAATTTCTGCTGAACAAAAATGTTAAGGACTTTAAAAATCCGATTGCCGATTTTATCAGGGAAATGGCTTACAAAGCCTTTTCCTTCTGTTATAAATACCGCAGAGTTGCACTAACATCTGTTGGCCTTTTCTTTCTGTTTACCATCTATATTTTCAGAATGTTGGGAACAGAATTTCTTCCGCAGCTGAACGAAGGAGCCATATATGCCAGGGCAACCCTTCCTAACAGCATCGCATTAAACGAAGCAGTAGAAATCACAAAAGACATTAAACAACGCATCCGAAGTTTTGATGAAGTAAAATATGTTTTAACTCAAACAGGGCGTCCCAATGACGGAACAGATCCCACGGGCTTCTTCAATATTGAATGCCATATTGAATTGCATCCCCGAAAAAAATGGAATCGGAAGATATCACAACCAGATTTGCTTAGGGAAATTCAGGAAAAGCTATCGGTTTATCCCGGTGTAGATTTCGGTTTTTCACAACCCATTATGGATAATGTTGAGGAGTATGTTTCGGGTGTAAAGAGTTCGCTGGTGGTTAAAATATTTGGTGACGATCTTTACCGTCTCGAACACAAGGCGGAACAAGTAGCAGAAACCATTTCACATGTGGAGGGTATTGAGGACATCAGCATATTCAGAAACATCGGTCAACCGGAATTGCGTATTCTTCTGGATGAAGTTAAAATGGCTCGGCATGGAATTCACATGTCAGATGCACAGGCGGTAATAGAAATGGCCATAGGAGGTAAAACTGCCAATCAGTTTTATGAAGAGGAGAGAATTTTTGATATCCGGGTGCGGTTTAAAGCCTCTTACCGTGATTCGAAGGAGCGGATCGCAAATATTTTGATTCCCTCTTCCAATGGAAAAAATGTGGTATTGAAAGAGGTCGCCGACATAGAGGTGATCAGTGGTCCTGCATTTATTTACCGTGAAAACAACAACCGCTACATCGCTGTTGGCTTTTCGGTACGTCACCGCGATCTGGGTGGAACCATCAATAAAGCAAGGGCATTGGTTGATGATGAGTTAAATCTTCCTCGCGGTTATACCATAGAATGGGCCGGGGAGTTTGAAAACAAAGAAAGAGCCACCCGCCGACTTGCTGAAATCATTCCCATTGCACTGTTGTTGATATTTTTCCTGCTGTTTATGAATTTTGGCAACATTCGCGATACGCTCATTGCACTCTCCTGTATCCCCTTTGCATATATGGGTGGAATGGTGGCCTTACTCTCTACAGGAACCGTTTTTGGCATTTCAGCCGGTGTTGGTTTCATCATTCTTTTTGGGGTGGGGGTATTAGACGGTTCCATTCTCATTTCAGTAATAAAAAACAATCTTCAGAAACGAATGACATTGCATGATGCCATTCATAACGGGGTTTATTCAAGAATACGTCCGGTGGTTATGCTCGCCTTAATGGGAGCACTTGGATTGTTGCCGGCAGCACTTTCAACCGGTATGGGCTCGGAAATTCAAAAGCCAATTGCCATCATGAGTGTAATTGGAATGATGATTTCAATGGTTTTTACCTTGTTGATTCTTCCGCTGATTTTTCATTATGCGTATAAAGGCGATAAAAAAATCAGAAGCTTGCAGCAAAATTAGTATGAAGACGTTTTAATTAAGATGATACTAACATGCATATTCTTTCGATTTACAGAATCTCATTTAAAACTCTGCCCGGCACTTAAGTGCCGGGCAGATTACAAAATGTATGCATTTAATTCTTTCTAATTGAAGCTATATTAATTTAATCTGTTTATTGAACAGGCACAAATCTCCAATGAGCGTTGTGATGGTTGGTATTAACCCATTGACCAACATCTGCACCATTGGATGTTCTTCCCATTCCGTCAAGATACAATCCTGTACCACGGTTTCTTAAACGGAAGTAGCCGTCACCAGCTGATTCCAGACTCCATTGGGCATTGTTATGATTGGTATTTGCCCATTGACCGGCATCAGCACCATTCGAAGTTCTTCCCATTCCGTCAATATATAAACCGGTACCTCGATTTCTGAATCTTTCAAATCCTCCAGAAGCTTCGCGAACCCAATGGGCATTTTGATGATTGGTGTGAGCATATTGTCCAAGATTGGAACCATCAGAAATTCGCCCCATTCCATCCAGGAATAATCCTGTAGCTCTGTTTTGTATTCTATAGAAGGTAGCTCCACCACCTCCGCTGCCACCACTTTGTCCGGCAAGCCAAACAGTAGCATTCACAGAGCCCTGGCTATTTCCTCCATAAGCTTCAGTTAATAAAATGGCAGCTGGAGTCCAATCACTCCCAAGTCCTAAACCAACACTAGCCCAAGCATTTACGTGATTGGCAAATGTAATGGTACGATTCTGACCTGTTGGTGCCTGAGTTCTTCGGGTACTCCAAACTTGACGAAAAGTCTGAGTTCCATCAATCGAAGGTGCATTAACTCGCATTGCTGTATAAATATCATAGGTAGCTCCATCACTGGTTACAGTACCTCTGTGCTCACCCGTTGGTCTTGCATTACCCCATCTCTCATTTACATAATATTCGATTAATGGATTTCTAGTCCAGCCATAATAGCCGAAAACGCCTCCACCACTGTGGTTATGCACACCTATGTTATAACCGACTATTCTATTTACCGTTCCGGAATTCCAACCTTTTCCTGCAGTAAAATTACCTGAATAATCCCATGATACAGAGTAATTTCCGCCAGGTCCGTTTTGATAATTTACCCATCCTGGTCTATCATCAGTCCACAAGGCCCAAAAATAACCATCATGAGTTCCCGATTCATATGATTTTAGATAAGCATCATTTATTTCCTCATCTGCAATCAGTTCTACATCAATGATATCCTCTGAACAACCAGACAGCAAAAAAAGAAATGCTGCTGCATAAAATAATGTTCTTTTCATAATTGGATTTTTAAGTTGTTAAACAATTAGAAATGATATAAATGCATACATATTTATCTATCTTATAATTGTTAGAGAAACCAACTTCTATCAAATAAAATCATCCAACCACTCTTCCTCTAGTCTCAAATTAAGTTTTGCGTTATATATACTTCTGTAATAATATACCTGTTAATATGTTTAGTAGTAGAATTATCAATTGTGGGGCGGGCAAAGGAGCGTAGGGGTTGAAGTTAATTTGTGTTGTATTATGTAGTGGCATGCTAACAAATTCCTATTTGCAAAAATTTCTTGAACTACATATACATCTGTACATTAGTTTATTTTCACTGTTCATGTGGCAAATATTCTACATACTAAGATTTAACATAGATTTTCAAAATTTAAAAATACAACACAATAAATGATATTGTTTTTCAATATTAGATATTTGATTTAAACAATCAGATATACTTGATTATGTTTAATTTTTTGAATTATTCTGTGCAACTTTCAAATCTAGTTGTGGCTCTACAATAATTTGCATATATCAGATATATTAGCTGTTGCAAACATTGAAATAAATTTGAATTAAATATTAGCATCTCGTTTAATATACTTAAACCGCTCTCAAGGCTGATGTTATGTTATATTAAACCACAAAAAGAGTTTTTCAACTTTGATGAGAATTAGATATTCATACTTAACCATATTTGTTAAGAGTAATAAGAAATTGTCTCACAACTTATCCTGTATTTTTCTATATTTGTGTAAGGCCATAACTGATTTAACATCTATGGAGATATTTACCACAGACTACGTTGCTTTTTTTACCATTATTGCATTAGGAATCATCCTCGGGAGCGTGCGCATTAAAGGACTCTCACTGGATGCGTCGGCCATAATTTTTGTAGCCATGGCTTTTGGCCACTATGGTGTGAGTCTTCCACCAATTTTTCAGCAGGTAGGGTTGATCTTCTTCATGTTTAGCGTGGGTATTCAAGCCGGACCTGGTTTTTTCGGAGCTTTCAGAACCACTGGAATAAAATTATTGAAACTCTCGGGTATCATTATTGCGTCGGCTCTAATAACCACCATTGCCATCATCTATTTTTTTGATGTGGACAGTGCCATGGCAACCGGAATTTTTACAGGAGCCATTACCAGTGCTTCAGGACTTGCTGCTGCAGCCGAAATAGGGGATCCCCATTTGATTGCAATCGGGTTTGGATTGGCTTATCCTTTTGGAATCATCAGCATCATTCTCTTTGTCAGGTTGTCGGCATCTTTTTTAAGAATCGATATTCAAAAGGAAGAATTAAAACATCGTGAAGATGTTTTAAAGCATCATCCTGAGCCGGAGCAACGAAACTTTTCAGTTGAGAACCCCAATGTAATTGGCAAAACCTTGTCTGAACTCAATATCAGGGGTGTTACACATACCAATATTTTTAAGATATTAAGGGAAAATACCCCCATTACTCCAACCGGAAATACGACACTCGAAAGAAACGACATCATTAGAGCCTCCGGCACTTCCAAAGATCTTAACACCCTTTCGTATTTCATTGGACCGGTGACAAACATTGAAATTCCCGAAAGTCAGAAATACATTGTTCGCAGATTTTTGATATCTAATCGCAGAAACGTTGGAAAAACCATTGCAGATTCACTTTTTCTGCAAAAATTAAACGCCACTGTAACAGCCATCAGAAGAGCCGGTATTGACTTAATTCCGGATGCAGGAACCTATTTGCGCCTGGGTGATAAAGTTACCATCAGTGTTCCGGTTGAGAACATTCCTGAATTGAGCAGAATGTTGGGTGACAGCCGGGCAGAGTTGGATCATCTGGATTTTCTCCCCATTGCCGTTGGTGTGTTATTGGGCGTATTTCTCGGACAGGTTCGATTTCCCATTCGTCCGGACGTGGAGTTCAGCCTGGGATTAACTGGCGGAGTGCTGATTGTTGCTCTGCTGTTGAGTAAAATTGGGAAAACCGGACCCGTTGTTTGGAGCATCAGTCACACCACCAATCAGTTTTTGCGAAAACTGGGATTGCTTTTCTTCATGGCCTATATTGGCACGGAAGCGGGTAAAACTCTTGGAACCACCATAGCCGAGTATGGAATCAGTATGATATGGATGGGCGCTTTGATCTCTCTAGTCCCAATGATTTCTGCTGTATTTTTTGGTCGCAGGATTCTGAAGATTAATTACCTGAGTGTACTGGGTGTTCTTTCGGGTAGCATGACCAGTTCACCTGCACTCAGTGCTGTTGAATCGGTGAGTAAAACCAGCGCCCCACAAGAAGCTTACACAACTGTATATCCAATTTCCCTGGTACTTATTATAATCCTTAGTCAGATTTTGGTTGCATTGTAGCATCTCTATCATTACTATGCCGAGAATCATAGTTATCAAATTTGTTTTTGATTGTGAATGCTTTAAGTCATTTAATCTTTCAAAAATGGCAGATTTTTTGCATATTTACAGTACATCTACTTAGAACCTGGTTTATGAATCGAACCACAAAACTGTTTTCGCAAATTGAGAGATGATTTACGGAGGCTCGTTTCATATTACCTAAAACAGATTAGAGTATATGAAAATTTTACTCACCGGCGCCAATGGCTACATTGGCAAAAAGCTACTGCCTGCTTTGATTAAAGAAGGACACCAGGTAATTTGCTGTGTGCGTAATGCTTCGAAGCTACCCTCATCAGATATCTATTCCCATAAAAATGTTTCAGTTATTGAATTTGATTTTTTGAAAGGTCAGACTCCGCCTGATTCAATCATCGACATTGATGTTGCTTATTATTTGATGCACTCCATGACCGGTTTTTCAAAGGGTTTTGTGGAGATGGAGGAGAAGGCTGCATATCATTTTTTGAGCGTAGTTAATAGAACATCAATCAAACAGATCATTTATCTTGGAGGCATTACAAATGAAGACAATCTTTCTCAACACCTGTCATCAAGAAAAAATGTTGAAACCATACTCAGAAGCAGCGCTGTTCCCGTTACTACTCTTAAGGCCGGAATAATAGTCGGTTGTGGAAGTGCTTCGTTTGAAATCATCCGAAGCCTAATGGAGAAACTTCCGGTAATCATTGGCCCCAAGTGGTTAGATACTCAAAGTCAGCCGGTATCGCTTATCAATGTCATAGAGTATCTTACCGGTGTTTTATTAATGGAGGAGACTTTTAATAAATCCTATGACATGGGAGGTGAAAATGTTATTACCTACAAAAAGATGCTGGAGCAATATGCTGAATTCAGAGGATATAAAAGGTATATAATTACCATGCCATCAATCCCCATGCCGGTTGCTGCTTTTTTTGTTTCAGTTTTTACATCATCTGATTATTCTCTGTCACTTAACCTGATTAGGAGCATGAAAGTAAAAGTTGTAGCCGAAAACAATCCCATCGAAAAGAAATTAGGGATCAAACCTTTGTCATATAAAGAAGCATTAGAACGATGTTGTGGTTTTCCTATAAACAGGCAACAAAACAAATGCGCGGAAATTTCTTAAAATTTCCGCGCATGGATATACAGAATATTATTCTAATTACTCCATTTCCTGCACTCTTCCACCTAAACTGGTTCGAACTTCTATTTTTTGCGGATCTCCGGTGTATTCAATTCTGGCTCCTGAAGCTGCTCTTGCTTCCAACTCTTCAGTTACCCAAACTTCTGCTCCGGCACCAGTATTCGCGCGCACCTTGGCCTTTTTGGTTTCCAGGTTTGCTCCGTTAAAACGTCCACCGGTGCTTAAATTAACATCAATTGTATTGGCTGTACCCATCACTTCCACTCGTCCGGCAGATGCACTGACTTCCAAGTGGTCTACTTCAATCTCGAATTGGATGGAGGCATCGGTTCCGGCATCTAAAACCAACCGTTTTGCCTCAATAACATCGTCGGAATAGACACTGCCGCCGGTTCCTGCACTAATTTCTTTTATATTCTGGTAATAGAGATATACATTTACTGCCATGTTCCGATATATGCGGGTACGCATACGAATGGTCAGATCCTTGTTGGATTGCTCAATGAGAACATCTTCCGGATCGGCATTCATAATATGAACTTCAGCTTTTGGTTTTTCTCCCTCCACAAGGGTTACGTTAATTCCCCTTGCCACTCGCAGGGTTTCGAAAGGTGCAAGTTGGCGAGTTTCTACAATGACTTCACCAACAGCAGGTTCATCTTCCTGAGCTACAATAGGGAAGGCCATTAAAAGGCAAAGGGCTGAAATCATAATTTGTCTCATATTCTGATTATTTAAATTATTTCAGTGTAAAATCTTATCCTTCCTTGCAATCAAATATTAAGCCAAATAAAAAAACAAATTGGCCTCTCAACTGAATAATTCCATGATTTCCTCTTTTGAGAGGTCTGTCAATGGATTGTTGTTATTCACGAACATATCGGCCAACTGCATTTTCTTTTCCTGCAATCTGGCGATTTTTTCCTCAATGGTTCCGGATGAGAGAAACCTGTAGACAAACACGTTTCGTGTTTGTCCAATTCGATGAGCACGATTAATGGCCTGAGCTTCTGCAGCCGGATTCCACCATGGATTCAGCATAAAAACATAATCAGCTTTAGTCAGATTCAGCCCCACACCACCGGCTTTTAATGATATTAAGAAGATAGAAGCTTTTGTGTTGAACTCGTCGATCACCTTTTCTCTTTCACGGGTTGCGCCGGTTAGTTTTGCATACCTTAACTTCCTGTTAAACAATTCTTTTTCCAAAAGCTCCAAATCTTTTACAAATGAAGAAAAAACCAACACATTGTGGCCTTCGGCCACAATGCTCTCCAAATTATCAATGATCTGCTCAAATTTACCCGAAGAACCTTGGTAACTATCATCAACCATGACAGGGTGGTTGGCAATTTGTCTCAACCGGGTTAATGCCTGAAGTGCCATAATGGCACTTTGTTCAGGGGTCTTCTGTTCAAATACCTTGTAAATGCTGTTTCGAATCCCCGATTTCTCCTTTTCATAAAATTGCTCCTGCTCGGGAGTCATGTCGCAGTATAACACCTGCTCCATCACCGGCGGTAAATCCTTTGCCACCTTCTCTTTGGTGCGCCTTAATAAAAACGGTTGAATCAGTCGTTGTAATTTCATCTCCTTTTCCTCATTGTTTTGTTTGGTAATGGGCTGAATAAAGTGGCGTTTAAAAAAAGCCAATGAACCCAATAACCCTTTATTTACCAGATTCATTTGTGCCCATAAATCAACCAGCGAATTTTCAATAGGGGTTCCGGTAAGGGTTAACCGATGTGAGGCTTCGATCTCTTTTACAGCTTCATAAACTTTGGATGTGGGGTTTTTAACATATTGACTCTCATCCAGTATAAAATAATGAAAGCGATACAACTTAAGCATCTCAACATCATTTCGCAATACCCCGTAGCTGGTTAAAACCACGTGGTAGTGTCTGAATATCTTCCCAATTTCTTTACTTCTGAGGCGGTTTGTTCCGGTATAGTTGTATATTTTAAGGGAAGGGGCAAATTTATTCAACTCATTTTGCCAATTATGAACCAGCGAAGTGGGCATAACAATTAATGATGCAGATAACCCACTTCTATTAAACACAGGATTGGGGGGCGGATCAAACATGGATAATTGTTGCGGTGCTTTCTGGCTGGAAGAATCATCTAGTTGTTTATTGATCTCTTCATGTTCGGCTTCATCAGGGTTGCGTTTCTCATTCTGGTAAACCTTTTGAATCATGGTGATGGTCTGTAAAGTCTTTCCCAATCCCATGTCATCAGCCAGAATTCCTCCAAAACCATTCTCACGCAAAAAATTAAGCCAAGCATATCCCTCAATCTGGTATGGACGCAATTTGGCTTCAATTCCTTTTGGCAGCTCGGTTTCGCCAATCACCAATGGCTGTTGCGGCGCATTTTCGAGGTTAGAAACACCATGTTTTACCTGCTCCAGTATCTGAAAATGTGCACGGGGCAAACGAATAACTTCCTTGTCAGATTTGGCATAATTAAAGAGTTCACTGAAACGGGTAAACCACTCCACGGGTATCATAAACAATTGCCCATTGGGCAATATGTATTCCGGGTTGTTTTCCAAAAGGTTTTTCCTGAATTTATAGAATGATACAAGATATTCTCCAATCTGCACACGGGCTTTAATTTCGAACCAATCATTCTCCTCATTGGTATCAATTGTCAACGAAACTTTTCCCACAAAAATCTCTCTGCCTTCGTAATCGCTATCGAAAGAGAAGTTCAGCTCATCCAGCTTCTTTTTGTTTTTTATAAACCAATTCGTAATCAATGACAAAACCTCAGTTGAATCATCATTGCAATGAGCATCAGCAGGTTTAAACAGTGCTTCACCTGATTTTAAAAGTCCCAGCTTTGTCAATTCGTTAACATATCTCTGCTCATAATCAAAATCTCTCTCCAACTTGGTAAAGGTAAATCGTCCATCTTCGTTTTTTAGGTCTACGAAAATGCCCGATCGCCGATCAGCCAGAAAAGCTCTGCTTGAATACCTAAAATGAAGAGCTATAACCGGAAAATGTTTGAGATCCTTTTCAATGGTAAGGTGAGGAACCGGTTCTTCTTTCGTGGTATTAATTTCAAAACCTTTCGCGGTGACATCAAAATTTCGAACCATATTCCTGACAAAACCCTCCATATATGGCTCTATCTGACGAAGGGGAACTGTAATGGTGCTTTTGGTGATAAAGGGCTTAAACTTATTGCTGTCGATGCCATCAAAATACCAAATATCGTTTTGTATTTTTATTGCTGCGCTTTGATGACAAATAAACTCCACTTCACGATTTAATAATGAAAACTCTTTGATGTTTTCATCATTGTCGCATTGCTTTACTTTTAGTGTATAAATTAACCCTTCATTGGTCAGATCGAATGTAAAAACAGGCTGAGCTGCACATTGGGGAATATTCAGAATGTCAGATGTGTACAAGTGACTGTAACCTTCATTTTTATAGTAAGCTTTGGTAGTTCCTTTGGATAGCAATACGATGGCCTGATACAGTATCTTGTCAATGTGATCTTTAATCAAAGTATTGTAAAACCGGTGTTGAGGAAGATGATCAATGAAATCCTTGAGATTTTGTTGAGGACTGAACTTTTTTCGTAAGGCCTGGTCACTGATTTTGCTCAACAGGCTAATGATCTCCTTTTCCTGTGATGAAAACTTATCACTGCTCTCTTCCACATGCAACATAGTTGCATGTTCATGCAGCGTAATCGGTTCATTATTATTAAGTGTTGCAATATATGGAATGGCCGTCAGACCAATGTTTCTTTTTTCGGTAAATACTACAATCAGTTGCTCCATCAAAATCAAATTCTATCCTTTTTTCGATTCCAAAGATAATAAATTGGAGGTATCTAAAAAGAAGAAATATTATGAGAGTTCGAAAACAAGTATCTCATTACAAAAAAACCTGTGAGATAAAAATCTCACAGGCTATACCATCTCAATTACTAGTTATATAAAATCTATTTTACAATTATCTTTTCAATGGTTGAATTATTGCCATTTTCAATATAGATAAAATAAAGTCCCGGATTTAGTTGCTCATTAATCTCAACCTCTTTATTGCTAACACTTTCTGAATATACTTTTCGTCCCTGAATGTCGAGAATAGTAATATTTGCAATGCCTTCTAGATAAAAGGCAGCTAAATTTATTTTAAATGAACCACCTGTCGGATTTGGGAAGACTCGAATTTCTTCATTTACTTTCTCTAAATCTTCTAAGCCAACCATAACGTTTCTGTAATCATCATTCATTTCATTCTTAGTCTCATCAGGAGAACTAGACAGACTACCTAATCTGACTAATTCAAACATTTGATTGGTTGCACCTGATATACATTCCCACTGAATTATATTGGCTCCGTTTGCAGATGAAGCTCCATATACATCTAAACATTTATTACTATGTCGGGCAATAATGCGATATCTTCCTGAACCTGCATTCTGAAACCTGAATTGCTGTCCGTTTCCTCCCCAATAATTCCAAATGTGAATATTTGCACCATTGGCAGTAGATATACCATCTACATCTAGTGCTTTTGAAGTTGCAATTACAGGTGATATACGGTGCCAATCACCATCAACACTTGAAATATTAAATTGCTGTGCACCTCCTCCCCAATAGTCCCATTGAACAATATTGGTTCCATCAGATGTTCCCCAATTATATACATCAAGGGCTTTTCCGCTATGAACTGCAACCACTGCATAACGGCCGTTTATTCTGGCATTATTGTCACCAGAACCGGATCCAAGATTTATGGAACATCTGGTGGTTCTTACCATCTGTGTATTTGGGTTACAATTAACCACAGTACCGCTTAATACATGTGTATCAGTGGCATCTTCTAAAAAGATTCCATGACTGGTGTTGTTTGCAATATCCACATCATTAACAATGCAATCGTAACTTCCTGATACGCTAAAGAATCCACGTCCAGACTCTCTGGAGATTACCTTTTGAACGCGAATGTTTGGTCCATTGTTATTTGCAACCCTGAATGTTGCATAACCACCTCCACGATTATTGCGGAATCCATTAATGGTTCCAATGGTTGCGTTTCTCGAATTATTCAGAATAACTCCACAACCAACTGCAGTATTGGTAACTGTTACGTTCCCGATCGAAATTCCATCAACTCCATATGTTTCAATGGCATGGCCTAGAGATCCATTGATGTTAATATTACCACTTATGGTGAGGTTTGAAGCTGCTCCGGTGGAATTATCAACCCTTATGCCCAATCCTACTGCTCCTGGGTGTGACAAATCCATGGTGATATTATGTAAAGTAACACCTGAACATCCCCTGAACCACATTCCATAGCGTGGTGCTCCTGTAACATGGAGGTTTCGTATCGTGATATTGTTACGTCTGTCTGCATGAATGGCAACGATTAAATCACCTCCATCACAATGTATTGAATGACCATGAAAATCTAATGTTTGATTAGCTCCTGGCCGTATGGCATAAATATTGCCTCCTGATGGACCTGAAGAGCCTGAATTCCAAATATTAATCGTTCCTGCTCCCATGTTATTACAGGCGGCATTAATTGCATCAAACATTCGGGTTCCGGTGTATACCGTGTTCCCATTGACACGTGCAGTCCAGGTGCTGCCCGAACGGGAAACTGAACCTTGGGCAAATAAATCTGCTGTTAAGAATAGAAACAGTGCAGCTGCGATTAATAGAAATTTAAGATTTGGTAATGATTTTGACTTCATAATTAAGTGATTTAAGGTATTGAGATGGCATTTTGAATTATAATTTAACAAATACTGAATTGTATTAACTACTTTTATTAACATGATCATAGTTTATTTATAGTCTTGGTAAAGACGATTTTATCCTGATTAATTAATTGGCAGAAAACGAAAAAAGGTTAGTCGCTTTTAACTTTACGTTTGAAGTAAAAGAAGGATCTTATCAGTGAGGAAGCATTAAATAATGTTAACATCAAATATAAAAACTTAATTTTCCTTTGCGTTTACACATTTTGACTATTTTTTTATACAAAATGTCACTGTTTATTAATGAGTTTGAACCCATGACCTTTTTTTGTATATTAGAGATTTAATAATAAATATATGCTAATATGAGATTTAAACTACTTATTCTATTATCAATAATTTTCATTCATTGTCAGGGTCAACCCGCACAACAAAATGAACCGGACAACGATTTGGTAAGCTTTTTTGGTACACGTGCCAATGAATTTGCCTCAGCCACTGATCTGAATCCTGTTATAAATTTAGCTGCTGACCGAAAGCTAATACTACTTGGAGAAGCATCTCACGGAACCCACGAATACTATCATTGGCGCGCTGAAATATCAAAAAGACTGATTACCGAGAAAGGTTACAATTTTATAGCCGTTGAAGGCGATTGGGCATCCATATACCGATTGAATAAATATGTTAAGGGAAAAAGCGGAGCACTAAACTCTGCACGCGAGGTATTGCTATCATTTAATAGATGGCCGGAGTGGATGTGGGCTAATACCGATATTCTTATTCTTGCTGATTGGCTCAGAGAACACAATAAAAATCTTCCCCAAAGTGAAAAAGTGGGGTTTTACGGTAAAGATGTGTATGGACAATGGGAAGCCATGGATGACCTCTTAAGCTTCACAAGTGAATTTATGCCTGATCAGCACAATGAAATTGAGCGATTACTGAACTGTTTTGCTGTATTTAGTGACGACGAATGGCAATATGCCAGATCTGTTGCCAGTGGCAACAGATCCTGTGAAACTGATCTTAGAAGGGTTGTAAATATCATCAAAGAGAATTATCAAATAACAGATTTAGCTGATGAAAAAATGTGGTTCAGGGCAAAACAAAATGCACTGGTCATGCAAAATGCAGAGAGTTTCTACAGGTTGGCGGTTCAGAGCAACGTGGACTCATGGAACAGCAGGGTAAATCACATGTGGGATACCGTTCAAAGATTGTTAACTAAATATGGAGATGATTCCAAAGGAATTGTCTGGGCTCATAACACCCATGTAGGTGATTCAAGGGCAACCTCCATGGGGTTAAACAATCAGTACAACATTGGTAACTTAAGCAGAAACAACCTGGGAGAGGAGGATGTTCTCATTGTTGGCTTTGGGACTCGCATCGGAAAGGTAAACGCCGGAAGTCAATGGGGTTCTCCAATGCAAATTATGGATGTTCCCAATGCGCAAAGTGGCAGCCTCGATTATTATCTGGGACAGGTACCAATGGATCAATTTTTTTTAGTGTTTAGTGAGGAAGATCGCAGACACCCGTTACTTGCTGATCCTTTAGGACACCGAGCCATTGGAGTGACCTACAATCCCCGTTCCGAACAGGGAAACTATGTACCGTCACTGCCTGCGTACAGGTATGATGTGCTTATCTTTTTCCAGGAAACAAAGGAACTAACTCCTGTGAGATAGCATTTGTTAATATCTGTTAAATTCACATATACTTTGTAATATTCTTTTGAATTCTATATCATAATAACCAAATTTGTTCTTAACGATATTAATCAATTGAAATTCAATTGATTTTTAAAGAAAGTACCAACTGTTAATTAAATTATTTATCCCATGAAGAATATCGGTACTTTCATAACAATTCTTCAGGATTTAATCAAAAAAGAGTATTATGAGTTTTACAAAAAATCAGATCGGAAAAGTATTAACAAGTCTTTTTATTTTGGCATTTGTTGCCATGGCAACAAATGCTCAACAGTTTGATATGCAAATGCCACAAGAGCAGGCATCGTTCTCAGAAGATCAAATTGACCAGTTTGTAAATGCTGTGGTAAAGGTTATTCCAATACAGGAAGCTGCTGAGGAAAAAATGATTGACAAAATTGAAGAAGAGGGAATGGATCTTGATACATTTAATGCCATAGCTACTCAGCTTCAAACCACCGGTGATGTTCAAGGAGTTGACGAAGCTGAAATCACCAAGTTTCAAACCATTTCGCAGTCTCTTCAGCAAATTCAGATGGAGATTCAAGGAGATGTAATGGAGGCCATTCAGGAAGAAGGTATGGATTTGGATCTTTACCAGGGAATTATGGCTGCTTACCAGAGCAACCCTGCTGTAAGGCAACAAATTGATGAAAGACTTGGTCAAATGCAGTAGTGTTTCTCAAGGTTTGCATAAAACCAAAAACTCCTGTTTTCGAATGAAAACAGGAGTTTTTGGTTTTATTAACTTCACACATTCGAACAAATTAAGCTTGGTAAGGTTAAAAGAATATTATCAACTTAATCATAATAGAAAATGACACACTTAATCATAGTATCACATCCGTCCAAAAACAGTTTCAGCATATATCTGGCCAATGAGCTTGCCAATAAATATCGTGAGGAGGGCTGGAAAGTCATTATACGTGACCTTTATGACGCAAACTTCCAGGCAGTATTATCGTCCGACGACCTGGGACAATTAAAACAGGGAGCAGTACCGGACGATATTCAAACAGAGCAGAGATATATAAAAGAGGCCGATTTAATATCGGTGATTTATCCACTTTGGTGGGCTTCTTTTCCAGGAATTCTCAAAGGTTACATCGACAGGGTGCTGACCAACGGATTTGCCTTTAATTATGGAGCCAACGGTGCAACAGGCTTGTTGACCGACAAGAAAGTGGTGATTCATACCACCATGGGAAACACTGTGGAAGAGTATGAAGAGAAGGATCTGATTACCGCATTCAAAAAAAGTCAGGGGGAAGAGGTGTTTGGCTTTTGCGGCATGACAATCAAAGGACACTACTTCTATCCACAAATTACTTTGGCAGATGAAGCAAAGCGCGACCATTTTCTTCAATTCGCTTTATCAAAGTATCCCGAACTGGAATTCAACAATGTTCTTGAGAAATAAACAGGCGGATATTATGCAAATCGCATCATTTGATGTTATTTTGTTGTGATATTTGAATGTTTATGGAATTATCCGATACCTATAAAACACTTGCTCAGCCGGCTGAAGGTTTATATAAAGAAAAGGGAAGTAAATTTTTGGCTTTTGCCTGGCCTGTGAAGTCTGAAGTTGAAATTAAGGATCTCATTGACCAGGTTAAAGCCAAATATTATGATGCACGTCATCATTGCTATGCCTGGCAGTTGGGAAACGATGGTATGCACTTTCGTGTAAACGATGACGGGGAGCCATCGGGAACTGCCGGAAAACCTATTCACGGTCAAATCAAATCAAATGAAATCACCAATGTTTTAATTTTGGTGGTGCGCTACTTTGGAGGGACAAAACTTGGTACCAGCGGTCTTATACAGGCCTACAAAGAGGCAGCTGCTGATGCCATTTCCAATGGCATCATAGTCGAACGAACCGTTGACAAACATCTTACCATACAATTTGCTTACGAAAATATGAATGATGTGATGAGGGTCATTAAAGAGATAGAGCCCTCTATTGTTCATCAGGATTTTAATCTTCGGTGCGAAATGGTATTGTCAATCAGAGAGAGTAAGTATCAAGAGTTATTAAGCCGGTTTGAGCAACTTATGGACGTGTCCCTAATTGATGAAAAACCCTGAAACTCGTATCACCCGGTTGTATGTTCACTGAAACATTCTCAGAAGAAACGCCGCCGCCAACACGGTGTTGTTCCAGTATTAACTCATTTTTGCCTGCCGGTAACGAAACACGAGTATAGGATAGGGAATAAGGGAGTGATTGCCAATTTCGGGTATCCGCTCGCTCAGTTATGGCGTTAATGATGCTGACCAAAGTACCAAGGTTTCTATTTTCATTTCGAGCTGTTCTTTCCATAATCTGCTTGGCTGCCAAACGCATGATGTTGTTGCCGACTTCGCGCAACATGCGATCGTGCAAGGATTGAAATGCGATGCGATTGATGTTTTGTGCCATTTCAAGTCGGTGTCTTTCTCCCTGGTGAAGAAGTGATGCTTCATGATAGAGTGGCGGACGCTCGACATATTTTGGAAATGCTACCCGAATGATGGACAAATTGCTCAAAGAAGCTCTTTGCTGTGACGATTGATTGCCCAGATAAATTGGAAATGTCACTCCCAGTTCATCGCTTCCTAAAATCATCATTCCGTTTCGGGTTCCCATGTTACTGAGGTTCAGACTCCATTCAGATTTTACAGGCCCTAAACCATTCATCCATATAAAAACCAAATCTCCGTTTTCGCTGTCTGGTTCCGGCGCTTTAATACCAAACTTCTCTTCATAATAGCGCACTTCGTTTCTAAAACCCATGCGACGAGCAGAATAAAGCAAATCTTCCTTTAATTGAAGTGGAGGGCCAAGATGAAATAGTTCCGTATAGTCGGTTTCATAAATTTCCAATGCATTTCGATAGGCGATAAATGCATTGTTGTAATCACCGTTGGCCTGGTAAATCAGTCCCATCAAATTGTGTGCAAAAGCATCCCGGGCATAACGGTTTTTATGATTCCGGTATTGATCGTTAATTTCCTGAAGTCTGATGTTTACGCGTCGCGCTTCAACGAGTGCACCCTCATAATTTTCTAAAGCAATAAAATTCAGTGCTTTGTAATAGTGAATCATGATGGATTCGAAATCCTCGGGAGGATAGGGGCGAGCCATGGGATTGGAAACAAGTACCAATGCCTCTGTCGCAAGATTCTTTCGGTAATCCTCAATATAAAAATCCGCTTTGTCGAAATAGCGGTTGCTCTCTTCATGTTCGCCCATCATAAAAAGAACCAATCCGCGGTTCATGTAAAACAGAACCCTGTGATTATTACTTTCTGCCCATCGTCTGTTGCGCTCCAGGGAACGGTTGGCCTGCTCAAAATCCCCGGAAGCAATTTGTGTCTGAACTTCAGCTGTGCGCTGGTAAAATGTAGCACATCCTGTCAGGATCAACAACATATTTACCATCAGCAGATACTTCATTGTAAATTGAGTTATATTTAATTGCAGAGTTGAGGACTTTGTTTTGAATTCTGAAAAATTTTATTGTCGTGCGGAAAACATTCCGCACGACTTTATATACCTAAATGCTAGCTGGTTAGAATCTTTAGTTTCTGACGTATTTACGTATCTGTTTATCACCAATCCAAACGATTTCGCTGGTCTCAAGGTGAGTTAGTTCCAAATTCACACGATAGTAAATAACCCTTTCGCGACGATAAGTGTCAACAATTGAGTTAATATCGCCATTGAGCATGAAATCGGCACCCAGTTCCTGACCCCATCTTTTAGCGGTTTCCACCGAAGCAAATTCTTGCTGCGCTGCACGTTCCCGTCGAAGCTCTTCCCGTTTATCACCGGCTTGCACCAAACGCACTCTGCCACTGTTTATAAATGCTCTTTCAACGTCGCGAATAAATGTTTCTGCACTGATGTGCTCATGGGATTTATTATATACAAGCCCTACAATCACTACGGGTCTTTCATCGGTATTGCGGGTATGATTATCTATCCAGTGACCGCCTAGAATCTGATCGACCATGGCCTGTGCAGTCAACCGCGAGTCGGTATCGTTCCAACGTCCACTAAGATCAATGGTTTCATCTAATCCAACACGCTCAACGCGTCGCGAAGTACAGCCCTGAAGCATAAACAATCCGGCAAGGGCAACAATAAGGGTAAGTGATATGTATTTCATAATTTTTAATATTAAAGTTAATTTCCATCATCAATTTTTATGCCATCTTATCTTCATTTATACTTCCCAGATAATGAGCTAATTGTTCAGTTAAACTGACCTCTTTTTGCTCATTCAGTTCTATCATAAAATCCAGATCGTCGCCAAATGGTTTGGATGCTCCTGCTTTAAACCGCGCCTTAGACAATTTTACCACCCAATGAAGGGGAAAGTAGTAATACCTGGAAATAACCACCAGCAAATCGGGGGAAGATTCTATAAATGCAGAAACTGACTCACTTTGAGGGTACATGAAAAAACCAAGATCCTTAACGGTGAAGAAAGTCTTCTTTTTGTCACTTATATAATTATGCTCCTTTACATGTTCAGGAATATAGCCCAAAAGGGTAAAACTGGTGCCATACTCTGCTCTCGATTTTATAAAACGGTTCACTTCCTCCACAATTCCCTTATCGCCGGCATCGAAAACAATACCAATGCTTTTGGCCTGTTTAAGACTTATTACATTAACAACTCGTTTAACCGATTTTGCCTGCCTGTTTAAAATCCATGCCCCAACGCGGGTTCGTGTTTTTCGAAATAACTTCATTTTAATGATTTATATATTGCACAAAAATCATGCTTTATAAAGACTGTTTAAATTTATATCGACGATTTTTAGATGCTATCCCGATATTTATGGATTAGATAAAAACAGGATACCAGTTGTGTCTAATTATCTTTCTTAACAACTCTATCTGTCTATTCCCGAATATCTCGGGATAAAAATCTTCGAGTCTTTACATGTTTTATAGATTAAATTTAAACGGTTACTAATATGTGCATAAAAGTAAAAAGTAAATGGATAAAAGCCGAAATAATTCCGAATATTAATCCTGCTCATTGATCATTTTCAAAAATTCTGACTCATCAATGAGTTTTACACCCAGATTTTCAGCTTTTTTCAATTTTTCAGGCCCGGCATTTTCTCCGGCCAGCAAAAAACTGGTGTTTTTTGAAACCGAATCGGTTGATTTCCCTCCATGTTTTTCAACCAGTGCCTTCAACTCCTTTCTCCTCTGTGGGGTGGCAAAACTTCCTGTTATCACAAAAACCTGTCCGTTTAGTCCGTCACCAGCAACCTCTGTTGCATCTTCCGAAACTTCCATTTTCAAACCGCGCGAACGCAAGCGCTCAACCAACTCTCTGTTCTCTTTGTCGGCAAAATATGCCATGACACTACCGGCAATGGATGCCCCAATGTCTTTAACCTCCAAAAGTTGATCCAAACCGGCACTGCTGAGTGCATCTACCGTTCGGAAGGCCCTCGCGAGATTTTTAGCGACCGTTTCGCCTACATACCGAATGCCCAATGCAAACAAAACCCGCTCGAAAGGCTGATTTTTTGATTCTTCCAGCGAGATGGTTATGCGATCAAAGGTTTTTTGCTGAATGCTGATAATTGAAAGATGGTTGGCACGATCGGGCTTAGCAAAAGTACTTTTAATACCATTCACAAGTGCATTGGCTTTTATAAAATCAAAACCGGTTTTCTCTTCAATTTCTTGTGCAGATGCATTTTGCAAGAAATAAAAATATCCGAAGGAATCAACAATCTGCTCCAAATCAGCATCATTTAACCCCGGAATATTCATGGCTTTAAGTAATTCTGCAAAACCCACCACGTGGTTTTGCAGGTTTAATCGTTTTATAAACCGGAGATTTTCTCCAATGGTTAAAAACTTAAGGTTTTTACTCTCTATCTCTAATTTTCCTTGAATTTCTTTAGGAATTGATTCTTTATCAAGCTCTGGAAAAATACCCGCTATCTGCTTACAAACAGACAGTGATGGAGCACTTTTGAGCGAAAAAAGGATTTTTTCCAAAGGAATATCTGATGGAAGAGGATTACCTGCTTCATCTGTTGTTTTTAAATCTTTCAGATTTAAAAACTCACTTTTCCGTTCAGGAATGGTATATAAATCTGATACATCCTTAATCAATCCCTTTTTGTAGAAAAGTTCGATGGTCTCTTCTCCCAAACCATCAATATCCAAGGCTTTCCGGCTAACGAAATGAATCATTTTACCCAAAATCTGGGGGGAACATCCGGTATCGTTGGGACAATAATGCGCCGCTTCGCCTTCGTTTTTAATCAATGGGGTGCCACACTCGGGACAATTTTTGATAAACTCCACTTTCGGTACTCCGGGTGGACGTTGAGCCACATCAACAGCTGTGATTTTAGGGATGATTTCGCCACCTTTTTCCACCGCCACCATATCATTCAGATGCAAATCCAGTTTTGCAATGATGTCGGAATTATGAAGGGAAGCCCTTTTTACTGTAGTGCCTGCCAGGGGAACCGGCTCCAGATTGGCAACCGGCGTTACCGCGCCGGTACGTCCCACCTGAAAATCCACCGAAATCAAACAGGTATATGCCGATTCGGCCTGAAACTTATAGGAAATAGCCCAACGTGGAGATTTGGCGGTGAAGCCTAATTTTTCTCTCAATGCAATGGAATCGGCTTTTATAACAATGCCATCAATTTCAAAAGGCAGTTCCATGCGAGCTTTATCCCAATGGTGGACAAAAGCGATGACTTCATCAACACTGCGACAAAGTTCCATGTGTGGAGATACTCTCAGACCCCATGTTTCGGCCTTCTTCAGGTTTTCGAAATGACTGTCGCCGGGAAGATTATCTCCCAGCATATGATAGAGATAGCACTCCAAAGGTCGTTTGGCAACCAGTGAACTGTTCTGTAGTTTTAGAGAGCCGGCTGCTGCGTTTCGGGGATTTGCAAATAATGGCAAATTTTCGCTTTTCCTTTCTTCGTTGAGTTTCTCAAAACTCTTCCGTGATATAAAAATCTCGCCTCTGATGTCGAATGACGGGGGATGGTCGCCATTTAATTGCAGCGGGATGCTTTTTATGGTTTTAATGTTGGAAGTTACATCATCGCCCTCAATACCATCTCCCCGGGTTATGCCGGAAAGCAGGCGCCCATTTTCGTAAGAAAGTGATATGGCCGTACCATCATATTTCAGCTCACAGACAAAAACAACCGGCTCTCCGGCCAATTTTTCAACCCTGTTGACAAAATCACGCAACTCACCTTCTGAGTAGGTATTTCCAAGTGAAAGCATGGGATACTTATGCTTTACTGTGTTGAAATCCTGACTTAAATCACTACCAACCCGCATGGTGGGACTGTTGGGATCCTGAAATTCGGGATGTTGTTTTTCAAAATCTGCCAGTTCTGCAAGTTTCCGGTCAAATTCCTTGTCAGAAATTTCCGGATCATTTTTTATATAATAGAGGAAATTATGGTGGTGCAACTCATCACGCAGTTGCTTAATTCTTTCCTGAATACCTGGTTGTTCCATAAATTTAAGGGTAATTTGTAGAGTAACAAAAATACAATTTTATGAAACAAATCAAGAACCAATCTCTTAATTAGCGTCCTATTTTCTTGAGTGCCCGGTAATCTTACTCTCTATCCACTGCCTTAATGCACCGGAAAGCGGTTTTATCCATTCTGCCAAGGCAGAGGACAGCAAGCGCATTGGACTAAGTGCGGCACTAAATTCCATCACAGACAAATCCAGTTTACGACGAGCCAGCCTAACTTCATATAGCAGTCGGGTTTTCTCCTCTTCTAATTCCTGAAATGATTCGATGTATTGATAACTGATTTTTCGTTTTGCCATAGGAAAATATGTTTTTTAAATTTTACTCATCATCATCCTCAAATTTTGGGAAAAAGAGCTTTACAAAAGATCTGATTACAGGTTTTTCAACTAGTTTTCGGCGAAGCAGATAGAACATCCACGCCAATAAAAAATAGAAACCCGAAATAAATAGAAACCCAAGAGTTACGGATTCTAACAAATGTCCCAAAAAATAGGCTCCTGCAATAGAAATAAACATCAAAGCGAAAAAAAGCAAGTAAAGAATGCCCATTTTTACAGCAAACCCTGCGGTAAACCTGGATAACTCTTCCACAATGTGCAATTTTAATAAGTCTATGCGCTTATCTACGTATTTCTCAAATTCATCTTTTACATCATTCAGATGATCTTTAAAGTCTTCTTTAAACATAATACATCCTGATTTAGTGAGGTTGTGTAAGTACTGTATGTAAATATATCAAATTTCTTTACAGTATAGTTAAATTCTCTCCATATCTTATTTGGGAAACAGTTCAAACAAAACATCCGGCAGAACCCGATGTAAAGCGAGCATGGCCGGATGCAGGATTTTTAAATCCTCGAAAAAATGATTAATTGAGATAAAATGTGACAATGCTTTGCAAAAAGCATTGGGTCTTAATACCTATTTAGCTTTCGCTTCCTGTGGCTTTTTATATTCATTCACCATTTTCTCAATTCTTCCTTCGACTTCATGTATTTTTTGTTTGATATCCTCCTTTAATTCTCCTCCTTTGGTTTTAAGTTTTCCTCGAAGGACATCCAACTCATCTTCCAATTCATCGACTTTCTTCTTGATTTGCTTGCGGGTATCTTCACCCGACTGAGGGGCATATAACAATGCAATAGTTGCGCCTAAAGCTGCGCCAGCCAGTAAACCTCCTATAAATGATCCTGCACTTCTCATAATACAAGTTTTTAAGGTTAAACAATATATTGATTTTCAATATTCTATAAAATTGGGGTACATTACCCTGTTTGTAATTAGTAAATATTAATAGTTCGTTAAACCATTGAGATATTTTAATTACTATTTATAAAAAAATTACGCGATACAAACGACAACTTACTTTTAATCAACTTTTTTACCCTTTGAAATTCGGGACATTTGACCTGTTGATTCAGTCATCAGGCCGTTTAACATGCTCAGATGCGAAGTTGTTGCAATAAAATTAAATAACCGTTTGAGATCGGCGTGTTATCTAACTTTTTCGTTAATAATAAATATAGGACTAAATTATCAAAAAGTCAAATATGCAATTCATAAAGCATTATTAATAAATAAACCAACTGACGTCAATAATGTTCTTTTTAACATCGTTAAATTCTATTGAAGAAGCAATTGAAATGCCGCTGTGTAGGCATTGTTGGAGATAATCGACAACTATCCATCTGTTCATAGCAATCAGTGCTCAAAATAAGATGTTGTAAAAAAACTTAAAAGATTCAAACATCTGTTTGTGTAAGATTCTGGTTCATCATATTTCATTATTAAATATATAATTTAGTAAACTAACTGTATATATCTAATATAAAGAAAATTAAAAAATATTTCATTAGATTTCCAATAAAATTGATAAAACAATTTAAATGACTGTATTTCAACACATAATTATTATTACGCAGGAAATAAAAACTCCAAATCATTCATTAAACGGATTGTTTTATCTTTACACAAAGAAACCCTTCAAATTTGTTTAAACCCAACATGCACCGCATGTTGTTTGAGATAGACATTAAACCGGAGAAAAGATGGAAACAAAACTAGCCAACATATCAACCGAAGATCGGAAAGAGATTATTCAGGCGTATCAAAAGTTACTCAGAGCCTCTCGTAATGTTCTTAATTGGGATGATATCAAACAAATTAGAAAAGCAATTGAGCTGTCGCTCGAGCAGGCTGGTTTTGATCGTCGGTTATCAGGTAAACTCTCCGTTGTTCATTCCCTTGAAGTGGCCACCATCGCGCTGGAAGAAATTGGTCTTGGCAGAACCTCGCTAATATGTGCATTGCTTTATGATACCGTACGAAAATCTGATCAATCCATTGATCAGATCCAAAAGCAATTTGGTTCACAGGTTGCTAATATCATGGATGGACTGGTAAAAGTATTTGATCTGTATCAAAGGAATGTATCCATTCAATCCGAAAATTTTAGAAAGTTGTTGCTGACCTTTGCACAGGATGTACGGGTGATACTGATCATTATAGCCGAAAGACTTCAGACCATCCGTACTCTGGATTTATACGATAGGGAATTACAGCTGAAGATAGCTTCTGAAATATCCTATTTATATGCTCCAATGGCGCATCGTTTAGGTTTGTACACCATCAAATCGGAGATGGAAGACCTCGTGATGAAATATACGAACCGCGACATGTATAAATTCATTGCCAAAAAACTGAACGAAACCAAACGTGCTCGGGAGAAATATATTAAGGAGTTTATAGATCCTATTAAAGAGGAGCTTGAGCAATATAATTTAAAGTTTGACATTAAGGGAAGAACCAAAACTATTCACTCCATTTTTAACAAAATGCAGAAGCAAAAGGTGGAGTTTGAACAGGTTTACGACCTTTTTGCGATCCGTGTTATACTGGACAGTCCTCAAAAACACGAAAAAGCAGATTGCTGGAAAGTTTATTCAGTTGTAGCCGATAAATATCAGCCCAATCCCAGTCGCATGCGCGACTGGTTATCCATTCCCAAAAGCAACGGTTATGAATCGCTGCATACAACCGTATTAGGCCCCGCAAATAAGTGGGTGGAGGTGCAAATCCGCTCCAAACGTATGGACGAAGTCGCCGAAAGAGGATTGGCTGCCCACTGGAAATACAAAGGAGTGAAAGGTGATCAGGGACTGGATATGTGGTTAGCTAATATTCGGGATATACTTGAAAATCCGGAACTTAATGCCGTTGATTTCATTGACGACTTTAAGCTAAACCTATATGACGAGGAGGTATTTGTTTTTACTCCCAAAGGCGACTTGAGAAGGCTTCCCAAAGGAGCTACGGTGTTGGATTTCGCATTTGATATTCATTCCGAAGTCGGGAAAAAATGTGCAGGAGCCCGTGTAAACGATAAAAACGTGAGCATTCGGCATGTTCTTCAAAATGGTGACCAAGTAGATATACAAACCACTTCCAACCAGGAACCGAAACAGGATTGGTTACAAATAGTTGTAACCTCTAAGGCAAAAACCAAGCTAAAACAAGCGCTGCGCGATATTCAGTATAAGGAATCAGAGCTTGGAAGAGAACTTCTTGTAAGACGCTTAAAAAACTGGAAGATAGATCTCAGCGACCAGTTAACAGGAGTGATGGTTAAACACTTTAAATTTAAAAGTGTTAATGATTTCTTTAGAGATATTGCCCTGGAAAAACTGGACATAGTAGCAATAAAAGAGTTTATTCAACAGCATGAGCGTAAAGATCATGAACGAGATCATTCAGACTCCCGTCAATCAGGGCGAAGTGCTGAGAACTTTATTGCTCCGCCTCAGGATGATGGTCAACTGCAAGGCGATGATGTTTTATTAATCGACAAAAACCTCACCAACGTTGATTTTAAACTGGCAAAATGCTGTAATCCCATTTTTGGAGATGAAATTTTTGGGTTTGTTTCTGTTTCAGGTGGCATACGCATCCATAGAAATAATTGCCCCAATGCAAACGAAATGCACACCAAGTTCAGTTACCGTATCATTCAGGCTCGTTGGACTGGTGAAGCAGGAGGAAGTTATCTGGCTGCGATAAAAGTTGTGGGAGAGGACGATATTGGAATCGTCAGTAACATTTCTCAAATCATTTCTAAAGAGTTAAAACTAAAAACCCGATCAATTTCAGTCGACTCCAAAGAAGGATTATTTGAGGGTACTGTTTCTGTGTTCGTAAATAATAATCAAATATTAAATACGTTAATTAAAAAAGTAAAAGAGGTTAAAGGTGTTTTGTCGGTATCGCGTATTGATGCTGTTGGATAAATGTCTAAATTATTTTTTTTGATAAGGTAGAAAAAACTTTTTATTTTTACATTCTGAAACTTAAATAAAACCATTCATATTAAGAACTTTACCCTGACTTCATTTATAATTTCATGATTTTGGCCTAAAACAACCTGAGATATAATATATTACATCTGAGATTGTAAACACTTAAAAATTTCCTCCTCTGGAAAGGTCCCCGGTCAAAATTGTAACTTTGCAAATTTTGATGAAGACTCAAAAATGAAGATCAGCCTATTAGTAATGAGAATTTTGAATGACGCCCTCTTTTCTGAAAATAAGAAAAAAAAGGTGATTCATAAACTTCAGGAGTATAAATACCTTGTATTTTATAGTATTCTCGTTACATTTTTCTCTTTTTCAGATTTGTCCGGGAGCAATTTTGAATCCAATGAGACAATGATCAGTTCCGCACATTTTCAAAAGGAGGAGTTGGAAGTCCTGCAATTTGCCATTGAGAATTGTCCGTTGGCTAACGAAGAGAACCAGCCTCAATGTATTCAAACCATTCTTGAAGTTGCTGAAGTCCAGCGAAAGCAACAGCTTCAACAGATATTCATTACAATCATTTTTGCCGTTCTGTTGCTGGTTTTTATCATATTTTTATTTCGGCTGAAGCTGAAACAAAAAAACTCCAGTTTGGAAAAAGAGATTTTAATGCGTCAGATTGCAGAGTCATGGACTATACAAATAAGTAAGGAAAAAGCCCAGAAGGAGCATCTGCTGGCTCTTTATCATCAGCTGACGTTGAGACACGTAGCAACTCAGGAACGGCTTGAACAGCTTTCATACCGCTTTATTAAAGATAATTCCGACATGCATCAAGCCATTCAGATGGAACTTCAAACCATGAAAAATGAATTTAATGCTATTCTGAATGAGATCATACATGAAGACCTTTTCTATTCATATTTTGATATTCCAAAAGATATTTCTCTGACAACCGGAGAAAAGATCATTTTATTTCTATTTCATTGCGAGATGTCCTCAAAACAGGTTGCAACACTCATCGGAATCACACAAGGCAATTTGAGGGTACGCAAATCCAATCTGAGGAAGAAACTCAGCGAGTATTCCAATCAATATCCGGAGATAGAAAAAGTATTGATACTGCTTTAAAACTTCTACAAAAAGTAGGTTTCATCCTTAAAACGCAGTGAAATTTTTATGATTTCTCATGTTTCCTCAATAAATATCATGCGTTAAAACACCAATATTTAAATAATTGTAATTAAAACACTTCACCTATACTACATGCGTTAAAATGCACGCAACAAAACATAAAACCTAGGATAATTCAACTCTTAGTGCTTATTTTAAAATATCAAAATGACACCCGCAAACCCCACTTTATATCTTTCACTTTTAATCCTGACCAATCTTACCAAAAAAGCCGGAATCCTCCGGCTTTTTTGGTAAAACAGAGTTTCTGCTAATCCGCCTTATCAAGATAACATTTCCGATCTCTTTGGTTAAAAGTAAAAATCGCTACTTGTTTTTTTCATTAGGTTTTGTTAAATTAAGAGAGTAATAGCGAACTAAAACCCCTTTATATCATGGAAGAAAAGATAATCACATTAGCCACACACAATTTTCAACATGCACAGGTATTACAAAATATTCTTGAGTCAGAAGGTATTGAATGTTTTCTTCAAAATGCCAACTTGATTGAAGGTGCTGTAAATGCCAGTGTTAAAATCAGGATCAGAGAGTCTGACCTTGAAAAGGCTATGAAAATAATGGAGAGCATAGAGGAGCCGGGCATCATGAAATTTGCGGAGAAAAAATCCGGACGTCCACCCAAGCCACGCATTCTGTTGCCGGTTGACTTCAGTGACTATTCTGAAAAAGCCTCTGATATGGCTCTTGATTGGGCATCACGACTGAATGCCGAAATCACAGTACTCCATGTCTATTTTAACCCGGTTATTAATACACTTCCTTTTTCTGAAGCCTATGTATATGATACCAGTCTGGATGAAATGATGGTGGACATGGAGGAGAAGGCCGATGCTGACATGAAGATTTTTCTTAAAAAATTTAAGGAGAAGAATAAGGATCAATACCAGTCGAAAATTGGCATAAAGCACAAATTGCTTCGCGGAGTTGCCGAAGAGGAAATACTCCATTTCAGTGAAGAGTATCAGCCAACGGTGATTATTATGGGTACCAGGGGACGCAACCGAAAAGCGGATGACTTAATTGGCAGTGTAACTGCGGAAGTCATGGAACTGGCTAAAGTGCCTGTATTAGCCGTTCCCGAGGATTTTAACTATCAAGGCATCGATAATATTAAAAACGTACTTTATGCCACCAATTTCGAAGAGTCGGATTTTAAAGCGCTGGATAAACTTGAACGCATCGTAAAACCTCTTGATGTTAAAATCTTCTTTGTTCACGTTGGTCCACATTCAGAGAGCAAATGGGACAAGCTCAAATTGGACGGACTTAAAAAGCACGTAGAAGAGAAACTTCCTAACATCAAAGTTGAATGTGATTTGATTGAAAACGAAGATTTTTGGGTAGGGTTGGAGTGGTACATCAGGAAAAACAAAATTGACATCATCAGTTTGACAACACGAAGAAGAAACCTTGTAGCCAGGTTGGTTAACCCATCCATTGGTAAGAAGATGCTGTTTCATACCAATACCCCAATGCTGGTATTTCATGCTTAAATGATTTTGCAAATTGCCCGGATCAGAGCGTAGAGAAGATTAATTGACCGCAAAGCACACAAAATTTTAAAATTTTGTGTGCTTTGCTGCATTCAATAATGTCCTGTATTTCTCCCTGCCAATTTAAGATGAAGCTATTTTCACTCAAAATTGATTACATTTGAAATAAAAAAAGATGAACAAACGGGGATTTGCAAGTGATAACAATGCCGGGGTACACCCACTGATTATGCAAGCGCTTAACGATGTTAACAATGGACATACTGTTGGTTATGGTGGAGATGTTTACACCCAGGACTGCTTAAATCTCTTTAAAAAGCAGTTTGGGGAGGAAACCGAAACTTATTTTGTATATAACGGAACAGGAGCCAACATCATAGCCCTTCAGGCCATGGCGCGACCTTATGAAGCAGTCATATGTGCCCATACGGCACATATTAATGTGGATGAGTGCGGCGCTCCGGAAAAGCAGACTGGTTGTAAACTCATCGACATCTGGTCACCCGATGGAAAACTTACTCCGGAATTGATTGAACCATATCTGACTGGAGGAGGAGTGGAGCATCATGTGCAACCAAGAGTTATCTCCATCACACAAAGCACCGAAATGGGAACTCTCTATTCTTTGCAAGAGTTAAAAGCCCTTTGCAGCTGGGCTCACGATAAAGGTTTACTTGTACATATGGATGGTGCCAGATTATCTAATGCCGCCGCTGCATTGAATTGCTCAATGGCCGAAACTTCAGCTAAAGTGGGGGTTGACGTGTTATCGCTGGGGGGAACCAAAAACGGATTGATGTTCGGTGAGGCTGTGGTCGTTTTTAACAAAGAGCTTTCTGGCGGACTTAAATTCATTCGCAAACAATCGGCTCAGTTACATAGTAAAATGAGGTTCATCTCGGCTCAATTTAATGTCTTCTTTACAAACGACTTGTGGCGAAACAATGCATTGCATGCCAACAAAATGGCTCAAAATCTGGCTAAAGCAGCATCCGGTGTACCTGGCGTTACCATCACACAAAAAGTGGAGGCCAATGGCGTTTTTGCAATTATTCCCAAGCGTTGGATTGAGGCTCTTAAAGCACACTATTTCTTTTATACCTGGGACGAAAACCGCTCAGAAGTGCGTTGGATGACAGCCTTTGACACTACCGAGGAGGATATTGAAGGATTTACCAAAATACTTAGAGAAATAGCTAAAAAAGATACAAACTGACTCCGCACCTGATGTTCAAAATTGTTGGAAATCATCAAAAACCAGAAAAACGCCGTTTCATTCACAGTCTGATAATGCCTGTGAGTATGGTTTTGTTGATGTTTTCGGTTCATCTCATATCGTGGCTCGAAAAGCTGGAACTATATTACCTGGGGGTTTATCCTTTACAGCTAAAAGGTCTGACAGGTATTATCACAGCTCCTTTTATACATTCCGGATGGCAGCATCTGTACAACAATTCGGTCTCATTTTTCATATTAGGAGTCACTCTTTTTTATTTTTATCGTGGAGTGGCCTACAAGGTTTTTGTGACCATTTATTTACTGGCCGGCGCATGGCTTTGGTTTGGAGGACGCGAAGCCTGGCACATTGGTGCCAGTGGTTTGGTGTATGGACTGATGTCGTTTCTTTTTATCAGCGGCGTTATTCGCCGGCACATCCCTTTAATGGCGGTCACGCTGTTTGTCATTTTCCTTTACGGAAGTTTGGTTTGGGGAATGTTTCCGCTGGCCGAGTACATGCCCCATTCGTGGGAAGGTCATTTATGGGGATTTATGGCAGGGATTACGGCTGCTATTGTTTACCGAAAGGAGGGACCTCAGAAACCTCCACCTCCCTTTGAGGATGAAGAGGATGATGATGACGAAAATTTGCCGGAAATTCCTCCTGACCATCAAAACCCGCCTTCGCGGTTTTGATGAGTTCCAACATCTGGTCATATCCGTTTGTTTCCATTGAACGTGCTCTCAACTCAGCAGCACCTCTGAATTCGGAAAGATATATTTTATAAAAACGCTTCAGAATCTGATAGTTTTTCTTTCCTTCCCAATTGCGTCGAAACAACTGCAAGTGGTATTCGAGTGTTTCCAGGCGCTCGGTTAAGGTTGGCTTTTCCCCGTTTGAAAAGAGCCAGGGATTTGCAAATATTCCACGACCAATCATTACTCCATCAATCCCATGGTTAAAAACCTTTTCTCTTGCCTCTGTGATGGATGTGACATCCCCATTCCCGATGATTTTTACCGTTGAGCCCATCTGGTTGCGCAGCTGAGCGGCTTTTTCAATCTCATCCCAATTGGCATGGCCGTCCGACATCTGTTTCTGGGTGCGGCCATGTAAAATAATGGCTTCGGGTTGTTGTTCCAGTAAAAAGCCTGTCCACTCTTCGGTAACAATAGATTTAACGCCGATTCTGGTTTTTACACTCACCGGCAACCGGGTGGCTTCCCTGGTAGCATGTATGATCTCACTGGCCAATGTTGGGTTTGATATCAATGCTGAACAACATCCCTTTCGTACCACATTTTTTACCGGACATCCCATGTTGATATCAATTCCATCGAATTGATAATGTTCATCGATATGTTTTGTGGCATGGTAGAATTTTTTTGGTGAATTTCCCCAAATCTGAGCAACTATTTTAATGCCTTTGCTTTTCAAAACCGCTGCCTCACTTGGCGAAACAACAAGGCGCTCTGATACTTTGTCACGCCCCTTGGGGTGACAAAGTCCGTCGGTTGAAGTAAACTCAGTGAAAACAATGTTCAGATTCTCCGGTCTGCTGTTCTGCATCACCACCTCACGAAAAGAGGTGTCGGTAACATCCTCCATGGGTGCCAGCATAAACAGGGGTTGATTGGTCTCTCTCCAAAAATTTTTAATCATTTGACAACTGCTTTTTGCTTATTAACTTTCCCTACCAGTTCATGAAACAAGTGGTGCGGTGTTCCTTTTTGCTGATGCTCATGGCAAGTGTCACTACAACAACCATTGTATTTTGCTTTGCATTCATCACACTGGATGATTAAATCATGACACGGTTGATATGCACAGTTGGTGTGATTATCACAAGGTTTGCCACATTGATGGCATTTGGCAAGAATGTGAGGGGTAACTCTTTCACCCAACCGGTTGTCAAAAACAAAGTTTTTGCCAATGAATACAGACACTTTGCCAGTTTCATTAATTTCACGGAAATAAGCAATGATGCCACCGTGTAGCTGATTAACATCTTTAAATCCATGATGTTTTAACCAGGCACTGGCTTTTTCACATCTAACGCCACCGGTACAATAGAGAAGTATTTTTTCATCTTTCTTATCCGCCAGCATATCCACCACCATCTCAACCTCTTCGCGAAAAGTGGCCGCATCGGGACAAATGGCATTTTTGAAATGACCAACCTCACTTTCGTAACTGTTTCGCATATCCACTACAAAGACATCCGGATTTTGAGCCAATTCATGAAATTCAATTGGCGCTAAATGATTCCCAACGTTGGTGGTATCAAAAACATTCTCACTCAGACCATCAGCAACAATTTTTGGTCGCACCCGGATGGTTAATTTGTAAAATGAATGACCATCATCCTCAATGGCCCATTTTAGCGGCATGTTCTCCAATCCCTTTGTATTGTCAAGCAAATCACAAAATGTTGAAACGTTTTGTTCAGGAATGTTCATTTGTGCATTGATGCCTTCTTTGGCCACATAAATCCGTCCCAAACAATTCAAACTGCTCCATTCCAGGTAGAGCTTGTCTCTGAACTCTTCAGGATTATGGATGTTTACATAACGATAAAAGGAGACTGTTTTCCTTTTAAAAGTCTCTGCATTGAGGCGTGCAATCAATTCCGGTTTGCTGAGTTTATTATGTAACTGCATGATTTAAATTGATTTTTTTGCAAAGATAATGTATTTTAGGATGCAATTATCCGATTTGTAGAAAATCAATAGAAACACATCAAAATACTATATGATTTCATGAGGAGGCAGAGTTGACCTTAAAGTCTAAAAAAAATAGATCGTTAGACTTTTCCCGAGACATTAGGGATTAGATTTAAGATACATACAAGGCTCTAATTATCAGACGATTAGAATTTACGTTTGTAAATTCACATATGCTTGATAATTAAGCATATAAAAATGATTAACGAACTATTAAATTAAACAATAAATAACCAATCATTTGAATGATAAGTACTGAACATCTCATAATAGGACAGGGGTTGGCCGGTAGTGTTCTGGCTTGGAGTATGATGGAACGTAAGTTGGATTTCCATGTGATGGATTCACCTTCTCTACCAAAATCCTCAATGGTGGCGGCAGGTCTTTATAATCCTGTAATGTTTAACAAGTTAAGAATATCAAGAATGGCCGAAAAGTTATGGCCTGAAATGCTTAAAACTTACAGTGCCATTGAGAATACCATCGGCCATAAAGTGCTACACCCCATGAAATCTGTTAAATTGCTCAATGATGAAGAGTTGTCAGACTGGCAAAATAAACAAGAAGATCCACCTGGAAAATACATCGGCCAGATTATGTCTCACATGACAATCCCCGGTATTAAGCCATTCTCCGCAGCCGGTTTAATACTTGAATCGGGATACCTTGATATTCCTAAATTGATAGATGGCATAAACAACATATTGTGTCAAAAGAAGCAAATGATTGTTGAGGATTTGGACTATTCATCCATGGAATTTCAAAACGAACGTTTTGAAATCAGAAATCTGATAAGCGCAAAAAATGTGATTTTCTGCGAAGGAGCTGCTGTTATAAATAATCCATGGTTTAAAAATGCCGGATTTCACCCCAATAAGGGAGAAATCATTGAAATAGAATCTGAAACTATCGATTTTGATGGTATTATCAGAGATAAAGTATTCCTTCTTCCATCAGGAATAAATCGATATAAAGTTGGTGCCAGTTATCTACACAATCAAACCAACAATTTGCCGGAGAAAAAAAATTTGCCATTGTTAACATCTAAACTGGAACAACTCATATCAATCCCTTATACCATCACAGACCATAAGGCGGGTATGCGTCCGGCAGTGAAAGACCGGATGCCGGTTTTGGGATCGCATCCTCTCAACAAAAACTTGATGATTATGAATGGAATGGGTTCAAAAGGAGTGGTTTATGCCCCGTATTGTGCCAACATTATGATGAATTATCTCACTAATGAAAACTATTCCATTCCTCAAATTATAAATGTTCAGCGATATTTAAAAAATTAGTGAACCAGAACCGGAATCTTGTTGTTAATAGTTAAATCTAATGGCGTGCCTCCTAACCGTTGTGGTCATGGCTGATTTCTTCGGTCGGTTGAGCACGCCATTATTGCTTAAATATGCACTATTTTCTGCTCACTGCCATAAACATTCACAATTTTAACAAACTTTTCAGGGTGATTTAAAAATCTTTTGTCATCTTTACATGTCGTATTAAAACAGGTTAACCGGAAATGAAAAACCGTCCAGATATTACATATCTAACCATCATTGGGTTATCGCTAACCGTAGTTATATCGGTTTGCAAAGATGATGAACAGGATAAGAATGGTCTTTTCCGGATTACTTCTGCCAGTCAACAGCACATCCGGATTATGTCGGCTGATTTTTTTAAATCAGCACTCAGCCTAAATGAATCGACATGCAAACCCAATGCCTGTGTGTTTATTTACGAGCACGGACTCCTGAAAGGCAACATCATTGAAAACTTCTCCTCAGCCTGGCAACTTTCGGAGGTATTACTGTATCCGCAAATTAAAATTAGTTGCGTTTCAACCACCATCTGTTTGAAACAGGCAACGGATGAGTCGACTTCTGGTCAGACTGCCTATGTTTATCATTCCGGTTTTCCGGTTGCTGACTGGTTTTCAGACGCTTTGCATCCTTCAAATGAGGAAGTACTGCAATCCTGCACCGGATTTATCTGCTCCACCCGTGCAGGCCCCGGAATTGTCTGATAACTGTTCTTTCAGACCACATATTCATTTCCTAATCAATCAAATTACTCTATTTTTCGAAGTCTGTGCAACCGCAACAAGCGGTTATACTAATGGAAAAAGATGTAATTTTAATCGCAAAAAATCTATAAATAATTCATTATATGAGCATTGTTAATACAATACTATCCGTTTTCGTAGGGGACAAGTCGAAGCGTGACATGAAAGTACTTGCCCCTTATGTTGATAAAGTCAAGGCAGTTTACCCTGAAATAGAATCCCTTTCAAACGATGAACTGCGCAGTCGTACCGATGCAGTCAGAAAAACCATTTTTGATGCCGTTGCCGAAGAGCAAAACAGAATTGACTCTCTAAAAGCCCGCATTGATAATGAAGATCCTGACATTGATGAACGGGAACGGATTTACGAAGAGATTGATGAGTTAGAAAAAGTGATAACCTCAAAACTAGAGGAAGTTCTTGAGGAAGTGCTTCCCGAAGCCTTTTCCATTGTAAAAGATACCGGCAGAAGGTTTAAGGAGAATGAAACCATTGAGGTTACTGCCACGGAATTTGACCGTGAACTGGCTACTGTTCATGATTTTGTTGAAATTAAAGGTGATAAAGCCATATTTAGTAACTCATGGATTGCCGGAGGAAACACTGTTAAATGGGATATGGTGCACTATGATGTACAGCTCATTGGTGGTGCTGTTCTTCACCAGGGAAAAATTGCGGAGATGAGCACAGGGGAAGGTAAAACGCTGGTTGCCACTTTGCCTGTCTTTTTGAATGCGCTAACCGGACGCGGTGTTCACATTGTTACAGTGAACGACTATCTGGCAAAACGTGACTCGGAGTGGATGGGTCCCATTTTCATGTTCCATGGGTTAAGTGTGGACTGTATCGACAAGCACCAGCCCAACTCTGCCGAACGCCGAAAGGCTTATAGAGCCGACATTACTTACGGTACCAATAATGAATTTGGTTTTGATTATCTGCGCGATAACATGGCCATATCTCCTGATGATCTGGTTCAGCGGTCGCATAATTATGCCATCGTTGACGAAGTAGATTCGGTTTTAATTGACGATGCCAGAACACCACTGATTATTTCAGGTCCCATTCCACGTGGCGACGACCAGCTCTTTACAGAGCTGAGACCAAAGGTTGAGAGACTTGTTGAAACACAAAGAAATTTGATTTCAAAACTGCTTTCTGATGCTAAACAAAAACTTAAATCATCTGACTCTAAAGTGCAGGATGAAGGGAACTTATTGCTTTTGAGAGCTTTCAAAGGAATGCCTAAAAACAAGCCTCTTATAAAGTTTCTCAGTGAGCCCGGAGTAAAAGCAGGAATGCTGAAAACCGAGAACTTCTACATGCAGGAAAATAACAAAAACATGCATGTAGTAACCGACCCCCTCTTTTTTGTTATAGAGGAGAAAACCAACTCGGTTCAATTAACCGACAATGGAATTGACCTGATTACCGGTAACTCGGAAGACCCCCAGTTCTTTGTTCTGCCTGATATTGGTTCCGAAATGGCTACCCTCGAAAAAGCTGGTCTTCCTGAGGAGGAATTCCGTGCTAAGAAGGATGAGCTGATGCAGAGCTACAGCATTAAGTCGGAGAGAGTGCACACCATTAATCAGCTGCTTAAAGCATACACCATGTTCGAAAAGGATGTGGAATATGTGGTGATGGATAATAAGGTAAAAATTGTGGATGAGCAGACTGGTCGTATCATGGAAGGCCGTCGATATTCTGATGGTCTGCACCAGGCCATTGAGGCCAAAGAGCGGGTGAAAGTTGAAGCTGCAACACAGACCTATGCCACCATCACGCTTCAGAACTATTTCCGGATGTATAATAAACTTGCCGGTATGACCGGTACTGCGGAAACGGAAGCAGGCGAATTGTGGAATATCTATAAACTGGATGTGGTGGTTATTCCTACCAACCGACCCATTCAGCGTAAGGATATGAATGATAAGGTATATAAAACAAAAAGAGAGAAATACAACGCTGTAATTGAAGAGATAGTTGAACTTGTGAAAGCCGGAAGACCGGTATTGGTAGGTACCACCAATGTGGAAGTTTCGGAACTTCTGAGTCGAATGCTCAAGATCAGAGGCATTAAGCACAACGTCCTTAACGCCAAGCTTCACCAGAAGGAGGCCGACATTGTTGCTGAGGCCGGTAATAGCGGTACAGTAACCATTGCCACCAACATGGCGGGTCGTGGTACCGACATCAAGCTGTCTGCTGAAGTTAAAGCTGCCGGAGGTTTGGCCATTGTAGGTACCGAGCGACATGAATCCCGACGGGTTGACCGTCAGTTGCGCGGACGTGCCGGTCGTCAGGGTGACCCGGGTTCTTCTCAGTTCTTTGTTTCTCTGGAAGATGACCTGATGCGTCTGTTTGGCTCTGACCGCTTGGTAAAATACATGGACAGGCTTGGTGTTGAAGAAGGAGAGATGATTCAGCATGGTATGATTACCAAGTCCATTGAACGTGCCCAAAGAAAAGTGGAGGAGAACAACTTTGGTATCCGTAAGCGATTGCTGGAGTATGATGATGTAATGAATTCTCAACGTGAGGTTATATATACTAAACGTCGCCGTGCTCTTTTCGGTGAACGTATGCAGGTTGAGATTTCAAATATGATGTACGATACCATTGAAGAGATGGTGGACGAACATCAACAATCTGGTGATTTCGACCAATTCAAAGAGGAATTGCTTCGAATATTTTCTGTTGATGCACCAGTCTCAAAGGATGAATTTTTAAAAGGTCAACCCAACGAGTTGACCGATAAAATGCATGACGAAGTATGGAAAAGCTACCGCCGCAGGGTTGAAACCATGGCCAAACAGGCTTTTCCGGTTATTAAAAATGTTTACGAAACAAAAGCCGAGCTATACGAAAACATCGTTGTTCCCATTTCAGATGCGCAGCGCGTATTTCAAATCAACACCAATTTGAAACGTGCTTACGATTCTGAAGGAATGGAACTTTCCCGCTCTTTTGAAAAAGCGATGATGTTAATCACCATTGACGAAGCATGGAAGGAACATTTAAGGGAGTTGGATGATCTGAAACAGGCTGTTCAGAATGCATCCTATGAGCAAAAAGACCCGCTTTTGATTTATAAATTTGAATCTTTCAATCTGTTTAAGTCCATGATCGGTAAAAACAACCGAACCATCGCATCGTCTCTGTCTAAAGCACACATCCCCATTAGGGATGCCAGTCAGGTACGTGAGGCTGACCAGCGTAGGCGAACAGATTTGAGCAGACTCAGAACGCAAAAAGACGACCCCGGAGCGGGAACGCCAGGCTACGGTCAACCGGGAGCGGATCAAAAACGACCACAGGTAACGCAACCTGTTCGGGTTGAAAAGAAAGTAGGAAGAAATGAACCCTGTCCCTGTGGAAGCGGGAAAAAATATAAACAATGCCATGGAAAGGGAGCTTGATTGATTTAGATGTTAGAATACTAGATATTAGACATATAGATGTTAGAACAATAGACAAGACAAAATAGAAATGCAGTTGAGTCTAATAATCTTTCTAAACTATTCTATTTGTCTACTCCGAATGTCTCGGGAAAGATCTATAATCTAAAGAATTATTTAAATCTAAATTTTAACAACTACTAAATCTTAAATAAAATTTATAAATAACTAGTTGTATTATGTTGGTATTAAATTATATAACATGGGCTCCGGATCCAGAGATATTCTCACTAGGGCCTATGTCGGTAAGGTATTACGGACTGTTTTTTGCCATGGCCTTTTTACTGGGTTATTACTTGGTTGACAGAATGTTTCGCAGAGATAATGCACCGGAGGAGTGGATGGAAAAGCTGTTCATCTACGTGATGGTGGCCACGGTAATCGGGGCACGTCTGGGACATGTTTTCTTTTACGGATGGGACTATTACTCCCAAAATCCGGGCGAAATCCTGATGGTTTGGAGGGGAGGACTGGCCAGTCACGGAGGAGCCATTGGAATTCTTGTGGCCATTTGGCTCTATTCAAAACTGGTGACAAAAAAGTCGATGCTCTGGACCATGGACAAATTGGTGATTGCCGTGGCATTGGCAGCAGTATTTATTCGTCTGGGTAATTTAATGAACTCAGAAATCATTGGAAGTCCCACCACTGTTCCATGGGCTTTTGTTTTTGAAAAAGCACATGTTCATAATCCTGAAATACCAAGACACCCGGCTCAACTGTATGAGGCCATCAGCTATCTGATCACCTTTATTGTGCTGATATTTATGTATTGGAAAACCAATGCTGCCAAGCGGCAGGGGCTTATTTTTGGGGTGTTTTTGATAGGTATTTTTGCCACTCGAATTTTAATCGAGTTTGTAAAAGAAAACCAGGAAGCTTTTGAAGAGACCATGACATTGAACATGGGACAGATATTAAGTATTCCGTTTGTTATTCTGGCAGGGGTTCTGATTTACCAATCGTTTAAAAAGCCACTTGTGGAGACAGCCATAACCGGTAGACATAATAAGAGGAAATAAACTTCTATCATTTATTATTATGCAGAGTTCCATATCGGTTTAACAGCTGAAATGAACTCTGCATTTGTTTAAAATAAAACCTGTAAATATGCATCCATTACTATACATTATACTAGCTATCATTGTTTTCGAAGCATTGTGGGATTTTTTTCTGGGAGAACTCAATCGAAAAAGCTGGAGCGACAAGGTTCCCAAGTGTTTAGAGGATGTTTATCCGCAAGAAAAGTTTGAAAAGCAGAAACAATACCGCCTAGCCAACTACCGGTTTGGCCTGATCTCTTCAGCAGTCTCAACCATTCTAATTCTGATGGTTTTGTTGTTACAAGGCTTTGGGTGGCTACATTACACCGTTGAGAGTTTTACCAACCATAAATATTTGCAGCCATTGGTATATTTTGGAGCAATCGGTCTGGCCTCCATGATTCTCTCGTTACCATTTTCTATTTACAGCACCTTTGTAATAGAAGAAAAATTTGGCTTTAACCGAACCACCAAAGGAACCTTTATTGCTGATGTGTTTAAATCGCTACTTCTTGGCGCCTTAATTGGTGGTTTTCTACTATGGTTAGTGGTGTGGTTTTACCACAGTGCGGGATCGTTGTTCTGGCTTTATGCCTGGGGTGGATTGTCTTTGTTTATGATCTTTTTCAGTAAGTTTTATACCACTCTGATACTTCCGTTGTTCAATAAACTCACCCCACTTGAAGAGGGGGATTTGAAATCGGCCATTGAGAACATGAGTCAAAAAGCAGGGTTTTCATTGGAGAATGTATTTGTCATGGACGGCTCAAAACGAAGCACTAAAGCCAATGCATTTTTTAGCGGTTTTGGGAAAAACAAGCGAATTGTCTTATTTGATACCTTAATAAATGATTTGGACAAAGAAGAGATTGTTGCCGTGCTGGCACATGAAATTGGCCACTACCGTTTAAAACATACCATCAGGGGAACCATGCTGGGGATTTTTCAAACAGGAATTACGCTGTTTTTGTTGGGCTGGTTTATTAACCATCCCGGTATTTCCCAGGCTTTGGGTGTTGCAAATCCCGTATTCCATGTGGCATTACTGGGGTTTGGCTTGTTGTACAGTCCTATCAGTTCCATGGCCGGTTTGGGAATGACCATTTTATCGAGAAAGCAGGAATACCAGGCCGATGAATTTGCCGCAAACCATGCGAGTGCTTCAGCCTTGCAATCGGCCCTTAAGAAGATTTCCACCACAGCACTCAGCAATCCCACACCGCATCCATGGTTTGTCTTTTTTAATTATTCACATCCGCCGTTGTTAAAGCGACTGGAGGCTCTGGATAGTAATGATAAAGATTAAATAACACAACTTATATGAAACATTTACAGACTTTTATATAATCAACATGCAGGTAGAAATCATAACCATAGGCGACGAACTTCTGATTGGTCAGGTAGTGGACACCAATTCGGCATGGATGGCCGGGGAGCTCAATAAATCCGGCATGTTCATCAACCGGATTACTTCGGTGAGCGACCGCGAAGAAGAGATTTTAAGTGCCATAAAAGAAGCAGCCAGTCGTTCTGCCATAGTATTACTCACCGGTGGTCTGGGACCCACGCGAGACGACATCACCAAAGCTGCATTATGCAAATTCTTTAACACACAATTGGTTTTTAACCAACAAGTAATGGATGATGTTGAGAGGTTTTTGAAAAACCGGGTAGGCCGCATCAATCAACTCAACAGAGACCAGGCATTGGTTCCGAAAAAATGCGACGTGATCAGGAATCCTGTCGGAACCGCACCCATTATGTGGTTTGAAGAAAACGGAGTGATAGTTGTTTCCATGCCGGGAGTTCCCACGGAGATGAAACATGCCATGGAAAACGAGGTATTACCTCGTTTAAAAGCGAAATTCACCAACGGCATTGTTCGCCATCGAACTGTTCACATCTTCAACATTCCTGAAGCTGTGCTGGCTGAAATGCTGTCCGATTGGGAAGATCAAATCCCAGATTTTTTAAAAGTAGCCTATCTTCCTTCGCCCGGGAAATTAAGATTAAGAATCAGTGGAAAAGGCAAAAATGCGCAACAAATTGAATCGGCTATCGAAAATGCTATTGAGGCGTTATACCCATTAGTTGAAGAAAACATCTTTGGATTTGATGATGAAAAACCTGAATCATTACTATTAAACTTATTATTAAGTAAACATAAGACAATTAGCTGTGCAGAAAGCTGTTCAGGTGGACTTATGTCGCATTATATCACATCCGTTGCCGGAGCATCCAACGCTTTTATGGGAGGTGTTGTTGCATACAGCAACAACTTAAAATCCAATCTTTTGGGAGTTGATTCTTCCTCCATTGAAAAACATGGAGCGGTGAGTCGTGAAGTCGTTGAACAAATGGCCATAGGAGCGTGTAAGCGATTAGGTAGCGATTATGCCATTGCCAGTTCGGGAATTGCAGGACCATCGGGAGGCACCGATGAAAAACCGGTTGGGACAGTATGGCTCGCATGGTCGGATGGGACAAAAGTCATCAGTCGTACTTTTAATTTTGGCAACAACCGGGAACGAAATATTTTAAGAACCGCAGAAGCCGGCATCATCATCATGAAGCAACTTTTGGAAAGAGGGGAATTGTAGTGGGAGAATAGATCTTAGACCTAAGATGTTGAGAATTGAGATAGATGGAATAGTTGAGAAAGAATGCAGCCTCATAATTCAGTGTCCCTTAGGGGCGTCAACACTTTTTAATGGCTTTAAAATATTTTGCTTAAATTTGCCGGACAACAACAACAAAATTACTGTTCTATTAAAGATTTCAGATAATAAAAAGCAAACAACAACAATTAATTTAAAGAAATAACAACAATTAACAGAAATAAAAGGGCTAACTATTTGCATTTTTAAAAGAAAATCACGTATTTTGCGCTCTGTTTGAAAAACGTAGATACAAAAAACATTTGAGAGATGTCAAAAGTTTGTGAAATAACTGGTAAAAAGGCAATGGTTGGAAACAATGTTTCCCACTCAAAAAGACGCACCAAAAGAAAATTTGATGTAAATTTGTTTTACAAGAATTTCTATTTGCCTGAAGAAAAACGTTGGGTTAAGTTGAGAGTATCGGCTTCCGGACTTCGTTTGATCAATAAAATTGGTGTGCAGGCTGCGATAAAAAGAGCGCAGGATAATGGTCTATTAAGTACAAAATTATAATAAGGGAGGGTAGATAAAAATGGCAAAAAAAGCTAAAGGAAACCGCATCCAGGTAATTCTTGAATGCACCGAGCACAAAGAGAGCGGCCAACCCGGAACTTCCAGGTATATTACCGTAAAGAACAGAAAAAATACACCCGACAGAATGGAATTGAAAAAATACAATCCCATTTTGAGAAGGATGACTGTACATCGTGAAATCAAGTAAAATTTAAGTCATGGCAAAGAAAGTAGTAGCAACCCTGCAGAAAAAAGGCGAAGGTAAAGGACATACCCGTGTCATTAAAATGGTGAAATCACCTAAAACCGGTTCTTACTCTTTCCGTTCGGAAATGGTGACCAATGACAATGTGAAAGAATTTTTCAGCAAATAGCCGGAATACCGGATTAAATTTATCCAAAAGGGGACTTGTCGTTCAGACAAGTCCCCTTTTTTTGTTTTTAATCATTATATTTGCAAGGTTTTATAAATTAGCCAATCATAGACATAATCAATTATAATAATGGGACTATTTGGAAGTTTTAGCCGTGACAAAAAAGAACGGCTCGATCAGGGTTTATCCAAAACCAAAGAGAGTGTATTAAAAAAGCTTACCCGCGTTGTTGTAGGAAAATCAAAGGTTGATGATGATGTACTTGACGAATTGGAGGAGGTTCTTATTACTTCCGACGTTGGTGTGGATACCACTCTTAAAATTATAGAGCGCATTGAAAAAAGAGTGGCCAAAGATAAGTTTATCAATGCCTCAGAGCTTGATAAAATTCTAAAGGAAGAGATCACAGCTCTGTTGGCTGAAAATGCACTGAACAGTTCCGCAGATTTTGAAATTCCCCAACAATCCAAGCCATACGTGATCATGGTTGTTGGTGTTAACGGCGTTGGAAAAACCACCACCATAGGTAAACTGGCTCACAAATTTAAAAGTTCCGGTAAAAAGGTTGTTTTAGGTGCAGGTGACACCTTTCGTGCCGCTGCCATCGATCAGTTGGAAATATGGGCTCAAAGAGTGGATGTTCCTCTTATCAAACAAAAAATGGGATCCGATCCGGCTTCCGTGGCCTACGACGCTCTATCTTCGGCTAAAGCAACCGATGCCGATGTGGTCATCATCGATACAGCCGGTCGTTTGCACAATAAAATCAACCTGATGAATGAGCTGACCAAAATCAAAAATGTGATGCAAAAAGTGGTGCCGGATGCACCTCATGAAATACTGCTGGTTTTGGATGGCTCTACAGGACAAAATGCATTTGAACAAGCCAAACAATTTACCCTTGCCACCGAAGTAAATGCTCTGGCCATTACAAAGCTGGACGGGACAGCCAAAGGTGGAGTGGTTATAGGGGTGTCGGATCAATTTAAGGTGCCTGTAAAATATATTGGGATTGGTGAAGGAATGGATGATTTACAACCGTTTAACCGGGAGGCATTTGTGGATTCCCTGTTTGGAAATTAAGTACCTGAATGAGTAAGAAGCGTGTTGATGTTATAACACTGGGTTGCAGTAAGAACCTGGTGGATTCTGAGTTGTTGATTAAACAGTTTCAGGCAGGAGGTTTCGAGGTTGAACATGACTCCTCAAACCCAACCGGTGAGATAGTGGTTATTAATACTTGTGGCTTTATTGGCGATGCAAAAGAGGAGTCCATAGAGACCATCCTCAGTTTTGCTGAAGCGCGGCAAAAGGGGCAAATCCGTCAACTTTATGTCATGGGCTGTTTGTCTGAGCGCTATGTTGATCAACTTGGTGAGGAAATTCCTGAAGTTGACAAGTATTATGGAAAATTTGACTGGAAAAATCTGATCAAAGATCTGGGTATGACATACCGGGCAGATCTTATGAACGAAAGATCGCTCACCACTCCGGATCATTATGCATATCTTAAAATTTCCGAAGGCTGTAACCGGTCATGTTCTTATTGCGCCATCCCCATTATCACCGGGAAGCACCAATCCAGATCCATCGACAGTCTGGTAGACGAATCACAAAAGTTGGCACAAAAAGGAGTTAAAGAACTACAGCTGATTGCTCAGGACTTATCGTGGTACGGACTCGACACCCATAAAAAGCAGATGCTTGCTCCTTTGATTGACAGATTGTCGGAAATTGACGGAATTGAATGGATTCGCCTGCATTATGCTTATCCGGCAGGGTTTCCTATGGATATACTCGATGTGATGGCAGATAATCCTAAGATTTGCCGCTATCTCGATATTGCTTTGCAGCACATTTCGGATCCCATGCTGAGTGCCATGCAACGAAAAATTACCAAAAAGCAAACCATTGAACTCATCAAAACCATAAGAGAAAAAGTTCCCGGCATTCATTTACGAACCACCATGATTACCGGTCACCCCGGCGAAACCGAACAGGATTTTCGGGAGCTGATGGTATTTGTGGAAGAAACGCGCTTTGAAAGGTTGGGCGTGTTCCCTTATTCGCATGAGGAGGATACTTATGCCTATTTGAATTATAAAGATGATGTTCCCGATGAAATCAAGCAAGAGCGTGCCAATGCCATTATGGAACTGCAAAGCAACATCAGTCGCGAAATCAACGAAACAAAAATAGGAAAAGAGCTCAAGGTTATTATTGATCGTGAGGAAGGAGGATATTACATAGGCAGAACTGAATTTGACAGTCCTGAAGTTGACCCGGAAGTTTTGGTGACGTCACCAAATCCACTGAAAACAGGTAATTTTTACACAGTAAAAATCACTTCCGCAGAGGATCATGATCTTTATGGAGAGGTTAATTAAATCTGTATGAAGAAAGCAACTTTTTGTATTTTAAATCGTTAAAATCCTTAACTATGATTTCAAAAAAGTTATAACACCATGCAAAAAAATCTACTCTGTTTTCTTTTCAAAATATCCATCCTACTGATAACAACTAATGGTGTTACAGACAATCTTTTTGCACATCAAAATGGAATTACCTCTTTCTCTCTTCCCGCTGAGGAACAGGGACAATCAATTATTTCTCAGCAACAATTGTTTTCTTCTATACATAATACCCCTTTTTCGCTCACAGACAGTATTTTGATATTTAACAACTATACCAGTTCTGATTCTTTAAAGTATAAAAAAACGAGCTACAAGTACAACTTAAACAATAATGTTCTGGAGATTGTATTTCAAAAAGCCGGTGAGGATGATTCGAATTGGTATGATTATAAATCATATATCTATACTTTTGATGAGCTGAAACGTCAGACTCAATTCCTGAAACGGGAATTTGATCTGAACAACTTACAGTGGGAGAATCGGGAAAAACGGGAATATAAATACGTTGGCAACGGTCGGCACCCCTCTGAAATAGCTGACTATACTCAAAGTTCAGGATCTGAAACCTGGAAAGGCAACTGGAAAATAAATCATCAGTACGACTCGCACGGTAATGTTACGAAAACTGAGCAGTTTAAGTGGGATAGTAATATAAATCAATGGTTTATCACCACTCGAAAAGATATAATATACAACAATACCAACCAAATTGTATCAAAAACCTCTTATTACAATAATCTGACTGAAGAGGTCTGGATCGGAAACAACAGAACCATATACATCTATAATGATAAGAGCCAGCTCGAAAGCGAACTTCTTATGTTTTGGGATGCTGTTGAAAGTAAATGGATCAGCAGTTTAAAAAAGGAGTTTTATTATACCGGCGAAGGAATGCAATCCGGGTGGGAAGCTCTGCGTTGGGATAGAGATTTTGATATTTGGACTAACTGGTGGAAGGTTGAAAATGAATATGATGCCAAGGGTAACTTAATTGGATTGTTTAACTACAATTGGAACCAAAATCTTGATCAATGGGTTGACGGATGGCAAATTACCAACCATTTTGATCCCGAAAACAACGAGCAGGAGGAGACCGGATTTATATGGAATTCTGAAAAAGAGGACTGGGTGGGCATTTATCGGTTGTTTCATCAATACAATTATGAGTATTCGGTAAAAACCATTTCTGATTTCTCATGGGATCACGAGTCTGAGCAATGGGTATTGAACCAAAAACGATTTCATTACCTCTCCGTTCCGGAAATGTTGCCTTTAACCCTAAACATCATCAATCAAAATGGCCAAATTATTAATAATGCAACAGTTTCCATTGATGGTCATTTATATGAACCAGGTATTTACCATTTCCCGGCAAAAGCACAAGGGCAATACTCCATAACTGTTAATGCAGTGGGATATGAGTCAGCATCCATTGATCACAATCTTGATGCATTTAACACCATCGTGGACATTGTTTTAAAAGATCTCTCATTAAACCTACCTGAACTGCATATCAGTGATCTACATGTTTACCCAAATCCGGCATACAATGCAGTTCACATTAGAATGCCGGAGGAGATTACTATTAATCAATTATCGCTATACTCATCTAGTGGTCAGCTGATTCATTCCGATAAACCTGCTCACAGTGCGGTTAGGATATCTGTAAGCGATTTGCCATCCGGCTTGTACTTACTGCATGCCGAGACCTCTGCCGGATTTAGAGTTGCAAAAATTATTGTGGGACACCGTTAATGGTTTTTCGTTGAAAAACCATTAACAACTCATCACCTTTCAACAGATATAGTTCTTTACCTGTAACACGATAGCGATCAACCAGCGTCATAATGCGGGAAAAATCGTTTTCGGCAACCGATAAACAGAACATTTTTGTGGTTTGAAGGGCAAAAAACTGCAAGGTTGAAGCATCACGATCGAACCTGAATCGTCCGTTCAGCCTGTTACAACCATTGAAACCACTCACCTCACTTTGGCTACTGTTGATCTCCAAAACAGGAACTCCCCGCGGAAAATCACTCTCCAGATCATCACTGTGCATCCATTGTATCATTTCCCAACTTCCACTTAAAATATCAGGTTGTGGCTCAGTTTGCTGCCGCTGAAGTGTGGCGCATGATGAAAGAACCAGTGCTAATATAATGGCATATACCGCTGTATTTCTCATATTTTTGAATTATTTTAGTGACTTTTGACAAGCAAATAATATTTGACCAAATATCAACCGGGAAAAGCGTGCCAAAGATTAAAAAGATTTTTAGGTATTAGTCCCGAGTGTTTCGGGATATAAATCTATAATATACAAAATTCTTTATAATAGTTCGTTAATCTTTTTTATTTGCTTAATTATCAAACGTTTATGAATTTATGCTTGTGTTGTTCAATCAGTTGATAATAAGAATCTTACTTATTTCTAATATATAATCCCGAATATCTCGGGAAAAGTCTAAGGATCTATTGTTAATCCGATCATGAATTTATCATTAACATGGAGGAGTTTATCACTTTTATTACCGTATTTGGGGGATTAGGAATTTTTCTATTAGGAATGGATCTTCTAAGCTCCGGGACAAAAAGTCTGGCAGGGGCGCGGCTCAGACAATTACTCGATTCATTTTTAAAGAATAAGGCCGGAGGAGTTGGTTTCGGCGTCATTCTTACATTGCTTTTTCAAAGCAGCAGTGCTGCTTCTGTTGTATTGGTGGGTTTTGTTGATGCATCACTCATTACTTTCAAACAAACCCTTCCGGTGCTTTTAGGCACCGGAATAGGAACCACCATTACCACTCAGCTGATCTCTTTCAATGTAGGAAATTTTGCACTTCTTTTCGTGGGTTTGGGGTTCTTTATTCGAAATTTCACCAAGGGAAGCTGGAAACATGGCGGACAAATCATACTGGGTTTTGGTGTACTCTTTTTCGGAATGAAGCTGATGTCGGATGGTATGGTGCCGTTGCGCGACAATGATCAGTTCATCAAAGCCCTTCTTTACCTTGAAAATCCCTTGGCAGGAATGGCCGCGGGCATGATATTTACTGCACTCATACAAAGTAGTGCTGCTTTTATCGGAATACTAATAACCCTTTGCAACAGCGGACTTCTATCGTTCGAGGCATCACTTCCGCTGATTCTTGGTACCAACATCGGAACAACCGTAACTGCTCTTTTGGCAGCCATGACATCTTCCTACCCGGGACGCAAACTTGCCGTTGCAAATGCGCTGTTTAGGGTGATTGGCGCATTGATTTTTATTTGGCTGCTGACGCCTTGGGCAAATATAACCGCAGCAATTTCAGGACAAGCAGCTTCTAACGCACGATTACTGGCCAATGCTCACACCATTTTCAATTTCCTAATGGCGTTTTCAATGCTTCCGGTTACCGGGTTAATTGGCAAACTGGCTGTAAAACTGGTTCCCGTTCCTAAAGTGAAGCCGGTACATGCGCTTCAGCATTTGAATAAAGACCTTTTATCATCACCCGAACTCTCCATGCCGTTTCTACAGAAGGAGATAGAGGATATGGGGAATTTGGTTTATAGAATGGTAGAAGGATGTATGGATCCGTTTTTTCATCGCGATGAAAAGGCCATTAAACAAATACGGATTTGGGAAGAGAAAACCGATTTTTATCGTGAAGAGATCAATCAGTTTCTGGTGAAACTGAATGAATCCAAACCCATGGAAACATGGTCGGAGGAGGTATTTCGTCTCATGCACGTGGTTAATGAGCTGGAACAGGTTGCCGATATTGTTTCGGTCAATATTTTGCGACAGGGTGAAAAATGGCTTCAAAATCAGATCAAATTTTCGCCGGATGGAAAAAAAGAGCTAGAAAATTACCATCAACGATGCCTGAAACAACTTGAACGAGCTTTGACATTAATGCAAAACTGGGATCAAAACCAGGCTCTTAAAATGAAGCGAAAATACCGCAAATATGCATTGATGGCCTTTGATCTGGAAAGACGCCATTACAAACGGCTGCTTTCTCCAAATACCTTATCCCTCGAATCCAGTAAAATGCATATGGAATTGCTCAATCTGCTGCGCATCATCAACAGCAGAGCCACCAACTTTGGCCGGTTGGTTTTCATGTCCGAAGAATTGGAGTAAAAAGTAATTTCCGGTTTGTACCGGTTGCTGATTTTTTTATCTTTGTAGTGCTGCTTAAAAAACGCGGTTATCAACACTATGGAATACATTGTTTCGGCACGAAAATATCGTCCATCTACATTTGCCACAGTTGAAGGGCAGGAGAATATCACCGCCACTCTTAAAAATGCCATTAAAAACAATCAATTGGCACATGCCTACCTGTTTTGTGGTCCTCGTGGTGTAGGAAAAACAACCTGTGCACGTATTTTCGCAAAAACAATTAATTGCCAGGAAATTACCAGCGATTTTGAAGCCTGTAACGAATGTGCTTCATGTAAATCATTTAACGAGCAACGTTCATACAACATTCATGAACTGGATGCTGCCAGCAACAACTCGGTAGACGACATCCGCCTTTTAATTGATAAAGTTCGCGTACCACCCCAAATGGGAAAATACAGCGTGTACATAATTGACGAGGTACACATGTTGTCGCAGGCTGCTTTTAATGCGTTTCTTAAAACACTGGAAGAGCCGCCACATCATGCCATTTTCATTCTTGCCACTACTGAAAAGCACAAAATTCTGCCAACCATTTTATCTCGTTGTCAGACTTTTGATTTTAACCGCATAACGGTTGAAACAGCGGTTCAGCACCTTAAATACGTGGCCGAAAAGGAGCAGATTGCCTATGAAGATGAAGCATTGAATGTGATAGCCACCAAAGCTGATGGTGCCATGCGCGATGCACTCTCTATTTTCGACCAGATTGTGGCATTCTCCGGGCGGAACATCACTTATCAGCAGGTCATTTCCAATCTCAATGTGTTGGATTATGACTACTATTTTAGAATTACAGATGCATTTTTAGTTGAAGACACCACCAATAGCCTGTTAATATTCAACGACATATTAAATCATGGGTTTGATGGCAGTCACTTTCTGAACGGACTCAGCAGTCACTTTCGTGACCTGCTGATGTGTAAGGACTCGCAAACCGTTAATCTGCTGGAAGTAGGGGCATCCATTAAACAGAGGTACTTGGAACAGGCGCAGAAATGCGATGCAGAGTTTCTGTTTGAAGCTTTAAAAATTGTAACGAACAGCGAACTAAATTACAGAATTGCCCGAAATAAGCGGCTGCATGTAGAATTTGCGCTGATTAGCCTGTCACGCATCGTGACAGAAAAAAAAAAGCAGTTGAATTAGCAAAAAAGCGAAAAAATAATCCGGCTCAGGTTAAGTCAAACAGCCAATCGACAACAAAAACGGGTTCAGGCATCAACAAGCAGGCTCCGGGGATCACATCCTTTTCTATCAATAAGGTTATTTCTAATAATCAATCCTCAGGAAACGCAGAAACTAAAACATCAAATAACAATGCGCAAGAGCCTGTTGCAGAAGAATTAAACAAGCTTGTCACCATACAGGATTTACAAAGCGCCTGGAAGCGTTTTGCCACTGAAATTGAAAAAGAGAATGTACGTTTGTTTACCATTCTCAACAATCATTTGCCTCAAATAGAAAAGGATCACACCATTAATCTGGAATTATCAAGTCCGGTTCAGGAAGTTGAAATCGAAAAGAACAGAGATTCCATTATGCTTTTTTTAAAAAAGGAGTTGCATAACAGCTTGTTAAGTTTGAAGGTGAAAGTTGCAGAACATCAAGCATCCCCTCAGGAAAAAGTATTTACGGCTGCCGATAAGTTTAAGGTAATGATGGAGAAGAACCCTGCATTGGCTATGTTAAAGCAACAATTCAACCTTGATTTGGAGTAGGTATTTAGTACTTCGACAAACAATCATATGGATTGTTTGTTGAATTTTCAGCATAACATTAATTTTATTTCTAAACCGAAATTAATAAATATTTAAACTATGAGTAAAATAAAAGTAATCAACCCGGTTGTTGAACTGGATGGCGATGAAATGACACGCATCATTTGGAAAATGATTAAAGAGGAGCTGATTCTTCCATATCTGGATCTCGATATTAAATATTTTGACCTGGGAATGGAAAGCCGCGACGCTACTGATGATCAAATAACAATAGATGCCGCCGATGCCATTCGTAAGTACAATGTGGGAATTAAATGTGCCACCATTACACCGGACGAAAACCGTGTGGAGGAGTTTGGGTTGAAGAAAATGTGGAAGTCACCCAATGGTACCATTCGTAACATTTTGGGTGGAACTGTTTTCCGTGAACCAATCATCATTAAAAATGTACCACGCCTGGTTCCCGGGTGGGAGTATCCCATCTGCATTGGTCGTCATGCTTTTGGAGACCAGTATCGTGCGACAGATTTTCTGGTGAAGGGGAAAGGTAAACTTACCATCACTTTCACTCCCGAAGATGGCGGAGAGGTTCAGTCCTATGATGTTTATGACTTTGATGGTGATGGCGTAGCTTTGGCCATGTATAATACCGACGAAAGCATCAGAGGTTTTGCTCATAGTTGTTTCAATCAGGCCATAAATAAAAAGTGGCCTTTATATCTCTCCACCAAAAATACCATCCTGAAGAAGTATGATGGTAGGTTTAAAGATATTTTCCAGGAGATTTATGACAATGATTACAAGCAAAAGTTTGAGGAACTTGGAATTACATACGAACATCGTTTGATTGACGACATGGTAGCCGCTGCTCTTAAGTGGAACGGAAATTTTGTCTGGGCATGTAAAAACTACGATGGAGATGTGCAGTCTGATACATTGGCTCAAGGTTTTGGATCTCTGGGATTGATGACTTCAACGCTGGTAACTCCTGATGGAAAAACAATGGAAGCTGAGGCGGCTCACGGAACAGTAACACGCCACTACCGAATGCATCAACAGGGTAAACCAACCTCCACCAACCCGATTGCCTCCATATTTGCCTGGACAAGAGGTTTAGCTTTTAGAGGTAAACTGGATAACAATCAGGCTCTTATTGAATTTGCAAATACTTTGGAAGCGGTGTGCGTGGAGACCGTAGAGAGTGGACAAATGACCAAAGACCTTGCGCTGACCATTCACGGAAAAGATATGAAAGATGAGCATTATCTGACTACGGAAGGATTTATGGCAGCCATTAAATCCCATTTAGACATTAAAATGGCTAAATAAGGGGCGGATACAAATAAAAAAAAAGCCACATGGTTCACAGACAAATGAAATTTGTTTGTGATTATGTGGTTTTTTAATAACTTCTCTTCGCTAAGGCAATAAGGTCAGGATTTTCTGAGACATTCTTCAATGGCCTCCCTGCACTTTTCAACTAACATTTCAGCATCTAAGTTGCCGGGCTCAATGGGATCAAGCACCGTGTAGTTGATTTCAACTCCAAATTTTAATGGAAAATATCCCTTGTCCATTAACTCCGTATGACCATCTATTGCAAAAGGAATCAATAGGGAAGAGGGCGCTGCTTTAAGTAAAGATTTAACACCTGCCGATTGAAATTTGCGTAGTTTTCCTGTCCTGCTTCTTGTTCCTTCCGGAAAGATGCAAACTGCATAATTGTTCTTCTCTATCATCCTTCCAAGTCTGATGATCTCTTTAATAGACTGACTGCCATTTTTGCGGTCAATCAGCGCCGACCCACTATGTTTCAGATTGTATGATATGCTTGGAATCCCACTTGCCAACTCAATTTTAGAGACAAATTTTGGATGGAACTTTTTAAATCCGTTAATAAATGCAGATATATCGAACATACTTTGGTGGTTCGAAGCTACAATTAAAGGACGATTATCAGGCAACTTCTCCAAACCATGGTATCGAACCCGGGCTCCAATAATTCTCATCATCATCATTATTAACCCGTTAAGCACATTCACACTTTTAAGATGGGCATGGTATCCTCCGAGTTTTCGTGCTATAACTTGCACCGGATGAAAAATGACCAATAAAAGGCCAAATGCCAAGTAATAAACAGGGGTGAAGATGTACCCAGCAACTAATCTCATCATATTAGATATTTTAACGGGCAAAAAAACAACATTTATTTGGTTCATGCAATACAAAACATATAATCTAATTTAAACTGAAACCAAATAGTACCATTCTGCGACAGATTTTAAACAATACATGATAATTATCAACGAAATTTAACTATTTTACGCAACGCAAAAAAATGAAAATTAATCAAGCTATTAATAACTTTAAATTAATCAAATCACAATGAGTTCAAAAAATTCAACGAAAATTAATTTTTTCAGTGGAGAGCAGATTCCTGTCGAGTTACACAAGGTAAGAATTGTTCAAAAGCTCAATCTCAAACCGATAGACGACCGTTTGAAAGCAATTGAAAAGGGAGGATATAACACATTCCTGTTGAATACTGAGGATGTATTTCTCGATATGCTGACCGATAGCGGAACCAACGCTATGAGTGATAACCAGTTGGCATCCATGCATCAGGCTGACGACGCCTATGCAGGCTCTCAAAGTTTCTATCGCATGGAAAAGGCTCTTCAGGATGTTTTTGGCAAGGAACTTATATTACCAGTGCATCAGGGAAGGGCTGCAGAAAATATCATTTCCCAAACATTTATTCGTCCGGGGCACGTTATTCCAATGAACTACCATTTTACCACCACCAAAGCGCATATGGAGATCAATGGTGGTAAAATTTACGAAATATATACCGATGAGGCGCTTAAGATTAAGAGTAGTCATCCATTTAAAGGAAATATTGACATAGATAAGCTTAAAAAACTGATTACCAAATACGGAGTAGAAAATGTTCCATTCATTCGTCTTGAAGCATCAACCAACCTGATAGGTGGACAGCCATTTTCCATTGAAAACATGCGCGAGGTTCGTAAAGTGGCTGATGAACACGGAATTATGATGGTATTGGATGCCAGTTTAATTGGCGAAAATGCCTGGTTTATTAAGAAAAGAGAAAAAGAATTTGCCAATAGCAGCATACGCGATATTTTACGTACCATGTGCGATTTGTGTGAAATCATCTATTTCTCAAGCCGAAAAGTAAGTTCAACCAGAGGTGGTGGTATTTGCACCAATGACAAGAAGTTGTTCATGAAAATGCGCGATTTGGTGCCATTGTATGAAGGATTCCTTACCTACGGTGGTATGTCGGTTCGGGAGATAGAAGCCATGGCGGTTGGATTAATGGAAACCACAGATGATACTGTTATCAGTCAATCTCCCGGTTTTATTGAATACGCTGTGAATGAACTGGATAAATTAGGAATACCGGTGATCACTCCTGCTGGAGCTTTGGGTGCTCATGTAGATGCCTTGCAATTCTTAGACCATGTTCCACAAAAGGAGTATCCTGCCGGAGCTTTGGCTGCTGCTCTTTATATTGTTTCGGGTTGTCGTGGTATGGAAAGGGGAACCATATCAAGTGTGCGTTTGGACAATGGGGAAGATTTGCTGGCCGATATGGAACTTTTACGTTTGGCGTTCCCCCGCAGGGTTTTTACGCTTTCGCAAACTAAATTCCTCATTGACCGTCTTAACTGGTTGTACCAAAACAGAGAACTGATTGGTGGTCTCGAATTCGTGGAAGAACCTAAAGTACTTCGTTTCTTTATGGGAAGATTAACGGCAACTTCTGACTGGCCACAAAAACTTGTTGCCAAGTTTAAAAAAGATTTTGGAGATAGTTTGTAGCGAATAAATTAAAAAGATTCTTAGATAATAGATTTTTAGAACGATAGACAAGACAAAATGGAAAACCAGTTATGTCTAACCATTTTTCTATACTATTCTATTTGTCTAATCCCCAAACGCTCGGGATAAAATCTATAGAATTTTTAGAGACAAAATTTAAACAGTTACAAAGCACAGTGACGAAAAATCGCGAATTTTTAACGGTTTATTAGTCATTTACTAAATCTACCTTTACTTAATAAGCCTGTTCAATTGATTTTGAACAGGCTTTTTTTTAACTTTTATCTAAATAAGAACAAAATACGAACAAGTCACAAAACATCAATATTTACAGCAGTTTCAGTAATTTGTAACATTCTGGATATTCAAATTCAATACACAAGTACAAACAAAAATATAATATCGGTGTTAATAGGATAGATAATAAAAATAGCCATGATCACATTTGTCGGCAATTCTTATTTAGTCTTGTTTTAAATAAGAAAAATATTTACATTCGCCGCGCAATTAAAAAATCATGAACAATAACAATAAGTTTAATAAACTCAGATTAACATGTCTACATTTGAGATCCTAATGCCCAAAATGGGTGAGAGTGTTGAAGAAGCCACCATTACCAAATGGTTTGTAAAACAAGGTGATGTAGTGGAAGAAGACCAGGTATTATTGGAAATTGCCACCGATAAAGTGGACTCTGAAATTCCCTCGCCAGTAGCAGGGGTTATTAAAGAGATAAAATTCGAGACCGATGCACTGGTTCCGGTCGGTCAGATTGTGGCCATCATTGATATGGATGCCGATGGATCTGAAGCTACAGACGCCCCTGATGAGAAAAAAGACGAGGCGGAAAGCAAGCCTGAAAAATCAGCGCAAAAGGAAGAAAAGCCTTCTGAAGCAGAATCCAAAACTGCATCATCAGGCGACGAATACTCCAAGAGTAGTCGTTTCTATTCTCCATTGGTAAAAAGCATTGCCAAAGAGGAGAACATCTCTCTTGAGGAGTTGGATAAAATCGAAGGAACAGGCAAGGAGGGACGGGTAACCAAGTCCGACATTTTCAGCTATATAGAAACAAGGGGAAGCGGAGATGCAAAACAGCCATCCAAAACAGAGGAGCCTGCAAAAGCAGCTCAACCATCTGAATCAAAACTAGCAGCTGCAAAAGCACCGGATGTTAAAGCCTCCGAAGGTGATGAAATTGTTGAGATGGATCGCATGAGAAAAATTATTGCCGAACACATGGTTATGTCCAAACAGGTATCACCGCACGTTACCAGTATGGTAGAAGCCGATGTGACCAGCCTTGTACTGTGGCGTAATAAAAATAAAGATGCATTCCAAAAAAAGTATGGCGAAAAGCTAACCTTCATGCCGGTATTTACGCAGGCTGTTGCTAAGGCTCTACGCGATTATCCAGGTATCAATGCCTCGGTGAGCGGAACCAACATTATTATTCGTAAAAATGTAAATGTAGGAATAGCCGTTGCATTGCCATCAGGCAACCTGATTGTTCCGGTGATTAAGCAAGCCGATCAGAAGAACATTGTTGGTTTGGCTTCTGATATCAACTCTCTGGCTGCCAAAGCACGTGAGAACAAGCTTTCTTCTGACGATATACAGGGAGGAACCTTTACCATCACCAACTTTGGTTCATTTAAGAATACCATTGGAACCCCCATCATCAACCAACCCCAAGTAGCCATTCTGGCCACGGGAACCATTGAAAAGAAACCGGCGGTGATTGAAACTCCAACTGGAGATGTGATTGCCATACGGCACAAAATGTTCTTGTCGCTTTCATACGATCACAGGGTGGTGGATGGCGCTTTAGGAGGATTTTTCCTTCGCAGGGTTGCTGATTATCTTGAGGAGTGGAAAATTGATCAGGAGATTTAAAACATAAAGCGTATCGCCTGAAAGCGATACTCTTTTCAGAGTAAACAACATTAATAAGAATAAACTTATTTCTCAATAACTTAAGAGATTTTCTCCAGGTAATTAGCCAATCTGGAGAAAATAAAAACAGAGATGCGATGAAGAGTAACGTAAAAACCATTTACAGTATAAAAAAAACAGAAAAGGAGACCTTGTTGAAGTGGTACCATCTGTTGTTTTTGGGACGCACGCTCGACGAGCGTGCACCGAATTACCTGAAACAAGCCATTGGATGGTCGTATCACGCTCCCGCAGCGGGTCACGATGGCATTCAACTGGCCATCGGACAGGTTTTCCGAAAAAACAAAGATCACCTGTTTCCTTATTACCGCGATTTGCAAACGTGTGTGTCTGCGGGTTTAACAGCTGAGGAAGTCATCTACAACGGAATTTCCAAGGATGCCGATGTGGCAGGTGGTGGCCGACACATGTCTAACCATTTTGCCAAGCCTGCATGGAATATCCATAACTCAAGCAGCTGTACCGGTAACCATACACTTCATGCCACCGGAATGGGACGAGCGCTTAAGACCTATAAAGAGAAAGATGCTGTTGTAATAAGCAGTCAGGGTGAGAGTTCTGTTTCCGAAGGATATGTATATGAGGCCATTAACGGTGCCTCCAACGAGCAATTGCCCGTTGTATTTGTGTTTCAGGATAATGGTTATGGTATTTCGGTTCCCAAAGAGGACCAGACAGCCAACCGTAAAGTGGCCCGGAACTTTGAAGGATTTAAGCACCTGCGCATCATCTATTGCAATGGAAAAGATGTGTTTGATTCGATGAATGCCATGACCGAGGCGGTTGAATGGGCCAAAAAGGAACAGAAGCCTGTCATTGTACACGCAAACTGTGTTCGCATAGGCTCACATAGTAACAGCGACCGCCATGAGCTGTATCGCGACGAAAATGAACTCAGTTACGTGAAGGAGTATGATCCTCTGGCTAAATACCGTCGTTTATTGTTAAGATACGAGAGAGCCACTGAGGAGGAGTTGAAGGAGATTGAAGATAAAGTTGCTGCCGAGGTAAAGGATGCTCATAAAAAAGGATTGGCTGCTCCGCATCCAACACCTGAATCAATTCATGATTTCGTGATTGCAGAGCCGTATCCCGCTTCCAAATATCCCGAAGGGGTTCATGACCATAATGGTGAACCCATTAAGTTGATTACTGCATTAAATGAGACTCTAAAAGCTGAGTTCCGAAATAATCCGGATACGTATTTATGGGGACAGGACATTGCCAATAAGGACAAAGGTGGAATTTTCAATGTATCTAAAGGGATGCAGCAGGAGTTTGGTAAAACCCGGGTTTTTAACGCGCCTATTGCCGAGGATTTCATCATGGGAACGGCCAATGGAATGTCGAGGTATAAAAAAGATATGCGTGTGGTGGTGGAAGGTGCTGAATTTGCCGACTATTTTTGGCCGGCCATGGAGCAGTTTGTGGAAACCACTCACGAATACTGGAGAACCAAGGGTCAGTATTCTCCCAATATTACAGTGAGATTGGCCTCCGGTGGTTATATTGGTGGAGGACTTTATCACTCCCAAACCATTGAGGGTGCATTGACAACGTTCCCGGGCGTCAGGGTGGTTTATCCCTCTTTTGCAGATGATGCAGCCGGTTTACTGCGTACTGCCATTCGTTCGGAAGGGATGACAGTGTTTATGGAACCAAAAGCACTTTACAATGCCCCCAAAGCTGCAACACCGGTACCTGATGATTTTGAAGTGCCCTTTGGTAAAGCTAGAATTCGCCGTGAAGGTAAAGATTTAACCATTTTTACATATGGAAACACCACCCATTTTTGTCTTGAAGCTGCTGAAAAGCTTTCCAAAGAAGGATTCGGCGAAGTAGAGGTGGTGGACTTGAGAAGTTTGCTCCCATTAGATGAAGAAACCATCATTAACTCTGTAAAGAAAACATCCAAAGCACTAATAGTGCATGAGGATAAGGTGTTTGCAGGGTTTGGCGGTGAAGTGGCTGCCACCATTTCCGACTTGGCATTCCATTATCTGGATGCTCCAATTAAGCGGGTAGGCTCCACGTTTACACCTGTAGGGTTTAACCGCACGCTGGAAGCTGCCATTTTGCCCAATACAGATAAGGTTTTAAAGGCAGCTAAGGAGTTATTAGAGTTCTAATTTTTAATAAGTTAAAAGAACAGACCGAAACAAATATAAGAATATGGAAAAGATTGGAATATTTTATAGCTTCAGATCGGTTAAAACACAGCAGCAGGTAAAGAAAATCAAAAAGGCATTGGGTGAAAAGAATTGTGAAGATGTGGATGCAGATGCCGCGACTCTTGATGATTTTAAGAAATTCAAAAATTATATTCTTGCTGTACCGACTTGGTTTGATGGTGAGCTGCCCAATTATTGGGATGAGTATTTACCGGCTATTGAAGATGAGTCCTTTAAAGGAAAGAAATTTGCCATTTTTGGAGGAGGAGACCAGAAGAACTATCCCGAAAATTTCATTGACGGAGTTGGAATTATGGCCGAGTTTATTGAAGAGCGAAATGGCAAAATAGTAGGGATAACTTCTACCGAAGGATATACTTACGAGTTATCACGTGCGCAGCGAGGCGACAAATTTGTTGGTTTGGCCATTGATATAGAGAATCAGGCTGCGTTAACGGATGAACGCATCAAAAACTGGTGTGCAGATCTAAAAAAAGAGTTTGGTTTAAAATAGAGATATTTTATTGAGTTTTTGTTATAAGGTGAATCCTCCCGGATTCACCTTTTTTATTATCTGCCCAAATATTTATTAACATAATTAACGTCGTAAGAATCCGCTGAGTGCCTTTTACAAACCGAATTTCATCAAACTTCTCAGCATTTCAGGATATTGCAAATTTAGGCAATAGACCAACCCAACCATTGAAAAGAACTGTTCACAGGTTCGATCTCCAGATCTGTAATAGATACGACATAAAGAAGCATACCAAAAAATGCAAGAAGCTATTGAATTATGAATGATTTACGACAAAATAATGTAGGTATAAGGTTTACCACTTTTCGCAATAATAATGATGGTGAATTATAATTCTCAAATCACAAACAAAAGAGTAGGGAAGGGGGAAAGCATTAAATACAGAAGTAAACAGCACAAAAATGGCTGTTTTACTGTATGCAAAAGCAAAATATTTAATTATTTTCATTCACATTTCCAGAGCATTAAGTTATTCATATCAATTATTAATTTAATCCAACCAAATATATTTGTGTATAATTATTCAATTAGCAGCTGGTTATCTATTAGAATAAATCATTTTACATTAATATTCAGTTGTTTAAACATTTTTCATAAACTAATACTTTAAGACAAGAGCCAATCTGCTGAATTCCAGAGCAAACACCCATAGAGACAATCAAAACAAACAGAAAATAACAGGAAAAAGTCAACATATCGAAATGTTTAAACTGTTAACAATCTATTCTTATATCAGTAATTATATGAAACTTACAAAACCCATTTAAATATTAAGGTGATATTGTGATTGAACAGTTAATTAGATAAATTCAATTTTTAAGAAGGGTGTTTACGTTTGTCATGATTATTAAAATATCAATTGGAAAATCCCAACTATTTATTAATTTTGTAAACATGAAAATAAAAGAATATCTCACCTAATATTGATTACGTATGTAACCGAGACTATTTTAGAGTTATTCGCTAAATAGCAATACCCAAAGGATTATAGTATCTAAAACATCATATATTTAACAATATCGTTTAGTTAAGACCTGACAGGTTTCGATATTCTTATTAGGAAAGGATGATAAAAGAAATAACATCAATAGTTACCGAAAAAACCTGTCAGGTTTTTTCGCTTAACTAAACGACATTGATATATTCAAAGTAAATTAATTCCAGCAATATGAAAGAGCGTCTTCAGATACTTATAAAGAAAGAAAACCTGAGTCCAGTCAAGTTCTCTGAAATAGTCGGCGTACAGCGGTCGGCGGTAAGTCATATCTTGTCGGGCAGAAATAATCCCAGTCTGGATGTCATTCAAAAAATTCTAAGAAATTTTCCTCATATATCCAGCGACTGGTTAATAACCGGAAATGGAGAAATGTACCGCACAAATATCGAGGTTGATGCTAAACAACCATCCAATAAACCTACGGGTCTGTTTGATACCATAAAAGAAGAACCGGTGATTACATATGTAACGAATAAAAATGCCGCAAAGAACGATGTAATTGAAAAGCCGAATGTTACACCCCAGCAGAAAGAAAACATATCAATTGCAAAGGATCAGGATGTAGAACGGATTGTGGTATTTTACACCAACGGAACATTTAAGGAGTATAAACCAGCTAATCATTAAACTTAAAATTAAAGGCCAATCACAGGTAAATCTGCTCACACAACAAACAGATTATGGCTCACGTCTCCAAATCTTCTTTCGATTTATTCATATCACACCATTATGCTATCAATTCTGCGATTGAAAACCCAAATTAATTTCAATGAAATAACTATCTTTGCAGAGAATTAAACATCGCATTCAATCTAAATTACATATGTAAACGAAGTAAACCAACTTTACATCTTAGATGTTAAACATTTTATAAGAACTGATCTGTGTAAATCAAAAATAACAATCTAATGAAACACATCACTGATTTTACAGTTGTAACCAATCAACGGGAGACTGATGAATTTGTTGTATTAACTCTTCAACATCCCGGAGAGCTCCCTTCCATGGTTCCAGGTCAGTTCGCGGAAGTGCGGGTCGATGGAGCTGAAAATGCATTTCTTCGTCGCCCATTGTCGATACATGATGTGGATTACAGCAACAATACCATTAAACTTCTGATACAGGAAGTTGGAGAAGGAACCCGCGTATTGGCCAAATTAAAGTCCGGAGATCAGTTAAATCTTGTTTATCCCTTAGGAACCGGATACACACTGCCAAAATCCAATCGGGTTTTATTGGTAGGCGGAGGATGTGGCGTTGCCCCTTTGCTTTTTTTGGGGCGTCATTTTGTAGAGAATGGCATCAGACCTAAATTTCTCATCGGTGGCCGAACAGCAGCCACACTTATACGCCTCGATGCTTACGAACAGCTGGGAGACGTATACGTGACCACCGAAGATGGTTCTGCCGGTCATAAAGGATTTGTGATACACCATCCAATCATGAAAACAGAAACCCCTGAATTTGACCACATATACACATGTGGCCCCGATGCCATGATGAAAGTGCTGGCCAAATACGCCGGCAGCCGGGGAATTACATGTCAGGTTTCGTTGGAAAACCACATGGCATGTGGTTTTGGTGCCTGTTTGTGTTGTGTAACCCCCACAGTTGACGGACATAAATGTACCTGTGTGGATGGACCAGTATTTGACTCAAAATATTTGAAATGGGAAATTTAAAAGTACAGTTAGGAGAACTTACATTATCTAACCCGGTGATGACAGCCTCGGGTACCTTCGGGTATGGTGAAGAATACGCCGATTTTGTCGATATAAATACCCTTGGGGGCATCGTTGTTAAAGGAACAACCCTGCACGCCCGGGAAGGAAATGCTTACCCGAGAATGGCCGAAACAGCCAAAGGCATGTTGAATGCTGTTGGACTCCAAAACAAGGGTGTAGATGGTTTTATCAATGAGATATATCCAAGAATTAAAAACTTCAAAACAAATATTCTTGTAAACGTTTCTGGTTCAACAGTTGAAGAGTATATTGAAACGGCTGAAAAGATAAACGAACTGGATGCCATTCCCGGTATTGAACTCAACATATCCTGTCCCAATGTTAAAGAAGGTGGCATGGCATTCGGAACCAGCTGTCCATCAGCCATTGCAGTTGCCAATGCTGTGCGAAGAGTTTACAAAAAACATCTCATGGTTAAGCTTTCCCCAAATGTAACCGATATCACTGAAATAGCCAAAGGAGTTGAGGGAGCAGGCGCTGATTCAGTATCGCTTATCAATACACTCTTGGGAATGGCCATTGATGTTAACAGCCGTAAACCTGTGTTGTCAACCATCACCGGCGGTTTGTCCGGGCCATGTATTAAACCGGTGGCATTGCGTATGGTATGGCAGGTAGCGCAAGCTGTAAATGTGCCAGTTGTTGGAATGGGTGGTATTGCCTCGACAGAAGATGCCATAGAGTTTTTACTTGCTGGTGCTTCTGCAATCCAAATTGGCACCGCCAATTTTATCGACCCAACCATCACCATCAAAGTCATTAACGGAATCAGAGAGTATCTGGAAATAAATCAGATGGATGATGTAAAACAACTCACAGGTGCATTAATTACACGCTGATTTACTTTTGTTACCCAACACCACGCATATTAACAGACTTTTCCACCAGATTTACCAAAGGACGGAATTGTTCTCTGATTAATGGCCATTTATCAGGGAATTTGTTTAATAATCGTAAAATTCGCTCACTGTTTTTACGCAACGCATCGGTAATGGCAGGAGCGGAGACCGGCCGTTTAAGCATTTGTCCAACAGATGCACCGGTGATGTCATCACCACGACTATAGAGTTCCGCAGCAGCCTGTTCCAGGTTGTCCAGAAGCAATTTAGTCCGTGCCAACCGACCTTTGGGTTTGAAGTTTTCGCTACTGGTATTAGGAGTGTGCTCGCGATAACCATCTAAATTCAAGTATTGGGAATGAATGAGAAGTTCATTGCCTTCATTAGTCGTTGTATTAAGCATGATGACCAATCCGGCAGCTTTAATCAACCCCTCTTTAGCTTTTTTAAAACTTCCACAGGAGATTAACTTTTCCAGAGCATCTTTTGATAGTTGAAGATTCACAGAATGCTTTTCAGAAAGAGTGACCAGGAAATCTTCAGCCCATTCCGAGACCCATAATCTTTTCTCTTCCTCTTTTGATACACTTCCATCACCATTTCCATTCAAAACAGACCTGACTACACCTGTAAACTGCTCGACATATTGAATATCACGGCTCTTTGTCTGATAAAACGTTCTCATAAAACGATAAACAATCGAGCCGATTAAGGCTTTTCGACCTGTATCTAATGCCCCCTGAATGCGGTGAATGCCAAAGTTACTTTGATCTTCACGGAAAAACAGAAAATAGTGATCAATTCCATCTTCAAAACGCATTTTAATGTGAAGTACAACATGCTGAAATTCTGAAAATATCTGCAATTGACCGGGCATTTGTTGTTCTCCTTCGAAAGGAAGTTGGTCTTTATGTATCCAGTTGTATCCTGGCTGTGCATTTAAAAAAGCATCTTTTCGCAACAAACGATCACTTCCTATCACATTCCGGCGGCGGTATTGCTTGTCGACCAGGATGAGTTCCTCTCCACCTAAATCTCCATTGAGATGATTATATAACAGTACCACACGATCTATTCCCGGAAAAATATCAGGCCATACCTGCATGAGAGCCTCCCTGCAATTTAATGGTCTTTCTGGAATAGATGGAAATTGAATCATTATTGGTACTCAATAGATCGTTAGACTTTTCCCGAGACATTCGGGATAAGATATTAGATGCAAATAAGCTTCCAATTATCAGATGATTGAATTACAAAGCTATAAGTTCGTATACTTATGATAATTAAGTAAATAAAAAAAATTAACGAACTATTATGCATTAATTCACAGTAAAAATACACTTAAGCTAAATCTTAAGCAAGTATTTAAGCTTATTAATAGCAAATAAAGTACATATAATCTGGTCATCAGAAACAATTAATTAAATCTAAAATTACTAATCTATAATATGTTATATAAAATAAAGTATTAATTTCGAATGAATATAAACGATATTAGAAAATCTATGATTCTATATATAGATAAGTAAATTCTTAAGCATTTTGATTGTCGGAGAATATCCAGTTGCCTTAGAATTCCTCCGTATTGTATTCATATTTTATTATTTCTATATCACATACAAAGCAATATACATATGTAATCTCTCAAAGATTACATATGTATAATTAATTATTATGTGTGAATGCTTGTATGCGAGATTTGTTTTACATTTGTATCATAGGCAATAATTACTAAACAGACCTTACTCATGATGGTTTCTCTTTTTTAATTATATTAGTGGAAAATAATAAAACATCACATGCATGCCTTTTTAACCCACGAAGTATTTAATAAAATCTCAAATTGAGCTATAAAATGATGCAAGCTAATTGTACAATAATAAAGGAATCAAGCAATGAAAACAGCACCAATTTCGTCGGAAATGAAGGCAAATTGTCAATTCATTGCAGTATGAGAAATCACAATCACTCAAAGGAGTCTTTAAAAGCAAATGGCTTTTACAAAAGCCATTTGAAATATTGGATTCTCTCCTTTTTAATACTGTTAAATAGCTTTTCTCCAATCAAATCACAACTATCACCTGATGCTTCCATTAGCATTTTAACTTGTGCACCCGGTGATGAACTCTACAGTTTATTTGGACATACGGCCATCAGAGTACAAGATCCGGTAACAGATACCGATTATGTTTTTAATTATGGAACATTTAATTTCAATACGCCTAATTTTTATCTCAAGTTTATGAGGGGGCAATTAAATTATATGTTGTCGGTTACCTCTTATCAACATTTTCTATATGAATATCAATTCACCGGTAGGAGCGTTTGGGAACAAACACTAGATCTGACTCAATCTGAAAAGCAACAACTTTTCCGTGCGCTAATTATAAATGCAGAACCAGAAAATCGTTACTACCAGTATCACTTCTTCTTTGATAATTGTGCAACAAGAGTCCGAGATATGGCCCTCCTGTTTATTCCCGATGGCGTGAGCTTTGAAATCCCTGATTATTTGGAGGGGATGACATTTAGAGATGCCATCGCATATTATCTTCAAAACAAACCCTGGACAAAACTCGGGCTGGATATTCTGTTGGGACAGCCAACCGATGATCTGGTAGATGAATCTTCCATCCAATTTTTACCCGACTATCTCATGTGGCAGTTTGAAACTGCAGTGCGTAATAACAACAATCAACCAGTTATACTCAATACCCGCACCATATTGGAATTTGATGAGGAAAGCACCTACCCAATACTTTCTCCTATGGTTGTATTGTGGATTGTTTCTCTTATAATCATTGCGATTTCAGCATGGGAGTATAAGCGTAAAATATTTATAAAGTGGATTAATGTAGCAATCTTTTCCACTACGTCAATACTTGGTTTATTAATCTGTTTTTTATGGTTTTTTACTGAACATTCAGTCACCGGTCCAAACTGGCATTTGCTTTGGGCAAATCCATTGCATCTGTTTGTTATTCGTGCTGCATGGTATAACAACAGAATTAACCGTTACATAAATCTTCTGGTATTAATGGCGCTTGTAGTGATTCTAACAGGCTTCTCATTTGTTCCGCAATATATCCCTGCATCACTTGTTCCTCTATGGCTTGTATTAATTATAAGACTTCTGATGGTTGCGAGAGTAAAACCAGGTCCCCTTAAAAAGAATGATTAATTTCTAATATGCGCAATGAACGTGCGTTTACAATGAACATTTTTTGTTACAACGCTGTTTCAATATAAAATGTAAAATGTATCGTTATGCGAATTATATTATTATTAATGCTAGCATTATCCATCTCTTTAAAGACATTGGGAGAGACCAGGAAGGTTCCCGATGTTGAAGTTAGTCAATTATTAAAGAGAATAGAGACCCCATCGGACACCATATATGTTGTAAACTTTTGGGCAACGTGGTGTTTACCTTGCGTAAAAGAAATTCCGGAATTTAACCGAATAGAAAAATCATACCAAGGGCAACCTGTTCAAGTTATCATGGCAAGTCTTGATTTCCCTAATCAGAAAGAGAGCCGTGTATTACCATTTCTTGAAAACCACACTGTAACACATGACGTCATTCTTACAGTAACGCCCAGAGGTGGAGAATGGATTGCTAGGGTTGACAATGCTTGGACAGGAGCAATTCCAGCCACACTTATTATTAACCGTGACCAAAGATCATTCTATGAAGGAGAAATTAACTATGAACGGTTAATGGAGATGATAGGTGAAGTTTCTGGAGAATAAAACAAACAAATTTAAGATCAGAACAGATCTAACCATTTACATTTTTCACCAAAACAATAACAATTATGAAAACATTCAAGTATTTAATGATGATGACACTAGCTTTAGCAACCTTCACAGCTGGTGCACAATTAAAGGTGGGAGATAAAGCTCCTGGTTTTAAATTAAAAAACATTGATCACCAATGGGTTTCGCTTGACGATTACAAAGACCAAAAAGGGGTAATTGTTGTATTCTCCTGTAACCACTGTCCATATGTGGTTTTGTATGAATCACGCATGATAGAGTTACAGAAAAAGTATGGACCCAAAAAGTTTCCATTGATTGCCATTAACCCAAACGATTCGACTATAGTTCCTGCTGATGGTTTCTCTTACATGGTAACCAATGCAGCAGAGAAAGGTTTTAACTTCCCATATTTGCTAGATGATCAGCAACTTTTCAGAAAATTTGGAGCAACAAGAACTCCACACGTATATTTATTGAAAAACGAAGGAGATCATTTTACCGTTGCATATATTGGCGCCATTGACGATAATCCTCAGGATGCTTCTGATGTTAAGGAGAAATATGTGGCACAAGCCATTGATGCTCTTCTGGCAGGTCAGAAACCTAAGGTTACAGAAACGCGAGCCATTGGCTGTACAATTAAATTCAGAGAGTAAGAGACAGCCTATTAAAAAGTGAGCATGAGATAGCCAATAAAGTATCTCGCTACCGAAACAAAAATATTAAAAGCCTGTATAAAGTACAAAACCGTACTTTATACAGGCTTTTTTAGAACCTTTTCATTTAAATTACGTAATTTTGCACAGGATTTCACGAGCAAAAACAAAGAAATGCATATTAAAAGAACTCTACTATATTTATTAATCGGAATCATCACAGGTTTTGGAATTAAATATACAACCGGGCCATCAATAAAAACTTTTGGGACGGATCATATTCCACCTTCACCAATGATCAATTCCATTCGAATACCGAATGCGCTATCAAACGATTCTGCTTTTATGCACGTAGACCAGCAAATGAATAGGTTCATGAATCGTTGGGAATTAATGGGAGCTTCAGTCGCCATTGCGAAGGACGGACAGGTTGTATATGCCAGGGGTTTTGGTTATTCAGACGCAGAGAATGAAATTCCGGTTGAACCTTATCATCTTTTTCGTACAGCTAGCATTTCTAAATTAATTACTGCAGCAGGAATCATGAAATTGGTGGAAGATGGTGTAATTGGTTTGGAGGATTACGTTTTTGGAGAAGAGGGTATTCTCAATTTTGCACCGTATAATCAGTACAGAGATAGAAATATTGAGAGAATACAGGTTATTCACCTGTTAAACCATTCCGGAGGCTGGACAAATCGTTGGGGTGATCCGATGTTTATGCCACAGATAGTAGCCAGAAGATTAGGAAAAGAACTCCCTGTGAATGATGAGGATATCATTACATTTATGCTGGCAAGACCATTGCATTTTCGTCCTGGCACTATGTCGGCCTACTCAAATTTAGGATATGCAATTCTTGGTAAGGTAATAGAAACTGTCAGTGGTGAAACATATGAATCGTTTATCAACCACAACATTTTGTACCCTATAGGTGTTTATGACATGCGAATTGGGGGCAGTTTTTTAGAAGAGAGAGCAGATTTAGAGGTGAAGTATTATGAACCTGCAAATACGCCTCTGGTGGAAGATTTTATGGGGTTTGAGACCCGTGTACCACGTTCATATGGAGGCAACGACATCGAGACTTTAGGGGCAGCAGGAGGGTGGATTGGATCTGCAACCGACATACTGCAATTTCTTTTGGCAATAGATGGGCTGCCTTATCCTGAAGATATTTTATCCAAAGAGAGCATTGAAATCATGACAACTCCGGTGTCAGTGGGATTCCAGCCACTTGGTTGGAGAGGTGCCAATAGCCGCCAATGGTTCAGAACAGGCACATTATCAGGTACATCTACATTAATGGTTCGTAGAGATGATGGCATTTCTTATGTTATTTTGTTTAATAGCAACACTTGGAAAGGTTCGATGTTGTCTACAGATATTCGTCAATTAATGGATAGAGTTATTTCTCTAGTAGATGAATGGCCTGAATATGATCTGTTTCAAATCGCTTCAAACTCCGATATTGAGTCTTTACTTGCCAATTCGATAAATTAATTATCTTTTACTGTATATCCATTTGGGCTGCTATTTGTCCTAATAGCTCGTCTATATATAGAGAGACATATAGACTGCTTACAAAAAACGGATTAATAAGCTGATAAAATTGGCTAAAGTTTGAGTATTTCAAGTCAGATTTTATAAACTTTTCTTTTTTTTGCAATTTGTCTTTATTTCATATCCAAGTGATTATTTTTTCTGATTAACGTATTCATATTTGAATTTATAGTCGCTAATGAATATATCACAGCAGCTGTTCTAACCTTCAGTTATCAAACTCAAATTGTAAATGTTGTATCTCAAGTTGGAAATGATCAAAGGAAATCAATCAACACCCTAGTCTTATAATTGTCATTATGTTAATTGTAATATATATTAAAATACCGGGTATTACCCGGTATTTTAAACTACTCTTCTAAAGCCTTAAGTTTCTGCTCAACTTCATCATATTTGTCCATCATTTCGAAACGATAATAGAGATTTCTCAAAGTCTCTAAAACCATCCTTTCTTCTGGTCTAACCTCATGAGCCCTTTCCATATATGGCAAAGATTTACGAAAAACATCGAGAGCCTCATTACGGGCAATCTCAAATTTAGCAAAATCAGATATTTCATTTGCTTCCCTCATCATATCAATCGCACGATTAAAATAAATAACACCCAAGTTCAGCAAAGGATCAAAAAACTCAGGATTAAGCTCGATGGCTTTTCTATATTCTACCTCAGCAAGTTCATATTCACCGCTCATATCATATAAAACACCGCGTGCATTATAGAAAGAGAAGTTTTCAGGGTCACCATCAATGGCGGTATTCAAATACTCAAGAGCTTGCTCATTCTGTTCTGAAAGCAAGTAAAAATTAATTAATGATGTCAAAATCCTATCATCATCAGGAAACAGTTCAAAACCTCTTTTTAGATTTGGCCCCATTTTAGCAGAATCTCCTGTCTGTTCATAAATCTCATGAAGCAAAAGAATTGGATCTCCCTCCCCATATCTCAAATCCAGAGTCTTTTTAAAGAATTCTTCAGCAACATCCCAATTCTGGCTTCTGCTGGCTGCAAGTCCGGTGTAATAAATAAAAACAGAGTCCGGTGGTAAATTGTCCTCTTCAAAGATTGATAGATTATTCAAATTTACAACACTGCGAAAAATCTTCATAGCAGTTGCAAAATCTTCCTCATTGAAAGCGTCAATACCAGCATTTTGCAATTCAGGTACAAAAAAGGTTAATGCCACTTTAAGATCGCGCTCAAACCTACCAGGTCTGGCTCTTCTTCCACCTTGTTCATCTCTTTGATCAAGGTCAGCCGCAAGTTTGTAATGTTCAACGGCTTGTAAAATCTTAGCTTTGTCATTCGTTCTATTATACTCTTCGGTAGCAAGACGGGCAGCAACGATATATGTCCGTGGCCATTCCCGTGTTCTGTCGTGCTCGAATGCATCTTGCAGTCGTGAACGTGCAGACTCTATATCGCCGTTATCCAAAAAAGCAGAAGCAGCTGCAACCCTTCCTCTTTGGGCATATATAGCTGATACGGCTAAGATTGAAATTAAAACTAAAAGTAATCTTTTCATTGTGGTCTGTTTTTGTTTGTTGTTGTAATCAAAATTATAACAAATAATTCGAAAAAATCAATTATTCCGGAGCATTATCGTCTTTATTAATCTCCGTTTCTGGATTTACAGTTCCTGTTTCAAGTATGCTATCCTCAATCTGTTCAGCAAGAACCTTGGTTACAGAAGCAATTTCATCCTGCTTCTTGGTAAGATTAATAAATCTCACACCTTGAGTGGCTCTACCGGTTACGCGCACATTCGATACAGAAACCCTGATAGTGATTCCGGATTTATTAATAATCATCAGGTCATTATCGTCGCTCACACTTTTAATGGTAATAAGATCACCGGTTTTATCGGTGATTCTCATGGTTTTAACACCTTTCCCTCCCCTATTGGTTACCCGGTAATCTTCAATCTTGGAACGTTTTCCAAAACCTTTTTCAGACATAACAAGGATATCCTCATCCATATTCTTCACACAAACCATGCCAACCACCTCGTCGTTGGCAGAGGCAAGGGTTATCCCCTTGACTCCCTGGCCTGTACGACCAATACAACGAACCATAGATTCGTTAAATCGGATAGCTCTTCCCGAACGGGTAGCCATTAAAACTTCATTACGTCCATTGGTCAAACGAGCCTGAATCAATTCATCATCCTCTTTAATAGTAATCGCATTGACACCATTTTGGCGAGGTCTTGAATAATCAGCCAGTAAGGATTTCTTGATCACACCCTTTTTGGTACCCATAACGATATAATGTGATTTGGTAAACTCTACATCCTCATTTAATCTTTTAACCCTGATAAATGCTTTAACCGTATCATCAGGATCAATGTTCAACAGGTTTTGTATAGCACGCCCTTTGGTACTCTTTGATCCTTCAGGAATTTCATAAACCTTTAGCCAGAAGCACTTTCCTTTCTTGGTAAAGAACATCAGGGTGTTGTGCATGGAGGCTGGATAAATATGCTCAATAAAATCCTCATCACGCATGGAGCTTCCTTTAGAGCCAACACCTCCCCTGTTCTGAGTTTTAAACTCACTCAAAGGAGTTCGTTTAATATATCCCATATGTGAAATGGTGATAATCATTTCATCATCGGCATAAAAATCTTCAGGGTTAAACTCTTCAGATGAATAAACAATGTCGGTACGACGTTCATCTTTGTATTTCCCTTTAATTTCAAGCAATTCGTCCTTAATAATCTCCATTCTCAAGTGCACATGCTCCAGAATATTCTTTAACCTTGCAATTTCTTTCAGAAGATCTTCATATTCCTGACGAAGTTTATCCTGCTCAAGACCTGTTAATTGTCGCAAACGCATCTCAACAATTGCACGAGCCTGTATTTCTGTCAACTCAAAACGATTAATCAAGTCTTCTCGAGCCTGATCAGGTGTTTGCGCTGCTCTGATAATTTTAATTACCTCATCAATATTATCGCTGGCAATGATTAGCCCTTCAAGAATGTGGGCACGTTTTTCTGCCTGATCCAGTTCAAACTGGGTTCTGCGGGTAACAACATCGTGGCGATGTTCCACAAAACAACTGATGATCTCTTTTAAATTAAGTAGTCTGGGACGTCCTTTAACAAGGGCAATATTATTAATACCAAAGGAAGATTGCAGCGCGGTATATTTGTACAGATGATTCAAAACCACGTTTGCAATGGCATCTTTCTTAAGATCGATAACAATGCGCATTCCGTCACGGTCTGACTCATCATTTACATTTGAAATGCCATCAATTTTCTTATCGTTTACCAGATCGGCAATTTTCATGATCAGTTCAGCCTTATTAACCAAATAAGGGATCTCCGAGATAATGATTTTTTCTCTGCCATTGGGTGTGGTTTCCACATCCGATTTTGCTCTGATAACAACCCTGCCACGACCTGTGGCATAACCATCTTTAACACCTTGATAACCGTAGATGGTTCCCCCTGTTGGAAAGTCAGGGGCTTTAATGATTTCAACCAAACGGTCGATCTCTACTTCCGGATCGTCCACGTATGCCACAATGGCATCGATGGTATCAGACAAGTTATGTGGTGCCATGTTGGTGGCCATTCCCACAGCTATTCCTGAAGCTCCATTCACAAGAAGTAATGGAGCCCGGGTGGGTAAAACCGTTGGCTCCTTTAAAGAGTCATCAAAATTCAGCTGAAAATCAACCGTATTTTTATCAATATCCATTAAGGCCTCCTCAGAAAGCTTGTTCAGACGAGCTTCAGTATAACGCATGGCTGCAGGACTATCACCGTCCACAGAACCAAAGTTACCTTGCCCGTCAACCAAAGGATATCGCATCGACCAGGTTTGTGCCATACGAACCATGGCGTAATAAACCGATGAATCGCCATGGGGGTGATATTTACCTAACACCTCACCCACTATACGAGCAGATTTCTTATACGGTTTTCCGGCATTAACACCCAGTTCATTCATTCCGAACAAAACCCTGCGGTGTACCGGCTTGAGGCCATCCCTTACATCGGGAAGTGCCCTGGAAACAATCACCGACATCGAATAATCGATGTAGGCTGACTTCATTTCCTCTTCAATGTTAATCTTTATTATTCTATCTCCTTCAATCATTTAAATCTATCTTTAGATGAGTCTGGAACACAAAAAAAGGTCTGTCCATAAGACCTTTTTTTCACCGCTCTAAATTAAACATTATTCATGGAATAAGAAAATATGTAGCCTCGCTTTTTATTAACATTGAATCAACGTATGATATTTGCATAAAATATACTATTTTTGAGAATTAATTACGGGATAAAAATCATTCAAGATAGCAGAAAACAGATATCGTTTTCTCCATCTCAAACATCAATCCCAAACCTAAACCGAAACTGGTTTATTGAAATAAGGAACAACCTGTTTTAGTTCGTATCTTGTTCACTAAACCATAATTTGAATAGAGAGAGTAAGTTATGGATTTGAATTATTCATCACGTGTGCGGGACGTAATTACTTCCAGCAAAGAAGAAGCTTTAAGATTGGGCAATCTGTTTATTGCTCCAGAGCATTTATTGCTTGGAATTTTGTTACAACCGGAGGGAAAAGCATGTAGATTACTGGAAAGACTTAATGTAGATTTTGGTCAACTAAGAGAAACCATAGAAAACAAGATAAAAGGGAATAAACCATTGAACAAAATGGAACACTTACCCCTTTTAAAGTCAACGGAGCAAATTTTAAAACTGGTGCATCTCGAAGCAAGGTCTTTAAAAAGTGAAAAAATCACAACTCTGCACTTGTTGCTTGCTCTATTACGAGATTCTAACGGTACAATTTCTGAAATCATGGAAGAATACAACGTAAAATATAACCAATTAAAACATCAACTGACCAAAGGCAGTGCAAAGATGCGTTCCCAAATGCCGGATGATGATGATCATGATAATCCTTTTGGATCAGGAGGAGGCAGCCCGGAAGGAGCTAAACCATCAGGAGCCAAAACTGCAAGTGAGACACCCGTTTTGGATAATTTTGGCATTGACATTACCAAGGCCGCAGAAGAAGGCCGATTGGATCCCATCGTAGGTCGTGAAAGGGAAATCGAACGACTGGCTCAAATATTAAGCCGGCGCAAAAAGAATAACCCCATACTAATTGGGGAACCCGGAGTTGGAAAATCGGCCATTGCTGAAGGATTGGCTCTTCGAATTGTAGAGAGAAAGGTTTCCAGAGTACTCTTTGATAAAAGAGTGGTTACTTTGGATCTGGCATCAATTGTTGCAGGCACAAAATATCGCGGACAATTTGAGGAACGCATCAAAGCAATACTGAATGAATTATCGAAAAATCCAGGGATTATATTATTTATTGATGAAATTCACACCATCGTAGGTGCAGGTGGTGCCACAGGCTCTCTGGATGCAGCCAACATGCTTAAACCGGCATTGGCTCGTGGTGAAATTCAATGTATTGGAGCCACCACCTTAGATGAGTATCGTCAGCACATTGAAAAAGACGGAGCGCTTGAGCGCCGTTTTCAAAAAATCATGATTGAGCCCACCAGCGTGGAGGAAACTTTTGAAATCCTTAACAACATCAAGCCCAAATATGAAGACCATCACAACGTAGAATATACTTCCGATGCCATTGATGCATGTGTTAAACTGACTGAAAGATACATATCCGACCGCCATTTGCCTGATAAAGCCATTGATGCGTTGGATGAAGCCGGCTCACGGGTGCATATTTCAAATATAGTGGTTCCTGAAACCATTCTAAAGCTTGAAAATCAGATTGAAGAAACCAAAGAGAACAAAATCAAGGCTGTAAAAGCTCAAAATTTTGAATTGGCTGCAAGTTTCCGAGATAAGGAGAAAACACTGCTGGAAGAGCTAGAACAGTCGAAGGTTAAATGGGAAGAGGAGCTTCAAAAACATAGAGAAGTTGTAGACGCCGAAAAAGTTGCCGAAGTTGTTGCCATGATGACAGGGATTCCAGTACAAAGGGTGGCACAGGCAGAAGGTTTCCGGTTGCTGAAAATGGGAGAACAGCTCAAAGGTAAAGTTATAGGACAGGAAGAGGCCATTCAGAAGATTGTAAAAGCTATTCAGCGCAACAGAGCCGGTTTAAAGGATCCAAATCGGCCTATTGGTTCATTTGTGTTTTTAGGTCCGACAGGGGTTGGAAAAACCCATTTGGCGAAAATCCTTGCCGAATATCTTTTTGATACCACGGATGCCCTTATTCGCATCGATATGAGTGAGTACATGGAGAAATTCAGCGTATCGCGCTTGGTTGGAGCACCTCCGGGATATATTGGTTATGAAGAGGGTGGACAATTGACTGAAAAAGTTCGCAGAAGACCATATTCGGTGGTTCTTTTAGATGAAATTGAGAAAGCACATCCCGATGTGTTTCACCTGATGCTTCAGGTATTGGACGAAGGGCGTCTGACTGATAGTTTAGGACGCAGGGTCGATTTTAAAAACACCATCATCATCATGACATCCAACATTGGTACCCGCGAATTGAAAGATTTTGGTCGTGGTGTTGGTTTTGTACCTTCGGGAGCAAAAAGTGATAATGAATTTGCTAAAGGTGTAATTGAAAAAGCTTTGAAAAAAGCTTTTGCACCTGAATTTCTCAACAGAATTGATGATGTCATCATCTTTAATAACCTTACAGAAGCAGACATATATAAAATCATAGATATTGAATTAAAGGGACTCTTCTCGAGAGTGGAAAGTTTGGGATACAAACTCCAGCTCACGGATAAAGCCAAGAATTTCATCGCATCGAAAGGATTTGATGTGCAATATGGTGCTCGTCCTTTAAAACGAGCCATCCAAAAATACCTTGAAGATGAAATGGCCGAGGTTATCATTCAGGCCTCGATTTCAGAAGGAGATGCAATTGAGGTTGATTTTGATGATAAAGAAGAGAAAATAACCACCAAAATTGTGGCAATAGAGGGTGATAAAGATGCAGCGAAGAAAGCTGCCAGTAAGCATGGCAAAGAATCGAATAATTAACAGACTGCAAATGATAAAAAAAAGAGGTCATCCGATGGATGACCTCTTTTTTATGCCTAACATGTTCTATATTAATTAAGACGAGTATTGATCTCTCTCAATGATGCTTGCGCATTTGAATTATCAGGATCTATTTCAAGAACCTTTTCGAACCATGGTTTGGCTTTTTCAAACTCAACATTAGCTCTTGCGGTTATTGCATCAAATTCAGATGGATCAGCATCCTGAGCAGATGCAAGTATCTGAGAGGCTCTGTTATAGGGTTCTGCACCCTGACGCAAATAGTAATTGGTTAATAGACGACGCATATGTCCGAACACCGAACTTGAGCGAAAATCTGTCATTGCCTGTAGTAATACTTCCTCCATCTCATCGTGACGCTCCAGGTTGTTTAAGGCTGTAGCAACATAAAAAGTTGAGAAATCGGCACGATAACCAAGATCTACAGACTTTTGATAATACTCAAGCGCCTTTTCATGGTTATCTGAACGACGAGCACAAGTTGCCATGTTAAAAATCATCGCCGAATTTATTTCCTCATCTTCAGGCCAAGCAGCTAATGCTGCTTCATACAATTCAAGGGCTTCAGCGAAATTATTCTCTCTCAGCGCGTCATTTCCCTGATTCTGTAGTTCAATATGCGAGGTTCCATCCTGCGCAAAAACAACCAGAGAAAAAAACATTAAACCTACAACTGCTAAATACTTCATAATCTTTACTTTTTTATTGTTTCTTTTTATTGATTCAGATTTGTTATCCATATTTCAAAGCGTAAAAATAACACTTTTTTGAAATTGAGAAAAAACATTGTCAAATATTAAAATTATAAAAATTCATTCAATGATCATGCCATTTTTTCTATTCTGCTCTTAAACTCTGTGTACAAAGGCGACATAATATTCTTCCCAACATTCTCTCCAATCTCAAAATCAATGCTATATCCAGACTTCTCCAATTCTCCCGGGAGTATTTCGTCAATGACTTCGTTAAATTTAAACGGATGAGCTGTTGAAACAAAAACAGCTGTTTCATCAACTTTTCGCTCCTTTTTAACCACCGCATAAGCCGAAGCGGTATGCGGATCCATCAAATATCCTTTGCTTTTGTACACATCCACAATGGTTGATTTTATCTCATCATCTGAAACCGGAGATGAAATGAGGTTTTTGCGAAGCTCATCAATATCATTGCGGTAAAGATCGAACATGCGGCTAAAATTACTTGGGTCACCTACATCCATTGCATTTGCAACGGTCGATATGGTAGCGTGTGGATCGTATTTTCCTGATTTCAAAAAGCGGGGTACAACATCATTGGCATTTGTAGCAGCTATAAACCGCTTAACCGGCAACCCCATTCTGGTGGCAAGCATGGCTGCCGTAATATTACCAAAATTCCCGCTGGGTACTGTTATTACAGGAGCGTCTTCAATTCCCATTCGTCGTAACTGGGCAATGACTTGGAAATAATAGACCGATTGCGGCACCAGTCGGCCAATGTTAATGGAATTGGCCGAGGTCATATAAATCTTTTCACGTAATGCCTGATCATTAAAAGCCTCCTTAACAAGTCGCTGGCAGTCGTCAAAACTTCCATCAACGGCTATGGCGTGCACATTGTCGCCGGGGCCGGTTATTTGATATTCCTGATACGGGCTTACCTTTCCGTAAGGATAAAGCACCACCACCTCAACTCCGGGCACACGGTGAAAACCGTGTGCCACGGCACCACCTGTATCTCCTGATGTGGCTGTTAAAACCATCAACTTACGACTTTCACCTTTATTAAAATGACCCAATAATCTTGACAAACATCTGGCACCAACATCCTTAAAAGCCTGTGTGGGACCATGAAAAAGTTCCAGAACATAAACCCCCTCCTCCACTTTTTTCAGCGGTATATCAAATGCAAAAGTCTCCTCCGCTATATTTCTTAATACATCATCACCCAAATCGTCTTTCATAAATTGTGACAAAACACGAAAACCGATTTCCGGCAATTCCATGGATGCCAACTCATTGAAAAACGAAGAATCCAATGTGGGAATCGACTCGGGCATAAACAGATGTCCATCCGGAGCCAAACCCTTAAACAATACTTCCTTAAGATTATATTTTTCTTGGCGATTGCCTAAACTTATATACTTCATTTGAATGACCTATTTAAAAAATATATCCAAAATATCTTCTCCTAAAACCTCACCTAAACTGCCTTTTTTAACCGTTTGTTCGTTAAAAGAATCAACAGAGTCGGCATCAACTCCGGGTTTTATCATAAAAAATGGAACAGGATCCATCGTATGTGTACGCAAATTACAAGGGGTTGGATGGTCGGGCAACAACAGAAGGGTGAAAGGTTCATCCATTTTATTCAAGCCATCCCAAAGGGGTTTAAGCAATCTTCTGTCAAAATCTTCAATAACTCGCTTTTTGAGCTCGTAATCACCTTCATGACCAGCTTCGTCCATGGCTTCCACATGCAAAAACACAAACGGGTGTTTTTGCAAAGCATCCAGTGCACCAGCAGCCTTCCCTTCGTAATTGGTATCGTGTAAACCTGTGGCACCTTCAACAAATACAGATTCTAATCCCGCCAATTTTCCAATTCCATGAATTAAATCCACGGCCGAAATCACCGCTCCCGACTCTATTCCAAACCTCTCCTTAAATGAAGGGAACGCCGGCCTGTAACCCGGTGACCAAGGCCAAATACAGTCGGCACACTTTTTTCCGGCAGCACGCCGCTTCACATTCACAGGATGGGTGGACAATATCGCTAATGATTTTTCCATAAGTTCTGAGAGCAACTGAGCAGTACCTTGCGCCTCAGGCAATTCTGCCGTTGGAAATAAAGGGCGAACGGGTTTACCGGGATGGTCGTGAGGTGGTATGCACTTCACGTTTTTATTGGCTCCCTTAATAACCAGAATATGACGATAACTTGTTCCTGTATAGAATTTTATTTTATCGCTTCCCAACTCATTATTCAGAGTTTGAATAATCTCATCCGCTTCGGCAGTTGAGATGTGTCCGGCCGAATGGTTGATGAGAATATCTTCCTCAAGAGAAACAACGTTACATCTAAAAACCAGGTCGTCAGGCTCAGATTCAATACCCAATGCAGCCGCTTCGAGCACCCCTCTTCCCTGAAAATATTTTGCAGGCTGGTAACCAAGGATATTCATGTTGGCTATTTCGCTTCCGGGATGAAAGCCTTGAGGTACAGTATGAACCAAGCCGGTGGCGGCTTGTTTGCACATGGCATCCATAACCGGTTTATGGGCGGCCATGGCGGGCGTTAATCCATTAAATGCATCTATTGGTTCATCGGCCATTCCATCGGCCAAAACTACGATATATTTCATTATTAAATCTTATGCGATGAATTTCAAAACAGAGAAGCCAAGCTCATTTTAACTCTTGCACCATAAGTGTTTTGAACGAAACACAAAACTACTATTTTATTGCCATATATAAAAGACCAAAGAGCGTAGACCCGAATATTTTGGAATAGAAATTTAGTTTATAAATCACTACTGAACGGCTAATTAATTTAGATTTCTCGCTCTGCTCGAAATGACAAAACTTTCTTGAGGTCAAGGCGGGTGAAGTGGTGATGGCGGCTTCGCCTTAATAACCCCTTCACCTCTCATATCTTAACAGCCTGTCATTTCGAGCGAAGCGAGAAATCTATTATATGATTATCATTATAAAAAATCTTAGTCGGGCAGCAGTGTTAATAAATCTAAGCAATAATGTTGTATGATGTCAGGGCTACGCCCTTAAACTAATAGAAAAACAAATTATACGAAGATATTAGGGATACGCCCCTAGTTATTCTTGTTGAGATGATTAATAGAAGTAAATTCCCTATATTTATAACCACTTCCGAAATCATACAACTAAGCATTTAAAAAAACTGACCGCTTTCCCAAAAAGCTTTGAATTGTTTAATATATCAATCAGTGATGATGGATTTGGGACTAATAATTTCCTTTGAGATATCTCCGTTTTTTTTATTAGTTTTAGAGACAGAAATCAGAACAACATGTCAAAAATACAGGTTTACCGTGCTTCGGCAGGTTCAGGAAAAACATATACTCTCACCAAAGAGTATCTTATACTGCTCTTTAAAAACCCCGGCGATTATCGCCAAATCCTGGCCGTTACCTTTACCAATAAAGCCACAGCCGAAATGCGTTCGCGTATTTTATCCACCCTTCATGATATTGCAAGTCGCTCCGGCGAGCGGCACGAGTACATGAGCGACCTGGAAAAAGCAAGCGGAAAGCCGGAAAATGAGGTTCGTCAGCTTGCATTAAAACTGCTTCGACAACTGCTGCACGACTACGCCAACTTTTCGGTAAGTACCATCGACAGTTTTTTCCAGAAAGTAACACGCTCCTTTGCACGAGAAATGGGGCTTCCCGTGGGTTTTCGTTTGGAACTGGAAACCGAGCGAATACTGCAACAAGCAGTTGACCAGTTGATACTTGAAATGGACTCTCCACAGCATAAAGAGTTAAAATCGTGGTTAATTCAGTTTGCACGTGAGCGGATGGAGGATGATAAAGGCTGGAATATTTCAGGGGAAATACTGAACATCAGCAAAGAAATCTTCTCGGAAATGTACCAGGCCAATGCTTTGGCATTGGCCAATCACATCAACAACAAAGAATTTCTCAATACCTATAAGAAAGCACTGGAGGAGATTATTCACAATATGGACTCTCAAATACAGACCATCGGGAAAAATGGGTTGGAAATCATCAAACAACATAACCTCGACATCAACATCGATTTTAAAGGAAAATCAAGAACCAAAGTCAAATGGTTTGAAAAGATGACCGACTTGAATGGCCATCTGGATGTGGAAAAATACATGGTTCTTTTGTCCGGCACAGAGCAATGGATAAAAGGAGAAAAACAGGAGAACCGAAACGAAGATGTGCTTGCTGCTTACAGCGGCGGTTTGCTCGATTTAGTGACCCGGGCAGTTGAATTGATTGCGAAAAACGTAAGAGATTACCACACTGCAAAACTCATTTTACCCAATCTCAATGCCTTGGGCATGTTGAATGATGTCAACAATAAATTGATGGAGTTGTGTCGGGAGGAGAATATTTTCCTGATTTCCGGAACCAACCACCTGTTAACATGCATCATTGAAAACAACGAAACACCTTTCATTTACGAAAAAACAGGAACCCGCTACATCCATTATATGATTGATGAGTTTCAGGATACATCATCGTTGCAATACTCCAATTTTTTGCCGCTTATTAAAGATTCCCTGGCTTCGGAAAAGACTTCACTTTTAGTAGGTGATGTAAAACAGGCCATATACCGATGGCGCAATTCCGATTGGAACCTGTTGGCCGAACATGTAGAAAAAGACTTTGACCATTACGGCATCAATGCCATTTCGCTTGATACCAACTGGCGAAGCGATGAAGAGATTATTAAATTCAATAATGCCTTTTTCAGCACTGCTGCCGAAGCCATTCAGCAGCAGTTTAACAACATGATTCCCGATGATTTAGCTGATAGCGAAACTTTTCAGCATCTTTCAAAAAAAATCATCAGAGCCTACAGCGACATTAAACAGAACACCTCAAAATCGGCTCTTAACAGCGGCGGACGACTCCATTTTGAACTTCTTGAAGGCGAGAAAAAAGAGGATTTCCAACAGGCAGCCATTGTGCAAAGCATCAAGCACATTCATAACCTTTGCGATGAATTTAAACTTTCTGAAATTTCGGTGCTGGTCAGAAACAACCGGGAAGCGGTATTGATAACCGATGCGCTGTTGTCGGGCAACTACCACCCCGAATCGAGACCATTGCCTGTCATCAGCAACGAATCGCTGGTGATTGCCAACTCTGAGCTTATCCGGCTCATTATTGCACATCTGGAGCTCATTCAGAATCCGGAAAACCTTCAAACAGAATCGTTTATTCTGCAGTATTTATACAAAAACAGTCATCTGGAGCCTGAACAAATTGAATTTGATACCACTGAGGCATTCCATCAGTTTGCGAAAGGAAATCTTTGGCAATCGCACAAAGAAAAAACATCCAACATCCAGAAAAAGCCGCTCTATGAACTTACAGAAGCCATTATTCAGCTTCTACCTGAAAAGCTAGTTAAACAGCACGCTGTTTATGTTGAGGCTTTCCAAAGTATGCTGCTGAACCACATCAATCAGGAATCGGCCGATTTAAACCGATTTTTACAGTTTTGGTACAATAAAGGATACAAGCACTCGCTCTCGATTCCCGAAAACCAGGAAGCCATCCGTGTGATGACCATCCACAAATCGAAAGGCCTTGAATTCAAAGCGGTGGTAATCCCCTTTGCCTCGTGGGATTTAAACACCCTTCGTCATGGAAACTTATTGTGGTTTAAGCCGCAGAAAGAGCCTTTCAACGCCATTCCGCTTGTTCCGGTTAAAGGGATTAAACAGCTGGGAGATTCGTGGTTTGCAGCTGATTATTTGCAGGAAGTCCTCAATCAGTATGTTGACAACCTCAACATCACTTATGTGGCATTTACTCGTGCAAGACGAAGTTTGTCGGTGTTTGCACATCTCAACAAAATGGAATACAAGAGCATTAATGACATTGGACAACTGATTCACAGCCAAATTACAACCGGACTCTTTACCAATATTTCTGAAAACGGCATAGTGGAAAATGACAGGCTGTTTACCTTAAATCGCGCCAACAGAAGCGAACGCAGTCGATCGGATAAAAAGGAATCGTCCATAAGAAAAGAGGAAACTCTTAATTTGAGCGGTTTTATTCACATTCCTCCAGGCAACAGACTAAAAATCCACATGGAAAGTGAGAATTATTTTACCGAAGATGGCGAAAATGTACAGGTGAATTACGGAAAAGTGATGCATGCACTGTTTGAACAGATAATTACCGGGAATGATGTTGTTAAAGCCTTTAAAACGTTACGTTTTAAAGGGATTATAACGGAAGCTGAAGCAGGAAATCTCCAAAACCAGGTAGAGAAATGGCTCCTTCATCCAAAAGCAAAACATTGGTTTGACGGCACTTACCAAGTAAAAAACGAAGCCGCCATTTTATCGGGAGCAGTAAAACGTCCCGACCGGGTTATGATAAAGGACGACGAAGTGATTGTGGTGGATTACAAATTTGGGCAAGGCAAACATCCCTCCCACCAAAAACAGGTACAGGATTATATTTTGCTTGTTAAAGAGATGGGTTATTCAAAAGTTAAGGGATACATCTGGTATCCCCATATAAACGAAATAATTGAAACCGACCAGCAGGGGAGGCTGTTCTAAACAGCCTCATCCCCACCCTTTCTGTTTTTCATATGTTTTTCGTGACGTTTGCGCCGGGTCTTCTTCTTTTCCACAGAAAAACCAAATTTTCCAATCTTTTTTCCCAATCCAAAATAATTACCATGCGAATAGGCAATGGGTCGGGCTTTTTTAAGTGAGAAGGCACCTGTTTCGGAATCCAGATACTTATCTTCGACCATAACATTCACCACTTCAGCCAAAAACATGTGATGTGTTCCAAGCGGCTTTATTTCAGTTACTTTACACTCTATATTAACCGGCGATTCTTCAATAATCGGGGCATTTACAACCGAGGCTTTCCCGGGAGTGAGGTTCATGCTGTCAAATTTTTGGTGATGCCTGCCGGAACGCACGCCGCACCAATCGGTGGCATAGGCCAAATCGCGCGTAGTGAGATTGATGACAAACTCCTTTGTGCGTGATAAAATTTCGTACGAATGTCTGCCGGGACGAACCGAAATATAGCACATCGGCGGGTCAGAACATATGGTACCTGTCCAGGCTATGGTAATGATATTGAATTCTTCCGGGGTTTCGCCAAGCGAAACCATAACAGCCGGAAGCGGATAGAGCATGTTTCCGGGTTTCCAATCAACTTTTGGCATATTTACATCATTTTCAGCTCATCCCTGGTGGTGTTTTTCTCACAATAATGGCATTTAAGCGCCAAATCGGTTTTATCCATGACCTTAAAATGGGTTTTTATAACCTCATTATTGGTGATACACTTGGGATTAAAGCATTTTACAATACCGACCACTTCGTCGGGAATTTCCACATCTCGTTTCTCCACCACTTCGTAATCCCTGATAATATTGAGCTTTACATGTGGCGCCACCAATGAAATCTTGTTGATTTCATTGTCTTCAAAAAATTTACCCTCAACCTTAATAATGGCTTTTTTTCCTAATTTATCGCTGTCCAGATTGGTTCCAAAGGTAATCAGGTTGGTAATTTGATCGAGGCCAAGGATGTTGATGACGTCAAACAGCGATTCGGCCGGTATATGGTCAATTACAGTGCCATTTTCGATGGCACTCACCTGAAGTTGTTTTTGTTTTGACATGATTCACTGTTTTAATTGTTGGTCGTTTGAATCTGTTAAAGTTGTGTTTTTTAAAATTAATAGAAATGTTGAAACAATAAACAGACGTCCTTTTAGTCAAATAGTTTTATGGCTGCTTTTTTGGTCATATCATATTTGTTTCAAATTTGGATGTCCGGTTTTCGGATATCTCCAATGCGTGAATATTTACCATGCGCTCCTTCTATTATGGCGGCTATTTTAATGAATCGCTATTCCAATTTGCAGGGTTGTTTATAATATAATTTGAAATATTCATGTACGATTGTTCATTACGTATAATGTGTTCGTGGTAATTACGTTGCCATAATTTGCCCATCATATCATTATTCCTTTTAAATAATTTTAAACATTCATTTGACACCAACGATTTGTATGCCCCCACTATGTCGGATACCCTTGGGGGAAACCGTGCGGGTGCCATATTCTCCTTTTCATATTGGGCAGGGGTGATGGTTCTATTTTGGACAGGGGTGAACCCTGCCCCTACGGGTAATTCGTTCAAAACAATAATACCATGGATGTGGTTGGGCATAATTTGAAATACATCCAATTCAAAATTGGGAAATCGTTCGGGCAATTTTGCCCATTCATTATATGCCACCAATCCCAAATCATTTAAAAACATTTTACCGTTTTCTATATGACCAAACCTACAAATCCTATTCTGACAACAAATGGTTATAAAATATAACCCTGCCTGCGAATAATCATATCCTTTCAGACGAATACTGCGGCGATGATGCTTTTGCGGGTTATAGGTCATATTTTTTGTTATTTTATTATTGTTAAAATCCATCACGGATTGCACTCCAACTGGGTAACCGAAAGGGTTAATGGCTTACTTTCATGTCCACTGGAATTGACGCAAGGGCTAAGTTTTTTCAGATTGTCATCACCATACACTGCCCTCTGTTATCGTAATCTTCTGATTGCCCTAAACAATCTTACATCTAACAGTCTATCCTCCTATTTCAATCCCATAATGGCCGAAATAATCGCCATTCGTGTATACACCCCATTTTCGGCCTGCTGAAAGTAGTAAGCCTTCTCACTGCTGTCAACATCCGTATGAATTTCGTTGACACGTGGCAGGGGATGCAAAACCTTCAGGTTCTCTTTGGTTTTATCAAGCATGGCATTACGCAACACGTAGGCGTTCTTAACACGTTCGTACTCCATGGGGTCAGAAAAACGCTCCTTTTGCACCCGGGTCATGTAAAGAATATCGGCCTGCTCAAGGTTGTTCATCTCTTTTTGCTCGTAGAATTCAATTCCACGTTCGCGGAGAAATGCCTTGTATTCGCATGGCATTTCAAGTTCTTTAGGCGCCACAAAATAAAAAACAGGGTTAAAATGCGACAATGCCATTAAAAGAGAGTGAACCGTTCGTCCATATTTTAAATCGCCAACCATGAAAACGGTCAAATTCTCCAACGTTCCCTGTGTTTTTTGAATGGAGTACAAATCCAAAAGCGTTTGCGTTGGATGCTGATTGGCACCATCACCCGCATTGATGATGGGAACCCGCGATTGTTCCGATGCATAACGTGCACTACCCTCAAGTGGATGACGCATAACAATTAAATCGGCATAATTACTGACCATTTTAATGGTATCCTTCAGCGTTTCTCCTTTGGTAGTGGACGACGACGAAGAGTCGGTAAAACCTATAACCCTGGCACCCAGACGATTTATCGCAGTTTCAAAACTCAGCCGGGTACGTGTGGATGGCTCAAAAAAGAGACTGGCAATGACCTTCTCTCTTAATTCCGGTTGTTTGGGGTTGGCTTCATAAAATGCAGCCAATTCCAGAATCCGAAGTATTTCGTCTCTGGTGTAATCACTGATGGAGACTAAGCTTTTGTTCTTCATGTAAGATTACTTAATGAGGTTGATGATTGTGGAACATCAAAAAAATACCCAATCGAAACGATTGGGTAAATATCGTGAATAATCAATTTAGTAATAAATATAGAAAAATAATGTAGAAAAACACCCTTGTTATTCATAAAGGTGTTCTGTATAAAGTGAACTTTTTCGATGTTTTTTTCTGATTGCATATCAAAAAACAAATTTAATAAAAATAGAGAGATGGGCATTAAACTTAGATGTTGAATTTCTTTCTTTTTTTTTAAAAAAGAAAGAAAGCGTCCTAATCAATCATACATCATTGAAAATTCGAGTCATTAATGCTATTTTTGGATAAACATAAAGCAAAAACATTATGGACAATGCACATAGATTAGCCAACGAACTGATTGACTTTATATATGACGGAGCCAGTCCATTCCACGTTGTGGAAAGCATGGCCATGCAGCTTGACCAGGCGGGATTTGAATTTCTGGATTCCACAACTGAATGGGAACTTAAAAAAGGCGGAAAATATTACATCACCCCCAATGGTTCGTCGTTGTTTGCCTTTGTTACCGGAACTGGGAATCCGGCAGAAACCGGCTTCAGAATTGTATCCGCACACAGCGATTCGCCAACCTTCAGATTAAAACCAACACCCGAAATGGGCGTTGATAACTACTATGTAAAGCTCAACACAGAGGTTTATGGCGGTCCTATATTAATGAGTTGGCTGGACAGGCCACTTTCCATAGCAGGGCGCGTCAGTCTGAAAAGCGACAATCCATTATGGCCCGATAATCGCCTTGTTAATTTCAACAGGCCATTAGTGATTATACCATCGGTTGCCATCCATCTGAACCGTGCAGTAAACGATGGAGTTGCCATAAACAAGCAAAAGGAGATGCTTCCGCTTTTGGGGATTTTACCTGAAAATGACACGAAAGATGGATTAATTACCCGACTAATTGCTCAAGAATTAGGTATTGACTCCGGGGAGATACTCGATTTTGATCTTACACTAAATGAATACAATAAAGGATGCATCATGGGTATGCACAACGAGTTTATTTCCAGTCCTAAACTCGACAACCTTGCCATGACACATGCCGGTTTTAAAGCATTTTTAAACAGCAAGCCTTCGGAAGCGACTCAAATGCTTTGCATTTTCGACAACGAAGAGGTTGGTAGTTTGACCAAACAAGGTGCAGGCTCTCCGGTGTTTCGCCACCTGGTTGAAAGAATTATGCATCAGGTTGGGAAAAGCATTGAGGATTATTATCGTGCTGTTTATAAATCCTTTATGATATCGGCAGATATGGCACACAGCATACATCCCAACTATGAAGAAAAACATGACCCGATTTTACACCCTTTAATGAACAAGGGACCTGTAATAAAAATTACAGCCAACCAAAAATACACCAGCGATGGAGACAGCATCGCAGTTTTTGAATCCATATGCCAAAAGGCAGGAGTGCCATATCAGAAGTTTTTAAATCGTTCAGATATGCCTGGTGGTTCCACCTTAGGTAATGTATCAACCGGCCAATTGGACATCAGGTCGGTGGATATTGGCAATGCCATGTTGGGAATGCATTCAGTGCGTGAGTTGGCAGGTGTTACCGACCATGAATACCTGATCAGAGCCATGCAAACATTTTATGAGTTATAAAAACTCATAACGGACAAAAGCTTCAATGGCCTCATATTCGGCCATGCCAAGCTGATCATAGATTTTGGCGGTGCCACGGTTACGCTCCTCGGCACGTTGCCAAAATTCCCTGTTATCGCTTCCCAAAAACATGGCACCATCTTTTTGGGACTGGTGTTTGAAGATTGCCGTACGTTTGCGCATTAGTTCATCCGGGCTGATTGGAACCGCCATCTCAACCTGGTGAATATCCCATTCGTGCCAGGCTCCGCGATAAAGCCAAACCCAGCAATCTTTCATCCAACTTTCATGTTTAAGTTCGTCAATGGCCTCAAAAATAGCATCCAGACACACCCGGTGAGTGCCATGAGGATCGGACAAATCACCTGCAGCATAAATCTGATGGGGCTTTATATTCCTAATGAGATCAGAAATAATTTTTATATCTGTTTTCCCAATCGGGTTCTTTTCAACTTCGCCGGTTTCATAGAAAGGCAGATTCAGAAAATGTACATTTTCTGATTTAACATTGGCGTACCTGCAAGCATCCCTGGCCTCTCCCACCCTTATCAAACTTTTAATTTTCCTTAATTCTTGAAGGTCAGTCGAATCGTTGCGCTTATTCATAATAAAATCATCGGTCTTTTCTTTCAGATGATCAATTTTAGCAATTGACTCTGCACTGCATCCTATTTGAATCTGAAAATCACGAACAAATTCCAGATATCGAAATGCATCAGAGTCACTGACTGCAATATTTCCGGAAACCTGGTAGGCCACGTGAACATCATGTCCATGATCCACTAATCGGAGCATGGTTCCTCCCATTGAAATTACATCATCATCGGGGTGTGGACTAAAAATGAGAACCCTTTTAGGAAATGGCTCTTTTCTTTCCGGGCGCTTGCTATCATCAGAATTTGGCTTTCCCCCCGGCCAGCCAGTAATGGTATGCTGCAAATCATTAAACACCTTTATATTTACCGAGTATGAACCGCCCTTTTCAGTGATCAGATCTCCCATCCCATTATCACTGTAATCACGATCTGTTAATTTCAAAATAGGTTTTCCCAGTTTTTGGCACAGCCAAACAACAGCTTTTCGGATAAGCCGATCGTTCCACTCTACGGCATCAATCAACCACGGTGTTTTTATTCGTGTAAGTTCGGCTCCCGCAGCCATATCTAACACAATCCTGGCATCCTTATGTTGTTGCAGAAATGAAGCGGGTAGCTCTTCAGAAAGTTTATTTTCGACCGCACTTGCAATTACTGATGATTTTGCTTCACCCCATGCCAACAGCCGAATTTTCTTGGCACTAAGAATTGTTTTAATTCCCAGGGTTATGGCTTTGGCAGGTACATTTTCCTTCCCCCGAAAGAACGAACCCAAAGAGGTTCGTGTTGTGTCATCAAGAGACACCAAACGCGTTAATGAGTTCAAAGCAGAGCCCGGTTCGTTAAAACCAATATGACCAGTTGACCCAATACCCAAGAGTTGATAATCGATGCCACCAAATTTCTCGATTTTCTCCTCAATATCCTGACAATGTCGGTGAATACTTTCCTGACTTTGTTCTCCATTGAGCAAAAACAATTGCTCTTTAGGCAGGTCGATGTGTCTGATAAATTTCTCATGAATATTACGGGAGAAGCTTTGTATTGCATTTGCATTAATTGGGAAAAACTCCATAACACCAAACACAATGACATCTTTAAATGACAAGTCCTCCTGAAGGTGCATTCGAATTAACTCAGTATATACTTCAGCTGGTGCCGACCCTACTGTTAAGGATAACACGCACTTTCTACCTTTACTATTAACATGTTTAATGGTATCTGCAATTTCAACTGCCACGAGATTACTCCCCTGATTGGATGAATCAAATACATCTGTTGGAATTTTTTCTTTTTTTGTAATAAGCGCCTTAAAGTAAGGATCGTTTTTAGCGGCTTCATTTTTGAATTTGCCGGGATTTGAAATTTTTTTATCAAATGCCTCTAACATAATTAGGATAATGATTTACAAATGAAATACAATCGGTTTAATTTATATAGCATCCACGAATAACTAAAGATATTAATTATTCAGAAATTCTAGCGTAATTCAGCAGTATTAATTCATAAACAGGACAATGGTTGGACATCTTAAACTCTACATTTCAGCAAAAAGGTGTATGTTTTGTATCGAAAGGAATGTGCTATTAAGCACATAAAATCAGTCGCCCATCTACATATCCATAATTGAACCACAAATATCATTCAAAAACAAGATGCAGCTTTTCATTTTTAAGGCAAAAACATCAAGAAAGTGCAATACCAAAGATTCAGGATTACTTATCTAATATGGATTCGTAAATAATATCCTGCAATTTAGTTCTGATATTTTCCTGAATCAATATCCTATTATATTGATTTGGGTGTATTCTATTAGAGAGAAATACATACACAAGATTATATTCGGGATCGGCCCATGCAATGGTTCCTGAAAAACCTGAATGGCCAAAGGATTGAGGAGACGCCAGTTTACCCGCCGGACTTACTTTGGCAGGATCGGGTTCGGGTTTATCAAAACCCAAACCTCTTCGACTGTACTGGTTTTGTCTGGCACTAAAAAACTTTATGGTTTCACTATTCAGATAACGTCTGTAACCATAAACTCCATTATTTAAATACATCTGCATCATTTTACCCAGATCATTGGCATTTCCAAAAAGACCGGCATGTCCTGCAACTCCTCCCATGAGAGCAGCTGCCTGATCATGCACATACCCTCTAAGCAATTGTCTGCGAAACGCTACATCATTTTCTGTTGGAACAACATTTTCCACAGCCATTATTTTCCAAGGGTTATAAGTTAACGATGAAGCTCCCATAGGGCCGTAGAAGTTCTTTGAAACATATTGATCCAGTGAATGTCCAGTAAGGTTCTCCGTAATTCTTTGCAGCAACAAGAAATTCAAATCGCTGTATCGGTATGAATTTGAGTTCAGATGCGCTAAAATCGTCTGATTATAAATGGAATCGGCGTAAGTTCCATCCAGATACAAATCGCGAGCCACAGGTATTGAAAATCTAAGATCTGATACACTTCTATACAAATCATCTCTGAGAACAGCAGTCCTATTCATCCATAAACGCTCATCAACTTGAAACGGATGCGTTGCAGAACGTCGACGGCTATATAAATCACCAATTAACTTGGTGCGGTCGAGTGTAGAAATATGAAATGGGATAAATGCGGGCAGACCAGACTCATGTAATAAAAGCTGCCTCATTGTTATTGCTCTTTTATCTGTTGTGTCTGATTCGGGCAAATAACTCTTTAGCGAGTCAGCCAACCGCCAGCGGCCCTCATCGTACAGTTTCATCAGAGCAGGTAAGGTTGCTGACATTTTTGTTATAGATGCCAGATCATATAAATCCGTATTTAAAACAGGTTGGAAATTCTCATAAGTGTGAAATCCATAACTTTTATGCCAGGCTACAATACCATTTCTGATAATTAATAATTGGGCGCCGGGCGTGGCTTTTTGCCTGATGGCATCATGAATTAATTTGTCGGTTTTAAACAGCATTTCCTTATTTAATCCGGCTTCCAAAGGAGTACCATATTTTAATCGACTGGCTTCAATGTCTCTTTGCAACTCCAGAAGATCGTCATTAAAAGAATAAGATGCATCTTTTTTATTGGTTGCAATCCCACCAAAAGCAACCTGCGCCAAAGAGCTCCAAGAATAAGGAATATTAGCAGGGGATGCGATCAACGCATCCAGATGGCGGGGAAGTCGGGCAAATGGAATTTCATCCAGATCCCCTGCATAAACCATTACAACCCTGGTTCCATCGTACGTTCTTTTCAAATGTGAAATAAATCCGTTCACATCCACTTTCACATCCTCAAAAGAGTCAATTAACCAGAAAATAAAATCGTAATTAACATCATCAGCCAAATCCAACGGGGAGGCAACATGGTTTTGAGCCATGGCACGAAAATATTCAGCGTTTCCTTTTGTGTTGTCGTAAAATCCGACTCTGATGTTTAACTCCTGTATGGGGAAAGGAGATCGGTGCTGCCGTTGAAATAGCATTATTGCGTTTTCATATGCATGACGCAGTATGAGTTCCTCCTCTTCAACTGAGAAAACAGAATCGTAATTAACCAGATTGTTTATGGCATCATATTTAAACGCAAGGGCAATTTTGCATATTTTGCTTAAAAGAGATTCTGGAAGCCAACGATCCTTAAAAGCAGCTAAGAGACGCCTATAATCATACTCATAATCATCAGTAAGCAAAAGCATTCCATCATTCAAAACCTGCTCAATGGCAATTTCGGTAACAGGTTCCCTGCGCCAGCTACCGGAAGACATAACCGGAGTTTTATGAGCAGTATCCTTAAACGAAATATCAGGCAAACGGGAAGGTATTAAACTAATGACCTGGCGGGGCATCTGAAACAACCTGATTCCCGGCTTCCCTCCTGTTTCATTTCCATGACTACCCGGCATCCATAAGATATCCCGTGAACTGTAGTTTTCATATCCAATTACCTCACCATCCATCCATAGTGGAGAGTATTTCCCTGAGGCAACAAAAACAGGGTTTCCATTTGAGTATAGTTTATTAGCTAGCAGGTATTTCAATTGTTTCTGATGCTCTTTTCCCATTAAAATCATGCTACTCTCATCGGGAAAAGAGATGGTATGGTCGTTTTGACCTGAAATATTTTTTAGCTCTGGAACAATGAAAGTACTTAGAGCGAAACCGGGTTTCTGCATACCAGAGCTGGAATAATCTGTGTTGCCAATAATAAATCCGGGTTGGGGAATTTGTTTCTTAAAATCTGCTAAAAATTCACTTTGATTAGAAACAAGAATTTGAGCAACTTTTAACTCCAGATCAAGAGTATAATATATTGAATCTGCCCATTGCCGGGCATTTGAAGAAAATTTTTCATATCCGGGTATGGAAACATTTCCGAGAACCGATAAGCCAAAAAGCCAAAAAATCAATATACCCAATCCCTTCATACAAACCTGCTGGAATTACATTAAAAAATTGCCACATTAATGCGGCCTGAAATAATTTTTTGATTACTGCTTTTCCACAGATAATTCAATTCTAGAAAAGTTTAGTAACCAATCAAATTGTGAAATGCCAAATTCTACGTATATTTAAACAGTATGTTTTACTTAGCGCAAAATATATTCCGTTTTTTATCAAAAAACAAAAGAGAACGATATATTTGTATAAAAATTTGCATTCCTATAGATTTTTTAAAATAAAATCATATTTTTGAAGATATCTCTATAGTTTGCTTAATGATTAACCTTATATTATGTCAGACAACCTAAGCAATGCACTCAATCAGAACTGGGAGGATAAAAATATTCTCGTGGTTGAAGATGTAGACACCAACAAGATCTTCTTTGATGCAGCCTTAAGGCGTACCAAAGCGAAAATATTGTGGGCAAAAGATGGTCAGGAGGCCATTGACATGTTCAAAGAAAACCATATTGATCTGGTTTTAATGGATCTGCAACTTCCTGTTATGGATGGCTATACTGCCACAAGAGAAATTAAAAAGATCAATCCGGATGTTCCCATTATTGCGCAAACGGCTCATGTTATGTCCGGTGAAAGAGAAAAATGTCTGGAAGCTGGTTGTAACGACTATTTGGCTAAACCAATAAGACTGCAAATACTCATTGATACTTTGTCAAAGTATTTAAATGCATGAATTTAAGGATTAATGAATTTAAAAAAGAGAGCAATTAAATAATTGCTCTCTTTTTTTATTCTTAGAGTTTAAATTCTCCTGTAAACTCTTACATAATCCACTAGTAAAGTTACCGGAAAGATCGAGTCATCAACACCTTGCTGACCTCCCCAGTTTCCTCCAACTGCCACATTAAGCAACAAATGAAATTTTTGATCAAAAGGCCATTCAGCAGCCCCGTAACCACTGTTATTAAAAGTGAAAACCAACTCATCATCAATAAAAAAATCGATCTTTTCTGAGCACCATTCAATTGCGTACAAATGAAATTCATGTTCGTTTTGAGGGAGGTAAACTGAAGCACCCTTCTGTGTATTTATCATGTGATTAAACACCTCAGTATGAACAGTAACAAATACTGAGTCAGGTATGTAACCAACATGTTCAACAATATCAATTTCGCCACTATTTGGCCAATTTCCATACTTCCAATCGGTTGGCAACATCCAGATTGCTGGCCAAACACCTCTTCCTCCAGGTAGTTTGGCACGAACTTCTACCCGTCCGTATTTCCAATCGCCTTTGTTAAGTGTATTTAAACGGGCTGATGTAAAATCAAAACCATTAATCCGTTCCTTTTGAGCCCTAATATGCAGAAAGCCTCCCTCTACCCAGGCATTTTCCGGATTGGCATAAGTATAATATTGAAGTTCTTTATTACCCCAACCATAAGCATTTCCAATGGTATCATAGTTCCATTTTAGTGGATTTGGCAAGCCATGGTAATTAAACTCATCACTCCACACCAGTTTCCAATCGGATGAAATCTTGGTACAATTCATAAACAGAACAAAGGGCAATACCCAAATGAACAACGAATAGAGTTTCATTTTCTTCATTTCGCATTAATTCGGAAAACAATGACGATCAATTAAGTCGTGTTATCAAGGGATAAAATACCCTGCCAAAAGCTCTTGGCAGGGTATTTTATTTACTAGAGATATGTAGACTTATTAGTATTTCTATCGAGTAGACTTAATTCCTTCTACATGTGGACCATAAAGTTCATCAAAATAAAACTCATGAACTCCATCGCCAACACCAGGATTGCACATAATACGAATGATGTTGTAATAATTGTGGTTGTACCTATTATCAACTGTTACATCTGGAGCATAAGCTCCATGCCAGTCAAAACTGGCTGGAACGCCTTCAAAATTAAAGACAGCCGACTCCCAGGTATCATCATTTTGTATGGTATATGTCAATTCAGTACCGGTTTCCCATGCATTTCCACCCATATCGGTATTTTCCAGTTTAAGCAGAACAACTTGCCCAGCTTTACCGTAAACCATCATTCTAAAAGTGGAAATTTCACGAATATCGAAACGATAGCCTGAAGGAAGTTGCATATAGGCATTGCCCCACTCACTGTTTTCTTTACGATAGTGAGCCACCATTGCAGTTCTGTTCGGATATTGACGCAAGGGGTTCTCAACAATTGAGAACGCAATATCTTCGCCTCCAAATGGAACCATCTCAACATCAGAGAAATTATTATACATCACAAAGTCATTTATAATAAACTCCTCATAATCCGGATGGTGATTTTCAACATTTATTGAAATCGTATGTGAAAACTCTCCAATTGAAGTAAACAATGTAACCACCACATTATAAGTAGCTCTTCGCATATAAGAGTGCGTTATAGCTGCTTCAGGATCGATTGACGACTCAACGGTTCCATCACCAAAATCGACTGTGAATCTCTGGAAATTTGCACCTTCAGGAATTACAAGCTCATCTAAACTAACATGATACTCGTTTGGATTGATTCCGTCTTCTACGCTAACATCAAATGTTGCAACAGGACGTACATAACCTTGTGGAATAAATTTATAATGCCAGGCATTTCCATCCCCTCCTATTGCTACCAACTCTAGTTTGTTTTCCTCCAATGCTAGAACGCGATATCTGTTATCAACCGCACCTACGTCAAAGATTGGGAAAATTGGCCCCTCAGATGGAATCAAAGTGATATACCATTCACCGTCCTCCTCTTCCAGACTCCATTCGGCCGGAGATGGTGTAAAATCAACTTTGTAATCCGAATCTCTTTCCTCCGGGTTTGAATAAGCTGGATCATCAGATCTAAAATCCTTCACATAACTTGCACCATTGTTATGCAAATCAAACTTTAATCCGACAATATTAAAAGACATTACATCCTCGTACAAAACAAGAACACTTGCTTTATCAAGAGGGCCTGCACCCCACCAATCCAAACCATTTGACCCTGCGGGACCTACACCTAAATGCCCCCATGTAAGACTATCCAACACCCAAGATTTACCTGCTTCAGCTTCAACACCACCAGACAACAAAACCATTTCAGGACTGGCCAGGAAATCCCAATCAGTATCTTCAGTGGATAATGTAGTTGTAGTAGTTGCAGAACCACCTCTTGTACTAACAGTTAATGCTATTTCATGGTCACCTGGCATAGGGAACCTGATTGAAACATTATCTCCGGTTCTTCTGGTACCTCCTAACACCCATGAAGCAATTCCGGTTACACTTGATTCATTTTTAAAATGATAACGGAACGGATCAGTGGCATCCTGTTCAATAACAATTCTCAATTGATCCTCAGAAGGAGGATTTCCAATGGAGGGACTATCTCCAAGTTCGGGGTCACAGCCATAAAAAGCGAATGCTATGACCATCAAAAATCCCAAAATTATATTTTTTTTCATAATTCCTTATTTTATTTTTTATGAACCGGAGGTTAACACCTCCGGTACTTTCATACCATTTTCTCTTTGGATTTTAACTACTCATTAATTATAACCCGGGTTCTGAACCAATTTGAATTCACCCTCTGTCCGATCAATTTCCGACTGAGGAATTGGTAAATACTTTTTGTAGGGTTCCCAAGTTCTGATTGATGAAAATTCATCAATACTTTCGGTCAGCAAATGAGTATCTCCCCATCGAACAATGTCCCAAAATCGCATACCTTCACCTAAAAACTCACGTCTGCGCTCAAGTTTGATGTTCTCTTCTGTTGCGGCAATCGGTCCTAATCCCGCTCTATCACGCACCTCGTTTAATGCATCAGAAGCAGAAACACCTAAAGCAGCCTGACCATGCATTACAATCAATTCCGCAATATTTAAATACGCTTCTGATAAGCGGAAAATTCTTAAATTGTTCTCATAATTAAGGTCAACATCACCGGGAGGTTCGTTATATCCTACACGAGCTGCATACTTAGCCATGAAATATCCGGTATCCTGAAATCTCTGAACATACTGATCTTCGTCCCACTGATTAATGGAAGCATCACGACGAACATCTCCCGATTCAAAAATATCGATTACCCATGGACGAACCGGTCCAAATCCCCAACCACCTTTAAATACACCATCGGGATCACTGAGATCGTTCGGTGAAATAAATGCAGGGAAGTTAGTTCCAAAACCTTGCCATCCGCTGGCCCATGTTTTCCCACCATATTCACCAGGAAGGTGGTTGACCTCAAAAATTGACTCATCGTTAAACTGTCCTTCTCGAGTCCAAATCTCTGCAAAGTCCACTAGACTATATGCTCCACTGGTCACGATTTCGGTCATATCGGCTAACACCTGAGCATATCGTGATGCATCCTTTTGGTACATCACCACCCGGGCTCTTAACATCTTAGTTGCAGCCATAGAAGCACGACCATCATTCGCAGCGGAAGTTCGCATTGGCAAGGCACCAATTTCTATAATAGCATCCAAATCCTCCATGATGAACTCATAAATCTGGTCGGCAGAATATTGAGGAGCCATGTATGGCTCAGGTAAGTCATCAGTAAAATAAGGTATGTTACCCCAGAATTTCCACAGCCAATGGGTGTAATAAGCACGTAAAAACAGTGCCTCAGATCTCATTTCAGCAACTCTTTCAGCAGGAACGTCAACAGCATTATCACAAGCAAGGATCGCGTTATTACTACGGGCAATTCCACTGTAATAAATATTCCACAAACCTGCTGGTAATTCATCAGGTGTAGCATCAAGCAAAGAAAGACGATAAAGTTGTCCTTGGTCACCAGCATCACCACCTCCTTTAAGAATGTCATCAGAACGCAAATCTGACATTAGAAATATACTGTTGTAGTTATTATTGGCATAACTATCAAACAATAGTATCTGATAACTTGCGGCAAGGTTTGCCATGATAGCACCTTCGGTTGCATCACCTCCTGCTTCTTGAGACTCAGTTGGATACACAGTCAGGAAGTCATCGCTGCAAGCTACAAAACCAAGTAACAGTACAGCCAGGAAAAATCCATTTATATATTTTTTCATAATCAAAATCATTTTTTTTTGTTTAGAAAGTAATGTTTGCTCCCACAGAAATTGTTCTGGCCTGAGGATAAATACCTCTATCAATTCCTATTGTGGTAAAGGCACCTGATGCAATCTCAGGTTCAAAACCATCATATCCGGTAAAGGTTAACAGATTGTCGCCACTTACGTAAATCCGGAAACGATCGATTGATACTCTACGGCTGATTTCAGTTGGTAAAGTATAACCAATCTGCATGGTTTTAAGTCTCAAATATGATCCATCCTTAACATATAGATCAGATGAAGCCCAGTTTCCATTTGGGTTTGCATTGGTCATTCTTGGAATTCTGTCAGATGTTCCCTCGCCGGTCCAACGGTCAAGAATCCATGATGGACGATTCATTGCAGGAATATCTCCTCGAACTGAGTAGTCAAATATATCATTCCCGTAGGTACCCTGGAAGAACATGTTCAAATCAAAGTTTCTCCACTCAGCATTAAAATTAAATCCGAATGTCCAATCGGGCATTCCCTTTCCAATTTTAGTTCTATCTGCATCATTAATCTGACCATCACCATTCAAATCAACAAAGCGAACATCACCAGGTCGTGCATTACGGCCATATGCTGCATTATATGCATCTGCCTCAGCCTGATTCTGCAAAATACCGTCGGTTTTGAATCCGTAAAAATATGGGAAAGGCATACCATTTTCACCTTTTACAAAGGCGCCTAAACCAGCTGCACCAGCACTTTCAAGAATGATTTCTCCTGACTCGTTACCAAGATTAATCAGTTTGTTTTCCAAATAAGAAGCATTACCGCTGATGCTGTATCGGAAATCTCCGGTTCGACCTCTATAACCAAGTTCAAATTCAAACCCGGAATTTTCCATATCACCAACGTTACCCCAAGGCGAACCTTTACCAACATAAGCAGGAATTGGAATTTGCATTAACATCCCTGTGGTGGTCTTCTTGTAGTAATCAAATCCGAATGTCAGTGCACTGTTAAACATACGGGCTTCAAAACCAAAGTTAATCTGCTCAGTTTCTTCCCATTTCAAATCAGGATTTGATAGCTGTGAAGGACTGGCACCATATTGCATGGTCATATAATCGCCGGAACCAAAATAATAATTTTGTCCTCCACTCATCAAGCTGGTATATCCGAAATTTGGAATACGCTCATTACCATTAAGCCCCCAGCTTGCACGAACTCGCATGTGAGTAAGAAAGTCTGGACGATTATCCATAAATGACTCATTGGTAATATTCCAACCAACAGAAACAGAAGGGAAAGTTCCCCATTTATTATTCGGCCCGAAATTAGATGATCCATCACGACGTACAGTAGCCTGAAACATATAAGTTTCTCTAAAGTTATAGTCAAGCCGGCCAAAGTATGAAGCCAAAGTGTGTGCAGAAAAACCTCCTGTTCCACCCCAGGTTCTTTGCAAAGCCGGATCAGCTATTCCATAATTGATGTTCGCTTTGCGTGGGTCATTTTCCAACAGGTCATAATTATCTCCACCAAGATTACGGTAAGTATATTCCTGTCCGGATTGACCAAGAAGAGCGGTGAAGTTATGATTCTCCACAGAGAAATTATAGGTCAGAGTGTTTTCCAACTGCCATCTGAAACCTCTGTGCATATTTGAAAAAACATGACTCTGAGTAAAGTTTTTTCCTTGTGTAGCAAGAAAATGTTCAAAAGTATATCCGTCATTCCCCCAGAAAGCAAGGTCTACACCATAACTGCTTCTGAATGTAAGGCCTTCTAACACATCCAATTCACCCCAAAAAGTTGAAACAAACTTATCTGAATTTCCCTGTGAATTTTGAGGAGCAGCAAGCATAGCTACGGGATTTGCTATTTCCTGGAAACCACTTGGAGGTAAAGAAAATACTCTGCCATCCCTATCGGTAACAGCAGTTGGTCTTGCAGCCAAAACTCCTTCTGGATCTTCTGCATACACAGGAACTATAGGATTAAATGCCAGAGCACTGCCTAACACAGAACCATACTCCGAGTTTGGATCAATTCCACTTGACAAAATTCTTGAATAACCGGCATTTACACCAACACGAACTTTATTCAAAAAGCTCCTATCATCAGTAGAAAAAACAGTGTAGTTGTTGTTACTTCTTAAGCTGTAACGCACATAATTTGATTTACCGTAGTTTCCACCAACAATACCATCCTGACTAAAGTATCCAAAAGAAAGGAAGAACGTACCTTGGTCAGATCCACCCTGAATACTTACCTGGTGATTCTGAATTGGTGCATCATAGTTAAAAGTTTCATCTTGCCAGTCAGTACCTCTGCCAGCCCCAGCAATCTGCTCATTTGAGTATCGAGGAGCATTTCCATCGTTACGCAATGCTTCGTTCATAATAATCATATATTCACGTGCATCGAGAACTGATTTTTTTCTCCATGGATTTTGCCATCCATAGGAAAAATCGTAATTAACTGTCGTGCGAGCAACAGATCCTGATTTAGTGGTTACCAAAACCACTCCGTTGGCAGCACGAGCTCCATAAACTGCAGCTGATGCTGCATCTTTAAGGATCTCGATAGACTCAATGTCTGTAGGATTTAAATAATCAATACCTCCATCTACTGCCATTCCATCTACGATATACAAAGGCTCGCTGTTGTTTATGGTTCCTAAACCACGTATACGTAATTTGGAGTCTGAACCTGGCTGTCCCGAACTTTGAGTTATCTGTACTCCGGATACCCTACCCTTAAGTACGTCCTCAATTCGAGATGGCCGAGATGATTCAAGGTCATCTGAACTGACACTGCTTATGGCAGCAGTTATAACGCTTCGTCGCTGTACACCATAACCAACGACAATAACCTCATCAAGGTCTGTCCAGGTTTCAACCATTCTTACATCATGAGTGCTTGAAGTTACAGTCACCTCCACATTATTCATCCCAATAAAAGAGAACCTTAATCTTTCTCCCATTTGGGTAGATAATGAGTAATTGCCATCAATGTCAGTAATGGTACCGGTAGTAGTTCCAACCACCATTACACTTACACCGGGAATAGGTTCCCCGGTGGATTCAGATGTCACGCGTCCTGTAACGGTGACGTCCTGTGCTGCTACAAGAGTAGCAAGCATCATCAGAAACAATAGTCCTAACGTTTTTTTCATAAGATAATGATTTGTTTTAAATTGAAATAGAAGTTTGTTTTTGACTTCATCCTTTTTAGTTTATAAAGTCCTTTCATTTTTGATTAATGCTTCGATCTAGTTAAATCACTTTTACAAATCTATGCTCAGATGTTAACAAACACTAATCTACAAACGCACAAAAACCTCATAACCCACCCCTTCACTACCTCATCAAAAACTCACACACCATATCCTATATATTTATACTATAATCACATACAACAATCTCACGTAAATATATGATGCTCATCAAGACACTAATCAATAATAAAAAACACCATGAAAAATAATTTGCTTTTTTTAACAATGAGGTAAAAATGAGGTTGTGAACTTATAATAACATCAGAGATGGAGACCAAACTGAGTAAGAAACTCTATTTGAGTAAAGAATAGACAATTAAACAGGTCAAAAGCTAATGAATAACAGATAATAGGAAACGGGTCATACAGTAATATTTACAAATATTACTGTATGACCCGTTTATTAAGTTGCTGTTCCTAAGATGGGTTCAAATTATTCAATAAAGTAGGTTAAATATTCATGATGAAATCAATTAAGTTATCACCACCTTCTAGTCCTAGTTTCTTTCGAAGTTTATAACGATTGTTTTCCACAGCTCTAACGCTGATGTTTAAAAGTGATGAGATTTCTTTTGATGTCATATCCATTCGTAAATAAGCTGATAACTTCTTCTCTTTTGAGGAAAGATCAGGAAATTTCTCGTGTAGTCTTTTAAGGAATTCCTCATGAACCTGTTCCAGATGAAGCTCAAACACCTCCCAATGTGAATCATTATCTATGTCTTTGTCAATTTTCCTGATAATGTCTTTAACTTTTCTATCCATACCAGTAAAATCCCTTTGTTTACTAACCCTGGCTAGTTCCTCCTTAACTTTTAACAGAAACTCATTTTTATGTATAATATTCATGGTGGAATTGGCTAACTCCTTCTCTTTAAACATCATCTCATTTCTAAGCTTCTCGTTTCTAAGCCGGATCATCTCCTTTTCATTCTCAAGGGCGGCATTTCGCAATTGCTCCTCCCTTATCTTGAATTTTTCCTGCTGTCGTCTCTTTTCGAGCATTTTACTACGCTCCATTAATCTATTCATTAAGATCCAGGATCCAAGCAACAACAAAATAACTACAAACACATACAGAACTTTAGCAGTAGTAGTCCTGATCCAAGGGGGATTAACAACGAAAATAAAACCAATTGGGTCGGACTCAACCCCATGGATATTAACAGCCTTCACCCAAAAAGTATATTTACCTTCACGAATATTTGTAAACTGCCGCTGTTTTTGAGAAGTCCATGCAGACCAATCTGAATCTATACCCTCGATAAAATTAGAGTATCTGATGTTTGAATTCTCAAAAGTAGTAGCTGAATAGGTCACCTCAAAGGAGTTTTTCGCGTATGGCCATTCAGGTATCTGTTTTTGCTCTCCATTTGGCTGAGCTAAATAGTAGGTTACAGATTCATCATGATTTCTAAACCCTCTTATATGCACGTGAAATGGTTTCATAAAGTTTTTACGCTCATTCACAGAATAATGGGCAAAACCATCCTCTACTCCAATAATTGCGTTTCTTTCATCCAATATCTTTAAAAACTCAAAACCGTTTACCAATCTGCCATGTACAGGATAAAATGGACCAATCACCCGTGTAAATGAACCATCTTCAAGTCTGCGAAGTACGCCCACACCTTCTGTTGTAAAAAACCATATATTATTGTATTGATCCTGTTGAATTACCACCGGATACTCTTCATTAATAAAATATCTGTTCATGTAATGCCTGTAAAAACTTGCAGAACTATTATCGTACCCGTATATTCCATGAATTGAAGAAAATAAAGGCTCACCATTTATGAGAGAAACATTCAGAGCTGCATTATCAACCATCCCTCTTGCTTCACGGTACTCTTCCACACGGTCTATTTCTGTATAATCATCATTAAAATACAACCTGAATATCCCCAGATATCCATGCGTCACCCACAAGCTTCCATCCGAATCCCATTCCATATATCTGGCTGATTCAGAAAAACCATTGAGTCGCTTATCAAACACCCAGTTGTTTCCATCCTTTCGAAGAATTAGAATTCCAGAATAAGACCCAACCAATAGTATATCATCCCGATTTGGCGGATATCTAAATATCCATGCTCCCATTACAGATGTAGGAGTAATGGGTTGAGCATTAGATCCAGAAATCTCAAAAACACCATTGTTATGTCCACATAAAAGGCGCCCTTCCTTATCAACAAAAAGTGACCAAACTTGTCCACTCGTGCCAGGAATCCGAGTAAAGTCATCTCTACTTTTCTCAGGATTTCTGAAATCTTCATTTGAGATATGATATAACGCCTGATTGGTTCCTAAATAGACGTTGTTTTTAAATATCTCCATGGTGTACCCTGTTCCAATGTCATAATATCCATGAATAAAACTGATGGTAGAATTGAAATTGATTCTGGCTATTCCATTATCCAGCCCTGCCCAAATATTTCCTTCGTTGTCAATATCAAGTCCTAACACCGTGTTATTCTGAAGACCTCTGTCCTTATTGGCAATGAGTTGAACATTTCCGAGCATATCCGTTACAATTACACCTGATTGAATGGTACCAAAAATTAAAAATTCAGAACCGTAATTGACACCACAAAACACATTTGCATTTGCAACAATTTCAGCTGCCGGAGTCTCCCATGGTTTAAATTGCTGATAATCCCAAACAAAGAGACCTTCACTGATGGTTCCGATTAAAACCTCCCGGTCGGATAAGGGTAAAATGGTTCCGATTCCTATTCCAGCAAATTGTTCACCACCAGAAACTACAAAAAGATTATTATTTCGAAGTTCCATTAATCCAGCCTCTTCATCATATACCATAATGATGCCGTTAACAAGAAAAGCATTTGAAATCCTTGATCTGGCTGGTACAAACTGCATATCCTGATCATCTCTATACACGACCAAGCCCTTATCAGCCTGAAAAATCAACATATTATTGTATGGAATTATATTCCATACATCTCCCAACGCACTAATTTCATCATTAACTGAGAGTGATTTATACTCAAACTCATTTCGGTCATTTTTGAAATAATATCCAAACTCGTTATAAGCGCCCATATAAATCTTCTCTTCATGAGCCAAAACGCTTCTTACTATAACATCAACAACGCGGGTTAACAACCTCCAGGTTGTTCCATCATACTCAAGAATTCCATCATTATTCGCCGCATAAATGATTCCTGATTCAGCCTGGCTAATTTGCCAATTCTGAGTACCCCCTTGATAATGTCGCCGATTAAAGTATTCAATCTCAGGAATGCCAAGAAAAACAACTTCTTTTGCCAGAATAATTGCCGGATAAACTAAACAAAACAACAATCCTATTTTAAATCTGTAACTCTTCATCAGAACAAATTGCTATAAAATGGTAATTTCTGTTCGCCTGTTTTTAGCCCTTCCAGCCTCTGTTGCATTATCTGCAATTGGCTGATCCATTCCAAACCCCTTGTATTCAAGACGGGATGTATCAACACCCTGTTCAATGATATAATTATAGACTGATCGGGCTCTGTTCTCTGAAAGTCGTTGGTTGTAGGCTGCATTTCCGACATTATCCGTATGTCCTCCAATCATAATTCGAACTTCTTTATTATCAGCTAAGAACCTGACCAACCCATCAAGTTCTACCTTTGATTGAGATTCCAGACGATATGAATCAATTCCAAAGAAAATATTCTCCAGCGTCATTGAAACGCCTTTGCGTATGGGCTGTAGTCCAATGTCCAATTGATAAGGAGAATCAAGAGGGTGATCACCGAAAAGATCAAAATGCCCTGAGTAAAACATATATCCGGGATGCTCGGCTTTAAAAGCATATTGTCCTCCAACAGGCAAAACTACCAGGAACTTCCCAGAAAATCTATTACTTTGGGTTGACACAATTAAGTTACCTGTACTGATATCCTTTAACTCAAAATCAGCCGGCAGGGTCTCACCTGTTTCAATATCGTAAACACGACCGGCCACGTAAAGAACTGGTGATGGTTGAATGGGAGGAGGTAATTCAAACATGTAAATATTTTTACTCGTTTGATCCTCTTCACGTCCGTCACTAGCAAAATAAGCTCTGTTACCACGCGCATTTATAACAAGACCAATTTCATCCCCAGGTGTATTTATTGGCACTCCCAAATTGACAGGTACTCGCCAAACACCATCATCTCCTTTACGACTTACAAACAAATCCATCCCTCCCATGCCAGGCCAACCCTCCGAAGCAAAATATAACGTCCGGTTATCATGATGAAGAAATGGAGAGTTTTCATCTTTAGTCGTATTGATATTTGGTCCGAGATTTCGAACATCACCAAAAACCGGTACTCCATCTCTGTTGATGTGTTGAACGGTAGCCTGCCAAATATCTTTACCACCTCTGCCTCCAGGACGATTACTTACAAACATAAGCGTTTTACCATCAGCACCAAAGGTTGGCTGACTTTCCCAATAAGGTGTGTTCACAGGCATCCCGAGATTTACCGGCTCCGACCAACCTTCAGGAGCGCGTTGAGAAAAATATATATCACAACTGCCCCGACCATCAGACCTTCCACAAGCTGTAAAAAACATCCAGTTTCCATCTGCACTCAACGCTTGTGCGCCTTCGTTTCCATCTGTGTTTATACTGCCTGGTAATGGTTCTCGTGTTTGCCACTGACCATCAGCCCCACGATGAGACACATAAAAATCCTCCTGAAAATACATGGATGTGCGGGGCAAATTTCGTTCAGCGAACAAGCCTGGGTTGCGAGGAACCAATACAGTAAACACCAATGTTTGCTCATCGGCTGTTACACTTGGCCAGTATTCATCGTAATCACTGTTTACCTTTTCGCCCAAAGAGATCAGTTCTATTTCGTATGGGTTTTCACTTGCTTCAACAGCAAATCTAGCACGGTCAAGCCATTGTTTAACTCGTTCAGCACTTCTGTCGTCACTAAAATACCAGCGGTAACGCTCAAGCCAAAGAATTGATTCTGCATAATCGCCGGCATTGAATGATGCAACGCCAATATTGAACATCGTTGTTGGAAAAAAAGTAGAATCAATGGCTACCGCCTTTTTAAGCACCTCGGCCTCCTTTGCGAATTCTCGTTGTCTGTTATAAATATCACCCAACACAAGATAAGCCTCAATAAAATCGGAATCCCGGTCAATGGCTCTCTGAAGGGCAGCTATTGCTTCATTATGCTGTCCTAAACCATAATGATTCCTCGCCTCCTCATATAATCTGATAGCTCCTCTGTTTCGGGTTGTCAGCGACTCCTGAGCCTGAACCATTGTCCCAAAAATCAAGACTGATCCAATAACCAATAATAAAAATCTATTCATGTGTCTAAAATTTGTATTTTAGGGTTCCCGAGTACTCGGGAGAACTCGCCAATCCAGTCTTTCTTACTTCGACTGGGCTCAGTACTTCGCCTGTGTGAGAAGGTTTTCTCATGGCTCGTTTCATCTGTTTATAATTTGTTCTTTATAGGTTCCCGAGGTCTCGGGAGATTTCGCCAATTTAGTTATACTAACTTCGACCGGGCTCAGTAAATCGCCTGAGTGAGAATTCATAAACTTCGTCGATCTGCCGATTCTCATGGTCCATTTCTTCTATGTCAAATATTCTATTGTTATCTGAGAAGCTTATTACACAACATACTCAATCATAATCTTAAAGCATTACTTTCTTTTTGATGCATACCTCTATAATTTAACTAGTCAGATGGCAATTCGGATTCGATGACCTGCCTTGCTTTTATCATCAATCCACTTATGTCATCTTTAAAACCACCGGTTTTAATCATTGGATGCACAACTAACCCGGCATTTCCCGGTACCAAATTCATGAACCCTGCTCGTTTTATTTTATGACTATTTTGAATGGTAACCGGCAAAATATCCAAATCCAAATCCAGTGCCAATTTAAAGGCTCCTTTTTTAAAAGGACGCATTTGATTGTTTCTACTTCTGGTTCCTTCCGGAAAGATAAGAACTGAAGTTCCATTAACCAATTTTCTTTTTGCCTCTTCCAGAGTTTGAACTGCAGCTCTGGGAGAAGATCTGTCAATAAAAATATGCCCCACTTTTTCAGATGCCAATCCAATAAAAGGCAATTTTCTTAACTCCTTCTTCATCACCCATTTAAAATCAATTGGAAGATAACCATAAAGGAGAAAAATATCAAACCCTGTTTGGTGATTTGATACGATGACATAGGATTTTTTTTCGCTGATGTTATTCTGCCCTTTCACTTTAACACTAACCGGGGTAAGCCAGCATGTGATTAAAGCCCATGTTTTACCCATTAAACTGCCGGCTCTTGGTGAAACACAGAGGGACATAATAATGGCCAATAAAGCAAACACAATAGAATTAACAAGCATCAGAGGCATAAATATCAACCATTTATATGGTTGATACAACCAAAACTTCCAGGCAACAAAGCTTTTTTCGTCCATTTTAGTTTTTCATTTATCATCTAAAATATAAAAAAAGAGCACAATACCTTCACGGACTGTGCTCTTTTTAACAAAATCACCTAATAATATCTTCTCAAAAACTATAGGATAACCCAAAACCAAGTAATTGTTTGGTCTGAACTCTGGCACCTCTCTTATTCCCTTCCGAATCAACATACTTTATATCGTTATCATACAAAAGGTTAAGAGAGATTACTGCTGTTAAAAAATCATTTACTCGCATATTTATGCGTCCTTCCCAATCAACATCAATATATTGAGGATTATCTGCAAGATTTGAAAAGAGATCAAGCCTGGTAAAAAGATCCACATTTTTAATGATGTTCCTTTTTCTGTAAACAATTTTGGTGGATGCTCCAAATTCTCCTCTGAAGTTATCACCCGGATCAACTCCATACAGCCCCCTGTCGGCCAACTCATCATCCAATACAAAAGTCATTTTGGAGGTCAATGGAGACAAATACACGGAAAAAGCATCACTCGGTTTATAATCCATACCTACCGATAAAAGCAGGTATGCAGGCGCCATAAGGTTAGATATTGTAACTGTATTCTGAGGGGGATCCTGGTATCCTGTTGTCATTTGCGTTCTAAAATCAACCAACCCGGAATAAAACCAATGACCAGCAGCATTGTATCCATATTTGGATGTCACCAGCACACGGTCATCGCTTTTGATGAGATTTTCTGATCCCTGTCGGGTTAAACCATAACCAACCTGAAGACTATTATCCCAAGCATGCCTGTCCTTTTTGTAATTTGCATATGCAATAAATAAAAAGGTTCCTGTTTGCGCATCTTGTCCACCAGCAGCCCAATTATTAAAAGAAACCTGTGAGAGTGTTAAAGATGCATCTCCGCCGGTTGACCATAGTTTTGTGGTGTCTGGCTCTTCTGCCAACATAATTACCGGAATAAAGAAACTTAGGAAGGCTGATACGTACTTTTTCATTTGAAGCGTTTTATAATTAAGGTTTAACAGGTTGACAGGTTTTCTGCAACTGGAAAACATCTTTAAAGCAAGATTAAATTGCCTGAATGAGTAATATTATATTAAATCTGGCAATTAAACTTGCAGAAATCTCAACAACATGTGGAAAAAAAAAGAATAATTTGCAAGCTACAAATTATTCTTTCTTTTTTCCAGTCTTTATTAATCCAAAAACTGCACTCCATGTGCATCAACCTATATCTATCTCCGATCGGACATATTCAATAGTACAGTTGTCTATTCATTAGAATATCGATATATGAGTTCACGCGATGTAAAAGAGTCGTCATCGGCGCGAAAGAATATATTGATACTATCAGCTGTTTCTGTTTGCAACTCAGACAAATCAAAACTAATTATCCCCCGGAGGTTGTAGTATTGCTTGTCATTACGAGCGTCGTGATGAAAATCAAGTGTGGTGAAACCACCTTTGTATTGTTCTCCAGGATCCAGCAAAAGATCAAATATGTGAGCTTTCTCGTGCCCAAAAAACGAAAACTCCACATTTAGATACGATTTTCCAATCCACGCATTAATAATCCTAACAGGATCACGTTTTAATGTATCCCTCCCTTCACTATCAACATTCAGTATCCCTTTTGTTAACACATTCTGCATGGCTTGAATACGAATAGAATAATCAAAGTTTTGATCGTCTCTACCAGCATCTACATGTTTAAAATAGAAAAATACTCTCTTGCCCTCTATAATCTCATCATATTCTGAAGGGTATTCTATCGGGCGTAGAATAGTTCCATCATCTGCTTCGATTAAAAAGGTTGAAGGTGAATTTCCCATGACATTTCCCATGGCTAAGTATAGCTGTTCGTAATCATCTTCTACTTTACAAGAAGTTAAACCAGCAATTGTAACCAACAAAACTCCAATTAACAATGACTTTAAGATTTTCATTCGCACTTTTTTTTATACCGGATTGAATTCGCATGATGAATTCTGATCCATATTTTATTTACACGAATCATGCTCGTGCTATAACTAATAATACAATTAATTCATTATGCAGAACAGTCAAAAAGAGATGAGTCTCGTATTTTATTTATGCCCCTTTTCCCGGGTTTACTCAAATTGCTTTAATTAGCATGGTTGACTTAGCTCTAATAGTAACCCTATTAATACTGCCTAATTGCTTTCATATTTATAATCTATTGGTAGACGCAATTTAATTCAGATGGTTGCGTCGCAGATATTTTAAATAAACTCTTCATTACTACACGCATAAAAAAATCTTATAAATATAACAATTTCAAAACAATAGGCCAGAACTTAATTTCTAAATATTATAATATATCTGGAATAGATTTTAGACTTCTAATAATTTTTATGCCTCAAGCCAAACGCTGAACAGATTCTACCGATCATATTTGGCAGAGAATATTAAAAACAGGGCATGCCTTAAAAAAAACATATCTTTCAACCATACCACCCCATAAAAACAGGGGTAAATAATATTTTTTTATCGATTTTAGTTTTTTTCACATTGTTTTTAGGGGGGTCAATGTATTTTTTGCATACATTTGTATTATCAACCTACAAAAAAAAGGGGTTGATAACCTAAAAACCATTTTTTTATTCCTAATTACTAATTTAACACTACCGAGCCATGAAAAAGCTTTTAATCGCAGCAATCGGGGTACTGTTCTTTACAACAGCAAACGCCCAGGAAGTTAATGTAGGACTTGACTTCTACAACCGTTACGTTTTCCGTGGAGTTGATTTTGGAGACGGACCAAGCTTGCAACCCACCATTGAATTCACATCCGGCGGATTTACAATTGGAGCATGGGGAGCATTTGGTACAGGAAATGGAATTTTGACAAACTTTAATGAAGCTGACCTTTATGCTTCATACGACTTTGATTTTGGCCTAAGTTTAGGCGCAACCTCGTATTATTACCCCGGCTCCTCCTGGTTTGAGTTAGACAAAGGTGTTTCGAGCCATGCTTTAGAATTGAATCTGGGATATGAGGTATCAGGTTTATCTCTCAGTGCCAATTATATAGTAAATGACTCTTCGGATGGAGCCGGGTCCGAGGGAGGCGACATGTATTTCGAAATTGGATACAGCGGTGGCATATTCGATGTATTCTTTGGAGCAGGTGACGGCTGGCACACCACTAATGGAAACCTTCAGGTGGTAAATGTAGGTATTGGTACATCAAAAGAGATTAAAATCACTGATACATTCTCTATTCCGATGTCTGGGTCGTTAATTCTGAACCCGAATACCGAGCAATTCTATATCGTAGTTGGGGTATCATTCTAAATTACAAACAATTAAAGGTAGCCTTGTTATTATAATAACAAGGGCAACCTTTAATTCAACCTCATTACAACTTCATTATGAATATTCATTTAAAACCTGATATCATGAAAAAAATTGAAGCAATTATTCGACTTACCAAATATGAGGAGGTAAGAAAAGCGCTTGAAGAACAAGACATCACATTTTTCTCCTATTGGGATGTAAGAGGTGTCGGAACTGCCGTTGAAGGTCATTTATATCGCGGCACTGTGTATGACACCAGCATCATTGAGCGACGTTTAATCTCAATAGTTGTACGCGACGAAAATGTAGATAAAACAGTTAAGGCCATTACAGATGCTGCACGTACAGGTGAGATTGGTGACGGAAGAATTTTCATTTCCGATGTAGAGAACACCTACAAGATTCGCACCGGCGAATCCGGCCCAGAAACCTTGTACATAAAGAAGTAACCTAATTAACCGATTAAACTTAAACGCTATGGATACATTAGATATTGCAAAAGTAGCAAGCGAAAACTCCGTTTCAATTGATACTATATGGATACTGATTGCAGCTGTACTGGTATTTTTCATGCAGGCTGGTTTTGGTATGGTGGAAGCAGGTTTCACCAGAGCAAAAAACGTTGGAAACATCATCATGAAAAACCTAATGGACTTATCAATTGGGTCACTGGTTTTCTGGTTTGTTGGTTTCAGCATAATGTTTGGACCTTCGGTTGGAGGATTTATAGGAGGGTTTAACTTCTTCTTTACTGCCGATTATGGTAATGATGTGCCTGATATGGCCATATTAATATTCCAAACCATGTTTGCTGCAACAGCAGCCACCATCGTTTCCGGAGCTATGGCTGAAAGAACACGATTCGGTGTTTACTTGATTTTCACCCTTATTATCACATTGGTTATTTATCCAATATCAGGACACTGGGTTTGGGGTGATGGATGGTTGGCAGAAATGGGATTCCATGACTTCGCCGGTTCAACTGTAGTTCACTCTGTTGGAGGTTGGGTTGCATTGGCTGGAGCAGCCATCGTTGGACCTCGTCTAGGCAAATATACAAATGGGAAAGTTAATGCTATCCCCGGTCACAACATGGTATTAGGTGCTCTTGGAGTATTTATTCTTTGGTTGGGTTGGTTTGGTTTTAACCCAGGTTCAGAATTAGCAGCCTCAGGAGATAGCGTATTTGCCATTGCCCACATTTTTGTAACCACTAACCTGTCGGCAGTTGCATCAGTAGTTGTAACCATGTTCCTAACCTGGAAACGCTACGGAAAACCTGATTTAAGTATGACGCTCAACGGTGCATTGGCAGGATTGGTTGCCATTACAGCAGGCACAGACATAGTTTCACCAGGAGGTGCTGTTATAATAGGTGCTCTGGCAGGCGTAGTTCTTGTATTTGGGATTGAGCTGATTGACAAAGTTCTAAAAGTAGACGACCCAGTTGGTGCAATTACAGTGCACGGTTTGGTTGGAGCATTTGGAACCATCATGGTTGGACTTTTTGCTACCGAGGGTGGAGTATTCTATGGTGGTGGATGGTCACTATTTGGAGTACAGGTTCTTGGTGTTGTGGTAATCGCCGCATGGGCACTTGGAACTGCATTCCTTCTGTTCACAATACTTAAGCATACAACAGGACTAAGGGTTTCTGAAAAAGAAGAGCGTGAAGGTCTTGACATACATGAGCACGGACAAAGTTCATATAACTATTAATCCGTACTTTAAAATTTACCTGGTTTTTTAATTCGAGAAGGGAGTTGCCTAATGAGGCAGCTCCTTTTTTATTACATATACCCAATCTACAAAAAGCAACCCTCAAAATATTAGATCGTTAGACAATTTAAGTCCCGAGACATTCGATATTAGACTTAAAGATACTGAACCCAGCGAAGTTTGAACGGAGTAAACTTCCTATGTTTCTATTTAATAGCTTAGGAACCCGCCCAGCGGGATTATATTAAGATGAATTTTTTAATTTCAAGCAACTTTTAATTCTTACAGACAGATTCATATTCATCCATAAATCACAAGAATGAAACCTTAACGAACTATTGAGACTATTAAGAAAATTAAAAACAGTTAGCAATCTGATTTAATGACCATTACATAAAACAACATTTTTTGGTCAGAGTCTACCCAAACTAAAGGGATTGCCATTCAATGATACAGATAACACTAAAGGAGAATTATTGGAAAAACCTGATAGTAGATAATTTGTATGGACATAAACATCTTATCTTTTAATGTAAACTGCCTCAATATTCAATTTCTTAGCTATAAAAAACGGTTTAAAAACTTCATTTTACAATATAAATACTGTCCGGCAGAAATTTGATAGAATCTACACAATCCCTTTCAATCAAGTGGTAACCTAGGCGATACTGAAGCAAGGAATTGCATTTTTTTCTACTTATGCTCGAAGCCTAACGTGACTGCCCAGATAGGATCGTACTAAATAACTCGACAGTTGTTAAAATTGGCCTGATTTATTGCACAATATAACGCTTGCCGAAGAAGAATATATCGGTAAAACAAGTAATTATGAATTATATTAATGAACTGCTAACAACAAGACATCATTTTTAAACCAGTAGAGTTTAGATATGTATGCTATTTACCACTCCAAAATAGAATAGCAAAAGTTAATTTCACAGAAAACAAAGACTGATTCTATCTAGAATTCCGCTGTAGTAACTTCAACATCTATAACTATAGTTATAAATTCATTTCTAGTACCAATTGTACTAGGAATTACCAAAGTGGCTTTTCCACCAATTCTCATAAAACTCATGCCTTCGTGTAAACCAGAAAACCAACTCTCATCTCCGATTCGAATCACATCTGGTTCTCCTCCACCATAATTACTATATCTTTTTAACAATGCAGGCTCTTCTGTATCAGGATGCCTGAGTAGTTCATAATAATCGTATCTAAATGAGGCATATTTATGAAGTCCCAAAGTATCTCCCACTCCTCGCTCAGTACCAAGAAATAGCAAGCCAGATTTTTCTCTGTTATCAATAATCGTGTCAACCGCCAAGGCAAACAGACTATCCTCATACATTTCATAAAACTCGGCCAGAAGTTTTGCCTCCTCACGCTGAAATCTTGTATAGTCGATTCCCCTGTAGGGGTCACTACAACCAATCGCCAAAAGAGTAAAGATCGACAACCCTAAAATTACATTGACAATTTTCTTAAAAAAACTAATTAAAAACATACTATAATATTTTTTATTATTGACGCACAATTATTGACTATTTTGGATTTACCAGCTCCACATCAAAACGAAGAGGCGAATTTGGAGGGATTATCCCCTGTCTCCTGTCTCCATATGCAAGATGAGAGGGAATTAGAAAAGTTGCCCTGCTGCCTTTGGTCAGCAATCCGAAACCTAGGTGCCAGCCTTGTATCACATTTCCGGTTTCATACCTGAATTGAAAAAGCTTAAAGTTTTCATCTTTCATCTTTTCGTATGCAATTACTTTAGCTTGAAATTCGGCAAGTTCTTTATCATATTCTTCTTTCTCCTCATCTGTAGCATCATCTGAGGGTTTCACAGGTTTAAGGGGAACCGGGTAATCACCCGAACTAAATCTGCGATGTTTTATGGTATCAAAACCTTGGCCTGTTAATAAATGCCCTGTATAATAAACATATAAAACTTCATCCCTGACCGGTTTACTTCCTGACCCCTCGTAGTGCACAATTACATACATTCCGTTATCCATGCTGTCGACACCGGGAAAATGCTCCCTTGCGTAGTCATGTATATCAACATACTCATATTCAATTTCAGGAGTTTTGTCCTTGTCCTTGCTGCAACCAACAAAAAGGAAGGAGAATAAAAAGAAGCCTGCAATAAAAAATCTCATCATTGTTTAAAAATTATTTGTCTTTAACATCTAATACTTCAACTTCATATTTTAAAATGGCTCGATAAGGAATTCTGTCGTCATCGCCAATAAGCCCATGAGCAAGATGCGGCGGCATGATAAAGGTTGCTTTGCTCCCTTTCTTTAACATTAGAATACCTTCCTCTAGCCCTGACTCAACACCTCCGTGCCCAACCATAAAAACCTTATGGCCATCTTCATCAGAACTGTAACATAAAGTTCCATCTAACAACCATATATTATAATTAAGTGTAACTATCTGTCCCGTCCTAATATCAGCACCATCAACAGGATTTTCAATGGTATACCAAAGTCCTGTTTCAGTTCTTTGCATATCAAGATCCATTGAATCAACAAACTGAGAAATTATTCGTTGATCAGATTCTATCAACAGCCTGTTAATCTCAATGTATTGATCCCTGGTGATTTGGGAACTCCGCTGTGATTGTTGTCGATTCTGAGAATCGGAGCAATTGCAAAAAATGAACAGCAATGAGATTAGAAATATTATATTTAAAACCCTCATCTGATATTGTTTAACTGAAATGTTTCGTCACAACTGATATAAATCGTTCTACTACTTTTTCAAAATCACCCTTCATTTCTCCACCGGCAGCATTTCTGTGGCCACCACCAGAAAAATATTTAGCGGCAAAATCATTAACAGGTAATTTTCCGCGCGAACGCATTGAAATCTTCACAAATCCAGGCTCCTTCTCAGTTATCAAGGCTGCCACCTCTATCCCATCAATTGACAAAGGGTAATTCACCAATCCTTCTGTATCCCCTGGCTTATAATCAAATCTTTTAAGTTCATCCTCACAAAGGGCAATATAAGCAATTTTGCCATCTGCTAACAACTCCAACTTACTACATAAAGCGTGCCCAAATAAACGCATTCGTGATAAAGAGTTGCTGTGAAATACTTCCTGATGCACATAATCTTTATCAACACCGATCTCCAGCAAATCAGCAATTACATGATACAGCCCCGGTCTTGAAGAATTATGATTTAACATACCGGTATCTGTCATGATACCGGTATATAAGCATGTAGCTGAGAACGGCGATGGTTTCAAGTTAAGATACTTCATTACCGAGTAGGACAATTCGCAAGTCGATGACACCTCTGTATCTGAAATCATGACTTCAGTTAAATCCATATCAGGATAAGGATGATGATCGATGGTGATTTTTGGAATAACTAGTTTCGACAAAACCTCCTGCATATCGCCGGTTCTGCCTATCCCATTAAAATCGAGGTATAACGCCAAATCACAGTCATTAATCTCCTGAAGAGCGATGTTTTTATCTTTAGAAAAGACAATGATTGAGTCAGCTCCCGGCATCCATTGAAGTGTAACCTGCACATCGTTGGGTGACACAACCACTCCTTTTATTCCACTCTCTTTAAACAAGTTATACCATGCCAAAGAAGAACCTATGGCATCGCCATCCGGATCTTTATGTGGAATGATTAGTACTTTTTTGGCATCGGCCAAAAAAGATTTGAATCTTTTTATCTCTTGAATATCTGAACTCACAAAAATTCTGGTTTTCTATAAACTCTTTTACCCCCAAAGCACAAGTCTCAATTTCAACGGGGTTTTTAATCTTCAATCAACAAAGATAAATTAAATTATCAGCCAAGCGATTATTTTTTATGATTTATCAAGTAAAAAAGGTATATTGTTGGTATGCTAACTTTAAAGTTAGCATCAATTGTAACCCATTAAATTCTGGATATATGAACAACGGCAGAATTACATTGACCATGATAAAGCCATATGCTGTAAAGCAACATCACGTTGGGGCAATTTTATCAAGAATCGAAAAAGAAGGTTTTCATATTCGGGCGTTAAAAATGACCCAATTACCTGCTGAAAAAGCTGAAATATTCTACGAAGAACATGCCGGAAAATCCTTTTTCCCCGATCTGATTGAGTTTATGTCATCAGGGCCAGTGGTTGTTGCCATACTTGAAAAAGATAATGCAGTGGATGATTTTCGCAAGCTAATTGGAAATACTGATCCCACACAGGCAGAAGAGGGAACCATCAGGAGAACCTATGCAAAAGATAAAACCCGCAACGCCATTCATGGTTCAGACAGTGATGAAAGCGCAAAAAGAGAGACACGCTTTTTCTTTAGCTCGATGGAAGAGTTTCCATATTAACGGATTACCAAATCGTAAACCACGTTGCCACCTGCTTCGCGGTTTAATGATTCAATGATTTTTGTTTTGTGCATCAGAAGTTCGCTTCTGATGATGCTGGAGTTAAGATTTACATACAAAACTCCCTTATAAAACTTTACCTGTGTGGTTATACGAGCCACTGACGGGCCTAATACTTTTGGCCAGGCCTGTATTGCACGGCTCTCTTTTATGCCACGACTTAATGCCGGACTGTCAACAATATCAGAAAGAATCTCCTGAAGGGATTTTGTGTTGTTATATCGGTTTCTGTCGTCTCTATACATCGTCGAAAATCTTTACTTCTTCAAATATCAAAATTAATCTCTCCATTGTCAACCTGAAAAAAGCGATGCTCTTTACCGGTTTGCTTCACAATGTCATGAAGACGCTTTCTTTGAGTATCGGTAATAAAAATCTGTTGAAAAGTATCCCTGCCGGCCAACTCAATTAAACTACTCACCCTGTCATCATCCAGTTTATCAAACAGATCGTCGAGTAAAAGAATGGGCGAAAAACCAAAAAAATCTTTCAGGAATTCAAACTGCGCCAGCTTAAGTGCGATAAAGAAAGTTTTTTTCTGTCCCTGCGATCCGTCTTTCTTTACAGCGTATCCATTCAACAACAGTTCAAGATCGTCCCGATGAATGCCTTTGCTGGTGTATCCCAACACCAAATCCTTTGCACGTCTTTTTAATAGTTGCTCCGTAAGTTTTCCTTTCTGATGATGCGAATGATAAATGATGCTGACCTGCTCATGTCCGCCGGAGATAAAACGGTAATATTTCTGAAATACAGGCTCTAACTCCTTAATAAACGTTTCACGTTTATTAAAAATCTGTTCTCCGGTAATTGTCAGTTGTTCATCCCATACATCCAACTGCGATTCTATTAACTTAATATTGCCTCTTGCGCTTTTAAGAAGAACATTTCTCTGGTTAACAATCCTATTATACCTGATAATCAAATCCAGATAAGGCTTATCAAATTGAGACACCACACTGTCTATATATTTTCGTCGCAATTCGCTTCCTTCCGTAATTAGACGCTCATCACCGGGAGAGATCATCACTAAAGGTAACAATCCTATGTGATCGGATAAACGGGTATATTCCTTCTTGTTACGTTTAAATTGCTTTTTCTGGTTTCGCTTTAAACCTGCATAAATCTGATCTTCCTGATCTTCCCTGATGTAACTTCCCTGAATAACGAAAAAATCTTCGTCGTGATGAATCAACTGACTATCAATTGAATTAAAATAACTTTTACAGAAAGACATATAAAAAACAGCATCCAGGAGGTTTGTTTTTCCGGCACCATTTTTCCCAACAAAACAGTTTATTCCTGAGGTAAGATCAAGTTCACACTGCTTTAAATTCTTAAAATTTAAAAGATTGATATGTTTTAAGTACATTTATAACGAAATTATAGTGTACAAAAGTAATCATTTGAAAAAGCAAAAAACAGAAATCCCATTTAAAATAATTAACACCTTAATCATTAACAACATATAGTTTTGGCATTTTGTAAAATGCCAAAAATATTTAGGGCTATTGCTCATATTATATCTAATTTATTAAATTTGCGAATCTAAAAAATTAATGAAGATATGTCTAAGAAAGAAAACACTTCAGAAAACAAACTGGAAAATGTTGAGCAGGCGCTCGGTAGAACCGAAAGGTTCATTGAAGAGAATCAAAAAACTCTGACCATTGCTGTACTGGCATTGATACTTATTGTTGGCGGTTACTGGGCCTACATTAAATTATACTCGGAACCACAGGAAGCTGAAGCTCAGCGTCAGATGTTCCATGCACAAATCATGTTCGAAAACGAAGATTATAGTGCCGCTCTCGAAGGAGACGGAATTAATCCGGGTTTCTTGGAAATCATTGATAATTTTGGACGTACAAAAGCAGGTAATCTTTCAAGATATTATGCCGGAATCAGCTATCTGCATATAGGAGAGTACGAAGAAGCCATCAGATACCTCAGAAGGTTTAAAACCAAAAACGACAAGATGAACGCTGTTTCTTTAGGAGCTATCGGCGATGCACATGCAGAGCTTGGCGATATTAACGAAGCCATCAGATGGTATCAGCGCGCATCTCAAATTGAGAACAGCATAACGGCGCCATTTTTCCTTCTGAAAAAAGGCTTGGCATACGAAAGCATTGGCGACAATGTAAGAGCCCTTGAAGCATTTAGAACAATTAAAGAAAAATACAGAGAAAGTACCGAAGCTAGACAGATCGACAAATACATCACTCGCGTATCTCTCTGATATTTTAAACAATTATTATATTTAAGCTGTTAGAAATGATTTGATTTATTATTCCGGCAACCCTGTTGGATTGCCGGAATAGTAAATTTATAAAAGCTAACAGCTTTTTTATTGTACATATTAAAACACTGATAACCATGGCTACATCATTACAAAATTTATCAATATACGACGAACAATCGGTTCCGTCTGCCTCCAAAATGAAATTTGGGATTGTAGTATCGGAGTGGAACAGACCTATTACCGATGCACTATATCAGGGAGCTAAAAACACTCTTTTAAAACATGGAGCCACCGAGGAGAACATTGTGACCATTGGTGTTCCGGGCAGCTTTGAATTGACAGCAGGGGCACGTCTTTTGGCAAAAAAAACCGATGTTGACGCAATTATTTGTTTAGGATGCGTAATTCAGGGAGATACCCCGCATTTTGATTACGTATGTCAGGGAGTCACACAAGGAATTACCCAACTGAATGTAAAGTTTAAAATCCCATTTATTTTTGGTGTATTAACAACTGACAATCAAGAGCAAGCTGAGGAGAGAGCCGGCGGAAAGCATGGAAACAAAGGTGATGAAGCAGCCATAACAGCTATTAAAATGGTTGATTTAAGTTGTAGGTTAAAAAAATAATTGTAATTTCGCATCTGCAAATTGCAAGGGGGGATACCGAAGTGGCCAACCGGGGCAGACTGTAAATCTGTTGTCTTACGACTTCGGAGGTTCGAATCCTCCTCCCCCCACTCTTTTTTTTGCTTTCCAAAATAAAATCAATCAATTCAACTTAGACTAACATATTCCATTGCGTATAGTTAAAATTGTACGTTTTTACTTTTTTCTTAACTTTGTGTGGAATTTTGCTGTTATCATCCTGTTTTATTTATTTTTAAGCAGAGTAAACAGGTCAACATTAATTCAATAACGCTATTCAGCCAAATTTACTTAAATTTTTAACGAATGAAGCTATTAGAAGGAAAGACCGCGATCATTACAGGTGCTGCCCGCGGAATCGGGAAAGCCATTGCATTGCGTTTTGCAGCCGAAGGTTGTAATATTGCTTTTACTGACCTTGCCATAAATGAGGCGGCAGAAGCTACTGAAAAAGAAATTGCTGCTTTTGGTGTAAAAGCAAAAGGTTACGCCTCCAATGCTGCTAATTTTGAAGAAACTCAACAAGTGGTGGCAGAAATTGCTAAAGATTTTGGTCGTATCGATATTCTGGTAAACAATGCCGGAATTACTAAAGATACTCTTTTGATGCGTATGACTGAAGACCAATGGGATGCCGTTATTTCAGTTAACCTGAAATCCTGCTTTAATTTTACAAAAGCTGTACAGGGAACCATGTTAAAACAACGCTCAGGCTCCATTATTAATATGAGTTCGGTGGTTGGAGTAAGTGGTAATGCAGGTCAATCAAACTATTCTGCATCAAAAGCAGGTATGATTGGTTTCACAAAATCAATTGCAAAAGAACTTGGATCACGGGGCATCAGAAGCAATGCCATTGCTCCCGGATTTATTATCACTGAAATGACAGGTGTTCTTCCAGAAGATGTAAAAAAATCATGGGAAGCTCAAATTCCTATGAGACGCGGAGGAACTCCGGAAGATGTTGCCAACACATGCGTGTTCCTTGGCTCAGATCTTTCATCATATGTTACAGGACAGGTAATTCCTGTTTGTGGTGGTATGAATATGTAGTATTTGAATCAATATCAGATATAAAAACGGGACGGCCAATGGCCGTCCCATTTTGTTTATAAGCAATTCTCTATGAATTACAGAAAACTTTTGTATTTTAGAACTGTTTATCTAATCAATAGATCGTTAGACTTTTAGATATTAGACACAAGTAAATTTCTTATTATCAGCTGATTGTACAACACTACAACAAAACCATAAACGTTTGATAATTAGGCAAATAAAAATGTTTAACGAGTAATTATCAATTATAACAAAGAGTTTAACATATGAGAGATTTCAATTTCAAATTCAACACAAAGATTCTTTTTGGGAAAAATAATCTTGAGGAAATAATCCCGGAAATAAAATTGGTTGGCTCACGTCTTCTTTTGGCCTACGGTGGTGGATCAATTAAAAGTATTGGACTTTATGATGAAATTGTAGCTCTTTTAAACAAACATCAAATTCCTTTTGAGGAATTAAGCGGCATCAGGCCAAACCCCGGAATTGATTCTGTGCGTGAGGGAGTGAGACTTTGTCGTGAGCACAACCTGGATTTCATTCTGGCAGTTGGAGGTGGAAGTGTTTTAGACTGTTGTAAGGCCATTGCTGCCGGAGTGCATTATGAAGGCGACCCATGGGATTTCATGATTCAAAAAGCTGTTGTAAAAAAAGCGGTTCCATTAGGAACCATCCTTACTCTGGCAGCTACCGGCTCTGAAATGAATGGCAACGCGGTTATCAGCAACAGTGAAACACTTGAGAAAAGAGCGATGGGAGCCCCCATTCTCTGTCCTGTTTTTTCTCTCCTCAACCCGGAATATACATATACAGTAAATAAGTGGCATACAGCTGCCGGCATTACCGACATTATCAGTCATGTACTCGAATTATATTTTACGCCTGAGAAAGCAACACAAGTGCAGGATGCCATGAGCGAAGCATTAATCAACACAACTGTTTCGATGTCACCTGTAGTTTTGGAACAGCCCGAAAATTATGAAGCAAGAGCGCAAATAATGTGGACAAGCACTCTTGCATTAAATGGATTATTAAGCTTTGGAAAATTACCGGGCGATTGGTCAACACATCTTATTGAACATGAAGTGAGTGCTATTTATGACATAACACATGGTGCAGGACTTGCAATCGTTTTTCCTGCCTGGATGACATATGTTTTAGATGAGCAAAACGCGTGGCGTTTTGCAAAATTGGCGCGAAATGTGTGGGGTATTATTGACAAAGATGATTTGTCTGCTGCTCACAAAGGGATTGCAGCCATGAAATCATTCTTTTCGTCAATAGGCATGCCCGTTTCATTAAGTGAAGTAGATATAGATGATTCTCAACTGGAGACTATGGCTGAAAAGGCATGCAGATTTGGATCTATTGGACTTATGAAAAAACTGAATAAAACAGACATCGTTGAAATTTTAAAAATCGCGTTATAGATACGGATTAAACAATAAGATATAACCGTATGGGACTAAAAAAAATAAAGAAGAGCCTGGGATTTATTCTCCTTCCACTTGTTCTCAGTGCATGTTCTACCATGTCGTATATTGAAATAGACGTGTTAAGGCCTGCGGAATATTCAATGGCACCAGATATCTTATCTGTTGTAGCCGTGGATTACGCATATCCGCATCGTTCCGACTCAATGCACATATTGTATATTAACAATGACACCATTATTGCCGATTCTATTTGGGTGGATGATTTTGGTATAAGAGCAGTTCAATCAATGACCAAATCATTGCAACAAATGGCATTTTTTGACACAGTTTATTTCTATTCTACCTCATTAAATCTGCCCCCCAATGGAGATCCAAACCGCCCTATTCCTTTAAATGAAATTCGAAGAATTCTTTCGGAGTCCGATGCTCAGGCTTTAATAGCACTTGAGAAAATAAATTACAGTAGTGAAATCAATGTAACCTATCTAAATCAGGAAATTTATTTCGGAACGATGGATGTTTATGGAGCGATGTTTTGGAAGATATATGATAAAAATGGATATATTCTAGATGTTTATCTACAAAAAGACACTTTATCCTGGAATAATTTCCCTGCGTATCTAAATCAACCACACAGAAATTTACCTGAGATTGGAGAAGCCCTGAAAACAATAGCTAACTTTATGGGGCAGGAATACACCACACGCGTAGCGCCATATTGGGAATCGGTATACCGACCATACTATAAAAGCGGACACCATATGTTTGATCGTGCAAATGATCTGGTTAACATTAATAACTGGAATCAGGCTGGCCGTGTTTGGTACTATGTATTCGAAAATGGGAACAACCGACAAAAAGCCAGAGCAGCATTCAATCTGGCAGTTGCGTTTGAAGTCAGCGGGAATTTTGAGGAATCTCTTGCATGGGCGCAAGTCAGTCATGAGGTTATGAGTAACCTAAGTTCACTGGAAGTTTCGTCAAAAGAGAAACAAATTCTATCAGAATACATTAAAGAACTAGAAAGAAGGATAAACGACTCAAAGAAACTTCAGGAACAACTTGGAGCAGGATTTTAAAAACCAACGTTACAGCCATGCGGTGGATTATTGCTTTACCAATACTATTTTCTTGTTTGTGCAGCAACTTTGCTGCCTCAAATTCAAAAGTACCTGCACCACCAAATTTCCCAGGAGCATCTGTAGGGATATCGGTTATTGATCTCTCAAGCGGTCTTGAAGTAACTGGAGTAAATCAGGATAAATTATTCACCCCTGCCAGTGTTTTGAAACTATTAACTACAGCTACTGCTCTCGAGAGATTATCGCCTGAATACAGATTTTCCACTTCATTTTTTTATAGCGGAGAAATAAAAAACGGAATATTATATGGAAATTTGATTATTCGTGGTGGCGGAGACGGAACGCTCGGTTCTGTATATTTTGACTCTACTCAACCGGATCAAACTCTGTTATATTTTGCTGAACAGTTGAAGAAAAATGGGATCCATACCATTAACGGAAAACTCATTGTTGATCAAACCTTATTTCCTGAACCCCGATACCCGGCCGGGCGTCTTTGGGAAGACATGGCTAATTATTATGGAGCTGCTCCTTCTGGTCTCAGTTGGAGAGATAACACCTTTCACCTTACACTCAGTTCTCCCCCAAGATCCGGAGAAAATTGTCAGATTGTGTCAGTCTCCCCTCCCCTTGACGACATCAATTTTATAAGCCATGTATATTCAGCCACACATAACAGGGACAGTGCCTACATATTTGGTTATCCGGGCTTGTCTCAATGGGAGGTTAGAGGGAGTATCCCTACAAACCGCCCTGAATTTACGATACGTGGAGCTTTACCCAATCCCGGAGAAACATTTGCTCATGAGTTGGCAAAACATATTGATTACGATACAGATAATAACATCATAGACATTCAGGATGACATCAATTATGAAGATCTACATTTATTATTCACCCATCTCTCGCCTCCGCTTGAGGAGATTATACAAATTGTGAACCAACGCAGTCACAATCTTTTGGCCGATCATCTGTTTTTGTTGAACGGATTAAATGCACCTAAGCATCATTCATTGTGGGATGTTGCGACATGGAACACCATTAAATATTGGAAAAATGCAGGAATAGACATGCCTTTAAGATTTCATGACGGTTCAGGTTTATCGCCAAAAAACCTCGCATCACCTCGCTTTTTTACCGATTTATTGCGACACGTGAATCAAACGCAATATCAAAGCGTATTCCAAAAATCTCTATCAGTTAGTGGACAATCCGGTTCATTGCGAAGAATGTGGTCTACCAACAACAGGAGAGGTCGGGTATTGGCAAAAAGCGGATCCATGCAGGGTGTGTTGGGGTATTCAGGTTATATTTACACCAACAGCGGGCGAAAACTGGCCTTTTGCATTATTGTAAATAACTATACTCAGCCATTTCTGGAAATCAGAAACTCAATCGAAGAATATATCAATTTTTTCATTGACCATTATTAGCCATACATGAATGAAGGATTAAAAGTATCAGTTGTTCAGCACGACATTAAATGGGAGCAAATAGAAGTTAATCTGGAGCGAATTCAATACCTGATCCAGAATAATAAATTTGAATCAAGAGTAATCGTTCTTCCTGAGATGTTTGCTACTGGATTCTCAATGAAGCCTCACAAAACTGCTACTACAATGAGAGGGGTAGTTTTTAACTGGTTAAAGAAATTATCTGATTCAACCAATGCCATTGTCATCGGAAGCCTACCAATTGTTGAGAACAACAGATATTATAACCGATGTATCGCAATGTATCCCGGAGGCGACCTCTTTTGGTATGATAAAAAACATTTATTCCGCATGAGCGGAGAAGAGAAAGTATACTCATCAGGGAATAAGAGAGTCATCATTAATGTAGATGGATGGAGGATCGCTCTTTTCATTTGTTATGATCTGAGGTTTCCGGTATGGTGCAGAAATAGGAACGATTACGATGTTGCAATATATGTTGCAAACTGGCCTACAGCCCGTTCTTACATATGGAAAACGCTTCTATCCGCAAGAGCCATAGAAAATCAGTGTTATATAATTGGATCTAACAGAGTGGGTAAAGATCCAGCTACTGAATATGAAGGAGCCTCCGCTGTTTATGGTTTTGATGGCAAATCATTAAATAGAACGATTTTAAACAAAGAAACAATCATCAACACAACACTGGATTTCAAATTGTTATCAGACTTCAGAAAAGATTTTCCGACATGGATGGATGCGGATAATTTTTACTTAAATGCGTAACTATATGAAACGAGAACTCGTATATATGGCATGATTGCAATATATCAGGTACCACTTAAGAAGAATTTCAGGATAAGAATGTAACAATTTAGCAATTGCTTAAGCAACCCAGAGTCAAAGTAATTTGAATCAGAAAATGGTTGCATATAAGTTCAAAAACATTTTTCGACTGAATTTACTTGAATTATTGCAAACTCTTCCTTTCCACCCAAATCAACTTAACACACTTAACTTAATTAAACAAAGTTACCTGGCCTTGATTGCTATTGAGTGAAAATAGTGCTAAAAATTGTAGTAGAATCACGATGGACAATTATCACAATTATGCGTTAGAAGGCATTTAATGGCAAATTATACAGCAAATAAGAACTTTATATCATAATTATTTAAACGTTCATCCAAACTTTATTTAATATTATCAAAATTATTTACAAAATTCACAAGCATAGCGATAAATGTAATATTTTGTTTATACTTTAGTTTTACAAATCACTTATCGTACTAAATCTAACAAATATGAAGAGTTACCGGGTTAAAGTAAGAGATGAAAAAGCAGAATTCTTTGAAGAGTTATTAAGATATCTTGATTTCTGTGATTACGAAAAAGTTGAAGGATTCGCAGAACCCCGCATATATCCAAGTTTTGAGATTCGTTCTAAAGATGGAAATCACAAACAAGGTTCAAAAAACTCTGTTAAAGGATCAGGTGGAAAATTTGCTGATACCGAAAACAGCCTGGAAAATCTCAGAGAAGTTATGTCCCGAATTGATGCTTTAAGAGATCGAAGCAGAAAAGGCTGATTTTTTCAATAATATAATAGTTATTAAACATATTGAACATCTTGCAATAGTAAAGAATACTCTATTTGACCTTACAGTTTTAGAGTTTGGATTATCCTATCGTTATATTGCAAGTTAGGATCAACAAACCCAATATATTGAATCAAGCCGACTCAACTGATTTAATCTCATTCAATAGCCAACGGAATTGAATTAATAGCAATATTTAATTAGTGCTCCGACCTATAAGTTCAAGTCTCTATATCTCATCAACAAAGTTTACAATCTCATGATTCCATATCTATTTCTGATATAGCGATTTATAAATTAAAGTAAAAAATGATGTTAAATCATTTTTTAAACAGAGATATTATAAAAGCAAAACAAACAAATAGAGATAGTACGAAAAAGCTGATGAGAAGACTGTATACCTCTGCTATCAATCCAAGAAAAACCGGACCAATTAAAAATCCAACATTTGAAACCGCTGCAATAAATGAGACCCCATCCGAAGTTTTTACACCTTCAATGCGTGATGCCAAACGGTATATTTCAGGGACTATAACTGAAAACCCCAATCCAATCACCATAAATCCAGCCAGAGTTATTGTTGGTTGAGCATTCAAAACCAGAACAAAGCCAATCAGACTTGTGCCAATTGCTATTCGCAACAACTTCCAGGAGCCAAGCTTAAAACTTAATGCATCGCCGGTGAATCGACCAATGGTCATCCCCAAAGAAAAGAGCGCATATCCAAAACCGAGCATATATTTCTCTAATTCAACCTCTCTTTGAAGAAACAAAGCACTCCAATCGGCAATTGCTCCTTCAGAAGCCATAAGTATCAACCCGATTATAGCAACAGCAAGCAATGGCCTAACCGGGAATTTCCTTTTTTTACCAGATGATGGAGTTTCTCCTTTAATATGATAATACTCGTTTCTTAACATAATTTGAGCAGTAATCAAAATAGATAACAGTACTGTCAAATGCAGAACCGGCATACCAATCTTCCCCGCTAAAAATCCTCCGGATGAAGCACCAACAATCCCACCAACGCTCCAAAATCCGTGGCTACCTGTCATAATATTTCGCCCTGCTTTAAGCTCTACATTTGCAAGTAGAGAGTTTAATGCAATTACGAATACTGAACTCATCATACCAAAGTAAAAGAGTGCTATGCAGAGTAGAATATAAGTTGGTGCTAAAAACATTCCATATACTGAAGTGGCATAAAATATGAAACCAAAGAAAGTTTGACGCCCAACGCCAAGAACATCAATTAGCTTGTTACTTACCGGAATCATTAGAAAAGATCCAAGAGAAGCAAAAAATAAAGCCACACCTAATTGCCCTTCACTGATTTCAAGTTTGTCTACAATAACTGGAATGTATGTAACCCAGGTACTGAAAACCATGGCAAAACAAAAAAACAAAAAAGCCGGAGCAAAATAGCGTCGGGATCTTAGAAACACTGTAAATGAAAGCATATAAATCAGATTGCAAAAATCTTAAACCATGCAAAAGTAATAACTATTTGCTGCGGAAATATCATCATTTTAAAGATTAAATCTAATTAACAATATCATCAAACCCATATCAATATACAATTGGTATAATTATTGTTACTTAAAGATTATTAACACATCTGTTAAGTAGCTGTTTAAATATAGCTTCTTTAACATTCTAAAGATCTTAAATTATAGAATTTAGAAAGAAAGAATAGATTAAATAGATGAAACGAGCCATGAGAATCGACAGACCGACGAAATCAAAACTTTTCTCACACAGGCGATTTACTGAGCCCTGTCGAAGTAAGTTTGACTGGATTGGCGAGTTCCATCTGGCCTATAAAAAACAAATTATAAACAGATGAAAGCAACTTCTTTAAATTCAAGGAAATGGTTCATGCCATTTATATGGTTGATCTCCTCCATATTATTCGTTACCGAATTATATGCAGGTGAGCCATCCAAGCTGACTCCGGATTCCGTATATACAGTAGTTGACAGACTTCCGGCATTCAGGGGACGACCTTCCAACATCAACAGGTTTGTCACATCCAATCTTGTTTATCCCGATGAAGCATGGATTAACGGGATTGAAGGAGTCGTTAAAGTTACATTCATTGTAACAAAGGACGGAAAACTGATGAACGCAGCAATAGAGGAAAGCATTGATCCCCTGTTGGATATGGAAGCATTAAGAATTGTCGACATGATGACAGATTGGAGACCAGGAAGAAAAAACGGGGTTGAAGTACATACGCAAATGTCGATTCCGGTTCAATTCACTTTATCAGAAGAAGAACGTGAGTTTGTATCGACTCTAAAACGTTTTGAACTCCATGAAAACCCACCATTATACGTAATTGATGGAAAAATTGTCCATTCGCGCATTCACCTGCCATCACACAACGTTAAGTCAATAAGAGTTTTAAAAGGCGAATCGGCAATTGAGAGATATGGTGATGGAGCACAAAACGGTGTTGTTGTGATTACAACTAAAAGAGGAACTCCACCGATACGTTAGTGAAATATCCTTAATAATTCTTTAAACAAACTTTTCATCGCACAGCATTTAATCTATATTATTCAACAGCTAATCAATGCATTAAACAGAAAACTTAAATGCCGGATTTTAACAATCCGGCATTTCTTTAGCATCCGTGATTTTTAACGATAAACCATAGATTATCAGAAATTTGTATCTTTGTGTTGCAATTCGCTTTGAAAAATGCAAAATATTGATGCATAATCTGTTTAAATTTCTTAAATTTAATAGATTGTAATCCGGATTAGCACAAATATTCCCCCATTGATTAAGATATTTTGGGTACTACAACCAGACAAGAAGTGTGATTACAACATGCAAAATTCATACAACAAATGTATGATTTTGGAAACCATACATTTAGAGCAAACGTAAAAGTATTACAAAACATAAAAATTACTCATTTATTATGGAATTTATTCAACAACTAAAAGCAAACGCCAAAGCTAAAAAGCAAAGAATTGTTTTACCCGAGGGACTGGAGGAGCGAACTCTGCAGGCTGCAAATACTGTTCTGGAAGAAGATTTCGCAGAAATCATTTTAATTGGCAATCCACAAGCCATTAATGATGAGGCTTCACGTCTTAATTTATCACACATTGATAAAGCAAAAATCATTGACCCGGAAAGCCATGATAAAATTGACAGCTACCGGGATTTTCTTTACGAACTAAGAAAAAGTAAGGGAATGACCCTTGAACAAGCCTCTGAGCTTGTAAAAAATCCGCTGTATCTATCAGTGCTAATGATTAAAAACGGAGACGCTGATGGCGAAGTGGCCGGTGCTGACAACGCTACCGGAGATGTGTTACGCCCGGCTTTCCAAATCGTGAAAACCATTCCGGGGATCAGTGTTGTATCAGGTGCATTCATCATGATCCTGAAAGATAAAGAGTTTGGAGAAAACGGAATTCTTATTTTTGCTGATGGCGCAGTGCATCCAGATCCTGATGCAGATCAATTGGCAGATATCGCTGTTGCATCTGCCATGACAGCCAAATCAATAGTAGGAATAGAACCTCGCATTGCCATGTTGAGCTTTTCAACCAAAGGAAGTGCTAAGCATCCTATGGTAGATAAAGTTGTTGAAGCTACAGAAAAAGCAAAAAAAATCAATCCTGACCTGAAAATTGATGGTGAACTTCAAGCCGATGCGGCATTGATCCCATCCATTGGAAGCAAAAAAGCTCCGGGCAGCGAAATTGCAGGCAAAGCAAATGTGTTAATTTTCCCCGATTTACAATCAGGCAACATTGCATACAAATTGGTTCAACGTTTAGCACATGCAGAAGCCATTGGACCCGTATTGCAAGGAATGGCAGCACCAATTAACGATCTGTCAAGAGGTTGCTCTGTTAGCGACATTGTAAACCTGATAGCAATAACAGCCAATCAGGCAGCGGGAACTCTTAAATAAAACTGAAAGCATTAACAACACAAGAATTCGAGGGATATGGCAGAAATTGTAGTCGAACCTATTGAAAAATATGCACTAAACAAACGAAAAAGAGTTAAAACTCTTTTTTCAAAAATTGGTGTTGTTGGATGCGGCAAAGAGGGGCAAAGTATTGCCCGAATTGCTGCCTGGCACGGAATGGAGGTTGTTTTTATCGAGTTATCACTGGATAAAATTGAATCTGCCATTCACGGCATCAGCCGTGAGCTTGATCATCGGATAGAGAACTGGGGTTTAACTCTGAGTGAGAAGAAAGCAATACTTGGACGAATCAAAGGATCCATGGATTACAAAGATTTGGTTGATTGCGACTTTGTAATTGAAGCCATCCGCTCTGACGAAGCTACCGGTGAAAGAAGCATTGATGTACGCAAACAAATATTTAGGAGCATTGAAGCTGTAGTCGACAAAGATACCATTATAGCAACCAATGCCACCACCATTGTCATCTCAGAGCTAGCCTCTGAGCTGGTACATCGCGATCGATGTGTGAGTCTTCACTTTTTTGTAACGTCTGCCGAAGCCAGAATCATTGAAGTAGTAAAAGGACTTTATACCACCGATGAAGTTTACAGCAAAGTTTGCACATTCGTTAAATTGATTAATAGAGACGTTATTCCTGTAGAAGAATCAGCCGGTCTTGTGAGTGTACGCCTATACGTAACACTTCTAAACGAAGCATGTGAAGCTCTTATGGAGGGAATTGCAACACTGGAGGACATTGACAAAACAATGGTCATTGGATTGGGTATGCGTTTCGGGCCTTTTCATACAGCCGATATTATTGGATTAAACAAAGTGGTTAAATGGATGGATAACCTGTTTGATGAATTTGGAGAATCCAAATACAAACCATCACCGCTCATCAAGCGCCTTGTAAGGGCTAAAAGACTTGGAGTTCAAAGCGGAGAAGGATTTTACAAATACGATATGAACGGGAAAAGAATCAGCTAAAAAGCATTCTGATTAACTTCTGGTTTTTAATTCAATAAGTTTAAAGTTCAAAAAATGAAGATATTAGTTCTCAATTGTGGAAGTTCATCCATAAAATACCAACTCTTTTTCATGGAAGGTGACACATGGGATGTGATGGCAAAAGGTGGGGTTGAAAAGATTGGTTTAAAAGGATCATTTCTAAAGCATGAAAAAAGCAACGGAGAAAAGGTTCTCCTTGAAGGGGAAATTCTTGATCATGAAACAGGAATAGATTACATCCTGGGAATTCTTTTGAGCGACCTTCACGGGTGCATCAAGGAAATGGAAGAGATCGATGCCGTGGGGCATCGAGTGGTACATGGTGGAGAAACTTTTAATTCAAGTGTATTTATAACTGACGAGGTCATCAGTAAAATGGAGGACTGTATTGACCTGGCTCCTTTGCATAATCCACCCAATTTAAAAGGAATTCGCGCCATTTCATCTCTGTTACCCAATGTTCCGCAGGTTGGAGTATTCGATACGGCCTTTCACCAAACCATGCCCAAACATGCTTACATGTATGCCATTCCGTTTTCTCTCTATAAAAAATATGGAGTCAGACGTTATGGTTTTCACGGAACCAGCCACAGGTATGTATCAAAAAGAGCCTGCGAAGCTCTTGGAGTTGACTATAAAAAACAGAGAATCATATCATGCCACTTGGGTAATGGAGCCTCTGTAGCTGCCATCATGAATGGAGAATCGGTTGATACTTCCATGGGGTTTACACCACTTGAAGGATTGATGATGGGTACCCGCTGCGGTGACCTTGACATTGGTGCTGCCACCTATATTATGGACAAGGAGCTCATCGGCATTCAGTCGGCCAGTATTTTATTCAATAAACACAGCGGAATGCTTGGTGTAACAGGAATATCATCAGACATGCGTGAAATTGAGTCAGCTCTCGAGAAAAAGGATCCCATGGCTGAATTAGGTATGAGCATGTACAACTACCGAATTAAAAAGTTTGTTGGTAGCTATGCCGCTGCAATGGGTGGTGTTGACATTCTGATTTTCACCGGAGGAATTGGTGAAAATGGAGACCTCACCCGCAGGGAGGTATGTAAAGGGTTGGATTTTATGGGTATTATCTTGGATGATGAGATAAACACAGGCCTTCGTGGCAAGGAAATGGACATCAGCAAAAAGGAGTCAAAATGCCGCATCATGGTTGTGCCAACCAATGAAGAACTGGTAATTGCTGTTGACACAAAGAAAATTGTGACAGAATTGGTTCATAAATAGATTTCAAAGTGACTGACCCTCATGAATATCAGTTATCTGGTATTCATGAATGAATGATAAAACAAATATCATGTTTAAACATCTGAATGAACTGCAATCGTTAATAGACAAAAGCAAGCCACGCAAGCGGCTTGCTCTTGCTGTTTCACAGGATGCCTATTCACTGGATGCAGTTTATAAAGCCTATAAAGCAGGAATTATTGACCCCGTGCTCGTTGGCTCCGAAAAACTAACTAATGAGTTGGCCAATCAACATGGTTACGACTTAAATGGAATAAGCATAATTGACGAGCCCGATCCGGAAAAAGCTGTTGAGATTGCAGTCAGAATGGTACATGACGGGCGAGCCGACATTTTGATGAAAGGGAAAGTTCCTACACCTGTTTTGCTAAAAGGTGTTTTAAACAAGAAATGGGGCCTCAGAACAGGTCAGCTTCTCTCCCACTTCTCTTTTTTTGAAGTTAATACCTATCACAAACTTATTGGCGTTACAGACGTTGCCATGAACATTGCTCCCACTTTACAGGAAAAAATCGCAATAATTAATAATTCGGTTTCATATCTGAATAAACTTGGCATTAAACGTCCCAAAATAGCTGTGTTAGGAGCCATCGAAATGGTTAATGAAAATATGCAAGCCACCCTTGACGCCGCTTTATTAAGCAAAATGAATCAACGCGATCAGATAAAGAACTGCCTCATAGATGGACCACTTGCTTTTGATAATGCCGTAAGTAAAATAAGTGCCAAGAATAAGGGAATAAACAGCGAAGTGGCCGGTGATACTGACATTCTTCTGATGCCGGATATCGAAGTTGGAAATGTTCTTTATAAAAGTCTTGTTTGGTTTGCCAAGGCCAAAGTAGCCTCATTGGTACTTGGTGCTTCAGCACCAATCATACTCACTTCACGTTCCGATTCCGAAGAGAGTAAATTTGACAGCATTTTGTTGGCTGCATTGGGATAAAATAGTATCATTGCTTTCTGAAATAAAATATTTCCCAAATATCTAAAAAAATGAGATGTTTGGGTTTTATTTTGAATAAAACACACTCAGCTAACTTATTTCAAAACTTGATTAAAAGTCTACATTTATGTTTAAAGTCTTGGTAATTAACCCCGGATCAACTTCAACAAAGATTGCAGTATTCGAAGATGTTAAATCTATTTTCCTAAAAACCATTCGTCACCCTTCAGAGAAAATGGATCAGTTTGATACCATTGCCGACCAATATGAGTTTCGTAAGGAGGTCATTCTGGACGAATTAAAGGATGCAGAAATTGACATCTCTGAATTAAAAGCCGTAGTTGGTCGCGGAGGAATGGTACGTCCCATCGAATCCGGCGTTTACGAAGTAAACGACGCTCTTAAAAGGGACTTAAGAAAGGGTGTTATGGGACAACATGCCAGTAATTTGGGCGGATTAATTGCCGATGACGTGGCAAAATCGATTCCCGGAGCACGGGCTTTTATTGCCGACCCTGTGGTAGTAGATGAGTTGGAGGATGTGGCAAGAATTACCGGTCATCCACTGATGCCACGCCAATCCAAGTTTCACGCATTGAACCAAAAAGCCGTAGCACGAAAATTTGCTGAGGCCATCGAGAAACCTTATGAAGAGATCAATCTGATAGTAGCTCACTTAGGAGGAGGAATCTCTGTAGGAGCTCACCGTAAAGGGAAAATTGTAGATGTAAACAATGCTCTGGATGGATTTGGTCCCTTCTCACCCGAAAGAGCAGGTACAGTGCCGGCCGGAAAACTGGTTGACATCTGCTTTAGCGGAGATTATTCCCGCGAGGAAGTACGCGCCATGATTACAGGAAAAGGAGGACTGGTTGCGCACCTGGGAACAAATCAGGCACACGTAGCTACTCAATGGGCAGAGGAAGGTAACGAGAAAGCCAGACTGGTTATTCATGCCATGGGGTACCAGGTAGCCAGAGCCATTGGCAGTGCACTTGTTGTATTAAAAGGGGAGGTTGATGGAATCATCCTGACCGGCGGAATGGCGCACAATAAAATGGTGGTAAAATACATCCGCGAATACATCGACTTTTTAGGAAAAATCACCATCTACCCAGGTGAAGATGAAATGGAGGCATTGGCAATGAATGCACTGGGGGTTTTAAAGGGTGATTTAGTTTGTAAGGATTATGAGTAAAGTTTCAGGTTTAAGGTTTAAGGTTTAAGGTTTCAGGGTTTAGGGTTTGTGAGCTCTATATAGATAAAAATGGGATGAGCGAATTTGATTTGAATCAAATTCGCTCATTCTTTTTAACTCTGCTTTTTTGGTGGGAAGTTGTCATCATCTACCATTTTGACGCGTGTTCGAGGTAAATATTCGGGATAGTTTAATCTAAGAAATTCGAGCAAATCTTCGCGAAGTTTTACTCTTAAATCCCATGCCGAGGGAGAATCCTTTGCACTGGCAAGAGCACGAAGTTCCATCGACTTCTCAGTACAATCGGTCACCTGTAGTACTTTTACATTACCATCCCACCATGGATTATTCGCCAATGCCTCATCCATATAAGCTCTTAGTTTGTCAACCGGAAAACCGTAATCCACATATATAAAAACGGAACCTAAGATATCAGCCGACTGCCGCGTCCAATTCTGAAAAGGAGTATCAATAAAGTAGTTAACCGGAACCACCAATCTTCGTTTATCCCAAATGGCAACAACTACGTAGGTTAATGTAATCTCCTCTATCCTTCCCCATTCTCCTTCAACAATCACAACATCATCAATTCTGATGGGTTGTGTAATGGCAATTTGAAATCCGGCCAACAACATTGAAATACTTTTTTGCGCGGCAAAACCAATAATCAAACCTGCAATGCCTGCGGAAGCCAACAAACTGACACCAATTTCACGGATGGTTTCAAAACTTAACAAAATAAGAGCCAGCGTAATAAACAAAATCAGGAAAATAGTTATTCGCTCAAAAACTCTCATTTGAGTGTGCATTTTGCGAGCTTTCAAATTGTCCGATTCATTCACATCGTATCCGGCAATAACAGCAATTTTGATGGCTTTAACAATAGATATCCCAAGCCATGACATAACCGTTAAAAACAGAATGTAAAGAATGAGGCCAATTTTAATTCCATAAATATCTGTTACTCCAATATGAGATCTTATAAAAACAATGGCTATTAATAACACTAAAGCCTTAAAAGGATACTGTATTACAGATGCAATATTTTTCCATGAAGGGTTTTTATTCTCTTTTAGTATCCGCTTCATAATACGATACAACCAGATGGATAAGATAAAAGCAGATATTAAAAATATAGCGGAAATCAACAGCAAGCGAAAATTTTCATTTTCAAAATTAAATAATTCCATCTCATTTATTTTTAGGTGTTTATTTATTTTTTCAAAGCCTCAATCAATTCATCTAAAATCGGACCTGCTTTTCCCTGCAGATGAAGATCAGTGACATCCCTTGTAAACAAAGACTCTTCAGGATTCACCTCGATAATAACTGCACCATTACGTTTGGCAACCACCGGAACAGATGCAGCAGGCATTACTTCCCCTGTACTTCCAACAATAATGCAGACATCGGCGTTTTGCGCAGCTTTCATACTTTTATCATATGCAATTTGAGGGATGCGTTCTCCAAAGAAAATGAAATCCGGCTTTATCAATCCATTGCATTTATCACAGGTGGGTGGTAGTTTAGAAAAATCTGCATCAACAGAAGGAAAATGATTATTACAGTTCATACAAACAAGTCGTTGGGAGTTTCCATGAAACTCCCAAACTGTCTTTGAGCCGGCTTCTTGATGCAAATTATCAATATTTTGGGTAATGATGCATTCAAGCATTCCTTCTTTTTCGAGCCAGGCCAAAGCGTTATGACCTTTATTAGGCTTGGCATTTCCAATAAAATCGTAAAAAATCTCTTTTATTACAGGCCATGTTTTATCTGGATGTTCAACAAAATAGCTCAAATCCAGATTAATGGGGTCATATTTACTCCATATGCTGTTTTCTCCTCTAAACGGCGGAATACCACTTTCAACAGAAATACCTGCTCCGGTAAAGCCAATACAATATTTGGACTCTTTGATGATTTCAGCTGCATTTTTTAGTAAATCTATTTGCATAAAGTATGTTGTATATTTAATCTCTGTTTAAATTCAGTTGTGTGCGGCCTCACAGTAATTCTAAGATGTCAGGGCTACGCCCCTATTTATCTGTATTATAATCATTAAGGGGCGATAGCCCTGTAATCTAAATATTTTATCACAATTATGAATCCCTATGCTTTTATCATTTCGTGTATGGATTTGAGCCGATAATAAATATTGAAAAATATTTAAACAGATACTAAGTAACTGTTTAAATTTAATTTCTAAAGAATTCTAAAGATTATAGATCTTTAGAATTTAGACGGATAGAATAGATTTGAGAAATTATTAGATATCACTGGTTTTCTATTTATTCTTGTCTATCGGTCTAAAAATCTAGTATCTAAAATCTATTCGATTTAAACAGTCTCTTACAATGGTTTAAAATCATGCAGATTGCAATAAATCTGCAATTCTGACTAATAAAAATAAGAAAAACTGAGGAGAATAACCACGAAATCAACGAATTATTACAGTTGCAACACACTAATAAAGTGAACTTTATATATTTCACCATAAAAAAACCTCAAATAAATTAAAATTATTCGTTCAGAACCAAATATTTACCGTATGTTTGTATCATTAAATTTATATCATTATTATTATGAACAAAGGAGTAGTAAAATTTTTCAACGAAACCAAAGGTTTTGGTTTCATTAAAGATGAAAGTTCATCTGAAGAGTATTTCGTACACGTTAGCGGATTAGTTGATTCTGTTCGCGAAAACGACGAAGTTGTTTTTGACCTTACTGAAGGCAGAAAAGGATTAAATGCGGTAAATGTTAAGCTGGCTTAAGTTTATATCATTATAAAGTATTTATGATTTTTAGGCTCCCTGTTTTATAAACAGGGAGCTTTTTATTTTATATAAACATCAGATTGTAATTTTGGTCTGTCAAATTCATGCTTGAGTATGCATTTCATCAAAACATTTTGTATATTTAGTAATAAGCAGAACAGAAATCGGTGCTAATTTGAACTTCAATCAAAATCAGCATGACAGATAATTCAATCAGGATATTGTTAGTAGATGATTCCAAGTTGAACCTGGAAATCCTGTCGGATGCACTCAGGAGATATAATCCCATTACCGCCATCAATGGAGAAAAAGCGCTTGAATTAGCAGCTCAAACTCCTCCACCCGATCTGATTCTTTTAGACATCATCATGCCCGGCCTAAACGGAATTGATGTATGTAAGCAGTTAAAACAAAATCCGAAAACAGCTGAGATTCCGGTCATCTTTATCACAGCACAATCAGATTCCACAACAATTCTTCAAGGTTTTGAAGTCGGCGCAATTGACTATATTACAAAACCTTTTAACATTCCGGAATTAATGGCGAGAGTAAAAACTCAGATATCCATTAAATTAGCCAGAGATCAAAATCGCAGATTGATGCATAAGATCGAAGCTATGAATCAAAAACTTACCGACAGTATCAGGTATGCACGAAAAATTCAACTTGCCAGTTTACCAAAACAGGATTTTCTGGATAAAAACATGCCGGAACACTTCATCCTCTTTAAACCCAAAGACATAGTTAGTGGAGACTTTTACTGGATTAAAAACATCGATAGTAAATTGGTGATTGTTGCTGCCGATTGCACCGGTCACGGAGTGCCGGGTGCAATTATGAGCATTTTTGGAATTGCATATTTACACGAAATCATAGATACCAATAAAGTGACTCAACCTGCCACCATTTTAAACTCTCTGCGGAGCACTTTGATTGAATCACTCCAACAGGATGAGACCAGTGAAATAAAAGATGGCATGGATATATGCATTGTAACTTTGGACAAAAAAATGGGAGTTCTGGAGTATGCTGCAGCATTTAATCCTTTATACAAAATACGTGATAACAAAATCACTGTTTTTCCTGCCGATCACATGCCGGTATCCATTGGTGAAACCGATAATCCATACACTCATCACGCCATACCATATCAGTCGGGAGATTGTTTCTATCTGTTTACCGATGGATTTGTGAGTCAGTTTGGTGGCCCAAACAATAAAAAAATTAAACACCAACGATTCAGGGAAATGTTGCTGAACAATTATCATCTTCCCATGCAGAAACAACTCAAAATCTATGATGAATATTTTGAAAATTGGAGAGAAAGTCAGGAACAGGTTGATGATGTATTACTTATAGGAATTCGATTATAAATATTGTGCATAGAAGCTGTTTGAATTGCCTTTAGTAGCCACCCGATAACAATTTTTAAACTATCTTTACCGCCTCAAAAATAAACTTCAATTTATCATGAGCGGATTTTTCGGCAGCATCACCAAAAGCGATTGCGTAATGGATGTTTTTTATGGCACCGACTACCATTCCCACCTGGGCACCAAACGTGCCGGGATGGCTTTTTTCGATGAGAAAAAAGGGTTTCAAAGAGCCATTCACAGTCTTGAAGATGGATATTTCAGAAATAAGTTTGATAATGATATAAAAGGTTTCAAAGGAAAGTCTGGAATTGGCGTAATCAGCGATAATGAAGCCCAACCCATACTCGTTTCGTCCCACCTTGGACGTTTTGCCGTTGTATCTGTATGCCGAATTGCCAACATTGATGAATTGGAGCAGCGGTTTATCGACCAACGTCACACATTTGCCGAAACCAGTCAGGGAGCAGTGAACCCAACCGAACTGATTTCAAAACTCATCGCAGAATGCAGCGATTTTGTTTCCGGAATAAACAATGTTTTTGATCATATTGAAGGTTCGTGCTCTCTATTGATTTTAACGGAAGATAAAATCATTGCTGCACGCGATCGTTTGGGAAGAACTCCTATTGTAGTTGGGAAAAAAGATAACGGCCATGCCGTTACCTTTGAAACATCTGCCTTTCCAAATCTTGAATATGAAATGGCTCACAATTTGGGTCCCAACGAAATTGTTGAAATAACAGCTGACGGATACACCCAACTTCAGCAAGCCGGGAAAGATATGCAAATATGTTCGTTTTTGTGGGTTTATTACGGGTATCCTCCATCCTTTTACGAAGGAATCAATGTTGATGAATCGAGATACAAGTGTGGCGCAGTTATGGCAGAGGATGAAGATGTTAAAGCTGATTTTGTGGCTGCCATACCCGATTCAGGAATCGGTCATGCCATGGGATTCAGCAACAAAACCGGAATTCCTCTAAAAAGGCCATATTCAAAATATACCCCAACCTGGCCCCGTAGTTTCATGCCTCAAAATCAGGAAACCCGCGAGTTGGTAGCAAAAATGAAACTTATTACCAACCAATCAGTTATCAAGGAGAAAAAAGGAATTTTTCTGGACGATTCCATAGTAAGAGGGACACAATTAAGAGACAATGTAAAGGATTTACATGCCGGTGGAATTAAAGAAATCCACATGCGCATAGCTTGTCCGCCTTTGATTTATCCATGTGAATTTCTCAATTTCAGCAGATCGAGAACAACCCTCGATTTGGCTACCAGGAAAGCCATCACCCATATTGAAGGAAAAGAAGACGTAGACCTGAAGCCATACACTGACATCAAAAACCAGAAATATATTGATATGGTGGAACAAATCCGTAAGGATTTGGGATTAACATCATTAAAGTTTCAGAAATTGGATGATTTGGTAAAAGCCATCGGACTGCCAAAAGAGAAATTATGTACGCATTGCTGGGATAATTCAAGCTATTTCTGCGCCTCGAAAAAGAAAGGTTTTGAAGGTTGATAGGTCATTAGGTTGTTTGGTTTTGAGGTTTTGAGGTTTTGAGATCATTAGATCATAAGATTATTAGATCGTAAGGATGTAAGGTCGATAGGTTCTTAGGTCAATGGAATCTGCAAAGACATCTCCACCAAAAATATACTAAATGGCTAATATGGTTTTATGAACCTATAATCCCAAAACTTCTATTGCCATTCCTGATAAGAATATCACCAACCCGGCAATGGTGTGACTGTATTTTTCCAGCGGTTTAAAGGATACATATCGTAATCCGTAGATCATTATAAAAACAGCTCCCATCATAGTTAAAAGTGTAGAAACACCAAAAACCAAAGATACGGATACCAGAGCTCCGGCGCTTGCATTCGCTGCAGGATACATCAATACAGGAATCAACACTTCACAGGGTCCCAATATAAATATGATGAATAAAACCCACGGCGTAATCCTTTTTCCTTGCTGTGTGTCTTTAATATCTTCCTGCTTTTGCTTTGCCCAATATCGCATTCCCCACACAGCGTAAATGAGTCCAAACGCAATGAGTCCCCAGGCAGCAAGTCCATCTCTGAACTCCTCAATCATAACAAGATTTTCAAGTTGAGAGCCAATTGCAATGCCAACTAATCCAATGATTACAGAACTTAATACATGGCCTGTTCCACAGACAAAAGTCCACCAAATTGTTTTCCCCACACTCCAATCACGAGCTTTGGAAATGGCAACAAAAGGTAAATAATGATCAGGCCCAAGTATGGTATGAACGAATCCGAGTGATGCGGCAGTTAATAGTAATATCTGAAATTCTGCAGTCATAGTACTGGTGATATTTAAATTGAATTTTAGATTTTAAATATAGTATATTCCAATTACGAATTCTTTCCGGCCAACAAATAAATCCCTACTCAATGAAAGGGATAATAGAATTCACTGTGATCTGACTAAGGTTTTTTATAATGATAATCATGTAATATATTTCTCAAATCGCTCTAAATGACAGGCTCTTACGTTTTAATAGGAGATTGGGTGATGGCGGCTTTGCCACCATCACCCAATCCCCCACCTTGACCACTTGAAAGTTTTTCCATTTCGAGCAGAGCGAGATATTTATATTAATTAGTCGGTCAGTAGTGATAACTTAAGGTTATCAAAAACCGATGAAAACAATTCTATTATGGTTGTTTCACTTCTTTTATTAGTTTTGTAGTTTTATCTTATTAAAATAGACCGTTAGACTTTTAGATTATTAGACAATAAACACAAGTAAGCTTCTTATTATCAAATATTTACACAACAATACAGTAAATTCATAAACATCTGATAATTAGGCAAATAAAAAAGATTAACGAACAATTATTATTATACACATAAACAAAACTAAAATACAATGAGCAAAGTTATCATCAATAGTTTCGCAGAGCTGGAAAAACTGGTAGGTCACGATTTGGGAATCTCTGAATATCATGAATTTACCCAAGAGCAAATTAACTTGTTTGCCGATGCCACATTAGATCACCAATGGATACACACCGATAAAGAACGCGCGGTAAAAGAATCCCCATTTGGAGACACCATTGCCCATGGCTATCTTACGCTATCCATGTTGCCACATTTATGGAATCAGATAGTGGAAGTCCGGAATCTAAAACTACAGGTGAATTACGGTATTGAAAAATTCAAATTCAACCAACCGGTATTGGTCAACAGCAAGGTGCGATTGGCAGCCAAGGTTATTAGTGCTGTCAATCTTCGCGGAGTTACCAAAGCCAACATTGGTGTTAAACTTGAAATAGAAGGGAATAAAAAACCGGCCTACGAAGGAGAAATCGTATTTCTGTACCATTTTAACTCATAATTGGTTGTGAAAAGAGCCATTTTAAACCCGTTTGGCACGAAAATAGATGAGAGAGGAATATGTTTTGGCTGTTCAGAGCATAATCCCATTGGATTGCGCATGTCTTTTTTTGAAGAGAACGGAATGGTTTGTTCTGAATGGGTTCCTGACAAGAAATTTGAAGGCTATAATGGTGTGATTCATGGTGGCATACAAGCCACCATGATGGACGAAATTGCAAGTTGGTATATCTATACTCAACTGAACACAGCTGGTGTCACCAAAAGTTTATCCACTCATTACCATGAACCTTGTCGAATCAGTTCTGAACCAATTCTTATCAGAGCTGTTTCACATAAAAAGCAAAACAGGCGAGATGTGGCTATAGAAACCGAAATATTGTGCGGCAACCAGTTATGCACCTCCGGAACCATTGTTTATGTATTGTTTCCGGAAGAGATGGCCAAAACAAAATTCAATTATCCCGGGATTGATGCTTTCTTCGCCAAATAACTTAATAACAATCAAAAGCATGAAGAGACTTAGTTTTTTTGTATCGCTGTTAACAGTTGTGTTACTAAGCAGTTGTAATGATGGGAAAGTTAATTTTTTCACCCTGAATCAGGACGTGGAGTTTGGTCAACAAGTGGTGGCAGAGATTCTGTCAGATAGTCAGTATAATGTCCTTGACAGAGATGAACATAAAGAAGCATATGAATATCTTGAAGGCATTCGGGATAAAATTCTTGCATCTAAGGATATACGATACAGAGACCGGTTTCAATGGGATATATATATCATTGACGAAGATGTGCTGAATGCTTTTGCTTTACCGGGTGGACCAACTTTCTATTACACCGGGCTGATGAAGTTTCTGGATGATGAAGCCTCTCTGGCCGGGGTTATGGCTCATGAAATTGCCCATGTTGACCGCAGGCATGCCACCAATCGGATGACTAAAATGTATGGGTTTAGCATTTTATTTTCTGTGCTTAGAGGCGATAATGAATCTCTATTGGGTGATATTGCAGAATCATTGGCAACCGGCGTTACCGCTTTAGCATTTAGCCGACAGGATGAGTATGAAGCCGACGAATATGCCGTTCGTTACCTCTACCCTACCGAACTGGATTCAAGAGGCGTAGCTTACTTTTTTGAAAAAATGGATTTAGCCCCTGCATCAAGGGTTCAGATTTATCTAAGCACACATCCCGATCCGGGCGACCGGATTTCTGAAATTCACAGACACCATCAGCGATTAGGAGGAAAAGAAGGTAACCCGTTTACTCAAAGATACCAGGAATTTCTACAATTACTTCCATAAAAACTTAAAAGAGAACAGCCATGGAACTGGTGATTTCTACCGAAAAACACCCCATCAAGCTGTGGCTTAAAGAGATTGATGAAGAGGCTTTAGAGCAGGCTCGCCATTTGGCCAATCTGGATTTCGCCTTCCGGCATGTAGCACTTATGCCCGATGCACACACAGGGTTCGGCATGCCCATTGGAGGTGTTTTAGCCACAAAAAACCACGTCATCCCCAATGCGGTTGGTGTTGATATTGGATGTGGTATGTGTGCTGTTCCCAGCGGATTGCGAGAGGTATCTCCCCCACAATTGAAAGAAATCATGTCGGGTATTCGTAAACAAATACCCGTTGGCATGAGAAGCCATAAAAAGATGCAGGATATGCATCATATGCCAAAATGGAACAATCTCCCCAAAATTGTAGAACAAGAGTTTGATAAAGCAAGAACGCAAGTGGGAACCCTTGGAGGTGGAAACCATTTTATTGAAATACAGAAAGGCTCCGATGGTTTTGTCTGGATTATGATTCACTCCGGAAGCCGGAACTTAGGTAAAACTGTGGCCGATTTCTATAATAAATCGGCTAAAAAGCTCAATGAGAAATGGAGATCACCTGTTCCAAAGCAATGGGATTTGGCCTTTCTTCCCCTCGATTGCGAGGAGGCAAAGGAGTACATTGCAGAAATGAATTACTGCATTGATTTTGCACTTGCCAACAGAAAACTTATGATGCATTTTGTTCAGGACGCCATAAACGAGGCCATTGGCAAAGAAGTATCATACGGAAACATCATCAACATTGCCCACAACTATGCCTCTTTTGAGACTCATTTTGGTGAGAAGGTTTTGGTACACCGAAAAGGGGCTACAAGAGCTTTCCCCGGCGAAACCGGAATCATACCCGGTTCTCAGGGAACCTCATCCTACATTGTAGAAGGCGTTGGAAATCCTGAAAGTTTTATGTCGTGTTCGCACGGTGCAGGTCGTCGTCTTGGACGACGCCAGGCTCAACGCCAACTTGATTTTTCTGCCGAAGTTCAAAAACTCAACGATAAAGGAATTATTCATTCAATCAGAACTCAACGCGATCTTGACGAAGCAGCAGGAGCCTACAAGGACATTGATGAAGTGATGATGAACCAATCTGACCTGGTTAAAATTAAACTTAAACTGGAACCTTTGGCGGTGGTGAAGGGGTAGGGTTTTGGGTTTTAAGTTTTAAGTTATAGGTTTGAAGTTCAAAGTTTAGGGTTTAGGGTTGATGGTTTCGGAGCGTAGCGAAGTCCCGCGGAGCGGGAATAGTTTTAGGTTCTAGGTTCAAAGTTGGGAGTTTGAGTTATTTTCAAATAAACACCATGTACTAATTTTTTTCAAATGGTACATGGTGTGTAATCGGAATTCGTTGGGAATTATATCTTCAATAATTCTTTGGATACTATTTTTTCATGGCTTTCTGCATGGTTGTACCGAGGTGTGCGGGGTTATCAACCACATGAATGCCACACTCCTTCATGATTTTCATTTTAGCGGCAGCTGTATCGTCTTTTCCACCCACAATGGCTCCGGCATGCCCCATTCGTCTGCCGGGAGGAGCTGTTTGTCCGGCAATGAATCCAACAACAGGCTTTGTACCATGTTCTTTAACCCAACGTGCGGCATCCGTTTCCATGCTTCCGCCAATCTCCCCTATCATGATAATGCCCTCGGTTTCGGGATCGTTCATGAGCAGCTTAACGGCGTCCAGTGTGGTGGTACCAATCACCGGATCGCCACCAATTCCAATACAGGTACTTTGACCTAAGCCAAGTTTTGTCAATTGGTCAACAGCCTCGTATGTCAGGGTACCAGAGCGGCTTACAACGCCAATCCTACCCTCTTTATGAATAAATCCCGGCATAATGCCTACCTTCGCTTTTCCGGGGGAGATTACACCGGGACAGTTGGGACCAATTAAAATGCTCTCTTTTCCGTCAATAAATGCTTTTACTGTAATCATGTCGGCGACCGGAATACCTTCGGTAATGGCGATAATCACTTTTATGCCGGCATCGGCGGCTTCCATAATTGCATCGGCGGCAAAAGCCGGTGGCACAAAAATCACCGAAGTGTCGGCTCCGGTGTTCTCCACTGCCATTTGAACCGTATCAAAAACCGGCAATCCCAAATGCATGGTTCCACCTTTTCCGGGTGTTACGCCACCAACAACATTGGTTCCATATTCCATCATTTGTCCGGCATGAAAAGTTCCTTCGCCTCCGGTAAATCCTTGTACTATTATTTTTGAATTGTTATCTACCAATACGCTCATAAGTAAAAAAGTTAAGTTTCGGATTAAATTTAATATTTGTTATAACACCTTCCAAATCGCAATGTTCATTTAATTGCCCATGAACGATTAAAAATAATAACTTTGTAACAGGTAATAACAGATCGTTAGATTTATAGATTATTAGACCGATAGACAAGACTAAAAAATAAAATAAGATCTTTTTAATCTTTTTTTTCTATTCTATCTCTCTAAAATCTAGAGATCTTTGCATCCTAAAAACAAATCCGGAATAATCCTCACCTAACAACCAATTAGTTGACAACAATTAATTACAGAAAATTTCATCGAATATAGTATAATAGCAACATGACCACCAACGATACCATCTGTGCCATATCCACTGCAAAAGGAATGGGAGCCATTGCTGTAATAAGAATTGCAGGGGAAAATGCATTTAAAATAACCGACATCATATTTAAACCGGCAAAAAAAGGCAAAATCATTGCAGAGCAACCGGCCAACAGCATTCATTTTGGGACAGTTTGCGATGGCGATAAAGAAATTGATGAAGTACTGGTGTCAGTTTTTAAATCACCACACTCTTTTACCGGTGATGATGTTATAGAGATTGCCTGCCACGGAGCACCATACATTCAACAACAGTTGCTACAATTGCTCACAAAGCAGGGTGCCCGGCTCGCAGAGCCGGGGGAGTTCACCCAACGCGCCTTTTTAAATGGAAAGATGGATCTCAGTCAGGCCGAAGCGGTGGCGGATCTCATTGCTTCACAAAGTGAAGCTGCCCGCAGAGTGGCTTTACAACAAATGCGCGGCGGTTTTTCAACCGAACTGATGCAGCTTCGCGAAAGACTTTTGTGGTTTATATCGATGATTGAGTTGGAACTGGATTTCAGTGAAGAGGATGTAGAGTTTGCCAATCGTGATGAACTTAATCAACTGGTGGATGAAATCAGCACACACATTGAAAGACTGGTAAAATCATTCTCCCTGGGAAATGCCATCAAAAATGGCATTCCTGTGGCCATTGCCGGACACACAAATGCCGGGAAAAGCACCTTGTTGAATGCCCTTTTGAATGAAGAAAGAGCCATTGTATCAGACATTCACGGAACCACCCGCGATGCCATTGAAGATACCATTAACATTGAAGGAATTACTTTCAGATTTATTGATACAGCAGGCATCCGCTCTACGGCCGACACCATTGAAAACCTGGGAATTCAGCTAACTTACAATAAAATAAAACAAGCATCGATTATTCTGCTTTTAGTGGATGTTACCGATCCGGATGAAAAAATACATGAAGCCATTCAAAACATTCTGCCTAAACTGGAGTCGGATCATCAACAATTAATTGTGGTTGTAAATAAAACCGATCTTGCCAAGAATGATGAAATTGAGAATCGTTTTTCGCAGGACGCTTTCAAAGAGCTTACCGGAAACAACACCATTGTTCCAATATCAGCCAAATTCAGGACAAACCTCGAAAAACTCACATCCGAGCTTCTGCGTACAGTTAATCTCAGTGCCATAGACTCAGACGATGTAATAGTCACCAATGCCCGACACCACGAGGCACTCACCAATGCACTTGAAAGCATTACCCGGGTAAAAGAAGGACTTTACAGAAATATTTCAGGCGATTTTCTGGCTCAGGACATCAGAGAGGTGCTCCACTACCTCGGCAGCATCACAGGACAAATATCAACGGATGAAATTTTAGGGAACATATTTAAGAATTTTTGTATTGGAAAGTAACTACCAATTTTTGTATCTACCTTTTATTTATCTAATCCTTTATTAATAAACAAATAAGAATGATTATTTGCCTTCTATTTATTTTTTGTTTTACCTATACTTGTCCCTCTAGTGTCCCCCATTTATACTAAAGGGACAAATGGGGGACAAGACAAATATAAAGAAGTGTAAAATTTCAGGTCATGTAGGTTTATTTGAGATAAAAACCAACTCCAAATTATTTTGCAGAGTATTTAGTATTTTCATTTTAGTTTTATAAATTAGCCTCATAGTTTTAAAAAAGCACGTAATTTGCGTATAATGACTGAACGAAAACAAATAAACAGGTTAAAAATTGTTCTTGCCGAGCAGAATAAAACAAATAAATGGTTGGCTGAACAGTTGGGGAAAAGTTTAACCACGGTTTCGAGGTGGTGTACCAATGAATCGCAACCCGGTATTGAAACCATAATTGAAATAGCAGCAAAACTTAATGTTGATGCCAGAGAACTGATTGTATCAACCAAACAAGATAAATAATACAAAGCAACGATGCCAACGCTTAATTGGATAGGAAAAGATAAGGTGATTAACCACCACATGGATGTACCATATAAGATTTTAGACCATGTTTACGGATTCGATAACGGAGAGCAAGCCCCAAAGGAAACCAATAGCGGAAACAAAATTATTCATGGAGACAACTTAGAAGCCCTAAAAGCTTTATTGCCCGAATACGAAGGAAAGATTAAGTGCATATATATAGACCCTCCATATAATACCGGAAACGAAGGGTGGGTTTATAACGATAATGTAAATGACCCTAAAATAAAAAAATGGCTGGGTAACGTGGTAGGCAAAGAAGCGGAAGACTTGACTCGTCATGATAAATGGTTGTGTATGATGTATCCAAGATTGAAACTTTTGCATAAACTCCTATCGAACGATGGTGTGATTTTTATTTCAATTGACGACAATGAAGCGTTCCATTTGAAACTCGTTTGCGATGAAATCTTTGGTAATGTCAATTTTGTCGCTCCTTTGATTTGGCAAAGCAGACAAAGTGTTGATGCACGAAATAAAACTGGTATTTCGAATGATCATGAATACATATTTGTATATAAGAAAGGTGATATAACAGCCTTCAAGGGGGTAGATAAAGATTTAACAAAATTTTCAAATCCAGACAATGATTCTCGTGGAGCATGGAGAAGTGCTGATTTGACAGGAATAGCAACTAAACAACAGCGTCCTAATCTGCATTATGAATTAATAGATCCAAAAACAGGAATTATCTACCCCTGTCCAGACAAAGGTTGGCGATACGATCAAAATTCAATGGCTAAACGAATAGCAGAAGGCCGGATTATCTTCCCTAAAAATCATAATGGGAGACCTAGAAATAAAGTATTCATGGATGAGATGGAAAGCTCAACCAAAGCATTCTCATCTGTAATTACCGAAATGAATACAGGAGATGGCTCCAAGGAATTAAAACAAATTTTTGGAGCAAACGAGTTCTCTTTTCCAAAACCTTCTAGTATGGTTAGTTTTTTAATCGAGCAAATCACCAAATCGGACTCCATTATATTAGATAGTTTTGCAGGTTCAGGTACTACTGCTCATGCGGTTTTGAATCTGAATAAGCAAGACGGAGGTAATCGGAAATTCATTTTAATTGAAATGGAAGATTATGCCGAAAACATAACAGCCGAAAGAGTTAAAAGAGTTATTAAAGGTTATGGCGAAAATGGTAAAAATACTGAAGGTACTGGTGGCAGCTTTGATTATTACCAATTGGGAAAACCCCTTTTCCTTGAAAATGACATGCTAAACGAAGAGGTTAGCTTGGAGAAAATACGTGAGTATGTATGGTTTTCAGAGACCCGCCAATCATATAAGACTGTCAACCAAAAAGAAGAACATCTTTTAGGAGTAAGCAACTCATCGGCTTATTACTTTTATTATTACAAAGACGAACTCACTACTTTGGATGATAGTTTTTTACGAAAAATATCAACCAAAGCAGAGCAATACATTATTTATGCTGACAACTGTGTGCTGGATGACAGTTTGATGCAGAAATATCATATTACGTTTAAGAAAATCCCAAGGGATATAACCCGGTTTTAAACCTGAACAGTTATGATTGATTATATAGAAATAAAAGGTTTTAAATCTATAAAGCATTTAGAGTTGGAACTAAAACCAATCAATGTGTTTATAGGGAGTAATGGTTCTGGGAAGAGTAATTTTATATCATTTTTTAAAATGGTATATGCAATTTTTAACAGACAACTGCAACGATATGTAATAGAAGAAAAAACGGACAATGTTCTATACTTTGGACGAAAAACGACAGAAGCGATGTTTGGTAAATTAATTTTCGCCAAAGATGAAATGAACAACAATGCATATTGGTTCAGCTTAGCTCAAACAAAAGAAGGTGGCTTATACATTGCAGATGAAGCATCCGGCTACAATATCTCAAAAAACGATAATTATGCAGGGTATAATATATCCTCAAATAATGATGAGTCAATTATTCCTGAGTCTAATTCGTTTCGAAATAACTATCTAAAAGAGTATTTATCCAATATTCAGATATATCATTTTCATGACACATCTGCAACTTCAATGTTACGCCGTGAGTGTGACATCAATGATAACGATGCCCTAAAAACCGATGGACGAAATCTTCCGGCATTTCTATATTATTTGCAAGAAGAACACCCAAAGGTTTTTAAGCGTTTAGAAAAGACAGTTAAATCCATAGCTCCATATATCGACAGGTTTATTTTGCAACCAAAGAAGTTGAATAAAAATGAAATTGAATTACGATGGGTAGAAAAAGGAGATTTAGATTCAAATTTCAATGCCTATCAGTTTTCAGATGGCACATTGCGTTTCATTGCTCTGGCTACGGTATTAATGCAACCTGAGCCACCTGCCGTTATAGTTATTGACGAACCGGAACTAGGACTTCACCCGCAAGCAATACAAAAATTGGCAGGTTTAATAAAACTGGCTTCAAATAAAACACAATTAATTATTTCAACCCAGTCTGTTAACCTTGTTGATTGCTTTGAAACAAACGACATTGTTACCGTTGACCGAAGCACCATAGAAAACCAATCCATATTCAAACGCTTAGATGAAAGCAAGTTAAAAGGTTGGCTCGAAGAACACTCCCTTGGCGAATTATGGGAACGAAATATTATTAACTCTGCTCAACCTTTTTCAAAATGAAGAGAATTATAATAATTGGTGAAGGTCCAACTGAGCAAATATTCTGCAATGATGTTTTGCAACCACTCTTTAATGCTCATGATATATTTTTGGAAACACCTAAAATTAAAAAGTCGAAAGGTGGCATAGTTGCTTGGGAGCATTTGAAAAAACAAGTTGAACTGCACCTAAAAGATACAGGGGCTTATGTTACAACCTTAATAGACTATTATGGCATACATCCCTGTCATGCATTCCCTAAATGGGAAGAAGCAAAAGCAATTGTAAACAAAAGCGATAGAATATCATTTCTTGAGAAATCAATGCTCGATGAAATTGACGAATCAATTCGACATAGATTTTTACCCTACATTCAGGTGCACGAGTTTGAAGCATTACTATTCAGCGACATTTCAGTTATAAAGGATAACTTTGAATCCGAGGAGTTTAAAGACTATGACTTTCTTTTGGAGACTGATAAAGCTTTTAGTAATCCTGAGAATATTAACGATGGAAAAACAACCGCTCCGTCAAAAAGGTTGAATAGAATTATTGAAGATTATAGTAAGGTGGTATATGGTTCGTTGTTGGCACAGGAAATTGGTCTGGATAAAATTCGGGAAAAATGCCCACGTTTTAACAATTGGATTGAACGGTTATTAACAATTGAATAGTAACGACAAACTCATAGGAAAGTGGAATTAAAACCATATCAACAACAAGTAATCAACGACTTAGACAAGTTTCTTGAATATTTAAACACCTTTCAAGATTCTGCTAAAGCGTTTAATCAATTTTGGGAAGATAAAGTAGGGAAATACCAAGCCAACATAGATGGCTCCTATTCAGGCATGCGCCCTTACAAAAATAATATTCCGGGAGCTACACATATAGCTATCAAAGTCCCAACAGCAGGGGGCAAAACTTTTATCGCTTGCAATGCGCTTCATTCAATTTTCAAATCGTTTGATGTTACAAAACCCAAAGCAGTTGTTTGGTTGGTTCCTTGGTCGAACCTTTTGCAGCAAACAGCCGGACATCTATCAAACCCTACACATCCTTACAGAGAGAAACTGAATACTCTATTTGGCAATAGGGTCGAGGTCTTTGAAAAGCTTCAATTACTGCAAGGCGCCGGATTTAATCCAACTTCTGTAAAGGAGCAGGTGAATATATTTGTATTCAATTTCAGCAGCATTCGAATTAATTCCATAAAAAAGGATGACCGTAAGGTTTATGAGCAAAATGGAGCTTTAGAACAATTTAGGGGTTTTGTTGATAAGGATTTGGTAATAGATGATACCGATGAAACGGCTTTGATAAATGTGATTCGATCATTAAATCCAGTTGTCATTGTTGACGAAAGTCACAATGCCGAAAGCGTATTGAGTGTGGAGATGCTGAATAATCTGAATCCCTCTTTTGTTTTGGATTTAACAGCTACACCCAAAGAAAACAGCAACATCATCAGTTTTGTAAATGCAATGGCTCTCAAAAAAGAGCACATGGTAAAGCTTCCCGTAATTGTTTACAACCACCATAAAAAGGAGGAGGTCATTACAAGTGCTTTGCATCTACAAAGACAGTTGGAGTTACTGGCCATTGAGGAAGAAAAAGTGACAGGCCAATACATCCGCCCCATCATTCTGTTCCAAGCGCAATCGAACATTAAGGGGAAGGACAATACAACCTACATTCACATCAAAGAGCAATTAACGAAACTGAGGATTCCCGAAGAGCAAATCAAAATCAAAGTGAGTGGTTTGGATGAGTTAAAGGGTATCAACCTAATGGCTAAGGATTGCGAAGTCCGTTATATCATTACCGTCAATGCGCTTAAAGAAGGATGGGATTGTCCCAATGCCTATATTTTGGCTTCATTGGCAGATAAGTCTTCCGCAGTGGATGTGGAGCAAATATTAGGTCGGGTTCTCCGTCAACCTCACGTAACCAAGCATCAAAGCCCATTGCTTAACCTTTCCTTTGTATTATCGGCAAGTTCCAAATTTCAGGAGACCTTGGATAATATTGTGAAAGCCTTACAAGATTCAGGCTTTAGCAAAGAGGACTATTATGCTGAAGAAGAGCCTGAGGTTGAATTGACCAACAATGAGGTACTACAACAAGAACTATTTGGAACAAGCCCGGTATCTTCCGGGAATTCAGAAGATGGGAAGGTTCCTGTTGATGAAATTAACATTGACGAAATTGATTTTGACCCAAATGTCGAAATGGATTCCAACCAGATAGGAAGTACAACTGATATTGTTAAGCAAATTACTCAAAAGGGCGAAACAGAGGTTAAAACATTTGAACAAAAAACAGAATCCTACACAGAGGATAATACTGACTATTTATTACGGGAAATGGGTAAACAGCCAAAGAAATATAGAATTGAAGACCCTTTTGTTGATGTGGCAAACGACTTGTCGATTCCTCAATTCTATCGAAAAGTTCCGGCAGATGAACTACATGGCACCATCATGTTTGAGGAATTGAAGCAGGAAGAGCAATTGTTGAACAGAAACAGTCTTTTAAAAGGGTTCAAACTTGCTTCAAAAAGCACCGAAATTAATTTCGATGACACAGCTACCGACGTGTTTCAGGTGGATTACAACGAATCGAAGCATACTGCAACAAAACAAAAAGTTTCAATAAGAGCAAAAGCCATTCTTGTTGATACAATTCTGGCAAAGCCCAAAGTGAATCAGATTAAGGACATCACCCAGCTTATTGTCCGTAAATTAGGTGACATGACCCCTATTTCGCATGAAGACATAACAAAGTATGTAACCCGTGTTTTTGAGGACTTGAACAACGACCAAATACGAGACATTATTAACAATGAATTCTTGTATATCAGCAAGATCAAAGCAAAAGTAAAAGAGCTTGAATCGGAATACGCAAGAGAGCAATTTCAAAAGCTTTTAGATACCAATAACATTTTGGTAAAACCAAGCTTTAAGTTTGCCAATGAAATAACTCAAATCAGCCCAAGTATTGCCATCGACAAGTCACTATACGAAGCAGAAGCCTCAATGAATGGGTTTGAGCAAGAGGTAATCATGAATATTGCATCTCTTGAAAATGTGTTGTTCTGGCACCGGAATATTGAAAAACGAGGTTTTGCCCTAAACGGATTTGAAAGCAACCATTATCCCGACTTCATTATTTTTACCAAAAATGGAAACCTGATTCTCATTGAAACAAAGGGCGACCATTTGGATAACGATGAAAGTCGTGCAAAAAACCTACTTGGTAAAAAGTGGGCAGAAAAAGCCGGAGACAATTTCAAGTATTTCATGGTATTTCAAAAGAAGGAAGTGCCAGATACTTATACGGCACAATCAATTACAGAGATTGTAAGGATGTTGTAATTATATTGAAAAATTCGTTAAATATTATAGCCTAATTTCAGATAATCGTCAAACAAAAGCAAGGATTGTTCTACTTCCAGTAACTCAACTTTATGAGCCAGAATTTCATTCAGAGAATAGCTGGAAGCAAGAATCTGATGATAAAACTGTGGTTACTCTCAAAATGAAAGCCCTTGTATATGATATGGCTCAAGTTAGAAGATCCCTTTTTTAAATTCAATATCGAAGATCCGGCAAAATTATTTTATATCGATAAACATATAATTATTGAATATCCCACAATTATATACGCATTTGAATATAATTTTAATACATTTGCATTAATTATATCTAAAAGCATACAATGAGTCAATTAGCCGATTTTGTAAAACAGCGCCGAAAGGAGGTAAACCTCACACAAGAAGAGTTTGCTGAGAGGACAGGCGTGGCTTTAACCGTAATACGGAAGATTGAACAGGGAAAAACCAATCTCAATCTGGACAAGGTAAATCAGGTTTTGGCTATGTTTGGTCATGAATTGGGACCCATTGCTATATCTAATACAGATGATTCATATCAATAATGAGAAAAGCCAACATATATTATCAGGATATATTTGCCGGAATATTGGTTGAAACGGATGATGGTGAATATGAATTCACCTACGACAAAATTTATGTGAAAAAGTATCCAAACCAATTCCTGACTTTCACTATGCCTGTTTCGGTAAGACCTTATAAATTGAACAGGCTGTTCCCATTTTTTGAGGGACTCATACCCGAGGGATGGTTATTGGAAATTGCCACTCGAAGTTGGAAAATAAATCGAAACGACCGAATGGGATTATTGTTGGCCTGTTGTAGGAATTGTATCGGCGCTGTGAGTGTGGTACCAATCGAAGAAACAGATGAAACAGAATAAATGTCTCTATTGCTTCAACCCTGTGTCAGGAGTCGGTGAATATCATGAATCTTGCAGCCGCAAGTTTTTTGGTTCGCCTCAGCCGCCTGTTATTCCATACTCATACAATGAGATGAGCAAACTTGCAAAAGAGGTGGTTCAAAGAAGCGTTGCTGTTCCGGGTGTTCAACCCAAACTCTCCATGAGTATCATTAAAGATACTCAAAGCGCAAAGGACAAAAGATTAACTGTAGTTGGAGCACTTGGTGGGGACTACATTTTTAAACCACCATCATCTGATTTCCCTGAAATGCCGGCAAATGAACATGTAACCATGCGTATTGCTGAATCATTCGGTATTAAAGTAGTTCCATCCTGCCTGATTAGACTCCAGACGGGAGAACTTTCTTATATCACGAAAAGAATTGACCGCAAAAACAATGGCCAAAAAGTACATATGCTTGATATGTTTCAGATAACGGAGGCATTTGACAAGTATAAAAGTTCGATGGAGAAAGTTGGTAAGGCTCTGGGTTCATATTCTGCAAACCCATTGCTGGACAAACTGTTTCTTTTTGAGTTAACCGTTTTCTGCTTCCTTACAGGTAACAATGACATGCATCTGAAAAACTTTTCCATGATTCTAAATGGCGATAAATGGAGTCTCTCTCCTGCTTATGATTTGTTAAATGTGTCGATAATTCTGCCGGATGATACTGAAGAGCTTGCTTTAACACTTGATGGAAAGAAACGTAAACTCAACAAGCCGATATTTGAAAAATTTGCTCGCGAAATGGGTCTAAATGAAAAGCAAACATCAGGAGTATTCAACCGCTTTATTAAAAATTTGCCTAAAACTGAAAACCTGATAGATAGCTCATTCCTATCAGAACAAATGAAAACAAAGTATTTGGAACTATTGAGAAACAGGTACAATACACTGTTCCATTAGGAAATCAAATGCATTAAAGTTTTACAAGATATTTACAACACGAAAACAATCATGCCAAATCAAAGCGCTTTAGATAAGACAATTAGAATTGAATAGAACTTTTTGTATTGGAAAGTGAGTGAGACCCACTTTCCAGAAGCGAAGCGCACTGGAAAATGATGGTCGAACTCATCCCGATGAGCTCAGCGAAATCGGGATAAGGATATAACGCAAAAAAGAATCTATCCGTCCGTTACACACCCCTCGGATGCCGAACTTACCGAACGGCGAAACTTTTTGAGAATTCCAATTAGTTCAGAACCTTCAGTTCGTTTCCAACTTTTTCGTCTTTCTGCAATCTCCTCCTCTGAGAGATCAACCGAGATACTGTTTTTGGTAATATCGATAATTATTTTGTCCCCATTTTTCAGGAGACCAATCACTCCGCCTTCGTATGCCTCGGGGGTTATATGGCCAACAACAAAACCATGAGAGCCACCGGAAAACCGACCATCGGTAATCAGTGCCACATCTTTGCCAAGTCCGGCTCCCATAACTGCTCCGGTAGGCTTAAGCATTTCAGGCATACCCGGACCGCCTTTGGGTCCACTGTTACGAATCACAATAACTTCACCCGGCTGAACTTCGTTTTTTATACCCTCAATGGCTGCGGCTTCATTGTCATATACTCTGGCGGGACCTTCAAAACGTTCCCCTTCCTTTCCGGTAATTTTAGCTACGGCACCTTCTTCTGCCAGATTCCCGTATAAAATCTGCAAGTGACCGGTTTTTTTAAGCGGATTGCTTAAAGGTCTGATGATGTTCTGATTGGCAGGAAAATCAGGTAACGGTTCAAGATTTTCTCCCAATGTTTTTCCTGTTACCGTCATGCAAGAACCATCCAACAGCCCTTCTTTCAATAAAAACTTCATTACACCCGGCACTCCACCAATGTCATGCAAATCCTCCATAAGATATTTTCCGCTTGGTTTTAAATCTGCCAGGTAAGGAACTCTGTCACTAATGGTCTGGAAATCGTCAATGCTCAAAGGAACCTCAACAGCTTTTGCCATGGCAATAAGATGAATTACGGCATTGGTAGAGCCTCCTAAAGCCATAATTAACGAAATGGCATTTTCAAATGCCTTTCGTGTCATAATGTCTCGTGGCTTAATATCCTTTTCCAGAACAAGTTTGATTGCTTTGGCCAATCGTTCTGCTTCATTAAACTTTTGAGGGCTCACCGCCGGGTTAGACGAAGAGTAAGGCAGGCTCATTCCCATACATTCAATGGCCGCAGCCATTGAATTTGCAGTGTACATTCCACCACAGGCTCCTGCCCCGGGAATGCTGTGTTTTATTATGCCTTTATAGTCAAAATCGGTGATGTTTCCACGCAAACGCTCACCATATGCTTCAAAGGCCGAAACAATATTCAAGTCCTGACCTTTCCATTGCCCTTTTTTCACCGTTCCTCCATACATCATTATGGCTGGACGGTTCAATCGGCCTAATGCAATCATGGCTCCCGGCATATTCTTATCACATCCCACAACGGGAATAACAGCATCGTAAAATTGAGCACTTACAACTGTTTCGATGGAATCGGCAATCAAATCTCTGGATGGCAAAGAATACATCATTCCGGTGGTTCCATTGGTTATTCCATCACTCACCCCAATGGTATGAAATATTAGCCCGTACAAATCCTCCTGTCGATCGACCTCCTTTTTAACAGACGTTGCCAAATCATTCAAATGCATATTACAGGGATTCCCTTGAAATCCGGTGCTCACAATTCCTACTTGTGCTTTTTTCTGGTCATTTTCATCCATGCCTATGGCATAAAGCATTGCCTGTGCAGCAGGCAAACTATCATCCTGGGTTATTATGCGGCTGTATTTATTAAGAATTCTTGTCATATTGTTTTTATTTAGCTCATTATTTTAGGCAACAGTTACATTTATTTCAACATATCGACATTAATATCTCCATAACAAAAAAAATTGAGACATTGTTGCAGTAAAAAAGGTTTTATGTCACTAAAAAACCTAATTAACAAAAATCATTAAATTGCGAATACAATTTAATGATTCAGTTGTTCGCTTAACCAGATCTTATCATGATATCAAAAACAAACAAGATTCCCGATGCATCACTATTAAAGCCCGATGAAAACAGTTTTAATTATATTGATTGTTTTCAAACCGTTGTATTAACAGAAAATAGACATGTGGATAAAACGGAGTTTATAAACATGTTTATAAACTCCGGACCCAAATGGGGTGATTTTTTGATGTCATTGCGGGATAAAATCGTTGGAATATTTGGATTGAAAACTTCAAAAAATAATCCTAAACTCCAATCCCAAAAACAAACAGAGTATTTACCGGGCGAACAAGTTGGGATTTTTAAACTATTTGAGAAATCAGATTACGAATATCTACTTGGAGAAAATGATAAACATTTGAATTTCCGTGTTTCAATATTGGCACTTCCCATCGAAAATGAAGGCTACAAAACGGAATTAAAAATTACCACAGCTGTGAAGTTTAACAATCTGTTTGGGAACATCTATTTTTTACCGGTTAAACTCATACACAAGCTGTTGGTGCGTTCTTCACTAAAAAACATCGTAAAAGAAATAAACACCTGATTATCTACTTATATCAATTAATAAAACAATACAATAGTTCACGTCGGTCATAAGACGGACGTGAACTAAAGAAAAAAACATGCAAAATGGTCTAAGATCTATGACCAAAAATTACTGCCCTTGCCCCAGCGAATACGCTGGCTTTCCGTCAAAGATATACAAATTCTCCGTTTTTATAACGTCAATATTGTTATCAAAAGCAGCTTGCATCAGTTGAATAATATCCTGTTTGGTAATGTTTTTTTCATCTACATGTTTAAATCTGCAACGCCAATGGTCGGTGCAAAAAGTCTCGGAAAACCCATCGGGAAAAACTTTAATTCCCCTGTTTGTAATCATGCTTAACTTAACTGATGGAGTATTGATGTTTTCAAGAATCCCTGCCAGTTCATCAGCACTGGATCCGTTCCAATGCACAAAAAGATCGACGCCCGACAGCTCTTTCTTGCGGGCAGGCTTTCTAACATACTTAGGAAGATTTAAGGCGGCATTCCCGGAAAGACTTACTGCAGCCAATTGTGAAGGTTTATTACCAAGATTCCCTATTACAGCCTCTGCAAACTCCTTAGTTCCTACTTTTTGACGACTGGTTCCTTCTTTAAATATATCGTATGTATGAATACCGTCCTCAATGGTTTTCAGCCAGGCGTTCTGAACTTTCTCGGCCACATCAACCTGACCAATATGAACCAGCATCAGCACCGCTCCCTGCAACAAACCTGAAGGATTGGCCATATTTTGTCCCGCTCTTCGGGGGGCGGAGCCATGTATGGCTTCGAACATGGCACACTCCTCTCCTATGTTTGCAGAGCCGGCCAAACCCACCGAACCGGCAATCTGGGCAGCGACATCACTCAAAACATCACCGTACAAATTAGGCATGACTATGACATCAAAAGCCTCAGGAGTATCAGCCATTTTCGCCGCTCCAATATCAATGATCCAATGCTCATTTTCAATGGTTGGATAGTCTTTTGCTATTTCGTCAAACACTTGGTGAAACAAACCATCGGTTTGTTTCATAATATTGTCTTTTGTGAAACATGTAACTTTTTTTCGGCCATATTGCTTTGCATATTCAAAAGCATAACGAACTATTTTCTCACATCCGGGGCGACTAATCAACTTCAAGCACTGCACAACTTCATCGGTTTGCTGATGCTCGATTCCTGCATACAGATCCTCTTCATTTTCCCTGACAATGACGATGTTCATTTGTGGATGTTTGGTTTTCACAAATGGATGCAAACTGATACAGGGACGAATGTTGGCATACAATCCTAAGAATTTCCTGGTGGTAACATTCAGACTTTTATATCCTCCCCCCTGTGGAGTGGTAATGGGAGCTTTCAGAAATATTTTATTTCTGCGAATGATGTCCCACGACTCTTTTGCAATACCGGCAGTATTCCCGGCCAGGTAAACCTTTTCACCAACTTCAATTTCATCCACTTCGATTTTTGCACCGGCTGCTCTAATGATTGCGAGTGTAGCATCCATTATTTCGGGGCCAATGCCATCCCCATTTGCAACTGTTATTCTGGTCATTTTTATAGAATTTCGAATTAAACAAACACAAATTGAGAAAATTTATTCATAAATTTTTATTTAAATTTACAATGCCATACATAAATAATATTTATGAACCACACTTAATCAATTGCGGATGTACCAGAAAGTGGTGCAAACAAACAGCATTACAAAAACTGCAGAAGAGTTACATCTCACCCTACCGGCAGTTTCAATTCAGTTAAAAAACTTTCAGGAATAGTTTGAAGTGCCATTGATTGAAATTATAAACCGGAGGATTTATGTGACTGATTATGGCATAGAGATAGCCTCCGCCGCAGAAAAATTATCATAAGAGTATATTTTAAAACATGCCACGTATTTTCCGCGAACAAGGTTCGGCAGCTAGGCACGTTATGGAAAAAATCATTTGGGAATTGAGAGGGATAATATTATAAAAAAATTATCTGGTTTGAAGTATATTAATTCATAAAGTCGGACTTGTTATAACAAGTTTTTGTGAATTTTCATTAAAAACTTCTTTGATTTTTGTATTTTGCATAAAATACAAAACACCTTTATCATGAAACAAGTAATTACAATTTTATCAATACTGTTAATTATCGCCCTTTCATCCTGTGGCGGATCTTCCTCATCAGTTAATATAACAAAGGAGTTAATATTAAGCGACGATTTTTCAAATGGGCTGAATAAAATGAAATGGGTGGTTGAAATCGACTCCACACCACAATCAAGGGTTTATGTTGAAAATGGTCAACTTATTACCGATACAGAGGGAGGTGTAACAGTATGGCTCAATAAAGAACTGAGTGGAAACTACATCATTGAATACCAGAGAACCGTGATGGTTGAAGACGGAATAAACGACCGTTTATCTGATCTGAATCAATTTTGGATGGCATCTGATCCAAATAATGAAAACCTCTTCACCCGATCTGGGAAATTTGAGGAATATGATGATTTATCTCAATATTATGTTGGCGTAGGAGGAAACTATAACACCACAACCAGATTCAGAAAGTATGACGGGTATGGCGAAAGGATAATTATTGAAGAAAAAAATGAACCACCCTATTTACTTGAAGCAAATACCACATATAATGTGAAAATTAAAGTAAATAATGGTAACATATCATTTTGGATGAATGATCTGTGCTATTTTGAGTATAAGGACTCGGAACCACTCACCAGTGGTTATTTTGGTTTTCGGTCAACATGGTCACGACACCATATTGATTTCATTAATATTTATAAAATCCACTAGTTTCTGAAAAACCTGTTAGCCGAATTCAATAAATCATTCACTTGGGACTTCTTTCATTAAAGACGATGTACCAAACACCTCATATTTCAATGAAAAAAAATAAACTTTTACCTGTGTGGATCTTATCCATTATGCTAACCAACTTCAATATTGGATTTGCAGGAAACCCAACCAAAACAGCCAACATAAATTGGCTTGATCAGTCTGCTCCATCTCACTTTTCAGGTACCACCTTTGGTGTACCTTGGGAGCGCGGGTTAATTGAACCAGGCCAGACCTTTAAACTAATGAGTGATGAACAAACATCTCTTGATATCCAGACATGGCCATTCGCATTTTGGCCAGATGGTTCAGTCAAGTGGACTGCAGTGGCAGTTAGTCCCGGCGACCATTTGCCTGAAGATCTAAAGTTAATTGAGGATTTAAATCCGAAATACAAGAAAACCCTTAAAGTAATTGAAGATAAAAAATCAATAACCATTAAAACCGGAATAATGGAAGTTACCATTAATAAATCCGGATCAAATATTTTTGAGTCCATATCTCGGGAAGGTGTGATATCTGCAAAAAATGGACATTTGGTGGTTTTGCACCAAAACACACCTGAATTAAGTCCAGAATTCGCAGTTGTAACGACCCATTTTACGGGACAGATCAAGGATGTGTTATTGGAGCAAGACGGACCGATACGATCTGTTGTAAAACTATCAGGTATTCATCAATCGGAAAATAATAATCAGCTCATGCCTTTTTCAGTTCGTTTGTATTTTTATGCGGGATCAGAAAATATTAGAATTATGCACTCCATTACATATGATGGAGATGAAGAGAAAGATTTTATTCGTGGTATAGGAGTTCGTTTTGATGTTCCCATGCACAATGCTCAAATGCACGATCGGCACATTCGTTTTTCTGGAGAGAATGATGGTGTTTTTGCAGAAGCAGTTAAAGGGTTAACAGGATTACGCCGTGATCCCGGATCGGAAATTATTTCAGCTCAATTGGAGGGTCTTATGACACCGGCTGTTGAAGAGTTTCCTGAAAGAGTGCGTCGTGGTTTGCCTTATATTGCGACTTTTGGTGATTATACCCTATTTCAATCTTCCTCAAATGCATTCAGAATAAGAAAAAGAACTGAACCGGGTCACACATGGCTAAATGCAGGTTATGGTTCCCGCTCGTCCGGAGCTGGTTTTGTAGGTTCACCCTTGGGAGGTATAGGGTTTGGAATTAGAAATTTTTGGCAATCTTATCCTGCTCAAATCGATATACGAAAGGCAAATACCGACAACGCGCAAGTTACTTTGTGGTTATGGGCACCTGAATCAGATCCTATGGATTTGCGATTTTATCACGACGGTATGGGTATGGATACCTACGAAAAGCAATGGGAAGGTCTTGAGATCATTTATGAGGATTATGAACCAGGTTTTGGCCGTCCCATAGGTGTCGCCAGAACCAGTGAACTGGATTTATGGGTTCCGGGTAAAACTCCCGCAAGAGAAAATTTTGCTAGTTACGCTGCCTCCGTTGCCAAACCGCCCATATTGATGGCCGATCTTCAACACATCTATGATGCAGGAGTTTTTGGTGGCTTATGGACTGTAAAAGATTCATCTGATACAGACCCAATTAGAAATCAAATTACCGACAAGTTAGATTGGCTATTTGATTATTATAAGAAAAGCGTGGATATGCATAATTGGTATGGTTTCTGGGATTATGGTGATTTTATGCACACCTACGATTATGACCGTCATGTGTGGAGATATGATGTTGGTGGATATGCCTGGGACAATTCAGAACTTGCTACAGATATTTGGTTATGGTACTATTTTCTCCATTCTGGCAGAGCGGATGCATTTAGGATGGCTGAGGCCATGACACGTCACACCGGAGAAGTTGATGTTCATCACATTGGACCATTTGCACCACTTGGATCCCGGCATAATGTTCTGCATTGGGGGTGTAGTGCCAAACAGTTAAGAATTAGCACGGTAGCTAACAGACGATATTATTACTATCTCACAGCCGATGATCGAGTGGGAGATTTAATGGATGCTCAGATTGAGGCTCATCGGACGCTTCACGATGTGCCCCCACTTCGAAAAAGAGTTGATGTTGATTTAAGTGATCCCTCTAAAGTATTGTTAAGTTTTGGAACCGACTGGGGATCGATCGCGTCTGCCTGGCTAACCGATTGGGAGCGAAATAGGAACAAAGCATCATACAAAAGAATTCGTAATGGAATGAAATCAATAGCCGCCCAACCTCAGGGCTTCTTTACCGGTGTTGGTATGATGGATGTTGAGACTGGAGCTTTTGAAATCTCCGATAGCGATCAAATTGTTGTTTCACATTTAAATGCCGTTTTTGGTCTGATTGAAATTGTTGCTGAACTGATTGAACTGATTGACATTCCTGAATTTGAAGAAGCATGGTTGCAGTATTGCAAACTCTATAATGCTTCCGATGAGGAGCAATATGCGGCATTGGGAACAGTCTCACGCAACAGGGGCCTAAGACCAGGACATTCTCGTTTAACAGCTTATGCTTCAATGAAAAAATCAGATAAAGAATTGGCTTTGCGCGCCTGGGAAGAATTCATACTTAATGATGCTGAAAGATCTTTAAAAATACCTGAGGCTGTTGAAATAAAATCGCCTTATTCTTTAAATACAATAATTGAAGCGCCTGATATTTCTACTAATTATGCGGCTCAATGGGGACTTGCTGCTATGCAGATTTTGCGGCTTATAGATGTTAGCAAGACTTCTAAAAAATAATACGGGGCCAATGCCATCCCCTTTTGCAACTGTTATTCTGGTCATTTTTAAATATTTTGAATTAAACAAACACAAATTGAGAAAATTTATTCATAAATTTTTATTTAAATTTACAATACTACACATAAATAATGTTTATGAACTACACACTTAATCAATTACGAATATACCAGAAAGTGGTGCAAACAAACAGCATCACAAAGGCTGCAGAAGTGTTACATCTTACCCAACCAGCAGTTTCAATTCAGTTAAAAAACTTTCAGGAACAGTTTGAAGTGCCATTGATTGAAATTATAAACCGGAGGATTTTTGTGACAGATTTTGGGAAAGAGATTGCCTCTGCCGCAGAAAAAATATTATCCGAAGTGCACGCCATAAACTATATGATGCAAGCACATAAAGGCTTGCTTACCGGAAAACTCAAATTTTCAATTGTTTCCACAGCAAAATACGTAGCACCATTTTTTATTGTCGATTTCATTAAACAACATCAGAACGTAGAGCTATTGCTGGATGTAAAAAACAAGGCACAGGTTATGAATAGCTTAGAACGAAATGCTGTTGATTTTTCATTGGTAAGTGTTTTGCCAATCAACCTGAACATTGAAAAAATGGGATTGATGCAAAACAAACTTTTTGTGGTAGGAAATAACGATGAAACTTTCACCAAGAAAAAATATGACAAGAGAATATTTGAAAACATGCCACTTATTTACCGCGAACAAGGTTCCGGAACAAGGCATGTTATGGAAAAATTCATTTTGGAAAACAACCTTCCCGTCACAAAAAAAATGGTACTCACCACCAATGAAGCTGTAAAACAGGCAGTAATAGCAGGGTTGGGCTATTCTATTATGCCCCTCATTGGTATAAAAAACGAACTTCTGAATCAACAACTACAAATCATTCCGGTGGAAGGATTCCCGATATTTTCCACATGGTATTTAATTTGGTTAAAAGATAAAAAGCTTACACCGTTAGCTTCAGCCTATTTAAAATATATCGAAAAAGAGAAGGATAATATTATAAAAAATAAATTTAACTGGTTTGAAGAGTACTAAACATAACTTCAACAAAAATGCTTTATCTTTATTCTAAATATCAGGCTATTTAAATATCAGTTTATCAATCGCTTTTTGTCGCATAAAAACATACAAATGGAGCTACACATCAACCTTTCGAAAAGAAACAAGTCAAGAACCAGAATCTTTTATGGGATAATCCTTGTACTCTTTTCAATTTCATTTTTAATTATAAAGCTACTTATAGATGGCCACATCAGCACCTTTGATTGGATATATGTTATAGCATTTATCCTACTGGGCATAGGCCATCTGATTGAAGGATATGGATTCTCTTTTGCCACATTATTAAATAGAGAAGCTTTTGTTCATATTGGAGAATCCGGCTTTAGAATTAAAAAAGATGCTTTTTCCAAGGAAAAAGTAATTGAATGGAATCATGTTAAATCAATTGAATACAAATCGGCTCAATATAAAATAGGATTGAATAATAACGAAATCATCCGTATAGATATCCCTACAGATGATTATCATCGGGTTCAGATTATTAAGGAATCCGTAAATCATTATGCAGAAAAAAATGAAATTCATATAGTCCATTTGTAATAATCATGACACACAGATTCATGGATAAAAAAAGAGTTGCATTAGTAACAGGTGTAAGTAGAATTAATGGTATTGGAAAAGCCATATGTATTGAATTGGCCAAACAAGGAATAGACATTTTTTTCACCTACTGGCGACCATATGACAAATCCATGCCATGGGGGATTGATGATAATGAACCGGCAATAATTCAAGATGAAATATCAGACCTGGGCGTTCATTGTAAACACTATGAAGCTGATTTAATGAATGAATCAAGTATCGAACTGATATTTAATAAAGTAAAAGAATATTTTGGTTCAGTCTCTATTTTAATAAATAATGCTACATACAGCACGCAAACAGATATTAAAAGTATTACATCTGAGAATCTGGATAACCATTACATGGTTAACCTAAAAGCACCACTACTGCTAACACAAAAATTTGTAGACCGATATGATGGAAATGCCCATGGACGAATAATAAACATCACATCAGGCCAAAGTTTGAGTGCAATGAGCAACGAAATTGCCTACGCAGTTACGAAGGGAGGAATAGAAACATTTACTAAAACCATGCAGCATGAACTTGGTTTTAAGAACATCACAATAAATGCAGTCAATCCTGGCTTAACTGATTCCGGGTGGATAAACTCCGGGTGGATAGACCAAAAGCAAACCGAGATTTTTCGAAAAAGATTTCCTAGAGGAAGATTTGGTTTGCCTGCTGATGCAGCAAAACTGGTGGGATTCCTTGTAAATGAAAATGCCGATTGGATAACAGGCCAAATCATACATTCAGAAGGGGGATTTATAAGAGAAAGTTATGAATGTTAAAAACAACACTCTATAATTTGATAAGCCGGAGTTAAAACATGCTCATAAGTGCTAACTAAATAAAGGTTGACGAAGGATTAACAAAATAATTTTCGGATGAAACGAGACAGGAGGCTTCGGGACGAGTTCCATCCCGAGTACTCGGGATGGAAAAACAAATTATAGACACATGAAAGCAACAATTATTTTAATGGTTATCTTTTTAACAACCATTGGCGTAAACGCCCAGGACGTATCAGGAAAATGGTACGGAATAGTAGAAGTTCCCGGAGCTTCGTTACCTATTGTTTTTAATATCGAAGAAACCGATGATGGATTTGTGTCAACCCTCGACAGTCCTGACCAGGGAGCTTATGGAATAGAGGTAAAAACAACAACATTTGTTGAAGGCATTTTATCAATTGAAATTCCGGGATTATTTCTGAAATACACAGGACAATTTGAAAACGAAGAAATTAAAGGAACATTTTCACAATCGGGATTTGATATCCCTTTGGTGTTAACCCGCAACAAACCTGAAAAAAAAGCTTTACAGAGACCACAAGAGCCAACTCCTCCATTTCCTTATCATTCTGAAGATGTGATTTTCAAAAATGAAGAAGCGGGAATTAACCTTGCCGGAACACTCACCTTACCAAACATGGATCAAGAGCATCCAGCAGTGGTGCTCATAACTGGCAGTGGTGCACAAAACCGGGATCAGGAGATTTTTGGCCACAAACCTTTTTTGGTCATTTCAGACTATCTAACACGACACGGAATAGCCGTACTAAGATTTGACGATCGTGGATACGGTGAGTCGGAAGGCGACTTTTCCAGTGCAACGTCGAAGGATTTTGCATCCGATGTGCAAAGTGCTGTTGAGTATCTTATGGCCCGCCCGGAAATTGACAGCAAGCGAATTGGTTTGGTTGGTCACAGCGAGGGAGGAATGATTGCTCCTATGGTAGCTGCTAAAAATGAAAAGATTGCATTTATAGTCCTTTTGGCCGGAACCGGCATGAAAGGGAGTGATCTGCTGCATCTTCAAGTTAAACAGATTAGCCGCGCTTCTGGAATGCAAGATTCTGAGATAGAGAAGTCATTGAAAATTAACAGGAATGTTTTCAATATCGTCAGCAAGACTGAGGATATTAATGATTTAAAATCAAAACTCGAAACCTATTACAAAAGCATTCCATCAGAAGAAATACCTGGAGGAGTATTAACCGACGACATTATTAACTATCAGGTTAACATGTGGGCAACGCCCTGGATGCGATTTTTCTTAAATCACGACCCACTTATCCCATTAAAAGAAGTAAAATGTCCGGTTTTAGCTGTAAATGGAGAAAAAGACCTCCAGGTACCTCCCAATGAGAACCTGTACGCCATTGAAAAAGCTCTGAAGCAAAGTGGCAATAAAAACCATTCGATTGTTATATTTGAGGGATTAAACCATCTTTTCCAGGAATGCGAAACAGGGCTGCCTTCATCATACGGTCAAATAGAACAAACCTTTGCCCCAATTGTACTTGAAACAATAACTGAATGGATAGTTACGCAAACAGAATCGATCCCTTAATCATAAGTATCTAATGTTTAGAAAACTGGTAGCCATTGAGCCTGTTGGCATAGTCCCTCACGTCGAGAATAAATTAAAACAATTTGCCAAAGAAGTAATCATGTATCCGGACATCCCTATGGATTCAAATGAAATAGCATTGCGCATTAACGACGCGGATGCGGTTTTATTAAGCTATACAACCACACTGGATGCGGAAACATTGAAAAAATGCCCAAATGTTCAATATATCGGAATGTGTTGTTTGTTATATTCTCCAGAAAGCGCAAACGTAGATATTCGTTATGCTGAAAAAAATGGCATAACCGTGACAGGTATTCGGGATTATGGAGATGAAGGAGTGGTTGAATATGTGATTAGTGAGTTGGTGCGATGTTTACATGGATTCGGAGCAAACGATAATGGAACTGACACCAAACCATGGTTTGGTATGCCTTCGGAAATTACCGGTTTAAAAACCGGTATTATTGGTCTGGGAAAAGTTGGAGGAATGACTGCCGATGCACTCAAATTCTTTGGTGCAGAGATTTCATATTTTTCACGTAGTGAAAAAGAAGAAGCCAATGCAAAAGGTTTCCGGTATATGGATCTGAACAATTTATTATCGTACAACGATGTAATCATTTGCTGCCTCAACAAAAACACAGTTCTTCTTCACAACGAACAATTCAATCACCTTGGGAATAGGAAAATTCTATTTAATGTAGGTTTATCGCCAGCATGGGATCGTGAAGCATTCGAAAAATGGATAAAGGAAGATAATATCTGTTTTTGCGATTCCTTTGAAGCATTAGGAAGTATAGAATTGGCTAATCACCCTAATGTGAAATGTATGGGAGTTTCGTCGGGAAGAACAAAACAGGCATTTGAGCGACTAAGTGAAAAAGTGCTCAAAAACATAGAAGAATTTATTCAGAATAGAAAATATCATCAATGAAAACGTCCAGCGCAAGCTTTACTGCTTCAACATCTCCCGATCGCAGGTGACATCCAATAACATGATCTCCGGCATCGGGGATGGCTTGCTTCAATTTTAAATGCGACGGGGTGAATAACTCATCAAACATTTTTAACATGGCATCAACACGAACCACATCATCTTGTTCCTGTTCGTTTTTGTAGTAATAAAGCATTAATGCTGGCTGAGATACCCTTTTAAAGAGAGCCGGTTTCATAGCTGTTTTCAGGAATTCCTGGAGTTCTGCCACTGCATTTAAGCTATACTGACGGTACCAATATTTATCGTACCAGTCAGCCGGGTGATCTGAAATTGTTTTGTTACTTCCCGTAATTGCTTTCCCCAGTTTAAGTCCCCAGGGTTGGTTCATAATCCATATATTCGGGTCGTTGACCCGAATATTGGGTGAAAGCAAGATGATTGCTTTCACATCCTCAAACTGAGCAGCCATCAATAAAGCCAATGAGGCACCGGTGGATGTTCCCATCAAAACAATCTCATCTCCCAATGCCCTGGCAATGGAAAGATGCTCAAGAGCATCATCCCAAAACTTTTGAACAGAAAATTGCTGCATGGGTAATGTATCAGTCAATCCATGATCATAAAGCCGGGAAAGCAAAAGATTAGCTCCCATCCTGTCAGTAACGTGTTGATGAACCGGGTTTCCTTCTTCGTGACTAGCACCAAAACCATGCAGATAAACTAACACCTTTGGGGTAGCTTCCTTTGATGAGTCACAAGCCCAGACAATGGAGGCCTGGTTATTTGGCTTAATGGAGAAGTTTGCTTCACGTAAAGTCAGTTTGGCTTCTGCTTCAATTGGACTTATTGGTGTTTGAGGAACATTGGTATGATAAACCGGCATATCTGGTCTTGGCCCAATAAACCATACCAGAGCCAAAACAAATAATATCCCCGGAAGATAATATTTTACACCACGGTTCATCACTCTGGAATTATTCTCCCCTACTCTCTCTGATTTTCATAAGGGAACGGTTTACGCGTTTTTTCGATCCTTCGTATAATCCGAATTTATGAAAACCACATTTTAAAGCACCATTGAAAAGCGTATGCTTTTCAGATGGTTTAAGCCCCACCAATTTTAAAGCCTCCAGATTGGAACTTATTATCCATGCCTCCCAGCCGGTATATTCATGTTTCAGCTTGGTGCCAACCCCTTCATACAAAACAACAATATCCTTTGTTTTAAGTCGCTCATCATAAGGAGGGTTCATCATTAAAACACCACCTTTGCCAATGGGATGAGTTTCACTAAAAGCAGCCACCTGAAAATCGATGTATTGTTTCAATCCAAAATCCAGAGCCGATTGCCGGGCTATATCAATGGACTTTTTAGACATATCACTTCCTGAAATTCTACAATCGGGGCGATTAACTTTACTTTTGGCTTCCTCAAGAACAGTTTTCCACAATTCCGGATCAAAATTATTCCATCTGGAAAATCCAAACTCTGTTCTTTTGATATTCGGAGCCATATTGGCAGCAATCATAGTTGCTTCCATTACAATGGTTCCCGAACCGCACATAGGATCGTGAAACGGACGAACACCGTCCCAACCTGAAAGCAATATCATTCCGGCTGCCAACACCTCATTGATGGGTGCCGGATGCTCGCCTCCCCTGTATCCCCTTCTGTTAAGAGGTTCACCGGAACTATCCATGGATAAAGTAAATTTATCTTCAGCCACATGGACATTAATCAGCAAGTTGGGTCGTTCCACATCAACAGAAGGGCGTTTACCGGTACTTTCTCGAAACTGGTCACAAATGGCGTCTTTGGTTTTAAGCGCCACATATTTACTATGTTGAAAATACTTTGAAAAAACGACTGCATCAATGGCCAAAGTCTGGTCGTTGCGCAAGTAAGGTGACCAATTAAACGCCTTTACCTTTTCGTACAATTGTTGCTCATCTCTGGCGGTAAAAGTCGTTAGAGGTTGAAGAATCCGGATAGCAGTACGCAAACACAAATTACTTTTATACAACAACTCTTTGTTGGATTCAAAAGAAACGGCTCTTTTTAAAATTTGAACATCTCTGGCTCCCATCTCTTCCAGCTCTTTAGCCAGAACAGGTTCCAGTCCGTGAAAAGTTTTAGCAACAAGTTTCAAAACAGGTATATTTAAATGAATTTTTTACAATGCAAAAATAGTAAAATCAACGGTTAAATCGTTTTAAATAAAACAGGTTAAACCTCAAAAAAGGTTTAACCTGTATTTTGTTCCAAAAGTCTGCTAAATGAAAAAACTATTCAGCTGCTGTCTCACCTTGAGCACGCATGGAGAGAATATCTCTGTCGAAAAGGTACAATCCGCCATCACCCAAGAGATTAAGTTTGTCAATAATAGTCTGAGCAGAAGCCTCCTCCTCAATTTGTTCTTCTACAAACCACTGAATCCAGTTATGTGTTGTAAAGTCCTTTTCATTCAAACATACAGCCACAATGTCATTAATTGACTTGGTAACATATTGCTCGTGCGAAAGAACCTGCTCAAACATTTTATGGACATTATCAAAATCAACAGGGGGCTTTTCAAACGCCGGGATAATGGCTTTGCCACCTCTTTCGTTAACATATGCAATAAATTTCAGCATGTGCATACGTTCTTCATCCGCTTGTGCATACATCCATTTGGATACACCTTCCATTCCTTTGGTTTCGGCCCAACTGGCCATGGCTAAATAGAGGTTGGATGAATAACCTTCTTTTTCTATTTGCGCTACCAAAGCTTTTTCTACTTTCTTATTAAGCATGGTTAATTAGTTTAATTGGTTTATCAATATTAATTCAAAAAACAGTGAAAAGTTCAATTATATCAACTAAAATGCCTAATTTGGAATTATTCTAATTAAACAATTTACATATTAGAATGTTCTATTGGTTGGATGTTACAAAAATGTAACATTCTGACATATGAATAAATTACTGATTATATTACCATTAAATGCCTGCACATTGTAATGTTTTAAAATAATCTGAACTTCCCCTTTAATAAAATCCAATTGCTTTATGATAAAGAAAATTCTTGTAGCAAACAGAGGAGAGATCGCCGTAAGAATCATCCGTACGTGTCGCGAAATGGACATAAAAAGTATAGCGGTTTTCTCAGATGCAGACAGAACTTCCTTACATGTAAGGTATGCTGATGAAGCATACCGAATTGGCCCTCCTCCATCGGCAGAGAGTTATTTAAATATGGATGCAATTATCAAGATTGCAAAAAAATCAAAAGCAGATGCCATACACCCAGGTTATGGCTTTTTGTCTGAAAATGCAGAGTTTGCAGAAAAAGTGCGGAAAGCAGGACTCATTTTCATTGGGCCATCAGCTGAAGCCATCATAGCCATGGGAGATAAAATGAGAGCCCGTGAACTGATGCAAAAAGCTGAGGTCCCGGTTGTTCCCGGTTCCGGAGCCCTGCCCGATGATGAAGCAAAAATAAAAGAGTTGGCATCAGAAATTGGCTATCCTGTTATGATTAAAGCTTCAGCAGGTGGAGGTGGAAAAGGGATGCGTCTTGTTCATAGCTCAAAAGATCTGATCAGTTCAAATAGACGTGCCCGATCGGAAGCAGCATCAGCCTTTGGAAACGATGCGGTTTATTTGGAAAAATACCTGGAAGAACCGCACCACATTGAGTTTCAGATTTTGGCAGACAATCATGGAAATGTCATTCATCTGTTTGAGCGTGAGTGTAGCGTTCAGAGGCGCCATCAGAAAGTAATTGAGGAGACACCTTCCCCATTTTTGACTGATGAAATAAGACAGGAGATGGCTAAACATGCCATAGCTGCGGCAAAATCGGTTAATTACTCCGGAGCAGGAACCATTGAGTTTCTCATGGATAAGCACCATCATTTCTATTTCCTCGAGATGAACACGCGTCTACAGGTAGAGCATCCAATTACCGAGCGTGTAACAGGGGTTGACTTGGTTAAGGCACAAATTCTAATCGCCAACAATGAGCCGTTACATCTTCAACAAGACGAGTTAAAGCAGTCAGGACATGCCATAGAAGCCAGGATATATGCCGAAGACCCTTACCACAACTTTATGCCTGGTGCCGGATTGATTCGTCACATTTCAGAACCATTAGGCCTTGGTATGCGAACTGACGGCTATGTTTTTGAAGGTTATGAAGTTCCGGTTTACTACGACCCGCTTATTTCGAAACTGATTATTTGGGCACCCACACGAGCAGAAGCTATTGACAGAATGAAGCGTGCCTTATATGAATACAAAATCACAGGTATAAAAACCAACATTGCTTTTATACAACGCATCATGGAGGCCAACGATTTTATTGAGGGTAATTACAACACGCATTTTATAGAAGAAAATCTGGATTTTTTGTTGCAACCATCAGTACAATCTAAAGAGATTGAAGATATTGCCATGATCATGGCATATCTTGATTACCAAAACAAGCAAAACAAGCGTAAGGATTTTGTGTCTCATCAACAAAAACATCATTCCAACTGGAAAAATTTTGGACGACTGTTCCGGCACAATCCTTATTAAATGAAGTGATTGTGATAGATAAAATGGACACCATAAATCAAGCCTTATCGGAAAGCTACAATGCAAAGTAAAATAATAATTGGCGAGTACCATTTGGCCTTAATAACTAAATTTTGACACATGAAACGAGCCATGAGGATCAATTCTTACACAGGGGAATGAATATGATGGCGAGTTCCATGTGACCGTTGAATAACAAATTATAGACACATGAAAATGATGGTTCAAAACGGGAAAACAAATAAAACCGTTAAAGTAATTGAAAAAAATGGTGATATTTTTAAAGTATCCATAAACAATAAAATATATGAACTTGATGTTGTAAAAGCAGCAGAAGGGGTTTATTCAATTTTATATAAAGGCCGAAGCATTGGTATGGAGATGATTGAAAGTGGCGAGGCAGGTAATTATAAAGTTAATACGTTGCATAATTACTTTGAGTTGAAAGTAATTCCAGCGATTATATCCAGCTCCAACGGGAATGGGAAAAAGTTGAAAAACCAACTGATTAAAGCTCCTATGTCAGGAAAAATTGTAAAACTAAAAGTTAACAAAGGAGACAAAGTAGAAGCCGGGACCCCTCTCATAGTGCTTTCGGCCATGAAAATGGAAAACGAAATCACAAGTGATATATCAGGTACTGTTGAAAAAATAGACGTTTCAGAGGAAAGCCTTGTCAATGAAGGACAATCGCTGATACATATTAAAAGCAATTAGATCATGTTAATGCCATTCAATGCCATTTTCATTAAAGGACATTGGAATAAACTTACCGTCATTCCATTCCATCAGTTTGGTATACCCTGCTTCCATCAATAATTTTGCTACCTGAGAGAATCCGGAAGTTAATTTCTCAGGATCATGAGCATCACTGTTAATTGTAGCCGGGATGTTGTTTTCGAACATCCATTTAAAATGCTTGCTATCAGGAAAAAGCAAACCGTTTTTGGCAAAGTACTTGGTATTTATCTCTACTATAACATTTTTCTCTTTAGCCATTAACATGGTCTCACGAACCAGATCAACATACCAGTCATCGTCCTCATCAAAATGCTGTTTAACTACATTATGCATTCGAATTTTATCCATGTGACCGATGATATTTGGAGGCTGGTAACGGAGCATCTCTATTTGAAGTTGGAAATACCGAGATACAGCACTTCTCACATTACCGTTAAAAATTTCTGCAACGCCTTGTTCAAACTCTTCATTGCTGTTATCAATGGACCAATGTTGACCGGATGGAAACCGATCCACGTAATGAATGGAACCAACAACATAATCCAGGTTGGCCGCCAAAATGTCGGGATGCAGTGAACCAGCTATCTCAGGTATATAATCCACCTCCAAGGATTTCAAAACCAGAAGGCCATTGAAATTCTTACTTTGTAATTGTTCAATATCCAAAAGGTATTGCGGAAGTTTATCTCCCGGCATTGTCCACCCGGTTTCGAAAGGAACCGGTGCGTGACATGAAAAACCGATAATCTTCATACCTTGCTCCAAAGCTGCGGGAATATATTCTTCCGGTGCTTTTCGCCCGTCACAATAATAGCTATGTCCGTGATAATTGCTCCAACTCATAACATCATCTTTACATCTAACTTCAAAGTACGCAAAATTCAATCAAATAAAAAAGTGGAATTATCAGTGGCATAAAATGGATGGCCGAAAAAAAACCGCTATTTTTGCAGCCTCAAAAAACAACAGATGACATTTAAAGAAGAAATACAACGTCGGCGAACTTTTGGAATCATCAGTCACCCCGATGCCGGAAAAACCACTCTTACCGAAAAGTTATTGCTTTTTGGAGGAGCCATTCATGTGGCAGGAGCCGTAAAATCTAATAAAATTAAAAAAACGGCCACCTCCGATTTCATGGAAATTGAAAAGCAACGAGGAATTTCCGTTGCCACCTCGGTCATGGGATTTAATTATAACGGATACAAGGTAAACATACTTGATACGCCCGGCCACCAGGATTTTGCAGAAGACACTTACAGAACCCTTACAGCAGTTGACAGTGTAATCATTGTTATCGATGGAGCCAAAGGTGTTGAAGCTCAAACCCGCAAACTTATGGAAGTTTGCCGTATGAGAAAAACTCCTGTAATTGTATTTATTAACAAATTAGACAGACCCGGAAAGGATGCCTTTGAACTACTAGATGAAGTAGAAGAAGAACTTCAGATAAAAGTGCGTCCATTGGCATGGCCAATGGGCAATGGCGATCAGTTTAAAGGAGTTTACAACATTTTAGAAGAAAACCTCTATCTTTTTACACCTAACAAACAAGTTTTAGAGGATGGCATTGAGATATCCGACATCAACGATCCTGAAATTGAAGAGTACGTAGGTAAAACAAGTGCTTCAAGTCTGAGGGAAGAATTGGAACTTCTGGAGGGAGTATATCCTGAATTTGATAAAAACGAGTATCTGGCCGGCAACCTGGCTCCTGTTTTCTTCGGTAGTGCATTGAATAATTTTGGCGTAAGAGAATTACTGCACGCATTTTTAAAAATAGCCCCCTCTCCTCTTCCTTCAAAAGCAGAAGAGAGAGTTGTTGATGCTTATGAGGATAAATTCACCGGTTTTGTGTTTAAGATCCATGCCAACATGGATCCAAACCACAGAAACCGTCTGGCATTTGTAAAGATATGCTCCGGCCATTTTAAGCGCAATACCAACTACTTACATATCCGACAGGGAAAACAGATGAAATTCAGCAGTCCCACCGCATTTATGGCCGAGAAGAAATCTATCATTGATGAGGCATTCCCCGGGGATATCGTAGGGATTCCCGATTCAGGAAATTTTAAAATCGGAGATACATTAACAGAAGGTGAAATGCTACACTATAAAGGATTGCCAAGTTTCTCACCTGAACTCTTCAGGTATATTGAGAATGCAGATCCAATGAAAGCCAAGCAACTTGCAAAAGGTGTAGATCAACTAATGGACGAAGGTGTAGCTCAGTTATTCATCAATCAATTCAATGGGCGAAAAATAATTGGGACAGTGGGAGTTTTACAATTTGAAGTCATTCAACATCGTTTGTTACACGAATACGGAGCTTCATGTAGGTACGAACCAATTAACCTATATAAAGCTTGCTGGATAACCTCCGATAACAAAGCTGAATTGGAGGACTTTAAAAAACGAAAAACCCAATACATGGCCAAAGACAAACATGGACGGGATGTATTTTTAGCAGACAGCTCCTATATGCTGCAAATGGCTCAGGAAAATTTTAAAGATATTCGATTCTACTTTACCTCCGAGTTTTAATACAATTCATTTTCGGGTAAGATAAATCATTTGCGTCATATTGGTGAGATGAATCTTGAGATTCATTGCTTTATGCAAGAACCTGACCAGGATTCAAAAATAGAGTAAAAGATGCTGAGATCACAAATTATTAAAAATCAGTGATTCTTCATCAAATCATTGAGAAATTGGTTAAAATTAGATGAGATAGCATCTCTATTTTCCGGTACCATCACATCATATAACGAAAATGTCTGACAGATCATTTCGGTAAACATTATTGCCAAATGCAATAATGCATTCAATTCTTGGCGTCGTTAGACACAAAACAATTTTATAACGGATAATATTGATTCATAATAAATCAATATCGTTTAGTTAAGACCTCACAGGTTTCGATATTCTAATTAAGACAGGATGATAAAAGAAATAATATCAATAGTTACCGGAAAAAACCTGTCAGGTTTTTTCGCTTAATTAAGCGACATTGCATAATAAATACTTAAAAACATATGTTGGAAGTTTGTTATTACTGGGAATAACTATAAATTTGAGTGAATACAATTGAATGTCTTAATAAGGATCATATATGAGTACAAACAAAATAGAAGAAGGCTTACGACTGACATTGGAGAAAAGAGTTGATGATGATGATTTGGCAAATAGACTGGGAACTTCTGGTGTTAAAGCATTTTCAACGTCAGCACTTATTTTGTTTATAGAAAAAGCTGTGACCAACCTCATTAAGCCATATCTTGACGAGAATAAAGAAACTGTTAGTTCCGAAATCAATGTAAAACATTTTAAACCGGTTGGTAAAGGGGAACTAGTGCGGTGCATGGTACATCTTAAATTTATAGAGAATAACAAACTGTTTTTTGATGTCGTTGTATTGGATGAAAGTCTTGAAGAGATTGCCATTGGTGCTCATAGTCGATATGTAGTCGATATTGAACTTTTTCATGCGTCAATTGTAAAACACTAGTTTAATGGAATTTTACGATACTTTCTGGTTTACCTGGGTCATCATACCCTTTTTGATATTTTTAGCACGTGTATCCGATGTTACCATCGGAACACTACGTATTGTTTTCATTTCCAAAGGATATAAGATACTTGCACCCATTCTTGGTTTTTTCGAAGTCTTTATATGGTTATTAGCCATGGGAAAGATATTTCAAAATCTTGATAACTGGATGTATTACGTAGCATATTCCGCCGGTTTTGCGGTGGGGAACTATATTGGCTTAATCATCGAAGAAAAGCTGGCACTTGGCTTTATGAACCTGCGGATTATTACTCACGAACAAGGAGATGCATTAATAAAAAGACTGGCAAACGAAGGGTTTGGAATAACATCATCGGAGGCTCAGGGTACCAGATCCAGGGTTAATATTATCTACTGCGTCATCAAACGAAGTGATTACAAACTGGTTGCTGATATCATTCAGGAATATAACCCGAATGCCTTTTATACCCTCGAGGATATCAGGTTTGCTAATATGGGAGTATTTCCTGTCAGATCTATGATGCGTGGCAATGGAAACTTTCCATGGCGTAAAGGAAAATAGCTGCTAAAATAGCAGTGTTTTCTTGCAAAAACCCTTTGAAACCTTTATATTTGTTATAGGTTCATTGAAATAAAAATCGGTATAGAATCAAGGTTAATTACTTGAAAATAAAACCGCATCAACTGCTAGTGATTGTTAAACTCAACACTAATAACATACCGAGAAAGCTATCCTTTTCAAGGACAGGCCTCAACCTTCGGGTTGCTGTTCGCAGCACAGAGGATCTTCGCGATTAGGGTGCACTCAAATTCCTGTCATTTAGGAGTTTAATTAGTCTCAGTTGATGCGGCCCCATAAAAAAAGCAGCATGGAAATGCTGCTTTTTTTGTTCTATATTTGTGATTTGATGTATCACTACAAATTCCGTAATAAAACATTCTCCTTCATTTCGGCTTTCTGTTTGGAAAAAGCATCAAGAATCTCTTTTAAAGTTTGATAACCTTCAGATTCCTCGAAATGAAAATCTGATGAACCATGTGAATCTATTTTATCAATGATACAATTAACAGACATTTTATCGATGTCAAATGCCGGAGCATAACCGATGTCTCTATCGTCGTCAATTGATAAAACCTCCACTAAAACACCTGCTTCCTCAAGTTTTCTGAGAAGTTCAGAAACCAAGCGAATTGGCAGTTTAAGACTAACCGATATTTCACTCAAAGATGGAGCAGGCTTCTCATCCCTGAAGGCATCTACCAGGTATTTTACAACGAGCAAGCTTACTAAACGCCTATAATGAAAACTCATTTTTTGAGTATCGGCTTCGAACTCAAAGCTTTTTTCATTTTGAAATGCGTATGAAAGTTCTGCACCAAATAAAACAATCAGCCAAGAGATATTCATCCATATCAAAAACAAAGGCAATGCTGCAAAACTACCATAAATGGCATTATACTTTGACATGCCAATCTGGAAGGTAATATATGCAAACTGAACAAATAAGAACAAAGAGCCGGCGATAAATCCTCCAAAAAAACCGGCAGATGGTTTAACCTTAGTATTTGGCATTAAAATAAACATCAACGAAAACACAAGCCAAATTGCAAGGTAGGGAGAAGCCCAGACAATAATGGGTGTAGCCACCCTTCCTACATCAAATATTTCAATGCTGTTAGTTATAAAAACCAAGAAACTGGAAGAAAGCATCATTAGAACGGTAGCCACCAGAACAAATGAAATATAATCACTGAACTTTCTTACAATTGATCGGGAGTGTTTTACATCCCAAACATCATTAAATGATTCCTCAATGCTGCCAAGAATCTTCATTACACTCCACAGAAGAATCACAATTCCAATACCGGCAATCATACCTCCCTGAACATTATCAAGATAGCTGAGAGCAAATTCCTGAACCCAATTCATAACCTCCTGATGACCTGTAAGTTTTGACTGAAGTTCTTCCTCCAATCTCTCCCGAAAGCCAAATCCTTTTGCAATGGCAAAAGCCAAAGCAACAACCGGGACTACAGATAATAAAGAATAGTAAGTAAGTGCTGATGCTTTAATCTGGCAGTTATCAACCATGAATCTTTTTACAGCAAGAACAAAAATGCGGAAAAATCGGATGGTCAAATATTGCCGCTTAGACGTTTTTTCTTTCCTGATGCGCCAAATATCCTCCTGCACAAATTTCTTTACCTTATCTATTTTATTTTTCACGAGCGAACAATTAAAAAATTAGGAAAAGAAAAAGCAGCAAGTCTATAAGCCGGATTCTGTACTGATTAACAGTGTCTGTCATTTATCTAGGATTGCAGTCACCTGCGATCTCCAGCGACCTACCCTCCCCGGCTGAAATCAACAGGGCGAGCAACCCTGCTTCTATAAAGAAACCGGGGTATACATGGTCTTGCAACACGTGTGACGTACGGCTTCCGATGTCACCACCGGAACCGGTGAGCTCTTACCTCACCTTTTCACCCTTATTCCGGCAAGCCGGAACGGTCATTTTCTGTTACGCTGAAATACCCTCACGAGTATCTTCCCGTTAGGAAGCACGTTGCTCTTTGTTGTCCGGACTTTCCTCTGCAAACTACAGCTTACAGCGACAGACCGACCTGCTGCATTATTTTATTTATTCGATACGATACCTCTCATACTGGTCAAACCTAACCAGAAAGGCATCTGGATACCCTTTTCTCTTTACATTTTCCAACTCCTGAAGAGCTGTATTACCTAGGAATCGACCAGTTGTATATCGAAAGATTCTATCCTGCATATAAAACTCATACACAGTCTCGAATTGTTCAAATTCTGAAACATAAACCGGAAATCTGTAGGCTGCAAGCTGTATGGTATATTCCCGGTTTGGGTCAGGAACAAATCCTTCAACCCCTGTTGACTGGTAATCACTTCCTTTTAAAGATATTTTTCTTAGATTTAAAACAAAGGCATCCTGATATCCTTTTGCTTTCACTTGATCCAAATCACGGGCAGCTTCTGCAAAAGTTCTATATTCCCCTACTGTGTATCGTACAAATCCATCGGTTGAAATAAACTCCCGTGCCACCTCTATATCATTAAAAAACTCAGGATTTCCTGGTGGTTCTGCCAAAGCCAGAATTTGAATAGTAAAATATGGCGCAGTTATATCATGCACAGTAATTATTCTGCGAGCTGAACGTAAATGCTCAAGCTTGTCACCATAAGCAAATATCGTGCAAAACAACAGTGGAATTATAATAAAGCTCTTTATCAGGTTCATCACTATAAATTTTGTATTAGGTTCAATCTCCAAAATTCGACATTTTCATTCAATTATGAAAGTTCAATGGTTTCAAAAATTGATATTATTGTAAAAACCGCCAAATTACAACCTCAACGCGTCGGTTTTCGAGATGTTCAGAATCACTACATAATTTGCCTCTACTGCAGTTATTTAACAAATATCTCTCTCCATATCCTCTGGCAATGATATTATTACCAGAAATACCGTTGGATTCCAGATATGATTTTGCTACTTCAGATACATTCTGTGAAGTGGTAAGGTTATTCATCCGATCACCGCGTGCATCGGTATGCGCATTAAGACGAATTACAACATGAGGGTTGTTTTGTAAATAACCTGCCACTTGATCTAAAATTCTGTATCCTTCCTGGGTAATTTCAGAACCAACATATGGTATAATTAAACCACTGATCTCATTCAGCGCAGCTTCCCTAAATATGCGAGTAAGGGTAATACCATTTCTCTCGATCTCGGTTAATTCTAGAATATTGGCGACAAGTTTTCGTGTATGATATTCTGATTTGGAAACTTCAATTTCAAACTCCTGTCCCTCTCTTCTGTAATTATCAGGAATTGTTATCAAAAACCGACCATTGGAACCGGTTGAACCACGAGCAACCACGCTGCCTGTAAAAGAATCTAAGATCCTTACTGATGCGTTTTCAAGAGCATCTTCATCAAAAGAACTATTAACCATTGTTCCAAATGTTGAAGGGAACATAGAAAGATCAACTGTTGGTTCTTCAACAACAGGCTCTTCCACAATAGGCTCTTCAATTACAGGCTCAGGTTCAGAATCGGGCAATCCAATGACAGGGATTACGTCCGCGGGCTCACTTTCAACTCTATCTTCAGGTTCACGAAGCCTCACCGCATATAATTCATCGTTATCACCATCTCCTCTTCTGTTCGTTGAAAAGAACCCATGAGATGGATTATCCGGGTTAATAACAAATGCAAAATCATCAAAGGAAGAGTTCATAGGCTGCATCATATTCTCTACATTTCTCCAGTTGCCATTTACATTGGCAGCTTTAAAAACGTCTAAACCGCCAAAACCAATGTGTCCATCACTGGAAAAATACAATACATCATCCTGACTGATAAAAGGAAAGACCTCATTACCGAAAGTATTAACTTCTGGTCCAAGATTTCGTGGTGGACCATAGTTTCCTCGCCCACGAATTTCTACCATATAAATATCCATTCCTCCATAGCCACCAGGCCGGTTTGAAGCAAAATATAGAAATTTGCCACAAGGAGTCACGGCCGGATATCCTGTATCAAAATCGTTGCTATTAAAAGGTAATTCGCGTTCATTTACCCAGTCCCTTCCATCATGTTCAACAGAAAAAATCTTAAATACAGACCCTCCGCGTACACGTACAACGCGGGTATAATACATTCTTTTCTGATCAGGAGTAAAAGAAGTTGCACCAACGTGTTCAGGGAAAACCAGATTCTGAGAAAAGAGTCTCCGTTCCGAAGAAACACTTCCATTGGTAAGTTCGGAGTAATATAAATCAAGCATACTTCTTCCTGTTCGGTCTCTGCGTCCTCGTTGACCTTCATCCTCGGGAGATGCTGAAGAATAAACAACTCCATCACCGAAATATTGAATACCAAATGACTGACCAAACGTTGGTATTAATGATGGTAAAACATTTATGTCTTGGTCGAATATGGGATTGGCAAGCGCCCATTCACAAGCCCTGATTAGTTCATCTATTTGACCTTGAATACGAGGGTTTTCAGGTCTGGCGCGTCGATATAAATCAATAGCTCCCTCATAAAAACCAATTTTATGTGTGGAAGAAGCGTATAGAAAAAGGTAATGACCAGTTAAATGCTGTTCCAATTCAGAAAAAATACTCCATGCTTCCATGATATTATTCCTGTCGTAATGACAATGCGCCACTTTAATTCTGGATTCAATATCAAGTTCATAACCACTAGCAACAATTCTTTGAAAGAGTTGAAGCGCTTCATAGTACTCTCCCCTGTTGTACTCATTATTAGCACGGCGTAATAAAGCTCCCTGACTCCAGGCAAGCGTAGAGCTTAACAGAAAGAGAAAAATAAATATGGACTTTAGGTATGGTCTCATCTCGTAAAGATTTATTTTCTATAGATTTTCAGATGTATCCCAACTTATTTAAAAACATCTGTGATTTTTTTAACTATTCTGTGTATCCGGAATTCAGGATACAACCAATTAGAAATACCTGATTGAACGCATTCCTGGTCTCCGGTTGAATGAAAAATCAAATTGGAGACTTATTTCATGTGATCCAAATTTTGCATGTCTGTTCATAGAATTAAACGGATAATCGGCCGAATATCGGACTGTAAATTGCCGGTTAATAATATATTCCAGCAAGAAAACCATATCGGATATGGAACGATAGGCCAATCCTACCCAAACTTGATCAGCTAAGAGCACAGATGTGGAAAAATCGAATACTAAAGGTGCACCATAAACTTCTCTAATCATAAGCGTAGGTTTCACTTTCACAGGATGCCAGTCAAACACATAACCTCCATACAAATATTTATGTATATTCTTATAATCTATAGAGTTCTTAAAGCCTTCGCTTCTTTCATCAAATTGATCAGTAAAAAATTTAGGAATAGAAAAACCAATAAAATAATCATCGGAAAAATAATAAGCACCAAAACCAAAATTGAAATTCAATTTTGTTTCTTTACCTGAAAACAAAGGATCCTCGTAATCGATGATAACGGCATCGGTTCCATCGTAGACCATGGAGCTTAAACCAAACTGAAGACCAAAAGAGAGAAACTTTTCATCATAATCCAGACGTAATTTGTAGGAAGCTGCACCAAACAGATCCAATGTATTGGTAAATCCTATCCGATCATTCACGATGGATAAACCAAGTCCAACATCGGTATCTTCAATTGGGCCATGTATATTTAAGGCCTGGTTCATAGGAGCACCCTCCAAGCCAACCCATTGACTGCGATGAATCATCAGTCCGCTAATAATGTCCCTGGTTCCATTGTAAGCAGGGTTTAACAAACCCTGATTGGCAATGTAGTGGTTGAATTGATATTGATTTTGACCAATGATCATTCCGCCACCCACAGTCAACACTAAACCTATTAATATCAGATACTTTTTAATCATAATATAGGGACTTAATTGTAACAGGTTTAAACCTGTTGCAATTGGGTTACTATCTCAATTCTTATCTTCTCAGTTCAATAAATCCGCTAAAGGTTCTATTAATTAACTCTTCATCAATATAAACCTTTACACTAAACACATAAAAATAGACTCCAACAGGTAGTTCTTTTCCAATAGAAACCATATCTCCTGAATTGGCGGTTCCATCCCAATCGTTATTATACCATCGGCCTCTGCTTCTATAAACTACAGTTCCCCAACGATTGAACACTTCCAAATTAGATTCATAGGTGTTGTCCAAACCTTGTATGATGAAGAAATCATTTAAGCCATCACCATTAGGTGAGAAAGCATTTGGTAGAATAAACGATAAACGTTCATCAATATCCTTGTTTCCAACGACTATTGTAATGTTTGCAGTATCATAACGATTCTGTAATCCAGGTTGAGTGTTTCGTACACTGTATTGAACTGAATCAATACCGAAATAACTAACCTGAAGCTTAGAATATGATACTTCACCAGTTTCAGTATCAATTGACAATTCAGCTATTGGAACATTGGCAACATCATTATCCAAATACAAAGTGAATCGTTCAACCTCAGCCTCCAACATTGGGTCAATGAGCATAAATTCAAGATGACCTTCATCAAGGAAAGGATCAAATCGGTCATTTCTGGCAACATCGATAATGCCTGAGAACCTGTCGATACCAAGATAGAACACATCATCATTGGCTCTAAAATCAGGCAATTCACTGTCAATATGTATGATGTTATCCATAAACGCCTCACAGTCGCTGGTTTCATGTTGCGCAACAACAGTATAATAACCGGGGATATCAATGTAGCCAAAGTTGACAGGCGAACCAGTACCAGGACGGATATAGTTAATATCATCAAATATAAATCGTCCATTTCTTAGCAAGAAATACCATACTCCTTGCTCTGAGCCACTGAGTACAAATTCCTGCGAATCAGTGGTACGTGTTAGACGGAATATTTCAGGCGATGGTAAGGCGGTGACGGTAAAACTAGGTTGATCAACGGTTACACATGCGTCACTGGTTTCAATCTCATAATAGATTCCATCTGAGCTACCAATAATACCTTCGAAGAAAATAGAACCTCCATTACCACGACGTGTATAATAGTCCCCATCTGCAACAATGTCGTAATAGACTCCCGTTACAGTATTATCAATTCTTACAGTAACACCATCCCCATCGGAACAATACTCGGTGTCTAAAAAGACATTCGAAACGCCTCCTGAAATAATATTAACCAAAACCTGATTACTACTAGCAGGACACAGATTTCCAGGGATTTCTGCAATGACCCTGTAAAGTTCAGTACCTTGATTTTCAATTATCCATACTAATGGAGCACCAGTTCCAGGCATTATTTCACCGACGGCATCATCTTCATCAATAACCAATTGATAATTGACTCCGACTTCACTTTCTGACAGCGTTAAAGTGACTGAACTGACGCAACCATCTTCACTTTTAGTAAGTTCACCAATTGATAGACTTTCCTCAATAGTAAGTGTAAACTCATCTACTAGTACCTCACAAGCTCCATTGTATGAGGCATAAATTGAATAGACACCTGACTCGGTAATGCTGCCAAATATTATACTGTTTTGAACATCTACATAACGGTTTTGAACTAATTCACCGTCATGATATAATGAGTAATGTACTCCGCTTTCAACACCAGATAGATGAATCTCAGCATAACCACAATCAAATTCGTTGTCGTGACCAGAAATAATTAGATCTGATACATCTGGAGTGTCTCGTATTATTACTTCAACCTCGCCATTCATACTTGAGGTACAACCCGTAATAGAGTTTCGTGCATATACAGTATAGTACCCCTCTTCAATTTGAGACTCGAAGAAAATCTCACTACCACTACCCGTAATAGTATCTCTGTTACGTCGAATTCCTGCATCATCAAAAATTAATGTGTAAATCACATTTTCTTCTGAACCATCAAGACCAATTACAGCACCGACATTGTCATCACAATAAATACCGGAACCAGTTAATTGATATGCTATTGGCAATGAATTGAAACGCAGCTCCACCATACCATGCATCGGTATTGAATCACAATCAGCATTGCTACCTACAATTATATAATCACCTTCATCAGATATTAAACCAAAATCGATTCGCTCGCCAGCAGTAAAATCATCAATAAATGAAACAACTTTATTACTGCCACCTACACCACCTCCAAGTGACCATAAAGTATAGGTTACCCCAAGCTGAGATGATGAAAGCTCAATTTGTACACCTGCATCTCCTTCACAGATAGTTCCGTCTCCTAAAACTAAAAATCTTTGAATAGCGCCAGGTACGTTAACATATGCAGGACTAATAAGAAAATCTGAGCAACCATCTAATTCGGCAAGTATTAGATATGTTGCATTAACATCAACAACCCTTTCAGGAAAGTCAACATTGCTGCCATCACCAATAACAATATTTCCGGTTGGTCCTTGATCGGACCCTATCTGGTACCATAATTCATAAACAACACCAACTTCTGAATTCAGTATTGTTATTAACGCACCATTCTCACAATCTGCACCATCATTATCTACTACAACTTGTACATCCAGTTCTGGCATTGGTTTGGAAGCTAATTCTAGTATTCCATCCATCATAACCTCGCATCCAGTAGCAATGTTGGTAGCCAAAACGCTAAATTCGCCTTCATCAGCATATTCAAAAATGTGCTGTCCACCATTGCCAATAAAAATTTCACCAGTTGGAAGTCCATTGTGCCAAAGTTCATAACTGATTCCAGTCTGTGATTGCGTCAAAAGAATTTGAGCGATGCCTGGATCAGCACAGAAATCATTACCTTCAATAGTGAATATTTCAGGTAATTCATTTCTGGTCAATTCAATGGTTGCAACAATACCAATACACCCAGCTTCTGTAATACCATAGACAGTATAAATGCCTGGTTGGTCAAACAAACCTTCAAAGGCACGTACATCTGAATCATCTGCAGGAAGTGCATCAAGTTCAGCAACTAAAATTGTATTAAAATGTAACTCATATCTAACATTAGCCTGAGAACCTATCAGTCGGATTTCAACACCATCACTTCCTTCGCAGAAATGACCATTGTTATCGGCTTCGATGCCTCTTGGTTCTGGTAATGAATTCATAACAATTACAGCCTCTGACATGGGATATCGACATCCGCTGCCAACTTCAATAAAGACCTGATAGACACCTGGGATTGTGTATAATCCAAAATGGATTTCTCCTCCATCTTCACTTAATATCTCATTTTGAAGTAAACCTTCTCGATACAATTGATAATTTACGCCGACAGTGGATTCAGAAAGGTATAAGTTTACACCCATTCCACCTTCACAAAACTGTCCATTTTCAGGATCCATTAACAGATCATACAAATTTCCAACAGGCGGCAAATCAAGATCAACTTCGCCATTCATCCATGCTGTACAACCGGTTGCCGGATTTGTGGCAAGAATGGTGTATACTCCAACCATATCAAATTCACCGAATAAAAGATCACCACCGGTACCCGTTACCTCAGATCCAATTAACTGTACTCCATCGCGGTAAAGCATATATATGAAATCCTCTTCTGAACCGATCAATTCTATAGAAACAGGACATGTTTCAACTGTTCCTGCTGGCTCAACGTCAAATATAGTTGGTGTTGGCTCCATGGAAACTATTACATCGTCGGGGAACCAAATATTGGGTTCAACACCCAGAAGACGAGTAGCACGAACACGATATGTTCCGGCAGGAACATCGTTCCATACTAAAACGCCTGATTCAACAACGCCTGTGGCATATGGTGAATCGAGATCAGTAACATCATAAAGATCGTATCTTACCCCTTCCTCGTAATCTTCGAGATATAGTTGAACCCCTGTGGCATCTGCACAATAGAAAGGATCAATTGGTAAGATATTAAAGATGAATGGTAGAGCATCTACCATGATTTCTATGGTATCACTTCTGGTGATACATCCCAAAGCTGAACGCGCATCTACATAAACAAGGTCTCCATCTTCAGGATTATTAAAATCATATGTATTATCAGAAATCCATCCTTCAGGAACTTCAACATCATTAATATAGAATAAAAACTCCACCCCATTACCGATAGCTTCCAGAGTAACATCTTGACCTTCAGAAATATGATTTGACGGTAACACGTTAAGTGTTACCTCAGGGTTAGGATTGACAGTCATAATTACACTTGGTGAAATCCCGTTACATGAATTTTCATCACGTACAACGACATATACTTCATCACCATCCTGCAGATCAGTAGTTGAGTAAGTATTTAACAAGCCATCCTGAACTTGAATATCAGCGCCATCTCTCAAAATAAAGAAACGATAATTCCATTCAGGATCAGCAGTGGCAGTAAAGATAACCTCTTCTCCTTCACAAATGGTTTCATCAGTTACATCAACATTCAGATTTACTATAGGAACGGGATTCACAATTAGTTCTCTCACATCTGATGCAGCCACACAACCAAATTCATTGGTGATAACTACATATATCTCGTCGCCATCAAGAGGCGGGAAATGCTCAAACACAGGATTGGTAGTCTCACCTTGAGAATTGCCGTTAAGGAAGAACTCAAAGAGTTCTCCTGCCGATGCAGTAAAACGCACAGTTTCATTGGCACAATGTTCAGGTCGGTTTGGTGAAACAGCCATTGTTGCAACTGGCGTATTAACCTCCATTGTAACAGTTTCTTCATTAAAACAACCATTGGCTCCTTCGCCCACAACTCTTACAACCTGTCCATCCACTAAGCTGTTAGTTGTCCAGGTATTTCCATTTCCAAAGTCCTGCACCAAGTCTCCGTCTAAATAGAATTGGTAATCAATACCTCCTCCTGCAGTAAATATAACATCTTCTCCATCGCAGGCAATGTCATTTGTCTGATCACTTTCTAAAGTAATTTCAGGTAGATCACGGATTTCAATGGTCAAAGGTCCTGTTAAAGTAGAACAAAACTCTGAGCTGGTTCTGACCGAGACCAAATCCCCATCTACGAAATTAGAATATTCAAATATATTGGATTCGGAATTCTGAATAGAGGTACCATTAATTCTGAAGTCGTAATTTACATAACCAGAAGTTGCCTCAATGATAATCGGTTCACCGGAACAAACATTGTTTGTATTTTCAGAAATTGACACCACAGGTAAAGGATGTATGGTTATTGTAATCATTTCTGAGTCAACACATCCATTCACATCGATTACTTCAACCATCACAACATCACCATCGGATAGATCAGATGTTGTGTAAGTATTTAAAGCTCCCGGGCCTTTCACGGAAGTTCCATTAACAAAGAATTCATATGAAACACCTCCTCCGGCAGAGAACGTAACAGGAATTCCTTCACAAACTGCATCATCGGTAACATTAAGAACGGCTGTTGCAAAGGTAACCACCACTTCTATGTCCATCGACTCACTATCACAGTTACCATCATTCACGATAACGGTATAAACACCTGCATCGTTGTTTTCATCTGCATTATTAATAACCAAGGTATTATCTGGTCCTGTTTGGATGGTATTTCCACCAAATATCCATGTGTATGTATATACACCAGTACCTCCTGTAGCTTCAGTAGTCAACGTAAGATTATTGCCTCTACAAACCTGATGTAAAGTTGCATGTGGAGAGTCACTATCCAAAGAAGAGATAACAGGTCGCTCATTGACTGTGACATCAATATCAGCTGAAGCACTTCCGCAACCATTGGCATCAGTAACAACAACAGTATAAGTACCAGAAGCAGATAGTGTAACATTTGTTAATTGCGGCTCTTCCTCGTCGGATTCAAAATTATCAGGGCCATCCCATTGGAAATTATATGGGCCTGCTCCACCGGTAACTGTGACTTGCAAAGTAAAATCACCATCTTCGCATACAGAAAACGCAGCCATTGGAGTCACTTCCGGAGCAGCATTTACAGAAAAATTAATCTCCTCAAAGGCTTCACAACCATTTGCATCAACTATTTCAACGCGAAGTGTATAATCATCGGCACTTAGTGCAGGGTCAGTATTATATTCATTATCTGCTGACCACCCTTGAACCTCAGCACCATCTATTAAAAATCTATAAGATACTCCGCCGCCGGCAGTGTATGTTTCAGATGTATTTTCACAAAACACTAATGCACCATCCAAGGTGGCAGTTGCCTGAGTTACTTCTACAGTTAATGATGCCGGATCACTTTCGCAACCGGTGTCGCTGTCGATGGCTACGACGCTATACTCAACTGCATCAACAAACTGAGCATTAATTATGGTGTAAGTTGAGTTCTCTTCTCCAGGAATGACAGCGCCTGCACGGTACCAGCGGTAAACATAATTACCGCTTCCTCCTGACGGTGTAGCTTCTAATTCCAGATCTTGTCCTAAACAAACCTGATGTGAAGGACTGTTGTCACTATCGATATCCACAGTTGGATTCTCATTCACAATAAGTTCAATCTCCAAACCTACGGGGAACAATTCACATCCATTGGCATCTTCAACAGAAACGATACTATAAATAGTATTTACGACAGGTGACACCGGAATAGAAATGGAATTTCCAGAAATATTATTTTCAGTAAAGGAATCTGTTCCATCACTATACGTAACAGACCAAGGAGCTGTACCAACAGATAATTCTATGATAAGGTTTGTACTTCCCGTTTCGCAAATTGCGGGATCCTCCAATGAAATGATCACTGTAGGCTGAGGATTGACAGTAAACTCAAGTTCTTCAAAATCCTCACAACCATTTGCATCAACTATTTCAACGCGTAATATATATGTACCTGAAGTTAAAGAAGCATCAGTTGTGTATTCATTATCAGCAGACCAGCCTTGTACTTCAGTTCCATCAATCAAGAATCGATATGACACTCCTCCTCCGGCTGTATAGGTTTCAGTTAGTGTCTCACAGAAGGATAATTCCCCATCTAAAGTAGCTGATGCTTCTGTTACAACAACAGTTAATGAAGCCGGTGTGCTTTCGCAACCGGTGTCGCTATCAATGGCAACGACACTATACTCAACTGCATCGGCTATTTGTGCATTGGTGATGGTGTAAGAGATGTTCCCTTCTCCAGGAATGACAACTCCGTCACGATACCAGCGGTAAACATAATTACCGCTTCCTCCTGACGGTGAAGCAAACAACTCCAGATCATTGCCAACACAAACCTGATGGTCGGGGCTGTTGTCACTGTCAACATCAACAGTTGGATTCTCATTTACAACGAGTTCTACCTCCAAACCTACGGGGAACAATTCACATCCATTGGCATCTTCAACAGATATAATACTGTATGTAGTATTGACGGCAGGTGATACCGGAATAGAAATGGAATTTCCGGGAATACTATTTTCGGTAAAGGAGTCTGTTCCATCACTATACGTAACCGTCCAAGGAGCTGTACCAACAGATAATTCTATGATAAGGTTTGTACTTCCCGTTTCACAAATTGCCGCATCCTCCAATGAAATGATCGCTGTAGGCTGAGGATTGACAGTAAACTCAAGTTCTTCAAAATCCTCACAACCATTTACATCAACTATTTCAACGCGAAGGGTATAATCACCGTCAGTCAATGCAGGATCCGTGGTGTATTCAAAATCAGCTGACCAACCCTGAACTTCAGACCCATCCAATAAGAATCGGTAAGAAACTCCTCCTCCGGCAATATAAGTCTCAGTAGTTGTTTCGCAGAATGATGCAGCTCCGGACAAAGTGGCTATTGCCTGTGTTACTTCAACGTCCAATTCATCAGAATCACTAAAGCAACCGGTATCAATATTTGTTACAATAACACTATAGGTTCCTGCATCATCTAAGGTTACGTTACTTAACGTTAATGTTGAACCAGTTTCGGATAACACATCCGCTCCATGAAACCACTGGTAAACATAATTACCAACAGCAGGGTCGGGTGTAGCCGTTAAAACAATAGTTCCATCCAAACAAACTTGGTGTGAAGGAGTGTTATCACTATCAATAAATACAGTTGGATTCTCATTCACAATAAGTTCAATCTCCAAACCTACGGGGAACAATTCACATCCATTGGTATCTTCAACAGATATAATACTATATGTAGTATTTTCTGTAGGTGATACGGATATTGAAAAGGTATTACCGGGAATATTACTTTCGGTAAAAGAGTCTGTTCCATCACTATAAGTAACTGTCCAAGGTGCCGTACCTGTTGTTAATTGAATAATTAGGTTGGTATTGCTACCTGCACAGATTTCAGGGTCTTCAAGTGAAATAGAAACAACAGGAAGTGGATAAACTTCAACAGAGATATCTGTTGTATCGGTACAACCATCATTTGTATGAACTACAACGCGAATCACACGAATTCCTACGTCACCAACAACAGGAGTATATTCTATAAAATCTATCGTGGATTTTGCCTGTACCAACGAACCATCGATGAAAAATTCATATTCATCGCCACCCGATCCAGTGTAGGTTCCTGTTGAACCAACACACAATTCATCTAATCCCAAAAGCTCTGCTTCAGGATTGTCAAAAACCACAACAATTTGTGATTCTACATCGCTAAAACAACCATTGCCATCTTCAACAATAACAGTGTAAGTCCCGGCATCGGTTAATGAAACCGGATTGATTGTTAAGGTTCTTGAGTTATTAGGAATGGGCATACCACCTAATTCCCAATGATAAGTATAATTTCCATCACCATTGGTTGGTTCATCAATTGAAAGTGTGATTGAACCGCCTTCACAAACATCTCCCGTGTAATCAATCGCGCTAATTTGTGGTCTTGGATTGATGGTAATGTTAGTTGAAGCTTCATCAGAGCCGCAACCATTGTTGTCGGTAACTACAACAGTATAAATACCGGAATCGTTTACAACATCAGCTCCATTAATTGAAATTGTAGATGTGGTAGATGGCAACCCCATGTCATCTCCATCTTTTTCCCAGTAATACGAGAAAGGGCCAGTACCTCCATCAACAATTGCCTGAATTGTAAAATCCGAATCCTCACAAGCTTCTTCAGGAGCTATGATGGAAACTTCAGGGTTTTCATTAACGGTAATATTTATTGTTGTGGTGTTTTCACAACCATTTGCATCTCTTACAAACAACGAAAACTGGCCATGATGGTCAGCTCTGGAAGCATTTGATATAATAGGGTTTTGATCAGTTAATGTGGTTGCACCATCAGGGAATGTCCATTCATATAGAACCATTCCGTCAGGTTCTGCAGAGAGTTTAATTTGATCTCCTTCGCAATATGTAGGTTCATCGGAGGAAGCTATTGGAGTGGGTAGAGGGTAAACTTCGAGATCAATCTCCCCGTTCATAACTGCCTGGCATCCACTGGCAACAATCTCAGCTCGTACAGTGTATAATCCCGATGTACTAATATTAGGAAATGAAATAGGATCACCTGTACCATCGATAAGAGTAAAAGTATAAACATCATCTCTAAAAAGTCGATAGCGTACTGCTGTTTGACTACCACTTAAATCAAGAGTAATTGGAGATCCAGAACAAGTTTCTTCTTCGCCGGTTAAATTAAAAATAGTAGGTATAGGTAGAACCGTAGTTTCATCACTCATTGATGTGGAACGAAATCCAGTACTTGTAACCTGGAAGACCTCGAATTTGAGGGTTCTGCTTAAATAAACATCTGCAAGCAATTCAGGATTAAAGTAAAACTCAGCATCTAGTCCCTCTCCTATCTTGGTAATTAAATTTTCTGGAGTATTTATAATCACACCACCAACACTAATTTCCCACTCAAACCCCACAGTTGAACCTAGTATGGTCCAATCATCATTTGGATATAACAGGACAGATCCAGAATTTTGGCAATAAGCTGGCTCAAGACAGTCCAGAATATCATTGATCCCCGCAAGAATAATATATTCTCCAATATCACCTTTTTCCAGTGCCTCTCTAGCTTCCTTTCTAATTCTCTCATATTCCGAAAGAGTTGATGTTTCTCTTTCTTGCGCAAAACCAACGAATAAGCTGCAAAAAGAAAAAATCAACATAAAAAACAATCGCAGTAAATATCTATAATTCATATCCCATAAATTAGGGTAAGACATTCAATATCATTAAAAACAAAAATGCTCGTAATTGAGTCCAGAATAAATGGTTGTTTGAAAAATATTTAACCTTCTTGTAACCATTACATTCCATATAACCCGTTAAATCTTCACAAAAATAATGGAATTCGCCTATTGAAACGCGATTCTAAAGGATAAAGTGCAGTAATTAATCAAAAAAACACCTCTTGCAATGATTTGATGTTAGACATATCACTCTTATAAAATCAGTAATTTGTCACAATTGAAATTCCACCAAACCATAACAATGTAATAATCTTTCAATTACCACACAGATTTTTCATCCATTTTGTGAATTGCATATACTTAAATAATCCTCTTTAGAATTATTTTAATCTATAAACATTTTTTACGATAAATTTCACTATATGTTACAAAATGCTCTAATTCTAAGCACATTTCTTAATTGCAAAAACAAATAACTACACTCTTAAACGACGAAAAAGCTCTGGTTGCTCATCCAATGCAATTTTTGCAATCTTCAAATAATCACTCACCCACTCTTGCAACTCTTTAACTTTCTTGCGCTTAACGGCAGTTTGGTTTTTGGATTCGTTTTTAAGTTTTTCACATTCCAGAGCCTTCGCTCGCAATTTATCCAGATCGGACAAAAGTGTTGCGACATCCTTTTTACTGATGCCATATTTCTTGAGAACAGAGATCCATCTCTCCTCTCCCAATAGACGATTACCAAAAACTGAAACCTGATTCATCCAATCATCAAGTTTAGTTTCTCGAGGACCTTCAAGCTGCAGTGCTTTTGAAATGATGATATCTTTATCGAAAGCAATTCGCGCTATCTGCAACATTTTCATGTATTGTTTTCGAACCAGATTATGCAATTTCTTTCTCTCTTCATGTGCTTTGATCTTGTCTTGTATGACTTTTTCCTGAGCATCATTAAATTGCTTTACCTTCCGGTAAAACATCTCCCCCTCTTTAATTCTGGTTTCATCATAGCCAAACCTACCAGTTGCTTCGACAATACGCGTCTCATTCAGCGAATTACCAATCAGACCAGCCACTTTGACCATAAAATCATCAAACGACAGTTTTGAAAAATGCATCGTTAATAAATTTTGTCTATACAGCATTCTACAAATCTATAATTAATTATTTATTTCAACAAAATTTTTATTTACTTTTTTTATATTTTTATTGATCTATTATAATATTCTAAATTAATCTATTCAATATTTATTCATTTTTCTAATTTAAATTTGAAAAATTTATTTCTGATTATTAATTTTTAAACAATATACCCATTTCTTATTAAAGATTATAAATTATAATTATATCCCTATAATTTTTATATCAGAATCACTAATATTTGATACACAATTCATTTTTTTATATAAAGATATATCAAATTTTAGTTCTACATAAAAATATTCTTCTAACGATTAATAGAAACTTAAGTAGCCTTATAAATTTTATTTAAGCATTATAATTTTATTATTAGACAACATTTATTTAATTACAGATAATATTAAGGCTCTTCAGACTTGAAAGTTTTAATTCCGCAAGAGTTGGCAAACTACCATTTTGACATACATCATAGGCGGATAAATAAAATTGACCCATATTTGCACATTGGAATGTTAATCATGCAGAAGTGAGAGTAAAAAAATATTTCAGCGAATTTAAATCGAACTACAAGGCAAACTCCAAACTTGCCATACCGGTAATTTTATCTCAGGCAGGTCAGGTTATAGTTGTTCTGGCAGATAATTTAATGGTTGGCCGTTTGGGAGCAACTCATTTAGCAGCCGCAGCATTAGCAAACAGTATATTTATAGTTGGAATGATGTTCGGAATCGGTCTGGTTACCGGACTTACTCCTTTAAGTGGAAAAGCTTTTGGCGGAGGCAACAGAAAAGAGGCAACGGAATGGTTTAAGCAGGGAATATTCACATTCCCTGTATTGGCAGTCATTCAAACCATCATATTGGCTGGAATCGCATTGTTAATCCCTTACATGGGACAGCCAAAAGATGTTGTCGATCTGGCTATTCCCTATTATCTGATTCTGGTTCTCACACTTGTTCCTTTCCAGATTTTTTTCATATTTAAGCAATATGCAGAAGGATTAGGTAATACACGAATTGCCATGGTAATTACCATTACAGCCAATTTTCTGAATATTATCCTGAATTACATATTAATTTATGGGAAGCTGGGTCTGCCTGCTTATGGGTTGATGGGAGCCGGATACGCAACTTTTATAGCTAGATTTTTTATGATGGGAATCTTTGTCTGGTTCTTTTTTAAATTTAGTTTTTTCAAAAAGGATATAATATACTGGCGCTACACCCGCTTTAATCTTTCAAAGTCAATCAAATTATTAAAACTTGGAATACCGATTGGTGGTCAGTACATTGTTGAGATGCTTTCGTTCAGCCTCGGTAGTATTATGATGGGATGGATCAGCGCAAATGCCTTAGCTGCTCACCAGGTTGTTATGAGTCTTGTGAGCTTCACCTATATGATTTCAGCAGGTTTGGCAGCGGCAACCACCATAAAGGTAAGTCATTTCAGAGGTCAGGAAAATTTTCAGCAGGTTAGAAAATCCGTTTTTGCTTCCCTGCATATGGTCATTGCCTTCATGACTTTTAGCCTTATTATATTTTTGGCTTTTAGATTTAAAATCCCGGCACTATTTGTACCAGCTATTGAAACGGAGGTCATTGCCATTGGTGCAAGTCTCATGTTTATTGGTGGGATGTTTCAACTGTTTGACGGAGTCCAGGTGGTATCTCTTGGTGCTTTACGCGGTCTTGAAGATGTGAAAATACCTACCATAATGGTAATTGTAGCCTATTTTATTATAGCACTGCCTGTAAGTTATGTGGCTGCTTTTATTTTCAAACTGGGTCCGCAAGGGATATGGCTTGGTTACATGTCGGGTTTAATGATGGTCAGCATGCAACTTCTGTTTAGATTTTTGTGGTTAAATAGGGGGTGAAGTAGATGGTTGATGCGAAGTTTGAAGTTTAAGGTTTAAAGTTATAAGTTTGAGGTTTAAGGTTTGAGGTTTGAATATTGCGGTACTTCGAGGCTATTTAATTTTAAATTCTGAATTATCTGAGACGTCAGAGTTCGTTCGCTATTTACATATGTGATTACAAAGGATCTATTATCCAACCACATTTACCTCTCTTTCAAGTTTTATGGAAAAGGCATAAAAAACATCGTTTTCAATGCGCTCGGCAAGTTCAACAATTTCGTTTCCTGAGGCATTCCCAAGGTTCACAAGAACCAGGGCCTGTTTATGATGAACACCTGCATTGCCTATTGATTTTCCTTTCCAGCCACACTTTTCGATGAGCCATCCGGCCGGAATTTTCACCAGTGAGTTCTTTCCCAGTATGAAATGAGGGATTTCAGGAAATGATTTTTGAAGATTTAGAAATTGAGTGAATGAAATTACCGGATTCTTAAAAAAACTGCCGGCATTCCCAAACTCTTCCGGATCCGGCAGTTTTGACTGCCGGATTTTTATCACAGCCTGACGCACATTTTCAAGAGTTGTTTCTCCAAGCTTATTGACTTCATCAACAAGTGATCCATAATCAAGAATAAAACCTGGTTGCTTTTTCAGTCGAAAATATACGTTTGTTATGACTACCTCTCCTTTCAATGAGGTCTTAAATATGCTTTGCCGATAATCAAACTGACACTCATTACCCGGAATAACAAAATGAGATGCGTCATTAAGGTATAATCCCTCAACTTTTTCAATTACATCCTTAACCTCCACACCATAGGCTCCAATGTTCTGAACTGGTGCAGCTCCCACGTTTCCGGGAATAATTGAAAGATTTTCCAGTCCATAAAAGCCATTTTCAACAGACCAATTTACAAGATGATCCCAAACAACTCCCGCTCCAACTTTGATTATTACCTCCTGATTATTTTCCTGAATCTTTTCAATACCTTGAATCCCGGAATGCAAAACAACCCCGTTAAAATTGGAAACAAACAGTAAATTGCTTCCCCCACCTAAAATTAATATTGGCACATCTCTAATCTGATCTGAGTCAATGATATGTTTCAACTCATCTTCTGAGGTGTAAAAAATATATCTATCTGCGCTGGCATCAATCCCGAATGTGTTAAGGTGCTTTAATGAGAAATTGGAGAGTATCTTCATTCTTATGTTTATCTAAACTCTTTCTTTTATAATAATGTTGAATAATTCAAGCAGTCATGACTGCTTGATCAGCTCTTACTCTGAAAATAACCTGATGCATAATAACCGTAGCCCTGTGGCGCCGATGCAACATCATTCATCACCACCCCAATGCATTTAACATCTTCGGCAATTAAATTGCTTAGAGTAATACCAAAATGCTCTTTATTGGTCACACCAGCTCGAACGACATAAAGATGACATTCAGCCAGATCCATTAATATTCTTGCATCAGAAACCAGGCCAACAGGTGGTGTATCCACCACAATGATATCAAAGTTATCCTTTAGTTTTTCAAAGAAATAGACGGTATTAGAACCGGAAATAAGTTCAGAAGGATTGGGCGGTATGACTCCGGCAGGAATAACAAACAGGTTCTCATGGTTTGTTGGTCTTACAATATCATCAAACTCCACCTGACCAATTAAATAGTTGCTGATTCCCGGATGATTTGCGACATCAAAAATTGCTGAAAGCCTTGGTTTCCTTAAATCAAACCCAACCACAGCGGTTTTTTTACCTGATATGGCAAAAACCGAAGCCAGATTTATGGAGCAAAAGGTTTTCCCTTCGCCTGTGTTGGTAGAGGTAACTGAAATGACTTTACCCGGATTTTGAGATAACAAAAAGCGAAGTTTTGCACGAAGTGACCGAAATGATTCAGCTACAACAGAGTTTGATTGATCAAGAACAACGTTCTCTCCCCCATCCCGGTTTCGCAAAATATCTCCTACAATTGGTACATTGTTTAATATTCCCTGTAAGTCTTCACGGTCTCTGACTCGCGTATTGAACAGCTCCTTTAACCCAATGATGAGAGCTGGGATAATAAGACCTGCCATTAAGCCTTTTGTGTAATTACTTCTTTCGCTTGGAGTAATGGGGCCACTAACCGAAGCCTGGTCAAGTACTTCATTATCGGGCACATTGCTTGCCTTAGCAATTTGCATTTCAGAACTTTTCTGCAACAAAAAGGTATAAATGGCATCATTCAGTTTATGAGTTCTTTCCAAAGCAAGAAAATCACGCTCCAATTCGGGCAAATCTCCTATTTCCCTGGTAAGCAAGCCAATGTGCCGATCAATCTCTGCACGCTGCATATCAATGGTTTCCATCTGCTTTCGAATGGCAGTCAGCAAGGTTTTTTCCGAAAGCTCAATTTGCTTTCTTAACTGCTGCTGATATGGATTGGCTTCTCCAGCCTGACCTGCAATCAATGTTAGTTCATTAAGTAATGCCAGATGATCCCTGACAAACTGCTGAACAATCCCTGCAGGTTCACTGGAAAAAACCGGGAGAAGATAATCATCCTCATTCAGGTCATTATCCTGTATACGTTGTTTAATAATGGTAAAATACTCATAACTAACATCAAGCAATCGCCGTTCTCTTTCCTTCTGAAAAAATTCTGACGACAAACGCTGTGACACTTCAGATGGCATCATAAAACGGTTTTCACGCCTAAAATCCATCAACTCCTGCTGGGTTACCTGTAGTGTATCCGAAACTTGATTCAACTGTCGCTGAATAAAGTCGATGGATCGAGTGGCCATATCGTTCTTCCTCTCCAGGTTGTTGATGATGATTTCCTCTGAAAACACATTTAAAAATCTGACCAATTTTCGAGGTTGAAACCCTGTAACAGAAATAAATGTAATAGAGGAACCTTCCCGATAAGGAGAAACCGATAAACGTGAGCGAAAACGGGAAGCAAGTGCTGCATGGGAGTTGAAAACGATATAGTAATTTCCTTGTTCTATTCTACCATTGGCTGAAGTAGGATTAACCGAAAATTTAAATGCACTATGCTGAATGGTATCTCCAAATGAAATTGTTCTGTCAAAACTTACCGGACCCGAAAATGACTCATTAGCAGAAGTTTTATAATTGTGCAGCCAGTTTCCATCACTTTTTACTGAAACCTGAATTTGTCCATTTCCTAAAACATCAATATTAATAGGCGTGTTTAGAAGTTGTGGATGAAGCGAGTCGAATTTGATTTCAAAAGGCGTTGGGTTGTAGAGCTCGGTATCTTTAAATCTGCCACGTGCATAGTAGGCTACACCAAAATCCAACCGGTCAATGGCACGTCGCACCATTGACTGTGACCGTATGATAAAACTTTGATTCTCAAAACTTCTCATCTCCGGCGAGAGGCCAAAACCTTCGGTCAGTACCGAACGCGAAATAGAACGCTCGCTGCTGATCTGGAATAACATGGTGATGGATGCACGATATTCAGGTGCGGTATAGCGATGGTAAAACCAGGCGGCGCTTAATCCCATTGGAATAAAAATGACGAACAAATACCAGTGCGCCAGAATGAGCCGAATGATTTTTCGTATATCGGAAAATCCATCGGTTCGATGGTTTACTGGTGTTTTGATTCCTCCCTGGTGTGTTGGTACAGCCATCAGTTTAAATATTTAACAGCAATTGATCCAATGCTTATTCAGAAATTAGACAACAAAAAAAATTAATATCTTAAGGTTAACGGCAAATATACAAAAGCTTTATAACAATATTTAAGGTTCGCCAAAATCAACTGAACAATTTACAGACTGTTTAAATTTTGTAATAAATCTGCATTGAAGATTTATAGTCCAGATTCACTCGGGATTAGACTGATAAACAAGATTAAACAGAAAACATGATCAATCTAACCATCTTCCCCAACTGCCCTACCTGCCTGATATCTACTAGTCTAATATCTAATCCCTAATGTCTCGGGAAAAGTCTAACGTTCTATTGTTCTATTGATAGATAAAACTTATTTACAGAAAAACTGACCCACTTTTGAAAAGTTTTTCAAAAATAACGTTCCAATGCCTCCAATTTTATTTCTACGAATGATAAGAAAATCTTCAGAAGATTTTCTTAAAATATTCCCCAAACTTCTATTACTGGCTCCACCTGTGGGCATAAGCACCATGATTTTGTCTAAATAGAATATTTTCAGATCCTCTCTTTTTAAAGTTCGTACCAACCAATCGTAATCGGCAGCAATTTGGTAATTGGTATCAAATAAGCCTGTGAGGTTCAAAACCTCCCGCCGGAAATATACAGTTGGATGCGGTGGCATCCAACCATTTGAAAGCCTGGATTTTGAAAAGCATCCGCTTTTCCAATGACGAACAACTTCGGTGGAATTTTTGGAGGAGATATACTGAAGATCGCCATAAAGAAATTCGAAACCATCGTAAGAAAGTTTTTTTGCTACCGATGACAACACATCAACAGAAGCAAATCTGTCACCTGCATGTAAAAAACCAATCACTTCTCCGGTTGAAATATTTAATCCTTTGTTCATGGCATCGTATATGCCATGATCAGGTTCACTGATCCATTTAGAAATCAGATCCGTATTCTCCTTAATAACTTCAATGGTATTGTCCGTGCTTCCGCCATCAATAATAATATACTCAATAATCGGAAAGTTCTGATTTCTTATTGAATCAAGAGTAACACGTAAATCTTCTGCACAATTATAAGTAACCGTAATTAAAGAAATCTGCATTTCAACCGGATTGAGAGTTTGATTATACAATTTTATGTCGATTTTTACTTCTCAACATTTTCTTACGTCTTCGACCAATAGCGAAAGATGGCACTTGAAAAATCAGAAATCCCAGTACCAGATTTAGTATTAAAAGCTTGAGCATTCCAAAGTCACGCAAAATATAGGAAAGAAATATAAAAATAAGATTGACTGACCCAAGCAAGATGGCAATTTGGATGTGTGAAAACCCTAACGTGAGCATTCTGTGGTGAATGTGTCTTTTATCGGCAACAAAAGGCGACTGACCTTTTGATATTCGGAAAAAGAAAACCCGGATGGTATCTACTATCGGAACGATTAAAATGCCTAAAGCCACCGCCGGTGCCGATGTCATAGTATAAGTAAGAGCAGGACGCACCGACTCAGCATTATACTCCATAAATCTAATGGCAAACACAGAAACAATAAAACCTATCAATAAAGATCCGGTATCTCCCATAAAAATTTTCTGAGTTCTGGAAAATACATTAAAATATAAAAATGCAAGCAACGAACCAATTAATATGGCTCCCAGAACAGGCATGGCGTGATCTCCATTAATAAAAAACCAAAAAGAAAAAGCAGCAGTGGAAATGATGCCTGTTACAGCTGCCAATCCGTCAACACCGTCGATCAGGTTAAATCCATTGATAATAAACACCACAAATACAATGGTAAACGACATGCTTACAAAATAATCTGGTTGCAAACCAAAAAAGCCATGAAAATCGGTAATTCTGAGGTCACCAAAGCCAACTATAATAAAAGCGGCTAAAAGCTGTCCCAAAAGTTTCATAATTGGTGCAGTCACCATAATGTCATCTTTAATTCCAATAGAAAACACAATAAGCAGCGCGGGAATCAAAAACGGAATGGTTCTGTGATCAAACCAATCTAAATAAAATAAATAGGTAAAAATAATTCCAAAAAATATGGCTAATCCTCCCAGCGTGGGGACATTCTCTTTATGTACACGTCGTCTGTTCGGAACATCAAACAAATTCTTGGAATACGATACTTTTAATATGGTGGGAATAGAGATAAACACCAATATAAAAGAGAGAAGTCCGGCAGAAAGAATTTGTAAAATGATGGTATAATTGTTCATCTTTTTCTTAGGCTTTTGGTAATTTTAAACGGGTATTTTGGGTTTTAAATATCAATTTCGCACAAATTTACAAAAAACATCATTATCCATCATATTTACACTTTAATTTATCAAAAAGTTACGATATTCAGATAAAAAGGATGTTACACCCTAGAATAATTTACTATTTTTGATGTTTGAACAATCATCAAAAATTATTTGCAAATTGCATCTATTCAATTATTAAACATATAAATAGACCAAAAACATATGTCTTTGTTTACAAGTAACAAAATAAAGATCCTCAGTCCTGTTCTAATACTGTTTATGCTATATTTCAACAGTTGTATTCCACATCGTGAAATCATCTATTTCCAGGATCTTGAAGATACAAAAGGATATGATAATCCTTTTGGTGAGTTGGAAACAGTCACAGAAAGATACATTTTGCAGCCCAATGATGCTCTGATTATTAGAGTCAGGACATCAAATCCTCAGTTGTATGAGTTTTTTAACATGACCTCTTCTCAAAATGTTGCTCAGGCCACACAATGGACATATCCAATCGATGATAATTACGAAATAGACTTTCCCTTTGTTGGTAAAATCAACTTGAAAGGTTGCACCAGACAGGAAGCAAAAGAAAGAATTATTGAAGCATTGCTTCCATTTCTAAGTGATGCACAAGTGACGGTACGCATAGCGAACCCCTCATTTGTTGCTCTTGGAGAGTTTACAAGTCGTGGCCGAATTGCCATGGGGCGCGATCAGGTAAATATTTTTGAAGCCGTTGCGCTGGCAGGTGATGTGAGACCTTTTGGAAAAAAACGCGAATTAACCATTATCAGACCAACAATGGATGGTTCTGAAACTATTGTTGTTGATTTAACTGATAGGAACCTGATTGATTCCGATCATTTTTACATTTATCCCAATGATATTCTTTATATCAGACCAATGAGAGCCCGACAGTGGGGAATTGGAGAGTCATTCTCCTTTGGAATATTGACATCACTTATTGCATTTTATTTTACGTTAAACGCGATATTGAACTAAAACAACCTGCTTAGGCAAGAGTAGTCAATGAAGCTTTGTTTGAGAAATTTATAATGAACTTTTTTGTGGTTGAGACCAACCACAAATGAAACTAAATCGACCAAAAATACTAACACCTACGTGTTAGTATTTAACATCAATACCAGAATTTAATATTTAGCCCAAAGAATTGGGATTAATGATCTTTTTTAAATGAACTATCAGCTAAAACCTAACAATAATAATAAGCAGCCACTAAAAAGTGACTCAACATCACCGTTTGTCCTGGATTACAAAAAAATTCTGGTTGATATTCTACGTTATTGGTGGTTGTTTATCATTACATTGGGTTTGTCACTGTTTACGGTGTTTATGATGCATCGCTATGCACAGCCCGTTTATCGTGCATCAATGACTATGCTGATGGAGGAGCGAGGAACCGATACACCCCAAAGAAATATGATGGAAGGGTTCGGGTTGAGTGGTGCAATGCGTAGTACAGATAACCAAATCGCTATCCTGAGATCGTTTGAAACAATACGTGAAGCCATTGAGGAATTGGACTTCCATGTTTCTTACTATAAAACCGGAAGGGTTAAAAGCACCGAATTGTACGGAAACGTTCCTTTTACAGTTCATTTCGATTCAATTTCTCCGCAGATAATTAACACCCCAATTTACTTGTCTATTATAAATGAGAACACCTTCAGACTCAATATAGACACAGAACAAGCTGCCACTTTTCATTACGGACGCAATCAGGTTCTGGGCAATACAGGCTCCCTTAGTTTCTCGGAAACGTTTCGTTTCAATGAGCCCATAATGACCCCTTTCCTATCTATTATTGTTGAAAACCACAATCTTAACAGACCCGAAGAGAGAGGGTATTATTTTCAATTTAACAACCCAAATATACTGGCATCTTCATACCAGTCCAGATTCAGCGCTCCCCGCCCCAGCGAAAACACTTCAATTGTAAGGCTTTTTGTTACAGGACATAACAACACTAAAAATATAACATTCCTGAATAAATTGGCCGAAGTCTTCATCAGAATCAATCTTGAACGGAAAAACCAAATAGCCACAAACACCATTCAGTTTATTGAACAACAGTTGATCATTATCTCTGATTCCTTGGCAGAAAAAGGAACTGAATTAAGTCAGTTCAGAACAACGCATCAGATTCAGAGTGTGTCGGCACAAGCAAATCTCTTGTTTTCAAGGCTCGAGAATTTGGCCAATCAATCAACGCAAATCATGCTCACCAGGCAGTATTATGAATACTTGAAGGACTATTTTAGCGCAGACACTATTTTTAATCAAACACTTGCACCCGCTAGCTACCCGGTGGATAACGTTACCATTTCGGCACAAATAAGCAAACTCACAGAGTTAAACATGGAGCGACAGGCTTTAAAGTACACCCTGAATCGTAATACACACAACCCTTATTTTGTAGAATTGGAGCATAGAATGGAAGTTGCAAGACAAACTTTGCTGAGAGGTATTGAGAATCAGGTTGCATTGATTAATGAAGAACTCAGTCGCATAGACGAGAAGCGAGAATTAACCACCAACGAGCTTTACCAGTTACCTGAAAAAGAGCGTCAGCTCTTTGGAATTGAACGTCAATTTGACCTCAACAATGAAGTTTACACTTTCCTTTTACGGAAGCGCAGCGAGGCGCAAATTCAGAAAGCCTCAAACACTCCCGACCACAGCGTATTGGAGTCAGCTCGTGCCACAGGTATGGTATCGCCCACAATCAGCAGCGACAGACAACGTGCCATTCTTATTGGTTTAGTCTTGCCTTTGATTTTTATTGTAATCAGGCAACTTCTTAACAACAGGATACAAACACCCGATGATGTTGAAAGAATTACCAATTTGCCAATCATTGGTCACATCATCCACAACCCAAAGGAGCTTGATAATGTGGTATATAACTACCCAAAATCGATAATAACCGAAACCTTCCGAAGGGTACGATCCCGTTTGGAGTATTTAACGGGAGATAAAGAATCTCCCATAATAGCAGTATCTTCATCCATGCCGGGTGAAGGCAAAACATTTTGTGCACTGAATCTGGCCTCTGTATTTGCAATCAGTGGAAAAAAGACCCTGCTGGTTGGTTTCGATATGCGAAAACCAGGGCTGAATCGTGTTTTATCATTCGATGACAGTTACAAAGGGCTTTCAAACTATCTGATAGGGAAAGCTAAGCTTAAAGAAGTTATTCAACCCGGAAATCCTGAGAATTTATATATTTTACCCTCAGGAACCATTCCCCCAAATCCGGCAGAACTTATCGGTAGTCCCAGAACAGAGGAATTATTTAAAAAATTAAGAGAAGAATTTGATATTATTTTACTGGATACACCTCCAATGGGTGTTGTGGCCGATGGTTACCTGCTAGCAAGACATGCCGACTCTGTGGTATTCCTAACTCGTCAGAACATTACCATTAGAGAGGTTTTTGCTCACACCGTCAGACAAATGAATGAAGAAGGGATAAAAAATATCGGTGTTCTGATTAACGACATCAATATTAAAAAAGGAATTCTTGGATATAACTATGGATATGGGTATGGATACGGATACGGGTATGCTTACGGGTATGGAAACGGATATGGTTATTATGAGGAGTGAGGAAGGGTTTAGAGTATTCAAGTATTGAGTTGAGAGTTGAGAGTTAAGTTTGAGTCCCGCGTTTCGTGAAAGGATTTGTGATTCTTTATAAGACGTGAATGGTATATGGTTTCTTTTAAATTTATAGATGATGGAACGATTCTCTAAGGTTTCTGGAGTTTTGAAATATGTTGTTGCAATATCATTCCTTTGGATTATATCTCTTTCAGTTTATGGTCAACGATATAGCATTTACAACCACCAATTTTATGACCCAATAACAAGGGAATTGTATAAACCGGGCTTAAATATTCATACCTCCATCAAGCCGTTACGGCTTGATCAGGTTGAGAGACATTTCGACACAGATTCTCTTATTCGAAGAGGTATAAGCAAACCTGAGGGGAATCTAAATGTATGGCAAAGGTTCATACATGATGATCTTTTTAGATGGGAAAAAGATGTTGATGGCCCCATCATGATCAGGGTCAACCCAATGTTCAACCTCGAATTGGGAAAAGAGATGGATGAAAGCATCAATACCTGGACAAATACCCGTGCCATCATGTTAGAAGGAAATTTAGGCGAAAACCTTGCCTTTTATGCCGACTTTCATGAAAACCAGGCTGTTTATCCTCGATATATACGGGAGTTTGTAGATGAACGCGGGATCATTCCGGGTCAGGGAAGAACAAAACCATATGGTGATGACGGATTTGACTACTCTCAATCAACAGGTTACTTATCTTACAACGCCGGAAACTGGATAAATCTTCAACTGGGCTATGGTAAAAACTTCATAGGAGATGGACACCGTAGTCTCTTATTGTCTGATAATACTTTCAGCTATCCATATTTTAAAATGACTGCCACTTTCTGGAATCTGAAATACATGGTTATGGTGAGTCAGCTTCAGCACAAGAACACCATTCGGATTGGTGGAGATGAGAGGTTCGACTATAAATACGGCGTATTTCATTATCTATCATGGAATATTGGAGAACGTTTTTCCTTAGGCCTTTTTGAAAGTGTAATTTGGGCAGCCGAAGATGAAACTGGATACCGCGGCATGGACATGAATTACCTGATACCAACAGTTATATACCGTCCTGTAGAGTTTTCTCTTGGTTCTCCCGATAATGTCACCATGGGATTAAACCTACGTTACATTCCCTGGAATGATGCAGCTTTTTATGCTCAATATGTAATGGGCGAGTTCAAATTTGACGAAGTTTTTAGCGGGGACAAATGGTGGGCCAATAAACAAGGATTCCAGATTGGTTATAAAGATTATAACTTTTTGAACATCAGAAATCTTGACGTGCAAACTGAATACAGTCAGGTTCGACCCTATACTTATTCACATTACTACCCCATCACCAATTATGGTCATTTCAATCAGGAGTTAGCGCACCCGTTGGGTGCTAATTTCAGAGAAAGCGTATCGTTTTTAACATACAGGTGGAATCGCTGGTACCTTCACCTAAATACCATGTACGCCATCCATGGTAAAGATTTTAACGACAGCGATGATCAATATAGTTATGGAGGCAATATATTTGCTCCAAATCTGGAGAGACCTTACACCTATGGTCATGAGATTGGTCAGGGATTACGCACAACCATTACTCAGGCCGGAGGAGCCGTTTCATTCTTAATCAACCCGGTTAATAATATGAACCTAAGTATGGGATTAAACATCAGAAGTGAGGTGAATGACATAATTGACAGAACGGATACGCATTTCTATGTTGCATTCAGGACTTCTCTGAGAAATATTTATTATAATTTTTAGATGATTAGGCCAAGAGGTAGAAAGGTTGTGTGGTTGGGGGATAAGATGAAGTGAAGCGCAGTACAGTTTGGAATTCATGTAATAGATTTCTCGCTTCGCTCGAAATGACAATCTGTTATTTTGAGAGAGGTAATACTTAATTGTTATTCTGCAATACTCCGATCTCTGACTTTTATCGCAGGGTTTCCGCGATAAATACCATACGGCTCCAATATTTTTGAAGATACACTGCTAACACTTAATACAGAGTACGTACCACATAAAGTTCCGGGTGTAACCACGGCATGAGCGCCAATCCATACGCCATCTTCCAAAATGACAGGCTTCACCTGTAAATCAAACGTGGGTTTAGAATAATCATGATTTCCGTTTAAAATCATGGCACCTTGCGAAAGGCAACAATTGGCCCCAATTTTCACGACTCCAAGACTATCGATCCAGACGCGCTCACCAATCCATGTATTATCACCAATCTCAATATTCCAGGGATATTTAATGTTAACACCTGGCTTTACCACAACCCGTTTTCCTACTTTGGCTCCAAACATGCGAAGCAGAATAACTTTTATGCTGGATGAAGGATTCAACGCATTGATAAAAAACAGAGCGTTTATAATAAACCATAATGAACGAATGATCGCTCCCCGCCCGGGGTTGAACCAACTATTATCGTATCTCGATAAATCTACTGCTTCCATTAAACTATATGATTTGTTTAATTGTATATTTGCTGACGAACAAATATACAACAAAGATAAAAATTTAAGCGAACAGCTATTTCGGAGTTTTTTATCTTGTTTATCTCAATCAAAATTCGTTATTTTGTCATACGAACTAAAATGGAAGACTTATGAGCAATTCATATGAAACAGACAAAGGGGAAGTTTACGTATATACCGGAGCTACCCAGCAGAATGAGCAATCGAAATGTGGTTGCGGAGGAAACTGCGCTTGCAAAAGCGGTTCGGGAGGGTCTTGTAAATGCGGTGGAAACTGCAAATGTAAATAAACATCCAACCCGGAAGTTAAGGAGCCTACGGATACTTTACATCGACATCTCACTTCAAAATACATTCGTTCAACCTGTTGCTTATAATCAAAGTATCCGTAGGTGCTTACTATAGACCAATAGATTACTAGATATTAGATTATTAGATATTAGATTGTTAGATATTAGATATAAACAATCTTCTTATTATCATCTGATTGAACAATGTGATCAAAAAGCATTATACACTTGTCAATCTAGCATATATACATTATAAAAATATTGACATACCTTAAAAACTGAAATTCCGTGAAACGGAATTTTTCACAAGTTCACCACTCAGGGCCTCAGCAAGAACGATACTCAATCTAACTTCTAAGAGCTTTCATTTCATTAAAAATAAATAACCACATTGTTTTCTTATAGAAATCATGTAAAATTTCATCAAATTAGTTTTTCTTTGTGATCACCAAAAACCACATACAAAGAACAGCTTCAGATGAATGAATTTGTCTCCGGAAATCTGGGAGAATTATCCGCATTATTAACAGCATTCTGCTGGACTTTTACCAGTCTTGCCTTTGAATCCGCAGGGAAAAAAGTAGGATCACTACCCGTCAATCTGATTCGTCTTGTAATGGCACTTTTCTGGCTCGGTTTTTACACACTTATTACCAACGGACATTTTTTCCCGCAAAACGCATCCACGCATGCATGGGTTTGGTTAAGCGTATCCGGTTTAATTGGCTTCGTCATCGGTGACCTGCTTCTATTTCAGGCGTTTGTGGTTACAGGTGCAAGAATATCTATGTTACTTATGTCGCTTTCGCCCCCATTAACAGCCCTGTTTGGCTGGCTAATTATTGGTGAAAAATTATCCATTGCAAATTCTATCGGAATGTTCGTTACAATTTGGGGAATTGCACTGGTCATATTAGCCAAACCTGTAAAAGGGAGAAAAATGCAATTTCACTACCCCGCAAAAGGAATTCTTTTAGCTCTGGGTGGAGCTGCAGGTCAAGGCCTCGGACTGGTACTTAGTAAATTCGGAATGCAGGACGCCGATCCTTTTATGTCGACACAAATTAGAGTGATAACTGGCATTATAGGTTTTTCAATTCTCTTCACGATAACCGGAAAATGGTATCAGGTAAAAGCAGCCATGAAGCATACCAAAGCCATGTGGCATATTACAATCGGCTCATTTTTCGGTCCATTTTTGGGTGTTTCGTTAAGCCTGTTGGCCATAAAATATACCACCACGGGTATTGCATCAACGCTGAACTCTCTAACACCTGTACTCATCATACCCCTGGCATGGTATTTTTTCAAAGAAAAAATAACCACTAAAGAAGTTATTGGAGCCTTTCTGGCAGTAGCAGGTGTTACAATCTTTTTTATTTACTAAAAACCCTCCTACCATTCCACCCTCTCACAATATCACCTTTTCACCTTATCCCCTATCTACCCCATCATCAAAATGATAATACCAATCAAAATCCCGGCTAATAAAATCCCTTTTCGGCCAATGTTGACCTCATGAAACAACATAGCTCCAAAAAAGAATGCCACAACCACACTACCTCTGCGAAGTGTAGACACAACCGAAATAAGTGCTTCAGGAAAATCCAGTGCGTAGAAGTACAAATAATCGGCAATTACCAGAAAAAGGCCAATTAGAGGAATGCTCCAACGCCAAATCAGGGGAAGTGGATTCGCCATAGTCTTTCTGATCACAAAAACAACCGGCAACAGGAGTACAATCTGATAAACGCTAAAAAAAGCCTGAACCGCCATTCGATCGACGGTCTGAATAAGAAACTTATCGAACAGTGCACTGGCAGAGGCAAACAATGTACCTAAAACAGCAAACCAAACCCATTTATTATGCCGGAATGAAATGCCCTCTTTGCGACCGGCAGTTGAAAACATAAAGAAAAAGAAAAGAGTAATGGTTAACCCAATCCACTGAACAATGCTCAACCGCTCAGAATAAATAATCAAAGCTCCCATGAGTGTCCAGACTGGAGCTGTTGCACGGATGGGTGAAGCAATGGTTATGGGTAGATGCTTCAGTGAGAAGTATGAAAAAATCCATGATGTTAAAACAATAATAGTCTTGGATAATATCAACAAATGCTCATGAAACGAAATCACTGGCACATATAAATGGCTGCCTGCCTCAATAATCCCTGCTCCGGAAAGAATAATAAGTGGCAGAAAAACAACACTACTGCTGAAAGTACTGTACAACAACACCAACCACACAGCATTATCTTTTAGCGCATGTTTCTTAATAACTTCGTATATACCCAGAAAAACTGCGGAAGACAACGTAAGGAATAACCAGACCATATCATCAAATTTGAGGCGACAAATTTAATACATATTTAACCGGATTGAAATCTTTATTTAATTTTATTAAATCTGATAATGGACATGAAGTTTGACTAATTCGATAATAATCCATATTTTTAATAAAGCAATTAACGGATAACATGCAATACACACTGTTATGCAATGGAAAAATAGTTGCCGGAAACACTCTATTTACCGGTGATATTCTTATTGGTAATAGCAGAGTAATTGAGATTGCAAAAACCATCAGGAAGCCAACTCCAGATACATTAATCATTGATGCTGAAAACAAATACTTACTACCGGGATTAATTCATTACAATTGCCCGTTTCTCAAATCAGATGAGGAACCAATATCCTCAGCCATCTATATTGCTCTCTCACATGGAGCTACATTTTTAATGGATACTCTGAAGATTAAAAGAGATGAATTCAGCCTTGAAAAGATCAGAACTCTTAAAAACGACTGCCTACCTATTATATCCGATTTCGGTCTTCATCTGGATGCACTCAGGAGCAGTAAACTAACCAAAGATGAACTCGAATTAGGCCATTTGAGAGGTGGCATCACCTCTCTACTGTTGAAGTTTAAACATCTGGACAAATTCATATCAGGAGAATTTAATGATTTAATTGATATGATATCTGAAGAAGAGCTACTCCTGATTTGTGAAACCAGATTTTGCAATCAACAGACGAACATCAAACCGGGGAAGCATGCTTCTGATTTGACAATGCTTAACCAAATCGTTCATACAGTAAGAAAAAAAAGAACCAATGTTCTTTTTTTAGGGATTTGCAGTTCCGAAGAACTTGAAATTATCAATCCGGGTGGTTATCAATCTGAAAACATCTATGCATCTCTGGATATAAATAACATGATGCAGTCAAATGCATCTGAAGTTTACAAGAACCTGGATAAATATCATGCTAATAAGAACTTGCTTATTTCTCCACCAAAACTCGAACCACCTGGAATAAAACAGGATAATTTCATAGAAAACAGTCAACACTTGTCATTCATTTCTGAAACGCTGAAATCAGGTGAGCCGGAAATAGGCTCACTGATAGATCTTTGTGACATGTACGCAACGCGTCCGGCTAAGTTGTTGGGAATCTATCCGCAAAAAGGTCTGTTACAAGCGGGATCAGATGCCGATATTATTATATGGGATCCGGAAAAAATAAATGCGGAGACACCACTGGGTGCAAATCTCTCTCTTTTCCGAAAAGACATTTTTGGACTGATATTGAATGGACATTTCATTAGTGAGGATCAACTGATCAGCACCAGGGAAATGACCGGCAGATATATCCCAAGAAATACAGTTACAGTATAACCATGGTTGCGCCATAACCATATTCACGAAAAGAGGCATCCTGATAGTATAGTCCTTTATACTTGCGATCTAACTGTTTTCGGATTTCGGTTTTCAGCGTACCATTGCCAACTCCATGAATGAATACAATTTTTCGCCCCTTATTCTTTATGTTTTCTGCCATGATGGTGTGGAATTTATCCATCTGAATTTGCAAAATTTCACCATTTGACAAACCAGAAACAGAATCAATCAACTCATGTATATGAAGATCAATTTCAAGTAATTCCGGTGTGGATTTGCGCTTAACTTTGGCAGGACGCGGTTCGCTATTTCCTTCTTTCTCTTTTATAATGGCCGTGGTTTCCTTTTCAGTTAAAAGTTCCAATTTCTGTTCCAATTCATTTTTTATGATGGAAATTAAAACTGCAGGCTGATAAAAGAAATCGTTATTGGTAAAGCTGTTCTCCTTATAAAATTTTCGTGCTTTAATGGAAACGGAAGTCGATACTGGTTTTATGGCAGGATATGGCTTACCCTTTCGGAACAAAATCAATTGAACGTCCCATGTAACATCCAATTCCTGTGCTGCAACCTGATCCACAGGAATTTTCGTATTTGGTTCAATTATTCCCTGGTGTAAGGCATACATATATCCATCCTCACGCAATTCAGAAATGAGATATGAGCAGTAATAATTGCTATCGTTGATTAGATATTGCTCCAGTTCAGACTGGTCTTTTCCGGCTTTAATAAATCCAAGGTAAAACCTTGGATTGAAGTCGTCATGCCCCTCCTCTTCCATCTCTTCATGATAGGCTTCAGGTTCAGAAACCTTTTCGTTTCTCGTAACAACTTGTTGTTTTATTGGCGATTCTATGATATTATCGGATACAATTTGATTTGCTTTTTCAACAATAACCACTTCAAAAATGGGAGCAGGTACTTCAAAACCATCTTCGTCTTCCACAAAAACAAGATTTCCCTCGGTTCGGGTAACAATACCACCACCCACTTCATTTAAAAACCTGACTCTATCGCCTTTCTCTACGCGCATAACATGATAATTTACCGGATTTAACTCTTTGTTTCGCAAAGTTAGTTATTTTTGCAGCCGAAAAAAGAAGAAAATCAATTATGCCTGTTCCGGAAATAAATATTTCAGATTTTAACTATCATCTACCTGACGAGAGAATTGCCAAGTATCCTTTAGCCAATAGGGACGAATCCAATTTATTGGTTTACAAAAACCTGTCAGTAAATCATACAAATTTTAAAAATTTGACGGAGTATTTACCTGATAACACTATGTTGGTTTTCAATAATACAAGGGTCATCAGAGCCCGCATCCATTTTTTTAAATCAACCGGTGCTAAAATTGAGATATTTTGTCTGGAACCACACAGTCCATCAGATGCGGCAATGGCATTTCAGCAAACCCATGAAGTAGAATGGGTCTGTTTGGTAGGAAATTTAAAAAAATGGAAAGGGGAAACTCTATCCGCCGTTGCCAATACAGCAGTTGGCGATGTAGAAGTTTCTGCTCTGTTGACAGATAGAATTAATGATGCATGCATCATTAAATTCTCATGGAAAAACCAGCATGTCAATTTTGCAGACATTTTGGAAGGAATGGGACAAACCCCTATCCCACCTTACCTCAACAGAAAATCTGAAATCATTGATACTGAAAGGTATCAAACAGTATATTCAAAACTCAATGGCTCGGTGGCAGCTCCCACTGCAGGTCTCCATTTCTCCGAAGCCATTCTGAAAAAAATCGAAGAACAAAACCATAAACGACTGGAAATCACTTTGCATGTCGGAGCAGGCACTTTTCAACCCGTGAAAAGTGAAAAGATAAGTGGTCACGCCATGCATACAGAGCAGTTTGAAATAAGCTGTACATCCATTGAAAAACTCATCAACCACAACAACCCGGTTGTTGCTGTTGGTACCACGTCGGTTCGTACGCTCGAGTCGCTTTACTATGCCGGAGTCAGGATTATTAATGGATTGCCATACAATAAAATAGAACAATGGGATGGTTTTGAATTACCTTCGGATGCGTCTGTAAAATGTGCCTTAACATCTCTTTTGAACCAGCTGAAACGATCAAACGAGGACAGTTTTAAGGCATCCACCTCTATCATGATTGCACCCGGCTACAAATTTAAAATCGTACATGGCCTGATTACCAATTTCCATCAGCCAAAAAGCACGCTTTTATTGCTTATTAGCGCACTTATAGGCGATAACTGGAAAGAGGTTTACGAATACGCCATGAATAACGATTTCAGGTTCTTAAGTTACGGAGACAGTTCTATTTTGATTCCTTAATTACCGCCGGATTTTCTACGCTCAAGCTCCTCTTCCAATATCTCTTCAATGTCGGCTACACAGGTACCACAGATGGTTCCGGCATCTGTTTCGTCCTGTATTTCAGAAAAAGAGGTCAACTCTTTTTCGCGTATCACACGAACAATATCGCCCTTAGTTAACTGCATGTGGCGACATACAAATTCATCATTTTCAAACATAGTCTCATAAATTTTAAGTTCAAATTTAAATGATTCAGCCATATTTTCCACAAAAAATCTGGTTCAGAATATGCTGACATCATAAAAAAATGGAACAATTATTGATATGAAAACGGCGACAGGAAAATCAGCCACCGCCTAGTTTTAACAAACATTAACAGCCATCACTCCGTTTTTGGCTGTTGCTTATATACTTTTGATAAACGTTATCAGAAATTAAACATAATTCGCTAATCGGAAAAACGATAAAATTATGAATCAAACTGTTGACATCAAAGAACTTAATGAAAGAATAAAGCAGGAAAGTTCGTTCGTGGACCTGTTGACCATCGAGATGAACAAGGTAATAGTTGGTCAGAAACACTTGGTTGAAAGTCTTTTAACCGGACTACTAAGCGATGGACACATCCTTTTGGAAGGTGTTCCCGGACTAGCAAAAACCCTTGCAATTAACACTTTGGCAAGCATAGTAGATGCCAAATTCAGCAGAATTCAGTTTACCCCAGACTTGCTGCCGGCCGACCTTTTAGGTACGATGATTTACAGTCAGAAAAACGAAGAGTTCGTGGTAAAAAAAGGTCCATTGTTTACCAATTTTGTATTAGCGGATGAGATAAACCGTGCCCCTGCAAAAGTGCAAAGTGCACTTTTAGAAGCAATGCAGGAAAGACAGGTTACCATTGGCGATAAAACCTACAAACTACCTGAACCATTTCTTGTATTGGCCACGCAAAACCCCATTGAACAGGAAGGAACCTATCCCCTCCCCGAAGCTCAGGTGGACAGGTTTATGTTGAAAGTGGTGATTTCATACCCACAAAAAAACGAAGAGCAGGAAATCATTCGTCACAATCTTGCTCAAACTTTCCCAAAAGCATCCACAATACTTAAGCCCGATGACATCATCAGAGCCAGAAAGGTTGTAAAGGATGTATATATGGATGAAAAAATTGAGAAATACATTGTTGATATTGTATTCTCCACTCGATTCCCCGAGAATTACAAATTGGAGAAATACAAAGATATGATATCCTATGGAGCCTCTCCACGTGCCAGCATCAGTCTTGCCATGGCATCAAAAGCTTACGCTTTTATAAAGCGTCGCGGATATGTCATTCCTGAAGATGTGAGAGCCGTTTGCCATGACGTTATGCGCCACAGAATAGGACTATCTTACGAAGCAGAAGCCAACAACATCACATCAGAGGAAATCATCAGCGAAATTTTGAACACTGTGGAAGTACCATAATCAGGGAGCAATGAGCAGTGAGCAGTGATAACGAGCACTAACACCTGAACACTGATAACTGACAACTGAACATTGATAACTGATAACTGGTAACTGGTAACTGACAACTGAATATTCAATGGATACAACCGACATATTAAAACGAGTTCGACAAATTGAAATAAAAACGCGCGGTCTCTCCAGCAATATTTTCGCGGGAGAGTACCATACCGCGTTTAAAGGTCGCGGAATGATGTTTAGTGAAGTTCGGGAATATCACTATGGTGACGACATCAGGAACATCGACTGGAACGTAACAGCCCGTTTCAATCACCCTTATGTTAAAGTTTTCGAGGAAGAGCGGGAGTTAACAGTCATGTTGCTGATTGACGTATCAGGCTCACGGGAGTTTGGAACAACCTGGAGATTCAAAAAGAACATCATCACCGAAATAGCGGCGGTATTGTCCTTTTCAGCAATACAAAACAACGATAAAACCGGTGTCATATTCTTTTCAGACAAAATTGAAAAGTTTATTCCGCCCAAAAAAGGCCGTAAGCACATCCTTCATATAATAAGGGAGTTAATCACATATACACCCGAACGAAGAGACACCAACATTTCTGAAGTATTGCGCTACCTGACCAACGCCATAAAAAAGAGATGTACTGCTTTTGTTATTTCTGATTTTATTGACGACAATTTTGAGGATGCACTGAAAATTGCCAACCAAAAGCATGACTTGGTAGCTCTGCGTGTTTATGACCCAAGGGAGACACTCCTTCCGGATATAGGATTTGTGCAGTTTAAAGATGCGGAAACAGGAGAGAACCAATGGATAAACACATCCAACAAAAACACACGGCAAGCTTTTAATACATGGTGGGAGGAGAATGAAAAAAATCTCTACTCCACATTTACAAAATGTGGGGTTGATAACGTTTCAGTCAGAACCGATGAGGATTATGTAAAAGCATTGATGTCGCTATTCAAAAAAAGAAATTAAAATGACAGGAAAGAAATTACTGAACGCTAAAATACTTCCGGCATTGTTGCTGATGTTCATTTTTCCGGCCATTCATATTGCCCAGAATGTTACTGTATCGGCAAAACTCGATTCCACTCTGATGGTTATTGGCGGACAGATGGATTTTACCATTGAAATATCGCAACCGGATAATATTCAATTGGCATTTCCAAACATCAGCGATACCATTACAAAGAATATTGAGGTGGTAAGAGAATCAAGACCGGACACAACACACCTCGACAATCAAAGACTTGCCATTACAAAGCGATACAGAATTACATCCTTCGACAGCGGCTTGCATTATATACCACCATTGAGGTTTGAATACATGGAAGGTGAACTTGCCAGGCGCGCTGAAACCCAGTCGTCTGCCTTGCTGGTGGTAAACCCATTTACAGAAGTTGACCCTTCCAAAGGTTTTTTCGATATCAAGTTGCCGTTTAATCTGCCCTTCTTACTATCAGAATTGTGGCGATTCAAATATTGGATCCTGTCCATTCTGATTATTGGTTTGTTGGCATATTTTGGATACTATTTCTATAAAAAGCGGGAGATTCCAGTAAAAGAAATCTTTTTTCCCACCAAACCCAAAGAGCCGCCACATATTATGGCTCTTAAATCACTGGACAAAATTAAGAGTGAAAAATTGTGGCAATCGGGACAAGTTAAATCATACTATTCGCAGCTTACAGATACTTTGAGGCGATATATGGAGGATAGATACAACTTCCCGGCCATGGAACAAACCACAGGGGAAATCATGAGTGCACTGAAATATCAGGAGTTACCTGATAAAAATCTCTTTCATAAAATGGAGACAGTTCTTAGCACAGCAGATTTGGCAAAATTTGCCAAATATGAACCATTGCCGGATGAAAATGACAACTGCCTGATTTCAGCTTATTTCTTCGTAAATCAAACAAAGGAAGAGCCTGTACCAACCAGGGAAGCACTGGAAAAAGAGTTAAAGGAAGCATCCTCCGAAGACAAGCAGGAGGAACGAGACTAAAATTTGTTTTTACAGATTTTCCATGATTAAATGAGAACTTTAATATGAACTATACATTTCTTCATCCAAACTATTTCTATTTGTTGTTGTTGCTGATACCAATGATAGCATGGTACATCTGGAAGCAAAAAACCGCTTATGCATCGCTGCAGATCAGTACCCTGAGAGGGTTTGCAAGTTTAAAAAAGTCGAAGAAAACTTATCTCAGGCATCTGCCTTTTGCCTTAAGATGTCTGACTCTCATATTTTTAATTATAGCCCTTGCAAGACCACAAAGTACCAACCGGCTTCAAAATGTAACCACCGAAGGGATTGACATCATGATATCTTTAGATATTTCCGGTAGTATGCTAGCCATGGATTTTGAACCAAACCGCATGGAAGCAGCTAAAGAAGTCGCTATTGATTTCATCAGAATGCGACCACATGACCGGATCGGGTTAACCATCTTTGCAGGTGAAGCATTTACTTTATCCCCTTTGACACTCGACCACAGCGTGTTGATAAATTTAATGCGGGATGTCAGAACCGGCATGGTGGAAGATGGCACAGCCATCGGAATGGGGCTAGCTGCAGCGGCTAACCGTCTTAAAGACAGCGATGCAAAGAGCAAAGTAATTATTCTCTTATCGGATGGAGAAAACAACCGTGGACAAATAGCACCACTTACCGCAGCCGAAATTGCCAGAACCTTCGGCATAAGGGTTTACACAGTTGGCGTTGGTTCCATCGGGACTGCACCATTTCCCGTTAATACTGTTTTTGGAACCCAAATACAGAATGTTGAAGTGCGAATTGATGAAGATATGCTGACCGAGATTGCAGGTTTAACTGGAGGAAAATACTTTAGAGCGACCGACAGAAGCGGACTAGATGCCATTTACAGAGAAATTGACGAATTGGAGAGACACCAGATTGAAGTTCAGGAATACACGAGGCATTCGGAAGAGTTTCTTCCATTCGCACTACTCGCCATGCTCTTTTTGTTAACTGAAATATTGTTGAGAAATACAGTTTTTAGGACGTTGCCTTAAGAAGTTTAAAAGTTTTAAGTTGGAAGTTTAAGGTTTTAGTTTGGTGGGTGATTAGGTTGTAGGGTTTAGATTTTTGTAAAGATTATTATTGAATAAATAAAAAAGATATAGCCATGTTTCGATTCGGAAATCCGGAATATTTATACTTGCTTTTGCTGATACCGGCATTGGCGTTTATTCAGCTCATTTTCAGCTATCGCAAACGAAAGGCACTTGAACGGTTCGGCAACACCGAACTGCTCAGTCATCTGATGCCGGATGTATCAATGTATCGGCCTGTTGTGAAGTTTTATCTGTTGTTGTTGGCATTAATGGGACTTATATTCACGTTGGCAGCACCACAATTTGGGACACGTCTTCAAACTGTTCAGCGACAAGGAATTGAAATCATGATTGCGTTAGATGTTTCCAATAGTATGAACAGTCAGGACATACAACCAAGCAGGCTGGAAAGAGCCAAACAGGCCGTAGCCCGTTTAACCGATCGTTTGGTAAACGATCGGATCGGGATTGTTGTATTTGCGGGAAATGCTTATGTTCAGCTACCCATTACATCAGATTATGCATCGGCAAGAATGTTCCTCAACAACATCACAACCGATATTGTACCAACCCAGGGAACAGCCATCGGACGAGCTATTGAATTATCCATGCAGTCCTTTACTCAACAGGAAGATGTAAACCGCGCCATCATAGTTATCTCTGATGGAGAAAATCATGAGGATGATGCGATTGGAGCAGCACAACGTGCTGCTCAAAATGGGATTCTTGTATATACAGTTGGTATGGGATCGCCTGAAGGAGGCCCTATTCCTGTAGGTGGTTCAGGGAATTTCCTTCGCGATAGAAACGGGAATGTGGTAATAACCAGGCTCGATGAACAGATGCTTGCAGATATAGCACATGCCGGTAACGGGGAATATATTCCAGCAAATAACATCAGAGCAGGCATCAACCAATTAATGAACGAACTTTCGGATTTGGAACGAGCTGATTTTGAAACAAAAGTCTATACCGATTTTGAAGATCAATTCCAATACATCGCTTTTTTGGTGCTGCTGATTCTGATTATTGATTTTATTATTCTTGAAAGAAAAAATAAACTCCTGAGGAACATTGACTTATTTACAGTTAATAAAATTGAGAAGGAAAAAGGAAGTTTAACGGTGAAATAATCATGGCGGTTATGAAGATCAATAAAAATATAATAAACGTATTCATTATCTTTTTTCTGCTGCTTTTTACAGCAGAAACATTTGCGCAGGATGAAAGAAGATTTGTGCGAAGAGGTTTGGAACTCATGGAAAAGGAAGAGTATGAACAGGCCGAAGTCCAATTCCGCGAAGCATTACGTCGCAATCCAAGTTCTTTTGAAGCCGGTTACAACCTTGCTTCAGTTTTATTCCGTCAGGAGAGATTCGACGAGGCCATTGAGCGTTTTCAGGCCATTGCTCCACTTACCAACGATCCTGAATCGCTTGCCAGATTATATCATAACTTAGGGAACAGTTTTTTATACAGTCAGGAATTAGAACAAAGTATTGAATCCTATAAAGAGTCGCTTCGACATAATCCTCTTGATGATGAAACCAGGTATAATCTAATCGCTGCCAAAAAGCTGAGAGATCAGCAAGAAGAACAGCAAGATCAGGATCAGGATCAGGATGATCAGCAACAAGAACAGCAACAAGAGCAACAGCAACAACAAGAGCAGGATCAACAGGAACAGGAGCAGGATCAACAAGATCAGCAACAACAACAGCAGGAAACGGAAGGGATCAGCAGAGAAGCTGCGGAACGATTATTGCAAGCTGTTGAGGAGAATGAAAGAGACATCATGGAGAAAATGAATCGTCATCAGGACGAACAACCTGTAAGAATTGAGAAAAATTGGTAATTTTATTCCGAAAAACTCAAACTAAAATGATTTTCAGAGCGTTTTTTGCGTAAAGCGCGCAAAAAACAGAATTTTACCAAAAGGAACTTAATCAAATCATCTAATTGTGAAAAAATTAACCATATATATTTTAGCATTACTGTCCGTATGTACCTCAGCATTGGCTCAGGAAACTGAATTTAAGGCCACTGCACCATCAACAGTTGTACAGGGAAACCGGTTTCAATTGGTATATACCATTAACAAGGAAGCCGATGACATACGCGTTCCAGACATTACTGATTTTCAAATATTAATGGGGCCAACCATATCTCAAAGTTCATCTGTCCAAATAATCAATAATCAGGTGAGCAGATCTACACAATACTCATACACTTATGTACTAAGAGCAGATAATACAGGAAGGTTCACAATCCCTGCTGCAACCATCCAGGTCAATGGCCAGAGGGTACAGAGCAATCCTGTTACCATTGAAGTCATTGAATCCGAAGCCGATGCTCCTGCATCTCAACCCGGACAGCAATCTCAGCCATCAGGAGGAACCTTGTCCGATGATGATATTTTTATCACCATGACGGCCAACAAAAGCGAAGTCTGGCAGGATGAACCTCTGGTTGTTACCACAAGAATTTATACAAGAGTTAATCTTGAGGGGATTGCCGATGTTAGGCAACCGGAGTTAAGAAATTTTTTGGTTGAAGAGTTGGAGTCTGAATCGGGGAGCATTCAATGGAGCATGGAAAACATCAGAGGTAGAAACTACCGGGTTGGAACATTTAATCAAAGAGTTTTATACCCACAAACCACCGGGAGAATAACCATAGAGCCAACATCCATTGAATTTTTGGTAAGGCAAAGACAGGCAAGACAGTCACACAGCATATTTGGTGACTTTTTTGACTCATACAGAACGGTAAGAAAAAGAGTTTCCACCGATCCAATTACCATACAAGTAAAACCTCTACCCTCTCCCCGTCCGGCTAATTTTTCGGGGGTAGTTGGAAATATTTCACTCAATGTGACAGCATCAGCAACAGATGTAAAAGTAAACGATGGAATTACTGTTAGAGCAGAGATTTCCGGAACGGGGAATCACAGGCTTGCGCGCAATCCTCAATTTAACTTTCCTCCCGATTTTGATGTCTTTGACCCAAATGTATCAAACAACATCAGGCAAACTGCCCAGGGAGGAAGAGGGACTCGCACCGTCGAAACACTGATTATTCCCAGACATTCAGGCACCTTTGAAATTCCACAAGTCGAGTATAGCTATTTCAATCCTTCAACCGGAAGATATCAAACACTCAGAAGTGAACCAATAACTATAAATGTTGAACGTACAGCTGGTGTATCAGATGCCACAACCCCTGTTGCGGCATCTCCCGGCAGAGCCGCAACCCGTGAAAGTGTAAGGGTTTTGGGACAAGACATCAGGTTTATTCGAACTTCTCCAATGGTTCTGCAACCAGGAAATGTCTTCCTTTTCGGTAGCAGATTGTTTGTGTTGGCATACGTTGTGCCAATCATTCTGTTCTTTATCATCTTCTTCCTCAACAAAAAAAGAATTAAAGAAAACGCAGATGTTCAAAAGGTACGTAACAGAAGAGCCAACAGAATTGCCAGAAAAAACCTTAAAAAATCTGCTCAATTACTTAAAAAGGGTGACCAGGAAGGATTTTACGAAGAGCTGGCAAGAGCTCTTTGGGGGTATACAAGCGATAAACTTTCAATACCCCGTGCTGAACTCAATAAAGATAATGCAAGAAACATCCTAATCAACAGTGGAGCAGAAGAACAAATTTCTGATGAGTTCCTGGGAATAATAGACACATGTGAGTATGCCCGCTATTCTCCGCAAAACGACCACAGTGAGAGAGATGAACTTTATAAGAAAACTCTGACAACCATTAGCAAACTTGAGCAACAGTTGAGAAAGAGGAAAGGTTGAAAGGGTTGGAAGGTTGAAAGGGTTGGAAGGTTGAAGGGTTGGAAAGGTTGGAAGGGTTGGAAGGGTTGGAAGGGTTGGAAGGGTTGAGAGGTGGTTAGGAAGGGAATTGTCTAGATTTTTGGACAAATAAACAAATAAGAGATAAGGATTAATGTTTTGTAGTTAAATTGCAAACTATATAAAAGCTATGAAGTTAAGTCATATATATATTGTAACTATTCTGTTTATTTTCACTTCATTTAGTGTTAAGGCTGATTTTAACCTGATCATTGAACAGGCAAACCAGCATTACATGGAAAGTGAATATGGAGAAGCCATTGAACTGTATGAAGAAGTTCTAAAATCGGGAATGGTTTCGGCAGATTTATACTACAATCTCGGAAATGCTTATTACCGGCACGGATATCTGCCATCAGCCATCTTAAATTACGAAAGAGCTCTTTTGCTTGCACCTCAGGATAGAGATATCAGGCATAATCTGAATCTGGCCTACAGCCAGATTACTGATAACATTGAACCAGTTGGTGAGTTTTTTCTGGTTCGTTGGTTTGCTTCATTCCGCAACAGCGCAAATCCGGATACCTGGGCATGGATATCAATTATTACTTTTATCCTGTTTCTTGCCGGACTTTTATTCTATTTCTTCTCAAGAAGCATCCTTTTTCGTAAAATCAGTTTCTTCTTTGCTCTACTGGCTGTTTTAGTTTCAGGTATTTCTTTTGCATTTGCAAACAATCAAAAACAACGACTCGAGAACCGCAACAGAGCCATCGTATTTTCACCATCGGTAACAGTGCGAAGTGCACCTGAGGCTCGCGGAACTGAGCTGTTTGTGTTACATTCAGGAACTCGCGTTCGAATACTTCAGGTGATGGGTAATTGGTACGAAATTGAAATTGAAGATGGAAATGTTGGCTGGGTGCATGCAGAACACCTTGAGGTGATTTGAAGAGTTCAAGTATCAGTTATCAGTGGACAGTGAGCAATGTTCAGTTAGCAGTGGGCAGTTAGAAATTGAAGGTTAGATAAATTTTACTGCCCAACATCTTTTGGAGGCACCAAACCAACCACAAAAAGATTATTAAACTTACCATCTTACAAAGAACTCAGTTCTTCCGGGAACTGAATTGCAGCCAATTGAACCACCGTGTGCTCTTAATATTTGTCGTGAGTAGCTTAATCCGATACCCGATCCATCTTCCCGCGTGGTGAAAAAAGGCACGAATATTTCATCTTTTATTTCATCCGGAATTCCCGGCCCATTATCAACAACAATGATTTCAGTAACATGGTCGGATAGCAGTCGACCCGAAATTTCTATTATATTGTCTCCCTCCTCATCAAAAGCTTGTATGGAATTCTTTATCAAATTAATAATAACCTGAACCATCAATTGCTCATCCATTCTGGCTTCAAAATCTGTTTCGGGTTTTGAAAAATGTATTGATACTTTTTTCCCTTCTTTCATGGGAGAAATAAGTATGCTGATGCGATCGAAAAAGGCAGAAATTCCAACTGCTGACAATCGTAAATCAGGCATTCGCGAAAATAGCCGATAGCTTTCAACAAAGCGCATCAAAGCATCTCCCCGTTCTTCTATGGCATCCAAACCATTGATGGTTTGCTCAACAATGCGGGGCTTTATCTCATTTATCGGATTATTCTTCCACATTTCACCCAATGACTGTGCAATGGAGGTAACAGGAGTGAGTGAATTCATAATTTCATGATTCAACACCCTTATAAGCTTCAACCAAGAATCCAACTCTTTGCGCTCCAGCTCCCCCTTAATATCTTGCATAGTTACCAGTATAACAGTTTCATCGCGCAACCTGATGGCCGTACTTCTCACGATTAATTGCAAGGTTTCTTTCTCCTTCCTTATAACTATGCTTCGCTCCTTGTGGTTCTCTGAGTTCAAGAGCAGATTTCTCAACGAGGGGTTTACTTTATCAAGCTGACGCAGATGCGTCAGTGTGGATAATCCCAATAACTGAAGAGCCGATTTGTTGTTGTTAAGAACAAACTCCTTTTCGTTAAAGACCAAAACCGCAGTGTCTATGTGTTGCAAAATTTCACTAAAATACCGTTCAGCCATGCGAACTCTGATGCTTTTTTCCTGAATGATGCGATTAAGATTGTTTAATGAGCTATGCAGCTCATTTAAAAATGCGCTTCCGGTTTTGGTAGAAAAAAGGGTGCTGGTATCATCATTCTTAATGGATTCTATAAAATAATGAAGCTTTTTATATGGTTGCTGAATATACTTGATTAATCTGCCGGTCATCCAGATGGTAATCAATGAAATGGTTATAACAATCCAGACATCAACATTTCTGCCAATTAGTACACCAATTGTCAGCGATGCCAATACAATAAAAGAGATGCGCCAAACCACGCTGTTTCTAAGCAGTTTATAAATCATATTTCTTAATTTTATTGTATAAGGTTTGTCTCGTAATCCCCAATTGCATGGCCACTGATGTCATATTCCCCTGGTGTCGCATAATCGCTTCTTCAATCAAACTTTTCTCCATCTGCTCCAATGTACCATTAAACTGGTTCATGCTTTTTTTGCTCTCAATTTCACGAAACATGAAATCAGCAGGTTGTATTTTTTCCTGATCACTTAATATTACTGCCTTTTCTATGGCATGTTGTAATTCGCGCACATTTCCCGGCCAATTGTACGATAGCAAAAGCTCCATGGCTGAATCTGATATGGTCAACCCTGTTTTATGATACTTTTCGGTATATTTTAAAAGAAAATAGTTTACAAACCCCGGGATATCAGCTTTCCGTTGTCGGAGAGGAGGAATTTCTATATGAATGGTATTGATTCGATAAAGTAAATCTTCACGGAAATTTCCGTTATCCACCATTTTGGGCAGCTCTCCATTTGTGGCTGAAATTAACCGGATATTTACCGGACGAGGGTCATTTTCACCCAACCGCGTAACCGTTCTGCTTTGCAGAACGGTTAACAGCTTTGCCTGCATGGGCAAAGGCATGTTTCCTATTTCATCAAGGAAAAGAGTGCCTTCATTGGCCTCTTCAATTTTTCCGATTCTATCGTTTTTAGCATCGGTAAAAGCCCCCTTTTTATGTCCAAACAACTCACTTTCAAACAAACCCTCAACAATTGCTCCCATATCAACCATCACCATGGAATTTTGTTTTCGAGCGGATAACTGATGTATCTTTTTCGCAACAACCTCTTTTCCTGTGCCGTTTTCTCCGGTAAGCAACACATTGGCATCAGTTATCGCAACTTTTGAGATGATTTGCAAAACCTTCTTCCAACTGTCGGACTCTCCTTCAAAAACTTCATCTTTTGAATCAGCAGATTTGCTTTTTACGCTGACATCGCCTTTTGCTCTTTTTCTGCCGGCAGATACCCGGCAGGCCGATTCAATGACCTGAAGCATTTTCGCATTCTCCCATGGTTTGGTAACAAAATCGGCAGCACCCATTCGAACAGCTTTAACGGCAAGTTCAATTCCACCATACGCAGTGATCATGATCACACTTAAGCTGGGATATTTATCCAGAACCCGCTTTAACCAATATATTCCCTCGTTGCCGGTATTGATTCCGGCAGAGTAATTCATGTCGAGCAAGAGGAGATCATAATTGGTTTTTCCCAATTCGTGTAGAAGTGAATTGGGAGATGCCAATGTTTTTACTTTGCGGCATTTGCCGCAAAGCAATAGCTCAAGGGCAGTTAATATACTTTTATTGTCATCTACAATGATGATTGATGAATCTTTCATACTTCTTGCTCTGATAAAATGAATTAAAATCAGTGTCTGCTACATGTAAAATCACTACTACTGATCGACTATTTAATTTAGATTTCTCGCTCTGCTCGAAATGACAAAACGTTTTGGAAATCAAGGCGGATGATGGCGGCTTCGCCGCCATCATCCGCTCACCTCTTACAACGTAACATCCTGTCATTTTGAGCGAAGTGAAAAATCTATTACATGATTATCATTATAAAAAACTTAGTCGGTCAGTAGAGATAAATAACTAAAACTATGCCTGAGATCAAATCCAAATGTAAAAACCTGACGACTAACCGATTAATTATTGTATAAAGATAGCACATTGTACAAATTTCATACATCAGGTGTCTAATTATTTTACAATGGCAACCATGCATTATACATATAGCACTGTATTTGTGATTATTACACAACTTGGCACACTATTGGTTTTGACTGATGCATAACCAAAAAACTGATTGATATGCGTTGGCTGATTTTCATTACATTTTCGACTCTCTGTTTACAGTTAGCTGTTGCACAATCCGAAGGATTGTGGACGCTTGACAGATGTATTCAGCATGCACTTGAACATAATCTGGATATTCAGATACAGCAAAATCATCATAGAAAAGCAGAATTAAGTCATCAACAAAGCAGATGGAACTTACTACCATCCATAAATGGTTATGGAAATTCAAATTTCGATTTTCAAAGATCGACCAACCAATTTAATCAAATAACTTCAGGCAATTCCTATAATGTACAATATGGCATTGTTGGCTCATTAGATCTCTTTGCAGGATTCATAAAACAAAACCATATTTCTGCGCAAAGATATTACGCACTTGCCGTAAACGAACAGAGCGCCTACTCAAAGTTCTCTCTTATCAACCAAATAACAGAACTATACGCTTTGACAGCGTATCAGAAGGAATTGATATCGGTTCTGGAACAGCAAATTGAGAATAACCAAAATGAACTGGATAGAGTGATGGCCTACATCAACATTGGAAGAGTCGAGCCGGTTCTTGAATATGAAATAAGGGCTCACCTTTCAATGAGTCAACTTGAACTGACCAGAGCCATTAACCAATACCGTCTGTTGAATCTTCAATTGGCACAGACCATTCATTATCATGAAAGAGATTTTGAAATATCAGGTTTGGATCTGTTGCTTGCTGAGCCTGCAATGATTCATCAGAATACCGATTCTGTCTATATGATGGCAGTAAATACCTATCCGCTTATATTAAAACGAGAGTTGGAATTGAATTACTACGAGAAAGTCCTCGACATCTCAAAAGGAAGGCAATCACCATCCCTTCAACTGAATGCGGGTTATCATTCAGCATTCTTTTCAACCGATACACTTCCTAACGGGGGACAAACTTCTTTCGGAACCCAATTCGATAATTACCTGAACCCTTCGGTTTCAGTATCGCTAAACATACCAATATTTAATGGCAGGCAAAAAAGAACCGAAATTAACAGAAGTAAAATTGACCTGGAAAACGCTCATTTGAATCTGCAAAACGAAAAGCTAACAATAAAACGAGAAATAGAAGAGGCTGTTTTAAAGTTAACGAACCTGCATATGGAATATAAAAACTCGTTGGACAACCTCAAATTTAACGAAAAATCATTTGAGATACATCAGGAAAAATTTCGCCTGGGATTAATCACAACAAATGATTTTATGAATACTCAGTTACAACTTTCGCAGGCAAAAGCAACCATGTTGCTTTCCAGATACAGTTGGGTTGTACAGAAAAAGACATTAGAACTATATATGCAGGGAATTTGATTTAGAATCACTTCAAAAAAAGAAACGATGGACAAGATAATTGAAAAAAAGAAGGGGTTGAAGAGAAGCACCATAATTAAAATTGCTGCATCAGTGGTAGTAGTGGGTGCTTTGGTATGGATGATTACATCGACCAACACTTCAACATTCAGAACCAGCAAAGAGAGAATAACCATAGCAAACGTTGAATATGGTCAATTCATGGATTATATCTCCGTGGTAGGAACAGTTGCTCCTATTACCACCATCATGCTGGATGTGGAAGAGGGCGGTAAAGTTATAGAAAAAGTGGTTGAAGAAGGCGCCTTGTTAAATAAAGGGGATGTCATTGTTCGTCTTGAGAATAATGACCTAAATCTTCAAATACTCAACAGCGAATCTCAACTTGCGTATCAGTCCAATGAACTGAGGAACACCATGATCAATATGGAACAGCAAAAAATTAATAACAAACAACAGTTACTAGCCATTGACTATGAAATTAGAAGACTTCGCCGAACTTATGAACAGAATAGGGAATTAAAGGATAAAGGATTTATTGCCGACGAAGATTATCTCATTGCAAAGGAAAACTATCAGCTAGCCTTGGCTGAAAGAGAACTCCGCCACCAGCGAATGGTTCAGGACTCAATTTTCCGTGAAAATCAGCAGGTGCAAATGAACAACAGCCTTGTAAATATGGAACAAAACCTTAAAATCGTTCGCCAAAGATTGGAAAAACTCAATATTCAGGCTCCAAGCAATGGTCAATTGGGTAGTCTTAATGTAGAACCCGGACAACTGATCTCCAGAGGTGAAAGAATAGGACAATTGCACATTCTTGATGACTACAAAATCAGCGCCGATATTGACGAGCACTACATTGACAGAGTACGACACGGATTAAAAGCATCATATCAGCGACAAAATGAGCGCTACGAAGTAGAGGTTTTTCGAGTTTACCCAGAGGTACGAAACGGCAGATTTCAGGTAGATTTCACATTCACAGGAGAAACACCACAAAACCTGAGAACCGGACAAACCTATCATTTGAGCCTGGAATTGGGACAGCCGGTAGAAAGCGTAATCATACCTCGGGGAGGATTTTTTCAAAGCACAGGGGGACAATGGATTTTTGTGTACAACGAATCTTCCGGAATTGCTACCAAGCGAAACATCCGCATCGGCAGACAGAATCCCACCCACTATGAAGTCATGGAAGGCCTCGAACCAGGCGAAAAAGTAATTACCAACAATTACGATATGTTTGGACGAAATGAGAGGATTGAGGTGAGGTAGGGAAAAGATGGGAAAGGTGGGAAGGTGGGAAGGTAAAAAGGTAGGAAAGGTGGGAAGGGTGCGATGGTAAATGATTGCTTGATATATGAAAGCCTGAAAATGATTTAATTTATCTTTATTCATTAACTCAAAAAAATGAATTATGAATAATCGTATAGAGAAGTTTGAAGACTTGCAAATATGGCAAAACAGTGTAGATCTTTCAGTTAAACTTTATACAAGACTCAAGAATTGTCGGGATTATGGATTGCGAGATCAAATACAGCGTTCAGCGGTATCGATCCCTTCAAATATTGCAGAGGGTTTTGACCGAAATTCAAACAAAGAGTTTATACGTTTTTTGAGAATTGCCAAAGGTTCATGTGCTGAACTGAGAACTCAATTAATTATTGCTGAAAGAATTAACCTTTTTGAAACTATAAATCTAATTGAAGAAACTCAGAAGCTTTCAGCAATGATACAAAAAATGATCAACTATAGAGAAAGCCTTGAAAAACAGTGATTAAATATTAACCTATTTTCTTGTTACCCATTTACCCTGTTACCCTCCAACCATAATACCATAAAAATGATAAAAATGATACAGACAAAAAACCTTACAAAAATCTTCAGAACTGAAGAGATTGAAACGTTGGCACTGAACAGCGTAAATTTTGAAGTGAAAAACGGCGAATTTGTTGCCGTCATGGGTCCTTCGGGATGTGGAAAATCCACTTTACTCAACATCATTGGCTTGTTGGACAATCCGGATGAAGGGAATTACTTTTTTGATGGAACGGATGTAGCCGGTTATAGAGAAAGCCAGCGCACCAACCTCAGAAAGGGGAATATCGGATTTGTTTTTCAAAGTTTTAATTTGATTGATGAATTGAATGTTTTTGAAAATGTAGAGCTTCCGTTGATGTACCTTAAAATTCCTCAAAAGAAGAGAAAAGAGATGGTACTTTCGGTTTTAGACCGAATGAATATCAGCCACCGGGCAAAACATTTCCCTCAACAGCTTTCCGGCGGTCAGCAACAGCGCGTTGCCATTGCTAGGGCGGTTGTTGCCAACCCAAAATTAATCCTAGCCGATGAGCCAACAGGAAACCTGGATTCCAAAAACGGCCTAGAAGTGATGAATCTCCTTACAGAACTTAACCGCGAGGGAACAACCATTGTAATGGTTACACACTCCTTGCACGATGCAGGATTTGCGCACAGAACCGTCAACTTATTTGATGGACAGATAATTACCGAGGAATACAAAAAAGAACTGGGCGATGCTTTGCTATAAAATACAGCTATGAAAACAATCAATTATATATTCAGGAAATTGCAAAAGGATAAGGTTCCAAATTATCTTGGCATTGCAGGTTTAGCAACCGGACTGGTTTGCGTATTATACATCTTCTTCTGGGTAACGAATGAAATAAACTATGATCGTTTCCATGAAAATATCGATGAGATATTTGTTGTTCATGCAATTTTGGAAGGTGGAGATGAACCCATCATATTTCAAGGAGCGCCTCCTGCAGTAGCAGGAGCCATTGAAAATGAATATGCTCAGGTCTCCAAAACAGCCAGAATGATGCCTGCATTTGCAGAATGGATGCTTTCACATAATGGCGAAAAGCAAATGCGTTACACTGCATTTGCTGATTACAGCATTTTCGACATTTTCTCATTTGAATTTATATATGGCAGTCCCGGCGAACCTACTGTAAGAAACCAGATCGTCATCACCGAATCAACTTCGGTAAGCCTTTTCGGCGATAAAAATCCTGTTGGTGAAATCATTAACTTCAACAATATGGAAAACGTTGTGGTTAGCGGTGTTATAAAAGACATCCCACATAACTCATCCATTCAATTTCAGGCATTAATTCCTCTTGAAATACTGACAATTGTTTTTGACAATGACAATTTCCTAAATACATGGTACAATAATGCTTTCATGACCTTTGGTTTATTAAACGATGCAAATAATTTTCCAATAATTGATGAAGCTGTAAAAAATCGAATTCAACAAGTATATCCTGATTCAACAAATTTTCTCAGAGCATATAAGTTTAAAAATGCCTGGTTATACGAAATGAACAACATCAGAAACATAAGAATTTTCTCATTCATCGGTATCTTGATATTGTTAACAGCAATACTCAATTTTATAAATCTTAACACGGCACGCTCTGCTCGCCAAATAAAGGAGAATGGAATTAGAAAAAGTCTTGGAGCAGTTAAAAGCAATTTGGTTAAAATTGTTTATTCTGAAATTTCGGTTGTTTGTCTGATTGCTTTTTTCATTGCACTGGTTGTAACAATCATCGGGCTGCCTTCATTCAACCAACTCATAAATAAAGAAATATCAATTACCACTTTATTGAATTGGCAACCATTAATAATTTTAGGAATTATTCTGGTTTTAACAATCGCATTATCCGGCCTCTACCCTGCTCTTATTTTATCAGATTACTCGCCGGTTCAATCGCTTAGAACCACCTATCAAAGCATGAAAAACCGTGGTATACTAAGGAATACATTGATTATCACAATTTTTGCAATGTCAATTGCTCTGTTAAGTTCAACCTTTGTAATAAACAGCCAAATATCACATTTACAAAAACTTGACCTTGGATTTACAAAAGATCACATTGTCTATTTACGTCTCAATGGTCAACTGCAAAGCCAGGCTTCAACGTTACAGAACGAATTAACACGAAATCCAAACATTCAATCTACAACCATACTTTCCAACCTTCCAAATGCCATTGGAAATAATGGCGAAGGATGGAACTGGGAAAACAGAAACATTGAGTTCAGACCGTTGGTATATAACTGGTACGTTAGTCCGGATTTATTGAATACGCTTGAAATCGAATTAAAGGAAGGAGAATTTTTCAGAGAAAATCAACAAAATGCAGTTGTCATTAACCGAACATTTGCAAGGATGATTGGGTGGGACAGCTTCCAGGGGAAAAGCATTACAAATTGGGACAACAGCTATGAAATAATGGGGGTGGTTGAAGATTTTCATTTTAATAATATTGGAACTGCCACAGATCCAATTGCCATCTTTCCAGCCGCCAGAGATTGGGATGCAAATTTCATAGCCATAAAAACAACATCGCAAAACATCAGTGAAACGCTCAATTTCATTAGAGAAGCAGCCATTGGCATTGAGCCTGCATTCCCCATTCAACTTTCATTTTTGGATGATGAATATAAAGTCATGCTTGAGCCGGAAAATAATTTAAAAACACTCATATCAATATTCACCCTTTTTGCCATAATAGTTTTGACATTGGGATTAACAGGATTGATTATGTTTATGGCAGAACAAAAAACAAAGGAGATAGGCATCAGAAAATCGTTGGGAGAAGAAACCGGATCTATCATTTTACGGCTTTTGAAGCCATTCTTTATGGCAGGATTGATATCATCGCTAATTGCCATACCACTTTCGTGGTACGCCATGAGCAAATGGCTCGAAAACTATGCACAAAGAATTACACCGGGAGCAGACACATTCTTCATTGCCGCCATTTCAACCATATTATTAGCCATTATAACAGTCAGCATACAGAGCTGGAATGCAGCCCGAAAAAATCCCATACATGCTTTACGTAATGAATAAAGAATCCCATACTGGACAAACTAATTAACTACCTAAAAAATAAATAAAAATGAGCCCTTCTCAAATCATCAGATTTCTAAAGCGAAATCCTCTATTGGTGTACGTTAATATTCCGGGCATGGGCATTGGTTTAACTGTGGTTTTACTACTTCTGGTTTATATAAACCAGGAGATGAGTTACGACCAGCACTTTGAAACCAAAAACAGAGTTCTCCGATTATACAATTCGGTAAATGACCAAGGAAGAATAACTAATTACGGAATCGGGTTGCGTTCTTCCTACACGGACATTCCCTTACATGTACCTGAAATAGAATCGGCTACTCAAATTTATCGGGGATGGGATGTGAATTTAGAGATGAAGAACCAAACTTTTTACAATCTTGATTTACTATATGCTGATCCCGGTTTTTTTGATGTTTTTAATCTGAATCTGATGCGTGGCGACAAAACAAAAGCATTGTCAGGTTCACATCAGATCATAGTAACGGATATTTTAGCAAAGAAAATATTTGGGACTGATGATTGCCTTGGAGAAATACTTACCATTTTTGATGAAGATTACACCGTTACCGGTGTAATCAGGAAGTTGCCAAGAAACACACATTTCAACTTTGACATGTTGGCCTCCATGCAAACTGAAAACCCCGATGAATTTGAAGGATTAGAGTTTTATACATATTTTCTTATTAATAAAAAAGCGGACATTGCCAATGTATCAAAATCCATTGAATCAATCAACAACAAGTTAATGGAACCTTGGGCAAAAAGAGTTGATGTAGAAGTATCGTCCCGAACAGAGTTATTGAAAAACATTTACATGCACAGCAATGTAGATTACGATTTATCTGAAAAAGCCAACTATACCGCTATAATAGTTATGATATTGATTGCTCTGTTTGTGTTGATTATAGCAATCATCAATTATATAAACATCTATATTTTGCAGGGAGAAAAAAGGCTATCGGAGATTGCAACAAGAACCTCCCTGGGTGCAAGTAAATTAAAACTGGCCAAATTATTCTATACAGAAACCGGGATCATCAGTACCCTGGCTTTCATGATGGCCATTATAATGGCCATCATGGTAAAACCCTTATTCGAAAATTTATTAAACACCTCCATTGATGATTCTGCATTCTTTTCATTAAATAACATCGTGTTGCTATTATCAATTTTGGCATTTATAATAGTCGTTTCGGGTGCATACCCCTCCTTTTATTTAACCCGATTCAATCTGACAAATGCGCTTAAGGGAAAGACCAATAACGTTAACAGGAAGCATATAATGAGCTCTTCAGCCGTTACTCTTCAACTCACCATCTCCATATTTTTAATCACGTCGTTTATAGTCATATTGTCGCAGGTAAACTATTTAAAATCCATTGATATGGGGTTTAATCCTGAAAAAGTTGTCGGTTTCGATGTTTTCAGACCTTCACTATTCAGAAATCATGAAAGCATAGAAAACGAACTTTCAAAACTTCCGTTTATAACACAAATAGGATGGTCGGCACATTCAATGGGTGGAGGTTGCAGCGGACAAAGCATTAAAATGTACGGTTCCAATCAAGCTTCAAGATCCATCGATGAATACAAAGTACTCCCGGGATTTGCTGAAACCATGCAACTTCAAATCATCTCAGGTCGATTCTTTAACAAAGGCATTGCAGATGTAGATAAATTAATCATCAACGAGGCTGCTGCGAGACTTCTGGGTTTAGATGATCCGGTTGGAAAAATAGCAGATATGTTTAATCAACCGGCTGAAATCATTGGACTCGTTAGGGATTTTCCATACAGGAACCGTCCGGGTATGGAAATTGAGCCGTTGGTTTTAAACAATTACGGCGGATATCCAATGATGCTTTATGTCCGAACAGACAGAAATGTTACCAAAGAAATGATTGAAAGTATTGAGTCCGTTTTGAGAGAATACGATCCCGAATACTTCTCTAATCATCACCTTATTAGCGACCTATACGCAGAAAAATTGCAAAATGAGAAACAGCTCATTAAAATGGTCTCAACAGGCGCTTTGCTGGCATCAATTATCAGTTTCATTGGGCTTCTTGCACTCTCTGTATTAAAAGTGAACAGGAGAACCAAAGAAATAGGCGTGCGAAAAGTTCTCGGAGATTCTGAAATCGGCATTTTAAACATGCTCCTTAGAGAGACACTGGTATTGCTCCTTTTATCAATGATAATTGCTTTTATTACAAGTTACATCGCAATGAATTATTGGTTGTCGGGGTTCTCAGACAGAATTTCATTGAATTGGAGCCATTTTTTAATAAGCGGATTTTCAGCAGCAATCATCATGATGTTATCTGTTGGTTGGCAAAGTTGGAGAGCAGCAAGGAGGAATCCGGTAGAAGCTCTCCGATATGAGTAAATTTAATGAATAATAAGAAAACAATGGGTGAAAATGAAAATGCAGTCCTTACAAAATAGAACGATTTTGTAAGGAAGAATGGACAGAGAAATATGGAGATAAAAGAAATGCCGGTAAAACAGCAATTAATCGATATAAACGGCTATTTTCATAAATAATAATTCGTTAATCTTTATTATTTACCTAATTATCAAAAGTTTATGAATTCGCCGCAGTGTTATACAATTAGCTGATAATAAGAAACTTACTTGTGGCTAAGCCCGCTGATCGGGACTTCGCTGTGCTCAGTGTCTTACATCTATAATTCTAAAAGTCTAACGATCTATTGTAAAAAACAACAATAAGAAAACTACAAGATCAGTGATTGGATACTATATCTTATTAGTTTTATGACCCGTAAAAAATATTTTAATGCGCCTTATAATATTTTTTAATGCGCCTTAATATTATATTATGTAACTTCTAAATATCAAGTATTATGGCTTTAAAGTATAAAATTGTATCCACATATAGTCCCGGTGAGGGCAAGAAAGGTAAGCAATTATGGTTTCCAAAAATTACGGGTTCATCTCAAATAAACCTGAGGGAAATTGCCAAAATATTACACAAAAGATCCACCGCCAGTGAAAGTGATGTTTACCTGATTGTAAAAGGCCTTGTTGACCTGATCCCCGAACTGCTGGCCGATGGATATACGGTAAAACTCGATGAACTGGGAACATTCCGGTTACATACCAAAGTTAACACCAGCGATTCTCCCGAATCTGTTTCAGAGAAAAACATTAATAAGTTAAGGCTCAGTTTCAGGCCTGATAATTTTATTAAAGAGGGATTTAAGAATATTAAAATAGAACCTGATAAAAGTAAATAATCTTTACCAGCACAAGCATGAGTCTTTGCTTTAAGTGCAATATCATTAATAACAATCGTACTATTGAGCTCAGGCTACCAAACATTAAAAGCAGCCAGTCAAAACCCTATTAAAAGTCTTCGATCAGAGTAAAGCAGCTATTAAGATTTATTGACTTAGAAAAGAAAAGTAAAATCAGATAATAAAAAAGGAGGCTGCCCAGAAATGAAGTTTACCTTTAAAGATCAAAACAGCAAGCATTTTATTTCTTGTGTTTTATCATTATAAATCTTTTTTAGATAGCTTCGATCGACGAACTTTGGAATTAAGAAATAGAGAAATGAGAAAGAAGAAAAAATCCATTAATCCATTTTTATTTCCTTCTTATTCATGTTTTTTTTATGATATTTAAGTAATTTGTACTTTATTTGAAAATTATTAATTATGTTTACAATTAAAACGAAAATAACATGAAAAATTATTTATTTATCATTAGTGCCATTTTTCTTTTTTCCTGTAGTAATAATTCAACGATTAAAGTGAATCCAGGAGAAGCATATTTCGAATATGTAAAATATACAGGAAGCGATCCCTATTATGACCAACATCCTCTTGGTGAAGGGCAATTTTATAATCCTATTCTTCCGGGTTTTTACCCTGACCCATCCATTTGCCAGAAAGGAGATGATTATTATTTAGTTAATTCAACATTCTCGTTCTTTCCGGGAGTACCTATCTTTCACAGTACCGATTTAGTGAATTGGACACAATTAGGGCATGTACTTGACCGCCCTTCTCAATTTAACAATGATTCATTACCCGTATCGGCAGGTATTTTTGCTCCGCAAATTTCATACAATCCTCATAACGACACTTTCTATATGATTACAACTTATGTAAGAGGTGGAGGAAATTTCTTTGTCACTGCCAAAGACCCGGCAGGACCATGGAGCGATCCTATTTGGTTGCCTGAGGTGCCAGACATCGACCCATCAATTTTCTTTGATGACGACGGCAGAGCCTATATTACAAATAATCAAGATCCTGAAGGAGGATCTACATATGTAGGACATAAAGCTACCTGGATACAGGAATTTGACTGGAAAAACAATAAAACTGTTGGTCCTCGCAAAATGATTCGTGATGGTGGCCATGACTTATCAGAGAAACCCGTTTGGATTGAAGCACCCCACATATTTAAATTACATGGTTATTACTACTTAACAACTGCTGAAGGTGGAACATCTATACACCATTCGCAGGTAATTTTCCGCAGTAAGGACATCTGGGGGCCATATGAAACCAATCCCAATAATCCAATCTTAACGCAACGCCATCTGCCGGCTGACAGAGAATTTCCTGTTACCAATGTAGGTCATGCAGATTATGTACAAACAAGTGAGGGTGACTGGTATGCAGTGTTTTTAGGATGCCGGCCTTACACGGTTAATAATGAGTACAATATCGGTCGTGAAACGTTCCTTTTGCCCTTCAACTGGGACAACGAATGGCCCGAATTCCTGCCCATGGATGCAACGATACCTCTAACACTCGACAAACCAAATTTGGAAAATAAACTTCCAAGTGATAAACCTGTAATGGGGAATGGAAATTTTTCATGGACTGAAAATTTCATTGGCGGCGAGCTTGCTTTCGATTGGGTATTTTTAAGGACATTGCGCGAAAAATGGTATACTCTGGAAGAAGGAAAACCGGGAATATCGATTAAACTTAGAGATGTAAATATCAGGGAATTAAAACAACCATCTTTTTTAGCTCGTCGTCAACAGCATCATAACATGACGATAGAAACTAAGCTGGTTTTTAATCCTCAAAATGAACAAGAACTTGCAGGACTTCTTCTATTCCAAAATGAAGCTTATCATCTGACTTTAGGTGTTACTAAAATTGATGGAAAAACCCATGTGGTTGTTCAAAACGCAAAGGAAGACCCAAGCATTGTGCGCAATATGTCAGGTGATAATTTTGACGGCACAGTAGAAAAAGTAATTTTGGCTCAAAAAGATATATCTGATCATTACAAGGGTGAAATTCTTTTAAGGGCATCAATGAAGGATGGCGAATTTAGCTTTGAAGCCAATTCAAATGGGAAATGGGAAACACTTGCAGATGGAATCGATGCCACTTATTTGAGTACCGAAAAAGCAGGTGGATTTATTGGCACAATGATGGGGCTGTATGCCTCTTCAAATGAATAGACTGGTTAATCCTTAAAACAGTTCAGAAAGCTTGATATTTATGCAGCTTTACTTTTTCAGTTTTTGCTTTCCATATTTTACTAACAAGATTCTGAGATTCTAAACATACTGAATTGGAATGGTTATGATAATTATCATCATAACCATTCCATTTTTTTTGCATTTCAATAGGTAAAAGGGGCAACAAGTATTTACAATTTGAAAATCTCCCAAAGAGAAGTGCCAAATTGCTGATGCAACCTAAATGCACTTCCATAGTTAATCTTAAAAACTTTGTCACTACTGACCGGCTAATTAATTTAGATTTCTCGCTCTGCTCGAAATGACAAAACGTTCAGGAGGTCAAGGCGGATGAAGGGGTGATGGCGGCTTCGCCGCAATAGCCCCTTAACCTCTCACAACGTAACAGCTTGTCATTTCGAGCGAAGCGAGAAATCTATTATATGATTATCATTAAAAAAAATCTTAGTCGGACAGCAGTGAAAGTTTGTATCAAAAAACTTAACACAAAAAAAAATCGCAACTCCTCAGCATTATATGCAAAGAGTTGCGATTTTTTTATATATACTATTCTCTTATGGAGCTATTGCGCCTATAAATGGTTCTTTGTCTATACTAACTCCCATCATGGTTAAAACCTGTTCAGGTATTCTTGTAGGATTACCTAATCCTACAAAATCAGTAGATAACTTAAAAATATTATTTTCGATATCTACAAAAACATCTCCTTCATAATTATCAATGTAAATACAATCAGAAGAAAACTGAGAAAGGAATTCGTTAAGTTCACCAGAAGTATAAAACTTCCTCAAACACTCCTCATTCGAGTAAGGGCTCCAATCTATCAATGCAGGCTTATCCCCTTCAACATTATAATACCTTACAAAAACATTGTTGTTGAATGTTGAAAAATGAGGCGTAGTTAATCTGTCGCACATATGAGCAGGCTGACCTGCCATGACCATTGGCGAATCATTATCCTCAGTCATAATCATCAGGTTATTCACAAAAATGTGCCTGTCTCGTTCTTCTACACCAGGACCCAATGTTACATGCCATCCAAAAGTTCCTAGCTGATCTCCTCTGCTGTCGCGACGAACGTTCACTTTACTGTTAATCATTGTGTTGTTGTAGATTTTTGCATTTGCAGCATTCAACACAAAAATACTTTGATCACAATTAACAAATACGTTGCCGGCTACAGTGATACGATCCGAAATTTCATGAAAGAATCCACTATGAGCAACATTCTCAACATGGTTATTAATGAAAAATCCATCGAGGTTACCCACATCCCACCAAACTCCATTGGAATGAGCATGATTTCGCACAAGGTTCTCCCTGACAACTGCTCTGTGACTTTGATTAAATATTTTCACTGAAGAAGGGTAAAAACCAGTCCATTGCTCAATGTTGTTGTTTTCAAAGATATTTCTTTCCAGAAGAACATCGTTTGACGCAACAACATAAACACCTTCAGCATTTGTATTAAACACATTGCAATTTCTCATTACCAGACTATCACTCAGGGCGAACATGGCAATTCTAAAATTGTTTGAGAATGTACAATTCTCAAATTTGGTTCCTACAACATCTCTTCCATGTTGATCAATGGCAAGCCCCACGCCTCCAATGTGTACCATAGTATCCGGATACTGGGTAAAAGTGATTCCACGAATGATTGGACCCCTATCGTCAGGAGTCTTACCATGTACAGAATATGTCACCCTGTGTAGAGCTTTTCTAAATGCAGTGATTTCAATTGATTTTCCTTCAGGATTAACTCCAATATAAATCTTGTTATTGTCATAATCAACGAAATAGGTTCCTTCATCAACCTCATCGGTGCTTCCGGCAGACTGAAGAAATTGACCATCTACAAAAATGCCATCATTATTAAAACGGTGCATTGGTGTAAACTCCTCATTTCTTTCTCTGTGCCACCAATCTTCTGGTCCGGCAGGAAATAAGAATTCCCAATTGGTTGCCCATAAGCCCTCCTCTATAAGTTCCCATGAGTCAGCTACGAGGGTTCCATTTAATATTGGTTTCTCATCCCGATAAGCCTGAATGGTAATTCCCTGATTGAACATTAAATCTCCGGTACGATAGGTACCGCCTCTTAAAACAATGGCATCTCCACCCACAACACGACTGAAAGCTTTCTCTATTGTAGTTGGCTGCTCAGGTGTTGACCCATCTGAAGCTGCATCTCCATTTGGAGAAACAAAATAAATGGTACCGGAAACATCAGGCAATTGATATGTTTTCTCAATCGGGCCATAAACAATTTCAGTATCCTTTTCAACAGGTTGGGTACAAGATTTCAATGTAATAAACATCAAAAGAAACATCCACAATGGGATGAAACCAGGCATTGACTTCATTCTTCGTTGACTTTTCATAGTAAGAAAATTATAATGTTTAGTATTAAAATAGTGTTAAGTAATTATTACAAATTGCTAAATTATAAAGTCTGAGCAATAATGAAGGGTAGATATTTGTTTATGAGGTGTAATTTTTATTAAAATGCGGGAATCATAGCTTCTTTTTAATAAAAATGACGTTATAAAAATAAAAGTGGGAGGCTGATACCAGCCTCCCACATAAAACAAGGATCAAAATTAATCACTATCTTACCACTTGTATTTTAGATACAGATTGCTGCTGACCGGATTTAATTACCACGAAATATATTCCGGGGATTAAATCAGTTACAGACTCTGTGATGGTATTGTATCCCGAAGGCAAATTACCAATGGTTCGTCCTCCAACTCTTTGTCCGGTTACATTAAATAATTCTAATGAAACTGTTCCGGCTGAAGTAAGTTCAAATTGGATATTCACCTGACCTCTTGCGGGATTCGGGAATACAGAAGCTCTTAAATCTCCAACATAAACATTTCCAATGCTGGTGTCTGTTTCAGGTACAAGAACGGCATCAATCACATGAACAACACCATTCTGTGCCTCTAGATTAGCGAGAATCACCTCTGCACCATTAATAAATACGCCATCTTCGTTTATAATTACGGTTACTTTACCATCGGCCAAAAGGGTTTCTATTTCCTGACCGTCGCTCAAATCTGTTGAAAAAGCTTTTGCTCCTACAACATGGTAAAGAAGGATGTCTGTCAAAGTTCCACTTGGATCAGCAAGTAAGTCATCCAACAATCCGTCTGGAAGTGCGGCAAATGCTGCATCGGTTGGGGCAAATACGGTAAATGGACCTTCGCCTTGCAGTGTCTCAACCAAACCTGCGGCGGTTACGGCTGTGGCCAAGGTGGTGTGTACATCGCTGCCGACAATAATATCAACAACTGTTGCTGGAAGTTCTTCTGCTTCAGGAACAAGAACTGCATCAATTACGTGTACAACGCCGTTATCAGCTTCAAGGTCGGCAATTATTACTTGTGCATCGTTAATAAATACACCGCCTTCGTTAATGGTAACGGTTACTTTACCATCGGCCAAAAGGGTTTCTATTTCCTGACCGTCACTCAAATCTGTAGAGAAAGCTTTTGCTCCAACTACATGGTAAAGAAGAATGTCTGTTAAAGCTCCACTTGGATCAGCAAGTAAGTCATCCAACAATCCGTCTGGAAGTGCGGCAAATGCTGCATCGGTTGGAGCAAATACGGTAAATGGACCTTCGCCTTGCAGTGTCTCAACCAAACCTGCGGCGGATACGGCTGTGGCCAAGGTGGTGTGTACATCGCTACCTACCACAATATCAACAACTGTTGCAGGGCCAGGTGTAATCACCGCGTCAATAACATGAACTACGCCATTGTCGGCTTCAAGATCGGCAAGAACCACATGAGCATCGTTGATGAATACGCCATCATCGTTGATGGTGATTGTTGCTCTTTGTCCCTGAACGGTGGTAACAATCATGCCATCGCTTAAATCATCGGAGAATACTTTTCCGCCAGCTACATGGTAAAGAAGAATATTAGTAAGTGCTCCTTCCGGATCAGCAAGTAAGTCATCCAACAATCCGTCTGGAAGTGCGGCAAATGCTGCATCGGTAGGGGCAAATACGGTAAATGGACCTTCGCCTTGCAGTGTCTCAACCAAACCTGCGGCGGTTACGGCTGTGGCCAAGGTGGTGTGAACATCGCTACCTACCACAATATCAACAACTGTTGCAGGGCCAGGTGTAATCACCGCGTCAATAACATGAACTACGCCATTGTCGGCTTCAAGATCGGCAAGAACCACATGAGCATCGTTGATGAATACGCCATCATCGTTGATGGTGATTGTTGCTCTTTGTCCCTGAACGGTGGTAACAATCATGCCATCGCTTAAATCATCGGAGAATACTTTTCCGCCAGCTACATGGTAAAGAAGAATATTAGTAAGTACTCCTTCTGGATCAGCAAGTAAGTCATCCAACAATCCGTCTGGAAGTGCGGCAAATGCTGCATCGGTTGGAGCAAATACGGTAAATGGACCTTCGCCTTGCAGTGTCTCAACCAAACCTGCGGCGGATACGGCTGTGGCCAAGGTGGTGTGAACATCGCTACCAACCACAATATCAACAACTGTTGCTGGACCAGGTGTAATCACCGCGTCAATAACATGAACTACGCCATTGTCGGCTTCAAGATTGGCAAGTACAACCTGAGCATCGTTGATGAATACGCCATCATCGTTGATGGTGATTGTTGCTCTTTGTCCCTGAACGGTGGTAACAATCATACCATCGCTTAAATCATCGGAGAATACTTTTCCGCCAGCTACATGGTAAAGAAGAATATTAGTAAGTGCTCCTTCTGGATCAGCAAGTAAGTCATCCAACAATCCGTCAGGAAGTGCGGCAAATGCTGCATCGGTTGGAGCAAACACGGTGAATGGACCTTCGCCTTGCAGTGTCTCAACCAAACCTGCGGCAGTTACGGCTGTGGCCAAGGTGGTGTGTAGATCGCTGCCTACCACAATATCAACAACTGTTGCTGGACCAGGTGTAATCACCGCGTCAATAACATGAACTACGCCATTGTCGGCTTCAAGATTGGCAAGTACAACCTGAGCATCGTTGATGAATACGCCATCATCGTTGATGGTGATTGTTGCTCTTTGTCCCTGAACGGTGGTAACAATCATACCATCGCTTAAATCATCGGAGAATACTTTTCCGCCAGCTACATGATAGAGAAGAATGTTGGTTAATGCTCCTTCCGGATCAGCAAGTAAGTCATCCAACAATCCGTCAGGAAGTGCGGCAAATGCTGCATCGGTTGGAGCAAACACGGTGAATGGACCTTCGCCTTGCAGTGTCTCAACCAAACCTGCGGCAGTTACTGCTGTGGCCAAGGTGGTGTGTACATCGCTGCCTACCACAATATCAACAACTGTTGCTGGACCAGGTGTAATCACCGCGTCAATAACATGAACTACGCCATTGTCGGCTTCAAGATTGGCAAGTACCACCTGAGCATCGTTGATGAATACGCCATCATCGTTAATGGTGATTGTTGCTCTTTGTCCCTGAACGGTGGTAACAATCATACCATCGCTTAAATCATCGGAGAATACTTTTCCGCCAGCTACATGGTAAAGAAGAATATTAGTAAGTGCTCCTTCTGGATCAGCAAGTAAGTCATCCAATAATCCGTCTGGAAGTGCGGCAAATGCTGCATCGGTTGGAGCAAATACGGTAAATGGACCTTCGCCTTGTAGTGTTTCTACCAAACCTGCGGCGGTTACGGCTGTGGCCAAGGTGGTGTGAACATCGCTGCCAACCACAATATCAACAACTGTTGCTGGACCAGGTGTAATCACCGCGTCAATCACATGAACTACGCCATTGTCGGCTTCAAGATCGGCAAGAACCACATGAGCATCGTTGATGAATACGCCATCATCGTTGATGGTGATTGTTGCTCTTTGTCCCTGAACGGTGGTAACAATCATGCCATCGCTTAAATCATCGGAGAATACTTTTCCGCCAGCTACATGATAGAGAAGAATGTTGGTTAATGCTCCTTCCGGATCAGCAAGTAAGTCATCCAACAATCCGTCTGGAAGTGCGGCAAATGCTGCATCCGTTGGGGCAAATACGGTAAATGGACCTTCGCCTTGCAGTGTTTCTACCAAACCTGCGGCGGTTACGGCTGTGGCAAGAGTTTCATGAACCTCACTGCCCGTGATGATGTCAACGACTGTTGCAGGAAGTTCTGCATGTGTCATCTGGAATGACACAAAGAATGCTAAAACTATTCCTGATAGCTTTAGAATTCCTTTTTTAAAAAAATTGTTTAAGTGTTTCATGTTTTTTATTTTTTGATGAACATTAAATTATAAACACAAAAACTATTTATTTGTTCTTAATATAACTGTTAAAATTTCATTTTTAACTGTTTAACTTGCTTATATCATAGCTAAAAACATCTTACAATACGGATATAGTCTAATATTTATTGTTTCATCATATATTATTTAATCTATACACGTACCATATTACTTAAATTGAATAATTGCAATTTCCCATTTACAAGCTTATATTTGATTGTATCTAGTAAACCATCTATAGTCAATTTCACTCAAGGCCACCATGAGTTTATTCTATTAGTAACCAATAATTATATGAAACGAGCAATAAGAACCAATTCTCATACAGGCGATGATTATCTGGGAAGTTCTCCCGAGGCTTCAGGGGGAACTAAAAAACACATTATAGAGTATATGAAAAAGCTAACCTTCCTTTCAATACTCCTTTCCCTTACAACTGTAATATCATTAGCTGACACCCCCAATGGAACGGACGATTATCTTGATATTGGAGGAGCTGTTCGTTTTAACGTCATAAGCCAAAACTATGAAAACCCAAAAACAGCGGAATCAACCAGTGCAACATTAGATACGTGGCGGCTGAATGTGGCAGCACGCTACAGTGGTATTGTGCTAGATTTCGAATACCGCTTTTACCCTACTTTCAACACACATTTTATTCATCATGGATATATCGGTTATAATTTCACAGATGAGCTAAACATACAATTGGGAGTAACGCAGGTTCCGTTCGGAAACCTGACATACAATTCACATAGTTGGTGGTTTCTTATACCATACTATCTTGGTTTGGAAGATGATTATAACATGGGAATCAAACTAAGTTATGATATAAACAGCCGGTTAAATTTGATGACAGCTTACTTTCGTCAGTCAGAACCGGCAGGGCCATCGTATGGACAAGCAAGTTTTGGAGGACCTGGAGCAGGAACTTATTCCTACAATGTCATCCCTGACGAAGACGGCGCACTATCAGAAAATGGAAGCCCAGCGAATCTGCGAGAGCTGAACCAATACAATCTGCGTTTGGGATATATGCTATTTGAAGGCACGGAAATTGGGATCTCGGGACAAATCCAGGGTTTATACAATTCAGTATTGCAGGACATAGAGTACGGCCATGCTTTTGCCGCTCATATAAATTCTGACTTTAACAACTTCAATGTAAAGGTTCAATACACCAACTATAATTACAAAGCTAGAGATGATGAAGGTAATTTATTAAAGCGTGTTCAAATGGGCGCCTACGGCGACCCATATTATGGAGATGGAGTAGCTGCAAAGGCTGATATATTAACTGCCGGCATTTCATACAGCCATGATGTTGAATGGGGACCAATTAGTAATATTCAACCCTATTTCAATTATTCTGTAATGAATAAAAATGGAAGTTTAAATGTAAATGGCACCCAACATCGATTTGAAAATTCACTGATGATGGTTCCCGGATTCCTGATTACAGCCGGAAACATATTCACTTACGTGGATTGGGCTTTTGGAAAAAACCAACCATGGTTAACCGACTATTTCGGAACAGGGTTGGGTGCAGGGCACCTGGATGAAAACGGAATTCCTGTCCCGGCTAATGAACTATCATGGAACAAGCGCTTTAACATCAACATCGGCTACTATTTCTAAACTAATAAATCTCTGAGATTTATTACAAACTGATTCAAACATGGGGATTTGTTCCTTGCTTCCCTTACATTAACACGCATTAACACCGTCAACATAAGACCTGATATGCAACAGGTTAACACAACACACAACGTATATTTAATCATTTTGAATATTGGGAAATTAAACCACCTTAACTAATTAATTGTCTTTATTATATACCCTTAAGCGAAAAAACCTGACAGGTTTTTTCCGGTAACGATTGATATTATTTCTTTTTTCATCCTGTCCTAATAAGAATATCGAAACCTGTCAGGTCTTAACTAAACGATATTGAATAATAAAACAAAAAAAGATGCAACAAAAAAAGCAGATTCTTACTCTCATCACGTTACTATTCTTCACCCAACTGACAATTAACTCACAAAACACAATAACCGGATACATAAGAGATGCATCCACCGGCGCACCGGTGGAGTTTGCGCAGGCTGCAATAATGCAGCCTGCCGACAGCTCTCTCATTACAGGTGCATTGACAGATTCACGAGGTCGCTTTGAAATCAACACCTCACATTCAGGGGAATCTATTCTCCGATTAAGCTATATTGGGTATGATAATTTGTATCAAACGGTGGAGCTTAATCCTGGAACGAATCGTGTTGGATACATCAATCTTTCTCCAGCAGTCACCGAACTGGGTGAAGTTCAGGTCACCGCAGCTGCTGCACTTTTTAGAAGTGAAGCAGACCGCCGAATTTACAATGTTGAAAACATCACCATTGCCGAAGGAGGCACGGCCGTTCAGCTGCTTGAAACACTGCCATCAATTCAGGTCGATGAGGAAGGAAACATCTCCATGCGAGGCAGCGGAAACATCCTGATATATATCAATGGCCGACCAACGAACCTTTCCTCTGATGATACAGAATCAATTCTTGAACAGTTCCCGGCCAATGCCATCAGGGAAGTTGAACTCATCACAAATCCTTCTGCACGTTATGATGCAGAAGGTGTTGGGGGAATTATTAACATCGTTCTCCGGGAACAACGCTTACAGGGAATAAATGGCCAATTTAATTTATCTGTCGGAACCGGCAATAAATACACTTTCGGCACCAATCTCAATATGCGCCAGAACAACTGGAATCATTTCTTAAGCTATTCGTACCAATATCGTGAGTTTTGGGAAGAAAACGATACCTGGCGGGAAACCTCACTCCCGGGATTCTCTCCAATAGTTGACCAGGACTACTATACAGAAAACTTTAACCATTCTCACCTGGTTCGCCTTGGAACTGAATATGAATTAAATGACAACTCTTCTGTCAGGTTATATTCTTCTTTAAATGCACGCGGACGCGACCGTGAAAGAATTTATAACATCAGAAACCTTTCTGCACCAAACATGCTCGATAGCATGTACACCCGCTTATTGGAAGAAGACCAAAGTCGGGTAAATTATGAAATTGGAGCAGGTTACAACTTCAACAACGGAAATGGTCAGGCGTTAAGTCTTAATGCTACTGCTGCGTGGGACAGTCAGGACAGAATTGAGTATTTCACCCAAAACTATTTCATTGATGATTTAGATGGCGGACTCACGGAAATATCAGAAAAATTTGAAGACCAGTTTTATGAACGTCCGCTCACCAGCCGCATGCTTGTTTTTGATATTGATTACGAACAAAACGCCGGCGATGCACTTAAAATTGAAACAGGACTCAAGGCAACCCTCCGAAACGATGACAGGTCGCAAAATTTTGGATGGCGACACGATGTGTCGCAACCATTTCAGGAGCGCATCTTAAACGGAATACCTGTAAACAATCAATTTATCAGAGATGAAAACATCTATGGAGCTTATTTCATACTGAGCAATAACAATACAGACAACGGGAACAACCGATTCAGCTATATGGCCGGAATACGTGCCGAATTATCTGAGATAAAAACCTATCAGGAATCAGGTCTTAGAGCCGGATTTTTACAGGATGATGCTTTCATTCCGGCAGTGGACACCTCCACAACCAATCATTATTTTGATCTCTTCCCAAGTCTGTTTCTAAGTTTTGAAATAAGCCCCAACCAGGACATTCAGGCCAATTACAGCCGTAGAATCAGACGCCCCGGCGTTGGAGCGATGATGCCATTTTTAAATGCACAGGATTTTTACAATTTACGATTGGGAAATCCATATTTGGAAGCGGCATATACAAATAATTACGAACTGAACTACATCCGTGCATGGGAGCGTTATATGGTAACAGGAAGTCTTTTTCACAGGCACACCACAAACGGTATCACCCGTTTGTTTGTTCCCTTCGAACAGGGAACCATGGTAACCTGGACAAATGCAGCAACAACCAACTCTACCGGATTTGAACTTATCAATTACTTTACTCTGAACAGCAACTTTGATGCAACATTAACAGGTAATTATTTCTACTCCATGGTAGAGGGAGAATTAGAAGGAAGCGAGTATAAAAACGAAAGCTATTCATGGAACCTAAACCTTATGACCAACATCAACATCCCCCGGTGGTTTCGAACGCAACTATCAACCAGCTACTGGGGACCACGTGTAATTCCGCAGGGAGAAATCAAACCGGTATTCAGTATGAATGTTGGATTGCGAAGAAACGTACTAAACAACCAGGGAACCATCAGCCTGAATGTCAGCGATGTATTTAATACACGGAGATTTACGCTTGAAACCAATGATGGGAATGTTTACCAGAAAAGAGATTTTACACGCGAATCTCGCATAGCAACCATATCATTCACATGGAGATTCAGAAATTTTAGAGAGCAAGTTGAACGTGCAGGCCCGAATGGAATTGATGGAGATATCAATGGATTATTCTAAAAAATACGTGTACCATAAATAAATTTCTCATTCCACCAGGGATTACTTATAGGCGTAATTACTACGCCATTCGATGATGATGCATGAATAAATTCTCCATTACCAAGATATATACCTGAATGAGTAATAAAATTACTCGTTCGGTATGAACGAATAAAAAAGACCAAGTCGCCACGTTTAAGCTCATTCATATTCGGTATAATTTTCCCATATCGCGCCTGTTCCTGGGAGTTGTGCGGTAATTGAATGTTATGAGCTGCAAAAACTGCCACCAACAAGCCGGAGCAATCCATACAGCGGGAAGTTTTCCCTCCCATACAGTGCGGAACCCCTAAATATTGTCTGGCCGAGCTAATTACTGCATTGGCATTTGTATGGGAGGTCCTCAACGATTTCTCTACTCCACCTGCTAAGAAATTGTCCAGTTGGCTTTTTTCTCTTGAAGAATTAACATTGCTGTACGTATGCGAACCAAAGGCCTGTCGGGAACAGGAAGTCAACCCACATTGCAGAAAGAGCGTTACCCAGAAAAGGTATTTGAGAGAAAAGATTACAAACTTCATTTATCTTACATACTGATTATTAATTGTAAACGAATTTGGAATGATTTTATTGGATGGTTACAAATAAAAAAGAGGCGATGCATCGCCTCTTTTTTTACTTTAAATCAACAAATTTCTTACAGAGCATCAAAAATAGCCCGCGAAAAGTCGTTCAAATCACGAGGTACCCTAGAAGTAATCAAATTTCCATCAACCACAACAGATTGGTCAAGAAAATTAGCGCCTGCGGCAACCAATTCATCTTCAACAGACCCAACAGCTGTGCAACTCTTGCCTTCCATTACACCTGCAGTGATTAAAACCTGAGGTCCATGACAAATGGCAGCAGTTGGTTTTCCGGATTTGAAAAAGTCGCGTGCAAAAGCTACTACCTCATCAATGTCCCTAAGAACTGATGGTGCATGCCCCCCGGGAAGTATCAGCGCATCGAAATCATCAACAGACACTTCGGATACGGCTTTTTCAATTTTAATGGTGAAATCGCTGTTGTAAGCTTTTACTTCGCCCCTCTCAGGACCAATTACGGTAACTTTAATCCCTCGATTGGCAAGAAATCCCATTGGCATGTAGGCTTCTCCATCATGAAATCCTTCACCAACAAGCACTGCAACACGTTTAACATCTTCCTTTTCTAATACAACAACTCTCTCTTCGGCAGTTTTACAGCCTGCAAAAAACAATATTGCGGCTGAAATAACACTCAAAAAATACTTTTTCAGTTTCATCCTTATATGTTTTAATTGTTAGGCCGGATAGCACCTGCATGATAAGTATCCATCCTGGTTTCCGTTCACGAATCATGCTCGTTTAATATATCAAGAAAGCATTATAAGTTGTGCAATAGCACAATCACAAATAATCAAATCTCATACCAAATTAGCAATAAAATAATTGATTTGCAATACTTTACAATATTTTTTAAAACATTTTTACACCTATAACGGTATTCATTGTTCCCATGCCGTAGCCTGCAAATGGAGCTACAACAGCACAAATCAATTTCCCCAATCATAAACTATCAATCCAAAACTCCACAAATCCAGTTTTCGGTCTCGGCTCTCCCTCACAATCCTTTATGGTAAAAAAATGAAAAATTAAGTTTCTTGAATGAAAGAATTAAGTAATCGGGAAAAAATTCTTTAATTTTACGGTGAAAATTTAAACTGGTGCCGCATACTCGGCACTTTTTTCTCACACCATTATAGAAACTCATACTTATGGCTGATTTCAAGTATCAAAAACCGTTTCCCATTAAAAAGGATACAACACCTTATCGACTTTTAACCAAAGAACATGTCTCCACAATTGAAGTTGAAGGCCGAAAAATTCTGAAAATTGATCCTAAAGGACTTACACTTTTGGCTCGTGAGGCCATACATGATGTTTCATTTTACCTAAGGCCAACGCATTTGGAAAAGTTGGCCAACATACTTAAAGATCCTGATGCATCGGATAACGACCGATTTGTGGCTCATACCATGCTGATGAATCAGGTTGTTGCAGCCGAAGGAGAGTTACCCACTTGTCAGGATACTGGAACAGCCATTGTCATTGGCAAAAAAGGTGAAAACGTGTGGACCGGATCAAATGATGCTGAATCACTATCGAAGGGGATATTCGAGACATTTAAAGATAAAAACCTGCGCTACTCGCAGGTAGTACCTTTTTCAATGTTCGAAGAGAAAAACACCGGCACCAACCTTCCTGCTCAAATTGATATTTACGCAGAAGAAGGCAACAGCTACGAATTCTTGTTTATAACAAAAGGTGGAGGCTCGGGCAACAAAACTTTCCTCTATCAGCAAACTAAAGCTCTCCTTACCGAAGAAGCACTGACCAAATTCGTCAAGGAAAAAATCAAGGATCTGGGAACATCAGCATGCCCTCCTTATCACCTTGCATTGGTAATAGGCGGGACATCAGCGGAGGCCAACCTTGCAACAGTCAAAAAAGCATCGGCAGGATATCTTGATCATCTTCCAACAGAGGGTAACGAAGGCGGACAAGCCTTCCGTGATCTTGAATGGGAGGCCAAAGTGCAGAAAATTTGCGAAGAGAGTACTATTGGAGCTCAGTTTGGTGGAAAATACTTTGTTCACGATGTACGTGTAATTCGCCTGCCCCGTCACGCCGCTTCATGTCCGGTTGGTTTGGGTGTTAGCTGCAGTGCCGACCGAAACATTAAGGCAAAAATTACTGAAGAGGGAATATTTGTTGAAGCTCTGGAAAAACAACCTTCACGATATGCTCCCGAAAGAGCTCCCGAATTGGCTCCTCCGGTAAACATAGATCTTGACCAACCAATGGAAGATGTTTTAAAGGAACTCTCAAAGCATCCCGTAAAAACCAGACTCAACCTAAACGGTACTCTAATTGTAGCCAGAGATATTGCCCACGCCCAGATAAAGAAGATGCTGGACGAAGGCAAACCAATGCCGGATTACATGAAAAAACACCCGGTATATTATGCCGGTCCGGCAAAAACTCCATCCGGCATGGCATCCGGAAGTTTTGGCCCCACCACCGCCGGACGAATGGATTCATATGTTGACCTGTTTCAGAGCATGGGCGGATCGCTCATCATGCTAGCTAAAGGAAACCGCTCGCAAGCTGTAACGGATGCTTGTAAAAAACATGGAGGATTTTACCTGGGATCAATTGGCGGCCCTGCTGCAATTCTTGCAAAAGAGAGCATTAAATCAGTTGAGATTGTTGATTTTGAAGAATTAGGCATGGAAGCCGTTCGTAAAATCAAGGTTGAAAACTTCCCGGCCTTTATTATTGTTGATGATAAAGGAAATGATTTTTTTGCTGAAATATAATAATATTAGATCGTTAGTCCCGAGATATTCGGGATTAGATTATAGATCTATAGATTTTAGACAGATAGAACAGTTTATAAAGATAATTAACGAACTAATAGAATTAGATTAATGACGCAAAGCCGCACGTACCACGTGCGGCTTTGCTGCTTTACAACACTTTTTTTTGAAATTTATTTTTTATTATCTATTTTAGGATCGTAAATTATAATCAACCTATACCTTAGCCTAAACAATGACTCAAATAACCATATATCCAATCACCCATCGACAAGAGAAGCGCATTGCTCTACAATGCAGCCTCTATCCTAAAGACAGTCCTGTAGACAAAGCCATCAGAAAACTCAATGGTAGAAGATACAGCAGTACTCTGAAAGTTTGGCATATTCCGTATCATGAAAATTACCAGGAGTTAATTCTATCGCATTTCAATTCAATAGAGAATCTCAATTTATCATTTGAGCCAATCACAGAACTAGAAATTCCCCAGATTATATCATCAGAACAGGAAGTGAAAATCATAATCAACAAAGCCGACAAACGCTTTTATGTGATTCATGGTTACTCTCCCGCATTGTTTAAAGCGTTGTTAAATACCCGCAGTGGCTTTTGGGATAAAAAAAGGAAACGATGGATATTTAAAGGAGACAATGACTTGTACCTTAAAGTTACTGAAATTATTAAAAATGAGAACTTGAAATTTTCAACCCTTAAGGAAGAAATTGAGCCACATGACAACACAAGAAAACTTTTGGCTTCATTATCTCCCGAGCAATTGAAAATACTCAGCTTTTTTAAAACTACGTTGATTTTAAAACGATTGAGTCAACGCACTCAGGAGATTTACACCAGTCGTTTCATATACTTTTTGGCCGATCATACCGGCATTGAAATAGATCATTTAACTTTTAAACAGCTACTTAAATATACAAGAAGATTATCAGGTGAATTAAGTGACACACTTCTCAACCAAACCATTGCAGCCATAAAGTTTTATTATGAGCGCGGACTGGGAAGAGGTAAAATGTTTTTCTCCATTAAAAAACACAAAACTGCTCCAAAGAAAATTTTGTATCTAACATATTCGGAAGTGGTAGATGTTTGCCAAAACATCGAATCTGCTGAAGATAAGATGCTTTTATTTTTATGTTATCATGCCAATCTTACAATATCGCAGATCAAAGAAATTCCGGCAAATTGTTGTAATATCTTTACGGATCAGTTCAAACTTCCCGGATCTGACAGTGAGGCCATTGAATACTTTAAAACTCTCCAAACTAAAATTATCCAAACAACAAATCCCAAAAGCTATCTATTTGAGCAAGATGGAAAAGCTTACGATGCGGATTTGATGAGGATAAAAATCTATCGGTTATTTGAAAAATACAAACTTGAAGCGATATACAAAAAGCAGTACCAACTTATATTAAGCCATACAGACTACGGCTCAAAAACCATAAAAATGTACTTAAGTACATTTATGAGGTTCCTTAAGCACTATGAATACAGGCATCCTGCATTCATTTCGGATGAAGAGATCAGGGATTACATGATTCTCCACAGGGAGAAATCCACTTCACACCAGGATGTATTAGTAAGCGCATTTAAGTTCTTTTTTGAAAGGGTTCACAAACAATCATTGTCACCTCAACGCGTGATGCGCCCCAGGAGAGGAAAATATCTTCCTGATTATTTCACCCTTGAAGAAATTGCGGCGATTTTAAACTCCACCGAAAACCCAAAACACAAGCTGATGATAGCCATAGGTTATACAGCAGGGTTAAGGCGACAGGAGATAATTAATTTGAAGATTACCGATATTGATCTGAAAAAGAATCGAATATTTATAAAAGACTCCAAAGGACGAAAAGATAGGTATTCATTATTCTCAAAGCAATTACATGATCTGTACGCCACATATTTGCACGAATACAAGCCACAAACATACTTATTTGAGAGCAGAGAACCGGGCATTCAATACAGCGCCGAAAGCATGGCAAAAGTTTTAAAAAACATGGCTCGTGCGGCAGGTATCAGGCGGAAAGTGAACTTGCACATGTTACGACATTCGTTTGCCACACATTTGCTTGAAGACGGTAAAGACATACGATATGTTCAGGAGTTGTTGGGTCACATCAGCATTAAAACAACCGAAAGATACACACACATAGTAAACGATGCATTAACAACAGTAATAAGTCCGTTGGACAGAATGATGACAAACACAGGTTTCAGTTTTAAAAGCAAACCAAAAAAGAAATAAACAGAGTGTTGTTTCAATAATCACAACAGAACACCAATTATCAACTTGATTATCTGATAACTGCGAATCACCAATAAACATACAAACAACCTGAAAATGTGACTCAGGGAAACGGAGTTGTGCCTACACCTCACAAGAAATATCTAACAACAGGGCTATATTTTTGATAAATAATTATATTTGAAAAAGAGTAACAAAAACAGCTCAAAAAACCCTAATTAAAATATATACAAATCGACAATATAATCGTTACATCAAGCACTTACACCCCCCACCCCAAAAAACAAGATGTTTTTAACGGTAATACAGATAAAAAGACGTTATGCAACATAGCTACACAAGTTCTTTCAATTCAAGTTCTTTGCCAGTAATCGCAAAAAATAAATTCTGCAATTCGTGGACATACTTAATTCTATTAAGGCTCACACATTGGTCATCTTCATGGCTCATTTCAGGATGCGAGAATACGGCAGGATACCAATAGCCATTTGTTTCTATTAACTGTAAACCACCCGTTACCCATCTATATTCCCAACAATGATGGTTTTGAAATCCAAAGTTTATTAACCAGTCTTCTGTAATACTAATGCCCTTTATCGAATCTAAATCACAATCCGTATTGTCACTTTCTCCATCTTCCCACTCCCATTCAAGCCAAATACAATCTCCTAAAACTATACCTGTTAAAGTAAGTATTGCCTTGCCTTCATCTTCTTGGTCTTTCCATGTAAGTAAGTTTCCAACTCTAAAATTTTTTGCTTCCATTTTGTTTTCAATTAAAGTTTGTACTAAATAAACCGCTACGATTGCACAACAATGTATAAACGGCATTAAAACGACCGTTTATACCCAATGTTGGGCGTCATTTTGAAGCACAGCTACTAAATTCACAGAAACAATTAAAATGGAAAGATTTTCAATGAGAAATATTATAATAACTTTAGTATTAATAATTTTTATTTCTTGTCAAAATACAAAGTCAAAAGAGAACAATGAATATTATGACCTAATTACGAAAATTGATTCAATTTCAGTAAACAATGATTTTAATGGGGTTATACTTGTTACAAAAAATACAACTACAATTTATTCAAAAGCCTTTGGTTATTCTGATTTAGAAAGCAAAACTCCATTAAATATTGAGAATCAGTTTGTAATAGGTTCAATTAGTAAACAGATAACAGCAGTATTGGTATTGAGAGAATACGAAAAAGGGAATTTGCAACTAGATGATAAAATCATTCAATACTTACCTAATATAAAACAGCCTTGGAGTAATGAAGTAACAATCCATCATTTATTAGTTCATACCCACGGAATTGTAGATTTAAATAAACCTTTGGAATTTGAGCTAGGCTCTCAGTTTCATTATTCACAGTTAGGATTTGAATTATTAGCTCAAATTTTAGATAAAGTCACCGGAAAAACATTTAATGAATTATCAACCGAACTTTTCACTAAGTATGGAATGAAAAATACTTATCATCCAGACAATAAAAATAATAAAAGTCTTGTAAAAGGTTATGAAGAATCTGAAAATGGAAAACTAGAATATTGTTTAAATAGCTTATATAACTATGTTCCAGCAGGTTCTTTTATCTCAAATGCAGAAGATTTGAATAAATGGAATGAGCTGCTTTATTCGGGAAAACTGGTAAATGAAATGACTTTGGCATTAATGGAAACAAGATATGCCACGAGACTTCATCCGATATTTGACAAAATAGAATATGGATATGGTTTGCTTTTCAAAGACGGAGAAAATAACAGTCAAATAGGAGCGTTTGGATATGCACCCGGATTTGTGTCAGCTTGTTATCATTATACGCAGACCAATATGAATTTAATTGTGCTTGAAAATACTGCAAGAAAATTGGATAATTTTAAAGAAACTTTTCGAGTACATACTGAATTGATGGAATTAATAAAAAAACGAACGCCCAACAATGTATATACAAAATAGGCGAGATGGTGGTAAATTCAACGATTGTAGTCCGCTTTAAAATCGTAACGGTTTGATAAGTTTGAAGCCCGCAATCGCCTACTTTGCATATACTCAACGTTGTGCACAACTAACCCCCACAGAAAATCTTTACTAAAGAAATCTTTCCTTTAATGACTTTTTAGAGATTATTCAACATTGAGAAAATTGATTTTTGCTAAACCGAATTGAAATACATTGATTTATAAAAGTTATTGCTTAAAATTTGTAGGTATAGAATAGAAAAAGGATAAATAAATCTGCTGAAAAATAGTGTTTTATCGCATTGAAAAGAGAACGCACCTTGAGTTTCTTCGCAATAAATTCCACGACAGTCAGAAAATTTTGAATAACGTAAAAAGTTGAGTTCTGTGAGTATTGAAATCGTTGCGAAGATTTATAAATGTTGCGAAAATTAACGGAAGACATAAAATTAACGGAGGTCGGAATTATAAAAGGAGAGAGAGCGATTTTTTAACGGAGAACTGAAAATTTAGTGTAGCGAGCGAAACGAAAGTGTAGTGAAGAAAATAGTTTTCGGCTGAGATTTTTGTATCTGGAAGAGATTGGAGAAGAATGAAAGTTTTTCTAAATCTGAAATTTTTGCAAAGGAAACGGAAAGAGAATAAGGATTCTACGTTGCGAAATTTATAAGCATCCTGAAACCTGAGATTTTCTGAGAATAACGAGTTCCGTGCGTTTTGAAAGCATTGTAGATTTGCGAAAGGTCGAATTTGATGAATGATTTCGTGGATTAATTTCTCAGCATTCTGAAGATATTCAAGTTTTGCGCCATGATTAAGGACTTCAACGATTTATAAAAATGACTGATTTTAAATCATTTTAGGACAGATAAAGTTTTGGATTAAACCGAGTTCATTTTACAAAATATCTACTATTTTTAGGGTTGAGATTTAACGATGGAATAATAAAAAACAGTAGTATAATGTGCACAACATCGTATATAAAACATTGGGGGTTAGATGTTTGTGAGAAGTATTCTGCTCCGCTCGAACTTTTGCAACGGTAGACAATGATGACACCCGCAAACCCCAACGTTTCATATACGCACCGTTAGCATTCATAAAAGAACCCTACAACTACCTGATTAACTAAATAATAAATGAGAGAAAGTATAAAAAGTGATATAAAAGCCTTTCTGCGAGAAGAAGTTGGATTTGGCTGTCCAGTAAAAGATTGTGGTTCTCCTTATTTAACTTATCATCATTTTAATCCACCATGGCATAAATGCAAAATTCATAATCCCAAAAATATGATAGCTTTATGTTTGGGACATCATAAAGAAGCTGATTATGGCATTTTTTCAGACGAACAGCTTTATAATCTCAAAGCCGAACCCTATTTAAGAAATGAAGAAAGGAATCCTACCGACAAGTTCAATTGGATACGAAAAGATTTAATTTTTCACATAGGGAATAATTGGTTTATTAATCCAGATATTACTTTTAAAAAAAATAACATTCAGATTCTTCGGATTTACAAAAATTTCGATGGTTTATCAACAATTGATTTCTCTATTTATAATAAAGAAGGTCATAAGATATTTGAAATGCTAAATAATGATTGGGTAATAACATCGAAGATTTCAGATTTAGAGTGCCCTCCAAGTAGGCATCAAATAAAACTGAAATCAGACAAGGAAGGTTTTAGCTTTAATCTAAAATTTGAATTAACTGATATTGAAAAACTGAAAAGAAGGAAAAACAATAATTTAGACAAGAAAATAATTGATATGATGATTCTAAATAAGTCCGATATCAACATTGGAGATTTATACAAATCAATAAATGAAAACAATTTTTATGAGAAAATAAATGAAATAGAGAAGATTAAGTCAAATCTTGATTATAATCAACAATTAAGCATTTTAAGTTTTTTATATAAGTCAGAGTGCCCCAGAATTCATATAACTGAAAATAAAATCAAAATTTCTGATTCTAAGGCTATTGGCTCAGGGAATCTATTCTATAATAGCGTATTAGAAGTCCCCATTGAAGATTGATTACGAATGCTAACATCATATATAAAATATTGGGGTTTAGATGATTACTTGAACCTTTCTGCCCCGCACCAACTTCTGTAACGGCAGACAAAGACGCACACCGCAATCCCCAACATTTCATATATGTGACCGTTAGGGCACATAAAAGCGTACTACACAGCATTAAAAAAACACTTATTATGAGAAGAATATTTATTGGGTTGATAATATTGATTTCAAGTGTATCATTTGGGCAAAAAAGAGATTTTCAGATTACACATAATAATGAGAAAATCGTAGGAATAAACTTAATTGATAACACAGAAATAAAAGGAACTGAATACATATTTCCTGAGAGAATTCATGATACTTTTCTCGATACAACAAATGGATTTTTAACTGTTCAATTGCGCGGATTGAGAAAAGAGAAATGGCTTTCTAATAAAGGTAATATCCTGCAATATGACCTAAATAATAAAAATCTAATGTGGAGCAAAAAGATTGCCTATCAAGCTAGCAGTTTACAGCAATTTAGCAATACCATGATTCTTACTGTTGCAAATAAAAGTAACTGCTTAGATATCAGGACAGGCAATGTGATTTGGGAGGTGAAAAATAGTATTTACTATGTTGACCCAATTGATAATATTGGAATTGGGTATCGTTTTAAAAGCTCGACTGGTTATTCAAATGAACTTGAGGGTATTGACTTGAAAAGTGGAACTGTAATTTGGAAAAGAGATTTAAACCGAGAGTACGGTTGGAATGACATATTTTACATCAATGATACCACTATGATTGTTGTTGCTGCTGGTTTACATTCAATAAACATAAATAGCGGAAAGGGATGGGATTACAACACGATTACTGGTAAAAAGGATTATACAGGAACAGTTGCAGCAAATGCCGTTGGAGTAGCCGCAGGATTACTAACTGGAACTTTCGTAATGTCAACAGGTCACAATTTAGTAAGAGACGTGGTTTCAAATAGTCTTGTTGACAGTTCATACATTTATTTTGCGTCAAAAGAGCAATTATCAAAAATTGAAAAGGAAACAGGGAGTATTGTCTGGAAGTATCCATTTCCAAGTGATTTAGCAAGTAAGTCCTCGATTTTTATGAATGACAGCGTAATATTTATGGTTAATAGAGGTTATGCGTTTATGGGATATCGACAATTGGATTTTGGGAAGCCCTTTATTGGCGCATTTGATAGAGAAACAGGTCAACAAAAATATTTGACTTTAATAAACGTAAAAAAAGACCCAATTCTTGGATTTGAAATTTTAGATGATGAAATGTACTTAGTGTTTAAAAACAGAATTGCAAAATATTCAGTTGAAAATGGAAATCAAATAATTGAAAAAGAATTTCCACAAGAGAATTATGGAGATTTAAAGTACTTTATCGGAAATCAAGTTTTTGTAACAAATGAAAAGGAGGATTTAATAAGTCTTACTCAATCGGATACTTCCAAAGTGTTTGTTTTTACAAATCAAGGGAAAACATTATCTATTGACTACCAATTAAATGTTACAAACACAATAGAATACGAAGATTTAAGCATATATTATTTAAGAACTAAAGATTATAAGTTTGTAGCAAAGGATAAACAAACATTGATTATCAATGATAACGGAAAACGGATTGCTGAGATAGATGCAACAACAAATGCCTTTTTGATTGGAGAAACTTTGTATGATAAGCGAGATAACAGCTTTATAGCAATTGACTTGAGAGAAATAATTAAGAATGAATGATTTACGTGCCCTAACATCATATATAAAATATTGGGGGTTAGGTGTTTACTTGAACCTTTCTGCCCCGCACAAACTGTTGTAACGGCAGACAGTGATGACGCCCGCAATCCCCAACATTTCATATATGTGACCGTTAGGGGGGCATTCCATTTTTTTGAAGCAAATCCCTTATTTATAGAAAATTAAAAATCAATTCTTACAGAGAATGTGGAGAAAAATAATTTATAAATCTGAGTTCTTTGAAGAGTTCTTTTCAACGACCAGAAGATTGATTTCAACAACATAACAACCATAATATCAATATCAAAACGTCTAGAATACATTAAAACAAAAATTGTATACAGATTAATCCTTAGATTCTGAATAGAAAATCATTCCTAAACTCGCATAACGACTAAAATCTATAACGAAATCATTTGGATATCGAACTGAATATTTCGTGGCTTCGCCAAAATAGATGTTTAAGCCACAGAAGACCAAATTCTTCGGAAAAATATTATGATTGCTAGAGTTCCGGTGGAGAAGCGACAGGTTTTAACGGAATAGTTTATTTAACGGTAAGAAATTAAAGATTATCGGGGAATTCCATGGAAAATTATGACGTTGAAAAACAGATAACGGGGAGAAATAACTAAACCAAAGACTCGGATATTTAAACAGAAAACTATTTAGCTTTTCTAAGTTGGTTTATAAGCCATTGAGTATTGAATGCTTTGGAGAAATATATGGTTCGTTAGAGTTTACGGTGGAGAAACTAAAAGATTTAAGGTAGCGATTAATTGAACGGCGGATTTTTAAGAAATAACGGATGAATAATACGTTGAAAATAATGTTAACCGCTAGAATTAATTAACCGCATAGACTCTGACTAAGATATTGAAAAGATTCATGGAGAAATTAAATACGGAGGCTTAATTCCATCTATTTTTGAGATTTATAACGAATAATTCATTGGAAACTGAGAAATTCAATAGTTTCGGCGGTCATTATGTCGGTCTGAGGAAAATGATATTTAATGAGTTCATCTAAAATTCAATGCCGCAGAAAACCATTTAGAGCGTATATTATTCGGATTATTACACTGAAAATCCCTAAAAATCAAGAAAAGTCCTATTTTTAAAATAGATTTTTAACGATTTGATTAAAAAAAATGAAACGCCCCCTAACAGTGTTTATAAGCCATGCGGGAAGATTTCGAGCCGATGGAAGAAAGTTCTGAGACGCACGGCTCATAAACATGGACGTTAGGGGGGCACTCCATTTTTTTGAAGCAAATCCCTTATTTAAAGCAAATTAAAAAACAATACGCACAGATATTTAGGGAAAAAAAACAATTC
>NZ_SLWK01000004.1 GCF_004345615.1 Natronoflexus pectinivorans
GCGCATCGATTTGTATAACAAGAGCCGGATGAGCTGAGAGGTTCAAGTCCGGTTCCGTGAGAGGCTTAGGGGGAAGTTCCCTTTGCCTACTCGACTATGTGACCGTTACCGCCTATAAATCAAAACCATTACTAAATACAGAAATTATGAAAACCATTATTCTAATCGTAATTACTTTTGTTCTATCATCAATTCACTGTAAAAGTCAAGATTTTTTCCAAATCAAAGGGACAGTGGCTAATGATTATGAAGGATATATCTTTCTTAGCTATGGTGCGATAAGAGATAGTGCATTAGTTAAAAATAAAAACTTTAGTTTTGAAGGTAGAGTTGATTATCCAATAGAATCGAGATTGCATATTAAGGATAGACCTTCATCCAGTAGCTTCTTTCTTGAGAATAGCTCAATGGAAATCACTGTAACAATTAATAATCCTATTACTCACATAAACTCTATAACCGGTAATAAAACAGCAGGAATAGAAGCTGATTTAATGGAGTTTTTTGAAGAATTTGAGTCAGATACTGAATTTGCTTTGAAATTGTATAATAAGCTTGACACGATATTTATCGAAAACCCAAGGAACCAATTTTGTGGAATGATACTATCTGATATTGCTATGGATCCGATACTCAACTATGAACAAGTTTCTAATTTGTTTTCTAAACTTGACTTGACTGTTCAAGATAAAGAGTATGTCGAATCTATTGGAGTGTCATTGGCAAAATTAAAAAATTTCAAAATTGGAACTAAATTTAAATCTTTTGAACTTCCAGACACCAACGGAAACCTAATCAATACATCCTATTTTAAGGATAAGATTTTATTAGTTGAATTTTGGGCTTCTTGGTGTGGTCCATGTATCCAAAGTAATCCTGAACTAAGAAAACTATATGATAATTATTCCCATGACGGTTTTGAAATATTTGGTGTATCATTAGATTCCGATAAGAAAGCATGGATAAAAGCTATTGAAAAAGATGGCTTATCATGGGTAAATACAATTGCGCAAGAAGGCTGGAGAAATGACGTAGTAAAAGCATTAGGAATCCAGTATGTTCCATCGAACTATTTAATTGATAGAAACGGAAACATATTAGCAATCAATATTAAACCTGAAGAATTAAAAATAAAATTGGATGAAATATTTAAATAGAAAATTACAGGCGGTAATTATATAGGGGTATGAGTGGTCGGAACGACCCAACGATTACCCCAGGTTGAACGACATCCCGTTAGAACTACAACTGGCTATTATGGACTTATTGTCGGTTTTTGATGTTTTTGGCAACAACACCTATGCTTCCATGGTTCCGTTTTCTCCCTTTTCGGCTTAAGAAATGATTGATCTGTGTGGCTCAAAAGTCGAAAATCCGCTCCTGCTGGGTTTAAAACCTACCGTTAAGGCAATACAATGCCGAACCTCATGTGAATGAAGTTTTTTAAGGAGGTATTTTGTCGGTTACTGCAACTTCGCAAAAAGCATAGAAGGCAGATGCCCTGAGGGTGACCGTATCCTGGGCAGGATTCTAATGACAATCAGGCGCCCCTCTTTGCAATGAGGGCATTTGGTTACATCAAATCCTGTCAACCTTAAAATGCGCTCTGAGGCCGTTTCATCCTTTTGGTCAGCTACCATCTGTTCAATGTCAGGCTTCTCATCGGGCACAAATTGCAAATCCAGATGGAGCTTTGTAGAGTGATGATAAATACCGAACCGACGAATGCGAACGAAACCATCGGGCATTATATGCAGAGAGAATCGACGCAGAAACTCTTCACCGGTCAGTGGTACCGGTTTCTTTTGTGCCCGGTCCCGGTAATCTTTAGCTACAAAAGTGACGTGTGTTGAATTTACGTCCAGTATCCGCTGATTACTGATGGCAATGCGATGGGTGTATTGTCCCAGATACCTGATGACATGATCGGCACCTGCCAGAGACGACTCGCAATAGACCACCCACTTTTTTTGATGGGCCTTTTCAATGCAGACTTTGAAGCCATCCATTGCAGATAGTTTTCGCAGTTCCCTTTTTCTGCTGTCCAGGAATTTAACTGTAAAGGCAGCACTCAACTGGTGCACTGGATAGAGATAATTTTCATATTTGCCGATATGACGCCATTTTCCCGACAAGGAATAACCAGCTGCCGGAACAATGCAGTGCAAGTGCGGATGCAGCGAAAGGTTCTGCCCCCAGGTGTGTAACACCGCAACGACTCCGGTTTCACAACCGTAATGCGTATAACCGAAGCTGTGCAGCGTACGGCTGGCAGCACGGAACAAGATGTTGCAATAAAGCCTTCTGTCCCACAGATAAATCTGGTTGAGCTCATGAGGGACAGTGAAAATGATGTGGTAGTGTTTCACCGCAAGTGTTGATTTTATCAGCTTCTCAACCCAAAGGGCCTGTTTGGTTCCCTGGCACTTGGGACAATGGCGATCTCGACAACTGTTGTAACTGTAGTGTATCACACCGCAATCCTTACAAACCTGCTCATGACCACCCAAAGTGGCTGTTCGGCACTGGACAATATTGTACAAAACCTTGATTTGTTTGGGCGATAGCTCACCGCTCTGCAACAAGGATTTCCCAAATTGACGGACAATGTGAGCCAACTCATGCTTGTTTTTGCAGCGCTTTTCCATAAAGTGTGTCTAAAGGACTGTGAGGAGTAATGTGCTGGCACTGGGCTACGTGAAGATATATCATGGTTGTTGAGATGTCGGCATGGCCCAGAAGATCCCTTAGGGTTACGATGTTTAATCCTTGCTCCAATAAATGTGTGGCATAGGAGTGACGCAAGGAATGGAGATTGACACTTTTGGCGATAGAGGTTTTTTTAAGGTTCTCCCGCATTACCCAGGATAATCCTTTAACGCTGTAGCGTCCATCTGTCTCTTTACCGTTGAAAAGCCAAACAAGAGGATTTTCTGCACTGAGGTATTTTTTGAGCCCTATGACCATTGCAGAAGACAATGGAACAATTCGATCTTTCTTGTATTTGCTCTGGCGAATATGAATGACCATGCGCTCAAAGTCAATATCTGATATCTTAAGATTAATGACCTCTTGCCCCCTCAATCCGGCAGAATAGATGAGCGTAAGGATAATCCGGTGCTTAAGCAGTGTAGGTGCCGCAAACAGCATTTTTAGTTCCTGCCGATTTAAGACAACCGGCAATTTGGTGTCCTGTTTTAGTGAAGGCAAAGCAATGGCCTTTTTGTTCATGCCCAACAAACGGTAGTAATACCTGAGACCGTAAACCATGTGTTTGAAGCTGCTGCGCGAAGGCGCATAAGGGTCGCGTGCCAGGGTTACCAGATACTCGTTGATTTCATCTTCGATGACGTGTTCTGGCAATTTTTCAAAATAAATAACAAACAGGGCTATGCGCCTGATGTAATTATTCAGGGTACTGGCGCTCTGGCCACGAAGAACCACCTGATGCTCCAGCTTCAAGGCTCTGTCTTTAAATTCAGGAACAAGTACCATGGCGCGCTCAACAATAGTTAAGCTTGTTTTCTTTCTCATAACTGCACTATTTTCAAGTGAATAATGCAGTTAAAACGATTTGTGGCTAAAAAGATTTATGCTATTTTTGAAAGGAGCTATCCCGTAGGGATTTAGTTCAACATCATGTATAAGTAATGGCTTAACAAGTATGGAGTACGTTCCATTAGATCAATATATTCTTTGCTCTTTTTGTATGCTGGATTTCCTGCATGCAAATGAGCTTCAAGAACAGGATCATCCATTTGTAAAAGTTCTTCAATACTCTTTTCGGTATGCGTTAAGCGATCCAAATAGCTCTTAACTGTATTACGGCTTATTTGAAGTATTCAGGCAATTTGCTTTATCCTTTTGCCTGCCTGATGTAAATGCAATAATTGTTTTATTTGACTCATACGAATAATTTTTCCTGCCATCTGGTTCTCATTTTATGGTTTGTGGATAAACCACTAAAAAACCAATAACTCAGAAAACGAGCAATCAAAAACCAAAGGGGGGGGCAACATGCTCCGGTAAGATTGGGGCCTTTGAAGGGGTCAGCATAGTCCAGAACGTATTGCAGATGAAAAATATAAAGGGGTCAATATGCTCCGGAAAATAGCATGAACAATTGTTGACTGAAAGGGTCAGCATGCTCCGGAATTGGGGATAAAATTGAAATTTCGCTCCCAAAATTTATCATCCAGTAGATTTAGATCAAAAAATGCTGCTTTGACCGCTCAAAACTCTGATTTTTGACTCAAATTTCCTTTAAAAGAGGTCAATATCCGCCGGAATGGCAGTCTCAAATTTGCAATTTAGGGAGTGGGGACAATAAGAGGGTCAGTTTGCTCTGGAATATCGACCATCAAATGTTACAACAATAAAAGCGGCTGTTTACTAAGAGTTGAAACCACTATTAATAAACCGGACTTGCCCGGTTTGAAGCTCAAGAAGCCAGCCATTAATTTATTGGCATATTTATACGTTGTAACAATCGCTATATAGGAACCATTTTGGATATAGACTTATCAATACTAGACCAACAAGTATACAAAAAATATCAAGTTTCAATTACAAATAAGAATGGTCTAAAAATAGCTGCCCCAGATTTAAAAAAAGAGCATCAAGTTGAGTTTTTGGAAGTGCTATTATCGTTAAGTCCTCGTTCTTTTGGTTTTAGGAATAAAGATTTAAAATAACTTTTAGGAAAAAGTTGGAAACTGCACAAGTAGCCTATGAATTGCGAAAATTAAGAGAGCGAGGAGCGGTTTAAAACTTCTAATCTCTCATTATTAACTTCTTACAAAAACAAGGTTGTGTTTGGATTTTTTTCTCATATTCCCAAAACAAGCATCTGAAAAACCCTTATTATCTAATTATTATATAAATCAAGATTCGATGAACTCATACCAAGCATCAATTATTGAAGGAGCTTACTCAGAGGTAAACAGGGCTGTATCTATGATTACATTGGAGTTTAAACTAGTTTCCTAAAAAGAAAAAAATGTGAAATTTATTTACGTTTTTGAAAAGTCAAAACTTAAAACACTTTCCATTAGTGAATACAGACTGAAAGGAAACGCAAAAGAAGTTCTAAGATACAGACAAGCTTTATGGAAAGGATTTCATAAAATTATTGATAAATCACTTTCACCACTGGCGGATGGGCAAAATCCTGCCAGGCGCGTTCGGCATTATGCTGAGTCCAGCGGCCGTTGAATGTTATGATGCGATATCGCAACGTGTAGTTTTCGCCATAATTCATAGTCCAGTCGCTGTTTCTGATGGGACTAAAATTCACAAAAATATTACTGCGTCCCCTGTTGGCATTTGAATTCCATGTTCTGAGAGGTTCCGGGTGGTTAAAATTTAACGGGTGGCTCATGATGAGAATGCCGGACGGATTCTCTCCAGTCTCATTTACAAGGCACCAACGGGCTCGCTCTCCGTCAGAATTATCCTGATCTTTTCCTTCTGAGGTCAACATCACAACAGTCCTGCCGTTCCATGTTTCATTGCCGCGGAAAACAAATCCTCCGTAACGGTACTCTTCGAGGTATAAACCGCTTTCGTCATCGCAATAAAATGATGATGTATAATCTATGATGTTAATGTTTTCTGCCGTTTGATAAGTTTTAACTTCCAGCGTTTCATTAAGTGCTGTAATGTTGTTGCCGAGGCTGTCGATGGCTGCATGAAGATGGAGCGTTTTTAATGCCTGATAAACTTCTCCTTGTGTGGCAGAAATGGTTCCGGCATAGTTCACGTGTCCCTGTCTTTGACCCAGATTCCAAAAATCTACCGATGAATCTCTGAAAACAGTGCTCGTCCATGCATTCCATAATCCGTAATGGTGAATATGGTCGGGAGGCTGAATGTTAGTTAGAACTTTTCCTGACGGCGAAAAGAGAGGATGAATATACCCGCTCCTTGAAAATGATGCATCAATGCCGCCGGCAAGCGGCGCTTTGGCATGGTTGTAATGTAAAACCGGTCGGAAGTCATTAAATAATATGTATGAATCATCCGTTTTACGAATGTTTGCATGGTTTCGTCTGTTCGTTTCAGCAGTGCTAATTCTCAGTTCATATCTTCTTGTTTCACCCTTTTTCATCAATCCATCTATTCTCCAATGAATTTGAAGATGGTCGGAAAAAGTGAATTGAGATGCTACTTCAATTTTCTGGTTCCCTTTAATTTCGTACAGTATTAAGTTTTTGTCCTTGTGGTGTAAGGCGTTGTCAATAATTGCGTTAACGACAATATTCTGTCGGTCAAAATCGCCTGCTTTCACCTCCAGCTTGGCAATGGATTGTGCCATTATCGAAATATTCAAAGAGAAAAGCGCAATAATTGAAAGGATATAGTTCATGCGTTTATATTTTAGATGATTACAGTTTCGATATATTGTTGTATCTTTGCAATTGTTATAGTTTGCAAAGGCAAACTTCATTTAATAAATTTTTATGACATTTCAATCGTTAGGTTTGATTGCGCCTATTTCAAAAGCAATTACAAAGGAAGGATACACACAACCAACTCCCATACAGGCCGAAGCCATCCCAGAAATACTGAAAGGAAGAGATTTAATAGGCTGTGCACAAACCGGAACCGGCAAAACAGCCGCCTTTTCAATACCTATTCTTCAACTCTTAAGCGAAGGTAGTGAATATTCGCAAAAGCAAAGAAAAATCAGAAGTTTGATTGTAACCCCAACTCGCGAATTAGCCATTCAAATTGGAGAAAGCATCGAAACTTACGGCTGCTTTACCGGTTTGAAAAGCACAGTAATTTTTGGCGGTGTAAACCAACATTCGCAGGTAAAAGCGCTGCGAGTCGGTGTGGATATTCTTGTGGCAACCCCGGGAAGGTTGCTTGATTTACTGAATCAGGGAATTGTTTCACTGAAAAATATAGAAATATTTGTTTTGGATGAAGCAGACCGTATGCTTGACATGGGTTTTATTCATGATATAAAGAAACTTTTAGCAGTATTACCTGCCAAAAAACAGTCGCTGTTTTTTTCGGCCACCATGCCACCGCCAATCGTGAAATTGTCATCGGGAATACTTAGGAATCCTGTAAAAGTAGAGGTGACACCAGTTTCTTCAACCGCCGAAACCATTAACCAGTCGGTTTATTTTGTTGATAAAAACAATAAAATGCCGCTCTTAATTGAGGTGTTGGGTAATGATAAAATGAGTTCTGTATTGGTGTTTACCCGCACAAAACATGGAGCCGATAAAGTGGTAAGGGTGCTGAAGAAAAACAAAATCAACGCCGAAGCCATTCATGGAAACAAATCTCAAAATGCACGTCAACGTGCATTGTCCAATTTTAAGGATAAAACCACCCGCGTTTTGGTAGCCACCGACATTGCCGCCAGGGGGATTGATGTTGATAACCTGGAATACGTTATCAATTTTGATTTACCAAATATTCCCGAATCCTACGTTCACCGTATTGGACGAACCGGCCGCGCCGGATCAAATGGTACTGCACTCTCTTTTTGTGATGCTGAAGAAAAAGCCTATTTGCGGGACATTGAAAAGCTGATTAGCTTAAAGGTAGATGTGGTTGATTCCCATTCATATCCATTACAGGATATGAATCCTGTAAAAACCCAAAAACAGGTGGTGAATAAAACAGGTAATACCTTTAAAGGCAATCGGAACTCTTCCAATCGCAGAACCAATAAAAAATCTGAATACAGAAGAAGCGCATAAACTTCTTTTTAGGTTGTGAATAAAATTTAGAACAATTTGAATAGTGTGATGTTCCTTTAATAAATCAGGTTAAAGATATTTTACACATTATGGCTTACATCACTCTCAATAGGACTAAACTTCGGGAGAATTTTTTATACTTAGACGACTTATTTAAAAAAAACAACATTGAATGGGCTGTAGTTACCAAACTTTTGTGCGGTAATGCAACCTATTTGAAAGAGTTATTTTCTTTAGATGTAAAACAGGTTTGTGACTCAAGAGTCACAAACCTTAAAACCATCAAAAAAATCAACCCTGAGGTTGAAACGATATATATAAAACCTCCTGCGAAACGCTCCATCAAAAGCATTGTTCAATTTGCCGATATCAGTTTTAATACCGAGCTGGAAACCATTCGGATGTTGTCAGCTGAGGCCGGTTTACAAGGTAAAACCCACAAAGTTATCATCATGATTGAGTTGGGCGAATTGCGCGAAGGTGTGATGCGCGATGATTTGCTTGGCTTTTACGAATCAGTTTTTAAACTTCCAAACATTGAGGTGGTTGGACTTGGTGCCAACTTGTCCTGTTTGTACGGTGTATTGCCTAATGAAGATAAATTGATTCAGTTGAGTTTATACAAACAGTTGATTGAAGCTCGTTTTAATGTTAAAATCCCTTATGTGTCGGGTGGGTCATCGGTTACCATTCCTTTGGTATTACAAAATCAACTTCCCGATGGAATTAATCATTTCAGGGTAGGTGATACGCTTTTTTTGGCGTCCGATGTGTATAATAACTCCACATTTCCGTTTATGCACAACGATGTGATTTCACTTTTTACTGAAATCATTGAAGTAACAGAAAAGCCAAAGGCTCCTTCCGGCGAGTTGGGACACAATGTTGAAGGTGAAACCTTTGATTTTAGTCACATTGAACCCGATGCCACCACTTGCAGGGCATTAATTGATATTGGAATTCTTGATGTAGAGGTTGCTCACATTGTTCCATCTGATTCGAACATCGAAATAGCCGGAGCCAGTTCCGATATGGTGGTAATTGATTTAAATGACAATCCTCGTGCCTACAAGGTTGGCGATTTGGTTGAGTTTAAGCTTGATTACATGGGAGCTTTGCGTTTGCTTAATTCGAGGTATATTGAGAAAAAAGTTGTTGATTAGTTTAAAATTACTGGTACTGCATTAACTTAAATGAAACGTTTTGTAACAACATACATATTTGTGAAACATAAACGTTTTTTTTTGATTTGAGATAAATCTAGCTTTACAAGCTAATTTTTAGCGAACTAAAATTCCATTCTGATTTTGCAGCATAATTCACGTTTATGACACAAAAGAACACAATAGACGATGAAAGTCTACAACAAGGAAAGCGGTTTGATAAGGATTATTTTGATGAATTACTTGGAAGAATCAGAAAAATTCGAGCTAGTTAAAGAAGCTTGTACCAAAAAACTACAGACATATACATACTTTCGATTGGTTATGATAACTCAATCTAATAAAAAAGAGCACAAAGATTAATTGAATCTTTGTGCTCTTTGTGTTTTATTAAGCTGCTTATATTGTCAGCAAGATGCATTTAATTCCATAATCTCACCCCTCTGACTCCCTTTCGGCAGAGTGATACTCTGAAACTTCGGTGTGAGCTCAATCGAACACTCACTCCGAAGTCTCAAGTCGAAGCCTAAAGGGGCGAATCAAAATCCTTCAACATCAAAATATTTACTTACTGACAAACATCTAATGTTCTAAAATATAACTTTCTAACAATCTATTTTTATATCAACTCAATGCTTCTCTTAACAAACTTATTCAAAGCCTCACCTTTCAACATGTTATTTGAAAGCAGAGCCAAATCAATCAGTTGAGAAACCAGCTTGTTCCCTGAGGCATAATCTTTAAGCAATTCGCTCTTTTTGTTGTTTTGCTCACCGATTTTCTTCTCAACATCATCCATTTCCTCCTTTTCGGCTTGTGGAATTTCCTCGTCCTTTTTATCCTTTTTGGCGGCTTCCAACTCCGATTTACGACTATTGAGCGAAGTAACCCTGCTGTTGATGGTTTTTAGTTTTTCACCTAGTTGCTCATCCACATCGCCGGCAATTTTTGTAACCAAAGGATGATTTCCATTCACCACCAAATTGTAACTATCCGGCATTTCACCATAAAACATTCCACCACCCTGTAGCGCACTCATCTCTTTCATGCGGCGCATAAACTCCTGCTGTGTAATCATTACCGGGGTGTCGGTTTCTCCCATAGCCTCAAATGAAACCATGAAATGCGATTTTGCAACCTGTGGCACCTGTGATGAAAACACCGAAGTAAGATTTTCTTTCTGCTCTGCACTCAATTTCATTTCGTGCTGCTCGTCTTTCGGAATCAGCTTGTCAACAACATCGCTGTCAACCCTGACAAAACGTGTTTTTTCAAATTTCTGCTCAATATGATTTACAAAATGACTGTCGAAATGTCCATCCATCAACAATACATCATAACCTTTGGCTTTGGCAGCTTCAATAAAAGTATACTGGTCATCTTTATTGGTGCTGTACAAATAAACCAACTGGTCATCTTTATCGGTTTGGTTGGTTTTAACAATCTCTTTGTACTCTTCGAAGGTAAAATATTTGCCTTCGGTGTTTTTGAGTAAGGCAAATTTCACTGCACGATCGTAAAACTTCTCATCAGTGAGCATTCCATATTCGATGAAAAGCTTCAGGTCGTCCCACTTTTCTTCAAAAATCTTACGGTCGGATTTAAAAATTTCCTCCAATCTGTCGGCTACCTTTTTTGTAATGTGGCTTGAAATCTTCTTAACATTCCCATCGCTTTGCAGATACGAACGGGAAACATTCAAAGGAATATCCGGTGAATCAAGCACACCATGCAAAAGTGTCAAAAACTCAGGTACAATGCCTTCAACCGAATCGGTAACATACACCTGGTTGCAGTATAATTGTATTTTGTTTTTCTGAATTTCAATGTTGCTCTTAATTTTTGGGAAGTAAAGAACACCTGTCAGGTTAAAAGGATAGTCCACATTCAGGTGAATGTTGAACAACGGGTCGTCCGACATGGGATATAAATCCCTGTAAAACTTTTGATAATCTTCATCCGTTAAATCGGCAGGTTTGCGAGTCCACAGCGGATTGGTTTCATTTACAACATTGTCTTCATCCGTTTCAACCTCTTTGCCATCTTTCCATTCGGTCTTTTTACCAAAAGCAATCTCCACCGGCAGGAATCGACAATATTTCTTCAGCAGTTTGCTGATTTCATTTTTATCGACAAAGTTCTTGTTTTCATCGTCGATATAAAGAATAATATCGGTGCCTCTCTCCTCTTTTTTAGCATCTTCGATGGTAAACTCGGTGCTACCGTCGCAGCTCCATTTCACCGGCTGAGCATCGTCCCTAAATGAACGGGTAATGATTTCAACCTTTTTAGATACCATAAAAGAGCTGTAAAACCCTAAACCAAAGTGCCCGATAATGGCATTGGCATCTTTCTTATATTTCTCAAGAAAATCGTTGGCACCGGAAAAAGCCAATTGATTGATGTACTTTTCAATCTCTTCGGCAGTCATACCAACACCGCGGTCGCTGATGGTGATGGTGTTCTTTTTTGTATCAATACTTACACGAATCGTGGTATCCCCAAGTTCTCCCTTAAATTCTCCCACGCTGGCAAAAGTTTTCAACTTTTGCGTGGCATCCACTGCGTTGGAAATCAACTCACGTAGAAAAATTTCATGGTCAGAATAAAGATACTTCTTAATGATGGGGAAAATGTTTTCCGTACTTACACCAATGTTTCCCTTTTGCATAATATTTATGTTTTGAATTATTTAAAAAATACTTGAATAAAATGAGACGTACGTCTCATTTTAACGCGCAGGCAATAGTTCAAAGCGTATGCCAAAGGCAGCAATATGACAAATGGACAGACTGGCGGTTATAATGTCAGTTACAATTCACAACTAATCTAAATCTATGACATCGTATAAACTTGTTTGCGTGAACTTCTCAACATCATACTCAACAGTCACAACCGTTCCCGATGCAGAGCCCAACACCCCTAACCCATTTTCCACATTGGAGTAAATCGATACTTTTTCGGTAAAAAGAAAATCTTCCGCCTCATTTCTGCGTGCCAAGGAGAGTAGAAACTTATAATAGTTTTCATCGTATCTGTAAACCAACAAATCAAATTTTGAGCCTTCATTATTATATAATCTGGAGGAAACAATATCGATATTTATGGTTAAAGCCTCATTTCTGAAATGTTCATTAGAAAAATACTGCTTCAGCCCGAGTTCCTCATAGTCAAAATAACTTAGCCAATAGCTTTTCATTCCGCTGTTCCATGAACTCTTTAAAAAGGTATTCCTTTTATCATTGGTTGCAATCTCAATCATTTGAGGGAATAGACCCAAGGTATCAGCTTCAGGAAAAACACAATCATTGTAATAATAATCGTATTCAGAGTTATAAAGCTCTTCACACTCAGGTGTTCCATATTCAATCAAATATCTGTAGCCCATGGCGGAAATTGCAAGGAAATACAACTCACCCGGTTCTACTTCTGTCTTAATCTCCATGTTAAAACGATTGGTTAGACCACAACCCGAACAGCCGCGTTCAGGTACGTTGTAGCGATAGGTGGTTACGATTTCATTTAGTTCCGGAGTCTTAGGAATAGTTGTTTCACCCCATGCCATTCCAATTTTATCCACATGAGCTTCTATTCGATATGTTGAACCAGCTTTTGGGTATACATTATCCATAGCATAATAACCATAACCTGTATGGTTCAGCGTGCCAATATAAATAGAGTTTTCAAATAATTCTACTTCGGCATTTTCAATTGCGGTATTCAACAATAGTTCGTCAATACCTGCACTTTTATGCAGATGAACCTTTATTATGCTATCAGGCTCTAATAAGCCATTTAAAACAATCTTTGATGGTTGACTCTTAATCTTAAAATCTGTCACGGTGTCTTCACAGCTGCTTACAAAAACAACAAAAAGCAACAAAAAGATTATATAGACTATATATTTGAAAGGATGATTCATTTCCATAATTTTTTAATTATTGATTGTCGACAATACGTTTAGACTAAAACTTAATACTCCATCTCACATAGGGAATAAATGAAAAAAGGCTCAACTGTTTAAGTCTTGTAGACTCAACACCGGTATTCCAATCGTACGATTTTGACGTGTAAATCATAAACGGATTTTTACGTCCATAGGCATTATAAACACCAAGACTCCAGGTTCTGTGGGTTCGTTCTCGTTGTTTATGGAAGTTAAAGCCAACGTCCAGGCGATGATAACCCGGCATGCGATAATTGTTTCTGGTTTGAAAATGCTCAATTTCCTCTATTCTTAGAATTGATGATTCCCGTATGTATCCATAATGGTCATATTGCGATTGATTAGCATTTGTCGCAAGTCCAGGCTCGGGGAAATAACCGGTTTGAGAATTATACTTTTCATCTTCGAGCGTAAAAGGATAACCGGTGCGATAAGTCCACACTGCACCAAAATCTCTCCTTTCGTTTATTTTATATGTTGCTGCAATGGCAATATCGTGTCTTGAGTCGTAACTATAAGGAAACTTATTCCCAAAACTTATCTCCTCAAACTGTCTGTTCGACCACGACAGAGTATATCCAAGCCACCCGGTCAGTTTTCCGGAGTTTTTCTGAGCAAAAAACTCAACTCCGTAGCTCTCTCCCGTACCGGTTGTCACCAGTTCTTCCCAATCTCCGCGGTTCAAGTCGAAAAAACCCGCGCCTTCCTGATAATCAATCAACCTGTCCATCCATTTATAATAACCCTCCACCGAGAACTCATATTGATTATTTAAGGCGTAGGTTAGGCCTAATGAAACCTGGTCTGAAACCTGAGGCTTAATCTTCTTCGTGGATGGGACCCACAAGTCGGTAGGCAATCCCATGGAAGAGTTGGCAAGCAAATGCAAATATTGCTGCATTCTGGCATAAGAAGCTTTTAATGATAAATTCTTACTCAACAAAAAACGGCTTGAAAGACGTGGTTCCAAAGAAGCGTAAGCTTTATTTTGGACATTAAATATTGAAAAATGCAGACCTGCATTAATTTTTAACCAATGATTAATTGACCAGTCATCTTCGGCATATGCAATAAACTCATAAGCAGGAATATTTCGATTGCCAAATACCGTATCGGTTGGATTTACTGCATCATTATATTGCTCCCTAAAAACAGTAACTCCAGGCGAAAACTGATGTAAGGTGCTTTGAAATCCAAATCGCACATAGTGGTCGTTGTTTGGGATGTAGTCGAAATCGGCTTTTAAACCAAAATCCCTGATTTGTGAATAATACTCAAAGAAGTAGTCTTCTTTGTCAGGTGCATTTGTACTACCGGAACTGTATTTATAGTCATTATAAATCTGGAACTTATAATTACTTACAGTAGCCGTAAAATTGGCAAAAAGTTCCTGATTAATGAAGTAATTCCAACGGAATGCTACAGTAGTATTTCCCCAGTTTAAACCAATTTTATCATTATACTGATATGAATAATGATTTTCTCCATCAAACCAGTTGCTTTTATATTTGTCGCGTGCAAAAAACTTATCCTTTCCAGTATAAATGCTGAAATATAATCGGTGCTTATCGTTTATGATGTGATTTACTTTTCCATTAAAATCATGCAGAAAATAACCTATCCAAATATTCTCATCATCGTTTTCTTTGTTATACATCATTTGAAACGGGTATGTCAGCAAATCAAAATACGAACGGCGACCTGATACCATAAAAGAAGTTCTGTCCTTAATAATAGGACCTTCAAGCGTAACGCTTGAAGAGAGAATCCCAATGGATGCCTCTCCTTTAAACTCCTTATTATTCCCTTCCTTCATTCTCACATCCAAAACAGAAGATAACCGTCCGCCATAACGTGCAGGAAAACCACCTTTTGTTAAGGTGACATTTCGAATTGCGTCGGAATTAAAAACAGAAATAAACCCAAAAAGATGACTGACGTTATAAACAGGTACACCATCCAGAAGAATCAAATTCTGATCAGGACCTCCTCCCCTCACATAAAATCCACTGGCTCCCTCTGTGCCTCCCTGTACACCAGGCATCAACTGAAGTGTTTTTATGATATCTTTTTCGCCAATTAAAACCGGTAATATATCAGTGGTAGATGGCGACAGGTTAATGGTTCCCATCTGTGTGCTTTGCACCGACTGCAGAGGAGAATTCCCCGTTACTACAACTTCGTCCAACTCAACCGTAGGTGTTAACATAAAATTAACAACAGTATCTCTTCTTAACCATATATTCTTTTCGATGGACTGGTAGCCGGTAAAGGACGCAATTAATCTAATAGAATCAGAAGGAAACTTTACACTATAGAAACCATAAAGGTTTGAGACTGTTCCGGTGAGAGTGTTTACATCATAAACATTTGCAGAAATGAGAGGTTCGCCGGTTTGAGAATCAGATATTGTGCCGCTTACGGTAATTACCTGAGAACTTACAACAGCAGTAACACACAACATCCATGTTGCACAAAGCAGTTTTTTAATCATACTTAGGTCAGAGTTATTTAATTAACAATAAATATTATTAAACAATAAATCGTTAGACTTTCAGATATTAGATTTAAGATACAAGCAAAATTCTTATTATCAGACAATTAGATCCCACCTGTACAGGTTTATATATCTGATAATTAGGCAAATAAAAAAGATTAACGAACTATTAATTTAAAAGGCATGCAAATATAAATAATTAATAAATATGTGGATTCATATCAATGTAATTTTTCTGTTACTAGATTCATTATTAAATAATAATCTTACGGTTTTCAGCCAAATCTGATCGAATTAAATAATTACTAAACAAACACATCGCTAAAAATGTAGCACCTCGAATAATTGCACAAAAAAACGAGTTGTCTTATCAAACAACTCGTTTTATATATCCCTCCCTGTACCTCTGTTTATAATTCCATCTGTTTAAAGTAACTCCCTTCTTGTGGTTTTCCACCAGGTGTCATACCACACAGCCTCAAAAGATGGGGATAAACATAACAGGCTGTACAAAAACCTATTGAAGCCTCCAGAAATGCAAAAAAGGTAAGCACACCTCCAACAACTAATGCAGCAGTCGTTAAATTAAAAGCAGTAAGTAATAAAATTACCATGGTAAATACCCAGCCAATGCGTGCCGCAAAAAATTTAGGACCGGCATTTTCCTCCTCCTTCTTAAATGGCAGCGCTTTTACAATAAACTTTGCCAGCCATGCAATAGGACTATACTCAGATTTGTCAAAGCCTCTGAATGCAAAATCCACGGTTAAAAAGAATACAATGTAATAATTCTGGGTGTACAAATAGAGCAACATTAAAAGAGTTGTAATTACTGCACTCATTCTTGGAACCCATTTGTTAATCATCTTTTTCGATACGGGGCATAAAGTTTCAATCTTCATATCTTATTTCGTATTTAGTTTTTTATATATGCAAATATATACTTTTTTATTTATCTGGATATGGTTTTCGTAACAAATCAAACACATGACATATGTCATCCTCTTTAATAATAACATATTTAACGTCTTATGGTTTGTTAAAAAAAAGTTAAAGTACCATGCGGAATTCAAACAGAGTCGCTATTTTTGAATATTCAAATAATATATATACTGCCATGCGTAAAATCTTACTACTTTTAATAACAGTCATAAATATGACCAATTGCAAACAGTCATCTCAGGATGAAACAATACAGAAATCGGTAATTCCATCCGAAGTTATAGAATCAACCATCAGTGCAATAATCAAAAAACATCCGGATACGGATGTTGAAAGATTAACTCGTGGAGTTAATCACACCGCCTCTTTGTGGTGGCCGGCAGACGGCGACAATAATGAGTTCAAGACCTGGTGTAAGGAACATTTTATTCCTACCGATAAAGAGCGAAAAGCCTTTTTCAACTCAGTGAGTACTCATATTGAAACCCTTTACGGCCATTTTAATCAAATTGCCCTGGGACTACAACGACCAATCCACGTTGATTTAGGAGAGATCCTACCAATTGATGCAGCATTTGGTGCATATAGTGCAGGTGCACATTTACAAAACGACCTGTTTGACAATAAAATAGCATTTAACATCACCTTAAATTTTCCTTACTATTCTTTACAAGAAAAAGAAGAGTACGGAAAATCATGGGACAGGCTGAACTGGGCCTATGCAAGACTGGGAGACCTTTTCACTTCTCGAACACCTGCTTCAATTATACAGAACTATTCAAGGGTTAGTACTGATTCGGAAATGTATATCAGTCAATACAACATTCAGGCCGGTAAACTTTTAACCGAAGAAAACAAAACCATTTTTCCTGAGGATATGGTTTTACTTTCTCACTGGAATTTACGGGATGAATTAAAGGCCAACTATCCGCTTGGTGATGAAGGCTTGGAAAAGCAAAAGATGATATACGAAGTGATGAAACATATAATCAGGCAAACCATTCCTGAACAGGTCATTAATAATCCTGAATACAAGTGGGCACCCTACTCTAATAAGTTATTCAAAAACCAGGAAGAGGTTGAGGCTATCCCCGAACCGGATATGAGGTACCAACAAATCATCAATAACTTCCAGGCATTAAAAGCCATGGATGCATATTCTCCTCTCGACACCTATATACGAAGAAACTTTGAAGGAAGTATGGAAATTGCTCAACCTGAAGTTGAAGAACTTTTTATTGAATTCCTCAGCTCTGATGTATTAAAGGAAGTTGGAAATTTAATCTCAAACAGGCTTGGACGTCCTCTGCAACCCTTTGATATATGGTACGATGGTTTTAAAGCCAGAGGAGCCATTGGTGAAGATGAATTAAGTGCAGTAACCCGAAGGCTATATCCCGATGCCGTAGCTTTTGAAAACGATATCGCAAACTTACTGGTAAAACTTGGCTACAAAAGGGAAAGAGCAAACTACTTAGCAGAAAAAATAAGCGTAGATGCAGCGCGGGGCTCAGGTCACGCATGGGGAGCGGCCATACGTGGACAAAACTCATACCTGCGTACACGCATACCAACTGATGGCATGGATTACAAAGGGTACAACATTGCCATGCATGAACTGGGGCATAATGTGGAGCAAACCATATCTCTTTACGATGTAGATTATTATATGCTAAACGGCGTTCCAAATACCGCATTCACAGAAGCTTTGGCATTTATGTATCAAAAACGTGATCTTGATTTGCTTGGTATGCCTTCAACCGATCCGCTTGAAGAAGCTCTGCAAACATTGGATCTGATATGGGCATCTTATGAGATTATGGGTGTGTCGCTTCTTGACATGCGAGTTTGGAAGTGGCTATACGAAAACCCGACTGCAACGGCAACACAATTAAAAGAAGCAGTCATTACGCTTGCCACAGATATTTGGAATGATTTTTACGCTCCGGTTTATGGTATCAAAGACCAGCCAATTTTGGCCATTTACAGCCATATGATCAGCTACCCGCTTTATCTTTCAGCGTATGCTTATGGTAACATCATTGAGTTTCAGTTGGAAGAATATATCCAAAACAGATCATTCGCTGATGAAACAGACAGAATGTTTATGCTTGGTCGTTTAACACCCAACCATTGGATGCGTCAGGCAGTTGGGGCTGATATAGATATTCAGCCAATGCTTAACGCCGGAAGAGAAGCGCTAAAACTGTTCAATTAATTATCAAACTAATATAAAAGCACATAAAATCCCTGGTGTAACGTCAACCATAAAATAACGGGTTGATATGGTGCATTTAGCGGTTCCCCCTTAGCTTCGACGTGAGACTTCGGTGTGAGCTCAGTCGAACACTCAGTCGAACGGGTTAGGGGGTGAGAGATGGAGACAATTCAGATTTGACTTGAGACTCGCAGGATTTCAAAATAAGGTAAGTTTTTCAACTTACCTTATTTTTTTTAATTGCTCTAAACATACTACAACCTCACAATTCATTGTGTTTATCTATATTTTAGCCTTTGAATTTCAAAAAAAAATGCTTTTTTTTGTTAGCAACAATTTCTTAACAATTACACATCTAACAAATCACACCATCATGAAAATTAAGAACAGACGTGAATTTATCAAAACCACTTCGTTGGGCGTTCTTGGAGCTGCCCTTTTAAGTAAGTATGGTATGTCTGCGTGTGCATCGCCACAAGCACCAGCAGCTGTTAAATCAGGAATTGGTATACAATTATATACCATTCGTGATGAAATGAATCAAGACGTTGCCGGCACTTTAAAAAGAGTTGCCGACATTGGCTACCAATACCTTGAGTTGGCCGGGTATAACAATGGGAAATTTTATGGTTATTCTCCCGCCGAATTTAAAAATCTGGTCAACGACCTTGGAATGGAAATCATCAGCAGTCACACAGGCGTTGAAGTAAAAGGTGTTGATACCAGCAATGTTGACATCATGGCTGAAGCACATGCCGAACTGGGAGTGAAATACTGCGTGCAGCCATGGTTAGTTGAAGAACGCAGAGTAAGTGCCGACAGCTATCGGCAGTTTGTAGAAGAACTTAATATCATAGGAGAAGTATTTAAAAGATATGGAATCAGGTTTGCCTATCATAACCACGACTTTGAATTCTTCGAAGTAGATGGACTAATTCCTTACACTGACATATTCCTAAAAGAAGGGAATCCTGATCTTTTAACTTTTGAATTGGATCATTATTGGGTAGCACGTGCCGGATTCAACTCCGTTGATCTCATGAAGCAATTCCCCGGCAGATTCGAACTTTGGCACATCAAAGACATGGAAGATAGTGAGGATCAGTTTTTCGCACCTGTTGGAGAAGGAATCATCGACTATAAAGCCATTATGGAAGTAGCCGATGTGGCAGGAATGAAATATTTCTTTGTAGAGCAGGATGCCACTCGCGATGGCAGAGCAATGGAAGCCATTGAAACTAGCTTTAAAAACATGCAGAATAAAATTCTGATTTAATATAACACTCATTAAAAAGGCTGAAACTTTTGTTTCAGCCTTTTTTTAATATAAAACCGGTTAACTTCTTGCCCGTTTCTCCATCAAAATCAAAGAGTGATAAATAAATCGGTTTACTGGGACATCAACCCCGGCCCTTTCAGCCAGCCGTACCACGGTTCCATTCTGATACTCCAACTCTGAAGGTTTACCCTCCCAAATATCCCGCGTAAGCGATGAGGTTGAATCATATGGGAATGTATCGATAAAACCCATGGTTTTATCCACAAAATCCTCTTTAATATACACATTCATTGCAGCAGCTACATCTGCTACTTCTTTAAACAATCGGTACATCATCTCTCGTGTTTCAGGCTGTTCACGCACTTCACCATAAGTGGAACGCGTTACGGCCAACAAAGCACTGACACATATAGAGATGAATTTCTTCCACAGTTCTGACTGGATATCTTTTGCCACCATAGATTTGAAACCGGATGCCTCAAATATTGAGTTCAATTCTAAAACCCTGTCGGTTTTAGAATTATCGGCTTCTCCAAAAACAATGGTAGGTTCCACAGCCAAATGATTAATAATCCCGGAATTTTCAATTTTACTGATGATGCGACATAATCCGGCTAAAACATTCTTATGAGGCAACACCTCCTTTAATTCTTCACTAGCCAAAACTCCGTTTTGCAGCGGCAACACGAGTGTATTTTCACCTACAACATTTTTAAGTTGCATTGCCACCTCCTTCAGTTGCCAGGCTTTTACAGCCACAATAACCAAATCAGCCACTCCGGTTTTCGCAATTTCTGAAGTAGCTTTAACAGGCGACACCAAAAAATCACCATTAATACTTTTCACTTGCAAACCTTTTTCCAGCATGGTCTTTAAATGTTCACCACGTGCAACAAACGTTACATCATGTCCGGCTTTTGCCATTCGTCCTCCAAAATAGGCACCTACTCCGCCTGTTCCAATTATTGTTACCTTCATTTATATTTTTTTATAAACTTAATTGTTCAATCTTAATCCATATGGGGTTCTTCTGACAGTCTCGCTGTCAGCCATAAAAAGCCTAAATCCAAGAAAGAGTAACTCAAAAAGAAATCCTACCATTGGCTATGTATGATATTGTAATTCTATTTCTTTAGGCAGACAGGGGATTTACTTGGATCTGTCCACCGATAGCTCTTAAGACTTTCATGATTGTTTCAAATTGAGGTTTCGCTCCATCTGACAAAGCTTTATATAAACTTGGTCTACTTAATCCAGTTTCTTGAGCAATCTTCGTCATACCAATTGATTTTGCGATATGACCAATAGCTATAATAATATCCGATTCGTTTCCTTCGGCCAGAACAGTATTAAGATATCCTGCTATCATCTCGTTACTATCTAAATAGTCAGCTATATCAAATTTTGAAGTTTCCATTTTTCTACAATTTAAGTCGCTTTAAAATCTCCTTTGCCTTTTCAATATCTCTCTGTTGAGTTGATTTATTTCCACCAATGAGTAGAATAATTATTTTACCTTCGAATTCCTTAAAATATACCCTGTATCCTTTAGCATAGTCAATTTTCAACTCCCGAATACCATTCCCAACGGCTTCGCATTCACCAAAGTGTTAATCATTCTCAATTTTTTGAATGCGAAACAATATTTTGGCTTTGGCTCTTATATCTTTTAGTTTTCTCAGCCATTTGTCAAATTCAATTGTTTTCTTAATTATGTACATTCATTTAGCTGTATTCGATTGGATACGAATTTAAGAAATATTTTCTATTTTATGTAGGTTAAAACTTTAAAACCACATAAAGGATAAAGCCGCTATAAAATGCTTTGAATGTGCTACTTACTTTGCATCTTAGCGCCTCCGCGTTTATCTATTCCAACCACTTTTTTCGAAAGCTGCCATCTGGATCAAACTTTTCTGCTTGTTTTGTCAGGTTAAATCTTCGATTTACCCTGCTATCGGTTCCTCGTCCTGATTGATACGCCCAGTTACCGTAATTATTATAAACCTCATAATCAATGAGTCGATTCTCGAACCATGCGGCACCCCATTGCCAATTTACTTTTAACTCTTTTGCAAGATAATAGGAAACCAACATCCTACCTCGATTACTCATAAATCCGGTATGCAATAACTCTCGCATCAAAGCATCAACAATGGGTTGTCCGGTAGTACCAATTCTCCAGTCGTTAAAAGCCTCCAAATCATCATACATGCCATGTTCGCTCTGCCGTAAACCTTTAACCCAAAACAATTTATTTCCGTATCGCATCATAATGTAACGATAGTACTCCCGCCAAATAAGCTGTTCGCAAAAAGTTACCAGCGACTCCTCGTTAACAGAATGTTCTTGGGCATATTCATGAATTCTTTGCCACAACCATCTCACCGATAGTGACCCATTTGCAATCCACGGCGCCAAATGGGATGAAAAATGGTTTCCTTGCAGTTGATTACGGGTTTCCTGATAACGATTTAGGCCTTCAGCGGCAATCCACGAATAATAGTGCTCCATGGCGGCATCTTCCCCTCCCGCAAATCGTATATTATTGTCGGGTTCAGATAATACAGTCAACATATTTTCTAAATCTTCATTTAATGAGATTTTGATGGATGGAATTCTGATAATGTTTTTTTCCTGTGAAACACCTTGTCCTAATTCCCAAACCTTGTTTTTGAAACGTGTGTAATAGAATGGAGAAGTCTCCGGTAAAAAAGGTAAAGATTCCGGTGGAAATAGCATATTACCGGAAAAAAGTTTCAAAGAAACTTTTTTCTTAAGCATATTCTCTGCTAATATCTCATCATGTGCATACTCTTTGGTAGCATATATGGCTGATGCATTTATTTGGGAATACAATTTTAACAGAATCTCATTAACATTTCCGGTAAAAACAAGCAAATGACTACCGGCATTTGCTATTTTTTTCTGAAGTTGAAAGAGCGTTTCAGTAAGAAACTGTTTACGAAAGTCGCCCATTGACGGAAATCCCAACGGGTTTTCATCAAACCATTTCTCATCAAAAATAAATACCGGAACTATCGGTTTACCGGTCTCAATGGCACGCAACAACGCAGGATTATCATATAATCTTAAATCATTGCGAAACCAATAAATAACAGGAGATTGCATAAAATGTATAAGAATTTAGTTATAATTCTTAAACATTATATTTGAATTATGGTTCAGGAACACCATTTAATTAACTAACAACCATCTTTTTAGCCAACTCACTTGTAAGAGATTCATCACCGGATAAATTTTTCACAATTTCAAGAGAGAAATCCATGGCAGCGCCAATTCCCCGGCCGGTAACAATCCTTCCATCCGTCACAGCTTGTTCATTGGTTAGTTCTGCTCCGTGCAAGTGCTTCTCAAAACCGGGATAGCAGGTTGCTTTTCGGCCATCCAGTAGCTTCATTTCACCTAATATCATAGGTGCGGCACAAATTGCAGCCAACCACTTACCTTTATCGTAAAACTTTTGTATCAAGGACTTTACCTTTTCATTTCCAAAAAGATTTGTTGTACCCGGCAAACCTCCGGGGAGTATCAGCATGGTGCCTCCGCCGGAATCCACATCGTTCAGAAAAACATCTGTTTTCACCGAGATATCATGTGAACCAGTTATGACTGGAGCTCCGGTTGTAGAAACTAAAAAAACTTCAAAACCTGCCCTGCGTAAAACATCGGCAGGAGTTAAAGCTTCAACTTCTTCAAACCCGTCTGCCAATAGAATATATACTTTTGCCATAACTTGCATATTTGTTTTCCAAAAAAAATTACCCATATAAAGGTAAAATATTACTGTGGAATTTACAAAATCATTGTGTTAGGACATCATATCAAAGATTGAATGCAAGGTTCAACAATGCGTTCAAATTTATCTAAGAAGTTCTAAACAGCATCTGTTTCATCCGGAGAGCAATCCCAAATAGTATTGAAAAGATTCATTAATAAATTCATTACTGTAAATGTCACAAATGTTCAGACGGTAATCTACAATGTTGTGGACAAATTTAATTTTCATGACAATGATCCAGCTCAAAGAGATTTTGAAATCAGGAAAATCTATGAAAGAATAGTGGATTAATTTCCTGCGCAGGAAAAAAAATTCCTAAGCACGAAATTAGAAAAACATGCTCAGGAAAAATATTTTTCTAAGCATCGTTTTATGTTGCATAAATTATTGTATGAAGAAGTAATATACAACCGCCCAACATAATATGCCGGCAGACAAGTTTGACAGGTAAGTATTAAAGATTATTGGCTTTACCCAATCGCAAAAACTCATGTGATATACCCTAAAATATTCAACGTAACCTACATTTTCAGATTTAGGTATTCATTTTTACATACTGCAAATAATCAGAGAATTTGTCAATCATGTATTTTGGGCTGTTAACCCAGGAAAGGAAGTCGTTCGTATAATTTTTTTCCTGATAATAATCTGTTCAACCGTAAGCTTATTGTCAACCCCATATTGTATAACAGGCAGATAATTAAAATTATCTGCCTGCCTTATTATCCTTTATAAAGTTCGAAATTAATAAAGATCCTCATCTTCATCATCCATGGGATCATTATAGAAATCATCTTCAAGATCATCATCCAGATTGTAGTCATCAAATTCATCTACTTCATCATAGATAGATGGCTTTTTTGATCTCTTTTGTTTACCTAGCTTTACCCCCGGTCTTTTCAATGATTCTTCATCCTGAAACATTCCTCCGGAATTCCTTGTGGGAAGCTTCTTTGTTTTCATTTTAATATTGCTTTTTAGTTAAAAAAATGAGTTGTTAATACGGTTGAAAAATACAAAATTCTCTGTTTTCATCATACAAATTACAACTTTTTTCGCGCTTAATTTCGTTAAAAATTCAAAACAATACAAAACCCTCTATAAATGGCACTTACCGAACAAGAAAAAACAGATAATTTGGTCAAATTTTCCGCACATTTAGTTGTCCCGATGTAAAACTAATTACCTTAATATTCTCATCCCGGTCGATAAAACCTTCAAGTGCTCTGGCATCATATATATCGCCTTTAATGGTTACCTTCCCGGAAGGACGAAGAACGGTTGATGAAACTCCGGTTTTTCCAACCAAACTCTTGTAATGGCTGTCAACGCTTACGTATCCCTGATTAATGTCCTGACTGGTTTGCAAAGTTATTCGCGATAAAGGAGCTGTTGGGGAAGCTGTCCATCGATTACTTAAATAGATTACAAGCAAAATCCCTCCAAACATCCCCCCAAATACAGTTAACAGAGCCTCCATCAGTTCTTTAGTTTTAACTCCGGAAAAATCGAATACCACATTGTCGAGCAAGCTTAATACCAAACCGGTAACCACCAGTATTGTCCCCGAGATTCCGGCTACGCCAAAGCCGGGTATCACAAATATTTCAAGAGCAATGAGCACAACACCGATAACAAAGAGCATGATTTCCCAATTGGCAGCTAATCCATCAAGATAGAGTGGTGCAAAGTACAAAACGGCAGCAACAATGGCGGCTATGATAGGAAATCCGATTCCCGGAGACTGCAATTCAAAATAAACACCTCCCAAAATCACCAGTATAAGCATCCCCCGCAGAATTGGGCTGGTTAAAAAACCTTTAAGATTATCGTAAAAAGTTGGTCTGAAACTCACTACTTGTGCATCCGGTACTCCCAATTGCTCCAGCACATCGTCAATGCTACGGGCAATTCCATCGCAGAAACCATGCTCCACCGCCTCCAATGCGGTAAACGTAAGAACCTGTCCCGCTTCAATAATTCCGGGAATCTCAACCCTTTCATCAACCATGGCTTCGGCAATTCTTGGGTCACGGCGCCATTTTACAATGGTATCATTGGCCACAATAGTGGTATCTTTTCCGTGTGCCTCTGCCGTTGCACGAATTGTTGACCGCATATATGACTGAAACTTGTCGGGCATCTCCTCTCCCGTCTGATTCACAACGGTTGCAGCGCCAATATTGGCGCCGGGACGCATATAAATATTCCGGGCAGCGATGGAAATTAATGCTCCGGCACTGGCCGCATTATTATCAATAAAAACATGGACAGGGATATCGCTGTTCAGAATTTTTGTACGGATGGAATCAGCAAAAACCACCTCACCCCCATAGGTATTCATGTGAATCAATATCATATCCGCGTTCATCTCCCGGGCTTCTTTAAAAGCTTTTTGAGTATGAACCCAAACAGTGCTGTTAATGTTGCTGAAAATAGGCAAACGGTAAACCAACGGTTTACCTGTTTCCGCTGTTTCGTTGGCACTGATGGAGATTAACGCCAACAATATCATTAAAAAACCGGTTAATTTCTTCATTCTTTTATTTACTTAGAATTGATGGTTAAAGACCATAAAAACAAAATATGACTAAATCTATCTTTATCAAAAATAGATAAAAATTATGATACCATGGCAACTTACATGTAAATTGAATGTGTCAACATCCACACCCTTTTGCCCCATATTTTTATTACATTTGCAGTTTAAAACTAAAATATCATGCTCGACATTCAGTTACTTACTGCAATTTCTCCTATAGATGGACGCTACCGTACCAAAGTGGACGGCCTGGCACTTTATTTTTCTGAATATGCACTTATCCGTTACAGGGTAATGGTTGAAGTGGAATACTTTATCGCTCTTTGTGAAATCCCTCTAAAACAACTGGAAGAGGTGAACAAAAGCAAATTCGATGATTTGAGAAAAATTTATACGAACTTCCAGTTGGAAGATGCTGAAAGAATTAAAAGCATTGAAAGTGTAACAAATCACGATGTTAAGGCTGTTGAATATTTCGTTAAAGAGAAATTTGATGGTCTGGGCATGGATAAATTCAAAGAATTTATCCATTTCGGATTGACTTCACAGGATATAAACAACACATCTGTTCCGGCATCGCTACGTGATGCCGTTCACGACATCTATTATCCATTGCTGGAAGAACTCATCGGTGAACTTGAAAAATTTGCCGATGATTGGAAAGAGGTTCCCATGCTGGCAAAAACTCACGGACAGCCTGCCTCTCCCACCCGGTTGGGTAAAGAAATTAAGGTTTTCACCGAAAGGCTGAACACACAATTGGCATTGCTGAAAAGCATTCCCTGCTCTGCAAAATTTGGAGGTGCCACAGGTAATTTCAACGCGCATCATGCTGCCTATCCTGAAATTGACTGGGTTGATTTTGGAAACAACTTCCTCGGAAATTACCTGAAACTTGAGAGAGAGCAACTGACCACACAAATCAGCAATTACGACAATCTGGCTGCATCGTTTGATAACTTTAAACGAATCAACACCATTCTTCTTGATTTATGTCGCGACATGTGGACATATATCATGATGGAGTACTTCAAGCAAAAAATTAAGAAAGGTGAAGTTGGTTCCAGTGCCATGCCGCATAAAGTAAATCCCATTGATTTTGAAAATGCGGAAGGTAACCTGGGGATTGCAAATGCACTTTTCGACCATTTGGCAGCGAAACTGCCGGTTTCGCGTTTGCAGCGTGACCTTACCGACAGTACAGTTCTGCGAAATATTGGCGTTCCAATTGCTCATTCGGTGCTTTCCATTAAATCCATTCAAAAGGGGCTTAGCAAGCTGCTTTTAAATGAAGCAGCCATACAAAAAGACCTGGACGACAACTGGGCTGTGGTGGCAGAAGGTATTCAAACCATCTTACGTCGCGAAGGGTATCCAAATCCTTATGAGGCTTTAAAAGAGCTGACACGCACCAATGCAAAAGTTACGGCGCGCTCTTTGGCAGAATTTGTAGATACGTTGAACGTGAGCGACGAAATTAAAGAAGAATTGAAAATGCTTACACCACAAAGCTATACAGGTGTAAATCTGTATTAGTGTCAAGTCAACCATGAAATTACGGATTAGTATTGTGCATTAGGCGTGCCCCCTTGGGGGTTTGGAGTGAGCGATGGAGGTAAGTCAGATTTGACTTAACGTTAGTTTAAGAGTTGACAATTTATTTGAGAAAGCCTCAACCTGTATTTTATTGCATAACCCTTAAAAAGTTCAACCCCATTCGGGGTTGAAGTGTGTTTCGTGAAGTGCCGTGGGTTTTCACCTCTCGGTTATTGAAATTATGTCCTTTCAGGACATAAAAATCACGCATCAAAATATGTATCGCGCTTAAGGGCTTTTTCATATAAACCTATTGGATTAAGACTAAAACCAATTTTTCATAGTAGAATTAATATTACATTATATAAATTACCGATGAAGGACTTCCTATCCATAGCATTAAGATATCTCCCACCTTACAAGCATTTACTGGCACTAAACTTCATGTTTAACCTGCTGTCGGCCATTTTTGCTGTATTCTCTGTGGCATTAATGATCCCCATGTTGGAAATTATTTTGATGCAGGACAGTGAGGTATATGAATTGATGCCATGGACAATGGAATTTGATGCTCTAAAGAACAATCTCTATTATTATATTACATTATTAAAAGACAAATACGGGCCGGGTTGGTCGCTCCTATTTGTCGGTATTTTTCTTGTTACCGGAACACTCTTTAAAGTTCTAAATGCCTATATGGCATCATACACCAGCGTTGGAATACGTAACGGCGTGGTTCGCGACCTTCGTCACCAGATATACAATAAAATCCTAAATCTTCCCATGGGATTTTTCAGCGATGAACGCAAAGGCGATATCATTGCACGCAGCACAGGAGATGTGCAGGAAGTTGAAAACTCCATCATGTCGTCGCTAGATATGTTTCTGAAAAATCCTGTATTGATTCTGGTTTTTCTAACCACCATGATGATTTTCAGCGTGCAACTCACCATTTTTGTACTCGTGATTCTTCCATTTGCCGGGCTCATAATTGGCAGAGTTGGTAAAAGCCTGAAAAGACGCTCCATGAAAGGGCAGAATAAAATGGGCGACATCCTTGGTGTATTAGAAGAGACCCTCTCAGGCTTAAGAATTGTAAAAGCCTTTAACGCCGAAAAGCGAATGGGGAAAAAATTCGATGGCGAAATTGACGAGTACCGGTCAATTATGAACAAGTTGATGCGCCGCAGGGATTTGGCTCATCCAATGAGTGAGTTTTTAGGTACCATTGTAGTGGTTTTGGTGGTATGGTTCGGCGGAACTCTCATCCTGAACGAAGACAGCGGCTTACAACCCGCTGCATTTCTGGCTTATATCGGAATTTTCTACCAAATAATCAATCCGGCAAAAGCCTTCTCACAGGCTGTTTTCAGCATTCAAAAAGGATTAGCAGCTTATGAAAGAATCGACAAAATTCTTCAGGCAGATATCTACATCAAAGACAAAGAAAATGCAAGAGAGATTAGCCATTTAGGTAAAAATGTTGAATATAAGAACGTGACATTTTCTTATGGAGAACGTCCGGTTCTTAAGAATGTGAGTATTGAGATTCCCAAAGGAAAAACAATTGCGCTAGTGGGGCAATCAGGAAGCGGTAAATCCACGTTCGTGGATTTACTTCCAAGGTTTTATGATATTCAGCAGGGAACCATTTCCATTGATGGCATCGATATCAGAGACCTAAAAATTCTAGATTTAAGAAACCTCATGGGAAATGTGAATCAGGAAGCCATTCTTTTCAACGATTCTATATACAACAACATCACTTTTGGGGTTGAACATGCCACCATGGAGCAGGTTATTGAAGCAGCAAAGGTAGCCAACGCGCATGATTTCATCATGGAGACAGAAAACGGTTACGATACGGTAATCGGAGACAGAGGCAACAAACTATCCGGTGGTCAGCGGCAACGTTTAAGTATTGCACGAGCTGTTTTAAAAAATCCACCCATTCTTATCCTCGATGAAGCCACTTCGGCACTCGACACCGAATCGGAACTATTAGTTCAACAAGCGCTAGAGAACCTCATGGAGCACCGCACATCCATTGTGATTGCTCACAGACTATCGACCATTCACAACGCCGATAAAATTTGTGTTTTTCATGATGGAGAAATCGTAGAAACCGGAACGCACAATGAGTTAATCCAAAAAGACGGAATCTACAGAAAACTACACTCGCTACAAATGAGAGATTAAACTAAAATCAATCAAGTAATTACATCTCCTCAAACCACAGTGTAACAACACTGGCTGCGGCTACGTACAAACACATTATATATAAAGGCACAACTATTGTTGTAACTTTATACGTAGGGTCAAGTTAATCATAAAGTATTGTGCGTTTAGCGTCCCCCCTAGGGGGTTAGGGGTGAGCGTTGGAGACAATGCAGGTTTGACTTAACAATAATAACAAATCAACCAAACAAACCATTATCAATTTGATTAGAATTTTAATCATATCAATTCTCACTCTTTGTTTCACGATAAATGAAATAAACGGAGAAAATCCTGAACATGGCTGGTTCAAAACACCGGACACGACAATTTTAATGCCCAAGAAATGGGATATTCCCGAAAAACACCATCCACCGTTACAAGAAATTGTTCCCGATGTGCAGTCATTACACGACCAGAGAATCACTGTAAAATATGCTCATATTGGAACCACCATGAATGCACGGCCTACCATTTGGTCATTGATCTTCAGAAACAGGGATAACAGGCACTACATCATCCGTGTAAATAAAAACGAGGAGTTTGAGGGGGTACAGTACAATCCTGACATTCCCATGGAATCACGCATTGGCTTATGGATTCATGAGCTGATGCACATCAAGGATTACAACGACAGGGGATTTTTCGGTGTACTGGAACGAGGCTGGCAATATCTTTCCAAAAGAGGACGCGCTAAATTCGAATATGAAATCGACATGATGGTAATCGAAGCAGGATACCGGTACTACCTATACAGATGGGCTTACTATGTTTTGTACGATTCTAACGCCTCCGATGATTACAAGCAATACAAAAGAGATGTATATCTTACACCTGAAGAAATCCTTGGCGATATGGACGAATTGGGTTATGTACACATCCCTCTCTTCTTCTTTTAAAACGAAGCCAGCACTCTGGCAATATGGGCTGTTTTAATTGGCAGCTTGCGCTTTTCAATAATTGAATTTAAGTTTATAAAACAGGACGCCTCTGACGAAATAATATATTCAGCTCCGGTATTCAAGGCATGCTCCAGCTTTTGCTCGGCCATGGCCACAGAAACTGAAGGGAATTTAACCATAAAAGTACCGCCAAATCCACAACAGGTACCGGTTTCTGCCATCTCAATCAATTCCAGATTACTAACATTCGACAGTAATACTCGGGGTTCATTTTTTAATCCATAATCTCTGAGAGCTGAGCATCCATCATGATAAGTTACTTTATAAGAAAAATCAGCATCAAATGACGTGACTTTGAGATGATTCACTAAGAAATCTGTATATTCAAATACATTTATAACAACATTATTCAATCTCTGAAGAACATCAGGTTGGTTTTCAAAAATCTTACTGTAATGATTTTTAATAAAACCGGCACAAGACGCAGAAGGCACTATTATCGGTACATCGCCGGAAAAATCCGTGAGGAATTTTTCCGCCATTTTTTCTGAGTGTTTCCAGTAACCACTATTATAAAAAGGCTGTCCGCAACAAGTCTGTTCAGGATTGTAATTCACTTCCACACCGGCTTTTTCAAGGGTTTTTATCATATCAAAACCAATACGTGGAAACATTTCATTGATAAAACAAGGAATGTAAAGCTCTACTTTCATACAAAATTGTAAAAACAGCGTAAATTTAATAAATTGTTAAAGAGATTTATTAATGTAACCTTTTATTTAGTATTTTTGTAGAAGTATAAGGTATGCTTTTTGATAAGAATATATTATGAATAATTTTTACAATGTAATTCGTATAACTCTTGTATGTTTCTTTGTTTTGCTTTCAGCAAACAAAGTAACAGGTGCTACCTTTGATTTCAGCGAAGAACCGGCTGTTAAAACAACCGTTTCAGTCAACACCAATGGAGACATTGTTGTAAATAATCCTGACGAAGAAAATTATACCATACAGGTTTTTGACCTCACAGGAAAAGAGATTCTGCGTCGTGAAGTGATTTCAGAAATTGGAGCACAAACACTAAGCAGTTCATCGCTTCGGCGGGGTGTCTATTTGGTTCGTGTAACTCCTGCATCCAATGCTCCTTCAGCTACAATAAAAATCATGATCAGGTAAGCTCCTATTCTTCAATCTTTTTTTCCGGAATAAATACCATTGAAATGCTATTGACACAGTGTCGTGTGTTTTTAGGGGTAAATCCTTCGCCTTTAAAAACATGACCTAAGTGGCCATTACAATTGGCACACAGAATCTCCGTACGTCTTCCATCCGCATCAGGCAGTCGCTTAACAGCTCCTTCTATTTCATCATCAAAAGCTGGCCAACCGCAAAGCGCATCAAACTTATCGGTACTTCTGTACAAATGAGCATTGCATTGTCTGCAAGCGTAAACACCTTTTTCCCAATGGTCGTAGTATTCCCCTGTAAAAGGGCGTTCTGTGCCTTTATGTATAATTACACGAGTCTCTTCTACACTTAACTCTCTGAATTTAAATTCCCTCATAGTATTTTCTATTGAATCATTTTGACTAAAAACAGTAAACCACAAAATTTCAAATAGCAACAAACAAAATAGTTTCATAACGCTGTTTTCTTTTAAAACAAACCAATCAAAGTAAAGTTTCAGGAAACCATCCTGCCATATTTTCTAAAACTTAAGGGTTTGAAATCCTGGCAACTTAAGCATCATGTATTTGAATTATATTAGAATCAAAATTTCTCAAACCTGATATTGTTAAAAGCTAAAGCAGGCTTAATGAACTCATTTTATTTTTACTCTTTCTAAATTACACCTTAAAAACCAATTTACGGGTGTTAATTTTACTTACCTCAAAGCCAATTTTTCTTAATTATAACTGATTGTAAAATTGATTTTTACAATTAAACACGACAGGAATATTTCATAAAAACAAAACCAAACCAAAATTAATCACCTGTTTTACAGCATATTTATAAGTTGTGCAAATGCGCTCTTTTGTTATATTTGTGTTTCTCAAAATCAAATTAATACTTAAATTTTATAAAATGGGATTAAAGATTATTGTTCTTGCTAAGCAGGTGCCTGACACACGTAACGTTGGCAAAGATGCAATGAAAGCTGACGGAACTGTAAACAGAGCCGCGTTGCCGGCAATTTTCAATCCGGAAGACTTGAACGCCCTTGAGCAAGCATTGCGTTTGAAGGATAAGTATAAAGGATCCACCGTTACCGTATTAACCATGGGACCGGGACGCGCCGCCGACATCATACGCGAAGGGCTTTTCCGCGGGGCTGATGATGGTTATTTACTTACCGACAGAGCATTTGCCGGATCTGACACATTAGCTACCTCTTATGCAATTTCTTGTGCTATCAGAAAAATTAAATCATTTGATTTAATCATGGCTGGCCGTCAGGCCATTGATGGGGATACCGCTCAAGTAGGCCCACAGGTAGCCGAAAAACTCAATTTACCACAAATAACTTACGCTGAAGAAATTCTTAAAGCAGAAAAAGGAAAGATTCTTGTTAAAAGGCGTCTTGAGAGAGGTGTGGAAACAGTTGAAGGGCCATTGCCATGCGTCGTTACAGTAAACGGATCCGCAGCGCCTTGCCGCCCCCGTGCAGCAAAGCTTCTGATGAAATACAAACACGCTAAAACCATGAGCGAGAAACAGTCTCAATCAGAAGATTACATTGACATGAGTACCGACCGTCCATATCTCAACATAGCCGAATGGAGTGTAAATGACGTAGAAACCGATGACAAATGGCTGGGACTCACCGGTTCACCCACAAAAGTAAAGAAAATTGAAAATGTGGTATTCCAGGCCAAAGAGTCGAAAGTACTATCTGATTCTGATAAAGATATTGAGGAATTGATGAGGGAGTTAATTCTGAATCATACAATCGGTTAATCGTTTAAAAAATTGATACAGTGTAAAAAGCTGTACAAAAAAGCACCACGTGCTTTTTTGAAAAACCAGAAAACTTAATTACTCATGAACAACGTATTTGTTATATGTGAAATGGATGAGGGAAAAGTTGCCGATGTAAGCCTTGAATTGCTTACCAAAGGTCGCACCCTTGCCAATACGCTTAAATGCAAGCTGGAAGCAGTTGTTTTAGGCCATAAAATCAGCGGAATAGAAAAAGAAATCATCCCATATGGTGCCGATGTGGTTCACATTGGCGACGATGCAAGGCTAGCTCCTTACACTACCCTTCCACACTCTGCTGTTATTAACGGTTTATTTGCCGAAACAAAACCACAAATAGGTCTTTTGGGCGCCACTACAATGGGTCGCGATTTAGGACCGCGCGTTTCTTCTGCTTTGGTTAGCGGATTAACCGCCGATTGTACCGCCCTCGAAATTGGCGACCATGAGGACAAAAAAGCAGGCAAAAACTACAAAGACCTACTTTACCAGATTCGTCCTGCTTTTGGAGGAAACATTGTAGCCACCATTATCAATCCCGATTGCCGACCGCAAATGGCCACCGTACGCGAAGGGGTAATGAAAAAAGAGATTTTCTCTCCGAACCATAAAGGTGAAGTGAAAACTATTGATGTAAGCAAATACATCAAACCTGAAGATTTGGTAGTGAAAGTGATTGAACGCCACATGGAAAAAAGCCGTGTAAACATCAAAAACTCCTCCATCATTGTATCCGGTGGTTACGGCATGGGTTCCAAAGAGAATTTCAATGTTCTTTATGATTTAGCAGAAGCCATTGGTGCAGAAGTGGGTGCATCTCGTGCTGCTGTTGATGCAGGATATGCCGAACACGATCGTCAGGTAGGGCAAACTGGTATTACTGTTCGCCCAAAACTTTATATCGCTTGTGGTATTTCCGGACAGATACAGCACACCGCAGGAATGGAAGACTCTGCAATGGTCATTGCCATTAATAATGATGTTAATGCACCCATCAATAAGATTGCAGACTATGTAATTACCGGTGATGTTATGGAAATCATTCCTAAAATGATAAAGTTTTATAAGAAAAACAGCAAGTAAAACTTGCTGTCGCATTAATTATTAAGTTGTAACGAACCTCACGGTTCTAAACAAATAACAAAATGGCTAATTTTTTCACAGATAATACCGATCTCCTTTTTCATCTTCAACATCCGTTGATGAAGAAAATCGTAGCTCTTAAAGAGCGCGATTTTGAAGATAAGGACAAATTTGATTACGCCCCAATGGATTTTGAAGATGCAATGGACAGTTACGAAAAAGTGCTGGAAATTGTTGGCGAAATTTGTGGCGACATCGTAGCTCCCAACGCAGAAAGCGTTGACGCGGAAGGACCAAAAATTGTAAATAACGAAGTTATTTACGCCAAAGGCACGCAGGAAAACCTCGATGCATTGGTAAAAGCAGGTTTGATGGGAATTACACTTCCACGAAAATATGAAGGTCTTAATTTCCCAATTGTTCCTTACATCATGGCTGCCGACATCGTGTCCCGTGCCGATGCAGGATTTGTAAACATATGGGGGTTGCAGGACTGCGCCGAAACCATCAACGAATTTGCTTCTGAAGACCAGAAAGAGCGTTTTCTGCCAAGAATATCCAATGGCGAAACTGCCGCAATGGACCTTACTGAACCCGATGCAGGTTCTGACTTACAGGCGGTTCAACTAAAAGCCACCTACAACGAAAAAGATGGCAAATGGTATCTGAATGGTGTAAAGCGTTTCATCACCAACGGTGACGGACATGTTTCCCTGGTACTTGCTCGAAGTGAAGCCGGAACTACCGATGGTCGTGGTCTTTCTATGTTTATTTACGACCGCAACCATAAAAAAGTAACCATCCGCCGCATTGAGAATAAAATGGGTATCAAAGGTTCCCCTACATGTGAACTGGTTTTTAAAGATGCTCCTGCTGAATTGGTTGGACAAACAAGAATGGGTCTTATCAAATACGTTATGGCGTTGATGAACGGAGCTCGTTTGGGAATTGGAGCCCAATCGGTTGGAATTTCCGAAGCAGCCTATCGGGAAGCTCTTGCTTACGCCGAAGAGCGTAAGCAGTTTGGCAAGACAATTATTGAATTTCCTGCTGTTTATGAACTTCTGGCCACTATGAAAGCCCGTCTGGATGCATCCAGAACTTTACTGTATGAAACATCCCGCTATGTTGACATATACAAAAGCTATATGCACATCAGTGAAGAACGACAGCTCACCAAAGAAGAGCGTGCTGACATGAAATACTACCAGCGATTGGCCGATTTCTTTACGCCACTTTTAAAAGGAATGACCAGTGAATACTGTAACCAGTTGGCTTATGATTCGCTGCAAATACATGGTGGTAGTGGTTTTATGAAAGACTACCCCATTGAGAGAATTTATCGCGATGCACGTATTACCACCATTTACGAAGGGACAACCCAATTACAAGTTGTGGCAGCCATTCGGGGGGTAACTACAGGTTCCTATCTCGACAGAATTCGGGAATTTGAAGCCATGGCGATTAAACCTGAATTGCATGGTTTCCGCAGAACCCTAATTGGCATGACCGAAGAGTACGAAAAAGCCGTTCGCCAGGTAATGGAGGTAAAAGATAATGAATATCTTGATTTCCATGCCAGGAGATTGGTTGAAATGGCCGGACACATCATCATGGGATATTTGCTTTTACTGGATACCGAACGGGATGACAAATTCCGAACTTCAACGGAAATCTATGTCAGAATGGGACGATCAGAGAACCGTGCGAGAGCAGAGTATATTGCAAATTGTACAATTGATGATCTTGGCTTTTTTAAGCCGGCGCAGTAGAGCAAATGAATGAAAGATTAAAAGGGTTAACTGATAAATCCAGTTAACCCTTTTTAATTGTATGAAGATCAAAAGATACTGTTCTGCGAAAACCATCTTTAAAGAACTATTCAAAAGAATTTCTCCAATTGTTTCTTTGAAAGAGAAGCAATAAACTCATTCACCTTCTCCAATTTCTCAGGTGTGCCAATATCAAACCACTCGCCGCTCCAATCGTCCCACCCCTTTACCGGAAATGCTTTGGAGAGTTCTAAATATTCCGGAACAATAGGGAATGCTCCGGTTTTAGTTATTAAATCGAGCACCTCGTATTCAATGATGTGTATTCCGTTAAAACCATATTTTTCAGTTTGAGCAACTGTAATTGAAGTGGTGGTCTCTCCTGTTTTTGGATTACTCCAGCCACTTAACTGAAGTGTATCATCAAAATGCAAAAAACGGGATGCATCCCGTTTTTGAATCATCATTGAAACCAGGTTATCATTCTCAACATGATATTCAATCAGTTTTTCAATGGGAGCATTGGTCAACACATCCACATTGTAAATAAGAATTGGTTCTTCTTCATCAAACAACATTTGTGCATTTAGCAAACCGCCACCGGTATCCAGCAGTAGTTCACGTTCGTCGGAAATAAGGATTTCCATATTGCCTGCCGGATAATCCTTTAAGAACTTTATGATTTGTTCGGCGTAGTGGTGAACATTGATTACAACACGCTCTATTCCAATTCGGGACAACTTACGCAATGCAATCTCCAGCATGGTAAGTTCACCCACTTTCACCAATGCCTTTGGGCATTGGTTGGTATATGGCTTTAGCCGGGTTCCTTTTCCGGCTGCAAAAATCATGGCATTCATTCTTGTTCCTCCATCTCCTCGTGGGGAGTTTTACTTTCGGGGTCATATAACTTTAGCAAGGTAGAAATCTTTGCAACAACATGAGCAGAAATTGGAGATAAAAATATCAGCACATGAAAAATGATAAAAGTTTGTATGAGAACCCAAATGTTTAAAAACAGTAGATTCACCGCCACCAACATCAGCAACAATGCAAACGATGATACTTTGGTAACCACATGCATGCGTGCATAAAGATTATTAAACCTCAGGATTCCCACCGATGAAACCAGGATAACCATTGCCGCAATCAGAACCAATATGCCAATTATGATTTCAATCATTTTTAATTTTTCGTTTAAATAGATATCGGGTAATAATCATTGCACCAAAGGCCAATAAAAAGGAGCTCATTAATACAACATCCAGATATATCTGTTTTTCAGAATAGACTGCATAACACAGAATCATGCCCATAATGGTGAGTTCCATCTGGTCAAGAGCCACTATGCGGTCGGTAAGTGTAGGCCCCCTGAACAAGCGAAACATGGGGAACAGCATGGCAACTGTCATGATAAACATGGCAGCCTGAGATGCGTATTTTAAAAACTCGGATGATTCCATTTCTATGCTGATTTTAACAATAACCGTTCAATTCTTCCTGCAATGGTCAAAAATGTGTTCTCTCCTTTCATGTCCAGTAAATGGACATGAATAGTTTTATTATCCGGAGATAAATCGACCGATAATGCGCCCGGGGTCATACTTATCAGATTAAAAAAAAGAACCAGGTGCATAGGCCTTGTTATTTGTGTTTGATAATAAATGATACCGCCATTATCTCCGCGCGAGCCTTTTAATATAACCCAGGCAGCCAGCCAGCCGGAACGGACAATGGTATATCCAAAATACAAAAACAGGTATATAAAATAAAAAGCCTTCATTATTTTAGTTATTCTTTATCTTAATAGTTAGTACTTCTTTTTTAACTGCTTGACTATCTGGTACTCACAGGTTTGTTGTTGTGCTATTCAATCAGCTGATAATAAGATATTTTCTCACATCTAATATCTAATAATCTAAAAGTCTAACAATCTATTGTTATCTCGAAAAATTCAAAACTCTATCAATATACAACTCCGGATTCAACAAATCAACTGCCGCCTGTTCGCAATAGGTTACAATTGGCTGTGCCCACAACCCCATAGCCACAATTAAAATTGCCATAATGATTGATGCGGTCAGCATATATTGAGATTTCCGTTTTTTTTCTGGAATCTTTACAACCCGGTCTTTCGGAACATCTTTCCAAAATACCTCAAGCCATATTTTTACCATGCTGAACAGGGTAAACAAGCCAACAAAAAGAGCAATGAGGGCAACAACAATATAATTGGCTTCAATTCCGGCTTTGATTATCAGATATTTCCCAATAAATCCGCTTAAAGGTGGCAACCCTGCCAGACTAAAAGCGGAGATAAAAAACAAAACACCCCACACAGGACTCTCTTTATATACCTCGCCGAGCGTTTTCAGGTTAAGAGTTCCTTTCTGCCTTTTGACCCATCCGGCCACTAAAAATGCGTTGGTTTTGGAAAGCATGTTGTGCGCAAGAAAAAAAATGGCGGCAGCAATACCCGAAACAGTATAAAAACCCAACCCGATGACTACATATCCAACCTGACTGATAATGTGGAATGATAATATTTTCCGAAAATCGAATTGCGAGGAGGCCGCAAACACGCCAATAACCATGGATAAAACACCCATCCATAATATGAGTTGATTCCAGAAAGGTGCATCATGGTACAAAAACAGGGTATAAAAGCGAATGAGCGAATATATCCCAACCTTTGTCAGTAACCCGGCCAGTAAAGCTGAAACAGCCGGCGGAGGTGTATGATATGAAGCCGGCAACCAAAAGAAAAACGGCACTAAAGCACCTTTTATGGCAAAACTGACAACCATCAGAATAAGAGCAGGATTTAAATGCGTAAGCATATGGCTCTTTTCCGAAATAATTGCAGAAAGGTCGGCCATATTTAATGTTCCCAGGTTACCGTAAAGTAAGCCTACCCCGGAAACAAAAAACAGAGCTGATATTAAGTTAAGAATCAGATATTTAATTGAACCTTCCATTTGAGCACGCTCCCCTCCCAAACTCATAAGAATAAAAGATGACATCAGCATGACTTCATACCAAACGTAAAGGTTAAAAATATCTCCGGCAATGAAACTGCCATTAACCCCCATTAAAATTCCAAACGTAAAGAAAAAGTGCCCCGATTTCCTGCGCGCTTTATCCACGGACTGAGTGGCATATATCGTGACAAGAAAAAAGACAATGGCGGTCATGATTAGCATAAAGACACTAAATCGGTCGGCAACCAGTGAAATACCATAAGGAGCAGCCCAACCTCCAACCTGAACAACAATGATGTCTTTGAATTGAACAATTGGCAGCAATGCCAATGCCCACAACAGATTAAATGTGGCAAATAACACAGCCAACCGCGATTTTATGGACGCTTTTTTTATTAGCAACGCCAACAGAATATAGGTAAACGGCAGTAATATGTGAGCTAATAATATCATCGTTGGTCTGTGTTTTTTAAACTGTCCAAATCGTGTGTGCCGGTCACTTCAAAATAGCGATACTTTAAGGCAAGAATATATGCAGCAATACCCAAACCAATTACAATAGATTTAATTACTAGCACTTGCGCAACCGGGTCGTTTATCAGAGCCGGGTCTAATGTCTGCTCCCCATGGGGGATAAAAGCCACCTCGCTTTTTGTGATACCTCCGGCGAGAAATATTATTAGGTTGGCGGCATTGCTTAATACAAAAATCCCCAAAATAACCTTAACAATACTTCGGCGAAGGATTAAATAAACTCCGCATGAAAACATTAACCCTATAAATATCGCAATTATGAGTTCCATTTTAATACATCCATTATGGTTATTATAATTGAGAGTATAATTCCAATAACCGCCACATATACGCCAATATCGAACAACAAAGGCGTTCCAATATGAACATAAGAGGAAATTGAATCAGGTAATGTCATCCAAATGGATGTCATAGCAGGTTTTCCCCATATTAGTGGCAATACAACAGCTATAAGAATAATTAATAGTCCTGAACCAATCCAATTACGAGTGTTGTACCTCAGTGTTTTTTCTACAGCGGTAGAACCATATACAATGGCGTATAGAATAAAACCTGTTGAAGCAATGATGCCTGCAATAAACCCCCCACCCGGTTCATTATGTCCACGCAACAAAAGCCATACAGAAACAATCAGAATGGCTCTGAGATAGATGATTGCAATTTTTTCGAGAATTAAATTCCTCATTTTTATTCTTTTTTTTCCTCTTTCTTTTTTAATCGTTGTATCTGAAACCTAAAAAGTGAGAACACCCCGGCAGCAGCCATGGTAATTACAACCATTTCGCCTAACGTATCAAGGCTTCTAAAATCTATTAATATGGTATTGATGATGTTTTTCCCATGTGCTAGGGTGTAACTGTTTTCTACGAAAAAATCTGATACCCGCGAATCGGGTTTTATTAATTGTGCCTTCAGCACAATTAAAGTCACAAAAGCGCCTACAGCAATGGAAATAATTCCATCCCTGATTCGAGATGTTTTGGATGAAAGAATTGCGAATCTCGGCAAGTAATAAATCACCATCACAAAAACAATCATGATAATGGTTTCAACCAAAAACTGAGTAATGGCCAAATCTACTGCCCCATAAAACAAGTAAAGCATTCCAATTCCGTAACCAATCACACCCATTGCCAAAATTGCCGACAAACGGGTTTTCGCGAAAACAGCAAAAATCACCGATAGCGAAGCAATAAAAAGAAGCAGAGCCACATGCCATTTTACGGGAGAAAATCCACTTTCAGGCAATGTTACCTCTGTAATTCGAAACTGTTGTAATGAAATTAAAGCAATGGTTACCAGGAAGAATGTTAACAGGTAAAATCTGTGATAACCATGCTGAATTCTTCGTGTATTTTTTGATGCCAGATAAATGTAATAATTAATCACACTGGTAAAAAGTGTAGGCAGATGATACCTGTCCAGCCAATTAATAAATGTCGAGATAACTCGGTTAACAGGTTTTCTGAAAAGAAATATTGCCACTCCGCAAAAAATGGTGAAAATACTCAGCATCAATACCTGATTAAAGCCATGCCACAGCCGAAGTTTAATCTCCATGGAATGTCCCTGAATATAATAGAGAGCATTTGACAGAATGTTTTCAAGAAAACGAGGAGACATTCCCAATCCCAAGCCTAAAATAGCCAACAGAACAGCCCCGGCTAAAAAAGTCACAGGAAATTGCCTTTCATGGTATTTGAATTTAGTGGCTGGTTTGTTTTTATTGAAAACAAACAACTCATAAAACACGGTAATGGAAACAGCCACCATCAAAATATTGGCTCCTACTCCCAATGGAAGAACAATCCATGAAATTCCCGGAGCCTGAATCTGCGCCTCATACACAAGTTCCTTTCCCACAAAACCGAGCATAGGAGGCAAACCGGCCATTGAAATAACAGCAAGTAATGCAGCAATGGCAGTTACAGGGATGCCTCTGAAGAGTCCGTTGAGTTCATAAATATCCCGACTACCTGTGCTTTTATCAATTATTCCCGCAATCATAAACAATCCACCTTTGTAGAGGCCATGAACAATAAAAAAAACTATGGCAGCTTTAATCGAATTCGGAGTATCTATTCCAATCAGCAATACCATAGTTCCCAATGCGCTGATGGTGGTAAAGGCCAATATTCTTTTTAGGTCGCGCTGCCCCATGGATAAAAAGGCTCCTAAAAACATAGTAATTCCTCCGGTCAGAATCAGCAGGTACTTCCATGCAACCGTTCCGCCAATGACAGGATAGAGACGTAACAGAAGAAACACTCCGGCATTTACCATGGTGGCACTATGAAGATATGCACTTATGGGTGTAGGTGCCTGCATGGCTCCAGGCAACCAAAAATGAAAGGGAAATTGAGCCGATTTGGTAATAGCGGCAAGCAAAACCAAAGACAAAATCAGGTAGTAATGGGGATGATTTCCAAGGTGGATGCTGTAATTTATCAATTCACTTATGCGATAAGTACCAGTAATGTTTCCGGTTAATATAATGGCAAACAACAAACACAAGCCTCCAAATGCGGTAATCAGCAAAGCCTGTAGCGAGGCCTGACGAGACTTTTCTAAGTGATGGTCAAAGCCTATAAGAAAAAATGAGGCAACACTGGTCAATTCCCAAAAAACGAAAAGAACAAAAAGATTATCGGCAAAAACCAAGCCCGTCATTGCCCCCATAAATAATGTAAGATAGGTGTAAAAATGGGGTTGACGGTCGTACTTTGCCATATAATACGAGGAAAAAAGCAAAATAAGGAAACCAATTCCACTGATTAGCAGGCCAAAAATGATGCTTAATCCATCCAGCCGGTAAGAGAATTCCATGCCCGACAAGAAGCCCCAGGTAGAATCTAAAATAATAGATTCTCTGGAACCGATGCTTAAAAGTTCGAGGAGAAGAACAATAAAAATGACTAATGGGAGAACAGACAGAACGACTCCTGTCCGCTTTTTAAGAACGGGATATATAAAAGGTACTAGTACACCAACTAAAAACAATAAACCAATAAGCAACAGTAAAATATTACCCATACGCTACAATTCAGTATTTTTAAGTTTTTCTGCCTGACACAAACGCTCCTTTTTCTTCGCAAAATTGCCACATTTTTTACACGAAAACTTATGGGTGTCCTTTTGTTTAGGCGTTTTATCTGTATCACATTTTTTCTTTCCCATTCAGGTAATATTACACTTTAATGTGTTCTAACTTCTCATCTCCTGCTCTACATGCTTAAGTTTTATTTTTACGGGATGGGAGCTTTTAAGATGCGCTGCCAGTTGTTCTGCACAATAAACAGAACGATGCTGACCTCCAGTACAACCAAAATTCACCATTAAATGTTTAAACCCTCTCTCAAGGTATTTCCTGACAGATTGTTCCACCATAACATACACGTTTTTTAAAAAATCGTGCATTTCCGGTTCCTTTTCAAAGAAAGCAATCACCTCCGGGTCTTTACCCGTTTTGGTTTTATAAGCTTCGTATCGCCCGGGGTTATGTATTGCCCTACAATCGAACACAAATCCACCTCCGTTCCCCGAAAAATCAATGGGGACTCCTCGCTTGTATGAAAAACTATTGATGGTAACAGTTAATGTAGGTTCTTCAGCTATTTGCTGAAGAAACCGCGATTCGGTAACAGATTGAAGAGCTTCACATAAAGCGGGAAAACGGGTTTTAAATCCAACAATATCCAGAACATCACTCAAATTACGAAGTGCGTAGGGAATGCTTTTCAAAAAATGCTCTTTCTTCTCATAAAAGCCTCGAAAACCATATGCACCCATGGCCTGCATAATCCTAATCAAAACATATCCGTAAAAATGCGAACGAAAATTCTTTTCATTCATCTTTTCTTTACGGGACAAAACCATGATATAATAATTCAGCAACTCCTCCCTAAATGCATGGGGGAGGTCTGCTTTAGCATCGAATAAAAGTGAAGCCAGGTCATATTGCAAGGCTCCTTTTCTCCCTCCCTGGTAATCGATAAATGCAGGCACATTTTCATCCACCACCATCACGTTTCTGCTCTGAAAATCCCTGTAAAGAAAATAATCACAATCGGCTTCCAAAAGATAATCTGAAAAACGATTAAAATCGTCTTCCAGTAATTGTTCATCAAATGGAATTTTTGCCAGCTTCAGGAAATAATATTTAAAATAGTGCAAATCCCACATCATGGATTGCTTATCGAAACTTGCACGTGGATAGGCAAAGCCAAAATCAAGATGACGACCCTGAATCTGAAATTCCACAAGTTGCTCAATGGTTTTTTTATAAAAATCGACAATGTTCGCAGGGATTTCATTTTCTCTGCGAGCAGTGCTAAGCCAGTCAAAAAGTGTGGTATTTCCGAAATCTTCAAGCAAGTAACAATCCAACTCTGCATCTACAGCATATATTTCGGGAATCCGCAAGCCCTTTTCGTAGAAAAAACGACTGAATTCAATAAATGCACGATTTTCTTTTACATCGGAATTGATGGCTCCCAAAACATTGTGAGATTTGCCGGTTATCCTGTAATAAACCCTGTATGAACCGGAAGTCGGGAGCTGAGAAATGGACTCAATAGGTTCGCCCGCCCATTGCGTATATAATTCTTTTAACCTTTCGTAAACAGGCAATTCCATTTTTTGGGACATAATAAAAGACAATAGACCGTTAGACGTTTAGTCCCGAGACATTCGGGAATAGATTCGCAATACCACCAGCTATGTTCAAACAGACTAAGGTAAAATTAAATCATAGTTTTACTTAGTTCTGCTTAAATTTACTTTATTGCTATGCAAAATAACGGCCACAAATATATGCAAAAATCACAGCGTATAATAGAGCAGGTAATAAATCCATCACCCGCACTTTTATAATTTGTAAAATATTTAATGCCAAACCACATAAAAGAACACCACCAGTGGCTGAAACTTCATTTATTACCAACTCGTTGGCAAAATCGCCAAAATAGATAGCGAACAGCATAATTCCTCCCTGAAATAAAAAAAGCGGTATTGCAGAAAACAGAACTCCAATTCCAAGTGCTGACGATAGAGCGATGGAAGAAAATCCATCAAGAACCGATTTGGTTAACAGAAGTTCGTAACCTTGTCCCAAACCTTCGTCCAAGGCACCCAGAATGGCCATCGCACCCATGCAGTAAAGTAAAAAAGCCGTTGTTAGACCTTCGGAGAAGTTTCCCCCGGTTTTGCTAAATCGCCCTTTTATGCGATTTGACCATTGCTGCACCCTGAGATTGATGTCCAGCAAGCCTCCCGTAATTCCTCCAAAAAGCAAAGACAAAACAACAACAATCAACCATTCACTTTTCAGAAACATATAAACCCCGATGCAAAAAGTTACCAGTCCAATTCCCTGAAAAACGACATCAATAACTTTTTGGGGTAGTTTTTTCTTGAATGTCAACCCTATGATACTTCCTGCAATTACAGCAGCAACATTGATTAGAGTACCGGTCATTCTGAACAGATTTGAGAATGTTTATATTAGATTATTAGATACTAGATTTATAGAACGATAGACAAGACAAAAAAGAAAACCAGTTAAATATAATCATCTTGAATCTAATATTCTAATTCTCTAATTTAGCTACTCACCTGCCATATTTTCGGCAATTCTGGTTCGTACAGCATTTGTTATATGTTCATAACTGTTATCGCCGGGATACACCGGCTGTAAAAATTCCACCCGCACTTTTTTCCAGAAGCGCGGAAAGATACTTCCCTTAGGCAAGGCGTCATAAGCTCCTTCAATGGATACAGGAACAACAGGAATATTTAATTCCCGACTTAAAATAGCGAATGTTTTTTTAAACTCTCCCAAACGACCTGATTCACTTCGAGTTCCTTCAGGGAATATGATAAGGTTTCTTTCTCGTTTCAGAACTTCAGCCATTTTTTGAATAGATTCCTTTAGATTCCGATTTAAATCCACCACAATGACATTATTCCGATTGGCCAAAAATTTGAGAAATGGCTTTTTAACGTGCTGAGCTTTGGCGTAAAAGTAGGTCTTGCGAATTTGTCTTGTCCGTAATAATGCAGATACAAACAAACCGTCAAAATAACTTTGGTGATTCGGAGCTATGATGCAAGGTCCGGCAGGTATGTTTTCAACTCCACGGGAACGAAAACGGAAAAACAGATGAAAAAAGAATCGGGATAACCTCATCATAATCCGGGTTGAAAACCATGACACCGGCAATTTAAAACTAACCTTTTCGCGAATAATATCGGTCCAGTTTATTTTACCATCTTCCATTTTGGTTTTTTTCTCCGATACATGGTTCACCAATTTTTCAACTGTACCAAAACCGCTCAATTCAGCGGCTTCTATATCAACACCAAAATTCTGATTGATATACACCTGCAACCCTACTTTGTCCAAAGAATCCATTCCCAGGTCAAGTTCCAGATGATGTTGCGGGTATACCTTCTTATTTTTTTCGGAGGCAATAAAACCGGCTATCATTTCAAACTCTTCGGATAATTCACCGCCTTCAAAAGCTTTTTCGGATTCATCCACGGTTGCAAAATCAGCAAGTTTAAATCTTTGCAGCTTACCAAGCCTTGTGCGAGGCAATTCTTCCCCTGTAATATAAAATCGCATGATTTTTTTATAGGAAGAGACCGCTTTATTAAGTGGTTCAATCACGTCGGACTGAATACGAGCATGCAAATCGTTCCCGGATAAATCCTCGGGAAGAATAACTGCATGCAACTGGTCCTCACTTAGAAAAACTCCACAATCACGTATCAGCTCAGATGTGAGAATCTTCTCCTCAAGTTCCACCGGATTGATGTTCTTTCCGTTGGAAAGAACAATGATTTCTTTTTTACGCCCTGTGATATACAAATATCCTTCATCATCAATATATCCAAGGTCGCCCGTGTACAACCATCCATCTTTCAAAACCTGCGCGGTTTCCTCAGGCCGGTTGTAGTAACCTTTCATAATATTTTTTCCCTTGGCTATAATTTCGCCGTCCACAACTTTGAGAGTCGTTCCAGGCAAAGCCTGCCCCGGCGAACCAATGCGAACCTTTCCGGGACGCGTGAAAGTCAGCATCGGTGCAGATTCAGTCATACCAAAACCTTCAAGAACCTCAAATCCTAAAGTCTGAAAATCACCACCAACTAACGGGTCGAGCGATGCACCACCGGAAACCAGGTGTTTTAAATGCCCACCAAACTTCTTGTGGACTGTGCCAAAGATTTTTCTTGAGAAAGCAGGCGAATTAACTCTTTTTGCCAAAGCAAAAAGAGTTTTGGCAATGGCACTTTTATTTATTTTATCAACAATTCCTTTACGAATGGCAGCGTACAATCGCGGCACTCCAATCAAAATGGTAATCTGATTTTGCTGTAAAGTATTGATGATATCTTCCGATGTCATGGACGGACTGATGGCCACTCGGCCTCCGACATACATGGGAGCCACCATGGTGCCAAGCAAAGGAAAAATATGGTGAAGCGGCAACAAAACCATCACCCTGGAATCTCGTGTATAAATAGGAATGATGTCTGCGACAGCTGTAACATTGGTCAATAAATTTTCATAGCTCAGCATAACTCCCTTTGGACTACCGGTGGTACCGGAAGTATAGATAATAACAGCAGTATCATCAGGATTAACTTCGGGGAAATCATTGTCGGATATTTGTTCCGGCTGAAAAGCATCATGCTGGTCAATCTCTACAATTTTGGTAATGATACCGGACATTTCAACGGCTTTTTCTGCATCAGCTCGTTTTTGTGCCGAAACAAATACTACAGAAGGCGAAGAATCCTTCAAGATATAGGAAACCTCTTCGACCGTAGCCATAAAATCAATGGGAATGGCTGTTCCGTTTTTTTTCCAAATGGAATAAAATGCATAAAACCATCCGGGACGATTTTCTGAATATATAACTGCATGTTCGCCCTTACCAATATCGTAAAGCGAAGAAAAGAGTTCTATTTTACCAAAAAAGTTAGAGTAGGTTATTTGTTCGTTGCCATATGATATAGCAACTTTGGAGCCATGATTTTTCAGCATAAATAAAAATTAAAAACGAATTGCAAAAATAGTAAAATCATATGATTTAACGCACACAACCGTCATATCCTTTAAACAATTATCAGTCCAACAATGTTTTATACAAAACAGGGCTGCATTTTTAACTTAACTTTAACATGCTAAGCGCATAATTTCAAAACAATTTACGTAATATTGTACTTGTATGAAAGGTTTAAACCAAATATTGTCCTACGTAACACTGGCATTCTTCGTGCCGGCAATAATAGGTTTCGCCCTTATTCATCATTACTGTACCGGTTGCGAATGTCAGAAAAACGAAACTACGTTCATTTTTCTTACGCTCGATTCTGACAGCAAGGATTTATGCCAAAGTTGCGATGTAACATCAGCAGACAGTTGTTGTTCCGTTGAAAAAAATCACGAAAATCAGCATGGATGCAATGACCTCGACAGTGAGCATGAGCATAAAAGCGATGTAAACCTCAAGAAACTGGATGAGCCTACCACCTTCCCATCGGTAAAACCATTGCCTAATCCCGTTGAAATTGAAAATATGTTCATGATTTCTGCTTTGTTTCTTGCGGAAAATGATATTAAAATTATCTACGATTCAAATTATGCCAATGGTCCACCGGATTTTGGTGTAAAAACCTGTAATCAACTACTTACATTGAATTGTGTTTTCAGATTATGATGATGCATTCATATGCTGCGGCATTTGATTTCTCTACTTTATGCATTATCAACTTGAAAACACATTGTAAAAATGAAATCTATATTTCTTCTGCTTATATTCTCAGTTAGCATATCTGTTCAGGCACAGCAGTATGTTTCGGGAAAAGTATTTGACAAAAGCAATGGCCGGAACGAGGCCATTGCCGGAGCAAATCTGCACTGGTCAGGGACTTCCACAGGAACATCGACCGACCATAATGGATTCTTCTCTATCCCTTTCAAAACCGACAATGGCCAACTGGTAGTCAGTTTTGTTGGTTTAAAACCGGATACAGTCCGGATATCCTCACCCGCTGAGAATCTTGAACTATTTCTCACCGATGAAACCGAACTGGATGAAGTAATCATAGCAGCAAGGCAACCTGGAACTCACATTTCACGGTTAAACCCCATAACAACCGTAAATATAACGAGTGCAGAACTTTGCAAAGCAGCGTGTTGCAGCCTGGCCGAAAGTTTTGAAACAAACGCTTCTGTTGATGTGGCATACACCGATGCCGCTACGGGAGCCCGGCAGATTCAACTTTTAGGTTTGTCTGGAACTTACGTTCAAATGCTGACCGAAAACATGCCAAACAGCCGAGGTTTATCCAACTCCTTTGGTCTCGACTTTGTTCCCGGGCCCTGGATGGAGTCCATACAGGTATCAAAAGGAGCTGCATCTGTAACAAATGGTTATGAATCACTTACAGGACAAATAAACGTGCAGTACAAAACACCGGCCACTTCCGAAAGGCTGTTCGTTAATGGGTTTACCAGTTCCAGCGGCAGGTTCGAATCCAACGTTAACGGATACTTTGACCTGAACAACCGATGGTCAACAGCAATTTTGGCCCATGCATCAACCGACTCACAAAAAAATGACCATACCGACAATAATTTTCTGGATGAACCACTTACCACCCGGTATGTTTTTCTAAATAGATATGAATTCAGGCCTTCTCCAAACATCTTTACCCAATTTGGAATAAAGATTCTGGATGAAGAGCGCACCGGTGGTCAGATGGATTTCAATCGCAATACCAGTCCATTTTCGCAAGATGCATACGGAATAACCGTTGATTCACGCAATTTCCAAGGATTCTTTAAAACTGGGTATATCTTCCCGGGAAACGAGGAGCAAAGCGTGGCCATCGTAACAAACTTCACCCACTACGACCATGAATCCATGTATGGACGAAGATTCTACGATGCAACTCAGAACTATTTTGCCGGAAACCTTATTTTTTCATCTTACTTTACCGATGCAGAAAGACATCGATATACTACCGGTATAAGTTATATGTATGATGAGTTAAGAGAGTCACTTTATGGTGACATCAACAGCGATGCGATTCCGCACGGAAATCGCATCGAACAGGTTGGAGGCGCATATTTTCAGTACACTTACACCCTACCCGAGCGGTTAACTTTGTTAACCGGGTTCCGTGGCGACCATCACAACATGTATGGCACTTTTTTCACACCAAGGGTTCATATTCGTTACACACCTCACGAGAATTATGTCATCAGACTTTCAGGAGGAAGAGGTTATCGCACACCAAACACATTGGCAGAGAACAACCCGATTCTGGCCTCATCCCGCGCCATCTATATTGCCGATGCCATAACCCAGGAAAAAGGGTGGAACTATGGAATCAACCTGACCAATTACATCAATATTGGATTGCGTGAAATAACTCTGAACCTTGAATACTATCGTACAGAATTTTCCAATCAGCTGGTGATGGATTTAGACAGAGCCTACAACGAGGTTCATTTTTATAACTTGGATGGGAAATCATACTCCAACGTATTCCAGATTGAAGCATTTACTGAAATATTCAGAGGTCTAGACATGGTTGCTGCCTGGCGTGTAAACGATGTAAAAATAACAACCAATGAAACTTTGCAACGCAAAGCATTACAGAGCAAATACCGAGGAATGCTTAATTTTTCCTACGCAACACCGTTACCACGTTGGCAATTGGATTTCACAACTCAATTCAACGGCCCCGGCAGAATTCCGGAACAAAACCCACATGTGAACCATGAACACATGAATATGACAGACAGATTTGGTTCATATCAGATTTACAATGCACAAATCACTCGTTATTTCAGAAACTGGGACTTTTACCTGGGAGCTGAAAACATTGGAAACTTTAAACAACACAACCCAATTGTAGACCCGCAAAATCCATTTGGAGACAACTTTGACAGTTCTTTGGTTTGGGGACCGCTGATGGGAAGAAAATTCTATTTTGGATTTAGATACAGAATTAACAGAGATGCATAAAAGCTGTTTAAATTTTATATTATGATACGAAAAACATTATTACTTACAGGTCTGGCATTTATGCTTGCATTTACAGCATCGGCACAGCGAAGCAACCAGGAGTCAACCACATTTTCGGTTAATATCGATTGCCAAAATTGTGTAAACAGAATTACCAATCAACTGGCTTTTGAAAGAGGTGTTCGTGACCTGAGTTTTGACCTTGAAGCTCAAACCGTTGAAGTAACTTATCGCAACAACCGAACCGATAAGGAAAAACTGGCAGAGAAAATCAGAGAATTAGGGTTTGAGGTGAAAGAGAAAAAGGAAGAGGGGGATAAAGCCAAAGCCAAAGATTCAGAATAAAAGTTTCAAAAAATCATAAAAGCACACAAAACTCGTATTGAGTTTTGTGTGTATATGTGCTTTAGAATGTTATATTACTTCAAAAAAACTCACCATCTAATATTCTCCTATTTCACCATAAAATCAAAGAAACATTTATCCTCAATAAATCCTTGCAGTTTATCGTTAATTTTAACCGCTCCCACGCCTGCCGGGGTTCCGGTGTAAATTAAATCTCCAATTTTCAGAGTAAAATATTTTGAAACATGACTTATAATTTGGTCGATGCTATAAATCATATCTCTTGTATTGCCCGATTGCCTTACCTCTCCGTTTACAATCAGTGAAAAATTCAAATTTTTCAAATCAGGGTAGTCCGATTTTGGAACAAAGTCGGATAATACAGCAGAGCCGTCAAACGCCTTACATTTTTCCCATGGAAGACCCTTAGAGCGCAGTTCGTCCTGCAAATCGCGAGCGGTAAAATCAACACCCAATGCAATCTCTTCATAATAGCGATTTGCGAACCTCTCCTCTATGTTTTTCCCCAATTTATTAATTCGAACGACAACCTCTACCTCATGATGAAACTCTTTGGCAAAGCCAGGGAGAAAAAAGGGATTGTTGTTTCTGAGCAGTGCCGAATCGGGTTTTGAAAAAACAACAGGTTCGGCAGGAAGAGGATTTTTCAACTCTTTGGCATGCTCTTCATAGTTACGCCCAATACATAATATCTTCATCGGAATATGATTTAAACTGAAAAATCTACCCTACTTAGAGACTGTTTAAAATTATTAAATAGATTTTTAGATGTTAGATTTTAGACCGATAGACAAGACAAAATAGAAAACCAGTTGTGTCTAATTATCTTTATAAACTATTCTATCTGTCTAAATTCTAATGATCTATAATCTATAGAATTCTTTGAAAACTAAATTTAAACAGTTACTTATTATTAAACTGACGCAGTTTAATATTTGTCAAAACCTTTTTGGTGTATAGCGGAAAATCGCCATTCATCATCCAACCGTAATATCCGGGGTCTTTTTCCAAAACATCTGTTACTTTAACCCCCTTGTACTTTCCAAAATTAAACACCTCCTCATCTTTATCGTTAAAAATAATGCGACCTGCAAAATCAGCATTTTTATTGTGTGATGAAAAGTCAGACAAAAAAGAAATATCATTTTGCAACTCATTATATCTCCCCAACTGAGCCTTTAGAACTTCATAAGTTGCACGCGTATCGGCTTCTGCACTGTGCGCATCCTCAAGCGTTTTATCACAATAGAATTTGTAAGCAGCTTCGAGTGTCCGTTTTTCCATTTTATGAAATATGGTCTGCACGTCAATAAAATGGCGCTTCTTCATTTCAAAATCCACCTCGGCTCTTATGAATTCTTCAGCCAAAAGTGGAATATCAAACTTATTGGAATTAAAACCTCCAATATCACAACCCTCCATAAACTTTGACAATTCTTTGGCTATCAATTTAAACGTAGGACAATCCCTTACATCCTCATCATAAATACCATGAATTTCGGAGGTTTTTTTGGGAATTGGCATTTCAGGGTTTACTCTGAAATGCTTTGACTCTTCAGTTCCATTGGGATGAATCTTCAAAATTGCAATCTCTACAATCCGATCTGTTGCAATATTAATTCCGGTAGTTTCCAAATCAAAAAAAACAATCGGATTTTTAAGGTTTAATTCCATATCAATATTAGTTTAAGAAAACAAAAATAATCAATCGGATTACTTTTCCCCAATAATTTGGCATTTTCCACATTTCGTAATTAATTGATTAAAACAATTGTATTTTTCGCTGAACTGTATAAATTTGTATCTGAAGAAACCAAACCTTGGCCTGAATCTGATAATTAGCCTTTTGTTATATAATTAACTTCAACCAAATTGGAATCAATACTTCAACTTGATACAGACATTCTTATATACTTAAACAGCATAAGAAGTCTACTTTGGGACAATTTCTTCTGGATATATACCAGTACCATCATCTGGGTTCCTTTATACATTGCCATTGCTTACGTACTTTTTAAAAGAATGGGATGGCAGGCAGTTTGGGTTCTGTTGGCAGTTGGGTTAACCATTACCTTGTGTGACCAAATATCCAGTTCAATACTAAAACCATTGTTTGCACGGCCCCGGCCTACAAGGGAACCACATCTTGAAGGCATACTTCAGCTGATTAATGACTACCGAGCCGGTCGATTTGGTTTTGTTTCCGGACATGCAACCAACTCTTTTGGTCTTGCCATATTTCTCTCGCTGATATTTAGAAAAAATCACTTCACAGCATTTATCTATATTTGGGCATCACTAAATGCCTATTCGCGAATCTATTGTGGAGTTCACTACCCGGGAGATATTCTTGGAGGGATTATCTTAGGAACATCGATTGGTTGGGGTGTATATAAACTTTATGAATACATTACCATTCGACACCCAAAAATAAAAAGCATTAGGGAAACAAAATTCGGCTCAGAAGTCCAATTTGCCGTTGCTGTTGGCGTATTATCATTTGTAATGATTTTTCTCTCTTCCAAAATTCTACTGAAAATCATGGGTTAAACAAGGCTTAGTTTCACTACTGTGCGGTTAAAATAGAATTAATCCAAAAACTTGAGTTAAGACTCCTTTCCGCATGGCAGAATTCAGCGTGATAGGTGCTTATGTTTTAATTGGATTATCATACAACCTAAACTAAAACAAGATTAATTAATATTTGTTAATTACAACGGAATTCTTGTTAATAAATTATTAAATACTGAAAGGTTTTGCTATCTTTAAAAACGATCAATAACCTTTTTAAAACCTTTCAATCATGAGTACTACAATAACATTTAATCAGCTGAGGAGGATCAAGGATAGCCTCCCAGAAGGCGCAACACGTACGATCGCCGAAAATTTAAACCTCGACGTAGAAACAGTTCGCAACTATTTTGGAGGGGCCAACTACGATCGGGGTAAGAGTGTAGGGATACATATAGAACAAGGGCCCGACGGTGGCATTGTTGAACTGGATGACACCACCATCCTGGATATGGCACAAGATATCCTGGCTGGAAAAGTTAAAATTACTGTACCGGTTTAGAAAAACATAATAGCTTAAAAAGTAAAGGGTGAGTTTTTTAATCTCACCCTTTACTTTTATATTTCATTTTTAATTATTGCTACTCTTGGTTAATAACTCCTCCACTTGAGCTTGAAAAGCTGGTAGATGTCGCATTCCCTTTGAGTGCAACCCGACCTCCTGAACTAGCCTTTGCAACCACTTTTTCAGTTACTGTAAACGAAACATTGCCACCGGAACTTGCTGATAAATCAGCTTCCTGACTCTCCATGGATGTACCTGAAATGTTTGCGCCACTGCTGGCACTACCTCTCACAATTTCGGAATTTCCCTGAATATTTACATTGGCACCTGATGAGGCATCAACTCTTAAAGATTTACAGTTGATATTCAAACGACAAAACGCTCCTGAAGATGCCTTAATCTGAAAATCATGAAGTTCAAACAAATCATCGCTTTTCGCCTGTGCACCTGAAGAGACTGTCAACTCATCCAGGCGGGTAAAAGAAACATAAACCTTAATAGGACCTGTTCTCGAACTACGAAACAGGCCTCGGCGTCTATTGTCAACTCCTATAACTAGTTTTCCATTTTTAGAGTCAGTTTTGATGCGATCAATCACCGATTCTTTGGCTACAACAACCACAGAATGCTCATTTCCCTGAGTCATCAATAGTTCTATACCGGAACTAACAGCAATGGCATGAAACGGGGTAACTTGTCTATCTTGTTCAAGAAGCCGATCATTATCATTTGTAGCATATACACATGAACAAAAGTTTACAAAGACCAGTGCTACATCGATCAGAATTGAGTTAATCTTTTTCATAATTTTAATCTGTCAGAATTTATACTATACCAGTTATATGAATAACCATATACAATATGACCAAAATCAGCATGAAAAAGTTACAGCAAATTATCGAATTATTTTCATCTCGTCAAGAAGGTATCCGGCTTTGCCATATTTCTCTATCAAAAACAGAGCATAACGAATATCGACTGAGATGTTCCGGCATTGATCGGGATTAAACATTAAATCACTCATCACCCCTTCCCAGGCTCGATCAAAATTAATCCCTATCAATTCTCCCCGGCTGTTGAGAACAGGGCTTCCTGAATTCCCTCCTGTAGTATGATTAGTTGCTATGAAACACAACGGAAGTGTATCATCAACAGAGTAGTCACCAAACTTTCTGTTTTCATACAAGTACTTTAAATGTTCAGGTACATAATAATCAGGAAACGAAGGGTCGTACTTTTCAAATACGCCATCTATGGTGGTTAAATGTTGGTAATAAACGCCGTCTCTGGGCTCATAACCTCGCACTGTACCATAAGAAACCCTCATGGTGAAATTTGCATCCGGATAGAAAAGCCTCTCCGGCTCATATTCCTTCATCAGGTTAATATAAACCCTGTTGAGACTGTCGAGTTTTTGCCCCTTACGGTTAAAGCCGGGGGTAAGATTAAAATAGTAAAAATCGCGCAATGATCGGAACAATACATATGCAGGATCCTTTCTATAATCAAGACGGGTATCGTATGTGACGCTTTCTAACCATTCGTTGGTCTTCTCTTCATTTGTAAAAACAGAGTTTTTAAACAAATCATCAACAAAAGCTTCAAAATCCCCATCAAACTTTTCAAATATCAGCTCAAAGATATCGGGATTATATTTAGGATACATTTCGGAAAAGAACATTTTCAAAAGACTAATGGTCATCTCCTTATCCAACGGTTTATAAAAATCCCTGAAATGCTCCGTAATCGAAGCTCTGAGGTTTTCCTTTACCTCATCAGAAATCACATTATCGTCCCCTATTAGTGCTAACCTATCAAAAACACCAGAAAATCTTACAGTTTCCATTCCTGTGCGACCGATCATTTCCAATATATAATCGCGACCCAACCGGTAATATGAAAAATCAGTGTATAGAGAGTCATAGAGATCAAATATCAATGCGTGTTCATCGTTAATCAACTCGTTGGATAAAATCCAGTTTTGGATGCTCGTTTCATAATCCTGCTTCTTTTCCACAGCATTTAAAACTCCGAGGCCTCTGATCTCTCCCTGCCATCTTTTCCACGCATTAGATACGGAGGAGTGTTTACTAGCGTAGGCAATTCTTACCGCAGCATCTTGCTCCATGTAGGAATCCATAATGTTTAGCTTATGGGTTCGTACGCCAATCAAAAGGGGATATATATCCTCTGTCAGCATTTTCAAATGCTGAGATGGAACATATTGTTCAGTTCTCCCGGGATATCCCATAACCATCGTAAAATCGCCTTCCTCAACTCCCTGAAGGGATATCGGGAAAAAATATTTTGGTTCGTATGGAACATTATCAGGAGAATACTCTGCCGGAAGATTGTTTTCACAGGCATACACTCTGAAAAATGCAACATCACCGGTATGCCTTGGCCACATCCAGTTGTCAGTATCGCCTCCAAATTTTCCTATGGATGTAGGTGGGGCTCCAACCAGGCGGACATCGGTAAACACCTCATTAACCATTAGAAAAAACTGATTGCCATTAAAAAAAGACTCAACGCGCCCAACATAATGTGTTCCATCAATGGCTTTAGCAATAATACGCTCAATATTTGCATCAATGGAATCCTTTCGTTGCCGCATGGACATTTCATTTGTTACATTCTGCAAAACATCGTTGGTAACATCCTCCATTCTGCGCAAAAACGTAACGCGAAGATTCGAATTCACAAGTTCATCCTCGCGGGACATAGCCCAAAAGCCATCTGTCAAATAATCCTGCTCTACAGAACTATGACTTTGAATAACACGATGTCCGCAGTGGTGATTGGTAATTAATAATCCTTCAGGGCTGATCATTGAACCAGTACATCCTCCGCCGAATATCACCACCGCATCATGCATGCTTTTTTCATTGATGTTGTAGATGTCAGATGCCGTTAGTTCAAAACCTTTCTCCTGCATTTCGGCCAGGTTGAACTGTTCTATAAGAACAGGTATCCACATGCCTTCACGGGCATGTGAGTTGATTAATATTAAATGAAATAACAAAAATGTAAGCGAAAGATATTTAATCATATTAAAAACTTTTAAGTTCATCATAAAGTCTGTCCACTGGTAAGCCAACCACATTGAAATAAGAACCATTAATTCTCGAAATCCCAATGAGACCAATCCATTCCTGAATACCATAGGCTCCGGCTTTATCCATGGGCTGATAAGTCTCAACATAATAATTGATTTCATCACCACTGAGTTGTTTAAACCAAACCTCAGTAACAGAAGAAAAAGCCACTTCTTTGGTACAGCTCTTTAACACAACACCGGTAATAACACGGTGTTTTTTGCCGGATAGTTTACTTAGCATTAATTTGGCAGAATTCTTATCCAACGGTTTGTTTAAAACCTCATTGTTTAGGCAAACAATTGTGTCGGCAGTAATGACAACATTTCCGGACTGATTCCAAAAGGCTTTATAAGCCTTTTGTTTTTTCTTAGCTAGCCAAACAGGCACTTCATCCACAGAAATCCCCTCCTCCACCTCTTCATCAATATCAGGTATCACTTTAACTTCAAACTTAATCCCAGTCATTGCCAACAACTCCTGCCGACGGGGAGATTGAGAGGCCAGAATGATTTGATGTGAATTAACTTCATTACTCATTTTAACAAATAAAGCAAAATCGGATTAAACAAAAAAGGTACGTGCAACCAATATAAAGAGAATCCCAAACAGCATGGTAAGTTTGCTAAGTTGCGAAGCCTGATGATAGTGCTTAGTTTCGTGGGCGGAATAAATACGAGCTGCAATCAACAAGTAAGGCAATGTAAGCAATAAAATAAAGTAGGCAAGGGTGATGGAACTTTGATTTAATTCTGGAACCACAGCGTATATGATCCAAAGAAATATGACAGATGCCAATGAGAGTATAACAACGATTGTTTTGGTGTACCCCATTCCCATTTCAATTGGCAGGGTGTGACATCCGGCGATTTTGTCGCCTTTTACATCCTCCATATCCTTAATGATTTCTCGACCAAGGTTGCTGATGAAGGCGAAAAACGCAAAACCTGTGGTCCAAAACCAGGCCATGGAACAAGCTTCGGTTTCGAGAATGGCATCACCATGAATACGAGCAAGAGCTGCAAATTCTAATGAAACCACAAAATAGGCAACCAAAGCAGTGAGGAGAGAAATGATAAGATTACCCAGAATCATGTGCTTCTTAAGTGTGGTGGAATAATACCACAAAAGAAAAGGAAGCAAAATAAACATAAGAGCATAAGTCTCTTTTCTGGTTATATAAGCCAAAAACAGACCGGTAAACACTCCTATAAAGGTAAAAATAACATGAAACAACAATACAGTTCGCCGCTGAAAAACATATCCCACAACCACTTTATCGGGTCGATTTACACGATCGATGCGTAAATCAAAATAGTCATTGATCACATAACCCGATGCGGCCAAGAAAACAGTAGCTATAACCAGAAGGGAAAATCTCAAATTCGATAAAGCCGGAACAATATCATAGAATTCCAGCATAGGCAAAAGGAGGCCGTAACGCAGAAGATATTGCAATAAAACAATTATTACCAAGTTCTTAAACCTGATTAATCTCAGAAATGCCATCATCGGTATATGTTGTTTAGTTTTAATTACCAGGCTACAACTTTCCCCCACTTTCCCTGAGCTCTTAATACCTGCTCAATGACATCCCGCACGCATCCGTCACCTCCACGTTTGTAACTTATATATCGGGAAATTGATTTAATCTCTTCAACAGCATCGGAAGGACAGACAGGAATCCCGACCTTTGTCATCACTTCAAAATCCGGCAAATCATCTCCCATGTATAGAATTTCATCAGCGTTGAGTCCTCTAAGCTGAATCCAGTCGTTTAAATCCTCTATTTTATTGGCCGATGCCATATAAATATCTGTTATTCCAAGATTTTGATACCTTAGCTTAACCGATTCTGTGTTCCCACCGGTTATGATTGCAACAGAATAACCTAATTTAACAGCCTTTTGAATGGCAAATCCATCCTTTATGTTGGCAGTTCTCATTGGCTCTCCCGAAGGATGCATGGGAATTACATCAAAACTTAAAACGCCGTCAACATCGAAAGCAAGTGCTTTAACTTTATTCAGATCTTCTTTAAAATTACCCATAAATATAGTTTTGAGACGAAATTACATAATTAAGTTCAATTTCATTCAGAATTTCGCTGCGTTTCATATGTACGGATAATACTTTCTGATATCAAAGCATAAATATCATGATGAAATGTTTCACCATTAAGCGACTCCTGATGCATTCGCATAACCTGCTTGTCGTTTCTTCTTGCAGGACCTGTTTGTGCATGAAGAGGTTTTATTGATAAGGCTTTGCTTGTAGTTTCACGAATTAGCGGTTCCAATAACGAAAACTCCATGCCCTGCTTTTCAAGTAACTCATCGGCCAACACATAAAGATGGTTCACAAAATTGCAGGCAAAAACCGCAGCAACATGTAATGCTTTTCGGTGTTCACCATCCGCCTTTTGAACCCTGGTGCTGATATGCTGAGCTACTCCCATGATTACATTTTTGCTGTGAGAAATATTTCCTTCAACCAACACAGGAACTTTCTTAAAATCCAACTCCTTATCTTTTGTAAAAGTCTGAAACGGATATAAGACCCCATACAAATTGAACCTGTTCAGAACATCCATTGGTACACTTCCGGCCGTATGCACTACCACTCCTTTCACCAAAGGCATTTCAAGAGCAATGGTTTCAATCGCCCCATCTGATACCGATAGGATATACATATCGGCAGTAACATCCAACTGCTTTAGATTATCAATGGCAGATGCCTCTGCCATAACGGCTAAAACTTCAGCATTGGCAATATCGCGACTATACACCTGAACAATCGAAAAACCGGCATTTTTCAAAGCTATGGTTAGATGTGTGGCAACATTACCTGCTCCAATTACTACAATTCTTTTTGGCTCCATATTTTTTCGTGATCTGTTAAGCAGTTATCAGTGAACAGTTATCAGGGGGCAATGAGCAGATATAATAATTATACCTTTAACCATTAATCCTTTTCACCCTGCCACCTTTACAACCATTCCCATTTCCTTTAATTTCGCCTTCTTCTTGGTTGACGGTTTCTAAGATCTATCTCATCGTAAAACACCCACCTGCCATTTTCAAAACTTAATCCATTGTGAGAGAAATCGGGTCCCATATATCTTGGGTCATCAGCAAAAAACGGATCAAAAGATGAAAGGTTATCCATGACAATCATACGTTCATTTCTATCAAAACGCAACATCATATTGGCACGCACACTGTATTCAAAAACCATACGGTTTTTGAGTTCACGTCCTTGCATAATAATCGGTTTTCCAAAAACAGGCTCTCCATTTTGGTTCATCGATAAAATGTCAATCACACGTATTTTTGTGAATGCATTGTGAGCATTATACCCTAAGAGCGTATAAATGGTCTTACCATTTATACTTTGCTCAATCATATCATAATATACAACCCCATACCACTCAGATGCAGAAAGAGTTTTACGCTCAGGGTTATCAATATGCCGATGCCTGTCTCTCAACTCAAAAACGTTGATTCGGTCATCATCTAACACAGCTACAAGTCCATAGGAAGCATTATCGCCGTTAAAATATGCGATATTCCAGGAACAGATTTTAACTTTTTGGTCATTTGAAATTAATGTTGACATTCTTTCGAATCCGGAAAATTGGTCGGCATGAAGTGGTTTCGCTGCTAGTACCAGCTTTAAACGATCGCGGATCTCTTCACTGATCTGCTCTTTTTCAACATCCTGAGTAGATGCAACCAATTTGTGGAACAACGTTTTAACTTCAACATCCGGAATATATCTTATTTCATCAGAATGGTTAAAAAGCCGAACCCCCTTTATCTCCTGGTGATCTTCAAAGTAGACAAATTCTGCAGATAAATCATTACCTACCTCAGTTATGGTTACCGTTTCTGTATGGAACAGACGAAATTGATCTTCTTTATGTTTGATTAAATAAATTAGACGGGAATTGATATAACGGTATGGCAGGATTCCGGCAAGAACAACAGTAGAAGAATCGTGGCTAAATTGTGAGATCCACCCTTTCGGCAGAAATCCATCAAGTTCATCTGTTTTTAAATCAACAGAAAGTTGATTTAAAGTGGCAAGAAACTCTGAAAATCGGAAATTTTTCTCATTATCATCGAGAGCAATCATCTCGTTCCATAGACCTGGAAATGAATTTCTACCAGCGTGAATTTCTGAAAAGGATATCACAAATATTATTAAAACAATGAGAAACACAACTCTATTCAACATACCACAACTTTTTAAGATCAAACAAAACATCGGGTTCGTTTAATCAAATTTCAAACCAAAAATAATATAAAAAGTCAGCTTTATTAAAATTGTAAACGGCTAAATAAACTGAATCTTATGAACTAGTATTATTTATTTATATATTTTTATTTATATATTTGCATCTTTACATTATTAAAACAATTAAATATGGAAAACACAAAATCTAAAAAGAGAGCACACATTATAAGGCCAGTTATTTTCATTGTAGCAGGCGCGTTTCTCGGATTTTTATATTATCACTTTATTGGTTGCAACGGAGGATGCTCAATTACCTCCACACCAGTAAATAGCATTTTAACCGGTGCTCTCCTTGGTGGAATATGGGGAATAAAATAACAAAATTGTGATTTTTGTTATTTCTACTCATAAAGAAATATCGTAACTTATTTTCATAATATAACTAACTATTATGGAGAAAATGCGTGCATTGGTAAAAGCAAAACCCAAGCCTGGAATATGGATGCAGGAAGCTCCGGTACCAGAACCGGGTCATAATGATGTCCTCATAAAAATAACAAAAACATCCATTTGTGGAACTGATTTACATATATATAACTGGGATGATTGGGCACAGCACACCATTAAAACACCAATGACCATCGGTCATGAATATGTTGGCTATGTAGCCAAAAAAGGTTCGGAAGTTAAGAATGTAAAGGAAGGCGACCGAGTAACCGGAGAAGGGCATATCGCGTGCGGACACTGCCGAAACTGCAGACGAGGTCGTCAGCATATTTGTGAAAAAACCATTGGAATTGGAGTAAACATAAACGGCGCATTCGCCGATTATGTGCTTGTACCATCAAACAACGTCATGAAAATCAGCTCAAAAATTCCTGATGAGATTGTCTCAATCATGGATCCTTTTGGTAATGCAACACATACGGCGTTATCTTTCCCTCTTATTGGTGAAGATGTTTTGGTTACTGGAGCCGGTTTAATTGGAAGTATGTGCGTGGCAGTAGCAAAGTTTGCAGGAGCCAGATATGTTGTGGCTACCGAACTAAATGATTATAGAGCCAACCTTGCCCAAAAGATGGGTGCCACCAAAGTTATTAATCCAAAAGAAGAGAACCTTTCTGATGTAATTGAGGAGCTTGGAATGATAGGTTTTGATATTGGTCTTGAGTGCTCCGGATCCACCGCAGCGTTTAATCAGATGCTCGACCATATGTATAACTCAGGCAAAATAGCACTATTGGGAATTCTACCTGCCAAAACCATGGTGGATTGGAACAAAATGATTTTTAAAGGACTAACATTAAAAGGTATATATGGCAGAGAAATGTTTGAAACATGGTATCATATGGAACAGATGTTGATGTCAGGATTAGATATTTCTCCTTTAATCACTCATCGGTTCAGCATTGATGAATATCAAAAAGGATTTGACATCATGCAAACAGGGAATTGCGGAAAGGTTATTTTAAACTGGGAGTGATATAAAATAATCAAGCAGGATTAATTCAAGAATTAATCCTGCTTGATTCATGTTTTTTTATGATCTACTTTTTACTTTCAACCCATTTTCGGGCATTAACAAAAGCCTCCAGCCATGGTGTTACCTCATCATTTTTCCGATTACTTGGATAATGAGCCCATTGCCATGGGAAAATTGCTCTTTCCAAGTGAGGCATCATAGCAAGGTGGCGACCATCTGCTGAACAAATTCCAGCTACATTATAATCGCTTCCGTTTGGATTGGCAGGATACCCTTCATATCCATAATGACCAATAATATTATATGCACTTTTTTCCATTGGCAAATTGAACTTGCCCTCACCATGCGCAATCCAAATTCCCAGACGACTGCCGGCTAAAGTATTAAACATGACAGAATTATTCTCCGGGATTTCCATATTTACAAAACCGGATTCAAACTTATGGGACTCGTTATGTAGCATTTTTGGTTTTTGCTCATGCTCAGGATAAACCAGCCCAAGTTCAACCATCAGCTGACAACCGTTACAAACCCCCAAGCTTAATGTGTTTTCTCTTTCGTAAAAAGCGTTTAGCGATTTTTTGGCAGCATCATTGTATAAAAACGCTCCAGCCCAACCTTTAGCTGATCCTAATACATCTGAGTTACTAAAACCACCTACAAAAACAATAAAATCAATATCTAAAAGAGTTTCTCTACCGGTAATCAAATCAGTCATATGAACATCCACCACATCGAATCCGGCAAGATATAGGGAATAAGCCATTTCTCTGTCGCCATTGACTCCCTTTTCACGAATGATGGCAGCCTTAGCAGTTCGCTTACCGCTTTCGGGCAGATCATCAACTTTAAGAGAATTCAAAGAACCTTTGAATTCGTTATCTATTTTAAAAGATAATGGCTGTGACTTGTAATTTTTAAAACGTGCAGCAGCTTGTTCTGCTCCACTCTGTTGGCGATCCAGAAGGTATGATGTTTTATACCAAAGATCGCGCATTTCATCGATATCAATTGATATGTTGTTACCTTTACCTTCAATAACCAAAGTACGATCTTTAATTGGTTTACCAATTAAAGTATATTCAATTTCGTACTTCTCTAGAATCGCTGCGACTGCTTTTTCATCTTCAACCTGGATAATCACTCCCGGATTTTCTGAGAAAAGAATTTTAACAACATCCTCTTCTTCGAACACAGAGAGATTTGCCTTAATACCATAGCTGGTATTGGCAAAACACATTTCAAGCAAAGCTGTAACAAGACCTCCTGCTGATATATCGTGTCCGGCAAGAATGAGACCTTCTTTAATCAGCTCCTGAATTGCAGCAAATCCTTGTGAAAAATATTCTACGTCTGTAACCGTGGGCGTTTCATTCCCTAATTGGTTGAGAATTTGGGCAAAACTACTTCCTCCAAGTTTTAAACCATCAAATGACAGATCAACATGTAACAGTTTGGTGTCACTGTTTCTGACTAACACAGGTTCAATCACTTTTCGGATGTCGCTCACTTCACCTACTGAGCTTACAATGACCGTACCCGGTGAAAAAACCTGTTCTCCATCCTTGTATTTTTGAGTCATGGACAGAGAATCCTTTCCCGTGGGAACGTTGATTCCCAAATCGGTGGTAAAATCACTGAGAGCCTCAACAGCTTTGTACAAACGTGCATCTTCCCCCTTGTTTTTACAAGGCCACATCCAGTTCGCACTTAAACTTACTCCCTTAAGTCCATGAGTTAATGGAGCCCAAACAAGGTTTGTGAGCGCCTCAGCTACAGAAAGCACCGAGCCCGCTGCCGGGTCGATCAACGCAGGAGCCGGAGCATGTCCAATGGATGTAGCTACTCCCTCAATTCCGCGATAATCAATAGATGTCACCCCAACATTGTTTAAAGGAAGCTGAATTTCTCCAGCGCATTGTTGTTTGGCAACACGTCCGGTCACTGAGCGGTCAACTTTATTGGTAAGCCAATCCTTACAAGCAACAGCCTCCAGTTGTAAAACATCCTTAATATATTGCTCTATTTGAGAGGCATCATAGTTTAAACCCGAAAAGTTATCCTCAACCGTTTCATCTTTCATGATGGTTTTTGGAGGGTTTCCAAACATATCAGCCAGTTGCCAATTGATGGGTGCATTTCCATTGGAGTCCTCAAACTTAAGATGCATATCGCCGGTAGTTTCACCCACTACGTACATAGGCGAGCGTTCTCTTTCGGCAACTCTCTTTAAATCTTCAATATCCTTTTCATTTAAGACCAATCCCATTCTCTCCTGCGATTCATTGCCAACAATCTCGCGAGCAGAAAGAGTTGGGTCTCCAATAGGCAATTTATCAAGGTGGATGGTACCTCCTGTGGTTTCGACCAATTCTGAAAGGCAATTTAAGTGGCCACCGGCTCCATGATCATGAATGGAAACAATTGGATTCTCATCCCTCTCTACCATAGCACGTATGGCATTCATGGCTCTTTTTTGCATTTCGGGATTTGAACGCTGAACAGCGTTCAATTCAATGCTGTTGTCATATTCACCTGTAGCAACAGAGGATACTGCTCCTCCTCCCATTCCAATCCGGTAGTTATCTCCTCCAAGAACAACCACTTTGTCGCCTTTCGAAGGATCGTTCTTTAAACTATCACTTTTTCGTGCAAAACCAATTCCTCCTGCAAGCATGATCACTTTGTCAAAAGCAAATTTCTTTTGATTCTCAAAATGCTCAAAAGTAAGAACAGATCCACAAATCAGAGGTTGGCCAAATTTGTTACCAAAATCGCTTGCTCCATTTGAAGCTTTTACAAGAATTTGTTCAGGTGTTTGATAAAGCCAAGGCCTTTCAGGTATATTTTTCTCCCAATCTCTTCCTCCATCGGGACGTGGATAACTTGTCATGTATACAGCAGTTCCGGCTAAGGGCAATGATCCTTTCCCTCCAGCCAGACGGTCACGAATTTCGCCTCCTGTACCAGTAGCTGCCCCGTTAAAAGGTTCAACCGTTGTTGGGAAATTGTGTGTTTCGGCTTTTAGTGAAATAACTGTTTCAATCTCTTTCTCAGCAAACAAATCAGGTTTGTCTTGTGTTTTGGGCGCAAATTGGCTCGCAACAGGCCCCTGTACAAAGGCAACATTATCTTTGTAAGCGGAAATCAGATAGTTTGGGTTCTCTTTTGAAGTACGCTTAATCAACTGAAAAAGAGAACTTGGTTTCTCATCTCCATCTATGATAAATATCCCGTTAAAGATTTTATGACGACAGTGTTCTGAATTAACCTGTGAGAACCCGAAAACTTCACTATCAGTTAATTTTCGCCCGAGACGCTTGCTTAAATCATTCAGATAACTGATTTCATCAGCACTTAAAGCGAGTCCCTCTTTTTGATTGTAAGCAGCAACATCTTCGATGTATACAATCTCATCGGGCTTTTTGTTGATATCAAAAAGAGTTTGATCTATGCCGTAATACATTTTCTGCAACATGGGATCAAATGTTGCTTCAGCACTTTCAACACCGAAAAACTCTTCAATCCTCAATATTCCGGAGATGCCCATATTTTGAGTTATCTCAACAGCATTTGTACTCCAGGGAGTTATCATTTCCCGTCGGGGTCCAACAAAAAAACCTTCCAGATTACCAACATCCAGAAGTTTTGCATTACTGAATAACCATTCCAGTTTTTGAATATCTTCATCAGACAGTTGCCCTTTAACATGCACTGCCAAAACCTGATTGGAGTTACCCCCGAAAAAAAGAACCATGAATTATGCTTTTATTTTGGATTAATTTCTGTGGAATTCGATGCAAATTTAATCAATTGCAATTGTATGCCAACATAAAAAGATGAAAAACAAAAAACATCTCAATTTTTTGCATAAAAACCAGGCTTCTTCTCGTTATTCTATATGATTCCATGGAACCTTGGGAGATCGGTAAAAATTAATACCTTTAGCTTCCAGTCGGTATCCGTGCCTTGCCAGTCGGAATTTGTATTCATCCCAATTTCTCTGATCCATATCAGCCCATGCAATTTCTGCAATCCCGGGGAGTCTAGGGAATACCATGTATTCGATATCAGCCATGGTTTCTATTGTTTCAGTCCACAAAGGTGACTCTACACCGATAATAAACTCTTCCGGCACTCCGTCGATGAAAGTAGTTGGGTCCCAATTATAAGCTTCATCAACCTCTGTGTATCCAGCCCAGTTTAAACCAAGAACGGTGGTTGAATCATATTTCATATCGAGGTAAGCATGTTTGGCAGGAGACATTATGATGCGGGCATTCTGTTCAATAGCTAGACGGGCATTTTCCGGACTTGCCCATAATTGCACTATTGATGTTGGCAAAAGATCGGCCGTAGCGATTTCATCCCAACCAATCATTTTTAAGCCATATGAATTTATGATATCCTGAGCACGATTAATAAAATAGACATAGTCATCTTTAGGTGTTACGTGGGATTCATCACCACCAATATGGAAAAACGGGCCATTTATCAATTCCGAAATCTCCCGTACTACATCATCAACAAATTGATAGGTAATCTCTTTTCTGGCAGCAAGAGTACTAAAACCCACTTCCATTCCCGTGTAAAGTTCGCGAGCCACACCATCTTCATTTAATTCAGCGTAGGACGCCAACGCAGCATTGGTATGCCCGGGCATGTCAATCTCGGGAATTACGATAATATATCTTTCGTCAGCATATTTAACGATCTCCGAGAAATCCTCCTGGGTATAATACCCCCCTTCTCCTCCTCCAACTTGTGTTGATCCACCAATTTCTGTAAGTTTTGGCCACGATTTGATCTCAATTCTCCAACCCTGATCATCAGACAAATGCATATGGAACCGATTCATTTTATATGCAGCCATAAAGTCGATAAACCTTTTCACATCCTCTACGCCAAAAAAATGCCTACTAACATCAAGCATAGCTCCACGATGTTCATATCTTGGATAATCTCTGATTACTCCAGTACCAATTAACCAACGTTCGGATTGCACTTCGTTCTTTTCTATTTGCACCGGGAAAAGTTGGCGAAGTGTTTGTAACCCCCAAAATAATCCTACTGGATTATTGGCATTAAGCCGGATATGATCATCATCTACAAATAATTCATATCCTTCTTCGCCCAATTCTGGAAAATCACCCACTGACAACACCAAAGACTCTTTATTTAATTGACCAGCATTTTGATAAACCGGAACATCAAAACCGGAAGATTTTCTCAAAAAATCTGCAAATATTTCTGCACTCCTCAGTACTTCGTCACGTTCATCATTCACCAAAATTCTAAAAGATTGCGAAACCTCAAATGATCCAAAAGCCGGAATGATTTCCTTAGGAACAGGAATTAAATCAGCATTCGAGATATCAATTTTGGGAACATCCTTGCAGGAAATTCCAATTAGAAGAATTGCTAATAGAGGAAAAGCAAGATTTAGAAAGTTTGCAGAGTATTTATTCATCTGTTTATAATTTGTTTTTTATAGGCCAGATGGAACTCGCCAATAATCATCCTCCTGTGTGAGAACTTTTTCTCATGGCTCGTTTCATGTGTCTAAAATTTGTTTTTTATAGGCTCCCGAAGCCTCGGGAGAACATCCAGGAATAATCATTGGCTACGCCGATCTTCGATTCCTCGGTGTGAGAAAAACTTTATCATGGCTCGTTTCATCGCTTGAAATTTATTTGGTTAACCATATAAATTTAATCAAATTCTTCGAATTTCATTAAAAATTAATGCATACGTTCAAACTACAGAGATCTCCGAATAATCAGTTTGGATGGATTCTTAACTTCTTCCTTATCCTTAGAAATAATCATTTTTGCAAGACTCTCACCCATAGCCTTAAAGTCGGTAGAAATAGTTGTAATACCATCAGCTATTATCTCTTTTAGTCCATAATCATTCAGTGAAATAATCCCAACATCAACTCCTACTTTGTAATTTACTCTTCGGCAATATTTTACCAGAAAAACCAAATCCCTATCATTTGGCATGATATAGGCATGTCCCCTAAAAACATCAGACTCAGTTAATCCAGATATTACATCATTTTTAAAATTAAAATCCTCACAAAACTTCTTAAATCCGTTAAAAAAACCTCTAGGTTCTTTTCCTCCCGGGTAAACAAGAATCAATTGTTTATACTTTTTCAGAAGTCCCAGCCCTTGCCGCAAACCGTTATATATATCTTCATCAAAAGACTGGTATATGGACGGATAGTTACCCTTTAATGATACCGGCAACTGATCGAGTATGAACACCTTATCGAGTGGAAGCTTTTTAATTGATAAATGAGCGTTGGGCAATAGCGCGGGCATTATCACATAATTAGTATAGTTTCCTAGCTGATTTGTTATGATAGAATCAAAAACCTCTTCATTAAAATGGTGAAAAAAGATATCAATCTGCGCCCTCCCGGCTATAGTGGTAATAAAAGCATTATACAAATCTTCCTTAAACCCGTTAAACTCATCAAACAACAATAATATACGTAAATCATGGTTAACATCAGTACTTTCAATATAATACCCTTTACCTGGAACACTTTTCAACACACCCCTGGATTTCAATTCATTATAGGCAAGCAACACCGTATCTCGAGATAGGCTATTCCGCTGAGCAATGTCATTAACAGAGGGGAGTTTATCGCCGCGTTTAAGAAAACCTTTACGTACCATGGAAATAACCGAATCAATTATCTGACGGTATTTAGCATGAGCCGATGCTTTATTGACCTTAATTATATCTCGATTCATTTATAACAGTTAAATATTTTGTAATAAATGCCGACTACAAAATAACACCTTCATTGATAAATATTGTGCAAATCCTTAAGAAATATGGAATATATCGTATTTTTTCTAAATTTGTATAATTGAAGACATATTTTGAGAGGTTTATTAAACCTCTCATTGCGTATAAAAATAACATATTCTAATTCATAACCAACCCGATCATCTGTTTCCTTTAAAAATAAAATAACAGCTTACAAACTAACATCTTAATGCAATGCTAAGCATCATTGACTATTTTGAAGATAAAGCCTCCCAATTTGGCAACAATCCTTTAATATGGGAAAAGAGAGAAAACATATACGAATCCACATCTTATAACGAAAGTCTTGAATTAATTAAAACATATGCCGCAGGGCTTATGGGAATTGGTTTTGAAAAGGGAGATCGTGTTTCATTGTTATCGGAAGGAAGAAGAGATTGGCTCATTGCCGAATTATCCATACTTTATGCAGCAGGTATCAATGTTCCTTTATCAACAAAACTGGAGGAATCCAACGACCTGGTATTCAGAATAAATCATTCCGACAGTAAAATCATTATAGTATCCGCTTATCAACTGCCCAAAATAAGAAATATCATCAATCTATTGCCGGCCGTTGAAAAGGTTATCATTCTGGATGAAATTGAAAATTTGCAAACAAAAGAAATTCTTTGGTCTGATTTATGCAAATCAGGAATTGAATTCAGAAAAACAGATGAAAACAAGCTGAAAAACCGTCGAAACGAGATCACTCCCAACGATGTTGCAAATATCTCTTACACATCAGGAACCACTGCCGATCCTAAGGGAATTATGTTGTCACATCGAAATTACACAGCCAATGTTGAACAAGCTTTTAGTTTTATTGATATTCCTTCGCATTACCGAACCCTTGTGGTTCTGCCGTGGGATCATGCTTTTGCACATACGGCGGCACTTTACGCGTTCATGTACCGAGGAGCATCGGTAGCAGCTGTAAAAAGTGGAAGAACCCCCAATGAAACACTTAAAAATTTTGTAAATAACATGCAGGAGATTCAGCCGCACGTATTAATGAGTGTACCTGCACTGGCCAAAAACTTCCGCAAAAACATAGAAAAGGGGGTTCGGGACAAAGGCAAAATTGCCTGGTTACTCTTTTCCCTTGCCATAAAACATGCATTCTGGTATAATGGAACAGGAGACAATAAAGGTAAAGGTATTAAGAAGCTAACCAAGCCAATAGGAAATCTTTTTGACAAGATTCTTTTTAAGAAGATCCGTTTAAAATTTGGGGGAAATCTTAAATTCTTTATTGGTGGCGGGGCACTGCTGGATATAGAATTACAAAAATTCTTTTATGCCATTGGAATTCCCATGTATCAGGGATACGGACTAAGTGAAGCTGCCCCTATAATTTCTGCTAACACTCCCGATTTCCACAAAATGGGATCGTCAGGAAAAGTGGTGCATAACCTGGAACTCAAAATATGTGATGAGAACGGGCGTGAAGTTAATACTGGAGAGTCGGGAGAAATTGTTGTAAAAGGGGAAAATGTAATGCTTGGCTATTGGAAAAACAAAACAGCCACAGCAGAGACCATAAAGGATGAGTGGCTATACACTGGTGATCTTGGCTATGTGGATAATGAGAACTATCTATACGTAAAGGGCCGTTTTAAAAGCCTTCTGATATCACATGATGGAGAAAAGTACAGTCCGGAAGGAATTGAAGAGGCTATTATTGATCATTGCCCATTAATAGATCAGTTTATGCTATATAACAACCAAAGTCCGTATACCATAGGTTTGGCTGTTCCTAATGCTGACAACATCAGCAACCTCCTGAAAAATCATGAATTTCAATCTGATGAAGAGAGAAGTGCCTTCATTCTTCGGGCAATTCAGGAAGAGATAAACCAATTTAAACAAGGCGGCAAACTTGATGATATGTTTCCGCAACGCTGGCTACCAACCGCAGTTGGAGTGTGTCCTGAGCCTTTTACAGAAGCAAATAAGATGTTGAACAGCACCATGAAAATGGTTCGAAGAGTTGTTGAAACCAAGCTAAATAAAGAAATAAGCCATCTTTATACTCCGGATGGAAAAGATCTGTTTAACGCAAGAAACAGGCAAAATATTATGCTGTATTTAATTAAGCCCGTCAGCTCCTAGTTATTAATGTATCACAAAAAATGGGCTGAACAACTAATATTATGATTCGTTTATCAACAATTTTGATCAATCCATAAAAAAAATGAAACAAAAAAGCATTATATTACGTCTTTGTATAGTATAACTATTTCATATTTTTAAAGTTTTCACCAATTTTACACCCTAATATAGAACTATAGTACTCAAATCAGGCCGCTAAATGTACACAATAAATAAAAAATGGTTGTTGGTTTTGTTGCTTATGGTGACATACACCATTGCTAACAGCCAAGTCAGACGTGGTTACAGGGGAGCTCCTTTCGACTTAATGAATGGTTTATCTGTAACCGCAAAGGTCGGGCCCAACATTTTCTTTGGAGACCTTGTTGATGAAGGCCGCATTGGATATACTGCCGGTATTGTTGCCGACAGAGAGATGACGCGTACCCTCTCTGCACGAGCTCAGCTCATGGGTGGAGTAATGCAGGGAACTCAAATATTCCCTACAACCGGAGAGGCTTATGCCGAATTTGACAATATGTATTTTGAATTTACATTTGGAGGTACATACAGACCCCTGAATGATCTGATGGGGTATTTCAAAGAAAGAACTTTTCAGCCATATGCACTTTTACAGGCTGGATTTGTTTATTATAATGCCTCGGAATATTGGGGCCCCGCAAGTGTAATGACCTCCGGAGCAGAACCAGGTGAAAAGTGGAGAACTGCAACAGGGCTAGCTCCTATAGTTGGTGCCGGAGGTGGGGCATCAATATGGCTTTCGCCAAGATTAAGTGCAAACTTTGAGTTTGCAGGAAATTTAGCGTTTTCAGACAAATTAGATGCGCACGATGTATGGTATGATAGTTGGGATCCGTTGGGAACTGAGCACGATACAGATCCATATGACTTCTATTATTCAGTAACTCTGGGGATAACCTATCTGATTCAAGATAGTCCATTCAGAAACGAGCCAAGATTTAACCGTAGAAGTTACATGAAAACCAGAAGGTTTTTCCAGCCTAAAACAAGATCAAGAAGCTCAAGACCAAGCAGTCATATGAGAAGACGCTGGTTATTCTTCTAAAATAATATTTCATTTTTTTGATTGAAAAATAATTACCGTGCAGACTTTCTTTCTTTAAGGAGAGTCTGTAAACGGAACATTTCATCACGATACTGTGCTGCAGAGATGAAATCCAGATCTTTTGAAGCGGCCTGCATAGATACACGTGTTTTCTCAATGGCCTTTTCAAGTGCAGAAACCGACATGTAAGCAACCACCGGATCTGCAGCAATATCAGCTGTTTCTGGTTCAGAATAACCTTTTGAAAGTTTGTCGTCCCTGCTGCTCCCAGGAATTACTGAGCCTTTTTTCCTAATTATTTGCGATGGAACAATTCCATTGGCTTCATTATAGGCCAACTGTTTAGTTCTTCTGTAATTAGTTGCATCAATGGTCTCCTTCATTGATCGCGTTATGGTATCGGCATACATGATAACCAATCCGTTTAGGTTTCGAGCTGCCCTTCCGGCAGTCTGTGTAAGTGAACGAGCCGAACGCAAGAACCCTTCTTTATCGGCATCCAAAATAGCAACTAATGAAACTTCCGGAAGATCCAAACCTTCCCGCAAAAGATTTACTCCCACCAACACATCAAAAAAGCCTTCCCGTAAACCTTCCATAATTTTAACACGTTCAAGAGTATCCACATCAGAATGAATATACTCGCATCGTATCCCCATTCTGGTTAGATAACTACTCAACTCTTCGGCCATCCGCTTAGTCAATGTGGTAACAAGTACCCTCTCATCTTTCGCTGTACGAATTTGAATTTCTTCAATCAAATCGTCCATCTGATTGAGACTGGGTCTTACTTCAATATGAGGATCCGGTAACCCTGTTGGACGAATGACCTGCTCAACAATCACACCTTCGCTTTTTTCCATTTCATAATCAGCAGGCGTTGCACTTACGTAGATCGCATTTTTAGCAAGAGATTCAAACTCCTCAAATTTCAACGGACGATTATCAATAGCTGCAGGCAATCTGAAACCATATTCCACCAGATTTTTTTTACGGCTAAAATCGCCGCCATACATGGCGCGTATTTGAGGAATGGTTACGTGGCTCTCGTCCACCACAACCAAAAAATCATCAGGAAAATAATCAATCAGGCAGAAAGGTCTGGTTCCGGGCTCTCGTCCATCAAAGTAGCGGCTATAATTTTCGATTCCAGGACAATATCCAAGTTCCCGAATCATTTCCAGATCATAATTAACCCTTTCATCCAGTCGCTTTGCCTCAGCTTTTTTTCCCTCATCTCGAAGGAATTGCAGATGATCCGTTAGATCATCCTGAATCATTTTAATGGCTGAATTAATTCTTTCCTTTGTAGTTACAAAAATATTGGCCGGATAAATCAGGAAGCTTTGATATTTCTCCAGAGCCATATTGTTAACCGGATCAAAACTCTCAATGGATTCTATTTCATCTCCCCAAAAAATGACTCTGAGTGCATGATCAGCATATGCAAGAAAAATATCAACGGTGTCTCCCTTTACCCGGAAATGTCCGCGGTTAAACTCTATCTCATTCCTGGAGTATAGACTATCCACAAGTCGCCGGAGAAATTGATTTCTACCAAAGGTCATTCCTGATTCAATTGTAATAACATTGGCATGAAAGTCCTCCGGATTACCAATACCATACAGACAAGATACAGAGCTGACAACAATCACATCTTTTCGCCCTGAAAGAAGAGCCGAAGTTGCGCTGAGACGCAACTTCTCAATTTCATCATTGATGGAAAGATCTTTTTCTATATAGGTATCAGTAACAGGCAAATATGCTTCCGGCTGGTAGTAGTCATAATAACTCACAAAATATTCAACAGCATTACTAGGGAAGAAATGTTTAAATTCACCATAAAGCTGAGCAGCAAGTGTCTTATTATGACTTAACACCAAAACCGGCTTTTGAAGATTCTCAATCACATTGGCTACAGTAAATGTTTTACCAGAACCGGTGACACCCAATAAAGTCTGGAATCTACTTCCGGTTCTGATTCCTTCTACAAGTTGGCGAATCGCTTCTGGTTGATCCCCTGTAGGCTTAAAATATGATTCAATTTTAAAATCCATCTGATTATTGCACGTTGATATTACCGGAAAACACAAATTTAGCAGGACCTTCCAACCATATATTATTATACACTCCTTTATCCTGAGCAGTGAACCGGACAGTCAGAGCTCCTCCTTTTACCTTTATTGAATATCCTGTATCTCCACCATGAAGGAAAAAATTGGTTAGAACAGAAGCTACGCAACCAGTTCCGCACGACCATGTTTCATCCTCTACCCCTCTTTCGTATGTTCGAACCATTATAGAGGAATCTCCGCATTTCTCAACAAAATTCACATTTGTACCCGCCTTTCCAAAATAGGAATTATTTCGAATGGCTCTGCCGGCAGAAACAACATCGGTTTGTTCAAGATTCTCAGTATAGCAAACAAAATGGGGGGAACCTGTATTCAAAAAATAACCATCAGCCACCATCTCAATTCCATTAACATCTACCATTTTCAATTTAATGATATCCGGTGTAACTAAAGCATGGTGAATTCCATCAATAGCATCAAAAGTAAAGATTTCGTTTTCTTTTACCATACCTAAATCACAAGCAAACTTCACAATACATCTTCCTCCGTTACCACACATAGTACTTTCGTTACCATCACTATTGTAGTATCGCATGTAAAAAGCGTACTCAGGAGAATTTTCCAATAGCATTAATCCATCAGCTCCAACTCCAAAACGACGATGACATATAAAGCTGATTAAATCCCTGTCACTAATATTGAAAAGAGAATCTCTATTATCAATAATTACGAAATCATTACCTGTTCCGTGATATTTGTAAAATTTTAATTGTTCCATTTTACGAGCTATTCAATATTTCTATTCAAATTCATTTTTCACAAAGATAATTAAGTGATTTATAGCAAATATCAATAATTAAGAAATTGTGATAAAAGATTTATCTGTCAACACGAAATTTTTCTTAATAATTGTGACAAAAAGGTTAAATAAAAAAACAATTTGTGCATTGCTCCTTTATTAGCCTAGATCTATATTTATGGTCTGAAAATTTAACTTAAAACAACTAAATCAAATTTCAAACATAAAATGAATCATGTCATCTGATTATCTAAACAATACAATATATGCTCAATAGATATATCACCGTATAAATTGAACAAAATTATACATAATTTAAAACCACAATTCATGAAAAAAGTCACTTTATTTATGGTATCTGCTTATATATTAATAAGCTGTACCATGGCGAATCACCCCACTCAGGAAGTAAGCGTAGTAAGGATGAGTGATGAAGAAGTTGTCAGACTAATTGCTGACCACGTATTAGAACAACCAGTAACGCAATTTATTGGTGTTACCACAGGGGTAGTCTATAATTCTACAGATGAAATTCCAGAAGGTGAAGATGTCCGCTTCAAAAGCCCGCTTATGGAATGGCACTACTCTGCAGGTGTTACTAATATGGCAATTATAAAACTTGGGAAATACCTTGAAGAACAAAAATATATTGATTATGCTTTAGACCATGTAGCATTTGGTTTTGCAAATTACCAATACTTTAAAGAGCGCTTTAGAGGTGATCGCAATCATTGGCACTGGCCATACGGACAATTATGGAATTTTGAGGAGTTAGATGATTGCGGTGCAATGGGTGCAAGCGTCATAGACGTATACGCCATCAACCCGCAAGAAAGATACCTTGAATACATAAAAAACTCAGCTGAACATATTCTCAACGGACAGGTTAGAACAGAAGATGGAACATTAAGCCGTACTTTTCCAAGAAATATGACCATATGGGCTGATGATTTGTACATGTCTGTCTCTTTTCTTGCAAGAATGGGATCTTTTACTAATGATGAGAAGTACTTTAATGACGCTATACATCAAGTAATTAAAATGGATCAATACCTATGGGATCCAATTAAGCAATTATACTACCATTGTTATTACACAGATCTCGAACGCAACGGAGTCGCATATTGGGGACGTGCAAACGGGTGGATTACATTTGCTATTTGTGATTTATTGGATGAACTTCCCTCTGATCATCCAAAAAGAGACCTTTTAATTTCAATTCTGGAGAAACAAATTGTGGGATATTCAAGATATCAGGACGCTGATGGAATGTGGAAGCAACTACTGGATAAACCAGACTCGTATCAAGAGTCTTCAGTAACTGCACTTTTCATTTATGGAGTTGCAAAAGCAGTGAATGAAGGATGGATTGATCCTGATTATGCAAGTATTGCAAGACGTGGGTGGCACGCCTTAAAAAGAGATAAAATTACACCGGAAGGTAAATTTATTGATGTCTGTGTAGGAACCGGTATTTCGGATGATCTTGTTTTCTATTATACACGACCAGTTGGGGATAACGAGAAGCATGGAATAGGTTTAATACTTAATGCCGGACTTGAAATGATAAAACTCAATAAAGATCGAAATTAACATTTACTTTAAACATAAATCATATTAAAGTTAAAGTCTTTGGTTTTTAAAAAAACCAAAGACTTTTTTTGTTTTGTAAAAAAAATGAAAGCTATACCCTACCACCAACTCTGACAAAATAACCAACCAACAAAACCTCAAATAATTTGTTAATAAGAAGTATTAAACCTAATCAATTCTCTAATTCAACTTTTGAAACTTAACAATGCATCCGAACAGCAAAAAAGTTATCAGTTGTAGAAGCAGTTAAAAATTGTAAAGCCCAACAGGTCGGCATTAAATTTGAATTACTGTAGAACAAAACCTTAAATTGTTATTATTATGAAGACTAGAAAACTAATTTCGACATTTGCGATAGCTTTTTTGGGTGCCTTGGCAGGCGTATTTATATATTCACAATTCTTTTCAGCTGAGCCCAGAATTATCGAAATACCAGTAAAAACAAATCATTCGGGAACAAACAGTATGTTCACCTCATTACCGGCAGGTTCTACTTCTGCGCAATATCCTAACTTAACCTACGCAGCAGAAAAGTCTGTTCATGCAGTAGTTCACGTTCAAACCAAGGGCAGGAGTTCAGGATCGGGAGCCCCTTCTTCAGGTCATCCTCTTTTCGACTTTTTCTTTGGTCCCAGAGGTTTTGGCCAACCTCAGCCACAACAGCCTGTAATGGGATCCGGTTCTGGAGTCATCATATCTCAGGATGGATATATTGTAACAAACAATCACGTGGTAGACAGAGCTGACGAGATCGAAATAACTTTAAACGACAATAGATCATATAAAGCAATTTTAGTAGGCGCTGATCCTACAACAGATATCGCCCTGCTAAAAATAGACGAAACAGATTTGCCCTATTTAATATATGGCAATAGCGATGCCTTGAGCATTGGTGAGTGGGTTCTGGCCGTTGGCAACCCTTTTAACCTCACATCCACCGTTACTGCAGGAATTGTAAGTGCAAAATCGCGTAGCATCCAAATTCTTGGACAAATGAGCATAGAAGCATTTATACAGACGGATGCAGCAGTTAACCCCGGAAACAGCGGAGGTGCATTGGTAAACACTCGTGGAGAACTTATTGGAATAAATACTGCGATTGCCTCCAGAACAGGCTCGTTTACAGGATATTCTTTTGCAGTACCCGTCAGCATCGTAGAGAAAGTGGTAGATGATTTACTTGAATTTGGTGCTGTTCAAAGAGGTTTACTGGGAGTTAGTATTCGGGAAATGAATAACGAACTTGCAAGAGAATTGGGTATGGACAGAGTGCGAGGTGTTTATGTAGCTGAAGCGATGGAAGGAGGTGGCGCCAAAGCTGCGGGAATAAAAAGCCGTGATGTTATTCTCAGCGTAAATGGTGATGCCGTAAATTCTGTACCACAGCTTCAGGAGCGGGTTAGCAGATTCCGGCCTGGAGATAATGTACAAATAGAGGTCCTCAGAGATGGAAAAAGAAAACCTTTTACCGTAACTTTACGTAATATACATGGAAACACAGATTTGGTGCAAAATGTGGATAAGATGTCTTTGCTTGGAGCATCGTTTGAACCACTGTCAGATGCTGAGAGACAAAGGCTTCGCATACGAAATGGCATAAAAGTTACCGAAGTTGGATCCGGAAAATTCCGTGATGCAGGTATACGTGAAGGATATGTTATCATTCAGGCCAACAGAGTACCTGTTAATAGTGAAGATGACTTAAGGAAAGTTGTGGATGTAGCAAGTGATGCCCTGTTCCTGTCAGGAGTTTATCAAAACGGCCGAACAGCTTTCTACGCCATCAATCTTCAGGAATAAATAAGCAATTAAGATTGCTTTACTAGATAAAAAAGTGTAATTTTGCGGCGTATTTTAAAGGGAACATGAGACAACTAAAAATAACAAAATCAATCACCAATCGTGAAAGCGCATCACTGGATAAATATCTTCAGGAGATTGGGCGCGAGGAACTTATCTCTGTTGAAGAAGAGGTAGAGCTGGCGCAACGCATAAAAAAAGGCGACCAAACTGCACTTGAAAAACTAACCAGGGCAAACTTGCGATTTGTGGTATCAGTTGCCAAACAATATCAAAACCAAGGACTTAGCCTTCCTGACCTTATTAATGAAGGAAACCTTGGATTGATTAAGGCGGCTGAGAAGTTTGATGAGACCAGAGGTTTCAAATTTATTTCATACGCCGTATGGTGGATCAGACAATCCATTTTGCAAGCGTTAGCAGAACAATCGAGAATTGTCAGACTACCTTTAAATCAGGTTGGTTCGTTGAATAAAATCAACAAAGCTTACTCAAAATTTGAGCAGGAGCATGAGCGCAAGCCTTCTCCTGAAGAGTTGGCTGATCAACTTGAACTACCAGCAGACAAAGTGGCAGACACACTGCGGGTAGCAGGACGTCATATTTCCGTTGATGCACCTTTCGTGGAAGGAGAAGACAACAGTCTTCTGGATGTATTGGTGAACAGTGATTCTCCAAATGCAGACAGAACTCTTATAAATGAATCTCTTTCAAAAGAGATTGAGAGAGCCTTGGCTACTCTTACAGAAAGAGAAAGTGACATCATTAAATTATTTTTTGGCATCGGATGTCAGGAAATGACTCTGGAAGAGATTGGTGAAAGATTTGGGCTTACCAGAGAAAGGGTAAGGCAAATTAAAGAAAAAGCAATTCGAAGATTAAGACACACTTCACGAAGTAAGTTGTTAAAATCTTATCTTGGATAACAATATTAAAAAGGCTTTCGAAAATCGAAAGCCTTTTTTATTAATCATTTTTTGTGATAGCAGGAAAAAACTCATTTAAAACCATCTCTTCGCATTTCCAATTTAAATGTTGAGTTGCCTTTTTTAGACTTTCTCGCCACTCATTTCTTAAATCAACAGACTCGCAGGCAATTTTAATTGCTTCGGCAATTTCCTTTGGCTCCATCGTATTTAAAAGAATTCCGGTCTTATATTTCTCAACAATTTCTCGTATGTCCGGGAAACCTGTTGCTATAACCGGTAAACCCATAGCCGGATAATCAAATATGCGATTGGGCAAAGAGTGATAATAGTTCAGACCCATATTCTCAAGCAGACAAAGTCCCACATGAGCATTTGTAGCATGCTTGCTTAGTTCCTCAAAGGGAAGCCAGCCAAGAAACTCAACCTGCCTTTCCAGATTTTCATTTATCACCAACTGCCGCAATTCGTAATCTATATCTCCCGAACCAGCAATGATTAACTTATAGTGAGGTAAATGTTTCATTGCCAAAATTGATGCTTCAAGACCTCTTCCTATATTCAGGGCTCCCTGATAATAAACTATTGGAGAATCACTTACAGGACGAATCTCAGAAATTGTATCAGGTGCATAAGGGACATTTCGAAGTAAGAAGAATTCCTTGTTGTATCTGGATCGATAAATATCCTGCAACCCGCGCGAAACTGTAAAACCCTTCTTTACTCCCGGCAGCAATAGCTTTTCTAAAAATAACCAGATATACTGTATAAAAGGTCTGATTTTCACTTCAGGTGTTTCAGGCATATACTCATGGCTATCGAATACAACGGGAACTCTTTTCAGAAAGCCGGCTAAACGACAGGCAGAAAGTGTATCCAGATCAACTGAAACTATGTGATCTGATTTTTTAAATAACAAAATCCAAAACAATGCAATATTATAATAAATATAAAAGAATGGACCTTTGTTTACAGGACAGGAAAACCGGTAGTGTTGTCCTTTTCGACCATCCGGGATTTTTGCGTCAGGCCATCTTCTCCCTATCAATAATACATCGTATCCACGCTGATCTAGAGAGCCTGCAAGCTTTGCCACCCTGTTATCGGTAACGAGATTATTAATTACAGTTATGACAACACGCTTTTTTTTTGCCATTATTTACAACAATTATTATCAGACACTTCCGTATATATATAAAACCTTCCTGTTCAACAATGAAACAGGAAGGTTTATTATAATATGAAGCCAAAAATCATATTGATGTATTAGACATCAATATTGGCATATGTTGCATTTTGCTCGATAAATTCGCGTCGAGGAGGAACATCATCACCCATTAACATACTGAATATGCGGTCGGCCTCTGTTGCACTTTCAATGGTAACCTGACGCAATGTGCGGGTTTCAGGATTCATTGTTGTAGTCCATAACTGCTCGGCGTTCATCTCTCCAAGACCTTTGTAACGTTGAATGTGAACGGCATCTTCCTTACCTCCGGCATATTTCTCAACGAATTCACGACGTTGTTTATCGTCCCAGCAATACTCCTCAACTTTTCCCTTTTTCATTAAATAGAGAGGAGGTGTTGCAATATACAGGTGCCCCCTCTTAATTAAATCTTTCATGTAACGGAAGAAGAAAGTCATAATCAGCGTATTGATGTGGCGCCCGTCCACATCGGCATCCGTCATAATTATTATTTTATGGTAGCGAAGTTTCTCAAGATTTAGAGCTTTACTATCTTCTTCTGTACCAATGGTAACACCTAATGCCGTAAAAATATTTTTAATTTCATCGCTTTCAAAAACCTTGTGCTGCAAAGCCTTTTCTACGTTCAAAATTTTACCACGTAGTGGTAAAATTGCCTGGAATTGACGATTTCTACCCTGTTTGGCAGTTCCACCTGCCGAATCTCCCTCAACCAAAAAGACTTCACAAGAGGAAGGATCTTTGTCAGAGCAATCGGCCAATTTTCCGGGTAATCCACCTCCCGACAAAACGCTTTTGCGTTGAACAAGCTCACGGGCTTTACGGGCAGCATGGCGAGCAGTAGCTGCAAGAATGACCTTGTTTACAATGGCTTTTGCATCCTTTGGATTTTCTTCTAGAAAATTCTGAAGCATCAAACTGACTGCCTGATCCACTGCTAAACTCACCTCACCATTACCCAGTTTCGTTTTGGTTTGGCCCTCAAACTGAGGTTCGGCTACTTTTGCCGAAATGACGGCGGTAAGACCTTCACGAAAATCATCTCCATTAATATCGAACTTCATTTTACTTAGCATTCCTGATTTCTCGGCCCAGGTTTTAAGCGTTCGGGTAAGTCCACGTCTGAAACCTGTTAAATGCGTTCCTCCCTCAATGGTATTAATGTTATTCACGTATGAATAAACATTCTCGTTAAAAGAGGTATTATAAACAATGGCTATTTCAACGGGGATTTCATTTTTTTCGGTATTGATATAAATCACGTTATCAATAAGAGGTTCCCTGTTGGTATCGATAAATTTTGCAAATTCACGAAGACCCTCTTCAGAGTAAAAACGCTCAGATTTAAATTCGCCTTTATCGTCAGTTACACGTTTATCCGTTAGAATGATCTGTATACCTTGGTTAAGGAAAGCAAGTTCCCGCATTCTATCAGCAAGAATGGAGTATTTATATTCTGTAGTAATAAATATTGAATCATCGGGCTTAAAGGTAATCCAAGTACCCTTTTTATCGGTAGTACCAATTTCCAGAACCTCAGTCTGAGGTTTACCTTTGCTATACTCCTGACGATATATTTTTCCCTCACGATGAACCTCAGCAATTAATTGGGTAGAAAGAGCATTCACACATGATACACCTACACCATGCAAACCACCGGAAACTTTATAACTGTCCTTATCAAACTTTCCACCAGCGTGAAGTACAGTCATTACAACCTCCAGAGCAGACTTGCCTTCTTTTGCATGAATGTCAACAGGAATTCCACGTCCATTATCCAATACAGTGATTGAATCATCCTCGTTAATGGTTACTTCAATATAGTCGCAATGCCCGGCTAGAGCCTCATCAATTGAGTTATCAACAACCTCGTAAACCAGGTGATGAAGTCCTTTTACACCAACATCTCCAATGTACATGGCAGGACGCTTTCTCACCGCTGCCAAACCTTCGAGCACCTGAATGCTGTTGGCTGAATAATCGCCATTTGCTGGCTTCTTGGGAACAAAATCTAAATTTTCGCTCATGATGAATTTTAAATGATTAATTGGCTTCAGGAGTTTTTGAGTACCTGAAAGCAAAGACCTACAAATATAATAAAAATAGCTCTACAAACAGGTTGAAAGCAGACTCTTTTTATCAACAACAAAACCGCCATATCATGCTGATTATATTCCAATTACAACCACAACTAATAATTATCAACAAAATTATTTAAACGTATCAGAAAAAACTCGCTATTGAACCTCCACATGGCTAGAAATATGTTAATAAATCAAAGTGACAAAGAGTCACACAATACTTTTCTTCCTCGCATAAAGTTTATATTTTTGTAGACCTCAAACCAACCAGTTTTGCCTTGAAAAACGAGATTCAACATAAATGGTATGCCTTATACACCAAGTCCAGGTCGGAAAAGAAAGTGCGTGATCAGTTAACTGCAATGGAAATTAAAGCCTATTTACCATTAAAGCGGGAATTAAAACAATGGAGTGACAGAAAAAAATGGGTGGAAACACCCATTATCAGCTCATATATATTTGTAAACATTGCTGCTGCAGATTATAAACGTGTTTTTGAAGCCAATGGAGTTGTTTCATATGTTTCACACAAAGGTAAAGCGGTAACCATTCCTGATCACGAGATTGAAGCAATGCAAAAAACGGTTGAAAACAAGTTGTCTTTCAGTGTTGAAACCGGGGATATCGTAAAAGGTCAGAATGTTACTGTTACATCAGGTCCTTTAAAAGGGGTAAGTGGCATTGTTACAGAAATAAAAGGAAATAAAAAATTACATATTCAGATCAGCCACATTGGTTATACATTGGTCATCAATCTTGAGAACGACACAGTGGATTTCTGACAGAATTACAATTTGTCTTTTATTTTCTGAAAGAACATTCTTAATGTGTTCCTGAACAAATACGCTAACCTTATTAATATATTTCGTTTTAATCCGGCATTATCATTATTAATCAATTGTTTCAGAAAACTGTATTTTTCTCTAAAACCTTTTGAATTCCAAAACCTCTCCCATGCAATAGAGTAGCTGTACTCCAGCTTTTGTTCTCCTGTACCCCTTGTAAATCTGATTAAAATCTTTAAATCTCTCTTTTGTCTATTCTTTAAAGGGAGATTAAAGTATACACCGGGGTTTAGTATGTTATAAAAGGAAAGAATCAAAACCACAGGCTCATATATTCTGAATTGATGTGCTTTTAAAAGCACATCATCCCACGAAAGCTCATCATAGTAATCCATCAGTTTCTTAATATCCATCAGCCACCCCAACCGGGTGCCTCCCATTTTAAAATTATAATACGTATGCAAACATGTGTATAAAATTTGAGAACATGGATCCAGTGAAATCATCCCAGATTTTTCATCGCGCAATGCGCTCTTCCACACCTCATCCACAGGGATTTTAAAAGAAGCATTCTGCGGAAAAAGCGTTCGGTGCACCTCAATGGTTGCCCCCCTGTACATGACCGGAGGAAGGTGATGACCTGTAACATCTTGTTTGACATTTTTATAGCCGTTATCAGGCCAAAGCAATTTCCAGGCCGTTTCGGCCTGTTCTTCTTTAACGAGTATATCTATATCACTGAACGGTCGGAAAGCAGGATTTTCATACACTACCGCTGAAAGAAAACTTCCTTTCAGAACGATGGCCTCAATTCCGTTTTTATGGAACAGAGAGAGTATTTCGTTTAGAATTTGATTGAATAGAAGGTTTCTCGCGTAAATTGATAGAAAATCTTTTTTTAGCTCTTCAAATCCAGTCTCAGAAAATTGATTTGCAGAAGGGCTTTTATATAAAAGTTGCGATAAACCATGCTTTCGTGCAAAAATGATGATTTGGTGTTGAAGTTCATCATCATCAATCGGAATCATTTGAATCTGATCTCTAAAAAGAGCATCAATAACCCATTTCTCTTCCGCTTGGAGAAGTGAGTCCCATTGCTTGCTATTACTTTCAGGCTCTTTATCTTCAGGTGTTGATTGATGCATATCAGCTACTTATTTGTTAACAAAGTAAGCAAAAAAAACCTTCGAACACCAATGTGTTCGAAGGTTTGATTATATGCGTACTGAATTTATTATACCAATCCTTGAGCCAACATGGCATTAGCTACTTTGTGGAAACCACTGATATTGGCTCCGTTTACGTAGTTTACATAGCCACTTGCATCAGTCCCGTTTTTAACACACGCCTCGTGAATGTTTATCATTATGGAATGAAGTTTAGCATCCACCTCTTCAGGAGTCCATTGCAGACGCATTGAATTTTGAGACATTTCCAATCCTGAAACAGCAACACCTCCGGCATTGGCAGCCTTTCCTGGTCCATAAAGGATTTTTCTGTCGTGGAAAACTTTAATGGCTTCGGGGGTGGATGGCATGTTTGCACCTTCGGCAACACAAAAGCATCCGTTTTCAACCAAAACCTGGGCGTCGTCTCCATTCAACTCATTCTGAGTGGCACAAGGAAGAGCAATATCGCATTTTGCTTTCCACGGGCGAGTTCCTTCCCAGTATTCAGCCTCAGGATATTTCTCTGCATATTCCTTTATTCTACCACGAATGGCATTCTTAAGCATCATTACATATTCAAGCTTTTCTGTGGTAATTCCTTTCGGATCGTAAATTGAGCCGTTAGAATCAGAAAATGTTACAACTTTTCCACCCAATTCAATCACTTTTTGTGCTGCATATTGAGCAACGTTTCCAGAACCACTTATTGCAACAGTTTTTCCTTTGAAGCTATCGTTGCGGGTTTTAAGCATCTCCTGTGCAAAGTAAACAGTTCCAAAACCAGTTGCTTCCGGACGCAACGGACTACCACCAAAATCAAGTCCTTTTCCGGTAAATGTACCGGTGAACTCATTGCGTAATCTTTTGTATTGTCCAAACATATAGGCAACCTCTCGTCCACCAACACCAATATCTCCGGCAGGTACATCAAGATTTGGACCAATGTGACGATGCAATTCAGTAATGAATGACTGGCAGAATTTCATCACTTCATTATCCGACTTTCCTTTTGGGTTAAAATCGGAACCTCCTTTTCCACCACCCATTGGCAGTGAGGTCAAGCTATTTTTGAAAACTTGTTCGAATGCAAGAAACTTTAAAATTCCCAGATTAACCGATGCATGAAAACGTATTCCTCCTTTGTAGGGACCAATGGCGCTGTTCATTTGTACACGAAAACCTCTGTTTATCTGAACTTCTCCACGATCATCAAGCCATGGAACTCTGAACATGATGACACGTTCCGGTTCAGCCATTCTTTCAAGAATCTTGTTTTTCATTAAAACGGGATTCTCAACGATAAATGGAGCCAAACTTTCTACAACTTCATGTACTGCCTGATAAAATTCCGGTTCAGCCGGATTGCGCGATTGAATACCGGCCATAAAATCTTCAACGTAACGGGATACCTGGTTCTTCATTTTTCTTAAATAATTAAATTATACAATACTTTATATAACCATGATCATTGTCATGAATACGGACTAAAAATAGCTACTAAATAAATTTCGACTGACAAAAATACAACAAATTATATCATTTCACTTACAACTTAACCGTTTTTTTCCAAAATTAATAACAAACTATTTGGTAGAATTATTACTTTAACTAAAAAATGAAATACGAACACCATTAAATTGAAGGGTAATTATTCCTATTTTTGTAAAAAAAATGAATTAAGCATGCATTATCAGTACTCCTGTAAGAATTAAATGTAAAATTAAAAGTGTAATCTTCGGGAAAAGAACATTTTGAATAGATTAATTTATATTTCATAATTTTAGTTATCGCTATTTATTGATTAACATATCACTCAAATGAAAAATAAAAAATCGTGCTTCGTTTGTAACGAAATCATTGAAATAGAAGAGATAACATACAACAAAGTAGTTAACCTCCCCGTTTGTAAAAAATGTAAGAATACTGAAAAAGAAAAAAGCGCAGAAACCAGTGCTCTGGACTCGTTGGGCGAAGGTTTTGTTTGTGGATGTATTTGAAAATAATCAATAGGAAATAAAACGCTGAATGATTCCATCTCCCTGAATACTTTGGATAAGCTCAGGATATCCAGTGTAAAACACTCTACCAGAACCATCAATAACTACATTTAACAGCTCATCTGCGTGACAATAAATCAATCCCGACCCATACAAATAAACCCTTGTACTGTTTGCCTCCAAATGAATTCCATCAATTATACCGGAACCTTCCTGAACCAGTCTTAATGTATCCACCTTACCCTTAAGTGATGTTTCACCAGAACCAATTTGTCTGACAAAAAAATTCCCAAACAAACCTTTTAACATCGCTCTGGCGCCGCTTTCTGAAATATAATTAAAATCATCTACTTCGATGCTGTCAGTTTCTATATATGATCCTCCGGTATTATTTATTCTTAAGCGGGGAAGATTAAATTGTGATAATCTGACTTTTCCATTTCCACTGTTATCAATACTAGACAAAACAGGTGTTGAAACAAGAATATTGATGGCATTAACCGGGTGTAGATTGAAATTATTGCGTCGACGAATAATCAGTCTGGAGTTTTCGATCTCAGTAACAACATAAGGAATTAAATTTGCATCTCCTGTAACGGTAACTCCCCACTCCTCCCCTTGGATAATGGTAACTACAAAATCATTAAGCACCTCTACTTCCCGAAATGTACCGGTTTCCCGAACATTTTCTGTCAGAATTCCGTCACCAAAAAGATCAAGATTAATTATTCCTTCACAAGAAATGAACAGAAAAGCACCGAATAAAAAGCACCTAGTATTGCGAAGGAATATACTCATATATGTACAACAAATTAACTTCTGTTTGTCACAAAGTTACTTACAACCATTGAAAATTGCCAGAAATTAATCTTTATTGACAATTAAAAAACCTAAATAAATTGCATTGAAAAGTTTTTTTTCTATCTTTACAATGCTTTTGGTTTAATATTTAAAGAGAAGGGGATGGTAACTTCGGTTACAATCCCCTTATTCATTTTTATAAAACAAAGAGATTTCTTTATGAACCGTGCATAAGCGAGAGACTCAAATCAAGAAATTGGATTCCGGTATCATCAGGACTCAAACATGTTTTCCCAATCCATCCCAATAACTTAAACAAATTAATTTCTAATGAAAGTTATGGACGTCTTCAGAAAAAGAGAATCAGTAAGATCTTACAAATCAGAATTGGTTAGTGAAAAAGAACTGCTTGAAATACTGGAAGCAGGCCGAATTGCTCCATCAGCAGTAAATTTTCAGCCATGGCGGTTTATTGTAATCGATGACCCCGAACTTCTGAAAGAAGTAAATAAAGCATATCCCAGAGAATGGTTTAAAACTGCTCCCCAGGTAATTATTGTATGCGGAAATCATGATGAATCATGGAAACGTAAACTGGACAACAAAGATCATTGCGATATTGACGTTGCCATTGCCATTGATCATATGACGCTGGCTGCTGCAGAAAAAGGAATCGGCACTTGTTGGGTATGTAATTTTAATCCGACAATTATACGAGATGTGCTAAATCTTCCTCAGGAACTGGAGCCTGTTGCATTGCTCCCTGTCGGATATCCGGATAACCCTGCTCAAGCAGAAGTAAAAATGCGAAAACCACTATCAAAAATTGCTTTCAGAAACTCACTTAATAATCCCTTTCAAATATAGCAAGTCGGTGATTTTGCAATAATTAGTGATCGACTTAATAATATAGATTTCTCGCTCTGCTCGAATTGACAAAACTTTCAGAAAGTCAAGGCGAGTGATTGGGTGATGGCGGCTTCACCGCCATCGCCCAATCACCTCTCACAACGAAAAAGCCTGTCATTTCAAGCGAAGCGAGAAATCGATTACATGATTACTAATTTAGAAAAACTTAGTCGGGCAGTAGTGATTTTGAAGTATCAACACTTTATAATACAAGGAGAAGCCGCATAACCGAATAGCTATAAGGCTTATCCTTTTTCATAAAATCATTCTACACCCAATCATTCATTTTTAAATGAATAGATTGCTGGCATTGATCTATCATCGCATATTTATGCCAACTCCAAAAGTCAACATGGAATAATCGCCTACGGTATAATCCCCATGGAAAGCAATAACTCCCAAACGCAAACGCATTCCGGCATTAAAATCAAACCCGTTTGTTTTATAGGAGAGAGAAATTGGGTCATTACCAAGAACAGGACCATAATCACCTTTTAAGTCAAAATCACTATTGGTTGAATTATATCCCATTCCGGTATAAATAGAGATAAAGGGAATATTTACCCCCAAAAGGAAGCGCGTGGTTAATGCACCTGAGGAAATATCAAGACTCTGGTTTGAACCTTCACCAAACTGCTGAACCGAGACGTCACTTCCAAACCTGGTGTAACCAACCAAAACACTGGAATTTATTAATGGCATGTGCCTAATAACAGGAATGTACTCCTTAACACTATGACGAACTCCAAAACCCCACAAATTAACTTTTCCGGCATCTCCTGCGGAGATGGTTGGAATAATTCTGGCAGAAACTTCAGTTCGGTATGGCAAACCTACACCTATTTGAAGCAAAGGCAAAGGAAAACGGTCGAAACCGGTTCCATTGGGCATTTCAAATGATTGCTCGGCATTTTCAGGTCCATATAACAAAACCGGTCTGTCGGACATTTTCCCGGCAATGGTAGGAGCTATACTTACGTTTTCATCCTGCAATCGCCAATTTCCTTCAAGATTATTTAGATCAAAACTTTTCCCGGAAGAAGGAACACTTACCATGTTTACGTTAAAAGTCAGATTAAATCCGGCCACACGATGAACCCTGGCAGAGGTGTACCAGCCACCATTCAATGACGTACCCAACATCTCTCCATAAGGTTTCAGATATGCTTCCGAAAGAATGGTTGCATCTTCAATTCCCATTTCAAGAAAACGGGTAACATCCTTCTGCGCATAAGAAACATTTAAAGAGAATATAAAACCTGCTCCCAACAGCAAGAAACTTCTAATTAATTTCATAACATATAGTATTTGATTAAACAAAAAGCAACATGGTTGCTTCTACAATTATAGCAACACATTTATTAAGTAACAAAAAAAATAGTTGCTCGTTCATTATTGATTCGTTAAAATTGCAACTTAATATATAACCAGAAAACAGAGACAACAACATGAATAATATTTTAAACCAACAGTTTAATACCCCTTACCAAACCCCACCATTTAATGAGATCCAACCGGAACTTTTTCTCCCCGCTATTAAAGAAGCCATCAAACTAGGGATAACCGAAGTCCGGGAAATCATTGAAAACAGTCAAAAACCTGATTTCAGCAATACCATAGAGGCACTTGAGAAAACCGGCAAGCAACTAAGTCGCATCAGCTCCATTCTTTTTAATATGAATGCTGCAGAAACCAGTGATGCCATTCAAAAGGCTGCTCGGGAAGTATCGCCACTGCTATCGGAATATGCCAACGACATTTGGCTGAATGAAGCTTTGTTTGAGAAAGTAAAATCCGTTTACAGTATAATGGGAACGCTTAAATTATCGGAAGAGCAGCAAACCTTGCTGGATAAAACCTACAAAGGTTTTATCAGAAAAGGGGCACTTTTAGATGAAAAACAGAAAAAGAGATATCGCCAAATAACTAATGAATTATCTCAACTATCCATTCAATTTGGAGAAAATCTGCTGGCCGAAACCAACGATTACAAACTTCACATCACAAAAGAAGAAGAGCTCTCAGGATTGCCTGAAGCCGTTGTTGAAGCTGCAGCACATCTTGCCAAAAATGAAGGAAAAGAAGGATGGATGTTCTCGCTCCACATAACCAGCTTTATGCCGTTCATGAAGTACGCAGACAATCGCAAGTTAAGAGAGCAGCTTTTTCGTGCGTATTCATCACGATGTAATCATGATAACAAACACGACAACAAAGAAATAATACTAAAGCAAACCGCGCTCCGTCTGGAAAAAGCGCAGCTCCTGGGATTTAAAACGCATGCTCATTATGTTCTGGAGGAACGTATGGCACAAACCCCGGAAAAGGTCAATGATTTTCTGGAAGAGTTGTATTCAAAATCATTTGAATATGCAAAAAATGATATTGAGGAAGTGAAAGCATTCGCCAAAAATGAAGGTTTTAATGAAGAACTTCAACGATGGGACTTTGCCTACTATTCAGAAAAACTAAAAACGGCACGTTTTCAGTTGGATGATGAAATGACCAAACCCTACTTCCAGCTTGAAAAAGTTAAGCATGGAATATTCAACCTCACGAATAAGATGTGGGGGCTAAGCTACAAAAGAAATGATAAGATACCATTGTATCACTCCGATGTGGAAGCGTGGGAGGTTTATGATGAAAATGACGACATGCTCTCCATATTGTATCTTGATTTTCATCCGCGAAAATCAAAACAGGGAGGTGCATGGATGACATCATTTCGTGACCAGCATGTGGAAAATGGCATGAACGTTCTTCCACAAATTTCTGTTGTATGCAATTTTACAGAGCCCACCCCTACCCGACCATCATTACTGACTTACAGCGAACTCACAACCTTTTTACACGAATTTGGACATGCACTTCATGGCATGTTGAGTAAAGTCAATTATGAGTCGCTTTCCGGAACCAGTGTTTATCATGATTTCGTGGAGCTTCCGTCGCAAATAATGGAAAACTGGGCAAGGGAAAAGGAGTGGTTACAGGAAATTGGGATTCATTACCAAACAGGAGAACCAATTCCTGAAGAATTGATAAATAACATTTTAGCATCAGGCAATTTTCAAAGTGGTTACCAAATTATCAGACAACTAAGTTTTGGCTTTAATGATATGGCCTGGCACACAATTACAGAACCTGTAAAATCGAACCCGGTTGAATTTGAACATCAAGCCATGAAACGCACCGAACTGTTTCCTTTAATTGAAGGAACATGCATGAGCACTGCCTTCGGACATATATTTGACGGAGGATATGCCTCAGGGTATTATGGTTACAAATGGGCTGAGGTGTTGGATGCCGACGCTTATACCATGTTTAAAACACATGGTATTTATGATAAAACAATAGCCGGAAGATTAAGAGAAACCATCCTATCGAAAGGAGGAACCATTCACCCGATGGAGTTGTATAAATCGTTCAGAGGACAAGAGCCGTCAATAGAACCGTTGCTTGAACGAAGTGGAATAACCATGCACTAAAAATTTAAAGCAGTTAAGCAAACTCTCCTATTACTAAAGCAACTATTGTTGCTTTAGTAATAGGAGAGTTTCATTTAAGCCTTGATAAAAGAAAAAATACGACGTAACTTAATAGTAAAATCACACATAGGTTGTAAAGAAATCTTATTTTGAATCATCCTAAATCTAAAAAGAACAAGGCTTGCTCCATCACCCTCATTTCCTGTTTATTGAAACATTATAACTCATATCTAACAGAAAGCACAAACGAAAAAATCAAATATTTTCACTATATTTGTCGTACAGAACACATTTTAAATTGTCTTCCATTTTAGTGCCAAATCGGTTGACTTTTATAACCAACATCTTGAAGCTCTTAGTTTAACCGGCCATCTAATCAATTAAAAACAAAAGTTCTTTATTTACTTATCTCTGGCTGGTTAGTGTTTAATTACTATTTAAAAACGGACACCGACACTGGCATCAAATTCGAAAAAAGTGGAAGCAAAATAAAAAGAGCGACAAGAAAAATAAAAAACCATGGAGAAGATTTTCACAAAACACCAACAAGACATTGCTCATAAAATTGAGCCAAAATCAGCATTAAAAAATTGGAAAGACTGGAAATGGCACATGCGCCATGCCGTAAAAACAATAGAAGAGGTAGAGAATTTAACAGGCATAAAATTTGAGCCGGAGGAAAAAAAGCGGTTTCAGGAGACTCAAGATAAATTTCCATTATCCATTACACCATACTATCTTTCAATCATAAGAAAAGAGAACTACAAAAACGACCCGGTATTCAAACAAGCTTTTCTGGATAATCGCGAGTTAATCGTCGCCAACAGCGAAATGGGCGACCCCTTATCAGAAGACCATGACAGTCCGGTTCCTGGAATTACTCATCGTTATCCCGACCGGGTATTATTGCTTGTGAGCAACGTGTGTGCCATGTATTGTCGTCATTGTACCCGTAAAAGAAAAGTTGGAGACCAGGACTACATCCCAAATAAAGAACAAATAAAACAGGGCATTGAGTACATCAAAAACACACCACAAGTACGTGACGTACTTCTTTCCGGTGGCGACCCGTTCCTGTTATCAGATGATTATCTCGACTGGATTTTGACTGAACTTAGAGCAATTCCGCATGTTCAAATCATCAGAATCGGGACACGTACTCCGGTAGTTTTACCATACAGAATTACCGATGATTTGGTGAACATGATTAAAAAGCACCATCCGGTATGGATTAACACCCACTTTAACCATCCGAGAGAGTTAACCGCATCGGCAAAAGAGGCACTTGCTAAAATGGCCAATGCAGGGATTCCTCTGGGTAATCAGTCGGTGTTGCTTGCCGATGTGAATGATTGTCCCCGAATCATGAAAGACCTGGTACACAAACTGGTTATGAACAGGGTTAGACCATACTATCTATACCAATGTGACCTATCTGAAGGGCTCTCGCATTTCCGCACCCCGGTAGGAAAAGGAATTGAAATCATGGAAAGTTTGATTGGACACACCAGCGGTTTTGCAGTACCAACTTACGTGATTGACGCTCCCGGTGGCGGTGGAAAAATTCCGGTAATGCCTAACTACATCATATCCTGGAGTACAAATAAGGTTATACTGAGAAATTATGAAGGGGTTATTACAACCTACCAGGAACCTGAAAAATATGAATCCACCATTTGCGACCGCAACTGTAAAGATTGCAATCTGGAATTGGATGTAGAGAGCAGCGACGAATACAATGCAATTGGTATAGAACAACTCTTATCTGACTATGATGATACCATATCATTGGTTCCATCCAACAACGAACGATATGAGCGCAGAGGAGATGAAAGTCAGGATGGCGAGCAGAGTTAGATAGACAGACTTTGTTTTAAACAAACCACTGAAATTCACTGTTCACATTAGATAATTATACTTCGTCAATATGAGAAACATTAAATCAATTATATCACACTGTAGCGATAGCAGTCGTGTTTACTTGATGGATTTGCATCATGATGATTTTCCAAAAATCATCAGCATCATTGAGAACATGGCTGATGAAAACGGCTACACCAAACTCTTTGCAAAAATACCGGCCACTTACGGGCCGGCATTTTTAAATGCCGGATACATTATGGAAGCTTTAATTCCGGGCTTTTACAATGGAAGCGAAGACGCGCTCTTCATGATGAAATACAAAACAAAAGAGCGAGCGAAACCGGAATCTGAAGCTTTGGAAGCATTTCAGCAACTGTTGCTGAAACCGGCCAACACAAAAGAGATTCCGATGGATGATGAATACACGCTAAAACCACTGAAAGAAGCAGATGCCACAAACATGGTTCCTGTATTTAAAGAGGTATTTGAGACCTATCCATTCCCTATTTACGACCCTGACTACCTCGTTAAAACAATGAAAGAGGATGACACCAGGTATTTTGGTGCATTCTTTAACAATGAACTGATTGCCATCAGTTCAGCAGAATGCAACAATACCAAAAAAAACGCAGAGATGACCGATTTTGCTGTTATTCCGGCACACCGGGGAAAACGACTGGCAGTTCATCTCTTAAAATTCATGGAAGAAGAGTTGGTAAAAGACGGCTTTAAAACCTTCTATACCATTGCCAGGTTACACTCACTTTCAATGAATAAAACTTTTTACAATCTGGGATACAAATACTCCGGTACACTGCATAACAACACCCAAATATCGGGAAAAATTGAGAGTATGAACATCTGGTATAAAAGTAGATAGACGGTATGATTAGAAAGAGACTCCCTCAAAATTAGATTTTGAGTATGTGTATCTTTCAAATAGTAATTTCAAAACTAATAATTCACCCCTAAATCCCCTAAAGGGGACTTTAAGCCTCCCACTTGGGGGAGGTTTGGAGGGGTAAAACGAAGTTGTTAAGTACTAAAATCTCTTTTCAATTTAAAAACACATAACATCGCATTCTTACCATGCATATTATTGACCTGATAATTATCGTCCTTTACTTCACGATAATGCTCTTTATTGGATTCTGGTTTCACAAAAAAAACAACAACACTGAGGATTATTTTGTGGGCAGCCGAAAAATGACCAGGTGGCATTTGGGATTATCCGTTGTAGCGACAGATGTAGGCGGAGGTTTTTCCATTGGATTGGGCGGATTGGGCTTTGTGATGGGACTCTCAGGTTCGTGGATTCTGTTTACAGGTTTAATTGGCGCATGGTTAACCGCTGTTATTCTTATTCCCAAAGTACACAAAACCGGAGTTAAAAACGGGTTACAAACATTTCCGGAAATACTTAAATACAATTACGGAAAGACAGTTGCATTGGCAGCAGCTGTGATTTCTGCCATAGGATATATGGGTTTTACAGCCAGCCAGGTTTTGGCCGGAGCAAAATTAACATCAGCTACTTTTGTCGCAGTAGATATGACCGAGGCTGTCATTATAATGGGAGCCATTGCAGTAGTGTATACTGCTCTTGGGGGGATAAAGGCTGTTATTTACACAGATACCGCACAATGGATAATACTGCTTTCGGGATTATCTCTGGTGGGAGTTCCTTTTGCACTTCACAGCCTTGGAGGCTGGGAAGCAGCCAAAGTTTTCCTAACTACAGAAATGCTACAACTTACAAATGTAAAATTCACCACCATCATCAACTGGGCATTTTCCATTATTCCAATTTGGTTTATCGGAATGACCCTATATCAACGGATATTTGCAGCAAAATCTGCCAAAGAAGCAAAAAGGGCATGGTATATTGCAGGTGTGTTTGAATATCCATTTATGGCATTTCTTGGAGTTTTCCTGGGAATGCTGGCCAAAGCAGCTTTTAGTGCAGGTATTATTCCTGAAGCAGAAATGGCCATGGCCGATAACGAATCGGCCATGCCTCTGATGCTGAAACATGTTTTACCAATTGGTGCATTAGGATTAATAATGGCTGCCTACTTTTCGGCCATCCTATCAACTGCTGACAGTTGCCTGATGGCAGCATCAGGGAACATCAGCAGAGATTTGTTTAATTATAAAAAATCGAAAAATGCATTGAAAGTCGCTCAGTGGATGACTCTGGTTATTGGTATAGCAGCCATTTCAGTAGCTCTTTACATTCCTTCTGTTCTTGATTTGATGCTGCTTTCCTATGCATTTATGGTGTGCGGTCTTGTTGCACCGGTTCTTGGTTTTATTATTTATAAAAAGCCATCACCAATTGCAGCCATTGCAGCCATGATAACAGGCAGTAGTACCCTGGTCATTATTCAAATTTCGGGAATTAAACTGCCTTATGAGTTAGATGCAGTAGTTCCCGGACTACTGCTATCCTTACTGGTCATGTTCGTCATTCAAACCTTTAAACCAGAAAAAGAAGTATCAATCTAAAAATAAAGCACCTTCCGAATATGGTGAGCATTTTCGGAAAGTGCAATAACAGAAAAACAGCAACTAAATATTTTCAGGTTTCTATCTGTCCAACTCTAGTGCAGCTATTATAAAAGGAGCAACACCCTTAGGATCGTTAGGAACTACCTTTTCATTGACATAATACTCGAAAGAGCCATCTCTGTATGGATTTCCTCCCAAACCTGTGGCACCAACAATACCTGTCATGGTAATATGTCCATCTTCATCCACAATGATCAAGTGCTCCAGAATAGCATCAAATGATTCGTTCGCAACATCCAGATATCTTTTATCTAAATAGCCATTTTTGGCTCCCTTGGCAAAAACATAAGTAAACATCGCTGATACTGAACCTTCAATATAGTTTCCTTCTACTCCACCGTGATCAAGCACCTGGAACCACAGACCTGTTTCTGGATCACGAACATTCATGACTGCTTCAGATAGATTCTGAAGAATTTCAATTAACGCATCTCTGTCCGAATGATTGCGAGGCATAAAATCAAGAACATCTACAATCGCCATCATATACCATCCCATGGCACGCCCCCAAAAATGAGGTGATAATCCGGTTTCAGGATCAGACCATCTCTCTTCCCGACTCTCATCAATGGCATGATAAAGCAAACCAGTTTCCTCATCTAAGGTAAGTTGATACGCCAGCTTTATTTCGCTTGTCACCACATCAAACCACTCGGGTGCATTAAATTCCCGGGCATATTGAGCCAGAAAAGGCCCAACCATATAAAGACCATCAAGCCAAATCTGGTTTGGATAAATCTTTTTATGCCAAAATCCTCCCGATGGCGACTTAGGGTGTGTCTCCATCTGACGAACATGCTTCTCAATCGCTATACGGTATTTTTGTTCTCCTGTCCGCTTATATAAAGTGATGATGTTTTTAGCCGGATTTATACGATCTACATTATACTCGGAAATTCTGTAATGTAATACCGTACCATCTTCCTGTACAAAATAGTTGATCCAATCCTCCATGTATTGAGAATACTTTGGATCAATATCTCCAAGTTTATCTATTGCCTGGCCAACAAAAGAGACATCGTACTGCCAACGAATACGCGGATGATCCATTTTCAACAGCGTATCGTTACGAGCCATTACAGCTTCGGCCATTTTCACTGACCATTTAGTTTCATCCTGAGCAGTTTGGCTATTACTACCACCACAACCAAAAGTTAGCCCGGTTAGAATTACACTAATAATGATTAACGTCAAATTTTTCATTGTCCGAATTTTTAATATTATAAATTCAACTATATTTATTCTTAAAAACTGAATCTATTGTCAGTTCTTTATCTTATTTGCCAATTCAGGAATTTGGCTCCGGATTTCTGCCACAACCATATCTGAAATTCGAAAAGCTCCAATTGCTGATAAATGTGTATCATCAAGTATATGATCTGTCAAATCCGGGTATTCTATTTTGTTTATATGCAAAAATATTTTTTTTGACAGTTCCGAGCCTAATGTTTTAATATATCTCTTGCTTAATTTATGCAAATCAAACAACAAGACCTCTTTTTCTTGGGCAACTGATCGGACAACAGCCGGGTAATCTCCATGTGTGTCATAAAACACTCCGTCATCATTAAACCTGCGCCGAACTATTGAAGTTAAAAGTACAGGAGTTCCTCCTTTTTCAACTACATCATCCACCATTTTAATCAAATTATTCCTATAATCAGAAAACGGCGCAGCATAACGTGTAGAATCATCTTCTTTGGAATCATTATGTCCAAATTGAATGAACACATAATCTCCGGGTTTCAAACTCTCAAGCAATGTACTCCAGCGCCCCTCGTCTATGAAACTTTTAGTACTTCTTCCATTTACACCATGATTTTGAACAAAAACTCCTGGTTCAAAATAGAGAGGAAAGACTTGTCCCCATCCCTTTTCAGGATTTCCATGCCTATAAGGCTTATCGGCAACAGTGGAATCACCTGCAAGATGAATGGTAACAACCTCATTTTTGTTGCATGCAGCTAACGAAATTGCCACGACAAACAAAACAATAATTAAAGAACGATTCATCACAAAAACAATCTTAAGATAAGAAGTAAAGCCGGGATCAGTTCCCGTCACCCGGCTTTTACCACATCACACCTAACCTATATAAAAACTAACATCAAAACCCATTTCGTTACTCTCAAATAATGATTGCAATATACTCCAAAGGCATTATTATACAGATGGACAAATTACCCGAAAAAGTGTAATAAATTGTTACAAATAGAATCAAGTCTCTAACAAGCAACATATCTATCCAATATTGCTTTAAAACAACAATTCATCCCACTAATTGAATCAGAAAAGGTCATTTTTACAAAAACATTGTATCTACCTAATAGAATCAGGCCATACACTAAAGGCAAAAATTCACATTTCAACACATGAAATTTCTACATTTTAAATATATTTGGGCGATTATCTGCTATAGACATATATTTTGAAATCATTAATATTGTTTGTAAATTTCTTATTACAAGCATATCTTTCTTTATAATATACAACCCTGAATAAGTTAAGGAGACTATGAAGTACGAAAAAAGAGGCATCATCCTAAAACAATACATAATATTATTTGCTACCTTAATACTTTCAAGTTTCCCAAGCTCTGGTTATGCCACGGAGATATTAAGGTTTGAGCATTTTAACACATCAAGAGGCCTTTCGCAAAACACGGCATCAAGCGTGCTTTGTGATTCCCGTGGTTATTTATGGATTGGAACCAACAACGGATTAAATCGTTATGATGGGAATAAGTTCAGAGTTTTTTATTCTGAAGAAAACGGACAGATTAACTTCACACACAACAGGATAATTAATATTTGGGAAGATGCTAAAGGTTTTATCTGGTTTGAAACCCATGATGGTCATTATCATTATTTTGATCCGGTATCGGAGCAATTCCGATCTTTATCCAGTTTCCTGACGGAATTGGAAGAAGGACATACCATCTTTTCCAGTTTCCTCCAATATTCAGAAGGTGATATTTGGTTAGGGCTTTATACAAGAGGAGTCATCCGTTTAAAGTACAATGAGGATCAACATAGGTACGATATTACCCATTACACATCACGCGGGGCAAATGCAATATCAAACAACAGAGTGTCATTTATAACAAAAGATGCCGAAGAGAACATCTGGATTGGCACACAAAAAGGACTTACACTAATAGAACAACAGAGCATTGAAAGTGGATCACTCATGTTCCAGCATCTGTTTATAACACATTCCTTCACATCCCATATAGAAACTGCAACAGAATTATGGTTTGGGACAGCTGATGCGGGAATATTGAAGTTTCAAAAACCCATGCAACTCTACACCTTCGTCAATACAGAGAATACCTCCACGCTGCAATCAAATCACATAACCCTCTTGCACATTACCAGAGGGAGCCAGATTATTGCAGGTTTTGACCAGAATGGATTGCAGATTAAATCAGTTCAGACAAACCAATGGCAAACCATCGCGTTAAATGGTTCTCATGTGAACAAAATATATGAGGACAGATTCGGAATGATCTGGATTGCAACTGAAGAATTTGGATTAACAGGATTTAACCCTTCTACAAATCAAACAAAAAGGCATCAGTTTCTTGATCCGGGCAGTGAAGTAGTTCCAGATGAAGAACGACATATTTTCTTTGAAGACAGCAACGATAACCTTTGGGTGGGCACACATGAAGGAGCTTTAAATCTTTATGATCGTGACAATCATGTATTTGTACATTTCAGGAATGATCCATCTGATCCGAATTCGATTTCGTCAAACGTGGTATTGAGCATTGCGGAAGATCATTCAGGACAACTCTGGATTGGAACCGGGCAGTTTCACGGAGGAGTAGAAAAAGTGATATTAAGAAATCCTGCCCTTGACCACATTCTTCCTGCTCCTGCCCCTCGACACATCTCAAAAAACATCGTAAGAGCGGTTTTCGAAGATCTGCAAAACAGAATCTGGATAGCAACAAAAGCTGGAAGATTACATGTATTCGAGAATGGCACACAGATCCATGAATTTACCAGATTCGCCACACCCCAAGGAATCATATCAGGCTTTAATGTTTATTGTATTGTTTTGGATAATGATGGCCATTTATGGCTGGGTTCAAAAGGGAAAGGAATACTAATCAGCCGACAGCCACTTTCTGACTATTCAAATCTTTCAAATATTACTTTTGATAATTACATCCCCGAAGACAATGACTCAACAACGTTGAGTCATGTCAACATATACAGTATGACAAAAGACAAAAATGGGAACATCTGGCTTGGTACATACGGAAATGGAGTGAACATATCCTACAAAAACAGTGACGGAACATATTCATTTACAAGAATTACTGAAGAGAACAGTCGTCTATCAAGCAACCTGGTAAGAAATATTCTTGCAGACTCAAACGGAAGGATATGGATTGCCACAGGATATGGGCTTAATCTTATTGAGAATATATCTCAAATCCATGAAAACAATATAGAAATCAGGTCATTTTTCACCGGCCAATACCCCGGAAGCATCAGCCTCAATGATGTTATTCATTTATATGAAGATTCCGGAAATAACATTTGGGCTGCAACTTTTGGCGGGGGGATAAACAGACTAACAGATTTAAATGAAAAACAAGCCATATTCGAAGTTTTTAATCAATCTCATGGACTTAGCAACAATGTAGTTTACAGTATCCAGGAAGATAACCAGGGTTTTTTATGGTTCAGTACCGAAAACGGTCTGAGCAGACTCAACACCACGAATAACTCATTCGAGGTATTCAACACAAATAATGGTTTAAACTTTAACATATTCTCGGAAAACACCTCATATAGAACCCGTGATGGAAGGCTTCTTTTCGGAGGCTTTATTGGTTTGGAAGTCATATCTCCCGACAAAATAGTTATTCCGCAATGGAACAGACAGGTTGAACTAACCAATTTTCAGCTTTTCAACAAAGATGTGCCAATTGGAGAAGGCTCACCACTGCAAAAGAGCATCTCTTTTACCAAGGAGATAGTTTTGAGACATTTTCAATCAAGCTTTAGTTTTGAATTTTCTGTACTTGATTTTCTGGACCCTGATAAAACACAGTATGCCTATAAGCTAGATAACTTTGATGACGACTGGAACGTTGTAAACCAGGTTCCCCAGGCGACATATACCAACTTATCGCCAGGGGATTACATTTTCAGAGTAAGAGCAACCAACCGATCTGGTGAATGGATTGACAATGAACGCAATTTACATATTACCATTCTTCCGCCCTGGTACAAAACCCGCTGGGCATTTATGCTTTATTCGGGACTACTGGTGATGTTGTTTATGGTTATATTTTCTACCATCGCCAAAATAAACAGGTATAGAAACGACCTGAAAATTGAAAAGCGGGTGAACGAAATGAAACTCAGGTTTTTCACTAACATTTCTCATGAAATACGTACACCACTCACCTTGATCATAGGGCCTATTGAGGATCTTATAAAAAAACCGGTTTTGGACAACAGCGATAAACCAAAACTGGAAATAATCAGGCGAAATGGCAAACGTATGCTCCACCTGACAAATCAGCTTTTGGACTTCAGAAAAGTCCAAAACAACAAGATGGGGCTAAAAATCAGCGAATTCGACATTGTCGAATTTACCAGAAATATTTACGAGAGTTTTGAACCTCTTGCAAATCATAAGAATCTCGTTTATGAGTTCAATACATCAACAAAATCCTACTTTATTTGGGCAGACCCTACAAAGCTGGATATGATCATTTATAACATCATTTCAAATGCTCTGAAGTTTACTGGTGCATCAAAACATGTTAAAATAGAGCTGAATAACAACGAAGAATCCGAATTCTTTCATATCAAAATATCCGATGAGGGACGAGGAATAGCGAAAGAGGAGCTGCCACAGATTTTTGAAAGATATACCATTTTAAGTGGAAAAGAACTTGCCGGAACAGGAATTGGATTGTCACTTTCCAATGAGTTAACACGTCTTCATCATGGAGAAATAACAGTGGAATCGGAACCCGGTGCGGGAAGTAGCTTTACTCTTAAACTCAGAAAAGGTAAAGAGCATTTTGTTAATGATGAAAAGGTAATTATGGCCGGAGGAGAAGAGAAAACGGTTGAAACAATCATCAAACCATCTCCTCACGAAGAAATTATCAGTTCCAGCAGTGAACCCGATATTTTAAAAGTCAGAAATGGAGACAGGCCGCTTGTCATGATTGTTGAAGACAATCATGAAATAGGAGAGTATATCAGTCAATCGCTAAGTCCTGATTTTGTAAGCTGCCTGGCATCGAACGGACAAGAGGCTCTCGATCTTTTGAATAGTCAAAACCCGGATCTTATTATTTCAGATGTGATGATGCCGGTTATGGATGGCATGGAAATGACTGAAAAGATTAAAGAGAATTTTGCAACAAGTCACATTCCCATCATCCTGTTAACATCAAAATCGGGAGTAAACGACCAGATTGCAGGAGTAGAAAAGGGAGCTGATGTTTATATAACCAAGCCCTTTAACTCAGATTACCTCAAAGCAGTGGCAAAGAACCTCATTGAACAAAGAAAGAATATATTTGCCAAATTCAGAGATAACAAAACCATTGATCCATCCACGCTGAAGGTAAATTCAAAGGATGAAGAGTTTTTGCAAAAGCTCATATCATATGTAGAAGAAAATCATTCGGAAGAATTTACCATAGAGGAGCTGGCTGACACCCTTTGTGTGAGTCGTACTGTATTCTATAACAAAGTAAAAGGATTAACCGGACTCAGTCCGGTAGAATTTGTGAGGCAGTTGAAACTGAAAATCGCTGCTCATTTGCTAACTCAAGGATACAACGTTTCAGAAGCCGCCATAAAAGTAGGTTTTTCCGATGCAAGATATTTTAGCAGACAGTTTAAAGCACTATTTGGCTATTTGCCAAGTAAGCATTCACAAAAAAAATAAAAAAAAATCACCGTTTTTTATTTGCAAATTTCTAAAACCGATGTATCTTTGTAGTGGGTTAGGGTTAAGGTTAAAAGAGGTTGCCAAAATCGTTTGGTAGCCTCTTTTATATTTATGCCCTTTTTACAATTTATTGTGAATCATGCCGAATCTGGAACCAGTAATTGAAGAGAGCTGGAAGAATGCTCTTAGCAAAGAATTTGATGCTCCGTATTTTCTTGAACTTAAAAAGTTTCTACTAGAAGAGAAACAGAGCCAAACCATTTTCCCTCCGGGCAATTTAATATTTAATGCGTTTAACCATACTCCACTTGGAAAGATTAAAGTAGTTCTTCTGGGTCAAGACCCTTACCATGGAGCAGGTCAGGCACATGGACTATGTTTCTCCGTACCGGATGGTGTGAGACAACCTCCATCACTTAAAAATATTTTTAAAGAGATTCAAGAGGATATTGGTACTCCCCCACCCCATTCGGGCGACCTTACCCGATGGGCCAAGCAAGGCATACTACTTCTTAACGCAACACTTACTGTGCGTGCAAGCACAGCAGGCTCGCATCAGGGTAAAGGGTGGGAACAATTTACCGATGCAGCCATAAAAGCCGTCTCTAACGAATGCCAAAATGTTGTTTTCTTGCTTTGGGGTAGATATGCGCAAAACAAAGCTTCATTAATAGATTCATCAAAACATTTAATATTAAAAGCAGCCCATCCTTCTCCTTTTTCGGCATACAATGGTTTTTTGGGATGTAAACACTTCTCCAAAACCAACGAATGGCTTCAAAATCATGGCAAGGAAGCCATTGTTTGGTAAGAATATTGAGAAACAGGATCGGTTCCTCGCCAGCAACCTTTGGTTTCAAGAATAAGAAACCGGGCAAAAAGATCTTCTCTGAAAACTTTGAATTGATGAGCCATTTCTACGACTTTCGCATGAGCACCTGATTTGTGGTATGCAAATTTCTGCATATCCCCTAGCGATTTCCAAATTGAAATAGTGGCTTGTTCAATAAGAGGAAGTTCTCCTATGCCTTTAGTGAAAAGCAAACCCATTGATTTTTTTTGAGATTTGGTGACAGAGGAAACATGCAACCAGAATTTCAATAATCGTTTGAGACGAATTGAAGCTCGAGTAATGACCACCAAAGGTTTATCTCTTATTTCCATTTCAGATGGATGAAATGGATTGACCCCAGACCAACTGCCCCTTGATTGAACTGGAATCATAAATATTGTATAAATCTCTTTGGTACGAAATCTGAAATCATTCATGATTTCAGATGAACTTTCAAAATTTTTAGCAGCATCCATATCATCCCACACAGTTAACATTGCATAAGTAGTAAAATCAGGTTTTATACTAAAACCAAATCCGCCCCCGGTGCCTAATAACTTAAAAAAACTCAAATGCTTAACATTTTCAAGTCGTGATTTCATAAAATTCATCTGCATCATGCCCCAAAATCGGTTTCTTAAGGGATAGTGGAAAAAACTCATGACAACAAAACATTGAGAGTTATCTCTTTTAAAATCCATAACTACAAATTAATTAAAATTAAAATCCATAATCTATTGAAAAAGAATTCATGCAGAAATGTTCTTCCTGAAACACTTTACGAATATAGATAAAAAACATCACGAACAAGAATAAATCCCTCACCGGACTTGTATGATGCAATTAAGCAAGAGAATTGCTTTAAAAATGAAACAAACCCAAAAGCTCGATCTTAAAAAGGTTAGAGCCAACAGAATTTTATTATTGAGAACAAAGATAAAGTCCTCCAACAGATAAATGTGTCAGATGAACTCGTATAGTCTTTGAAGAAAAGCCAGATCAATATCTGTGTCGCGATTAAAAATTGACGACCAATCCCTAGCGAGAACGATTTCCTTTATCTGCAATCTTGATTGCATAATAAAGGACCGTTGTGGATAAGCTTCTACATTCTACAAAACAAGAATATGTATAATAATCATTTTTGGATATATGATTTAAAGCAAAGCTCGAGTTAACACCATGCTCTGCTTGCATCCCGATTTCTCGGGAGACGTAGTTAAATCCGCACAAAAGAAGGCAGTTAGAAACTATAATGTATTAAAAGCGTAGTTAAAAACTACGCTTAGTTCTGACCAAATAATGTAACCCATGTTAATAGTCAGTTATTTTTGATACTTAAGAATCTCTCCTCTGTCACCTATGGCAAAACCAATGTTCGGAGACGGAATACAAATATCCCTCACTACGCCTTGTGGCTTTTTCATTATTTCAAATGTTAAACCACCATCAACAGACTTATAAATGTTCAAATGATTTGTACCAATAATGATCTGATCGCTGAGAGCTTTAAAATTTAGTAAAGGTGGATTTATTTGATAATTATATCTAGACCATGATTCTCCTCCATCGCTAGTTTTGAACAAGGCGTCAGGAGAAGATACAAATCCCACCAAATCATTAACCATATCAATATCATGAAGAAGGTATGTGCCTTTTATGGAATTCCAACTTATGCCCTTATCCGTTGTTTTATACACGTGATCTCGCGTTAAAATATAACCCGAATCATACGTTGAAGAGGTGAATGATATTTTTTTCAACAAATTGTCTAATTGAACCGTGTTTTCTTTATCAATAGTACTACTTATCATTCTCCATTGCATATTCTCAATATTAAAATAAGCCAATATCTTAATACTACTCATAAAATGATTATTGTACAGAAACCCCTCATTATGATTAACAAACTTCATATTTTGAAATGCACGCATCCTTAGTTGGTTATCATATATAACTTTATTTGAAGCTACTTTCTTCCAGCTTAATCCTCCATCTAAAGTCCTATAAATTCCATCTTCTGAGAGAGTAAACCCAATTTCCTCATTAATAAAGGAAAAATCATAAAGATTGGTAAATGGCAAATTCAAAGGTTGCCAGTTCATTCCACCATCAACAGTTTTAAATATGTACGGCTTAGTTGGCAAACGATTAACAACCTCCCATTTACCTTGTAGGTAATCTGTTCCATCTAAATTTAAATATTTGGGATCACTGGGAAATGATCCTGGAAAATTAAAAACAATTTTATCGCCGTCCTCAATATTATGATCAACATATGCAGAAATAAAACCCACTTTCTCACTTATCATGTTAATCTTTTTGAGGTTATAATCCGATTTAACAGAAATAACACTCCATGCATCTTTTCTCAAAGGAATATCATTCTCCTTATTGCAAGAGCCCAAAATGCTTGCAATGCAAAAAACTACAATTAGTTTCTTCATCATGGTTAAAATTTAGGTGTAAGTTTAGTAAAAAATATTTTTTCTATTCGCGCTAATTTGACAAGGTCTCTCGAGGAATCCGTCTTTTATTCTATACCTGCAGAAAAAGGAGGATTTTGTAAACTAAAAAAGCAGCATAAATGCACTGCAACTCGCATCTCTTTAACCCTATATCCTTCCCAAATATATCGATACTTTTATAATTATTCAACCCCGCTTGGCAAATTTTCTTTGCAAGCAAAGCGGCAGAGCCGAGCGGAGGGGGTTTTAAATCATTGCAGCTGTTGAACCTGAGATATATTCTTTAATAGATTCTATCTTCAAAAGTTTTTCTCTTTTTTCAGGTTCTAGTTTTACTTCTTTATTTCCATAAACTAAAGATTCTAATGGTATACCTAAGTATCTGTTCAACAGGGTTATCATTTTTAAGGTCAATGGGCGTTTTCCATGCAAAACTTCCGACACCCTGGTTTTTCCTCCGAACAATGGTGCTACATCAGCCTGTTTTAAATTCATCTGTTCCATTCTAAACTTGATGGCTTCAACCGGATTTGGTGCTGCTACCGGATAATGTTCTTGCTCGTATTTTTCAACAAGTAAAGACAAAAGCTCCATTTCTTCACCTTCCGGACTGTCGGGTTCTATCACATTTTCATTGCTGTTAATCAAAGTGTAAATGCCTTCACAAGCTTCGTTGTACTCTTGCTCTGTCTTTAATATTTTAGTTTTCATAACTTACTGTTTTTACGTCTATTTTGTCGTATTCTTTATGAGTTCCGAACCAAACAACAAAAACTATTTTCAACTTATATTCAATGTCAACAATCAGACGGTAATCATTGCCTTTTATGTTGAACACTACTCGTTTTGAACTAATAATACTGGCATTGCCGTATTTTGATTTTAGTTCATTTGCATTGTTCCACGTTGAAAACCTAACCTCGTAAATCCAAGCTTTTATCGACTCTTCAACCTGTTGATACTTGCATTGCTTGCAATACTCGGTTAATGTTGACTCTTTTATAATTCTCATACTTTACAAAGATAGCAAAAGTTACCAAAAAGGGTAACTTTGTTTGTTTTTATTTTAGTGGATGATATTTCTCCAGTTCTTTCTGTAAATCCTCCAGGGTGTCCATTCTATACCGTTCGGTGCTGCTTACATAGTTGTGGCCGGCCATGTATTACTACTTTCGCAGTAATTAAGAAAAAAGCTATCAATCCATCACATATTTAAAGTATTCCCGCATTTCCTCCTCTTTCATATAGAAAGTATTAGGTTTGGGTAAATCAGTATCTGCCCATTTTATTGGGGCAAAGAAAATCAGGCGGTTATGGTCGCGGTCTTCGATAAAGAGAGGCTTGCCTTGTATCTTGGGGTAATCCTCTGTTACCAAGACCCGCCCAATGGGAGTAATCTCTTTTTCGCCCATGTGGTAGATGATGGCATGCTCACGGTTGACGATATATTTTTCTCCACCCTGCTCCAGCACCTTGAAATGTCCATCGAAGAAGAGGGTGTCGGTGATGGCGTTGTGGTGGGTTTTGGTGCTGTCGTAAAACTGGTTATGGGTGCGGGGGATAAACTCAGGGTCGTAATGGGGGGAGGCGTAGGCTCGCTTTAGATGCCAATCAGTATCCCACGAACGTCCTTCCGGCAAAGGGGCTTCCCAAATATAAAACGCATCTTTATCGCGCATATAGAAGTTTAAGAAGGAGTCAGAACCATCAAAATAGATATCGAAATTGAGGTAATCATAGAATTTATTAATGGCATTCTCAATATTTTCATGATGCCCTTTAAAAGCATCCCTGATTTCAGAAAAATATACTGTAACAGGCATAACATTTACCTTGCTCTCAATTATCCTTTGTGGGGGTTCATGGCTAACTTTAACAGAATCCCTACTCTCAAACTCACGGTAAACGATGCGAACAGTTAACCCCATTCGACGGTCAATGTGGGACCTAGTCATGACATCGTATGAATAAACGGTGTTGGTTGTAATGTGCCAATTGAACGCAAGATTAGGGTCATTGGGGCTGCCTGCAACATGTCTATACGGAATTAGATTACTCTCAGTGCCTATTTTTCTTACAACATGAGAGTATGGCCTCATTGGAGGTCTTAAAGAGTGATAAAAAAAGGTGTTCTCGACAAGTGCTGGTTCAAACAGTCCTTCTCTTTGATAAACAATCGTATCATTCGCACTTATTTTAAATACAATCAGTATTATCACACAGGTCAGCAGGATACTTTTCATTTTACTTAATCTCTTTAATTTTTAGTTTTGTTGACGAATTAGCCATCCATTATATTCAATTCCCCCGCTCGGCGAAGTTTGCAACTTCGTCGTTTCAACCCCTGTAGTTTCCAGACTACACCTATTTAACTATTATTGCCGGCAAAGTTAAAACATCAACCTTTAAATAATTGCTTAAACCAGCATAATTACGGGCACTTGAATATAAATAGTCTTCGGCATGTTGAACTATTTGCGCTCGGACTGGATTGTTATGGATATACTCGATTTTCTCAGCTATAAAATCGTTTGAGTATAACAGTACTGCATGATTCTCATGAGTCCAAACCTGATAGGAACTATTACGCTTATGTTGTGACGCGGCTTTGCTAAAAACACTTAACAACCATTCTCTCCTGCTCTCTGGCATTGAATTTATAGTGTCTATAATCCTTTTACTTGTAAATTTCTTTATATCTCTAATTGTGCCACTTAAATCACCTATGCTGCTATTGGCAATTAAATGCACATGGTTTGACATTATGACGTAAGCAAACAACTGAAAACCTTTATTCTCCATTGCATAACGAAAACTATCCAAAACTATATCACGATAAACTGAACGCGAAAATATATCTGCCCCATTTACGACTTGGAAAGTAAGGTAGTGCAATCCATCTTGTTCCTTAATTTGATAACCTGTTGACATTAATAAGAATTTTAATGTTAAGATAATGAATTTTATAATTCTTAATTAACAGGTGGCAGTTCTTGGTAAACCAAGCGGCAGAGCCGAGCGACAAACTGCCGGTTAAGATTCGACGAAGTTAAAAACTTCGCCGTTGGCGCGAGTTTGTAACTCGTGCCCCTTTCTCCCTAAATCCGCTCCAATTTTATCGATTCTTTTACAATCTCCAAATAATTACTAAGCCCTGCATAATTCCGTGCAGAACTCCATAAATAATCTTCTGGCCTTTCAACAATTTGTTCATCTACGGGATTGTTATGAATGTAGTTTAGCTTTTGGTCAAAAAACTTATTGGATTCTATTATTTCGGCATGGTTGCCATGTTGCCAGAATTTATAATCTTTTACGTTTTTAAGGTTCTCGGCGGCTTTTTTAAAGTAAGAGAGCATCCATTCACGCCGACTTTCAGGCTCATTAATTATTGCATGAACAATAGCTTTTGACGTAAACTTTTTAAAATCACGCAAAATATCTGATAATGAATGCCGCTTTGATACCGCTTTGGCTATAATATGTAGATGACTTGGCATTAAACAGTAAGCATATATCTCTAGGCCTTTTTCTTTCTGGCAGTATCGCAGCGAATTAAAAAGTGTTTGTTTATGATTTTTACGAGTAAAAACATCAATCCAGCCAACTACTGTTAACGTTAAAAAATAGGCTTTGCTGTTGTCGAAAATCTTGTATTTGTCAGACATAGAATTAAGGTTTTGATTATACAAGATAAGAATTTGTGTAGAATTATTTGTGACTCTATGATTGAAAGTAAAGCACGAGTTGCAAACTCGCGCTAACAGCATTACATTGCAGCGTTGTAGTAATAGCACGAATTACAAATTCGCGCTAACGGAGAGTTAACGTCTTTATACGATCAAATAATCAAAATATTCCCCCAGCTCGGCGAAGTTTCTTTGCAAGCAAAGCGGCAGAGCCAAGCGTAAAACTGCCGGTTAAAATGCGCGTATAGCAAGTATACGCCGAGTAGGGGAACTACTCAAACTAGTACCCCGTTGGCGCGAGTTTGCAACTCGTGCCTCTTTTACCCTAAATCCGCTCCAATTTTACAGATTCTGTTGCTATCTCCAAATAATTCAGTGCAGAAATCCATAAATAATCTTCCGACCTTTCAACAAATTGTTCATCTACGAGTTTGTTATGAATGTAGGTTGGCTTTTGGTCAAAAAACTTATTGGACTCTATTATCTCTCCATGACTACTATCTTGCGGGTATACGCCGAGCAGGGAGTTCCCACTCTAATCAAACTCCTCAAATAGCTTAGCCCATTTTTCTATTGTTTTATATGCATCAGGATTACTGTTTTTTAATCGATTAAGTTTATCAGCTACTTTTGACGCCCAAATCGTTGTACCTCTTTCCGCAATTAAACCTATAAAATCATCATAGGCATCATCGTAACCTTTAGCTAACATTACATCACAAAGTGTTTGATAAGCGTTGGAAAGCTGAGAAATAGAAATTGTTTCGTCGGATTGTGGTTCATCCTCTCCCCATTCTCTTAAAAACTTACGCAAACCCTTTGAAAAGAAAAGAATTGCAACTAGCCACAAAATGCCATAAACAAGAAATTTTCCTCCGAGCAAATCAATTGAACGCAATATACCTGAGATACCAGAACCCTGAGGCGTTCTACCAGGTGTTAACCTAAGTTCAATTATCTGCTCATAGTCAAAAATAAAAATAAACAACAGTAAGACAACTGTTGCTAAGAAATCAATCCACCAGTGGTTAAAATTATTCGTGTGTTTCATTGGGGATGATGTTTAAGTTTATCAATATTTTAGATGCCGCTGCTAAAAATCAAACTGCCTATTACAATAATCCTTATCACAACAGCTTTGGCAAAACCTTTTTTACAATAAACTCCAACAAAACAACCATAAAACTACCCACCATTAAAACAAAAACAATATTGGCCAAAATGCTATTATGTTTTATCAAAATTTCGTCTCCTCTTTTTGCCAGGGCAATATGATTATCTGACCTCGACTTATAATACCAAACACTTACCATATCGTTAATTTCGAAGCTATAAGCATTTTGATATTTTGTGTGTATAAGTCTTTTTCTAAGTGTATTAACTTCTAACTCCATACACCTCGAATAAGTTGTAGCTCCCCCATGAAACCCTCCTCTACGCTGCCCGGAATCGCTTATCCTGACAACTTTACCATTGGCCTTCTTATACAGTGGCAAGATTCTTACACCAAGTAAAACATTAGCGTTAATAGTTAAAATCAGGATTATCTTTCCCAATAAAAAAGTATTATCCCAAAAGGTGCTTTTAACATCAATTTTATTCAACAATATTCTCATTTTTCAAAATTGGTTTTACGCCCATTGTTTTGACATAAATATTTGTTCTTGAACCTGAGTCTCGGTTTCCTCTCTCCCCATAAAGTCTTCTATATAACTTATCGTGTTTGAGTTTTTCAACATCTTTTTTATTTAGCTTCATCTTAGGCGATTTCTCTTCTCTCTTAAGTGTTAAAGAGAGGTAAACGTGCTTGAAAAAATTCGGTGGGGGATTATCATCATCAAGGTTATTTACTAAACCGTTAACATACAACCTGTTTTTACGATAATAACGAACCAACTCATAAACCTTGTAATACAATGCAATACTAAAACCCAGTAATGCAGTTATGGGTATTGCCATTAATCCCGGCTTACCTAAATAATGAGCAATAAGTTTTACAATAATGGCATCCCGCATTTGGCCTGCATGACCTGATATTTCGCTTTCCCTTATGTGAGTAAGAAGAACCTCTTCATCAATAAATATATCAAAAACCAACAGCCCCAATGCAAGACCAAACCCACATACATACAATATTAAATGAGTATAATATACCGATGGTGGCTGGAATTTCTTTGTTGTTTGCGTCTCCATAAAACATCAGAATAAATCAGCAGGCTAATCCTCTTACTCCTCCTCCACTTTCCCATCCAGCATGCCATCGCCTGAAATCAATGGGTATTCTTCCAGCTCTTCGGTTTTAATTTCAAGGAGTTCTATGAGCGTTTCGAGGGAATCGGACATGCGTTGGAGTTCCTCCGGCGAAAGACGTTTGAGTTTTGAGGAGAGGCGCTGTTGAAGTAAATCGGGGGTTTTCTGCAACAATTCATCCCCCGAAGAAGTCAAAGTAATATGGGTCACTCGCTTATCACCCGATTTTGGAAGACGAGCCAACAGACCGTTTTTCTCCAACCGGCCAATGATGCCGGTTACGGTGCTCGAATTGAGGTTGAGATGCTCGCGGATGGCTCTTTGAGTGGCCTGGTAGTTTGGGGAGTTTTTTAAAAACTCCAGGCAAAGTATCTGCGGAATGCTCACACCAAAATCTTTCTGAACCTTTTTCGATTCCAGATTGATGGAGCGTACAATCCGTCGTATTTTTATAAGGATACTTTTATAATCCATCCCTCTACTAATTATTATAATCGAAAAACTTCTCCTACAGCAAACCTGTTGGTCACTTTAATTTGAAATTTATCGGAAAGTGGCTCAAAAGCCGATGCAGCAACATCGGGTCTGTTGTTCTCTTGGGACAGATGCGACAAAAAAACCACCTTTAGTTCAGGGTGATGATGTGTTTGCAACAACTCCAATGCCTGAGCATTGGACAGATGTCCAAAATCGCTCGCTACCCGGGTTTTCAGATAATATGGATATGGCCCGTTCCACAACATATCTTCATCGTAATTGGATTCCAGAAAAAGAGCCTGACAAAAAGCGAGGTGCGAGATGACATTGTCGCATGCCTTCCCAATATCGGTAAATACGCCAACGTTTTTACCTTCATATTCCAACCGAAAACTGCATGGTTCGGCTGCATCATGATTTTTCAGAAAAGTGTGGACCTTGAATTTCCCTATATTCACCACATCCCCTGGTGAAAACAACGAGACTTTATCAGGCCTGTTTGGTCCCCAGCTCTTCTCCCACGACTTTTTTGTCATAAAAACCGGAATTTCCGATTTTTTACTCAAAACCCGCACTCCCCGAAAATGGTCGGCATGTTCATGGGAAATAAAAATGGCTTTAACCTTCCGGATATCCAACCCGCATTTATTCATGCGCTCCAAAACCTGACGGCGACTGATACCGGCATCAACCAAAACGGCTTCCTCACCGTTACCTATGTAATAACAATTCCCGTTACTTCCGGAAGCTATGGCGCAAATTTCAAGCATTCTGATTCATTTTAATCCCTGACAACCTATTGTAATCTCTTTAACCTTTCCAAACTCTGCCAACAACCTTTCAGCATATTCCATGGCATTTTCCAATTGCTCACATTCGCCATTATATGCAGGAATAATCAACAGGAAACGTGTGGTGTTCTCCGTCACCATGGTGCGAACCGAATCACTGGTGGATGTACCAAAAGCCCCGATTTCGTCCCTGAAAACCGGGAGGTTTTCAATATTTAAGACTCCACGACCAATGCCTTCATAAGGTTCATCAGTCTTTCCTACACCAAATGAAATGTTGCCGGATATTTTATCTGCATCATATCCTCCAATTGAAAATCCGGATTTAACCGACACCATATTAAGAATATCCACCATATTATTAACCTGATACAATCCCTTGCCCAAAGCCAAACGCCGTAAAAGACTCTCGGCTGCAGGACGATAACGGTTGGGATCTTTACCAAGTATACGGTAAGCATTTTTCGTGGCGGCCACCACAGGATGATTTCTGATGGATTCGGGGGACAAGTCAGGCGTCAGCATCCGGCACAGCTCATTCATGGCAGAAACCAGCTCTTCGCCCGATGGCTTAACTTCTGTATGAATCGTTAAACATCCAAATGAGATGGCCGGAAAAGCGTCTGATATTTGTTTATTAATGATGATCTTCATTTGTCAAAAATAGCAAAAAATATACAAAGGCAACAGCAAGCATGCGGCAACTGAAACAAAATTTGCATCTTTGCAATCATGATAAACAGAGATTTACTTCCCAAAAATTTAAAAGCAGTTTTTTTCGATATGGATGGCGTAATGTACGACTCCATGCCCAATCATGCCTCAACATGGGTGGAGAGTTTTCGTCGTTCGGGGATTAATTTCCCCGAATATGATGCCTATCTGAACGAAGGCCGCACCGGCCCCGCAACCATTAACATTGCATTTGAGAAATATGGCAACAGGCCGGCCACCGAAGAAGACATCAAAACCATTTACGATACAAAAACAGAATTGATGCAGGCAGCTCCCGAAGCACCAATCATGCCCGGAATGCAGGAAGTAGTAAAAAGAACCATCGAAGCCGGATTATTGGTGGTGATAGTAACCGGTTCGCGTCAGCCGTCGTTATTGGCTCGTTTGGAATCCGATTACGGCATCACCCGCGAAAATGTAATCAACGGTTTTGATGTTAAGAAAGGGAAACCCGATCCGGAGCCATACCTTATGGCACTTAAAAAGGTAAGTTGTAAAGCCAACGAAGCCATCGTCATAGAAAATGCGCCAATGGGGGTGGAATCATCGGTGGCTGCAAACATTACCACCATAGCAGTAAACACAGGCATTCTTAAACCTGAGGTGCTTTCAAATGCCGGAGCTTCTGTAGTACTATCCGGAACAGAGGAGTTATTAAAAAATTGGGAAACTGTGACCGGTTTAGCGTCAAGTTAAATCTGAATTATATGCCTCACTCACCCCTAACCATGGGGGAAGGCCAAACGCACCAGATTAACCCGAAACTTAACGGCTGACTGAACACTAGCTATAAACCGTTAGAACCAATTTTCGCGGACCGCCATAATTTCTGAATTCGCATAAATATATGCCCTGCCACATACCTAAAGCCATTCGTCCATTGGCAATGGGAATGGTGAGGGATTGACCCACAAGCGAGGATTTAACATGCGCAGGCATGTCATCCGACCCTTCCATATTGTGTTTGTAATCTGAATGACTTTCAGGCACTACCTTATTCATAATGGTTTCGAAATCCTCACGAACGGTGGGATCCACATTTTCATTCAATGATAGTCCGGCGGAAGTGTGCTGAATAAAAATATTGACCATCCCTGCCTCCGGCAAGTGTCCCAGCTCCGATTCAATATATTTGGTAACAAGATGAAATCCCCGACTAAACTCAGGTAGTTTAATAAAACGCTGTTCAATCATACAAAAGATTTGAGATTTTCTACTTCATTAAAAAATTACCTCCTTCAAATATAAATAATTACCGTATATATTTTGAAGAATTTGCAATTAAAAAAGAATAGTTCAGAAACATCTGTGGTAATTATTACTCTCGTACAACCACATATCCTGTTGTGATATTGCAAATTACAACCATTTTCAACAATTGCTCAATCTTTGGGTTAGATGCTCATGTATGTTTCTCCCTATTTTTTTGATACATTTGTAATTCACATTTAACTGATGTTGAAAAATATTCTATTAAGAATATTACAAAAATGTTTTTCTGATATCAACAAAAGTTCATCAATCAGGAATCCCAGAATAAAAATACGTATTACGTATTTTTTATTTACAGCATCACAAAAAGCACATACAGATTAATAACAAAGGAAAAGATTAAGGGACTATGATAAACCAGGTAAGAGAATTACTTGAAGCCGAAGCCGAAGCCATAAAAAAAATCCCCGTTACCAACAATTTTGAAGAAGCAGTCAACCTGCTTTATCAGCAAATACACGAAAAAGGAGGTAAACTGATTACATCAGGAATGGGTAAAGCAGGCCAAATAGCCATCAATATGGCAACCACCTTCAGCAGTACGGGTACACCGGCAGTTTTTCTTCACCCATCCGAAGCACAGCATGGAGATTTGGGAATTGTGCAAAAGAATGACATCATGCTGCTTATTTCCAACTCAGGAAAAACGAGGGAAATTGTTGAATTAATAGATCTTGCAAAAGGCCTTCGTCCCGATATTAAATTCATCGTCATCTCTGGAAATCCTGATTCGTTATTGGCGCAGGCAGCCAATGTCAGTATATTTACCGGCAATCCAAAGGAGGTCTGTGCGTTGGGATTAACACCTACTACATCCACTACCACCATGACTGTGATTGGAGATATACTGGTTGTTTTGCTGATGAAGAAAATTGGATTCAACAATCATGAGTATTCTTTGCGTCATCACGGCGGATACCTGGGTGATAAATCGAGAAAAGCAGCCAACTTAGAAAAAAAATAACAACATTATGAGCAACTTTGATTGGAAAAAACTTCAGAATGGCTCCGACATCAGGGGAATTGCCCTAGAAGGTGTTCAGAATGAAGCAGTGAACCTGACGCCTGAAGTGGTGGCGCGCCTTGGTGAAGCCTTTGCGGCATGGTTAAATGAAAATCATCCAACTTCAGAGCAAACCAGAATCGCTGTTGGAATGGATTCCAGATTATCCGGACCAAGGCTCAGCAAAGCATTGACAGACCAACTTTCAAAATGTGGTATTGAAGTATTTGATGTTGGACTGGCATCTACTCCGGCCATGTTTATGAGCACGGTAATGGGAGAAGAGCCCATGCATGGTGCCATTATGCTTACAGCAAGCCATTTGCCATACAATCGCAACGGACTAAAATTCTTTACACCAAAAGGTGGTCTGGAAAAAGAAGACATCACCAAGATTCTGGAGTATGCCTCCGGATTACAAGAGTTTAAGTCTGATGGCAAAGGGAGTGTAAAAAGTTGCTATTTCATGGAAAAATACGCGGCTCACTTTGTGGATTTAATCAGAACAAAAGTGAATCATCCCGACCATTACGACGAGCCTTTAAAAGGATTGAAAATAGTCGTTGATGCAGGCAACGGAGCCGGCGGATTTTATGCCACCAAAGTACTTAAACCTCTCGGTGCTGATATTTCCGAAAGCCAATATCTTGAGCCCGACGGACGTTTCCCAAATCATATACCGAATCCCGAGGATGACCTGGCAATGGCTTCCATCATCAGAAAAGTAAAGCAAGTCAATGCAGATTTGGGTGTCATTTTTGATACCGATGTGGACAGAGCTGCTCTAGTTAGCCACACCGGCTCTCCCATCAACCGCAACAGCCTGATAGCTTTAATTTCAGCTGTGGTTTTGGATGAACATCCAAAAACCACCATCGTAACAGACTCCATCACTTCAAATGGTCTTGAATGGTTTATTAAAGAGCATCTAAAAGGAAAGCATAAAAGATATATGCGCGGATATAAAAATGTGATCAACGAAGCCATCCGTTTAAACAACGATGGCGAACCTTGTTGGTTAGCCATTGAAACTTCCGGACATGCAGCGCTTAAAGAAAACCATTTTATGGATGACGGCGCTTATCTTGTAACCAAGCTCATCATAAAAATGGCTCAGCTCCGAAAAACCGGAAAAAACCTCACATCTCTTATTGACGCGATGCCGATTCCCGCGGAATCGGCAGAAATCAGAATCGGAATCAACTCACCTGAGTTTAAAGAATATGGGGAAAAAGTGATTATGAACCTGGGACTTCTGGCCGGAAGTAAACAAGGATGGGACATTGCCCCCGATAATTTTGAAGGTGTAAGAATCAATTGTGACATTCCCGGGCAAAAAGGCTGGTTTTTGCTTCGCTTGTCGCTGCACGATCCGGTTATCCCTTTAAATATCGAATCGGAAGTTGAGGGTGGATTAATTCGGATAAAGGAAGCGCTCATGGAGTTTTTTAAAGAATATGAGAAACTTGATTTAAGCGGATTTAAGAACATTTAGAGACATGAGAATAGAAAAGGAACAATCTATAGCAGTGGTTATTGATGTGCAGGAGCGGCTTTTTCCACACATTCATGATAACGAAAAATTGGCCAAAAATCTAGAGAACTTAATTGAAGGATTAAAAATCCTTCAAGTACCCATAAAAGTGACAGAGCAATACAAAAAAGGCTTAGGTGAAACCATCCATGCCATTGCCGGTTTACTCGCAGAATACAAATACGTTGAAAAAACTGCTTTTAGCTGTTGTGATGAGCCGGCTTTTTTATCAGATATAGAAAAGAAACCTGCAAAATTCGTCATTCTGGCAGGTATCGAATCACATATTTGCGTACTTCAAACGGCATTAGACCTGAAAGCCAACGGCTTTCAGCCTGTAGTGGTAGAAGATTGTGTTGCATCGCGTAATCCTGAGAACAAACGCATTGCCATCAATCGCATGCTTCAGGAAGGAATCACCGTAACCAGTTACGAGTCGCTGCTCTTTGAATTGTGTCGCGTGGCAGGAACTGACCAATTCAAAGCCATATCAAAACTTGTTAAGTAAGAGGTTTTATGCGGCACATCTATGGAATAGGAGAAGCCCTGCTTGATGTTATTTTCAAAAACAATCAACCCGTTGGGGCTACCGCAGGTGGCAGTACTCTCAACGCCATTGTTTCTTTGGGTCGAATGGGCTACAATCCAAGTTTTGTCAGTGAAATTGGAAACGATCGCATTGGCGATCTGATTGACAATTTCCTACTGGAGAATGGTGTCTCAGACACCTTTCTTTTCAGACGCGAGGGAAACCGCTCTCCTCTGGCTTTGGCATTCCTCAATCAAAACAACGATGCAGAATATGAAATATTCAAGGACTACTCCTCGCAATCGCTCAGTGGAAAAATGCCCGAGTTCAAGGAGAATGACATCGTGCTTTTTGGTTCATTTTTTTCAATTAACCCTTCATTACGTCCACAGTTGATTAAATATCTGAAGGCTGGGAAAGATAAAGGTGCCATTATTGTTTACGATCCGAACTACAGAAATCACCATTCGCATAAAACAGACAAGCTGATTACAGTAATTGAAGAAAATTTTTCGTTGGCTGACATTGTTCGTGGCAGCGATGAGGACTTCAAGAACATTTACGGTACAGAGGATTTGATAGAGATTTCTGATAGGATTAGAAGACTTTGCAATAATGTTGTTATTACAGCAAACTCACATGGAGTTCATCTATTTGGAAACAAAATTGACAAATGGTATGAAGTGCTAAAAATTGACCCGGTAAGTACAATCGGTGCCGGAGATAATTTCAATGCCGGACTCGTACATGGCCTTCTCAAGCAGAACATATCAATCAACAACATTCATTCAATCACAGAGGATCAATGGGATGAGATAATTCCCTGCGGAATTGCTTTTGCTTCTGAAGTATGCCGCTCGCTTGACAATTACATTCCGAATAACTATATTCAAAAATTGGAAACCCATATATCGGAAATTAAAAACAAACAATAAGATGCGACCAAAAACAAACAACATGACTGTCCTGAAAAAGAAAATTCAATTCTCTTTCTGGGTATTTATTGCTTTTGCTATTTTGTTGGTTATTTTTTCAGTGCAAAACTCAGGCCCCATTGAAGTAAAACTTCTTTTCTGGAAGCCTAATGTATCGCTGGCCATATTACTTATCGGGACATTTTTAACCGGACTTATTACCGGAGCTTTGTATGCCTACAAACGTTTTTTACCCGAAAAAGGAGAATACATTGAATACAAAGAGTTACCCCCGGAAGACAAATCGAAAGTTGAAAAAGATATTTAGCACCTCCATATTTCCTCCTGTTCACTATTTTGCCCACCTGGCATCTTGTCAGGAGGCTTTTATTGAGCGATATTGTAACTATTCAAGGCAAACTTATCGCAATCGGTATGTTATACTCGGTGCAAATGGTGTTCTGCCATTAACCATTCCGATAGTGAAAAAGTCTGGCACAAAAATGTGCACCAAGGATGTTGAGATAGATTATGACACACCATGGAACCAGATTCACTGGAAATCCATTGAGGCAGCTTACAACTCTTCTCCCTACTACATCTATTACAAAGATGATATTGAGCCAATATTTACAAAAAAATGGAAGTACCTGCTCGATATGAACCATTATGCTTTGGAAGTTGCTATGGAATGCAGCAGTGTTACTGCAAAAATCAGTTATACAAAGGAGTGGCAAAGAGATTATCAATACCCGGACTTTCGTGACTCCATACAACCTAAAAAAAGCTTCTCATTTGATGAGAGCTTCAGGCCGGAATCTTATCGACAGGTTTTTGCACTCAACCAACCGTTTATACCAAATCTGAGTATTCTTGATCTGATCTTTAACAAAGGTCCAGAGTCTCTGATTGTACTAGAGAAGAGCATTAAAGCAGATTAAGTGCATCCTGAATAATGACTGAATGATCAAAAGCCAGTTCAGGGAGTTCATCAGTTCGGAACCATGCTGCATCATGCGCATCATCTCCTGCATTAAGTTCAACTTCGACTTTGGTCACAGCCAAATAGGCAATGGTAATGGTATGTCCGCGGGGATCGCGGTTAGGTTTTCCATAAGCTCCAATCTGCTTAACCTTTACACCGGAAAGGCCGGTTTCTTCTTCCAGTTCCCGAAGCGCAGTATCCGTCAGATCTTCGTTTTCGTCAACAAACCCACCGGGAAGTGCCCACAAACCTTTAAAAGGCTCAAACTTTCTTTTTATCAGCAATACTTTTGATTGATCTTTTCCGACCGAAAAAACGACAACATCACAAGTTACAGAAGGACGCGGATAATTATAGGTATACATATTTTATTCCATGATTCTTTTAATAACACGCAAATGGTGAGTATATTTTTGCAATTCACGGTTAAATATTCCCTGATGATCCAAATGATCTAACCGGACCTCACCACTGGCATGCAAAATACGCCCTTGCCCCAAACAAATCCCAACATGGGTAATCTCACCTTCAGGATTATCAAAAAAAGCAAGATCTCCTGCTCTGGCCTCTTCTACGAAACTAACCATGGTGCCATGTTCAATTTGCTGCGAAGCATTGCGGGGTAATCGCTTTCCCATTATTTTAAAAACGACCTGAGATAAACCTGAACAGTCGATGCCAAATATATTTCTCCCACCCCACAAATAGGAAGTATTTAAAAATCCTTTTGCAATTTCTTCAAGATCTGGAGTACGATCAGGAACAGTACTTTGGCAATAAAATTCCTTATGACCAATTACAAAAGAGTTCCGATCCTCCCCATTAAATACGATCCTGCTACCTGCCGAAATTAATTGAACTGATTTCTCTGGCTCACGAATCAACTTGAACATGGGTGTAGGTATTATCACTCCGGGAGCTGATAACCACAACTCTATTTCTTTGTCCCGGACAGGATAATACATTCGCTCATCAATCCAGCCTTCATATCCGTCAAATTCAGTTTTGATTTTAACCCAACCATCCATTCTTTCAACTACGTAAAATACCTCACCAAACAACAACTGGGTTTCAAGTTCAGATTTTTCGGAAGGCTCACGCCTTACCGAAAGCACACTATATGGACAAATCGAACCACTCATATCACGCTTCTGTTTATATTAAAGGGGGTGCAACAATTTTATGCTGCTTAAAAAAATAAACCGAAAGATAATTAAAAGAATGATTGGAAATAAAAATAATCTCAAAAAATATTATTATCAACTGATGTTCGGTAAAATAAGAATTAATACAAAAACTTGGGTTTAGATTCCTTTCCGCAAGGCAGAATTCGAAATGACAGCTGTTTAGGTTTAAATTGAATGGGGTTCGTAACGGCAAAACCGTTACGAACCCCATTCAAAGCAAAAAATCACAAAAGTTTTGTCATTTCGACCAAAAGGAGAAATCCCGAAAACTTTCCAAGAAACCAATGATTCTCTTTAAAAACAAAAAAGTCACATGTCATGTTATATCCATAGATTGGAAAAAATGCTTAGATTAGCATTATAATAAGGATGGTTACTATTATTGGCATTTCAGATTCAATGCCGTTTAGTTAAGGCATTTTTCCTTCCCGCTCCCCTTAATCCCCGTTCGGCTGAGCTCACGTCTAAGCCAAGGGGGGAATCCTTACGCGCGGGTTGGCATCCCCTTGGGGAATAAAAGGATGAGCGCAGGCGAACATAATTTTTCATTAACTAAACGACATTGATTTCAGAATATGCTTCATCAATAGATCATCCTAAACAATTATTATCTAAATCCTGATTAATTGATTTTAACATGATTGATACCATAAAAAAATATTCCAAAGCAATCAACCGTATACTGCTATTTATAGCCGCCATTTTACTTGTTATATATATATTTCCCCGACAAGGAAAATTTCGTTATGAATATACACACGGGCGCCCTTGGACTCATGAGACTTTAATTGCACCGTTTGATTTTCCAATACACAAATCTCAGGCAGAATTACGTGCTGAACGGGAGAATGCTCTTCATAATTTCAGACCTTATTTTAATTATGAGCCATCTATTTCGGGACAAATGATCCAGTTTTTTGAGGAAACTTATGTCAGTCAACTTCCCACCCTGCTTTCAACATACCCTTTCTTAACCAACAGGTTAAGAAACAATGATTCAAAAACAGTTTATAACCAGGTACAAGAGCTTATTCATCAAAAACTAATCAGTATATATAACACAGGCCTCATATCTCTTCCTGAAGAGTATGAAGAGTTACCGGAATCAACTGTCATTATGGTGGTACGTAATAATTTTGCCGAACCATACGAAATAGGAGAGTTTTTTAACTATCAGAGTGCCTATCTGGAGCTTTCCACGATTATTTTTGACATCATTGATAAAAACAGTAATGTATCACAGGATCAGGCTGATAATTTAATCAGCAATCTGCAACTCAACAGATATTTGGAGGCAAATATCCGTTTTGAACCTGAGCGAACTGAACAGGAACGTCAAAACATTCTTAGGAACATCAGTCTGACCAGCGGGATTGTACTGGCCGGGCAGCGCATCATTGAAACAGGGGAGTTAATTTCCGAAGAGACCGGAAGAATACTTGACTCTCTTAGACTGGAATATGAAACAAGCCTGGGAAGGGGCACTAGTCACTACTTTATTCTTGCAGGTCAAGCAACCATCATTGTTCTGCTGTTTGTTGTTATATTCCTTTTCCTGTACTATTTTAGGACAGATGTATATAACAACCTGTTGTCAGTCCTTTTTCTTCTCATGATGGTGTCATCAATGATCCTGTTGGCAAGTATTTCACATCGCACTGACAATTTCCCTATATATGTTATCCCGTTTGCAATTTTACCAATAATTGTAAGGATATTTTTTGATTCACGGCTCGCATTCTTTATACATGTAACCACGGTATTGCTTGCTGCATTTTATGTGAGTAACAGCTTTGAATTTGTAATATTACAAATACCCGCAGGGCTAACAGCCATGTTCAGTTTGTTCCGTATGGTACGACGCTCCCAACTTGTACGAGCTGCCATTTTGGTTTTCCTTTCATATTCACTGTTCTACACCGGATTATCACTATGGCAGGAGGGTGATTTTCTACAAATTAATTACAATACCTACTTCTATTTTTTGGCAAATGGAGTGTTGCTGTTAATGATTTATCCACTGATTTACATCTTTGAGAAATTATTTGGATTCTTATCGGATGTAACTCTGGTGGAGCTTGCAGACACCAACCACCCAGTGCTCAGGCGACTGGCTGAAAAAGCTCCCGGCACATTCCAACACTCCATTCAGGTAGGGAATCTTGCACAGGAGGCCGTTTACAAAATCGGAGGAAACCCACTACTTGTAAGAGCCGGTGCTATGTATCATGATATTGGCAAACTTTGGTCGCCAATATATTTTACTGAAAATCAGTCATCAGGCATGAATCCACATGACAACATGCCTTACGATGAAAGTGCGCAGTTAGTTATTCATCATATTGAAAACGGGGTGAAAATGGCGCAAAAGGAAAAACTGCCTCGTCAAATCATTGATTTTATCACCACCCACCAGGGAACAATGAAAACCAAATATTTTTACAACTCGTATGTGAATCAAAATCCTGGAGAAGACCCGGATGTAAGTCTCTTCACCTATCCCGGGCCAACGCCATTTACCAAAGAAACAGCGGTTTTAATGATGGCCGATTCGGTTGAGGCTGCCTCCAGAAGTCTTAAAAATTATTCGGATGATGAGATTGATCGGTTGGTGGAAAACATCATTAACGACCAGATTGCAGAAAACCAGTTTATTGACGCACCCATCACTTTTAAAGAAATTACAGAAGTAAAAGAAGTTTTTAAGCAAAAGCTTAAAAACATTTATCATGCAAGGGTTGAATATCCGAAATTAAAAAAAGGGAAATAGGTATAGAAATCTGTTGATTACCTATTCAACTGATAGAAAACCTAAAAAAACATATCCATGACCGAACGTTTAAAAATTTGGGATTATAGATCCACAGGAGCATGAATTTAATTGGCAAACACGTTTTTATGACCATGTAATACGTGACGAAAAATCATTTCAAAACATCTCTAATTACATTGTAAATAACCCTCAAAAATGGGATCAGGATAGATTATGCAAAAAATAGGGGTGCGATACACAAAAAATCCATGTCCCTTTAATGAAAGAGGATATCTTATCTCCTATTTAAGTCACCTTCATGGTTTTAATTACAAGGTTCCTTCGGGAAAGAATCTCTTTTGGAAAATCAAGATGATAAAAATCCCAACAGTAATGGCCGAATCAGCAATATTGAAAACGGGACGAAAAAAGATAAATTCGTTACCTCCAACAAATGGTAACCATTGTGGATAGGTACCAGTAAGCAGTGGAAAATAGAACATATCAACCACCTTTCCGTGTAAAAAGGGAGCATACCCACCACTTTCAGGCAAGAATGTAGCAACACGGCCATAACTTGCATCAAATATCATCCCGTAAAATGCACTGTCGATGATATTACCCAATGCACCGGCAAAAACAAGACTAACACTCACAATCAAGCCTGTATGCGCATCTTTTTTGGTGAGATTATACAGATACCAACCAATGGCAGTAACAGCTACAATACGAAAAATACTAAGTATAATTTTACCATACTCACCAGCGAGCTCCATTCCAAATGCCATACCATTATTCTCCACAAAGTGGATAATAAACCACTCGAAAATACGATACTCTTGTCCGAGCATCATGTTGGTTTTAATCCAAATCTTCAGAACCTGATCAATAATAAGGATTACACCGATGATAATAAGTGACAATTTCAATTTACTGATATCAACCTTCATCCATTCAAATTTTTAATATCGCCTGTGCCATGCGATAAAATTGATAATATTTTACCACTCAATATTTATGCCGTTCATAGCCCCTACCCAAAAAACAAATGGTGACACACGATATCTGTTTACCGCTGCCACCAGTAATTTTATGAATCTGTTTACGCGTAAATATCAGAGTTGAATTACTTCTGATTGCGCTTTGCATCAATACTTAACGTAGCATGTGGAACAGCTCGTAACCTCTCTTTAGGTATTAACTTTCCTGTTTCGCGACAAACTCCATAGGTTTTATTCTCGATGCGAACCAAAGCAGCCTGTAAGTGCTGAATAAACTTTTGCTGACGCTGAGCAAGTTTACCTGCCTCCTCCTTTGAGAGAACAGCTGCACCTTCTTCCAATACTTTAAAAGTAGGAGATGTATCCTGAGTATCATTTCCGTCCTCAAGAGTAATGGTGTTTTTCAACAACTCATAATCTTTTTTGGCTTTATCAAGTTTTTTAAGAATGATTTCCTTAAATTCCTGAAGCTCTTCTTCCGAATATCTGGTTCTTTCGCTCATAATATATTCTGTTTTTGGGTCGGTAAAACTTAGTTCTTTTGTATATAAATAGATGTCTGGATTTCGTTATCCACTTCTACGGTAACAGCTGTTGATTCGTTACATTTTTCCACAAGGTTAATGGCTGTGGCTAATGTTTGGGAACCAATGTATTCACGATGCTTTTCAACCGCCTTTTCAACCAGTTCGTTACGCTCAATGGTAAGATTGATTTTATCTGTTACATCAAGACCACTGTCTTTTCGTAAATTCTGAATTCTGTTTATCAACTCCCGGGCTATTCCCTCCAGTTTTAACTCTTCAGAAATGGTGATATCCAGTGCAACCGTGATTTTACCTTCATTCATCACCAACCATCCGGGAATATCTTCACTTAAAATTTCAACATCTTCGAGTTGAATATTAATGGTTTCGCCATTAATATCGATGGCAAAACTTCCCTCCTGCTCAAATCTGTTGATGTCATTAGCGCTCATGGAGTTAACAGCAGCTGCAATTCCTTTCATGAGTTTGCTGTATTTCGGACCCAGTACTTTAAAATTTGGCTTTATTTTTTTTACCAAAACGCCGCTGCTGTCCTTAAGATATTCCATCTCTTTTACATTAACCTCAGCTAAAATCAGATTTTCAACGGCAGCAATCTGCTTTTCAAAAGCATCGTTTAAAACCGGAATCATGATTTTTTGCAGTGGTTGACGAACTTTTATGCTCACCTTTCGCCTTAACGCCAATACCATAGATGAAATCTGTTGTGCATACGCCATTCTCTCTTCGAGTTGGCTATTGATCAGTTTCTCATCAAACTCAGGCATTAAAACCAAATGCACCGACGGATCTTTGTGTTTTCCTGTAACGGAATTAAGATTGCTGAAAAGTTGCTCCATATAAAAGGGAGCAATAGGAGCACTCAAAACTGCTACAGTTTCAAGGCAGTGAAGCAGCGTCTGGTAAGCTGCCAGTTTATCCTGGTCAAACTCTCCACCCCAAAAGCGTTTCCGGTTTAATCGCACGTACCAGTTACTGAGATTTTCAGTAACAAACTCCTGAATCGCTCTTCCTGCACGGGTGGGCTCATAACTTTCATAAGCTGCCATAACTTCCTTGATAAGACTATTAAGCAGTGAGATCACCCAACGGTCAATTTCAGGGCGTTGCTCAACCGGCACTTCCGGTTCTGTTCCTTTAAAGCCATCTACATTGGCATAAAGTGAAAAGAATGAGTATGTATTATATAGCGTTCCGAAGAACTTGCGTTTAACCTCATCTACTCCCCCAACATCAAATTTGATATTATCCCAAGGTTGAGAATTGGTAAGAAGATACCAACGTAATGGATCGGAACCATACTCTTCGATGATTTTGAAAGGCTCAACAGCATTCCCAAGTCGTTTGGACATTTTGTTTCCATTCTTATCCAAAACCAGTCCGTTGGAAATGATATTTTTAAAAGCTACTGAATCGAATAGCATGGTTGACAAGGCATGCAGAGTAAAAAACCACCCCCTGGTCTGGTCAACACCTTCGGCAATAAAATCTGCCGGAAACGGCAGATTTTCCTTATTCTCAAACGGATAATGCATTTGAGCATAGGGCATGGCTCCTGAATCGAACCAAACATCTATCAGGTCAGTCTCACGATGCATTGGCTTTCCATCATCCGAAACCAAAATAATATCATCCACAAAAGGACGATGCAAGTCAATTTTATCGTAATTCTCCTGACTGAAATCACCCACTTTAAATCCTTCAAAAGGATTGGAACTCATGACACCAGCCTTAACCGCTTTTTCAATTTCGCTAATGAGCTGCTCTACAGAACCAATGCAAATTTCTGATGAACCATCTTCTGAACGCCAAATTGGAAGAGGGGTTCCCCAATACCGCGAGCGACTCAGATTCCAATCTACCAAATTTTCGAGCCACTTGCCAAACCGGCCGGTTCCCGTACTTTCAGGTTTCCAGTTAATGGTATTGTTTAGCTCAATCATGCGGTCGCGCACTGCTGTTGTTTTAATGAACCAACTATCCAGCGGATAGTAAAGAACCGGTTTATCGGTTCGCCAACAGTGTGGGTAGTTGTGCTCATATTTCTCCACCCGAAAAGCTTTATTCTCTTTCTTCAGCATCACAGACAGGTCAATGTCGAGCGTTGGGTCGTCATCGGTGAGTTTATCGTCGTAGGCATTTTTTACAAACCTACCGGCATACTCACCATAAGTATCAATGTTTACATTGCTTTTTACAAAAGAGGGATCCAAATCTTTAATCAGGAAAAATTTACCGGAGCGGTCAACCATAGGTTGACGCTTCCCTTCCCTGTCGATTAAAATAAGTGGAACGATTCCTGATTGTTTAGCCACCCGATCGTCATCAGCACCAAAAGTAGGCGCGATGTGTACAATTCCGGTACCATCGCTGGTGGTTACATAATCTCCAATGATGACGCGAAAAGCATCTCCATCGGGTTTTATCCATGGAATGAGTTGCTCATAGCGGATGCCGTTGAGCTGTTGACCTGTATATTCGCCTATTATTTGAAACGGAATTTTCTTATCTCCGGGTTTGTAATCCTCCAGTTTTAAATCAGCATTTTTCTCACTGAAATATGCACCAAACAGATCTTTAGCAAGAATAACGTTGATCGGCTCACCTGTGTATGCATTAAAAGTTTTTACCTGGACGTAGGTAATATTTGATCCCACCGCCAGAGCCGTGTTAGATGGCAACGTCCATGGAGTGGTGGTCCATGCCAGAAAATGAACTTCATCAGCATTCTCAAACAGAAACTCCGAATCGCTGTTACGAACAATTTTAAACTGAGCAGTACAGGAAGTGTCCTTAACATCGCGATAACAACCCGGCTGATTCAGCTCGTGCGTGCTCAAGCCGGTTCCGGCAGCCGGTGAATATGGCTGAATGGTATATCCTTTATATAAAAATCCTTTCTGGTGGAGTTCCTTGAGCATCCACCATAGTGTTTCGATGTAGCGGTTGTCATATGTGATGTAAGGATTATCCATATCGACCCAGTATCCCATTTTATGGGTCAGGTCTTCCCACATGTCTGTATATTTCATTACATCTTTGCGGCAAGCCTTATTGTAATCGGCCACCGAGATGTTTTTTCCAATGTCCTCTTTGGTAATTCCCAGGGCTTTTTCAACACCAAGTTCTACAGGCAAACCGTGGGTATCCCACCCTGCTTTACGATGTACCTGAAATCCTTTTTGAGTTTTATAACGGCATACCACATCCTTAATGGCTCTGGAAATGACGTGATGAATACCGGGCATTCCGTTGGCCGATGGCGGCCCTTCATAGAATATGAAAGCCGGATGACCTTCACGCAGTTCAAGGCTTTTTTCAAATGTTTTTTGCTCTTCCCAGTGTTGTAACACATCTTTGTTAATCTGAGAGAGATTAAGTCCTTTATATTCAGGAAATTTATTACTCATTTTCTATGCCGTTTTATGCTTGCTCTAAAAATCGTACAAATATAGAGTTTGACGGCCTTAAAAACAAGTAAGAGTTATGAGAATCATCCACTGTGGTATTATTGTGGAATAAAAAGTCTCGCTAGGTAATCAAAATGTGGCCCTTCGGCCACTTTTTCAAATTCAAAGCCATTCTGGTGAGCATAATATCCCAACAATTCATCGTCGATGAAAAGCCAGGGAAACTTTTTCCCGGAAAATGAGCCATAGCTCATTTTATATACCACTTCGCCGTAATATTTATCATTCAGGTTTAGAAGAATGCTGCCGTCGTCATTTAAAAACAGATATCTGAGATCAGATGAATCAAGCAAAACCTGTCCCCCGGGCTTTAATAATCTTTTCAATACCTGAAAATAATCCTGAAGTTTATCCACTGAACCAACTATCCCGATTCCATTCATCAACATCAAAATGGTATCAAATTGCTCTTCTGTGGGATAATCGAAAAAATCAGCATTGACAATATGCTTAACGTCTCTGTTTTTCATGACTTCGCACGCAAGTGGCGACAACTCAAGAGCGGTAACTTCAAGTTGATTCTTTTGCAGATATAAGGCATGGCTTCCCATGCCTGCACCAACATCGAGCACTTTTCCGCGACACAATATGAGAGCCTTCTGCTCAAGATCAGGCATTTGGTGAAAATCTCTAAAAAGATAGTGAACCGGAAGAATATCCGTTTCGGCAATGTCGCTCCAAACCTTGATTGAAGAGTCAGGGTTCCTATTCTCCATAAAATCTTTCCCGGCCTGTCCTATGACATCATGTTGTGGCAATATTATATTCTTCATTTGATTCAATATTATTCGGCAATTACCACTTCTACTCCCATATTTTCTAGTGCTTCCTTGGCTATAACAGATAAACCAGAATCGGTAATCAGCACATCAATCTGGCTGATGCCGCAAATAACGGCAAGGCTGCGTTTTCCAAATTTAGATGAATCAGCCACGACAATTACTTTTCTAGCCATTTTGATCATGGTACGGTTTAAGGCAGCCTCCTCAAGGTCAGGCGAAGAAAGTCCCAGATTGACGTCAATACCATCTGCTGCAATAAATAACTTATCGCAAAAGAACTTTTTAAAATTATCGATGGCCATTGCACCCACCAATGAAAGAATGTTGTGACGCATGATTCCACCAGGCACAATAACAGTCAAGCGTTCCATATCGGCCAAATGCCCGGCAATGTTTAATGCGTTGGTAATGACTGTAAGATTATTAAATCGGTTTAGATGGTGAACCATTTCACGGGTGGTTGTTCCGCTGCCAATAAATATGGTATCACCTTCCTGCACATATCTTGCTGCTCGTCGGCCAATGGCCTCCTTCTCCCGAACATTAACCCCTTGTTTTCCAGAAATTTTCAGATCGAGGGTGACCTTATCCGTTTTTATGGCTCCCCCCCTAGCTCGAATCAGAAGCTTCTTTTGCTCAAGATGACTTAGGTCGTTCCTGATGGTCACTGCACTCACTTTAAAGTGAGCACATAAATCAGCCACATTCACCTGCCCGTGTTCATCAAGCATTTTCAGAATAAGACCGCGACGACCAATGGTAGATTCGGGATTATAATCGTGTTGCATTAAGATTTTGTTTTGGGTAAAGATATTAAATCGAAAGCTATTCGAAAAATAAAGTTTCAGCCCTCCAAGATAGAATACTCAGATATTTCGCTAACTTATAAAATGATCAAGATAAGACTACAAATTATAGTTTAAAAAACTCTAACCAACAAATCCTTCAGGAAAATACAAACCCGCCCATATTTTGTATTTCATAAAACATGGTCGGGTTCGTCATTATTCTGACCTGAACTTATGCACTCTCTTCAAAGCGAAACCTTCGCATGGTACTGTTGAGACGCTCAGCTAGTTTATTTAATCTGTGAGCTGCATTGTTGATCTCTTCAGAGTTAGAGGCATTTCTCTGAGTTACAGAATTCATCTGGTGCAGAGCGTTATTTATTTGCTCAATACCCGTCACTTGTTCAAGAGAAGCCATGGTGATCTCCTGAATCAGTTCAGCTGTTTTTTCAATCTCCGGAGCCAAATATTCAATCTGCTCGCGAGCTTCTATAGATGATTCTATTGTAATTTTAGATACACGGCCAATCTCCTGAGCAGCCTGCTGGCTTCTTTCTGCCAGTTTCCGTACCTCAGATGCAACAACAGCAAAACCACGTCCTTCTGCTCCTGCTCTTGCTGCTTCAACAGCAGCATTTAGAGCCAGAATGTTCGTTTGGAAAGCAATTTCACCAATAATGGAAATCTTACTGGTAATTTCATCCATTTTCTCAGATGCTATCTGCGACAAATCGTTACTCTTTTTCATTCCATCAGCAGCTTTGCGGGCTGTTACTTCAGTGGTTTTTGAATTGTCGGTATTTTGTTGAATATTAGCATGCATCTCTTCCATAGAGCTTGAAACCTCTTCAGCAGCAGCAGCCTGCTCTGTTGCGCCTTCAGCGAGTTCTTCAGATTCTTTAACCAATTTATTTCCTGCTTCTGCAATCTCTGCAGCACTTTCAGAAATATCCTGCACTATGGATTCCAGATTGGTCACCATATTATTTAATGCTATTGACAACCTGCCAACTTCATCTTTTCTTGTATTGTCAAATCTTACTGATAAATCCCCTTTTGCAATGCGTTCAGCTCCATTAATCCCCTCTAAAATTGGTCGTGTTATGGAAACAGGTAAAAACCACGCAATAAATGACCCTATCAGCAATAACAACAATACAGCAACAATAATTAGGTTTCTAACCATTGCTACAATAAAGGAGGTTTCATTACCCATAACATTCATCTGATCCTGACCCAAATCTCCTACCTGACGAACCTCCCACATAATTTCTTTACTTATTTCAAAATTATGAACCTCCGCCTGTCGTGCGTTAGTATAATCAATTATATACTTTTCTATTGCATCAGTGAAAGCCAATAATATTTGCTGCAATTCAGCAGGATAATGACTTCTACGAATTTCGTTCCTTAGCTGCCCAATCGGCTCACGTTCGGAGACCATATCCATTGAAGACCTTGCATGTTCATATGATTGAATATTACTCCAGATTCTCAACGCTTTTGCAGCAGTAGATTGAACTGGTAAACTACTTTGATACATATTTGCCGCATCCGACACCATACTTGCTATGCTCTCTAAACGTTTATATCCAAGTGAGGCTTCCTTCTGTAACACATAGTAACTTTTCAGATTTTGATGATAATAAACTGAAAGCTCTTTTAAATTGATCAATTCAGAAGCTCGTGAACCTTCTTCCAATGCGGCATCCATTATGATTAAATTGTCCAATGATTCTGTAAATTGGTGCATTCCAGTCTCTATTCTTTGAGCAAAATACTCATCCTCTGTAAAATCGTACGATCGAACAAATTCTGATATTCTCCACCAATTTTGAGATACATGAATGGCTTCGTTTACAAACGGGATGTATTGATTCGATAGAGAATTGATTCCTCTGTTGACCCTAGTTAAATTAAATAATGTAAATCCCCCCATTAAAAATGTCAAAGCCACTATGATCCCAAGTGTACTTCTAATCTTTGTATTAATATTAAAATCTCTCCAATTCATTTGTAATCAATTTAGAATTCCTAATTTTCTTATTTTGAATATCATCAGGTTATTGCAAAAATCAAATAAGCAATAACATTTACTTGCTATATTTCAGAATCATACATAGACCAACTGCAATCTCACTAAGTATTCGTCCATTGAAATCAACAAAAATTTTTACCTTTATCGAAGCTAAAAATAGTATTTTAAACACTTAATTATACCTTTTCGTAAAGGATATTTCAAGAAAAGTTTAATTTCGATATACATCAAAAAGCAAAAACTAATAAAGAAACGAATACAAATCAATTATATAATTAAAGACAAAGGATATGCGAAAATTCAAGAAAAAAGGGATTATTAAATCTGTATTGTTGGTTTTTGCTGCGATATTCTTCGCAGCATGTGGAAAATCCTCAGAATCTGTTAAGATTGGATTCCTATATTCTTCTGAAATATCCTATCGATTTTTTATGGAAAGTATTTTTTTTGCTGAAAGAGCAAGGGAGTTGGGAGCAGAAGTAATCATAGATCATGCCAATGACAATGACGCTTTACAGCATCAAAAAGCACTTGAAATGGTTAATCAGGGGATTGATATACTTGTTTTAATCTATATCAATGCCAACACTGCTGATGCTATTGTTCGGGATGTAAAAAATGCTGCCAATATTCCTGTAATTGCATATAACAGACTGATTCCTAATAGTGACATAGATATGTTTATAGCAGGAAACAACCAAAATTTAGGAGAAGAAATGGCCGGTTTTGTATTGAACCAGAAACCGCAGGGAAATTACATGATATTTGGTGGAGATAAGTTTGACAGAAATGCTGTAGAATTACAAGCTTCTATTGACTCAGTATTAAAGCCTTCTATTGACAGGGGCGATATAAATATAATATACAGAACATTTATAGAAAACTGGAATGGAATGCATGCAGCTTTTGAACTCAGACAGTATATGGCAAATTTTGAAACACATCCTGATGTGATCATTTCAGGATTTGATGGCATGTCAGAGAGCATGATTGAAGTTCTTGAAGAGTATGGCCTTGCAGGTGATGTCATCATAACCGGACAAGATGCGCAGGAAGCTTCCGTTCAGCACATTCTGGATGGAAAGCAACATCTCACCTTGTATCACCCTTGGAGGGAGATAGCCTATACAGCTGCTGAAGTGGCCATAGAAATGGCCAGAGGAAACAGACTTAGAGATTTTGATATTGTATATACTGACAATGGCTACAAACAAGTTCCAACAGTTCAAATAAACTCTATTCCTGTTACGATAGATAATATAAATGAAGTTCTATTTGAAAGCGGAGCTTACAATAGAGTTGATTTCAGATTTAACTAACTACCTCCGCTCCAGCAACACCACGTTTTCAACGTGGTGTGTGTGTGGAAACATATCTACCGGTTGAACTTTTGCAACCCGGTACCGCATATCCAGCAAATTGAGATCTCGTGCCTGGGTAGCCGAATTACAACTCACATAAACAATCTTATCGGGTGCAGCATTTAAAATGGTTTCAACCACATCAGCGTGCATACCTGCACGTGGTGGGTCGGTTATGATTACGTTCGGACGTCCGTGTTGCTCAAAAAGCGAGTGCGTAAGCATGTCTTTCATGTCCCCGGCTAAAAATATGGTGTTATCAATGCCATTGATGGCCGAATTCTCTATGGCATCTTCAATGGCTTCAGGAACATACTCTATGCCTACAACTTTTTTGGCATTTCGTGCAACAAAGTTTGCAATGGTGCCTGTTCCGGTATATAAATCGTAAACAGTTTCGGTGCCGCTTAACCCGGCAAAAGCACGCGCAACTTTATAAAGATTGTATGCTTGTGCTGAGTTGGTCTGGTAAAATGATTTAGGGCCAATTTTAAATTTTAAATCCTCCATGGACTCAAAAATATGATCACGACCGGCAAAGAGCTTTACATCCAGGTCAATAATGGTATCATTGGCTTTATTGTTGATTACATACATCCATGAAGTAACTTCGGGAAAATTCGAAATCAGATGATTGAAAAGATCTGCACGAGACAAGCTATCATCATTAAAAAGCGATAAAATAACCATAACCTCTCCGGTAGATGAAGTTCTTATGATGAGTGTGCGCAAATAACCAGCTTTAGCTCGTATGTCGAAAAACTCAAGACCTTTCTCAAGTGCATATTCCTTAATTGCCAGACGAATCTGGTTTGAAGGATCACTTTGAAGATAACACATCTCAACATCAACTACTTTATCGAACATCCCGGGAATATGAAACCCTAATGCATCCCCATCGGTAATTTCATCACCGCTGTCAATCTCCTCCTGCGTGAGCCATCGTTTATTGGAAAAGGTGAACTCCAGTTTATTACGATAAAAACGTTCGGCATTTGAAGCAAGGATGGGCATAACTTCAGGAATTTCCACCTTTCCTATTCTCACAAGGTTATTTTGCACCTCCCTTTGCTTGTAGAATAACTGTTCCGAATATGGAAGTGCCTGCCATTTACACCCTCCACATACGCCAAAATGCGAACAAAACGGATCTATACGCAAATCAGAATAATAATGAAAACGAATGGGAAACCCTTCATAATAGTTTTTACGTTTTTTATTAACCTGAACATCGACAATATCCCCTGGGATGGTTTGGGTAACAAATACCACCTTGTCGTTAATTTTGCCAAGGGATTTGCCTTCGGCAGCTACATCTGAAATGACCAACCGTTCAAGTAACGGTTTATTTTTTCTGGAACGTCCCACTTAATCTTTTTTTTGGTGCCGCAAATATATCAAAAAATGCCATGAATGAAATGGCATTTTTATTTACCTTTGCCGTTTGTTTTAATAAAAAAACGAAATTCTCCTTTTATATTGTGAGGTTTAGAAGAAAAATCATAAAAATTACATTTTTATGAACTGATTGTAATCAATTGATATTTTAGTAATATAATGGAAAGAAAAACACTTACTTACAAAGACATTGACGCCTCTATCCTAAAATCGCTCCCTAATCCAACTGGCGAGGCATACGAGATTAAAATCAAAATTCCTGAATTTACATTTTTGGGAGTAAAAGAGCAGCCTGATTTTGCTGATGTTTTTTTAACCTTCTACCCTAAGAAGAAAATTATTGAGCTGAAAGCATTGAAACAATATGTTTATCATTTACGAAACATTACTGTTTCATATGAGCGACTAATTAATGTGTTTTATGACCACATCATGGAAGTTTATGAACCTGAGCGCGTAAGAGTGGTAATGGTTTTTAACCCAAGAGGCGGAATCAGTTCTAAACTAACCATTGATTCGGACTGGAAAGTTCGTGGTGGTGAGGAGAAATTTGGCGACTGGAAAAACAATATGGAAGATCAGTGGACTGTGACACTATAGATGTTGAGAAGGTTGAAGTTTGAGGTTCTATGTTTTAAGTTCGAAGTTTTGAGTTCAAAGTTTAGGTTGGATTTGAGTTTTCAGATAATAATAACACGTTTGTTTGGCTAAAAATGTTTTGTCCATATTTAGGATGAAGGTGACAGGCATTATACATTTTCTTAAAACTTTTCCGAACATCAGCGATAAGTCACTGTTAATAATACAACAAAGCACGAATTACATTCGTGCTTTGTTGCTTATATATGATTCGTTTTCAGAAGAATCAATGCAGATTAACCATTGGTCGATCTCTGTAACCATGACGACCAAAAATCAGATTCAATCCAAAACGAATACTTAAATCGCGCTGATTCGGGAACATCATAAAAGGATCGTTGTCATCAAAATACACATCGGCATATTTAGTGGGGATATAATCTGCCATCATATAAAATTGCAAAGGACCTCCTAATAAGGTAAATCCGGCTCCTAATCCATTGCCGCCATTAACCCTATAGCTGTAATTCATATTAAAAGCCACAAAACTTAATGGCTGTACATTGGCAGAAAGATTAAAATCCTGAGTGAAATTGTATTTCTGAAACAAGCTTCTGGAAAGCAGACCAAAGGATAAATAATGCGTGAGGTTATATTGAGCTCCCAAATACATCCCAGGGGTTAAAGGGGTTCTGAATGAACCATGTCCGACCTGATAATCGATAATTGATTTAATAGAATCTCCAATGGCTTCAAATGCTTCATCCCAATCATCCTTGTTATCACCATCAATTTCAACTCCGTCAAATGTATATTTTCCGTTAAACGAGAGTGTATTGATATCTTGTTTCCAAGTTATAAAACCAAGATTATGGAATGCAGCCGAAAACGTCCAGTCGTCTGATAATTTATAAACAGCACCAAAATCAAAAGCAATTCCCGGGTTATTAAACCCGGTCAGATACTTCAAAAAATCATCACCGTCAAGATCTTTTCCGTCGATAGATTCTGGAAAATCGCCGGGCGTATCTGACTCTTCAACCTCAATTGGTGCAGAAGAGTACACTGTGCCATCAACTATCAAGTCCCAGTGCGTGCGATTCGACTCAACAATGAAGGTGCTTATATCGGTCATTGCAGCTGTGTGTCCAAAAAGAGGTTTGATATTAATTCCGACAGTAAGATATTCATTCCATTCCCTGCTGTAACCAAAATTAAGTTCCTTGTAGGAAAAACTTTTTATGCGCAATGTTGACAAATCCAGTTTTTGTCCATCAGGGAATCCATTTTCCGGGATTTTAAATAAGTCAGATGGCAATCCAAACTGGATTCCATTTCGGAAACCCACATTTAAGGAAAAGTAATCCCTTCCATACCTGAAACCAAGACCCAAAATGTCTATATCCTGGTAAAAATTAATGGTGGTTGATTTGCCTATTTGGCGATACAATTTATCATAGTCGAACCTGGAACTGATGGGACTTAAGTTTTCTCCCCCATGTCTTTGGAAAATTGTAGAAAATGCCACATCGCTTTGCATCATTAGATTTAACGATGGCAGAGAAACATAAGCATTTGCTCTTGGCTGCATAGCCGGGTTTATATGAGAAGATTGAGGAATGGTCTCCATAAAGTACAATCCCATGGGGGATTGTGCTTTAACTGTAATTGAAACAATGAAAACCAAAGTAATTATATATATTATTTTCTTTCTAAAACTCATTGTGCTATTTTTTGGTTGTTCAGGCTTACTTTATACTTATTTGTTTTTCGTTGATCATGGAATTTGACCTTCCAAATCAAAATTAAAAACAGTTTCTAAACGCGCATCTTCAAAAAGCTTTATAAATACAGTGCCATTTTCAGGTGTTGCGAGAGTTGTCTCCAATATGATCTCCATCGCTTTATCATCAATAAATTTATTGATCTGATCTCTGTTAACAGAAATCTTGAAGCTTTCCTTTACCGAATCCAGAACCCGCAACTCCTCATTTACCATAGCTGCCGGTATTACTGTACTTGGGGAAATCAATGTAGAGATCCGATTCCCATCAATATCTACCACCCACGCTTCAACACTGGCATTTAAAGGCAGCCAACTGGTGAAATCAAAATATAGATTAACCTCTTTCATTCGCCTAACCTCCTCTTCGTCATCACCAATGATATCAAGGAAATCAAATTCTATGGTATCTTTTCGTGCGTATTTCTCAGTACGAAACCACATTGGAATTTCAATAATCAGATCGGCGCGCAGTTGATCAATAATTCCCATAAAATTTTGTTTGCCATCGTCATCCGGATTTGATGTCGCAAACAAATCGCACAACATCTTTACAGGATATCCATTGCCAATCTCTATGATATTTGAATTGGCTTTATTTATATAAGGACTAAGAGCACTAATTCTGGGTTGAACCGGTGGTCCATAAACCGCAGCGTTAACCTGCATAGTTAATTCGTCACCATTGAATAAATCCAGCAACCAATCATATTGATCAGGATCAGTCTGATCCTCCTTATAAAAACGTACATTGTTAGCTCTTACATAAAAAGGCACTCCAATGGAGTTTTCCACTTCTACATTAAGAATAAAATCTCCAAATTCGATCTCATCTACCAAATCAAGCTCCTCAAAAGCATCAAAAGTGAGCGATGCGTTCAACTCCTCCGATTCCTGAACTCCAAAATAACCAAAGGTAATCTCAGGTTGCATCCCAGTCAGACTAAAAGTCAAGTCGATGTTTTCGATTTCTGCGTCAGGATTGTCTGGAGTAAAAGATGTAATAACATTGATGTAGCTAAACTCCTCTCCGGGAACCATATCCGGATCCTGGTTAAAATGGATTTCATGATTGGCTAGTGAATAATCAGAAACAGAAAAGTGATTACTTTCAGGCGTTACTATATGTGAAAATGTTAATCCATCACCATTTCCATTCTGAACTTCAGGAATCGATATCTCAATCTGACCAGCCTCACCTGTAGGTATAACTAAATGCAAATCCAACAAACCCTGGTTTAAAGTCAAACTGTCGTATCGTACATCTCCCCGGTGATTCATCTGAACTTTTTGTGAAAACTCAATAGAATTGTCTGATTTTAATGAAGTGGAGCGAAGAGAGAAATAGTCCCAGGTTGCATCTACATCATTGAGTTTTACAAGTTCTTTCCAATCTATGTAGACCTCTTCACGATATCTTAATGAAATTAGGCCATCTTCACCAATGTGCAGAATATCCTCATCAATATCATCGAGAAAATCGGCCAGATTGAATCCTATTTTCGCAAAAGGGCCTGCAAGCCCGACTTCACGGTTATCCTCAGAGTTGTCGAGATTTACATAAATGTCATCTTGCTTACAACCGTATTGTAGAAGTGCTAACATACAGCACAGAGCCATCCATTTTATTCTATATTTAATCATAGTTACCATTTTTTATTCAATAATTTCAATCTCAACCCTTCTGTTGGCTGCACGTCCTTCTTCGGTTAAATTTGACTCAATTGGACGATCAAACCCATATCCCTGATATTCTATCCTTCCGGGAGCTATCCCTTGAGATTCAAGGTAGTTTTTAACAGCCAAAGCTCTGTCCCGCGAAAGTCTCCGATTAAGAGCTGCAGAACCAACATTATCGGTATGTCCTGCAACCTCTATTCGTACAGATGGGTTTTCCTGAAGCAATCGAACCAACTTGTTGAGTTCAGAATAAGATTCTGAACGAAGAGTTGCCTGCCCTGTTGTAAACAGAATATTCTCAATAATCACTCTGGCTCCGGTAGTCATATTTTGCATTTCAATATTACGTACCATTAATGTGCTATCAGGGTGAAACTGCAATGATGTATTGATATAAAAATATCCATCTGCATTAATTTCCATAAGGAACGGACCAACATCATCCAGTTGAATTTCATAACGCCCCGTTACACTGTCTGCTCTGCTAGATATCACACGCTCTCCAATACCTGGTCTGGAAATCCGGAAACGTGCCGCAACAGGATTTCGCGATTGTTCATCACGAACCAAACCGGTAACAGTATAGATGGTACGGCTTCTAACCAGCTCAAATGAACGTTCACCTTGTTCACCGGTCATTTCATTCGCTTGCAAAGGAATATTCCGGCTAAAATAGTCCTGAGCAGAAACATTCATACTCATATTCATTTTATCTTCAAACGTAACCGAGTAGAAACCGGAATTGGCATCGGAATAAACTCTGTAAAGTATAGAATCTGTCTCTGTTGATCGGAAAATAATTTCTGCCTGTAAAGGTCGCTGATTGGCTCGGTCTGTAATATTTCCCCACAATGTGTAAGGATGTAAAAGTTTCTCCAATTGATAGTCCTTTCGCAAACTAGCATGGCGTTCAGCCGGCATTTCAAGCGTATCAACTTCCGTTCTGTAACCGGGAACATCCACCTGTAATGCAAAATTTCCAACATCTTCCAGTTCAAAATAATATTCACCTGATAAAGAATCGGAAATTGCAACAGCTACGGCCTGATTGGAATCCAAATCAATAAGCGTTGTTCTGGCAGGCAATATCTCACCACTGGCTACATCAGTAACTTCTCCCCAAAAAGTGAAGGGTACACGCGTGTCTTTTACAACTTTATATAAGTCCATACCTCCAAAACCTCCGGGGCGATCGGAAGCTATAAAAGCAACCAAAGGGTCGGATGTAGGAAAATAGAACATATCATCGCCGGGGGAATTTATGGGATATCCCAGGTTAACCGGTTCTCCCCAGGTTCCATCAGATGCTCTTTTACTTTTATAAACATCAAAACCGCCAAAGCCGGGGTGACCATTTGATGCAAAATAGAGAGTACGTCCATCCGGAGTAACATACACAGCTTCCTCGTCTAATGGAGTGTTAATGGTAGATCCCAAATTTTTCGGTCTGGAAAATCTGTTTGAACTTTTAATCTGAGCGACCCAGATATCCTTCCCACCTTCTCCACCCGGACGATCAGAGACGAAAAAGACTTCTCCGTTGTTGGTTACTGAAACTGAAGTTTTTTTAAATGCTTTACGGTCAGTACCACCTTTAATCCTGCTGCTTCTTCGTACTTCTCCATTTCTGATTCGTGCAGCCTGCACATGGCCAAAGCGACGTCTTCCATTATATACATATAGTAAATCATCATTTTGGTTTATTCCGGCAACACTAGCGTGCCCTCTTGAAAAAAGGCGTGAAACCTCATTGGCTTCTGAAAACTCACCATTTTCATACCCAGCCTCCATTACACGTTCAGAATACGTTGATCGATGCACCGGTTTGGTTGGCAACCTATCGGGACTACGCGTTGTAAAAAACATCTTATTATGATCAGCATACTCTACAGCAGCATACTCATCATAATACGTATTGATAGTCGGTCCCATATTAATTATGAAAAAAGGGAGGGAATCATTCGCAGCTCGGTAACCAAATGTGCATTCACTGATGAGTTGATCAAACTCCTGTTGAAATTTTCGCTGCCGCCATTTGCCAAGAGAATTGTAATACTCAACATACGCATCACGTGCTTCTGAATATTTCAAATTGGCCTGATATGCTTTCCCAAGAAAATAAAAATAATCTTTTGCCACATCAGTACTGCTTTTCAGGAAATAATTTAAAGATTCGGGCTGCCTGTTACCACGTAATGCACTTATACCCAATTTATAGTTCAACTCAGGCAAATTGCTATTTACATCATAAAGCCTTTTGTAGGCGCGATAAGCACGATCGTAAATTCCCTTTCGATAGTATGAATCACCATCTTTCAACAGATCACGCAATTCTTTTGTGTTTAATCCTTCTGACTCAGCTGTCAAATGATCAATATTGATAGAAGGATTGCTTTGGCTAAAACCAAAAGCACAAATTAACATCAACAAGCTCAATATGAGCAGGAATCGTTTCATTCTTACTAGTTTGGTTGAATAATATATTAATATGCAACACCTTATATCTTTTAAACCTAAAAAAACCTGAAAATGTTACATTAACTTTATAAAAAACGAAATTAACAAAATATAATAAAATGAGAAATTTTGCTCAGTTCTGAAAAGAAAAAAGCATCTAACACCAAAATCTTATATTATTAATTTTCTGCATATTAAACCCCATCCTAACTCGCAAGCCATAATGCAACAATCAAATTCATAATAAGAAGTGGTCAGCAGATTATAAAAAAGATTCTTTTTTTGACCAACAGTCACATTTATTACGTGAACAACCTTAACAAAAATGTAAAAACTAAGTAAAAAATAATAAGTTTAATTCCAAAAAACACAACGGAGACAACGCATATCAAACCTTTTATTTTCAACCCCTTACAAAATCGACAAAAGCACTGTTTTTCAAAAGGCATAGAAAAAAATCAGAATAATTCACCATAATAGGTGACAACATAGGCAACCTTATTGCAGGCAATATGAATCAATTCAGGTTAACATCAAGTAAGAATCTACTGAGCAGAGAACATGGCATTTTTATCTCAGCAGATATTAATCATGCGCTGATTGAATATGGGCTCATTGTTAAAAGCAACTATTTGCAATGGTTGATTTATGGTGAAGATCCGCATCCTTCAAAAGTGAATGATTTAGTTTTAAATATGTCTGATCAATTAATTGATCAGAACAAAATCAATGCAAATCTGACGGAACAGCTCCACCGCAAAACACAAAAATACCTTTATGATTTGCCGACTCGTCGACGAATGGCTCTCTCTTTTGTACTATTCAACTCTGTGGACTTTAATAAAGCCATGAATGAACTAATTGACCATGATTACTCTGATAAGGACAAAAAAAGAATTGTAGGACGAGAAATAGAGAAGGAGATTTATGTCACAGGAAGCTACAACCTTGAAAACAAAATACTGGAATACCTCACTCTCGAAGCCACACTCTTTGTTGAGGAGTATAAAGGATTATTCAGAAAACTTTCACGAGACAGAATAATCGAACTTATTGATGTACACGGCAAAACATCAATAGCCCAATTCAGTTGTTCAATTGTGGAGTAACCAAATGTTACCTAATTAGTTTAATGGTACCGGTTTTATTGAGAACAGTATTCTCGTATGTAAGAACCTGAACAGAATATGAATATGTTTCAGAAGGTAACGGTTGCCCTTTAAACTCTCCATCCCAGCCTCTCTCCATATCGTTTGATTCGAAAACTAACTGACCAAAACGATTAAATATTTTCAAAGAAACCAACTCCTTAATTCCCCAGCCTTTTACAAAAACTTTTGAATTCTCCCCCTCCATTCCGGGAATAAATGCACCAGGTAAATCTACTGAATAAAGATGCTGCACCGTTAAATTAAATGGGAAAGTGACAGTAAAGCACTCACTGGTATCGGTAACTGCAAGATGGTAATTGATACTTTCAAGAGCTTTGAAAATCGGATCAGGACAATCAGCGCATGAGATGTTCGTGGCTGGACTCCATTCATATCGCAATATTTCATTTTGAAACAGATCAAATTGAATCGTCTCGCCAACAATTAAGGTGGTATCAAGAATTGATACCACGGGTGGGTGTTGAACAACAATTTCTGTAGTTCCAAAATTCTCGCAACCATTTTCATCAATTACATCAACCCGATACCAGGTAGTTACAGATGGACTGGCCTCAGTTACAGCTTGATCTGGATTAATCAGCCTTTCTGAGGGCGTCCATTGGTAGGCTACACCTCCAGAAGCAAACAAAGTTGTTACATCTCCTTCACAAATGATAACATCGGGATTTGTTTCTACCACAGGTAGTGGATATATCTCAATATCTTCAATAATTAATGTGTCTGTGCAACCAAAATCATGACCAGAAATAAGCTTGATCTGATATGAACCGGCTTCAGGATAAATGGCTATAGGATTTTCTTCAACCGAAACAGAATCATTTCCAAAATTCCATTGCCACCAGTGTGAATTGTGCGATTGATTACTAAGCATGACTTGCCATGGTACACATCCTGTTTGGGTGTTTTCCAAAATAGAAAATTGCGCTCTCACATCCATTACATGGATGGTATCCCTTACAGCAATATTACATGTGTTTTCTGCATCGGAGCGAATAATCATTATTGGATACAAATTCCCGGGTTGTGTATAGGAATGAGAAACTGCCTCTCCGTTAGCTGAATACCCATCACCAAAATCCCATCTGATGTCATAAACATCATTTATTTCAACAGCCGAAAAGAACACTTCGGTACTTAGACAAACTGTATCGGCAACTGATATTTCGGCATAAGGGCCTCCCACATCGATATATTCATATAGTATTATAGTATCAGCACAACCATATGTTGTGCGGGCGATCAGACTTACATCAAATTTTCCTGGTCTGTTATATATGTAATAAGGGTTTTGCAAAAAAGAGCGACTTCCTCCAACACCAAACTGCCATTCCCATGTTCCCGGATATTCAGTTTCGGACAAATCGTGAAACTGAACAACCAGAGGGTAACAATTGGAGGAAAGCACGTCTGCTTCAAACGCTGCCACAGGTGGCGATTGGATATGTATAAAATGCTCAGCAAAAAGCGATGCCTCGCAACCATGCTCATCAATAACCTCTAAATTGACAGAATAATAACCCGGCTCAATAAAGACAAAATCAGGTTTGGCCTCGGATGAAACGCGTCCATCTCCGATTTCCCAATTATATGAAACGATATTACCTGGAGAGACGTCAAAAAGTCGTACAGTATCTCCAACACATCCTAAATTCCCATCGGCTTCAAAGAGAGCCTCGGGAAATATCGCCTGCACGGCCTGATTTTTATTTATAGAGTTTATGCAACCAATTTCATCTGTAACTTCGAGTGTTACAGAATATGATCCAAATTCATTGTACTCGTGATAAGGATTCTGATCTGCTGAACTTTTTCCATCGCCAAAAGACCATAGCCAACTGGCAATTGGGGACTCTGATTCTGTTTGATCGACAAAACCAAAAACTACCGGCATACAACCGGTTTCATGACTTGCTACAAAATCGGGTTGAGGTTCATATATTCGGATTGCATGGCGCATGGTATCAATACAACCATTAGCATCTCTTACAATTAAAAGAAGGTTGTTTTCTCCAGTGTTTTTGAACTCATGTACAAAGTCGGGTGACATACTTCCTATGGATACTCCTTCCTCTTCTACTTTCCAAAGATATCTTATGGTCTGATTGTTATGCAAGAATGGAGACAAATCCTCAGACGTAGAACCATCAAAAGTGAGAGCCGTTGTGCGGCAAGGAAGCCCACTGACCAATTCAAAATCACTGCGGATTTTCCTTGGATAAACTTCTCGTGTAGCAATAAATTCACATCCTGTAACCGAGTTTTCGGTTACCAGCCTGACAACATAATTGCCGGATTGTGAATAGTTGTGTACAGGATTCGGCACATTGCTTACAAAAGGTGAACCATCCCCAAAATCCCAGTAATAGCTGGTAGCATCCTTTATTTCAGATTCAAATTGGTATCTATAAGGATTTTCACAATTGGTAATGACAGAAAATTCGGCATAAGGACCAAGAATATTTAAGTGGTTGTTAAGAATACGGGTAGATGGGCACCCGTTATTAAATACAGTTAAAGAGACATCCATCTGGCCAATATCAGTATAGTTATGTGCTGGAATGGGGAAGAATTGTTCTGAACCATCACCAAAATCCCAAACTTCACGCGTACGCATTGAAGCTGGAGGAGAAGTGATTTCGAACATGATCATTTCACTGGCACATCTGCTATAACCGCCAACGCGTGAAAATTGCACATCAACTTCTACACCGGCATTGATATGCTCGGTAGCAGAGTGCACACAGCCTCTGTGAGTAGTTACAGTAAGCGTAACCGGAGTTCGCTCACCAGATTCAATCAAAACATCAATTGATTCCCCTATCTGATCAGGCAAATCGCCAACACTCCATCTCCAGGATACAACTTCATCTTGCGTGGTTACATAACTGGTACGATCCTGAAACAACAAATTCATAGGAGCACATCCGTTAAGAGCTCCGCTGTTTCCGCCACGACCGGGACTCATCCGAACATTAGGAAGGTGAACCATTACTGAATTTTGCTTGACATAAACATCCTGACAGCCGGCAGGACTAGTCACGATCAAGGTATCGGAAAAATTCCTCAATAAATTACCACTCATCATGGCCGTGGTGTATTCAACTGAAGGATTTTCTTGCGAGGAGATTTGCCCATTCCCAAATTTCCATTGAAACCTTTCGGCATTGGTTGATAAATTTTGATAATTTATTGCGGCAGGCAGTTGACAAACAAAATTATCGGGAACGGAAAAGTGAGCTATCACTTCTTCTATATTAATAACCAACATTGTGCTGTCGATACAAGTTCCATTGTCAGCGATTAGCCAGACCTCATAATCGCCAGGTTCAGAGAAGGATTTTAAAGGGTTTCGGGATCGACTGGTCGTGCCATCACCAAAACGCCAAAGGAAGTTATTTGCATGGTTGCTGTTGTTAGTAAACCTGATGTTTTCGCCTATACATGCCACTTGAGATACTACAGAAAAAAGTGCTTCTGTTTTAACAATGTTTACAAGGTTTTGACGTGTTACGGAATCTTTACAACCAATATCATCAGTAATCACCAGTTTAATGGAATACTCCCCTGAGTTCTGAAAAAGATGATCGGGAGATAACTCTTCAGACTGATTTCCATCTCCAAAATCCCAAAAGGATGTAAATCCCTCCCTTGCATTGCTCAGGTTATTCAAATGAACCAACAACTCCCCTTCACAAGATTGAACTTTATCAATTCCAAAGGCAGCTTTTGGTTGCACCACCTCCACAGCTTCCTCAATCACGTATGAGTTTGAACATCCATGTTCATTAACAGCCAGCAACGTTACATCAAAAACTCCGGATGGCAAATAAGTATTAACAGGATTCTCGTCGTAAGATAGATTCCCGTCACCAAAACTCCAGGTAAAACTAACTTCCGAAGGGTTTACACTCTGGTTAATAAATTCAACCTCAAATGGCACACACCCAATTGTCTCACCCACTATTTCAAAAGAGACATCAGGCTCAGGATGAACTGTGATGAAATTCTCCATTATGAGTGTTTCAGTTTCTCCCTCATGTATTACTACGAGCGTAACTGTATACTGTCCTACATTGGTATAATTGGCTATTGGATGTGCGGCTGTGGAAAAACTGCCATTGCCAAAATCCCATTCGAATGTGGAGTTTTCCAATGGTTCTGATAAGTTTGTAAACTGAACGCTTAACGGAGAACACCCTTCGTTTATATCGACAGAAAATGCAGCAGTTATTTGAGCAGAAGAAAAACTCCAGCAAATAATCAACATTGTCAAAATACTTATATATCTTTTCAATTCAATCATTACAGCAAGGAAATATCGGTATTTATTGGAACATCTGCCCCATATCAACCGTAAAGCATAAAAAATACTATCTACTAGATGGTTTAAGTTATAACTTTTCCACCTTATATTTATTAAAACATCAGGTATTTGAAAACTACGTCATCACAATTGCGCAATATAAATTAAATTACTAATTTGAGTAAAATATATTTAAAAATAAACATACTCGTTAAATTCATTACGAAAATCTACAATGACGGGTTGCCTTAATATGCTTCGAGTCTTAATTAAATAGGAATAATGACAAGGACAACAAATAAAATAGTGCTCATTTTTATATTAACGGCTTTACAGCCGTTATATAGCATTATTTTTTCTCAATCCATACATTTTAATCAGGCCTTTTCGTCTCATTTAACATTAAACCCTGCCAACACAGGCAGGTTTGATGGCGACTGGCGCGCTGTCGCCATGTATCGTCACCAGGGACATGAAATGTCTTCAGATTACAACACATCCTATTTTAGTTTCGAATATCCGGTATACATCAATTCAGAAAAAATAGAAACCGGAATATATTACAGCCGTGACAACTCATCAGGATTTACTTTTCCTGCCGACCGTATCAACCTCTCTATCAGCAACGGCATTCACTTAAACATCAATTCAGTATTATACGCTGGCATTCAACTTGCATGGGTGCATAAACAGGTGGATTGGTCAAACACCACATTTCCCGATCAATACTCAAGGGACACAGGAGGTTTTGATCCATCTCTCCCCACTTCTGCCCATCTGGAGAACGAATCAACCACTTATCCCGATGCAGGAATCGGAATGTTATACCATAGAAATACTGAATTAGGCATATTTAATATTGGTTACTCATTACAACAAATTAACCGTCCACAGGAGTCATTCTATGGTGAAACCTTTCAGTTACCGGTTAAACACGTCTGGCATTCAAAAGCTGACATAAACCTTTCGGCCGATTATTTTGTGATTCCAACCATTGTCTATTTAAAAACGGGAAAGAATCAAATATCATTAACCGGTGCTCATTTTGGTTATAATCTTGATGAGTGGATGAACCAGAACAACAGCATCATTGCGGGGATTCATCTCCGCAATGCGTCGATGGGTAATGCCCGTTCAATTATTTTCAGTGGTGGAATCTCTTGGCAATTCTGGACATTTATGCTCTCATACGACACCAGCATATCCAGACAAAACACAGCAAGGCTGAACAGCACAGGATTAGAATTTGGGATAGCATTTAAACTTCCTTCAACCCAACTCAGTAATAAGATGATACCATGGGAAAGATTTTAATCATTTACATACTCATATTATTTTGCAGCAAAGCCTCTTATGCTGAAACACCCACTGCTGATTTGAGAGACAAACCCAATTGGCAACTTCGCGGAATGGCGCGCAGTGCACTCAGAATGAATGATCATCATCAGGCTGCAATTTTTCTTGAAGAACTTTACAGAAGAGATGCTTCCAACACTCATGTTGGCATGCAATTGGGAAATATCTATATGGAAACAAGACAGTACCGAAGCGCAAAAGATATTTTCAAAAAAATTTATGAATCAGACCCGCGAAGCCAACTCGAAGCTCGGTTTAATTATGCGTATCTGCTAAAAATGTTTCAGGAGTATGAGGATGCTTTGGAGCATTTTGAGCTTTTAAGAATGCGTGCCAGACGAATTCCCGGGAACCACATCACCCGCGAGCGGGTTGAAAACCTCATTCAAGGATGTAACATGGCCATTGCTCACCGCGACACAATGGTACATACAAAAATTGAAAGACTGGGATCAACAATCAACACAAAACAGCCACAAACCGGAGTCATCATTATTAACAACAATGAGTTTATTTACGGAACGGCAAGAAAAAAAACACCGGAGATAATAAAGCTGGATAAACCATATGAACCGGTGATGCAGTTCTACAGTGCTAATTTTGAGAACGATCAATGGACAAGTAATCCTGAACCACCAGCGCCATTTTTTAACTTAAACAATTATGATACGGGGCGGGGAGCATTTTCACCCGACAGACAACGGTTTTACATCTCCGGCTGTCAAACCAGATTTGATGGCAAAACCATTTGTCATTTATTTGTTTCTAAATACGATAACGGCGAGTGGAGCCAACCCGAAAAACTGGGATCCAGCGTTAACAATCCTGAATACACATCAACTCAACCTACCGTAGGCACGACTTTTGACTCCAATTTGGAGGTTCTCTATTTTATTTCAGACAGGTCAGGAGGAGCAGGAGGTATGGACATTTGGTTCTCGGTTTACAACAAACATACAGGAGAATACCAACAGGCGCAAAACGCCGGCGTGTTCATAAACACGCCGCAGGATGAAGTCACCCCATTTTATGATGTAACCAACCGCAGACTCTATTTCAGTTCCAATGGACTTCCCGGGTATGGAGGTTTTGATATTTTCTATGCAGAGGGAGCATTGGTTACATGGCAGCCACCTGTAAACCTTGGAAAACCTATCAACTCCTCCTGGGATGATACCGGCTTTACCAAAGCGGGCGATTGGGGATTCCTGACTTCAAACAGACACATAGAATATAGTGAGAATCATATCTTTTTCACCCCTGACATATACAAATTCAGAAGAACCGATGAATCATTTTTCATAAGCGACATAAACAAAGAACTTGATCGAAGCGAAGAAACAGGGGCATTTTTTAATCATTCCATGGAAAATAATCGTATATTTAAAGATGGTGTGACTTTCGAGGAAAAATAAGCAATTAATCAGTAAGAATGGAAGTTGTTCTTGTCCTATTAACAAGGATATAATTATAGTAATTGAACTAAACAAATCATAAAACCAAAGAATCTATAGGCTTTATCAATCACCAATAAATTCTGTTGATGAAATACAAATATCTGATTTCCTAAATATAGACAGCCTCTTGTTTATTATGGAAGACAACATCATAAGTTAAAACAATTTTAATACGTCAAATAAGTGCCAAGGCTTCGGGAGTTGATCAAGCAAAGTAAAGAGAGCATATAGAAAACAACATATTGACACATGAAACGAGCCATGAGAATCGTCAGATCGACGAAGTCAAAGAGTTCTCACACAGGGAGATGATTATCTGGCGAGTTCCATCTGGCAACTAAAAAACAAATTATAAACAGATGAAAAATCTGACCCTGATATTCATTCTTCTTTTTGGTCATTCTACCTTTTTTCTTCAAGCTGAGGCTGAATACACCTCAATTTATGCCCCTATACGCAGGCAAATTATTATAAAAGGAGATCAATTTTACCCTCCATATGAATTCATTAATCAGAAAGGAGAACCCGACGGATTTAACATTCAATTGTTTAAAGCCCTTGCAAATGAACTCAATCTTGATTATAAACTGGAATTAGCGCCATGGCACCAGGTTCGGGAGGAACTGGAAGCCGGAAAAATCGACGTCATTACCGGAATGCTCGTCAGCCCCTACAGATCAGAAAAAATCCGATTTGGCATTCCACATAGTGTAATGACCCATGGACTTTTTACCCATAAAGACTCAAAAGTGCAATCTATGGATGACATTCATGGGCTTGAGATCATTGTTCAGAAAGGTGATATTATGCATGATTACCTTATTGAAAATAATATCACGAAAGATATAATTGCTGTAAATGATCAACTGGAGGCACTCAGATTGCTCGAAAACAATCAGCATGACGCTGCTCTGCTTGGGAACTTCCAGGGTATGCACCTGATTAAAAACTTCAACATCAAAAATGTTGTATTAAGATCGTCCGATATAGAACCACAGCGCTATGCCATGGCTGTTAAAAAAAATAATGATGCTCTTTTATGGACTCTTAACATGGGATTGTATCAGCTAAAAACCAATGGAACTTACGATGAATTATACAACAAATGGTTTTCAATATATGAACGTGGATACTATGCAAAAAAAATACGTCCATATATTTTAGGATTGCTAGCCTTCATAACCTTGTTGGTAATTTTTGTTATAATACTCAGAAAAAAAGTAAAACAGGCTTTGAAGAAGCAGAAAGAAAGTGAAGATAAACTTCTTTCCTTAAGCAAAGTTGCTCCCATTGGGTTGGGAATGATAAAAAACGATATCATCCTGGAGGTGAATGATTACCTACTACAGATTTTAGGCTATAAACGAAAAGAGATTGAAGGTAAAAACATTCGCTCGTTTTTTGAAACGAGTGAAGAATTCTATAGAATTAAAAACATCATATTACAGCAGATCAACTCAGATAGCTTTGGCTTCTGCGAAGCCAAAATTATCAATAAATCAGGTGAGTATATATACACCATCATTACAGCAGGCAGTATGGATGATACGGAAAATACTAATTCCGTAATATTTACCCTTACCGATATAACATCACACAAACAAAATACCAATCTCATAAACGAAGCCAATGAGCGTTTGAGATTTCATCTCGAAAACACACCACTGGGAGTGATTGAAATTGATCAAAATCTAAGGATTAAAGTGTGGTCCAGACAGGCCGAGAAAATTTTTGGATGGAGTGCAGATGAAACCATTGGAAAAACAGAGAAGGAACTCAACATGATTCATGAAGAAGATGAAGAGTTTGTGTGTAACGCACTGGAACAATTAGCGGCCGGCCATTTTAAAAGAAATGTCATCATCAATAAAAACATCAACAAAAAAGGGAATATCCTTCATTGCGAATGGTATAACTCTGCCATTTATAATGATAAAGGTGAGTTGATTTCCATTTTCTCGTTAATAAATAATGTCACCGATCTCAGGAAGGCAGAAAAACAGGTACAGGAAGAGCAACAACGATTAAAATGGAGTGTGGATGCAGCAGATATTGGTACGTGGGAATGGAATATTCAAACAAACCGGATTCGATGTAACGACAACTACTACAACATGCTGGGATACGATCCCGGCGAACTAAATATTGACTCATTTGATTCGTGGGAAAAGATGGTTCATCCTGATGATTTAGCGCAATCGAAAAAATTATTAATGAACCATCTTGAGAATCCTGATTCCATATATGAAACAGAATTACGAATGCGTCATAAGAATGGTGGATGGTTATCTGTTTTGGACAGGGGACGAATTATCTCGCATACACCAAAAGGCCTGCCGATGATTATGGTGGGAACTCATACTGATATTTCAAGAATAAAAGAGGCTGAGAAACAAATTCGTCAGAACGAAGCCAGACTTCAGAGCATGGTAAATCTTATGCAGCAAGACACAAACGACATACGCCATTTGTTGGATTATGCACTGGAAGAAGCCATTAAACTTACTGAAAGTCAAATTGGCTTCATCTACTCCTTTGATCAGGAAAAACAGCATTTTCAGATGCAGACGGTATCTAAAAATGCTGTCGCCAATTGCCAGATTGATGCATGGGACGAATGTCTTGAATTGGAGAAAACCGGAATGTGGAGTGAATCTGTGCGACAAAAAAAACCTCTTGTTTTTAATAATTTTAAAGAAGAAGTACAATTAAGCAAGGGATATCCTGAAGGTCATGTGCCTATTGTAAAATATTTATCAATTCCTGTAATTATAGAAGGAAAAATAGTGCTTGTGGTTGGATTAGCTAACAAACAGACTGATTACAACCAGCATGACATACTTCAAATTACCCTTTTAATGGATACGATTTGGCATGTAATTGAAAAGAAGAAATCTGATAAAGAATTACAAAAACTTTCGGTTGCAACGGAACAGAGTCCTTCCTCAACCATCATTACAAATATAGACGGTGTAATTGAATATGTAAACCAGAAATACCTTGATACAACAGGCTATAAACAAGAAGAGTTGATAGGTGAGCCACTCACAATTCTAAAGCCAGATCATACCACATTAGAAGAGCACAACAATATTTGGAGAAGGTTAAAAAATGGACTTAATTGGAAAGGAGAACATCAAAATCAGAAGAAATCAGGAGATTTTTATTGGGAATCAGTTAGTATCTCACCAATTTTTGATGACAAAGGGATCATTACAAACTTTGTTATGGTAAGTGAAGACATCTCATACGACAAACAGTTACAATCGGAATTGATTGAAGCAAAAGAAAAAGCAGAAGAGAATGATAAGCTGAAAACCGCATTTCTGAACAATCTATCTCACGAAGTACGCACGCCTTTAAATGCAATAGTCGGCTTTTCTGAATTAATTGACGATGACACCCTGGCATCGTCCAAAAAATCATTATACGCCAAATCTGTTGTGAAAAGTAGCAAGCAACTGCTTTCACTGATTGAAAACATCGTTAGTATTGCAGTCATTGAAGCCGGGCAGGTAAAAATAATTGAGTGTGAAACAAACATCAATCATTTATTACATGAGGTTTATAATCAAATGGAAGCTACCAACGAGAACAAGGAAGTAAAGCTAAAGGTAGTCTCCTCTATAGAGCGCTGCAACGAAGAAATAATAACTGACTCTGGAAAGTTGACTCAAATATTGACCAATTTAATTGATAATGCCCTAAAATTCACCCCTAAGGGATATGTCAAATTTGGATGTTCGAAAAATGAGCGGTATCTTAACTTTTTTGTTGAAGATAATGGAGTTGGCTTTCCAATGGAAATCCACGAAGAGTTGTTTCAAAAATTCAGACAGGGCACAAACAGCATTTCCGGTTTACAGTCCGGAATGGGTTTGGGATTACCCATTGCAAAATCGTATATTGATTTGCTCAACGGTTCAATCTCGATACAGTCAGAACCCAAAAAAGGCACCAAAATTGAAATAAAATTACCCTATAAACCAAAACAAAATAATATGACAGACGAAACTTCTATTTCCCCCATCCCGGCAGGTAAAACCATTTTAGTAGCAGATGATGTGGAAATAAACCACTTGCTTATCGTTGAAATGCTTGAGGAGCTAAAACTTAATGTTCTGTATGCAAGAAATGGCATAGAGGCCATAAAATTGATTGAACGATTCCCGGCCATCGAGCTCATTTTAATGGACATAAAAATGCCCGGAATGGATGGGTACAAAGCAACGGCTGAAATTAAAAAACTGAAACCGGAAATCATCATCATTGCACAAACGGCATACGCTCTTGCGGGCGATAAAAACAAGGCACAGGAAGCTGGCTGCGATGATTATATATCAAAGCCAATTGACCGGAAAGAACTCATACGTGTTCTTTCCCAATACCTGAAATAAACCCATTCGATTCGTAAACTTTTGTCTGAGTAGCTTTTATTTTAAAATCAAAATATTAAACCAAACCTGTTTATGAAGGAGAAGGCGCTTCAAAGTATCGTTTCAATTTTTGCACTCATTGCCGTTTTTAAACCCGGCAAGGGGTACACTCTTATTTCCAACATACTGGAAGTTTACCTATCCTCCAATTTCACCAAACAAACCACCGACATATATCTTGACAAATTTCATCAGAGAATTAAAGAATACATTCAGGTACAGAATAAAAAACCATCGGTTTTTCATCACTATTTCACCAACGAAATTGAAGCACATTGTTACATTTTATCCCGTGAAATAACCATCGCTCAAAGAATGTTGGTGCTTATTTATCTCATCGAATACGCGCCATATATGTCAGGTAAAACTTCGTTGTACATCACCAGCGAAGCCACAGAACTGGTTAGAACCATAGCCGGCAAACTGGAAATTGACCAATCAGATTTCAATGACGCATTGGCCTTCAGCACAGATGTATTTCAAAAAATAAGTGACCGAAATCCTCTTTTAATTATAAGTGACAACCAAAATCTCAGCATTCAGGGAACAAAAATCAACCATGTTGAAAATCTGAATGGCCAACTCATATTCCTGAAAATAAGTTCAATCAATACAGTATTGTTCAAAGTGAGCGGTCAGGCTCACTTTGAAATCAACAACAGGAAGCTTTATAAGCGAAGAACTTACATCCTGAATAAAGGAGCGGTAATTCATACCAATAACGATTTTGACTTTTATTATAATGATATTACCAAAGCGCTAACAAGAAGTTATTCAGGGCAGAAACTGGCACTTGAAGCCCACAACATCGATTACAGATTCCGAAATGGCAATTATGGCATCCGGAAAATGTCATTCAGCTGTCACTCAGGAGAAATGCTTGCCATTATGGGTGGCAGTGGATCCGGCAAAACCACGTTAATGAACCTGCTGATAGGAGCCCGAAAACCTGAAAATGGCATTGTCACACTCAATGGGGTTAACGTCTTCACCAATCCTGATAAAGTTAAAGGTTATATTGGTTACGTACCTCAGGACGATGCCCTCAACGAGGAGTTAACCGCTTTCGAAAACCTCTATTTTATTGCAGGCCTATCGTCAGGAAATCTTTCAAAAGACGAACGCATCAGGAAAGTCAATAAAATCCTGAAAGATCTGGATTTATTCCAAATCAAAGACCTTAAAGTTGGCAGCCCCCTTGAAAAAGTGATAAGTGGCGGACAGCGTAAACGACTGAATATAGCCATCGAGTTAGTACGCGACCCCGGAATCCTCTTTTTGGATGAGCCAACTTCCGGTTTATCGTCAGCCGATAGCGAGAACATTATGCAAATATTAAAAGATGCCACGGAAAATGGTAGAATGGTGATTATTAACATTCATCAACCTTCGAGTGACATCTTCAAAATGTTCGATAAACTCCTTTTTATTGATAAAGGTGGTTATCCAGTCTATTTTGGCCCGGCCATACAAGTAACCTCATATTTAAAACAGGCATTAAAACTTGCAGATGCACACGAAAATGAATGTCAGACATGCGGGAATTTGAATCCGGATGATATATTCAGGTTTGTGCAGACAACAAACATTGCAACACCACACCGATCAGGCTCAAAACGTGTTTATACTCCGGAAAGATGGCATCGGAGGTATATGCGTAGTATCCAGGAAAACTTCACCATTTTTAATGAAAAAACCACCATGCTCTCACCGAGCAAAGTTGACATACCAAATAAAATCAAACAATTTAAACTCTATTCATTACGCAACCTTTTTACCAAACTGGCTGATTATCCTTATCTGATTCTTTCATTATCTTTGCCACCATTGCTGGGAACACTCCTGAGTGTTTTCTCAAGATATATTAGTCCTTTAACCGAAAGTTATAGTTTTCAGGAAAATCAAAATATACCACCGTATATTTTCATGAGTGTAATAGTGGCCATGTTTGTGGGAATCATGAGTGGATCCACAGAAATCATAAAAGATCGCAAGGCACTTAAAAGAGAATCATTCCTGAATTTGTCCTTCTCATCTTATTTGGGAGCCAAGTTGTTTTACCTGGTATCATTATCGGCTGTTCAGATGGCCTCTTATGTTTTGGTCAGCAAATGGATTTTGCAGATTCCGGCAGGAAACATCTCTTTTTTTATCATCATGTGGACAACAGCAATTGCCTCGGGAATTATCGGATTGTTGCTTTCAACCATATTTAAAACCACCGCATCAGTATATGTTTCAATTCCATTTATTTTGATTCCACAAATACTCTTCAGTGGTGCAGTTATTGATTTTAACAAAATCAATCCATTTTTCTCTTCTAATAAATATGTTCCGCCTATAAGTGAGCCAATGCTATCCCGATGGTCATTTGAAGCCATATCTGTCAGCCTTTTCATGAAGAGCGAATACTCAAATTATTTTTATGATCTAGACCAGAGCATCTATCAAACAGCCTATTACAGGAATTTTCTCATACCTGAACTTGAGAAGGCTTTTTTCAGCGACACATGGAGCAGTGATCACTCTCTCACCCCCGACTCAGCAAATTTTGCACTTGTGAAAAATGGCTATGCACAACTGGTTAAGCATATAGAAAATAAACTACCTGAATTGAACGATCAACACATCAACGGCAACGATTTCAACCTGTTCATCCGCGAAGCCAGAAATGCACTATCTAAAATCAATGATTCGGTGCAAAATCAAAAAGATGAACTGATTAATGAGTTAGGCCGTGACAGATACAGTGAATTGCAACAAACACGTAACAAAAAACTGGCACAAATTGTCAGCGACGAAACCAATGTTGAAAAAATAAGAATCAGTGATGATGGGTTCATCAGAAAAATGACTCCCATTTATTTTATGCCTGAAAATATTTACGGACGATCCCACCTCTATTCGCCTGCAAAGCGAATAAGAAACATTTTCATTGAGACGCCTCGTTTTTGTAACTACGTTATATTCACAATGAGTTTAGCTCTCCTGATAATTATTTATCTGAACAGACCAAGATATTAATCAATAGATTGTTAGACTTATAGATTTTCAGATATTAGATGCTGAACGCAGTGAAGTGCCGCCTAGCGGGATTTGGCAAAGGCAAGCAACTAATAATAATATTAGGTGCTTACCAGTTAAACTCATATAAACCTGTAATTCTAACAAATAGAAACCCCTCAAACTAATACTGCCATAAGTAAACTAATAAACACTAAGAATTTTGAAAAACTGAGTGGGATCAATAGGTTTTACAAGGTACTTGTCAAATCCGGCACGAAGGCAACGTTGTTTCTCCTCGGGAATCATATATGATGCCTGAGCAATAACCGGCAGCGGGGGATACATTTTCTTTATGGCTTTAAATAATTCAAACCCATCCATATCTGACAACCTGACATCAGTAAACACCACATCAATGTCCTTGTGGTCAAAAAGGAGGTCAATGGCATCAGAGCCATTGGTCGCAAATAACAACTGAACGTTATGATGATTAACAGCAGCTTTTAACTCATCTACCTTTTCGAAACCATATTGAACGATTAGAACTTTCCCAACTTTGAGAACCGAATTTTCTTCATCCGAATCCTTTTTGGAATTGGAAACTCTAAGAGGAATTTTAACTGTAAAGCGTGACCCTATACCAGGTTCTGAATCAAGATCAATAGATCCACCAAGCATATCGGTTAAACCTTTTACAATGGTTAAGCCAAGGCCGAGGCCTCCATAAAGCACCGACTCTGAATCGCTGACCGTAGTAAATGGCAGGTAAATACTTTGATGAATGTTCTTGTTTATGCCCACACCGGTATCTTCAACCCAGAATAAAAGATGATCGTTATTCAAAATCCTGATGCCGCTTCGAATATGTCCTTCCTGAGTAAACTTAACAGCATTATCAAGCAATAATTTCAGGATTCGCATCAACATCTCTTTTTCACAATATATTCTCTCATTAAGATCAGCATGTTTCTCTTCAACCTTAAAGTGAATGTTATGCTTTCCCGATTTATTTAGTAACTCCTTGCCTTCCTCATTAAGATAATCAATGAGTTCATATATTTCAAACCAGCTCTTTTCTACAACATACTCACCGCTTTCAATACGGCTCACCTCAATCAGAATATTCAGAATATTCAAAAGATTATCGCAACTCTCACGAATCAACTTTAAGTAATAGTTCTGACTCTCTGACAGACCATCATGCTCCAGCAACTCTACAAAACCCAGGATACCATTCATAGGAGTTCTCACTTCATGCGACAAATTAGAAAGAAAAACCGATTTTAAACGATTGCTCTCATCGGCCTGCGACTGTTGCTCGCTCAGCACTTGTTCATATTCTCTGCGTGATGTAACATCCTGTGTAATTCTCAGAATACTTCTAACGTTACCATTTCTATCAAAAATGGGATAAAACACTGAATTAAACCATTTATCCGGGATGCCGGGAAATTTAAAATCAGTGGTTTTCGTCACATTCCCGTTTAAAGTTTCATCCAGATAGGACAACACATCTACATCAATCCCATCATTAATTAAATTCCGGATTCCCGGATTTTCCAACTCACAATTATCCAAATTCAACAAAGTCTTCATGCTTTCATTGCAGAAATAAATTCTCAGGTCGGGATATAGCAGCATCGCTCCGTCCGAAAGGTTATTCAAAACTGCAAGTGCATCATATATGGCTGGCGTGTTTACCACATCTTTTTCACCAATCTCCGTTTCACGCAATACAATCATCACATGGGTGTAACCTTCGAGAAATATGTATTGAGCCTTGAGCTCAATCTCATTCACTTGCGATTCATTAAAAGTTGCTGCATATAAGATTAATCGCTGTCGCTCTCTGAAATTATTATTCAAAAGAAGAGTCTGATCATCACGCCCTTTAAATCGTAAGTTTTTCCATAAATCCTTCCCTGCCACTTCCCGGGAAACGAGCCCAAAATAATTCAATGCTTTTTGGTTGATCAATTCTACTTCGTCAATCTGTCCTGAGCGATTGATACTACAAAGCATAACGCCTTCCCCTATATTCTCAGAGAATGTCGTTAAACGTCTTCTCTGAAATTCAAGTTCGGTTTCAAGATCCTTCAATTTTGAGGATAAGGTGTTACATTTTAAAACAAGAGTCTCTTTCTCTTCTTCTATAAGTTTCTCCTTGTTGATTTTCCGCAATACAATAAGAGCATATTCTCTTGCGGAATCTTTATTATTTAAAAGCGAACCGGAGAAAAGATACCAATCTGCATTAATTCTAAGTTCTGTGGTGGATTTCCCCTTGCGCCAAATGGATTTATGAAAATTTTGAATGATCTCACGTTGATCATTTTCGAGAGGCCAATGATTTATGTTTTTCCCGGTTAACTTCACAGTTAGTATATCCTTCCACAGCAAATCATGACCGTAAGATTGCAATATTTCGCCATTAACATTGGTAATAAAGACATTCATTCCCGGTTGATTCTGCAATACACGTACCAGTAACCGGTTCCGCTTTTTTAAGAGAAGAATTAAACCGCTCCGTTTTTGAATCTGTCTGTAAATAAGAAGGAAAAGCAATATCGCTGTTACAATAACATATCCGGCTCCTTTATAGGTTTGAAACTTAGTCATGGTCTCCTTATCAACAACAAAAGGCATTTGGAGCCTATCGGAGAAATAAATCCATAACAATCCTGCAACCAAATAAAGTACTGAAATGGTTAGTGCCGAAACCCAACTTTTTTTTATAGGAGTTTTAAACATTCAAATGATTTTTCTGAGCAATGATGCTTTGTAACTATAACAAATTGACTTTATTTAATCCACACAACATAAAGGCATATAATATCTACCTGTTTCACAACCACGTAAGTGGTTGTGAAACCTTCAATAAAACTAAAAACCAGAAAAAATGACTTTCCTTCTGTTTTCAGTCTCATTATCTTTCGTTAAATTAACAAAATAGTTGCATTCCTATCAACTTTTTTCTGATTAAAATAGAGAGTCTATTCTAAATAGATCGTTAGACTTTTCCCGAGACATTCGGGATTAGATATAAGAAGGATGCACATTGCTTATTTTAAGCAAATTTCAAATCCAACAAACAACCCTATATTTATCTGACAATCAACTAATTAAAAAAACAATTAACGAACTATCAAATTCAAAAAAAGACAATTAAAGAACTTTTAATGCAATACAGCGTATTAAATTAATGTGCGGGTAGTCAGCGTTGAGTCAACCTTAATGAAACGAGTCCCGAGGCTTCGGGAACCATTGATTAACAAATTTTAGACAGATGAAACGAGCCATGAGAAAACCTTCTCACACAGGCGATGCACTGAGCACAGTCGAAGTAAAAATGACTATGATGGCGAGTTCCATGTGACCATTGAATAACAAAATTAGACACATGAAATGACAGAAGGAATCACTCTATATGAATTAATAGGCGCCATCCCTCATCCTCTAATTGTTATAGATAACCAAATAAAGGTTACATATATCAATCAAAAGGCAAGGGAATTGTTAAAACTAGACTCCAGCAAGGAATACCGGGTAACTCCCGGATTACTTTTAAACTGTCAAAATGCGATCAAACTGGGAAGCTGTGGCACCACTCTGGTGTGCAGTAAATGTCGCTTCATGGATGCCATTGATCATGTGTTGGAAAATCAATTACCATTAAAAAACCAAACCGGAACAATCTACACGCATGAGTCAACAGGTCAAAGCATTTGGCGTTTAAAATTCGACTGCTCATTTCTCAACGTCAATTTAGGTATGGCATTGATCTCTTTGCATGATGCCTTATTTATGCCCCCCTCGTTAAAAGAGATTAGTTTTAGCAACCCAGAGGAATCGAATGAAATGAAATCGAATGCTCATTTTGACTCAAAAAGTGAGCTCACAGAATCACTCCTCAATTCTGAGGCATGCTTAAACGCCCTTTTAAGCAATTCAGAAGATGCGCTCCTGATTCTTAACCGCAAAAATGAAATATTGAAATGGAACAGCAGTTTATCGAAATTAATTAACGAATCGGAAGCAATATTAACCCATGATTTGATTTCAAGATCGCTTCAATTCCAGTTTTTAGTAAATACTGAGTTTCAATGTAAAACATGGGAGGAGATTATAAGCAATCTGGATGCTCGAAAATCTTTTGAAGGAACAATTAAAACAGGCCATTCACATGAAATTTGGGTAAAGCTTAACATCATCCCATTTTATAACGAGGAAAATATACAAACAGGAACCTTGTTGTCATTTAAAGACTTATCGACAGAGCAAAACATGCGCGACCAGGCAATGCTGCACCGCTATGCCCTGGAATATTTTCCTGCTGAGTTTTATTATATTCATACCGATGGCCGCATTCTATACGCCAACAAACAAGCAAGAGACATATTAGGCATTGATTCTGATCTCTACAGTCACCTGACTGTGAATGACATCAACCCAAAAATTGACCAAAAATGGTGGCATGAGCACATAAAAAATCTTGAAAATGATGAAACTCTAGAATTTGAAACTTTGCATAAATCAGAAGATGGGGAACTCTACCCGGTGCTTGTCAAGATTTTCATGCCCGACACCGATCAACCTGACCTGTTCTGCTATTACAGCCACAATTTAGCATCACATAAATCCATCGAAAATAGTCTCATTAAAGAGTCTTATGTCAATGAAAGTCTGGCAGAAATCAGTCGCGAACTCACCATCCATAACGATTTAAACTCAGTAGAACTGCTAGTTCGTCAATATGCGCTTCAAATTACGGAAAGCCCTTTTGCATTTCTGGCTTATCGCGATCCCATAAACCAGGAACTAAAAATCACCATTTACTCAGACAGTTCAAATAACTATTTTAACGAAGTTAAAATAATTGAGCAGTTTATAGCGGGTCACTTTAATAGCAGCGAACCCATTACAGAAAAAGAAAGAGAAATCTCAGACCGTATTTTGAATAACACCTGCGAGCTAAAAGTAGACGAAACACCTCTCAATCAACTGATTCCATTTAACAGAATTGCATCCGCCGGAATTTTTTTCAATAACGAGTATAAAGGGCTCCTGCTGGTTGCCGGCCGTTCAACAGACTACGAAGAGGATGACAAAGAACACCTCGAAAGCCTTGCCAACTTGTTCGCACTGGCCATTAACAGGATACAGGAAAAGCAGCGTTTGGTTGAATCCATGGAGCAGCTTGAACTGGCCATTAATGTCTCAAATATGGCCGTTTGGGACATTTATCCCGAGAAAGATGAAATCATCATCAACCCGGAATGGCAGAAAAAACTTAACATCTCCACAGAAAATCAGCATTCGCGACTGTCTGATGTTATTAATCTACTTCATCCGGAAGACATGCCCAACTTGTTAAGGGGGTATGAAGAACATAAAAACAGCAACTCTCCCTACTTCGAAATTCCGTGCAGGGTAAAAATAAAAAACGGAACATACAAATGGATGCAGGGCACCGGAAGAATTGTCACCCGAACCCCCGATGGTAGAATCCACAGAATTATTGGTTTGGCTACCGACAACACCGATCAGGTTGAACTTAACCGGCAATTATTACAATCCCGTGAAGAAGCCATTGCAGCCAACAAGGCAAAAAGTGCTTTTCTGGCAAGGATGAGTCATGAAATACGCACTCCTCTAAATGCCATTATTGGTTTTGCCGATATTTTAAAAAAAAATACAGAAGAACCGGTTCAGCTGGACTATCTCAATAACATTAAGAAAAGTGGAATGACTCTGATGAACCTCATTTCAGATATTCTTGATTACTCAAAAATTGAAGCCGGGAAGCTTGAACTCAACAAAAATGACACAAATCTTAGAAATCTGATTAATGAAACTCAAAGTCTGTTCAAACCGTTAATTGATGAGAAAAAACTTGATTTCGTAACGAAAATTTCTGGAAACACGCCTGATTTCATCAGGCAAGATGAACTCCGATTAAGGCAAATATTAACCAATCTGGTGAGTAATGCAATTAAGTTTACAGAGGAAGGGAAAATTGAGTTAATTGTTTCTTCCGAAACAATTAATGACAAAACAGCAAATATTTCAATTAAAGTTATTGATACCGGCATCGGTATCAAACCTGAATCTCAACAGAAAATTTTTGAAGACTTCACTCAACAGGAAGATCAGGACAACCGAAGGTATGGTGGAACGGGTCTTGGATTGGGAATTGTAAAACGATTATTAGAATTGATGGGAGGAAACATTGAATTACAAAGCGAACCCGAAAAAGGAAGTACATTCACCGTTTATCTTCATCATTGCGAAATTGTTAATAAAAAAAGTATAAACAGAGAAGATGGAGAGGCAACCAATAAAATTACAACACAATCAGTTTCGGAAACATCCAAAATTCATGATACCGACATCATCTCAGAAGATTGCAAAAATGATTGTATCAATGAGTTAAAACCCATATGGGACGAATTTAGTTTCCGACCTTCATTTGGCCCGGTAAAAGAGATTACAAAGACCATGAAGCAAATCAGTTTGAGGCATAAAGACAAATTCATGGAAAAATTAGCCAACCGCATTGATATCGCCACAGCCTCTTTTGATGTGGAAGAACTAAGCAAATGTATTGCAGATTTTAATTCCTATTCGGGAATTAATGATTATTTTGGATAAAGAAATTAAACGCAGAGACACAAAAGCGCGAAGTTTTTAACCTAAGATTAAATAGTAGGTATGGAAGTCTCATCGAGATAGAATTAGTCAAGAAACCTAAAATATTACTAACTTGTAGAACAACAGATCGTATAACCATAGAAAGTCATACATATATCATTAACTGATTTTCTATCCTTAGTAATATTAGAGGACATTTCAATATGAAGAGATGAGCAGTGGAATAACTAAACCATCAAATAAGAAAACAGGCAGTAATGACATATTCAGGACGCATATTAATTGTTGATGATAATCCTAAAAACATTCAGGTGGCTGCTTCAATTCTGAAGCAGGCAGGTTATGAAGTAGAATTTGCTTTGGATGGGGCATCCGGCCTCAGTTGGCTGGAAAGCGACGCATTCGACATTGTTCTGCTGGATATTATGATGCCTGGAGAGGACGGTTTCGAAATATGTAGATTGATAAAATCCAATCCTCAGCTAAATAAAATTCCAGTTATCTTTCTGACAGCCAAAACTGACCGTGAAAGTGTGGTTGAAGGTTTTGAATCGGGAGGAGAAGATTACATCACTAAACCATTTGACTCGCAAGAACTGTTGGTAAGAGTCAAAAACCAGATAGAACTTAAGACCAACCGTGAGTTGCTTGAAAAGATGAACAAAAACCTTGAAAAACTGGTGGCAGAAAAGACTGAAAAGTTAACGGCTGCCAATCAGGATATGGAAAACACCAACAGGCAACTCTCCAAAAGAAATGAAGAACTAAAACATCTGGAGGAATCAAAACAACACTTCCTTAATATACTTGGTAACGAAGTTTCAGGTTCTCTTAACGAGATAACAGGGATGCTACAGGTTATAAAATATAAAGTTGACTCGAAAAAAGTGGCTCAACTTGTTGACCGAATAGATCATTCACTCACAAAAATAGAAACTTTTGTAAATTCCGCTTTGCGTATAACTGAACTGCAATCCAAAGGTTCTTTACTAAAACCTGAACGACTGGACATCAACAAACTAATAGGATTTGCAATGTTTCAGTTGGATGAAAAAATCAGGCGCAAACAAATTGTTATCAACAACAAGAGCAATAAGGATTCAGTAAACATTACCGGAGAAAGCCAACTCATCATGGCAGCACTCATTATTACTCTGGACTTTTTTCTGGAACGAAATTTGCCTGACTCTAACATACAGATAGAATTAAACCAGGACAAACAAGGATTGGAAATAATTTTTCAGGACAATGGCCCCAATGTTTCTGAAGAAGAGATTTCATCATATTTCGATCTGTTTTACACTGGCAGTCAGTCCTTGAACTTCCCCAGAATGATTGCCGAGGCACACCTTGGAGAAATGAGTATTATGAACAGAAATAATATAACAGGAATCACTCTGAAATTGGGATTCTATACAAAATAAGATGCAAAACCAAATAAACAACCATGATCAAATCGTTTAGAAACATCAAAATATTTCATAGAGGTTATAAGAGGCTTAACCTATTGCTGATTACAGTTTTATGCACAACCTATGTATTCGGCAACTCTCCTGGATTAACAAACAACCAGGAAAACATCGAGATGGAAATTGAGTTCTATGCTATCCCCTCACCCGACGAAATCCTGGAGTACATTCATCGAAACGAGATAGAATATACACCGTCATTGATGGCCGATTTGGCTAAAAGAGACCAATATGTTACCTACAAAGAGAGACTGGTGATGTACGGAGTTTATATGGCAAACATGGCTTATGCCGCAAGTTTTGACCAAACCAATACTGCTCTTAGATATTTTAACATAATAGAGGAAACAGGGAGGAATATGAATATTTTCCCACCTGAAATTGATCAATTGGGTGAAAGATTGATGCAAAACATCAATAATATGGACTCAGTTAACTACATCTATGATGAATTGTACCTCTTAACTATTTCAAACCTACACGAGACTGATCGTTTTGGAGAATATGCACTAATCACAGCCGGTGGGTTTATAGAAAGTATTTATCTGGCTCTGAACTCCAGAGGCTCAAAAATTAAAGAGAACGAGTTCATGATGAGGATCTGGGATCAAAAAATGATTCTCAAGCAACTGAATCAGATGTTTGAGCGCTATTTAAGTCCATCGGTAAAAAATCAGATTACTCTGGAGTTTGCAGAGTTAAACGAGGCTTACCACCAATTTGCTGATGCAGATAACCCTGCCACGTCTGAAAGGGAAGAGAGCGGGAGAATTGTTATTGGAACTGTCAATGCAAACAGATCTATTAGTAATCCAATTGATCAGATTCATAAAGAAGTGAACAAATTACGCTCAAAATGGGTTCAATAGAAAAGCGGATAATCGATTTTATTCGTCGAATAATAAAAAAACCACTATTTTCAGGGACAGATATTTCCAATTCTAATAGCAGTGAACCTAAGCACCAGAGGGATGCAACACACATGAGCAGCGAATTAACAATTGCATAATGAAGTGCGATTGCTTATGCAAGTTATTCTGATACATCAGGAGCCAATGAAATATTAAATTATTTTCGGATGAAAGAAAAATTTCTGGTTCATACTATATTAACTCTCCTTTTAGGGACATTGGCTATTCAGGATGGATACAGCCAGAATTGTCGTGGATATGAGCGCAGATGCGATTCTGCACCAAGATATTTCCAGTCCAGTTCCTTATCACGAGCTGTTACCTTAAGAAAAGGAAGAAAGATTGTTATTAACCAAACTTTTTTTGGCAACCGGGAATATTTCATTTCAGTGTGCGGACACAACAGGTTAGGAAAAATTCATTTCCGTCTCATCGCAGATGATGAAGATCAAACTATTCTTTACGATAATGCAGCCGATGATTTTAAAGAATCACAGCTATTTGTGATTCTGAATACCATGGCCGTTAAAGTTGAAATATCTGCCCCGCACTATTTTGACGATAGAGGATCAGAATGTGCCGGTGTTCGAATCTTCTATAATCAACAAAGAGATTAGTGTTAAGTCAAATCTGAATTGTCTCCCTCTCTCGCCCCTAACCCCGTTCGACTGAGTGTTCGACTGAGTGTTCGACTGAGCTCACACCGAAGTCTCACACCGAAGTCTCAAACTGAAGCCAGAGGGTGACGTCAAATGCACCTGATTAACCCGTAATTTTATGGTTGACTTGACATTAGTCCGTTCTTCCAAATGCCCAAAGACTTTCTCTGATGGTTTCAATGGTCTCCTTATCGTCCGGAAGATTTTTAAGTCTCCACATCCAATTTCCTTCTGCAACAGATGGTCGATTCATTTGGGCTTTAGCTCCGAGGCCCAAAATATCCTGCATTGGAACTATGGCCAGCCACGCTCTTGACGACCAAACCAAACGATTTATGATCTCATGAGAATTTCTCCCGCGTGGTTTTACGCCCGTGTAAAACTGTAATCGCTTTTTACCCTCTTCCGAAAGTTCGTTTTTATACCAGCCTCGCACCGTATTGTTGTCATGCGTTCCGGTATACACAATACTGTTAAAACAGTAGTTATGCGGAGTGTGAACAGAAACCGGCATATCATCTCCAAAAGAGAATTGCAAAACATGCATTCCTGGCAGCTCAAATTCGTCCCGAAGTTCATACACTGATTTATCAATCTCGCCAAGGTCTTCGGCGACAAACGGCATTTTTGGGAAATGTTTTTTTAGAATAGTAAAGAACTCTTTACCGGGAGCTTTTTCCCATTTTCCATGGGCAGCGGTAGGTTCTCCGGCCATAACTTCCCAATAGGCATCAAATCCACGGAAATGATCCAGACGAACCAAATCGAATAATTCCAGATTCTTAGATATCCGATTAATCCACCACTTAAAATCCTGTTTTTTCATCACTTCCCAGTTGTAAACAGGCATATTCCATAGCTGACCGGTTTCGCTGTAATAATCAGGTGGCACACCTGCAACTGCATATGGAGTTTTATCGGAATGCAATTTAAATAATTCAGGATGACTCCAAACATCTGCATTGTCATAACTAACATAAATTGGAACATCGCCTATTATCTTAACTCCATGATAATTGGCATATCGCTTTAAAGCTTTCCATTGTTTATAGAAGAGATATTGTCTGAATTTCTCCAAATCAAGACGCTCTTTATAATCAGTAGAATATTGTTCCAGTATTTCAGGTACCCGAAGTACAATTTCCTGTGGCCATTCATTCCATGGCTTATCATTAAACAACTCCTTAAACAAAAGGAAAAGAGCATAATCGTGCAGCCAATAACTTTCTGCATTACAAAAATCTCGGAACTGAGCCAAAGGCTGTTCCAAAGCCTTTTGCCGAAACCGAAACCAGGCCTTGGTTGTAACCTCTTCGCGTATGGCCAGTGCATCTTCATAGTCGGAAGTATCGGATAAGCGTCTCTCCCATCGTTCCAGATCGTTGCTATAGATCAATCCTTCACTTGCCAAAACATCGGGGCTTATAAACTGAATATTTCCGGCAAATGCAGAGAGCGGACTGTACGGTGACCAACCTGCGCCAGGCGTTGTTTGAGTCAATGGCAGAATCTGCCAGTAACTATGACCTGAGGCCTTCAGGAAATCGATAAATCTGTAGGCTTCGTGGCCAAAATCACCTGAACCATATTTCCCGGGTAATGATGAAATATGCAACAACACACCTGCTTTTCTTGAGGTCCCCCGCTTTTCAGCATGGAGAAGACCAACAGGGCCATGCTTAAACAACTCATTTAAAGAAACCGAACCTGACAAACTCATTGTGAGTCCTGAAAAAACATGATGCCAATCTTCCGGTGTATCATTAGGCAATATAACCTGAGTATCCTTCCAGTCAATACTTTCGGGATACAAAACCTCATCTCTTTTAAAAATTGAAGCCATGTATAAAGGCACAATTGTTAAAGCCCACGCATTACTCTGTTGTCTGGCAAAAGCCATTACATGCTTTTTGTATTTCCCTTTAACTTCGAGTGGCAGATAGGCACCTTCATTAAACAGTGCCTTATTTTCTTTTCTCAATTGCAACAATCTGTGAGTGAGCCAAAGCTTTATGCTGCCACTTTGCCTGTCGTTGAGCAGAGATTGAAGAAACACTTCCGGATCTCTCATTTGGCGGTCAATCATTGACCGCAACAGAATGTGTCTGAGAGAATAGTCAACCGGGCGCCGGTTATCCGGATCTACAAGGGAGAGATCCCATAGTTCAGTTCCCTGGTATATATCGGGAATTCCCGGACAGGTGCCTTTAAGCGCCAGTTGTGCCAAAGAGTTATTTATTCCACATGCGGCAATTTTATCCTGAAATGGCAAAAATGATTGAAGAAAACCATGTGCATCATCAAGAATCTTGTGAATAAAATCAATGACAGCTTCTTCCCACGATTCATCGGGAGTACTCCAATTGGTATTTAACTTTGCCTCTCGAAGAGATTTGACCATGTACTCATCAAGCCGGCTAATGAAAAAAGATGTCACCTTTTGGTTAAAAGGCATCACACCAACCATGGTCTGATAAATAAAATACTCCTCAGATACAGATGGCACCTCCAGGCCTTTCATCTCCCTTTTAAAAGGTTTATTCATCTTCATCCAGGCTGCAACCTGAGTCAGCCATTGTTCAGGCATTTCACTGATTACATTTAGCCTGGCTCTTACATCTTCGCCCCTTTTGGTATCGTGTGTAGAAGTGGTATTCATAGACAGCGGCCACGATTCACGACGCTTTTCCATTGCCTTGTGAAACTGCTCAATGGTAATTCCATGTGCATCTGGCGCATCACCAACCTCGTTATGCGTTATGAAAGCGTTGTACCGGTACATGGTGGTATCTTCCACACCTTTAGCCATCAGCGGCCCGGTAAATTGCATGCAACGCATAAAAAAACGATTGGCAACCTGATTTTTAACCTCGTTGGCATCATCTCCTTCAAGAAACAGGGATTTCAGTATATCTAATGCTTCCTTTAACCCTGGGTTTTTATCTAAAGCACCGGTAAACATGCCTTCCACAATTTCCCTGTCTTTTTCCTCCAGAGGCAAATGCTCAGCATACAAGCGATACACCGGGGCTTCCATTAAAAATGCACCAATGGCATCCCTGATAGAATTACGACCTAGTTGATCCAGTTTATCGTCATCAACCAAGCCACTGTTTATAAAGGTTTCCGTAAGATTATCCCATTCACCTCCCATGCGTTGACTGAGAATGAACGACTTGGCTTCTGAAATAATCTCGCGAGGCTCTTTATTATTATCTGTTATATAATTGTAAAACGATTGAAGCTTTTCATAATTCTCCTGTCTGGTCAACAGGTTGTTCACCAATCCCAGGAAATCGTATCCCGAAGTTCCCTGAACCGGCCAATTTGAGGGTAAATCTTCTCCTTCCTCGAGAATTTTTTCCACCACAAGATATTTATCGTCGCCAATTTGCTGTCGAAGCCGGTGCAAATATTCACCAGGGTTATATAATCCATCAATGTGATCAATCCTGAAACCGTCAATCCAACCCTTATGTTGCCAATACTCAATGATTTCATGATAGTAATCGAAAACGGATTTATCATTCATCCGTAAACAAATCAAATCATTTACCGTGAAAAACCGACGGTAATTAATTCGTTTCTCGGTCTCTTTCCAGCAACACAGTTCGTAGTGTTGCTGATTGATTATCTCAGTAAGGAGTTGACTGTTGTTGGTGACATTTTTTGCAATTTGTTGCAAAAAATCTGATACATCACTGCTTTTTTCTGATAGTTGCGAAAGCTGCTCCTTAAATTTTGTCCACTCGTTATTCAAAAAATCTGATTCAGGTTCTGTCACTGATTTTGGGAATCTGCTCATTATTCGCCCAATGGATGTTGGCATGTCCCCGCCATCCATCTTCATTAAATCAACAAAAGTTTTGTAGTTTACAGGAAAAAGATGTTCATGATATACAATGGAAAACCGATGGTTTTTCCATTGCAAAGACAAATCCCCGCTATTTATGGCATCTTCAATGCTCTGTCCTAACACCGGAATCATCAACTTCCCTTCGCATAAGGGGTGATTCCAATCAATGTCAAAAAAGGATGCATAAAGTGACTTCTCCCCATTCTCCCAAACATCCCAAATCCACTTGTTGTGATGATTGTACCCCATGTGATTGGGTACAATATCCTGTATCCAACCGATTCTTCTCTTTTTTAATGATGATGAAAGAGACCTGAACTCCTTTTCGTCTCCCAATTCGGGATTAACCCTGTGAGGGTTTACCACATCATAACCATGCAAACTGTCGGGCGTGGCCTCAAAAACAGGCGCCGCATAAACCGAACCAATGCCTAAAAGATTATAATACTCAACCTGCTCTTTGGCGTCGGCAAAAGAGAAGTTTTTATTGAACTGAATTCTATAAGTTGATATGGGATTTTGCATGGCTTTTATCTATTTTAGGATAAAGATAAAAAGATTTTAAAACCATTCATTTCACCCGGTTCTATTTTTTGAATTATATTCACGTATAACGCAAAATGAAAATCCCGGAAGGTTCAATTCATACCCTTTCGGGGTATGAATTAATGCTTCATTTTGACTCCCCCCCCATTGCTCCGATGACGAGCAGAATACCATACTTTGAAGATTCACCTTTTCTCCCAAAACTTTTTTAACTCTGTCTTTAGAAAAATTATAGTATATATCAAGTCCTGATATGGTTTTATTCTTTTTTAGGATGACCAATTGTCCCTCACTTGAGACCTCTATATTTTCGCGCGAAAAACGGGGAGAAAAGTCAAAATCGGATCTCCTTAACTTTATCAAGGCTTTATAAAAACGATGCAACAACCGTTGTTTTTTATTAACTTGGCTCCAATTAGTTAATTTTGAACGATTAAAAGTATCTTCTGCCTGCGTATCGGAGATTTTTTTATCGCCGCTCATAAACTCTTTAAATTCGTTGGCTCTCCCTTTTCTTACAGTTTCAATCAATTCTTTGTCGCCATGATGCGTGAAATACAAAAACGGTGCATTTTCTCCATACTCCTCTCCCATAAATATTAAAGGAACGTAAGGCGATAGAATTGTGAACCCGGCAATCAATTTAAGTTTTTCAAAACCAACCAGATGGCTTAACCGATCACCATTCATGCGATTGCCAATTTGATCGTGGTTTTGAGAAAAAACCACGAATTTTGAGCCGCATTGTCCATTGGTTTTACTTCCGAAAAACTTGTCTCTGTGACGGGAATAATTTCCATCATACACATAGGCATTTTTAAGGGTTTTCACCAATGGTTCTACTCCACCAAAATCGGAATAGTAGCCATTTTGCTCTCCGGTTACCATGCTATGCAAAGCATGGTGAAACTCATCGCTCCATTGCGCATTTAATGCGTACCCCCCGGATTGAACAGGATTTATGTATCTCACATCATTCAAATCGCATTCGCCTATCAAAAAATGATTCTTCCCTGTTTTTCTGTTTAAATTCTCAACCTCACTATTTAATTCCTGAAGGAAATGCAACGCCCCAAAATCCTTAATTGCATGAACGGCATCAAGTCGCAATCCATCAATATGAAAATCGCGCATCCACATCAGCGCATTCTGTATAAAGAAATGGCGCACTCCATGCGAGCCGGCATCGTCGAAATTAATGGCATCGCCCCATGGAGTTTTATATTTTTGAGTAAAATATGGACCAAAACATCCAAGATAATTTCCTTCAGGTCCCATGTGGTTATAAACCACATCCAGAATAACTGCAATTCCTTTGTTGTGACAGGCATTTACCAGTTTCTGCAACTCTGAAGCACCTCCATAACTGTTTTGCACGGCAAAGGGAAAAACTCCGTCATAACCCCAATTACGTTCTCCGGGAAACTGAGCAACGGGCATGAGTTCAATGGCATTCACTCCTAAATCAACCAAATAATCCAACTTTTCAACCACTCCAATAAAATCACCTGTTTTGGAAAATGTTCCTACGTGGAGTTCATAAATAATCATATCACCTAATTCAGCACCTTTCCAGGAAGAATCAGACCAAGAGAACTTAGATATATCTAGAATACGAGAAAAACCATGGACTCCTTCCGGTTGGCAAAGAGATGCAGGATCGGGAAATTGCTCTTTACCGTTTATCCGGATTTTATATAAGTCCCTATCGGTCAGACCGGACTTTTCTTTTCCCCAATAACCAAAGCTACCTTTCTCTAACGATACTACAATATTCTTGTCAGTAACAATCTCAACCGAATTGGCATCAGGAGCCCACACAAGTGCCGACGAGATTCCATTTCCAATCGAAACCCCGGGTCTCGCCAATGGATATGATTCTTTTGTAATCTCCATGAAAGCATTTTTTAATCTGTTTAATCTAAATAGATCATCAGACTTTTCCCGAGATATTCGGGATTAGGCAGATAAAAAAGATCCATAAGAATAGTTCTCTCTTTACATTCTTGTCTATCCGTCTATAAATCTTAAATCTAAAAATCTTTCGAATTAGTTCCAATTAAAGTTTAACCAGTCTCTTAAAGTGGATGACAAAATAAGACAACGGATCTTCCCTGTACAACAATTTCGCTTCCTGATTTATGACTTAAGCCATCACCATTTTCATCAAAAAAAGCGTCATAAGTATCCATCACTTTCAGCCAGCTATCGCCCCATTTTTCAGTTGGCAGATTAAAGGTCAATGGCTCATGGTATGAGTTAAACATGAGATAAAAACTGTCGTCCACCACTTTCTCGCCGGTTTTGGATTTTGCACGCACTCCATAACCTGAAAGAAAAACAGCCAGAGATTTTGCATAAGATGAATTCCAGTGCTCATCGCTCATCTCTATGCCATTGGGGGTAAACCATTCAATATCTGTTACATCTTTGCCTTTTATGGGTTGATATTTAAACCATTGACGACGGCAAAAAACCGGATGTTTTTTGCGATAATGAATTAGTCTGGAGGTAAATGAGAGTAAATCCTTATCCATTTTATCCCAGTTAATCCAACTCAACTCATTATCCTGACAATAGGCATTGTTGTTTCCGTGTTGAGTGCGTCCTAACTCATCTCCGGCCACTAACATAGGCACGCCTTGCGATAAAAACAGGGTTGCTAAAAAGTTACGCACCTGTAGTTTTCGTAAGTTATTGATGTTTATATCATCTGTTGGCCCCTCAACACCGCAATTCCATGACCGGTTATGACTCTCGCCATCGTTATTATTTTCACCATTTGCCATGTTATGCTTTTCATTATAAGAGACCAAATCCAATAGCGTAAATCCATCGTGAGCTGTAATAAAATTGATGCTGGCTGTTGGTGTTCGCCAATTGTCAAAATAGAGATCGGAACTGCCTGTCAACCGATTGGCAAACTCAGGCAGCATTTCGTTTTCTCCCTTCCAGAAATCCCTCATACAATCACGATATTGAGCATTCCACTCCATCCATCCCGCCGGAAAGTTACCCACATGATAGCCGTCTTCACCCAAATCCCAGGGTTCGGCAATCAGTTTCACCTGCGATAAGACAGGATCCTGATGTAACACATCAAAAAACGACCCCCATTTATCCACATCATCAAATTCACGAGCCAAAACCGGAGCCAGATCAAACCTAAAACCATCGACATGCATCTCCAGAACCCAATAGCGCAAGCTATCCATGATGACCCTTAAAATATTAGGATGAACTGTATTTAAGGTATTTCCGGTTCCAGTGTAATCCATATAGTAACGCGGTTTTTCTTCAATGAGGCGGTAGTATGAAACATTGTCAATTCCACGAAAACTCAACGTTGGCCCGGTGTGACTTCCTTCACCGGTGTGGTTATAAACCACATCGAGAATCACTTCTAACCCGGCAGCATGAAGATCCTTCACCATCTGCTTAAACTCCCAAACCTGTTCGCCTTTCATTCCCGAAGCTGAATATCTGGCATCGGGAGCAAAAAAACCGATGGTATTATATCCCCAGTAATTGGTTAAACCTTGCTCCACCAAATGGCGATCGGCCACAAATTGATGCACAGGCAACAGCTCCACTGCATTTATCCCCAACTCCTTAAAATATCGAATGGATTCCGGATGTCCCACCCCGGCATATGTTCCTCTCAGTTTTTCAGGAATTTTATCTGATAGTTTGGAAAACCCTTTCACGTGCATCTCATAAATAATGGTTTCGTGAAGAGGAATTTTGGGAGAACGGTCGTTCTCCCAATTAAAATCATCATCAATCACAATTGACTTTGGAATATAAGGTGCGCTATCAGCAATGCTGAAAGAAAGATCCTTTTTCTTATGCCCAAATTCATAACCGAACAACGCATCATTCCAATTTATGACACCATCAATGGCTTTTGCGTAAGGATCAAGCAAAAGCTTATTGGGATTGAACCTGTGACCGGCTTTTGGCTCATAATTTCCATGAATCCGAAATCCATAACGTTGCCCCGGTTTGATACCTGGTAAATAAACATGCCAATGATTATGGGTTCGTTCAACTACTTTTATTCTGATTTCCTTATCGGCAGCATCAAAAAGAGATAACTCCACTCCATGTGCATGATCAGCAAAAAGAGCAAAGTTTACCCCTTCGCCATCATAAGTTGCTCCAAGGGGATAAGGCTTTCCCGGCCATATTTGAATATCATCTGACATATTGAATGGTTTAAAGAAGAGAAAAAGTAGAGATTAAGAGTTTCCCGTAGATCAAATGCCGGTTAATGAAAGAAACTTGTTGATTAATAGCATTTTTTTGCATTCGATATGAAAATCAAACCTCTCGTGTCTTTTAATTTATCGGAAATCAAGATTAGATTCTTATAAATAAATGCATTTTAAAGCAAAAACATGACAAAATCAAGTTGACCGATGTTTAATTTAGGATAAAATCACTATAGTCCGAATATTTTATAACCAAGATCTTTATTACGTGACAATTATGACAAAACATCTTAATAGCGGGAAATAACGATTTGAATAATGATGCTTTTCAAAACACAATGAATATAGAAAAAAAATCACTACTGACCGACTAATTATTATAGATTTCTCACTCTGCTCGAAATGACAAAACTTTCAGGAGGTCAAAGCGGGAGAAGGGGTTATTGCGGCGGCGCCGCAATAACCCCTTCTCCGCTCACAACGTAACAGCTTGTCATTTCGAGCGAAGCAAGAAATATATTATATGAATATTATTAAAAAAAATCTTAGTCGGACAGCAGTGTTAAAATCATTAATAAATTTTCACTCTCAATTCTACTCTATCCAAGTTTTTTCTATATTTACGAACGAAACATATTAAACTCAGAATGATTTACCCAAATTAAGCGAATATACAGTCATACCGATTGATACAATAAACATTTTCAAACCTTAACAATTCTAACTCAATGAAACATCCATTCAAAAGATCGACCAAAAAACTTATTCTATTCGTTTTAGTTGTATTTTCATTACAAATCGGGTGCAATAAAAAACCGAGTAGTGATCAGAATAATCATTTAACCATTGACCTGTCGGCACCTGGTTCCACCATATTTTTACCCTTAACAGAAATAGCTGAAGACATTCAGATGACACAACTGGAAACCCGCAATGATTGCTTAGTTAGTCATTTCCGTGGTTTTGCAGGAAAAAAACATATCATCTGCTTTGAGAGAAATAACGTTTTACACTTTACTTCTGATGGTACTTTTATTGGTGAAATTATGCGCGCAGGGCAAGGTCCGGGAGAATTTTACCATATAGGAGCCTGGGATGTTGATGAATCTGAAAGATTTTTAATCATTTACGATAGCAATAAAGACTTTATTTACAGATATGATTTAGATAAGGGAGAGTTTGTAACCCCCATCAAAAACGTTACCCCTACTTTTGCAGATGCTATGCAGTTTCTGAATGACAGCATGATTGCATTACTGCCAAGCGTTTACTCTAATTCTGAACATCATTATCTGATATACTCCTTAAATGGAGATGTAAGTAAGGGACCCAAACGTGAAGTTTTAGATAATCCCCGGTTGCAGTTTACCGGTATATCGGCAGACTTCAGGAAAACAAAATCAAACAATATTGTATACCGCCCTCGCACATCAGATACGATTTACCAAATAAACGAAACTGAGATGACGCCGCTTTTTGTTCCCATCATTGAAAAGAAGAGGCAGTCCGGCAATGTGACTGAAGGCGAATATACAGAGCACATTTATCTGTCAGAAGATTACTTGTATCTCTACAAAAATCAATTTAAACATGAGACCAACAGCGAAGCTAACAGCATCAGTATTACAATGAGCCATGGAAATTTTTATGTGATAAATTTAAAAACCAGGGAAATTTTTGATTCAAGAGGATTATCTGCTAAATATTTGGGAGTATCCCTCCCTTTGTGGAGAATTTTTCCCTCAGGCGGTAACAGATTTAATTTCTCTGTTTCAGCTATGGATTTCATTGAAAGCATTGACCGAGGCATAGATGGAGACCAAATATCACCTGAAGATTTAGAATTCATTACCCAGTTAAGAAAAAGCATCAGTGAGGAGGATAATCCAATAATTTTCTCGGGCACATTTAAAGAAAACATTGATCTTTCGCATCTCAAATAGTTCAACTAAAGCAGTAGCAGTTCTATTGCCTCATCGTGGCAAAAACTCTGCGTGAATCAGATGCTCCCGATTCATCAATTATTTTGAGTGTATTCCAGCCATTTTTAAAGACAACACTCTTGCGATGTTCTCCTGTGGATTCGCCCAGATATTCATCGTCCAGATACCAATAGACTCTGGAACTGGTTGAGACATGTCCGGCCCGGCATATAACAGGTTGAATTTTGCCGTCAAAATCACGTGGAAGAAAAACCTTGGCTTCCATGTCGGGGTATATGATTTGTACCGCCTCATCAGCACGATAGGCGGGACATTCGGGATAATGTCCGGCAACAGGTTCAATGAATTGTCCCTTTGCTCTCAGGTAATAAGCCACATCAGGGGGATAAATCAATACCGGCTTCCGGTTGCTGCCTGTTGCGCTCCAACACCTTGAACACGTCTGGTGCTTTCCATCATCAGAGAAGAATTTAAACTGATGATAATCACAAGTTTTCAGAGGCTTCATCCCCCATGGCAAGTCCATCATCACATAATCGGGGCATGCTTCAGTTGCCCGGAAACCGGATAATTTACAAACTTTTTGTGGCCGAAAGTCTATGTCGTTTTTTTGGAACCAGGCTGACTCTCTGCTGAAAGGTAACGACTGCAAAACATCAAACAATATGGCTCCGGCAGATGTGGCTCCGCTTAAATTCTTGTTTCCTTCGCCATTAAAATTTCCTACCCATACAGCGATGGTATAATCCGGATTTACCCCAATGGCCCATGCATCTTTGTGCCCATAGCTGGTTCCGGTTTTCCAGGCAAAAGGCCGTGCACTGTTGAAATGATACCAGTAATATTCACTTCCGGGCCTTTTCAAGTCATGCAACATATCAAGTACGAGATAACAACTGCCGGGACTCATTAACCTTACTGATTGCGTATTTTTCTCTCCCTGAATTACATAATTATCTGAAAAAACCCCTTCATTGGCCAAACCCCGATAAAGCTTAGTCATTTCCCACATGGTAACTTCCGAACCTCCCAAAATCAGCGGCAGCCCATAGTCATCTGCCGTCCGAAAAAGCGTACTCATTCCGGCACTTTCCAGAAAACTGTAAAACTGATATAAACCATAGGCATTCAGCAACCTGACTGCCGGGATATTAAGCGACTGCACCAAAGCATCGCGTGCCGTTGCCACACCGTTATATTCTCGGCTGGCATTTCGGGGTGAAAAACCATCAAAATAGGTCGGCAAATCGCGAATATAACTTTCGGGTGAAATAAGCCCTTCATCTATGCTTAAACCGTACAAAAACGGTTTAAGTATTGACCCGCTGGAACGCCATGCCATCACACCATCCACTTGGCCTCCATGGTTAAAATCGAAAAAATCGGGTGATCCCACGTATGATTTAACAGCTCCTGATTTCGTATCGGTTACAAGGATGGCCAAATTATGAATCCCGTAAGAACCGTACCGATGGCGGTACATGGACGCCAATTGGTTGCATTTTTTTTGCAACTCTTCGTTTACAGTTGTTGGTAAAATGTGTCGTTCCGGGTAATTTCGCCTTAAGCGAAATGCCAGATGCGGAGCATGCGACTGAAAACGGTGAAACCGCTGTGGAACAGGCTCAAGCAATGCCAACTGAAGAGTAAGCTCGCTGATATGTCCCTTTTCATGAAGTTTATGAAGCAACTGATTGCGTCTGTTCAATAGAGCCGTAGATCTTTCCGATGGATAGATTAATCCCGGAGCATTTGGCAATACGGCCAAAGTTGCAGCTTCTGCCCAAGTCAATTCATCGGCCGGTTTATCGAAAAACATCAACGAAGCAGTTCGGTAGCCAACCACATTGCCCCCGTATGGTGCATGGTCCAGATAAATTCTCAACAATTCATCACGTGAGTGATGAATGGCTAACCTGATTGCGAAAAGAGACTCACGCAATTTATTGAAATAAGTTCTTGGCCTTTGATTGCGCATACGCGCAATCTGCATGGGAATTGTGCTGGCTCCGCTGGTTACCCTTCCATACCTGAAGTTATCCCTCGCTGCCCGAAACATGGCTTTGAAATCAACTCCAATGTGAGAGTAAAAAGACTCATCCTCAAATGTAATAACAGCTGTCTTTAATTTTTCCTCCACCTGAAAAGTATCCGGTGGAAAATGCCATTGCTCGCTTTTATTCAGAAAAGCATGCAGCAGATATCCGTTTTCTGATAATACTACGGTGCTGTAATCGTCATTAAATATTGGCGACGATGGTGGAATCAAGAACCAGAAGAAGGTAATGGCCGACAATAAAATTGCCGGCCACTGCCAATATTTAATCCTTTTCAAAAGCTTCAACATAAACCTTTCTACCGCTGGTGGTAGCTTTAAAATCATTATTGTACATGGCTTCGACCAAAGTTCCCGGTAACCAATAGCTGCCTGCGGTGACGCAATTCAACTTGACCACAAAATCCAACGAATCTCTTTCCCTTAAATCAAAGAACCACATAATTCTGTCATCCCGAATGTCTTGGTAAACCTCCTTGTTCAGATTCCACCTTTGAGTCCATTCAGGCAATACGGTGTTATTGAGTCTGATGTTTTCAATTTGCCACCCCGAAGGCAGAATCTGCATTAAAGCAATTTCAGAAACCCTGCTTAACGGACTGCTGTTACTCACGGTAAAACGCCCGTAGAACGTATCGCCCTGCTTGAGAGAGCCGGGATTAATCAGACGTCCGTTTTCATCGTACCAATTCACTTCCAGTTTCAGATTGTTGGCAACTGGTTCACTTTCATCCTTCAATGGCACACCGTTCCACGATAAACCTGCAAACACCTGGTCCACATCAGAACTGCCGGCAAGATGAATTTCAATGTCTCGGTTAAAGTTATCCCTGATGGGGATAACGGTTCGTCCCTTTTTATTGAATTCAATCTTTCTTCCATCGGCTAAAAGTACATGGCCTGTAATTATTTGGTCTCCTCCAACATCCAATCCAATGGAGTCGAAATATCGCCCCAAAGCCAAAAGCATATACCCAGAACTTTGAGTACTCAGAAAATCCGTACCGGACAAAACTGCGGCGACTGATTCGGCAATGGTTCCTGCAACATTCTCCATCTTCATTAATGTTGCGCAATAGAGAATAATAGCATCATCGCGATGGCTGCTTCCAAAATTGTAATAAAAAGGTTCATAAATTTCTGTGGTTGTTCCCGCGTCGGCAAGAATCCTGTCCCTGATGTTCTCAGCACCAACCAGATGGTAAGCAGCAGCCAACATCCAACGGCTGGCATTGTTGAGTTTATCCAGTTCATTTTCCATCAGCATGTTCATTTCGGCCATAGATTGCCGCCCTGCCAATGCCAAAACAAACGCCCTGTAGGCTCGCGTGGTAAGACGTCCCTGGTGTCTTCGAGCTTGCGATTCCATACCATTAATGGCATTATTGTAAAGAAAATCGGGAACAGAATAACCTAATGCTCTCGCTTCAACTAAGAAATGAGATGCGTAATTGCTGCTCCATTCACATGCTGTGGTGTTTCCAGGCCAATAAGCAAATGCACCGTTTTGCAGCATAAATTGCTGCAAACGATTAATGCCGGCATTCAGGTTTTCATCAATACTATTTCGTTCTTCGGCATTAAAATAGCCCATCTTTTTAAGGTACAACTGAGGGAAAAGAGCCGACGTGGTTTGTTCCAAACAACCATACGGATACCTGATAAGCCAACGAAGTCGGTGGTCAAAATCCATGTTTGGGAAAATATTGATATCCAGCGAGGCGTTGTTTGTGCCGGCAACCCCAACCGCAGGGACTCTCATTCTAATGGTTGACCCTTTTTCAGCCCGTTCGGTTTTTTTATCATAAACCCTCACCGATGAAGGTACTACGCGAATATTGGTTTCATTCTCAACACGAATATCTCCTGATACACCTTCGAGCACAATTTTAGCCTGGCCAATTTCCTCTTTGGCTCTTACTTTGAACTTTATTAAAGCTTCGTTGCTGTTGCTGAAATCTACATCTACAGATTGGTTGCCAACAACTTCGAGAGGCCCTTCGGTGCGTATTGTGAAGCGAGCCTGCCGAACCGAACTAACCATATTAAACAGAGAAACAGGAATTTCAAACTCATCGGAAGGCTTGAGAACCCGAGGCATATTCGCCTGCATAATGATGTCTGAGCGAACAGGGATGGTTTTTTCGGCATGGCCAAAACTTCCTTTTTCGGTACCAATCACCATCACTCTGACAGCCCCGTTATAATTAGGCATGTGAAATTTCACTGTAGCCCGGCCTCTGCTATCAGTTTTAATTGGCCCTTTGAACATACTCACAGGCTCAAAACGACGCTTTCCGTCAACAGGATCCAGTTGCGATTCACGATAATCCAAGTCATCGGCACCTCCAATGGAAAAAGTCTGAAGGACATCGTCGCGGTTAACACTCATCACATGCGAGAAGATATCGAATGTCTCCACAAAAAGGCCAATCTTTTTGTAAAACTCACGCCATGGATTTGGAGTTCTGAACTGTGTCAAGCTGAGCAATCCTTCATCCACCACAGCTATGGTAAACTGTGCCGGTTGGCGGTTTCTGGTGCTTATAACCACTTCAAAATCTTCGTTGGGTGAAAGCACCTCCTTTGTAGAAATATCAAATTCAATTTTTGTTTCAGCATCTTCAATACGTAACGGAATGATTCCGAACATCCTGATTGGACGATCATTAACCATTTGACTGTGAGGTTGAATAACCGATACCGTAACGTAAACATTCGGCAGATAATCCTTTTTCAAAGGAATATCAATCACCAGCTCGTCGCCGGAAGTTTTGGATGGATCAACCCAAAACCAATCCAACATTCTGCGACCTCGTTCTAAAGTAACCAGCACATTTCCCTGTTTCGGATTTGGCAACATAATGCGAGCTGTCTCACCCGAAGAATACACCTGTTTATCAGATTTTAAAGAGAGAGTTCCTTCATTCATATCCCCTCCGGGAATGCCTCCATATCTGTAAGCACTGAAAAAGAGAGAAGAAACATGGCCATTTCCACCATCCATCACTTCTATGAGATACTCCCCATTTTCAGACGGGGTAAAACTGACATGATTCAACCCATCTCCCAGAGTTAATGATCCTTCTGAAACAATATATGTTTGAGTATCCTCCTTATATTTAAGCTGATAGCTGCGGCGATCACGATATTGATACCACCATCGGCGGTCGTTTCGATACACCCTGTAATTCAACTGTCTGCCGTTAAGCCTGTTGCCATCCGGGTCAAGTAAAACTACAGGAAAACGAACCTCCGAACCGGTTTGGTGATAACCGTATCCGCTCGGATCCTGAATTCCAACATATCCGGGGTAAACATGCAAATCGGAAACATTCCATCCTTCGTTTGGCTGGCCTCCCTGCTCAAGAACTGTTGCCGATATTTTCAATTTTAAAGCAGATGGAACATCGCCCAAAGAAGGAAGTATCCATTCACCTTTAAGTTTTCCGTCATTGTCCAACCTACCTTTAAGTACATTATGCGTAAAAGAGCGAAAATCCACATCAGCTCTGGAAAAATTATAGTTAAGATACCTTGGGAATTTCATTTCATGAGGATGAACCTCTATATTCACATCGGTTTGCAAATTTGGTGCCGGTGCACCAAATAAGTATTGCACATCCACATCGAAACCTATAACCCGGTCGTTCCAGTTAAAAGTACGTTTTGCAGGACGAACCTGAACTCTTAACTGTTCTGCCACAACTGTTTCAATTTTTAATTGATCGTAAAAATGAGCTCCACCGGCATTAATCTGAACATTGTATGTTCCCGTGGGAGCACTCTCTTCGGTTTGCATTGAAAACACATACATCCCATCGGTTGACCTTACCTGGGTTTGTTCATGTACAATTCGGTATTGAGGATTACGAACAGTAATACTCACAGGATGGTTTGCAGGAAATGTATTATCCCTGTTCTTCGCAATAAACCCTATATTTATGGAATCTCCTGGACGATAAACACCCCTTTCAGTGTAAATAAAACCACGCACTCCGTGGTGGTTTTCTGAAATACCACCCACGTCAAATCCGGAATTACTCCACTTCATTTCATTTCTGCTTATGGCAGAAATTTGTTTACCCCTTCTTGCTGTGATGTAATAAAAATAGCCGGTAGTTTCGAACCGTATTACGCCCTGTTGATTGGTTCGACCATTTTGGATTATACTCCCTCCGTAATTAAGCAATTCCACATTGATATTTGATAGAGGTTTTCCGGTAAGAATATCAGTAACAAAAGCCACCACACTCCCATCTAAAGCCTTCGCCGTAATACCAAGGTCACTTAAAAAGACAGGTTTATATATCTGACCTTTCTCATCTATGTAGTCAAGAATATCTCCTTCGATTGGTTGACTGACGTCACCGGGGTTAAAATTGATTCTGATGAGAAACAGACCATCGTCGTACTTAGAAAATAACTCAGAAAGGTCAAACTCGTTCAAGACCCATTCGTTAGGTTTATCGGCTAATTCAATGGTTTGGTTTTTTACAATTACCCCAACTGAGCCGGAATAATGATCACCAAAACCCCTGTTTCGGTTTCTTTCGCTTCTCAGTTGAGAAGAATTCAAAAAGGCTCCAATCTGGCTGGTATAAACCTTTTTTACCTCAAGGTGAACCCGTTTAAGATTAGTCGTATAAAACTGTACCCGTTTTTGATTAGATTGAGGCAAAATGACCCCATCGGATGCAAACTCCAACTGTGGCGGAATATCTGAGAATCTTAGTTCACGAGTAACTTTAGAATCTGTCACTGTTCCCCATCGGCTTCTGATACCTGGCTGAACGGTCACTTTATAACTGCTCCCGAACTTAAACCCGCCATCAATGGAAAGCATATTTCCCATTTTTCGAACCTGGAAATCTACATCTGGTTCGATGGAAATTAAACCATCCATATGTTGATCAATATCAAGCTCATCAGAGAATCCAATTCGAACAGCGGCACTTCTGCCGGATTCATCCACTCTGAATTCACCTGTAACCATTTTTTTCAATGGAGAAACTTCAAAGGTCTCTGTGTAGTTTTCGGACAAATCAAGATCTCTGCGATTGATGGAAAACGTATATCTTCTGTTTCTGTCTGTTCTAATGATTTTATCAGATACAAATTGAAATTGTGTATCGCTTAAGCGGCTCCAGTTTAACTTAATTTCCTTATCCCCTTGGAGACTTGCAGATTTCTTAAGAACATCCAAATCAGTAGGTTCTGAAAACAGAACTACACCACGATAAATCAGCTCTTTGGGTTCGTTTCTGTCAATTAACTCCAGAGTTCCTGAGAAATTTGAAAGATTACGCCCAAGCACATTCAGATAAAACTCCAAATTCTCGAGTTTTTTTTCTTTAAAATCATCGGAAAGTTGTTGGAGATTAAGCACCCCTTTAATCACTGTTCTTGAAGGTAATCCGTTCTCAGGTTGAAACTCCAATGTATGAGCACTTGTCCATACCGCGTCACCTCTTACCCTTGGATTAAAAGTAAATACGTTGCCCGGAGTTGATCCAATCTTTTCCTCATCAACAATGGGATTATTAAATACAACTCGGACAATGTCACTGGATCGCACATCACCGGATGTAACAAAACTTATTTCACGAACAATTTCTTCTGAATAAATTACTTCAGGTAAAGATTCACCGGGAGCTGGTGATTGAGATCTTTTGCAAGAAAAAACAACGCAAATGAACAATAAAACAGTCCACATGCATAATGGGCGATAAGTGGAAATCATTATTTGGGTATAAATTAAATTAAGGAATTCTATATATTTACGAAAATGCAAATAACAAATTTAACTTTTATTATCTAATTCCATCATTGGTCGTTGATATTTCCTATAAAATAAACTTCTACTTAAGCATTATATTGAATTACGACAAAACTAACCTCTTTAATTTTCATTTCGTCCCTTAACAATTAAAATCTATCACAAACAGACGTAATTTTTCGGAAGTCAGTAAATATTTAAACATAAAGCCATTTTACATACTAACAGGATTGCATAATCATGATTTTGAAAGACAAAATTTGTCACTTCAAAATAAAACCTCCACAACTTTTTTATGTTAAATTAATTTATGACTAAATACCTACATAAAGGTAGGTATTTAGTCATAAAAAAAAATAGTATTTCCATAAACAATGACGATCAAATAATACAAACATGATTTTGAACACCTAAAACAAAGATAGCTTTCTCTAATTATTACTTATAATCTATTATTCAATATCTTTCATAATTAAATTAAACTATTGACTATTTAAGTCGAAACAATATTTAATCTATTATCAAATTAAACAAATTTTCAAACAGGAATATTTTGTAATAACATGTCTGGTTATCTATTTCGTTATCTGTATACTTTAATCATTATATGAAATATTTATATACACAAATATAAAGTACAACGCTTCTCAGGTTATAACTTCAATTAAACTAAGCATTTCCTTAATTACGGAATTAAAATATGTATCAAAATGTTTAAATAAATGATCAAAATGTGCATTGTTAAATGTTGTGAATACACATAGATTTGTTTTAACAAAAAACCATTATTATGTATATATTGTTTTTTTTGTTCACTTTCAAAGCCGTTACAAACCATAAATCGATCAACTTTTAATTTTTTACTAATTAAATTCAAAATCATCATGAAAAAAAAGGAAAAACTGAAACTTTGGAGATTTTTGGAAATCTTCCGGGAACCGGGTTCTCTGGTTCTTCGATCAACATTTCTAAAAGGAGTGGTGGTTTGTGCTCTTATGCTTCTACCCATGGCAATATTTGCACAATCGAACACCATTACAATTAACGGAAGGGTGGTAGATCAGTTTGATGAACCGATCCCTGGAGTAACAGTGGTACTAAAAGAGAGCGCAACAGGAACAATAACTGACGCACTTGGGAACTATAACATACAAGCACCCGAGAATGGAGTATTGGTGTTTTCGTTTATTGGATTTAGAACCAAGGAAGTTACCATTGAAGGAAGAACGACAATAAATGTGATGATGGAGGAGGATGTATTGGGATTGGATGAAGTTGTTGTGGTTGGATATGGTACAGTGAGAGCAAGCGATGTCACAGGTTCTGTTTCAAGAGTAACTTCTGCTCAAATTGAAAGTATGCCTGTTCAAAACCCTTTGCAAGCATTACAAGGAAGAGCTGCTGGAGTAGACATTACATCTAGCGCAAGACCAGGCGAAATTGGGTCTATCCGAATTCGTGGGAACCGTTCTATTACAGCAAGCAACGAACCTCTTTTTGTAGTTGATGGAATCCCTTTGGCAGCTGGCGGTATTGAAGCCATAAATCCAAATGACATTAACTCAATTGAAATTCTTAAAGATGCCTCAGCAACCGCAATATACGGCTCAAGAGGAGCCAATGGCGTTGTGCTAATTAGCACAAAACGTGCTCAGACTGGTGTTGCACAAGTGAATTATCATGGAACCCTGTCTTTTGAAAGAATCAATGATTTGGCTGATAATTTCAACTCACATGAGTATGCCGAATTCCGAAGGGAAGCATACAGAACATTTGGACAGTACTCAACTCCATTTCCAAACCCGAGCGAAGATTATGCCATTTTCGGAGCTGATCCTCACGCTTGGAATAATATTGCCGAGGGTTATTCCTGGATTGATCGCGCTAACAGAGTCCCACAGATGCGAGCAGCCACAGCTGAAGAACAAGCAAGATATGGAGTAACTGAAGTTCCGGTATATGATGGAAGCCGCATTCCAACTACAGATTGGACAGATTTTGTTGAAAGAACAGGAATTACACAAGACCACAACGTAAGCATCAGCATGGGTACTGACAGAATGAAGACATATATGTCAGCAGGCGTCTTAGATCAACAGGGAACCAATGTTGGACAGGATTATACCCGATATACAGGAATGTTAAGTCTTGAATTCAGCCCAAATGATTGGCTGACTGTTGGTGGGAATATTACCGGAAGTTATGCAATTCAAAACTATGGATACACAACCGGAGGAACAAGGAGTGCCCGCACAATTTATGATGCTGCAAAAGGAATGTTACCATTTGCCGTACCATACGATGATAACGGAAATTTCCTTTACAATCCAGGTGGGGATGCAAATATTGTAAACCCAATCCGTGAAGGAGACATGGTGACAAACGAGCGTACAACAATACGAACCCTGGGTAGCTTTTTTGCAGAAATTCAATTATTTGAAGGTTTAAAATATCGTGCCAATTTTGGTCCTGACTTTAGAAATCACCGTTCGGGTGAATACAATGATGCACTATCTATTACCAGAGGTACCGGATCAGGCACTGATCGCGCAAGATATCAAAAGAACCAATGGATTGCCTGGACTTTCGACAATCTCTTATACTACAATACAAACATTGACAATGTACATGATATTGGGGTAACATTACTTCAAAGTTCATCCATGTCAAGAAATGAAGGGATTGACAACACAGTAACCGATTTACCATACAGTTCACAGCTATGGTACAATTTAGGTTCTACAAACCGTGGTGAAGTTGACGGTTGGGGATCATGGTACTCCAAATCAACTCTCATGTCATACATGGCAAGAATAAATTATGCTTTCCTTGACAGATACCTGGTAACTGTATCAGGAAGATGGGATGGAGCCTCTGTTCTTGCAGATGGGAACAAATGGGACTTCTTTCCTTCATTCGCTCTTGCATGGAAACTACATCAAGAAGATTTTATGATGGGAGTAGACCTATTTAATGAACTTAAACCAAGAATTGGTATGGGAACCACAGGTGCTGCAGCCATATCGCCATACTCAACACAGGGAGGTCTGGTTAGAATTCCATACGTGTTTGGTACAACTCCGGCAAGTGGATATGTAACTTCAAATCCGAAAGGACCAGCCGCAGAGCAAGGATCGCTGCCTAACAGAGATCTGGGTTGGGAAAAAACAACACAGTGGAACTTTGGTGTTGATTTTGGTATTCTTAGAAACCGAATTTCAGGTTCTATCGACTATTATGTGGCCAACACCTCCGATTTATTGCTCAACAGGGGACTACCTTCTGTATCCGGATATAACCAAATTATATTCAATGTTGGAAAAACCAAAAATAGCGGTGTTGAACTTGTACTAAACTCTATCAACATAAATACCGGAAACTTTCGTTGGGATACCAATCTTTCGTTCTCAAGAAATAATGAAGAAATTGTTGAACTATATCAAGGAAAAGAAGATGATATTAGTCGACAACTTTTCATAGGACAACCCATCAACGTGTTCTATGATTATGAGAAAGTCGGAATCTGGCAATTAGAAGATGCAGCAGAAATGCAGAGATTTAATGACAATGGACATAATTATCGTGCTGGAGACATTCGTGTAAGAGACCTTAACGGAGACTATTCAATTGATCCAAACAACGACAGAAAAATTGTTGGTACTGCCGCTCCAAAATGGACTGGAGGCATAACCAATACCTTCAAATACGATAATTGGGAAATGTCAGTATTTGTATATTCAAGATGGGGGCATACTGTAGCAACAGTTGCTCCGGATATGCAAGGTCGTTACCAATCAAGAAAAATTGATTACTGGACGTCAGATAATCCGACCAATGCATATCCAAGACCAGATTATGGAAATGGAGGTCAGCCTACATACTGGAGTTCTATGAACTATGTAGACGGATCATTTGTAAAAGTGAGGAACATCTCTCTTGGATATACAGTTCCAAGGAATATTATTAACAATTGGAATATTACAAATCTTAAATTATATGCTCAAGTAATGAACCCATTCCTTTATTCAAGAACTGATTACATTGATCCAGACGTAAGATTTGATTCCAATTTCACGACATCAATCTCATCCAGGAGCTTTGTGCTTGGTTTAAATGTTACTTTTTAAACATATCAGGAAAAGTTATTAAACAAGCCAAAAGAGTATTTCCTGAATGCTTTTGTTCTTCAAAACAAAAGCGAAAAAATCGGGAACTAAATAACCTGGCAAGTTTTATATAACCAAAAAAAAAAAAAATAGATTATGAAAAAAATAGTTTTCGGAATATTGTTTTTCTCACTCATGTTTGGAGCATGCTCCGATTTTCTTGAGGAGGAAATGGTAGGAACCCTAACTCAGGAACATTTCAGTACTGAACAGGGTATTGAGGATCTGATAAATGGAGCCTATGAAGGCTTTCGATTCCACTTTGCTTTTGAGTGGTCTTACTCATTAACCAACTACGGAACAGATGAATTTACTCATGGTGGGGGTATGGATCGTGCATATTTTAACAATTATGATGGTGCACTAAATCCTGGTGAATGGCGGGATTTGCAACCTTTTTGGGATAATATGTTTGCTCATATTAACCAAGCCAATACTGGAATAGCCAGAATTCCTGAAGTATTAGCAGGAAAAAGCCAGCACAACACACGCTTAGGAGAAGCATATTTTATTCGCGGCTTTAATTACCTAAAACTGGTTGAACAATTTGGCGGAGTTCCCATAAAACTGAACCCTACATCAAGCATTGAACTCGAGTTTAGAAGAGCTTCGGCAGGAGAGGTTATAGAGAGAGTTATTACCGACTTAAGAATGGCTGAACAGTTATTGCCTAACGAACCTGCACAAAAAGGAAGAGCAGCAAAGTCTGCGGCACGTCATTTTCTGGCTAAAGCATATCTTTTCAGAGCCAGTGAAAGAAATGCTGAATTTACAAGATCCACTGATCTTGATAGCGCAGCCTTTTATGCAGAACAAGTAATAAATGATCCTCGTCACCAATTGGCACCGGACTTTCATGACATCTTTAACTACACAACAGTAAACGGGCCTAATGAGCATCTACCTGAAATCATCTTTGCTGCTCAGTTCGACGACAATCAAAGTCTTCTTGGAAGATATGGCAACCGTGTTCATCTCTATTTTCCATCGGTATATTTCACTTTACCTGGAATGATGCGTGATTTAGCAAATGGAAGAGAATTCCAGCGTCTACGTCCAACCAATTTTGCTTTGGATGTATTTGATCGATCAGTTGATTCAAGGTTTTACAAAAGCTTTAAAACAGCCTACTTCTCAAATAATGCGAATACATTACCTAGATGGACTGAAGATAACGCTCCAAGTCCCGAATTAGTGGGCGAGCCAAGGTTCCAGGTTGGAGACACTTCAATTATCTACATTGTTAACTCATTGGACGATGATCGTTTTGTACGAGCTGATATAGATAATGCTGCGCCCCATATCTACATTAGGAATTACATTAATGATGAAGGCCAAAATGCTACCAATTACACTTTAAGCCAATATCCGGCACTTTCTAAGTATTTTGATCACAATAGGCAAACACCAAACGATGAAAGAGGTACACGTGATGGAATTCTGGCCAGACTGGCTGAAACATATCTGATTGCGGCTGAGGCTTATGGAAGAAAAGGCGATTATGCAAAAGCTCTCGAATTCGTTAATGCAATCAGAGAAAGAGCTGCATATAAAGAGGGGGAAGAAAGAAAGATTGAATACTATATCTCTGAAAACATTCCATTTGGAGAAACAGGAAGCACTGTGGAAGATATGCGTGCTACCGTTAATGCGTTTACTCCGGGAACTCCGGAGGCGGATCAAGAAATGTATCCGGCAGGTGTTACTTCACAAGAACAGATGTTTGTTCATTTTATCCTGAATGAAAGAGCCAGAGAATTAATGGGTGAATTAATCCGCTGGGTTGACCTTTCAAGGACAAACACTCTTATCACAAGGGCTACAGCATTTAATGCGCAAGCTGCTCCTAACATAAGAGAAAGACACGTATTAAGACCAATTCCTCAATCTCATCTGGATGCCATCCAATGGGATGGAAGGCCTCTAACTGCTGACGAGAAACAAGCTGAACAGAACCCTGGTTACTAGACTCAGCTTAAACACAAGGACTAAAGTCGCCCCCCCAAAGGGCGACTTTTTCTTTAATTCCAAGATTCTCCTTTTGTCAATAATTTGGTAGAATACATGCGTCCACCATTTTTAAACTAAAATCCTCCTACTTTTACAATAATCACTGGTATTTTTGTGTCATAAGCTTAAACTACATATATAATTCAAATTATACATTAAACTAATTCACATGAAAAAAAGTCTGTTATTTGTGGCAGGATTAATTCTAGCCATCTCATTTATTCGCTGTAATCAAACTCAAGAGATAAAATACAGCGGCAATCCCTTATTTGACGAACCATTCACTGCCGATCCTACTGCTATTGTTTATAATGACACCTTATGGTTATTTACCGGAAGTGATGAACAAGAAGAAGGAGTAGATGGGTTTCTTATGAGAAGATGGTATGTATTTTCAACCGCTGATATGGTAAATTGGACCAACCATGGAGCAGTTTTATCTGTAGATGATTTCGAATGGGGATCTCACAATGCATTCGCAGCTGATGTTGTAGAAAATCATGGAAAATTCTGGTGGTATGTACCAATTGTGCATGCAGATCCTGCTGCACGAGTGCATGAAGGTTTTGCCATGGGTGTTGCTGTAGCTGACCATCCTGCAGGACCATATCACGATCCAATCGGAAAGCCATTAATCGCTGACACAACCGCAAACTCAATTGTTCTAAACATAGACCCGGATGTATTTGTAGATGACGATGGCCGTGTTTATATGTATTGGGGATCTTGGGACGAAGTAAGAGTTGTAGAATTAAAAAGCAATATGGTTGAACTGGCTGGCCCAGTAATGAATGTAGAAGGACTGGACAACTTTTTTGAGGCACCCTTTATGCACAAGAGAGGAGACATTTACTATATGAGTTATGCTGCTGGATATCCATCACGAACCGAATATGCAATCAGCGACAATCCTCTGGGTCCCTGGGTAGAGAAGGGCGTCATTAACGATGTAATTCCAAACTCACCAACCAATCACCAGGCAATAGTGCACTTTAAAGGAAACGATTACTTTATTTATCATACAGCCGGACTGCCTAATGGAGGTCCATATCGTAGAAGTGTGTGTATTGATAAACTTGAATATGACGAAAATGGCCTGATAAAAAAGGTAGTAAGAACGACTACAGGAGTTCCTCAAATTAAATAGTTATCATAAAATGTGATTTTCACTGATGTTAAAGAGAGTATTCTAAAATCAAGATTTTAGAATACTCTCTTTTTGTTTAAGTTTTTTATAAACAGGTACGATAATTAAACCCTGATAAAATCAATGTATCTCAATTTATTACCACTTGGGATATATTATTCCAATCCGAAGAAAGCGAGATCCACAGATGAGACTAATTTGGTTACCTTCAAATCATAATATCAACCAGTTTGTTGACACTTTGCAAGGCCTTCGCCAATTCAATATAATGTTTCAGGCAAACACCCCTGTAATGATCATAAACAGAAGTAGATGATTATATTCTTTTATTTATCAAAAATTGACAAATCCCATTCATCGTACCACTCTATAATGGGGCGATCGTTTTTAAAAACAATAGGTAACCAAACGTATCGACCATCAATAGGGTTACGTGGCCTCCAGCGATCACCCATATATATAAACGCTCCCTCTTTGCCCTGAACAGGCAATACAAATGTACTTTGAGATTCAAAAGTAATTTCTGCTCCCGCCCCCACACAGGGGTTACCTAAAGCGGTCCATGGACCAAAGACATCCTCTGCGACAAAAGATCGTGCTGCGTTGGGTTCCCAACCAGTACATCCTGAAGCTATCATATAATACAAACCATTGTGTTTAAAAACCGCTGGTGCTTCATTATGTCCAACAGGGAAAATTCGTGTATACCTTCCGGTATGCGACAGGAAATCTTCTGATAACTCAGCGATATGCAACGTAAGATTTTCTTCGGATGAGAAGATATGATATGCAGTTCCATCGTCATCCAGAAAGAGTGTCATATCTCTGGCCATTTGTCCGCCTTCAAAATCTCTGCGAATAAATAGCCCTTTATGCACAGCCTCTTCCCAATCCGGTGTCCACCATTCATAATCGTCAATGGTTTCAGTCAATTCTTTAAATTCTTGTTCAAAATTCATGGGCCAATGACCAGCGTTTGGCCTTAATGATTCAATAAATACATAAGGTCCGGTAACATGATCAGCTACAGCCACAGCAGTGCGAGCAGCACTATAGCCCTGCCCCTTTAACTCCAAGTGAAACCACATTACAAATTTCCCGGTTTTCTTATTATACAAAACCTTGGGACGTTCAATAACTGAACCACGCTCAATGTCGTGACCTACAACATCTACCACTTCCAATGCTGTACCTTCATTTTTCCAGTTATATAAGTCAGTTGAAGAGTATACCTGCACGCCAACCAACGCAGTGTTCCCACCTCGACCAGCAGTTTTAAACTCACCAAACCAATAGTATACCCCCTCATGAAATAAAATTCCGCCCCCATGAGCATTAATATGAACACTATCGGTATCAAACCATAGTTCTCCGGGGATAAAGCTGCTATAATACCCTTTTTCTGAACTGTGACTACATGCCACCAACAGACTGATTAATAATAAAAAGCTGAGTTTCTTTAAACTTAAGTAAATTGAATTATTCATATTTTAATATTTTAAAAAGCATACAACCCTATTTAAGATAATCCTGACCCCCGATGTTCACTTGGAATATCATCAAAGAAATACAAGAAACCAAAATTCTATTGGCACAAATTCTGCTTTTAATACAACAAATCAATTAGATGGTAAAAATAAAACTGCCGGAACACCGGAGGTGCCGACAGTTTTAAACACAAACCACACCTTACAACTTCATGTCAGGTTACAAGAAATTTGAACACAATTACTAAAGACTTACAGGATCTATACCTTCCAAAGTAGGCTGAACCCGGATGATATAGCCGTTTTCGTCAAAAGTCATCCGATCTATACAAGTTTCTCTATGAAATCCAGCATTTCCTCCCATGGTTATACCTTCCGGGCGGGTAAAACGGTGGTATATAATATACCACTCATCTCTTCCAGGAATCTGTATCACACAATTATGGCCTGTACCATAAATGCCTTTTGAGGGATCTTTAGCAATTACCAGGTTATTTTCAGGAATGTAAAACTCTCCCATAGGTGAATCAGACATGGCATAACGAACCCTGTAATCTTCACTTCTAGTATCATTTTCAGACCATAAGAAATAATATTTTCCATTGCGATAGAAAACTTCGATACCTTCTCTGAATGTTCCACAGACAGGAGTCATCACTTTAACAGTAGATTTATCTATGGAGATCATATCTTCGTTCAATTTGGCACCGGCCAGATATCCATTTCCCCAATAGAGATAGTCATTCCCAGAAACCGGATCGGTAAATACATCCGGATCAATTTCTTGGCCACCTCTTACCCTATCTGGTTTCCAATCAATTAATGGCTCACCAATATCTTCAAATCTACCTGCAGGATGATCAGAAACTGCTACGCCAATTTTTTGAGCTGCGGTAAAATAGTAGAAATATTTATAAGTATCTCCCATCTTTTTCTCAATCATCGCAGGAGCCCATGCGTTACGAGGCCCCCAAGGTACATCCTCAACAAGATCAAGAATCACACCTTCATCGATCCAGTTTACAAGATCGGTTGATGAAAATGCTTTAAAATAATTCCCTGACCATCCATGGTATCCATCGCTTGTGGGATATAGATAAAACTTTTGATGTTTTTCAGACCAAATGATTTCAGGATCGGCATAATATCCGGTTAAAACCGGATTGTTATCTACTTTAACAGTAACATTGAACTTTTTATCGGTTAACCCTTTAACCGAAACAGTGTACTCAACAGGTCCCTGGCTGAAGTCCTGTGGACCTGTAGGACGAATTCTTGCATCGAAAAATGATTCAAAAACGGGTTCAAAGGACGACAAATCTGTACCATATTTAACTGGAACATAAATTGTTCCATTATCTCTATGAATGACAACATTATTGGTTTTAACGTTTTCACCAGTTACAGAAGCGATACCTAAGTCGCCAGCAGTTCCCCATTTATTAATAAGAGATTCTAACTCTCTTTGGGTAATTGGAATCACTGTTCCATGGCGCGGACGAAAATTCATTGAAATCTCATCATCAATAACTGTGAAATTCTTTAAATCCGTACTTTGAGTAAACTGATACTCTCCACGGATATAAACGTCATACATCAAGATGTATGTATCACTGTCAATGAGTTTAAAAACACAAGAGCCTTCTACTGCTTCATTAGTTTGCTGCAAATACTCATCGTGCATCACATACCCTTCTGTTAATCTATCTGAAACAGCTTTCTTTATCCCATTTCCATGACCTTCGGTTTTAAAAAACAGATGATATTGACCATCTTTTTTCACGATATCGCCATCAATACAGGATCTGTTTTCGGGATGAAAGAACAATTGTTTTGGCTCTGTTTCAAGACTTGTAAAATCCTCGTTTGCGTACGCGTAATAGATTATATCATAACCTCCAGGTTGCAACATGGAGAAATAAACCATGATTTTACCTTCCTCCTCGTCAAAATAGGACTGCGGAGCCCAGACTCTTCGTACATCATGGAAATTTGGGAATAATTCAGAAACATTAACAACTGAATGCGTCCAGTTTATTAAGTCATCTGATTTGAGAAAAACCATGGCCTGATTATTTGACCATCCGTCATTTGAAACAAATAAATCGGTAACTACCATATAGAATTTACCATCGGGAGCACGTAAAATGTGCGGATCACGAACACCACCTCGAGAACTTATTGTATCGGCAGCAATTACGGGACGGTTATTATTTAATGCTACATAGTTAAATCCATCCGGACTTACAGCATAAAAAATTGCTTCTTCACCAGGTCCGTTACCTATAAAATAAGCAAACAAATATGCCGTATATTTATCTTTATCTGAACAGGAAGCATTCAGCAATGTAAGAATAACCAAGCAACCATAAAGAATTGGTTTAAAAACAGAATAGACAGAATTCATTTGTTTCATATTATAATTAGTTTTTAATTTAATTTCTCATGAAAATCAATATCCCAAAAATAGACCTACAATTCGAAAGTATTTTTCACAAAAATTAAAAAGACTATAACAAACTCGTACATTGTTGTATTTGACAAATGAAACCTTCAAAAGTGATGGCTTTTAGCCTTTACCAAATATAGGATTTCGCTCAAATGCAAACAGCTATGATGTCAGATTATATTGACAACTCTGCTATATATGATTCAAAAAAAAATGCTGCTTTTATTAGCAGCATTTTCCAATTCTATTAAAGTAGAGTTTTAGATCTATTTTGAAACCATCCGATACATTTCAGAAGCAGCTAATAAATATGCACCAACCCCGAAATTTGCAGTAGAATTTGCATCAACCACCTGACCAGGAATGGCTCTTTCTCCAATGGGTTGAATATAGCCTACCTTACCGTTATCATGTAAAGCAACACCAGATAAATACTCCCATGCTGTTAATGCTACAGGCAAATATGTATCTCTGTCTAAATATCCATTATTAATGCCCCACAGATACCCATAGGTAAAAAACGCTGTTCCACTGGTTTCATAACCTGGAGCATGTTCCGGATCCAAAAGACTTCGGGTCCAATATCCACCTTCTTGCTGAGCCATGGCTAATGCAGAAGCCATCTGCCGAAATACTGACTCGAAATGAGCACGATGCTCATAATCTGAAGGAAGATCAGCCAAAATTTTTGCTAATCCGGCGAAAACCCATCCATTTCCTCTCGACCAAAAATCTTTTAATTCATTCACACTTTTGTGTTCTGGATAAACATATTTTGCATCCCTATAGAACAAACCGTCTGCATAATCAAACATCAACTCTTCAGCGTACTTATAATAATCCCACAAACGCTCCAAATATAATTCATTACCGGTAATATGATAAAGCTTCGTCATAACAGGCATTACCATGTAAAGTCCATCTGCCCACCACCAATAGTCTACAGAATCGGTTTGCATTTGATACTCCATAACCTCAATGGCCCGTTCAATTTTATATCTATTCCCGGTGATGTTATACAAATCGATATACGTTTGAAAGCATATTTGCCAATCGCCGAATAAAACATAGTCATCAGTTTCACCATATCCATATCGCCATGTGGCACGATCGTCGGATTTTGCTCCTTTCCATTCGTTCATTTCTCCCCACAACATTGAGTAATCAAAATACTCTTGTTTGCCGGTTACAAAATACGCTTCCATGTTCCCGGTATGGTAAGCAGCATGTTCCCAGAAAGACCAACCCGGAACAGGGTGTTTTTCCTGCCAATAGTTGTTTACCCTGGTAATAATTTCAAAAACGCCATCAGAGTCGGGTAAATTATACTTTTCAGAATTACATGAAACAAGAAATGAAATTACCATTAGAACAACGGAAAAAGATTTTAGATTTCTTATCATAACAATTTGAATTAATAATTAATATATACTGCTTAATAGTTCAACAATTTTTCTCAAACATATGGTACATGAGCACCAATAATCATCCTCAACAAATCTTAATAATTCTGATGTTACCTCCCATCAAAAAGTTAATTCCAATATCACGGAACTAAAAAACTATTCATCTATTGATTGATCTTCCAACTCATCATTTTCTTTTTCAATATATTCTGAAGGGGTACATCCAAAAAAATCTCTAAAACAACGTGAAAAATACGAGGGGCTCGAGAACCCCACCATATAGATGATCTCTGAAATATTTCTTTTACGTTGAATAAGCAATTGAGCTGCTGTTTTTAAACGGTGAATACGAATAAACTCTTTGGCTGTGTAACCTGTAAGCGCTTTTATCTTTCGATAAGTTTGGTTTGGAGTTAATCGTAGCTTTTCACTCAATTTCTCAACATCAAAACTGGGATTATCTAACTGTTCATCAACGGCAGCAACAGCATTTTTGAGGAATTCCTCATCCAGAGAGGACAAGCTTTCAACATCTGGTTCCAAAATAGCATCAGTTCTAAACCTGTTTTGCAGAGTACTGATGTTTTCAAGGATATTTAATAATTTCAGACGCAAGGACTCCATATTGAAAGGCTTGAAAATATAATCCACAGCTCCGAGTCTCAGACCCTGTATTTCGTCCTCTTGCATTGTTTTAGCAGTTAAAAAAACTACCGGAATATGAGATGTATTTATATCATCCCGCAATTCCCGGCACATCTCAAATCCATCCATTTCAGGCATCATGATATCTGAAACGATGATGTCAGGATTGTTCTTTTTGGCTAGTTCCAGGCCTTGCTTACCATCAATGGTACTAATCACATTGAAGAACTCTTGTAGTCCATCACAAATAAAAGTATTAAGATCTTCATCATCCTCCACGACCAACGCTACAGGTTTATTCTTAGATATAGATTTGGACTTCTTTACTGACAGATCCTCACCTCTGTTTTTTCCTTCGGTTTGGATATTGATACCAGACTCAACAAAAGCATCATCCGAAACATTCATTTCTGTGCTTTTTTGAATAACATCCCGGAGAAACTCAGGAGTAGTGCCTAAATCGGTAGGAATTGTCACACGGAAACAACTACCTTTTCCCGGTTCGCTTATTACATCAATTTTTCCTTGATGTAAATCCACAAATGCTTTAGCAAGATACAAACCAATTCCTCCAGTGCTTTTTGATCTTTTTTCATCAACCTGAAAAAAGCGTTCAAAAATCTGATTTTTATTTACATCAGCAATTCCAATCCCATCATCAATCACCTCTATAAACAAACGTTCTATTTGACCTCTATCATCCTTCTCAATTCCGGCGTTGAGGCTTATACGCCCATTATTCTCGGTAAATTTAACCGCATTGGACAATAAATTAAATAGCACTTTTTCAAATTTGTCTCTATCAACCCAAGCAATAATCTCCGCAGGCGAGTAATTTACCTCCAAATAAATCTTTTTTGCCTCTGCCAAAGGCAAAAAAGAGTCGTAAAGATCGTCAAGGATTGGAGTAATATTCTCTTTTTGAAGAAATAGCTCCATCTTCCCCCGATCAACCTTTCTGAATTCCATTAGCTGATTTACAAGACGCAATAATCTCTGGGTATTTCGATGAACCAATTTAAGTGATTTTTCAATATCTGCGGACACTTTACTTTTTGACAAAATCTCCTCAATAGGCCCAAGAATTAGGGTTAATGGAGTTCTGAACTCATGTGTTATATTTGTGAAAAACCTAACTTTAAGATCGTATAGTTCCTGCTCTTTCTCTCTTTGAATTTTTTCAAGAAACAGATTACTTTTTTCCTTTACTTGAATAATTGAGTATTTCTGGAAAAAATAGAGAAGAATCAAAATGATAAAAATATAGACACTAAAGGCCCAGGTGGTTTTCCACCAGGGGGGAGTAATTGTGATGTTTAATATTGCGGGTTCATCAGCCCATACACCATCACTATTGGCAGCGAGTACTTTTAAAACATATTCTCCATCGGGAATATTAGTATAAGTGGCTGTATTTCTTTCTCCCACCAAGTTCCAATCATCGTCAAACCCTTCAAGTATGTAGGCATATGTATTTCGTTGAGGATCCATATAATCCATTGCAGAAAACACAAAAGTTAGAACACGATCAGAATACGAAAGGCGTAAATCATTCATGTAGGGAACGCTTTTAATAAATCTACGTTCTCCATTCGTAACCATATTCGATATACTTGTATTAAAAATCTGAATATCAGTAAATGTCACCTCTGGTGGCATAGACAAAAAGTGCAAACTTTCAGGATAAAAAGTAATAAAACCGTATCCTCCTCCTATTATGATCTCTCCATCATAAGTTCTGAACGCACTGTTACGCTCTACTCCCACACGTTGATATTCTCTCATTTGAAAATAATCAATTACGGCTTCATCAATCACGGAAAACTTAACCATTCCTTCATAAAGTCCAAGCCATAAATTCCCTTCATTATCCAAAAACAAATTAGTTATCAGGTCACTGCTCACAAACCTCTGAGCAGGGAAGCGTTTAAAATTTATTACTTCTGTTCCATCAGACAGAACATTTACTACTTTTTTATTAAGTCCTGAATTAGTTGCAATCCACAAATTACCTAACGAATCCTCTAATAAAACATTAATTATATTATCGTTAATTGTTGATGCATCGCCACGCACAGAGTAGAAATTAATAAAATCTTCAGTTTCCGGATCAAACCGATTTAATCCGCGTTGTGTGGCAATCCAAACGAATCCGTTTTTATCTTCAATAATATCTCTAATGTTATTATCAGATAACCCGGAATTGTATGTTTGGTAGTTTCTAATTTCGGAAATTGTATTATTCTCGATGGTTAACCGAGCGAAACCTGTTTGCAATGTTCCAATCCAAAATTCGCCAGGATATTTTTTTGATGCTGTAATTATGTCAACTTTGTTACCAGGAAGTGCTATATTAGTTTGATTGTTGACAAACTGAAACCTCGAATTAGGGAATCGATCTAATTCATTTTTTGAGAAAAACAACAATCCGGCATCGTCAGTACCAACTAACAAACCTTGATCAAAACATTCTAATGCCAAGACTGAATTTGACTCAAAAAAATTACCATTATAATGATAGCTAAGGTTTTCGAAAGAAGATATAAGCTGGAAGGACTCTGCAGGTTTTCTAAATTTTTTTAAACTTCGAGATGTTCCAACCCATAGATTTCCTATGCTATCTCCTGCGATGGAGCGAACTGCATTTTCTATGGCTCTTCCATCTTGAATTTCGGTGGTACTATAACGCGTTATTCCCGAAGTTTTAAGAACGTTAGCTCTATCAATAAGGGCACCACTCACCCATAATATGCCGGATCGGTCAACAAAAAGAGCAGAAATATTATTACCTGAAAGGCTGTAACGATTGTTCAAATCATGTTCAAAATTATGGAAAAATGCTTCTTGAGGTGATCTTGTCTGTTGCTCCTCCTCTAATAAAATCAAGCCGGCATCCCACGTTCCAATCCATAGATTACCATAATCATCATAATGAAGTCGATAAACTTCATTGGAACTCATACTCCCATCTCCTTCTCTAACCTGATAGTGCTGAAATGAAAATGCTCTGGTTAAACTCTCTCTTGACATTTTTGACACGCCACCTCCCCAGAAGCCTATCCAGAGCGCACCATCATTGGAGATGGCTAAGCTGGTTAACACGGAATGTATTATTGAAGTAGAAGGAGCATCAGTATTAGTGGTGTACCTAAGATATGTTTCTGAATCTCTGTCAAATAACACCAGACCTTGATACGTGGCAATCCAGAAATCATTATGCTCATCTTCAATGATATCACTAATAACATTATGTTCAAGAAAAGTGTCACGCTGACCTGTTTCAGGGTTTAATCTAACCAAACCTTCATCCCAGGTTCCAACCCATATATCGCCTCTGGAATCCTGATATATTGAAAGAATTCTGCTTTCAAAATCATAAATATCAATATTACCTGTCTCAGGGTTTAATCGATTCAGACCACTCGAAGTACCAATCCAAATATTTCCCTGATCATCTTCACAGAGTGATACAATTTCCCGGTTACTAATTACACCGTGTTCCTCAATTCCTGAAGTATAAACAACCGTATTATAACCATCGAAACGGGTAAGTCCATTCCAGGTTCCAATCCAAATAAAACCTTTTCGATCCTGAATAATGGTATTGGCTTTACTACTGGAGAAACCATCTTCAATAGAATAAGAGTCAAAATCTAGTATCTTATTTGGGAAAAGGTGTTGGAGAAATAGAAAAATCAAAAATAATGAAATACAACCACGTTTCATAGCAAGAATAATTAGTACTAACCTATACGATTTTGTGTTTAAACATCCAAAACACCATCCATCAATTTACCATTGTCTTTTAAAATAAATTAAACAATAAAGATATAAAAACTAATATCACGTGATTATTCTGTTTATACAAGTTCATTTAGATTTTAAATGATAGTTTTATAGATAATACAAAATCAACTAATTAAATTAATCGCAATCAAAAAAGAAAGTACTGTACCACAATTTCAAACAAAGACTTTTGCTTAAAAAAGCAAAAGTCTTTGTCTTTCTATTTTAAAAAACCAAAATCCATTATACTAAGGTATCTCAGCCCTTATTATATATGAATAGGAGTAGCTATCGTCGTGTAATCTATACTCACGATGCGGATGACTGCCCCAGCTATTATCTCCACCAATACCTCTTTGCAAAAAATCAACATTCAGAACGATGTCTTCACGTTCAAACACATCAACTGTGCGCTGCCCTTTTTTGGTGTAACCTGGATCAAAATCTTCGGTATGAAAATGCAGTGCGCTTACACTTAATGGCTGAATTCCTTCAATTCTTAACCCAAAGCCGTCGTCATTGGTAAGTGTTAACCAACGAACATCGGTCTTGTATCCATTTTCCTGAGGTCTGGTGTAAGGCACGTATTGGTCAGCTACCTTGCTGTTATAAATTCCAACATGAGAACTTAACTTGCGATCAGAATAGTTCTCCCATGGACCACGTCCATACCAGGTGAAATTATCATATTGGCGAGAAAGAAACATCTCCATACCAAACCGGGGAATTTCGGGTAACCCTTCAACTCCTGCCTGATAATTAACATCCACACGTACAGCACCGTCAGGTGTTACAGTGTATATTACGTGATAATCTGATTGAACGTCACGAAGGAAGAAATGAACCTCCATTCTGACTTCATTTTGAGATTTTTCAACAGTAACATTACGTACATCTTTATTTCTGCCTGCCTGTCGCCAGATAGTACTGTTGCGATGCATGTTGTTTCCAAAATCATTATCTACAGGAGCTCTCCAGAAGAAAGGTTCTGGTGCTCCCTGTATCAAATTACGATTCCCAACCCTGTAATGCCCGAGCACTCCACGGCGCTTATCCAGACGAATATTGAAATTCTCACCTTCAATTACTACCGAGTTGTCATCTTCTGTCACTTCAAATGATCCATCATTAGAAACGAACTCACGGTTAAAATAATCGCTTCCTGTCAATATAAATTGTTCGCGGGCAATTTCATGACCGGCAGGAACTAACTGCCTCTCCTCCTTTGTGTATGCATATACATTTAGCAGATATTCATCCCCGTTTTGTGGAGTTGAATAGGAAAAACCTGGCCTTACAACCCTGCTCTGTTGAGGTGCAAGATTCAATGAAAACGTTCCTTCATCAATCTTTTCTCCATTCTTCAACAATTCCCAGACAAAGCTATAATCACTAAGATTTGTGAAGTAAAAACGGTTTTCAATTCTAATGGTTCCATTTTGAAGGTTCTCTTCAGTAAAATTAATGTTCTGATGGATTTTTTTCACCTCCATTAAGGCAGGTTGTGGAGATCTATCGGGAAATACCAAACCATTCATACAGAAATTCTCATCATGGTGCAAATGGCCACTTCCCATATGACCACCGTAGGCATAAAATTTATTTCCAAAACCATCATCGGCCAAAATACCCTGGTCAACCCAGTCCCAAATGAAACCTCCCTGCATATGATGTACAGCATAGAAAATATCCCAGAATTTGTAGAAATTCCCTGTACTGTTACCCATTGCATGAGCATACTCGCACAAAATATATGGACGATCAACATTCTCGCGCTGAGAATATTCAGTGATAGATCGAAAACCTGCATACATAGGTGCAACAATATCTGTGTTGGATTGCTCACCTGCCTGCTCAAACATGATTAAACGGGTAACATCTCTTTCTTTTATCCAATCATATGCATCGAAAAAAACCTGGCCGTTTCCACATTCATTACCCATGCTCCATGCAAAAATACTTGTGTGGTTTTTATCCCTTTCAACCATTCTGTATATTCTATCCATATGAGCTGCATGCCACTCCGGAAGATATGCAGGGTGTATGTCGCGATTATACCAACCTTGGTGCTCAGCTCCCATTCCGTGGGTCTCTATGTTTGCCTCATTCACAACATACATCCCATACTCATCAGCAAGACGATATAAGTCAGGAGAATGCGGATAGTGGCTGGCACGAATTGCATTAATATTATGGCGCTGCATTACCTCTATATCTTTTTTAATGACGTCGCGGGTAACATAATGACCGTTGATTGGACAATGTTCGTGAAGGTTTGCCCCTTTCATTTTTACTGGTTTTCCATTTACAAGAAGCAGCCCATCTTTGAGCTCGATAGAACGAAACCCGATTCGCCAACTCGTTGATTCAATAGCATTACCGGCATTGTCTTTTAATGTAATCAAAACCGTATATAAATTCGGAAATTCAGCACTCCACAACCTCGGATTGCGAATCCTTCTGTTTATATTAACATCACGATCACTGTTGGCAGGAACGGTTACATTGAGATTTTCATTAAAAATGCGGCTTCCGTTTTCATCAAGCAAAGCAACTGAAACCACTCTCGAAACTGATGATGGAGTATAATTTCTAATGGTAATTTCCCCGTTTAGATTTCCATGGCGGTAATTGCTATCTAAGTCAGGACGCAAAAAGAAATCGGCAATTCTGGTATCGTCGGTGCTATATAAATAAACATCTCTTTCGATACCGCTTAATCTCCACATGTCCTGATCTTCAATATAACTGCCATCAGTCCAGCGATAAGCCTCAACAGCAATCATATTTTTTCCCTTGCGTACAAATGGAGTGATATCAAATTCAACCGGATTTTTAGTACCCTGATGATAACCTACTTTCTGACCATTAACCCAAACATACATTCCACTTGTTCCGGCCTTGAAATGAATAAATACTTTACGATTCTCCCATCCAGCTGGCAAAATAAAATCCCTTCGGTATGATCCTACCGGATTATCCTCATCTCCAATATATGGGGGATCTGTTTTGTGTGGATACCTGATGTTTGAGTAAATTGGAATTCCATATCCATGAAGTTCCCAATTAGATGGAACAGGAATTTCATCCCAGTGATCGACAATATAATCTTCTTTATAAAAGTCTTTGGCTCTTTGTTTGGGGTTTGGTGCCCAATAGAACTTCCATTTCCCACTCAATAGATAATAATAAGGAGAATCCTGATGGTTGTGCTCTAATGCTCTTCTTTCATCCGGGAAGTTATAGAAAGTAGCTCTTGGAGGTTCGGTATTCCTTGTAAAAATGGTCGGATCTTCCCAATCACGCTGAGGTCTTTCTGCACCAGACAAAAAAGGCAGTCCAAGTGCGACCATTAAAAAAGTAATCAAACATCTTTTCATTACAATCTTTTATTTAAGTTATTATTAATTGACACCATCAATATTTGCATCAAAAATACATAAGCTAATATGTATTTTGCTACAAAACATGTTTTAAGGAAATGTTTCAAAAATAAAGAGTTATTAATTATACAACTGCCATATTTTTGAAATTTGATATAAATTATTTTACGGGTATCTGATTAGAAACATATTAATATAAGCAAAAAAAGAATTCATTATTAAAATCATTACAAATTCTTTAAAATTTATCACTGCTGTCCGGCTAAGAATATCGAAACCTGTCAGGTCTTAACTAAACGATATCGTATGTCCATTGCTTTGTAACGCTAATTATTCAGATCATCATACAGCTTTTCTTTACTCCTGTTTGATAATTATTACACATTTTCAAATTTGTGACATCCAAATACTTTTGTCTATAATAAATTTGTAATTCAATAGTATGAAATGCAAGGTTCTTATTGATCACAAATAATTCAGTATCGCCATTACGTAACAGATTTGAAGAATTATCTGATTTGATAGTTTAATGATCAAACAAATCCTTTGAGATCTGGAACTTAATTAAGTAAGCATTAACCTATTTATTAGTCCCCATCCATACAAAAAACAGGTAATACTAAGTGACAAATTATTATAACACTTGATTACAGCAACTATATATAAACGCAATCAGTATGAAAAAAGTGAATTTATTGATTTATTCTATTATTGCAGGCTTCTTTCTATTATTTAATTCGTGTAGCCAGCAGCCTTCAGATGAAGTGAACAAATACCTATTTAGCTATTTTAAGGGGAATGGAGAAAGTGGTTTGCATCTGGCATGGAGTGAAGATGGCCTGATTTGGCACGAATTAAACAACGGCCAACCTATTTTAGAACCAACAGCAGGTGAAGATAAACTGATGCGCGATCCTTGTATAATACAAGGACCAGATGGAAGATATCATATGGTATGGACTGTCAGCTGGAATGAAAGAGGTATTGGATATGCTTGGTCAGAGGATTTAATTAACTGGTCGGAACAGCAATACATTCCAGTAATGGAACATGAGCCAAATGCAAGAAACACATGGGCTCCTGAAGTAACATACGACGAAAAGAATGATGAGTTTATGATATATTGGGCTACAACCATTACCGGTTTATACCCGGAAACTTTTTCAGAACTAGAAGATGGTCTCAATCACAGGATGTATTATGTTACGACAAAGGACTTCAAAGAGTTCAGTGAAACAAAGCTTCTTTACGAACCCGGATTCAGCGTTATTGATTCGCATATTGTGCCCCATAACGGCGAGTTTATCATGTTCTTTAAAGATGAAACAATTGAACCTCCAGCAAAATCATTGCACATCGCAACATCAAAAAACTTAACCGGACCATATTCTCAACCGTTGGTTCAAATTACAGGAGACTATTGGGCAGAAGGACCTACTTCTCTATACATAGATGGAACTTGGATTGTTTATTTCGATAAGTATATTGAATGGACAATAGGAGCTGTTAAATCAACAGATCTTGTAAACTGGGAAGAGATATCCCATAAAATCTCCTTCCCTTCTGAAGTAAGGCATGGAACAGCATTGAAAATTGAAAAAGATGTATTAAATAATTTAAAACAGCAACTGAATTAAATTATTGGGTAGAAAGTTGGATTTAGTGTAATGTGTGTGTGGATCCATCCGGTAAACCAATAGGTTTCCGGATGGATTTTTTATTTATCTAGGCCCAACCAATAACGAGCTCTCTGTAATTCCATTTTCGTTAAAAGATTCAATGGTAAACCAATAGTCAGAATCAATGGCCAGGCTCTTAATGTCCAGCGAAGTTAAGTCGTAAACCTGATAATGGTGATACATCTTATTCGGGTCAATGCCAAAATTGATGTTGTATCCAATGGCACCATCTGATGCCGGCCACGAAAGATGAACCCTTCGCCTATCCTCTACATTCCTTTTAACTTCCAGGCGGTTTACCTCTGAAGGTGTGTCACCAAAACCTTTCCCAAACACTCTAAACCCACTTAATGCAAATTGACCATCGGGTACTCGAATGTTATTGATCCTCAAAAAACGACAATTAACTTTTCTCGGCAATTGAGTATAATCGTGGGTGTTATCAGATTTGTTTTCGGATTTATCAATTAACATGTCCCATGTTTCTCCATCTAAGGAATATTCCACTGTATATTGGTGAAATAATTCGGGTTGCCTTCCAAAAATATTTGTATTGTGTTCTGCAAAATTGATTTGAATTGCATAAACATCATATAATTCTAGTAGGTCGATGATGGCATATTCATTGTTTCCTCCCGTTTCAGCTGCCCAATATGTTCTGATATCCTCATCAGTCATCTTTGATGACGGATGACCTTCGTAAGAAGAAGAAACCTCCACCGGTTTATTATACGATAGCAGCATCCATCCGGGGAAAAGTTCATCATGACTATAAACCTTATGATTTGGAATAATTAAAGGATAATCTCCAAAACGGGTTATTGAATACATCATCCCGTCTTCATCGAAGAAAACCGGATGAAGCCCTAATCTGCGCTCAAAAACCTGTTTCATGGAAATGGTTATGGTACCAACGTGCCAAAAGTTTCCATACTGATCTTCGATGGTACTTCCGTGCCCGGCTCCTGCCGCAAAACCTTCCGGTTTATATACAAATGGATTATGCGATTGATAGGTAAACGGACCTAGTGGATTTTCTGAAACGTAAACGCCATCGGCATAACTTTTATATTCGGTACCGGGTGCAGAATACTGAAAATAATAAACTCCATTGATTTTATTGACCCATGCTCCTTCTATCCACGGAGCCTGGTTGATTAGTTCATTATAATCACCCGGCACTTCCCATCCGTATCGCTCCGGCTGAGCATAAACAAGCGCGACAGGATCTCCCATAAATGCGAACTGATTATGATAATCCAACTCTACTCCATAAAGCGGGTTTACATCAGAACACCCCCAATATAGATATAGTCTTTTGTCATCATCGAGAAAAAAAGCAGGATCCCAAACCGGCATATCCAATTCTGCAACAGCCACCTGCCAGGTTCCAGCCAAAGGATCAACAGATTTATACAGCGTGCTTAGATCGTTGGAAGAGCCAAGAAAGTACAATGTATCGTCAATGGCAATTGCAGTTGGAGCATATTCTTCAACCGGAATTTCTGTGGTTTCAATAAAAGTCCAGTCAGCAAGATTCTTAGAATGCCAATACCCCCCTGATTTAGAAACAAACATGTAGTATCTGTCTTTAAACCATACAATACTGGCGTCAGCAGCTTCTCGTCTGGATGGTTCTTCCATGCCAAAACGATAGCTCAAATCCATTGGATTACAAATGGTGGTAAAGTCTGTTGTATTTACATGTTCTGTAGTTTTACAACTAATTAATAGACAACACAAAACTATTAGCAGATTTTTCATTTTCCTAGGGGTTAATTTAGTGACTGATTCAATTTATATTGAATAGAATAAATAGATTTTTAGATATTAGATTTTTAGACCGATAGACAAGACAAAATATTTACTCGGTTGTATCTAATTCATTAGTGTCCGGTAAAAAGTTGTTTTGCCCCTAACGAGGCAATAATTCTTTTCCAACTAATTGTATTACCGATCTTTAGTCCCTAACGGGACTGTGCCGTAGGTACAGAATATCGGTAGATAAAATTTAACCCCAATTCCATGTGTCCCTTAGGGACACAACAATTAGCAGGCATTATAGCATCTTGTCTGAAAATTTACCGGACATTAATGCATTTAATTATCTTTCTAAACTATTCTATTCTATCTGTCTAAATTCTATAGATCTACAATCTATAGAATTCTTTTAGAACTAAATTTAAACAGTTACTTTGTAACAGATCAAATACCGATTCTAAATTAGAATTATTTTGATAAACAGAGTGTAATTGAATGCCCCCAATCAGACGTTTCTGAATGGAGGACATCCACCCTTACCACTATTAAAAAAATTTTACTGATGTCAAATATATTTTAACATTTTAAAATATATCAGGTAAAATGAATATAAAAATGGGTGAAATTGTTTACCATCATGTATAAAATGTACAAAAAAAGGGTGTGTTTTGAACACACCCTTTCATGTATCATACTGACTATAAAGCTATTGATTACTCTTTGCATATTCTGAAGGAACCACACCAAATTCTTCCTTGAAGTACTTGGAGAAATATTTCGGATCATTAAATCCTACCTGAAAAGCAATTTCAGAAACAGTGAGCTGACTCTTGCCAAGCAATTGGGCAGCTCTTTTCAGGCGCATAATTCTGATGAACTCAACCGGCGTCTTATCTGTTAAAGCCACAAGCTTGTTATATAAATGTCCACGACTCACGCCCAGTTCTCTACCCATTTTTTCAACAGAAAATTCACTGTTACCAATATTTTTCTCAACAACTTTTAGCGCTTTATTTAAGAATTTCTCATCAAGAGAAGTAATACCTATTTCTCCGGGTTTGATTTCAAATTTTTTGGAGAACATTTTTTGAAATAAAAGTCTCAACTCAATCAAACGTTTGATTTTTAACTCCAAAACATCAAAAATAAAAGGCTTGGTAATGTAATCCTCTGCTCCGGCTTCCAATCCTTCTATTTTCTGTTGGCTTGAGACTTTTGCCGTTAACAATATAACAGGAATATGAGAGGTTCGGGGATCTCCTTTAATTCTTTTACAAAGCTGAATACCATCTTCAACAGGCATCATAATATCACTTACTATAAGATGCGGTGGTGAATCAAGAATTTTCTCCCAGGCAATCTGCCCGTTAGCAGCCTCTGACACCTCATACTGCTCTTTCAAATTATTCCGCAGATAGGATCTTAAATCTTCATTATCCTCAACTAACAAAACTTCGGGCTTTGTAGCAGAAAGAGACTGCACCGATCCTACCCCATTCTGTTCTTCCTCAAAGGTTTCATCTGCCAATACATCATCCTGATGAGAATCATCGGGCACAGAGGTATCCAATGGTAAGCGCACAATAAATGTGCTCCCATTTCCCTTTTCGCTTTTTACTTCAATGGTTCCCCCATGAATTTTAACAAATTCAAGCGTAAGTGCCAGCCCAATGCCACTCCCCTGGTTCGCAATTTCAACGTCCTCCGTACTTTGATAAAACCGTTCAAAAATCTTTTCATGTTTATCGACAGAAATTCCGACACCTGTATCGGCAACTAAAAACTCAATGTACTCTCTATTATTAAACCTATCTGAATAACCTGAATCGCCCGGTTTATAAGTGACTACATTCATGGAAACAATTCCGTTTTCATGGGTAAATTTCAATGCATTTGAGAGAAGATTGAATACAATCTTCTCCATTTTATCAAAATCAAAATTGGCATAATAGTTCTTCACTTCACATTTAAAATCATACTTTACCTTTTTGTTTTCAAACAAATCCCGGAACGAATTAAATGCATCTTCCAAAAATCTGGACAAATCGCCATAAGTAAGATTTAAGGAAGCTTTATCTGCCTCGATTTTTCTAAAATCGAGAATTTGGTTCACAAGATTAAGCAATCGCCGGGCATTTCTTTGAACCATTGACAGTTGTGCATACAAATTCTCATCTTTAATCTCTTTCAACAAATTATCCAGCGGAGAAAGAATCAATGTTAAAGGCGTGCGAAACTCATGACTCACATTGGTAAAAAAACGAAGTTTCATGGCATCCATTTCACGGCTGCGCTGATAATCACTTCGTTCCTGCTCACGCAGGAATTTCATTTTCTCTCGCCGCTTAATGATCCAGATCAGAGATCCGATTAAAAGAATGAAAAAGATTAAGTATATGGTATAAGCAAGTGAGGTTGCATAAAAAGGAGGGATCACTACGATGCTGAGATGCGTTTCGTCGGTTGACCATGAACCGTCGCTCCCCATTGCTTTAACTTTGAAGGTATATGTTCCGGGATTGAGGTTAGTGTATGTTGCTATGCGATTGCGTGAATCGGTCTCAATCCAATCCTGGTTAAACCCTTCCAACTTGTAGCGAAACCTCGTTCGCTCAGGATGAAAATAGTTTAATCCAGAAAATTCAATGGAAAAAACATTCTGATTGTGCCTGAGTGAAATCTCCCCTGACTGATTAAGTGCTTTATGGAGAATTGTTCTACCTCCCACATTCTCTCCTATGGCAATTGGACGGTTAAAAAGTCGGAATTCAGTGAGTATTACACTGAATTGCTGATGATGATCAATAACTTTCTCAGGTTTGAAAAGATTAAAACCGTTTGCGCCGCCAAAAATCAACTCACCTTTTGAAGTGCGAAGCGTTGAGTGCTCATTAAACTCCAGTCCCTGCAAACCATCAAGTAAATCATAGTTTCTAAAAACATAAACATCCTTTTCATTATTGAGAGTTAAACTCGAAAGCCCGTTAAGAGTTGCAATCCACAAATTTCCTTGTTTATCAATTTGCATGGAAATGATGTTGTGGTCCGGCAGTCCGTCTTCTTCTCTAAACACCTTGAATGTTCTGGTTTCACGGTTGTAAAGATTCAATCCGTTGCGGGTACCAAGCCATATTCTGCCTTGCAAATCTTCTGCAAAAGATAAAACACTGTTATTGCTTAATCCTGATTCATATTCCCCATTGTACATGTACTGACGGAATCGTTGTGTTGTACCATCTAAAACGGTTACACCGGTGGAAGTCCCTATCCATAAACTACCACGGGAATCTTCAAAAAGAGTTAAAACATAATCGCCACTGACTGAATTATAATCATCCTCACGGTGATGAATAAAGCCACCGGATCGCTCATCGTAAAGAGACAAGCCCCCTCCCAATGTGGCTACCCAAAGACGGTTCTGGCTATCGCGTAAAATATTCCAAACCCTGTCATCAGGTAGAGATGATGCGTTAGAAACATCATGCCTGAAATGGTGAAATCTCTGTCCGTCGAACCGGTTTAACCCTCCCTGGTATGTTCCTATCCATAAATCATCATTATGATCGTTGAACAGGGACACAATAATATCGCTGCTTAAGCTGTTGGGATTGGCCGGATTGTGCCGATATGTGGTAAAGGTACCAAGGTTGCGATCATAGTACACAAGTCCGTATCCGTTGGTTCCTATCCATAAATTCCCTTTACTATCTTCGGCAAAACAGTTTACGTCGTTCGAAAAAAAACGATCGGTCTCAAAATGCTGGCTACGATATAGATCAAATTGAAAGAGATGATCGTGGGAATAGTTTATCCCGTTTTTAAAAGTACCTACCCAAATAATCCCTTCACGACTCTTCTCCAGTGAAGTAATACTGTTGCCACTGAGACTGGTAACATCACCGGGAACATGGTCTATCACCGTTATGGAAAAATCATTTTTATCGATGATGTTAATACCTCCATGATCTGTTCCTAACCAAATTCGTCCCTGGCTGTCTTCCAAAACTCCGGAAACAGATCTGCTTGAAATAGAATTTGAGTGATGAGAAGGCAAAAAGTGGCGCGATTCGCCACTTTTTTGATTTATATAAAAAAGCCCATCAGGTGTATTATTCGAGTATATCCAAATATCATCATCACTATCCAAAAATAGTTTTAAAACACGACCTGCCTCAGAAACAATAAAATCCCCGCCTGCCTCGATGGTTTCTTCAACCTGAAGAGTTTCGGTATCCAAAACATCCACCAAACCATTTGCGTGCAACACATAAGCTTTTCCATTGTTACTAAACCTGACGTCCTTTACCCTGTCGCTTGAGATGGAGGTACGCTCCTCAGGATGATGATACAATCTTTGCAGATAGTCGCTTCTGCGATGGTAATAATAAAGTCCCATTTGATCGTTGCATATCCACACATTTGAATCAACATCTACCCTTATGGTATTGATAAAAGTTCGTGGTAAGGAAATGTTTTTGGAAAAAAGTTCGTGATCGGTTCCAAAAGATTCTGTTTTAGGGTTATAAATTGAAAAAGTTGATATTCCTGTGAAAAGCCACAGATACCCCAAATGATCTTCGTAGATTTCGTGAATGCTGTTTTCCGGTATTGAAGTCTGATCGCCCGGGATGTTTTTAAAAACACGAAACGAATGGCCATCATATCGATTTAATCCGGATACTGTAGCAAACCATAAAAAACCGCGGCTATCGGCATGAATTGTATTAATTTGGTTGTTTGAGAGTCCCGATTCACTGTCGATCCTCCGAAACTGATTAGCTGCCTGCTGACCTTCAATTTTCAAGATTGAGAGCAGAAATACGATAATGCATAATATATTTTTTTCCATAGATTTTATGAATTTCTTTCACCCAATTATAAGCCCCGCTAACATATAAAAATAGGAATTTTGTTCATAATAAAAAACTCCATTTAGACATGGTCTAAATGGAGTTTTTTAACAACTAGAGAAAAAATTATTCGTTTGCTCCTCTCATCAAGGCTTCCAGAGCTCCCTGATCGAAGATATTTCCATTGCTTCTAAAGAACAATGCAAATCCATTGTTGCCTCGATGGCCATTGTCCCAGTAAAATGGAATGAGTCCATGCTGAATGGCCGAACGGGTAACATACTCGAGGTAGTACTCGCGAGAAGCTTTGTGCGCCTCATACTCTTCACCGGTAAGAGCAGTTCGATGAATCGCTCCATATTCCCCAAGAATTACAGGAATATCGTTATCAACAAATTTTGATTTTACGCTGGCAAATTGTCTGTCAACGTGATCTTCCTGCCCCCACCAACCGGAACCGGCCGGAATAAAACTTTCACCCCATACAGTATAAATACCACTCCCGGATTCCTGCAAAGCAAATTGGTAGGGATCATAATAATGGACTTCTGCAAAGATCCTTTTTTCGACATTATCCTCAGGCATTACATGGAAATTGATGCCGTGGTCGATGTTTGTATTATATGTTTGAACAATCAGGTTACGATATGCATTTCGACCTCCTGTTGAACGCACAGTGGTAACAAAATTCTGATTAAATGACTGCTGCACGGTGATGTGTTCGGTGGTGGGAGTTCCATAGTCGGCACGCACTTCGTTGGTACCGGCAAATAGCAATCGCTCATCGTAATCTCTAAAATAAGTGGCAATTTGTTCCCAAAAAGCAGTAAATTTTAAGTTAATCTCTTCTTGTTTACTGTAGAATGGATTTTCTTCAAGCCAACCGCCATCCCAATGGGTATTAATAATCACAAACATATCATTATTAATGCAGTAATCGACAACCTCTTTAACGCGTGCCAACCAATTGGGGTCAATTTCGGCAGTATTTTGATCAGCATAACTGTTCCAGGCACAAGGAATACGTATGGCATTAAAGCCGGCAGCCTGAACGGCATCGATCAAAGTTTGCGTAGTTCTTGCATTCCCCCAACCGGTTTCTCCTGAAGGAACTTCAAGTGAGTTTCCAATGTTCCATCCTATTATAATATCCTGAGCCAACTCGGAGGCTGTTCTTTCTACTCCAGTCATATCAGGTTCCGGTGGAGAAATATTGTAAGAAGGATATAAAGCTAACTGGGACACATCAACAACCCTTTGAGGTGCATATTCTGCCCTGATGATAATTTTCCCTTTACGTTCTGCCCCTGATTCATTTCCATCAGCTGAAACGGTTATGGTTACCGAGCTTTCGGTTCCGGTAGTTTTATCCACGTTAATCCAGTCTCCTTCAATTTCGAGGCTCCACTCCGGTGCAGAAGTAGTGATATCAAAAGTTTGGCTGCCTCCAAGCCTTTGAATGGTTAATGAAGTTCTGTTGGAGGTAAGCTCATAGACAAACTCAGAATCCAGTTGAGTTACTGTTACGGTTACCGGCGGTGCGTTACCTGCATTAATAACGAGTTCTGCTGATCTCACTTCCGGAGTCTTACCATCAACCGTAACCATAATCATGGCTATGGATGAAGTACCTGAAGTTCTGGACAGTGATAACCACTCCGTTGCGGGATTGGCAATTTCCCAGGAATCGGCATCCGTAGTGATTGTAAACACACCAGTTGTTTGATCAGCTTCAATCTCAATTTCAGCAACATCAACTTCCAGCAAATTCACTACCTCATCATCATCCTTACAAGCTGAAATGATTAAAACCGATAATAACAATAAAAAAAACATGCAAATAAACTTCCTCATACCTCTAAAAATAAAATTTACAATCACTTGACATTAGGTCGTTAGATTTTTCCCGAGACATTCGGGATTAGACATTAGATGCAAGCACCCTCATTATATGCTGATTAAACAACATTACCGGAAATTCACATACTAATGATAATCAAGCAAATAAAAACATAATCAAAAATTAATAACTTAAGATTCAATATCGTTTAGTTAAGACCTTACAGGTTTCGATATTCTTACTAGGACAGGATGATAAAAGAAATAATATCAATAGTTACCGGAAAAAACCTGTCAGGTTTTTTCGCTTAACTAAACGACATTGACTTAAGATTAATCAAAATAATTAAAGATTAAGGCAATCTTTTGTTTAGTAAGTAAGGGAGAATTTATTCTCCCTTACCTGGTTTGTTTCAACTGCAAAATGTTTAATCTTCAACTTTTACAAGCTTAACAGCCTTAGATTCTTTATTTTGATCATTCTGCTGTCCAATCCAAATTCCATCATATGAATAAGGGTTACCGTCATCATCATTCACTACATCCAGTACTTTCACCTCTGTACCTGATAACCCGATCCATACCAAAGAAAATTCTTCATCAAGAGGCTCGCTAAATGTTATGACTCCATCAGAGACCGAATAAGTGTTATCATTTCCTGCTAACACACAAGTACCATCTGCATTAAAGACAAATTCACGAGTATCTCCATCATTAAAAATGTCTTCAGCATCTTCAGCACCCCATGAAGCCAGTGTAGCAACCATTTCGGCTCTTGTTGACCAACCATTCAGTCTTCTCGGTTCAATTATTGTTCCCCAGTCCCCTTCTGCGCGCCATCCTATCCAATCTTGTGCAACGTCAGCAAACTTCCATGTACCAACCAAATCTTCCTGTGTAAATGAAGTATTTACAGGTTCTGAGTATGTAAATTCTTCTCTTGCGTACTCATGACCTACTACAACAAAATTGTACACATGTGTCCAAGGAGAATCCTCTCCGTCTTCATAAGTGCGCTTTACACCAATTTGCATAGAATGCTCTGTAAGTGTAAATATTCTTAAATTTTGCAAATCCGAAAACTGTCCCTCATTAACACGTCCGGTATCAATAGGAATAATACAACTTGGTATAGTAAGTTTCATGGTTTCCGGGTCAAATGCAAATGTGCTGTTGCATATTTCACCAAATCTATCGGTTGAAATTGTTCCTGCTGTTGCATTAAATGTGATTGTTCCATAATTTTTTGGAGCCATAATCCATGTATTACTTGCATAGTCAGGACTCCAGTTGAAGAATGAACTCATTTCAGTTCCGTTAATTACAACCGGTAATTCTTCTTCCAATATATCCCATGCCCAGTATGGATTTCCGTCCAGACCACTATAGTATAGAGGACCATCAAAATAGACCGTTTTCCCATCTTCATTGATATCCATACGCCAGGTTTTGGTTTCATTGGCACCACCAGAAAGATAATACCACATACCTTCATTAAGGAAATCCAGGTCATCCTGTTCAATGACCACATCAAACACGTCTGAAGTGAGAGTCACTCCATCTGCTAGCCTGCTACATGTGAACTCATATACACCTGCCAATGGAAGATTAATGGCAACTGATCCATCGGTTACTGTATGATCGGCCTCCGTTGCAAGATTCGTAAACCAAACATTACCACTTAAAGTGGTTGTAAAGGTTACTCTATTCCCATCCACCACAAAATCAAAATTTTGACCCAATAGTGGCGCCTCGGTTTGAACATCATTGGGTTTGTCATCATCACTGCATGATAAAACTGTCATCAATATGACTCCCAAAAGAGTAATCAGTAATTTGAAACTTAATCTTTTCATAACAAATTTGATTTAGGTAATTATTAAAATTCCGAGAAATATTATTCCCAACCGGGATTTTGTCTTAACACATTATTTGATCGCGTAATCTGAGTTTGTGGAATCTGGAACAAACCTCTTGTCGTGAGAATATTGTTCCCATTAATGGTTTTTGTGTAAGGGACACCACCATCAAGTACTTCACCAGAATAATTTAGTTTAGATGCTGCAAATTGCAGAGTATGATCATACCTTAACAAATCCCAGTAACGGAGTCCCTCAAAAGCAAACTCATACTTTCGCTCTTCGAAAATCTGTTCGCGAGTAACAGCAGATATCTCATCAACACCTGCTCTTCTTCTAACCATGTTTACATATTCCAAGGCATTTGAGCTGCCCAGCTCAGCTGCCATAAGCAGTACATCTGAAAAACGAATGCTGAAATAGTCCTGAAACTGACCAATCATATGGTTTGCAGCCTCATAGACCTCAGTCATAGGAACACCATTTTCATCGGTAAATGGCACATACTTCTTTGTGAAATAACCGGTATACTCTCTGACATCATCAATGTAATTATAGGCTATTCCCTCTTCCTGAATGGCCATCACCGAGGCCTCACGACGGTCGTCATTGGGATCCCAGTTTTGATAAAACTCAGGCACCACCGTGGATGCTCCCCAGCCACTTGCATATCCCAATCGGGAATAGGTTTGCAAACGCAAACCGTTCATTACCATCCAGTGGTTTCCATCCACATCTCCATCATAATTACTGGTATAAGTATATTTTATGGCAAATACAACTTCTTGATTTGTTTCTCCTGCATAGTTGGCATCTACCAAAGTTCCACCATCCCTTACAGCTTTATAGTTGGCAGCAGCCGGCCACAAACTGAAAAAGTCCTCCACCAGTCCATGCCCACTGTTTTCTATTACATCTTCCAGGTATGCCAACACTTGGTCTCCGTTTACAAGGTCTACCAAATCGGGTTGATTATAATACCCGGTATAATAGAGATACACTCTGGCAAGCAGCGACTTTGCAGCCCACGAAGTTACTCTGCCATGGTCGGTAGAAGGCATGGCTCCATGAGTAGTGCTGCGTGCGTGTTCAACGGCATATAGCAAATCCTCTGTAATTGCTCTGTACACATCATCCGGATCTGCCTGAGGAAGATTCTCTCTGCTTTCTCTTAACAAAAGAGGAATATTTTCGAACATTCTGACCATATCAAAATAGAAGAATGCCCTAAGAAATTTGGCTTCAGCCAAAATTCTGTTGCGAGTGGCAAGGTTATCCCCCCAATCGGGTTGATCAATTCTTTCTATCAATTTATTGCATCGAAAAATACCTCTGTAGTAGTTGACCCAGTTGGGGTTGAACATATCGACAAAACTAGGTGCAATATTCACATCGTGCTCATCAATTTTTTTATAGTCCCTGTCATCAGCACTTCCAGTTCCACCAAAAGCCAAATCTCCTTTAACTGTGGCAGCATTTGGAAGAGCAATTCCATCTGACCAGATCAACTGCAATGCAGCATAACAGCCCACGAGTGCTGTTTCGCACTCTTCAGGAGTTGAATAATAATTTTCATCCACCTGCCTTGTTAATTCTTTTGTATCCAGAAAACTGTCGGCACAAGAGTTTGCAACAGCTATCAATACAATGATTATATAATGTAATTGCTTCATCTGATATAAATTTTAATTCATTCATCCCCAAAAACAGAGGGTTCCGAAATTTGTTAATGTAATTCTGATTTCGGTTTGAGTTCTCAAACCGAAAAACTCATTCTTCATATTTAGAAGGTCATATTCACCCCAAACAACACCGTTCGCGGACGAGGATAAAACCCAAGATCTATGCCTGATGAATACCTGTCACCAACTCCACCATCGTGTCCATATCCAATGTCCGGATCCATTCCGGTATAATTGGTGAATGTGTAGAGATTCTGGACTGAGGCATATACTCTGAACCTGTTGAAGAAATCTGAAAACATCAGGTTTGAGATATCATACCCAAGTGTTACATTACTGATCCTGAAATAGTCTCCATCCTGAATAAATATATCGGAGAATCTGGATGCAGAGTAATTGATATTATCTTCTGTAACCCTAGGAACTGTGTTAGATGTTCCCGGACCATTCCAACGATCAAGAATATCTCTCGTATAATTGGCATTTTGATTGGTGTGATTTCGGTAAGATTGCACAATTTGATTGCCCGCAACACCATTAGTTACTACAGAAAAATCAAAGGCTCTGAAATCAAGGCTGAATGATAATCCATAGATAAAACTGGGGTTCGGGTCACCTATTTTCACTTTGTCTGCATGGGAAATTGTGCCATCATCGTTTACATCCACATAACGGATATCCCCAGGTCGAGCATTTGGCTGAATCACTCTTCCTTCGGAATTTACATGGTTTCTGACCTCATCCATTGATTGGAAAATTCCGTCTGTTTTTAGACCCCAGAAATATCCAATTGGATACCCTGATTGTGCTCTGTAGAAAGATTGAGCATTATCAAACAATACATTGTTGGCTCCGTGTATGATACCGTCCTCTGTTGGCACCTCAGTCACCTCATTGCGGTTGAAGGCACCATTTACGTTTACGGAGTAACTTAAATCCCTGATTCTTTGATTATATCCGAGAACTACTTCGACACCTTCATTGATCACATTCCCACCGTTAATATATGGAGCACCAGTGCCGTAAGTAGCTAACACAGGAGCCAAAACAAGCCAGTCCTTCGTTGATTTACGATACAGGTCGAAGTTCATAAACAATCGATTATTCAGCAAAAATGCATCAAAACCTAGGTTGATCTGTTCAGAAGTTTCCCATTGTAAGTCTTCATTGGCGAGTCTGCTTGGAAATGATCCGCTTGTACTAACTCCCTCTGTATCTCCAAACGCATAATTTGCCTGGGTAAACTGAATGGGAGCCATGTATTGAAACGCCGAAACATTCTGACTGCCGTTTTGTCCCCAACTGCCTCTCAGTTTTAAAAAACTAACCACATCTAAAATCGGTTCCATAAAAGCCTCATTGGACATCACCCATCCTGCTGAAAATGAAGGAAAATAGCCCCATCGATTATTTTTTGCAAACTTTGATGATCCATCTGCTCTGAAAGTAGCATTGAACATGTAGGTTTCATCAAAATGATATTGAATACGTCCAAAATATGAAAGTAGTTTATCCTCGGCATGAGGATGCCCGCCAATATTAATGTTACTGCCTTCAAGGTTAGTGGTATTACTAATGTAGGCATAATCCAAACTGCTAAATACAAAATCGGTATTCCTGGCAAAGAGCCATGAACCCTTGTATTGTCTGGAAGATGTACCTGCCATCACATCGAAACTATGCCCATTTGTATACAGATTATAAGTAAGGTAGTTTTCAGCAGACCAAGACATTCCTTTGGACATACTCTGCTCAACACTGCTATTAGGTCTGTAATTTAGAGGACTTAACCTATACTGGGGATTGAATTGTCTCCTGTCGGAGCTATAATAATCAACTCCAATCATGGAACGGAAAGTAAGATTTGGCGTAATGTCCAGTTCTGCATATACACTTCCCAGTAAACGTTGCTCCTCTGTTACATTGTTGTTATTATACACCATTGAGGCATATGGGTTCGATTCGTTCTGATTCCAGTATCGGTTTCCGTTCTGGTCAGTTATATCGGGATTATCCGTTCTGAAGAAGTCGCCATTATCATCATAAACCGGCATTAAAGGACTGGTATTAAAAGCTCCTCTAAGAGAGTTGTTATATTGGCCACCTACGCCAATTCCATTTCTTTCTATATGCGAAATATTAAGAGTATGCCCCATCCTCAGCTGACCATCGTAAAACCTGTTTTCAGAATTAAACCGTGCACTGATTCGTTCATAATTTGAATAATCACGACCTCCCACAATACCTTCCTGTCCCGTGTAAGAAATTGAGGTGGAATAAGTAGATTGATCGTTGCCCCCGGATGCACCAAACACATAATTTTGGGTAATTGCATTTCTTACAAACATTTCATCTAGCCAATCGGTATTGGCTGGCCCAGCTTCGGTATAAGCCGGTAAATTATTAACATCAAACGGCAAATTTCTTGGATTGCCACCTCCATTTAAATATTGCTCATTCATGATCATTGCATACTCCTGTGCATTAAGCAAATCAATGGTCCGCGGCCGGTTTTGAAAGCCAACGTATGCATCAAAAGTAAGTTGAGTAACTCCGGCACGACCACTTTTGGTGGTAACCAAAACAACCCCATTGGCCGCTCGAGAACCATAAATTGCAGCAGATGCAGCATCCTTTAAAACATCAATAGATTCAATATCACTCGGATTTAAATGGTCAATGTTTCCGGTGGCAATGCCATCTACGATATACAATGGTGATGCATCACCGGTAGTACCAACACCGCGAATTGTAACTCTTGCGCTTTCTCCCGGCTGACCAGAACTGGGCATAACGCTGATTCCGGCAGCCTGGCCTTGAAGAGCCATGATTGGACTTGTCGTATTTCTTCCACTAATCACGTCACTTGAAACCTGACTGGTTGCACCGGTGATAAGTCGTTTTTTCTGAACACCATAGCCAACTACAACCACCTCATCCAGATCCATAAAGGCAGATTCCATAACAACCTTAATAACACTTCTACCGTTTATCGAAACTTCTTGATTTTCAAAACCAATAAATGAAAATACCAGAATAGCATCAATGCTTGTATTAATGGAAAAACTTCCATCCACCTGTGTAATAGTACCGCTGGTTGTTCCCTGTACCAAAATAGAGACACCGGGAATGGGATCGTTTGACGAGTCTGTAACAACTCCGGATACAGTATGTTGACCGTATATCCCAAAGCTCGTCACCACCACTAATAAAAACAGAACGAATTTCTTCAACATAACAATGATTTTAGATTTAATTTGTTTTAAATACACCTATGTAACCAATCCGACCAGATCAACATTCTTCAAATATATTTTAACATTAATTAATGTTTTGGTGATATTTGTATGCAGCTTGGGTGCAAAATGTCAACCTCTCTGATCAAATGTAATTCAACATGGGTACTTTTGAATTCAGACAAGCACATATCACAATGTATTTCTGAAACTTACACATACGTTACATCAGAATAGAAAAGGGAGAATGATAACCGAGAATATCAAAGAGTATTAAACAAGATGAACATAAGTCTCTATCAAAACTTCAACAGCACTAGACCAAACTTTTTCATAAGAAGAATCTGAACTTTTCAAAAAGCTCAGAACTTAACATTATAATTGATAAATTTACTTAAATTTAAACATTAAATAAGATAGGCATATAAATGTAACCAGATGGTAAAATATTTCGTTAATGTCCTTATTAAATATTCGACAAACAGAGTCCGAAAGCAAAACAATTAAAATGTGTAAATCGAGCAATTCACATTTATTTCTAACTGACTATGTGCAAAAAACATTGTACGTTATAGTGTTCTTTTACACATTCCAATTCATACAGCCCATAACCTTTAGTAACAGTTTAAAGATTAAGCTTGCGCATTTTTCAGCAACAAATAAACTACCCGGACAATCTATTCAATGCATACATCAAGATAGCCTTGGTATTATCTGGCTAGGAATTGAATCTGTTGGCTTAACAAAATACGACGGAAAAAGAACAACCATTTATAACAACGTTCCCGGTGATACATCCACCCTCTCATCAAATTATCCTGAGCGAATTATCAGCGATGAATTTGATCAAATTTGGGTCGCGACTTCTAATGGATTAAACAGGCTAAACAGAAAGACAGGAAAAGTTAAACGTTTCTTTTCAATACCGGAAAACAAAAAAACAATTTCTCATAATACATTATACGATCTAAAACGGGATTCATTTGGAAGTATTTGGATTGCTACGCAAAATGGGGTGAGCATATTAAATCCTGACAAACATGAATTTCTGCGCTTTCTACATAATCCTGATTATGAAAACCCTGCCAGTCACAATGAAATTAGTTCCATTCATATTGACAGGGACAACAACATCTGGATTGCCTCAATACTTCGCGGTCTTACAAAGATTTCAGCAAAAAGGGTGGCTCATTTAAATGAAATATGGAATTCTCAGTCAACAACAGATGTATCTGCCAATATTAACCAAATATTAAACCCCTCACAATATTTAAGACATACTACACTTCCCCCGGTACGTGCCATAAACTCTCATCATCCTGATACAATTTGGCTGGCAACACAAAGTGGACTTTACCGTTATTTTCAAAAAACCAACACCATTAAAAAATTCTCTTTTGAAGACGAGAAGCTCTCATATCTAAATAATGCAACCTACCTGTCCCTAAATTTTGACAGCAACAACTTGTTATGGATTGGTTCAGCTAACGACGGCCTGATCATTCTCAACTTAAATAATAATAGATATCAGCATCTTGATGCATCCAACTATGTAAAAAATGAATTGAAAAGCAATTCAATCAGGGAAATAATGGAAAGTAACTGCGGACTAGTCTGGATATGTACAAAGTTTGGCGGTCTTCATTATTACGATATCCGTCAGCAAACATTCCCTGTTTTGCGTAAAAGTACTGATTACGCAAACGGATTAAATGATGAGTTTATATTATCGATTTTTTCAGACAAAGAAGACCTATGGATTGGCACTAAAAGTGGCGGCTTAAACAGATACCATAAAAAATCGAACAGTTTCACATATTACACGGCTGATGGAGTTGAAGGAAGCCTTGGAAGCAACAGAATTGAGGATATTGTTAAGGACAACACAGGAACTTTATGGATAGGAACCGAAGCCGGACTTTATAGTAAACACAGCACAAACAATCAATTCATATTTAGATACCCTACTCATATTCGCAGTCTGGCATTTATCAAAGACTTTCTTTGGCTTGGTACATCAAATGGCATTTTCAGATATTCAACCACTGAAAAAAAACCTTCCCCTTTGCCGACAAAGCATCACTCATTTTTTGATACACAAAGTAATATTTACATTATTGAGATTTACGAAGACAGCTCTGACAACATCTGGATCGCAACCCAGGCAACAGGCTTATTTCAGTACATTCCTGAAAGTGACCAATTAATTCATCATACGCACCAGCCCAACAATCCTAATTCAATCAGCGGTGATCAGGTAAGAGCTGTATATGAGGACATTACGAATCGTCTCTGGGTGGGAACAAAATCAGATGGACTAAACCTTTTTGACAGGGAGTTAAATTCATTTACGACCATATCTACTCCTGAAACTCTCCCCTCTAATACAATCTATCATATTCTGGAAGATGACTCCGGAGTGCTTTGGATGGGAACTCACAGCGGAATTAGTAGTTTTGACCCGGCATCGGAAAAATTCATGAATTACCCGCCTGTTTATGGAGCCCAAAGCTACGTTTTTGAAACAAACGCATTCTCAAAAACAGAAGATGGAATCATACTTATGGGAGGTAATAATGGGTTGAATGCTTTTAACCCTAAACAGATACATATAGAATTGCATGAATCTCCGATAATAATTTCAAATCTCAGAATATTTAACGAATCTATTGCTACAGACATCTCTGCGTCAAAGGAATTTGTACTATCCCACAAAAGTACTTATATATCATTTGAATTTGCAATGTTAGATTATACTGATCCTGATGAAAATCGGTATATGTATATTCTTGAGCCATTTGATGAAAACTGGATTTATTCAGATACAAGGAATTTTGCCAACTACACAAATCTGGAACCGGGTAAATACACTTTCAAAGTAAAAGGGATACGAAGCGATGGAATGACAAATTCCAAAACTCTTGAATTATCAATGGTAATTCCCTCACCATTTTGGAAAACCAAATGGTTTACGCCTCTTCTCGGATTGATGTTGGTTTCCATCATAGTATTGGCCTATTATTTGAAAATTCTATCAGGGAAAAAAAGAGAAGCAACACTAAAAGCGGAAGTCAGACAACGCACCAATGATTTATCGGAGGCCTACAACAAATTGGAACAATCCAACTTACAGATAGAAAAGCACAACCGGGCATTGCGACAACAAAGAGACAGGATCTCGCGTCAAAATCTGGAATTAAAAATTCATAGACAAAACCTGGAATTGATGGTAGCAGATCGAACAAAAGACCTTGAAGAAGAAAAACTTAAAGCCCAAGAAAGTGATCAGTTGAAATCTGCTTTTTTAGCAAACATGAGTCATGAAATCCGTACTCCTCTCAACGCGATTATGGGCTTTATAGATCTGCTTCAAGCCGGGGAAATAAAAGAAGAGGAGCAAGCCTACATCAACAATATTATTCAATCAAACAGCAATACTCTATTGCAGTTAATAAATGATATAATAGATTTGAGTATCATTGAAGCAAATCAGATGGTAATCTATAAATCATCAGTAAATTTTAATCAGTTGCTTCAGGAGATAAAAGCCCACTACTCGGTAAACGCTGACCTTCAATTAAAAAACATTCAACTATTACTTGAATCACCAAATACTGAGGATTCAATTATTATCAACACCGATCAAGGCAGGGTAAAACAAATATACTTTAATCTGATAAACAATGCTATTAAATTTACAGAGAAGGGATTTATCAGCTTTGGTTATTCTGTTTCACAAAATAAAATGGTTTGTTTTGTTAAGGATACCGGAATTGGAATTGAAGAAGAAAACATGGATAAACTTTTCAAAAGATTTCATAAAATAGAACCCAATGACACCAAAGTTCACCGTGGAACAGGCCTCGGACTTTCTATCTGCAAAAATCTGTGTAAGTTATTGGGAGGAGATATCTGGCTTGATTCTGTTCCCGGTGAAGGAACAACGTTCTATTTTTCCATTGAAACAACATGACAACCAATCATATGATGATTATCAACTTATCATTTTGGATAAAAAAATCGCTCAACATCTTTATTTTTCGATAAAGATGTTGAGCGATTTTCTCATTATTCGTTCTAAATAAAAAACGATACTAAAGCATTATTTCACCTGAATTTCAATCCTTGCATTTCTTACACCCGGTGCTTTAGCTTCAAATACAATGGTACCTGGTTGATCCCCTGATTGCACTATGGCAGTCAATTGACCATTAAACAATGACATCTGTGGTTTATGGAAAAGCTCAAGACTTGATGGATCTCCATTGGCTGAAGCTCTGTATTTGCCAGCACCTGAGGCATCAAATCTTATTAGCCGGGAATCAGTCGGCACAAGATTCCCATCACGATCAACAACCCTTACATTTATATACGATAAGTCCTTACCATCGGCGTCAATGATGATCCTATCAGGTATTAACTCAATTCTATGAGCTCTGCCGGCTGTTACCATTCTTTCTTCTGCCACAGCACGTCCAGCCTCATCATAAGCAACAACCTTTAGCTCTCCGGGCTCATATTTAACATCCATCCACATCAACCGATAGCGATGTTGAAGTGTAGAATCATTTTTGGTGCGGAATCCCTGACTCTTTCCGTTTAAAAAAAGTTCTGCTGATGGATAGTTTGTGTAAACAAAGACCGGTGTAATCTCACCTTCTCGTCCCTCCCAGTTCCAGTGTGGTAGAATATGAAGCGTTGCATCTTCCCTATTCCATACACTGCGATACAGAAAAAACCTGTCTTTGGGAATAAAAGCCAAATCGATAATTCCGAATAACGAACTTCTGCTTGGCCAGGCATCGGTATCGTATGGAGTAGGTTCACCTAAATAATCAAAGCCGGTCCAAACGAATTGTCCCATAGTCCATTCATAATCATCGGCAAGAGCAAAATCTTCATCGGGCAAGTTTGACCATGAACAATATTCTAAGTCGTATGAGGACGACTGATGGTCATCATAAATAGCATTTATCTTAATTTCTGGTGGAAATTTGTAGACTCCCCTGGAACTTACTGTAGAACCGGTCTCTGAACCAAGCACGAATCTCTGAGGCAGCCTCTCATAAGTTTCTACATAACGATGAGTTCGGTAGTTCAATCCGGGGATGTCAATCAAAGCAGCAAAACCATTATCTAAAACACAAGAGACACGGTCCATTCCACAATTTACAGGCCGAGTTGGGTCTTCTCTATGACAAATATCCTGAAGGAATTTTGCGACCCTAAATCCATCAGGGCTGCATTGAGTTGGAACTTCATTGCCAATACTCCACATGATCACACTCGGATTGTTTCTAAAGTTCCTGATCATGTTTACAAGATCTTTCTCTGCCCACTCATCAAAAAACCGATGATAGCCGTTTTTTACTTTTGCTCTATCCCACTCATCAAAAGACTCAACGATAACCATGAAGCCCATTTCGTCGCATAATTCAACCAATTCGGGAGTAGGCATGTTATGTGCAGTGCGTATAGCATCTACTCCCATGTCCTTTAAAAGTACAAGTTGCCTTCTTAGTGCAGCTGTATTTACGGCAGCACCAAGTGGGCCTAAATCATGGTGATTATTTACCCCCTGAAATTTTCTTCGCTGACCATTCAGAAAAAAACCTTTCTCTGGAACAAATTTTATATCTCGTACCCCGAATCGTGTAGTATAAACATCAACCAATTCGTCTCTATAATAAATCCTGCTAACGGCTTCGTACAATCCGGGAGATTCAGGTGTCCACAATTCTGGTTCATTAATGAGAAAATGCTGCTCATAGGGTCTGTCCTCAAAAAACTTCTGATTTGTTTCCTGGCTGGCAACCATTTTACCCCAACGGTCATAAATTTTCGTGTTTACACGAACATTTTGACCATTCTCTGCATTATTCAACTCCGTGACAAGTTTTACGGATGCAAACTCCTTGGTAACATGTGGAGTTGTGATAAATGTACCCCAAACAGGTACATGCACTTCATTTGTCACGATTAGATGAACATTTCTGTACAAACCTGCACCAGGATACCAGCGACTGGAGAACTCCTGATTCTCCAATCGAACAGCCATCACATTGTTTTTTCCATCATCATTCAGATATTCTGTTATATCAAAGTGAAAAGAGTTATATCCATATGGCCAAAAACCAACCTCCGCTCCATTTATAAACACCTGAGCTTCGCTCATGGCTCCATCAAATAAAATATTTACCCGTTGTTCACCTTTTACAAAGCCATCAACATCAAAAGTGGTCCTATACCATCCAACACCCATATAAGGAAGTCCTCCTGTTCTCCCCGTTTTCCTTGTTGGAATAGTCTCATAATTCTGTTCAACAGCTACAATTTGTAAATCATGCTCTTCATTAAAAGGGCCATATATTGCCCAATCATGTGGAATAGATACTGTTTCCCATTTGGTATCAGAAAACTCAGGATTTATGGCCTCCGGGAAATCTCCACGAGTAAATTTCCAATTTCTTTCAAGTGTAATTTGCTGGCGTACCGATTCTCCCGAAAGCATACTTGAAACCAACAAAAATGTAAAACATGACAACACAATTCTTTTGATCATAATATAGGATTTTAAGTGTTATTAATTGGATTTTCTCATAAATCTGCAAAACTATAAGGATTTAAAAGCAGAAACATAAATGATAATATTCAGCTAAGATATAAAAATCAGAGAATATTTAAGTATTTGTATAGACAAGTTATACATCTAAAACAAACCGAATAGTGATAGACAAAACAATAAGCAAATATTAAAAGTAAAAAATCCACAAAGGCTTGTAAATTAAGATACAAACCTTTGTGGACTAACAGAATTAAATAAAAATTTTCTAAACTATTTCAATTACTGTTACAAAGCATATTTTCATGCGCGCGAACATGAATCATTTTTGTGTTAACAATGCGTCAATGGCACCTGAAAGATAAACAAGGGGGGCATTCCAATTTATCGCTACTTCATTGGTAGAATAGCTACATTCCAAATCCACATATGATTTTGCGGGATAAGGACTACGTTCCACTTCCGGGCCACAATCGGTAAGAACAGAAACATTCGGACCACCGGCCAAGAAACCAGGAACAGGTGCTTCATTATCATCGGCCTCAGAGGGTCGGTGATGAATGTTCATGACTTTCTTATAACCAAATCCAGTAACAAAGCAATATCCGGTAGCGTTGCGTCCAAGAATATAGTCAAGATCAGACAAAGCTGAATACAGATAATCCCTGTTACCGGTTAATTGATATCCTTTGATCTTTAACATCCCTTCATTGGCAACCTGGGAATTGCTACCCCATACAAAATTCTGAATACTTACGCCATAAGGAGCCGTTTTTGATGCTTCAACAAGTTCATCAATTAGAGCGATAAAATCATTCCTTAATCCAAGGTTCCTGACAATCTCAGGCAATTCATCGTAGTTGTTTAATAAAGAAATAAAACCTAAAGCATAAACCTGGCTCCATGATGGCACGACGGGCTTGCTGTATTTTTCTATAATCACATCAAGATACTCATCCTTTCCTGTTGATAAGAACAGTTCTGATGCTGTCCAGAAAAACTCATCACTAAAATTACGGTCGCCATACCCACCAGTGAAGATATCTTCTGGCTGTACATAAGGCAAATTGGGATTACTCATGGCCCACCCCCATGCTTTTTCAGCCTTTTGCAAACATTTCTCGGCCAAACCGGGAAAATGTGACTCATAATCCTTCAAGACCCTATAAGCTTTTGCAGCAACAGCTGCATAGTTTAATGTCGCTGCCGTACCTTTTGATACAACAAACCGATCGTTTGTGGCTTCATGCGGCATCACCATCCCTTCGAAATTTTTAGTCGTTAACTTATGGTAAACGCCACCATCATGGGGATCCTGCATGGTTAACATCCATTTGAGATTATAAAGAGTTTCCGACAATAAGTCAGGAACACCACTACCACTTTCAGGAATATTTACATCTAGTTTTTTATAGTAATCCGTGAAGTGAGTCAGTGCTGAAAGCAAAGTGTATGTTGTGATTCCGCTATTAACAATGTATTTGTTATAATCTCCGGCATCATACCACCCAAGTGGTGAGGATATTATTGTTCCTTCCGGCCTGTTTTCATCAGCTGCCGAAGAATGAACATAAATAACGGTATCGGGATGACCGGCAGGACGAGCCCATCTACCACCATATTGAGCTTCAATTGCCATACCTGAGCGATTATAGTAGAAAGCCTCTAAAGCCGCTTTGGTGATTTCTCTGAATGGCTGATCTTTCACCTGTATTTCAAAGTTCTCATCGGTCTCAGGCAATACCACTAAATAGGTACCGGGAACATTTAATTGAGAAAAGTCAACTTTACGCACCGCGTCACCAGATTGCTCCCAGAACAATGGTTCTTCCGGAATTGCAGAAAAAACCTCATTTCCCTGAGCATCAATTATTATAACATTGTTCACATCCTCTGCTACCAACAATAACTTTGGAGCATTGGTAATATACCCAACCTGATTGTATAGAACAGGCATCTCCTTTTCATTATTTTCCTGTTGTGAACAGGAAAGTATTTTTAATGCGGCAATAAAAAGGATTAAGAGTTTGGATAAATCTTTCATAAGATTGCTATTTAAGGGTTTAGTTTTCTCAAAGAATCGCAACACCTCTTGTGATTTCTTCCATGTTACACGAGGTTCTAACAGACATCCATATCAATTACCCCATTATTACTTCCACATCTAAAACCTCACCAGGAGAATACGGAACAATTGCATCATTGCAATTTTTCCCATTAACCCTGATCTCCTTTACTCCTTTACATACGCCATCGGGGTTTTCAACTTTTATATTATAAATTGTGCCACGCAATTTTCGACTAACTTCATATCCCTTCCAGCTTGCAGGTATGCAGGGATCAATAATAATTCCGTCGTAATCGGGTCGAACACCTAAAATATAACGGGTTATGGCATAATAGTTCCAGGCTGCGGTACCGGTAAGCCATGAGTTTTTTGCCTCTCCCGGCTTGTGTGCATCTTTACCCGCAATCATTTGTGAGTAAACGTAAGGCTCGGTTTTGTGCAAATCACTGATGTCCTCAAGGTATGCCGGACAAATCTTCCTGTAATAATCCCAGGCCTGATCGCCACGTCCAATTACTGTTTCGCCTATCATGATCCAGGGATTGTTATGACAAAAAATGCCTGCATTTTCCTTATAACCTGCAGGATAAGTAGAAATTTCTCCATATTCGAGCACATAACTGGTAAAGGCCGGATTGTTTAAGACAATACCATATTCGCAATCCAGGCGTTCTTTTACAGCATCTAGCGCTTTATGAACCATCCCTTCCTCTTTACCAATTTCAGCCATTGAACACCATCCCTGGGATTCAATAAAAATTTGTCCCTCCTGATTTTCTTTGCTCCCTACCTTTTTGCCATAAAAATCGTATGCTCTTAAATACCAATCACCATCCCATCCATGTTGTTTAATGGTTTCCACCATTCTATGCACATGAGGCTCGGCTGCATCAGCCTCGTCATTTTTACCAATTTGACGACATAGTTTTACAAACTCACGACCATAAACCACAAAAAGTCCGGCTATCATAATCGATTCGGCAGTTCCACCGCTTTTATTCTCTGTGGTTTGAAAAGATTCATTCGGATTGGTTGAAAAACAATTGAGGTTAAGACAATCGTTCCAATCAGCCCGACCGATTAACGGCAAACCATGTGGCCCTAAATTATTCACTACATGATAAAATGATACCTTAAGATGATCAAAATGCGGTTTAGCTCTTGATTCATCATTGTCAAATGGCACCATCTCATCCAGGATTCCATAATCACCGGTTTCTTTAATATATTCTGTGGTTGATAAAATCAACCACAACGGGTCATCATTAAAATTCCCACCAATAGCGTCATTCCCTCTTTTGGTAAGAGGTTGATATTGGTGATATGCGCCACCATCTTCAAATTGGGTAGAGGCTATATCTATGATTCGCTCCTTTGCTCGTTCCGGAATCTGATGAACAAATCCGATTAGATCCTGGTTTGAATCACGAAACCCCATTCCTCTTCCAATTCCAACTTCAAAAAACGAAGCTGAACGGGACATGTTAAAAGTCACCATACATTGATACTGGTTCCAGATATTCACCATTCTGTCCAGTTTTTCATCACCACTGTTAAGTACATAAACACTTAGTAAATCGTCCCAGTATTTTTGCAAATCATTCCAGGCGGCATCTACTTTTTCCGGAGTATTGAACCGTTTAATTGCATCATTTGCTTTGGCTTTATTGATTACATTTTTAGATTCCCACTTTTCATCATCGGAATTCTCAACATAGCCAAGAATAAACACCAACTCTTTTGATTCTCCCGGTTTCAGATCAATTTCAAGATAATGAGAAGCCACGGGTGACCACCCGTGTGCATGGGAATTTCGTGGTTTTCCTTCAAGCACCGCCAGAGGACCACTGTACTCATTATACAGCCCCACAAAACTCTCCCTGTCGGTATCAAACCCCTGAATTTCTGAATTAACATGATAGAAAGCATAGTGATTTCGTCTCTCTTTGTATTCTGTTTTATGGTAAATTGTTGATCCAACAATTTCAACTTCACCGGTACTTAAATTCCTCTGAAGGTTATTCTGATCATCTTCCGCATTCCACAAGCACCATTCCATAAATGAGAAAAGCTTAAAGCTCTTAACATCTGGACTATTATTAGTGAGCTTTACTTTTTGAACTTCGCACCATGATTTTAATGGAACAAAAAACAGAACTTCAGCTTCCAGACCATTCTTCTCTCCTTTTATCCTTGTATAACTCAATCCATGCCGGCATTCGTATTTATCCAATGGCGTTTTCACAGGCTTCCATCCGGGAGACCAAACTGTGTCATTATCCTTAATATAGAAATATCTGCCACCGTTATCCATCGGTACATTATTGTACCTATATCTGGTTAATCTCCTAAATTTTGCATCTTTATAAAAAGCATACCCCCCTGCACTGTTGGAAATTAAAGAAAAGAAATCCTCATTGCCAAGATAGTTTATCCATGGCCATGGAGTTACCGGGTCTGTAATTACATACTCCCTGTTTTCGTCATCAAAATATCCGTACTTCATCTTTATTATTAACTTTCTAATTATCTTTAAATATCCTCAATCTCATTGCTCTTTAGTCTCCAGAACTCTTCTTTGTGCCAACTCAAGAGTAATTTCATTCATCTTAGCTTGATTTAATGGATATAAATACATTAAAACAGCTCCTATTAGTGCGATCAATGAAGGAATCCAGCTCATCAACATAATAATTCCGGGTACTGCACCTTGTATGGCTGCAGTACTTTGCCCATCATAATTAAAGGCTGCAAGTACAAATCCAATGATGGCTCCGGCTACACCACCCCCAAATTTCGTTGAAAATGACCCGGCAGAATAAATCAATCCTGTTGCCCTCCGGCGATTAATATACTCTGAATAGTCAGCAGCATCTCCCAACATAGCAAAAAAGAGGGTTGGGAAAATGGCCGCAGCAAATTCTGATATTACTCCTATTGTAAATATTGCCATCATATCACCAGGTCCGCAAAAAACAAACAATGCATTTACAGCGCCTGAAAATATCAAGGCAACAATAAACAAGTTTCGTTTCCCCCATTTCCTGGCCAAAGCAGCGGTAGCCATGGCACCTCCTATGGACGCAATCATGAGAGCCACCATGTATGTTCCAGCCATTAACTGATTGTGCAGATAATGGGTAAAATATATAACAATGATGCCCTGCTTTATAGAATTATATATTTGAAACAATAAACCAATCAGTAGCAAAATAATCCAGGGCCTGTTTCTGAACAGATCTTTTAAATCTCTCTTTAAGTCAGTTTTTTGTGCTTTAGGAGGGGAAACCCGCTCCCTTGTAGTATAAAATGTAATTAAAAGCGACAACGAAAGAAAAACGGACATCAAATATATGGCCTTACTGTACCCACTGCTTTGATCAATGATTACAAATTCTCCTTCATCCAGATTTTCCTCGCCGGTTACAATAAAACGGTAAGTCTCATGAGCTTTCATTGAGAAACTTTTGCCTTGCGTTGGAACATCAATGGAATCATGAATGAAAGGTTCAGCCCAGACAAACAGGCCAAAACCATTTCTTGTTTTAATGTTTACATTTTCCACGTCCATGTTCGTGGATACAGCGACCTCGTATTTGTCAGAGTTTATTTGCGTTACTTGTACTTCCGGATTTATATTTCCAAAATGAGCTACCAAAAACAATAAAGCTCCCTGTACCAGCATCCCACCGGTAAAAGCTCCAACCATTCGATAAGAACCTAAACTGGTACGCTCTTTATCGTCGCCTGACATAACAGCCATCAGCGCACCGTATGGTATATTGTTGGCTGTATAAACCAGGGTGAATATGATATAAGTGGTGTAGGCGTAAATTAATTTCCCGACAGGACTCAAATTGGGTGCTGTAAATAACATAGAAAGTATGACACCAAGTGGAATTGCAGTCCAGAGTATCCATGGCCGGAATTTGCCGTACTTTGATTTGGTTCGATCACCTACAACGCCCATCATAATATCACTGATGCCATCACTTGAGCGGGCTATCAGTAACAATAATCCAACAGCGGCGGGATTGAGGCCAAACACGTCGGTATAAAATATAAATAGAAATGTGGAAACTCCCCTCCAGGCAATATTTGCCGCTCCATCTCCAAATGCGTATCCGATTTTTTCCCTTATTGAAATCTTTTCGAAACTACTCATCAGAAATTATTTAGTTAATTCAAATGGCCTGATTGCCATATTTTCTTTTTAAGAATCTCCGGATTATCAAATCCATAATTCGTTATGTATACATTATGGATGATGAGTCAAATTTTCTCAAGCTAAAACTTGGATGAAATCTGTTCCCAAATTATTGTTATAGCGAGGAAATAATATTGTATTATTAAAATGCTTAACTCAACACTTAGTAATAAATTTGACTCATACTAAATTGCAAAATCAAAAAGCTCTTTACGAGTATTTTCGTATATCTCCCGATCGAAAACATACAAACGAGCAGGCTTATGTGCTACACCTTTTTGTTTTTCGTCAAGTGCCACAAGGTACTTCATTCTGGAGACCTTCTTTCTGAAATTTCTTTTATCCAGAGATACTCCGAGAACAACTTCGTACAATCGCTGTAGTTGAGAAAGCGTGAATTTAGGAGGAAGCAATTCAAATCCGATGGGTTCCTGAAGCAGTTTCTTTCTTAGTGCTGTTAAAGCTTCATTCAGAATTTCCATATGGTCAAACGCAAGTTCTTTGACCTCCGATACCGGGAACCAACTTACATTCCTACCCTTCCATTCGAGTGTTACTTTATCGGTGGCCAATAATGAATAATATCCTACAGTGATAATTCGCTGATCTGGATCACGTCCATTGGCGGCAAGCCAGGCTTTATCATTCTCTCGAGTGATCCTTTGGGGAGAACCAAAAGTTTGAAACTGTTCAAGGTAGATATCCTTTAATCCGGTAAGATCAAATAAAATACGGGCAGCTGCAGCCTCAAGATCTTCATCTTCATAAATGTGGTTTCCTGTTAATGTCAAATCATTAAACTTCTCCTTGTCCGTTATTTCATCCTTTAGAACCCTATCTACCAATAAAACGTTCAGTTGTGTGAAATCAAATCCGAATATTACACAGTCTACTGATACATAATCATTAATTCGGGCTTTTGGTTTTGTAGTAATTACCTGATTACTCATTTCTAGTGTTTTTTGGCGCAATTCTAAGTGTTTCGATTACACTTTCGAAAATTTTTTGCTAATTTATGACTATATTTTAAAAAAACAAATTGCAAATTGAAATATTTTTCCAACAAGAGTTTATCATAACATTTGATTCCTTTTATTTGTAATTTAGAATAAAAAACAAAAAGTCCGCCAATAGCGGACTCTTCATATTAATATTAACTCCTGACAATGAGAGGGAGGAAAAATATCAATAATCCTCATCGCATGGCTGAAATATGCTGGAGCAGTCCACTACAGGCATCTTCCAAAATATCAAGAACCAATTCAAAACCTTCTGATCCACCATAATAAGGATCGGGAACCTCCGTATGTTTACCCCCTGAGCAAAAATCTGTCATTTTCACAATTTTCTGTGTCAAATCCTTATCTGGCGCCAGATTTTTTAAATCTCGAATATTTTGGTTGTCCATTCCTACAATCAAATCAAAATAACTAAAATCCTTTGAAGGATTTATAGGTCTGCTGATACTGGTGAGACTGTACCCTCTTCGCTCGGCATGCTTTCTCATTCGTGCATCAGCAGGTTTTCCATGATGAAAACTAATAATTCCGGCTGAATCAATTTCATACTTTTCGGCAACACCTTGCTTTTCCACCAAATTTTTCATCACAGCTTCAGCACTTGGCGATCGACAAATGTTTCCCAGACACACAAATAGAATTTTGGTTTTATCCATCATATGAATATCAATTAATTTTAAATCATTCACATTTAAGCAACAAAACTAATAATTTACGAAGATTTTCTATCTGTTTGTTTAATGTTTTTTGAGAACGCTATTCTTTTTGTTTTACAAATAACTTTTATGGTCTGATACAGCATAATATGAATGACAATCTGCGAAAATATCGAGCATCTTAAGAACATTTAGGTAACGTTTTCAATGCATATAACTTTGGAATCAACTTTGATTGATTGATGCGACACACACCTCTTGATTTAACAAAAAAACCAGACTAGATATTAGTCTGGTAAAAAAGTTCAGATACAAAATAAAATTCTAGTGAATTTTAAATATTCTATCACCAATGGTAATCTCTTCATTCTTCTTAAACTGATAGTAAAAAGCTCCTTTCTTTGAGCTTTGTCGATCTTTTTCATTTAACCTCTCAAGGAGATTCAATGACAATATTTTTTTTCTAAAATTACCAGGATCAAAAGGACGCTGAAAAATCGCTTCATAAAGAAGTCTTAATTCAGTCAATGTAAACTTATCCGGCAATAACTCCTTACCTGTAAGATCATATGAAGACTTTTTCTGAAGAAACTCCAGTGCGTTATCAACCATTTGGTTATGATCAAAAATTAATTGAGGAACCTCTTTTACAGGAACCCAATATGCTCCCATTTTCTTTACCAGTTCATGATTGTATTCATCTACTCTGATGAGCGCCGCAAAAGCGATGCTTATTACTCTTTCGGCCAGATCTCTGGACACCTCTGAAAAAGCTGAAACCTGCTCAAGAAATATGTTTTCTAAACCTGTTATCTCCAACAAGACCCTTCTTGCGGCATCTTCTATCGATTCATCTTCCTGAACAAAACCTCCCACAAGTGATGTACTGCCTTTGGCAGGCTCGAGATCTCTGTTATATAGTAATAGTTTTAACTCATCGTCTTCGTAACCAAATACTACACAATCTACAGCTACAAGATGTTTGGGCTGCGAATAAAAACCGGTGCTTTTTGACATTTTATTTTTTTGATTATTTTACACAAGTTTGTCTTTTAGTTTAAAAGCAAACAACAATATGATTAACTAACATTTTGCAAGAATAACAATGATAAATTTTTTACAAAATTATATTTACATAAAAAGAATCCCAAGGCTTCGGGACAAGTTCTCCCGAAACTTCTGGAACAACAAAACAAAGGAATAAACCATTTAAGAATTTAACTCAATCGACACCCGGGTAACTAAGCAAAGCGACGAATCTTAAATTAAACCTACAACTCACGATTAAAAACCATCCTAACACCTTTAACTTTTTTGTTGAATACTTAGGATACCGAGTTTATATACTTATAATTAAATTAGAAAGACTAATTTCGTATTTGATTCCAGGTGTATTGCCCAACGTTTATCAATTCCTCTTCAATACTCTGCCTTGTAATGGCAACAGAATTCATCCTGTAGGTTGGGATTTCAACAAAGCCATTAAATGTTTCCCAATTAGCCAACCTTGATGATCTTTCTCCATTGAGCATTTCAAAAGCCAAATCTGCAACACGATATCCCAAAGCCCTATGTGGATGATAAACAGTAACAGTCATATTGCCATTATACACCTGACGCACAGCCTCAAGTATAGCATCCTGACCAGTCACAACAACATCACCTTCAAGACCATATTCTGACAAAAGCTCGATAGCGCCCACACCCATCGGATCACTACAAGCAATGACTGCATCTATATCCGTTCCATGTGACTCCAGTATTTGTTGTAACTCAAATTTGGCTCGTGTTCCACTCCAATTCTCCACAAAGGTACTATATATTAAATTAATTCTACCAGATTCGATATGAGGAGCCAAAATTGAATCGATGTGCTGCTTCAGTTCAAGTCCATTTCTATCAAACCGATCGCCTCCAAGCACAATATAATTACCAGTAGGTTTTAACCTTAATGCTTCATCACAAAAGATTTGCGCTATTTGCTGATTATTTCCAGTTATGAATAAATCATAATCTGAATTATTAATAAGTCTGTTATAGGCAATTACTCGCACACCTCTGCGCTGAGCGTCTCTTACCAAAGGTGCAATTGTATTACCGTTTACACATGCAATAATTAACATATCCACACCTTCATCAAGCAATTCATAACCCTGTCTTAATTGCAATGCATCATTGTCTTCAGCAGAACGAACGATAAAATTAACGCCTAATTCAGCAAAACGCTCTCCCATAAACCGTCCTTCATTAACAAATCGGACCCTGTCCTCAGACGGATTAAGATATGCTACGGTAAAATCGCTTCTCTTACTGCATGAAGACAGCAATATTAAAGAAATTAAAACCAAAATACTTAGAAAATGTCGCATAATTAGTAATTAGAAAATTGGTAATTTTAAAACCTTATCACGAAATCACACGTAAAGATTGTTAAATTTTTACAATATTTGCAACAATGGCTTTCAACAAAAAAATTGCACATGTGAAGATAGCAAATATAAAAGAAAACTTTAATTTTACCTGAATCAAAGGATTAGTTTATTAATCAATTTTAAGAAACCAAATCATAGCATCCTTATACAAAAAAGTAAACATCATGTCAATTGCAAAACTTTGGAACGACCTCAGCATCAGAAAAAAAATAGGAACCGGATTTTCGTTAATCATAGGAATTACATTATTAACCGGCTTATTTTTAATCATTAACCTCTACTCCATTTCAAGGCAAACCAACGAAATGGCAGAGGTACATATACCTACGGTCAATGCATCAACCCAATTGATGCGCTTTTGGCATGAAGCAAGTGAGAGTGCCAGGTCATATGATTTTACTGCAAACAAGCATTTTTTGTTTGAGAACCAGATCGCTATGACAAGAATGTTGAACGCTCTTAATGATTTAACCATTCTTGTTGAAGACCGAAAGGCAGAACTAGAACAACAGGGAGTCTTTATTGATTTATTAAATCAATTTGCCAGAGAATACAGTCAAACGCGAAATGATTATGAAAATGCAGCGAATGATTATGAAACCATCGCTTTACAATTCAGGGAAAGATTGATGGCAATAAACAACAATTCGCTATCTCTAAGGAGTTTTAATCAGGCACAAATACTTGCCCGTTTAAATCATTTAGTCAGCCAAATGCAACTAAACATCATTGACCGAGATGGTCTAAACTTGAGAGATCTGAGAGATTCGTTTGTTGAGCAGCGTGAAACTATAAATCAAAACCAGGTTTCAGGGGAGTTCAGAAATGACATAATTGAAATATGCAATCTGGCTATCAGAACCATAGATGGTTATTCTACGCTCAGACTGGCAGAATTGAAAGCCTTTGAAGCTGCTAAAAATGTACTATGGGAAGTGCGTGCAACCACTGATATCGGAGTAGATCAAATTATGGTTGTTAGTGATATAAGTAACCAAATCACCAGTAGACAAACAACCATCCAGTTAACAACCATAATTCTTTCTTTATTATTAGGATTGATTCTTATAATTCTGCTATCCAATTCAATAAGCAAGCCAATTACGGAAGGCATAGAGATGGCAGAAAAAGTGGCAGATGGTGACTTAACTGTGAAGCTTGAACAGAACCGAAACGATGAAGTAGGAAGATTGGCTAAGGCCTTAAACCATATGACATCTAACTTAAACAATCTGGTTTCGGATATCATTGAAACTTCTGAATTCATTGTAAGTTCTAGCGAATCGTTACAACAAAAAGCACTTGATTTGGCCGAGGGAGCTAACGAGCAGGCTTCTTCCACAGAAGAAGTATCTTCTGCTATGCAGGAAATGCATGCCAATATAGAACAAAACACAGAAAATGCCAGAGAAACTGAAGGGTTATCATCAAAGGCAGCATCGGAAATGAGTGAAAGCAATAAGAAATCCAAAGAATCTGCCGCAAATCTTGAAGATATTACAACCAAAATAGCAGTCATAAAGGACATCGCTTTCCAAACCAATATTCTGGCCTTAAATGCGGCAGTAGAAGCGGCACGTGCAGGCCAGGAAGGTCGCGGATTCGCAGTTGTGGCAGCTGAAGTAAGAAAACTGGCAGAAAGAAGTCAGGCTGCAGCACAGGAAATTACTAAGGCATCAACCACCACAATAGAATCTTCAAACATTTCTACGGCATTACTCGATTCCATTACCCCTCAAATTGAAAAAACAGCCGAATTGATTCGAGAAATATCCGCTGCATCATCGGAGCAGGTGAGTGGAGTTCAGCAAATAAATCTGGCGATACAGGAACTGAATCAGGTTACGCAAAGAAATGCGGCCAATGCAGATGATATCAACAATGCTTCCACAATGCTTCAAAGCTATTCACAAAGACTGCACAAAGCAGCCAGTGCCTTTAAAGCAACCAAAACGGAATAATTATAAGAGTTTGATAAAAACTACCTTAAAAAACTGAATATCTAATATCCATGCGTAATCAGTTAAAAATTTAATCAGGCTCAATGTTTAATAAGCTATTTTATGTTGCGATAACGTAAACAATCAGATCTAAACTACATTTGTATTTTTGAAGAATTAAAAATGGAATGATTGAAATAACTTCTATCTTAAAAAAAAATATAGTTCAAAAAAGCATACCTTTAATAATTGGAATGCTAATATTCATAATTAGTAGAAACTATTTTTTCTTTTGGGATACCATTTCTCAAATATCCATACCGGCTAATTGGTATTTTGATAATAACTTCAAAAGTTTTTGGGTACCTGATGAAAGTACAACTGGCCACCTTCCAGTATTACCTCTTTATGTGGCTTTTGGATGGAGTTTACTCGGGAAATCCATCGTAATAACAAATCTACTTTTTGTACCATTTGTTATTGGAATAATCTATCAGCTAAAAAGTCTTTCCGAAAAGGTTTTTCATGACAATATTGTTCTTCAGAATCTATTAATGCTACTTGTATTGCTTGATGCAACTTTGCTGTCGCAATTGAGCATGATAACCCCCGATACCCCACATATTTTTTTTTACTTACTTTCAATTAATGCGATATTGTCAAACAAAAGAGCATTATTAGTTTTTGCAGTAACTCTTATGGGACTAGTCAGCATGCGTGGAACGATGACCATTGGAGGCATAACTATATTTTATCTATTGTATCAATACTCCTTTAAAAAATTATCAATACGTGAAATATCTACAATTATTTTTCCAGTTTTTATAGTGGGAATTGCATATGGACTTCATTACTTCACTAAAGGCTGGGTTGTTCATAATATAAACTCAAGCAATTGGAGTTCATCATCTGAATTGGTAGATTTTTCACATCTGATAAAAAACATCATTGTATTTAATTGGCAATTAGCTGACTATGGAAGAATAGTTCTTTGGTTCATTAGCTTCTATGGATTGTATAAAATAATAAGAAACAAGCAAGCATTTGACAATACGACCTTAATATTGCTTGTCCTTATTGCGACTCAAATCATTATTTGGTTTCCAATTACTATAGCACATAAAAACCCTTTTGGGCACAGGTATTTTTTGCCAATAATAGTATTACTCCCCTTTTTAACATTACATCTTATCCATAAATATTTTAATAAAACACACTTATTAACAGCAATTTCTTTTATTGCTCTCACAGGTGGCTATTTCGTTGTTTACCCCAAGAAAATAGCTCAAGGATGGGATGCTACCCCTGCACATTGGTCTTATTACTCTTTAAGAAAAGAAATGATTAGTTATTTAGATAATCAGTCCATTGACAAAAACAACGTCAGTAGTTTTTTTCCAAATCTTGCATCAAGTTATCATATCGACCTGGACACCATTAACACATTTAATTTCAACAGGTTCAACAACTTAAAAAGCCAATATGTTTTTTACTCAAACGTATATAATATGTCTGATGAAGCAATAGATTTACTTTTTCACTCTGACTCATTTAAGAAGAAACATATCCTAAAAAAAGGTCAGGTTTATATAATTCTCTTTGAGAGAAAACAAGACGATCCTCCTACTCCACCTGTGCCGTAAAAGCATTTTCAATATGTTCAATTTCCCAATTATCATCATCAACAGGCATGCAGGTTACCACATCAAATCGCATACGGTTATCTATTTTGTTGCGGTTTAAAAACTCATCAGCCGCAAGAACCAAAAATCTGATTTTCGATTGGGTAAGACTCTCTCTGGGGTGTTCCCACTTAGAACTTGTTCTGGTTCGCACCTCAATTACGACTAGAATTTCTCCATCGTAAGCGATCAAATCCACCTCCTTATGTTTAAAACGCCAATTTCGGGCAACTATCCGGTAGCCTTTATCCACCAAATATTCAAAGGCTTTCTGTTCGCCAAGTTTTCCTAATTCATTGTGATCAGCCATTATTTTTAGGTTGTTAGGTTTGAAGATTAGTGTTTTGAGTTTTACAATGAATTTAGAAATTTTAATCTGGATTGATTGTCGCAAACTGAAAGTTGCACCTTTGCTCCCAAGAGCAAAGGTTCGTTTCGCACATCATGCCCGGCAGGAAATCCGAACATAACCGGAAAATCATAATCTTTCACTGCATCCATTACAATCTCATTTGCCGTGGAACCAAAGGGTGTCGTATTATCGGTCATATCGGTCATTTGTCCCACAACCAATCCTGATAAGGCAGACAATTTTCCTGAAATTTTAAGTCCCTGCATCATCCTGTCCAGATGGTAAAAATGCTCTCCGACCTCTTCGACAAACAGAATTTTTCCCTTTGGATGAAAATCATAAACACTTCCCTTTAAGGCAGAGAGCAGTGTGAGATTTCCACCGATTAAAACACCTGAGGCCTCTCCAGTTCTGTTTAATTTATGAAAATCGATAACATAATTCGGAATTTCACCTTGCACCATATTCCACAAAGTCTTTACACCAGAGAATTCGAAATTACCTTTCTCCAGGTTTTTCAACATGGGACCATGAATAGAAACCATTCCATGAATGTTTTGCAAAGCAGAATGAAATGCAGTGATATCACTAAAGCCAACCAACCACTTTGGATTCTTCTTTAAATGAGCCCAGTCAATTCGATTCAATAAACGCATGGCACCATATCCTCCACGGGAGCACCAAATCATCTTAACTTCGGGGTTATGAATCATCTCGTTGATATCCGCCACTCTTTGCTCATCTGTACCGCTAAACTGATTCCATGCACCTGACAAACAAGCACCTTGTAAATAACGAAAACCGGCATGTTCAAGAAAGTTCTCGGCAAGAGTGACAACTTTATGAGCAATTTTTCCGGCAGGGCTTATCAGCCCAATGGTATCGCCTTTTTGTATATAGGGAGGAATAATCATTATTGAAAATGTTTAATTATCTTTGTGAAGTTATTAAAAATAAATTTTCATCCGTAATTAATTATAAAAATTTGGCCGGATGGAACTCGTCCCGAAACCTCGGGACTCGTTTCATTAAAGAAACCCCGGTTTTATTTTGGATTCAAAATATTCTATGACACAATTTAAACGCACTCTAGTAACAACAGCACTTCCATATGCAAACGGACCAATTCACATTGGTCATTTGGCTGGCGTATATGTGCCTGCCGACATCTATGTTCGCTACCTCAGGCTTAAAGGAGAAGATGTTCTTTTAATTGGTGGTTCGGACGAACATGGGGTTCCAATTACTTTAAAAGCAAGAAATGAGGGTATAACACCGCAAGATGTGGTTGATAAATACCATGGAATTATAAAAAAATCCTTCTCTGAATTCGGGATTTCGTTTGATGTTTACTCAAGAACAAGCAGTGAGGTGCATTATGAAACCGCCTCTCAGTTTTTTAAAACGCTGAACGAAAAAGGCGAATTCCTTGAAAAAGAGAGCGAACAATATTACGATGAAGAAGCCGGCCAGTTTCTTGCCGATCGATACATTATGGGAACTTGCCCCCATTGCCATAAAGAAGGTGCGTACGGCGATCAGTGCGAAAGCTGTGGAACATCTCTTAACGCCACAGATTTAATCAATCCAAAATCTACCATATCAGGAAAACCACCTGTAAGAAAAAATACCAAACACTGGTATTTGCCTCTTGATAAACATGAACCTTTTCTTAAGCAATGGATTCTTGAGGATCATAAAGAGTGGAAAAGCAACGTGTATGGCCAGTGTAAATCATGGATAGACCTCGGACTTCAGCCACGTGCAGTAAGTCGGGATCTCGACTGGGGAGTGCCAGTTCCCGTTGAAGGGGCAGATGGAAAAGTTCTTTATGTGTGGTTTGATGCCCCAATCGGTTACATCTCGGCAACACGCGAACTGACACCTGAATGGGAGAAATACTGGAAAGATCCCGAAACACGTCTCTTGCACTTCATTGGTAAAGATAACATTGTATTCCACTGCATTGTATTTCCCTCCATGCTGAAAGCTGAAGGTAGTTTTATTTTGCCCGACAATGTGCCGGCCAATGAATTCTTGAATCTTGAAGGTGATAAAATATCAACCTCACGCAATTGGGCGGTGTGGTTGCACGAATACCTTGAAGATTTCAAAGACAAACAGGATGTATTGCGATATGTACTGACAGCCAATGCACCTGAGACCAAAGACAACGACTTCACCTGGAAAGATTTCCAGGCCCGAAACAACAACGAGCTGGTTGCCATTTTAGGGAACTTTGTTAACCGAAGTATGGTTCTCACGCACAAATACTACAATGGTGCCGTTCCAACACCCGGCGCATTCACTGATTTTGACAACGAAACTCTCGACGCCATTTCAACATACGTTGAAAAAACTGAAAACGCTTTAAGGAACTTCAAATTCAGAGAAGCCATAAAAGAAGCCATGAACCTGGCCAGATTGGGCAACAAATACCTGGCCGACACAGAACCCTGGAAATTAATTAAATCTGACGAAGGCAGAGTACCTACCATTATGTATGTCTCGCTACAAATCACTGCAAATCTTGCCATTCTTCTGGAACCATTCCTTCCCTTCTCTGCTCAGAAACTTCGCAACATGTTAAACATGAGTGAAGTTGATTGGAGTCTTTGTGGTAAAAAAGAAGTTCTGGCTTCTGATCACCAAATTGGAAAAGCAGCTTTGCTTTTTGAAAAAATTGAAGACACCGAGATAGAACAGCAACTAAACAAACTAAAAGAATCAAAAACTGCCAACGAAGCAGCAGGAAAGCAATCGTCACCTGCCAAACCAGACATCAGCTATGATGAATTCGTAAAAATGGACATCCGCACCGGAACCATTCTGGAAGCAGAGAAAGTTCCAAAAACAAAAAAACTGATGAAGCTTTTAGTTGATACCGGATTAGACCAAAGAACTGTGGTATCGGGTATTGCTGAGTTTTTTGAAGCAACTCAAATCATTGGTCGACAAGTATCAATTTTGGTAAATCTTGCTCCCCGTAAAATAAAAGGAATTGAATCTCAGGGTATGATTCTAATGGCCGAGGATGCTGATGGAAAGCTGGTTTTTGTAAGTCCTTCAGAAAAAGTAAAAAATGGGTCGGAAGTGAAGTAAATTCAATTTGTTTCCTGAAAATATCAGAATTTTAATTTAAGAGAAAAGCCTGAAAGCTTTTCTCTTTTTTATTTAATCAGATATTAAGGACGAAGACATCTGCCAGTCTTCTCATTTCTTGCAAGTGAATCATCTTATTCTTAAATTTAAGTCTCTTATAACGTATATTTTATCATCAATTCCTTTGTCTATAAAAGAGGAAATATCTCCAGATCTTCCAAACCCTAATACTATTTTTTCTTTACATACTGCTGCTGTCCATGAAAATATTCCATTAATCAAAAGTTTCATGCATTTAATAACAATTTCTGCCATTAGGCAGTTTATTGTCATATATTTGTTAATAACAAATAATTAAAGAAATGTTTTGTAACCTTAATAACACATATACGAAACATTAATGCAGCTTTTCTTATTATTTAACGTTACTAATTAATCATAATAATCTATTATGCTGAAATCCTCTACCATTTCGGCACAAACAACATAATCAATTATATATCAGCACACAGCATGCCAGAACTGAGAATAATACCTATTATTGTGATTGGTGATAAAACAGACAAAACCCTTTTGAATGCTTTTTTAACATTTTGTTTGGTTGCTTTTTTCTTTTAAATGAGTTTCGTTTTGTTTTTTTCTTCCCATTCATATCATCTTTTTTTTACATTCGATCCGAAAATTAAAGCATTTATCATATGACCTATCGAAAACTAACAGAAGAAGAGATTAAAAGCCTCATATTAAATGGATCTTTCTGCGAAGATTGGAGTACCATTGAAGTGCACTCTGCCTTTTCTCCTCATAACATTCGAAATGTTTCGTTTTCCGGGCATGTAAAAATCGGACTTCTATTAAAGAAATTCACCTCACCCGGTGGAGTGCCAAAACAGTCCGGGATATATAATGCCACAATTCATAATTGCATTATTGATGATGATGTGTACATAAATCAGGTGAAAAATCATCTTGCCAATTATCACATTAAAAAAAATGTGATAATTGAAAATGTGGATTCATTGTTTGTTTCGGAAGAGACATCCTTTGGAAACGGTATACGAGTTGCCGTTTTGAACGAAACCGGCGGAAGAGAAATAGCCATGTATGATGAACTTTCAGCCCATACTGCCTACCTAATGGCATTTTATCGTCATAGACCAGTCTTAATTGACCAGTTACTAAAAAAGGCCGATGATTTTGCAAAGGGGGTTACTTCTGCCATGGGTACTATTGAAGAGGGAGCTCACCTGGTCAATTGCCGTACCATTCAAAATGTGCGAATTGGCAAACACGCCTTTATTGAAGGCGTTTACCGACTTGTAAACGGAACCATCAACAGCAGCCTGGAAGATCCGTCTTACATCGGACCTGGAGTTATAGCCCAGGATTTTATAACTGCCAGCGGAAGTGAAGTTACCGAATCATCTATGATTTCGAAATGTTTCGTAGGTCAGGGAACTGTTTTGGCAAAACAATACTCAGCTGAAAACTCTGTATTTTTTGCCAATTGTCAAGGTTTCCATGGAGAGGCTTGTTCCATATTTGCTGGACCATATACTGTTTCACATCACAAATCAACGCTACTTATTGCCGGTTATTACTCCTTTCTAAATGCAGGAAGCGGTTCAAACCAGAGCAATCACATGTACAAATTGGGGCCAATCCACCAAGGTGTAGTTGAGCGGGGAAGTAAAACCACCAGTGACTCATATTTGTTGTGGCCTGCCAAAATCGGAGCATTTTCACTCGTTATGGGACGACATTATCGTAATCCCGATACCGCAGATCTTCCTTTTTCCTATTTGATTGAAAACACTGATGAGAGTTTTCTTGCTCCGGGAGTAAATCTCAGAAGTATTGGAACCATTCGTGATGCCCGCAAATGGCCCCGCAGAGACAGACGAAAAGACCCAGTACTGCTTGATGCCATTGTATTTAACCTGCTTAGTCCCTATTCAATTCAAAAAATGATAAAAGGGATAAAGGTGTTAATTGATTTAAAATCAACCTCTGGCCCAACTTCTGAGTACTACATGTACAACAGTGTGAAAATCACGGCATCTGCACTCGACAGAGGGATTCAGATGTATCGCATTGGGATCACAAAGTTCTTAGGTAATGGCTTGGTAAAAAAACTTGAATTGGCTGATTTTTCAAACCGGGAAGAGATGTTAAAAGCCATTGCTCCGATAAGCAAACAAGGTTCAGGAGAGTGGGTTGACATGGCTGGTTTGCTGGTTCCAAAGGAAGAGGTAGATCAATTGGTAAATGACGTTGAAAAGGGAATTGTAACCACAGCAGGTGAATTAAACAAACGTTTTGTGAGTTTCAAAGATCACTATTTCGACTGGGCATGGAACTGGATTGTCCCACGACTGAAAACTGAAGCAGGCCTTGATGTTGAGTCTGTATCTGTTCAGCAAGTAATGGACTACGTGGAGGAGTGGAAAAATGCTGTAGTAAAGCTGGATCAGATGATGTATGAAGATGCCCGAAAGGAATTTACACTAAAATCGCAAACCGGATTTGGTATAGATGGAAAGGAAGAGACCCGAATGTGCGATTTTGAGAACGTAAGGGGCGAATTCACCAGCCACCCTGCAGTTACTGACATACTGGAACATATTGAAAAGAAAAGCAACCTTGCTTCAAAGGTATTGGATAAATTAAGTAAGATTTTATAATTAAAACAGATAGTTATGTGTGGAATTGTTGCATATGTAGGGGATCGCACAGCTTATCCCATATTAATAAAAGGACTTCAGAGATTAGAATACAGAGGTTATGATTCTGCAGGAATTGCTTTGCTCAATGGTCAGACTAATGTTTATAAATGTAAAGGCAAAGTAAAGGATTTGCAGGCCTTATCGAAAGATAAGGAAATATCCGGGACTGTTGGCATGGGGCATACACGCTGGGCAACTCATGGAGAACCGAGTGACCATAACGCACATCCACACAGATCGATGAACGGAAAGTTCTTCGTTGTTCACAATGGCATCATTGAAAACTACACTCACCTTAAAAAGGAGCTCTCCAACAGGGGATACAAATTCCAAAGCGAAACGGATACCGAAGTACTGGCAAACCTGATAGAGAACATTTATCTTGAAAAATCGGTGAGTGCAGAACTAGCAGTTCGCCTTGCACTAACAAAGGTTGTAGGAGCCTATGGGTTGGTTATTTCATGTGAAGATGAACCTGGAATGCTAATTGCTGCGCGTAAAGGAAGTCCCTTGGTGGTTGGCGTTGGGGAACACGAGTATTTCCTTGCATCAGATGCAACCCCAATTGTTGAATACACCGATCAGGTTATGTACCTGAACGATGAAGAGGTAGCCGTCATAACCAGGGACGGACTGGATCTAAAGAACCTTGAAAACGACAGCAAAACGCCTGATTTCAAAAAAATCACACTATCAATAGATCACATTGACAAAGGAGATTATGAGCATTTCATGCTAAAAGAGATTCATGAGCAACCCATGTCGATTCGTGATACATTCCGTGGCCGTGTTGCCATGGATGAAAGCAAGATCTTTCTTGGAGGAGTTCTCGATATTATGCCTCAATTAATAAAAGCCAAACGTATAATAATCGTGGCATGTGGAACTTCATGGCATGCTGGTTTGGTTGGGGAGTATCTCTTTGAAAAATACGGCCGCATACCTGTTGAAGTGGAATACGCATCTGAGTTTCGTTATCGCGATCCAATCATACAGGAGGACGATCTGGTAATTGCAATTTCCCAAAGCGGAGAAACTGCAGACACCCTTGCTGCCATTCGAAAAGTCAGAGAAACGGGTGCAACAATCCTTGGAATTTGCAATGTGGCAGGTTCATCCATCGCACGTGAAACCGACGCAGGTGTATACACCCATGCAGGCATTGAGATTGGGGTAGCGTCAACAAAAGCCTTTACTTCCCAAATCACCGTATTAACCATGATGGCTCTTTTATTGGGAAGCAAGAGACAGGTACTGCCTGCCTCAGAGTACAAAGAATTAATTCATGAACTGATTCAGGTTCCTTCTAAAATAGAAGAAATACTGAAACAGGAATCGGAAATAGAGAAGATTGCCGCTGTTTACAAAGACGTGACCAACGCACTTTATATGGGGCGAGGAATTTTATTTCCAGTAGCACTCGAAGGGGCTCTAAAGCTAAAGGAAATCTCCTACATACATGCTGAAGGATATCCTGCTGCAGAGATGAAACATGGTCCGATAGCTCTAATCGATGAAAACATGCCTGTTTTCGCTCTTGCTGCCAATGATCAGTCATACGAAAAAATGGTTAGTAACATTCAGGAAGTAAAAGCACGCAAAGGGAAAGTGATAGCCATTGCAACAAAAGGCGATAAAGGGATCAGAAAAATGGCCGATCATGTAATAGAAATTCCTGAATGCCATGAGGCAGTTTCGCCTTTATTGGCAGTTGTTCCTCTTCAAATTCTATCTTATCATATTGCCGTTATGAGAGGTTGTAATGTAGATCAGCCTCGCAATCTGGCAAAATCTGTAACGGTAGAATAGATAATAGCAGGAGATATTAAAAAACGAAGTTGTCCTGAATTACTACAGACAAGTTTTGGGGGTTGAGAAAAGTAGATATAACAGGTTCTACCTGTTATATTTAGTCTGCAATAGTTAAATTGTCTGTAAAGGGAGGTCACAGGACAACATTGTTTTTTGGATCAGGGGTTGTTGATATTTTTATAGAACAAATCGTTTTACAATATACTTATTGCACCAACAGACATAAAATACTCTATTTGTTGATGTTTCAAAAATCTATCAAGTTCTTGAATTGTATCCGGTTGTTCCTGATGATGGATTAAATCAATTGAAGTTTTTTGGAGTTGTTCCTTCCCGAGATCATCTGCTTCTGAATAATTAGATGCAATAGACAATACAGATAGAGCAACAACAGCCGAGGTTAGGTGTACTATTTTTTTATGCATTTTCGGATTATAATGGGTTATTAAATTTACTACAGTAAAAATAGCAAACTTTACTGAATAAAATATTGCAATTTTGTGAATGGTCAGTTTTGCCTTATTAATATCTGAATTTTATTGATGAAAGTTTGAACAAATTAAGATTTGTTCAAACAAGGTTGATAGTAATACAACAAAAAAGGAACATTTTATTGTTCCTTTTTTGTTGCAGTATTTGAAGATCTACCTGTCCCCATATTGGGTATTGTAGTATGATTCATATTCTCCGGAGAGAATCCTGCTCATCCATTTCTGATTGTTTAAATACCAGTCAACAGTTTTTTCTAAACCCTCTTCAAACTGTAAGGAAGGCTTCCAGTTCAACTCCTTCATCAATTTTGACGAATCAATGGCATATCGCTGATCATGACCGGCACGGTCTTTCACAAAAGTGATGAGCTTTGCCGACTCACCTTCTGCCCGGTGGAGGGCTTTATCCATAATTTTGCATAGAAGATGTATCAAATCGATATTCTTCCATTCATTTAATCCGCCAATGTTGTAGGTTTCTCCATTTTTCCCATTGTGAAAAATCTCGTCAATGGCGGATGCATGATCTTCAACAAAAAGCCAATCACGAATGTTATCTCCCTTTCCGTATATTGGAATTGGTTTGTTGTTTTTTATGTTATTTATAGCCAATGGAATAAGTTTTTCAGGGAACTGGTTAGGGCCGTAATTGTTTGAGCAGTTACTTATGACCACAGGCAAACCGTATGTATGAAAATAAGCCCGTACCAGATGATCGGAACTGGCTTTGGATGCAGAATAAGGACTTCTTGGGTCGTAAGAGGTTGTTTCGGTAAACAATCCAGTTTCCCCCAATGAGCCATAAACTTCATCAGTAGAAATATGATAAAAAAGTTTATCCTCAAATTGATCTTTCCACTGCATGCGAGCAGCATTCAACAGATTTACAGTTCCGATGATATTGGTTTGGATAAATTCTAAAGGATTACTTATGGATCTGTCCACATGTGATTCCGCAGCCAAATGAATGACCCCGTCAAAATTATGCGTGGCGAATAACCGGCTAACAAGCTTTGCATCTGTGATGTCACCTTTAACAAATTCGTAGTTTGAGGCATGCTCTATGTCAGTCAGATTTTCCAGATTACCCGCATAGGTTAAAGCATCCAGATTTACAATCTGATAGTTGGGGTATTTCTTCACCATTAATCTTACAACGTGCGACCCAATAAAGCCGGCACCTCCTGTAATTAATATGTTTTTCATTATTCTGTTTTTGTTTTGATGATGTTAAACACCTGCAAAAACGTAAATTTTCCGGTGTAAAGCAATAAATCGATGTAATATTCCGAAAACTTAATCTAAATTTCTCACATTTTTCTCCCATTCCCACGCTGATAGAAGCGTCTCCTCAATGCTCTTTTGGGCTTTCCATCCAAGTTCGGAATTGGCATAGGAAGTATCGGCCCATATTTTTTCGATATCCCCAGCCCGACGATCAGTAATCTTGTATGGAAGATTAACTTTATTCACTTCGATAAACGTTTTCACCAGCTGCATCACAGAAAATCCGTTACCGGTTCCAATGTTGAAGAATTCGTAGTTTACTTTCTGTTTGCCTTCAAGTAAACGGTTAATTGCTACCACATGAGCCTGCGAAAGATCAACTACATTGATGTAATCTCTTATGGCAGTACCATCGGGAGTATTGTAGTCATCGCCAAATACAGAGAGTTCCTTTCTTATTCCGGCTGCTGTTTGTGTAATAAATGGAACCAGATTGTTGGGTAGCCCAAGCGGCAGTTCACCAATAAGTGCCGATGGATGAGCACCAATTGGATTAAAATACCTGAGAGCGATACTGTTGATTTCAGGGTTTACTTTGCTGAAGTCGCGCAATATATCCTCGCATATGGCTTTTGTATTACCATATGGGGATTCGGCAGGTTTGCGTGGTGTGCTTTCGGTTACGGGGAGCTTATCGGGCTGACCGTATACAGTACAGCTGGAGCTGAATACCAGATGTTGAATTTGATGTCTTTTCATGTTTTCCAACAAATTCATCAGTGAATTAAGGTTGTTTTGATAGTAATCCAAAGGTTTCTGAACCGATTCTCCAACTGCCTTGTAAGCGGCAAAATGTATAATGGCTTCAATTTTATTATATTTTTCAAAGAAATCTGATGTTGATTTTTTACAAGCCAGATCAAGTTTTTCAAAACCTGGTTGTTGTCCGCTTATTTTTGTAATGGCGTCTAACACCTCAATATTTGAATTGGATAAATTATCAATGATTACCACTTCAAACCCAGCTTCCTGTAATTCAACTACCGTATGAGAACCTATGTAACCGGTGCCTCCGGTTACCAATATTTGCTTTTTCATTTTTCAGACCTGATTTAATTATGATGTATCAATTTCATCTGTTTATAATTTGTTTTTTATAGGCCAGATGGAACTCGCCAATAATCATTGGCTACGCCGATCTTGGATTCTCCTGTGTGAGAACTTTTTCTCATGGCTCGTTTCATCTGTTAAGATTTTGTTTTTTATTTGTCAGATGTAACATCCGTGAATAATCATTCGCCTGTGTGTCACTTTTACTAGATATGGATGTTTCATGTGTCTATAATTTGTATTTTAAGGTTCCCGAATACTCGGGATGGAACTCGCTTTCATAATCATATTTACTTCGACTGGCCTCAGAACATCGCCTTTGTGAGAAATGCTTTGACTTCGTCGATCTGGCGATTCTCAAGGCTCGTTTCATATTATTGAGCTAAACTTTTGTCCGCATAACCGGATCTTAACTCAAAAGAAGACAAGAAATTAGGGGATCGCTTGCTATTAATGTATGATGCGAATTCCATAAAAAAAGAAATCCGGCATTCTATAACATTAATCAGATTCAGACAACCTCATCAATAAATCATCAAGATTTAATGTGTCTATCTCTGTTAATAGTTCGCTAATCTTTTTATTTGCCTAATTATCAAACGTTTAAAAACTCGATGTAACATTACACAATCAACTAATAATAAGAAACTTTCTTGTGTATAATCCCGCTGAGCGGGACTTCGCTGTGTTCAGTATCTTACATCTATAATTCTAAAAGTCTAACGATCTATTCTCTGCAAAAGTACTCAATATAGATAATTTTTGAAGGTTTTATTGATAAAAGAGCGCTCATGAGAGGGAGATTACAGTGGTAGCTTGATAAAAGTAATCAACAATTTTTCAACAGGTGTTAAAAAATAAGGGATGCACATCGTTTAATTTTTATATATCTTTGTAAATATGACAATGATAATTCAACATATATCTTCTCTGTTACACAATCATGATTGTGTAATAGTACCTGGATTGGGTGGTTTTGTGGCAAACCACCGTGCATCTGTTATAAAAGAGGACAAGAATCTTTTTTTACCACCAGCTAAGGAAATCGGCTTTAACCGAAGTTTGATTCACAATGATGGACTACTTGCAAATTGTATTTCAAGGAGCGAGGGAATTAGCTTTGAAGAAGCGCTTATTGCCATAGAAGACTTTGTCTCTGTAGTACGTGCTGATGTTGCAGTTGGCAAGAGTGTAGATTTGTGCGACATTGGAAGTTTGCGAGGAGATGCAATTGGGAATATATTGTTTACTCCCTCAACAACAAATAGTTTTTTACCGGAAGCTTTTGGCCTTGCCTCATTCCGGTTTGAACCTCTTGATTACAATCACACAGTGAAGTTTGAGAGGGAAATTCGTGTCCCAAGAGCGCTAAAACAAAAAACTTCGAGATATTATTGGGGAGCAGTTGCCGCCATGATGGCAGGATTACTGTTTCTTACCACCTCAGAGTTAAAAACACCGGAACTGAATCAGGAAGCAGGCTTTTTAAGCTTGCTACAGCCCACCACGGTTTTCAACAACACAGAAACCCAATCAACTGAGGTTATAGAACCTGTTGAAGTTATCCAAGAAGTACAAGATATTTATACTGCAACCAATAACGTGAAGGCAAAGGCCAACAAGTCTTTTCATATAATAGCTGCCAGTTTTGTAAAACAAGAACCTGCCCGGGAAGCATTACAATCTTTTATTCAGGAAGGATTTACCAATGCTCAGATTCTTGATGACGAGGCCGGAAAAATACGAATTGCCATTGAATCGTTTGAGCATAGAGAAACCGCTATTCAAAAAATGGACTCTCTGAGAAACATGCCCCACTTTAGCTCAGTTTGGGTGTACAGAAGTAAAAAGTAAAATTTCCGACGACCCACAGATACAAATCACATCTTACAAATTCTTTTATTCTTCTGTATTTCAGGAAAACATAATAAAGGCAATATAGTGATAATCACCGAGCAATAAATTTGTTTGGTGATTACTTCTTGGCATGCCAAAATTTAAACCATATCACTGTTTCGTCTTGAGGGATCATTTTCTTCTTCATAGAACTTCCTTTGCAATCTGAGATTATTTTTATCGGCCTTCAAAAAGTGCGATATTTAAACTAAATGCTCCGCAACAAGAGAAATAAGTAATCCATCAGCTTTGAATGGTTCAGAATTTTTCTTAACTTTTAATTGAATTAAAATCAGTTAATTAAAATTTAAAATGATGGACTATATAGTTAAAATCAGCAGCGCTGAATGGATAAATCATGATGTTTTAAAAGTTACAACGAATAAACCGAAGGGGTATACATTTATTCCGGGGCAGGCGACCAATCTTACTATAAACAAGCCGGGACTGGATAAAAAATCAGCACCCTTTACATTTACATCAACCCCCGACAAACCCTATTTGGAATTCATAATTAAAATATACGCCGATCATAATGGGTTTACCAATGAATTACAACAGGTAAAACCAGGGGATGAGCTTAAGATTGGCGATCCCTGAGGTTCCATTGAGCATCGTGGATCCGGCATTTTCATTGCCGGAGGTGCAGGTATTACACCTTTTATTTCAATTCTGCGTCAATTACAAGAGGATTGGGAATCGGAAGAAAACAAACTCATTTATGCCAATAAAACGACAAAAGACATCATCCTTAAAGAGGAACTTGAAAAGATGCCCGGATTGAGCGTGATTCATATTTTATCGGAGGAAAACAATCCTGATTACAAACATGGATTCATTGACTATAAAACTGTAAGTTCTAACATCTCCTCTAAAAATCAGAAAATATATCTATGCGGTCCGGGAAAAATGATGGAGTCCATAGAGATCATCCTGAAAGAGTTAAACATTGAATCGGACAGAATAATTAAGGAAGAGTTTTAAAAAGCAAGTCGAATGAGGGAAAACGCAAAATACATGAAGAAAAACATGGAAAAACAAGGCCTTATCATTTAAATATCTGAAGATTACATCAACAATCTTAATCTTTGTGTTATACTATAGTTTTTGTCGACCGACAATCTCTATACACATCCTATTTAACTGCTTCAATCATATTCACCTCGAAGGGTGAAGATGAAAGATCTGTGAAATAATACATTTGCCACTTCGGGATTATCAGCCCAAACGTATCTCAAAAATGTAGGATTGGATATTTGATCAATCCAGCAGAAAGAAGCATCCAAACCCCATATATCCCCAATAAAATAATAGACTCCCAACGATCGAGCTGCCGCTTTCTGCCTGTAAACATTGCCAGAATAAGGAATACGGTTCCAGCTACTAAAAACAAGAGATCAATATTGTATGAACCAGAAAAGTTAATAGGCATAATAACAGAACCGATTCCTAAAATCCATAAAACATTAAATATATTAGAGCCAATAATATTTCCAATGGCGATATTAACATTCTTTTTGCGCATGGCAACGATTGAAGTTACCAGTTCAGGTAATGAGGTACCAATCGCCAAAACAGTTAAACCTATTACCTTCTCGCTGATATTAATTGCTTTGGCAAGATTTACAGCAGAAGTGACAGAAACTTGTCCTCCAACCAGAAGAAAGCCCAATCCGGAAACGATTAATAACCATCCCTTTTTCTTCGATACAATTATTCCTGTCTTCTGGTCTTCGGTTCTATCCAATTTTGACTGATGAAACAGATATATCAGAAACAGAGTGAAAACAATAAGCATAAATATACCATCCAACCTGGAAACAGAATCAGTACGCGAAGAAATAAAAAAATCATTTCCAAATAGCAAAAGCATTACAACAGCCAATAAAGAAACCGGGATCTCTCTGCGAATGGTCTCTTTCTGAATGGACAATGGCATCATCAGGCCACACACACCCAGAATCACCAATAAATTAAAGTTATTACTCCCTATTACATTAGCGAGGGCAATGTCTGAATGATCATCTATAATAGCCAGTAGGCTGACTACAAACTCAGGCACTGAAGTCCCAAAGGCAACAATCGTAAGCCCAATTAACATCTCAGAAAACCCATATCTACGAGCAATTCCTGAGGCTCCAGCAACAAGCCAGTCACCACCCTTTACTGTAATAGCCAACCCGAAGATAAGCAGTATAACATGTAGCATCATAAGATCAAACAGATCATTTGGATAAAAAACAGATCATATTGAATTAATAATTTGCAAACGACTCCAACAAATGCAGATATAAAAATTAAGCACGAATCACAAAAAAGTATGAAATTAGCGTAACAAACAAATGAACCATTCTTGAGTGAGAAACCAATAACCCAAATCATACGAAACCAACAACTTAAACAAATCATTTTCAAATGAAAGTTCCATGAGACCAGCAAATTAGATTAATTATACACAAATGAAATATAAAACAAAAAAATCAGCAGTTCAAATCCGGGGTCTTTTTGGCTCGGTAATTCAGCACAAAGTAAAACGAAAACCACCAGGTCAGCCACCCGGAACTGTTCTCCACACCGGGATAAAAAAAATAGAAGAGTTAAAAATGACTCTTCATGATTTTGATGAAAACCATTACGAGAACATATCCATAGAAAAAATAACAGACGCAGAAAGATATATTAAAAGTGCATCAAAAACATGGATTCAAATACATGGTCTTCATGACATCGAAAAATTAATGGAAATATGGAACTTTTTTGACATTCATCCATTGGTACAGGAAGACATCGTAAGTGTAAATCAACGTCCCAAAGTAGAGCCATACGATGACATAATTTTTATTGTATTGCGAATGATTAAAGGGGTTAACAACACAAACGAGGAACTACAAACAGAACAACTCAGTATTGTTTTGGGAAAAAACTATGTACTTTCATTTCAGGAGAGTGATGATTCGCTATTTGATCCAATAATACGAAGACTTACTTTGAGTAATACCCGATTACGTAGATTATCCTGTGACTATCTTGCATACGCATTGCTCGATAACGTGGTAGATCATTATTTCTCGGCACTGGACATGACCGGAGAACTATTAGAATCAATCGAAGAACAAGTGATCAGCAATCCTAAGCCAATTAACCTTCGACATATTCATGCATTGAGGAGGGATCTTATCTTTCTTCGAAAATCAGTCTGGTCGTTGAGGGATGGACTAAATAGTTTAATACGTGATGAATCTCCTTTGATTAGCACCGACGTAAAAGTCTTTTTAAGGGATGTTTACGATCACATCGTTCAGGTCATTGACAGTATTGAAAACCATCGTGAGATGGTATTCAGTTTGTACGACATGTACATGTCCGGTCTTAGCAATCGCATGAATGAAATCATGAAAGTGCTCACCATCATCGCCACCATTTTTATTCCACTTACATTTATTGCAGGAATTTATGGAATGAATTTCAATCCGGAAACGAGCCCATTAAATATGCCTGAACTCAACTGGGAATGGGGCTATCCGGCCTCACTGCTCATAATGGCAACGGTAGCTGCCATCATGATGTTTTATTTTAAACGAAAGGGCTGGTTGTAGTCTTAATCTGATGTTAATATCACAAAAAAAGCTGCCCCGTAGGGGGCAGCTTTTAATTTTATCGAAAAGTTTCGACTACTCTACAACTTTGTAATCCACCTCGGCAAGTCGCTTATAAGTGCTGTAACGCCATTTTGCATTTTCCTCAGCAGCAACAAACAACTCTTTTGCTGCATCGGGGAATGCTTTCATCAATGATGTATAACGCACTTCGCCTTTCAGGAAGTCCTGGAACTTACTCCAATCCGGCTCTTTACTATCAAGCACAAACGGGTTCTTTCCTTCCGCTTCCAACATTGGGTTGTAACGGTACAGTTGCCAGTAACCAGCCTCAACAGCTAATTTGGTTTCATTTTGTGCGTTGCCCATACCGCCGCGTAATCCATGACTAATACATGGAGAATAAGCGATAATAACAGATGGTCCGGGATAAGCTTCAGCTTCTTTCAACGCTTTGAAGTATTGAGCCTGATTTGCTCCCATTCCAACCTGAGCTACATACACATATCCGTACGTGGTGGCCATCAAGCCAAGATCCTTTTTCCGGATACGTTTTCCAGCAGCAGCAAACTTGGCAACGGCACCTACTGGAGTCGATTTAGAAGCCTGACCTCCGGTATTTGAATAAACCTCGGTATCCATTACCAGGATGTTAATGTCTTTACCTGACGCAATAACGTGGTCAAGACCACCAAAACCGATGTCATAAGCCCATCCGTCACCACCGAACACCCAAACAGATTTCTTAGCCAGATAATCTTTCAGAGCAAGGATTTCTTTTGCAACGGCATGCTTTTCAGATTCAAGAGCTTTCAGAACAGCATTTGAAACTTCACGGGTTTTACTACCATCATCTTTCGCTGCCAACCACGCTTCAAATGCTGCTTTAGTAGCAGGTGCAACCTCGTTCAGGGAGGCTTTCATTTTAAGTTCAATGCGATCGCGCAACTTGTCAACTGCGGTAACCATACCCATACCGTACTCAGCATTGTCTTCGAATAGAGAGTTGGCCCATGCTGGTCCACGTCCGTCTTTGTCGGCACAATATGGAGTTGCAGGTGCTGAACCACCATAAATTGAAGAACAACCTGTTGCATTGGCAATCATCATTCTGTCGCCATACAATTGGGTAATCAGCTTGATATAAGGCGTTTCACCACACCCAGCACAAGCTCCGGAGAACTCAAACAATGGCTGAGCAAACTGCGAAGCCTTAACGTTCATATCTTTTGCCTGGATGGTATCCTTTATGGTCACCTTCTCAGCCATGTAGTCCCAACGATCAGTCTCTACCATTTGGCTATCCAGAGACTTCATTACCAAAGCCTTTGTTTTTGAAGGACAAACTTCAGCACAGTTACCGCAACCTGTACAATCAAGTACACTTACTTGAATACGGTACTGTAAACCGTCAAATCCTTTCCCGTTTGGCTTAATGGTTACTGTTCCATCTGGAGCAGATGCCAACTCTTTTTCATCCAACAGGAATGGACGGATAGCAGCATGAGGACAAACATAAGCACACTGGTTGCACTGAATACAGTTGTCAGACTGCCACTCGGGAACGTTAACAGCAATACCACGTTTTTCGTAAGCGGTAGTTCCGGCAGGGAAAGTTCCGTCTTCACGCCCTAAAAATGCACTAACAGGCAGATCGTCACCTTTTTGAGCATTGATTGGGAACACCATATCTTTGATAAACTCTGGCAACACTTTTCCATTTCCATTAGACTTGGCATCAGCAAGAGAAGCCCAATCTGCAGGAACTTCAACTTTTGTAACATCCCCTCCTTTGTCAATAGCACTGTAGTTCATGTTAACGATGTCTTCACCTTTCATTCCGAAAGACTTCACAACAAATTTCTTCATCTCATCAACTGCCTGTTCGTAAGGAATTACTCCGGCAATTTTAAAGAATGCAGACTGCATGATTGTATTGGTACGGTTCCCCAACCCAATCTCCTCTGCAATGGCAGTTGCATTAATGATGTAGAATTGAATGTCGTTCTCAGCCATGTAGCGTTTCACATCATTGGGAAGACGATTCTTGGTTTCTTCAACATCCCAGTGACTGTTCAACAGGAATGTTCCTCCCTTTTTCAGTCCCTTAAGCATATCGTAGCGTCCAAGGTAAGCAGGTACGTGACATGCAACAAAGTCAGGTGTATTTACTAAATATGGTGAACGAATTGGTGTATCACCAAAACGAAGATGAGAAATGGTAATACCACCAGATTTTTTGGAGTCGTATGAGAAGTAGGCTTGAGCGTATTTGTCAGTGGTGTTACCAATAATCATAATGCTGTTCTTATTGGCACCTACGGTTCCATCAGAACCTAAACCATAAAATTTACCGGCAAAAGTTCCCTCTGCACTCAAATCAATCTCTGGCAATAATGGCAGAGAAGTAAAAGTAACATCATCAACAATACCTACAGTAAATTTATTCTTAGGCTCATTTCTTTTCAGGTTTTCAAACACAGAAACCATCATGGCCGGAGTTGTGTCTTTTGAAGAGAGACCGTAACGTCCGCTGATGATCATTGGTGCATTTTCCTTACCTTGGAAAAGTTCGCAAATATCAAGATAAAGTGGGTCTCCGTTTGCTCCTGGTTCTTTGGTACGATCCAAAACAGCAATGCGCTTACAGCTTTTTGGGAAAGCTTCGAAGAAATATTTGGCGGAGAATGGACGATAAAGATGTACAGCGATCAGACCTGTTTTTTCACCTTTAGCGTTAAGATAATCTATGGTTTCTTTGATGGTATCGGTAATCGACCCCATTGCCACAATAACATTTTCAGCATCAGCAGCTCCATAGTAATCAAATGGACGATACTTACGACCAGTGATTTCTGAAATCTTATCCATATACTCAGCGACCATATCAGGAATGGCGTTATAGAATGGATTAGCAGCTTCACGACTCTGGAAATAGATATCCGGATTTTGAGCTGTACCACGGGTAACTGGGCGCTCAGGGTTCAATGAGTTATCACGGAATTTCTGAAGCGCCTCCTTATCAAGAAGTGGCTCAAGAGCATCTTGCTCCATCAATTCAACTTTCTGAATTTCATGAGAAGTACGGAATCCATCAAAGAAATGAAGGAATGGAACCCTCGACTTAATGGATGTAAGGTGAGCAACACCAGCCAAGTCCATTACTTCCTGCACACTGCCGGTAGCCAGCATAGCAAAACCAGTTTGACGTGCGGACATAACATCACTGTGGTCTCCAAAAATTGATAGTGCCTGAGCAGCCAAACTACGTGCACTCACATGAAATACTCCGGGTAACAACTCACCCGCAATTTTGTACATATTTGGGATCATCAATAACAGTCCCTGAGAAGCAGTAAAGGTTGATGTTAACGCACCAGCCTGAAGAGCTCCATGCACAGCACCGGCAGCACCGGCTTCTGACTGCATTTCTTCCAACTTTACAGTTTCTCCAAAAATGTTCTTTCTTCCATTAGCCGCCCACTCATCTACGTACTCAGCCATATTGGAAGAGGGTGTAATGGGATAGATAGCAGCCACTTCGCTAAACATATAAGCGATATGTGAGGCAGCATAGTTCCCGTCACAGGTAATAAACTTTTTTGCTTTTGCCATTTGTCTATTCTCTTTTACAGTTTATAAATCAATTAGTTATTTCGCTTTATCGAATTTTATATCTATTAACTCCACTATTTAGATCACACTGAACTACTCCAAAAAACCAAACAGCCATAATGGAACATCCTTTCCATGACCTACTTCAAGCATATTGCAGGCATGCCACACATCCTCGTTCTTTCCCTTTCCTGTTTTTGGTCTGTTTCCTACATTAAACAGATGAGTCTCATCTATAATAAAATCGGTAGTTCGACTATATCCAACCTGATGATTATAGCCTATCTGATTGCTAAAGAACGTTTTGTTTAAAACCTCATTTTCAACATCTCCTCTTGCCACCGAATACAAAAGATTTGGGTTCTGCAAGTATATCTCCGAGGGTTTCTTCAAAGGTTCTGATTGGCCTTCATATAATAGGTTTATTAAACGGGCTTGATTCAGATACTTTAAATAATTTATAATGGTTGCGCGACTTGTTTCCACTTCCTGACTCAATCGACTCACATTTGGTTGAAAAGGAGCTGAACAGGCAATAATATACAATAATTTCCTTAGTTTGGGAAGATATTTAAGTTCAATTTGTTGCAAATAGCTAATGTCGATTTCAAGTACCAAATTGATGTTTTTCAATAAATTCTCAAGGTAGTTGCTTTTCTCAAGGAAGAATGGATAATACCCATGATGCAGATAATCGTTGTAATAAGCCAAAGGTTTTATGGAATCAACAATATCTGTTGCAATGCGAGTATGATCAGTTAAAATTTCGTCTAGCTTAAATGCAGGAAATTTATTATCGCTTTTATGGTTAATGTATTCACGAAAAGAGAAGCCCTCCAAAGAGTATATATCAGCTTTTACAAGCAAGTCGTGCCCTTTTTCGGGTAGCATCAGTGGTGAGCCACTAAAGATAATTTGCAAATCAGGGAAACTGTCATAACAGGTAACCAATTCTGAAGCCCATTCGGGATATTTAAAAACCTGATCTAAAACCAGGGTTTTTCCACCTGTCTTCTGAAATTCATCCGCAAAAGATATGATGGTGCGATCAGAGAAATAAAGATTATTCAAGTTTACGTATAGACATGATTTATCGTTGCCATATACAGTCGAAACAAAATCCAGCAAAAAACTGGTTTTTCCTACCCCACGAGCACCAACAATTCCGATTAACCGGCTATTCCAGTTAACCTGATCCATTAATCCTCTACGAATAGGTACACTTAAATGATCCAGCAGGTACTTATGCGTTTTAAAAAAAGCCTGCATCATAACAAAAAATGTTTCTTTTTATGATGCAAAGTTAAGTTTTGTTTTCATGAAATTGCAATTTCTACATTGCAATTTACCCTTTATAGTGTTATTTATATTTAGTAAAAATAAAGACAAAGCATTAGAACAATTCAGATGATTGAACCTATTGAAAGAATAAATCTTAATGTAAATTATGACACTTATCACACACAAAATGTGAAACATCAGAGAACAAATCTACGTAATATTATAAATGCTGTTTCTTGCATATCTATTACTGCCTTGATTAATGTAGAACATATATACCAATAAAAATCTCAGACAGACACAACCCTTTACCAAAAAAGAAAAGATGTCAAATTCGCACTAATTTCAATTAAATGGCAACAAGGTATTCCAAAGTAAAGGTTCGTGGTGAGAATGACCTAAAACAGGTGGAAATTGGAACTCTCAAGCCCAAAATAGTAAAAGTGATTACTAATAAATGGCAAGCACTTATTGATACAGCGGCAAACATTTGCAACGTACCCTCCGGTCTCATTACCCAGCTAAAGGAAGAACATCTTGAAGTCTTTTTGAACAGCAGTAATGAGGACAATCCAATTAAAGCTACCGATACATTTGAACTGGGGTTCGGGCACTATTGCGAGAAGGTAATTGGTTCACAAAAGGAACTGGTAATTCATAATGCAACCCAAGATCCTGTATGGAGAAATGAAGACCCGGAAGTAAAGGTTGAGATGATTTCATATTTAGGAGTTCCGCTTAACTGGCCTGATGGAGAAGTTTTTGGAACAGTATGCCTTCTTGACAACAAAGAAAACTCGTTTAATAGTAATTTCATTTCGCTGGTTAGGCAACTAAAAGAACACATAGAAACAGATTTAAAGTTACTTATTGCAAACTACGAACTAAAAGCAAAGAATAAAAACATTGAAAATCTAAACCAGATCAACAACAAATTCATAAGCATTATATCTCACGATGTGCGAGGCAGCATCAGCTCAATTGAACAACTTCTTAATATAATGCTTTGCAATTTTGCGGCATATAACGAAGTTAGAATGAAACAATTTCTAAAATCCATCAGCAGAACCAGTAGTTCTGTTCTGCTTACTTTGGAGAATTTGTTAAGTTGGAAAAAAATAGATCTGCTTGAACTAAAGACCAATAAAACACACTTCAATATAGTAAAAACCATTAAGGATCTGCTGGTATATTTTAATCTATCAATTGCTTTAAAACAATTAAAAGTAACAGAATCTTATGAAAGCAAGGAAATTTTGGTATATGCCGATCAAGAAATGATATGTACATCATTACGCAACATCTTAAGTAATGCGATTAAGTTTACGAAATCCGAAAAAGACATATACATCAGAGTTTACAATAATAACAATTTAATTGTTGTTGAAATTGAGGACACTGGAATTGGCATGAGCCAAAATCAGATTGAACATCTATTTAAATATAAAATCAATCATCAAAAAACAGGGACAGAAGGGGAAAAGAGCACAGGTATTGGTTTGCTTCTTGTTAAAGAATTCTTAATCAAGAACGAAGTACAACTGTCAGTTGAAAGCATAATAAACGCAGGAACTAAATTCAAACTTAATTTTACAGCAAATAAACCGATGAATAAAAAAGGCCTATAATCTCCTATTTAGGAGTGTTATAGACCTTAAAATCATCGACAAGCTAAAAACTTCATCTATACGATCATTCCGGCAGCCACTGTTTCGTTGGTACCTTCATCAATCAGAATAATGCTGCCGGTGTTTCTGTTTACGTTATAAGAGTCAAAAAACAGAGGTTTCGTTGTTCGAATTGAAACCCTTGCTATATCATTCATTCCCACTTCAACGTTATCATACACCTTTTCAAGTTCATTGATATCTACCCGATACTGCGCCTCTTTAATCATACAGCGCACCTCTGTAGAGGTATGTTTTAGCGCATATTTCCCTCCCGGGATCAATTTCTTTTCGTTGAACCAGCAAAGCATCACATCAATATTTTGATCAATTCGGGGCTGTTGTCCGTTGGTTTCTTTAATGATCATATCTCCCCGACTGATATCAATGTCATCCTCCAGTGTGATGCAAACCGACTGTGGAGCGAATGCTTTGTCCTGGGTTTCGGTGAAAAGGTCTATGCTTTTTACAACCGAACTAAACCCGGAGGGCAAAACAGTTACTTTGTCTCCAACATTTACTACACCACTTGCAACCCTGCCAGCATAGCCACGATAATCCGGCCAATCTTTTGATTGAGGCCTCACTACATATTGAACAGGGAAACGAAAATCAGAACGATTAATATCGCTGCCAATATGAATGTTTTCAAGCAAATACATCAGGGTTGGACCCTGATACCAGTCCATTTTGGTGCTTCTGTCCACAACGTTATCTCCTTCGAGAGCACTGATGGGAACGAAACGCACGTCCTTAACAGACAATTTTGAAGCAATGGCTTCAAAATCGCTTACAATATTTTCAAAAACAGTTTGGTCATAATCAACCAAATCCATTTTATTAACACAAACAATGATGTGGGGAATCTGCAATAAAGAAGCAATGTATGCATGCCTACGAGTTTGCTCAAGCACTCCATGTCTGGCATCAACAAGAATTAATGCGACATTGGCAGTACTGGCTCCTGTAACCATGTTACGGGTATATTGAATATGCCCGGGAGTATCAGCGATGATAAATTTGCGTTTTGGGGTAGCAAAGTACCGGTAAGCCACGTCGATGGTTATACCTTGCTCACGCTCGGCACGCAAACCATCGGTAAGTAGCGCTAAATTAACCTGTTCACCACCGGCTCTAACGCTTGCACGTTCAATGGCTTCCATCTGATCTTCAAAAATGGCCTTTGAATCGTATAGTAAACGTCCGATCAGGGTACTTTTACCATCATCCACACTGCCTGCGGTGGTAAACCGCAACAGTTCCATGTCCAGATATCCGGAATTTTTTCCACTCATAACAACATTAATATTATAGAGGTGTTTGGAGTCACCAACTTATGATACAAAATAAGAATTAAAAATACCCTTCCTTCTTACGGTCTTCCATGGCGGCTTCTGATCGTTTATCGTCTGCCCGTCCACCTCGCTCCGTAACCCGTGAAGCTGCAACCTCCTGAATGATATCTTCAAGAGAGTTCGCAGTAGAAAGAGTAAGTCCTGTACAACTTATATCACCAATGGTACGACAACGCACCTTCATGATTTGCGGTTTCTCATTTTCACGAAGTTTCATAAAAGGAGCCGTTGCTAGTAATGTTCCGTCCCTTTCAAAAACTTCACGCTCATGAGTATAATACAAGGATGGAAGTTCAATATTTTCCATATAGATGTATTGCCATACATCCATCTCAGTCCAGTTGCTGATTGGAAAAACCCGGAAATGCTCGCCCATATTTTTACGTCCGTTGAATAAGTTCCAAAGTTCGGGGCGCTGATTTTTAGGATCCCACTGTCCAAATTCATCACGATGGCTAAAGAAACGCTCCTTTGCTCTTGCCTTTTCCTCATCGCGTCGTCCGCCTCCCATCGCAGCATCAAACTTATGCTCTTCCAGAGCATCCAATAAAGTAACAGTTTGCAACTTGTTACGGCTTGCATTATATCCTGATTCTTCTTTAACCCTCCCTTTATCGATGGAATCCTGCACCAATTTAACAATACAAACAGAACCGGTTTCTTGCATTAGCTTGTCACGATAATCAAGCGCTTCAGGGAAGTTGTGCCCAGTATCAATATGCATCAAAGGGAAAGGCACTTTTGCAGGCCAAAAAGCTTTACGCGCAAGATGAAACATCACAATTGAATCTTTCCCTCCCGAGAATAGCATCACAGGATTTTCGAACTGAGCTGCGACTTCGCGAATTACAAATATCGACTCAGCCTCTAACTCCTTAAGGTGATTGATCTGATAATTATCCATGTTTAATAATTATAAATATTTCGGGTTTAAATAACAGACTAAAAATATCTGATTTATACCAGTTATAAATAAGAATGACAAAATTAATGTTTTAAAAGGAGATTCAGAAATTTACAGCTTGCAGGATACATATAAAAAGCCTCCTTGAAAAGGAGGCTTTTACACTGTGTATCAAAAGACTAGTCAATTTATCATATTTTTTTATTCCCATCCGAGCGATATGAAATCGCAAATTCAGGTAAATAAAATGATAAACTTAATCAGTTTTCTAATATAAATCCTGAACATCATCAGAGTCGAAGCTCTTGTTGTATTGCTTCATTGCTCTTAAACTCATACCTATGCTGGAGAATCCACCATCGTGGAAAAGGTTCTGCATGGTAACTTTACGAGTCAGATCTGAAAACATAGCAACACAATACTTGGCACAATCTTCTGCATCGGCATTACCAAGCGGAGACATACGATCAGAAAAGTCTATCAAGCCATCAATACCTTTTACTCCGCTACCGGCTGTGGTAACGGTTGGCGATTGGCTGATGGTATTAACCCTTACTTTCCTTTCGCGTCCGTAAATGTACCCAAAACTACGGGCAATGGACTCCAACAAAGCTTTTGCATCGGCCATATCATTGTAGCCGTAAAGCGTACGTTGTGCAGCTACATAAGAGAGAGCAACGATGGAACCATACTCATTCATAGCATCCATTTTGAATGCCGTTTGAATCAGCTTATGAAAAGAAATGGCTGAAATATCAAGGGTTTTAGCCAGATAATTGTAATCCAAATCGTGATAAACACGTTTCTTTCTTACATTTAAAGACATCCCAATGGAGTGCAGTACAAAATCTATTTTACCGCCCAAAACCTCGGTGGATGTTTTTACGACGTTCTGCAGATCCTCCAGATTGGTGGCATCAGCCGGAATTACTTCTGATCCGGTTTTTTGTGCCAATTCTGTAACACTGCCCATTCTGCATGCTACGTGTGTATTAGAGAGCGTAAAAGTGGCTCCTTCGGCATGTGCCAGCTCTGCTACTTTCCAGGCAATTGACATGTCGTTAAGGGCACCAAATATGATCCCTCTTTTCCCTTTTAATAGATTATATCCCATTTTCGTTTTGATTTTTGAGGCTACAAATATAAGGTATAATTGCACAGAAATAAAGTCATAACTTTTTTTTGACTTTATTAAGACAATTTAAGACGGTGAAAGCCAACGCATCCACCTGTCTACCTGCACATTAACACAACGACCAATCAGTTTTTCAATAAATCTTTGGCATTGTGAATGGCTGCATCAGAGAGTTTGGCACCACTCAACATTCCGGCAATTTCACGGATGCGTTCTTCATCGGAAAGTAGTCTGATGTGAGAAACGGTGCGGTCGCTCTCTTCAGATTTAAAGACTTTAAAATGGTGCTGACCTTTACCCGCAATCTGCGGCAAGTGCGTAATGCTGATTACCTGAATGCTATTCCCCATCTGCTGCATAATACGCCCCATTTTGTCGGCAATTTCTCCAGATACTCCGGTGTCAATCTCATCAAATATGATGGTAGGTAATCTTTTTGCAGAAGATAAAAGCGATTTTATACACAACATCAGTCTTGACAATTCACCTCCTGATGCAACTTTAGGAATATCAGCCAACTCCCCACTTTTGTTTGCACTGAACAAAAATTTGATCTCATCGACTCCGTTTCGTGTAAACACTTCCAAGAGTTCATGTTCGACACTGAAACGTGCATGCGGCATCCCAAGTTCGTGCAGTTGATCAGTTATAGTGCTTTCTATTTTTTCAAAAACATCTTTTCGGGACTGGGACAATCGAGATGCCATCTTCTCGACGATCTCTTTCTCTTTTTCGATGGTATCATCCAGTTTCTTTAGTTTTTCATCAAACGAATCCAACGAGAGCAGTTTGCTTTCAAGATCACCCTTCAATTCCAGAAGCTCACCAATACTGTTCTTCTGATGTTTCTGTTGCAATTCATAAATCAGATTTAGCCGATCCTGCAATCGCTGTAAACGAACCGGGTCAAATTCCAATTCCGATGCTTTAACAGAAACCTCTCCGGCAATATCCTTTAATTCTATATAAACCGACTCAAGCCGAGACAAAAGTTCATCTCCACCAGATAAAAAATCACTGATTTTTTTAATCTCATTTACAACCTGGTGCATTCCATCCACCAAAGGAAACTCATGCTCGTTTAGTAAAACTCCCGCATTGGCCAATGCCAGCTTTATCTCTTCAACATGTGAAAGCTGTTCCACTTCCTGCTCTACCAACTCTTGCTCATCGACTTGCAATTCAGCACTTTGAAGTTGATTAAACTGGAAATCCCAATAGTCGCGATCGGCCTTTTGTTGATTATTCATTTGCATCAACGCCTCCCTATCTCTCTCCAACTCACGAAGCACATGGTATTTTTGCTGATATTCTTGCAGAATATTCTTATTATTTGCCACTATATCCACCACGTTAAGCTGAAACAGACCATCGCCAAGAAGCAGATTTTGGTGTTGAGAATGAATATCAATCAACTTTTGAGTCAAATCCTTTAAAAATGGCAATGTTACAGGGGTATCATTGATAAAAGCTCGTGATTTTCCGGAAGGTAAAATTTCACGCCGGATGACAGTTTCAACATCATAATCCACATCGGCCTCTTCAAACATCTGCTCAAGTTGATAACCATTCAGATAAAAATGCGCTTCTACGACGCATTTTTGCGTTTTATCACGAATTGCAGATGTATCACTTCTCTGTCCCAAAATCAGAGATAGGGCACCAAGCATTATTGATTTACCTGCTCCTGTTTCACCAGTAATGGCCGTAAAACCTTCGTGTAAAACAAGTTCAGCGGAATCTATTAATGCGTAATTAGATATGGAAAGTTGCCTTAGCATAGTTTATATCTTTGTTAAAACAAAGATATAAAGAAAGTCTTGAATTTCATTTTCGAAATCAAAAAGATAAGGAATCACACAAATTACATGCGCCCCCGCTCAGAAAGAATTTGTTGATACTTATCTGAATTGGTTGGATCTACTTCTGAAAGAAGATTTACAACCCTTCCACGTTCCATAGAAGGAGAGTTTGAAAAGATATTAACCAACTCTTCAGATTTAGCATCAAAGAAAAAACCAAGCGCAAAACTATTAGGACGCTGACGGTGCACTCGTTGCAGCAATTCCAAAGAGGATGCAATATTTGACCGTCCTTCATCAACTCGATCGGCCATCATATCCAGCCCTCGTCTGTGGTACTGATAGAAGGCGTTACGCAGAGGAGTATGGTGTTCGTTTAGTAAGTTCTCCACCAACCAATAACGGTTGCGTTGACTTTCGAAGGATCTCCAACCACTTTCCCTTGCATTCTGCATCATATTAACAATTTGCTCGGCGCGTTGAAAATATGGTGTCCCACCACGTTGAGAAAACGAGTCGTAATCAAAACCAAGAACGATGTAAGCATAATAAGCAAGAATGGCTACTAAATTGGATTCAATATTCGATGGATTATATACAAGGGTTTCGTACTCTATGTATCTGAAATGCAAATTCTGATCGAGATAGTTTAAAAGCGGCGTATTGTAGGATGAGTTATAAACCGGTCTTCGAGCCTGTATTTGTATGGTGCCTCGAAATTCATCACTTCCTATAACTTCACGAATATTAATAAGAATGGTGCAATCGATTCGTTCCTCGGGATTAAATTTGTGCTCGGTCCATTGCTGTCCGTTCAAAAACTCCATAATGGATGTTTGCAGCGTCTCAAACACAGCACGATTGGTTCCCTGAACTCCGGGAGCCACAACCTGAACTCTGGCTCGTAACTCTTGAGCAGCCAATGGATAACTGATTATGAACATCAGTAAAACCATCAGTGCTGCACGGAACAAATATTTAAAATTATGCTTTACCATTTTTCGGGACAAAATATCTTATACCATCATCGACTCTAAATAATTTACAATATCAACGGCCACCTCTCTTTTACTCTTTAACGGAAAATCCATATGTTTATTTTCTTTACTGATGATGGTTATTTGATTTGTATCAGTCATAAAACCGGCTCCTTCCTTAGCTAAAGAGTTGAGAACGATAAAATCCAAATGCTTCTTTTTCAATTTTTCACAGGCATTTGCAATTTCATTGTCAGTCTCCAATGCAAAACCAGCAAGAATCTGGCCAGATTTTTTAATCTCTCCCATTTTTTTTGCAATATCAGGATTGGGTTTCAATGAAATATTGAAATGATCAGAGGAACGCTTAATTTTATTATCCGAGACAATTGCCGGTGTATAGTCACTCACAGCAGCGGCCATAATGGCCGCATCTGTGTTTGGAAAAAGCTCCACAGATTTATCATGCATCTGCTGTGCCGTAACAACATCGTGACGATAAACCCCGGGATGCTCTATTTTAATTTGAACAGGACCACTAACCAGATCTACATGCGCACCTCGCTTTGCCAATTCCTCGGCAATGGCAAATCCCATTTTTCCGGATGAGTAGTTTCCAATGAACCGAACTGGATCAATGGCTTCATAGGTAGGACCTGCCGTTATCATGATGCGCTTTCCCGTAAGTGTTTTTTTAACCAGCACACCTTTAAAATGATTAATCAACCGATCCAGTATAACTTCCGGTTCTTCCATGCGTCCTTTACCTGACAAACCGCTAGCGAGATCTCCGGTTCCTGGTTCAATGATTGTACAGCCCCACTCTTCCAGAGTTTGCATATTCCTTATGGTTGAAGGATGCTGAAACATATCAAGATCCATCGCCGGGGCCAAAAAAACCGGACAACGTGCGGACATATAGGTGGTGACTAAAAGATTATCACAAACACCTCCTACCATTTTTGCCATGGTATTTGCAGTGGCCGGAGCAATAATCATGGCATCGGCCCATAAACCTAAATCCACATGACTGTGCCATGTTCCATCTTTATTTTCAAAGAAGTCGCCTAAAACCGGTCGACCGGACAGTGCTGACAATGTAACTGGGGTAATGAATTCCTTCCCAGCGGAACTCATTATAACTTGAACCTCAGCTCCCGCTTTAACAAATAAACGAGTAAGCAATGCAGCTTTGTAAGCTGCGATGCTTCCAGTAATTCCTAATATGATTTTCTTACCCGATAACATAAGATATAGCTACAGTAAACTATAGATTTCCAAATCTTTATCCAGATAGTATAGAATGTAGACCTATAGATTAGATATAACAAAAACAATATAGCAACTAAAAACCTCATAGATGAAAACTTGCATTCTTAGAAAACAAATAAGCCGAAATTAAGAATCCATGGTTAACAACAACAAATATAACCAACTATATATGAACAAAAAAGATAAAAGAAACAATAAGTTTCTTTTATCTTTCAAAATTCTTTATAAAATGAGCTATTAATCCCTATTCAATATCTGCATCCTGAACATCTTCTCTTGCAGGATTCCGAAAATAGACATTTTCATCAGCAAATTCTGTAGTAGCTAAGGCAGATGGTTTTGGTAAACGCTCATAAAATCTGGATATTTCAATCTGTTCGCGGTTCTCAAAAACCTCTTCCAAATTATCGGTGTAAGAAGCAAACTCTTGAAGTTTGCGGTTAAGCTCTTCTTTCATTTCCACACCAATTTGATTTGCTCTTTTAGCAATAATCACAACCGACTCGTAAATATTACCGGTTGGTTCAGCCAATTTGGCCGTATCCCATGTGACGGTATTTGCCGGAGCTTTTGATTTTTTGTAGTCCATAGCTATGTAAATAAAATCACTTTAAATTTCTAATTCAATAACGAAGATGTTTCTTCAAAAATTCGGTGTGCCCTACGTATGTATTGACTGTTGGGAAATTCATTTATAAAGGTGTAATACTCATCAATGGTTTCCCTTAATCTTTCCTGCATTCGTTCTTCAATACTATTCACCGCCTGAATGTACTTTGCGTCCAAAATCAGGAAAGAAAGCTCTTCCCTATGTTGGGTGTCGGGAAACTCATCCAGTGTGTTTCTTGCTGCTATAACAGCCGACTGGTAGTTATTTCCCATGTAAGTACCCAGATTATAATATAATTTTGCGTTAAGATAGGCTTTATATACTAACTTATCCCTCAACTCATCCATCAGTTGAGTAGCCTCTACAACTCGCTCACTATTAGGATATAGATTAATAAATAATTGAAATCCTTCCAACGCCTGATAAGTATCTGTTTGATCAAGACGGGGATTTGGGGAGAGTTTATAATGACAATATGCAGCCATAAACTGTGCATCCTCAGCCCGGTCACTGGTTGGATAATTTTGTACAAACATACGGAAATGATGAGCTGCCATCAAATAATTACGCATCCTGAAGAGGCAGTCGGCATATATGTAATGCGAAATTTCGGAACGTTCCGTTCCTCTGAAAATTGAAATCAAACCTCCAAACAGAGTGGATGCCCGCATGTAATCCCCAGCTTCGTAGTATTCCATTGCCCGGGTATATTGCAGATCATAATCATTACTTTTTAGTAGTTTTTGATATTCACTACACGATGATGTAAACAAGGCAATTAATACAACAATAATCAGGTTTCTCATAAAAGACTATACTTTTCCTTAATTGAACAAATATGAAGGTTTCACATCTGTTGTCCATACAAAATATCGTGCAAAGATAATCAATAAGTTTCAAATCTCTAATTCTGATATAGATATTTTTATGGATGATGCTAAACCCTGAAAAATCTTCATTGTACATTGCAAAAAGCAGGCCATAAAAGAGAGAAACGGCAAGGAATATTATTCCTTGCCGTATGCTGTTTTAACTCAAAGACTTTGTTTCTTTATATTGGCTTGATCGTTTTTTTATCTGCTTAATCTTAAGGTATATACAAAACAGATTGTCGAACACATCATATTTCCAGCATCTTACTACTAAAAATCTAACATCTATTGGTCTTAAAAAGTATAATTAATTCCTGCTGTTATTAATCTTGGCATTCCTGCCCTTATTCCTTGTGGGCGACGAGTGGCAATATATCTTTGGTTGGTAATATTTTTCACCCCGGCATTAATTGCAAGGCCACTGCCGGAGAAATTATACCAAACATTCAGATTTGTAATGAAAAAACTATCCAGCTTTCCAATTCGACCATTTGTTACTGCTTGTACATATTGATAGTCTGAATCGGCTTCATGAATATCAATCCAGTCGTATACATTGTCAGTATTCAACACATCGGTGTACTGACTGCCTGTATAATTTCCGGTCACGCTTAAACCTAAACCTGCCGGAAGTTCAATCTGAAATCCCCCATTGATGGCCAAATCAGGTGCATACGGAGTTCTATTGCCCTTTACATTCACATAAACATCATCCAACCCTGCAACCAATGACCTTTTTTGCAGTATGTATCTGTCTGACGAAAATTCTGAAACGACATAAGTAGCCGAAAGAGAGAGGCTACCTTTCCAATTTGCAGGCAGCATGCCGGCAATGTCCATTAGAGCAGAAGCTTCAATTCCGTAATGTAATGTTTTCCCTCCATTAACATATCCGGTTCCGGCTCCTCCGGAGGATTCGGATACCGGAATCACCTGGTTGGAGAAATTCATGTGAAAAAAGGCCGTCTCAAAACTCAGGTTTCCGGTTGCAAGCCTTAGCCCTATTTCGCTGTTCCAGCTTTTCTCTGCATCCAGTTGCAAATCTTCTCCTTCATTACTAATTGCATCTTTGGTACGCGGAGGAGCAAATCCTCTGTGCAAACCAGCAAAAAAACCAATCTCATCAGTCAGATTATAATTGATTCCCGCACCTGGAATCAATGCAAATACATCTGTGGTATTTGTAATAAGCGTGTCAGTGGATCCCATCCTCAAAATTTCACGTTCATAACGAACATTCTCGTTTCTAAGACCAGCCATTATTGAGAGCCTGTTGCTCAACATGATATTATTCTGCACATAAGCACTAACGGCATGGCCGGTTCTCACCTCATCATTAATGAGGTCACCGGAAAGAACTCCGGGTTTTATTCCATTGACCCTCTGCTCAAAAGCACGTTCATACAGATACCTCACTCCGGCATCAGTTTTAACGATAAAGCCACCCAAATCATATCTGTACTGGAGACGTGGCTCAATACCGGCCACTTCAAACTGACGGTTCCTTTGCCCGGTTGAGTTTCTTAAATAGATGGATCCCTGGTAGCCATCGGGCTCTCCGTGAACAACACCTGATAAATTGCTGGCTGTAGAACTATAGGTGAAATCCTGACGATTCCAGTTACGCGTTGTGGTATAGCCAAACGCGGTGGTATTAAGCTGCAACCCTGGACTTAGCAGATATTTGTGATTAATACTGACTGAATACCTTCTGACATTTAGTTCGTCATCCGGTGCGATTCTCAAATCATCATACCCACCCCGATCATACATTGGCTGCGTTAACCCCACATAGGTTGCATTGCTGTTTTCATCATAAACGCCAAGTTTAAAAACCATTTGTGATACCGGAGAAAACCGGGTTTGAATCTTAGTATTAAAATCATGAAACAAAAACCGGGTTGGCCCAAAATTATCTGCTTGTTTTCGCGAATAATTCATAATGACTCCAGTATTATTCCAAGTTCCACCATACTCCAAATAGGAGTTGAAGAAGCCAAAATCACCACCACGTATTGAAAGTCTGCCTTCAGGATTTTCAGGTGCATCTGGCGTTAAATAATTAATTACCCCTCCAATGGTTTGAGGGCCAAACAAAATAGAACCATTTCCCTTTAGAACCTCGACGCCACTCATCCGGTCAATATTTGGGGAAAAATACATCTCAGGTTCGCCGTAAGGAGCCAGCGCAACAGGTACGCCATCCTCTAGCATCAATACGTTGCGGCTTTTATCAGGATCTAACCCCCTGATACCAATATTTGCCCTAAGTCCGGCTCCCTCCTCTTCCACCACGTGAACGCCGGCAATATTCCTTAACACCTCGTTAGCACTTACGGGGCGCGTATTTTCCAGTTGTGCTTTATTTATAAAGCTAACAGAGCCAGGAAGAAATCTGAGAACCCCTACACGACTTCCGGATACAAGGACCTGCTCAAGTAACAGCGTATCTGGTTCGATATTTATATCCAAGTTACCTTCCTTTTCATCTTGTGAGAGATCAATAAACGTAGTTTTATATCCAAGTCCCTGAACCCCAAGCACCAATTGATCAAAATCGCCATAAGGCAAGGTAAATTGACCCGTCTCATCCGTAATTGTTCCGGTATTGGTACCTTTAATGTAAACAGCGATGTAAGGGACTCCGGCTCCATCACTTAGAACCCGACCTCCCAATATGTTGTGAGCATCTGATGCTTCTACTTTTGTCTGTAATTGTATAAAAACAAACAGAAATGATAGATATATAGATTTCATAACTAAATAAGTTTGGTTTAAACGTATTGCCAATTGAGTACTTTTTTGCTTTTTCTTTAATAAAAAATCGCCTTTCATAAAAGACAATAAACTCCTTTGAAATTCTACTGCAAACATACTACCGTGACTCTTGTCTCACAATCCCAACTTTTAGGGGTTTTGCATGAAAAATATGTTAAAATAAAAGAACAACCATTGTCAAGCCAAAACTGAATTGTCTCCTTCGCTCACACATAACCCCCAGGGGGGGGGGGGGATACCAAGTGCACAACACTAACCCGTCATTTTAAGGTTGACTTGACATTAGCAAGCAGTTATTAAGCACTCAACGTAAAATTTAACCTGCAAAAATGGTGGAAAGCGATAAAAAGATTACATTTGCCATGGAAATAATTAAAAACTTATTAACGTGGATATATTTAATAAGATAAGCGCTAACATGGGACCGCTGGGTCAATACGGAAAAGAGGCTCACGGTTATTTCATGTTCCCCAAATTGGAAGGGGAAATTAATCCGAAAATGAAATTTAGGGGAAAAGAAGTCCTCACCTGGAGCTTGAACAACTACCTGGGGCTGGCCAACCATCCGGAAGTCCGTAAAGCAGATGCCGAAGCAGCAAAAGAGTACGGCATGGCATATCCTATGGGTGCCAGAATGATGTCAGGCCATACCAGCAAGCATGAAGAGCTTGAAAGCGCGCTTGCTGAATTTGTAAAAAAAGAGGATGCTTACCTTCTTAACTTTGGTTACCAGGGTATGGTTTCCATTATTGATACTTTATGTAACAGAAACGACGTTATCGTTTACGATTCCGAGTCGCATGCATGTATTCTTGATGGATTACGGCTGCATATGGGAAAACGCTACGTGTTTCCCCATAACAACATTGAGAACCTGAGAAAACAACTTGAACGCGCAACTGCACTGGCAGATAAGCAAGGCGGCGGTGTTCTCGTGATTACTGAAGGAGTTTTTGGGATGGCAGGTGACTTAGGAAAACTTGATGACATAGTTAAACTAAAGAAAGATTTCAATTTCCGCATATTGGTTGATGATGCACACGGTTTTGGAACCATGGGTAAAACCGGAGCCGGTGTAGCAGAGCACTTTGATGTTGAAAGTGAAATTGACCTGATATTTGGAACTTTTGCCAAATCCATGGCCGGAATTGGAGGTTTTGTTGCCGGACGTGAAGATGTAATCAGCTATTTAAGATACAACATGCGTTCACAGATCTTTGCAAAATCGCTGCCCATGCCAATGGTAATGGGCGCTTTAAAAAGACTGGAACTGTTAAAAACCAAACCGGAATTAAGAGAAAATCTTTGGAAGGTCGTAAACGCTTTACAATCCGGATTGCGTGAAAAAGGTTTCAACCTCGGCAAAACAGAAAGCCCTGTAACGCCTGTATTTCTTGACGGAACCGTACCTGAGGCAACCACATTAACAATGGATTTGAGAGAAAATTACAACATATTTTGCTCCATCGTGGTGTACCCGGTTATTCCCAAAGGACAAATCATGCTAAGAATTATCCCTACAGCAGTGCACACTTTAGAAGACGTGGATTACACCATTAAAGCTTTTGCTGAAGTGGCCGAAAAATTAAAAGCAGGACATTATAAGGCAGATAAAATTGCAAGTATTTAATATTAAGTGATAACGCATAATCGAAAAAGCTGTCGGAAACGACAGCTTTTTTTGTATCTATATTTAATTTAAAATCCTTATACAACAAAAAAACATTCATTGGTCAATAAAAATCAAACAGTTAACAAAATTTCATCAACAAAACATTTCATAGTATCGTATTTATATCTATATTAAATGTCTATATCTCTACCACTTATTAAGAGCAACTGATAAATTCAGGTTGTTACTTAAAAAACATAACCCCAAAACCAATGAACAAAGCCAAGAGTAAAATACTAATTGTGGACGACAGCAAGGTAAATCTCACCCTTCTGAATAAATCCTTAAGTCTGGAAGGCTATCCGTTCGATCAGGCTATGAATGGATTTGAAGCAATAGACTTGCTGTGGAATAATCATTACGATCTGGTTTTACTTGATATTCACATGCCGGGGATGGACGGTTTTGAAGTATGCAGGAAAATAAGAAACAATCCTGACTTTATAAACCTGCCGGTAATTTTTCTCACCGCTCAAAGTGATCGCGAAAGTATTCTCGAAGGTTTCAGAGTAGGTGCACAGGATTATATCATCAAACCCTTTGACCACCAGGAACTAATCATGAGGGTTGAAACTCATCTGACTTTAAAACATAGTTTGGAGCAACTTAAAACATTAAATGCATCTTTAGAAACCGAGGTAAAAGCAAGAACAGAAGAGTTACTGAAAGCCAAGGAAAAAGCTGAAGAGAGCGACCAATTAAAAACCGCTTTCCTTCAGAACCTATCACATGAGATCAGAACGCCCATGAATGGAATTCTCGGATTTACACAGTTATTAAAAAGAAAACCGGACGACCCAAGCAGCTATGCATATTATGTTGAAATGATTGAATTATCGGGGATACGCATGATGAACACCATCAATGCTTTGGTCGATATCTCAAAAATTGAAACCGGTCAAATATTTTTGAATCGAACAGACTTTAGCATCAATAATCTATTGATGGAAATTATGCAACTACATGAAAACTTTGCAGAAAAGAGAAAACTCTCAATTGAAATTAAAAATCATTTACCGCCATCATTTAGAACCATTCATTCAGATTACGACAAACTTAGTAAAATACTATCAAATCTGGTTGATAACGCCATAAAATTTAGTTACTCAGGTTCTATAATTATCGAATGCACCAAAGATACTGACTTAGTTAATTTTTATATTAAAGATTCAGGAATAGGTATTCCAAAAGAAATGCATGAAGCAATATTTGAGAGATTTATTCAAGCTAATACAGAGCTTTCGAGAGGACACGAAGGTATAGGGCTTGGACTTCCAATCTCAAAAGCGTATATTGAAGTACTCGGCGGAACAATATCATTAGAGAGTGAACCTGGTAGAGGTTCAGTTTTTCATTTCACAATTCCCGCTAATAATGATTAATGCAATAAAGGAGAGATGCATAATCTTTGAATGAGAGTTATATGGAGACATCAGAACAGTTAAGCCGGCTAAAAGTCCTTATTGTTGAGGATGACTTTATTAACATGGAATTTCTCATTGAAATTCTCGGGCCATATGTTGCTGAATTATTTCGTGCTACCAATGGCCAAGAAGCCATTGACATGACATTAAACCAAAGCTTAGCCATTGATTTAATTTTAATGGATATTAAAATGCCTTTCATGGATGGATTTGAAGCAACCAGACTCATACGAGAACATGGCATTTTAATACCTGTGATAGCACAAACGGCCTATGCTAGCGACTTCGACAAAAAGAAAATTAATCAGGCCGGTTTTGATGGTTATCTTGCAAAACCTATTGATGAGTCATTGCTGTTTCAAACCATACTAAAAGTATTGTAGAAAATAAATTCTATTTTGCTTATTCCCATAAACCCCAATTTTATTTTGCATTTCGATGCATTACATCGAAATTTGCATCATATCTCATTAATCTTCAGACATAGCTTCTGCCAATTTGGCGATATTCAGTGTATATTATTTGTAGACAAAGGAACTTAATGATACTATCATGCTGGTTCAAACCTTTGTACAAAACATTTTCCATAAATCTATCTCCCTCAAAACAATTCAATTAAGATTATTTAACTAACTTCTTAGTCGTTTTTTGTCAAAAAGCATTGACTGACTAATTATTTAGTCGTACGTTTGTATTGACGGATTGAAAATCTAATTAAAGGAACCTTACAACTACTCATAAAATGGAATCTATAATCGGATACATTCTGAAATCTTCGCTTTGGTTAAGCTGTTTCGCATCTATATACTTCCTATTTCTGCGAAACGAAAGATATTTTTTTCTAAACCGTTTGTACCTGATTTCAGGAATACTAGCAGCATTCATATTTCCATTCATAAACTTTAGCTATAAGGTACTTTTAACTTCCTTACCAGTTCCTAATTCATTACCTCCTATCAATTCTGAATCATCACAAATAACAGAGGCAGTAATTATTGATCAAGCATTTCATTTTAATTGGACTGCCTATCTAGCAATAATATTCACAACAGGTTTTGCCATATTTCTTTTTCGAATACTAAAACAAAGCTATTCTCTATATAAAATTATTAAACGTTCAGAAGTTGTTGTCAAGCAAGAAATAAAAATAGTTGAATCCGAAGAATTCAAAACTCATTTTTCATTTTTTACTTATGTGTTTGTCAATCCTTTAGTCTCAGGCACGTCAACAACGGAAATATTGAAACATGAAAAAGAACATATCCGCCAAATGCACTGGATTGATCTTATACTTTCGGAACTCATTATTCTTTTTCAATGGTTTAATCCAACAGCTTGGATTTATGGGCGTTTTATAAGGCAAAACCATGAATATCTGGCCGACACAAAAGCTATACAACATTCTGAAAACCCGGCTCTTTATAAAGCCACTCTCATTAACTACCTATTTGGTGGTGAAGTAATCCGACTTGCTAACTCATTTAACTATTCCCTAAACAAAAAAAGATTTGCCATGATGACTAATAAAAAAACTTCAACATTAAGAAAATCAAAAATTCTTTTGATTGTGCCCGTTGTAATGTTCGTTTTTTATGCATTTGCTCAACCTGAGCATGTTTTCGCCGATAGCGAAAGCATTGTAGTAAACGAAAATACAGATCAATCGACTAATACTATTTCAGGCATTGTTTACAGAGAAGATGGAACTCCATTGCATGGTGCAAGCGTCATCATCAGGGGCACTTCGAACGGAACTGTTTCAAATAAAGATGGAGTCTTTAATCTTTCAGATGTACCTACAGAAAGCCAAATAGTTTTCTCCTTTGTTGGCCTTAAGTCTGTAATAACTAGACCTGAATTTACGGAAACGATGAAAGTTGTACTAATTAATATAAACGAGCCACTTGAAAACATAGTAGTTGTAGGATATGGTCATAAAAGTGAACTGGATACTGCAATAAAAACTACAGTACACCATAAAAATGATAATGAACCATTATATATTTTAGACGGACAAGTAATCAGCAAATCAGAATTCAATAAACTAAACCATGATAACATTGAACACATAAGTGTATACAAAATCGATGAAGCCATAAAAATATATGGAGAAAAAGGTCAATATGGCGTGATTGAAATCACAACAAAAAAAACAGTTACAACTGATCTGGAAAACGAGGATAACAGTAAAGAAATTTTTATAGTCGTTGAACAAATGCCTGAATTTCTGGGAGGTAAAGACGCCTTAATGCGTTTTATAGCTACCTCCATTAGATATCCGATAAGCGCACAAGAGAAAAACATGCAAGGTCAAGTTTTGGTGCAATTTATTGTTCAGAAAACTGGACAAATTACCAATGCTACCATTTTAAAGGGTGTTGATCCTTCTTTAGATAGTGAAGCTTTAAGAGTTGTACAGTCCATGCCCGAGTGGAATCCAGGAAAACAAAGAAACATCCCAGTTGATGTGGCATATACTTTATCAATCGACTTCATTTTGCAATAAAACGAACTATGCAACTAACGAAAGCAGAAGAACAAATAATGCAGATTTTATGGAAACTGGAAGAAGGGCCGGTGCGAGATGTCAGGGAACAATTTCCTGACCCAAAACCTGCCCGCAATACTGTATCAACCATAATACGAATACTAGAAAAAAAAGGGTTTGTTGACCACAAAACCTATGGCAATGTGCACGTATATTTCCCTCTAATTAAAAAGGAAGATTATTCAAAAAATCAACTTTTTGGATTAATGAATGACTATTTCAACAATTCATTTCCTGCCATGGCCTCCTTTTTTGCTAAAGAAAAAGATTTGTCGATTAGAGAACTGGAGGAGCTTATGGAACAAACAAAGCTGGAGTTAAAGCAATTTAAACCTGGCTCGAATAACAACAAGAATAAAGATTAACCCTTTAAAGTATAATTATGAATGCTCTAATCCTCTATCTTTTAAAATCGTCGCTGTGGCTTTCAGCCTTTGCCTTGGTCTATTATCTTTTTTTACGCAACCAACGACTATTCTTTGCAAACCGAATATTCCTGATTGTAGGAATACTGGCATCGATCATATTACCCTTATTTACTTTTTCCTATCCAACTCTGTTAGTTGACTCGTTAACACATACCGAACAGGTGATTGTTGGGGAATTAGTTGCAGGAGAAGTCATCACTGATGATATCACCAGACGCATAAATTGGGTGTTCATTTTACCGATACTGTTTGCCATAGGTCTGCTTGCCTTAGCCTCCAGACTCCTCTACCAAACCAGCATTCTATTCAAAGAAATTGTTAATTCACCACGAACTTACGTCAATGACTTTACAGTTATAGAATCAAACCGATACCCTGCCCCGTTTTCATTCTTCTCTTATGTTTTTATTAATCCCTCTGTTAATAAAAGCGATATGAGAGAAATTGTGAGACACGAGGCGGAGCACATTAAGCAATATCATTGTATTGACCTGATGCTCTCCGAAATTGTCCGTTTATTGCTTTGGTTTAATCCGGTTGCTTGGTTATATGGTCATTTCGTTCGCCAAAACCATGAATATCTGGCAGATAATCACGCAATACAAAACTGCAGTAATCCGGCAATTTACAGAGCTGTTCTCATTAACCAGATGGTAGGTGGAGAAGCCATTCGTCTGGGCAATATGTTCTGTTACTCACTCAACAAAAAACGATTTACCATGATGACAAAACAAACAACAACAGCATTACAGAAGTTAAAATTCTTATGGATTTTACCAGCCATTGCCTTTACAGTTTATGCGTGTACAAAACTGGATGAGAACTATGGCTCCATCGAAAAAGGGGAACACTCACCCTCCACAATCCCCCCACATGAAGAGGGAGTCATTTACTTCATTGACGGCGTCATTACAGACGTGCATGAGGAAGTTTTAAATAAAGTACTGACTCCTGACATGATAGCTTCAATTCAGATTTATAAAGATGAGTTTGCTCTTGAGAAATTCGGAAATCTTGGGAAAAATGGAGTCATTGAGATAAACACCCGAACTCAGGATTTTGGTAAAACGCTGGCTGATTTTTATCGAAATATGACTGAAGATCAAAGAGCAAACCTTCCAAGAGAAACAATTCGCAGCAGTGATGGAGAGGCCGTTTTCGTGATGGTAGAAAACATGCCCGAATTTCCAGGAGGTATAGAAGCTCTTCAAGACTACCTCAGAAGCAGTATAAGGTATCCTACACTGGCAGCTGCAGACGGAATTCAAGGGCGCGTATATGTTCAATTCGTCATTACGAAAGAAGGTGAAATAGACAAGGTTAAGATACTACGTGGAGTTCATCCTTTACTTGATAATGAAGCATACAGGGTAGTCAGCCAAATGCCCAACTGGCAACCCGGAACACAAAGAAACATCCCAGTGGCCGTAAGTTACACCGTTCCCATAAACTTTGTTCTAAACAACGAAGTGTAACAGTTAAATCCCTAACCCACAAAGCAGAAGTTGCCTGACAAGTGCAAGTATACTCTTTAAATAAGAGATGAACTTAAAACAGATCAGGCAACTTCTCCTATTACTTTGAATGCTAACCCAAAAACAAGCTATATGCATAGATTTATCTTAATACTAATAGTCCTGATAGTGACAAACCATATCTCAGCTTCAAATCAGGAAGCAATTGCAAAACTCGTTGCTGAGCACAAATATGATGAAGCACTGGAGCAAATCAGACTCGCAGAATCATTAGAAACAGGATTACTCCATCTTAAAATTACGGCACTCAGAAATACAAACAGATTTGAAGAGGCCATAAAGTTTCAGGAGCTGTTATATAAACAGGACACCACAAATGTCTATTCCATTTTGGAATTAGCCAACGGATATATGTCGATGTACAACTACAATAATGCCATTTCATATTACCGAAAAGCACGTGAAATAGAACCGAAAAACTTTTATATCAGTCAGAGACTTGGAGACGCATTGTTTAATAACAGCCAGTTTTCAGAAGCGAAACAATACTATATAAAATGCCGAAACAATCATTCAACACAGCATTTGAATAAACAATTGGGAAGAATTTATGAAAATATAAACCAGCCTGATTCTGCCATCTATTACTATGAGATATCTTTAGACCAAAATCCTCGGGATTATTCAGTAGTACTAAGGTTGTCAAATCTATACCGAAGAAATGAGCAATTTAAAGAGGCTTTGGCCACGTCAGACAGATATTTAAAGACTAACGACAACAATCTCCGTGTATTGAGATTAAATGGTCAACTACAATTCATTACCGGAAATTACAAAAAAGCACTTCAGAGATATGAAAGATGCTTAACTCTTGGGGATTCCGGCCTGCATGTGTTGCAATACACAGGTATGTCATATTACAAGACGGATGACTATGACAAAGCCATACCTTTTCTGGAGAAAGCTTTCATCGAAGCCGAGAAAAACAGCAACATTTGTCTGGTGCTTGCATTAGCATACATCTACACCGGAAGAACTGAATCAGCCATTAATCAATTTCACAAACTAATCGAAATAGTAACACCCTCTCCCACTCTTTTGGCAACAGCCTACCAACATATAGGGGAAAGCTATACAGATATCAACCAACACGAAATGGCACTGGATATATACAAACAGGCCATGATTTCGGTGCCGGGCGACTATCGGTTTCATTACTTCCTGGCTGACTTGTATGACAATTGGTTTAAAAATACTGAAAAGGCGCTCGCTTATTATGAGAAGATCTTACAGGCTGACACCAATTATGAAGAATTGCCTCCCGGCATGAATCATTTATTGATTAAATATATTGAAAATCGCGTGAACCAAATAAAAAAAGAGGCCTTTTGGAGTGCTAACTGATTAACCGGAAATATCTCCAAAAAGTGATAGCAATTCCTGCATTTCGTTTGCTTTTTCCTTATGACCTGCCGTTTCATATGCATAGTAAATATTGTTCAGCATACGCTGAACAATATCTTTATTGCTACATGGCAAAAAGTAATTTACTTTTGGTTCCAGCTTTTGTTGTTTTACAAAAAACTCAATTTCCTTCCGTCCCAAAACAGCACCTTTGTTAATGGGATTTATGTAAAAAAGAACTGACATTTCGGTATCCTGAGCCACATTATTCAAGTCAGCTGCATCGTCAAGATAAGCCAAAATAAAATTCTTGGGCAAATTAACTCCGTAAACAGGAATCCCTAATCGCAAAGCGATTACTGAATATATGACTGACAATGAAATGGGATTGCCTTTTCTTGTATCAAGCACGTCGCAAATAAAAGAGTTTTGCGGAGCCATAAAATTGCTATTGTTCCGTGTGTAACCGTGCACATCAAAAAGAATGTGATTGATGATGCGAACTTTTTCAAGTGCTGTGAGGTGATCATTTAATTCCAACCAGACGTCCTTGCGTAGCTGGTTAATTTTATCGTTAATTGACTCATAAGTTAATTCAGGATATTGATATTTTGAAACCAGAAAAGCACCGTACAACAAATCATCTTCTGAATTTGCCAACCAATTGCGAAATCCACTTTTTACATTTTTAAATTGGATGTTATGAATCAGATTTTCAAGGCGTTTTTGGTGAGTAGAGTCAAAGGTCATCTCCCAGGCTTTTTCAAGATCGGGAATAATATCAACCTCCTCTTTTAAAAGCTCTCCTTCTACCGTGCTAAATATCTCCTCATTTGGATCATCAAGCAGAGTAATAAGTGCCTGAATTTTATTCTTATCCATAATTTTAAAACATCATGTTGGTAAAACGGACAGAAAATTGTCTATTTGGCTAATGCATTTAATACATATTCAATCAAACGATTAACAACTACCTTGTAATCTTTGCTATAGGTTCCTGCCAACCTGTTAGCAATGATGGCGCATACAGTGGCCGACTGATGCCCCAATAAAGCGGATAAACCATATATGGCTGAACACTCCATTTCATAGTTGGTTATCCGGTAGTCCTCGTATCGAAATGCCGTAATTCGCTCATTTATATCGCTCATAGCCAACGGGAGTCTTATAATTCTACCCTGTGGACCATAGAAGCCGGGAGCGGAAATGGTGACACCTTTTATCACCTCATTAGAATCCAACTGTTTCAACAGAGACTCCTCTGCATTAACAACATAGGGCGCCGAAAGGTTCGAGAGAAAACCAGTTGATTCAACAAAAGACTTTTCAAACATTACATCACAAACCTCATCCCGCTTATCATAAAAATTAAGTAAGCCATCAAACCCAATGGCTTTCTCACTCAACAACCAACTGTCAACAGGCAAATCAGCCTGAAGCGAACCGGAAGTGCCAATTCTGACAATCTTTAATGACTTATGCTCTTTTTTGGGTAATCTGGTGGAAAAATCAACATTTACAAGTGCATCTAGTTCATTTAAAACAATATCAATGTTGTCAGTTCCAATTCCGGACGAAAGTACAGTAAAAGATTTATCTTGGTAAACACCGGTTTTCCATACAAACTCACGATTGGCGCCTTCAAAATCAATTTGGTCAAAGAAAGCAGCAACACCTTCCACTCTGCCCGGGTCTCCAACAAGTATGACCCTGTCACTTAATTCACCGGGCTTAATGTGTAAATGAAACACCGATCCATCGGGATTAATGATCAACTCTGACTCTGCAATTCTTTCCATTTATATCATCTTTCATTTATATCGAAAAAGGGTTTCGATAGAAACCTTTGAGCCAATTACTGCAATCGACTTTACAAAATTAAGAGAATTAAAACAATCACATTATTCAATTTAATAAAAATTTAAGAATTTACAAAACATAAGTTATCAACATAGCTGTTAATTTCTTTAGAAAGAAGAGATGAAATAATGTTAACAAAGCAATATGTTTTGTTAAAATAAACCAATCTAAAATATCCAAGCAAATCATATCACACTAATATCCTGAAACATACAACCCAAACAAACCCGGCAAAATTCATCACCGCACACGAATCAACAGAATGCAACCATGCTGTCAGTTATACAAAATTACTTTTGTTAGGATGCGATTCGTTTTTTCTTCCTATTTTTGCAAAAAAAAGAGATGATACAACGGATTCAAACGGTATACTTATTAATTGCCCTTACACTTACTGCCATATTGTTTTTTGTGAATATGGCCGAACTTGCATCTGTCACCGATAATTACATACTTACATTTAAAGGGGTAACTGATATTACTACCAGCGAAATGGCAATCAGTAGCCTTGCTTTAGCTTTGTTAATAACAGTGACAACCGTAGTGATTCTGGTTTCGATTTTCATGTTCAAAAACAGAATTCTTCAAATACGTATTTGCGGCCTTGCCATCGGGTTACTCATAGGAATTTCAGCCATGATTTATTTCGTTGGAAAAACATCTGCCAACGAATTAGGCGCTGAACTTGCTTTTAAATGGCCCATCATTGCGCCTTTAATCTCATTGATTTTTATTGTAATGGCCATGCGTGCCATAGGCAAAGATGAAGCACTGGTAAGAAGTCTGAACAGAATCAGGTAGCATTACAAGCGGGGTTCAAAAGCGGTAACCAATTCTGAAACGGTTGCTGCTGCTTCGTATTTTCATCTCAGCATCATCGATTACTCCAGTTAATGCCTGATGGTAAACAAAGCCAAAGTGAAATTTCAGCATGTCCATTCCAAGTCCATACTGAAATCCCCATTCATGGTCTTTGTAGTATGTTGAAAAATCAATGGTTTCACCTCCGTTTTTCCCGTCAAAATGGTGTTGATAATAACCACCTACAAAAGGGTATAAGCGAAAGATTCCACCATGCATGCTTATTAAATTATACTGAATATTTAATGGTAACATCAGAGAATGTCTTCTAAAAGTGCCTTCCGGCGATTTACTCCCATTATAATCATAAAGCACCTCAGGTTGAACAACAATTCTCTGCCCCATGTGAATTCTCAGAAAAAAACCTACACCATATCCAAACACATCATCGGCTGTAAAAAACTCATCGGGGTATAAGTGTCGGCTTCTTCCTAGCATGGCAACAGCGCCAAAATCAAATCGAACTTTTCCAGACTGAGCGAGAAACATTGCTGATGGCTCTATGGCTTCCTGAAACGATAGTATCCTAACCAATTCTACTGTAAAGTTTTTCACCTTTGCCATCTTTTCATATTGAAGAAGATGGGCTAAATCTCCCGGTTGATGATAAGGCGAATGTGGACCAGTATGTACATGAACAGAGGGAATTCCGGCTAAGCCAAAATACCAGGTATCTGTCCGCTCCTCAATGCGGGCACCCTTCTTCCTAAGAATCAAGTTGTGATTTACTGCAAGGTATCCTGCCAACTCCTCACCTCCGGCAATAGAACCTATCCCTTTTATATTTAATCCTTCATTACTTCGATACATCCCTACCATATCAAGACTAAACATAGTTTTGATGTCTTTGGATGCAAATCTCGCATCTTCAATAAACCAACGCGAGCCAATCAGTCCACTCTCTTCGGCGTCAAAAGCCACGAATATCAGACTCCTGCCATGACTTTCAGGGTTGGTAGCAAAATACCTGGCCATCTCAAGCATTAGAGACACTCCAGATGCGTTATCGTCCGCACCGGGAAAAATTACCCGCTCATCTCCTCGCATTTCATATCCCAAATGGTCGTAGTGCGCACCAATTACGATGTACTCATCCTTTAGCTTTGAATCATGACCTTCCAGGAAACCGACCACATTGGTACCGTAGATATTTGCTATTATTCCACTTGTACTTCTAAACTCAAAATGGTGGAAATAGTCCTCTTTGAATGAATTCAGCCCGATTTCAGCAAATTGATTCCGGATGTAATCCCTTGCGATCTCTTTCCCTCTGGTTCCAAGTCCGCGACCCTCAAGACTATCTGCTGCCAATATGGTAACATGCGTTTCAAGTCGCTCTCGAAGCTCTTGAGAATAAAGGTTGCCTGACGCAAAAGTCAGGAATAATAGTGTAATTAAAAAATGGTGCGTACGCACCATTTTTGGGGTCAGTTTATTATTTATCATGTGGTATATTAAATGAAAATAAAACTAATCAATTTCTCCCAATAAAACTACAACCCCAACAAAGTTTCCTCAGCACTTTTCCCTCCAAGTAACATAGATACCGGGTTTTCAATCATTTTTTTAACATCTACCAAAAAACCAACAGAGTCTTTACCGTCGATGATGCGATGGTCGTAACTCAAAGCAACATACATCATTGGTCTGATTTCAACTTTACCGTTAACAGCAACCGGACGCTCAACAATGTTATGCATTCCAATAATGGCCGATTGCGGTGGGTTAATCAAAGGCGTGGAGAGCATGGAGCCAAAAACGCCTCCGTTGGTCAGTGTAAATGTGCCGCCGGTCATCTCTTCCAGCGAAACTTTTCCGGTTCGGGCTTTATCTGCTAATTCTTTCAGTGCTGACTCTATTTGTGCCAACGATAAAGAATCAACATTTCTGATTACCGGAACCATTAGTCCTTTTGGTGATTGAACTGCCACAGAGATATCAACATAATTGGGAGTCACTATCTCCTCCTCATCAATCATGCTGTTTACCATTGGGTGCTTTTTTAATGCGTAAGCCGAAGCCTTTAAAAAGAATGATATCAACCCGATTTTAAATCCATATTTTTCAACAAAAGCTCCCTGGTGATTTTTGCGCAAATCCATAAGTGCAGACATATCCACCTCGTTGAAAGTGGTGAGCATGGCCGTTTCGTTTTTAACCTGCACCAGCCGCTTGCTCAATTGCTTTCGCAATTGAGTCATTCGCTTTCGCTCTACATCGCGGGAAACTTCACCCCGAGAGGATTCCAGAATTCCTCCGCCGCTTTTCAATTCTATGACCTCATCAATCTCCTTAGTCGTCAACTTTTTTAAACCGGCCAACACATCGTTAAGGTTCAATCCTTCAGCCTCCATTTTACTTCTGGCCAACGGAGTTATCTTAACATCTGAATCCGTTGTTTTATCTTTATCGGAGGGTTCGGGCTTGATTTCTTCAGTTTTCTCTTCCTGCTTATCGACTCCTGCAACAGACTCATCATCAGCTTCCTCAGCATTTTCCTCATCGGGCACCTCTACGGAAGTATCAATTTTGCAAACTACTGAGTTTACCTTCACCGTATCGCCTTCCGATGCCAAAAGCTCTATTCGTCCTGATTCCGGAGCAGTTAATGACAAGGTGGCTTTATCAGATTCTATCTCAGCCAAATCCTGATTTTTCCTTACAAGGGCGCCATCTGACACCAGCCAGGAGGAGATTTCTACTTCTGATATTGACTCGCCGGGAGTTGGAACTTTTACTTCTATTATCATATTTCAGTGTTCAGTTAGCAGTGTTCAGTTAACAGTGTTCAGTTAGCAGTGTTCAGTTAGCAGTGTTCAGTTAGCAGTGTTCATTGGTCACTGTACATTGAACACTGGTCACTGGTCATTGGTTACTGGTCACTGTTTTCAGTTATATAGAGAACTTGTCTGATTCAGCAAAATAGTAATGTGCTTTGAGGATTTCCTCGCGAGGTTTTCCTTCAAGGCAATCTAAGTTACAATATGGCAATTTTAAATCACAATGGCACATTTTAAATACTTTACCCATGATTTCATTCTGCCCTAACAAATGCAAACCGGCCAGACCGGTTGCCGGGCTGGCACTGGCAATCCGGGCAACGGGAACAATATTTTTACCTGGCAACATGCTCCGAATATAATTCCATGCTCCCATGTTCTCAGGTTCTTCCTGTACCCATAATGCTAAAAGAGCTTTAGAATATTTCTTAAAAATGGCTTCTACGTTCTCTTTTGGGAACGGGTGCAGTTGTTCTATCCGAATCAATGCCACATTGGTGGCATTGAGTTCCTCTTTGCGTGCCAATAAATCGTAGTAGATTTTACCGGTACAGAACACCAGCCTGGTGACATTCTTTTCATCAACGTTGTCATCATCAATCACCTCCTGAAAATGACCGTCCTGCATATCTTCAAGCGAAGAGACGCATTTTGGATGACGCAACAGACTTTTTGGTGTAAATATGACCATCGGAACTCTGAAATCTCTCTTAATATGCCGCCTTAAGGCATGAAACAGGTTAGCCGGCGTGGTAAAATTCATAATCTGCATATTATTTCGGGCGGATAAAGAGAGAAAACGTTCCATTCGGGCACTCGAATGCTCAGGCCCCTGCCCTTCGTATGCATGCGGCAAATATAAAACCAGTCCATTCATAAGCCCCCATTTTTCCTCTGCTGAACTAATGTACTGGTCAATGACCACCTGAGCTGTGTTGGCAAAATCTCCAAACTGAGCCTCCCAAATGGTCAATCCATTTGGAACCCCGAGGGAATAACCATATTCGAAACCCAAAACCCCGTATTCGGAAAGGGATGAATTATAAACATTAAAGGATAACGGGTTTTCGTCCAGATGCTTTAGAGGGATGTAACGCTCGTTCATATCCTCAACCGTAAAGCCGGCATGTCGATGGGCAAATGTTCCTCTCTCAGAGTCCTGTCCGCTTAAACGGACTGGATGACCTTCGGCAACCAACGTGGCATAACCCATCATCTCGGCCATGGCCCAATCCATTTTATTGGCCTGCATCATTTTTTTTCGGTCGGCCAGGATTTTGTGAACCTTATTAAAAAACGGCTTATCTTCCGGTAAGTGGTTCAATTTGTCGCACAACTCCTTCATTCGCGATATCGGCACGCCTGTTTTCATCTCACCGTTGAAATCTTCACGTTTAGGATATCTGAAGTTACTCCACAAATCAGGCATAAACCGGGCGATGGACATCTTTTTGATTTCTGTGGAAGCATCAAACTCCTTCTCCAGATGGTTCTCAAAATCAATGACCTTTTGTTTCATCTCCTGGCGTCCCATAACACCTGTCACTTCCAGATGTTTAGCATAAATATCACGTGGATTGTGATGATTGGCAATGGCTTTATACAACGTAGGTTGTGTAAAGCGTGGTTCATCGCCTTCGTTATGGCCATATTTGCGATAGGATAATATATCAATAAAAATATCGACATTAAACCTGTGGCGAAACTCCATGGCCAATTCAAATACGTAAGCTACCGCTTCCGCATCATCTCCATTAACATGGAAAACAGGGCTGTTGATGACTTTTCCAACATCGGTACAATAGGTACTGGAACGTGCTTCCAGATAGTTGGTTGTGAAACCAACCTGGTTGTTTACCACCACGTGAATGGTTCCCCCGGTTCGATATCCAGGAAGTTTTGACATTTGCACCACTTCGTAAACCACCCCCTGTCCGGCAATGGCTGCATCGCCATGAATAACAACAGGCACAACTTTATCCACATCCTGGTTGTATGTATGGTCAATGCGGGCACGAGCCAACCCAACGGTGACGGGAGTCACCGCCTCCAGATGCGAAGGGTTGGGCAAGAGGCACAAACGAACCTTCTCTCCATTGTCCAAATCCATATAATTATCGTAACCCAGATGGTATTTAACATCACCAAGAGATACATCATCATCGTATTCATCGGCAACAAACTCTTTAAACACTTTGCGATAGGGCTTTCCTAAAACATTGGTGAGTACATTTAATCTTCCACGGTGTGCCATACCCATAACAAACTCTTTGGCTCCCATGGACGCACCTTTCTTAATCAGCGCCTTGAGACCGGGAATCAAGCCTTCAGACCCTTCAAGAGAGAAGCGCTTTTGACCCACAAATTTTTTATGGACAAAAGCCTCAAATCCAACAGCATGATTGAGATGTTTAAAGATGGATTTCTTTTTTGCGTTGGGATAATCGGGCATATTACGGACAGACTCCATCCGGTCGCGGAGCCAACTCACCATTTCAGGGTGGCGGACATAGAGATACTCCACTCCTACCGATTGGCAGTATGTATCCTGCAAGTGCTTTATGATTTCGCGCAAAGAAGCTGCACCAATCCCGATTTGACTACCTGCCTCGAAAACAGTGTCCAAATCTTGCTCTTCCAGACCAAAATTTTCAATATCCAGGGTTGGAAAGTACTTCCGCCTGGCACGTACCGGGTTTGTTTTGGTAAAAAAATGTCCCCGCTGGCGATAGCCGTGAATCAAATTTATCACGTTAAACTCCTTGCTTATAATTTTCCCGGGAACTGCCTGGAAATGTTTAAGCGCAAAATCAAAGCCTTTAAAGAATTTGGCAAAACTCTCATCCACTGAGTCGGGGTTTTGCTTATACTGCTCGTACAATGCTTCGATGGACTGAACGTCACTGTTACCTATAAACGAAAAATCATCCATAATGAACTTTATCTCTCAGTTTAGAAGGGCATTCAAAGTCGTTGTCAACTGACAAAGCCAACGTTCTATCTTTTTCAAAAACGACGACTCCCTTCACGGATTTGGCAAAATATTTAAAGGACAATTGTATATTTGTAAAAATAGTAAATAATATGCAAACTTTCCTTGAGCAGTTAGCACACCATTATACCAGTAAACATTTAACAGAAATAAACGATTTTTGTTTTGTTTTCCCCAGCCGTCGTGCGGGGCTTTTTTTCAGCCGATATCTTTCGCAACAAATATCGCGTCCGGTATGGGCACCCAAAATACTCACCATTAACGAGTTCTTCTCAGAAATAGACCCCACGCCGGTTGCCGATTCTATTACCCTTCTTTTCAAACTCCATTTATCTTACCAAAAAGTGATGGAATCGGACATCTCCATCGATGAATTTATCCCCATTGGAGAGATGCTTTTGGGCGATTTTAATGACATTGACAAATACCTGGCCAAACCGGCTCAACTTTTCTCAAATCTTGCTGCCATTAAGGCTTTGGACGATGATTTCTCGCATCTTTCACCTGAACAGGTAAAGGCCATTCAAAGTTTCTGGAGTAGTTTTAATCCCGAAAAAATTTCGGAACAACAGGCCTATTTCCTCGCTCAATGGGAAAAAATGCACGATTTGTACAACTGTTTCAGAGACGATTTGAAATCGGGAAACGAAGCCTACGAAGGAATGGTTTTCCGCTCTGTGGCGGAAAACGCTGTTAAAGAAAAATCAATTTCCATCCCATGGAAAAAAGTTGTATTTGCAGGTTTTAACGCACTCAACGAATGCGAAAAAGAGGTGTTTCGCATCCTTCAAAACCAAAAAAAAGCACACTTTTTTTGGGATTATCCGGAGTGGGTTTTTCATGACACCAACGATAAATACGCGGTTCAACACGAAGCAGCGCGCTTTCTGCAAAGCAACCTGCTCAACTATCCCGCTCCAGATGACTGGCAACCGCCATTTTCGAAAAAAATGGCGGATATAACCATTGCATCGGCTACCAATGAGCTGGAGCAAACCCGGCTTGCCAATCATTATCTCAAAAACATGGCCGAGAACCGTCCCGACCCGGAAAAAACGGCGCTGGTTTTGGCCGACGAGCAACAACTTCTGCCGGTTTTACATGCCATTCCGGAAGATTTCTCGGCCATCAATATTACCATTGGTTATTCCTTAAAAAACACCCCTGCCTATGCTTTGGTGGAGAATCTTTTGGCCATGCAAAAAACCACCAGAAAAACCAAGGAGGGCAAAACGTGGTTCTACCATCGCGATGTGCTGGCTCTTTTGCGACATCAGTATATGCACATCATTACCGACGGAAAAAATCTTGAATTGATTAATAAACTGATAAAAGCAAACCAGCTGTTCATCGCAGATGAACAACTGAAAGATGATTCGGTAATATCCTCCATTTTCAAAAAAACTGACACAACAGAGGAGTTAACCGAATATCTCAACGATATTCTTGTAAAAATTTATAAAGACCTCGAAAAGGGCAGCAACAACCAGGTGGAGATGGAGTTTATTTATCACCTCTACACGGTAATAAAAAAGTTGTCGGATATATTGGCCACACTTCCTCAAAAGCCGGCACCGGAAACATGGCAGTCGCTTTTCAAAAAAATTGCCGCACAAGAGATGGTCCCTTTCAAGGGAGAGCCTTTACAAGGGCTTCAGGTAATGGGAATTCTGGAAACGAGAGCCATTGATTTTGAAAACCTGGTCATCATTGGACTTAACGAAGGAATTTTTCCAAAAACTTCGCCGCCTAATACATCCATCCCTTTCAATTTAAGAAAAGGACATGGATTACCAACCATTGAAAATCAGGATTCTATATTTGCCTACTATTTTTATCGGCTGATTCATCGCGCCAAAAATATAAAACTGATACATACCACCACCCGTTCGGTCACCGAAGAGGGCGAAAAGAGCCGCTTTTTGCAACAGCTCTATTACGAATATGGTGGAAATGTAACCATGGAATCCATCCATCAAAATGTAACGGTTCCGGTTCATCCCGAGATTACCGCATCAAAAACCGAGGATGTGATGGAAATACTGCATCAATGGACTGAATCGGGAAAAGAGGCATTATCTCCAAGTGCATTAAGTTCATATGTGGAGTGTCCGTTGCGCTTTTATTACCGATATGTAGCAAAAATAAAGGAGCCGGATGACATCAGTGAAGACCTTGACCCGAGAGTTTTTGGAAACCTGTTCCACCAAATGGTGGAAGATCTCTACAAACCGTTTGTGGGAAAAGAGGTCAACCCGGAAATGATTAAAGAGCTCCGTGCCAACAAGGAGTTCATCAGGGATACAATGGACTCCATCTTTGTACAAAACATCCCTTTTATCAGGCAAAAATCCAACATTTTTACCGACTTACAGGGAAAAAACAGCCTTATATATGAAATTCTGTATAAATACATACTCCGTTTTCTGGAGTGTGAGCAGCAGGATGCGCCGTTTCAACTATTGGCTTTGGAAGAGCGTGTTCTAGGGAAATTGAGAATCAGTGACCAGCTGACTATCAACATTGGAGGAACCATTGACCGCACGGATGAAAAAAACGGAATACTGAGAATCACCGATTATAAAACAGGAAAAGCTGAGAAAACCATCCCGAACATTGAGAGGCTTTTTGATGAAAACCACCATCCCGCCAATAAAGCTATTTTTCAGACCTTGCTCTATTCGCTTATTAAATCAGAAACGGCAAATCAATCCATAATCACTCCCGGGGTCATTTCGGTAAAAGACCTATACGGAGAGTATGACAACCAACTTTATCTGAAAAGCAGACAAAATAAAGAAGTGATAACGCTTAACCTGGTTAAAGAGGAGTTTGTTGAACAAATAACCACTAAACTATCAGAGCTTTTTAACCCGGAGATTCCATTCAGACAAACATCCAATGTGAAGAGTTGTGATTATTGTACGTTTAAGGAGAATTGTAGTAAGTAGTCTTGATAAGAAAACGCCAAATACTGCGTTATGCTTGTCAGAAAAATACTCATCCCGAAGTTGATTTTGTAAGGTTTTTTGAATAAAAACCAACAAAAATCTAGGTCGGGACTCCGTTTTTTCTGCCTTCGCAAGCCTTGTCTTTGACGCTTTCTTACAAAGACTTTGAAAAAAATAGTTTTCATATTGACAGTATTAGTCACTCCTCATCCAGTAAATCAGGTCTCAAATTTTTCGTTCTTTTCCAGGCTTGCTCTTCGCGCCATTGGTCAATTTTGGCCTGATGACCCGACAACAAAACATCAGGGACTCTCCACCCGCGAAATTCGGCCGGACGTGTATAAACCGGCGGAGCTAAAAGATTGTCCTGAAAAGAATCGGTCAGCGCCGAAGTTTCGTCAGAAATAACCCCGGGAATCAATCGAACCACAGCATCTACAACCACGGCAGCAGCCAACTCACCGCCTGTCAGGACAAAGTCGCCAATTGATATTTCACGCGTTACGTAGTGGTCTCTAACTCGCTGGTCAACCCCTTTGTAATGACCGCAAAGAATTATGATGTTACCCAACAAGGAAAACTGATTGGCTATTGCTTGAGAGAAGCGCGACCCATCGGGAGTCATATAAATAATTTCCTCATAGTCCCTTTCGCCCTTTAATTTGTCCAACAATAGCGCAATGGGTTCAATTTGCATCACCATACCGGCTCCTCCACCAAAAGCATAATCATCTACCTTTTTATGCTTATCCTGAGAATAGTCTCTGATGTCGTGCAAAACAATTTCAACAAATCCCTTTTCCTGCGCCCGTCTTAGGATTGATTCGTTAAACGGACCTTCAAACATTTCGGGGAAAAGTGTGAGTATATCTATACGCATGAAACCATATTTATTAAGCACAAAGATAACAATAAGATGCTTACAGGACTCTTTTATCGGGATAAGTTAAAATAAGGAAATGGCAAAAAAACTTTGACCATTCCATGATAAGTAATATATTCGTAGATTAGAATTAAATAAGATAAACTCCATCAGGAGTTTATATGTAGGATCCCCAAACACCCATGGTGATGGAAGCAAATGAACTAAACAAATCATCCGAAGAACGGACGAATTTGAATACCGGCGAGCAACCCGGTAATTCCGAAAAGAGCACAGAGCAACAATCCCCCGAGAAGATATCCGATTCTGAGAAGGAAGAGGAAACTCCGGAACAGGTAGAGAAAAAGCCGGAACCACAAGCGGAGGAAGAAACGAGTGCCGAAAATAGCGAATCAAAAACATCAGATTCGGATGATTCGAATGAATTAAAAGAGATGCAACCGGATAAAAATGAATATCCGGAAGAGATGGATTATACTGCTTTATCGAGAGAACAGTTGATTGACAAATTCAAAGAAATCATTCAAAAATATCCTGTTTCGAATATAAAAACGCATGCAGAAGCCATTCGTTTAATATTTGAAAACAAGACCAAAGAGGAAGAAGAGGCCGCCAAACAAAAGTTCATTGAATCGGGAGAACCTGAAGAATCATACGACCCTCAGCCCGATATGCTACAGAAAGATTTTGCCGGTCTTTTTGCCGAGTACCGCAGCAAAAGAGATGAAGAAAGACAGGCTCAGGAGAACGAGAAAGAGAAAAATCTTAAGAACAAGTATGAAGTAATAGAAGGTATAAAAGACCTTATAAACCGGCAGGAATCACTAAACGATACCTTTCAGGAATTTCGTACACTCCAACAAAAATGGAGAGACATAGGTCCGGTTCCTCAAAACAAACTACATGATTTATGGGAAACTTTCCATTTACATGTTGAGAACTTCTACAATTACATCAAAATAAACAACGAGCTTCGGGATCTGGATCTTAAAAAGAACTATGAGTCCAAGCTTGCCTTGTGCGAAAAGGCAGAAACTTTGTTGCTGGAACCTTCCCCGGTTAAAGCTTTTAAAACACTTCAAAAGTACCATGATCAATGGAGGGAGATTGGCCCCGTTCCCAGAGATAAAAAAGAAGAGTTGTGGGACAGGTTTAAAGCAGCGACTTCCAAAATTAACCAGCGACAACATGAGCATTTTGAGTCGTTGAAAAATCAGTTGCATAAAAACCTTGAGGCAAAAATAGAACTTTGCGAGAAGGCCGAAGCCCTTTTGCAACAAGAAATTACATCACCCAGAGAATGGGAGAACAAGAGCAAGCAACTGATTGATTTACAACAAATATGGAAAACCATTGGGTTCGCCCCAAAAAAAGACAACAATCTGGTTTACGATAGATTCAGAAAAGCCTGCGATGAATTCTTTAACCGGAAACGCGACTTTTTCAAGAGCTATAAAGATGAGCAACAAAATAATCTGCAACTAAAAACAGAACTCTGCATTCAGGCCGAGGCCATGAAAGAGAGTAACGATTGGAAAAAAACAACAGAAGAGTACATCCGCATACAGAAGAAATGGAAAGAGATTGGTCCGGTACCCCGAAAACAATCTGATGCCATTTGGAAACGTTTCAGGGAGGCTTGTGACTATTTCTTCGACAGAAAATCTAATTTTTTCAACAACATTGACGAAGAGCAGGCAGACAACCTCAACAAGAAAGAAGCAATTATTAAAGAGCTTCAGGAATTTGAGCTTCAGGATGACAGCGAAAAGTGTTTTGCAGTTTTACAGGATTTTCAGCGCAGATGGTCTGAAGTTGGTTTCGTTCCAATAAAAGATAAAGACCGCATCAATCAGGATTTTAGAAACCTGATTAATCAGAAATTTGACCATTTGAATCTGGATGAAGTCAACAAAAACCTTCAGAAATTCAGAAACAAACTGGAAAACTGGAAATCCAACGACCAGTTTAATGAGAAAATTGGCCAGGAACGAAATAAAATCATGTTAAAACTCAAGCAACTAGAAGGTGACATTATCTTGTGGGAAAATAATATTGGATTCTTCACCAAATCTAAAAATTCAGAGGCTTTGGTGCGCGATTTCAAACACAAAATAGAAAATGGCAAACGAAACATTGAGTTATTGAATAAGAAACTTGATTTAATTGATGAAATGCTTTAGCATTTCAATTTCAGATAAAAAAAGCTGCCCTGAAAGGCAGCTTTTTCATTTTCGTCATCTTTATGCAACATTAATAATTCACCCCTAAATCCCCCGGGGGACTTAAGCCTCCCACTTGGGGGAGGTTTGGAGGGGTTAAATCAAGGCTGCTTTCTAATTATAAGTATTTAAATTCTATTCGACCTTTGAGTCAGCCTCTTCTTATTTCCCATCAATTTAAACAAACCAGACGCGAATCTGTAATCATTCAATTCCTAAAGAGGAGCCAATTGCAACCATCAGCCATGAACCATGTTGCAACCATTGTTCTGACCAACGCCACATATGGCTTACATCGTCGCCCCATGGAGCAGGTCTGAACGCAATATCAGACTCATTACCAAAGCCCGCAGTAATTCCGTTCAAAACGCATCCTTTGACATTAAGTTCACGATAATCCGAATATGCAGGTGCATAAGAAGGATTGTTGTAGCCTCTGCCATGAAGCATAGTCATGTTAAAAGGATTAAGGCCAAGAATCCAGTTCTTTTGATCAGAAGCATACTCTAAAGCTTTTTTCTTTACATCTGAATCAAGATATGGGAAAGCCTGATACATGGCCGTAGCAAGGGAAGCCAGTCGTGCATTTTCGCCCTGCCACCAATAGCCAGTTTCGTTGTTTTGAGGAATGAAAAACGAAGTACGCTTACTATCTTCGTTCACTGCTTTTACATACTGCCGTGCATATCCGAAAGGATTATTTACTTCACTGGTGACGGCTAATTCAAAAGCTACTCCGCGGCGAACGCCATCAACAGCAATCGACTTATACTGTGGGTCTGTCTCAAAATTTAAATAGCGAACCAGAGAAACCACAGGAAGACCAGCTTCTGCTGCGTGAAAAAATGAACGTAGGTTCTCGTCATCAGCACGCCAAAAGTCAGTCATGGTTTCATCACTTGTAAGGCGAGATGTTAGGTTTTGCATTCTAGTTCTCGCGGCTTCAAGGAATTGACGATCACCAGTCGCATTATAAAGCTCACTTGCAGCCATTAAGGCACAATAATCATCAATAATGTTCTCTTTACCATCGGCAATATGCAGATGATTATATTTTTCGAGATGATGGAAACCACGAATAGCTGCCTCAAGGTACGTTTCTGTTGAAAATTCTCCGCTATGCCCTTCAGCTGCAGCTCTGGCAAGTGCTGCAATTGACATACCGCCACCTTCTCTGTAGCCGGCTTCATAATTATCATTTTTAAAACCTTCCTGACCGATGTATGCACATATTTCGCGCTGAGCAGGATCCCATGACCAATTGGCGAAGACATTAATGTAAAAGTACCCTTCTTCATCTTGCATCCTAATTAACCAATCGGCGCCATGCACTGCTTCGGCAATAAGATTAGATTTAAGAACCTCTTTATCATCGCCTTTATAATATTTCTCAACATTTGTAAGGGTTTCAAGAAAATTCCAAACAACCATAGGTGCTTGCTGAGGATTCATGAAATTGGCATAACTTAAATGGCTTAGGTATTTACCCCTGTCACCAGATGCATCATACCAACCTCCACTTGCGTCAATTATGTCATCTCTCTCACCAAAAAAACTAATATTTTTATCGGCCTCATTAAATTCTCCGGCTGCTCTTTGAGATCGGATTCCTTTGGTAAGTAAATCCAGTGTAGAAATAGCAAGTCCCTGGTCTTTTATTTCAAAAACCTTACTCTTAACCATACTGCCATTCATCTGAACTACAGCATAATATTTCCCGGGAAGATTAAAATCCGAAAAACACCCACGATATGCTTTTCCGGTATGCCAAGAGTCAATCGCCCCTCCTGATTCAAAATTTCCGCTAAACACTTCTTTATCATTCATATTATGAATGGAAAAGTTGCGAGGTACAAAATCTCCAGTCGTTTGAAAGACAACAGTTTTTGATCCACCCGAAATATAACCAAGATGATTTACCAAAACATCGGAACCTACACCAGCCCCTTCGGAACCAAATCCACAATGAGCAAATAACAAAAATGCAGGCATCATCGCAAATCTTAAAAAGTACTTCATTATTAAATGGTTTTAGTTAAAATCTTAATCAACTTTAATACAAAAATAGAAAACAGTCTTTTTATATGCAAGCGATTGCATTTTTTTAACACTTCATTCACTGCGATGGTAATCATCCGCTTTAAATGAAAGATTTCAAAATCAAAAAGAATAAGTTTTAGCAAAAGTTAACCAAAAAACAACATATGACCCTGAAAAAAAACCAAACTAGGCTATGCAATTAATATTTTAGGATAGATTTTGTTACCTTTGTACATTATTTTTTGCAACGCAAGCATACCTTGCTGAGATTGAGCCACTTCTAAACCAAGCATCTCTTTCCTGCAGGTTATTATAAAATGTAGAATTTAACACCAAAAAGTCGTGCCAGATACACGTTATGTTTTCGTCACCGGAGGAGTTGCCTCATCGCTCGGAAAGGGAATCATCTCCGCATCCCTTGCAAAGCTACTTCAAGCCAGGGGTTATAAAGTTACCATTCAAAAATTAGATCCATATCTAAATGTTGATCCAGGAACATTAAACCCCTACGAACATGGAGAGTGTTATGTAACTGAAGATGGGGCAGAAACAGATCTTGATTTGGGGCATTATGAACGGTTTTTAAATGTACCCACATCTCAATCCAACAATGTGACCACAGGTCGCATATATCAAAATGTAATAAACAAAGAACGAAGGGGCGACTTTTTAGGAAAAACAGTTCAAATCATTCCTCACATTACAGATGAGATAAAAAGAAACATCAAATTACTTGGTAGCAAACATAAATTTGATGTTGTCATCACAGAAATTGGTGGAACCGTAGGAGATATTGAATCCCTGCCATACATAGAGGCTGTTCGTCAGTTAAAGTGGGAACTGGGCTCTAAGGCCATGGTGATTCACCTGACATTGGTTCCGTTTTTGGCCGCAAGTGGAGAGCTAAAAACCAAACCAACGCAACACTCTGTAAAATCGCTCCTGGAAATAGGTGTTCAACCCGATGTTCTTGTACTGAGAACAGAACATCATCTGGATGCTGATATCCGCAAAAAAGTAGCTCTTTTTTGTAATGTTAACAGCAAAGCTGTTATACAATCCATTGATGTGAGCTCCATATACGAGGTTCCCGTTAAAATGCAGGAAGAGGGTCTGGATGAAATTGTAATGGAAAAATTACAACTACCAATAGACCAAAAACCTGAACTAAAACAATGGAAAGCGTTTTTATCCAAGCTTAAAAATGCAAAAAAGACAGTTCGCATTGGTTTGATTGGCAAGTATGTGGAACTACCTGATGCTTACAAATCAATTATTGAGGCTTTAATTCATGCAGCAACATACAACGATCACAAACTTGACATACAACTTATTCAAAGTGAATCAATAAGTACTGAAAACGTTGATCATAAATTAAAAGACTTACAAGGCATTCTTGTTGCACCGGGCTTTGGACATCGCGGATTCGAGGGGAAACTAGCAGCAGTAAAATATGCACGCGAAAACAATATCCCATTTTTAGGAATTTGTTTGGGAATGCAATGCGCAGTTATAGAATACGCACGTGATGTGTTAAAGCTGGATAAAGCAAATTCTAAAGAGATGGATCACACAACTGCTTATCCGGTTATTGATCTCATGGAAGATCAAAAAAACATTACCGATAAAGGTGGAACCATGAGACTTGGAGCCTATGACTGTCAGCTAAAAGAGAACAGCAAAACTTATAAAGCATATGGTACCGGCTTAATTAAGGAACGACACAGACACAGATACGAGTTCAACAACGAGTTTTTGAAACGATTTGAAGAAGGAGGCATGATTGCAACAGGTTGTAATCCGGATACAGGTCTCGTAGAAATCATTGAAATACCTGAACACAAATGGTTTGTTGGGGTACAGTTTCATCCTGAATACAGCAGTACCGTTCTATCACCTCACCCGTTATTCATGGCATTTATTAAGGCATCAATAGAAGAAAAGAAACAAACAAAATAAAATTCTGATAAAGAATTAATTCATAAGCTATAAAAAATGGATAGAAATTCGATCACAGGTTTAATACTTATCACACTCATACTGATAGGCTTTTGGTTTGTAAACAGGCCATCACAGGAGCAGGTTGAAGCCAATCGTCAACAAAGAGACTCTCTTCGAATGGTAGAAATGCTTGAAGAAGAGCGTAGGTTAAGCGAAGAAGTTCGAAGAGAGGCCGAAGCAACTCCTGTATCTCTTGATGAAGAACCGATGGTTTCTGCGGAGAATGATACCATTCGGAAACAACGAGCAAGACAAATGTATGGTCAGTTGGCTCCTTTTGTTGAAGCTGAACAGGAATTCTTCACCCTGGAAAATGAGAAAATCATTATGACTTTCACCAATAAAGGTGGAAGAATCTATTCTGTGGAGTTAAAAGAATATAAAACTCACGAAGGGGAGCCACTGATCCTATTCGAAGGAAAAAATAATAAATTTGGGTTCTCTTTTACCCACAACACCAGAGTGTTCAATACCAATGACCTGTTCTTCAATGTTCAGTCACACTCCGACTCGGTTATCGTTTTCGAAATCGCTACAGAACAAAATGAATCTTTGAGGTTCAGGTATACTCTTCCGGAAGATGAGTATATGACTGGTTTTTCAATTCAAACACAAAACCTGAGAAATTTGATGGCAACTCCAAGGGGAACCATCGACATCAATTGGCACGTTGAAATGCCAGCTTTTGAGTTAAACCGTAACCAAGAGCAACAGAACACACGTCTTTACTATAAGCATCATCTTTCGGATGTAGACAATCTGAGACCCGGGCGCAATGATAGCGAGAACATTAGAACACCCGTAAAGTGGATTGCCTTCAAAAGTCAATTTTTCTCATCGATTTTTATTGCAGAAGAAAACTTTACCGGCGCTTATCTATCTGCCGTTCAAGAGGAGAACGAATTTAGCCCTTTCCTTAGTTACAAAACAGCTGAAGCACTTGTCCCGGTGGACTTTTCATTGAACCAGGAACACCGGTTCAATTTCTATTTTGGACCTAATCATTACTACACCCTAAACAGCTATGGTAAAGATCTTGAATTTAACAGGTTATTGCCATTGGGGTGGGGGATTTTTGGATGGATTAACCGCTTTGCGGTAATCCCGGTTTTTAATCTGTTGGAAAATCGCATCGCCAGTTATGGAATCATCATATTAATTCTAACCTTACTTATTAAACTGGTATTATTCCCATTAACTTACAAATCATACATCTCAACTGCCAAAATGAAGGTGTTAAAACCTCAAATTGATGAGATCAATGAAAGAATACCGAAAGATAAGGCATTGGAGCGACAGCAGGCGGTAATGGGACTATACAAGAAAGCAGGAGTAAATCCGATGGGTGGATGTTTGCCCATGTTATTACAAATGCCAATTCTGATAGCCCTGTTCCGGTTTTTCCCGGCTTCAATTGAGTTGAGACAAGAGGCCTTCTTATGGGCAACTGACCTTTCGACATACGATTCAATACTGGAATTACCGTTTAACATTCCGTTTTACGGTGCTCATGTAAGTTTGTTTACCCTGCTAATGGCCATTACCAACATTGTTTACACTAAAATGAACATGGAAATGACCCAGTCAACAAACCAAATGCCGGGTATGAAAGGTATGATGTATATGATGCCGGTGATGTTCCTGTTCTTCTTTAACAGCTATTCATCGGGATTGAGTTACTATTACTTTATCTCAACCCTGATTACCATTTTCCAGACAATTATTATAAAACAATTTGTGGATGAGAAAAAGCTGTTGAAAAAGATTCAGGCCAATCAGAAAAAACCGGTTAAGAAATCAAAATTTGCCCAAAGACTTGAAGACATGGCAAAACAACAACAGCAACTTAAAAAGAAGGGCAAAAGATAGTTCATTCTAATATAACTTTAATAAAAAACAGAAGGAGTGCTCTTACGGCACTCTTTCTGTTTTTTATCACGACTGACCGGCTATTTAATTTAGATTGCTCGTTCTGCTCGAAATGACAAAACTTTCAGTAGCTAATAACCCCTTCACCTCTCACAGGGTAACAGCTTGTCATTTCGAGTGAAGCGAGAAATCTATTATTTGAATATCATTGTGAAAAAATCTTAGTCTGACAGTAGTGGTTTTTTAAAATGCATTACTTTCAAATTAAATGACTAGGTATAAAATATTGTAATTTGTCAATTCAATAATTTTGCAACAAAATAGACTATACATTATGTCTATAAAGAAAAAAAGTATTAATTTAGCCATTGGTCTGTAAAATCAACTCTTATCAAATATCACTCAATCCCTTACGGAATTGATTGAGTGTGGTTTACGTGTAATTATAGTTAAGAAAGAATAATAAACACAAGTTCTATCTAATAATTATTACACCTATGAAATCAAAAATTGGAAGAAGGGATTTCCTTCAAAAGAGTGGTGCAGCAGCAGTAGGATTAAGTGTACTGCCTGGAATCGTATCAGCTTCACAACCGGCTAAACCAGCCAGAAGATCCCCCGGTGACAAATTAAGAATTGCAGGCGTTGGCGTAGGCGGACGCGGATTTGCAGTACTTCGTGCAATGGAAAGCGAAGAGATTGTTGCGCTTTGCGATGTTGACTGGAGGTATTCAAAAAACTGTTTTGATTATTGGCCCAAAGCGAAAAAGTATTGGGACTGGCGCAAAATGTTAGATGAGATGGGCGATGAGATTGATGCTGTTATGGTTGCTACAGCCGATCACACCCATGCCGCTATTGCAGCGACTGCCATTACTATGGGAAAACACGTGTATGTGGAGAAACCACTGACACACACGGTTTATGAATCCAGACTATTAACAAAACTGGCAAAAAAATACAAAGTTGCCACACAAATGGGTAACCAGGGAGCATCAGAAGAAGGTGTATCGTTGGTAAAAGAGTGGATTCAAAACGGAGAAATTGGTGAAGTAACTCGTGTTGAAGCATTCACTGATCGCCCAATTTGGCCACAGGGACTAAATACTCCAACTCAAGGTCAGTGGGTACCAGATCATTTAAACTGGGATCTTTTCGTAGGACCTGCAAAAATGCGTCCATACAATGAAATTTATACTCCATGGAATTTCCGTGGATGGTGGGATTACGGAACAGGTGCTTTGGGAGATATGGCATGTCATATTTTGCATCCCGTTTTTAAAGGCCTGAATCTGGGGTATCCAACCCGTGTTCAGGGAAGTTCTACGTTATTGCTTCAGGATTGTGCACCCGTTGCAGAGAAAGTCCGCATGATATTCCCCGAAAGAGCTCGACTAAGAAGGGTTCGTATGCCTGAAGTTGAGGTACACTGGTATGATGGCGGCTTACAACCATTAAAACCAGACAACTGGCCTGCCGGGAAAAGCCTGAATGTTCAGGGTGGCGGTGCTCTGTTTTATGGAACCAAAGATATCCTTCATGTAGGCTGTTATGGACGTGAGCCATTTCTGCTTTCCGGAAGAGTCCCCAATGCTCCTAAAACAGAACGCAGAATCAATGTAAGCCATGAAATGGACTGGGTACGTGCCTGTAAAGAGAGTCCTGAAAACAGAACCGAATGCTCATCAGCATTTGATGAGGCTGGACCTTTCAATGAAATGGTTGTCATGGGTGTTTTAGCTGTAAGACTTCAGGCATTAAACAAAGAATTGCACTGGGACGGCGAAAACATGCGTTTCACAAATATTGGTGATGACGAAACCATCCGCACAGTAATAAAAGATGGTTTTGAAATCAGAGACGGACATCCAACTTTTGATCAAACATGGACAGAGCCCGTTAACGCCAAAAAATTTGCTGAGGAGTTAATTAAGCATGAGTACAGGAAAGGTTGGTCATTACCAGATATGCCAGCTTAGTATTTTAAATCCCCAATTATTATTAATTTAAAAAACATGAAAAGACTATTTTTAGGACTGACAATGGTCGGTATTGTATTGTTATCGGCCTGTGGATCCGGGGCTTCACGACAGGAAGCCAAAGAAGCTCCATTAAATGCCCTTACTGAGCAGGAGAAAGCAGAAGGCTGGATTCTTCTATTTGATGGCGAAACTTTTGATGGTTGGCGTGGTTATGGTCGCGAAGATATTCCATCTGCATGGATCATCGAAGACGATGCCATTAAAATCCAGGGCTCAGGAGCAGGTGAAGCCGGACATGAAGATGGCGGAGACATCATATTTGATCAACAATTCCAGAATTTCGAACTGACATTTGAATGGAAGGTTTCGCGTGGTGGAAACAGCGGAGTCTTCTATTTGGCTCAGGAAATTGAAGATCTGCCTATTTGGCGTTCGGCTCCTGAATACCAGATTCTGGACAACGTAAACCACCTGGACGCACGTCTTGGAGTTGATGGAAACAGAAAATCAGCGTCTCTGTATGATCTGATTCCTGCTAAACCTCAAAACTCAAAACCTTATGGTGAGTGGAACACCGGAAGTGTTATTGTTTACAGAGGAACTGTAGTTCATTTCCAAAATGGCGAAAACGTTGTTGAATACCATTTATGGACTCCTGCATGGGAAGAGATGGTGGAAAACAGCAAATTCGCCGGATGGGAAGAATTCATTAACGCTGGTGGAGAAAACCGAATGGGATACATCGGACTTCAGGATCACGGTGATGATGTGTGGTTCAGAAATCTGAAACTTAAAATTCTGGATTAATCTGGAAATATTAAAACCATTTTACAGGAGGCTGTTCCGAAATATCGGAACAGCCTTTTTTTATTAATCGGAATTCATGGTTCCTATGAATGACAATTCGGTTGAAGCAGCCATCCCATTTGGATTGCATCCCGGCTCACCTTCAGGAATATCTATCCCCAATCTTTTGTAATGATCTACCCAAACAGAATGAAAATCACCTGTAGCAGGATCAATAAAAGTCATTGGTTCCAACTCGAAAACTCCAGCCGGTTCAAAAATTGTGTAAATAAAACCGGAACAGTAATGAGCATCTCCACCAATCATATAAACATAATCATATGGCAATCCCAATAAGGCCATTGCTGAATCAATGGCCGCATCAACTGAGCCCATCCACTCTTCGTTTAAACGAAATACAGAGGCCTCTCCCCTTCCAGTTAAGAAGTCAGCGACGAGTTCCCTGTGAACGCCATATTTTGGTTCCGCATGAATTACAAATATTGAATCGTTGTCCACCTGAACAATCCCCATGTGGGTAAAATGAGTTTTAAGATGCGTTTGTGTTACACCATCAATGGCCTGTGACAGATCACTGCTTAAAGAGTGATCTTCTATACCTGTAAATATGATATCACCAGTTTGCAATTTTAGAGACGATTGCCCATTGCAGGCACATAAAAAGAAGGACATAGCAAAAACAAAAAAGAAGAGCTTCATAATAGAAAAAATGAGTAAATTGAAAATACAAAAGTAGGTTTTTAAAAATTATTATTCCAAAACGATAATTAATAATTCACTGTAAACGTACACTTTGTGTACGTTTACGGACAACCGAAAACATCTCATAAAAACCCTTAACCTCTGATTATATGATCTTTAAGCACCATGGCATGATATTAACATAAGAACATCCACATCTTACTAAAACCACTTATTATGAACCGCAAATTTTTAACAACAATTCTGATTTTGTTGTATGTTACAGCGTACAGTTATGCATGTACAACCTTCTTCTTAAATGGTGAACAAAAACTTTTCGGCAGAAATTTTGATTTCCCTTCCGGTGTTGGCCATATATACATTAACCCATCAAATCTGGAAAAGACTTCATTCATTTTCCCTCCAGAAAAACCATTCACATGGGTTTCAAAATATGGTAGCATTTCCTTTAATCAAAATGGCCGTGAAATGCCATACGGTGGCATTAACGAGGCCGGACTGGTTATTGAGCAAATGTGGCACCAGGAAGCAAAATATCCGGAGCCAGACCAGCGAAAGGCACTTACAGAGCTTCAGTGGATTCAATACCATCTGGACAATTCGGCTACGGTACAGGATGTTAGCAACAGCGATAAAAGTTTGAGGATTTCAACTACCTCCATCGCCACTCTTCATTTTCTGGTGGCCGATGCATCAGGCGATTTAGCTACCATAGAGTTTTTGGATGGAAACATGGTAGTTTACCGAGGCGCAGATCTTAAGCACCCTGTTTTAAGCAATTGCTCATATGATGTTTCAATCAATTATATTGCTTCAACAAATCAAAACCAGAAGCACACACCTTGGGTTGAAAACTCGTCAGGCAGATTTAAAACTGCGGCTGAAATGATTGATGGTAAAAATCCAAACAAAAAAGATAAAACTGCTTTCGCATTTAAAGTACTCGACGCGGTGTCGCAGGGAGAAAGTACTCGCTGGAGCATTGTCTATGATATTACCAATTTCAAGATACATCTTAAAACGCACGAGAACCAACAAATAAGAACCATTAACTTTAATGAATTTGATTTTTCGTGTACCCATGCTCCGATATTTGTTGACATAGACCACCCAAATCCTACAGTTAAAAACTTTTCTCCATTCAGCATTGAAGCAAACTTCAGTCTGATAGATAGAGTCTGCAATGAAGTTGAATTCTTGAGCCAAATGCCAAATGATTACCGACAAGCAGCAGCAACTTTTCCTGCAACCTTTAATTGTAAAAAATAATAATTAAGATTGATATGCAAACAGCCATAATTCTCCTGGTCTTTATTATTACTGGTTTAATAATTCTCTTTGCCATATATGGCGGGTTCCATAAAATTAGATTCCAAATATGTGAAGAAGGTGGAGAAACGGTAGCTTTCCATCCGCATAAGGGAGACTATAAAAAGATAGGCAAAGTGATGGATCATGTTTATGAAGTATTATTAAAGGATCTGAATATTGAAACCTTCAGAGGTTTTGCAATCTATCATGACGATCCGAATAACATCCCCGCCTTAGAACTACGTTCTGAGGCTGGATGTGTAATAGAAGATCCAAGCAGGGAGATAATAGAAAGAATTACACAGAAATTTCAGATAAAGGTCATACCACATCAGAAATACTTAACCACAGAGTTCCCCTACAGAGGAAAATTATCGGTTATAGTTGGGGTGTTAAGAGTGTACCCGGCTATTAAAAAACAGGCAAAGCAAAAGATGCTACTTGAAAATGGCCTAGTGATAGAAATATATGACATACCCAATAAAAAAATAGTTTACAGAAAAGCAATACAGTAGCAATGAAACTCTTACAAGGACTCCTGACATTGATACTGTTGGGATCAGCGATCAATTTCATAAAGGCACAAGCTCCGCTACAGACGGTGCGGGGAACAGTAACAGATGCGATAAGTCGTGTACCTCTAGCAGGAGCTACCATATTTATTCCAACCCTTGAAAAGGGAACAACAACAAATAACAATGGAGAATTTGTGTTAACGCAAATTGCTGTTGGGCGGCATCGACTTGAGGCTGGCTTTTTGGGGTATAACCCTGTTGTGTTTCCTGAATTATTGGTTACGTCTGGAAGGGAAATTGTTCTGGAGATACAACTTTACGAATCGGTTGCGCAATTATCAGAAGTTACCATTCGGCCTACTATATCAAAAGATAAGCCAATTAACAGTATGGCTACTGTAAGTGCCAGAACATTTTCAGTGGAAGAGGCCAGAAGATATGCCGGTGGTATGGATGATCCAGCCAGAATGGCTGCTAGTTTTGCAGGAATCACAACGTCAGGAATAAACAACAATGCCATAATTGTACGAGGGAATGCTCCCAAAGGACTGCTCTGGCGGCTGGAAGGAGTAGATATTCCAGGGCCTAATCATTATTCAGGTTCAAATGTTGCAGGAGGCGGTGGCATATCCATATTCAGCAGTCAATTATTAACGAACTCAGATTTTTATACTGGTGCATTCCCGGCAGAATATGGCAATGCTGCGTCTGGTGTATTCGACATGAAATTGCGCAATGGAAATAACCAGAAAAACGAGTACGCCGCCCAAATTGGAATACAAGGATTAGAATTTGCTGCCGAAGGACCTATTGTAGGAGGTGATCAAAACTCATTTCTATTTAACTATCGCTATTCTACTCTGGGTTTGATATTTCAGTTTCTTCCGGAGACAAAAGATGGAACAGAGCTGCCAATCTATCAGGATTTATCATTTAAACTGAATTTGCCTGCCGGTAATGTTGGTGTGTTTTCATTCTGGGGGATAGGTGGTTTATCAGAAAGTACCTCCAAGGGTTATGATGATCCAAACAAATGGGAGTATTCGCATCAAAGGGAAAAGATGCGATTCGATTACAACATGGGAGCTACCGGGATCAGTCATCAGAAGAGTTTTGGAACCAACACACACGTAAGAACTACTTTGGCAGCAAATGCAAGTCAACATGTTTATAACGAAAAAATAAGATTGGATTACAACAATCCGACGATTCTTACCCCAAATCACCATATTGATAACGTTGAAGGAAAAATCACCCTTTCATCAATCATCAATCAAAAATATGGCGCAAGAATGCATTTGCGGGGAGGTGTAACATCCAACAAGCTCTTTTACCAGTTAAAAGGCGATGCCATGGACTATCATTCAAGTCTTTACGGCAGATTTCTTGATGGTGATGGCACAGCGTGGCTGCTTCAGACCTTTCTGCAAACGAAGTACCATATTTCCTCGAATGTGGGCTTAACAACAGGTATACATGCATCATGGTTTGATTTAAATGGAGAGTTTCTGGCCGAACCACGAATTGCTCTTGAGTGGATTGCGAATCAAAACCATCGGTTTTCGGCAGGTTTTGGATTACACAGTCAAACCGAAATGTTATCTATATATTTCGCCCAACCAACAAGCCAAAACGAAACACATCCCAATCAAAATTTAAAACGACAAAAAGCTCAACATTTTGTATTAGGGTATGACTGGAATATTACCGACAACCTCAGGCTTAAACTAGAGCCTTACTTTCAATACCTATACGATGTGCCTGTTATAGATAACACCTCATATTCCATGCTCAATTTTCGAAGCGACTGGACGTTTAACGAAACTCTGATAAATGACGGAACAGGAACAAACAGAGGCATTGACATCACACTGGAACGTTTTCTTAAAGATGGATATTTCTATATGGCAACAGCTTCCATCTATAAGTCCAGGTATAAAGGTGGCGATGGAATCTCAAGGCGCACCCGGTATGATGGAAATTACGTGGTAAACATACTAGGTGGCCGAGAGTTTATGATTGACCATAACAAACTACTGGGTATCAGTCTGAAGTTTACATTCATGGGACCTGAGTGGCATCATGAACCTGATATTGAAAAAACAACTGAACAAGGCAACATTGTTTATAATGAGTTTTCGCCATTCAATTATCGTCATTCATCACTGGAAACTGCAACAGACCTGTCCATTACCTATCGCATAAATAGAGAAAACAGGTCAGGCATATGGGCTTTACAGGTAAAGAATCTGGTTGGACGCCAATATCAAAGAAAAGCTTACAATCTTAAAACCGGTGAAATTGAAAATGAATTCTTCACCAGCATGGTGCCATTCATTAGTTACAAACTTGAATTTTAAAAATTAAGTTCCCGATCTCTGAATCCCAGAAGATATAAAATGGCATCCAACCCAATGGTTGAGATGGCATGTTCAGCCGACTCTTTCACCTTGGGTTTTGCATGAAATGCAATACCCAAACCTGCCTGCCTTAACATGGGTAAGTCGTTGGAGCCATCGCCTACGGCAATGACCTGCTCCATGTGAATATCTTCCTTAAAGGCAATCAACTTTAACAATTCGGCTTTTTTATTTCCGTCAACGATTTCGCCCAAATGACGGCCGGTAAGCTTGCCGTTACTAATCTCCAAGTCGTTGGCAAAAACATAATCAATCCCAAGTTTATTCTTGAGAAAATTCCCAAAATAGGTGAATCCACCTGAAAGTATGGCAGTACGATAACCATATTTCTTCAGGGTTTTAAACAACCGTTCGGCGCCTTCTGTTAAAGGAAGCGAATCAGCAACCTCTTTCATCACCGATTCATCAAGCCCCTTGAGAAGGGCCACCCGCTGCACAAAACTCTCGTTGAAATCAATTTCACCACGCATGGCTGCTTCGGTAATGGCACTCACTTCATCGTAAACCCCGGCCTTGCGCGCCAACTCATCAATTACTTCGGCCTGAATCAAGGTGGAATCCATATCGAAACAAATCAAACGGCGATTGCGACGAAAAATATTATCCTTCTGAAAAGCGATATCTACACCTGTAGAACCTGAAATTTCGATAAACCGAGTTTTCATGGCCTCCATATCAACCGGCTTTCCTCGTAAACTGAACTCTACAACCGATTTTGTTTGCCCCTCTTCATCATCCAGAGGGATACGGCCACTTAAACGAGAGATTACGTCGATATTGAGCTTTTGCTCATAAATTTCTTTGGTAACCGCAGCCAATTGTCCTGCTGTCAGCTTGCGCGAAATCAGGGTGACAATAAACCGCTCTTTCCCCTGTCGGGACACCCATTGCTTATATCTCTCTTCTGTAATTGGCGTGAACTTAACATTCATGCCTATTTCATAGGCTTTAAACAAAAGATCCTTTAATATTGGGGAAGCTTCTGATTGCGGTGGCACCTCAAACAAAATACCCAAACCCAAATCCTGATGGATAACAGCCTGTCCGATGTCTAAAATATTTACATCATATTGTGCCAACACATCAGTGAGTGTTGATGTAAGTCCCGGTTTGTCTTCTCCGCTTATGTTCAGAAGAATAATTTCTCTTTGCTTACTCATTTACGTACTGAATTCTATGTAAGTGTAACTAGATATTAAATTATTAGATAATAGACTGTTAGATATAACATTATTAGACCAATAGGTTGATAGGTTAATAGGTCATTAATCAACCAGTTAACTAGATCTTTAACTCTATTGAAAGCGCAAAGATAGTGTTTGTTTGTGATGTTAACATTAAATGTGGGATGAGTTTTGAATCAAATTCATTGAGTTAACACCTCATCGTATAACATTTGCAGCAACGCAGTTCTTACCCTCAAACGAGATATGGCATTGTGCGAGCGAGATGGATGAATCCGGTTTGATAAAAAAACATATACGATTTGATGTTCAGGATCGGCCCAAACCATAGTTCCGGTAAAGCCCAAATGACCAAAAGATGAAGCGTCTGCTCCCAAAGCCGGGAAGGCATTATTGTCCGTTCGCTCATTATTATCCAAATGGGGTTTATCAAATCCCAACGCCCTGCGATTATCTAACTCGGGAAACTGAACACGGTTAAACTCTGCCATTATATCCTCAGGAAACAAAACCTCGCCACCGTAATGACCTCCATTGAGATACATTTGCATGAGTTTTCCCAAATCGTTGGCATTGGCAAACAAACCTGCATTTCCGCTGACGCCACCTAATACCGCCGCAGCCTCATCGTGTACCCGCCCATGTACCAAAGTCTGCCTGAAAGCAATATCCATTTCGGTTGGCGGTATCTCCTCACGATAAAATCCCTTTTGTAATGGGTTGTAAACCATCCTACTTATTCCCAATGGCTTATAAATATTTTCATATAGCACTTCCTCGTAATCAATTCCGGTGAGCTCCTCAATGACAGAAGGATAAACCAAAAATGAGAGGCAGGAGTATCGGGAACCGGCATTTTCACTCACCGGCGACCTGCGGATGTCCCGATATACTCTCCGTAAGTACCGGTTGCGCAAATAGAGGTGGTCATCTATTTCCAGCGTAAAGCGCTCCTCATATTGATGCCGGTAAAATCTGCGGACAAACATTCCATCGTCCTTAGTCCCGGCATAAAAATTGATATAGGGCACCAAACCTCCCTGATGGACCAACAGTTGTCGAAGTGTTAAATCACTCTTATTGGAACGACGAAAGAGCCTGTTTCGCCAATCGCTCCAATAGTGACTGAAAGCAGCATCCAGGTTGATGGTTTCATTGGCTGTAAGTTTCATCAGCAACGGAAGCGGACCGGCAATTTTTGTCACCGATGCAACGTCGTACAAATCGAGCAGATGAACCGGCGTTCTATCCATATAGGTATGATGACCATATGCCTCATGAATGAGAACCCGCCCGTTTATAGCCATTAAAATCTGACATCCGGGGAAAGCTTGTTCCGATATGGCGTGGGAAATAAATCCATCTATTTTGCTTTTAAGATGATGATGAGCTTCATCATCATCATGCCCGGGAATGTGATAGCTGAAACGTGATAATTTCTCTGTAGAGATGCCATCCCCTTCTTGAAAAAGATTGCCAACAGAGTAAGGAAGACGGCCTGTGGCCGCTCTTCCGCCAAACAATACCTGTGCAGCCAAATCCTGACGCACCCTGCAATTTCCACCACTTATCATCAAAGTTGGCATCTCACCTATTCCATCCCAATGCATCAAACGAAAGGCATCATCCAAAAACAGAACCACACTTTGAATTTCTCTCGCTAACCGGGAAATTGCCTGCTCTATCTTCTTATCAACAAATGATGACTCAATGACGATAACCAGACGATCATACTCATTTAACACATTGAGAATGGAGAAAGCCATGCCGGGATTTTTTGGAGAAATTCCGAACAATGGCATCTCTTTATAAAGTGACAGCCGGCTGTAGAAAACATCAGCATTTCCAACCACCACACAGGCAAAACGCCCCTTATGAAGATGCTTTACCGGGATGGCGTCATCGTGGTTTCTTAATACAGTTACTTCCGTGAATAGAGTGTCAGGCAAATGCTTCTCCCCTTCATCCATGGCTGAACTATTTGTCAGGACAATTAGAAAAATGAGAATCAGGTTAAAAACCTTCATTGGAGCGTTATTTATAAAGCAAATAAGGTTGGCGCATGCGGTCGTAAGCCGCATGCTCATCTTTCCAAGTAGCTCGTATCTCCTCTTCGCTCATTCCGGATTCTATCTGCTTTAACAACGTATCGTTGCCTGCCAGCAAATTAAACCATCGTCGGCGCGAAGTAAATTCGGCATCATTTCCGGAAAGTCGGAAAAACTCCATATAGTATTTCAGTGTAAACCGCTGTTCCCATGGATCCAACTCACGCAAATCCACACCATAACATTTTTTATTTTGCTGAGGAGGCGATGTCGCCATCCCTTTTATGCTAACAGGCGTAAAGGTGAATTCACCGAATTTTGGGTCGGGATAACCAATGACCTGAAACGGGAAGTAAGTTCCCCTGCCAATGCTCACATTGGTAGCCTCAAAAAAGCAGAGCGAAGGGTACAACCTAATGGACAAGTCATTTGGCAAATTGGGAGATGGCGGCATCATAACCGAATAGTGCATATCCTTGGTGTAATTGACCGCTTCTACTACAGTTAAATGGCATTGCATATTGTTCTTGAGCCAACGCTCACCGTTAATCATTAAAGCCAGTTCGCCTACCGTTAAACCATGAACCAAAGGGATGGGATGCATGCCAACGAAAGAAGTAAACCCGGGTTGCAATACAGGACCGTCAAAATAATCTCCATTGGGATTTGGTCTGTCCAGAACAATCATTGGGATGCCGGCTTCGGCGCAAGCTTCCATCATGTAATGCATGGAAGAAATGTACGTATAGAAGCGAGCACCCACATCCTGTATATCAAAAATAACCACGTCGAGTCCGGCCATTTGCTCTGGTGTTGGTTTTCGTGTTTCGCTGTAGAGAGAAACAATGGGAGTTCCCGTGGCAGCATCCACTCCATCATCAATGAGTTCGCCGGCATCGGCATCACCTCTAAAACCGTGCTCCGGCACAAATATCCTTTCAACATCAATACCCAAAGAAAGCAAAGTATCGACCAAATGCACCTCTCCGGTTACCGCGGTGTGATTAACCAACAGTCCCACTTTTTTATCCTTAACCATGGGTAGCCATTCGTGTATGCGGTCGGCTCCGGTTTTTAAGGGTCCCTTAAACACCTCAGTATCTCCGGACGCCGGACAGGCACTGAGCACAACTGCTGAAAAAAGTACAGGGAGTTGAAAAAACAAAAGACGTGACAACCTCATTATTAATATTTTAATTATTTAACAAAAACAGCCTATTCCTCTAAATGGAATCCATTGCAAATAAAGCGAGTTTAAGGCTTAATCGCAAAAAAGTAGATAAATAAGTGGTTAATCAATAATCGTGAGTGTTATATTTGCTTATAAAAGAATATATATGATCTAATTGTGGTAAAATCAAGTTTAGCAATATAGGCAGGACAACCCAACAGACAATTAAATTGGCATGCAAAGAACAACATTTAAAATAACAAAAATGGACTGTCCATCCGAAGAACAAATGATTCGGATGACGCTTGACAATTTGGCTAATATTAAATCGCTAGAATTTGATATACCCAACAGATTCTTACACGTAATTCATACAGACAATAATGAACAAATTTTTCAGCGACTTGAGAAATTAAAACTTGATACTACGATCTTCTCCACTGTTTTTCTTGACAACTTTACAGCAACTGACAACCAAAACGACGAAAGGAAAACCTTATGGACTGTTCTAATTATAAACTTTTTGTTTTTCGCCATTGAAATTATTACAGGTTTTATATCAAACTCAATAGGCTTAGTTGCCGACAGTTTAGATATGTTAGCTGACAGTATTGTTTATGGACTCGCGTTAATTGCTGTGGGCGGAACAGTGGTCATGAAAAAGAATATCGCCAAATTTGCAGGATACTTTCAAATCATTCTTGCACTAATTGGATTTATAGAAGTAATTAGACGATTTTTCAGGGGCGGGGAAATGCCTGATTTTCAAACCATGATTTTTGTGTCAGTAGCAGCATTAATTGCAAATGTAATTTGCCTGTATTTATTGCAAAAGAGAAAAAGCGAAGAAGCCCATATGCAAGCAAGTATGATTTTTACATCAAACGATATTATTATAAATTCGGGTGTTATTATGGCTGGGCTTATGGTAAATTGGCTCAATTCAGGTTATCCCGACTTAATTATTGGAGCAATTATATTTGCCATTGTAGCAAGGGGAGCATACAGAATTTTACAATTATCAAAATAACGAATGACAAAACAACGACAGAAATAGAATGAATGTAATAGAGCTATCAACAGAATATAGAAATTTAAACAGGGGAATTTCGTAAGTCATCATATCAAATATAAAAGCATTTCCACTATACAACTAATAAAAAGTCATGATATATTTACGCTCAGAATGAAGCATTATAAAACCGAATTATGACCAACTATAGAATGAAAGCCCTTTTATTATTCTTAACTACGCTACTATGCGCAACCCCATTGGCATCGCAGGTAAAAACCGGCGTTGAGGTATTGCGGAATCGGCAATTTGATGTTTTACAAAACCAAAGAGTGGGATTAATTACCAATCCGACCGGAGTTGATCGATATCTAAAATCAACGGTTGACATTTTTCACGAGGCACCGGAAGTAAACCTTGTCGCACTTTTCGCCCCAGAGCATGGCGTTCGTGGCGATTATTATGCCGGCGATCATGTGGCTGATACCCGCGATGAAAAAACCGGAATCCCGGTATTTAGCCTTCATGGTAACACCAGGAAACCAACCCCCGAAATGCTTAAGAACATTGACATCCTTGTTTATGACATTCAGGACATCGGCTCACGCTCATATACATACATCAGCACACTGGGTTTGGCAATGGAGGCTGCGGCCGAGAATAACATCAAAATGGTTATTCTTGACCGTCCCAACCCTCTTGGCGGACTTAAATTTGAAGGCCCTCTGGTTGAGAATGATTTTGTGTCATTCGTCAGTCAGTACCCTGTAACTTATGTACATGGCTTTACCGTTGGAGAACTGGCCATATTCCTTAACAAGGAGCAGCTTTTAAAAAACGGTGTACAATGTGAACTTTTTGTGGTTGAGATGGAAGGCTGGAACAGACAAATGACTTTCATGGAAACAGACCTTCCCTGGGTACCATCTTCGCCACACATTCCACATGCCGAAACGGCATGGTTCTATCCCGTTTCAGGGATTCTTGGCGAACTGTATGTCATGAACATAGGAGTTGGATACACATTACCATTTCATCTGTTCGCTGCCGAATGGATTAACGCCCCAAAGCTATCAGAAAACCTGAACAACTTAAACATTCCCGGGGTCATATTCAGACCAATTCATTACCGGCCGTATTATAGTGTCTCTCAAGGAACGCTCATTCATGGAGTACAGGTTCACATCACCAACATTTCAGAAGTTCCTTTATCACTCATTCAATTTTACGTACTTCAGGAGGCGTATGCCCTCCACCCCGATAAAAATGTTTTTGAAATGTGTGCTCCCTCCCGGCTGGACATGTTCGACAAAGTGGTGGGTACTGATGCAGTCAGAATCCTGTTTCAACAAAGATTCCGGGTAGAAGACATTCTCGATTTATGGAATCGGGAAGCGGCTTCTTTTGGGAAGTATGTTGAGCGTTATTTTTTATATTAGATCTGCTTCTTCTTTATCCCAAAATCGGGAGCAATTTTCAAATAACGAATGATTATAAATCCCGGGATGGTGCAAAGCACCACCCACACAAAAAACAATGGATATCCTGCTAACTCCTGCAAATATCCGGAAATCATTCCCGGAAACATCATACCTGCAGCCATCAACCCCGTGCAAATGGCATAATGGGCTGTTTTATGGCTTCCTTCCGAAAACCAAATCATAAACATCACATAAGCGGTAAAACCAAAACCATAGCCAAATTGCTCAACCACTACGGCAGCACCCACCAAATAAACACTTTCGGGTAAAACCCAGGAAAGATAAACAAACGCAAGATTGGGGGCATTCATGGCCACCGCCATGGGAAACAACCAGTATTTCAAACCCTTTCGCGACACCGCCAAACCGCCGGTGATGCCTCCAAGCATCAAGGCTCCAATTCCAAAGGTTCCATAAATCCATCCCACATCGCCGGTGCTCAGACCTAAACCTCCTGCATCAGCCGGATCCAACAAAAAAGGCGATGCCAATTTTACAAGCTGGGCTTCCCCAAGTCGGTACAACAGAAGGAACAACAGAGCAGCAAGAATTCCTTTCTTTTCAAAGAAAGAGACGAATGTTACCATGAACTCTTTCATTAAATCCCGACTTTTTTCGCCCGACACTGATCTATCTGCATCTGGTTTTGGAAGAATAAACTGATGATAGAGAAACAACAAAAAAAACAGGCCTGTTATCCCCCAGAATGTGATGCTCCATGCCAACGGTATGTTTCCGGTTTTTTCTTCGAAAAAACCGGCTGCAATCACCAACAAACCCTGTCCGGCAATCATAGCAATGCGATAAAATGTACTTCTTATCCCAACAAAATAGGACTGGTCGCCATCATTCAAAGCCAACATATAAAAACCATCGGCAGCAATATCATGCGTGGCAGAACTAAAAGCTAAAAGCCAAAGAAAAGCAAGAGAGTATTGAAAAAAGCCATCCATGGGAATGGTGAAAGCCACCCCGGCCAAACCTGCACCTACCAACAATTGCATGGTAACAATCCACCATCGTTTGGTCTTTAACAAATCCACAACTGGACTCCACAAAGGTTTTATCATCCAGGGAAGATAGAGCCAACTGGTGTATAAGGCGATATCTGTATTTGAAATATCCAGTCGCTTGTACATAATTACAGCCACCGTCATGACTATTACATAAGGGATGCCTTGAGTGAAATAGAGTGATGGCACCCAGCTCCATGGTGATTTTTGTTGATGTTGCATTCTAATATCGTTTTGTAATATCTGCTCCTTTAAAATAGTGATTGAGTATTTGTGTGTATGAATAGCCGGAAGCACCCATCACTGCGGCACCAATTTGGCAAAGCCCTACACCATGCCCCCAACCTGCTCCTCTCAAATAAAAATGCTCCGGCACTCCATCTTTAACATCTCCTTTTTCAACTACAAATGCGGAACTGTATAGGTGTGAAGCAGAAAACGCTTTGCGTATTTCCAGCTCTTTTCCAATGATAAACTCCGACTTAGTTCCAATTATCCGTAAACGGATAATTCGCCCTGAAACTCCACGCTCCATCGCAACTAAATCAAGCACCCGACCGACCTCTATCCCTACTTTGGTTCTCAACAGATTTTGAATTTCTTCCTGCGACAAAGTCACCTTCCATCGATAAAAATCGGCAGTTTCCCTGTCGTAGTCATTCAAAACCTGTGAAAGAATTTCCGGGTTGGCAGTGTTGCAAAATGCATCAGGACTTCCGGTAATCCATGCGTTGGCCTCCTTTTCATTTCCAAGTTCCAGACTATAATCAATGGGCGGTGAGGCAGCATCCACCACTTTTGTCAGATATGGATGCGGAGTGGATTCCCAAACATTTTCAAAAAGTTCGGAAACACCGCCACAACATTTTGAGTATCTGGCATCGCAAATATTGCCGTCATAAGTCAATACTAATCCGGATGTGGATTCCACAGCTTTTCGTACTGTGGTAGTTGTTGCTTTGGTGATTCCCTGATATCGCTGACAATGGTCATCGGCACAAACATCAAAATTGAGGTGGTCTTCCCTATCATACCATTTCACTCGCTCCCCCTCACTCTCAAAGCAGGTGGCATAATTACCCAATTTATTAATCTGCTCACCTTTTTCTATCTGAGCCAACAACCAACTACGCGATATCACCGAATGTGCCTTAAGAAGTTCAGCAGAACTGGTCGCACTCATTTCAGAGGAGATTACACTTAACAGGTAATCATCCAGCGACAATACATTGATGGCTGTGAGATGGTCGTTTTCCTGAATAATTTTCAACGCACCTTTAAAAGATTGGTTCTCCTTTCTTTCCCAATGAAAATTTATGCCTATGGTAACATTCAGCAGCTCAAAACTGGCGGATTGCTCATCCACAGGACTCAGTTCAAAAGGCAATTCACAGACCTCCGTTTCACCGTTCATCGATAACTCTACGACATTGTTCTTTAGCCTAAAGGTTCCCTCTCCCTGGAACTCTCTACCAGAAGTAATATGCCGAAAAGCGCCATGAAGTTTAAATTCTATGGATGGGGAAAACATGATTCCCACTCGTATTTTTGGTTGCATAATTTAGTTTTTGAGGTGACAGTCTGATGAACTCGTGAGTTAAACTGTTTAACAACTTATCAATCCATCAGCTTGAAACAAGCCTCTCTTTTATCTCGTTCCAAACATCATCGTCCACCGTAACCTGCTTAAAAATATTACGGATGAGACTATTGTCTAATTTTTCAAAATCTTCTTTGCGAGGTGTAATTAAAACCCCTCCAAAATCAACCGAAGCAGGGCTTAAAAGCAACTGGTCATAACCAGTTGCAAAAAACTGCGCCGGACGGTGATTTTTTCGCGGAAAAATCACCACTCTCCACTCCTCCCCTTCTTTATCCACCAAAACATTCATCATCGGCTCCGGAACAGAAGGGATAAAATCTTCCAGAACAGAAAAAACACTGCTAAAACAAGCTTCCAAAGCATTCAAATCTGAGCCTGTAAACAAAAGTGCTTTTCTCAAATAATTATCCATTGCGAAAAGAGAACAACCTTCTGTACTGGCCAAAATCTGCTTGTTTGTCTGATAAATATCCTTTTCAACCGGCATAAAGCCACGATTTCCGGCCTGAAAATGGAAATGGTCAGGTGCTGATGCCCCACACCTTGGACCATTATAAAAGACCACAAAATCCCTAAGTTCATCGCTCAATCGCAACATATCTCTATAGCGTCCGGATATTAGTTGCTCACGATGAGAATTATCTACAATGGTTAGATGGCGGTGAAAAATGGGAAAAGGATTAAGCAATATCTGGTAGTTTTGGTTAAAAGAAATCCCCTTTTGCTCGGCAGGTCTGTTTTCAGCACACAAAAAGCAACTGCGCTTGCGGATGCTGTCAGCATCCACTTTTGCCGCCGACGACCTGATTCGTTCAGGGTTAAACTGAATTTTAAAACTAAATCCTTCTTCAAACTCAACTTCGCGGGTTAATACCCCGTTTAACCCATCATAGTTACGTGCTGCCAAATCCCAATTTTTCAACTGCGTGGCAAAAAGCTCATCAATGCTGTTGAATGCTAATCCCATCAGAGAGTTCCTTTATTGAGTCTGATTCTCGCCTCAAGTTCAATAGTTCGGATGCGGTCCTTATAGAGATTGTGGCTGTTCATTTTCGCAACATCCAGCGATGCATCAGAGTTTTCTTCCCATCTGCGGCACAAATAAAGCGGCTCGTATATGCGACCAATCTGATAATGTCGCGAAATCCGCAACGCTACGGCATAATCTTCACCGTAACTGGTATTGGGAAGTCTAATCTCCCTCAAAACCGGCGTATAAAAAGCCCTGGGAGCACCTAAGCCATTAATCCGAAGAGCATTGTTTCTGCCATTTTCCGGCGTCCACTCGCGATGGTCAATCAATCCCGGCGGAATCTCTTCAAGTTTAAAATTGACCATTTGATAGCTACCCACCACCATGGCACACTCCTGTTCGTAAAACGCATCAACAATGGTTTGAATTACGGTTTTGTTGATGTAGAGGTCGTCACTGTCCAACTGTATGGCAAATTTACCACATGCCTCATGAACGACACCATAATTCCAACATCCTCCTATACCTAAATCATCTCTGTCGGGAATCAGGTGAATCAGTTTTTCATTTGACTCAGCCATCTTCTCTAAAAGCTCAGTGGTGCCATCCGTCGAGTGATTATCCACTACAATTAAGTTGAATGGGAATTTGGTTTCCTGGGACAAAACAGACTTGATGGCATCTTCAATGGTCTTCACGCGGTTGCGAACGGGAATAATTACAGATGCTTCAACGGGAAAACCTGAACCGGACAAATCAATTTCACTAAAACGAGGTTGCAGCCACCCTCCAATGGCTATTAAATGTTCTGTGCAAATCTCCTCCATTTCAATCTGCACCGCCCTGTTTTTGGGGTCAACGTAATCAAAAATCTTCTCTCCGGAAGCCCTGCTATCTGTCTCCATTTCGGTGTAGAGAAACTCAGGAATACGCAAAACAGAATAGTTTCTTGACACGGCCAAACGCAGTGCGTATAACCCTCCATACATTCGGGGGATATTTAGAGCAGGTAAAGCTTGTTTGACAGCTTCAGTTTTGTACAACAAAAGTGAGCCAAAATCGAAATCATCCCGCAAGCTGCCACTCTGATAATCAATTAACGGATGGGGTTTAATTTCTCCGTTTATCATTTTATAATGGTCTGCATAGAGTAATCCGGCATTTGTATCTTCGGCAATCTGAACCATGCGCTCAAGTGCAAATGCCCCGGTTTTTAGCGGCAACGATTTGGTGTAAAAGAGAATATATGGAGTCTTCGCATACTCTGCGATTTGCCTGAGAGTTTCCGTTGTATGAAAACCGCTTCCACTAATATGTTTAACAGTTTCGGATATATCGTGATTAACAGATTCATCAGCAATAACAACAACTTCAGCAACCATTGATGAGCACTTAAGTGCATCAATGGTTGGTTGTAAATTATTTTGTTCTCCGGCAGAGATAAAACAAGTAATCATAGCAACAAATCAATTTATTTTTTGTGGCTTGAAGATATGAATTCTTTTCAGCGCATGCAAAGGGAATGAGTTGTGGTCAAGCTCAGAAATCAGATACTTTTAATTTTTAGCAGAAATTACTTTGATTACTCTATAGATGTTTCTATATTTAGAAACAAGCAAGAGATAGTGAATATGGAAAAACCCATCGAAGTCATATTATTAAAACAAGCCGAAGAATTTACTGACTCCCTCGAAACAAACGCTAAAAAGAAAATATTTCAAGCTATACGTAAGACGAAGGAACGATTATTTGGACAATAGTTTACAAAATTAAAAAGCAGTGACGGTATATTTGAATTTCGAGTGGACGAAAGCGGAAAGTTTTATCGTCTATTTGCATTTTGGGACACGGAAGAAGAGAAAGAAACTCTTGTTGTTGCGACTCATGGATTAATAAAAAAGACAAATAAAACTCCACCAGCAGAAATACAAAAAGCAGAGCAAATAAAAAGAGAGTATTTCGAAGAAAAACGAAAAGAGAAAAATAAATCAAAGTAACAGTTATGGAAGCAATGAAATATAAGAGATTAGAGGAGTTAGAGGACAAATACTTTGGAGAACGAGGAACTCCCGAACGAGAGCAATATGAATTTGAACTCAGCATGGAAATATTAGGAGAAAAGTTAAAGCAAATACGTAAGGAGAAAAAGCTTACTCAAGAGGAATTAGGGAAATTAATTGGAGTACAAAAAGCTCAAATATCGAAATTGGAAAATGGAGCTAGTAGTGCTACTGTTTCAACCATTCTGAAAGTTTTTAAAGCCCTGAAAGCGAAAGTTAAATTCCAAATTGAAATAGAAGATGGAAATCAATTAGCGGTTTCCTGAAAACGAAGGGATAATACATCCATACCCTATACAATATAGAAAAAGGCAGTTCTATTGGCATTATCACAGTCAGTCCCGAACTGCCACACGTCCATAATTACTCAGAATAACAATTAACCATGATAATAATTGCCGACAGCGGCTCAACCAATACGACTTGGGCGATTCTGACCAGCAAATATGATATTTCAACCTTTCATTCACCGGGTATCAACCCGTTTTTTCAGGATAAAAGTCAAATAGTTGAGATACTTAAAGAGCATTGCAAAGAGATAGGCGGTTCAATAACAAAAATTTACTTTTATGGCGCAGGCTGTGCCAATGCTGAAAAGAGCATGATAGTTGAGGATGCCATAAAAGAGGTTTGGAATCCAGAAAAAGTGGAAGTAAACAGCGACCTGCTGGCTGCGGCTCGTTCTTTATGCGGATGCCAAGAAGGCATTGTGGGAATCTTAGGAACCGGTTCGAATTCCTGTTATTATAATGGTTCAGAGATTGAAGCACATGTTTCTCCATTGGGTTTTATCCTTGGCGATGAAGGCAGCGGTGCGGTTCTCGGTAAAACGCTCATCGCTGATGTTTTAAAAAAACAATTGCCGGACCATATATGCAAACAGTTTAATGAAACATACCATCTATCTCCGGCAGAAATTTTGGACAAAGTTTACAAACAGCCATTTCCTAACAGATTTTTGGCAGATTTTACGAAATTCCTATACAACCATCAGGAAGAAGAGAGCATTAAAACCCTGTTAAAAGAATCTTTTGAGAAGTTTTTTAAACGAAATATTGACCAATACCATGTAAATAAAACGCTTCCGGTTCATTTTACCGGAAGCGTGGCATGGTATTTTCAGGATATACTTAAAGAATCAGCCATGATATCAGGCTACGTTATTGGCAAAATAGTAAAAGAGCCAATAAATGGGCTGATTGAATATCATAAAAACGAGAATTAATACCGTACACCCTTAACATTCATTTCGAGTGTATAAACAGACCCCATAGCAGTGATAAACAGAATATTATGATCAACTCCGCCAAAGGTGACGTTGGCCGTCCAATGTTCATCAATTTTAATGTGCTCAATTTTCTCACCGTCTGCATTAAAAACAGTTACGCCATCACCGGTTAGGTAAACGTTCCCTTGGTTATCAATGGTCATGCCATCGGATCCCAATTTACAAAATAGCTGACGATTAGATAGCGTCCCATTCGAATTTATATCGTAACGATAGGTTTTGTCATCGCCTATATCTGCCACATAGAGCATTTTTCCGTCGGGCGTGCCAATAATTCCATTCGGTTTTACCATGTCATCATCCACAACAATCACTGCGCTTCGATCGGGTAAAAGATAATAGACACTTTCCTGCATGAGTTCCTGGGTAGGGTCAGACCAGTAGTCGCGCTTGTAATAAGGATCGGTAAAATAGACACCACCCTTTGAATCAATCCACAAATCATTTGGACCATTCAGTTTATAACCGTCAAAATCAGAAACCAGAATTTCGTGTTTTCCCGTATTGATATTAATCGACCAGAGTTCATTCTTTTCATCGGCACAGGCCAATAGATTTCCATCATTATCAAAATAGAGACCATTAGAGCGTCCCGCAACATTCATAAAAGTGGAGATTTCGCCATTCATCGTCCAAATAAGAATACGGTCGTTGGGTTGATCGGTGAAATATACATTTCCGTAGCGATCAGAAGCAGGACCTTCTGTAAATCTGAAGGTGTCTGTTACCAACTCTAAAGTTGCACCATTGGCGATGATTGAAGTTTTTTGGTTGTTTGAACAACCAAAAACAACGAACCCGAGAATAAGGAATGTGCTAATACTAAAAAAAATAAATCTCATGGTATATGATTTAATTGACAATAACTATGTTAATTGCTTGTCAAATTTATGAATAAACCATTAAACAAAAAAGATTACGCCCCACACATCTGCGCAAGATTCAAAATATCAATCTCCTACTATTATATGAATCAAATAAAAAACCACAGAAATACATGGAGTAAATCTGTGGTTTAATAATATCAGAAATGAATTATTTCAATGGATTCTCGGCCAACCAACGCTCTGCATCAATGGCTGCCATACATCCTGAACCTGCAGCTGTCACTGCCTGACGGTAAATGTGATCCTGAACATCGCCACAGGCAAAAACACCCGGGACATTAGTTTTTGCTGAGCCTGCTACTGTTTTTATATATCCGGTTTCATCGGTTTCCAAATACTTCTTAAAAATATCAGAGTTTGGTGTGTGACCGATTGCAAGGAAGAATCCATCAATTTTTATTTTCACCTCCTCCTCGTTGGGAGTCCCTTTTTCCTTTAAAAGCGTAGCACCCTCAACAACTCCATCACCAAACAAACCTTTGGTTTGATGCTTCCATAAAATTTCAATGTTTGGAGTGTTGAATACACGCTCCTGCATCACTTTAGAAGCTCGCAATTCATCACGACGAACAATCAGGTAAACTTTATTACAAAGTCCGGCCAAATATAAAGCTTCCTCGGCTGCAGTGTCTCCACCTCCTACCACACCAACGTCTTTTCCGCGGTAGAAAAACCCATCACAGGTAGCACAAGCCGACACACCTCCACCGGCATATTTTTTCTCGTCCTCAAGACCCAGATATTTTGCTGTTGCACCGGTTGCAATAATAACTGCTTCGGCTTCAATAAGCTTTTTATCGTCGATGGTAACTTTAAATGGCCGTTTTGAAAAATCGGCCTTGGTAGCCATACCAAAACGAACAGAAGTGCCAAAACGTTCTGCCTGTTTTTTTAAATCTTCCATCATTTCAGGGCCTGTAATACCTGATGGATATCCGGGGAAGTTCTCCACTTCAGTGGTTGTAGTAAGCTGTCCTCCTGGTTGAAGTCCTTCATACATCACAGGCGACAAATTGGCACGTGCTGCATATATCGCGGCCGTGTATCCTGCAGGACCAGAACCAATAATTAACACTTTAACCTTCTCTACATCTGTAATCTCATTTGTTCCTCCGGCCTTCTCTCCGGAGGTATCCATTTTTCCAAATAGCGCCATAATATTTATATATTTACATGTTTGTATTTATAGGTGCAAATATGCAACAATTATTCCAAAAAACAAAAACTACATATTTGATCTCATCAAACGAGTTGGCAAAGATATCAGAAATACCCCTGTAACGGGACACCATATTCATAACAAAAATTGATCAATCATAACCAGATCCAATAAAAACAAGAGAATCGGTTCCGACAGAAATGCCGCCTATGATTCCCAAACCATCCTCTACATTGGAATAAATTTTTATGGGATCTACAATGGGTAAATCATAATTATACTCAGCCACAACCCTACTACGCAGGTAATTAAAATAGTCACGTGTTTGATTCAAAAGCATAAAGGTAATTTTACGTTTCTGACCAGACTCCGGCGGTGTAGCGTATGAAGCAGGCAGACGAATGCTTAGTTTATACTCTTTTCCATTGATCAAGTAGTCGGAAAAAGTGCCTCTGAAGTCAATACCTCCTAACAAACTACCCTCCTGATCACGAATGTAAAAAATGGGATCATCTTTTAAAAAACTTATTCTTCGTTGCTCGTGTAATAATTCATTACCTGTCGTCGTCCAGAGGTCTTTTAATACAACCAATTGATAGTAATTATCTACAGACTCAGGATCAGAAAAAACAATCTCACATTGTATGTAAGAAAACCCAGGATTAGCGGGATCCATTATGGTACTTCTAGTTGTGTCTATTCGTGAAATAGAAACAACTTCCGGGACAACGGTAAAGCCAGAAACCATGTTTCCTGAAGCATCGCCTGCTCTTAACTCAAAATGATCTCCGGGCTTAATGGTTATTCCAGGACGTTGAGCCCAAAGATCTCGGTAAGGATAAGCAAATGAATCCACAACAACATTGTTTTTAACAACAGTAACATAGCCATCATAAACTCGCTCAAAAAAATCAACAGAAGAGTGGTTTACACTTTTACTCAAATGTACCGTAAAAACAGAATCAGGAATCAGAAATGAAAACAGAGTCAGTCGTCCACCTCCTTCATCCATATCTATTTCAAGATCGGATTCACAGGAGGAAATCATAGCAATGAATGCAATTGATAAAACTATCGAAGACTTTTTAATATTCATTCCACAATAAATCAATATACGGATTATATAAACACCTGTACTACAACACCGAGACATAAAAGATCGTCCACAGAATAATTGACAAATGAGCCAAGTTTTTAGATCCCTGATCAAACAATTCAAAATACTCTTATTTTCTTTTCAAATTTAGGAAAATACCACAAAAAGTGACAGACGAATCTGAAATATCCATGCAATGAGCATCAGGAAAAGTGAAATTAAACAGAAAAAAGTGTAAATTTACAGTTCAAAATACGATTTAAACAATTGATTATGAAAATATCCATTTTATTCTTTAAACTAATGGTCCTGATGACCATTTTATATTCATGTAAAGATGATGATAAAGCCCAAATACTGTCGTCTGTTGAGGTAAACATTAAAATTGATGATAATTACAATTTTATTTCTCTGGAAAATACCACCATTAGGATTACGAACATTCAAAGTGGTGAAGCAGACAGCACAAAACTGATAGATGGAACAAAGGCTCTTTTTACCGACTTAATACCCGGAGATTATCAAGTTCAGGCATATCGCCATTTAACAGATGACGAAAAAGAGTCACTGTATGGAGATAAATCAACCAATATTTACATCGCATCAACTCAAAACATAAAAGCTGGAGCAATACAGGATATCAGAATATATTTAACTCTAAAACCTAATGTTGAATTTCTGCCTACGCAAACACTTACTGTAAACAACTTTATATATACATATATGGACTACGCTTATTTCTGGCACAAAGAAATGCCGGAAATAAATTACAGAACACAAAGAGACCCAGAAGCCTATTTTTACAGTTTACTTAAGAATCCTGATGATAAGTGGTCATTTATCACTGATGACATTGATGCACTCATAGCTTATTTTGATGGTGTTTCAAAAAGTAAAGGATATTCTGTACAACCTTATTATTTGAGACAGGGATCAAACCAGGTTATCATATATGTAGAATATGTATATCGAAACTCGCCAGCCAGTGAAGCGGGACTTCAAAGAGGTGATATGATTCATAAAATCAACGGAGAAACCGTAACCGATCAAAACTATCAGCGCCTGCTAAATAATGACAACATGGTGCTTACCCTTGGCTATCTAGATGACTCCGGGAACATCATTTCATTATCACCCGAAGTGGAGATTAATGCTGTTGAGAACCTGCAACATCACCCAATAATTGCCAGCAGCATCCATGAAATAGAAGGTTCTACAATAGGATATTTGGCTTACTCGTCATTTACAGCCAGCTATGACACTGCTCTAGTCAATACCTTTTCAGATTTTAAAGCAGCCGGCGTAAACGAATTGATTCTCGATTTAAGATATAACGGAGGGGGCAGGGTTTCATCTGCTGTTTTACTGGCAGGATTAATTGCGCCAAAATCATCAGTTGGAGAAGTGTTTATTGAAGAAGTATGGAATGAAAATCTTAAAGATTACAACACTAATTTAAGAATTCCCAATCAATCAATGAATTTGGATTTAAGTCGGGTTTACATACTAACTACATCAGGCACTGCATCAGCAAGTGAAATGATGATTTACGGTCTTGCTCCACATATGGAAGTCATACAAATAGGAACACAAACCCATGGAAAGTATTACGGATCGATCATGATTCAGGATATTGACCAAAGCACCAACCAAAGAAGACATTCGTGGGCAATGCAACCAATTGTAATGAGAGCTCAAAATGTAACCAATGACATCAATTATCAACAAGGACTACCTCCGAACCACACATTACGTGACAATATATACAATGCACAATTGGGAGAAATAGAAGAGCATTTTCTGTCTAACGCAATATCGCTTATTACTTCAGGTACCTTTGGGGCATTAGCACCTGAACTTAAAAAAGCATCCATTGATTATATTAAAATCGAAAATTTTAAAGAGACCAGCACACCTTTTCACGGTACGATGATTACCGAGTTACCGTAAAGGAAGGATAAAAGCAATCCAAAAGAGCCTTGAAACATAAGTTTCAAGGCTCTTTTGGATATATATTAAGAAATCGCAAGTACAATAGACTGGTACATCCATTCATCTTTCTTCACTACCAGGAAAAAATTCGAATTTAGAATAGCGACTTAACACCTAAACTATCCGATAAAGAAACAATTAACTATCCAAGATCAAGATAATTTACAACAGACTAAATATCTATTTTGCTTTTTGGGATTATCAATAAAAGAATAATGAAACCACTAGCTCAATGAATCATATATCATTATCGAATACAATAACATGACAAATCATTACTGAGAATTAAAAAAATGCTATATCTCACTAACCTAACCATATATAAAAACAATAATTCGTGATTTGCTTATAAGTGCACATTCTGTTTTATTCGGACACCCATTCCGGATTTATCCGGACACTTTTTAGGTCTGCATTTTTTTCAAAAATAGGAATTAATTTTTTACGA